>NZ_WKJC01000010.1 GCF_009674675.1 Kangiella sp. HZ709
GCTCGATTACCGGCTCTTCGGTTGCGGGTAACGACACCTTAGGCGGTGACGGCGGCGACTTAGCGACCGCGTTCAGCTTGGATACCGACGTGTCTAACGGCACCTTGACCTTCAATGCTGTCGGCAGTTACGACTACAGCCCGGATGCGAACTTCAACGGCACCGACAGCTTCACTTACATCATCACCGATGCTGATGGCGACACGGACATCGCGACCGTAACCATTACGGTGACGGCGGTGGATGACACGCCAACGGCGACCGCTGACAGCAATACTGTGGCAGAAGACGGCTCGATTACCGGCGCTTCGGTTGCGG
>NZ_WKJC01000011.1 GCF_009674675.1 Kangiella sp. HZ709
GTGTCGCCATCATCATCGGTGATGATGTAAGTGAAGCTGTCGGTGCCGTTGAAGTTAGCATCCGGGCTGTAGTCGTAACTGCCGTCAGCATTGAAGGTCAAGGTGCCGTTAGACACGTCGGTATCCAAGCTGAACGCGGTCGCTAAGTCGCCGCCGTCACCGCCTAAGGTGTCGTTACCCGCAACCGAAGCGCCGGTAATCGAGCCGTCTTCTGCCACCGTATTGCTGTCATCGTTCGCCGTTGGCGTGTCATCCACCGCCGTCACCGTAATGGTTACGGTCGCGATGTCCGTGTCGCCATCAGCATCGGTGATGATG
>NZ_WKJC01000001.1:0-750930 GCF_009674675.1 Kangiella sp. HZ709
TTGGCGACCATAGAGAGTTGGAACCACCTGATCCCTTGCCGAACTCAGAAGTGAAACGACTCATCGCCGATGGTAGTGTGGGGCTTCCCCATGTGAGAGTAGGTCATCGCCAAGCGCTTATTTAAAAAAGCTCACTATTTAGTGAGCTTTTTTTTTACGTTTTAATTATAAAAAGTTTATCCATACAAGCATTTGTTTGTATAATCCCACACCTCTAAATTTACTGGTTAATAAGATGAAAAAAATTATTGTTATTTTGGCTTTACTAATTCAAGCTGCCATTATCTCTGGTTGTTCAGTAGTTCAAGCAACGTCAGGCGAAACCAAAAAAGATCTATCCGTATTAGAAGTAGGTACTGACAGGTTTAAAGTTGTTTCTGAGCTGGGTTCTCCTGTATTTACAGAAAAGAATGAAGATGGAAAGACAACTGACCTATTCAAATTTATCCAAGGTAATAGTGCTGGTTCAAAAGCTGGTAAAGGTTTCTTATACGCGTTAGCAGCTGTTGGAACTTTAGGTTTGTCCGAACTTGTAACAAGCCCATTGGAAGGTGCTATTGGCGAAGGTGGCGAGATGCAAGTTAAAGTCAGCTATGATGAAAATAATAAGGTAGATGATGTATTAGTTTTAAGTGACGGTCGCTGGGTTAAAACAGGCGATTTAAAACAAGCTGACGAAGAAGAGAATAAATAACAGCATTGTTAATTTATAGCTAAGTGCTTCTTCTATAAAAAGGGCTCATCGAAAGGTGAGCCCTTTTTTATATTTATTACATTATAACTTTAGCTAGTTAGCATACTGTTGAAGATAATGTTATTTTATAGCTATTCAAAAATTAAAAAATAACCAAACATGGTAAAGCAAATTACTTCCGAAATTAGTTGGGAAGAGTCGGAGTTAGCCAAGCTTCCTACAGAAGATGGTTTTCGTATGCGAGGGTTAGAAACCACTCGATTAGACACTTTAATAGATGCTGGTTTTGCTTTTGTGTTAACGTTTCTGGCAATTTCGCAGGATACTCTTCCAACCTCTTTTACTGAGCTTAAAGAGAGCCTTAATTCGGTCCCTGCTTTATTTCTTAGTTTTTTAATCTTAATGATTTTTTGGTTAGATCATCGCCGTTGGAGCAGACGTTATGGGATTGAAACTAAAACCAGCATATATCTAAGTACGAGCCTGCTTTTTGCACTTTTAATTTATATTTTTCCTTTAAGAATGATATTCGAAAGTATGTTTGACTTCTTAACTGACGGAGCCTTGTCCTTCAACTTTACTATTGAAACAGATATGGATGCACGGCACTTTTTTGCTCTATACGCAGCAGGGTTTTTATTAATGTCTATAATTGTAGCGGCTTTGTATCGAGTAGCTATTGGAAGAAAGGACGCTTTAAGACTCAGTCAGAAAGAATTGCATGATACAAAGGGGATTTACCATCGGTGGTTGTTAGGGTGCCTATTTGCAATCATTTCATTAACTCTATCCTATACTTTGCCAATGCAATATATCAGTTTAGCAGGATTTATATTGCTAGGTTTATTTATAGCTCAATACATTTACACTGTTGTTCACCGTAAAATGGAACCAAGTTAATGATTCACTATCAGATCAAAGCGATCAATCCAAATGCTCACTTATTTGAAGTAACTCTCACCATTTCAAGTCCTACTCCCAGCGGTCAGGTTTGTCATTTGCCCAATTGGATACCTGGTAGTTACATGATCCGTGATTTTGCTAAACATCTTCAGTGGATTAGTGCGGAAGGAAATGGTAAAAAAATCCCCTATAAACAACTGGATAAGTCAACTTGGGAATTTGAGCCATGCGATGGGGAGTTAATCATCACTTATCAAGTGTATGCATGGGACTTGTCGGTTCGCGGTGCGCACTTGGATCAAACGCATGGATTTTTTAATGGCACTAGTGTTTTCTTAGCTGTTAAGGGGCAAGAAGAATCCGTCCATCAAGTTGAGATTATTAAACCGGATGGTGAGCAGTTTAAAAACTGGCGCGTGGCTACTGGTTTAGAAATCACAGGTGGTACTAAAGAATTCCAATTCGGAGTTTATCAAGCTAATAGTTATGATGAACTAATTGACTGTCCTGTAGAGATGGCTGACTTTGAAGTTATCAATTTTGATGCTTGTGGCGTTCCGCATCACATGGTGTTAACTGGACGTTTTGGGAAGCTCGATTCTGAACGATTAAAAAATGATCTGATCAAAATTTGCGAGCATCATATTCGATTTTTTGCTGAACCTGCGCCCATGAATCGGTATGTTTTTATGACTTATGTTTTAGGTAATGGTTTTGGTGGTTTGGAGCATCGAAACTCAACCGCTTTGCACTGTAGTCGTGAAGATTTGCCTTTGCTATTCGATAACCCGGATAAAGTTAAAAAAAATTATCAGACGTTTTTAGATTTATGTTCCCATGAATATTTCCATACTTGGAATATTAAGCGCATAAAACCAAGTGCTTTTGTGCCCTACGTTACAGAACAAGAATCCTATACAGATCTGCTATGGGCTTTTGAAGGGATCACTTCTTATTACGATAGCTTGGCTTGCGTACAAGCAGGTGTTATTAGCCCTGAAAATTATTTAACGGCACTCGCTAAGACTATAACTTCTGTAAGGCGTTCAAAAGGACGGTTGATCCAATCAGTTACAGACTCAAGTTTTAATGCCTGGACTAAGTATTATAAGCAAGATGAGAATGCGCCAAATGCCGTAATTAGTTATTACACTAAAGGCGCCTTAATTGCTTTTTGTTTGGACTTTTTAATTCGGCAGAAAACTGCTCACAAACAAACACTGCAAGATGTAATGCAGTATCTATGGTTTAACTTTGGGGCCAAAGGCATAGGTATTGAAAATGATACTATTCAAAATTATGTTCTAGAGCTTTGTGGTGCAGAAAACCAAAAAGGTATCATGGAATTTTTTGATAAAGCTTTATATTCTACCGAAGAGTTAGACCTTGAAACTCCACTTGCTGCGCTTGGTCTTAAGCTTAATTATCAAGCCAGAACAAAAAAAACTGACCGAGGTGGTTTTTCAGAAGAGTTTAAGGCCGCAAAAACAAAAGTAGGGTTAGGGATTGAGTACACTAGTGCAGCGCTGGGGATAAAGGTGAAAAATGTTTACCTAAATAGCTCTGCAAGCGATTCTGGTATCTCAGCGGGAGATCAGCTGATCAGTTTTCATGGTTTAAAAATTAACTCTTCGAATATTGAGCAAAATTTAAGCATGATGCAAGCTGGTGAAACAGTTGAGATTTTGGGCTTTAGGCGAGATGAATTGATGAAATATAATCTAAAGCTTGCGAAAGCAGAAGATGATACTGCCTATATCAGTTATAGTAACGGCAGTCCTAACGAATTATTAAAAAGCTGGTTAAATATAGATTCATGAAAATAGTAACCTTTAACATTAATAGTGTAAGAACTCGCGTTCATCAAATTGAAGCCTTAGTAGAAAAACATGATCCTGATATTATTTGTTTACAGGAAACTAAAGTACATGATGATATGTTTCCATTTGACGACTACAAACATCTGGGGTACCACATGGATATACATGGCGGCAAAGCACACTATGGAGTAGCAACTTTTAGTAAGCAAAAGCCGATTCAGGTTGAGAAGGGCTTCCCAAACGATCCAGATGATGCGCAGCGTAGAATGATCATTACAAGCTACCAATACGGTGACGAAAAATTAAAAGTTCTTAATGGTTATTTTCCACAAGGAGAGAATCGCTCCCACCCAACAAAATTTCCTTACAAAGAAAAGTTTTATGCGGATTTAAATCAATATTTAGATCAACATGATTTTAATACTCGTACTATCGTATTAGGCGATATCAATATTTCACCGACGGACATGGACATAGGAATTGGTGAGCCCAACCGAAAGCGTTGGCTAAGAGAAGGCAAGTCGAGTTTCTTACCTGAGGAAAGAGAGTGGTTGGCAACTATGATGTCAAAAGGTTTGATTGATACTTACCGCACCATTAATCCTGAGGTTGATGACAAATTTAGCTGGTTTGATTATCGTTCGAAAGGTTTTGATAGAGAGCCAAAACGGGGATTACGAATTGATTCTGTATTTGCTTGCGAATGGCTAAATCAAAGAGTTGTAGCATCTGATATAGATTACGAAATACGTGGAATGGAGCGTCCTTCTGATCATGCTCCTGTTTGGACCGAGTTCAAACTTTAGGCAATATTAGGCGCTAGCAATAGCGCCTTTATCAACACCCTCAAAGGCTTTAACTGTTATTTCTGAGTTAGGTTCTAAAAGTTTTATTTGTTTTGCAATATGATTGGCAATTAACTCAACCGTGGAATCATTCTTCATCAAGTGACAATTATCTTTGGCAATGGTCAAAGCAAAGAAGCCTTGTTCGCTATGGTAATCAAAGTGGTAGTAGTCTTTCCCTTCAATAGTTATTTCTTTAGTTAAATCTTCTTCCGTAGCAATATAAATATCAGTCCATTTCTCTGCCCAGATTTTTTCTAAATCAGCACTTCTGATATTGTCTTTGAATATTTGAATTTGCGAACGATGGCCATGAGCAATACGCTGACAGTCGCCCAAATGCTTCTTTAATCCATGAGCATAGTGGTAATAGGCACCATCAATAGCTTCAGTGGATAGATTAAGTTCAATCTTAGTGACATTTGTTGGAACTACTTCTTTACAAGCTTCAATTAAAACTTCCGAAACAGCATCCATGGTTACCGTTTGAGTATCAAGCAAAACTACAGCTTCCGGAGGAGACTGGTGTCTATACCAGCGATTATTTTGATCTTTAATTTCAAGAAGTAGTGAATCGCTTTCTTGGCTTCTATTGAAATTTTCATAATTTGCTGGCACTACGAATTTGTGATCAACGGAATTATCGATAGCGATCTTGATTTGCTTTTTGACATCGCCAAAATCAAAAACCATTCCTTGTTCATCCAGGTCGCCATGCAGCACTATATCGACGATCCAGCTTTCTCCAACAATACCCCGTTCAATATCAAAGTAGGCGAAGTCAATCACCGTTAATTGATCCACAAATAAAGCTGCCATAGTAAAAAGTTTGGCTAATGATTCATAATTGGCGATAATTATAGCATAATCGCTTTAAACCAAACGATGTTTATCGGACAGAAAAAAGCATGAATCAAAAATACCACGTTTTCTCTTTAGGCAATGCCTTAGTGGATGTTGAAATTGAAATTACTGCTAAAGAATTAGATCGCCTTTCAATAGAAAAAGGAGTGATGACCCTTGTTGAAGAAGAACGACATGACTATTTGTTGTCAGAACTTCATGGCAAAGCTCATCACAGAGCATCAGGAGGCTCGGCCGCTAATAGTATTTTTGCTTTAGCTCAATTAGGCGGCAAGGGTTATCACTGTTGTAAAGTTGCAAATGATGAGGCTGGGCAGTTTTATGCATCAGACCTAAATCAAGCAGGCGTTGATAATAATATTGCCACTTTAAAAGATAACACTGGTATTACCGGCAAATGTTTAGTGATGGTGACCCCGGATGCCGATAGAACTATGAATACTTATTTGGGTATTAGTAGCGAGCAGCAAGCTGATGATCTTGATACAGAGGCTCTAGCTAATAGTGAATTTTTATATATTGAAGGCTATTTAGTTACCAGTGAATCAAATCATAAAACGGCTCTTAAAGCTAAAGAAATTGCGCGAGAAAAAGGCGCTAAGATTGCTTACACCTTGTCGGATCCTAATATGGTTAAGTTCTTTAAGCCGCAAATTGAGCAGGTTTTAGATGGCGGTGTTGAGCTCCTATTCTGTAATGAGGATGAAGCGTTAGAATTCACTCAAACGAGTAGTTATTCTGAAGCTCTAGAGCAGCTTAAGAGTTTAGCCCAGCAAGTAGTGATTACTTTAGGAGAGCGTGGTGCAGTTTATTTTGATGGTAAAGAGTTACATCAAATTGATGCTTTTGAGGTTAAAGCAATTGATAGTAACGGCGCTGGTGATATGTTTGCAGGGGCTTTTTTGTATGCTTTAACTCAAGGCTATTCTGCAGCAAATTGCGGTAAACTAGCTAGCTTTTGCTCTTCTTATTTAGTAACTCAATTTGGTCCAAGATTAAAAGGCGGTGCTATTGAAACTATCCAAAACTTTAATCAAGAGTTACAAGCTAGTTAATGATTATAAGAATCATGCGTCATGGTGATGCCCCATTGATCAGTGGGCAAAGGCAACTGTCAGATACAGGTATAGCAGAAGCTGGTGCTATGGCGCAATGGTTAAGTTCGAGGCAGTCTTTTCAGGCAATGCTGGTCAGTCCATTATTAAGAGCGCAACAAACAGCCAATGAAATAGAGAGCGTTACTAAGTCTCAATACATAAGATTAGATGAAAATCTTTTAAAGCCAGAATCTGATCCTAGAATAGCTACCAGTTACTTCGAGGCCTTAGAGTATTCATCGATTTTATTGGTTAGTCATATGCCATTGGTGGTTAATTTATTAGAAGCTTGGCTGCCAGGGCAAGGTCGTTATTTCCCAACAGCTGCCGTCGCAGAATTAGAAATATCTGAACGAGGCGTTAAGCTATTGTCGTTTACCAGTCCTGCGAACATCGATAGTTCGCTTTAGACACTGGATATTTTTAGTTATTGAAGTTAGCATGATGCATCAAGAATAAAAGAATAAACCTTTTGCAAAAGCCAGTATTAAATCCTTCCGCTTCAAAATTTAGAATAATTCCAATTTTGATTTATTCATTCTGGGTTACCTTTGTAGGTTCTATCAAAACTGTATTTCATGGTGTTTTTCTTCATAGGAATAATATAACAAAATCTCGCCAGAAGATTGATGGAGTTACTACTCAGTGGGGAACTAGAATCATTAATTCTGCAAAAGTTGATTGGGAACTTATAGGCGATTTAGAATCACAAATTCCAAAGGATAGAGCTGTAATTTTGATGTGTAACCATGCTTGTGCCTATGATATTCCATTAGCTTTTGCATCCATTCCAGGTTCAATTCGGATGATTGCAAAAAAAGAGCTATTTAAAATCCCTATTTTATCAAGAGCTTTAAAATCTGGCGAATTTCTCTCCATCGATAGACAAAATCGATCTCAAGCGATTGAAGATTTGAAGTTTGCCCATGAAAAAATGAAAAGTGGCATTAGGATATGGATGTTTCCTGAAGGGACTCGTTCTGAAGATGGTTCTTTAAAACCTCTGAAAAAGGGTGGTATTCGATTAGCCATTGATACTAACGCAATTATTATTCCCATTGTAATGCAGGACATACAACATATATTACCTAATAAAAAATGGTTAAAAATGCGGCTTGGGCAAAAGGTTAAGATTAAGATTGGTGAAGCGATTGATTGTAAAGAATATAGCTCTGCCGATCGTCATAACTTGACCGAACTGGTGTATAATCGAATGAAACAACTGCTTGATGAGCGCTCTTAGTGTATTTAGCGGAGTCGCAAATACCTGAGTCAATGAGAAGCCGATGGATAAATATCAAAACGCCGCAAAAAATTTAAAAACCATTACAGACTTTATCCGCTTTGCTGCAAGTGAATTTGAAAAGTCAGAGCTATTTTTTGGTCATGGTACTGATAATGCTTGGGATGAGGCAGTAGCAATAGTATTACAAATGTTAGAACTGCCCAATGATTATCCCGTGGTTATGTTCGAAGCAAGGCTATTACAAGAAGAAAGAGAACATATAGCAAGCGCGATTAAGTCTAGAATAGAAGAGCGCAAGCCGCTGGCCTACATTACCAACAAAGGCTATTTTGCCGGCATTGAGTTTTATGTTGATGAGCGGGTATTAGTGCCGCGTTCTCCTATCGCTGAATTAGTAGAAGCTCAGTTTAACCCATGGTTGATTTCTGACGAACCTCGAATATTGGATCTGTGTTGTGGTAGCGGTTGTATTGGAATAGCTTGCGCCGCTTATATGCCTGATTCAGAAGTGGTTGTTTCAGACATTTCAGTTGATGCTTTGCAAGTGGCCCAGCAAAATATCGATCAGGCAGGTTTTTATCCTAGAGTTCAAGCACTTGAGTCAGATATATTCTCAGCTATGCGAGACATGAAGTTTGATTTAATTGTTTCTAACCCACCTTATGTTGATGAAGACGATTTATCAGATATGCCTGCTGAGTTTTTTCATGAACCAGAAATTGGTTTAGGTTCTGGCAGTGATGGTTTAGAACTTACTCGTAAGATCCTTCAGCAAGCTGCGGAGTTCTTAACTGAGCATGGTGTATTAATTGTAGAAGTCGGTAACAGTTGGCCGGCTCTGCAAGAACAGTTTTCTCAAGTTCCCTTTACTTGGTTAGAGTTTGAACGCGGTGGCGATGGTGTTTTTCTACTAACTAAACAACAATTGGAAGAGCATTTCAGTTAGCGATGTCAGAGCCTTGCGTCTATCAGTTAGCAGATGCCTTTAACGAGGAGTTTAGTTCGATACAGGTAGAGTTATCGCCCGGCGCTAACGAACCCTTTTATCGTGCTCCTATTAATAATAAAAATCAAACCAAGGCGACCATTTTTTCCAATCAAGATTTTTTTTCAAGTGCTCTGCACGAAATCGCTCATTGGTGTGTTGCAGGTGAAAAGAGGCGTTTGTTAGATGATTATGGTTACTGGTATGCTCCCGACGGTAGGAATGATGAGCAGCAAGCCGAATTCTTCGCGGTTGAAGTTAAACCGCAAGCATTAGAGTGGGCTTTTCATTTGGCGGCAAAGAAACCTTTTCAATTTAGTTTAGATAATTTAAATTCGACAGTATGTGAGCAACAAATTGTACAATTTAAACAAAATGTTCATGCTCAACTATCATGGTATTTTCAGAATCAATTTCCAACAAGAGCGTTGCAAATGATTCAATTGTTATGTCAAAAATATAATTCGAACCAACCCATAGTGTTACCAAAACAAATTCCAAATGGATAAAAGCACAAAACTAAGATTCGGTCTCCTTATCAATCCTTTTGCCGGTATTGGCGGTAAAGTGGGGTTAAAAGGCAGTGATGGAGATGCTATTCGTCAAGAAGCTTTTGATAAAGGTGCTGTTCCCCAGGCTGCTAATCGAGCAAAGTTAGCTTTAGAGTCAGTCACCAAATATAGTCATTTAATTGAATGGTTTACGGTTGATGGCGCTATGGGGGGGCTCACATTAGAGGCTCTAGGCTTCGAGTATACCAGCGTGCATCATGCCAATTTAATTTCCGAAGCCGCAGATACCCTTCAAGCAGTTACTGAGTTTAACCAATTGGACCTAGACTTGATTCTTTTTGCTGGAGGAGATGGTACTGCCAGAAATATATGCTCTGTGGTAAAAACCGAACAGGTGGTACTTGGTATACCTGCCGGTGTGAAAATTCACTCAGGTGTTTATGCGATTACCCCTAAAGCTGCAGCCATAGTCGTAGAAAGAATGATTAGGAACCAGCTGGTTTCTTTAATCGAGGCATCGGTGATGGATATTGATGAAGACGAATTTCGCGCGGGGACTGTTAAGGCCAAAAAGTATGGAGAAATGTTGGTGCCTGCTGAATATCAGTTTATTCAGTCAACCAAAATATCGTCATCCCAGTTAGCCAGTCAGAATGATCAACAGCAAGAAGTAAATCTGCAAAATGACATAGCTGAATATCTAGTGGAACATATGGAGGAGGATATTCATTACTTGATTGGTTCGGGAACCAGTTGTGCAGCTGTTATGAATGCGTTGGATTTGCCTAATTCCTTGCTTGGTATCGACTGGGTGCATCAAGAGCAATTGAAGCAATCAGATCTAACCGAATCGGATATCCTAAAAATTATAGAAGAGCATCCTACGAAAGTAAAAATCGTTATTACTATCATTGGCGGTCAAGGGCATATTCTTGGACGTGGTAATCATCAAATTAGCGCTAACGTCATGAGTCGACTTAAAAAAACGGATCTTATAATTATTGCCACTAAGAATAAAATCAGCCAACTCAATAATAAGCCATTAGTGGTAGACACAGATGACCCTTTAATTAACCAGAAACTTTCAGGGCTGGCACGAGTGATTTGCGGTTATGAGGATGAAATTTACTACCGAATAGGCTTAGAAGCTTAAGACATTGTCTTGTTTATTTGTGAGAAATCTCTTACAAACGATAGGGTTAATCTCCCTAATATTTGTTTGATAAAAGCTCACAATTAGCCATCCTGCTTTTAAGTCATTGATTTATATATTTTCCTTGTTCTATGGCTTTATCCTTTCTTTATATTGCCGGCCTAGGGGCTCTTGTTCTTAATCTCTATATTGTTACATTATCCACAGCAGATGGAGTCTGCTTTCTACTACTACTTATGGATTAATAATAACGGACAGAGCTGGGAAGGCCATTACAAAGGGAAGAGTGAGAAGGAGCAACGGTAACAGACTTGGATGGATTCTAAATAAGCGGCATTAGCCGCTTTTATTTTGCCAAATAACCGCTCCAGCATTTTATATTACAATAATTTCAAAGGCTTAGCTGTAATCTGCAACAAGCTGGTGTAAACTCAAATCAAGGTTACGAATCATTTGGAGCAAAGATAAAGAATGGCTAATCGAATATTAGTTAATTTTGCTCATCCTAGATTTGAATCTTCGGTAACTAATCGAGTGATGGTTTCCGCCATTAAAGATATCGAAGGCATTACTTTCAACGATTTGTATGAAGAATACCCTGATTTTCTGATTGATATTAAAAAAGAACAAAAACTCCTGCTTGAACATGATGTTGTTATTTTTCAGCATCCCTTTTATTGGTACAGCGTGCCAGCATTACTTAAAGAGTGGCAAGACGTAGTCCTAGAGTCAGGTTTTGCTTATGGTGAAGGCGGCTTCCAATTAAAAGGTAAATATTGGCTTAATGCCATGACAGTCGGAGGTACTGATGATAGTTATAGTAAGCGAGGCTATAACGGCTATCCATTTGATCAGTTTCTTAAACCTTTCGAACAAACCGCTGTTTTCTGCGGAATGAAGTTTTTTCAACCATTCGTTGTCTATGATGCTATTCGCATATCTAAAGAAGCTACCATTGATGCAGCTGAAAACTATCGAAAACTTATTATTGATCTGCAAAATCATCTGAACCTACGAACAGGAAAAATTCGCTGATGGATACAGAGAGCTTTTTATTCAAAGCCTTTATATTTTTAGTGGCAGCGGTGATAGGAGTGCCTATAGCAAAACGTTTGGGGCTTGGCTCAGTGCTAGGCTATTTAATCGCAGGAGTTTTAATTGGGCCTTTTGTTTTTGGTTTGGTTGGCCGTGATGTTGAAGATATCATGCATTTTGCCGAGTTTGGTGTGGTGATGATGCTATTTCTCGTTGGCCTCGAATTAGAACCGAAAAAATTATGGCGAATGCGTATGCCAATTCTTGGTCTTGGTGGTTTGCAGGTTTTGTTTACCGGCTTTTTATTTACCATTATAGCCATGCTTTTTGATCAAACATGGCAAGCAGCTTTGGCTATTGGCATGGTTTTGGCTTTGTCATCGACAGCTATTGTGCTGCAAACTTTAACAGAAAAGGGGTTGATGAAAACTGATTCAGGTCGTTCTTCGTTCTCCGTATTGCTGTTTCAAGATATTGCCATTATTCCAATGTTAGCTTTAATGCCATTATTGGCTAGCGCGCCAGTAGAAATTATTAATGATGATCATGGTTTAACTCAGTTGCAGGGTTGGCAGCAAACTCTAGCCGTTGTTGGTTCCATCGTATTTATCATCTTATTAGGTCGTTTTCTGATCCAGCCAATTTTTAATTTAATCGCACGTACTGGGTTAAAAGAAATTTTTATCGCCACTTCTTTGCTATTAGTCATCGGAATTACTTTAGTCATGCAATGGGTTGGTTTGTCGCCTGCATTAGGTGCTTTTTTAGCAGGTGTGGTATTAGCCGAAAGTGAATACCGACATGAATTGGAAGTTGGTTTAGGACCTTTTAAAAGCTTGCTCTTAGGTTTGTTCTTTATCACTGTTGGTGCCAGTATTAATCTAGATCTATTGATGCAAGACACTGCCAGTATTATCAGTCTAGTATTAGGTTTAATTATTATAAAAGTGATTGTTTTATTTCTATTAGCTAAGTTTTTTAAAATGCCGTTAATGGAAAACTTAATTTTTAGTTTTGCATTAGCCCAAGGTGGTGAGTTTGCTTTTGTTCTCTTTAGCTTTGCAGCTCAAAATGGCGTCTTAACAGAGCATATGATTTCGACCTTAACAGTTGTGGTAGCCTTAAGTATGGCCCTCACACCATTACTAATGATATTAAGTGAAAAGGTTTTGCAGCCGTTGTTTGATCGGCAGGAATTAAGTCGCGATTATGATGAAATAGATGATGGTGAAACGCCTGTTATCGTCGCTGGTTATGGGCGATTCGGACAAATCGTTTCAAGATTATTACGTTCACAAGGATTTCAAACTACTTTACTAGAATATGACGCAGTACAAATTGACTTGGTTAGAAAGTTTGGCACCAAAGCCTTCTATGGAGATGTGACTAATCTTGATTTATTAAAAGCAGCTGGCGCTGAAAACGCCAAGATGATTGTTTTATCAGTGGATAATGTTGATAAGGCTATAATTGTCACAGAGTTATGCAGAAAGAATTTTCCTGAACTGAAAATATTTGCCCGAGCCAAAGGCCGGCGTGAGGCCTATGAAATAAAAAAGGCTGGCGCACATTGTGTCATACGAGAAACCTTAGGCTCAGCATTATTGTTAGGTCGCGAGGCGTTAGTCGAGTTAGGTTATCGTAAGTACCAAGCTCAACGAGCAGCACAGACGTTCTTACACTATGACAATATGCATATGGAAGAGCTTACCGAATTATGGGGTGACGAAAAACAGTATATTTTAGCGGCAACCGAGAAAGCAGAGCTCTTGGAAGCTGTACTGAAGTCGGATATACAAGATAGAGCTCAAATCCAAAACCAAAGCTGGGATACTGATTCCAGAAGTCAAATAAACGATAATATAGATATAAAACAATCGCCCAATGAAGACTAGTTCAAACTTACCAAGCATCAGCTACTTTGAATTGATTTATCTTGTAATCCCGATTGTTGTGATTGGATTAATCATGCATTCTTGGAAAATTCAAACTAAGGACTATTGGATTGCAAATATAAGAATGTTTGTTCAATTAAGCTTAGTTGGCTTTATTTTGATTTACTTGTTTAAAGATAATAACTTATGGTTTGGCACTTTAGTAATGTCGCTGATGCTTTTATTTTCAGCGTGGATTTCCTTAAGACCATTAGCCAATAAGAATATACTCCACTTTTCTTATATTGTTCTAGGGATATTGATGGGGACCGGCTTGAGTATGTTATTAATTATTGGCTTCATTCTAAAGCCTAATCCGACCTATCAAGCGCAGCTTATTATTCCTTTAGTGGGCTTATTGCTCGGCAATACCATGAATACTATTAGTATTGCAGGGGAAAGGTTCAAGCATGAGGTAGATAATCATCATGATAAAATTAAAGCTCGAAATAGTGCATTCAATACTGCAATGATACCCAGAATAAATAGTTTGTTAGCGATGGGGTTAGTTGCTCTTCCAGGCACTATGACAGGGCAAATTATTTCTGGAGTTGAGCCTTCTGTAGCCGCTCGTTATCAAATCATGATCATGGCTGCTATACTAATTTCGAGTGCAATATCGATGATCGTTTATTTAACATTAAGAATGCAAAAAGACTAAAGTTATTATTTGAAATTATTAATCGGAGTTATCAATGAAAACCCGCGCCGCAGTTGCTTTTGAAGCAGGAAAACCTTTAGAAATCGTTGAAGTTGATCTACAGCCACCGCAGTACGGTGAAGTATTAATCGAGATGAAAGCAACCGGGGTATGTCATACCGATGCATTTACTTTATCTGGCGATGATCCTGAGGGAGCCTTTCCTGCAATTTTAGGGCATGAAGGTGCTGGAGTTGTGGTTGGACTCGGTGAAGGTGTTAAAAATCTAAAAGTTGGGGATCATGTTATTCCACTTTATACGCCAGAATGTCGAGAATGCGATTTTTGTTTAAATCCTAAAACAAACTTATGTCAGGCTATTCGTGAAACTCAAGGTCAAGGTTTCATGCCTGATGGCACTAGTCGTTTTTCTTATCAAGGCAAACCTATACTTCACTATATGGGCTGTTCTACTTTTGCAAATCATACGGTAATGCCCGAAATCGCTTTAGCTAAAATTCGCTCTGATGCGCCCTTCGACAAAGTTTGTTATATAGGTTGCGGTGTGACAACTGGCATTGGTGCTGTTATTTATACTATGAAAGTTGAGCAAGGCTCTACCGTGGCCGTTTTTGGTCTGGGCGGTATTGGTCTAAACGTTATTCAAGGAGCCAAGATGGCTGGGGCTGATAGGATTATTGGTGTTGATATCAATGCAGATAAAGTTGAACTGGCAAAGCAGTTTGGTATGACTGATTTTATCAATCCAGCTGAAATAAAAGATGTGACTAATGCCATTATTGAAATGACCAATGGCGGTGTCGATTACAGTTTTGAATGTATCGGTAATGTTAATACTATGCGTCAAGCCTTGGAATGCTGTCACAAAGGCTGGGGAGAGTCTTGTATTGTGGGTGTCGCAGGAGCGGGGCAAGAAATATCTACCAGGCCTTTTCAATTAGTGACTGGAAGAGTTTGGAAGGGTACTGCTTTTGGTGGTGCACGAGGCCGCACAGATGTGCCTAAAATTGTTGATTGGTATATGGATGGGAAAATAAATATTGACGATCTGATCACTCATAAGATGCCGCTTGAAGATATCAATAAGGCGTTTGATTTAATGCATGAAGGAAAGTCGATTCGTTCGGTTATCGAATTTTAAAGCGGAATCATTATGACACTCGAATTATTAAGTTCAGCAAAATGTTTTGCCGGTAAGCAACAGCGCTATCGGCATTATGCTGACAGTTTAAACTGCGCAATGAACTTTTCTATTTTTATGCCTGCTGAGGCTGAAAGTGAAAAAGTGCCAGTTTTATATTGGTTATCGGGTCTTACCTGTACCGACGAAAACTTCGTACAAAAAGCAGGTGCCCAGCAATTCGCCTCAAAATATAAAATTGCGATTGTGGCACCCGATACTAGTCCTCGTGGGAATAATGTAGCAGACGACCCTGCTGGACATTGGGATTTTGGACTGGGCGCAGGTTTTTATCTAAACGCAACGCAAGAGCCCTATAAAAAGCACTATCAAATGTACGATTACATCTTGGAACTTTTTGAGTTGATTTCGAGCAATTTCGCAATAGATGCAAAGCGTGCTGCTATTTCCGGTCACTCAATGGGTGGTCATGGCGCTATAACCATAGGTTTAAAGAACCAGGATAAGTTTAAATCAATCTCTGCATTCTCTCCAATAGTTGCGCCAATGCAGGTTCCTTGGGGCAAGAAAGCTTTTGCTTTATATCTTGGTGATAATCAGGACGAGTGGCGGCAATATGATTCATTATCGCTCTTAAATAAATCGAATAAAATTACGCCGATACTAATTGAGCAAGGCTTAGATGATGATTTTTTATCGGAACAACTGAGACCTGAATTATTAGAAGAGTTAATAAAAAATAAAAAGCATCAAAAAGAAGAGCTAGATATTCATCTCAATTTACGTGAAGGTTATGACCACAGTTATTTCTTTATCGCTAGCTTTATTGAGTCTCACATTAAATTTCATTGCGATAAGTTGAGTTAACGTTTTACTAAGAGCTTAAGCGTTTTGGGGTGAGCCGCTTAAGTAAGTTTTTGCTGATAGGTAAGGTTTGATTAATTAAGCTGGCTTTAATAATTTGCGCGCCCAGTAATGACAAGTTTAGACCGCGCGTACCATAACCATAATTTAACCAGATCGATTGCTGTTGCGTTTCACTGAACAAACCACAATAGGGGAAGCGATCATAAGTAGAAGCTCTTATTCCTGCGTAAGAACTTTTAATATTTGATGCTTCTATATCAATATCAAGCTTTTCCTTAGCTTGCCGAATATTATCTAAATCATCTTGAGCTCGTATCGAGTCATCTGTACGGGCATCAAAGGTTGCACCTATGTACCAAGAATGTTGATCTTGAAATAAATGACCTTCATGATTAATTGGCCTTTCGATTGAATAAAGTTTTTTGGTTTCTGTTAATTGACCTCGTAAGGGCATAATGCTTGGAAATAAGCTGCTATATACGTCGTTTAATAAAGTGCAATGTCCAGTGCAGATTATCACAGAATCATAATCTTTGAGCTGTTCTAGGGAATTAATTTCTGTATTGAAATGCATTTTCTTTGGAGGGATTTTGCTTAATAAATAATCACAATAACTGGGACCATTCAATTGGACTGCTGGAACAATCAGGCTTAGCTTTTTTGTAAAGTTAGTATCAATTGCCTTTTTTATGTTAGTGCCAAGTCTACTTTTATAAATTGAATAATATTGTTCTATATGAAATTCTGAGTACTTGTCGTTAGTAGTTACTAGTGCTTGCCATGCTTCAACTAGGTGCTCTTTTTGTCCCAATAAGTTTGTTAATGACTGCATGCCGGCAAAAGTTAACTGGCTAAAGGCATTATGATCTATAGAACAGTTCGGGGTCGCCAACATAGCTGGCATTTTTGACGCGCCTGAAGCAGGAGCAGTACTCTTATCATAGACATCTACTTCTAGCCCAGCTTTATTAAGCTCATAAGCACAAGCAGCTCCAGCCAATCCTGCACCAATGATGGCTATGCGTTTAGGAGTGTTTCTGGCAACGATATAATCGGTAAATAAATCGGGTTTAGGATTTGAAAGTTTTTTTTCCTCAAAACGAGCAGTTAGCATTTCACGCTTATAACCATAGCCTTTACGCTTTATCACTTCAAAACCATAATGTTGTAGCATTTTCCTAACCTCTGAGGCTGCGGTAAAGGTGGCTACGGTAGTTTTTTGTTTGGTATTATTAACTGCCTTCAGTGCCATGAAATGCCACAGGCCTTTGTGCCACATAGTCGGATTTTTGCTGGGCGCAAATCCATCTAAAAACCAGGCATCAATTTTTTCAGATTGGTTAATAGCAATTTCTTTCAGCCCTTTATCTAGAGGATAAAAAATTAAATACAAAGTAATGCATTCGCTTATTATCACTGGATGAATGCCTGGCAATATTGAAGGGTATTGTTCTAAAAGTGAATCGATCAAGGGGTTGTCTAGATTTAACTCCTTATAAATTTTTCGTAGATCTACAGGGGTTATTGGAAACTGCTCAACCGAGTAATAGTTCAGATGACCATTTGGATTGGTTTGTTGCCATAGCTTTGCGGCTAACAAGAAGTTTAAGCCGCTGCCAAAGCCAGTTTCAAAAATTGAAAATTGGCAAGGTTGTTGTAAAAAACGTTGCTCTAAATCATTACCTCGCAGAAATACATATTGTGATTCAGCAATGCCATCTTGAGTATTGAAATAAATATCATCGAAATTGGGGGAGTAGGGCGCGGAATAAGTCTTGCCATTTTTCTCTATTTCGCGCCATTCAATATTTGCCGGCTCTACCCCTAAGAAAGCCTGATGCATATTACTTACTGATCAGACTAATAAACTCGTTGCGGGTTTTTTCATCTTTACGAAATTGTCCTAACATCGTAGAGCTTGTCATGATCGAGTTTTGTTTTTCAACACCGCGCATCATCATACACATATGTTTGGCCTCAACAATAACGCCAACTCCGGATGCATCTGTGACTTCTTGTACCGCTTCCGCAATCTGTTTAGTTAGGTTCTCTTGAATTTGTAAGCGGCGAGCAAACATGTCCGTAATACGTGCTAGTTTTGAGAGCCCTAGAACTTTACCTGTAGGCAGGTAACCAATATGAACCTTGCCTACAAAAGGTAGCATATGATGTTCACACATTGAATAAAGCTCAATATCTTTGACGATAACCATAGAGTCATTATCAGATTCAAAAATGGCGTTATTTACCACTTCCTCTAAAGACTGCTCATAGCCCTTGGTCAAAAACTTCATGGCTTTAGCTGCTCGCTTTGGAGTATCTAAAATGCCATCTCTTTGGGTATCTTCGCCAATTTCTTCTAAGATATTGTGGTATAAACCGGCTAATTTGTCGCTCATGCGGATCCTTATTAATAATAACTAGCTTAAGTTTAAAGGAAGACGCTAAAATACCCAAATAAATATCCGCAAAATTTACTAATTGAGACTTATTTATGCTGACATTGCTTGCTGATGAAAATATGCCAATGGTTGATGAACTATTTGCAGACTTCTGTTGGATTGAGCGCAAGGCAGGTAGAGCTATTACGAATACTGACCTTCAAGATGTGGATATATTATTGGTTCGCTCTATTACTCAAGTTAATCAAGCTCTTTTGCAAAAGACGCCAGTTAAATTTGTTGGAACAGCAACAATTGGTACTGATCATATTGATCTAGATTATTTGCAACAATCTGAAATTGAATTTTCAGATGCCGCAGGCTGTAACGCTCAAGCGGTAGCTGAATACGTATTAGCCGCTATTGCTTATTGGTCGAATAATAAAAGATTAGATTTGTCTCAAGTGACAGTGGGGATTATTGGAGCAGGGAATGTAGGCACTAAGCTTAGCCGTCTGCTTGATCATATTGGCATAGATTATCTGCTGAATGATCCTTTGTTAGAAAGTACAGATGATGAGCGAGATTTCGTCTCGTTAGACACAGTCTCGCAATGCCAGATTGTGACTTGCCATGTACCTTTAAGTAAAGCTGGTGAACATCCTACTTATCATCTAATTGACAAAAGCTTTTTAGCAAAAATGCAGGATGATTCCTTATTGATTAACTCATCAAGAGGTGCTGTTCTCGATAATCTTGCGGCCTTAGAAACTGCAAGGAGTGAGAAATCCGTTGAGTTTGTATTAGATGTTTGGGAACAGGAACCTCGACTAAACCCTCAGTTGTTGGAAAAGTGCTTAATTGGTACTTCACATATCGCAGGCTATAGCTTAGAGGGTAAAATCCGCGGAACCTATTATTTGTATCAAGCGACAAGGAACTGGCTAGCTAAGGACTCTAGTGTTTCCTTAGAGTCATTGTTGCCCAATACTTTACTATGGCAAAAACCAAATCATTTGGCAGATTTACATGATTCCTTGAAGCCTTTTTATGATATTAAAGAAGATGACTTAGCTTTACGAAATATCTCCAGATTTGATAGTGAGCGGATAGCTAAAGAGTTTGATTTATTGAGAAAAAATTATAAAAATCGGTTAGAGTATTACCGTTAATAAAAATATTCAGTGGTATAAATTTTAAGGAGTGACTTATGGGCGCAGGCGGTACAAGAGGTGGTGAATGGCAATTTTTTGTGGGTTTAACCATGATGGTGATTGGTTTTTATTTGCTGCTTAATTCAATCCATATCTATTCACAATTTGGTTTTGGCACCCGCTTATACAGCTTTTCAGCCTTCGGTGGTTTTGGCGTCACTTCAGGCATGATTATGATCCCATTTGTTGCTGGTATTGTGGTGTTATTTTATAACCATCGAAACTATTTTGGCTGGTTTTTAACCGTAGGTTCTATATTAGCCTTAATATTTGGCGTTATCGCTTCAACCCAGTTTAGCTTTAGACCAATGAGCGCGTTTGATTTGATTGTGATCTTGGTGCTTTGCTTTGGTGGAATAGGCCTGTTTTTGAGATCGTTATTCCCCACTAAAGGTTAAGTGTAAAGTTAAAAACCGCCACCCGTTTTAAAGCCGCCACCGCCGCCAGAAGAAGAACCTCCGCCACCCCATCCAGAGGGAAAACGGATGCCGCGTGGAAACTTTATGCTTGGGCCGCGGTTATTGCTAGGGAAGTTAATGCCACCGGGAAGGCCAATACCACCATGCCTTTGGGTATAGCGACGTTTTTCAAATCTTTGGCTACGCTTAAAAATACGCCAAAGCTCTTTAGCGTTCACTTGATCACCAATAAACTGAGCTAAAATTCCCGATAAAATAACGCCGTCTTTAAATTTTGAATTATAAGCGTCGTAGTCAGAACGCTTAAACTTCCTACGAACTTCTTTCAAGTCTTCTAGTTTTCTATTCACGCTTTTATGAGCTAATTGAAGGGAAGAGATATTCTCTTCTAGTTGGGATTTATCTTCTTTTAATGATAACAGTTGATTAGTTAAATGATCATCTCTGGGGCTTTCAGTTTGCCTGGCTTCATACTGTAATTGGGAAATCGGCTCAGCTTTAAAGCTTTCCATAAGAATGCTAATGGCTTTAGCAATATATTTATCAGTTTCTAGGTTAAATGACTCGCGCTTTTTAATTAGGTTTTGGTAGGTTTCTTCTTCTGCAGTGAGCTTTTGATCAATAGCGGATAGTTTTTTTCTTTCTAGACCGACAGTGCTTTCTAATTGCTCTGCGCCTGCATCAATTTCAAAATCTCTTTGCATCTGCTGTAATTCTGCAAGCTCGTTCTGCGCTTGTTGCTGTAGATTTTCAGTATGCTCTGCTAGCTTCTTAGGTATATTGGTTAAGGTGAAATAATTGACTCGAGCTTTATCATAATCGATATGCTTAGCTAATTTTTTATCAAAAAACCGTGTGATGAAACCTGCATTATATTGACTGGTGCCATATTGGCGCTGCCATAAATACATGAAGATTTTATCAGCTCGATAAGGCGCACCTTTATCTTCTAATTCTTGTTCTGCTTGAGCGGTTTTATCATTGGCATTAGATGCCATATCTACTAAATCTTGCGCCGTTAGTTGCTGTTGTAAAAAGCTCTTATCTGATTCAAGTTTGCCATCAACCTTAGCTAAAAGATCTTCCAAAGCTTCCACAGCTTTATCGAGTTCAATCGCTTGTTGATTACGCTCTTGATCAAATTGTAATTGATTAGTTTGCGAGGTCTCTATTTTGTTAGCAATAATTTCGATTTGATCATTACGCTGAATTAATAACTGCGCAGCTTGTCGTTCGGCATAGTCGAGCTGTTCGGACAACTGGTTAGCTTGAATAGCATCAAGGCGCATCTTCGCCAATTGGCGGTAACTCTCGGATTCTTTTTGACGTATGCCTAATAGCTTTTGACCATAGCGTTCTAATTCATAGTCCGTTTGTGATAATTCTGAACGAATTTTTTGCAGACTTTGATCAATTTCATTTAATGCTTGACGACCGGAATACATAATTATGAGTTATCCTCTGGATGTATCGTCTGAATCTTCTTCATATTATTCACCATTGAGTAATTGCTTTGCCGTTCGTGGGAAAGCGATAATTTACCTCGAGCTCCCCATAAGCTTTATTCCCAAAAATATTGTTTTGCACGATACCGTCGTCTTGCTTGTCACGAGCAACTTGGTCATAGATAGGCTTTTCTACGCGCACTCCCCATTTGCTGACCCGTTGAACAGTACCGGTTTCTTCATTGATGACAGGAACTTGAATGGTTCTGTTATCTTTGCTGTGGGCTTCAACAATAATGTAGTAATTTCTAGCATTTCGATTAATTTCAGGCTGTCTCCAAACACCAGTGCGCTCACCATGTCTATAAACAATTTTTAATTGGTAATTAAGCTGCAAGTCATCAATTAGCTCCTTCAAATCGGTTGTAGCACCATTCGCGCTGGCGATATCCAACCCTTGAATTGCAGCTAATCCTTGCCGATAGAATTCTTTAGCTAGGCTTTTTGCTTTAGCAACTTTAGCAATCTCTATTGCTTGATTGCGCAAGTTTAATAATTCGTTTGGCAACAGATTTAACTGATGTAATTGCTTAATGCTAAGTTCGGCTTCGTTGAGTTTGTTTTCGGCTTTGGATAATTCCTGCTGCTGCCTTTCTAAAATCTGCAAAGAACCGCTCATTTTCGGATCAATTTCTTTAAAGTTTTGAGGGACAAAATTAGGTGCTAATCGAAGAGTACGAGCAGCATCAATATGAGTAGCAGAAGTTTTTAATAATTGAAACGCTGTTTGCTTTTGTCGATCAAACAAAGCAGTTAATTGAGGATCTTTTGGTTTTGTAGCGCGGTTAAGCTCTGCTACCAGCGAGTCTAAACGAGACTGTAAAGTTTCTTTATTCGTATTGGCCGTGACAATCGATTGATTAAAAGCCTGAGCTTTCTCATCTAGCTCTCTTTGCTGGGGCAGGGTAAATATAGCCCATGTGGCTGCCCAAGCTAAGCCCACAATTCCCCCAATAAAAGCTAAGCCTTTTCCCCATTTCTTTCTATTGATATAAGCGTGAGCAAACTTAGTAAACAAAGAGGTTTTAGGCGGTTTGTAAGCGAAGCGCTCATCTTCTATAGCTTCTATTGCCTCTTTAATAGTTGCGTCGCTAACTGCTATTCCTTGACTGGCATAGGTTGCTTTGACTTTTTCAAATAACGCTTTTTCACGTTCTTCGGCGGATAATTCTTTCTCAACGATCCGCTCTCGATGTCGAATGGTATCGGCAATATCCATCGCCAACATGACATCCGATAAAGGGATATCATGCTGTGGTTTAGTGTTTTTTGTCATTCAGTAACTTGTTGAATTAGGCATTAATAACTAAAGCATTACCGCGGCTAGCCAATTCTGCCAGACGACGTTTACCATCTTCAGCGGCCAAACGAACTTCCTCTGCATTACGAGTTGCTTGGTCACGCATTTCTTCTATTAAGCTCACTGAACGCTCTTGGAAGTTTACAATAGAGTCTACCAATTTTTTCACTGATTCAGCTTTAATTGTAGCGCCATAGCCTTCACGTAACGCTTCTTCTTGAACTTTATCACCAACTTCGCCTAATATTTCTAAGCTTTGATTGATGCCTTCTTTCATGCTTTTTAAGGTTTCTGTCGCTTCATGTAAACCATGCAAGCCAGTAAATGAGGCTGATAAAGCAGTAAAGACTGTTTCATTAGTGCCAAAGAAAGTAACTGATTGAGAATAAACGCGTTCTTTAGCATTGGTGGTCTGTAATAAACGGGCCATGACGGCTTCAGAGGTGTTATAGGATATAGTTAAGTTATCAGATAAGTCTTTGGTAATTTGGTAGCGGTCATCGGAATTTTGCAACTCGCGTAAACGCTCATCACGAGCTAACTCTAATCGTGCTATTTGTTCGCGATCTTCGCTAGTATTAGTTTCAATATCCTTTGCCGCATTACTCAAATTAGTTTTTGCTTGCTCAAGTTCTGCGTCGGCTTTCTTTAAAACATTTAAAGCTAAAACTTCAGATTCTTTTAAAGCGCCTCTAAAATCACGATAAGCATCCAGAATAATTTGTTCACGCTCAATTTGGTCTTTAGTATCTGCTGCAACTTCTAAATAAGTTTCGCGAATCTTTTGGAAGCGAGTAGGAATGTCACCACGAGTGACTTTCATCCATACATTACCAATGCGCTCCATGACGTCAATTTTGCCATCCTCTAACTGATCGACCATTTCTTTAGCATCATCACGTATAGAGTTAAATCGTTCGGTAATGCCTTCATAGCGCTCGCCAATACGCATAGCTTGAATTTGCTCGCGTACTACTTCGTTAAACAGCGAAGCTTGGTTTAACGTTCTTGCAATGGCGATAGTTTTTTCTTCATCTAAGTCAGAAATTTTATTGATCAGACTGATGACAGGAGCCTCATCTGTTTTTTCAGGCATCAATCCCAAGTCGCGTAACTTGTTCATTGCTTGATCCAAATATTTTAAAGGCATAGCGGTAATAGAAGTGCTAGACATGATTTTCTCCTGTGATCCATTTTAACGAACTGTAATTGTTTTGCGTTCTTACCTTTATATTATGATAAATAGCTTGGAATTCAAGGATTTATCTAACAGCAAGCGTTAAATCTTTGTTAAATCAGTATATTAGAGTAGGTTATTCAACGAATAGAGGCTAAATACTTATCAAGGTGATTGGCAAAAGACTGCCTGTCCGACTGAGATAGAGGCGGTGGCCCGCCACGGTTTTGACCCGAAGCCTCAAGGGTTTCTCGCATTGAGTCCATAAAATCACGCATATTAAGCCGCTGCCTAATATTCGATTTATCAAATAACTCTCCTCGAGCGCTCAATGCTATAGCGCCTTTATCGATAGCCTCTGCGGCTAACGGGATATCTGAAGTTATAACCAAGTCGTTTGCTTCGACTCGTTTAACAATCTCATCATCTGCCACATCAAATCCTTTTGGAACTTGTAATGACTTTATATTTTCGATTTTTGGGACAGGAACATAGTGATTAGCAATAAAAGTAAGACTTACCTTAGTTCGGATAGCGGCTTTTATTAGAATATCTCTAATCACAACAGGGCATGCATCAGCATCTACAAAAATCTGCATAGGGATAAAGTTTTATTTAGTTCTTAAAGGCTTAATTGGGCCGTCACTTAAACCGCCAAACTTCTTCTTTGGTTTGCTATTTGAAATGGTATCTTCTGGTTCCATTTTAGGCGTATTTTTCTTAGCTTGTTTTTTTTCTAAGCGTTTCTTTTCTCTGGCAGTTAGCTTTTTGCCACCGGAGCGCTTGCCTTTAGTTGCAGCTTTACCATTCGATTTGAGATTTTTTGGTCCTGTGTATTTTCCTAATAAAGATTGGATTAGGCGTTTTTCAAATTTGGTTTTAAGAAAATTCTCAATGGTCGCCATTAAATTCCATTCACGCGAGCTTATCAATGAAATGGCGGTTCCTGATTCTCCTGCACGGCCAGTCCTACCTATACGGTGAATATAGTCATCACCGTTTTGTGCCATATCAAAATTAATGACTAAATCTACTTCCTTGACATCCAACCCGCGAGCTGCGACGTCGGAAGCCACTAAAATATTAAATTTATTATCACGGAATTGCATCATGACTTGATTGCGAATTTCTTGCGAGTTATCACCATGCAAAGTACCAGTAGCATGCTTATGATACTTCAATAATCCCCCCAAACGATCTACCTGAGTTTTGGTGTTGCAAAAAATAATAGCCTTACGGTATTTTTCGTTTTTAAGTAGCCAATTGACTAGCTTTTCTTTGTGCTTTAAATCATCGGCGGGAATGATTTGCTGTTGGATCTGTTTCTGTTGCTCTTCAAAGCTGTTAAGTACCAGGTAACTCGGCTGATTAAGCATTTTCTCAATGACTGGTTTTACACCACGAGCATTTAAAGTCGCAGAGAATAATAATGTTTGACGTTGGTTATTACAAAACTCTGAAATGGCGGTAACGTCATCACTAAAGCCTAGGTCGAGCATTTTATCGGCTTCGTCTAATACTAAATACTCGAGATTTTTTAATTCAGTAGCACCGCCTTGACTATGATCTAAGATTCTTCCAGGAGTGGCTATCAACACTTCTGGATCTTTGCGTAGCATTGAGCGCTGAAATTGCATTGAAGCGCCACCAGTTAAAACACCTGCGGTTAAGCTAGTGAGATTAGCCAATTGTTCAAATTGTTTTTCTACTTGTCTAGCCAACTCGCGGGTCGGCACCAATATCAAGCAACGAGTTCCTGAGGTTTTAACGGGTTTGTTTAATAGCTTATCTAAAATAGGAAGCAAATAAGCTGCAGTTTTGCCTGAACCCGTTTCGGCACTAGCAGCTAAATCTTTACCGTCTAGGATTAATGGTAGAGCTTTGGCCTGAATTTCAGTTTCTTGTGTAAATTCAAGTTTCAGCAAAGTTTTTTGAAGCTTTTGGTGTAATAAATTAAACAAAGGATGTCACAGCTGTGATTTTATAGCTCAATTTTATCAATTATTAATAGCTATGTCTTAATTATGTCTTAATTTGAACTAGTTATTAGCCCTAGAGCTAAGCAGTGGCATAAATAAAGATTCTAGCCCATTGAGCTTAATTTCATAGATAAGTGCTAACTGTCGCCCGAGGCTGTTATTTGGAAAGCCTTCTTTGTTGAACCAAACCAAGTAGGGTTCTGGTAGTTCTAACAGCCTGCGTCCTTGGTACTTACCAAAGGGCATCACTTGGTTAATGGCTTTGATAATTTCATGTTGCTCTGCTGCTAGCATATGGTAATTCGTTTTAGATAATTCTATGATGATGTCAATTGTTCGATCTTAATGGGAATCTTGGCATATGAAAACATCTTTTACCACCAATCTATTAGCCGCTTCGATGATTTTAACTTTATTCGCTTGTCAACAGGAAGAAAAATCTAATGCGGCTCCTGCTAAAGAGTCGGTGAAAGTTATCGACAATATTGAAGCAAAGGTTAATAAAGCAATCGGCATAACTTCTTTGGCAGAAAAGGCTGAAAAAATTAGTAAAAAGTACATCATTGCTGATCTGCATGTCGACGTTCCTTATCGTTTAGAAAATAAATATGATGATATTTCTAAAGCTACCGACGGTGGAGACTTTGATTATCCTCGGGCAAAAGCTGGTGGTTTGTCAGCACCATTTATGTCAATTTATGTACCTGCATCGCTCGAATTTGAAGGTGGTGATAGTACGGCACTTGCTGATAAATTGATTGATAGTGTTGAAGCGATTGTTAGCAATGCTCCAGATAAATTTGCTTTGGCTTATTCTGTGGATCAAATGCAGGAAAATTTTAAACAAGGATTGATTTCTCTACCGATGGGAATGGAGAATGGATCGCCGATAGCGGGAAGCATCGAAAATCTTCAGCATTTTTATAAACGAGGTATTCGTTATATCACCTTGTCTCACTCTTTGAGCAATCATATTTCTGACTCTTCTTATGATGAAAAGCGTCCGAATAATGGGCTAAGCGATTTTGGTAAAGAGCTAGTAACCGCTATGAATGAGCTAGGCGTTATGATTGATGTATCTCATGTCTCCGACAAGGCTTTTTACGACGTAATGGAAGTTTCAAAAGTGCCTGCAATAGCATCTCACTCTTCAGCTCGACATTTTACGCCTGGCTTTGAGCGTAATATGTCAGACGATATGATAAAAAAGCTTGCAGAAAATGGTGGCGTTATTTTTATTAACTTTGGTTCAACTTTTGTTCACCAAGCATCGCGTGATAGTTATGGTGCTATTTCGGCTGCGGTATCTGAATTTATGCAGTCTGTAGAAATCGATGATTCTAATGACCCTAAAGTGGTTGAATGGCGTAAAAACTATATAAAAGAGAATCCATTCGTATTTGCTGATCTGGAAATTGTATTGGACCATTTCGATCATGTGATCAAACTGGTTGGAGTGGAACATGTAGGTATTGGCTCTGACTATGATGGGGTGGGTGACACATTACCAAACGGTTTGAAAGATGCAGCTAGCTTTCCAACACTTATCGAAGGATTCTTAAAGCGTGGCTATTCAGAGTCAGATATAGAGAAAATCATGTCTGGTAATTTGATTCGAGTTTGGAAGCAAGTTGAAGAATATTCCAAGAAATGATGCTTGATCCATTTTCTGCAATATCTAGCGGTAAATTAAAGCTCATAAGAAATAATAGCCATAGTCTAGTTTTAAGTCGCTCAAAAGTTGGAGCAGCCATTGGTGCGAGTCTTTCAATTATCGCTTTGATCTTTGTATTGCTGATGTTTAAGAAAGCACAAGCTCAAGATAAAACTTTTGTTTTTATTATGCTATTGGCTATAGCTTTGGCAACTGTCCCTTCTATTTATTTAAGTTTTGTTGCTATGATGAAAGGTGAGCAATATAAATTTCAGAAAAAACGTAGGCGTATCTATAAAAACAGAGAGAAGTGGTTTAAATTTTCTGAAATTGTTGGTATCCAAATAGTTCACCAATACGATAATGAAGACCATAAATGGAAATATGAGCTTTTATTGATTTCAATCGGAAAGCATAAATATAAATTAGATGCTCAGTATGATTTGGGTGAAATTAAGTTGTTAGCAGAGGCTATTGGTGAAGCTATGAATATAAGAGTTTTAAATGAATATGAATAAAAAAGCCTACTTAAAGTAGGCTTTTATAATGCCGGAAAACGATTAAGAGCCAGAACCACCAATCATCTTCTTAACGAAGCCTACGATACCAGCTACGATGCCACCGCCAGCAACACCGCCACCAATATTAGATAAGATACCAGTTAAATCCATCGCTGAAGCAGGGTCTGCTCCTGTAGCGCCTAGGATTAAACCAGAAAGGGTGGTACCGCCTAACCAGCCGCCTACAGCACCTGATATAGTGTTAATAAGACCACCAGCATTTAAGTTTTTCATTAGTTTTGGAATTAAGTTACCGCCTGCCGCGCCACTTACAACACTAATTATCATTGGAAGATATTCCATCATTTTGAGCCCCCTCGAGTCTTTTTATATGGTTTATTTATAAATAGTTATTATCACTATCGGAATTTAATATGCCATTAAACTCGTCTAAAATCTAATAAAAGCTCACGATTTTACAATTCGATACTTTGCTCTTTAATAAAAGTTTTTATACGTTTCTCTAGCTCTTTTTCGGGATCTAATGTTGGTATTAACTGAAACTGGGCAATAGAAGACTCTTTGTCATTCAGTTTCCACAAGATTTGACCCAATCTAAACCTTATCCAAGCTTCGGGAATTTGTGTTTGCTCAGAATCCATAAATGCATACAAATTCTTTTTGCCTTGCTCTAGTTTTATAGCTTTTTCAGCTGAGATTTTTGCTGATTGATATAAAGCCATCTCAGCCCAGTCTTTTTGTTGTTCGCTGGAATCTTCTTCTAGAGGTAATGATTGGATAGAATCCAACAGAGCAAAAGCTTTTGCGAATTGTTCCATATTTACTAAACGCATACCTTTAACATAAGTGAGGTCGATTGACTTGGGGTTTTTCTCAATGCCTTTGTCTAGTATGGTTAAACCTTTTTCGATGTCCTCATTGGCGAAAGCTTGTTGCGCAGATATAATTGAGTACCATTCAGAGTTCACAGTTTCTAATCGTTGCATTAATTGGGGGATTTGGTCTTCATCGCCACCAGCAATTCCAGGCGCCGCTCGATGAAATTGAATTAAGCCGATAATACCATCACGACTGTTAGGATAGTCTTTTAGTAATGACTCTAAAGATTTCTTGGCTTTTTTGGCGTAACCAAGTTTGCTAAAGATGCTCGACTCTTGGGCTTGAACGCCGTAAACCGAAGCGGCTAAAAGCCAGTGTTGTTCACTTAAACCTTTCATCTCAATTAAATCCTCAATGGCTTCTTCAGCATCATCATACCGTTTGTCACTAAGCAGTATTTGAGCCAGTTTAGACTGGTACTCCATTTGCTGTTCTTTTGTTTTAGCAGATTGGAGTAGGTTTTTAACTAATGACTCTGCCTCTTTAAGTTGCTCGTTTTTGATTAAGCTTTCTAACTCTTGATTTTTTTCAGCTGCTGTTAGTGTTGGAGATATAAACCATAAACTGAGACTGATAATAATGAACTTCAACATACCAAAGAACCTTGTAAATAATTGATGGGATTTAGCTTATCTGATAAAAGATGAATAATAGCTGACTTGTGAAAAAATATATCAGCAATAAGCGGCCTTAAGTTAATTAAAATGTAACATTTTAATTACTGCTGCTCTCAGCTTGAATTCAATATTATTGAAGTATAAATAGATCTATAATCCATTTAATATTAATTACTTGAAAGACTGAGTAGGCAGGTTTAGACTCAGTTTTTACTTATATACGAACCTTTTTATAATGCATAAAATAGTTAAAATCTTTGGGATAGTTTTCTTAGTCACTTTGCTCTCTTTCTTTTTTCATGAGCTTTTTCACTGGGTAGCTTATGAATTGCTTGGTTATAAAGCAGGTTTTTCTTTAAATTATGCAGCTGTAAAAGATAAAGAATTAATTTTATCTTATGGAGAAAAGCTAGTTTCTTCTGCGGCCGGACCTATATTCACTATATTGCAAGCTGTTATATGCTATTACTTATTAAAGAGCAAAGACTCTATAGTCTTATACATAATAATGTTTGCGGCATTTGTTCAAAGACTGATGGCAGGAATATTTAATATCTTTCAACCAAATGATGAAGGAAGAATCAGTTTAGCTTTGGGCTTGCCCTTATTTACCATTTCAACAGTTGTTGTATGCTTTTTATTCTATTTGGTTTATAAAACATCTAAAGAAAAGAAATATACGGTTAAAGATAACGCCTTATTTTTTATATATTCGATAGTGGCAATAACCACTATTGTATTTGTCGATAATCAATTTACCATCCAATTTGTTTAATTTAAGCGGTAACTTGTGATTTGGGGTTAAGCAAATCAATAAAAGCTCTAGCTGCATTGGATAGAGTTTTATTATTGCGATGTATGATTCCCATTTGACGAAGTGTTGTAGACTTTATATTTAATGCTATTAAAGGATCCTTAATAGCCGCAGCAGGTAAAATGGTCCAGCCCATTTTGCACTCTACAAGTTTAGCAATCACTTCTAAATAATTTGCAGTTTTAACTCTACCATGTTTAACATCCAGCTCTTTTAAATTGCGCTCAAACAATTCTCTTGGAAAGGTCTGTGCTGGCGGTAGTATAGCGTCATATTTGTTTAAAAAATTAAGAGGCTCTGCTACTTTAGTTAAAGCGTGATCTTTGTGGCAAGCGAGCAGCATTGATTCTTGCCATATGGGTATGTGATTAACTCTTTGGTCTTGATTGTACGGAAAAGTGACTAAAGCCAATTCGATGGCTCCTGATAATACTTGATTGTAGGCCATACCAGAATCGATGAAGTCGATTTGCAAATCGACGCTTGGATATTGGTCAATAAAACTTTTTAGATATTCAGGTAAGTAATTAAGGCCCAGATAGTGACTGGTTGCAAAGAGCAATTGGCCTGAAATTTTGCCTGAAAGATCGCGAATTTCTTGAATTGAATTATTTATGTCGCTGATGATTTGAGGGGCTTTATCTGATAGCAATGCCCCTGCAGGGGTTAAGGCTAGCTGGTTACCATCTCTATCGATTAAAGCTGAGCCAACAATAGACTCTAAACGTTTGATACGTTTAGTCAGTGCTGGTTGCGTTATCTCTAGCTCCTTTGCCGCAAGGGTAAAGGATTTTAACCGAACCAAAGCCAAGAAACTTCTTAATAAATCTAGATCCATACAATGATTCCTAGTTACAACCACTCATTCCTAAGAGGAATTGACATTATAAAAATAATGAATTTGAGTAATTCTAATCATAGGAGTAGCATAACGCCATTATTTTATTAGAAGTATTTGATACTTACTTTGTGAAAGACTTCTAATTTATTGTTTTTATTAATAATAAAGAGATTAATATGGCTAAAACCCTTTACGATAAATTATGGGATGATCATTTGGTTGCAGAGAATTCTGATGGTTCTGCGCTAATTTATATTGATCGTCAATTACTGCATGAAGTTACCTCACCGCAAGCATTTGAAGGCTTAAAAATTGCCGGCCGCCAACCTCGTCGTTTGGAAGCTAATTTGGCAACGCCTGATCACAATGTACCAACTACCAATAAGGAGCGTGAACAGGGGATTGATGGAATCGAGGATCCCATTTCCTTAATTCAGGTTAAGACCTTAGATGAAAATTGCGATGAGTTTGGCGTAACTCAATTTAATATTGATGATATTCGTCAAGGTATTGTTCACGTAGTAGGCCCAGAGCAAGGTTACACATTGCCAGGTTTAACCATGGTCTGCGGCGATTCACATACCGCAACCCACGGTGCTTTTGGTGCTATGGCCTTTGGCGTGGGTACTTCTGAAGTAGAACACGTATTAGCGACTCAATGTCTTCGCCAAAAGAAGATGAAGAATATGTTAGTTAAAGTTGACGGCAAGCTAGGTTATGGCGTTACTGCTAAAGATGTGGTTCTTGCTGTGATTGGCGAAATTGGTACCGCTGGCGGTAATGGTCATGCTATTGAATTTGCGGGTACTGCCATCGAAAGTTTATCGATGGAAGGTCGTATGACAATTTGTAATATGGCGATTGAAGCGGGAGCGCGTGTAGGACTAGTCGCTGTAGATGATAAAACGATTGAATATGTCAAAGGTCGACCTTTTGCACCACAGGGGGAGCATTGGGATTTAGCCGTTAAAGCTTGGAATGATTTACATTCTGATGCTGACGCTCATTTCGACACAGTGGTTGAGTTGAAAGCTGAAGATATTGCGCCGCAAGTTACTTGGGGCACTTCGCCAGAAATGGTCAAGCCAGTGACTGGTACTATTCCAAATCCTGCGCATGAAGATAATCCTGTGAAGAAAGAAGGTATTGAGCGTGCACTGGAATATATGGATTTAAAAGCGGATTCTGCGATTTCGTCAATTCCAGTGGATAAAGTATTTATTGGTTCTTGTACTAACTCGCGTATTGAAGATATGCGTGAAGCGGCGGAAGTGGCTAAAGGGCGTAAAGTCGCTGCCAGCGTTAAGTTGGCCATGGTGGTTCCTGGTTCTGGTTTGGTAAAAGAGCAAGCGGAAGCCGAAGGTCTAGATAAGATTTTTGTCGACGCTGGTTTTGAATGGCGCGAGCCGGGTTGTTCCATGTGTTTGGCTATGAACGCTGATCGTTTAGAGTCGGGTGAACACTGTGCTTCAACCTCAAATCGAAACTTTGAAGGTCGTCAAGGTCAAGGTGGACGTACCCATTTAGTCAGTCCTGCAATGGCTGCTGCTGCCGCAGTGTATGGGCATTTCACTGATGTTCGTGATATTGAGATTTCAAGGCTTTCTAGCACAGAGAATGGAGGAGATGCCTAATGGATGCTTTTACTCAACATAAAGGTTTAGTAGTACCTCTTGATCGCGCTAATGTGGATACTGATGCGATTATTCCGAAGCAATTTTTAAAGTCTATTAAGCGCAGCGGTTTTGGCCCTAACTTATTTGATGAATGGCGTTATATGGATCATGGTGAACCGGGCGTGGATAATTCAAAGCGCCCACTGAACCCTGATTTCGTCCTGAACTTCCCAAGATATGAAGGTGCTTCGGTATTATTAGCACGTGAAAACTTTGGTTGTGGTTCCAGCCGTGAGCACGCTCCATGGGCGTTAGAAGATTACGGATTTAAAGCAGTCATTGCGCCAAGTTATGCAGATATCTTCTTCAATAATTGCTTTAAAAATGGCATTTTACCCATCGTTTTAGATAACCAAACGATGGATGTTTTGTTTGCAGAAGCTGAAAGCCAAGAGGGTTACCAACTTTCGATTGATTTAGATTCACAAACTATCACTAGACCAAACGGCGAAACCATTAGTTTTGATGTAGAACCCGATCGTAAGCACTGTTTATACAATGGGCTTGATGATATTGGTATTACACTGCAGCAAGAAGCATCGATTACCGAATATGAAACAGCGCGTAAGCAAAGAGCGCCTTGGTTGTTTAATTAATTTAGAGAAAGACAATGACAAAGAAAATTTTAGTATTACCGGGTGACGGTATTGGTCCAGAAATCGTAGAGCAAGCGACCAAGGTTTTAGATGTATTAATCGCGCAAGGCTTAGATGTATCCTATGACAGCGCTTTAGTGGGTGGCTCTTCTTTTGATGCGCATCAGGTGCCATTAACTGATGAAGTGTTACAACAAGCGCGTGAAGCCGATGCGATTTTATTAGGTGCTGTCGGTGGTCCTAAGTGGGAAGGTTTTGATATTGCGGTCCGTCCAGAAAAAGCATTATTGAAATTGCGCTCAGAATTGGAACTGTTTGGAAACTTACGCCCAGCAATTTTATATCCGCAATTAGCCGATGCTTCAAGTTTAAAGCCAGAGCTGGTGGAAAACTTAGATTTAATGATTATTCGTGAATTAACGGGTGGTATTTATTTCGGCCAACCACGCGGTATCCGCACTTTAGATAATGGCGAGAAAGAAGGTTTTAACACTTACGTTTATTCGGAAAGCGAAGTAGAGCGGATTGCTCACGTTGCATTTCGTACCGCAATGATGCGTGATAAGCGCGTTTGTTCGGTGGATAAAGCTAACGTTTTAGAAGCGACTGAATTATGGCGTGAAGTGATGGAGCGCGTAGCTAAAGAATATCCAGAAGTCGAACTGACCCATATGTATGTGGATAACGCGGCGATGCAACTCGTTCGCGCACCAAAGCAATTTGATGTGATGGTAACGGGTAATATGTTTGGCGATATTTTATCCGATTGTGCTGCAATGCTTACCGGTTCTATTGGTATGTTGCCGTCAGCTAGTTTTGATATTAATGGCAAAGGTATGTACGAGCCAATTCATGGTAGTGCGCCTGATATTGCTGGTGAAAACAAAGCTAATCCGATTGCCACTATTTTGTCAGTATCGATGATGCTCCGCTATACCTTTGGAGAACAAGCTATTGCTGATAAAATCGATGCAGCTGTTAGTCACGTTTTAGATCAAGGATTACGTACCGCAGACATCCATACTGAAGGTGATAAATTGTTATCTACTTCGGAAATGGGTGATGCTATAATTTCTGCATTAAAATAAATCGATATATCAAAAGGTTAGTACTTTGAGTTCAAAACAATCTGAACCAAGTTCTTATAGCTCTTCTTGTTTAGAAGTCAAAGGGCTAACCATTTCCCGTAACGAGCAAGTCTTGCTCGAAAATATCGATTTAAGTTTTACATCTGGCAGCATTACTCACTTATTTGGTGAAAATGGTGCGGGTAAAACAAGCCTTATGCGAGCTTTGGCTGGCCTTTTAAACCACGACTCAGGTCAAATTTGTTGGCGTGGTTTTAAAACTAGCCATCCTGAAGCTAACTTTTCTCAAGACTTATTATTTTTGGCTCATAACTTAGCGATGAAGAGTGAATTAACCATTGCTGAGAATTTACAGTTTTACACAGACCTGCGTGGCAAGTCAGTGTCGCGAAGTGAGATTCAAACTGTCGCTTCCGAGCTTAGAATTGAAAGCTTGCTCGAAAGGCACTTTGCTGAACTTTCTGCAGGCCAGCAACATAAGGTTTCTTTATCTCGGTTGGTATTAGAAAGCGCTAAGTTATGGGTTTTGGATGAACCATTTGTCAACTTAGATGCACGAACCCGAGATTGGCTTTCTGACAAAATGATGAATTTCGCTAAAAAGGGTGGAGTAGTGATCTTTACTTCTCACCAAGCCATTGATGGTTTAAAGATCCATCAAAAGGTATCTTTGACTCATAAAGATAGGAATGAGCAAAGCGAGGCAGCCGCTTAATGTTTATAACCTTGCTCAAGCGTGAACTAATGTTGGCTCGTCGTAATTGGGTGGCAGTCTTAATACCATTATTTTTCTTTATCATGGTGGTGTCATTATTCCCATTTGCGGTTAGCCCTGAAGCCGAGTTTCTAAGACAAATAGCGCCAGGCGTGATTTGGGTGTCCGCTCTTTTAGCAACACTGCTATCGCTTGATTTTTTCTACCGTGGTGACTATCAAGATGGCTCTTTAGAGCAGTTATTGATTATGAGCAGTCCAACCCAAGTGGCATTGTCAAAAGTAGTAGCTCATTGGCTAGTCACAGGCTTGCCATTAGTCTTGGTTTCGCCTTTGTTGGCCGGCTTAATGCACTTAAATTATAGCCCGGATGGCATACTGCTTGAGCGTGGGCATACTCCAATCATGATGTTCTCCTTACTACTAGGAACTCCAAGTTTATGTTTACTAGGTGCAATAGGCATGAGCTTATCTTTAGGTGCGTCTCGTAATGGTATGTTAGTAGCGGTAATGATTTTACCGTTGTACGTACCAATTTTAATCTTTGGAAGTGCAGTTATTACAGCATCTTTAGGAAATAGTGGGTATAATGCGCAGCTGGCGATTTTAGCTGCAATTTTGCTCTTTGCGTTGACGCTGACACCCTTTGCAATAGGGCGAGCACTGAAAGTCGCGGTAAGCTAAATATTATCAATTTGCACAGAATTAAGAGATAAACAGTTAGATGGCAAACTCTTCTATGAGCTCCTGGCGCTGGTTTCATCAGTTAGGTTCTCCAAAATGGTTCTACCAAAAGTCGGCTAAATGGCTTCCTTGGTTATGGGCCATTACTACAATGCTATTAGCATTTGGCCTGTATTATTCTCTATATGCTTCGCCTGTAGATTATCAGCAGGGTAATAGCGTTCGTATTATGTATATTCATGTTCCTGCAGCAGCCTTATCCATGGTCGGTTATTTATCCATGGCGGTTTGTGCGGTTATTGGATTGGTTTGGAAAATGAAGATGTCATTTATGGCCATGCGAGCCATCGCACCTATTGGCGCTTTATTTACTCTAATCACCTTGTTTACAGGTTCCTTGTGGGGACTTCCAACTTGGGGTACTTGGTGGGAGTGGGATGCTCGCATGACTTCAGAGTTGGTTTTGCTTTTCTTATATTTAGGTTTTATTGCACTTCATAGTTCATTTTCTGACAGGAATAAAGCTGATCGCTCGGCTGCAATCTTGGCTATTGTCGGTGCTATAAATGTGCCAATTATTTATGGCTCGGTGAAATGGTGGAATACATTGCACCAAGCTTATTCGGTGACTAAAAAAGGAGCTATTGCTCCTGAAATGCAAACGCCACTATTTATTATGATCGGCGCTTTTTATTTGCTATTTGCCATTATGGTCATCGTTCGTTTGCGTCTTGAAATTATCAATCGTGAAGCTAAATCAAAGTGGTTGCAAGCGGAGATTACATTATGACTTTACAAGAGTTTTTTGCTATGGGAAATCATGGCTTTTACGTTTGGTGGAGTTATGGCTTAACTTTGTTAGTAATTGTTTTATTATTTATAGGCTTTGCTTGGTATAAAAAGCAGTTACTCAACAAGATTAAAAGTTTTAAGCGCGAAATTGGACAAAAGGCAAGAAGTGTTAAAACCGAAAAAATTTCTGACTAATTATCGGGTATAGATAGTCCTATGAAAGCTCATCGAAAGAAAAAATTGATAACTATTTTATCCTCGCTAGTACTGCTTAGTACTGCGGTGGGATTATTGCTATATGCCATTGGCGATTATGCCGATGCTTTTTACGAGCCTTCGCGTGTAGTGAATGGTGATGCTCCGCTGAATAAGACTATTCGGGTGGGCGGTTTGGTTACAACAGGCTCGGTTAAACGCGCAAAAGATAGTCTTTATGTTGAGTTTGACATCACTGATAATCAAGAAGTCATCACCATCACTTTTGATAAAAGCTTGCCAGATTTATTTCGCGAAGGGCAAGGCATTATGGCTGAGGGTAAGTTGGTCGATAGTAAAACGCTTAAAGCGACTAAAGTCTTAGCCAAGCATGATGAAAAATATATGCCACCTGAAATTGCTGAAACGCTTAAGAAAAGTCATAAAGATGGCGTCAAAAAAATGGAGCAGCAAGGCGAAAAGCAAAAGGGCAGTTATTAATGATCCCAGAGCTTGGTCACTTCTTTCTAATTTTAGCCTTAGTTAATGCAGTCATTTTAGGCACTTTGCCATTTTATGGTGCCCATACCCAGCACAATGGTTTAATGCGCTTAGCATCAAAGGCTGCCATAGGGCAATTTATCTTATTGTTAGCCAGCTATATCTGTTTAACGATTGCATTTGTACAAGATGATTTTTCAGTAGCCTATGTTGCCAATCATTCGAATACTTTATTGCCGCTACGCTATAAAGTAACCGCTGTTTGGGGTTCTCACGAAGGCTCTTTATTGCTTTGGATCATGATCCTAGCTGCTTGGATGGCGGCAGTGGCACTATTTAGTAAAGCTTTAACTTCGGTAATTAGAGCTAGAGTATTAGCAACTCTAGGGCTTATCTCCGTTGGCTTTGTAAGTTTTGCTTTATTTACATCAAACCCCTTTGAGCGGGTATTACCTTTTATCCCAATTGATGGCGCCGACTTAAACCCTTTATTACAAGATTTTGGCATGATCGTTCACCCGCCAATGTTGTATATGGGGTTTGTTGGTTTTTCGGTGGTGTTTGCTTTTGCCATCGCAGGATTATTACAAGGTGACTTAGATCAAAAGTGGGCAAAGTGGGCGCGCCCCTGGACCACGGTTGCTTGGATATTCTTAACCATTGGCATTGCACTTGGTAGCTGGTGGGCTTATTACGAATTAGGCTGGGGAGGCTGGTGGTTTTGGGATCCAGTTGAAAATGCTTCATTTATGCCTTGGCTTGCAGGAACTGCCTTATTGCATTCGTTGGCAGCAACAGAAAAACGCGGTGCTTATAAATCTTGGACGGTGTTACTGGCTATTCTGACTTTTTCACTGAGTTTATTAGGTACTTTTTTAGTTCGCTCAGGGGTGTTAACTTCAGTTCACGCCTTTGCTACTGATCCTGAAAGAGGTCTGTTTATTTTAACTTTCCTTGGCTTGGCCGTGGGCGGTGCTTTAGCGCTTTATGCATGGCAGTTTGATAAATTAAAGTCGAATAATAACTACACTTTGATTTCTAAAGAAATTGCTATTGTCTTAAACAATGTACTATTGTTTTCGAGCTTATTAGTAGTTTTACTTGGAACCTTATATCCATTATTAGCCGATTATTTGTGGGAACAGAAAGTTTCAATTGGCCCTCCATTTTTTGATCCTTACTTTTCTTTCTTTTTTGCATTTATTTTGTTCTTGATTCCCTTTGGGCAGCAAATGAATTGGAAGCAAGATAAACTATCTAAAATACTATTGCTACAGCTAGCATTACTAGGTTTAGCCGTCATACTATCTAGCTTGCTATTATCCTGGCTAGCCAGCGAATTATTGTTGTGGCCGCTAGTCGGGGTAAGCCTATCTTTATGGTTGACGCTGGCGTGCCTAGCTTACGTTGTCAAGTTATCGAAGAACGCTTCTTCTTTCTTGCAAGGCATTAAAAAAATTCGTAGAAGTTATTGGGGTATGTTATTAGCTCATACCGGACTTGCGGTGACGACCATTGGCGCTATTGTTACCACTTTTTATTCAATTGAAAAAGATGTGCGTATTGAACCGCAACAAACGGTAGCAGTTGGTGATTTAAATATCTATTTTGAAAAGTTTGATAATTTTACTTTTGAAAATTACATCAGTTCGCAAGCAACTTTGAAAGTATCTGAAGATGGTGATCACCTGGTGACTTTGAAGCCCGAGAAAAGACGCTATCGAGTTTCAGGTCAGTTGATGACTGAAGCGGCGATCCATCCTGGCTTATTTTCAGATTTGTATATTTCGCTGGCTCAGCCTTTAGAGCAGGGTGCTTGGGCTATTAAAGTCTATTATAAGCCTTTTGTACGCTGGGTATGGCTTGGGGCGCTTTTAATGGCATTAGGTGGGCTTCTAGCTGTATCTGATAAACGTTATAGGCAAAAGAAATTTACTAAGGCTAAAGGTGAGCGTAATGAAAGCTAAAAAAATAATCATTGCTGTAACCCCTTTGTTGATTTTCTTGGTGCTGGTTTTAGTCTTTAAATCATCCTTAAGCAATGACCCTCGTAAATTAGAAACCAAGTTGGTTGGCCAGAAGGTTCCTAGCTTTAAATTAGGTTCGGTAACAAATCCTGAGCAAGTTATTACCGATGCAGATTTACCTAAAGAAATATATCTGCTGAATGTTTGGGGCACCTGGTGTGTTTCTTGTTATGCCGAGCATCCTTATTTAATGGAGTTTTCAAAGACCTATCCTATTAAATGGGTTGGTATGAATTATAAAGATCAGCCAAAAGACGCTATTGATTATTTACAAAAATATGGCGATCCCTTTATTTATTCCATTGCTGATATTAGTGGTCAACTAGGCATTGATTTAGGCGTTTATGGGGCACCTGAAACTTTTATTGTCGATGCCGAAGGTTATATTAGAGATCGTCATGTGGGTGTGATCGATAACAGAGTGTGGAATAAGGTAATAGTCCCTAAGTTAGAAGCAATTGGCTGGGAGAATAAATTATGAAAACTTTTTTGATAACCCTTTGCTTATTAGTTTCCTTTACTAACTTAGCTAATGAAACTTATCAATTTGATAGTCCTGAACAAGAACGATTGTATCGAGAGATTGCCAACGAATTACGTTGTCCTAAATGCCAAAATCAATCGATAGCGGACTCTGATGCGCCTTTATCTGAAGATTTAAGATACCTTGTTTACCAAAAGTTGAAAGCAGGGGAAAATAAACAGCAAATTCTTCAGTATATGCAAGATCGTTATGGTGATTTTGTTTTATACGATCCTCCTATCTCGCCGAAAAATTATGTTCTTTGGTTTATGCCTTTGCTGGTATTTATCATTATCATTATTGCTTTGATAGCTAGAGTCGGACGTCGCGAGTTACAACCAGAAGATGAGGCTGAAGAGTAAGTGATAGTATCAGCAATCTTTATTTTAGTGGCGCTAAGTTGGGCCTTTTGGCTTTTTAGTAATACATTTCAAAATGGCAATTCGAAAGTTGTATTTCTGCTATTCAGCATGATAACAGTAATGACTAGTTATGGGATTTATCATCAATTAGGTGCCAATAAAGAAATCCAAGCACTTGCCGCACAGCATCAAGAATTAAAAAGCCGCTCGATTGAAGAGTTAGCGCAAATGGTAACCGATAAGAAAATTACCGTTAATCAATTGCTACATGAATTACGTTTAAGGCAAGAAGCAAATCCAGAGGATTCCGGGGCTTGGATGAAATTAGGCGAGCTGTTAACCTTAAGCGCCGCGGGTTCTACTAGCCCCCAAGAACCGCAAGCTGAGACTGACTCTATGCGTCAGTTGGCTAAGCAAGCATTTAATCGGGCTAGTCAAGTTGGTAACCAAGAACAACAAATTAATACCAGAATTGAGGTAGCCAAAACTTATTTAACTTACCGTGAATTTGATAGTGCATTAGAGCAGTTAAGTTTAGTTTTATTAAAGAATAATACTCATGAGGGCGCTTTAATGATGAAGGGCTTGACTGAATCTCGTTTAGAGAAACATCAAGCTGCCATTGATACTTGGAAGTTCTTAGCCAGTCGCCGCCAACAAGATAGTGAGTCCGCTCAGCTAATAAACAACCTTATAGAAAATGAACTAGAGCGTTTAGAATTCACTCAGTCACAATTTATTGAAATCACTATAAACAACTTTGCTAACCTAGATTTACAGAGTTTTACAAAAGCATTTGCTATTGTTCGACCGGTAGCTGGTGGAGCACCAATTGCAGTAAAATCGATAGATATTTCGGAACTAGAAGAAACCATTAAAGTGACCCCTGAAAACTTAATGTTTAGCACCGCAGATTTTTGGCAAGCTATTGATTTAAAAGTGGAAATTAGATTTTCTCAAACTGGTCTTGCTAAACCAGAAACTGGCGATATCTTCGGGCAGCTCTCACCAATTCAAGGACTTACCCCTACCCAAAATTACTCCCTGACTATTGATCAAGTTGTGAACTAGACTGCATTAATATTGCTACTATTTCTTTGACTTATATTTTCAGCGCAATTAATCTCGAATTATTAAGTGTTAGATGTAACAAACTTGCTGGACGTATGTCTAACTGCTTGATTATATTGTAAACATATTTAGGAGTAATCTAATGTTAAAGAAAGATAAAGCAAAGTTAGCCGTATTAGTATCAGCATCATTATCTGCATCTGTAGCAATGACTAGCGCAACTGCTAGCCCATTCTCAGTTAGCGATCTATCACAAGGCTATAACCTTGCTCAATTCGATGGCGAAGGCAAATGCGGTGAAGGCAAATGCGGCGAGTCTAAGAAAGATGGAAAAGAAGGCAAATGCGGCGAAGGTAAATGTGGCGAGTCTAAAGGCAAGAAAGGCAAAGAAGGCAAATGCGGCGAAGGTAAATGCGGCGAGTCTAAAGGCAAGAAAGGCAAAGAAGGCAAGTGCGGTGAAGGTAAATGCGGCGAGTCTAAAGGCAAGAAAGGCAAAGAAGGCAAGTGCGGCGAAGGTAAATGCGGCGAGTCTAAAGGCAAGAAAGGCAAAGAAGGCAAATGCGGCGAAGGTAAGTGCGGCGAGTCTAAAAAAGGTAAAGAAGGTAAATGCGGCGAAGGTAAGTGCGGCGGATAATTCTTTAGCTTGAAGAATAAAAAGTGGTAGCTTGCTGCCACTTTTTTATTTAAACATGTTGCAAATTAACATTAATTCATAAATTCGTTAGTAAAGGTTTTTTCAAATGAACCAGTTAGTTACAGGAGCAGGTCTAGGTTTAAGACGAGATTTTTCTGATCAGTTTGAAACTGTCAGCCAGTCTTGTGTTGATTTTATGGAAGTGGCGCCTGAAAATTGGATTCCATTTGGAGGGAAATTTACTAAACAATTTGAACAATACGCCGAGCGATTTCCGTTTGTCATTCATGGATTATCCTTGTCTATTGGTGGTCCAACCCCGTTAGATACCGACTTCGTTAAGCAGGTTGCTCAGTTCATTAAAAAATACAACATTAAGAGTTACAGTGAGCATTTAAGCTATTGCAGTGATGATGGGCATTTATATGATTTAATGCCAATTCCGTTTACTGAAGAAGCGGTGCATTATGTTGCCGATCGAATTAAGCAAGTGCAGGACATAATTGGTATGAAGCTGGCGATGGAAAATGTGTCTTATTATGCCGCTCCAGGTCAAGAGATGTCTGAACTAGAATTTTTATTGGCGGTGTTAGAAGAAGCTGATTGTGATTTACTGTTGGATATTAACAATATCTACGTTAATTCTATTAACCATAAGTATAATGCTGAAGAGTTTTTAAAGGCTTTACCTAAAGAGCGGATCGCCTATGCCCATATAGCTGGGCACTATGATGAAGCAGATGATTTAAAGGTGGATACTCATGGCGCCGACGTAAAATCTGATGTTTGGGCTTTATTAGAAACTGCTTACCAAGAGTTTGGTGTTTTCCCAACTTTGCTTGAGCGTGACTTTAACATTCCGCCACTCGCTGAATTATTCTCAGAAGTAGCACAGATCAAAACCATCCAGCAAAAGTATCTTGATAAAGATTTGTCTGGTAAAGCCATTGCTTAAGATAGCAGACTGGAGACTAATGAGTAGCCTACCTAAGTTTCAACAAGTACAGTTCGATTTTGCCGGGCATTTGCGTAACCCTGAACAGGTAAAGAAACCAACCAGCATTGAAGATAGACGTATGAAAGTCTATAGAGACTTGTTTTATAACAATGTTGAAAACTTTTGTAGTAATAGCTTTCCAATTTTACGTGAACTGACTAGCGATAAAAAATGGCACCAGATGGTTCGACAGTTTTTTATCGACTATCGGGCTCATAGCCCTTATTTTAGGGATATCTCTAAAGCCTTTCTGGATTACTTGAACGAGCATCGTCAACCAGAGGACGACGATTACCCCTTTATGACTGAATTGGCTCATTGGGAATGGATGGAGCTTAACGCGCTTTCTGATACCGGCGACATACGCCAGTTTCCTCACGACCGTAATGGCGATCTTTATTCACAAAAAGTAGTAATTTCGCCATTAGCTTGGCCATTGGTTTACCAATACCCTGTACATAGAATTGGTGATGCTTTTGTGCCAACTGAAAGCCCAGAACAGCCAACCTTTTTAATTATTTCTCGCAATCGTGAGCATCAAGTAGATTTTATGGAAACGAATGCAATTACTTATCGACTGCTTGAAATCTTCCAAGAATCTGAAGAAGAGGAAGGAAGCCAGTTGACTGGTTCTGAAGCTATTCAAAAGCTACAACAGGAAATTCAATTTCCAAATCCTGAACAGTTGATCGAAGGCGGCAAGAAAATTCTGCAGGACTTTTTAGAGCGAGATGTAATTCTTGGAGTAAATCTGTAACTCAGCTACACTTATTGCTACAATCATCAGTAGTTTCAATCATAAAAGTATTACTAAAGGTTTTGGGATGAAATCAAAATTACTTTCCATCATATTGCTTACGATCCTTCTTGCGGGCTGTGCATCTACAGGTAATAACCCTAAAGATCCTTACGAAGGGTTTAATCGTTCAGTTTGGAAATTCAATAAGGGGTTAGATACGGTTATTCTGAAGCCAGTAGCAAAAGGTTACAAAGCGGTAACCCCCGATGTGGTAGAAACGGGAGTATCTAATTTCTTTCAAAATATTGGCGAAGTACCAACTATCCTGAATGATATTTTGCAGTTTAAATTGGGCAAGGCGCTTAAAGATACCGGTCGCTTTTTAATAAATACGACCTTAGGAATTGGTGGACTATTCGATCCTGCCACCGAGTTTGGAATTGAACACCAACCAGAAGATTTCGGTCAAACATTGGCTGAGTGGGGCGTAGGGGACGGTTCTTACTTAATGCTGCCTTTCTTAGGACCCTCAACGACACGCGATGCCTTTGGCCAAGGTGTGGACAGTGTGGTTTTGTATAATCTCTATGATGAATTAGAAAACGATAGCCAAACGGAAATTGCTTTGCGTATCTTTGATATAGTGCAAACTCGAGCAGGCTTATTAAGTTTAGATGACCAATTAAATTCTGCACCTGATGACTATTCGTTAGTGCGTGACGTTTATTTGCAAAGAAGACAATTCTTAATTCACGACGGCAACCCGCCAATTGAAGATGAAGAATGCGAATTTGAAGAAGATTGTGAGGATTTTTAAAACTCCTCATGCCGATTGAGTTTAACGATACTCTAGTTATAGCAATTTCTTCGACCGCACTTTTTGATTTAGCGGACAGTCATCGTATTTATCTTGAAAAGGGTGTCGATAGTTATGCTCAATATCAAATCGATCATGAAGATGAATTATTAAAGCCTGGTGCAGCTTTTGGCTTAGTCAAAAAACTATTAGCTCTTAATGAAGGTGGGCTAGATAAGGTCCGAGTTGAAGTGATTCTGCTTTCTCGCAATAGCGCAGATACGGGGCTTAGAGTTTTTAACTCGATTGAAAATCATCAATTACAAATTACTCGAGCTGCTTTTACTTCCGGCAACAGCCCTTATCTGTATGCCTCAGCTTTTGGCGCACATTTGTTTTTATCGACCAATCCCTACGACGTTAAACAAGCCATTGATAATGGTATTGCTGCAGCAACTATTGTCGCGCCTAATAAAGCTCATAATGACGTAAATCATATTAAATTTGCCTTTGATGGTGACGCGGTGCTTTTTTCAGATGAAGCGGAAAAGGTATATCAACAAAGTGGTTTGGATGAGTTTACTAAACATGAAAAAGCGTCAGCTCAAAAACCATTAGAAGGTGGTCCTTTTAAAACCTTCTTAGCAGCCTTACATAAGATCCAAAAAGAATTCGGCACTGATGAATGCCCAATTCGAACCGCTTTAGTGACTGCGCGCTCTGCACCGGCTCATGAACGAGTTATTCGCACCCTGCGTTACTGGGATATCCGGATTGATGAAGCTTTATTTTTAGGCGGAATGGATAAAACTCAATTTTTAAAAGCTTTTGGCGCGGATGTGTTTTTCGATGATCAAGAAGGCCATATTGATCGGGCTAAAGATCATATCGCCAGTGGCCATGTCCCTAGTGGCGTGGTAAATAATTAATAGAAACATTTTGAAACAATAGCTATTTGATCTCTAAAGCTATTTGCATCAAGGTTTAGAAAACTTTCTCAGGGGTGAGCATGAAGCTAAATACTATTCTCTTACTATCCTTGGTTTTATTACCTTCGTATGCCAAGGCTTCTTATTTTCAGTTGAAACCCTCCGATAATGCTTATCAGCAGGTTAAACAGCTATTGCCATTGATTGGTTCCTGGTCTTGCCAAAGTAGTTCGCTCCAACCTGATGGTAACTGGCAGAAAACTTCCAACCGTTCTCAATGGGACTGGAAGTACATTTTAAATGGTCATGCTATTCAAGATTTTTGGTATCCAAATGAGTCTAATTTAGAAGCTCCTGGCGCAGGAACTAATTTGCGAACGTATGACCCTGTTAAAGATGCTTGGGAGATGGTTTGGACGTTTGATAAATACAGCCGTTTCCAAACGTTTAATGCAAGTTTCAAAGATAATAAATGGGTAATGCAAGGAGAATATCCTGCCAGTAAAACTAGGCCTGCTCATATGGCTCGAATAACTTTTTACAATATTTCAAATAAGTACTTCGATTGGTATTATGAATCATCAAACATTGGAGACGGAAAGAATTGGATGAAAGTAGCAAAAATAGCGTGTGATAAAAAACCATGATCAGACTATATATCTTAATAACACTGTTTCTTTTTGCAGATATTGTTAGTGCGCAAAGAACCTTTGATGCTCCTATTGTTTCTGAAGGTCAAGGTCCTTTTAATCGTTTAATTTTGAGAGGCGGAATTCTTATTAATGGTGAAGGTGCTCCGCCTACCGGTCCGGTTGACATTATCATTCAAGGTAACAAAATCTTATCAGTTCGTTCGGTGGGCGCGCCTGGAGTGCCTATTAAAGATTCTGCAAGGCCGCAAGCGAATAAAACAGATAAAGTAATAGATATCACAGGTCATTATGTGCTTCCTGGCTTTGTTGATTTACATGGACATATCGCAGGTAGTGTCGATGGCTTACCCGCGGAATACCCTTTTAAGCTGTGGCTAGCTCATGGTATTACTACGGTTCGTGAGCCAGGTAGCTTTAATGGTTTAGAGTGGACTCTTAAACAAAAAAAATTGAGTGATCAGAATAAAATTACTGCACCAAGAATTATCCCTTATATTGGTTTTGGTATGGGCTGGGATAAGCCCATAACGACTGTTGAGGAAACTCGACAATGGGTGCGCCATATGGCAAAAAAAGGGGCGAAAGGGATTAAGTTTTTTGGCATGCCAAAAGTTATGATGCAAGCTGCTTTAGATGAAGCAAAAAAACAAAAGCTAGGTACAGCCATGCATCACGCTCAACTGAATGTAGTAGGAACAAATGCTTTAGACTCTGCACGTTTAGGTTTAACCACTATGGAGCACTGGTATGGGTTACCAGAAGCCATGTTTGAAGATAAGGTGATTCAAGACTACCCCTTAAACTATAACTACAACGACGAATCGCATCGATTTACTGAAGCGGGCCGACTATGGCAGCAAGCCGCTGAAGAGGGCAGTGACACATGGAATGCTGTACGCGACGAATTAATTGAACTCGACTTCACCATTAATCCTACCATGACTATCTATGAAGCGAGTCGCGATGTGATGCGAGAGCGAAATGCCGAATGGCATCAAGATTATACTCACCCAAAGTTAAAAGCATTTTTTGAGCCTAATCGTGAATCTCATGGTTCATATTTTTTCGACTGGACGACTCAAAATGAAATTGACTGGAAAGCTAATTTTAATAAGTGGATGGCTTTTTTAAATGATTATAAAAATCATGGTGGAAGGGTCACTGTAGGCTCAGATGCGGGTTATATTTATAAAATTTTTGGTTTTGGTTATATACGAGAACTTGAGTTGCTTCAAGAAGCAGGTTTTCATCCGCTAGAAGTTATTCAGTCTGCAACATTAAACGGGGCGGAAGCTTTGGGAATGCAGGATAAAATTGGTTCTATATTACCTGGTAAACTTGCTGACTTAGTTATCGTAGAAGAAAATCCTATTGCTAACTTTAAAGTATTATATGGAACTGGCCATTACCGTTTAGGCTTAAATAACATTGCTAAAAGAGTTGGGGGTGTTAAATACACCATCAAAGATGGCATTCTTTATGATGCTAAGCAATTACGCGAAGACGTTAAAGCTATCGTTAAAAACGCAAAATAGAGCAAAGAGTTAAATTGGTAATTAGCGTGAATTCACTAAGTCGTTAAGTGCTTCAGTGAGGGTGGGGAACTTAAATTCAAATCCTGAATCTTGAAGCGCTTGGGGTATGACTTTCTGGCCTGTTAGTAACAAATCCGAAAACTGACCCACGGCTAGTTTTAAAGCAAAGCCAGGCACAGTAAATGGAGCTTTTTTACTTAATTTATTAGCTATATCATCGGTTAACTGTTTATTGGTAACTGGATTCGGGCTGGTTAGATTAAACACCCCAGACAAGGCTTCGTTGTTTACTAGGTGCATAATTCCTCTAACCTGATCTTGAATATGAATCCAAGAAAACCATTGATTACCAGTTCCGAGTTTGCCACCGACACCAAATTTAAAAGGTGTTAGCATTTTTGGTAAAGCACCATCGTCACCTAACACTACCCCAGTCCGGATATAGCAACTTCTAATACCTAGCTCTTCAGCTTTTTGCGCAGCCTGTTCCCACTTTTGACAGAGCTTGACTTGAAATTCGTTTTTTCCAGCTTGTGATGACTCGGTAATTATTTCGTCTTTTCGGTCGCCATAAAAACCAATCGCTGAGCCAGAAATAAAAGCTTTTGGTCGAACTTCTGAAGTTGCCATCCATTCAACTAATTCATTGGTTTGATCAATTCGGCTTTGATATATTTTTCTTTTCTGATTAACTGTCCATCGTTTATTAGCTAGATTTTCACCACAAAGGTTAATAACCAAATCGACCTCAGGAACTTCTTCTAATGAGCTGCAAAGGTTAGTGCTACGGAAAAAGAATTCTTCTTTATATTGTTCTGGGTTTCTTGATTTGATCCATACATCAAAGCTAGAACGCTCAAGATGGGATATAAGGTTTCGGCCAATAAAGCCGGTTCCACCAGTGATTAACGCTTTTTTTCGCATCATAAAATCCGTTTAGGGAATAACTAACTCAGCGAGTATACACATATCAATGAATTATTCCTATATTGATAAAGTTACAATATGTTTGCAAATTGGGGATATATACTTAGCATTCGATAATGTGAACGGCTAAACCGCCGCGAGCTGTTTCTTTATATTTTTTTCGCATGTCCATACCCGTATCCCACATGGTTTTGATGACCTTATCCAATGAAACCTTATGTTCACCGTCACCTCTTAAGGCTAAGCGACAAGCATTAATCGCTTTGATAGATGCCATAGCGTTGCGTTCAATACAAGGAACTTGAACTAAGCCACCTACGGGATCGCAAGTTAATCCTAAGTTGTGTTCCATGCCGATTTCAGCGGCATTTTCAACTTGCTGTGGAGTTCCACCTAAAACTTCCGTTAAAGCGCCTGCAGCCATCGAGCAAGCAACTCCAACTTCCCCCTGACAGCCAACCTCAGCGCCGGAAATAGAAGCATTTAATTTGTATAAAATTCCAATTGCTGCTGCGGTCAAAAGAAAGTCGATAATACCTTCTTCATCCGCACCTGCTTTAAATTTCATGTAATAGAATAACACTGCAGGGATAATTCCAGCTGCGCCATTGGTTGGTGCAGTAACCACCTGGCCACCAGCAGCGTTTTCTTCATTAACGGCTAATGCATACAAGTCAACCCAGTCCATCGCCGACAAAGTATCTGTTGTGCTGTGCGGGTCGGATTTTAGTTTCATATAAATGCCATGAGCGCGACGCTTTACTTTTAAACCGCCTGGTAAGATACCTTCTCGATCGCAGCCACGCTTGATACATTTTTTCATGACGTGCCAAATGTCTAATAATTTAGTTCTTACTTCTTCCTCACTGCGCCAAGCTTTTTCATTCTCCATCATTAAAGTGGAAATTTTTATGCCATTATTTTTACAATGTTCAATTAATTCTGCTGCGCTTGAGAATGGATATTTAACTTGAGTAGTATCTTCCATAATAGGGCTGTCAGCATCTAAATCATCATTGACTACGAAACCGCCACCTACCGAGTAATAGGTTTTTGAAACTAACAATTCGCCATTGTGATCGTAAGCGTTAAATATCATGCCATTAGCATGTTTAGGCAAACTCTTTCTCTTATAAAGAATGAGATCATCTTTTTCATTAAAATTTATTTGATGTGACCCGTTGAGCTTAATTGAAAAGTTTGTGCGTATCGCTTCTAAACGTTGCGGAATAATGTCAGGATCAACCTTATCTGGGCGCTCACCTTCAAGCCCTAAAAGAACGGCTTTATCAGAGCCGTGCCCCTTACCAGTAGCTCCAAGAGACCCGTATAACTCGCTGGTTACTCGACTAACGTTTAAGAGCTGGCTACTTTTTTCCAAACCATCTACAAAGCGTCGTGCCGCGCGCATGGGTCCAACGGTATGTGAACTAGAAGGTCCAATACCGATACTAAACATATCAAAAACACTAATGGCCAATGGGTAATTCTCTTTATTTTGTAATTGCTTGAATTGTACTTAGAAAATACGGGTGATACTAGCTATAGCTAATCTGACCAGATGCTAAATTAGCTTAATAATTTTGAAAAGCTCACAATGATTTGAGCAGTAGCTCCCCAAATATTACGGCCTTGATAAGGCATAGAATAAAGTGGGAATTTTATTCCTTGGAACTCGCGATATGATTTTTTTCGATTGGTAGGGTCAAAAAGAAAATCTAGCGGCACTTCAAATGCTTCATCAACCTCATCAGTGTTAACCGTAAATTGATAGTCATTCTTTACAATACCAACAACTGGCTGAATCATAAATTGAGTAATGGTCGGTTGTAAAGCAAGCTTACCGATGACTTCTATTTGATGTTCATAGATACCAACTTCTTCTTCCGTTTCACGTATTGCGGTATGAATAAGGTTTTTATCAGAATCATCCATACGACCACCTGGAAAACTAATTTGCCCAGGATGGTGTTTGAGGTGTTGCGCTCTCTGTGTAAGAATCAGCTGCAAACCATTTGCTCGCTCAACAAGCGGTACTAACACGGCGCTAGGTTGCAGCTGAGTGACCTTGGGAGCTCTATGATTGGCATTATCTAAAGCTGTTTGAATGGCTTTAATAGTAACCATTAATGTTTACCAGCTAAAATGGGCAATATGCGACTAAGCTTATGATAAGTTTCTTGGTATTCGCTAGCTGCTTCTGAATCAGCGACCAAGCCACCGCCACCCCAAGTATGAATCAGACCATCTTCGGTCACCAATGTTCTAATGGTAATACTCGAGTCCAGGATTCCTCGATAGTCCAAATACATAAAAGAACCACAATAAATACTGCGTCTATGTGGTTCTAGTTCTTCAATAATTTCCATCGCGCGAATTTTAGGCGCTCCTGTAATAGAGCCCCCAGGGAAACAATTTTCGAGTAAATCAAAAGCATCTTTATCTTCAGCTAAATCAGCTTCAACGGTACTCACCAGGTGATGAACAGAAATAAAACTTTGTAGTTCAAATAACTTAGATACAGTGACTGAGCCATACTCAGCGGTCCGGCCAATATCATTTCTCAATAGATCAACAATCATTAAATTTTCGGCGCGATCTTTTTCGCTGGATAACAACTCATCAGAGAAAGCTTTGTCTTCGAGTGGATCTTTACTGCGAGGACGAGTCCCTTTTATTGGTTGGGTTACAACATGACTTTTGCCATCTTGCTGCTTTATTTGTATAAAGCGCTCTGGCGATAGAGACAAAATCTGCTGTTGCCCCAAATTCATATAAGCAGAAAAAGGTGCTTGATTGTGCTCGGTTAATTCTAAATAAGCATCCCAAGCATGCCCATTAAATTCAGCACTAAATCTTTGCGCCAAATTGACTTGGTAACAGTCGCCGGCATGAATGTATTCATGAACTTGCTTGAACTTTGCTTTATAAGTTTGTTCGTCCATGTTGGATTGCCAGGGACTTGTTAGTGTAAAACTTGGGTAACTAGCAGTTTGCTTAGCAGAGGCATACTGTTTGAACTCTTCTATTAAAGATGCCCAAGTGCTTTCTTCCATGGCATTGAACTGTAGAAGGTAGGATTTTTGATGAGCATGATCACTTATAAAAGCCCACTCATAAAGTCCAAAAGCCATCTCAGGCAAATGAATGTCCACTTCAGCCACCTCAGGAATCTCTTCAATTGATCGACCTAGATCGTAACTGCAATAGCCAGCGATGCCTCCATGGAAGGGTATATGTGATAGCTCTTGAGGAAGCGGTGCGTAGTTCTTAAGACCTGACTGGTAGAAGGTTCTTAAATCTTCAAATGGGTTATGGCTTAAAGAGAAATCAAAACCATTTAGGTAGCTCTTGTCGTTTGAATAGCTTATATAAGCTTTTGGACGGGCAAATATTAAATCGAATTTGGCAGCTTTGTGAATAGTCTTGCCGCTATCGAGTAGCATTGCCCATTTTTCATCTGCAAAATATCCAAATAATTGGCGGATTCCTGCCGGATCTCGGTAAGGGAACTCAACATATGCTTGAATAGATTTGTTCATTTACACCTAAAATGCTCAAAAAATCGACAAAAACAACTGATCATCAATTAATTGGCGTCTAAAATTTGGGAAACGCCTGATCGAGCAGTTATACTAATGAGCTGATTTTAGAGTTTTATTGCCAGGTTGTATAGAAACAATCTTTGGCCTTTTGATTAGCAATTTGGAGTTTCATTTCCATGAGTGAGATAAAAGCGGAAGACTTTATTGAAAGTGTAGCAGATGCTTTCCAATACATTTCCTACTACCACCCGAAAGATTTTGTGCAAGCCATGACTGCGGCCTATGAAAAAGAAGAAAGTCCAGCGGCTAAAGATGCAATGAAGCAAATTTTAGTTAACTCGCGCATGTCTGCTATGGGACATCGTCCAGTTTGCCAAGATACGGGCATTGCTATGGCGATTGTGGAAATTGGTATGGATGCCCGGTTTGATACTGGCGATAGTGACATGACGGTTCAGGAGATGGTCGATGAAGGAGTCAGACGGGCTTATTTGAATCCTGAAAACCCTTTAAGAGCTTCTGTCTTATTAGATCCTGCTGGCAAGCGAACCAATTCAAAAGATAATACACCGTCTGTTGTGCATATTAAGATGGTAAAAGGCGATAAGGTTGATGTGACCGTTGCAGCAAAAGGCGGTGGCTCAGAAAATAAATCTAAGTTTGTGATGTTAAACCCATCAGACTCTATTGTAGATTGGGTGGTGGAAACAGTACCTAAAATGGGTGCAGGCTGGTGCCCGCCAGGAATTTTAGGTATAGGTGTTGGTGGTACTGCGGAAAAAGCCATGTTGCTTGCTAAGGAATCCTTAATGGATCCGATTGATATGCAAGAGCTATTAAAACGTGGCCCACAAAACCGCGTAGAAGAATTGCGTATCGAAATTTATGAAGCCGTTAATAAACTAGGTATTGGCGCGCAAGGTCTTGGTGGAATAACAACGGTTATGGATGTAAAAATTAACGACTGGCCAACACACGCAGCTTCAAAGCCAGTGGCTATGATCCCAAACTGTGCTGCTACGCGTCATATACATTTCACATTAGACGGCAATGGTCCTGCTAAGCTAACGCCACCATCGATTGAAGATTGGCCAGCTATGGATTATGAAGCTTCTGAAGAGGCAAAACGCGTTGATATTAACAATATCAGCAAAGAAGAAGTTGCCAGCTGGAAACCAGGTGATGTGTTATTACTTAATGGTAAGATTTTAACAGGTCGCGATGCAGCGCATAAGCGAATTAAAGACTTGCTTGATTCGGGTGAAGGTTTACCTGAGGGGTTAGATTTTAAAAATCGCTTTATCTACTACGTTGGCCCTGTTGATGCAGTCGGCGATGAAGCGGTGGGTCCTGCAGGCCCTACAACCGCTACTCGGATGGATAAGTTTACTGACATGATGTTAGAGCAAACAGGATTGCTTGGCATGATTGGTAAAGCCGAACGTGGGGACGTTGCGATTGAGTCAATTAAAAAACATCAGTCAACTTATTTGATGGCCGTAGGTGGAGCTGCTTATCTAGTATCAAAAGCGATTAAGAATTCGGAAGTTGTAGCTTTCCCAGAGTTAGGTATGGAAGCTGTGTACGAATTTGATGTAGTGGATATGCCGGTAACGGTTGCAGTCGACTCGAAAGGTGAGTCAGTTCATAAGACCGGTCCAGCTATTTGGAAAGTAAAACTTAATAGTTAATTTCAGGAGACTAAAGTGTTTAATAAGAGCTTAAGAATATCGTATTGGTGGACTGTTGTAGTTTCTATTTTCCTCGGTGTTGCCTTAGCTCAAATTTTGTTGAGCGATCCCATTAATTTCATCAGTGTTAATGGTTTGGTCTTGTTAGTGGCAGTTGGATTAGTAGCTTTAGCTGTTCATACGTTTTATAGAAAAGCAAAAGATAAATAAAACAATAAAGTTAAGGAAAATCATGATAAATAGCCAAAAAGCTGTAAATACAATTGGAATAATTATTTGTTTGTTGGGAATTGGAACATTAATCCCTGGCTATCTTGAAAAAGGTTTTGAAGGTATTAATTTGCCAGCGTTATCCGTTTTTGTCGTCTTAGGACTAGGGTTCGCTACAGGTATTTTTACAAAAGGTAATAAAGAATGAGTGCAGGTTTAAAATTTCGTCAAGCGGTTGCAGAAAATCATCCGCTACAATTAATGGGTACTATTACAGCTTATGCAGCACGTATGGCTGAAGCAGTCGGGCACAAAGCAGTTTATCTTTCAGGTGGCGGCGTTGCCGCTAACTCGTTGGGTATGCCAGATTTAGGTATTTCCACTGCTGAAGATTTATTAGTAGATATTCGTCGTATTACTGATGTGTGTTCTTTGCCTTTAATCGTAGATATCGATACAGGTTTTGGTGGCACCTTTAATATTGCTAGGACTACGCGAGCGCTAATTAAATCTGGCGCTGCAGGTTTTCACATGGAAGATCAAGTCGCCACTAAACGTTGCGGTCATAGACCGGGTAAAGAAATTGTGTCGTTACAAGAAATGGTTGATCGTATTAAGTCGGCGGTTGATGCACGTACCGATGAGAACTTTGTGATTATGGCGCGGACTGATGCACTGCAAGCTGAAGGAATGAATTCGGCTATCGACCGAGCTAATGCTTGTATTGAAGCTGGCGCAGATATGATATTCCCTGAAGCCGTTCAAACGCTTGAACAGTACAAAGAAATTCGTTCAAAAGTAGATGCACCTATTTTAGCGAACATTACTGAGTTTGGTGCTACGCCGTTATTCTCGTGTGAAGAGTTAGGCGATGTCGGCGTGGACATCGTTTTATATTGTTGTGGTGCATATCGTGCAATGAATCGTGCAGCAGAAACTTTTTATAAATCAGTATTAGCCAATGGGCATCAACGCGATGTTGTCGACATTATGCAAACTCGTGAAGAGTTATATGCGCACTTGGGCTACCACGATTATGAACAAAAATTAGATAACTTATTTTCCGAAGGCAAAGAGAAATAAACTAAAGAAAATAGGTCAAAAAAATTAGTAAAGAATTTTATTTTAGGAGTTAATAATGTCTGAGAGCAAATTACCAAAACCAAAAAAGTCAGTAGCACTTTCTGGTGTAGCAGCAGGTAACACAGAACTTTGTACAGTGGGTCGTACGGGTAACGATTTAAGCTATCGCGGTTACGATATTTTAGATTTAGCTGCAAACGCTGAGTTTGAAGAAGTCGCACACCTATTAATTCACGGTAAATTACCAAACGCTGCTGAATTAAAAAATTATAAGCGTAAATTAAAAGCGCTTCGTGGTTTACCAGCATTAGTTCAAGACGCATTAGAATTGATTCCTGCAAACGCACACCCAATGGATGTCTTGCGTACAGGTTGTTCAATGTTAGGCACTGTTCTTCCTGAAAGAGAAAGCCAGCCAATGAACGAAGCGAAAGATATTTCTGATCGCTTAATGGCTTCATTCCCATCAATGTTATTGTACTGGTACCACTTCTCGCACAATGGCGTTTGCATTGATTTAGAAACTGACGAAGACTCAATCGCTGGTCACTTCCTACACTTATTGCATGGTGAGAAATGTCCTGACTCTTGGGTTCGTGCGATGCAGATTTCATTGAACTTATATGCAGAGCATGAGTTCAACGCTTCGACTTTCACAAGCCGCGTAATCACGGGCACAGGTTCAGATATGTACTCAGCCATTTGTGGTGGTATTGGCGCACTTCGTGGTCCTAAGCACGGTGGTGCGAACGAAGTCGCTTTAGATATCCAAATGCGTTATGACTCAGCGGATCACGCTGAAGCTGATATTAAAGAACGTTTAGCGCGTAAAGAAATTGTGATTGGTTTCGGTCATCCAGTCTATACGGTTTCTGATCCACGTAATGAAGTGATTAAAGAAGTTGCTAAAGAACTTTCTGAAGAACAAGGTGACATGAAGTTATATGATGTTGCCGAGCGTTTAGAAACGATTATGTGGGACGAAAAGAAAATGTTCCCGAACTTAGATTGGTTCTCAGCAGTTTCGTACAACAAAATGGGTATTCCCACTTCAATGTTTACACCTATTTTTGTTTGCTCACGTATTACTGGTTGGGCAGCTCACGTTATGGAGCAAAGAGTTGATGGCAAGATTATCCGTCCTTCAGCAAATTACCATGGTCCTGATGACCAAGAATTTGTTCCTTTATCTGACAGATAATAATTTAACCCGCGGCTTGCCCGCGGGTTTTGTTTTAAACAGCAAAAGAATTTAAAAGTTAATTTATGAACACCAATTTCCGTAAAGCATTACCAAATAGTAATTTAGATTATTTCGATACCCGTGAAGCGATTGAAGCAATCGAGCCAGGCTCCTATGACAAGCTGCCTTATACATCTAAGGTGCTGGCTGAAAACTTAGTACGTCGTTGCAGTCCTGAGACTTTAACTGACTCACTTAAGCAAATTATTTATCGCAAAACCGATTTGGATTTTCCATGGTTTCCAGCGCGGGTAGTTTGTCATGATATTTTAGGCCAAACCGCTTTTGTAGATTTAGCCGGTTTACGTGATGCGATTGCGGAGAAGGGTGGTGACCCTGCGCAGATTAACCCTGTAGTCCCAACGCAATTGATTGTGGATCATTCATTAGCAGTTGAACACGCAGGTTACGAAGAAAATGCTTTCGAGAAAAACCGTGCGATTGAAGATCGCCGTAATGAAGATCGTTTCCACTTTATTAACTGGTGTAAAACAGCGTTTAAGAACGTTAACGTAGTTCCACCAGGTAACGGCATCATGCACCAAATTAATTTAGAGCGCATGTCGCCAGTAGTTCAGATAAAAGACAATGTGGCTTTTCCAGACACTTTAGTTGGCACTGATAGTCATACCCCAATGGTTGATGCGTTAGGTGTTATCTCAGTAGGTGTTGGTGGCCTTGAAGCAGAAAGCGTGATGCTAGGTCGTGCTTCTTATATGCGCCTTCCAGATATTATTGGTGTTGAGATGAAAGGCAAGCCACAACCGGGTATTACTTCGACCGATATCGTTTTAGCCTTAACCGAATTTTTACGAAACGAAAAAGTGGTATCGAGTTATTTAGAGTTCTTTGGCGAAGGTGCCAATGCTTTAACATTAGGCGACCGCGCAACCATTTCCAACATGACTCCAGAATTTGGCGCAACCGCCGCCATGTTCTATATCGATCAGCAAACCATTGATTACTTAACGCTAACCGGTCGCGATGCCGATCAAGTTAAGCTAGTAGAAAACTATGCTAAAGAAACAGGCCTTTGGGCTGATGATATGATTAAGGCTGAATACGAACGCGTATTAACTTTTGATTTAGGCGCTGTGGGTATGAATATTGCAGGCCCATCAAATCCGCATGCACGTGTTGCAGTAAAAGATTTAGCAGATAAAGGTATTGCTCTTGAAAATGGTGACGGCGTTTACTCTTCAGAAGATGGTCTAATGCCTGACGGCGCTTGTATTATTGCAGCCATTACCAGTTGTACCAATACTTCAAATCCACGCAACATGATCGCCGCTGGATTAATAGCGCGTAACGCAAATAAACATGGCCTAACTCGTAAGCCATGGGTTAAGACTTCTTTAGCACCAGGCTCTAAAGCGGTAACTCTATATTTAGAAGAAGCCAATTTATTACCAGAACTTGAGCAGTTAGGTTTTGGCGTTGTAGCTTATGCCTGTACTTCTTGTAACGGTATGAGTGGTGCGCTGGATCCAAAAATTAAGCAAGAAATTATCGACCGCGATTTATATTCGACGGCGGTGCTTTCTGGTAACCGCAACTTTGATGGTCGTATACATCCGCATGCTGACCAAGCTTTCTTAGCCTCGCCGCCATTAGTGGTGGCTTATGCCATCGCGGGTTCGATTCGTTTTGATATTGAAAAAGATCCACTAGGTCATGACGCCAATGGTAAGCCAGTAACCTTAAAAGATATTTGGCCTACCGATGAAGAAATTAACGCAGTAATTAAGCAAAGCGTTAAGCCAGAACATTTCGCCAAAGTCTATGAGCCAATGTTTAATGTTGAAGTGGATATGGGTGAGAAGTCGAATCCATTATACGACTGGCGCGAAATGAGTACCTACATTCGTCGTCCGCCTTATTGGGAAGGTGCACTAGCAGGCGAGCGAACTATGAAAGGTATGCGCCCGTTAGCAGTATTAGGTGACAACATCACCACGGATCATTTATCACCATCGAACGCTATTCAAAAAGCCAGTGCCGCAGGTGCTTACTTGGATAAGATGGGCTTGCCAGAAGAAGACTATAATTCTTATGCAACCCACCGGGGCGATCACTTAACAGCTCAGCGTGCGACTTTTGCTAACCCGAAACTACTAAACGAAATGGTTTTAGATGATGAAGGGAATATCAAACAAGGTTCACTTGCACGTCTTGAGCCAGAAGGTACTGAAGGTCGCATGTGGGAAACCATTGAGACCTATATGGAACGTAAACAGCCGCTAATCATTGTTGCGGGCGCAGACTATGGTCAAGGCTCTTCACGCGACTGGGCAGCCAAAGGCGTGCGTCTAGCAGGGGTAGAAGTGATTGTCGCTGAAGGCTTTGAACGTATCCACCGTACTAACCTAATCGGTATGGGTGTTTTACCACTTGAGTTTACTAATGGCGAGACTCGTAAAGATTACGGCATTGACGGCACTGAAACTTTCGACGTAGAAGGCGAAATCAGCCCAGGCTCTGAAATGACTGTGGTAGTTACGCGTAAGAACGGTGAGCAAGTTAAGATCCCTGTGAAGTCACGTTTAGATACAGCAGAAGAAGTATCTATTTATGACGCTGGTGGTGTTTTACAGCGCTTTGCTAATGATTTCTTAGCGTCTAACGGTTAAGGAGTAAGACAATGAGTTTTGCTCCTCAAATCAAAGTCCCTGCCACCTATATGCGTGGTGGTACTTCTAAAGGTGTTTTCTTTAAGTTAACGGATTTGCCAGAAGCAGCGCAGGTCGCTGGCGAAGCGCGCGATAGATTGTTGCTTCGTGTGATTGGTAGTCCTGATCCTTATGGTAAGCAAACCGATGGTATGGGCGGGGCGACTTCCAGTACCAGTAAAACGGTGATTGTTTCTAAAGCTTCGGTTGCCGATCACGATGTGGATTATTTATTCGGTCAGGTGTCGATTGATAAGCCTTTTGTGGATTGGAGCGGTAACTGCGGTAACTTAACCGCGGCAGTTGGCTCTTTTGCTATTAGTAGTGGTTTAGTGGATGCGACACGTATTCCTGAGAATGGCATTTGCGTGGTGCGTATTTGGCAAGCCAATATCAAGAAAACCATTATTGCTCATGTGCCTATAACAAACGGTGAAGTCCAAGAGACAGGTGATTTTGAGCTCGACGGCGTAACTTTCCCCGCAGCGGAAGTGAAAATTGAATTCGTTGAGCCAGTATCAGGCGATACGCCCATGTTCCCAACGGGCAATTTAGTGGATGATTTAGAAGTTCCTGGTGTAGGTACTTTTAAAGCCACCATGATTACAGCAGGTATTCCAACCATTTTCTTAAATGCTGATGAAATCCCAAACATGCAAGGCAATGGTACTGACGGCGCTTTTAATGGCACTGAACTACAAAGCAATATTAATGGCGATGAAAAAGCACTCGCCATGTTCGAAACCATTCGAGCTTATGGCGCTATCAAGATGGGCTTGATTACTGATATTGAAGAAGCAAAAACACGCCAACACACGCCTAAAGTGGCCTTTGTTGCGCCAGCAAAGTCTTATACTTCCTCTAGCGGTAAAGACATTGCTGAAAACGATATCGACTTAAACGTACGCGCACTTTCTATGGGCTTACTACACCACGCCATGATGGGTACAGCCGCAGTCGCTATAGCAACCGCTTCAGCAATTCCTGGAACGCTGGTTAATTTAGCAGCAGGCGGCGGCAATAGAAATGAAGTCAGATTTGGCCATCCATCGGGTACGCTAAAAGTTGGCGCAGAAGTTGCGCAAGTCGAAGGCCAGTGGAAAGCTAAAAAGGTGATTATGAGCAGAAGCGCAAGAGTCTTAATGGAAGGTAATGTTCGAGTTCCATTTGAATAAATGCTTATAACAATATGATTTTAATGCAAATTTGCATTGTAAAAGCCGCTTGAATAGCGGCTTTTTTTATGGGATAAATATATTAGGAATTAAATATATATTAGGGATGAAATGGCAGAAATAAATGAAAGGCAGCGAAAAGAAAAAATATCACTTTATTTAATTAGAGATAACACCCTTGATGATGAAAAGTTCATAAAATTTGAAAAAGTTCAGGTGCCAGCTGCAAATTTAGAAATGCCCGATGATGTTAAAGCAACGCTCTATATCAAGAAAAACCCAAGAGATACTTTACCTAGTTGGACAAAGTTTCTCACTAATGATCAAAACCTAAGTAATACTGTTTTTTATCCTCCTAAAAGCTTATCAGCAGTTGTAGTGGTAAGAGCAAATAAAAATATTTTTGTATTAAGTTTTGGGATGGGGTTTCATCTCTTCAAAAGTCATTATATAGAAAGAGATTTCGGATTAAGGGTTACTTTGAACTCTGTTGAGCCAGAGCAATTAAGAAGTATAGATAAATCTAATTTTAGTGAAAACCCGCTACACTCCAGGACGCAAAGTACGAAGGCTGTTGATGCGTTTGAATTGTTGATTGATAGTGAAAGCGATCTAATGTATGCAATTACGGGCACCTCAAAAATTAAAGAATTTGGAAGTATCGTCACAGGAAGGGATGCACTAGTATTTAATACTAATAAAGAGTTTAAACAGATAGTTCCTATTCTTACAAAGGCAATAACATTATATAAATCAAAGCTTCCAAAAGAGTTTTCTTGGTTTGATGATATCAAAAGAGTGAAGTCGCCAGATTTAGTAAATAGTCTTGTGACAGAGTTAATTCAAAAACTCAATAAGAATAAGCTTTCTGATGTTTGGCTTGGAGAGCAAGGCATCGTAGACTGGGAAGAGCAGGTAGGATATTCCTTCTATTTGCGTGGGAATTTCGTTATTCATGAAACTTTAAATATAGAAGATCTATTAAAGTATTTAAAAGACTGTGGTAGAGATATATCTTACGAAAATTTAGAAAAACAAAACATACATATTATTGGGCCTGATCATAAGTCTGTTCAATCTTGGCGTGCTTATAATTGCTTATATGCAGAATTGAAATACGAAGATAAAATTTATATTTTAAGGGCTGGAGTTTGGTATGAAATAGAAACTAATTTCTTAAAAGTAATAAATGAATATATAGCCAAGATCCCTCTATACAATAAAAAGCTACCAATTTATGACTGTATGACAGAGAAAGAATACAATAATAAATTTAAAAAAATAGTTGGTTATGAGCATATGGATGCTAAAAATATTTCTTACGGAGGAGGCCAAAGTAAAATAGAGTTTTGTGATGTTATTTATAATAAATCTGAATGGATTCACGTTAAATATTATAGAGGGTCTTCTTGCTTGAGCCATCTTTTTTCTCAAGGGCAAGTAGCGTCAGAAACATTTATTAAAGAAGAGGCTTTTAGGGAAAAACTAAATGATAAACTCCCCCCGAAACTTCAGATTAAGGATGTAACTATCAAACCTAATGCTTCAAATTATACTATCATTTTTGCAATTGCGACTAATAAAAACATCCCTGAAGAACTCCCTTTCTTTTCAAAAATAACATTAAAAAATGCTTTTAAAAATTTAGATGCTCTTGGTTTTAAAGTAAACTTGTTAAGTATTGACATTGATCCTATTATCTTAACGAAGAAAAAAAATAAGCCATCTAAGAATAAAAAACAAACTACCGCAAGACCGTAAGTAAGAAAGTTTGTAATGATTGGGTTAGAGTTACTATTTAACGATTAATAATAGGATTTATTACTGTAATGGAAAATACCAAAGCTAGCTTGAAAGCTACTATTCTTAAATCATTAGATATTAAAACTAGTTTGGCAATATTAGTGGGTGTTATTGCCCCCTTTTTTTATTTTGTGGGTTGGCAGTATTCTAATGCATTTTATTTTGGTTTTGGCTCTAGTTATACAAAGGGTAGCCGTTCATTTCCTGAGTATATTGCTTTAGGAGTGCAAAAGTTTTTTGAGGCCTTTTTAGTGGGGTTTGCCTGGCTAAAGGGTTTTGTTTTAAGTTATGGATGGTGGTTACTTCTTGGCTTAGTAATTTTCACAATGGTGCAGTTGTTGTTACTGAATACCTTTGAGGATAAAGATGGAAAGGGAGCTTGGAAGAACTTAAGGAAATGGCTTGGAAAAGCATTCAATAATAAATGGCTCCACTATACTATTATTCCAGTTTTAACTTCCGGAGTAATGACCACTGCTTTAGCAGCCATCCTATTTATTGGTTTGTTTTTAGCTTCTGTTTTCTTTTTTGGTTACCAGTTTGGTACTTATAGCGTTAAAGAAGCAAAAGCTAATTATCAACCCTGTGTTGAGTCTATGCCTAACTCTAACCAAAACTGTACTTTTCTCTATAAGGATAAAAAGTTAATTCTAGCTGGCTTGTTCGTTGGTCAGTCGGATTCTCACATCAGTATTTATAACGGTAAGACTGAAACTATCGAGTTGGAAGGGATTAGGATAGTGCATCAGTTTAAATCTGAATAAGTTTTTTGTAAAAGAGTAGAGCAAATTTGTTTGCTCTACTAATTGATATTTTTTTATATTATAAATATTGATCTATATTCACTTTTCGACTTTTATTATTCGCCTCTTTAACTGCTTCTAACATGGCATCCAGTTTTTGACGATTAAAAGTTTTGCCATTAAGAATTACCGTGTCAATGGTTTGAGTATTTTTAATATCCATCAGTGGATTTTTATTTAGAATTACTAAGTCTGCACGTTTTCCTGCTTCGATGATTCCTGCGTCACTTTTCATTAACTCTGCTGGGTTGCTTGTAGCTGTTGCTAGCGCTTGTGTTGGAGTCATACCGCCATTGTTTAGTGACTGGATTTCTTTGTGTAGGGCAAAACCTGGTACTACAAGGAAACCGCCTGTATCTGAGCCTGCAACGATTTTTACGTTACGTTCTATCATGGCTTCTAATAGAATATGGTGCGCTTTTTCGCGAGCTGTCCAATAGACGTCGTATTCTTTGTAGTCTTGTTCATGCGAATGACTGGTGGCTTCGAATTGGTTGAAACCTGGTAACCAGCCGACCTTAAATCCAGGGATTAAATTAGTGCCTTCTACCAGCGCTGGGTTTACATACTCAATCGGTACACTTCTTAGCTTGCCTTCTAAATCGCTGAATTGGTCATGGATATTTTCCATATAAAGCAACACTGAGTTTACAGTTATATCTTTTGCTAATATATCGTCGATAATTTCTTGGCTACGATCTTGAACGTGCTTGTAGAAATTATCGCTACCTTTTTTGTTGATGGAACCAAACTCACGAATTAATACGCTGACGATTTCTTCTAGGTGAGCTAATTCGCGTTGCTGTGTCACCTTTAGTTCATCCAAGGTAAAGTCTAATGGGAAGTGACCAACGGTATGGGCTCCGAGCTCGGCAGCTAACTTGTTCACCGCACGGTAGCTTGGCATATCTAAATGATAAGTTTTAATAGCGTCATAACCGGCATCGACATAGTCTCGGATCTTGTCTTCGGCTTGCTCTAGGGTTTGAACTGCTTCATGGTGCGAGAAAAATTCAAATCCCTTGCCTTCGATATAGTCTTTGATATTAATCGGCGGAGAGGCGACGTACAATTTTGGGCCGATACGACCTTGTTCGATTTCCTCACGATAGTCTAGGCTTTCTGGGAAGCCGCCCATTTCTCGAATATGAGTGACTCCATTAGCAACGTATAGCAAGAGATCGTTAGGGCTTTTGTGCAAGTGGATATGCGAATCCACTAAGCCAGGAATAACGTATTTACCTTGGCCATCAATCATTTTGGCATTGGCTGGTATCTCAGCGTTATTGCCAACTGAGATAATCTTGCCCTTATCAAGGACGATGGTTTGATTAAGCAGCATGCTTTGGCCATCAGGTGATAGCACGTTGGCATTGGTAATGGCGGTTAGCTGTTGCGGTGTGGCAAAGGCCTTGTGATCGACTAATTCAGTATCTTCGCCATAGGTAGCGTTAATAGCGCCTTTGTACCAGATTAAGAAGCTTATGGTTAGAACTGTTAAGCCAGCTAGGATGTATAGGAACCATTTAGTGATTGTTTTTAACATTGTGAAACTCCATCAGTTGTTTTGATGGGTTAATTTCAACAGTTCGGCAGAGAGAGGGCGTCCAATAGGTTAATATTGGACGTCCAAGATTATAATTTGGGAGTGCGATATTTATTAAGCTATTGATTTTATTGCTTATTCGTCATTCCCACGAAAGTGGAAATCTTCTAGAGTTTAGTGCAATACTCCGCAGGATTCCCGTTTGCACGGGAATGACGGCAGTAACTTTTAGGCTATTTCTTGACGATAAACGCTTGGTGTCTTGCCAGTGAGCTTCTTAAAAGTTGCGTTAAAGCTACTTTTTGAGGAAAAACCAGCATCTAAGGCTAGGTCAATCAGCTTACGATCGCTTTGTTGCTTGAGCCAGTCACACACTTCAGCAACTCGGTATTCATTAATAAACTGATTAAAGTTTTTACCGCCTTGCTGATTGATGGTTTCTGAAAGGTGATGAATGCTAACCCCAACTTCTTCTGCCAAGCTTGCCAAAGTCAATTCGCTATTACGGTACAAAGACTGCTCTTTGACTTGTTGTTGAACCGTTTGCAAGATGCTTGAACGTATCTCTTGATCCAATAAGCCTTCGGAAGCGTCTTGGCTGGCTTTTATTTCGGGTTGCTTTTCCAACTTTTTGATATGGAATATGCCCGGGTTTCGCCATTGAACAAAGCCAATGAAATACACCATTAAGACCATGGTAGCGTAGGTTATTACGTTAATACTTGGAATTCTGCTGATGTAATTAAAGAAGATTGAGAGCCCCCAAGAAAAAACGGCAAATGCCATCAGGCTCCAAAGCCATTTGAATATGTCAGGATTGTAGGAAGACAAAGTTTGCTTTGCTTTCTTTTGGTAATAGACAATCATACTGATTGTAAGAATTATATAGACTACAATTTGAGCGAAAATAATTGCTGCTGTAATAGCTTTGATTAAAGTGGCATCATTAGGCATTGCCAAGAACTCTAACGCTTTTTCAGTCGAAAACAATATTTCATAATTCAACAGATAACAAATGACTAAAGGAATCAAATGGAGTAAGTCTAATAGCTTTAGAGGTGAGCCTGTAATAGCGGTTCGACAGTACAAATAGGTAACGCCACCATAGCAAGCCGGCAAAAAGACCATTGGTGCAATTAGCCAAGCTAAAGGACCATTCCCTGCATCAAAAATCAAAGGCAGGGCAAAGGTGCTCGCAATCATTAGACAGAATACGCCTAAAAGTTTACTGGCGTAATTAACTCGCTTATCGCTTATTAGAAGTACGAATAGTACTAGTCCCTGAAAAGCGCCAATGGCAAAGATGAAGGTTAGTAGTTGTGACATCTTGGTTTTTTTCTACGGCTTTTGTATGTCCTAATCTATGGGTAGGAAGAGTAGCAAGGACTTGTGGCAAAGTCGACTTAGCTTTATTCTTTTATAGGTAGCAAGATTGGTTAATAATCAAGCATAAAGCTTTTGGATAGCACTTGGATAGAGAAATCATATATGAATATAAAAACGTTATTACTCCTTTTGCTGGTAGCCTTTATTGCGTCGGCCAGCGACCTGAAAGCGCAAGAAAATCCGTGCCTACATAAAGAACATAATCTTTATGGCAAAGTGCGGTTTGTTGAATATGCATCCAGTGCGGATATAAAAATTAAAGTGGTGGAAGCGCATGAAGACTTAAGGGTCAAGTTAGTTGAAAGCTTCGCAAATAAATGTGGCTTATGGCAAGCGGTTGATAGCTTTCCAGATTTGAAAGTCTATATCACACCTTTTGAAGCGGATTTAAAAGTGAAGTTTGTCAGTAGTTTTCCAGGGCTAAGAAAATAAGCGTTTCATAGCAGCTTTTTCCAGCTATTCACTCTTACAGATATGAGCTATATTTTTCCTTAGGTTAGGAGGAGTTTTTATTATAAAAGTTCAAATTTATTTGTTTTTTATTTTAAGTAAATGACTGAACTAAATAAAAGTGACTCGCTCCAATCTGCTAACTTAAATAGTTAGACAGGTTTTATGAAAAAAGTAATTAACATTTCCGCATTAGCATTGGTTTTAATCTCTCTTCCTTCGAAATCTAAGGATATTAGTTATGATTATTTTGAGTTTGGTTATGAATTTATTAGTGTTGGTGAGTTTGAGTCAGCTAGTGGTGAGGTAAGACTTAAATTTCCTGATAGATCGAGTCAAGGGTTAGTTCTTGAGTGGTCCAATTCTTTAGATGACAACTATTTTATCTATGCTGATTTCGACTTTACGAACCTGAATTTAGGTACTGATATCGCTAACTTTCTGGCGGACTTAGGTAATGTCTCTAGTATTAGTCCTGATGTAACTATTAATACTCAAGTCTTTGGTCTTGGCTTTCATACCCAAGGCGACATGCAGTTTGTCTCTAAACTTGGTGTCTTAAGACAAAAAATAGACTCTGATTTTGTCAAAGAGGGCACCTTTGGCTATGAGCTAGAGTTAGGTGGCCGTGGCTTATTCACTAATAACCTAGAATGGGAAGCCAACTTGGTTTATTTTGATCCTGATTTAAATATGGGCGCTAGCGGTAAGTTAGGCGCTAATGCCAGTCTTCGTTATCATTTCAATAGTAATTTCTCTACAGATGTTACTACTTCATTTAAAGAGAATGAAACGACCTATGGTTTGAACTTTAGGTATAATTTTGATTAGGAAAAAATAAATTAAACCATTTGGGCCTTCTCAGCGTCTTAATTATAAAGAACACATTTCATATAATTATAATGCTTGAGAAGGAATCATTATGTTTAAAAACCTTGTTATATCCCTAGTTGCTCTATATTCATTCACGTCTTCATCAATTTCTTATGCTGATAAATCAGAATCTGTAAAATCTGATCAGCCTATTCAAGTCATGATTATTGGCACGGAACATTTCGCTAACCCTGGTCAGGATTTGATTAATAAAAAAGTGGATAGTGTTTTAACTCCAAAGAAGCAACAGGAGTTACAGGATATATCTAATAGCCTAATGCGCTTTAAACCCACCTTGGTGGCGGTAGAAGAACAAGCTCTTGAACCTGCGTATGTAAGCAAAGACTACTATCAATTTACTAAGGCTGATTTGTTAAAAGAACCAAATGAAACTGTACAAGTAGGCTATCGATTGGCAAAGATGGCTAACTTAAAACATGTTTATGGAATTGATGAGCAGCCTTCAGACGGTGAGCCTGATTATTTTCCTGCTGATAAATTTTTTAAACACCTAGCTGATACAAAACAGCAAGAAGCGTTTAACCTTGCATTCGCCAATATCAAAAATGAACTAGATGGTTTCTTCGCTAAGCATAAAAAAGAGCATTTGGGAAATTACTTGGCTCAGTTAAATTCTAAAGGTAGCCCCGTCATTTCATTATCCTTTTATCTTGAGATGCTGAAATACGATCAAGGTGAGAAACAACCGGGTGCCGAGGTCTTTGCTTATTATATGATGCGAAATACCAAGATTGCTTCTAAATTACTGGATGTGGCAAAACCAGGTGATAGGGTCGTAGTGGTTTATGGTGCAGGTCATAAAGCATGGCTCGATTTTATCTTTAATAATATGCAGGGCGTTGAACTAGTTGATCCAGTTCCGTATTTAGCTATTCAATAAAGGTTTTTAGACCTAAAGAGTAGACAACGGCTTTATTGAGCTTTTTAATAGGCAAAAACAAATTTTATCTACAATGACAAATCCTATTTTAAAGCTCATGCTCGATCCCACTGGGCAGATCAATAAGTTCTACTATCTCATTGGTATTATTTTATTGACGGTTTTAATAGGGCTGAGCAGCTCTTTAATGATGACTTTTTTCATCGTCAACTTTGCAGCTGGAGAGCTGGGGGCTGAAAAACTAGCTGAGATAGCTGTCTTAAGAAATTTGTTATCAGGGTTCCTACCGACTTTAATACCACTACAGTTTTTAATGTTATGGTGCAGCATTAGCTTAACCAAGAAGCGCGTCAAGGCTTTGGAATTCAACAAAGTGGCATTGTTTGTGTGTATTTTGATTAACTTTATGTTTTTCAATATATTGGCGAATGGCGTCACGGTGTTTAGTTATATGCAAGGGGCATTTGATCATTCCTATTCGCGCTATCTTATTGAGCCAGAGTCCGTAAAGTGGTTTGTATCAACCTTTATGGTCCTTGGATTATTAGTCAACGGATATTTCCTGGTCGCTCAAGCCTCTCAAGAAGATCGCCTTGCTAATAAGCCTTTAAAAAGCACTAATGGCTTTAATCAATACGATTTTAGTTTGTATATAGGTAAGTTAATATTGGTTAACTTCATAATCATGTTAACACTAGCTGTGTTGGCTTACTTTGCCTTAAAAGATCTAGCTTATATTATTCGTTCTGATTGGTTTTTAATCGCTGCAATTATCTATCAGTTAATAGTCTTAGGTTTTTATCTTTACGGCGTACATCAACGCGTTAAAGATTCCGGCTTTAGCAGCTTATATTGGATAGTTGCCGTACTTTTTGTTATTGGATTATTTACTTCAGCCGTCTATTTGATACAACTCAATAATGATTATTCCCTCTATGTATTGGCATTTCTTCCTTTTCTTGTCAGTATTTCCGGCGTATTACACTTGTGTCCATTTAGTTTAAAAAGCCGAGAGAAAACGAGAATTATAACTAGCTAGCTATATATCAGATTAGGCTGTTCTCCTGGCTTATCTTAATCGATGTAATTTGAGTTTTAGTGTGCAGTTTTTATACTTATATGGCATAATCCGCGCCAATTTTAGCCTGATTTATGAGTTTCGCTCAGTCGGGCTTTTTATATTTCGTTAATTTATCTCTAAATCGGACATTCACAGTGCTTTCTACTTCTAATATCACCATGCAGTTTGGCGAGAAGCCATTATTTGAAAACGTATCGGTTAAATTCGGTAACGGTAATCGTTATGGCTTAATAGGTGCCAATGGTTGCGGTAAGTCGACCTTTATGAAAATTTTAGGCGGTGAGTTAGAGCCTTCTTCCGGTAACGTGTCGCTGGATCAGAACGTACGTATTGGTCGTTTGAAGCAGGATCAGTTTGCTTACGAAGAATATAGCGTTTTAGATACGGTTATTATGGGGCATGAAGAATTGTGGGCGGTTAAATCTGAACGCGATGCGATATACGCCAAAGCTGAGATGAGCGAAGAAGATGGCATGCGAGCTGGTGATTTAGAGGCTCAGTTCGCAGAAATGGATGGTTATACGGCTGAAGCCCGTGCTGGTGAATTGCTATTAGGTGTTGGAATTCCTATCGAGCAACATTGGGGACCTATGAGCGAAGTTGCACCAGGCTGGAAGCTGCGTGTCTTATTAACTCAAGTATTGTTCTCTGAGCCAGATATCATGCTTCTAGATGAGCCAACCAATAACTTGGATATTAATACTATTCGTTGGTTGGAAGAGGTTTTAAACGCGCGTAACTGCACTATGATTATTATTTCGCACGATAGACACTTCTTAAATAGTGTTTGTAGTCATATGGCGGATTTAGATTACGGAGAGATTAAAATCTTCCCAGGTAACTATGATCAGTACATGACCGCGGCGACTATGATCCAAGAGCGTATGCAGTCAGAAAATGCAAAAAAGAAAGCGCAAATTGCTGAATTGAAATCTTTTGTTAGTCGTTTCTCAGCAAATGCATCTAAGTCGAAACAAGCAACTTCACGCGCTAAACAGATCGATAAAATTGTTTTAGATGATATTAAGCCTTCGACTAGACAAAACCCTTTTATTCGATTTGAGCAATCAAAAAAGCTTTATCGTTTAGCATTAGAAGTGGAAAACTTAAGCAAGAGTTTTGAAACTGAATTATTTAGTGATTTCAACATTAACTTAGAGGTTGGCGAGCGATTAGCCATTATTGGCCAAAGTGGCATTGGTAAAACGAGTATGTTGCGCTGTTTGTTAAATGAATATCAGCCAGAAACTGGAATGGTTAAATGGTCAGAAAATTCGCAAATTGGTTACTACGCGCAAGATCATGCTGCTGACTTTGAACAAACCATGGACTTATTCCAATGGATGGATCAATGGGGCAAAGAGACTGACGACGATTTAGCTATTCGCGGTATTTTAGGACGCTTATTATTCAGCCAACATGACATTAAGAAAAAAGTTCAAGTGTTATCGGGTGGAGAGAAAGGCCGCATGCTGTTTGGTAAACTTATGTTGCAACAGCCTAATATCATTATTATGGATGAACCTACTAATCACATGGATATGGAATCCATTGAATCTCTAAACTTAGCTTTGGCTAACTATCCTGGCACTTTGATTTTTGTCAGCCATGATCGTGAATTTGTGTCTTCATTGGCGACTCGTATTATTGATATGACCCCAAATGGTGTTGTTGATTTTCGTGGAACCTATGATGAGTATTTAGCTAAGCAAGACGGCTAAATCAAGTGTTAACTCGCTTTTGAATGTTAGTGGTTTATTAGTGATAGGATCATTAAAGCTCAGTTCATTAGCGAGTAACTGTAAGGGGTTTTTATAATCTTCTTCAGTTTTGGCTCGCAGCTCTGGGTAAAATTTATCATTCAAAATGGGATAACCAATCGACTGCATATGGATTCTTAACTGATGAGTTTTGCCAGTGATGGGTTTTAATTCAAATAAAGAATGGCTTGAGTATTGTTTAGCGCACTTGATTATAGAGAGAGAATTAAATTCGCTAGCTTGAGCCTTTGAGTCGATTTGCATTAAAAAGCTGGGTTTTGCTTTAATCATCTTATTTTTCACAGTCCATTCCTTATCTTGCAATTCCGCTTTTGAAGATGTCTCGGCAATCGCCAAATAAGTTTTTGTAATTTTTTTCTCTGCAAAGAGGGCATGGTACTGTGAGCGAGATTCAGGATTAACCGAAAACATAACAAGCCCTGCAGTTTCTCTATCAAGTCTGTGTAAAGCTTGTAACTGCTCTATGCCCGTTGCTTTCCGCAAGCGATGTTGCAAACATTCATTAACGTATTGGCCTCCTGGGGTTACCGGAAGAAAGTGCGGTTTATCAGTTACAAGTATGTGTTCATTTTGAAAAAGAATAGAGTGTTGAAATGGTATTTCAGGTTCTTTCGGTACCTCTCGATAATAAAATACACTTCTTTGTGCTTGATAAGGTGTGTCATGATGAATTAAGCTTTTGTCAGCCCAGTGAACTTTGCCTTCATTTATCCTTTGTAGCCAAATAGATTTGTCGATAGCAGAAAAATGCTCTGCTAAAAAATCTAATACAGTTGTCCAGCCTTGGTTAACTTGCGGCAAGCTGACTTTAGAAGGGTATTTAGAGATCGACATTCAAGTTAAAGGACGGGTAAAAGTAATAAAAGTATAATTCAATCGCAGCGGTTACTCTATACTCAATGACAACTAAGTAAATCTTTTAAGCACAAACATGAAAATTATTATTAACAATAATCTGTTTATCAACTCAGAAGAGATTGAGCTTGCAGCTATTCGAGCGCAGGGCGCAGGTGGTCAGAATGTTAATAAAGTATCGAGTGCCATACATTTAAGGTGGAACATCAAAGATTCATCAATCCCTGATGTTTTTAAAAGTAAGCTTCTATCAGTTAAAGATAGCCGCCTAACCTCTGATGGCGAGTTGATTATTAAAGCTCAAAACCATAGGACACAGCAGCGTAATAAAGATGATGCCATAGAGCGTTTGAAGCGCTTTGTTTTAGCGGCCATAAAAGAGAAAAAGGCGCGTCTTAAGACGCGCCCAACTCTAGGTTCAAAGAAACGTCGCTTAGATAATAAAAAGCGTAACCAGCAAAAAAAGTCTCTCCGAGGAAAGATTTCCTACTGAGTCACTTATCGATTAATACGCCAAGTACACTTAGCTTCTTTAGTAATTAACCAATGACTCTTTTTATCACTATCATTACACAAGTATTGCTTGGGCTTGTATTCGCTACGAATGTTCACTTTATCGCCATAGCGAATATAGTTGTCAGCACATTTTTTAGGGCATACTTTGGTAAAGACCCAGTTTTGTTTGGAGCTTTTGTCAGAAGCCAGATAGGAGGCGTACTTCTTACCGGACCAAGCACCAAGGATAGTTTTCTTGTCTAAGTTTTTCCCTCCAGCTTTTGTTTCTGTTGTGCTAAACCGGATATTAGTCCCGCTAGTGAGAGCTTGTTTATTGCCTCTCAACAAAAGTTTAACAGGACTAAGTTGTAGCGTAGGGTAGGGTCTTTTACCTTCTAACCCTACTTGGAACCACTCGGCTTTAGACAAGTAACGGTTATCACCGCCGCCAACATATTGTAAGGTAAACTTAGCATTTTTAGTGATTGCTGGAGTTTCAGCTTTCTTGCAATTTTTTTCTGAATAACTGGTAGTTTCTGCAACTGCAGCTTGCACGTCTCTAGCGAGCGTTTTAAGTTGATAACTGATAGGCACAGCGGTTGTTAGTGGCGCAGCATCATCTGAAAAGTAGTCTTTGATTGAAGCACTTCGAATTAAGCGAGCGGCATCTTGCCAAGCTCCGCCATATGGCACTATGTTAATCTCAGCAGAAGAAAGTATTTTATCGTATTTAGCTTTGACTTTTGCATCTACCTCTGCGGCACCTTTATAGGCGTAATCAAGGGATGCTTGTATATCGCTTGACGAAGCATTAGAGGTGAAGGTAAACAACAATAAACGCCCGTAGGTGATGCTAGAGACATATAGCGGAGGGTTTTCTGGAGATATTTTACCTAACTGTTGTTGATCCTTTAAATACTCTAGACTGATGTCACTAAAGTAATTGCTAGGGGTCGTAGGCGAAGGGACACTAACCGTAAACATATTCTGGACAAAGTATGCAGAGATAGTTTTAGTTTCAGTCTTTTTATCAATGCTTAATGCAGCCTTGGCTGTTTGACCAGCGTATTTTGCGGATAAATTAAAGTCTAGTAATAGCTGTTCTGTAGAATAGGCTTCCTTAAAATTATAAGAAGCTTTCGCCGGTAAAGGAGTGCCTTGCGCTCTATTGACTAAGGTACTGATTGCTTTTTGAATAGATGCATTACTTGGGTTATCAACCAATACGGAAGGCTCTGCGATAGAAAGGTTTATTGTTACATCCATTGCTGCTAATTTAGCCGGAAGTTGTTGAAACTTTCCGTCAAGATAAGGTTGTGATTGTAAAAGAGAACCTAGCCATAAATCTCCAGCAGAGTCACCAAGCAAAACAATTGAGTCTGGAGTTTTAGTCAAGCTGTAGTCTTGGGTGGTGCAAATATAATCGCCTTCTTTTATAGGTTTGGAAGGATCTCCTTGTTTTGTTCCTGGATCGTCAGGCTTTACTGGAGAAATATTTTTCCATTCGTTTAAGCATAAAAAATATTCATCAACTGGTGATAACTTCATACGACCATTTTTCTGGTACTCAATATTACACTCTGATGTGACGATAGGGGTGGGTTCTTGCTCTTCTTCTTTATTACAACTAACGATACTAATAGTTATTAATAATGAAAAAAAGAAATAGATTTTTTTTGTGTCCATTTAACTGCTCCTTGTAAAATAACTGAGACCAAAGCTAACATAAATTACAAGTTATATATATTTAGCAAGTCGCAACTTTATAACTTTACATAAGTCATATTTGCATTGAACAAAGTCACACTTAAAGTTAAATGGATTTGATATATTGGTGATTATTAATATTTTCAAAGGACGAAAGTATGTACTTTATTACCAACCGACAAATGGAATCCTCTAAGAAAGGTTTCAATAAATTTTCGAAGCACACGAATCATTTAGGACCAAATGAATTGACGGCTGTTGAAGTTGTTGGCGTTAGAAAGCCTAAGGTAACGATTTTACAGGATCAGGTGTCACCTAAGTCTGTTAAACATCTAAAAATTAAATTTAGCTTAGATATCGATGATTCTGAACCTCACTATGTTCCCTTGCAAATAGCATGCGATACTTTTGCAGAAGCTAGAAAAGAGTGTAAAAACATACTGATTTTTGTGCATGGTTATAACAATGATGTTAAAGATGTTTATAACACAGCTCGTGAATTAGAACGACTTTATAATCTTATTGTGATCCCTTTTACATGGCCGGCTAATGGCGGTGGCGCCTTATCCGGCAGTATGTCCTACCTCGCTGATAAGCGTGATGCTAGAGCCTCTGAGGATGCATTAAATCGGTTTATTGACAGTGTAGGTCATTATTATCAATTGTTAACAGAGGCCGCTCGTCGCGAGTTATCTGTTAAAGCAGCAAAGCGCCACCCGGATAATCCCACCAAACAACGTGAGTTATTAGCTAAGTTACTTGAGAAAGAGTGCAATTTAAATGTTTCGCTTTTATGCCATAGCATGGGGAATTATGTGTTTAAACATGCACTAACTAGTAGTTTAGCTGAGTCACGAAAGTTAATTTTCGATAATGTTATTTTGGCTGCAGCTGATACCAATAATTTAGATCATCGCTTGTGGGTAGAGTCCATTAGAGCACGCAAAGGCGTTTATGTGTTAATTAACGAAAAAGATTATGCGCTGTCTTGGTCACGCCGAAAACCAGGCGAAGAACAGCGCGCGAGACTGGGCCATTATCTAAGGAAATTAAATGCTGGGAATGCCCATTATATCAATTTCACCGATATAAAAGGTGTAGGTACTAGTCATTCGTATTTTAATGCAATATCGGCTAATAAAAATGCTACTTTAAAACGTTTTTTCAAGAAGGTTTTTGCAGCAGAATATCTATTACCTTATTTAGAATATTTTCCACATAACAACACCTATAAGCCTAAATAAAACTATTTTGGCATCATAAAATATGATACTTATGATTGAGTTTTAGTATTTAATCTCTAGTATGGTAGTGAAGACTATTTAGTTAAGGATACATTATGTCAATCGATGTTAAATATACCACTTCCGCAATTGCTACTGGTGGTCGTGATGGTACTGCAAGAACTTTAGATGACTCTTTTTCAATCATTATGTCTACGCCGAAAGAATTAGGCGGTGCAGGTGGCGAAGGTAATAACCCAGAACAACTTTTTGCTGCAGGTTACGCTGCTTGCTTTATAGGTGCTATGAAATTTGTGCAATCTCAAAACCCCGAATTAAAAGTTTCTAGCGATGCGACAGTTACTGCTAAGGTTGGTATCGGTCCGCGAGCTGCAGGTGGCTTTGGCTTAACGGTCGCCTTAATTGTCAGCGTGCCAGGTTTAGATAGAGAACAAGCGAAAGAGTTAGTTCATAAGGCGCATGAAGTTTGTCCTTATTCAAATGCTACAAGAAACAATATTGATGTAAAATTAGATGTTGTTTAATTTAACGTTATTGTTTTAAAAAAAGCACCTCAAGGTGCTTTTTTTAATGTGTGGTTTTCATGAATTCGAAAGGTATTACTGTTTCAATGTCAACGCTTAGCAATTCTAAACTTGGGAAACGTTGACTAATTTTACGAGTGTAAGCTTCAACGTCATATTCTTTTAAATCAATCATCAATAAATGGTTTCCATTATCAATTTTTCCATGAAATGGTTTTAATTTATGGTTAATAGATTCGAGTCCCAGTAGGCCTCCCATCCAAGTGCCAAAGCCAGTAAGAACTATGGCCGTACAGATAAAACCAAAAGCTCCGTATAAGCCATCTAGCGCCTGCATTTTCAATAAAGAATAAGATACCATAAGTCCTAGCAATAACCCTATAGAAAAGCCTTTCAGGGCGCCGTTGAGAACATTGGTCTTGTACCAAAAGTTAGCAGAATTTAAGCCTCGCCTGAGAATTTTGCCTTGTTTGTTACTAACCACGTGTAAGTGCTTTTCTTTTAACCCTTGCTGCTTTAAGTAATCATAACAACCCTGCAAGCTAGCAAAGTCTTTAACTTTGAATAATATTCTACTCATGATTATGCTCCTAGCTGATATGTCACTCTAAGCTAGCAAAAGTGCTGTGAAAATGCTGTTAGGCTACTACCATTGAATAGTTGATCCATCCCAAGCATAAAAGGAGCCAGAATTTTCTGGTTGAATAGTCTCTATTATGTTTAGTAAACACTTCGCGACAAATCTCGCTGTGAATAATTTCTTCGGTGGAATGTTCTTTTGAAAAGGCTTTGACAAATTAGAATCGGTTGTGCCTGGATGTAGAGCAACAAATACGGCGTTAGGTTTTTTAAATTTGAATTCAATCGACAAGGTTTTTAAGATCTGGTTTAAAGCTGCTTTGCTAGCACGATAAGAATACCAACCGCCTAGTTGGTTATCAGAAATACTTCCTATGCGGGCGGACAAAACTGCAAATACGGACTTAGTATTCTTGTTAAATAATGGTAGCAAATGTTTAGCAATTAATGCAGTCAGTAGGGTATTAGCCTTGATGATTTCGACAAATGCATTTGGATTCAGTTGAATGATTGTTTTTTCAGGTGAAATATCTTTTGTATGAAGAATGCCTGCACAGTTAATGATACGGTTAATCTGATACTCTTTTAAGAGAGTGGCTAGTTGAAGTAGCTCTTGTTCTTTGTAAACATCTAAATAATATTTATGACAATTAGGAGTGGTGGCTTCGTGTTTAAAGTTGTTGCTCCTAAAAATTTGGTGCACTTGATGTCCATTAATTAGGCATTGATTTGTTATAGCCTGACCGATTGCACCACTGGCACCAAATATCAAATAGTTATTCATAGCATCAAGTTAAGAGTATTCCTTCAAAGCTCCTTAAAAAACAAGCGCCATAAAGGCGCTTTACAATTACAACAGTTGGGGCATGTCATCATCCATGAAAACAACATAAGCAAACGTCGGGGTATTGACTGAATTGTTTGCTTAGAAAGAAATATAGAACTGGTGATGTGAAAAAGGTGTGATTTTATTTTTCTGCGAGTTAGGTTCTTTTAAATTCAATGCCTTATGGTTATTATATCCAGCATAGCATGATGAGGCTCATCTTCAGCAATACAGTTAACTACCAAGGAATATAATGATTGAACGGTTAAAATTTAGCGGAGTACTGGCATTTTTTGTTTGCTTAACCGCATGTACAACGGGTATCAAGTCTGGGAATGATACCTTAAATCAATTAACGGATTGGATGTCTGGCAGTTTTAATAGCAATAAACAATCAATCGTGGATGAAGAATATTTCGACATTAATCTAGAGATGCATCCCATATGGCAAGATAGAAAAGATGGGGTATGGCTTTACGTAGAGCAGGCTGTATCTAAATCTTTAGATAAACCTTATAGACAAAGGGTTTATCAGGTGACTCAAATAACTACTAATAATTTTGAGAGTAAAGTCTACAGCTTAAAAGAGCCCAAAAAGTTTATCGGTGGGCAAAACAATAAGCAATTATTTAATTCCATTGGTCCGGATGATTTAGTGGAACGAGAAGGTTGCTCTGTATTTTTAAAGTACGACGGTAATCAATTTTCAGGCTCTACTGACAACAAATCCTGTAAGAGTAATCTGCGCGGTGCAGCTTATGCAACTTCAATTGTTACTGTGACGGGAGATAAGATTGAAAGTTGGGACCAAGGTTTTGATGCTAATGATAAACAAGTATGGGGAGCTGTGAAGGGCGCTTATATTTTTGATAGAAAGTAAACGCAGATTTATTATGACCATTCAAACTAAAATTCGACTAAAAAAGTATTCATTCATTCTGTTTTATTCTACTTTGCTAGTGCCGTTCATTTCTTTTTGGCTGGCGGGCTTTGATGGTTTTAAAGAGCTGGCGCCTTATTTTGCTTTGCTTTATTTTTTTGTGTTGATCCCTGTTTTAGATGCAGCGCTAGGTAAAGACTCTTTAAATATTCCAGTCGACGATACCAAGCATGTTTCGGAACAAATCTTTTATAAGGTTATCAGCTTAAGCTGTTTCCCCTTGATGGTTTTGATTGTCTATTTTGGTGCGCAACAGTTTGTCAATGAGGAGTTGGGAATAGTAGGGAAAATTGGCTGGATTATTAATACGGGTATTATTGGGGGGGTTATTTCAATCAATGTCGCCCATGAACTTATTCATAAAAATGAATCTATTGAAAAAAACAGTGGTGGATTATTACTGAGTTTAGTGACTTATGGCGGCTTTAAAATTGAACACGTCAGAGGCCATCATGTTGATGTCTCCACTCCGAAAGATGCCTCTTCGGCGAAATACAATCAATCGCTCTATCATTTTTTACCAAGAGCATACTTCCATAATCTAGTGAATGCTTGGCGCCTTGAGAAAAAAGTTTTGAATCGTGATGGTAAAACTGCTTGGCATTATTCTAATGAGCTTTTTATTTGGTATGGCTTTAGTTTGTTGTGGTTATTGATATTAACCTTGCTTTTTGGATGGCTGGGCGCTGTTTTTTTTATTGGTCAAAGTTTTGTCGCCTTTACGTTATTAGAAATTATTAATTACATCGAGCACTATGGATTGCGCAGAAATCAACAATCCAATGGTCGTTATGAAAGAGTGACCCATCATCATTCTTGGAATTCTAATTATTTTTTAACGAATATTTTATTGCTTCATTTGCAAAGGCACTCGGATCATCACGCTTTTCCTAGAAGGCGATACCAAGTCTTGAGGCATTATGATGATAGCCCACAGCTACCTGCTGGCTATGCGACTATGGTTTTATTGGCTTTGTTTCCGCCTTTATGGAAAAAGATCATGAACCCTATAGTGGATAAATATTATTTGAAGTCAGAAAATGGGAACGGCGAGGTAGACGCTGGCTAATCAATAGCCAGCAGCCTGTCCATCTTTACGAGATTCGGATGCACCATAATACACTTTGTTCTTTTGATCCCACATAATGGCCTGGTAGCCGCCGAAGCCGCCATTACCTGCACGTATGTCATGCCCTAATTGTTTTAAAGCTCTGACCGTTGCTTGTGGGACGGTTGACTCCAATTCGACATGGCCGCCATCAACTAAATACTTAGCTTGCGACTCTGTGGGTTCAGTTGAGCCAAGATGTTGCCAACGGGCAACATCGCCAGCTTCTTGCAAGCCCATGCCATAGTCCAACATATTAACTAATACTTGCACGTGACCTTGTGGCTGCATTGCGCCACCCATAACGCCGTAACTCATAAAAGGCTTGCCATCTTTAGTGATAAATGCCGGGATAATGGTTTGGAACGGTCTTTTTCCTGGTTCATAAGCATTGGCATGAGTTTTATCCATGGAGAAAAGTTGCCCACGATCTTGAAAGCCAAAGCCTAGGCCCGGAACAACTACGCCTGAACCCATGCCGCGGTAATTACTTTGAATGAGAGAAACCATATTACCTTCAGAATCGGCAGTGGTCAGATAGATGGTATCGCCTTCTAACAGGTTTTTATTGCCGGCCTCTACACGTCTAGCAGCGCGCATGCCAATCAATTTGGCACGCTCTTTACCATACTTTTTTGAGATGAGTTGCTTGATTGGTTGTTCAGAGAAATCCATATCAGCATAAAACTTTGCTCTGTCTTCAAACGCTAACTTTTTTGCTTCGATCATAGTGTGCAAAGACTCAGGCGAATTAAAGCCCATAGATTTCAAATCAAAGTTTTTTAATATTTGTAGCATTTGTAATGCTGCTATTCCTTGACCATTAGGAGGTAGTTCCCAAAGAGTATGGCCTTTGTATTCAACACCAAGTGGTTCAACCCAAGTAGAAGTGTGTGTAGCCATATCTTCATAACGTAAATAACCGCCATTGGTTTGCATGAACTTGTCAATTTGATTGGCGATTAATCCTTTATAAAAAATATCCCGTCCTTTTTCAGCTAATAATTTATAGGTGTTAGCAAGTTCAGGGTTTTTGAAGATTTGTCCTTTTTGGGGAGCTTTACCATTTAAGGTAAAAGTGTTTTTAAAAGAGCCGACTTGTGGACTCAAGCGAGGGACACTGAGATTCCAGTAGTAAGCAATTAACTCAGAGACCGGGAAACCGTTCTCTGCGTAGGATATGGATGGTTGCAAAATTTTTTCCATGGGCAACTTGCCAAATTTATTATGCAGTTCAAACCAGCCATCTACTGCGCCAGGAACAGAGATGGGTAATAGCCCGTAAGGAGGAATATCTTCTCTGCCCAATTCAGCAATTTCTTTAGACAGCTGCGCATGACTTAAGCCCATCGGCGATCGACCGGAAGCATTTAATCCGTGTAGTTTTTGAGATTTTGCGTCCCAGACAATGGCATATAAATCGCCACCAATACCACAGCCTGTGGGCTCCATTAATCCTAACGCTGCATTTGCAGCGATAGCAGCATCAATGGCATTACCGCCAGCTTTCATGATGTCTAAGGCAATTTGTGTTGCCAAGGGTTGGCTGGTGGCCGCCATAGCATTGGCCGCTATGACTTCAGAGCGAGTTGCTTCTGGGTGTCCAGTAATTCGATCGGCGGCAATAGCAGATAAGCTGAACATACTGATTGCGCTGACACCGATTGCTCTAACAAGGAGTGGTTTTATGATTTTATGCATGATTATCCCCATTGATTTTTAAATTACTCTAGCAAATTGAGCTGTTCTTTGTACAATCAAAAATAATCTATCGACTGTGAGTATAGTATGAAAAAAATAATTTTAATCTTTTCACTCTTTTTTAGCCTTAATTTAAGTGCAAAAGAATTGCCACATAATGCTGCTGATTTTTTATATCGAGTGGATCTGGTAAGAGCGACACCTGGAAAGCTTGAATCTGTGATTTCTAGCGCTAAAAGTTATCAAGATGAAAAATCTAGATCGCCTTATTTGATGAGGCATAGCCAAGGTGATCATTGGGATCTGATGATCGTATGGCCAGTGATTTCTTATCAAAAACTACACAGTGATAACAATTACTCTAGGCTTAATAAATTCTATAAAGATTTAGCGGAAGATATTAATTTTTTAGAATCTACTTATATGCACGGCCCTGACAATAGTCTTTTTGCAAAGTGGTATAAGGCCAATAAATTATTCCATATTGAAATGTTTGTAGCCTTACCAGAACAAAAAGAAGCTTTGCTAACTGAAAGGAAAATGGAGAGTCAGTATTTAATCAATATTGATAGAAAACCAAATTTACTTTTTAGAAAAGAGCAGGGCGCGAATTGGGATGCTATGACCATCGGTTTTTATGGCTCACTTAAAGAATTTGCTACTATGGGCGATATTCCGTTAGCAGTTGATGATAAGGCTGCGATTGATGCTGGCTTTAAAGGCGTCGGTGATATTGGCTATTATTTAAGAAGTTTATTGCAACGTCATAACGATACATTGGCCAAGAAGCCTTAACTAGCATGCATTAATCAAAAAGCGCTAAATTGTTAGCGCTTTTATATAGATTTATCTTGTATGTTAGTTTTAATGACTGGTTTGAAATGTCTCAAAAGGAACGAGAGTGTCAATATCTGCTGAAAGGAATTTTAGTTGATGATGATTAACTCTAATACTTTGCTTAATATTATCTACATCTTTACCGCGAGCATCGATTAGCAATAAGTATTTTCCGTCATCCACATACTGGTAGTATTTCTTTAACTGATGATTCCTTGATTGCAGTCCTAAAAAACCACCTAACCAAGCTCCAAATCCAATACCTAAGAGCATGGTTAGAATAAAGCCACTGGTTCCATAGTTACCTTCAAAAAAGTTGCTATAAGTCAGGACAACAGATAAAAGCAGTCCTGCAAGAATACCAATATAAAGGCCGTTGATAGCACCATGCACTAAATTAGTCTTATACCAAAAGTTAGCCGCATTCAAGCCGTGCCTGAGGACTTTGCCTTGTTGTTTTGCAAAAACATGCAAATCTTTATCTTCGATACCATGCCTTTTCAGATCATTATAAGTTTCTTCTAAGTGAATAAATTCATCCGATTCGTAGAGTAATTGTCCCATACCTGTGCCCTCCAAATGGCTCAAAACGTATAATTAGTAGACAACGAAACTTCAATATAATTCAATATTTAATCAACTATTACAACTAGTTAAGCTCTTCATCTTGCCAGAATTTAGTACCATCAATGGTTGCCTCGACGGATAATCCAGCTTGCGTGATTTGGTAAGTCTTAATATCAAAATCTATGGATTTGGAAGCATTAACATGTCCTCCTTGATCCGATGATTGCGCTGAAGCTCCTGCCTGACCAGACAGATCCCAGCCATTATCAATAAAATTCTCCAAATCATGGGCTTTATTGAAAATCATAATCAAGCGCATATCCCTGACTCCCGCTCCTAACCCAACGCCAAAACCAGCCATTTTCATAAAGGTTTGATGTCGACTAGCGTTATTAGTGGCAATGCCATATCCGCCACTGGTAGTTATAAAAATAATGTTGGTATTAATATTACTAAAGATCGCATAACCTGCTGATCCAGTAATTTCTGAGCGCGCTTCCGGATGTTTTTGATAAAGTTGAGCGAGCGTTTCCTGCTGCATGTTAGTGACGTAGCTTCTCTTTTCAGCAACGGTGGAGCCTTTTATAGTGGAGCAGGCTGACAAGATAGATGCTAGAGAAACCAGTAATAGCAGATTGATAATTTTTTTCACAATGTTCCCCTTATTTGCGAATCTCTAATCGTTTATATACTTTGTTGAAAGTAAATTGAACCCTGTTTTAGTAATAATTAGCTTAATCGACTTCACATTTTGGTTAATTTCCTATCAGAGTTACAAATATTTACAAAAGTTATAGAACTTGGAAATATTATCTGTGTCATATTTCTATAAGTTAGTGAAAGCTAACAGCTTAAAGTGATATGGAAAATAATGGGATGGGTGGCAATATATGACAGAACGAGCAAACGAGGGGCATGCTGGTAAAGGAGCTAGTGACGAAGCAAATAAGCAAGCAGCGGAAGAATCTGCACAATCGGAAAATAAAGCAGAACAAAACGATTCACTTTTTTTCAAAATCATTTCATTCTTGTCTCTTACCGATTCTCAGGTATTAGCTGATTGTGGGAAATACGATCGTATGTTGGCGTATGCCATGGTGGGGCGCCAATTAGTAACTTTCGCTTTTACCTTTATGCTTTTTTCCTACGGTGTTTCTTTATTTTTAGGAACAACTGCCGCCATAGTTATAGGCTTTATTTTTGCGCTAACTTTATTTTTCCTTGACCAAGCTATTATTGGTTCTGATTGGGCTTTACGTAATCCTTTTAAAAATGGATTGCCAGTAAGAACTCTAGTGGGGCTAATTCCTAGAATTATTTATTCTTTAATTATTGCTATTGGATTGGCAACTTTAGCGGAAATCAGCCTGCAGTCGACCGCTATTGACGAGCAAATTCAAAAAGATTCTAATCAAAATAATCGAGAATATTTTTCCCGGCTTAATGACTATGAAAAAGAGCTCGATACTGCCATAGATGTGGATAAAAGAAGAATAGCTGACTTACAAATTCAGATTGAACAGTTACGTAATAATATTAATAATTATAAAGCTACTGAACAATCATCTGATCCTGATGTACTTAAGAACAACTTAAATGTAAAGCAGACCAATTTAAGCGAGCTACAGAAATCTCAACAAGTATTAATTTCAGAAATCGCAGCCCTTAACCAAAGGATTGCAGACTCGCGCAAAGAATATGATTATTGGTTTAATGAAGCTTTATTAGAAAGAACAGGAAAAGATGGCCGTGCACCTACAGAAGGCCCTAAGTATCAAAGAGCAGTTAAAACCTATACCGACCTAGAGCAGCAAATAGTTATTTTAGAAACACGTTTAACTGATTCAAAGTCAAGGTTGGATGCTTTATCTCCGCAGGTTGTTGCCGCCACAGATGGTGTTAATGAAGTTCAAAAAGAGTCTAACTTAGTCGCTCGGGGGGCTGTACTGTTTGAATCTAATAGCACTACATTAGCAAACCTTGAAACGAGTATATTAGAAGCCAAAACACAGTTGGACCAACAGATTGAGAAAAAACAGCAAAAATTAGAAGAGTATAGAGTTACGCTAGTTAATGATGGTTTATTCTATGAGGTGAAGACAGGCTTTCTTCGACGTTATTTAGGATTACAAAGTATTCACAATGATCCTGAGATTGGTCAAGCGGCTATCCTATTTAGCTGGTTACTCAAAATATTCTTTATTGCTATAGAGTTAATGCCTGTGATAATTAAGTTGTTTTTCAGTCCTTTTAGTTTTTATTCATTGAAGATGTATCGAAAAATGAACATTGCACTAATGGAAGAAAAAACCTTAATGGAAGTTGCAGAAGAAGAGCATCGTCAATCGCGAGAGGAGCGCTTATCCAAAGCTCGCGAGATGGAAACGGTATCATTCTAGTGAACTATAGTATTTAACAATTTGCTCCTGAATAGATGACAATGAATAGACGACAATTTACTAAATCAATTTCATTGCTAACCGCTGCCACTATGGCGCCGTTGGCTTTTTCTAACACAAAATCTAAGAAAGATTTAGCAGCAGGAGCGGTTCTTGGAAAAGGAAATATCTTAACTAATAAGATACCTTCTTCCGGTCAATCTATTCCGCTGATTGGTTTTGGTACCAGTCGTAATATCAGCCTGGATTTAACTCCAGAAAACATAACAAAGTGTACCGCCTTGATTGAAACCTTTTTTAAGCTTGGCGGAACTATGATTGATTCTTCCCCCATGTATGGAACCTCTGAGCAAATGATCGGACATTGCTTGAAGAATTTAGATTATCCTAAGGAACTCTTTTCAACCACTAAGGTTTGGACTCGTGGAAAGCAAGAAGGCATAGAGCAGATGCGCCAGTCCATGAAACTTTGGGGAATAAAAAAATTCGACTTAATGCAAATCCACAATCTTGTGGACTGGCAACTACATCTAGATACTTTAAGAAACTGGCAAGAAGAGGGCATTGTTAAACATATAGGTATTACTACTTCTCATGGCCGAAGTCATGCTGAACTGGAAAAGATACTAGCCACTGTCCCATTAGACTTTGTCCAATTAACTTATAATGTTAAAGACAGAGCTGTTGAGAATCGACTACTGCCATTAGCACTAGATAGAGGGATCGCAGTAATCGTAAACCGTCCTTTTAATGGCTTGTTTGGCTATAGTAAAAATCAAGAGTTGCCTGAGTACATGCAAGAATTAGGCTGTAAGTCATGGGCGCAGTTTTATCTAAAGTTCGTTATATCTCATCCAGCAGTCACTTGCGCTATTCCTGCTACCAGCAAAGCAAAGCACCTGAAAGATAATATGCTTGCTGGCTATGGTGAACTCCCAGATAAAAAAACACGCCAATTGATGGTAGAATCCTTTAAAAAATTAATATAATTTTCTTTTATGGATTCGGGACATCGTGTTCGCGTTTTTTCAAACGCAGATACGCAAGCTAAACCTGCTCAAAACCCATCGGCACTGCTCGAAGGAACTTGTGCGGATGTCTATGTCTTATCAAAGCCTTTAGATGATAGGCAAATGCAATGTGTAGCAGCTGAAAGCTCTGCCAATGCGACGGTTTTCCACCTTATCAATAACATCAGTACAGATAAAACCTGTAATACAAGGATATTTAACCAGACTCATGAAATCCAAGTTTGTGGTCATGGATTATTAGCTCTGCTGAATATTTTAAAAATAAAGCGGTTGTTAACGATAGGATATCACCTGGAACTACCATCAATGCAGGTTGATTTTAATATTTCTGAACAAATCTGGTTAGGGTTTGCTCCTGTGCCTATTTCAAATGGTGTTGATAATAGAGTAGAGCTAGATTGCAAATACCCTTGGTTGAAAAATGCCTTTAGCGAAATTCCAAATAAAGTCACAGTAGTGGGAGATAGTAATGGCTATTTAATAGCGGAGTGGCCAGTGGCTAAAGATTTGAAAGGGCTTGAAGTTAATTTAGAGCGATTACAAAAAAATACTTCTCGAGCTTTAATTGCTACTCAAGGAGCTAATGCCCACAGTGATTTTAATTTACGTTATTTCGCCCCACAGCACGGTGTAGATGAAGATCCTGCAACAGGCTCTGCGGTTCGTGTTTTAACTAGCTATTGGCATCCTAAACTTAAAAAATCAAGTTATAAGGCCTTGCAGTTATCAAATCAAGGTGGACTTATTTATTCAAAAGCTGCCGAGAATAAAATTTGGATAAGTGGTAACCTTGAAATAATGTCTGAATTAGGAGTTTTGTTTGAGTTCTGAAGTACGTTTTAGTCTTGCTAATAAGCAGCAGTTAATCGCGCAATTTTTAAAAGTAAGGCAGCATAGTGAAATTTATTGTCAGCCCCTAGAAATAGAAGACTATGGTCTGCAAGCTATCGCAGATACTAGTCCTGTAAAGTGGCATTTAGCCCATACCAGTTGGTTTTTTGAAACCTTTATTTTAAAAACCACTGAAATAAATTTTATACCTTTTAATAAGCACTATGAGTATTTATTTAACTCTTATTACAACGGTGTTGGTGAGCAATTTTTAAGAGCTAAGCGCTCTTTACTATCTCGCCCTACGGTTAAAGAGGTGTATGAATATCGAGCAAATATCAATACTCGTATCGTGAAGTTGATCGAGTCTTTTGATCAAGTGCCTGATGAAGTAGCATCTTTGCTGATTTTAGGCATTAACCATGAGCAGCAGCACCAAGAGCTATTTTTTACAGATCTTTTATACAATTGGTATCAAAACCCTTTGTTACCGTCATACCAAGCTCAGACTGCCGATAAAATTAACCAAGGAAGAAGCCCACAAATTGCTCCTATAAAGTGGATTGCGTATCCGGAACAAATGACCACTCTTGGGGTAAATAATACAGACAAATTTTTTGTTTTTGATAATGAAACCCCGCAGCACAAGGTCTATCTACAAGCATTCGAAATTGCTGATCGACTGGTAACTAATGCAGACTTTTTACAGTTTATTGAAGCTAATGGCTATGTCTCGTCCGACTATTGGTTAAGTGATGGCTGGACTACAGTAAAATCTAATGGCTGGAAATGTCCTTTGTATTGGTTTAAGCGTGATGGTGATTGGTATCAATACGGACTCAATGGTGTGCAGCCATTAAATTTGGGTGCTCCAGTATCACATGTTAGTGCTTACGAAGCTGACGCTTTTGCAAGGTGGAGTAACGCTCGTTTGCCCACTGAAGCGGAGTGGGAGCATGTCGCGAGTAAATTTGAGATTAAAGGTAACTTTGTTGAGTCTGGACGTTTGCAGACTGAGAAGAATGAACAGCCTTTGGAAGTAAAACAGTTGTATGGTGATGTCTGGGAGTGGACTTCTACAGCATACGGCCCTCATCCAGGTTTTAATCCTGCAAAAGGTGCAGTCGGAGAATATAACGGTAAATTTATGTGTAATCAGCAGGTATTAAAAGGAGGTTCTTGTGTAACATCTAGCGAGCATATTCGTTCTAGTTACAGAAACTTTTTTTATCCGGACGCTAGATGGCAATTCTCCGGGATACGATTAGCAAGAGATTTATAAAATACAATGAAAACAACTGAACTAGAATTAAACCTTGAAGAGCTAGAGCTCTTGAATGGGTTAACCAAAAAGCAAAAAAGTCTTAACCCAAAGTATTTCTATGACAAGAAAGGTTCTCAGCTTTTTGAAAAAATCACTGCTGTAGAAGAGTATTATCCGACTCGTACTGAAATAGAAATTTTAAAAAACAACACCGCTGAAATTGCTTCTTATTTAGGGCAAGGTATTGTTTTAATTGAGCCAGGGGCGGGCAATTGCTCAAAAGTACGCTTAATATTGGATGAGTTAAAACCTAAGGCTTTTTTCCCTCAAGATGTATCTAGGCGTTTTTTGAATCAAGCAGCAGATGAACTAAAGCAAGATTTTCCATGGCTCAATGTCCAGCCTATCGTTAGCGACTTCTCAAAACCGATAGTGTTACCGGAAAACATGGCTAATGAACCTAAGTTTGTTTTTTATCCAGGTTCTACCATTGGGAATTTTGAACCAGAAAACGCCATTAAATTTTTAAAAAATATGCGTAAGTTAGTTGGCGATGATGGAGGTATCTTAATTGGTATGGATTTACATAAAGCTAAGTCAATTTTAGAGCCTGCCTATAATGATTCTAGGCAAATCACCGCCGCATTTAACTTGAATATGTTATTTAATTTAAATGAAAAGTTTAATGCTGACTTTGATATAAGTGAATTTTCACATAGAGCATTTTATAATGATTCGCTAAGGCGGATTGAAATGCATTTAATCAGTAACAGCCCGCAAACTGTGAGGTTATTGGGGCAAACCATTAGATTCGAGCAAAGTGAAACGATTCATACCGAGAACTCTTATAAATTTACTGAAGAAGATATTATCAATATGGCTAACAAATCTGGTTTTAAATTGATAAAATCTTGGTTCGATAAAGATCGACTTTTTAGCGTAAATTATTTTAAATCGATAAACGACTAGTCAACGCAATAAAACTTATCTAAAAAAACAGGGAGCTTATGGGGCCAAAAAAAGCCAGATTAGTGCTTGCCAGTGTGATGGTCATATCCTTACTGGGCACTGCAGGTATTGCTATGCCATACCCTGTGTTGGCACCATACTTCCTAGATCAAATTCCAAATGATCTTACTAACTTTCTAGGGATCCACCCCAAGGTATTACTTGGTTTTTCATTAGCGATTTACCCACTAGGTTTACTTATAGGAAGTATTTTTGTTGGAGCCTTGTCAGATCATTATGGCCGTCGCAAAGTTTTATTACTTACTTTATTTGGTAGTTTTATTGGCTATTTACTAACAGCCCTAGCGGTCATTTATGAGTCCTTTATAGCCTTTACCTTAGCAAGGTTAGTCACGGGCATTTGCGAGGGTAATATTTCTATCGCTCGAGCTATTGGTGCCGAATTGCACCCTCATATAGAACGTACTAAAGCAATATCGCTTGTTTATGCATCGACCTATGCAGGTTGGTTGATTGGACCACTCATCGGTGGTTTCTTAATGATTTATGGGGTTGCCAATGTATTTAATATTGCTGCCGTGGGTATTGGCATTGCTTTTGTTATGGTCTACTTCACCATTGAAGCTCGCCAGAAAAGTACTAAAAAACCAGCTAGTCAAGACAAGCTTGAGTTTTGGCAGCTGATCCGAAAAAACAATTCGTTAACAGTATTAAAGCATAAAGAAGTATTGCCAATATTCTGGTTTTATTTTTTGTATTCGATGGGCCTAAATGCTTTTTATGATTTTTATCCCGTTTGGTTTGTCGATAACTTGCAGTTTGATAGTCGGGGTATTGCTTGGGCAACCGTCGCTTTGACTGCCTGCATGATTCTTGTCAGTAGTTTTGTAGTTGATAAAGTCAATTTCAAATATGGCGAAATCAAGTCAATGATTATAGGTGGTGCCGCTTTGGTTATCCTGTTTGCTATTCAGCCATTTTCTAATGAAGTGTATATCTATCCAATTTTCTTCTTAATCGGAGGTTGGATTGCTATTGCTAACGGTATGGTGCCAACTTACTTGTCAAAGTACTTTGGTCATTTAGGCCAGGGAAAGGTTATGGGTTTGCAAACTTCAGTTTTTTGCATCACCAACGTCATTATATCAATTGTCGGCGGTCCTCTGAGCGTAATCAGTGCTACTCTAGTTATTCTAATCGGAGCAGTTTTAGTTATGGCCTCGGTTATCTTGATGCTAGCTACTAGAAAGCAACAAGCCTTAATGATCAAACAGTCCCAAGACAACGAACAAAAGTTAGAACAGCCAGCAATGTGATTTCAATTTCATAAATTGTTACATAAAGTTGGTCTGATAAGACCAGTAAAATTCAATAACTTAAATAAATATAGACAGAAATGACTGTTTTTTTCAGTTATTTATGTTATTAAATGCACTACTAAAATTAATATAAACCACGAGTATTTAGCAAATGAATAAACTAGCTATTAGCTTTGCTGTTTCTGCGGTGTTTTTAACTGCATGCGACAAAGGCGGCGAATCAGTAAAAAAGGAAGAAGCCAAAACGGCTAAAGTTGAACAAACTACGGTTAAAGTGCAAGACGACATGAAGAAAACGCCAGTGAAGCCAGACAGAATAGAAGGTGGAAATCCATTCTTTATGGTTTGGGAAACCCCTTTTGGTATTCCTCCATTCGATAAAATTGAAAATAAACATTATAAAGAAGCATTTGACGTTGCTATCAAAAAAGCCAAAGAAGAAATTGAAATGGCTGCTAATAGTACTAGCGAAGCTACCTTTGCTAATACCATTGAGGCATTAGAATATGGTGGTAAAGATTTAACACGAGTAGCCAATGTATTCTTTAACTTGACTTCAGCTCACACTAATTCTGAGCTGCAAGGTATCTCTAGAAAGGTAGGTCCATTATTGTCATCATTAAATGACGATATTAATTTAAATCCGAAACTGTTTGCTCGGGTGAAAGCTGTTTATGATAAACGCAACGAACTAGGTTTGCGTGCAGATCAAATGAAGCTTTTGGAAGATCGATATAAGGGTTTTGTTCGTGGTGGTGCAGAGTTATCTGAAGAGCAAAAAGGCAAGCTGCGAGAACTGAATCAGAAACTTTCAGAGTTAACTATCCAGTTTGGCGAGAATGTACTTGCTGAAAATAATAACTGGGAGATGGTTCTTGAAAACAAAAAAGACTTAGTTGGCCTACCACAGAATGTTATTGATGCTGCTGCAGAAACGGCTAAAAAACGTGGGCATGAAGGTAAATGGGTTTTTACAACGCATAGACCGTCTAAAAACCCTTTCTTGATTTACTCTACTAATCGCGACTTAAGAGAAAGAATTTATCAGGGTTATATTAATCGTGGTGATAATGATAATGCCAACGATAATAAAGAAGTAGCAGCTAAGATTGCAGCTCTGCGTTCGCAAAAAGCCACTTTGATGGGTTATAAAAATCACGCTGATTTTATTCTTGAATCACGAGTTGCTAAGAACGCCGATAATGTTTACAAATTATTGGATCAAATTTGGCCAGCTGCTATTAAGCAAGCTCAAAATGAAGTGGCCTTAATGCAAAAAATGATTGATGAAGAGGGAGGCGACTTTAAATTTAGAGCTTCTGATTGGCGTCATTACTCAGAAAAAATCCTAAAAGCAGATTATCAAATCGATCAAGAAATCGTGAAACCTTATTTCTCCTTAGAAAACTCACTACAAGGTGTTTTCTATATTGCGAACAAGCTTTATGGTATGAACTTTAAGGAACGTTTCGATCTTCCGACTTACCATGAAGATGTTCGCACATTTGAAGTACGAGACCCTCAAGGTGAATTAATCGGTATCTATTTAACTGATTTCTATGTTCGTGAGAGTAAACGAGGTGGCGCATGGATGAACTCTTATCGTAAGCAATACGTTGATCAAAATGGTAAATTCCATAAGCCAATTATTGTGAACGTTTTAAATTATCCGCGTCCAGTGGGTGATGAACCTACCTTGTTAACTTTTGATCAAGCTAGTACTTTGTTCCACGAGTTTGGTCATGCTGCGCACGGTTTTTTGTCTAATGGTGTTTATCCATCACAAACCGGCACTTCTGTCCCGCGTGACTTTGTAGAGTTTCCATCACAAGTTCACGAGAACTGGATGACTGAACCTGAAGTATTGGCGCAATTTGCTAAACACTACAAAACAGGCGAAGTGATCCCGCAAGAGTTAGTAGAAAAGATTCAAGCCGCAAGCAAGTTTAATCAAGGCTTTGCCACTACAGAATATATGGCAGCTACTCTATTAGATTTAGCATGGCATACTATCGATGATGGTGAAATCCGTGATGCTGATGCTTTTGAAAACAAAGTACTAGAAAAGTACGGTCTTATTAGTGAAATTGCTCCTCGATATCGTACGACTTATTTCTCGCATATTTTCTCTGGGGGTTACTCTGCCGGATATTACAGTTATATTTGGTCTGATATTTTTGGTGCAGATGCTTATCAAGCCTTCCGTGAGAATGGTATTTTTGATGAAAAAACAGCAAAAGCTTTTGTCGATAATGTTTTATCAAAAGGCGGCACTGAAGATCCCTTAACTTTATATAAAAAGTTCAGAGGTAAAGAAGCCGATCCTAAATACCTACTTAAAAGTCGTGGTCTAATTGACTAGCGCATTAATTAGTGATGGTGTTATTTTATAAAAAGCCGCTGAATGCGGCTTTTTTATTGTCCTTATCAAATGAATTGGGTATAACAATAAAAAAGGAGAATATATGTCCATTAGTAACGAATTACTTGAAGAAATACGCTTGCTTGCAATGTTTAATCTAGATACCACTCAACAAGGTATAAAAATTCATTCAAATGCATCTCAAGAAAGTATCCAAGCTGCGCAGAGCTTATTCGACAAAGGCATCACAAGCTTACCAGATGGCGGCTATTTAACGGATATGGGGCATGAGGCAGCAGAGCATGCTCAAATGCTATTGTCATTATTAAAACAATAATTCTTCTCATTAATCAGCTTATCAACTAAATTGCTCATTTCTTTTTGACTATAGATTCACATGGGTTTTGCTAACTTAACTCAAAACCTGTGGAATTTTGTGGTCAATGTTTAAAAACATCAGTTTGAAAAAAGTGCGTGCTGTTGGCATTGCTTCTTTGGGAGCAATGATTCTATCCTCTTGCAGCAGTTTACCGCCGATCCGCACTGAAGCTAAAGTGGATCTAGAACGCTTTATGGGTGATTGGTACGTTATCGCCAATATACCAACTTATATCGAAAAAGGCGCTCACAATGCCGTCGAATCCTATAAGTTAGATGAAGATGGCGACATTCTCACTCAATTTCGTTTCAATCAAGGCTCTTTTGATGGGGAGTATAAAGTCTATAACCCCAAAGGTTTTATATGGGACCATGAGAGTAATGCCGTATGGGGAATGCAGTTTATTTGGCCTATAGAAATGGAATACCGCATTGTTTACTTGGATACCGACTACAGTGAAACAATTATAGGACGTAGTGATAGAGATTATGTTTGGATCATGGCAAGAACGCCTATAATCACAAACGCCCGATACCAAAAATTGGTCAATATCATCCAGCAAGAAGGTTATGATATCACCGAGCTGCAGAAAGTACCGCAACAGCCTTTAGGCATTAGAAAATCTAATTAATGGTATTAGAATTCATCTTGTGAATTTGTCTTAATATTGTCATAAAACAGGCGTAAAATTCGTTGCGTGTTATGGCAATGGCTGTTGAGCCGAAGGAGACTGTAATGAGCGAGTATCTAGAAAATGCTTTAGAGGTGATTGTTATCTCAGTAGTATTCGCAACTGTAGCTTTTACCCTTATATAATTGTTTTTGTTAGTCTTATCATACCCCAAAAATTACTCCTAAGTAATTTTTTAGCCAAGCTTCGTGCTTGGCTTTTTTTTTGAAAATTGATTTGTAGTTTTATCAAGCGAGCTTTAAGCTAATACTATAGACTTTGTTGTAGTATATCTTCGTATGATATTTATCCCACAGACAAGCATTAGTAATATTGGTTGTGAAAACTGGCCTGATACTACCAATCCTTTAGTCAGCTATGAGTTTTTGAAGCTATTTGAAACTTCTGGTGTCGTTACGCCGGATAATGGTTGGCAAGCCTTGCATCTTTGTTTATATGAGGAAAAGAATGCAACCAACCCGACTTTAAAAGCGGTTATTCCAAGCTATATCAAAAGCCATTCATATGGCGAATATGTATTTGATTGGGCATGGGCTGATTTTTATCACAGGAGAGGCTTGGACTACTATCCAAAGCTCTTAAGCGCGACTCCCGTAACGCCATGTTTGGCTCCTAAAATTATTGGTGCATTATCTTTTGAAGAACAGCAAAGCTGGTTTGAAACTATTTGTGACTGGTGTGAGCAGAGTCAATTGAGTGGTTGGCATATTAATTTTGATGATCAAATGTCAGACTCTTTAAAGCAGCTAACCTTAATTAAGGACGCAGCATTATTTGAACGAACGGATCTACAATTTCATTGGCATAATCAAGGTTTTCAAGATTTTGAAGAATTCCTGATGTGCCTTAAACCTAAAAAACGTAAAAACATTCGTCAAGAAAGAGCTAAAGTACAGCAAGCTGGTTGGAGCTTTGAGCGCGTCAAAGCAAAAGATGCGACTAAAGAGCAATGGCTGCTGTTTTATCAGCTATATAGCCATACTTTTGCTAAAAAGTCAGGCTGGGCTCAATTAAATAAAGAGTTCTTTCTTGGGTTGTCGAAAGCTTTGCCTGATAACTGTTTGCTATTGTTTGCTCGAAAAGGCGACACCGTTTTAGCCGGGGCATTATTTTTTTACTCGAATTCTCATTTATACGGTCGTTATTGGGGGGCTTTTGAAGACTCGTCAGGGTTACACTTTGAAACTTGCTACTATCAAGGTATCGAGTTTGCCATTGAAAATAAATTACGCGTGTTTGAACCTGGTGCGCAAGGTGAACATAAGCTCGCGCGCGGATTTGAACCAATCCTTACCAAATCTTATCATCACATTTCGGATCAGGAATCGAGAGTCGCAATAGAGCAATCCGTTATTTCTGAAAAGCAGCTTATCCTTCAAAGAAGGCAATATTATATTAAGCATAGTGCTTATAAGAAGCAGTTATAAGTTGTACTTATTAAGGCAGCTTAACAGCTATCTCGCATTTTTGGCTTGAGTGCTAAATGCCCAAACCCACTAGTTAAGCAATAAAAATTCTTGGTTTCCCTAGTTTATACGTCATTAAGTGCGTAAAATGCGCGCCATCTTTGCCTTTGGCATTATATTGAGAGTTTCATGATTGATTTAATACGAAATACCACCGCTAGTGCGAAAAATGATGTTTTGTCTGGTTTAACCGTGGCATTAGCTTTAGTCCCTGAAGCGGTAGCATTTGCCTTCGTAGCAGGTGTTGAACCACTGGTTGGTTTATATGCGGCATTTATGGTGGGTCTGATTACTTCTATCTTTGGCGGTCGCCCAGGTATGATCTCCGGTGCGACGGGTGCAATGGCCGTCGTGATGGTGGCTTTAGTTGCAGAGCATGATGTACAGTATTTATTTGCAGCAGTGGTGCTAACAGGGGTTATTCAAATGCTTGCTGGTTGGCTAAAACTTGGTAAATTTATTCGTATGGTGCCACACCCCGTAATGCTGGGTTTTGTCAATGGCTTAGCGATAGTAATTCTATTAGCGCAAATTCCTAGCTTGCAGTCCTTTACCCCAGAAGGAAAGTGGGGCTGGCTAGACGGAACTTGGTTACAAGGTGAATCTTTGTGGCTAATGATTGGTTTGATTATTGCTACTATGGTGATAATTCAATTTTTGCCAAAATTAACTAAAGCTATTCCTTCATCGTTAGCGGCAATTTTAATTGTTTCACTTGTCGCTATTGGGTTTAGCTTACCGAGTAAAACTGTGGGTGATGTAGCTTCAATTGCCGGCGGTTTCCCTGAATTTAGCATTCCAAGTGTTCCATTTAATATGGAAACCTTAAAGATTATTTTCCCATACTCCATTATTTTAGCGGCAATTGGCTTAATTGAATCATTACTAACTTTACGATTGATTGATGAAATTACTGAAACACGTGGTCAAGGTAATCGCGAATGTTTTGCTCAAGGAATGGCTAATACTGCTACAGGTTTCTTTGGTGGTATGGGCGGTTGTGCCATGATTGGTCAATCCATGATTAACGTTAATTCTGGTGGTCGTGGCCGTTTGTCAGGTATTACTGCAGCAATTGCTTTATTAATTTTTATTTTATTTGCTTCTCCATTAATTGAGATGATTCCTGTTGCCGCCTTAGTGGGTGTCATGTTTATTGTTGTTATCGGAACCTTTGAGTGGTCTAGCTTTAGAATTATGCGCAAAATTCCATTAACAGATGCACTTGTTTTGGTCACCGTGTCAGTGGTTACTGTGTTGACGGATTTAGCAGTAGCGGTTTTTGTAGGTGTTATCTTGTCAGCACTAGTGTTTGCATGGCAAAGCGCCAAACGAGTTCGTGTTCGTCGCCAAGAAAAAAATGGAAAAGCTTACTACACGGTTCGTGGTCCCTTATTCTTTGGCTCAACTACTCATTTCTCAGAACAATTTTCCGCAAGAACTGATTTAGATGAAGTGTATGTAGATTTTGCGGACTCAAGAGTTTGGGACCATTCCGGTCTTGAAGTTATTGATGCATTAGCTGTTCGTTATCAGAGTGCCGGCAAAAAAATTCATCTATTACATTTAAGTCCTGATTGTCAGAAATTATTAACCAAAGCTGGCGCTGCCGTAGAAGTTGATACTAAGCGCGATCCAAAATACTTTGTAGCCGATGACGAACTCGGGTAACCGTTACTATCCAAGCGATGAGCTTTTATCAAATGATGACAGCTCATCTCATCCTTTTGAACAGCTCACTCCTGACTTTATCCTCGACAGTATTGATGCTCTGGGGTATATGACCGATGGCAGGATTTTAACCCTTAATAGCTATGAAAATAGGGTCTACCAGATAGGTCTTGAAGACCGACAGCCTATTATCGCCAAATTTTATCGTCCCGAGCGTTGGTCTCCTGAGCAAATAACTGAAGAGCATAGTTTTTGCTTTGAGTTGGCTGAGGCAGAGTTACCTGTAGTTCCACCAATAGCAATCGACGGACAATCACTTTTTAAAGCTGGCGATTTTAGTTTGTCAGTGTTTGAACGAAAGGGTGGTCATGCCCCAGAGTTAGACAACCTTGATAATTTATTTACTCTTGGTAGGTTTCTAGGAAGAATTCATGCCGTTGGTAAAGCTAAGCCTTTTGTTTATAGACCACAACTGAATACTCAAACTTTTGGTTTTGAGAAGGCTCAGTTTGTAAGTGAAAAAGCGATTCCTTTCGAATTGAAAACCGCTTATTCAAGTTTAGTTAATGATGTTTTAAAAGTCGTAGATCGCCAGTGGGAAAGTCTGGATAAAATTGAATTTATAAGGACTCAAGGTGACTGTCACCCGGGTAATATTTTGTGGCGAGATGATAATCCGCATTTTATTGATTTTGATGATGCGAGGATGGCGCCAGCAATTCAAGATCTTTGGATGCTGTTATCCGGTGATAGAACTAATCGGATCAAGCTGCTTTCAGAAGTCGTCGAAGGCTATCAGGAATTTTGTGATTTCGATTATTCGCAAATAGCTTTGATTGAACCATTAAGGGCTTTACGCATGATTCAACATACTGCATGGATCGCTGAGCGTTGGTCAGATCCAGCTTTCCCTCAAGCGTTCCCTCAGTTTGCTTCTGTAAATTATTGGGAGCAGCATGTCTTAGATCTAAGAGCGCAATTTTCTGAGTTACAAGAGATAGCAGAGAATCCTTTAAAATTATTTTAACGGTTTGGTATTATAGGTTTCTGTTTAGTGTAAATTCAGTTTTCTCGTGTTAGTCTCTAGCTATGCACAAACTTAGTTATAAAACTATAATTCTATCCAGCGCCGCTTTGTTGCTTTCGGCCTGTGGTTCCGACTCAAGGCAAGCTAGTTCACAGAGCTCTCAACATCCTGTGTCCTCCCGCTATATTAAATACGATGCTAAAAAAGCCAACGCTATTGTCTCAATGGCGAAAAGGATGCTTGGTCAGCCTTATCGCTACGGAGGCTCTAATCCGTTAGAGGGATTTGACTGCAGCGGTTTAGTTTTGTTTACTCATAGCCAAGTATCAAAGGGAATGCCAAGAGTGTCTAAAGCCCAGTATGCGCAGTCTAAAACCGTGAGTTTAAAAGATTTACGTCCAGGAGATTTATTGTTTTACAAAACCAGCTCAACTCCAACCCATGTGACGATTTATATTGGCGATAGGAAATTTATTCACGCGCCTTCTAGCGGTAAAGAAGTTAAAGTAGCTTCTATGGATAACCCTTATTTTAAGCCACGCTTAGTAAAAGCAGGGCGGCTGTACCGATGACTGATGACAAAGGCTGGCATCTCTACATTTTACGTTGTCGTGAAGGGCAGCTTTATACGGGCATCACTTTGGATTTAGAAAGGCGTTTTGAAGAGCATCAATCTAATGGGCCAAAATGCGCTAAGTATCTTAGGGGGAAACAGCCTTTAACTATGATTTATCACCATGCCTTTGCCGATAAATCTTTGGCCTTAAAAGCAGAGATGAAAGTCAAAAAGTTAACCGCCGAGCAAAAAAAATTATTGGCTTGTGGTCATTTAGTTATTAACGAAATCACTTGATTTATATTTCATGATTAAAGCACCGTTTTCTGAATCGTCAGATATCAACTTTTTTATTACTCGATCTAAACGTAAAACGGTCGCGATCCATATTGATAATAACTCGGTAGAAATACGAGCACCACACAGAACTCCAATGGCTTTTATTAATGATTTTGTAGCAGAAAAACGCCAATGGATATTGAATAAACTGGTTGAGCAAGAAGAGAAGCAGGCTGAGGTAATAAAGATTCAAGATGGAGCAATAATTCCTTTTATGGGTTATGAAATAACTCTGGAATTGCAAAGTGCTAAGCGTAATGGCTCTAAGTTGACTGGTTCTAATCTATTGTTAAAACTGTCCGAACAAAGCCAAGAAAATACCCTTAAAGTTATGGACCGGTGGCTTATTAAACAAGCCAATGTAGAAATACCTGAATTAGTTGAGCTATTTGCTAAAGAGATGCAACTTTGGGATAAGGTCTCAGCGATTAAGTTTCGTAAAACTAAGACTAAGTGGGGACACTGTACTGCGACAGGTGTTTTACAGTTTAATCCACTAATTTTATTGGCACCGGAATTTGTTATGAACTATCTGATAGTGCATGAACTGTGTCATCTAGTGCATCAAAATCACTCAAGTTCCTTCTGGCATCTAGTGTTGCATTACGATAAGCATTATCAAGAAGCTGAGAAATGGCTTAAACACAATGGCCATAAACTTTGGTATTACTAAGTTTGTCTATGCTTATTATTGATCCTGCCAAAACCTATTCCGAACCTTGTAACAAACAGCTTAGTTAAGAGACTAAATGACATATTCATTTAAACTGATATGTCCAATAACTATGAAATATTTACTCGCTCTGATCCTATTGATTTTCACTGCAACTGCTAGCGCTAAAGAGGCTGCTAAAAAAGCAGTGGAAGCTGAGGATAAATATCCTGGAATTGAATGGACTCTAAAAAACTTCAAAGGGCAAAATATTTCGATTAAAGACTATAAGGGAAAGCCGGTATTGCTGGTCTTTTGGGCCACCTGGTGTCCTTATTGCAAAAAGTTATTTCCAGGCGTTAATAGAGTGTATGAAAAATATAAAGACCAAGGCTTTACTGTTATAGCAATGAATGTCCGCGAAGACGGGGACCCTGCGGCCTATATGAAAGAAAGAGGCTATCAATTTGAGGTAGCGCTTGATGCAGATGAGATCGGGCAAGAATATGGCATTCGCGGAACTCCCACCTTAGCTTTTATTAGCACAGAGGGTGAGGTTTTAGGCCTTGGTAACTTCTCTAACCCAGATCATCCGGCATTAGAATATTTCGCTAAGGAACAACTGGGTTTATTAGACGACTCTGCTGAGTAAAACTTAGCTTTAGCTTTAAACCGATGATGAGTCATCTTGAGTGTTTAAATAATGGTGCTCAAGATTGACTCCTAATAGTTAATTTCCTACAATTCGCTCGAATTTTAATCGAATAAGCACTGGTTTTACGTTCCAGTAGGCGAGGAAGTTAATGACTATTTCTAAATCTGTTGCCGCAGATGACTCTGTTGTACCTAATCAAAAATCCAATAATACCCAATCAAATCAAGTGGTTGTCTCTGCTTTATATAAATTTGTTACCCTAGAGAATTTTGAAGCTATCCGCCAGCCGTTACTGGATGTCATGCTTGCGAATGAGGTTAAAGGTACTCTATTGCTCGCGCAAGAAGGCATTAATGGTACAGTAGCCGGTAGTCGCAAAGCTATCAATACGATTTTAAATTGGCTAAAGCAAGATGAGCGCTTAGCCGATCTAGTGCATAAAGAATCTTATGATGAAACTATGCCGTTTTACCGCACTAAGGTAAAACTCAAAAAAGAAATCGTTACTATGGGAGTTGAAGGAATCGATCCTAAAGAAGTGGTTGGCACCTACGTTAAACCCAAAGAGTGGAATGCTTTAATATCCGATCCAGATGTGGTTCTGGTTGATACTCGTAACGACTATGAAGTAGCGATTGGAACCTTTAAGAATGCGCTCGATCCTGAAACTGAAACCTTTCGTGAATTTCCAGAGTATGTAGAAAAGAATTTAGACAAAGCTCAACATAAAAAAGTCGCTATGTTTTGTACTGGCGGTATTCGTTGTGAAAAATCTACCGCTTACCTAAAAGAGCAGGGCTTTGAAGAAGTTTATCATCTAGAAGGCGGAATCTTAAAATATTTAGAGGAAGTACCAAAAGAAGAATCCTTGTGGGAAGGTGAGTGCTTTGTTTTTGATAACCGAGTTGCGGTTAATCATGATTTAGAAAAAGGCCAATATGATCAGTGCCATGCTTGCCGAATGCCAATTCTCGAAGAAGACAAACAACACGAGAAATACGCCAAAGGGGTGAGTTGTCATCATTGCTACGACAAACAAACCCCAGAGCAGCGTCAACGTTATTCTGAGCGCGAACGCCAAATGCAACTGGCAAAGCAGCGTGGCGAAGAGCACCTAGGCTCAGAGGTTAAAACGGCGATAGCCTCGAGAAAGCAAAAGAAGCAAGAAACTAAAGAGCAACAGCGTGGTGGAAAGTAACTTTGATCAATTTAACTACAAAATACCACTATTATTAAATAATGTATAAGTAATGACTAGATATAAAAGTTTGCTTTTCACGCATTCAATTTATATTGCAGCAATAATCAGTTTTGCTGTTATAAATTTAATAGGTGAAGATCATTTATGGAAAGCTATTATTATTATTGGGATATACAACTTTATCCTTTCTATAATGTTAGTTTTGTATACTAAAGAGTTAGTTTTTTTTAGAGTAAACGTAGCCACCGTTACTATTTTTTTAGTATGGCTTTCTTTTTATTGGGCTCAAAATGACGGGTTTAGTAATTTTGGTTTAGGTCTTATGCTTTTAGCTATTGGTTTTTCTTTATTATATCTTGTATGGGGAACATTTGACTTTGATGTACTCCTGGATAGGTTTTCACTGTCAACAGGCTACGAGTTTATGCTTTCAATTATTTGTAGAGTCACACTCTTATTTGGCTCCATTTTAACGGGTTATGAATTAATTAAATCCATGTTTAATGGATTCGATGTCCTATCATTTTGATTTTAAAAAATGCAAGCGTAATAAATAAGTGAGTCAGAGTTACTTCCCTAATAATTTACAAAAAAGCCTGCAATTGCAGGCTTTTTTATGTTTACTTTTTAGCTTTACGCTTATGAGCGTTTGAACGTTTCCCTTTATGCCTGTTGGGCTTTCCTGCTGAAGCTTTAGATTCTGTATCCATATCGCCAATTCTCGACATACTCATAGCTCTGCCAGCAACACGAGCGCTTTTAAGGATGTTTAAAATCTCGTCCGGCATGTCGGCTGGTAAGTCAACGGTTGAGAACTCTTCGTATAATTCGATCTGGCCAATATATTGGCTTTCGATATCGGCTTCATTCGCAATGGCGCCAACAATATTACCGACTTTAACATTGTGCTTGTGACCAGCGTCAAGGCGATAACGTTCCATCTTAATATCAGGATGTTCTTTAAGTGGCTGAGCTTTTGGTGAAAAGACTTTGTCTTTAGCTTTGCGACGAGGTCTATCGTCTAGGTCTTTATCCCACTCTTTGCTTTTAGTTTTCTTTTTAAGGTTTTCTTTTAATAAAAGCTCTTCTTCGCCCTGAACCATTTTTGCTAATGCCGCCGCTAATAGTTGTGGGTCATGTTCGTTTTGTTCTTGGAAACTCTTGATTAATTGTAGGTAAAACTCTAAGTCGCCATTGGCAATCGTATCACTGATTTGATTTTTAAAGCGATTAACACGTTGCTCGTTAATATAGTTGATGGTTGGCATTTCCATCTTTTCAATCGGCTGCTTTGTAGCTCTTTCGATCGCTTGCAGCATACGACGTTCGCGATGGGCTACGAATAAAATCGCATTACCCGTACGACCAGCACGACCGGTTCTGCCGATACGGTGAACATAGGATTCAGTATCGTAAGGAATATCGTAATTAATCACGTGACTAATTCGCTCTACGTCTAATCCACGAGCGGCGACGTCAGTAGCTAAAAGAATATCGATTTTACCGCTTTTTAATTTACCAACGATACGCTCACGGGCTGATTGTTGAATATCGCCATTAAGTGCTTCTGCGTTAAAGCCACGAGCATTTAGCTTGTCAGCAATTTCAATGGTTGCCATTTTGGTTCTAACGAAAATAATGACACCATCATAGGTTTCGCTTTCTAAAATTCGCGTTAATGCATCCAGTTTATGCAGACCACTGACAGGCCAATAACGCTGGTGAATTGTAGTAGCGGTGGATGTCTTAGACTGAATTTTAATGTGTTCAGGATTATCTAAATGCTTTTCTGCTACCTTCTTGATTTCTTTTGGCATAGTCGCAGAGAAGAGGGCGATCTGACGGTCTTGTGGGGTATGTTCTAATACCCACTCAACGTCATCAATAAAGCCCATGCGAAGCATTTCATCGGCTTCATCTAAAACTAAAGTCGTCAGGTTATCTAACTTTAACGTTTTACGACGGATATGATCCATAACGCGACCAGGGGTACCGACGACCACTTGCGCACCGCGTTTTAGTTGACGCAACTGGATGTCATAACTTTGACCGCCATAAATGGGCAATACATTAAAACCTGGTAAATGTTTAGCATAACTTTGACAAGCTTCGGCTACTTGAATCGCTAGCTCACGAGTAGGTGCTAATACCAATATTTGGGTGTGCTTTGATTTAACATCAACTTTAGATAACAGTGGCAGGGCAAATGCTGCGGTTTTACCAGTACCAGTTTGGGCTTGGCCAATAATGTCTTTGCCTGTTAGTAGGACAGGAATACTGGCTTGTTGAATTGGCGAGGCCAGCTCGTAGCCAACGTCTTTTACGGCTTTTAGAATAGGCGCAGAAAGGCCTAAGTCATCAAACGATGCTTGTTCAGAAGTAGTCATATTGTAGTTCACCTGTGGAGATCACTCTTTTCGAGTATCTCTATAAATTAAGCACTGGGTCACTAACACTTCTCACGACTATCTTGGACCTGATGCTATCGAGCGGCGATTATACACGTCATTTCTGCATAAACCTATGCGATAAATGCCTTTAAAAGCAAAAAGACGACTAAAAGCCGCCTTTTTACAACATTTATATAAATATTACTCTTTACCGATGAACTTATATATAAATGCACCAATTGCAGCACCTACGATTGGAGCTAACCAGAATAGCCATAATTGACTGATAGCCCAGTCACCAACATACAGCGCCACTCCTGTACTGCGAGCAGGGTTTACCGATGTGTTTGTGACTGGAATACTGATTAAATGAATCAGTGTTAAGCATAAACCAATAGCAATCGGTGCGAAGCCTGCAGGTGCACGTTTATCAGTGGCACCTAAGATAACAATCAAGAAAAAGGCTGTCATGACAACTTCGCAGATTAAAGCTGCCGTCATGCTATAACCACCAGGTGAGTGTTCGCCATAGCCATTCGAAGCAAATCCGGCTGCAGTACTAAAGCCATCCTGGCCTGAAGCGATCAGGTATAAGATTCCTCCAGCTGCAATGCCACCTAAAACTTGCACTACAATATAAGGCAATAATTCTTTAGTTTCGAAACGCCCACCTAGCCACAAGCCTACAGAGACAGCAGGGTTTAAGTGACAACCAGAAATGTGGCCAATGGCATAGGCCATAGTTAAAACGGTTAAACCAAAGGCTAACGAAACGCCCAATAGACCAATACCAACGTCTGGAAATCCTGCCGCTAATACAGCACTACCACAGCCGCCTAAAACCAACCAAAATGTGCCAATAAATTCGGCAATTAATTTCTTTTGCATATGTTTCCCCCATACTTTTTTTGATAAGGTTACAGTAAATCTAATCTAACTTAGCAGTTTTCGTGCTAAGCAAATGTAAAACATTGTAGGTAATTGGAATGTCAGGATTAAAGCGTTCAAAAGCAAATAAAATGATTGGTGGCGTATGCGGTGGCTTGGCAAAGCGCTTTGACATTGATCCAACCATGATGAGGATTATTTATGTTATTGCATCCTTGTTAACAGCTACTGTAGGAGCTTTTTTGTATATTATTTTATGGTTAGTCATTCCTGAGGAGTGATAATAATTGATGATTGCTAATACTCCCAAACCTCCATACTACTGTGTGGTTTTCACTTCTTTAGTTTCCAATAATATCAGTGGCTATGGTGAGATGGCGCAGCAAATGCTTGAGTTGGCAGCGATACAACCGGGTTACTTAGGAATTGAGTCCGCAAGAGAAAAAGTAGGGATTACTGTTTCCTATTGGAAAGACCTTGAGTCCATTAAAAACTGGAAAGCCAATTCAAAGCATTTAGTGGCGCAAAAGTACGGTAAAGAAAAATGGTATTCAGACTTTTCAGTTCGGATTGCTAAAGTTGAGCATGATTATTCAAAAAATAACTAATTAGCCTTCAGAGCTAAAATCACAATATCTTCACTGAAGCTTAGCTATAACCTTCGAATAAATAGTTAGCAAAAGGTTATATCCATGAAGAAACTTCTTTTTATTCCACTGGTGCTTTCGCTTGTTTCATGTAGTGTAGCTCCGACAGATTTACCTGTGGTACAAAACTTTCAATTGAATAAGTACTTAGGCACCTGGTACGAAATTGCGAGATTACCTAATCGCTTTGAAAAGGATTTACATAAGGTTACAGCAAATTATTCTCTAAAATCTGATGGTGGTGTGAAAGTCCTTAACAAAGGATTTAATATTTCATCGAAAGAGTGGGAAGAGGCTGAAGGTAAAGCCTATTTCACAAGCAATGAAAATGTGGCCGCGTTAAAAGTAAGCTTTTTTGGTCCTTTTTATGGTGGTTATAATGTTATTGAATTAGATGCAGATAATTATCAGTATGCTTTGGTTGCAGGTCCTAAAAGAGAATACTTATGGATTTTAGCGCGTGATCCCAATATTGATAAATCAATAGTTAATGATTTAGTAAGCAAAGCTCAATCAAAAGGCTTTCCAACCAACAAGTTAGAGTTTATTAACCATAATTAATAAAGGCGCTTAAAAGCGCCTTTTATAAATGATCATTAAAATTTGTGTCTGGTTTATGATTTTCCAGGTCTATTCAAGTAGGCAAGAACAGCGCTAGATACCCAAGCAATACAAGCCATAATAAATAAAACACCGCCATCAGTATTGCCAGCATCATCGATTGTCCGAACCACGCCTAGTGGTGTAAATAAGTGGAAAAATATTGCGCCACTCATAAGGCCTAGTCCTAATAAAGCACCATAAAAACGCGTTTTAGGAAGTAACAATAAAATTACTGCAACCAATTCTAAAGAACCAATGAGATAGCCGCCGTATTGGCCAAATAGTTCACCTATGCTTGATAGCCCTAGACCATTCATCCACTCACCAATGGTCATAAATATAATTTTAGTTTCTGCGTGACCAGAAAACTTATATGGCAAAGATTGCAAAAAAATAAAAGCAACGATAGCAATTAAAACCCATGGTAAAAAGCGTGATACTTTAGAATCTGACATTGTATGAACCCCTTCAAATTAATAACAAAGCTTGCTTAAAAGATAGTATTAATGGATTAATGTTACAGCAAACATTATCATTTATCTTAGAATATATTTTGGAGATTTAAAAATGATTAATATCAATGAGCAAATTCCTAACGTAACACTTAAAGTCATGGGGCAAGATGGGCCGTTAGATATCGATACACGAGATTTATTTAATAATAAAAAAGTAATCTTGTTTTCGGTGCCTGGTGCTTTTACACCAACCTGTTCGGCTGCTCACTTACCAGGCTTTGTAGTGAATGCAGATAAGTTTAAATCGAAGGGTATTGATGAAATAGTTTGTATGTCAGTCAATGATGTTTTTGTTATGGATGCCTGGGGTAAGTCTTCTAATGCTGAAGAAATCACCATGTTAGCGGATGGCAATGGCGAATTTGCTAAAGCTCTAGGTTTAGAAGTTGATGGTACAGCTTGGGGAATGGGTTTGCGCTCTAAACGTTTTGCCATGATTGTTGATGATGGCGAAGTAAAACAGATAGCTGTTGATGACAAAGGTTTAGAAAAAAGCTCCGCAGAAGCCGTTTTAGCAATGCTATAAGTGAGCTAGATGTAAAAAAGCCAGCATATGCTGGCTTTTATTTACTGAAATTTTAAACGTTTAGGTTTCATCAGTAATTTTGGTTGCTTCTGCAGCTCTAGCGTTTTCTTCTGCTAATTTCTGCAAAGTTGCCTCTATACCAATGGCTTTGATTTGATCGCGGTATTGGCTAGCATAGCTTTTTGCCATACTAACGCCTTCAATAATCACATCGGTAATTAACCATGAATCATCAGCTTGCACTTTCAATCGGTAATCGATCAAAATAGGTGAGTCATCAGTTTCAATGCTAGAGCGCACATTAGCAGTTTTACCAGATTTAGAATAAGCAGTGTCAGAATAACTTATTTTTTGGCCACTATAGCTAGCTAATCCTTTGGCATAGCTGTTAAGCAATAATCCAATAAATTCATTGGTAAAAGTCTTGCGTTGCACTTCAGTTGCTTCAGTCCAGTAGGTCTTACCTAAGATACGTTTTGTCATATACTCAGTATCAACTTCTGGAAGTAGGTGATCTTGAATAAGAGATTTGGCGTAGTCTGAATCAGCTTTAATTCGATCTTTATTGGCTAAAATCTCGCTAGACATTTTAGCGGTTACTTGCTCCATACGAACTTTTGGATCTGCGGCAGTGGCAGAATAAGTAAATAGCACTGCTATTGCTACAGCAAGAAGTTGGATACTTAATTTTTTCATTGTTTGTCCCACATGACATTATTAATTAAGGTGATTTTACCTTTGACGCTATTGTCTAACAACTAAACTTAACGGAAACTTAACAGCTATTACAAGTCAAATATGCATTTAATTTATGAATGCAATAGTATCAGTTATATGATTAAATAATTTTGAATATATTACACTTTATTGTTAGATGATACGGATATTTCTTTTTATACTATTGTGCCTTGTTCACTTTTCAGTAAGTGCCGTCACTATAACTCAAACCTATACCAACAATACCAACGCTGATGTTGACCCCAATAGTACCAGTCCTGTTTTTAGAGATATCGTAATTCCAGCTGCAGATTTCCCAACGGGGACAGCTATAACCGATGTTAATGTACAGATACGATTTGATAAAAGAGATGAGGGTGCTGCCAATGATGGAGTTTGCCGAAATCATCAGGGTGGAGGTGTCTTTAACAATGAAATTGGGTTTGTAGTAACAGCGCCAGATGGAACTTCGGTGAATATTGTAACCGCAAATTCTGGGTATTATTCCGGGGCGACGCGCCCAGGTGTAATAGTTGTTAATTATGATGATGAAGGCGCTGTATTTACAGGAACCACACCGACGGCGGGCACTTTTCAGCCTGAGGGGAATTTATCAGACTTTGATCAATCTACCAATATTGGTGGAACATGGCGTTTAACTATGAGTGATAGTGCGGGGCAAGATCCGCTTTGCTTTAGAAGGTTTAGGCTGACCGTTGAAGCCAGTAATGAAGCTGATATTTCTGTAACGAAAAATGATAGCACAACAATTTATACTCCAGGCGGGACTAGTAGCTATACTATTGTAGTTAGTAATGGTGGCCCGATCGATGTGACGGGTTTACAAGTTTCTGACCCGATACCTACAGGAGTTTCATTAATGTCTTGGAGTTGTACTCCATCGGCCGGAGCAAGTTGTACCGCTGCTGGAACTGGTGCTATTAATCAACTAGTTGATATTCCGGACGGTGGTACTGTTACTTACACTGTCAATGTAACTTATTCAACTACACCATGAGGCCTTAGATTAATAATTAAATACATCTCGCAGGTTTTGGTAAACCTGCAATTTTAGTGGCTTGTTTTGCTGGTCCTTCAGGAAATAATAAAGCAAGATAAATACTATTACCTTTTTCTTTTGACCACTCTTGTTGAAGGTATTTAACTAATGGCCTGATAGAGGGGCTGGTATTAAATTCTTCGTAGAAATTTCTAACATAATGAATAACTTGCCAATGGTCCTCGTTTAAATCGAGATCTTCATCATCTGCTATTGCTCGCGCGACTTGCTCACTCCACTGTTCAGAGTTTAGAAGGTAGCCTTCTTTGTCTCTTTTAAGATCTTCTAGTTTAGTCATCAGAGCCAAGTAACACTTTTATCGAAAGTTAAAGTTAGCTCAACAAATTTGGCATAATTAATAAGCTGCCAACTAGGGTCTGTGTGATTAACGCCTCTAGCGGTTACATCTTCGTTGAGTGCCTGTAAACTGATCTCTTTTCGCTCTATATTTTTACGCGTTAGAATAACGGCATCTTCAATTAATAATAATCCATCATCCTTAGCCATAGCTTCAAGACAGGTAGTTAGTTTTGAGGGATTATTGAGTATAAATAAAGTTTTCATAAGCTATAGCATGATACTGAAATCAGTATTTTGAATGACATTTTGAATAATTTTGCTGTTGGCTATTTCTCCAATATTCAAAATATTCTCAGTTACCAGTTGGTGCTTTTCTAAGCCCGCAGCATCAATTAAAACCGTTTCCACACCATAAAGTTTCAACGCTTTAAAAGTTTTACTGTAGTTTTTTATATTGAGTATATCTGGCTGCTGATTTTCTATTAGTTGTAATACGCCATCGCCTTGAAAGATTACAGTGATTGGCATTTCAAAAGCGCTGCACATTAAACAAATATCAAGGAGTTCCTTACCGGATTCTTGGCCGTAAGGAGGTTTATTAAAGATAAAGCAAACAGATTTCATCAGCTTTATCCAAAAGTAACCAAGCGATCGGATGCAAGCATGGCTTCAGTGAGTTGCCCTAAGCCTGATAACTCAAAAGCGGGGTCAATACTCTCACTCGTTAAAGCGTTTCTTTCAGCTTCAGCCTGATTGACTATGCCACGTTTTAAAGCAGCAGTTACGCAAACGGTTAGTTCAATATCTTTTTCAATAGCCAGTTTTGCCCAAGATTTTGTTAAGTTCAGTTCGTCAGCGGGCGGACAGTTTAATCTATTGGCCACTAATACACCGTCTGCATAAAAAAATATACGCTTAATAATATGCCCAGCCTCTAGAACTGCTTTGGTAAATTTCAAAGCAGAGTATTGTCCTTGATTTGAATAAGGATTGGCTGTTATTAATAATGAAAAAGTGGCCATTAAATTTTACAAAAATATACAAATTACAATTAGTTATGTGTTATTTTAAAGGATAATAAGAATTAATGTTAGATCTAATTTCATATAGCTAAATAGGGATAAATGTCTTTGAAACATATAGTTTTAAGCATCGGCTTAATTACTTGCTTGTTTTTTTGCTCTCTTACAAGAGCAGGAGCTTTCTTTGAGACAGGATCATCAGACGTTGATGTAGGTGTTTGGCTTACAGTAACAACGCAAAAAACCTATACGGATCCTGTGGTTATTGCTGGTCCTATTACGCACAATAATGATAACAGTTTAAGCGTAAGAATTCGTAACGCTTCTGGTAATAGTTTTCAGATACAAGTTCAAAGCCCCTGTACTAGCCTTAATGAATTTAATAGTAACTCGCCACCTCCAGCAAATACCTGTCCGTCTTCTGCTTGGCAAACTGAAACTGTGCAATGGTTAGTGGTAGAGCGGGGAACTTGGGTCATACCTAATGGCACAGGCTTTACCAAAATTGAAGCCTACTTACACAGTACCAATACTGTTCGAGGCGGTGGCACTAATGGCGACGTTATTAACTTTAGTCATACTTATGCAACTGCTCCTGCCGTTTTGCACACCATCAACACTTTTAATGATCCTGAATGGATAACCACGACTGTCTTTGCACCTGTTGGTGATAAAGAAAACCCTCCAACCACTACTGGTTTTCGAATTGCATTAGAAGGAGCCGAAGCTGTTAACTCGCATCCTACAGAAACCATAGGCTGGGTTGCTATTGAACGAGGTAGCGGAACATACAACGGTAATAATTTTGCCGCTGGTCGCACCGGAGGAAGAGATGTCGATAGACATCAAGATGAATGTCAAAACATTGCTTATGGCAATACTTTTACTGGAGCTCCCAATGTCGTTGTAAAACACAATAGTATGGATGGTGGCAACGGTGGTTGGGTAAGGCTCTGTGGCTCAGGCGTAGAAGCAACTCAATTCAATGTTCATATAGATGAAGATCAAGTGAACGATACTGAGCGAACCGGTATTCCTGAGTTTGTGGCATGGTTTGCTTTTCAAGCTAACTCAGTTGGGGCTTTAGAGTTTATTACAGCTTCAAAATCATTTACAGATGCTAGTGGCGACAACCAAGTGGGGCCGGGCGAACTGGTAACCTTTAATGTAGTATTGACTAATTTACAAAATGATTTTGCTCAAGCAAATAATGCCGGCAACGAGTTTGTAGATACTCTTGATAGCAACTTTGTTTTTGATTCTATTATTAATGATGGTGGTGGAGGTTTAACCAATAGCGGTCAGGATATGCTTTGGAACGGCTCAATCCCAGCTTCTGGGACGGTTAATTTAAGTTATAGAGTGAGAGTTGCAGACAGTTCAACTGTTTGTACTTCTACGAATATCTCTAATCAAGCCCAAGTTAATATGGACCCTATTGATAATGCTATACAAACGGGTGATACGGATAACGTAAATTCAATTGTAGAATTAAGTGACGATACTAGTACGGATGATGCTGTTGACTCGGACTTGGATGGTTTAACTAATGATGATGATCCGACTTTAGTGCCGGTAAATTGCCGTTCGAATGTTAGTGTTGTCAAGACGGATGGAGCAGGGAGCACGACTTATACACCTGGCCAAGATACTGAATACACCATCACGATTACTAATGATGGCCCTCATAATTTGATTGGTGCCGTGATAAATGATGTTTTACCTGCAAATGCTTCTAATAATGGCGACTGGACTTGCGATCCTGCAGAATCCCCTGGAGATGGTTCTGCGTCTTGTGTTAGTGGTTCTGCAGCAGGGACAACGCAAGCAGGAACTGGTAATGTAACACTTACTGTTGATATACCTAATGGTAAAAGTCTTGTGATAAAGGTTCCAATATCGTATTCAGAAAGCCCTTAACAAGTTAGGATAAGTAAAAAGTACTTAATGATTTAGGTATGAAATTTGAAAAGGAATAATTTATTTATAGCTGCACTTATTACTACTGGCTTTATATCAAGCCAAACTGCTAATTCAGCAGTTGTAATTAACGAAGTGCTTTTTGATCAAACAGGAGGGGCAGGAGCTTCTGTTAACGATGAGTTTATTGAACTATATAATAATGGTTCTACTAATATTGATATTTCTAACTATGTCTTAGCTGACGGTTCTATAAGTCCTAATACTACAGATGGCCTAAATTTTACTTTTCCTGCTAGCACAGTGATACCTGCTTACGGTTATTTAGTTGTATGGGTCGGCGTATCTACTAATCCTGATAACAATGCACCTAGTGCTGATTTACAGTTATGGTTAGGGTTGAGCGCTCAATTAAATAATACTGCCGATGATGTGCGGCTATATGATTCTTCTGGGAGCCTTATTGATTTTGTTGGTTATGGTTCTACTAGTGCCAGCGCTTATGATGGAGTGGCTGCTAGTATTTGGAATACAGCAATTAATACTACTTTGGATAATACAGCAAAAGGCCGTTCAATAAGTTTAACTCCTAATGGCGTAGATTCAAATGATAGTCGCTGTTGGACAAGAACAACTGGAAGTGATGCGATTGTGGCTTGTCCAAATGTGAATACACTTGATACGGATCCTGTTTTTAATGGCTCTAATCAAAGAGTGAGTTCAGTGGGCCGTAATAATAACCAAGCTTCAGATATTTCGGTAATTAAAACTGATTCTTCAACTTCGTACACGCCGGGAAGCTCTTCTACTTATCAATTGCAAGTTACTAATGATGGTCCAGATGATGTTACTGGCTTGTTAATAGAGGACACTTTACCTAATGGAGTAAGTTTCAATGGAGCGATTTCTTGCACTCCGGTTGTCGCCTGTTCCTTGCCAGCGACCAATCCGCCAACCGGACAAACCTTAAGTTTTAGTCTAGATGTAACTAACGGCCAAACAGTGATAGTCTCGGTGCCGATTGTATATTCTATTAATCCATCAGACTATTGAGCAGTCGCTTATGAAAAAGGCGCTAGAAGCGCCTTTGTATTTGTAAATAAGATTATAAACTAGATTCCTAAAATTGCTTTTCCTTGTTTGAAAGTAACATCAACAGGAATTTGCTTTTCTTCTAATAATTTTAAATCACTAGCTAACTGTTCACTAATAACTCCTTGAGTGTCTAACAACATTTTAACACCGTCATAATCGCCATTACCTTGAAGCGTTAAGATTAAATTCGACAGTGAATTCATAGCATCCGTCATCTTTTTAAAGTTAACACTATAGTGACCAGTTGTAGGGTCGTAGTTAAATGCACCTTCTTTTTTGAAGTAATTAAAACGTACCATGTTTGCTTTACCGTGAGCACTTGTGGCCCCAAAACGAACTGAACGGAAAATACCCGCTAGGAAAGTTACATAGTTGTCCATCACTTCGCCTTCAGCAATTTCGCCTTTCTTAAACAATTCACTGATCATGTATAAGCCAAGAATATCAGCTTTGCCTTCCTCAAGAGCCGATGCTGTTTCTTTTAAAGCTGCGCGTACGGTTCCTTTACCATCTAAGGTATTTTTAATGCCTAAGCCATGAGCGACTTCATGGAACATGGTGTTACCAAAAAATGCGTCAAAGGTAATGTGCTTGCGTTGTTCGGGCGCAATTAATTGCTCGGAAATTGGAACTAAAATTTTATCAAACTTCGCTTGCATTGCATTTTTAAGTTGTAAGCGACGAGTGCCTTTGGCTAATTGTACCTCTTCGTCATTGGGTAAATTAATAGCGATGGTTTTAGAGCCTGCATTGCTATCGCCTGCGTAGAAGACTACATCATAAGCATTAAGATCACTGTCGGTTCCAGGCATTTCACGTTTGTATTGTGGCTCTACAGGCAATCCTTTTTGTAATTCCGGTAAGAAAGCAGCGTATTTAGAAAGTTTCTTGCTCCATTCCAAATCCTTAATTAATACATAGGTAGAAAAGGCTGCACGATAACCAAAAAGTTGATCTTCATAGGTTTCGATAGGGCCAATCACCACTTCTACCGGATTGGTTTTCATGTCCATCCAAGCCATATCAGAAGCTTGATATTGATCAGTAATTAATGCTTCTGCTCTTAGCTCTAGATATTTTTTAAATTCAGGGTTGTCAGCCAATTGCGCTGCTTGTTTTAAGAGTTTGCTAGCTTGGGTTAACTCATCCTTGAAGACTACAGAATAGGGTTGCAGCTGTAATTTACCAGATTCGTCACGGCGTACTAAAGAGTAAAGGCCGTCTTTGCCTTCTTGTTCCCAAGCTTCGAACTCTTCTTTAGTCATATCCGCTGGATAGTAGGAAGCACCAGGACTTTTGGCGACAGTTCCTTCTATAAACGGTTTATTCGCAGCTAAACGATCCCAAGGACCGTAATTAATTACGGCAAACTTGCGAGCTTTAGGGGCATCAATCGAGTTTAATAGCTTGTCCTTATCGCCGTATGCAACTTTCCAAAACAGGTCATCCATTATTTTACCTGCATCAATCAATAGACCTATCATCTCCTTTTGATTGCTGGATAAATGGCTTAAGTTGCTGGTTAAAGTAAAAGGTGCGTAAATATCAAAACGACTGTATTGATCGGTTTGCGTAGTATTATGGTTCTCTACTTTTAATATAGGCATTTCTTGTGCAGCAGATGTCTTGTCGTCGACGGACTTTTTAAGTTCAGGCTCATTACAAGCGGCTAAAACAGCTGCAAGACTTATGGCTACGGTAAGCTTGGTTTTATTCATAATCTTCCCCCTAAATTCTCTATTAAATTTTTGATTAGATTTTTTATCTAGTCCTTATCATTAAAATTTGCTAAAAACGTACTTTTCACGTTTTACCTGTTTAACCCCAAAATCTAAATCTTTCAGCATGCTAAAAACATCATCCACCATATTAGGGTTACCGCATAAGTAAACCAGATCGGTTTCGGGGTTAGGTTTTAAGTCTTCAAGCTTGGCTTGGACATATCCTTTAAAAGCGCCTTCTTGTTCTTCACGACTTAAACAAGGATAAAAGTTAATATTTTGATGCTCCTGAGCAGTTGAAAAATCATCGGTGTAGAATAAATCTTGAGCTTTTTGAGCGCCAAATAAAATATTAAATTGATGTTGTGGCAATTCAGGAAGCTGTTTTAACATTGAGCGGTAAGGCGCCATTCCGGTGCCTGTACCAATTAAAAAGACTCGCTCAGGTATTTCAGAACCAAGAATCAACAAGCCCACGGGCCCGCTAATCTCGAATGTGTCGTCTTCTTTTGCATCAAAGAAAATTCTAGTGGCACGTCCATGCTCAACATAAGAGATGACAATTTCCAAATAGTCTGTCGTGACCAAGCCTTCAGAGTTAGGCATTTCTAAGTTAGCTATGGAATAGCTGCGTTTAAGTGGCTTCTCATCATGCTCAAGTAAGAAGGATACAAATTGACCGGGACGGTAAGTAAAACTGCTAGGCTCAATGAATTTAAAGCGCAATTTTCGAACGTTGGGCGTAATGGCTTCGTTGGATTCAAGTTGTATTTGATAGCTAGGAAGTGGCATGGATAACTTATGTAATATCTAATGTAGCCAGCATTATATAGGCTTAAGACAAAAATACCATTAAGTTCAGGATCGGTTCAGATAGGTTTTGTTTAACTATGCTTAAAGTTGCTAAATAGATTTCTTTTAACAGAAATCCAATTGTTAAGTATTTAGCTTACGAGTATTAAGTTTTAGGGAGAACCAAGATGTTTTCAAAAAAATTATTAACGCTATCTATATCAAGCATATTGGCTATGAGTGCTTCAATGGCTTTTGCTAATGAATCTGCAGAGGGTGACAAGCAAGCTAGTCAAGAAGTGCGTATTGGTAAAAAACTAGCCACTACAAATATCGTTGGTGAAATCCAAGAGCCATCTATTGTTAAGTCCACAACAGATAGCAAAGCCCAGTACTCTTCTAGTCAAACGAAAGAGAACTTAGATGCGCAATACAAGGCCAACATCAGCTTAGATAAATCAGCTCTAAATAGCGAAAAGCAAAGAAGCCCGCAGCGTTTGGCAAAAAGTGCCAGTCACTTGTTTATATATGATGCTGCTGTGCTATTAAAATCAGATATTGATGGCGATGGCTATTATAGTGAAATTCGTGTGGACTTTGATGTAGATGCATCAGTTGCGGCTTATTATGATGTATATGCTGAATTATATATCCGTGAGCAAGGCACTTTACAGTGGACGCATTATTTTACGACTGATATTTTTGAGATTTACTTTGATGATTCAGGCGATGATTATCATGTGACCACAAGCTTTAATGACGGCTTTCCACCTGGAAATTATGAAATTGCGATTGACCTATTTGAGTATGGCTATAGCGGAACAGTTGATTTTTTAGATGCTACATATGATGGCGATTTGGGCAACTTACCAATTGAAGATATCAGTTTTGAACAAACCCAACCTGATACTAATGTTTCTATCAGCACTGTTAAAACAGAAATCTTTACAGATAATGATAACGATGGTTATTATCAAGATTTCAAGATAAGTTTTGATGCGGATGTGACTTCTGGTCAAAGAGACATCGTCGCGAGACTTTATCAAAAGACCGGTAATGGTACTTGGCAATTTGAAACAGAGTCCGCGGCTTACACCATTGTTGGCACCAATACGGATGACACCATTGCTTTTGAAGCAACATGGCAGTCAGGGTACGCAACCAGTTTGTATGATTTTAAAATTGAGTTATATGACTCAGCAACAAACGAGTTCTTAGCAAGCGCCTCTAATGATTTTGGACCTTTGGTAGATGTACCATTAGAAGATGCAGGAAAAGATCAAACTCCTGGGGGCTCTGGAAGCGGTGGTTCAGGATCATCAGGTAACCCATCGACATCAAGTTCTGGTTCAGGAGGTGGCAGCTGGAATATACTTGGTCTACTAATATTAGCTGTTGCAGCTTGGAGAAGAAGACAATAACCAGACGGCAAATAAGCCCGCTTAGCGGGCTTTTTCATATTTTGTAACATATCTATTTTAAAAAATGACAGTCCTAGTAAACCATATTCTTTATAATCGCATCTAATAAAAAACAGTTTGGGTATGGAGCTTTAATGCTTGTTAAAATGGTAGGGAAAATCGTTGCTGGTGCTGTCTTGTCTTTATTCGTGTTGTGCGGCGTGGTTGATGCAAAGCAAACTCCAATTACTATCCCCAAAGTAAAAGCGGAAATCACTGTTGATGGCGAATTAACGGAAGATTTTTGGCAACAGGCTACTAAGGTGGATCTAACCTATGAAACACGGCCAGGCGAAAATATAACCGCAAAAATAAAAACTTCTGCCTATATTGCCGAAAATGGCAGTTCTTTGTTAATCGCTTTAATTGCCGAAGATCCTTCGCCAGAAAAAATCCAAGCTTCGTTGAAAGATAGAGATACCGTATGGGCGGATGATTTGCTTGGTTTTAAAGTAGATACTTTTAATGATGAGCGAAAGGCTTATAATTTTTTTGTAAATCCATTGGGGATTCAAATGGATTCAATTGAAGATGATGTCGCTGGTAATGAAGATTCGTCCTGGAATGCAATTTGGTATAGCGAGGGTAAGATTACCGAATCAGGTTATCAAGTAGAGATTGAAATACCCTTTGAGATTTTACGTTTCCCGAATCAATCAGATATTAAAACCTGGGGCATTGATTTTGTAAGGATGTACCCGAGAGACTATGGATATCGATTTGCTTTTAATAAAGTAAAGCGCGATCAAAGTTGCCGCGTCTGCCAAATTGGTAAAGTGACAGGGTTTAAGGATATCGAAAGTGGCCAAAATTTAGAGGTTACTCCTTATGTTTCGGCCCAACGTAGTGATACTCGAAGCCCTCCTACTGAGACTCAATGGCAAAATGGTGATTTTGAATTTGATACAGGCGTAGATGTTCGCTGGGGAGTAACAGACAACTCAGTTTTAAACGCCACTATAAACCCAGATTTTTCTCAGGTTGAAGCAGACTCAGTACAACTCAATGTTAATCAAACGTTCGCTTTATTTTTCCAAGAGCGAAGACCTTTTTTCTTAGAGGGCTCCGATTATTTCAAAACCAGCTTTCTAAACTTTTTGCATACACGAAATATTGCCGATCCAGACTGGGGCTTAAAATATACGGGTAAGTCGGGTAAGCATTCGTATGGCGTGTTAGCAGCAACAGATAATAGTACTGCGTATTTAATTCCTGGCGCACAAGCCTCTGGTATACAAGACGATGCCTCGTTAGAATCCGAGGCTTTTGCAGGTCGATATTCCTACGACATGGGAGATAAATCGCAAGTAGGCGCTATGTTAACGCATCGCTCAACAGACGATTATGAAAATACTGCAGCATCGATTGATGGAAAGTACTATTTTACTGATGAAGATGTATTGCGTTATCAAGCCGTCTATTCAAAAACAGATGACCCCTCTACACCAAACCCTGATACCAATGAAGATTATGATAAAGGGTATGGATATGCCATAGCCTATAACCACAATGGCCGAAATTGGAACTGGCGTGCTTCACGTTTTGATTTCAACGAGGATTTTAGAGCTGATTTAGGCTTTATTAACCAGAATGGTTTTAGTCGTGATGTGATTGGTGGCGGCTATACTTGGCATGGTGAAGATGGCGACACCTTTAACCGCATTCACTGGGGTGGTGATGTTGATCAAACCAAAGATTACACAGGGCAAGTTTTAGAAGAAGAAGCTGAATTCTGGGTTAATATAAATGGCCCTTACCAATCCTTTATAGGCTTTGGTTCGGGAGTAAGAGATGTTTGGTATTCCAATGAAACTACTCGCATAGATTCAACAATGCCCGATTGTCCAAGAGATTCAGGTGGTTGCGAATTCGATCAAACTTTTTATTGGTTTTCTGCAAATTTTAGACCCATCACCAGCTTGCAGTTGGGCATGAATTATAATGGTGGTGATGCAGTAGATTTTGTCACGGGTATTAAAGCTGCCGATCGTCGTAATTATAGCGCTTTTGCTAATTGGCAAGCTACTAGACATTTCTATATTTCGGGCGACTATGGTATTTCTAAAATATGGAGAAATGAAGGCGATATTTTTCGCTCGAATACCATTAATTTGAATTCCACATATCAATTCGATAAAGAACAATATTTAAGGTTAACCATTCGTTACAGTGATATTGATTTTAATCAATCACTACAAGATTTATCTACTAGAAGTGACGCTAAGAGTATTGGCAGGCAGCTACTTTACGCTTATAAAGTTAATCCAAGAACTGTCTTTTTCTTAGGTTATTCAGATAATGGATTTGAAGATGATACGGTTAACTCCTTTGAAAAAACTGGTCGCTCAGTCTTTAGCAAATTTAGCTATGCGTTTCAGCTATAAACAAACGTGAGTACAATTTAATTCTTTTAATAAGTTTCTCTTTTTGCTATAAAACTTTATAGCTGATGGAGAAATAAATGCATAAAAATAAATACTTAAAGCCCTTGTTAGGGCTTTATTTGTTAATCTTTTCAATAATGGCGTATGCCAATGAAACGATCCCCCAAATTTTTCAAACCGTTAAAGTTGATGGCAAACTGGATGAGTCTGTTTGGTCAAATGCAAAAATTATAGACTTACAATACGAAATTTATCCTGCTGAGAACATTCCTGCCAAATTCAAAACCACTGCCTATTTATATGAAGATAATGAGTATTTATATGTTGGATTTATTGCCGAAGATAGTGAGGTCAATAAACTGCGAGCATCTTATAGAGATAGAGACGACATTTCAGACGAAGACCTGGTTGGAATTAAAATCGATACTTTTAATGATCAAAGGCGGACTTACAACTTTTTCGTAAATCCATTAGGCATTCAAGAAGACTCTATTAGTGATGATATCTTAGATAGAAATGACTTCTCTTGGGATGCTATCTGGTATTCAGCAGGTATTATTACCGAACAGGGTTATAGTGTTGAGCTTAAAATACCTTTTAAAGCATTGCGCTTTGCTAACAAAAAAGGCACGAAAGAATGGGCAATTGACTTATTAAGAATGGCTCCAAAAGATTTTGAATACGAATTTTCTTCAAGCTTATTGGATCGAAATATTAACTGTACTATATGCCAATATAAAAAATATAAGGGCTTCGCAAATATCGATACGGGACAAAACCTAGAAGTCGTTCCTTACGTTATTGCAAATCAAACTGAGTTTCGTGATCCGTTATCAAACGAACCATGGCAAGGTGATTCAGCCGACTTTGAAGCTGGTATAGATTTGCGCTGGGCTGTAAGTGACAATTCTGTCTTGAATGCTACAGTTAATCCTGACTTCTCTCAGGTAGGATCTGATACAGCGCAGCTGGATGTTAATACTCGCTTTGCCTTGTTTTTCGACGAACAAAGGCCATTTTTTCTTGATGGTGCAGATTATTTTAATACTATGCTGACTGTTTATTACAGTCGCAATATAGCCGACCCTGATGCAGGTATTAAATACACTTCGAAGCTCAACAGTGGTTCTTTAGGGATTTTAGTTGCTCGGGATAATAATACCAATATTATAATACCTAATAGCCAAGGCTCTAGTTTGGCGTCTCTTGACGAAGAGAGTAATTCGGCAGTGGTAAGGTATGCGCATGATATTTCTGATGACACTTTACTAGGTGTTACTTTGACCCATAGAGACGCGGGAGACTACTCAAACGACTTAATAAGCTTTGATGGTAAACATCAATTAACTGATTCAGATGTGTTTCGATATCAGGTTATTCATACCGAAACTAATAATTCGGAAGCTTTACAAAGTAACTTTAATCGCGATGCTAGTGAAAATGGTTCTGCTTACCGTTTGAATTATAACCATAATGATCGTGACTGGAGTTGGTTTTTATCTCATAACCACTTTGATGAAAATTTCCGTGCAGACTTAGGTTTTCTTTCTAGAAGCGGTTATCGCAAAACTATCGTCGGTGGTGGTCGCCGCTGGTATGGCGATGATACTGATTTTTTTTCCAGAGTACAGTTACGTGGTGATTGGGATACGACAGTTCAGTATGATGGACAAAAACTAGAAACCGAGTCAGAAGCAACTTTAAGTTTAGAGGGAAGAGGGCAGTCAGAGGTTGACTTTGTTTTTGGTACTCGAGAAGTGTTTTTTGACGAACGATGGTTTAACCAAGATTTTTATGCTCTCTCAGCATCCTATAAACCCTTTGCTGATATTCGAGTCGGTATTGAAGCCTCTTATTCGGACGATATTGACTTTTTAAGTGACCAGGCAAGATCAGGTGAGGTAACTGAATATGAGTTTTACTTTGATTGGCAGTTAACTAAACATTTAAATATTTTTGTAGAGTATGTACAACAAGACTTTGACCTACCGCAAGGACGCTTTTTTGAACAAGAAGTGATTAATTCAAATTTCATCTATCAATTTGATCAAAAAAGCTTTTTACGACTACTGTTTCGTTATCAAGATGTTAACTTCACCAACGATCCTATTTTATTAGGGAGTTTAGCGGTTAATCAAAAGAATCTCAGTGTCGCAAGACAACTGCTATATGTTTATAAGTTTGACGCTAAAAGTGTTTTATATTTAGGTTATTCGGATAATGCCGTTGAGAATGATTTAATACGCTCTCTAAGGAAAGATATAAAAACTTTGTTTGCAAAATTTAGTTACGCCTTTCAGTTATAAAAAAGCAGGCTAAGCCTGCTTTTTTATTGGAAAAATCTTTGATTAGCTTCATCAGGAAGCTCAATCCCAGTCAAATGAGCTCTTTGCAATAACTGCCAGAAGTAACGATAAGTAGCTCTGTCATGTAGCTCACCATCATACTGGATAGGTCCCCAATGATTATCTTGCGCAGCAATTAAGATGTTTACACCATCTTGTACTTCGGAATAATCAGGCTTCATCGCATTAACGATAGCTTCAATTTGAGTGGGGTATATACTCCACATACGCAAGAAACCAAATTCTTTACGGGCACGGGTGGCATCCGAGTTGGTTTGCTCAGGATTTTTTAAATCTAATGTTACGTTGTGTGCAGGAACAACACCGTTTGCAAGTGCCGCAGCAACCATTTCAGTTTTTGCTCTTGCCAGTAAGGCGTTATCAAATTGTCCGGGACTGCGCATGCAGGCTGCAGGAATAGCGCCATTATGGCCAGATACAAAATCCATCATGCCAAAATCTAAAACTTGCACCCAGTCAATTTCAGCAATCTTCCAAACGTCTTTTAAAGCGCCGTGAGTTTCGATTAATACATGAATAGGGATTTCACGATCAATGGTATTGGCTTTAGCTACCTTTTTAATATAGCGAACCATTTTCTTGATTTGCTTGGCCTTAGTACACTTTGGCAAAGTTAAGTAAGCGACTTTATCACCAATCGCTGGCACTAGAATATCAACATCTTTTTGCCAATGTGCATGGCTGTAATCGTGAATACGAACGCCTGCCATTTGATGAGTGTTGGCATCGCTTGCTAACACTCTTGCGACCATTTCTGCATGCTCTTGCTCTTTGCCAGCTTGTGCGCCATCTTCGCAATCGCAAGTAATATCAAAAATAGGTCCTAATTTCGTCTGCATTTCGAGCGCTTTCAGAATTAACTTTTCGCTTCCAGCAAAGTGTTCGCAACTCGGAATTATTGGAAAAGGTTTCTCTCCCTCAAACAATGCCTCATTTGGGTGGGTTAGAGCGTTTAAGTTTGCAGGTTCCACAAAATTCCCCTTATATCAATTCTTTATCTAACTAAATTCAATCTAATACTAAACTAGAATTCGTTTTTTAATAACTAATTACTACATAATAACTTTAAATTTATTCAAACAAACATTTGAAATGATTGTATGAATAAGGCATAGTTATCTTATAGAACTGGTCGGATTAGTCAAGATGATGCAAGAACATTCCTTTTTGGAAAGCGTAGATGAACAAGTAGTACTGGGTGGCTTTTGGCCCGGGATTCAATTGTATTACCCACCTGTGAAATATTCACCAGCTGATGGTGTCTATGAAAGTATGGAACAGGCCTCTGCTCGAATGCGCAAGTATGCCCATAATACCAAAGCACATACCTTACTTTTTGATTTAGAAGACGGTTGTCGCCAAAAGATGTTAAGTCGGGAATTGCTACGTCAAGAATTACCATTGTTTGACAATAAAAGTTTTCAAATTGCCTTAAGAATTAATCCGTTTAGAACAGAAGAGTACGAAGAAGATCTAAAACTTATTCGCGATATGCACCCTTACATTGATGCCATTGTATTGGCAAAAGCAGGTGAGGTTTATGGTGCTGCCGAAATTCGTGACTTATCAGCTTGGTTAGTAGGGGTTGACCCAACTATCGAAATACAGCCGATTATTGAGCATCCACGCTCTTTAAAATTAGCCCCAGAATTGATGCAATATTCAACCGTGCGCCATGTGGTTTTTGGAATTCATGACTTCTCAAAAGCGATGGCTATTCATTTAACGCCAGAAGGTTGGATTGATGAATTAAAAACCTACCTAAGAATGCTGTTGATGGAAGCAAGAATTGCAGGTAAGGGGGTTATTGGTGGGGTAGAAGTATTAATCAATAAGATTCCAATGCCGGAAAACTGTATTGAGCCAAATGAAGTACGTCGTTGGTTAGATTTACACGGTGAAAATGAATCTCATGTGGTTCACCAGCATGCGCTCGTTGAGGCACAAATGGGATTAACCGGTAAACAAGTTATCCATCCCTATCATATACATCTTTGTAAAATGGCTTTTACACCGTCGCCTATGCAAATTCAACGTAATGTTGATGTATTGCAAGCAGCGATCGACGCTGACGCTTTGTTAGGTGGTGCTATTAAGTTTGAAGGTGAAATGCTAGATCCGCCTATGTTTGGTAAAGCCCTGCAAACCTTATTACGCGCTTATGCATTGCATTCGCTGAATGAAACAGACAAAGCTTTTGCTATGGATGTGATTAAACGATTGCCAGTACACGTCATCCGTGAAAACTGGCCGTATGGTATGATTTAAGGATACAGGTATTATTTTATGAAGTATTCTTTTGATACTGTGTTAAAGCAGCGAAAAGGTGAATGGTATTGGGATATTCCAGAGTATTTTAATATTGCCGATGCATGTGTTGATCAGCATAGTCAAACAGCCGTCGCTAACAACACCGCCTTGATTATAGAAGATGACCAAAAAGGTCAGAGTGACATCAGTTATGCAAGTCTTAAGGCTAAGACTTCACAATTTGCAAACGTCCTAAAATCTCATGGTATTGATAAAGGTGAACGAGTCTTAATTCGATTACCCAACCAGCTTGAGTACCCCATCGCCTTTTTTGGCACCATTAAATATGGTGGCATAGCCGTTCCTACATCGACTTTGTTAGCTGCTTCAGAAGTAGCCTATTTAGCAAAAGATTCTGCAGCTAAGGTGTTAGTGACGGCTGAATCTATGTGGTCCGAATTGTCGCAAGAATTGGTTGGCACTAACATTGAAAAAGTTATCTTAACGGGTAATAGTGCTACAGGTTCGGAAGCAGAGCAGAGCATTCAAGTTTTAAACTTCAATCAAGAAATTGAAAAAAGTTCCGTGGATTTTAGTTGTCACGAAAGTAAATCGGATGATGCGGCTTATTTAGTTTATACCTCCGGCACCACTGGTTACCCTAAAGGTGTATTGCATGCCCATAGAGCACTATTAGGAAGATTGCCAGCAAGTAAATACTGGTTTGATTTAAGCGAAACTAAATCTGAACGAATTATGCACTCAGGTAAATTTAACTGGACTTACGTATTAGGCTCAGCTTTGATGGATCCTTTGTTGCATGGTCATACGGTTATTGCCTACGAAGGTAAAAATGATGCTACTACCTGGCCTAACTTAATTCAGAAACATCAATGCAGTATTTTTATTGGCGTACCCACTATCTATCGTCAAATTATTCAAAAGACTGAATTTAATTATCAAGACTTACCAAGCCTTAAGCATTGCATGAGTGCCGGCGAACATTTATCTGATGAGATGCAAGAAGCTTGGGAAAAGCGCTTCAATAAGCCTATTTATGAGGCGATTGGCATGTCAGAAGTTTCTTACTACATTTCTCAGCATAAAGATGCCGAGGTGAAACCAGGCGCTGCTGGCTTTGTGCAACCGGGGCATTATGTTGAGTTACTGAATGAATCTTTAAAGCCCGTTGGCGCTATGGATGAGGGCATGATTTCTATTCGAGAAGATGATCCTGGCTTGTTTATAGAGTACTGGCAGCAGCCAGAAGAAACCGCCAGAGCAAAACACGACGGTTGGTTTTTTACTGGCGATTATGCCAAACGTGATGCACAAGATTACATTTGGTTTTTAGGCCGTAAAGACGACATCATTAATAGCTTCGGCTATCGTATTTCGCCACACGAAATAGAAAGAGTGATTAAAACGCATAACGATGTGGCTGATTGTGTTGCTTTGGGTGAAGATATTGAAGGTGGTAAAACATTAGTCGTTATTTGCGTTATACCAAGCAAAGATTCACAGCTTACAGAACAGGAGTTACTAACTTTTGGCCAAGCCAATTTGGCGAAGTATAAAGCTCCGAAAAAAGTTTATTTAATGCAAGATTTTCCTAGAACAAAGAATGGTAAGGTTTTGCGTAAACAAATGATCCAACAGCTTACAAATAGCTCTAGCTAATAAATAAGGAACTCTTATGAATTATCGTCCTCGTCGCACAATGTTGTATGTGCCAAACCATGTATCAAAATATATGGAAAAAGCTAGAGGTATAGAAGCAGATAGTATTATTTTTGATCTGCAAGAATCAGTTCCACCAGAATATAAAATTCAAGCTCGGGAATTGCTAGTCAAAGCTTTTGAAGAGTCATCAAAGTTTGGCCATTCGGAAAAAGTTGTTCGTATTAACTCATTGCAAAGCCCTTGGGGTATGGATGATCTTAAAGCCATTGCAAAGTTGGATATTGATGCAGTTTTATTACCAAGGATCGAGTCTGCAGCTGAACTATTGAACGCGATTCAGGCGATTGATGAAAGCCGAGACGATAAATTATCTATAATGATTAATATTGAGAGTCCATTAGGCGTTTTAAATGCTAAAGAAATCTGTTCTGCAAGTGATCGCCTAAAAGCGATCGTAATGGGCACGACAGATTTAGCCAATGAACTAAAAATCACGCCTACTTATGACAGAGCAGGCTTATTAACCAGCTTATCATTGGTGATGTTAGCAGCAAGAGCATTTAAAAAATGTGTTATCGACGGCCCGCATTTCGACTTAAAAAATGTCGAAGCCTGTGAGTTTTCTTGTCGCCAAGCTCGTGATTTAGGCTTTGATGGTAAAGCAGTAGTCCACCCAGTTCAGTTGGACTACACCAATGATGCATTTACTCCAAAGCAAAAAGACATTCAAAGAGCTAAAGATGTGATTGCTGCAATCGAACAAGCAAACCTTGATGGCCGAAATGTTGCCGTGATTGAAGACCGCTTAATTGAGCCTTCATTAAAAGAGTGGGCAGAGCGAGTGATTTCTTTATATAATCGAGTCAAAGATTTAGGACAAAACGAGCTAATCGGATCATAAGTATGTCAAACAAGTCATCGGCTGGACGTTTTTTTGAGGATTTTTCTTTAGGCGAAGCTATTTATCATGCTACGCCTAGAACTGTCACAGAAGCTGATGCTGCTTTATATTTAGGGCTAACCGGTAGTCGTTATAGTCTTTATTGCAATCAAGAGTTTGCAACACGACTTGGTTTTGCGCAAACCCCTATCGATAATTTCTTGGTTTTTCATATAGCTTTTGGGAAAACGGTTAATGACATTTCTTTAAATGCTGTTGCAAATTTAGGTTATGCTGAATTGCAGTTTTATCTGCCAACTTATCCAGGCGATACTTTAAATGTAATGTCCGAAGTTATTGGCCTTAAGGAAAACTCAAATGGCAAAACGGGCATTGTTTATGTCAATTCTAAAGCCTTAAATCAAGACGGCCATATTGTTTTAAGTTGGAAGCGCTGGGTGATGGTGCGTAAACGTCAACAACAAATGCTTAATAGCTTCGAAGTTAAGCCTCATCTAGAAGATGCCGTTAGTATGGAATTATTGAATGTTCCGGCATCTTTTTCTGCCAATCATTATGACCCGCAAATCAGCGGTGAGAATTATTTGCTTAACGATTATGAACTAGGTGAATGGATCGATCATATTGATGGCATTACCATTGATAATACTCAGCATACATTAGCGACTAATTTATACCAGAATAATGCCAAGGTTCACTTTAATCATCATCAAATGAACTCAAGCAAGCATGGGCAACGTTTAGTTTATGGCGGCCATGTTATTTCTTTGTGCCGTACCGTATCGCACAATGGTTTAGCCAATGCTCAATGGTTGGCAGCTATTAATTCTGGCGCTCATGTAAACCCTAGTTATGAAGGCGATACTATTTATGCCGCCTCTCAAGTGCTGGATAAAAAGGCACTGGGCAATGGCGTAGGCGCTTTAAATATTAGAACTATTGGTTATAAAAATAGCAGCTGGGATGAAATGCAAAACCTATTTTTAATGACGTTAGACGGCAAAAACAAATATCACCCGCAAGTAGTCTTGGACTTAAATTATACACTTTTGGTTCCTGCTTAATTAGCACCTTCAAGGCTAGCTGTTCTTTTGTAGCTATGCTATTTTAGCAACACAAATTATTATAAAAATCTTGTCATGGGTCTTGGCGAAATTCTTTCCTTAGCGTGTGCGGTTTGCTGGGCAATAGGCGTCGTTTTATTTAAGCATTCTGGTGAATCATTAAGTGCTAATAGCTTAAATTTGTTTAAGAACTTTGTGGCCACGCTGCTCATTATTCCAACAGCCTTAATTATTGAAGGCTTCAATATTCCTGCGTTAAGTTTAAAAGAGTGGCTGATAGTGATAATAAGTGGCTACTTCGGTATAGCAATTGCAGACAACTGGTATTTTCAGGCACTGCGTAAGATAGGGGCAGGGCGTACTGCTATTGTAGCTAGCCTCTATAGTCCTTTTGTTATTCTTTTATCAATATTATATTTAAATGAAACATTAGAGTTATGGCAATGGCTTGGCTTTGTGCTAGTTTTGTCAGGAATTCTAATGGTAGTTTATCAGCGTAAATATCAAGAAGTTGACACAAATCAACTCTATCGAGGTGTGGCTTATGCTGCCGCATCGGTATTCCTAACTGCATTTGGCGTAGTGTTGGTTAAGCCGGTATTAGACAGCGGTGAGCATGGTTTCTACTGGATAGTAATGTTGAGATTACTCGCTGGTATAGCGGGCATGTTGTTGTTTATGACGCTCAAAAGACAATTGGCAAAAACTAAAGAAGAGTTTCGAGCCGGTAATCACAATTGGCCTGTTCTTATCACCGCCAGTATTTTTGCCACCTATTTAGCTATGCTTATGTGGCTTGGCGGATTTAAGTATACGGACGCTTCAACTGCATCAGTCTTAAATGAAACTGCAAATATTTTTATTGTGTTACTGGCCTGGTTATTCTTAAAAGAAGAGCTCAAAGCAAGAAAGCTAGCAGGGATTTTACTAGCTTTTGTTGGAGTGGTTATTTTTATCGGGATAGTTTAGAAACGGCTAGTTAACTTCACCAACCTTGACAATTTTCATGGCATTAGTACCGCCTAAGGCTCCCATAGAATCGCCCTTTGTAATAATCACAAGATCTCCATCTTGAACATAGTCTCGACTTTTAAGCTCTTCTACTGCTAAACGATTAACATCATGTCGTCCTAACGCTGTAGGATCGAAATTAATCGGTTCAACACCACGGTAAAGTGCTACCTTTCTTAAGGTTTCGATGCTTCTGCTTAATGCATAAATTGGCATGCCTGAGCGGATACGTGAAAGCCATAAAGCGGTTGAGCCTGATTCGGTGAGCGATATGATTGCCTTAACACCTTTTAAATGATTTGCGGTATACATAGTAGCCATGGCAATGGCTTCATCGATAGATTCAAAGTTAATATCGACCCGGTGGTTAGAGGTTTTGGCAAGCTTTTGACCTTCTGCACCCACACAAACATTAGCCATCGCTTGTACGGTTTTTGCAGGGTTGTCACCAGTGGCTGTTTCTGCGCTTAACATTACTGCATCTGTGCCGTCTAAAATAGCATTGGCAACATCAAAAATCTCCGCGCGTGTTGGAATAGGGTTATGAATCATGGATTCCATCATCTGGGTGGCGGTTATCACCACTCGGTTTAGTTCTCGGGTACGATTGATGATGTGTTTTTGTACACCGATTAATTGCGCATCGCCAATCTCAACACCTAAATCGCCGCGCGCTACCATGACGGCATCTGAAGCAAGAATAATTGAATCTAGTACATCATGGTCATTAACCGTTTCTGCACGCTCAATCTTTGCCACCAAGGCAGAATCGCCGCCAGCTTCTTTAAGCAATTTTCTAGCCAGTTCAATATCTTCAGCTGATCGCGGAAAGGAGACTGCTAAATAGTCGATACCAATTTTAGCAGCCGTGACTATATCCTTTTTATCTTTGTCTGTTAACGCCGGTGCGGAAAGGCCACCGCCCTTGAGGTTAATGCCTTTGTTGTTACTTAAATCGCCGCCCACTAAGACTTTTGTAATCACTTGAGTAGTATTAGTGGCAATAATTTCTAATTGAATACGGCCATCATCTAGCATGAGTTGATCGCCTGATTTAACTTCTTTTGGTAGTGTATTGTAGCTGGTGCCTACTATCGAGGAATTACCAGCTTCTCTATCATGACTAACATCAATAATAAACTCAGCATTTTTTGCTAAAACTATTTTACCTTCAGCAAAGCGGGCGACTCGAATTTTAGGGCCTTGCAAATCCCCTAAGATAGCAATGTAGGTATTGAGCTCTTTGGCTATATCTCGAATTTTTTCTGCTCTTTTAATGTGGTCTTCAGATTCACCATGGGAGAAATTTAAGCGAAAAACATTAGCGCCAGCTTCAATTAACGATTTAATGGATTCTCTTGAATCAGTCGCAGGACCTAGAGTAGCAACAATTTTAGTTCTTTTAAGCATATTAAATTGATACTTAATTTGGATAAGTTAAGTGTATTCTTAAACTAATAGAATACAACTACAATTTTATGAAATTCTGATTTTTCAGCAGTGGTTTGACCAACTATAAAAAAAGAGCCTTGAGGCTCTTTTTTCAGTTAGGTAAAAATTACGCATTTTCCAAAGCTGCTTGTCGGGCTAAACTTTTTGGATCACGTTTTAAGAACCAGTCTTTAGCATTGCCCATCATGATGTATAAACATGGGATCCACACTAAAGTAATTAAAGTCGCAAATACGATACCAAAACCTAAGGATACGGCCATAGGTATTACCAATTGAGCTTGCAAACTGGTTTCTAAAGTAATGGGTAACAATCCAAAGAATGTCGTTAATGAAGTCAAAACAATAGCTCTAAACCTTCTAGTACCTGCATTGATAGCAGCTTCCTTACGCGACATACCTTCTGCGCGACCACGATTAATGAAATCTACCATCAATAAGCTATCATTCACCACTACGCCGGATAGGGCGATGATACCAAATAGTGAGAACATACTCAGTGAAATGCCCATCAATAAATGCCCGACCATGGCGCCAATCATACCGAAAGGAATTGCTGACATTACTACTAGTGGCTTGATATATGATTTAAGTGGAATAGCCAGTAATATGAAAATTAACGCCATACCAATTAAAAATCCAGAAACGAGCTCATTAACTAACGTTTGCTGATTTTTACTTGGACCACCAGGAACCAATTTAACACTTGGATATTGTGCTAATAAACTGGGCAAGAACTCTGCTTTAATAGCAGCATCGATTTCATTTGAGGAAATCGGCGCTTCAGGGCTAACATCAGCAGACAAACGGTTCGCTCTTACACCGTCGATTCTAGAAATAGTTGAGAAGCCTTCAGAGATTTCGAAATTAGCAACATCACTGAAAGTAACGTAATCACCATCATTAGTTCTTACTGGCATACTTTCTAAATTGCCAATAGAACTCCGCTCTGAGAGAGGGTAGCGCACATAGACGCGTATTTCCTCGTTATCGCGTTGGAATCTTTGTGCTTCCGCACCAAAGAAAGCATTCCGTACTTGGCGCGATAAATCAGAAACAGTTAAACCGAGGTTTGTTGCTTCAGGCTTTAACTCGATAATGATTTCTTCTTTACCGCCAGATAGGCTATCGCTAATATCATAAACGCCTTCATAGGTAGCGAGTTTATTCTTAATCTCATCAGAAACCAATTTCAACTCATCCATGTTTTCACCAATTAAGCGATAACCAACGCCACCGCCACCAGGGCCGCCACCGCCACCAAAGCTTACTTCTTTAACGCCAGCCACTTGACCAATTTTGTCTCGCCACAAATCATTAATTTTAAATTGATTTATCGGCAAATTTTCTGATTTATGGAACTCAACCCACATAAAGGCAGCTGTGTTATTATTGGTCCATGAAATTGAGTGAGCTTTGATAGGCTTACCATACTCTTCTTGAACCTCTGCATCCAATTCGATTAATTTTGATTCCACAAACTCTACTGCTTCAATAGTTTTTTCAGCAGTGGAGCCTTCAGCCATCTGTATTTCTACAAAGGTGCCATCGTTAGGGATGCTAGGGAATAGTTCTGCTTTGACCCAGCCGCCGCCAATAAAGCCAAAAGTTGATATACAAAATAGGCACACAAAACTTAGAATAACTAGCCCTCGAACTTTGATTAATGACTCTAACTTTGGCTTATAAACATTTTCGATAAATCTTTTTAGAGAACTTGCTACTTTTCTTCGAATTCCAGTAAAAAATAATTTACCTTTTCTTAAAGTATCGTTTTTAGTTTCTTCTGGCTTAGTCAGTTTCATGTGAGCTAAGTGGGCAGGTAAAATCAATTTTGATTCAATTAGTGAAAAAATCAAACAAAACATAACCACTAAACCGATAGATGCCATGGCATTACTAAATGCGCCAGATACATTCATCATTGGATAGAAGGCTGCGATAGTGGTTAAAACACCAAAAGTTGCAGGTAAGGCTACTCGCCTAGCACCTTCAATAACACTATCTTTACTATGGCCTTTTTCTTCAATGCTAGCCCAGGAGCTTTCCGCAATAATAATGGCATCATCAACCACGATTCCCAGTACTAAGATAAAGGCAAAGAGGCTTATCATGTTTATTGTCATTGGGAAGCCTGGGTACAAGAGCATTAGGGTAAACGCACCTGCAAAACAAATTGGAATACCAATAGCTACCCAAAAAGCTAATTTAAACCTTAAAAATAATGCCAAAACAATGAAAACTAATGCTAAACCTGCAATCATGTTACCTTGCATTAACTCTAAACGGCCCTTCAGATAATAAGTGCCATCTCCCCAGGCATCAATGGCGATAGAGTCGGGCAAGTTAGGTCGCTTCTTATCTAAATAATCATAAACCGCAGCAGAAGTGGCTAGGTCGTCTGATTCTAAACTTGATTTTACGCGCAGATTAACCGCGTCTTTACCGTCAAATCTTGAGATAAATTGATACTCAGCAAATCCATCATCAATAGAAGCAACATCTGAGACTAATAATCGTGTTCCATCTGTTCTTGTAATTAACGGGATTTGGGCGAAGTCAAAGCCATTATAAGCTTGTTCTTTTGTTCGAACGAGAATATCGCCACCTTCGGTTTTGATCGTTCCGCTTGGCAAATCCAAAGAAGATAGACGGATGGCTTGCGCTACTTGATTGATAGTCAATCCGTATTCTCTAAGCTTTTGGTCAGTAACTTGAATACCCACTTCGTAGGGACGTACGCCATTAACTTCTACCGTGCTGATATCTTCTTTAGCAACTAGCTCATCTTTAATTTCGGTAGCAATTTCTTTTAACGTTCTTTCGTCGGCATCGCCATAGACACTTACCCACATTACATCTCTTTGGAATTTTCGCTCGTAAACAACTGGCCGCTCCGCAGAGTCTGGTAACTGTGGTACTACGGTGTCTACTTGGACTTTGACTTCGTCCATAACATCCGTAACCGCATACCCTTGCTTAATCTCAATGGTAATATTGGCAGAACCTTCTCGTGCGAATGAAGTTATCTTTTCAATACCATCGATTTCTTTAATGTTTTCTTCGATCTTGGTAACAATACCTTCTTCAACTTCTTGAGGTGCTGCGCCCGGATAGGCAACGCGCACAGAAATTGAGTTGGTAATTAAATCAGGAAAAACTTGTTGTCTTAAGTTTAAGATTCCAATGAAGCCAGCAATAAAAATTGCGCCCATTAATAGGTTTGCTGCAACAGAGTTGCGAGTAAACCAAGCGATAATTCCGGAATGTGTATCGTATTGTTTGACCATTCTTAGGCTCCTATTGGCTTACTGCAACTGAGTTATCATTTTCTGGTGTGGCTTCTTCTTCTTTTTTACTTTTCTCAGCTGCCTTTTCTGCTTCAGCGTCACTTACTCGCTTAACCAACATGCCATTGATAGGGTTTTCAATTGGGGTGATAATAATTTCTGCGCCATCAGTAATACCACCATTGACATAAATGATGTCTTTGTCACCTTTAACAATGTCTACTGTAATGATAGAAATTTTGCTTTCATCGGAAATTTGCAGTACTTGGTCCTTATTAATTAACGCTGAGCGTGGAAGCACGATTAAATTATCTTGCGTTATCCCCTCAATCTCTGCATTGACAAAAGTACCAAAACGTAACGGCGTTGAAGCGTTTTGTTTATTCGCTAAACCGTAAGGATCTTTTATTTCAGCAACTAAATAGGTTAAGCGATTATTTTCCTCTACTACACCTTCTGTTCGAACGACTTTTCCTTGCCATGCTTGAGGTTTGCCTGCATAAATTCCACTTAAAATCACGTTTGGGTAAGATGCTTCAATACCTTGCTGCGGCAACTGTAAAAAAGCTAATTCACGATCTGCAAGAGGTAATCTAACTTCTGCGGCTTCGGTGCCAAATAAATTAGCTACCGTAAATCCAACATTGACATACTGACCTAAATCAACTTGTTTGCTTTTAATTAAGGCGCTATAAGGTGCTTTTACATTGGTTCTTGATAAATCTCTTTGTGCACGCAAAAGATTGGCTTCAGCTGATTGGACGTTCGCTTTAGCTTGGTTAAGCTGAGGTACTCTAAGAACTAAGTCATTAGCTTTGCCTCGACCAATTTTTTCCCAATCTTTTCTAGCTTGATCCGAGCGAGCTTTTGCGTCTTGATAGCCTGCTTTAGCTTGAGCTAGCGATGCTTCCGCTGAGCGTAAGTTAGCAATGTAGTTCGCCTTATCAATAGTGAACAGTGTTTCACCTTGATTTACGAAGGCGCCAACTCTAAAGTTCTTGGATACGTCACTAACACGACCGCTAACTTCAGCGACAATATTACTGGTTAGCTTTGGCTTTACAGGCCCTTGGCTATCGACAGTAAACTGCTGAATATCAGACTGTACAATGAGTGTTTCAACTAAAGGAGTAGGTGGTAACTGTACTCTTTGTGGTGGTTTGGTTTTTGTAGCAATAGCAAAAACAATAAATGCTACTGTAAGACCGACAAACATTAAGCCAACTAAAATGCGCTTTGTCATATTCCTTCTCTCTTATATTTGAATCGATTTGTACACTTATGTAGCAATTATATAGGAGGCCTATCCGCTAACCTAATGTTATGTAATGACAAAAAGTTAGAAAATGTTTCAAAATTCACAATACTACATCTATACATTATTGCTTTTATTAAGGAATTTTATGTGAAAATTTAAGATCTTAGAGAATATTAAAATCGTATTGACAGGTTTTAAAGCCGTGCTAAAATGCGCGCCACTACTTTGAGTAGTTTTGTTAAAAGTAGGGGCTATAGCTCAGCTGGGAGAGCGCTACACTGGCAGTGTAGAGGTCAGCGGTTCGATCCCGCTTAGCTCCACCATTTTCATTATGCTTTGTTGAGTTAATCGTCTAAAGCAATAAATGATTTTAACAATGTCCCGTTCGTCTAGAGGCCTAGGACACCGCCCTTTCACGGCGGTAACAGGGGTTCGACTCCCCTACGGGATGCCAATTATAAAAGCCTGCTTTTTGCAGGCTTTTTTGTATCCAGTAGTTTTTTTATTAAGCTCAAGCGAGTAGGGCATGCAGAAGCCTTGTAAATTAGACACTACATTCTATTTACTTAAGCTATAAATCATTCGAATTCAATAACTCGAATACTTAAGCCGGGTTTTTCATGCTAAAGTTCGATTATCAGTAAATTCTTAATGTAAATGTTAACAATCATGCTAGAAAACATTATTAATCGCGTATCGTGCGGCCGATTAACAGCACCAGAACCTTCAGCCGAGCAATTAGAGTTATTATTTCAAGCCGCACTTAGAGCTCCGGATCACAAAGGTATTAAACCTTGGCAATACATTGTTTTTAGCGGAGAAGAGCAATTAAACCAACTAGCGGATTTATATCTGCAGGCTAGCTTATTAGTAGAACCTGACCTCGAGGAGAGTAAAAGAGTAAGGATTTTATCGCTGCCTCATCGAGCGCCAATGGTTATCGTCGCTGTAGCAAAAAGTCGCAACCATGAAAAAGTCCCGCATATTGAAGAGGTTTTATCTGCAGGAGCTGGAGTGCAAAACTTATTGTTAGGCGCCTATGATTTAGGATATGGCGCTTATTGGCGTTCAGGCCCTTTATGTTTCAATCCTCATCTAAAGACGCTCTTAGGGCTTGAACAAGAAGATACCATGGTTGGTTTTATATACTTGGGTACTCCATCGATAGCGCTAAAAGCAAAGCCAGTTCCAGAAGTAAAAGATTTTGTTAGGTTTGGTTTAGATTAATGATGCAAATGGTCGAGGTACCGTTTTGGTTGCTAGTCATTATTTTAGTACTAGCGCTTTTTTTAGTGCTTGACCGAATTTTACTGCCAAGCGTTCGTTGGTTTTTTCGTCGAAAGGTCAACAAAATCCTCCACGATGTCAGTGACAAACTTTCTATACAGATCCGCTCTTTCCAGTTGACCCGTAAGCAAGTATTAGTTGATCGTTTAGTGTTTGACGAGCAAGTTTTTCGTGCTATCCGTGACTATGCTGAAGAGAATGATATGCCCATGGAAGTAGCGCAAGAAAAAGCCTATCAATACGCCAAAGAAATAGTGCCTAAATTTAATGCTTATATGTATTTTAAATTCGGCCATTGGTTATCTAAATCTATCACTCGATTGATCTATAGGATGAAAGTAGGCTTTTACGATGATCATGAATTATCAAAAATTGATCCTAAATCGAGCGTAGTCTTTGTGATGAATCATCGCTCTAATATGGACTATGTGGTGGTTTCATTTTTAGTGATGAATCGTACTGCATTGTCGTATGCAGTAGGTGAATGGGCTAGAGTATGGCCATTAGCGCCTTTAATCCGCTCAATGGGTGCGTTTTTTGTGCGCAGAAACTCAAATAACCCCTTATATCGAAAAGTGCTAGAACGTTATGTTCATTATTCTACTCGAGCTGGGGTAAGTCAGGCGGTATATCCTGAAGGTGGTTTAAGCAAAGATGGATATTTAAAACAGCCTAAACTTGGGTTTATTGACTATTTATTGCGAGACTTTGACCCCTCTAAAGATCGTGACATTATTTTTATTCCGGTAGGGTTAAATTATGATCGCGTGGTAGAGGATAAAAGTTTAAATCGCAGTTTGGACAAACACCTACCTAAACAAAGCAAGTGGTTTGTCTTTAAAACCAGCAGTAAGTTTTTTTTGAAAACATTATTCACCAAAAGAAAAAAACGCTGGAAACGATTCGGTTATGCAGGTGTTAATTTTGCAAAACCAGTGTCTGCAAAAGCTTATTTTTCTAAACTTTCAGAGCCATTAAATCAGCTAACTACAGAGCAACGCAAAAGTGAAGTAAAGATATTTGGTAATGACATGATGCAAAAGGTTGCCAGTGTCATACCAGTATTGCCAGTACCATTAATTTCCTTGGTTTTAAAGAAAAATGATTACCGAGATATTAGTCGAGAACAATTGTTGGCTGCTTGTAATCAGAAGTTAGTCTATTTGAAGCAACAAGATGCGCCAGTAAAAATTGACGAAATTCGTTTTGACGGAATTCTAACTAAAACTTTAGAGTTACTGACTAATAGAAACCTGATCACCTATAAAGAAGGTGAAGTAAAAATTGCGGAATCAGCTAAGCCAATATTGGATTATTATGCAAATTCATTAGCTCATTGGTAAAGCAAATACTAAATCTTAATATCCATTTCAAAATAAGCGTGTATTGGACAAAAAGCTAAACCCTTAACGCAGTTTTTATCACATGATTTCCAGCGGCAGCTATCAAAAGATAATCCCCCATGATTATTGACCATCAATTGAACTCTAGTTTGCGTCATATCTAGCTTTAGCCACTCTTCTTTTGAATTCACTTTGACACACAAGCCAACTTGATTATTTTTAGCGATATCGATATGCCATAACTGTTTGCAATCAGAGCACTGATTTAAGGTGGCCCAGCGTTCTGGATCCCATTCAAGTTCATCTAAAGCCTTAAATGGATGGCTTTCATCGGTTCCTAGAATGATAGATTCTAATTGATTGCAATTACACATAGTTATTTTAGAGTTCTCTTCCGCCAGAAATTATTATATTTTTTATTTGCTCTACAATGGCTTTTTCTGCTTTCGGATCAAAGCCCTGAATACGAGGTGTATGTAAATGCCCAATGGCAATTTTAGAATTTAACTTACGAGCTAAATTGATACTGCGATAGGATATTTCGTTGGATAAATATCCGCCGCCAGAACCGGAGACTGAAGTTTTATCCAATAGTTCTTTCAAAGATTGCGCATCGAAAGTTTTATCAGTTGTAGAGACGGTCCGTCTATCATTCACTTTGTAAGGTGTTTTAATAGACTGCATTGCTTCGACTGGCAAACTAAATTCAACAAACTCTGGGCCTTGCAATGTGTTCTCTCCAACTTTTGGTACTAATGGATTGATTTTGGTAGCCCCGGTATAAACATTTAAATTATCTGGTGCTTCAGCTGATCGCCTAAGTGCAGGAAAGCGCTCTAGGTCAAAGTGATCTCTACCCATACTAATAGTGACGATCATATCTACAGCATTATTTGACAGGTAGGGTTCTAAAAAACGCTCCACTTCTCCATGATCGAAATCTGCAAAACGCACTGGAAAAATAGCGCTTTCAATTTGGATAAGCTCATCATCAATTTGATAAGTTTTTCCATCAAGCATTAGAGCGGCTAGACCAGAGGGGTTACTTTGCCCAATATTTCTATCAAGGAAAAAAGGATCAAAACCAGTAATAAGAATCTTCTTTGTAGCTTTGTCAGAAAAGTTTATATCATTTTGACCGCGGGAAGCTCTTTCCATTTCCCAAAAAATAGGCTCTTTAATATTAGATACTTGCTTGATAGCTGCTGATAATTTTAGCCTTGCCCAATAGAGACTCCTATCGTCATAAGTCGAACTGTTTGATTGAACATCTGCCACTGAGTTAAGCCATAAGTTATTGGCATAATTTAAAGACAGCTGAGACAGATCTTCTTTTGAAAGCTTTGAGGCGACCTGGTTAAAATTATTTAGCAATAAACTATACCGGCTGGCTGTTGCTTTCAAGGCTTGATTAGCTTTGTTAATTCGAGCTTCTTCAACATTTATCTCTGAAGCAGTTAATACAGCGCTTCGTAAAAGGATAATCAGTAATAATAGGTATCTTTTATATGTCATAACGATATGTTCGGGTGGGTTATTCCCTTATAAAGAATGCTAACATTGAATTGGTAGTGGCGAACAATAATCTTGTAGCTCAATCACCTGAGACGGCAGCTGATGTAGTTTATTAGAATGTTCATACTCATTTGAATAAATTGAGATGATTACATCATCACCTTCGTAAGTGCTTTGGTAAGTGGTGCTTTCAATTAAACCTTGTGAATATTTATAATTAATTTCTTGATAAGGATTTCTAGCTATATATTGATATTTAACAAGCTGATCTGCATCCCACTCATATGAAAATACCTCCAGAGGACTTGTCAATAATGAGTTTTCTACACGCTCTAATTGATTGAATTCATTATAGAAGTAATCAAGACTCCCTGCTAAAACAGTGTTTCCGCTTATAATCTCTTGAGAACTGCTTTTGATGAGGTTCCATGTGTTGTATTCATTATTCTTTTTAATTGTTTGATCTGGATAAACTTGTTCTTCAAAGGAGGGTAACCCATAATCATTATACAAAAAGCTAAAGGACAAAAGGGTTTGCATATCCTGAGTGTTTACTTTTATAGACGATCTAAGGCCTAGCGAATATTCTCTATCAGTTACTGTTTTATTTCCTTGGGTATCTTCTCTTACGCTCTGTACGATAAGGCCGTTTTCTATAGTATTGCGGGTAGAGGATGTTGGAGTAGTAGTGTCATTAGCAGAGAAAACATTTGTTTGTAAAATGTTTCCGTAAATATCATGATTGCTAATACTTTTCTGTAAGTTACTATCGGTAATGATAGTTTCGACTAAAATACCATTGGTGTATTTATACTCCGTACTATCTAAATCAGTCGATACTTTTGTTAACAAACCATTATCATATTCTCTATCGATAGTATAAGAAGTATTATCAACTTGGTCGCTAACTATAGTAGTTACTAAATTATCATCGGAATCATAAATATACTCATAGGTAGTATCATGATTATAATCAAACGTGTTTACCATATCTTTATACTGGTAAGTTTGTTTGTAGGTATTGAGAAGAGAATTTAACCAGCCTTGTTCTATATATTTATTCAGTACAGAAATATTATCTATCACAGGTGCTTCTATGCTATTAGTCGCTAAAATGTAAGCTGGGGGTTGTCTCATAAAGTAAGCAAACGTTGGAGCGCTAATAGCTAAAGTAGCAGGTAACTCAATTCCATCAGATAAATCTTGGTTGATATCTAAATGATAGAAGTGTGATAGGAGCTTAATCAGCTCACTTGTGCGTAATTCTTTTAATGATTTTGTATACTCTATTTCAGCGGATCCAAATTCTTCGATAGCCTCAAGTATTTGTATTTGAGTCAATGATTGTAAATCGAATAGTTGTGTGAGACTGATTTCTTCATCGGCTGAAAGCGTCGCTATCTCTAATCCCTGATAGCTGAATGTAATGTCGTCATTTGAGCGGAACTGGAAAAAACCATCAACTAAGGTTCCAGATAAATTACTAGAGGTATTATAAGTTAAGTTAGTTATAGGAAGACCAAATTTTCCTTGCTTTATAGTATTGGCTTCCGTATTGCTTGAGGAGCCACATGAAAGTAGTAAACCAAGGAAAAAAAGTACTGTTAGAGTTTTCATGAATCCTCCATTGTTTTTTTTAAAGTAACTTATAATAAACCGACCTGTGTATAGGCAGAAAAGTTACGCTTAACTTAAAAGCCTTCCCATAGCTTTGACTTTTTCTCATCGTACTCAGGGTTGTCGCGCTTTTCATTGATTTGCGCATACTTGTCTTTTTCAGCTTGGCGCGATTTTGAATCAGGTTTTATTTCTTCATCAAGTTGTTTTAAAAACTGAGTGATCTCGCTGGTGTGGTTGCTTTTACTCATAATGTTTGAAAAATTATTTACTATTATTTAAGCATATAAAAAAAGAGCCGCTGATGCGACTCTTTTAAATGTTTTAGCTTTATAACTTATCTGTCTTAGAACTTAACGTTATTAGGTACTCGTGGGAATGGAATAACGTCACGGATATTTTGTACGCCAGTAACATAAGATACACAGCGATCAAAGCCTAAACCAAATCCTGCGTGAGGGACGGTGCCATAACGACGCAAGTCGCGATACCACCAGTAATGCTCTTTAGGTAAACCCATTTCATCAATGCGGGCGTCTAACACATCTAAACGCTCCTCACGTTGCGAACCGCCAATGATTTCACCTATACCGGGGGCTAAAACATCCATTGCAGCGACGGTTTTTCCGTCGTCGTTCATACGCATGTAGAAAGCTTTAATATCTTTAGGGTAATCGGTGACAACGGTAGGGCGCCCTACGTATTCTTCGGCAATGAAACGTTCGTGCTCAGATTGGAGATCAATTCCCCATTTAACGTCGAATTCGAATTTTTTGTTTGATTTCTCTAAGGTAGAAATGACGTCGGTATAGGTCATGCGCTCGAAATTATTGTTGATAACGTTCTCTAAACGGTTAATACAGTCTTTATCAACCCGCTGTTGGAAGAAAGCCATATCATCGCCACACTCGTCTAAAACGGCTTTAAAAATATAACGCATCATTGCTTCTGCCAAATCCGCATCTTGAGACAAATCAGCAAAGGCAATCTCTGGTTCAACCATCCAAAATTCTGCTAGATGACGACTGGTATTTGAGTTTTCTGCGCGGAAGGTAGGGCCAAAGGTATAAACCTTAGACATAGCCATACAATAACTTTCAACGTTTAATTGGCCTGAAACTGTTAAAAAGGATTCCTGGCCAAAGAAATCTTTAGAATAATCAATTTCACCTTTATCGGTCATTGGTAAGTTGGTTTGATCCAAAGTGCTCACGCGGAACATTTCACCAGCGCCTTCGGCATCCGAAGCAGTGATGATGGGTGTGTGGATCCAGTTAAAACCGTTTTCATGCATAAAACGATGAATCGCCTGTGCCAGACAATTACGAACACGGGTAACGGCACCAATAAGGTTAGTGCGAGGGCGTAAATGGGCATGTTTACGTAAATGTTCAACAGTGTGCGGCTTCATTGGCATTGGGTAGGTATCAGGATCGTCGACCCAACCTAAAACTTCTACTGCAGTAGCTTGAATTTCAAAAGTCTGCCCTTTACCTTGTGAAGGAACTAAAGTACCGGTTACGCGAACAGAGCAACCAGTGGTCAATTTAGTGACTTCAGACTCATAATTATTAACATTATTATCGACCACTGCTTGGATTGGATTAAAGCAGCTACCATCGTGAATATTGACAAAGGAAAGACCAGCTTTCGAGTCACGACGAGTACGTACCCAACCTTGAACGGTGACTTCTTCACCTTCGGCAGGTTTGCCCGCAAGGGCGTCGACAATAGAAACTAACATTAGATATATCTCTTAAGTTATTGATTGTAAATGAAATAGAGTGCTAAAACTTTATTTTACCTTCGAGCTTTAGTCTAAGATTAATCGCTTTTTTCTGATCATCAGAAAAAGTATGCCAATTTAAAACTTCATCAAAACTTCTACCGCATCCACGACAAACCTCATCACCTAAAACGGTACTGCAGGTGCCAATACAGGGTGAATCAGTGGGTTTGCGCTCACGAGTCTTAGGAGTAATTTTAAATTTATTGGACAAGCCAAAACCTCAGGCTAACGCTATCAAGCAAAACAACGCCGTATGTTACCGCGAGAGTCCTTTTATGGCTAGTGGTATTAAGAATAAAACTACACAATATAGTGTGTAAATCAAAGGGAAACATTTGTGTAATAAAGCGTTGTTTTTACCGTCTAGCTTGGATACATTAGCCCAATGAAGGAAAAGAATTTTAGCCATGTTTGAATTAGACCAGTCACAGATCCAAGAGTATCAAAAAGATAAACCAGAATATTATCGTCAGTTGGCTATGCAGCTTGAGTCACTGCTATCGGAAGATACTAACTGGGTGACCAACTTATCGCAGACGTCGGCTTTTGTGTATCAAATGCTGCCAGACTTGAATTGGGTCGGCTTTTACTTAGTTAACTCAAAAGATCCTAATGCGCTGATTCTTGGCCCTTATCAAGGAAAGGTGGCTTGCGTACACATTCCTTTTGGACGAGGAGTGTGTGGTACCGCAGCTGAAACACTCGAACCCCAATTGGTTGCCGACGTACATGCTTTTGATGGCCATATTGCTTGTGATGGCGATACCAATAGTGAAGTTGTGATTCCTATGATGGCTAATGGCAAGATAGCAGGGGTATTCGATATTGATAGTCCAGTACATAATCGTTTTGATCAAGAGGATGCAGATGGATTGACTGTATTACTGAAAACTCTTCTTGCTAGCACCGAATTTTGAATTTTGTAGTTAAGCAGATCCTTTGCTACTGATTTTAAAGTGATTGCATGAGTTTTAAGAAGGTATCAAGTAAGGATTTTGATTCTCTACGCTCTAAAGGGTTGTTTGATACTGATAGCGCGCGTAACCAATCTATCCAACCCAATAAGGAAATGAAAGCAAACCTTCGCTATTTAAGGTTGTATTTAAATATTCTATTCTTGCCTGCTTTTGAGTTTATTAAGTGGTATCTTTTTAAAGGCTTTTTACTTAAAGGAATTGATGGTTTTGTTTTTGCTGTCCAGCAGTCGTATTCAAAATTCCTAATACAGGCAAAATCTTTTGAGTATTTTTACGCAGAACCTATTGATGTTAATCGTTTTAGCAAAGCGGATACTTCAATCAAAAGCTCTCATCTCAGTATTTATATGATTGTTAAAAATGAAGAGCAAACGATCGAAACTGCATTAAGTACCACTTTGTGGGCTGATGAGGTTGTGGTTGTAGACTCAGGCAGTAGTGATTCCACAGTAGACAAAGCAAAAGAGCTTGGCGCTACCGTATTATTTAATGCTTGGCAGGGTTTTCCACATCAAAAGCAATATGCATTAGAGCAATGCCATAATGACTGGGTATACAGTATGGATGCAGATGAATGGATTACTTTAGACCTGCAGTCTGAAATAATCAAAACTATGCAGCAGGATCAGTACACGTCATTACGATGTCTTAGAAATGATTTGTTTATGGGTAAACCCTTATCTGGCCTGTGTAAGTTGCCGCATAATAATAGGCTGTTTATTCGAAATTCAGGTAAGTATGATCTAACTGAACTATCTCATGAAAACCCTAAGGTACATGGCAGAGAAAGGAAAACTTCAGCTTTTTTCTACCATACTGGTTATAACCAAATTACTAAATTAGTGGATAAACTTTCACTTTATGCAAACCTAAAAGCTAAAGAGCGGCACTTGGCTAACAAAAAATATAGTAAGCTGAAGATTATTATTAAGTTCCCAGTCATGCTGCTTAAAAATTTAATAATTAATCGATACATTGTTATGGGTATGAGAGGCTTTGTTTTCTCTGCTATCTACGCTTACTATGCTTTTCAAAAAGAATACATGCTTTTTGAAAACTATTTTACTAATCGAGATTAAACCATGCTTAGACCTTTCCATTTAGCAATACCAGTACACGATTTAGAGCTTGCTAGAAGTTTTTATGGTCTAGTTTTAGATTTTGAAGAGGGACGATCAAGTGATCATTGGATTGATTACAATTTTTATGGTCATCAGTTAGTCGTTCACTTTGATGAGAATATGAAACTTAATACTGATAAATCGATAAATGCAGTGGATGGGCATAATGTCCCAGTGCCTCACTTTGGAGTAGTTTTGGATATGTCAAATTGGCAACTGCTTGCGGATAAATTAAAAGAAAAGGGTGTTGAGTTTGTTATCGAGCCTTATATTCGCTTTAAAGGTAAGGCAGGCGAACAAGCCACTATGTTTTTTTATGACCCGTCTGGTAATGCGTTAGAATTTAAGGGCTTTAATGATTTAAGTGGTTTGTTTGAGAAATAGTTTATTCTGAGCAAGCTTGGGTTATTTCTTTTTTATAGAACTTGGAATCTAAAGTGAAATAATACATCAAATATTTATAGTCATAATCCAAATAAAATTCTTTTTGGCACTCAACTTCTGACCCAAAAGGAATTTGGAGTAATATCGTAGAAGGAGAGTTGTAAGGGGTCTCGCCACCTATTCTAAGCCCTCCATTATAAAAAAGTTGAATTCCATTTAAGTCAGCATCAGTTATTTCATTAAGATTAGGTACTGCGAAATTTTTTCCATCAAAATTAAAGTCTAGTATTTCTATATTTCCAGTATCTAAATTCTTTTTAATGTGAAAGCTGTAATACTTGATATTTTCTAACTCAATATACCCTTCATATTTGATTTCACTTCTTGTCAGCGGTGTTGTTATGCTGGCAGTAATGCTAGGTGAAATAAAGAGACATAACATGAGGAAAAAATACTTCACGACTACTTCCCAAAACTCATAGCATCAATCACTTCTTTTGGTAACTCTGGTAAAGCCGATCGGGGTATTAAAAAAGTGGTGATATTCATTAAATCTCTAAAGAACTTATTGTTCATGGTGGTTTGACGTAAGTAGTCATGGCCAGACGATCCGCCAGTACCGATTTTGTTACCAATCATCCGCATCACCATATCCACATGGCGTGAGCGCCAGAGAGTAAAGTTTACATCTAACTCGACTAACGCTTGCAGAAGACGGAATGGGGCGGTTAACATCGGCTGTTCACGATAAAGATTAATAAAAATTGCGCTAAGGGTAGCTTCTTGACTCATTCTAAAAACACCTTGCTGCTTCATTTCTTGATATTTTTCTTTATCAAATAATGCGGCAAAGTTTGCCCGAGTATTATTTAAATCATTCAGTTGAAAACGCTTTTCGCCATCGGATAAATAATCCGCTTCTTTGAGTGTTTCTTCATCGTGGTCGAGCATGCTTTTTACAGAGGCTTGATATTGTTCCCAAAAATTAAAGTCGCCAAATTCTAAAAATGGCATTCTAGCCAGCCAGTTTTCCACCGCGTCATATAAACTAGGAGCTTCTTCCAGTGCCATAAGGTGAGTGCGATCCACTTCATTTAAACGGCTATAAAAAGATTCTTTATCGAAATTAATTCTAAATTCTGATTTCAAACCAAGAATAATTTCAATTTCCTTAAATTGAATCGACTGAAAACCCGAGGCTGGAATTAGATAATCTCTAAAGTCTAAAAAGTCGAGAGGGGTCATTGTTTCCAGAATATCAATTTGGTCGACCATGACTTCTTGAATTTTATGGATACGCTCTAAGCGCAGGTTAATGGTACTTAATTCTTTTTCAGGAACAGATCTTTGTGATAGCACAGGAAGTATCGCGTTTACTTCGTGTAAAATTTGTTTAAACCATAGTTCATAGGCTTGATGCACCATGATAAAAAGCATTTCATCGTGCGCCTCTTTACCATACTTTTTACTTTCTGGATGTTGCGCATCTAACAGTTTGTCCAGCTGTAAATATTCACTGTAATAGCATGGTTTTATGTTTTTTTGCATTCTATTGTTCCATAAATGGTGGCCATTAAAAAAGGAGTGTTATTGCTAACGCTCCTTTTTGATTATAGACATTTAGAAAAAATAATGTCAGCAGAAATTTCGTATAAGCTTATATTTATTAACGAGTCACTCTTTTAGCAAAGCTATCTAAGCATTGCTGTCCCTTCGAATTCAATTTGGATTTTTCATGCATTGAATATGCACTGTCCATGGTTTTTGCATGGTACTCAAAACCGAAGAAATATTGTTTAGTAAAATTGAAACCGTTTGAGTAGGCTTTACATGTATAGAATATAAAGTCAGGTGTTAGATACACGGGTAAATCCTGGTTTACTATAGTTGAAATTCCAATAAGCCATTCTTTCACAGGTTCTTGAGCATGATTTTTAATTTTTCCAATCGACTGTAATTGATTTAAATCCTTATTATTATTGATGCCGTAAAATTTTTTAATAACAGCAGAGTAATACAGATCAAACACTTCTGAGCTATTATTATGCTTTGCCGCATAGCTAATCTTATTATTCCCTCTAAGTCTGGTTGCTTCTGTGTCTGAAGTTCCAAGATGTTGACCGTTAACGTATATCGACTTCAGATTTTTTTTGAATTGATTTTCTAAAAGTAAAGATCTAAACAATGCTATATGGTTTAAACCGTCCAGCTCTAAGGCTTTCCGGTAGTGGTTCTGAGCACGGTTATAATCAGAAGTATCTTTAGCATCTTTTAAAATACTAGGTGCCCAGTAAGCTGCTACGTTTAAATATTTATAATCGTAGGTAATGGCCAAGAGAGTGTGCTGTCTAGAGTTTAAAGGCTTAACTTTTAAAAGTGCTTTCTGCGCATCGGCAAAAAGGCCTTTAAAAAATAACTCTTCACCATCCTGAGGGTCAGCGAATACTTTTGTAGATATTAAAGCTAGTAGTGAAGTTATAATTAAAGCCAAATTTTTCATGTGTAAAACGCTCCTTTATTAAAAAAGGAGCATTTAAGCTCCTTTAATATAGTAAACAATTTCGCTTACCTTTTCGAAATTTCCACATAATCCCTTGCAGTTTCGCCTGTGTACAACTGGCGAGGACGACCAATCTTACGATTAGGTTCACCAATCATTTCATTCCACTGAGATACCCAGCCTACGGTTCTTGCTAAAGCAAAGATTACAGTGAACATATTCGTTGGAATGCCGATTGCATCTAAGATAACACCAGAGTAGAAATCAACATTAGGATACAGTTTCTTTTCAACGAAATAAGGATCTTCTAATGCAATTTTTTCTAGCTCTAATGCAACCTTGAAAGTTGGATCGTCATGCTTACCTAGTAACTCTAGAACTTGATATGCCGAATCGCGCATCACTTTTGCACGCGGATCGAAGTTTTTGTAGACGCGGTGACCGAAGCCCATTAAACGGAATGGATCAGATTTGTCTTTGGCGCGAGCAATAAATTCTGGAATACGCTCTACATCACCAATTTCACGTAGCATGTTCAAGCAGGCTTCGTTGGCACCGCCGTGTGCTGGTCCCCATAAGCAAGCAATACCTGAAGCAATCGCAGCGAAAGGGTTAGCTCCTGAAGAGCCTGCTAAACGTACTGTTGAAGTTGAAGCATTTTGCTCGTGATCGGCATGCAAAGTGAAAATCTTATCCATTGCATCTACTAAAATTGGATCCGGCTCCCAGTCCATAGTTGGCTGACTGAACATCATGTTTAGGAAGTTCCAAGCTAAGCTTTTGTCATTATTCGGATAAACGAAAGGGTGTCCCACTGTATAGCGGTAGCACATAGCCGCAATCGTCGGAACCTTAGCGATTAAACGCATTGCGCTAATTTCACGATGTTGTGGGTCGTTAATGTCCAAAGAATCATGATAGAAAGCAGAAAGAGCGCCAACTACAGCGATCATAATCGCCATCGGGTGCGCATCACGACGGAAACCATTAAAGAAGTTCATCATTTGCTGATGAACCATGGTGTGGTTATTTATTTTAGCCACAAACGCATCGTATTCTTCTTGGTTAGGTAGTTCGCCATTTAGCAGTAAATAAGCCACTTCTTCGAAAGTCGCTTCATCGGCTAACTGCTCGATTGGGTAGCCTCTGTACAATAATTGGCCTTTGCCACCGTCGATAAAAGTGATCTTAGATTCACAAGCACCTGTTGAAACGTAACCAGGGTCATACGTGAAATAGCCTGCTTTTCCTAAAGCGCGGACGTCGATAACGTCTTTTCCCATAGTAGGGCTTAAAACATTTAAATCTAACGTTTCGCCATTGGGAAGGCTTAGTTTTGCTGTTTTATCCGACATGAAGTCTCCTTAGACTTTATTGAATACAGAAATTTATTTCCTAGATAGCCGTTCATTCTACAAAATTTTCATGACTTTTCTAAGACATTTTTATAACAACCGTTTGAAATAAGTTAAATTGTTGGCTTTTTAAACAGCATTGGATGCTTTTTATTCAAGAATGCTACAGCTTTTATTTTTTAAAAGCTTTTATAGCGATTTGTTTGTAATCAGCATCAAGCACTTATATAATTCTCTGCCTATCAGTTTGTATCACTGGGGACGTCTTCCAAACTGCATTTATTAGGTCGAAAATGCAATAATTTCAATGGCACATATTGTTTTAACCATTGAGAGACTTAAGGTTTGAAGACATCTTTTTGTAACGCCACCGACCTGGGCATAAAAATAGATACTAATCGTGAAGCATAACAGACCTAAAAACTTGAATCTTATGACAGTAAGATTCCCTGTGACGGCAATCTCTTCGATTTTGCACCGCATCACAGGCGTTATTCTATTCATCGCAATACCTATTCTTCTTTGGGCTTTGCAAAAATCATTCAACCCGGCAGGTTTTGCAGAATTACAAACCAGTCTTAACGACAATTTCATTTGTCAGTTTGTATTTTGGGCAATCTTGACCGCTTTAGCATTCCACATTATTGCTGGTGTTCGTCACTTGTTAATGGATGCTGGTATTGGTGAGTCATTAGAAGGCGGTAAACGCGGCGCTTGGATAGTGTTAATCCTATCTGCAATTGTCGCAGTCGCATTAGGAGTGTGGGTATGGTAGCAACAGTCACTAGTTTAGGTCGTTCAGGCTTACACGATTGGATTATCCAACGTTTGTCAGCAGTAATTATGTTGGCTTATACGTTGTATTTAACGTATTTCGTCATTAGTACCGGTGATGTGACAGCTGCTGCATGGCAAGCTTTGTTTGCAACCACCTTTATGAAAGTTTTTTCACTATTAGCCTTAGGTTCAATAGTGATGCATGCTTGGATTGGTTTATGGATTGTGTCTACTGACTATATGCCTAAACTAGCTATCCGAATGGCTTTCCAAGCGTTTGTGATTATTATGTGTCTTGCCTTGATGATTTGGGGCATTCAAATTTTGTGGAGCATTTAATTAATGTCTATTCCAACTTATACATTTGATGCCGTAATCGTAGGTGGCGGTGGCGCAGGTATGCGTGCTTCGCTACAGCTGGCAAAAAGCGGTCAAAAGGTCGCTTTAATTTCAAAAGTTTTCCCAACTCGTTCGCACACAGTATCAGCTCAAGGTGGTATTACTGTTGCACTAGGTAACAGTCATGATGACGATTGGCGCTGGCATATGTTTGATACCGTTAAAGGTTCAGATTATATCGGTGATCAGGATGCGATCGAATATATGTGTGAAAATGGTCCTGCAGCTATATATGAGCTTGAGCATATGGGCTTACCATTTTCTCGTTTAGATAATGGCAAAATCTACCAAAGACCTTTTGGCGGTCAATCTAAAGATTTTGGTGGTGAGCAGGCAGCTCGTACTGCAGCTGCGGCCGATAGAACAGGACATGCTTTATTACACACTTTATACCAAGCGAACTTAGCGGCTAACACTCAGTTCTTTAATGAGTGGTATGCAATGGACTTGGTTCGTAACGAAGATGGCGACGTTTGTGGTGTCACAGCTATGTCGATTGAAACTGGCGAAATTGCTATGTTTAAATCGCGTGCGACAGTATTTGCCACAGGTGGAGCTGGTCGTATATATGCTTCAACGACTAATGCATTAATTAACACTGGAGACGGTGTTGGTATGGCATTGCGCGCAGGTCTGCCGGTTCAAGATATGGAAATGTGGCAGTTCCACCCAACGGGTATTGCTGGCGCAGGCGTATTAGTAACCGAAGGTTGTCGTGGTGAAGGTGGTTATCTGATCAATAAAGATGGCGAGCGTTTTATGGAGCGTTATGCACCGAATGCTAAAGATTTAGCATCGCGTGACGTAGTTGCTCGTTCTATGACAAAAGAAATTTTAGCGGGTAATGGTTGTGGACCTAATGGCGACCATGTGATGCTAAAGCTTGATCATTTAGGTGAAGAAGTTCTTAACAAACGTTTACCTGGCATTTTAGAGTTGGCTCGTACTTTCGGGCATGTTGATCCGACCAAGGAACCCATTCCAGTAGTACCAACTTGTCACTATATGATGGGTGGTATTCCGACCAATAAACATGGTCAAGTGATTGACCGTAACCCTGATGGTAGTGAGAATATCGTTAAAGGCTTCTATGCGGTTGGTGAAATTGCTTGTGTATCAGTGCACGGTGCAAATCGTCTTGGTGGTAACTCGCTATTAGACTTAGTCGTATTTGGTCGCGCAGCAGGTATGCACATAGAAGAGTCTTTACGTGAAGGTCTAACTTTCTCAGAATTATCAGAAAGTGATGCAGATAATGCGATGAAGCGTTACAACCGTTGGGATCAGTCTTCAGCAGAAGATAAAGGTGCTGTTGACCCAGTAGAGCTTCGTAAAGAGCTACAGACAGTAATGCAAAATCACTTTGGTGTATTCCGCACCGGTGATTTAATGAAAGTGGGCTTGGCTAAAATTAAAGAGCTTCGTGAGCGTCTTAAGCATGGCTACCTTAAAGATAAGTCTAAAGCCTTTAATACTGAACGTATTGAATGCTTAGAGTTAGAGAATTTAATGGAAGTGGCTTATGCAACTGCGATGTCTGCTGAATATCGAACAGAATCTCGTGGTGCACATTCACGTGAAGATTATTTAGATCGTGATGATGAAAACTGGTTAGTACACTCAGTTTATTACCCTGAAACAGAAGAAATGGGTAAGCGCGACGTTAATATGCAACCAGAAAAAGTTGATGCTTTCCCGCCGAAAGCACGTACTTATTAATTCTCCATAAAAGAGAACGGAGAAATAAATTATGAAATTTAGTATTTATCGCTATAACCCTGAGACTGACAAGAAGCCTTACATGCAAGAGTTTGATCTGGAGGTGCCAGAAGGCTCTGACATGATGTTACTTGATGCTATGTTATTGCTAAAAGATCAAGACGCAACTTTATCTTTCCGTCGTTCTTGTCGTGAAGGTGTTTGTGGATCTGACGGTATGAGCATTAATGGCAAAAATGGTCTAGCTTGTATTACACCACTTTCTAGTCTGAAAACGCCGATCGTTGTTCGCCCCTTACCTGGCTTACCAGTAGTGCGCGACCTAGTCGTTGATATGACTCAGTTCTATAAGCAGTATGAAAAAATTAAGCCTTATTTAATTACCAATGATGAGCCACCTGCAAAAGAGCGCCTTCAATCACCAGAAGAGCGCGCAAAGTTAGACGGTTTATATGAATGTATCTTGTGTGCTTGTTGTTCAACTTCATGTCCATCATTCTGGTGGAACCCAGATAAATTCGTGGGTCCTTCTGGCTTGTTGCAGGCTTATCGTTTCTTAATCGATAGTCGTGACACCGAAACCGATGAGCGTTTAGCGGATTTAGATGATGCCTACAGCGTATTCCGTTGTCGTGGCATTATGAACTGTGTCGATGTCTGCCCTAAGGGGTTAAACCCTACTCAGGCTATTGGACATATTCGTTCTATGCTGCTTAAGCGCGGGGTATAATTTAAAGGATTTAGTCTCCTTTAAAGTGGTTTTATACAATTTTACAGCGAGCTAAGCTGTATATTTTGTAAAATACCATTCAGAACAAAGAGTTAATACCCGAACTTAAAGAAGCCCTTTTATAATTAAAAGGGCTTTTACTGTGTTAAGACGGGCAAAAATTAGTTATCATATGCGACTTGGATTCTCTGAGGCAAAATGCTTAGCCTAATTCAGAGAGCTTAAACGATAAAAAGGTAAAACCTTAAAATGAAAAATGGGTTAGAGGCGATGTTCGAGAGCGCCTACCTGTCAGGTGGAAGCGCGGCCTATTTAGAAGAATTGTACGAACAGTACTTAGCAGATCCTCAATCAGTTGATGCTGATTGGCGAGCTAAATTCGACGAATACTCGAAGGTCAACCAGAAAAAGGAAGTGGGGCATGGAGCAATTCGTGAGCATTTCCGTCAAATCGGTTTAAACCGTCAGAAAATAGCATTCTCTCAAGGGTCGGGTTCATTAGCGGCTGATCCCAAGCAAGTTAAGGTTTTACACCTAATCGAGTCTTATCGTGCTCGTGGTCACCACCATGCTGAAATTGATCCGCTAGGCATGTGGCAACATCCTTATCCTACCGATTTATCGCTTGAAAGCTTCGAGCTTTCTGATTCAGATCTAAATACGAAGTTCTCAGTCGGTAATCTTGCAGGGCCAGATGAACAGCCTCTATCGGAAATCTTAGAGCGATTAAAAACTACCTATTCAAGTTCAATCGGCGCAGAATTCTTACACATGAATTCGCTTGAAGAACGCCGCTGGATCCAGGAAAAATTAGAAGCGGTTAATGCTTCGCATGCTTTCAGAAAGGAAACCCAAGAAAAGATTCTTGAAGGTTTGTCGGCTGCTGAAGGCCTAGAGAAATATTTAGGCGCAAAATTCCCAGGAGCTAAACGCTTTTCGCTAGAAGGTGGTGATAGCTTAGTACCAATGATGCGCGACATGATCAATCAAGCAGGTGTCGCCGGAACTAAAGAAATTGTTATCGGTATGGCTCACCGGGGCCGTCTGAATGTTCTAGTTAATGTCATGGGCAAAAATCCAAGCATCTTATTTAATGAATTTGCTGGTAATGGCGATGTGGTGGGGACCTCGGGTGATGTTAAATACCACATGGGCTATTCATCAGATGTAGAAACCGAAGGTGGCCCAGTACATTTGGCATTGGCGTTCAATCCATCGCATTTGGAAATTGTTAGCCCTGTAGTTATTGGTTCAGTACGTGCTCGTCAAGAGCGTCGCAAAGATGATAGCCATCAGCAAGTTTTACCAGTATTGATTCATGGCGATTCTGCCTTTACCGGTCAAGGCGTTGTGATGGAGACATTTAATATGTCTCAAGCTCGCGGTTTTGAGGTGGGCGGCTCCGTTCATATTGTTATCAATAACCAAGTTGGCTTTACCACCTCTAAACCAACCGATGTTCGTTCAACAGCCTACTGTACTGATGTTGCGAAAATGGTGGAAGCTCCTATTTTCCACGTCAATGGTGATGATCCTGAAGCTGTATTATTCGTAACTCGCTTGGCATTAGAGTTTAGAAATAAATTCAAAAAAGACGTGGTGATTGATTTAGTTTGTTACCGTCGACATGGCCACAATGAAGCGGATGAGCCGAATGCCACTCAGCCGTTGATGTATCAAAAAATTAAGAAGCATCCAACACCACGTAAACTTTATGAAGATAGTTTGATTTCGCGTGGCGTCTTTGAAGCTGTCCAAGCTAAAGCGGTTTTAGATGGTTATAGAAATTCATTGGATAATGGTGAAAGCACGGTTAAAAATCTATTACCCGTGCAAGAAAGTGAATTCAATGTTGATTGGTCACCGTATTTTGACCAAACTTGGCAGTCGCCAGCGAATACCAATATTACAAAGAAAGATTTTAAGCAATTAGCAGAGCGTATTTGTTACTACCCTGAAGATCATCCTTTGCAGTCTCGAGTTAAGAAACTGATGGGCGATCGCAAAAAGATGGCTTCTGGTGAAGTTGCTATGGACTGGGGTTTCGCTGAAACCATGGCTTACGCGGGCTTATTAAACGATGGCTACGAAGTTCGTTTATGTGGTCAAGATTCTGGTCGCGGAACTTTCTTCCATCGCCATGCTGTGTTACACGACCAAAATGATGCCGAAGTTTATGTTCCATTGCAGAACATTAAAGAAGAACAGCCAAAGTTTGAAGTAATCGATTCTGTCTTATCTGAAGAAGCCGTGCTTGCTTTTGAATATGGTTACTCTTCAAATGAGCCGCGTTCGATGGTTATTTGGGAAGCACAGTTTGGTGACTTTGTGAATGGTGCGCAGGTCGTTATTGATCAATTTATTAGTTCTGGTGAACAAAAGTGGGCAAGGCTTTCTGGACTTTCTATGTTCTTGCCGCACGGTTATGAAGGCCAAGGTCCAGAACACAGTTCAGCACGTTTAGAGCGTTTCTTGCAGTTGGCTGCTGAACATAATATTCAAGTATTGGTTCCATCAACTCCGGCGCAAGCATTCCATATGATCCGTCGTCAGATGATTCGCCCTTTGCGCAAGCCGTTGATTGTGATGACACCTAAAAGCTTATTGAGACATAAGCTGGCAGTTTCTGATATTAGCGATTTGACTGATGGTAAATTCCATAATGCGATTCCAGAAGTAGATGCACTTGAGGCTAAAAAAGTTACTCGTATAGTGATGTGTTCTGGTAAAGTTTATTACGATTTGTTAGAAAAGCGTCGTGAAGAAAAATTAGAAAATGTAGCTATCATCCGTATCGAGCAGTTGTATCCATTCCCGCATGAGGAAGTTGAGGCTATCTTAGCTCAATACAAGAATGCTAAAGAGTTTATTTGGTGTCAAGAAGAACCAAAAAATCAAGGTGCCTGGTATTGTACTCGCCATAATTTAGATGATGCGGTGATGAAAATCGATACTCAGTACCGAGTATTGTTTGCTGGCCGAACAGCGTCGGCAGCTCCAGCGGTGGGTTATGCTGGATTACATAATGAACAACAAGCACAGCTCGTCAATGACGCGCTTGGCTTATAATAGATTAATTTTAATTTAAGAGAAATAGGTTAGGACAATGGGTATTGAAATCAAAGTTCCTGTGTTACCTGAATCGGTTGCCGATGCAACGATTGCTACTTGGCACGTACAACCAGGTGAAGCAGTTTCGCGCGATCAAAACTTAGTGGATATTGAAACCGATAAAGTGGTTTTAGAAGTGGTTGCGCCAGAAGATGGTTCAATCTCTGAAATTATAAAGCAAGAAGGCGATACGGTTTTGCAAGAAGAATTGATTGCAAATTTTGTTGCTGGTGCAGCTGCAGCTGCAGCTCCTGCCACAAAAGAAGCGCCGAAAGCAGAGGCCACTCCAGCCGTTGAGGCTGCTCCAGTTGCAGCTGCTGATTTGGATGTGTTATCTCCAGCGGTACGTCGCTTGGTTGCAGAGCACAATTTAGATCCTAAGCAAATTCCAGCCTCTGGTAAGCGTTTATCTAAAGAAGATGTCGAAGCTTTTATTAAAAATGGTAAAGCAAGTGGCGCGAAAGCAGCTCCTGTTACTAGCGGTTCTGCACCTTTAGCAGCTGGTCTACGAGAAGAAAAGCGTGTGCCAATGACTCGTCTTCGTAAGCGTATTGCTGAGCGTTTATTAGAAGCACAGCACAGCGCAGCTATTTTAACGACCTTCAATGATGTCAATATGAAGGAAGTGGTTGAATTACGTGCTCGTTATAAAGAACAATTTGAAAAAGTACATGGCACTCGTCTAGGTTTCATGTCTTTCTTCGTGAAAGCTACCGTTGAAGCACTAAAACGCTTCCCAGATGTTAATGCATCCATAGATGGCGATGATATTGTTTATCATGGTTATTATGATGTAGGGGTTGCGGTATCTTCACCTCGTGGTTTGGTAGTACCCATTTTACGTGATGCAGATACTATGTCTTTGGCCGAAATAGAAGCGAAAATTCGTGAGTTTGGGGCTAAAGCTCGTGATAACAAGTTAACCGTTGAAGATATGACCGGCGGAACTTTTACTATCTCTAATGGCGGTGTGTTTGGCTCATTAATGGCAACTCCAATTATTAATCCTCCACAGTCTGCAATTTTAGGCATGAACCGTATGGAAGATCGTCCAGTGGTTGTTAATGGCGAAATCGTGATCCGTCCTATGATGAATGTGGCGTTATCTTATGATCATAGAATTATTGATGGTCGTGAGTCAGTTGGTTTCTTAAAAACCATTAAAGAGTTTATAGAAGATCCTGCACGTCTTTTATTAGACCTATAGGATAAGTATTTGATTTATGATGCCGAACATTAGTTCGGCATTTTGTGTTTTAGTATTTTAGTTTTTTTAATTTTAGATTTATTCAAATAGGATTCTTATTATGAATTTGCATGAATATCAAGGTAAGCAACTTTTTAGAGAGTATGGTTTACCAGTGTCAGAAGGGTATGCAGTTGATAACCCACAAGCAGCTTTTGAAGCGGCAGGTAGCATCGGCGGTGATATGTGGGTGGTAAAAGCTCAAGTTCACGCGGGTGGTCGTGGTAAAGCTGGTGGCGTAAAAGTTACGGGTGATAAAAACGAGATCAAAGAGTTTGCTCAAAAGTGGTTGGGGAAGAACTTAGTAACTTATCAAACGGATGCAAATGGCCAACCAGTCAGTAAGATCTTAGTTGAGACTTGCACAGATATTGCTGAAGAGTTATATCTTGGAGCGGTAGTCGATCGTTCAAGTCGTCGCGTGGTATTTATGGCTTCAACTGAAGGCGGCGTTGAAATTGAAACAGTTGCTCATGAAACTCCAGAAAAAATCTTGAAAGCGACTATCGATCCATTAGTTGGCGCTCAGCCGTACCAAGGACGCGACTTAGCTTTCCGTTTGGGTTTAAAGGGTAAGCAAGTTAAGCAGTTTACGCATATCTTTATGCAATTAGCGAAAATGTTTACCGAAAAAGATTTGGCGCTTTTAGAAATTAATCCTTTAGTCATTAAAGAAGATGGTGACTTACATTGTTTGGATGCAAAAATTGGCATCGATTCTAATGCTTTATACCGTCACCCAAAATTACGTGAAATGCACGATCCGTCTCAAGAAGATGAGCGTGAATCTCATGCTGCCAAGTTTGAATTAAACTATGTTGCACTAGATGGCACTATTGGTTGTATGGTTAATGGTGCTGGTCTTGCGATGGGCACTATGGATATCATTAAATTACACGGTGGCGAGCCGGCAAACTTCTTAGATGTTGGTGGCGGGGCGACTAAAGAGCGTGTTACCGAAGCTTTTAAAATAATTCTTTCGGATGAAAATGTTAAAGCAGTATTGGTAAATATTTTCGGCGGTATCGTACGTTGCGATCTAATTGCTGAAGGTATTATCGGTGCGGTTAAAGAAGTGGGAATCGAAGATCCAGTGGTTGTACGTTTAGAAGGTAACAATGCTGAATTAGGTTCAAAAGTATTGGCAGATTCAGGTTTGAATATTATCGCTGCTACCAGTTTAAGAGATGCTGCTGAGAAAGTTGTAGCTGCAGCTGAGGGAGCTAAATAATGAGTATTTTAATCAACAAAAACACTAAAGTTATCTGCCAAGGCATCACTGGCTCGCAAGGTACTTTCCATACCGAGCAAGCTATTGAATACGGCACTAACATGGTTGGCGGTGTGACTCCAGGTAAGGGTGGTCAAGAACATTTAGGCTTACCAGTTTTTAATACTGTAGCTGAAGCAGTTGAGCAAACAGGCGCAGAAGCGTCGGTAATTTATGTGCCAGCACCATTTTGTAAAGACTCTATTTTAGAAGCTGCTAATGCGGGTATTAAATTAGTAGTTTGTATCACTGAAGGCATTCCAACAATGGATATGCTGGATGCCAAAATTGTGTGTGATAATTTAGGCGTACAATTAATTGGCCCTAACTGCCCAGGCGTTATTACTCCAGGCGAATGTAAAATTGGCATTATGCCAGGTCATATTCACTTGCCGGGTAAAGTAGGTATTGTTTCTCGCTCGGGTACATTAACCTATGAAGCGGTCAAGCAAACAACCGACGCAGGCTTTGGTCAATCTACCTGTGTGGGTATTGGTGGCGACCCAATTCCTGGTTCAAACTTCATTGATATTTTGAAGATGTTCCAAGAAGACCCTGCAACTGAGGCTATCGTAATGATTGGTGAGATTGGTGGTTCAGCTGAAGAAGAAGCAGCTGCATTTATTAAAGCTAACGTTACTAAGCCAGTGGTTTCTTACATTGCAGGTGTTACAGCGCCTCCAGGCAAGCGTATGGGCCACGCCGGTGCAATTATCGCTGGTGGTAAAGGTACTGCAGCCGAAAAATTTGCCGCGCTTGAAGATGCAGGTGTAAAAACTGTACGTTCATTAGCAGATATCGGTAAAGGTTTAAAAGAGATTACGGGTTGGTAAAAGTTAACCCTTTAACAAAAGCCGCTCTTGTAGCGGCTTTTTTAATGCTATTTTTAGTGAAATTTAGTGTAACTTACTTTATATTGAGAGTGTCATATGGCTAACAAATAACAGGCTTTATATGTCTTTTTCAAAGAGATTACCAACAAAAGTAATAATCAAGGCGCAGAAAGGCGATAAATTCGCTTTAACCACTATTTATCAGGAATTTAAGGTTCCAGTATTTAACTTAGCCTACAAAGTTACATTAAATACGGCTGCATCTGAAGATATCCTGCAGCAAGTTTTTGAAAAAGTTATCAATAAGATTATATTTCTTGATAATCCCAGCACATTCAATGGCTGGATTAAGACCATTACATATAGAGCCTCAATTGACTACATTAACAAAAAGAAACTTCACGTAGATTTAAGTCTTGTTGAAAGTGGCAATGTTGATTACGAGAAACTGTTATTTTCAATTAATGAAGAGTCTCTTGATATTGAGAAGTATTTAAAGAATCTAGCGGACCGAGAAAGAGTGGTCTTAATATTGTTTGTAGTCGAAGGTTATTCGCATAGAGAAATCGGAAATCTTTTAGATATAACAGAAGGTAATTCTAAGCAAATTTACAAAAGGCTCTTAGCTAAGCTCTCTAAAGTATCAAATCTTGCTGGTTACAGCGGAAAACAGAAAAGCTTATAGGTTTTATATATGAATTTAGATAACCATTCAGAAAAGAAATTTTTTGCCGTAATCAATCATGAAATTGAGCAGTTACAAGCACCTAATATAAATGAAAGTTGTGACGATAAGATTTTAGAATTAATAAATTCTGGCTCCAACAACAATAACATCAGAGCTAAGTATTTTGCTAATTGGAACAAAAAGGCTCTGGCATCTGCTGTATGTGTAATAGCCTTCAGTTTGTTATTTTTTATTCCTAATCAAATAAAGCAAGGCAAAATAAATACCGCTATTGCTGATTCAAAAGCTTTGGAAAATAAAATAAGTCAAATCAAGTCTAATGATCTTGACCCTTTGATATACTTGGCTGCACAAAGAGTTAATAATGAGATCAATAATATTGATCGGGTTATTTTTGAAATTTATAACTCTAATCAATTCTATGAGAGCCAAGAAGAAGAAACCATAGAACTGTGGAATCAAAGAATTAAAAAGCTATCAGAATTACAATATATTTACGAGAACGGTCTTGCGGCTAATAAAATCTAAGGGTTTCATGTGAGAGTTATAGTTTTAGGGATTGTTATGCTTCTTGTCCCATCACCATCATTTGCTCAAGAGCTCAAAAGCCAAAAATCTAAGATGTTGGCCAAAGAGCTAAAAGAAACTATTAATGATGCAATCACAAGAATCATTAGGTATGAAAAGGAAATTTCGCCGGAAGCAAAAATTGAGTTTAACTTAATTCAAGACAATGAAGAAACTCAATCCTTTGGTTTGATTCTCAAGAAAGACAGCACAAGTGTCATCTTAGTAACTCCTGGTAGTAATGCTGAAAAATTTGGTATTAAATCTGGTGATGTGATTGATAGTTTTCGTGTCAATGGGCTTGATGTTGATTTAAGGAAACCTGTCTTATTCAAAAATGGAGATAGAATTAAAGCCACTCTGACGAGAGGGGCGACAAAAGTAGAAATCTCTGATTACTTTCAATTACCTCAGTTACCTGCCTGGGAGCTAACCCTAGTTGATACTATCAATATATCTGATGAACTGAGTCAGCCGAAGCCAGAGTATGCAGCGAATAGTTGTGGGCATATATCGACTTATTTTAGACCACCTCCGTCAAAATCAATCTACCCAGCATCAATAGATAGAGTAAATGAACAAAAACTGAGAACTGAAGACAGAATTATAAAAGTTAAACCAGGTAAGTATACTCTTATGATTAAAGAGTTAATCCCTTATCGTGAGACTGTACATATTAGAAGGTTTAATAAAGCTGAAAAACCTTTACAACTTGAGATTACAGTTGAACCTAATAAAGATTATTATATTGGTGCAAAGTTTGATATGGCTCAAAGGTATGCTAAAGCAGGTTCTGAATTTTGGCAGCCTGTGATTTGGAAAATTGCTGATAAAGACTGTGAATTTTGATTTATGTATTCAAAGAAAACTTTTGATTTCTTAGAGCAACTCAAGCTAAACAACAATAGAGAATGGTTTAATGATAATAAAGAAATATATGAAGACATCATCCGTACTCCTACTTTGCATTTGATCGAATCTTTTAAGCCTTACTTAAATAGCTTAACACCACAATTTGTTGCCATTCCCAAAAAGATTGGTGGCTCAATGATGCGACCTTATCGAGACACTCGTTTCTCAAAAGATAAAACGCCCTATAAAACTAATGTAGGTGTTCAATTTCGTCATCAATTGGGAAAAAATGTTCATGCGCCAGGATACTATTTCCATATTAGCCCTGACGATTGCTTTATTGGAGCGGGTATTTGGCACCCAGAATCAAAAGCTTTACGAAATATTAGGGAGTTGATCGATCAAGCACCCGGTGCATGGAATAAAATAAAGAAAAATAAATTCCTGAGTAATGACTTTGAATTTGTTGGTAGTGTATTAACTAACCCACCAAGAGGTTACCCAAAGGATCATCCGAATATTGATGATCTAAAACGCAAAGATTTTATTGTGATAAAAAACGTTAAAAGAAAAGAACTTTATTCAAAAGACTTACCGCAGATCCTGCATAAAGAATATAAGAAAACAGAACCATTAATGCGCTTTTTATGCGAAGCACAAAACCTTAATTTCTAGTGACGTATTTCCTTTATTTAAGAAAATCTTTAGCGGTGTTAATGAGTTGGTTTTTATTAAATATAAAATGACGTTTCTTGCCGCCTACCTGACGCCATAATACAGCACTTCTGATAGCACCCAATAATAAGGCTCTAATTAAATGTTGGTTATTAGACTGCTCTAAATATTTACTGTTGCCTGTAACCTGGATCTTGGTGGGTAAAGTCGAGATACTATCTTTATAAGTTCCAGCTAGCTGCTCAATAGTAGAAAAATGTATTTCTTCATCAGTATCTTTATAGTCTACTAAACGATTAGCTTGCGATATTCTACCAGCGATTAATTCTAATAGTTGTGGCTTGCTAGCTAGTTGCTTCTCTAAAGTAATAACATTAATCAAGTAACGCCCAAAGTCAGGCTCCGTTTTGCTACCGGAGAGTTGCGCAAGAATTGATTTAAAACCAGTATTTAAATTATTAATGTCACCGAAAATTGCTTCGGTAGACTCTGCTTCTAGTTTTAAAGATGCCTCGAATAAAGTCTGCATATCTTCTTTATTGGCCTGTCCATTGCGAGCGATAGATTGTACGCAGTCGATCGCTTGACAGACTCCGGCTAGCGCTATGGTAATTTCTTTAAAGTTATCGTTCGAGTTAAAAAACATATTAGATTCTATTTATTTGATCGATGATACCACCGCCAAGGCAAGTGTCATCTTGATAAAAAACTACAGATTGCCCCGGCGTTGCAGCACGCTCGGGTTGCGCAAACTCTACTAGCCATGAGTCATCGTCAATGCGACTGACTGTGCAAGCAACATCTTCCTGTCGATAACGATTTTTTGCCGTACAACTGAAATTAGTATCTGGGGCTGTACCTGCGATCCAATCTAATTTCTTTGCTATTAAAGAGTTACTCATTAAAAGAGGGTGCTCATGGCCTTGTGCCACAATTAAAACATTTCTTTCTAAATCTTTATCTACACTAAACCAAGGGTCTTCACTGGCATTAGCAAGACCACCAATCCCCAGCCCTTTTCTTTGGCCAAGAGTGTGATACATCAAACCATTATGTTTACCAATGACCTTGCCGTCTGGTGTTTCTATGTCTCCAGGTTGAGCAGGTAAATATTGCTGTAAAAAATCACTAAACTTTCTTTCACCAATGAAACAAATCCCTGTTGAATCTTTTTTCTTGGCAGTAATTAAATCTTGTTCTTCAGCTATTTTTCTTACATCAGGCTTATCAAGTTCGCCCACTGGAAATAACGTTTTACCTATCTTGTCATGGCTCACTGCATACAAGAAATAGGATTGGTCTTTATTGGGATCTAAGCCACGCATTAAAGTGGCTTTGCCATCTTTTTCTCCACGTCGAACATAGTGGCCCGTGGCAATATAATCTGCTCCTAGTAATTGCGCATAATCTAAAAAAGCTTTAAATTTTATTTCTTTATTACACATAATATCTGGATTGGGTGTTCGTCCAGCACGATATTCTTCTAAGAAATATTCAAAAACATTATCCCAGTATTCAGCAGCAAAATTGATCGTTTTAAGAGGAATATCTAGTTTGTCACAAACAGCTTGCGCGTCGGCTAGATCTTCTGCTGCGGTACAATATTCGGTATCGTCATCTTCTTCCCAATTTTTCATAAACAAGCCAGTGACTTGATAGCCTTGTTTTTTCAATAAGTATGCTGAGACTGAAGAGTCAACACCGCCTGACATGCCGACGATAACTTTAGTTTCAGAAGTTGGTTTTTTATGCTGTTGTTGGTTCATAATTGATAATTATTCAGGAAGCTAATTCCAGTCGATTGAAGAAGTTCTTCATTATTGCTGAAGGCCAAAGACTCTAATGGTGTTCTTTTGCCTAAGAGGTAATCTTTTAAACAGTCGACAATTAAACCACTTCTATGTTGTGGCAGAATATCTAGTATTTGTTCTTTGCTCATCCAATGGGCGGCAATAATATCGGCATCTTGAGGTTCAGGTTTCTTATCTCCAGAGATATAGCCTGTAAAGCAAAATCTCAAGTAGTAATGGTTATTCGCTGCTGGATTCAATAAATAGGTACCGACTAAAGCTGTTGGTTTAAAATCTAAACCAGTTTCTTCTGCAACTTCTCTAATAATAGCGTCTTTTATAGATTCATTTTCTTCTAAATGACCGGCAGGTTGATTGAAGACGATTTCGCCATTGGAAGCGTGTTCTTCTACCATTAAATACTTACCTTGATTTTCTCCACGGCCCTCAATAACAGCCGCTACAGTGACATGAACAGGTAACATATATGAATTCTTATTGAATAGTGACGCTATTTTAGCCTATTTGATCTTTTAGCTAAACCTTTAGCGAGCTTGTGTGAGCTATTCTTTTGTCCATTTCTAACTTTGCTTGGTAAACGCCTACGTTTACTGTTGTTTTCACTAGGCACATCCACTTCGATCGACTTATGTTCTCCAATTGTTAAATCATCCAAATGCCATTCGCCAATAGCAGCTCGAATAAGACGTAAGGTAGGAAAGCCGATGGCTGCCGTCATACGACGAACTTGTCTGTTTTTTCCTTCTTTAATTTTAATTTCTAACCAGCTTGTAGGAATGTTTTTACGTTCTCTAATTGGCGGATTCCTGGGCCAAACAGTAGGTGGGTCAATAACCTTAACTCTGGCTGGTTTAGTTATATAATCTTGAATTTCGACACCATGCCTTAAATCTTCTAAATCACTATTAAAAGGCACACCTTCAACTTGCACCCAGTAGGTTTTTTCCATTTTATTTTTTGGGTTAGCGATCTGGTGTTGCAGCAGGCCGTTATCGGTCAATAGCAGCAAACCCTCTGAGTCTTTATCCAAGCGACCGGCAGCATACACATTCGGTATTTTAACGAAATCAGCAAGGGTAGAATCACCATCCTCGCCAGTAAACTGACAAAGCGTATTAAAGGGCTTATTGAACAGTATTAACTGTGCTGTTTGAGACCTATTAGAGTTATTTCTGCTCAAGTTTTAGACAGGTGCATATGTGTTGGGCTCATTGTAACTCTATTTTCAAAATTTTACAGGCTTGATAGGTCGGTTAGCGGTGCAGATGGCATCATTTTGACGTATAATGCGCGCCATTAAATCACTTGGATTTGTCAAAACCGTCATATCCAACTTCAAGAAGCAGAACACAGGATAAAGTATGTCTAAAATTATCTATACGATTACTGATGAAGCTCCAGCGCTAGCCACTCAATCATTTTTACCCATTGTAAAAGCTTTCACAGCTGCCGCGGGAATTGAAGTCGAAACTAGCGACATTTCTTTAGCTGGACGTGTTTTAGCGGTTTTCCCGGATTATCTTAAAGAAGAACAGCGTATTGTGGACGCATTAGCTGAATTAGGCGTATTGGTTAAACAACCAGAAGCAAACATCATTAAGCTGCCAAATATCAGCGCTTCTATTCCTCAGTTAAAAGCCACAATCCAAGAATTACAAAGTGATGGCTTTGCGGTACCAAATTATCCAGATAACCCTGCTAATGATGAAGAAAAAGACATCAAAGCTCGTTATGACAAAATTAAAGGTTCTGCGGTAAACCCTGTATTGCGCGAAGGTAACTCGGATCGTCGTGCGCCAAAAGCCGTCAAAAATTATGCGAAAAATAACCCACACCGTATGGGTGAATGGTCGTCAGATTCACAATCTCATGTAGCCAGTATGACGGCAGGGGATTTCCGTAGTAATGAACAATCGGTAACGGTTTCAGAAGCAACGGATACTCGTATTGAATTAGTGGCTAACGATGGTTCTGTTACTGTATTAAAAGATTCGGTGCCTTTGCAGGCAGACGAAGTGATGGATTCAACTTTTATGAGCGTTAAAGCTTTAAATGACTTCTTAACAAAGGAAGTGGCAGATGCTCGCGAATCTGGTGTTTTGTTCTCTTTGCATATGAAAGCGACCATGATGAAAGTTTCGGATCCAATTATTTTTGGTCATGGTGTTCGCGCTTATTTTGCTGAATTGTTTGCTAAGCATGGCGATACCTTCAAAGAGCTAGACGTTAACGTTAATAACGGCTTTGGTAACTTAGTGGGTAAATTAGAGCAGCTTTCTGCAGAGAAACGCGCTGAAATAGAAGCTGACATCAAAGCCATTTATGAGTCTAATCCTGACCTAGCGATGGTAAATTCAGATAAAGGTATTACTAATTTACACGTGCCTTCTGACGTAATCATTGATGCTTCTATGCCAGCCATGATTCGTACCTCTGGTCGTATGTGGGGGCCTGATGGCAATCCTCGTGATACTAAAGCTGTCATTCCTGATAGCTGTTATTCGGGTTTATATGAAGCGACCATTAATTTCTGTAAGAAGCATGGCGCTTTTGATCCTACTACTATGGGTACAGTGCCTAACGTTGGATTAATGGCGCAAAAAGCTGAAGAGTATGGCTCGCACGACAAAACTTTTGAAATTCCAACAGACGGAACGGTAAGAGTAGTTGATGGCAATGGTAATGTTCTAATGTCGCATCAGGTTGAATCTGGTGATATTTGGAGAGCTTGCCAAGTTAAAGATGCGCCAATTCAAGACTGGGTTAAATTAGCCGTTAATCGTTCACGCTTATCAAATACACCAGTAGTTTTCTGGTTAGATAAAGACCGAGCTCATGATGCGCAAATCATCAAAAAAGTAGAACAGTATTTACCTGAGCATAATACGGACGGTTTAGAAATTCATATTATGGCGCCTATCCAAGCGACTGAGTTTACTTTAGCTCGCGTTAAAGATGGCAAAGATACCATTTCTGCTACCGGTAATGTATTGCGTGATTACTTAACGGACTTATTCCCAATCTTAGAGTTAGGGACTTCTGCGAAGATGTTATCCATCGTGCCATTAATGAATGGTGGCGGCTTGTTTGAAACGGGTGCGGGTGGTTCAGCGCCTAAACACGTTCAACAGTTTGAAGAAGAAAATCACTTACGTTGGGATTCATTGGGTGAGTTCTTAGCTTTAGCGGTTTCACTAGAGCATATGTCACAAACTACCGGCAATAAGAAAGCTCAGGTATTGGCTGATGCTTTAGATAATGCGACAGAAGCTTTATTGCTTAACGGTAAATCACCATCACGTAAAGTGAATGAGCTTGATAACCGTGGTAGTCATTTCTACTTAGCCATGTATTGGGCACAAGAATTAGCTAAGCAAACCGACGATGCTGATTTAGCTACTCAATTTGCGCCATTGGCAGAAGCTTTAACTAACAACGAAGCTAAAATCGTTGAAGAGTTAAACTCAGTACAAGGTCAAGCAATGGATATTGATGGTTATTATTCGCCGAGCATTGAGTTGATGGCGAAAGCGATGAGGCCGAGTGCAACTCTTAACTATGCGTTAGCTGCTCTATAAGATTATTTATCTTGTTCAAAAGGCACCTTAGGGTGCCTTTTTTGTACATGGTTTTTCTTCATTCCCGCGCATGCGGTAATCTTGTTGAGATTGAGCTTTGCTCACCTAAATATTAAGGGACAATTATCGCGGATTCTAAACTTCGACTGTTATCAGCCCAAAACTTCAAAGCTCTTCTTGAGCTTTCTTTGTCAAACTGATTACCTCTAAGAGAAATATAATTTAAGAAATTAATAATAGAGTTTCTTTGCGCAAAATTTATCTTTTTATATTTATTGAAAGTAAAGCCTTTGAAAGAAAGGTTTGTTTCTAATGGGTCTAAATGGAAGATCACAGAAGTGGTTATAATATCTACTGATAAGTCTAAATGCTTAATTGAATATCTCATATAGGCGGGAAGATAATATAGAAACTCACCAGATTCCATATGTGCTAGAACACATTCACTTATTTTTAATCCTTTATCAGTTAACTCTGTCCAGTGTTTATCTGTTCGGTTGACTTTGGCTAGAAATCACTCTTCATCGGTAATTTCTCCAGCCATACCTTTTTCATATGTTAGAACAAATTGTGCTAGTGATGTTTCTGGCTTAGTGACGCCCCAAAAGTTTTTTCTATCTGTTTTATTACTTCAGCAGCATACATATTTTAAATTTATAGCTTTTATTTGTATAGATTAAGTTTTCATTATATCTTGAGGCTCATTAATAACAATATTCAATCTACTTTGATGAAAGCAATTGATTTAAGAAGCGATACAGTAACGCAACCCACTGAGGGTATGCGCAAGGTAATGGCTGCGGCGGCGGTTGGTGATGATGTTTTTCAAGACGATCCGACGGTTAAGAAGCTTGAAGATAAATTGGCGGAGATGTCGGGTAAGGCGGATGCTTTGTTTGTTCCGTCGGGAACCATGTCGAATCTGGTGGCTTTATTAAGTCATTGTCAGCGCGGTGAAGAGTACATTGTAGGGCAGGGTTACCATACCTATTTGTATGAAGCGGGTGGGGCGCCGGTTTTGGGAAGCGTTATTCCGCAAACTTTGCCTGTAGAAAAAGACGGTACCTTAGATTTAGATAAGGTGGCATCAGTGATTAAAGTAGATGATGTGCATTTTGCACGTTCAAAACTCTTGTGCCTTGAAAATACCCATAACGGTAAAGTGATTTCTTTGGAGTATATGCAAAAGGCTTATGACTTTGCCAAGTCAAAAGGTTTGTCAGTTCATTTAGATGGTGCGCGTGCTTTTAACGCCATTACTGAATTAAACTGTGAGTTAAGCGACTTAGCGCAACACGCAGATTCAGTGTCTATTTGTTTATCTAAAGGTTTGGGCGCGCCAGTGGGTTCTGTGTTATGCGCTGATAAAGAAATTATTCAATGGGCACGTCGTTGGCGAAAAATGGTTGGCGGTGGAATGCGTCAATCAGGCGTCTTAGCCGCTGCTGGAATTTACGCACTTGATGAGCATGTGCAAAGATTAGCGATTGATCATGCCAACGCTAAAGTGTTAGCGGAGCGTTTACTAGGTATTCCTCAACTGTCGATTAATAAAGATTTAGTGCAAACCAATATGCTGTTTGTGAAAACGGATATGGAAACTGCAACCAGCCTTGCAAATCATTTAAAGCAGCACAATATTATTATTATTCCATCGGAAACTATGCGCTGGGTTATGCACTTAGATGTCAGCAGTTCTGATGTAAAGTTTGTGTCTGAAAAAGTGAAGGAGTTTTTTGCATGATTGTTTATTTTGCTGGCTTGTTAGTAGTAGGCTTAATCTTTATGTATTTATCCAATAAACGCGCTAGCCCGGACTTTAAGCAAAATGAATTAACCGGCGTTAGAACTGTAGAAACTCTTGCTGATGAAGACATTTGGCGTAAAGTTAATTTGCGCGCGGCCTTATATTACAAGCATTGCGGCTTAAGTTTTATCGCTCTGGCATTTGCCTCATTAGTTTTTGCGCGAGGTATTCTTGCTTTGTTAGTTTTTGTAGCTGCGGTAATTTTTATTGTGATTTTAATGTGGCGCCATGAGTATTTAAAGGAATATGCCAAAGAGCTCTATGCTGAAAAATATCCTGAAGCAATTGAAGATGATAAAAATAATTCTGAAGATGAAGAATAATTAGGGAATAAAAGCCTGACTTTATCGTTAAGTCTATAAAGGAGGCTGTTATGCAAAACATTATTACTTTATCGTTTATCGCTTTTTCAGTGTTGTTAATCTTGTTGTCTTTGCCATTAATGTTTAACAAAATAAAACCAAACTGGTGGTACGGTTTTAGAACTCCCGCCAGCTTGAACAACCCTGAAATTTGGTATTCCGTTAATCAAACCGCCGCCAAGCAAAGTATCGTGCTTGGTATTTTAATGATAATTGTGTCATTAGGCCTTTATTCCATGGGTGACATGACGGTGGATGCTTCGTTAATTATTAATTCGTTAGTAGCCACAACTGGCTTGTTGGTCATCGCTATTAAGGGAGTGGCGACCATCAGAAAGCTTTCGAGCAAATAATGTTAACCGACTAGAAATGCTAGTCGGTTTTCTTTTTTATACGCCTATTAATTAGTCTTCAAATTCAGCAATAGTTTGTCTTTGTCTGTTGACTATTAATTGGGTTACATCGGGTCTTGAATAATGGCCGGTAACGTCAATTAAGGAGCGCTCTTTTCGTACCTCATGGTGATCAATCTCTACAATGAAAATACCTTCTTTGCCAACTTGCGGTTCCAACAACCACTCGCCATTTGGCTTCGCAACACATGAAGCGCCGTTGGCCATTGAATCGGGCATTAAATCAATTATCTTATCGTAAAAAGGTAAATCTTTTGGTATCTGTTCTTTGATTAAAAATCCTGAAACCGATACAGCATAGCTTCGTGATTCCTTGGCTACAAAACGAGTAATATCATGTGTGTTGTGATCGCCACCTGGCCAAACTGCCACGTGTAAATCTTCGCCTTGAGCGTATAAAGAAGTTCTGGCTAAAGGTAGCCAGTTTTCCCAACAGTTAAGTCCGCCAAGGGTAAATGCCTCTAGAGCGTGAGTTCTTAAGCCATGCCCATCGCCATTAGACCAAACTAGACGTTCCTCATAGGTTGGAACTAGCTTACGGTGGTTTGAGCCTATAGCACCGTTTTTATCAATATAAATAAGCGAACAATAAAGACTATGGCCTGAGCGGTCATGGGCTCGTTCGATAATTCCTAAATAACAGGCAATGTTATGATGTTTACAAGCGGCTTGAATGCTACTTAGATCACCAGCTTTGATGTTAACGGCTTGAGAAGAATAGTAGGCAAACAGAGACTTTTGAAAGTCATCATTGAATTTTGCGCCACCAGTATTTTCCACCCAAAAAGGGTAGCCAGGTAATAAAGACTCTCCAAAACAAACCAGATCTGAGCTTTTTTCCGCAGCCTGCTTGATTGAGTCTATTACTTTATCGATAGTGGCTTCTTTGTTTAGCCACACTGGTGCTATTTGCGCTAATGCTACCGTTATTTTCTCATTCATGGATTTATCCTTTGCTTTGGTTTTGATACAAGGCTACAGCCCCTACTGCAATAAATTGGAGTTGTTTTTTGAGTCGTTGTTGCAGTTCGTTTTGTTTTTGTTTTGATAAATCCAGTGCATCAGCACCAGAGTTAAAAACTAAGGTAACTAAACCTTCTGCTAAGGGGTAGGCATGTTCTTGTGTATAACTATTTTCGGCAATGAGATAATCTGTCAGTTCATCTTTAAAGTGATTAATTTCTCGCGCTACCGCATCTCTAAAAGCTGGTGAAGTGCCTGAGCGCTCCCTGAGTAGTAATCTAAAAATATTCGGATTCTTCTGCACAAACTCCATAAAGGTATCAACGGATGTATTGATGACACTGCCTTTCTTTTCAATACGTTTCCGGGCTTTGCGCATTAATTGACGAAGGGTGACACCACATTCATCAACTAAAGTTAGTCCTAATTCCTCCATATCCGCAAAATGCCGGTAAAAAGAGGTTGGAGCAATACCAGCTTCTCGAGCAACTTCACGCAAGCTTAAGTTGCTAAAGCCGTGTTCAGCAGTTAGTTGAGTAAGCGCCGCATCAATGATTGCCTGCCGCGTTTTTTCTTTTTGTAAAGCTCGTGTTTCTGCCATAATCATCCCCGGTTGATTCTTGAACAGTATAAAAAACAATTAGTTAAGTGTACAGGTGTTCGCTGAATTGCCTTTATCAAAATTAATGGTATACTAGCTTCTAATTTAAGCGTACATGTGTACGCTCAATAGCGATTTAATAGGGTTGTCAGTAATATGCAAAAGTCTAAATCTATTTTGGTTTGGAAAAATATCATATTTTTTAGTGTGAGCTTTTTAGTAGCCATTACCATAGTGCCTTGGTATGGATTCGCTTATGGTTTTGATTTATCACCATGGATTTGGGGAACAGTACTGTGGTTGTTCTCCAGTACCGCAATTTCTATGGGTTACCACCGTTTATGGTCACATAGAGCTTATGAAGCTAATCCAGTGTTACGTGCGATATTAGCTTTTGGTGGTTGTTTGGCCTTACAAAATAGTGCGTTACATTGGTCTTCTGATCATCGTATCCATCACAAGCATGTCGATCATGATCATAAAGATCCTTACTCAGCAAGCCGTGGTTTTTGGCATTCGCACATTGGTTGGTTGCTTAAGCGCGAAAACCAAGACAAGCGTTATGATGAACAGTACGATCGTTGCCCTGATTTAAAGCGCGATCCCATTGTGATGTTTCAACACAAATACTATTGGAAGATAGCTATTTGGGGAAATATTCTAGTGCCAGTGGTGTTGGGTTTAATTCACGGTAATGTCGTTCAGATGGTATTAATTGCTGGCGTATTTAGATTGGTGTGGTCACATCACTTAACCTTTTTTATTAATTCTCTAGCTCACATTTGGGGAACTCGTCCTTATACGGAAGAGAACTCTGCTCGCGATAATATTGTATTGGCAGTTTTAACCGGTGGCGAAGGTTATCATAATTACCACCACAAATTTCAATACGATTACCGCAATGGTGTTCGTTGGTGGCACTTTGATCCATCAAAGTGGTGGATTAAAGCTTTAAGTTGGATTGGAGTTACTAAAAACTTGAAAGTGGTTTCAAAAGACAAAATTGAAAAAGCAAAAGCAGAAACATTGTTGTTAAAAGCGAAGGAAAAAACGGCTCATTTACACAATGCAGAAGAAATCATGCAAATGCTGCAGTCTGAATATGAAGAATTAGTGGCGAAGCTGAATGAAGTTTACGTAGCTAGAAAACAATGGGTTGAAGCGAAAAGAGATAAGTTGTCAGAAACTTATGAGAATTTAGATTTAAGAAAAGAATACCAACAACTCAAAAGGAAATTTGAATTACAAAAGGCAATTTGGTTACAGCTTGCAAAACAATACGCATAACCAATCACCTTTATAAAAGCTCCTTAGGGAGCTTTTTTATTGCCATTGAATTGTAAGTAAATGCAATAGTCGCTTGTTTATTTTGCTTTTAATTTATAAGCTTTAGAAAGTTTAGTTATGGGGACTAGTATGAAAACAGATATTAAATTCAATAAATTATCTTTAGCGGTGGTTCTATCGCTTGGCTTAACTTTAACTGCCTGCGATAAGGATTCACAAAAGACTGAAACGATAGCTGATAAAACGGCGGCACCAGTTGCTGAGTCTATGCCGATTACTGAGTCAAGCTCCAAAGCTACCCAAGAGAAAAATCAATCGGAAGTCACTTACAACATTTGGAATAAAGAAGATTCTGCTGGTGATTTAAAAGTTAAGCAAGATGGTAATTTTTATAACGCCAAACTCAAAATGGGCTGGAACAATCGACGTATCGAAACAGAAGAAACGATTGAGGTTAATGAGCAAGGTTTTATTGTTAACCAAGAGATTAAAGGTATTTCAGCTTTTGGTGCTCCAATTGATGAGAAGTTTTCTTATACCGATGGTAAGTCGGTTTGGAAAAGTTTAAATGAATCTGGGCAGGCTGAATCTAACGGCGATCAGTTTTATGTACCTATTGATGGCACTGGCGTTTCAAATTCTCTTTTAGTCAAAGCACTGGCAAAAGACCCAGACAATAAAATTGAGTTATTACCAGCGGGCACAGCTAGTTTAGTTAAGCTGGATACCGTGACTTTAAGTAATGGCACAGAGAAAAAAGATGTTCATTTGATTGGTATTGCGGGTTTTGGATTTACTCCTAATTTTGCTTGGTATGACGATGACTATAATTTCTTTGCAACTGATGGCGGCGGATGGTTTGGAATTATTCCTGATGGCTGGGGTAGGGAGCATCTAGAACAGTTAAGTAATATTCAAAAGAAAGCTGATAATGATTACCTAAAAGATTTAGCACAAAAACACACTCATACCGTTAATGATCCGATTTTAATTATTAACGCTAATTATGTGGATGTAAATTCTGGCGAGTTAGTAGAAGGTCAAAATATCATGCTCGCTGACGGCAAGATTTCAATGATTGGCAAATCAGTGCCTAAACTTGCTGCTGATTCTCCTTTGAAAACTATCGATGCTAAAGGCAAAACATTGATCCCAGGTCTATGGGATATGCATGGCCATTTGTCTAAAAGCGATGGGTTATTAAATATGCCAGCGGGTGTTACTAACGTACGTGATATGGGTAATACTCATGACAATATTACCGCTATTGAGCGCATGAGTGAGGCGAATGAAATTATAGGCGCCGATGTTTATCGTTCAGGCTTTATGGATCGTGAAAGCCCTTATGCTATGAAAATGGGTAAGACGGTCGATTCTTTAGAGTCCGCTAAAGCAGCTGTTGACTGGTATGCGGAAAATGATTACCCACAAATTAAAACATACAGCTCAATGGAGCCTCAATGGGTCAAACCCTTGGCTGAGCACATCCATAGCAAGGGTATGCGCTTAAGTGGCCACATTCCGGCCTTTATGACCGCGGAAGAGGCAGTGGATGCCGGCTTTGATGAAATTCAGCACATTAACATGCTGTTTTTGAATTTCTTAGGCAAGAACGTCGATACTCGTCAACGCTTACGTTTTACTATGGTTGGCGAGAAAGCCGGTGAGCTAGACTTGGATTCTAAGGAAGTCACAGACTTTATCGCTAAGCTTAAAGAAAAGGGTACCGTTATTGATCCGACTCTTATGGTTTTCCGTTGGTTGTTACAAGCCAAAGCTGGCGTAGTGAACCCTGAAATGCAGGATATTTATGAGCATTTGCCAGTAACCGTGTCGCGGGGTTTTAAAACCGCTGTGTTAGATATTAAAGATCATGAAAGAGACGCATACAATAAGTCCACCGAAGCTTTAAGTGCTATGGTAAAAAAGTTACATGACGGCGGTGTACAAATTGTTCCCGGTACCGATAACATTGCAGGCTTTTCTTTGCATCGAGAATTGATCACCTATGCTGATGCGGGCATTTCAAATGCGGATGTTTTAAAGCTTGGCACTATTGATTCTGCTCGAGTAGTTGGTGCAGATAAAACCAATGGTTCTATTGAACAAGGTAAGCAAGCTGACTTAGTGTTTATTGATGGTAATCCTTTAGAAGATATGAACCATTTGCGCAAAGTATCTTTAGTGATTAAAGGTAAAAATCTTTATAAGCCGGATGAAATCTATCAAGCAATTGGTGTTAAGCCATTTACTACTTCAATCGAGCTTCCTTAATACCATGTTAACCCAAGTATAAAATACTAGCGCTGCTGGTATTTTTATATGTTTGAATAAGTTTATTAATATTCATAAAACTGTATTCAAGTTGTCATCTGAACGTCGTGTGCTGAAATTATAATTTCAGCACACATTTAAGGCACTTGTTAGTAGGCAAGGTGGGTTTAGAAATGGCAGGTAAAAAATTGTTTATCATGCGGCATGGCAAGTCTGATTGGAATGCCCAATTTAAGCGTGATCATGAGCGTCCTTTAGCAGCGCGTGGAGTTGAGGCTGCGGCTTTGATGGGAAAACATCTGCAATCTATTCGTCAGGTTCCTGAGTTGGTTATTAGCTCGAATGCAAAAAGAACCGCTGATACTATCGATATTGCTATTTCACATGGAACTTGGGAAGCCCAGTTAAAGAAAAAGCGCGAACTGTATCTTGCCAGTGCAGGAGAAATATCTGAAATTATTCAGCAAGTTTCAAATACAGTCAAAACTTTAATGTTGGTGGGGCACGAACCAATGTGCTCAAGTCTTATTGCTGAGTTGTGTATGGGAGCACATGTTAAGTTTCCAACTGCCGCAGTGGCAAGAATCAATCTTAATATTGATTCTTGGTCGGAATTAGCCAGTGACACCGGGCGATTAGATTGGTTGTTAACCCCTAAAGCACTGCAGCAGATTTAAATGGAAGCGGTATTCAGAGTTGTATCAAAATAAGCGACTCAATACGGCTCCTAAGAGAAGTCCAATTACAAATGCAATGATAGGGTTTCTAAAACTGAATGGATTTGGACTCTCGTCTCGTATAATAATTACAGGGTCGAGTTGAGTATCAGTATCTGCTGTTGAAATATTGTAGTTTATAATTCTTTCTTCATCGGCGGTTGCGCCATTAACAGTGGTTTCAACCTCACTCTTTGCCGATAATTTAGTATTATTTGATTTGCCATCGAATGAGACGTCTGAATCGATAGTGATATCCGAATTATTATCGTACTTCCACTTAATGATATCGCCGTTAAAAGCAATAATAGTTTTCTGAGATTTATCCTTTAGTTCAGGTATTGAATCTCCTTTCTTCAATTTTTTCGATTTTACATTAACGATGATAGTGCTCATAGATTACTCCTTGTAGTGTTAACCTTGTAAATGAAGCGCTTTGATAAAAGGTGATGCATTGATAACGCTTTGTGGGAACCCTAATTGTTTAGAACTTTTAAGATGAGATTTCGCTTGTTCGATATTGCCAAGAGCTGTAAAAACCTTGGCCGCCATAAATAAAATATTGGGGTCATTTGGACTAAGCTGCAAAGCGTTTTCAGCCTGCTCAAATGCTAAGCTTTTATTTCCGACTTGAGAGTAACACCAAGCTATATACATTCTAGCTTCAGCATTGTTTGGGTTTACTTCAATAATCTTTAAAGCCAGCTCTAGTGCGTGTTGATAGTGCGCGGCAGTTTCAGATGGTGAGCTGCTGGTTTGGCTGACAGAGTCACCTAAGTTCAGCCACAGTCGGTAATCATTTGGAGTGATTTGCACTGCCTGCATATAGTAGTTTGAAGCTTTAAGGTAGTCGCCATGGTAAAACCACATTGTTGCTGTATTAGATAGCGCCACTTCACTTCTTTGAATCGCCAGGGACTGTTCGTAAGCTAACGCAGCCTCATCGAATTGGCCCATAAAAAAATAACTGGTTCCTAAGTTATCATATCCATGGGTATCATTCGGAATTAAAGAAATCACTCTTTTGAACGCAGTGGCAGCTTGCTGCCAGTTTCCCGAAATCAGATAACTATGTCCAAGCTCTTGATAGAGGCGCCAATAGCCGGGTTCTAAATCTATAGCTTGATTTAAAAGCGTCATAGCTTCTTTAGATTTGCTTTGAGCTTTTTTTAATTTTGAAGAAACGTAAATTAGCTCTACGTCACTTGGGTTGATGGTTTCTGCAATACTAATAAAATTGGCTGCTGACTGAAAATCACCTTTTTTAGTATGAAGCATTGTCAGCGCTATTAAGATATCGATATTAGCTTCTTGGTTTTTATATACGTTTGAACACAGCTCTTCTGCTAAATCAAATTGTTCTGGTTTAAATTGCAACGAGTACATTAAATAGTAAGCCTTACATAGCCCTGCTTTGGCGGGGGCAAAATTAGGCTGTTTAGAAGTTATTTCTTTAAAGATAATTTCGACCTCATCTAGTCTGTTCATAGTTGGAGGTTGTTTTAATATTCCTTTAGCTTGGAGGTACTTAACGTAAAGTTCGTTATCGAGGCGTCCTGAAACTTTAGTCGCTGCAACGGTATCAACCGGTTTATCTAGAAAGGAAGAAATAGATGCCAGAATTTGTCTATTGCCTATTAATAAATCATTGGACGATAAATTAAAAATTTGATTCCATTGCTCTAAGCCTGATTTGCTATCAGTGATCCATATAGACACTCTGATATTGTCGTTAATTCGATTGATAGAGCCTTCTAAAACCCAATCAGCATTCAATATACTGCCTATTTCTTTGATGCTTAAATCGCTATTGGTGATAGCTTGCGATGATCGACGAGAGGTGATGTTAAGATTTGGGATCTTAGAAATATTAAAGAATATATCTTCACTTAAACCATTAACAAAGTTGTCATGGTTTTTATCCACACTAGTATTTTTAAAAGGAAGAATTGATAAGGTAATGTTGTCGCTGCGCTCTAACGTTGGAATAAAACTCCATAAAATTGCGCCAATAACCGATAGAAATACTAACGCCGCGAGCTTTAAGGTCATTGGCGTCTTTACATAAAGAACTGTATCTGAATATTGATTTAGTGCCTGATTCACTTGTTGGATTTTAGTGGGGTTAATAATATATTCAGTTTGCTCAATAGCACTTCGATGTATATCAATAGGGCTGAAAGCTTGTTCTACGCTCTCTATTCCACGATTCTTAATGGCCTCTTTAACCGCTTTAGTCGATAGAATAGCGCCAACTTTGGCATCTACGGCTAGGGTTCTTGCTCGAACAATCTCTTCCGCCTCTGAAAAATTATTACTGTAATCTTTGGGGGCCTCGATGACAGAAATTTTTAGGGGTAGGTCTAGAGATAAAGAATGATTTTGGATCTTGATCGCATAACGTAAAGCATCTATAGAATTTTCAAACAGAATAAGGCATTCATTGTCATATACTTCATTGCGTTCAGCGCGATAATCTTCTGACCATAAAATATAATCTCTAATTCTTTCTGCACATTTCTCTGAAGGGATGTTATCAGGAAAGGTTGCGTGAAAGATAATTGGTATTGATTTAATGTCTAGAGAGTTAGGGTGGGGAAGCTCTTTAGTTTTGACAATCCCGCCTTGTTTGATATCAAAAATCCAAGCAAGGATAGCGGTAACGGGTAAGCCGATAATTAAGGTTAAAAATAATGCTTTTAAAAACCAGTTTGGTGTTTCGAAAGTATCAACTAAGACATCGCCAACTTGGATTATTAGCCAGGCGAACGCAACATAAGCAATAATAACTTGAACAACTTTACGTCGCTTTAATTCCCTGAAAAATGTTTGCCATCGGTTATTGCTAATTTTCATGCTATATCCGTAACATCTAATTGCAAAATATAAACAATACTCAGGAGCGACTTTGATATTTTGACACGATAGTTTATAGGTTTCACATCATTCCTTTGACGCTGCATTGATGTACAAAAAACATACTAGCATGGATTTATGGAAAAAAAAGATTTTAAAGTCAAACCTGCATCAAGTGACATTTATTGAAAAGATCGTCAATTCAATGACTTATATTGGTTTCTAGGATAAAAATATGGTTTATCTAGCTTATATTAAGGCTTGAATAACTTCCCTTTAACCCCATTTTAGTTTCATAATAGAAGTCAGTAAAAAGAAAGAATTAAATTAGTCATGAGTCAAAACGGCAATTTAGATAATGAGCGCGATAACGGTTTAGCAGTAGCAGAAGCTAAACCCAAAGTGAAACAACCACCGATGTATAAGGTCATATTATTAAATGATGACTATACGCCTATGGATTTTGTGGTTGAAGTATTGCGAAAGTTTTTTGCATTGCATGAAGAAGATGCTACGCGAGTTATGTTGCAAGTGCACCATGATGGCAAAGGTGTCTGCGGTATTTTTACTGCTGATATTGCCGAAACTAAAGTAGTGCAAGTGAACGAGTTTTCAAGAAATAATGAACATCCGTTAATGTGTACTATGGAACCCAATGATTAAGGTTAAAATGACGACATTAAAGAGACTATAGTCAAATAACTCAAAAAGCTAAGATAAAAGAACCCTGTGTTATTCAAAAGAGGTAGCCAATGTTAGATAAAGAGCTCGAACAATCACTGAATAAAGCGTTTCACAAAGCTCGTGAAAAGCGTCATGAGTTTATTACCATCGAACATTTGATGCTGGCTTTGTTAGATAACAAAGATTCTTTAGAAGTTTTAAAAGCCTGTGAAATTGATTTGACAACATTAAGAGCCGACCTTGAGTCTTTTGTCGATAAAACAACGCCGCTTTTTGCTGAGGAAGATACCGACTTTGAAATTCAACCAACCATTGGTTTTCAGCGCGTTTTACAAAGAGCAGTATTTCACGTTCAATCATCAGGCCGTGATGCTGTTACTGGTGCTAACGTTTTGGTGGCTATTTTTAGCGAGCCAGAAAGCCAGGCAGTGTATCTTTTATCAAAACAAGATATTTCAAGACTTGATGTGGTTAATTATATTTCTCATGGCATCGGCAAAGCAGAAGAAGAGTTCCAACTAGGTCATGACGATGATGAAGAGCAAGACTCTGAAGCGGTTGAAGAAGCTCGCCCACTTGATCAATATGCGATTAACTTAAATAAGTTAGCCGAAGAAGGGAAAATTGATCCTTTGATTGGTCGAGCTTATGAAATTGAACGAGTGGTACAAATTTTAAGTCGGCGCCGCAAGAATAACCCTCTATTGGTTGGAGAAGCTGGTGTTGGTAAAACAGCTATTGCGGAAGGTTTAGCGAAACGAATTATTGATCAAGATGTACCTGAAGTGATTTCCGACGCGGTTGTGTATAGCTTAGATCTGGGTGTTCTTTTAGCAGGTACAAAATACCGTGGCGATTTTGAGAAGCGATTAAAAGCGGTATTGGCTCAGTTGAAAAAAGAAACAAACGTCATACTCTTTATCGATGAAATTCATACTATTATTGGAGCAGGCGCAGCTTCTGGTGGGTCGATGGATGCTTCGAATTTAATCAAACCAGTGCTTGCTAATGGTGATTTACGTTGTATCGGCTCAACCACCTATCAGGAATACCGTGGTATTTTTGAAAAAGATCACGCATTAGCACGTCGCTTTCAAAAAATTGACATAAAAGAACCCACTATTGATGAAACCATTCAAATTCTAGAAGGGTTGCAAGACCGTTATGAAAAGCATCATGGTGTTAAGTATCAGGCCGCGGCTTTAAAATCAGCTGCTGAGCTGAGCGCAAAATATATTACCGACAGACAGTTACCGGATAAGGCAATTGATCTAATCGATGAAGCCGGTGCGAGACAAAGGGTTGTGCCTGAAGCAGAACGAAAATCAACCATTACTTCATATGAAATTGAACAGGTCGTAGCTAAAGTTGCTCGAATTCCGGAAAAAACGGTTTCAACATCAGATAAAGAATTGCTGAAAAACCTTGAGCGCAATTTGAAGATGGTGGTATTTGGTCAAAATGCAGCGATAAGCACTTTATCTGAAGCCATCAAACTTTCTCGTGCAGGCTTAGGACAAGAGAATAAGCCGGTGGGCTCCTTCTTATTTGCAGGTCCTACTGGAGTTGGTAAAACTGAAGTGACGAAACAGTTATCTCGCTTAATGGGCGTAGAGTTAATTCGTTTTGATATGTCTGAATATATGGAACGGCATACTGTATCTCGCTTGATTGGCGCGCCTCCTGGTTATGTTGGCTATGATCAAGGTGGTTTATTGACAGAAGCGGTCAATAAAAATCCGCATGCAGTTTTACTGCTGGATGAAATTGAGAAAGCACACCCTGATGTTTTCAATTTGTTATTACAAGTTATGGATAATGGCACCTTGACAGACAATAACGGACGTAAAGCGGACTTTAGGAACGTTGTGATTGTGATGACCTCAAATGCGGGCGCGCAAGAATTGTCCAAAGGCTCGATAGGATTTAAGGGTCAAGATGATTTTTCACGAGAAAATATCGAAGCCATTAACAAAACCTTCTCACCAGAGTTTAGAAATCGCTTGGATTCGATTGTTTGGTTTAAGGCATTGCCACCGAAAGTTATTTTATCTATTGTCGATAAGTTCCTAACCGAGTTGCAAGGTCAATTAGATGAGAAGCAGGTGAATCTTCATGTGAATGATGAAGCGCGTCAACATTTAGCTAATATTGGTTATGATGTTCGTATGGGGGCCAGACCCATGGAGCGTATCATTAGTGAAAATATTCGTAAGCCTCTAGCTAATGAGTTACTGTTTGGAGATCTAGTTCAAGGTGGTGATGTATACGTTACTTTGATAAATGAACAGCTGGATATTCGAATTGAGCCTCATCGCGAAAAGCTTCCAGCTGCAGCTGATTAAGCCGTTACAGAAATATAAAAAAGGCACTCAATCGAGTGCCTTTTTGTTAATGAATAATCTATGATTTTCTGATTAGTTCATTTTAGCTAAGAAGTATTAACGCGCGCGGAAGGTAATTCTACCTTTTGATAAGTCGTAAGGACTGATTTCTACAGTCACAGTATCGCCGGTTAAAATACGAATGTAGTTTTTTCGCATCTTTCCTGAGATATGCGCGGTAACTACGTGACCATTTTCAAGTTCAACTCGAAACATGGTGTTTGGTAGAGTATCAAGCACTTTGCCTTCTAACTCAATTACATCTTCTTTTGCCATATAAATTCAATACCTGTGTTGCCTAACAATGGGTTTCATAACCTAATTATGAAACTGACTATGTGTTCAAAAAACGCGCGTATAATGCACTATTTGAGCAATAATCGCAAAGCATTTTAACTAAAATAGCTGAATATAGCCTGAATTGCTTGGATTTAGCTAAGCTTTATCTCTTAATCCAGTAATTCCCAGCGATTATTGATAAAAGCTTCAGCGGGCTTAAAGTTTCTTTTATAACTCATTTTATTGCAGTTCTCTACGTAGTAGCCTAAATAACAATAGGGCAGTTGTTGTCTTTGGCAAAGCATAATGCTTTGTAGGATAAGGTAAGTCCCGAGGCTTTTGTAATGGCTCTCAGGATTAAAAAAAGAATAAACTGCAGAAAGCCCATCATCTAAAATATCCAATGCCATGATGGCTTGGGTTTTACCGCTGGGATCATAAGCTTTTAATAAAATCATGTCGCACCATTTGGAAAATAGAAAATCATCATATTGTTCAAACGATGGTGGGAACATATCGCCGTCTTGATGGCGAAAAGAAATATACTTCTCATATAGTTCGTAATCTTCTGCAGTTGCTTCCGGAGGAGCTAATTTTATTTTTAATTCTAAATTAGCTTTTAAAATACGTCTATGGGATTTGCTTAGCTTTAGCTGCGAAACTAATACGCGATAGGCCCAACAGGCATTGCATGACGGACATTGGGGACGATAAACATGGTTACCGCTACGGCGAAAGCCTAAACGGCTTAACGCCGAGTAGATAGTGTTATCAAATTCAATAGTTGGATCTGCAAAAACAGAAACAGAGTTTTGCTCTTCAAGATAGCCGCAAGCATGCTCAGGTCCAGCATACAATTTTATATGTTGCGTATCTTTTTGCTTATCGCTCATCTAGCTTAGTTTACGCCAACTGAGTTTTTTATTCATCTCAAAAAGGTTCTGCGGCTGCTCTGTTTTAGCATGTTTCGACAATAACCGTAAAAAGTTATCGCGACTGATATCGACCGCGCCTAATGAGTAAAGGTGCTCATTGGGAACTTGACAATCAATTAAAATAAAATGCGCTCGTTTAAGGTAAGCTGCAAGATGAGCCAAAGCAATTTTTGAAGCGTCGGGTTTTGTGCTAAACATGGATTCACCAAAAAAGAACTTACCTAAACTGACACCATATAAACCGCCAATTAAATTAGATTCTTCATCGTAAACCTCCACTGAATGGGCAATTTTCGCCTGGTGCAGTGCTAAGTATGCTGACTGCATTTCTGGTAAAATCCATGTGTCAGGCTGTTTGGAACGGGGCATAGAGCAGCTTTGAATAACCGTTTTAAAGTCATTATTAATAACGACTTGATAATTGTCTTTTTTTAATCTTCTTCTTAGCGATTTAGAAATATGAATAGGGTTTTCATCGGTTAAATTAAATACGCACCGAGGATCGGGAGACCACCAAAGGATAGGCTCATCTTCGCAATACCAAGGAAAGATGCCATTTTGATAGGCTTTGGTTAGACGTACTACCGATAAGTCACCTCCTACTGCTAATAAACCATTCGGCTCTTCTTGCGCTAGGTCGGCAGAAGGAAAATAAGGTGAATCATCTAGAAAAATAAGTGGCTGACTCATTAGTCTTAGTAACCAATAAAGCATATAATGATTGTGATAATATCAGAAGTTAAATAAAGCTGAATTATTTTTGCACTTCCTAACCACTTCCTTTTGAGAATTTTAGATGAATTTTAAAGATATTGGCTTAATCCCTGAGTTATTGGAAACCGTTCAAGCCGAAGGTTATAGCACACCCTCGCCAATCCAACAAAAAGCCATTCCAGAAATTTTGAGAGGAAAGGATTTAATGGGTGCAGCCCAAACAGGGACTGGCAAAACTGCTGGCTTTACCTTACCAATTTTGCAGATGCTAGCGGAATCAACACAACAAGAGCCTACCCAAGGGAATGCAGCTAGAGCATTAATTTTAGCGCCTACCCGTGAGCTAGCTGCGCAAGTAGCAAAAAGTGTTGAAACCTATGGCAAAAAATTAAGATTAAGCTCCATGGTGGTATTTGGTGGTGTAAAAATTAACCCACAAATGATGCGCTTACGCAAAGGAGTAGATATCTTAATTGCTACACCGGGACGCTTATTGGATCTGTATGAAAAAAATGCTATTAAGTTTCATCAATTAGAAGTTCTAGTGTTAGATGAAGCTGATCGAATGCTCGATATGGGTTTTATTCACGATATTAAACGCGTATTAAAAATTTTACCAAGCAAACGCCAAAATTTAATGTTTTCGGCTACATTTTCTGAATCCATTCGAGCTTTGGCTAAGACCATAGTTAGTAACCCAGTAGAAGTTTCAGTTAGTCCGCCGAATGCGACTGCTAAAAGTGTTAAGCAATGGCTACATCCAGTTGATAAAAAGAAGAAGGCATCTTTATTGACTCACCTGATTATTGAGAGTAAGTGGCATCAAGTTTTAGTTTTTGTCCGCACTAAACATGGTGCTAATAAATTGGTCAAACAGTTAAATGCAGCAAGAATAAAAAGCTTGGCAATCCATGGTAATAAAAGCCAAGGCGCGAGAACCAAAGCGTTAGCGGACTTTAAAGCCAATAAAGTTCAAGTGCTAGTCGCAACTGATATTGCCGCTCGTGGTATTGATATCCACCAGCTGCCGCAAGTTGTCAATTTTGACTTGCCGAATGTGGCGGAAGACTATGTGCATCGGATCGGTCGAACGGGCAGAGCTAGCTCTTCAGGTCACGCTGTTTCATTAGTTAGTGCGGATGAATTCAAACAGTTACAAGATATAGAGCAATTGATTCAAAAGCCACTTGAGCGTGAATATGTAGGGGGATTTGAGCCAGATCATGAAGTACCTGCTTCTAAGCCAATTAAACCTATAAAAGCAAAGAAACCAAAAAAACCTAAAAAGACCAAGCAACAGCTTTCTAACGAAAGTACTCAATCAAGATCAACAAAGCAGAACTCCAATAAAAAACCAAATAAAAATGCACAAGAAGGAAAAGCGAATAATAACACGGCTAAGAATAGCGCTAGTAAAAAAGGTAAGTTAGTTAAAAACAAAAGTAAAACTAAGCCACGCAACTCAGGAAATGATCAAGTTTGGTCTCGCTCAAGTAAAAGCAAGAAAAGCGCAGGTAAGACTTAATGGCTAAGGTTGCTGTGTTTGTCGATGTGCAAAATATCTATTATACCTGCAGAGATGCATTTGCTCGGCCATTCAACTATAGACACTTCTGGCAGAAAATTAACCTTTCAGAAGAAATTATTCTAGCGAATGCTTACGCCATAAAATCGAACCAAGATAGCCAAATCAAATTCCAAGATGCGCTTAAATATATTGGCTTTAATGTGAAGTTGAAACCCTTTATTCAGCGTTCAGACGGTTCGGCAAAAGGTGATTGGGATGTGGGCATTACTATCGACATTATGCGAGCAGCTGCAAATCCTGAGATAAAAAAAATCATTCTTTTATCAGGCGACGGTGATTTTGAATTGCTATTAAAAGCAGTTCGTGAAGATTATAAAATAACGACAGAGGTTTACGGTGTGAAAGATTTAACCGCACAATCTCTTATCGACGCCAGTGATTACTTTTATCCTATCGATCCTACCTATTTAATCAGCTAATTCGCTTTACTCGATATTTCCGACCTTTAATTTTGCCATCCGTTAATTGTCGAAAAGCGTTGTCGACAAACTTTCGCGTTACAGCGATATATGACCAATTAGCTGCGACCTTTATTTTTCCTAAGTCATCACCAGTTATTTCTTTTGATTGAGTTAAAGCTCCGACAATATCACCTGGCCGTATTTTGTTCTTCTTGCCACCGCTAATTTGTAAAGTGGCCATTGGCGCTTTGTAGCCTGGCTGTTTTAAGAGGGATAAGTCCGGTAGTTTTTCAGCTTCGATTTTAAAGCCCAAATGTTCACCAAGGCGATTGATTTTAAAATGCTCTTTCTCAGAAAATAATGAGCAAGCGATACCTTGATTTCCTGCACGACCCGTTCGGCCAATTCTATGTACATGAGTTTCCGGATCGCTGGCAGTGTGGTAATTGATGACTAGATCTAATGCTTCAATATCCAGCCCACGGCCAGCAACATCCGTAGCGACTAGAATTGAGGTGCTTTTATTGGCAAATTGAACTAACGCTTGATCGCGGTCAATTTGATCTAAGTCGCCATGCAAAGCGATGACACTAAAGCCAAAGCGCTTTAACTCCCCGGCGACTTCTTTAACGTCTTTTTTGGTGTTACAGAAAATAACCGTTGAGTCAGGTCGACTTTCTAACAGCAGCAACCTGGTTGCGGTAAGTCGATGGGTATCGTCATTGACTTTATAAAATTTTTGCGCAATATCTGAATCAATATGATCAGACTCAATTTGAACATGCTTAGGGTTGCGCATAACTCGTTTCGAAATAGATTCAATTTCTTTGGGAAAAGTTGCACTGAAAATTAAGGTTTGGCGTTTGCTAGGAGTATATTGCATTATGGCATCAATGGATGGTTGAAAGCCCATGTCGAGCATTCTGTCAGCTTCATCCAGCACCAACATGCTTAGATCGTCGAGCTTTAATGTCTGCTGTTCTAAATGCTCTTCCACTCTGCCTGGCGTTCCAATAACAATATGGATCCCGCTTGCTAATGAATTTGTTTGTAGTTTTTTAGGGATACCGCCGCAAATCACTAAAACTTTTATGTTAGGTAAAGTTCTTGCCAAAGCCCTAATGTCTTCGGCTACTTGCTCTGCTAGTTCGCGAGTAGGGCATAAGACTAACGATTGGACATTAAAGTTTTTCACGTCTAACTTTTGCAAAATCCCTAAGCCAAATGCCGCAGTTTTTCCAGAACCTGTTTTGGCTTGGCCAATTAAGTCTTGTCCTTCCAAAATTGATGGTAGTGCAGCTTCTTGAATAGGCGTCATGGCGCTATAGCCCAAACTTTCGATATTTTGTTGTAAGGCGGAATTTAAGGCAATATTTTGGAAGTTAGACTTTGGCATGAGTTATCTCATAAGAGCGGGTGCTGCATTATGACTCTATTTGTCTTAAATATACAGACACCATTGATGATTAAGTTATCAGGCAACAAAAAAGGGCGGTGAAACCGCCCTTAACACATTAACTCAGAGAGAATTACTGGTCTAAATATTTTTCAGCATCAAGTGCTGCCATACATCCCGTACCAGCAGAAGTAATGGCTTGGCGATAGATATGATCTGATACATCACCAGCAGCAAATACACCTTCAACGCTAGTCGCGGTAGCATTACCTTCAAGGCCTGATTTAACGATGATATAGCCATCTTTCATTTTCAATTGATCTTGGAAAATGTCGGTATTAGGTTTATGACCAATGGCGATAAAGCAACCTTGTAATTCTAAGTCTTCGACGGAATCATCTTGGGTCGACTTAATGCGAATACCGGTTACGCCCATATCATCACCAACCACTTCTTCAAGTGTGCGATGTAAGTGTAGCGTGATGTTGCCATTTTCGGCTTTTGCACGCAGTTTATCTTCTAAAATTTTCTCAGAACGGAACTCGTCTCGACGATGGATAACATGAACTTCTGCAGCAATATTGGATAAATACAGAGCCTCTTCAACAGCGGTGTTACCACCGCCAACAACGGCCACTTTTTGATTACGGTAGAAGAAACCGTCACAAGTAGCACAAGCCGAAACACCTTTACCCATAAAGGCTTCTTCTGATGGCAAACCCAGGTATTTGGCTGATGCGCCTGTACAAATGATCAATGCATCACAGGTGTAGGTACCAGCATCGCCAGTTAAGGTATAAGGCTTTTGTTTCAAGTCTACCGTGTGAATATGGTCAAAAACTATCTCTGTACCAAAGCGCTCGGCATGTTTTTGCATGCGGATCATAAGGTCGGGACCTTGAACGCCTTCATTATCACCAGGCCAATTATCAACGTCAGTCGTGGTAGTTAATTGACCACCCTGTTGCATCCCAGTAATAACTACCGGTTCAAGGTTGGCACGTGCCGCGTAAACTGCTGCACTGTATCCTGCTGGGCCTGAGCCTAAAATTAGGCATCGAATATGACGAGCGTCGCTCATAGAAAGATCTCCGAACTAGAACTGAATTATTTTGATGGAGTGATTGTATGGGCTTGGGCACTAAAAATAAACCCAAGCATAGGGATTAATTGTGACTATAGTAAATATCAATGACTTTAATAGTCATCTCGAGGGCCAATTTAACAAGCCGACTGTTGTTCTTTAACGTATTCGGCAGACTCTTTAATTACCTGTCTTAAGATATCTTCATCAACATCTTCTAATTTATTGATGTATAAGCAAGCTACGCTTGTTTTACATTTACCAATTTTATCCAACAATTCTGGACGTTTCTTAAAGCCATCCATAATGTATAGAGTTAAATTCTGCTTTCTTGGTGAAAAGCCGGTATAAAACCACTCGCCAGAACGACCAGACTTGTAGTTATAGGTAAATTGTCCAAAGCCAATAATGGAGTCGCCCCACATAACGGGTTTCTCGCCGGTGATCTCAGTCATCATTTCGAGCATGATGAAACTATCTTCGCGACGCTTTTTGTGTTCAACAGCATTTAAAAAAGCTTTAACATCGCCATTATTGGGTTGGGTTTTATTTGCTGTAGCCATTAGATTCTCCTATCCATAAGTCATATATGAATTAGCTTTCTTACTATAAGTTAGCAAGAGTGACTAAAATTGTCTAACCAGTTGAATATTAGAGCATTATTACTTTACTTTTAGACAGAATACTGTATCGTTCTACTTGCTGGTTAATGTAACAGCTATAAAAGATTTTAATGTTCGACGGTACTACCCCAAGCAAGTCTGTTTTAGCAATAAACTGATTTACTAGAGTTTAGTAGCACAAGCTTAAATATCGTAATAGTAGTGTCATTAGTGTTCAGTACAATATGCCGACTTTGGCAACAGATTTAAATAAGCATTATGCTTGGAGATATATTATGGCAGCAATCACTGGTACCGTTAAATGGTTTAACGATTCAAAAGGTTTTGGTTTCATCGAACAAGAAGGCGGCGAAGACGTATTTGTACACTTCCGCGCTATTCAAGGCGACGGCTTCAAAAGCTTAAACGAAGGCGAAAAAGTGTCTTTCGAAATCGAGCAAGGCCCTAAAGGCGCTCAAGCTGCAAACGTTACTAAGCTATAATTTGATAGTTTAATAAAGTTTCAAGAAAAGCCGCTCATTGAGCGGCTTTTTTGTAATTATAATAGTTGATTACACTTTGCCTCATTTGAAATAATTGTGGCTCTTCTTTACAAGCAAGGTCAAAGTTTTCAATCAACCTATTGAATATGCTATCTAGGTCTTCTTCAAAATCGCATTTGAAATTGAGGTCACTTTTGCTATCTAAATGCTTCAAATGATTTCTGGTATTTACTAAAAGCTTTTTCTTTTAATTTATTATCTTTATAGCCAAGCTTCAATTAAATTTTATGCATAAAACTAGAATCCCTTTGCAGGTAGTTTTGTAACCATTATATTCACGATATTTGCCTAAAATTTCCTGGCTGCTCCAGCTAGATGAAAAGCCGCATATGCATTTCTCATATATCTATACTAACAAAAAAACGCCACATTGAGTGGCGTTTTTAATGTATAGCATAACTACAACTTAAAGCCCTAAAGCTTCCTTAGGATCTACGAAATCAAATCCTAAGTTTTGCGCAACGGATTGTTCAGTGACTTTACCGCGGTAAACGTTTAAGCCATTGAGTAAATGCTCATCGTCAGCTAAGGCTTTTTTATAGCCTTTGTTGGCTAAGTTAATGATAAATGGCAAAGTTGCATTGTTCAGTGCAAAAGTTGAAGTTCTTGGAACTGCGCCAGGCATATTAGCAACACAGTAATGAACTACATCATCAACCATAAAAGTTGGTTCAGCATGAGTAGTAGCATGTGAAGTTTCAAAACAACCACCTTGGTCGATTGCAACATCCACTAATACCGCGCCAGGCTTCATATTTTTAACCATTTCGGCAGTCACTAATTTTGGCGCTGCAGCACCAGGAATTAATACGCCGCCAATGACTAAGTCAGCAGAAGTGACATGGCGCTCTAAAGAATCATGACTTGAGTAAATAGTTTCTACTTGAGTGCCAAACTCAGCATCGATACGACGAAGCACGTCTACATTGCGATCCAGTACGATAACTCTAGCGCCCATACCTACCGCCATCTTAATAGCGTTAGTTCCGACTACACCACCACCAATTACCGTTACTTTCGCCGGAGCTACGCCAGGAACACCACCTAATAACATACCTCGGCCACCAGATGATTTTTCAAGACATTCAGCGCCTGCTTGGATCGACATGCGACCAGCCACTTCTGACATTGGTGCTAGCAAAGGTAACCCGCCAGTGCGACTGGTAACGGTTTCATAAGCAATACAAACTGCGCCAGATTTCACTAGATCTTCAGTTTGCGGCATATCTGGAGCTAAGTGTAAGTAGGTAAATAAGATCTGACCTTCACGAAGGCGAGCACGTTCTTCAGCTAATGGCTCTTTTACTTTGACGATCATATCGGCTTGAGCAAAAACCTCATCAGCAGAGTTTACAACGGTTGCGCCAACAGTTTCATAGTCAGCATCTGTAAAACCTATACCACTACCAGCATTGTGTTGCACAATCACTTGATGGCCGTGAGCAATTAACTCGCGAACACTACCAGGAACCATACCGACACGGTATTCATGATTTTTTATTTCTTTGGGTACGCCTATTAACATGGTCCAGATCTCCTACTTAAAGTTTGAACATAGCGGTAATTATAGAAATATCTCTTAAGATAATCGCGCTATTATAGTGTGCTTTAATTAGTTTTATTTGCTAAATACGGTTTAAATGCAGTGTAAATGACTGTATATTGAAAATAATCAGATGTATAAACTTTTTGCGATGGCGGCTCATGAAAACACAAAATGCCAGTAAACAAATACTTGATCGGATAGATTTACGAATTTTGAATGAATTGCAGATTAATGGTCGTATTTCCAATGTAGAATTAGCGAAAAAAGTTGGATTAAGTGCCACGCCTTGCTTGGAGCGAGTCAAACGCTTAGAAAGCAATGGGTTTATTGAGGGCTATTCAGCTCGCCTGAACCCAATGAAACTTTCTGCTTCATTGCTGGTATTTGTGGAAATACGTCTTTCTAGGACCTCTCCTGATGTGTTTGAAGATTTTAAATCAGCAGTGACAGATTTGTCGATGATTTTAGAGTGCCATTTGGTATCAGGTGATTTTGACTACTTACTGAAAGCTCGCGTGGCAGATATGAAAGCCTATAGAAAGCTTCTGGGTGAAACCTTATTAACCTTGCCAGGGGTTAGCGCTTCTCGCTCTTATATGGTGATGGAAGAGGTCAAAGAGAGTTTTAATTTACCGATAACTATCTAAGGGCTGCAATTAGTTTTTATATTCTGGATTATAACGAGTAGAATGACCTAAAAATAAAGGTATTATATTAGTGACACAAGCAACCAAAAAAGCAAAACAAGAACAAGACTCTAAGGCATTACTAAGAAAGCGTTTGAGTGAAGGCGGTATGATATTACTGGTCACTCTAGCGGTGTTCTTTTTACTAGCGTTGATTTCTTATAACTATAATGATCCAGCGGCATTTACCAATGGTAATGGACAGAAAGTACAGAATTTAGCAGGCAAATCAGGTGCATGGTTTTCAGATTTCTTTTTGCATCTATTTGGCTATTTAGCTTACTTGGTTCCTTTGATTATTGGCTATGTGGGTTACTTAGTTTATAGCGGACGTAAAATAGAAAACTCGCACCCTAAAAGTTTTTGGTTAGTTAAAGCTGCAGGTCTTTTTATGGCAATTTTAGCTGGAGCAGGTTTATCCAGTTTGCATTTTTTCGATCCTGCACTACAACCAAGTTACTCATCTGGTGGCATCCTTGGTGAGTTTCTAATTTCCGGAATTTTAGAAGGGTTAGGTTTGTATGGAACAACTTTAATTCTGTTGGCGATATTTTTATCGGGTTTAACCTTATTTACCGGTATTTCTTGGCTTAAATTAATGGACCGTACGGGGCAGTTTACCATTCAAGGATGGAATAAATTTAAAGCTTGGTTAGCAGCATTTAAAGAGCAAAGAGCAGAGAAAAAAGAAGTTAAGCAAGTAGTTGTTAAACGACAAGAAGCTCTCGTTCTAGAAAAAGCTAAAACTGAAGCGCGTAAGCCAGTTAAAATTGAACCAAAACTTGCACCTTTAACACCTAGTAAAAAAGTTCAAAAAGCTCAAGCTAAGAAGCAACAAAAGCCGCTTAATCTTGGGAAGGAATTTGATGGCCCAGTAACGCCTATGCCGGAAGTGGAATTACTGGATGCGCCTGAACCGCCAAAGTATTCTGTTTCGGCCGAGTCGTTAGAGGCTATGTCACGGTTATTAGAGTTAAAGCTGAAAGATTTTGGTGTGGATGTACAAGTTATGGAGGTGCATCCCGGGCCAGTAATTACACGTTTTGAAATTGATTTGGCGCCCGGTGTTAAAGTCAGCAAAATTACTAATCTGGCACAAGATCTTGCCCGCTCTTTATCGACAATGTCTGTACGAGTGGTTGAAGTCATTCCAGGTAAAACCTACGTAGGCATCGAAATTCCAAACGAAAATCGTGAGATCGTTCGGTTAAGAGAAGTGATTGCCTCGGAAGCGTTTGATAAGTCAAAAGCACCACTATCAATGGCTTTGGGTAAAGACATTGCGGGTAACCCAGTGGTGGTGAATATGGCGAAAATGCCGCACTTGATGGTAGCGGGTACCACTGGTTCAGGTAAATCGGTTGGTGTGAATGCCATGATTATCAGTATGCTGTATAAAGCAACGCCTGAAGATTTACGCTTGATTATGATCGATCCAAAAATGCTCGAGCTGAGTGTTTATGAAGGGATCCCGCATTTGTTATGTGAAGTGGTTACCGACATGAAAGATGCTGCCAATGCTTTACGTTGGTCAGTGGGAGAAATGGAGCGTCGCTACCGATTGATGTCTGCCATGGGTGTAAGAAATTTAGCCGGTTTTAATAAAAAGGTTTTAGATGCCATCGAAAAGGGTGAGCCAATTTCAGATCCTTTGTGGCAACCCACTGACGGTTTAGAAGAAGAGCCGCCAACTTTAGAAAAACTACCTTCAATAGTGGTGGTCATTGACGAGCTCGCCGACATGATGATGATTGTGGGTAAGAAAGTTGAAGAGTTAATTGCGCGTATTGCACAAAAAGCTCGTGCCGCGGGTATTCACTTGATCCTGGCAACCCAAAGACCTTCAGTGGATGTTATTACAGGTTTAATTAAAGCGAATATTCCATCCCGAATGGCCTTCCAAGTGTCTTCAAAAATTGATTCTCGAACCATTCTTGATCAAACGGGTGCTGAACAATTATTAGGTATGGGTGATATGTTGTACTTGCCTGGTGGAACTAGTATCCCAACTCGTGTGCATGGTGCTTTTGTCGATGATGATGAAGTTCATCGCGTGGTCGAAGATTGGAAACGACGCGGAGAGCCAGATTACTTAGAAGCTATTATTCAAGGAACTAGCGAGGTTCCAGTTCCGGGAATGCCTGGAATGGCAGGAGAAGAGGACAGCGAACAAGATGAACTCTTTGATCAAGCTGTTGCCTTAGTTACTGAGTCAAGACGCGCCTCAATTTCAGGTATCCAGCGTCGTCTGAAAATCGGTTATAACCGTGCAGCGAGAATGGTGGAAGCGATGGAAGCGGCGGGCATTGTGAGTGAGATGGGATCTAACGGAACGAGGGAGGTTCTGGCACCTCCACCTATTAAGGACTAGTTCAGTTAAATAACGGTATAAAATAGATAAGAATAGTAATAGCCGATGGTATTTGGTTAAGGTTGTGAAATGACAAAAAGTTTTTTTAAGGTTCTATTAATAGGTTTAAGTTTTGTATCGGCGAGTTTGTTTGCTGATGCGGCGAATGATTTAAAGCAGAAGTTGTTGAAGCTTGAATCTATGCAGGCTAATTTTTCACAGATTGTGATTGATGAGTTGGGTTCTGAGTTGGATCGATCGTCAGGCAGTTTTCAAATTCAACGACCAAAGAAGTTTAAATGGTTGGTATCTGAGCCCTATGAGCAAGAGATAATTTCTGATGGGGTTAACCTTTGGCAATTTGATAAAGATATCGAGCAAGTAAATGTTTCTAATTTGGACGAGTCCTTTGAAAGCTCTCCAGCGGCTTTATTAAGTAATGCCGATGATACTTTAGTCAACGATTACATCATTACTCGGGTGCAAGACGAAACTCAAAGCAGTGAAAAGCTGAGCCTATTATTTCACTTACGCCCTAAGTCTGAAGAGGCCTTGTTTGAGTCAATGTTGATGGAGTTTAAGGGCGACGACTTTGTTGCTTTTCAGGTAAAAGACAACCTTGGTCAAGCGACCATAGTTGAGTTCAGTGAACAGCAATACAATCAAGGTTTTGATGAATCTGTGTTTAACTTTTCTCTACCAAAGGGAATAGACTTTATTGATTCGAGAAATCAACAAACTGAGCTGACGAGACCGCCAATGCCGGTTGATAGAACTGAGCAATAACAGTTTTCGATTCTAATCAAATGAGCCAGCAATCAAACCTTTTTAAGCAATCTAATATTCACATTCCGTTGGCCGATCGAATGCGACCAACATCATTAGAAGGTTATGTTGGACAGGAGCATTTGCTGGCGGAAGGTAAACCTCTACGTCAGGCGATTGATTCCCAAAGACCTTTTTCATTAATTTTCTGGGGGCCTCCAGGAACGGGTAAAACAACCTTAGCTCGCTTGATTGCGCATAACTCTAATGCACACTTTATTACTATATCTGCTGTATTAGCTGGGGTTAAGGATATTCGTGCGGCAGTAGAAGAAGCCAAGCAATATCAATCTCAAGGCAAACAAACGATTTTATTTGTGGATGAAGTACATCGATTTAATAAAGCCCAGCAAGATGCTTTTTTACCTTATGTAGAAGATGGCACTGTCACTTTTATTGGTGCTACCACTGAAAACCCATCGTTTGAGTTAAACAATGCTTTGCTTTCAAGGGCTCGTGTTTTTGTTTTGAAAAATTTATCTACTACTGCGCTTTCTGAGTTAATTGACCATGCCCTAAACGATAAAGACAAGGGTTTAGGCGAATTCGATTTGAAAATGGAGAATAACTGTAAAGATATTCTTATTGAAGCTGCCGATGGAGATGGTCGAAGATTATTAAATTTCCTTGAAATTGCCAGTGAAATGGCCATGGCTAGAGATAAGTCTGAAGACGATTTTTGGGTTATAGATAAAAGGGTTTTAGAAGAAACATTAACTCAATCTTTGCGCCGTTTTGATAAAGGCGGAGAGCACTTTTATGATCAAATCTCTGCATTGCATAAATCAGTTCGTGGCTCTAATCCTGATGCGGCTTTGTATTGGTTTTGTCGTATGCTTGATGGTGGCGTGGATCCGCTATACGTTGCCCGCCGTGTGGTGAGAATGGCTAGTGAAGATATTGGCAATGCCGATCCGCGGGGTTTAAACATTGCCTTAAATGCATGGGATGTTCAAGAACGATTAGGAAGTCCAGAAGGTGAGCTAGCCATCGCTCAAGCTTTGACTTATCTTGCTTGTGCTGCAAAAAGTAATGCAGTCTATACCAGCTATAAAGCCGCCATGACAGATGTGAAGTCCGATCCAACCTATGAAGTTCCGATGCATATTCGTAATGCACCAACGAAGCTGATGAAAGATTTAGATTATGGCAGTGGTTACCGCTATGATCACGAAGAGCCCGAGGCTCATTCAGCTGGGCAAACTTACTTTCCAGAAGAGAAAGGTGAAACTGAATATTATCAGCCTGTCGATCGAGGTTTGGAAAAGAAAATTGCAGACAAGCTGGCATGGATCAGACAAAGAAATCAGGAGCGCCAATAATGTGGGGGCTAATAGTAACTATCGGCATTGGTGGAGCTTTGGGAGCTTTGACAAGATTCCAAATTAAAGAGTGGTCATTGGCAAAGTTTGGTGATGAGGTATATTGGGGAACCTTAATAGCCAATGTGATTGGCTGCTTTGTTGCCGGCTTTTTATTAACTTTCTGGCAAGAATCCAACATTTCTCTAAACCTTAAGCAAGGGGTGATGATCGGTTTTCTAGGGGCCTTAACTACCTTTTCTAGTTTCTCTGTTGAAGCACTCTTATTATTTCAACAGCAGCAATATCAAAAAGCTTTGCTTTATATCGGTGGAAACCTTCTGATTTGTCTATTTATGGTCTTTGTTGGCGCTTGGCTTGGTGATAGAATAGCCAGCTAATTTTGTCATTGTGACTAGCAACGCTGGTCTTATAAAGAAGAAACTCATGCTTGATCCAAAACTACTTAGAACTGATATTGACTCTGTTGCAGCTAATCTTGCCAAACGCGGTTATGCGTTAGATATAGATGCCTACAAAAAGCTTGAAGAAGAACGTAAACAAATCCAAGTTGAAACTCAAGAATTGCAAAATACACGTAATTCCAGTTCTAAATCTATTGGTCAAGCCAAAGCTCGTGGCGAAGATATTCAGCCTTTATTGGATCAAGTGGCTGACTTGGGCGCTAAGCTGGATGCGGCAAAAGCTCGCTTGTCAGAAGTTATGACTCAACTGGACGATATTCATTATGGCATGCCTAATTTATTAGATGATTCTGTACCTGAAGGTAAAGATGAAAGTGATAATGTGGAAGTGCGTACATGGGGCAGTCCTCGAGAATTTGACTTCGAACCTAAAGATCATGTTGAAGTGGGCGAAGCTATTGGCGGTTTAGATTTTGCTAATGCCGCAAAAATTGCTGCTAGCCGTTTTATCATTAAAAAGGGTTTAGTGGCAAAGTTGCATCGCGCCTTAACTCAATTCATGCTTGATTTGCATACAGAAGAACATGGTTACCAAGAAGTTTATGTGCCCTATATGGTTAACGCTGAGTCTTTGACCGGTACGGGACAATTACCAAAGTTCGAAGAAGACTTATTTAAAGCGCAAGGCAAAAATCAAGACGGTCGTCAGTTATATATGATCCCAACGGCAGAAGTGCCAGTGACCAATATGGTTCGTGACGAGATTTTGGAAGAAGATACCCTACCTTTGCAGTTTGCAGGACATACCCCTTGCTTTAGAAGTGAAGCTGGCTCTTATGGGCGTGATGTTCGCGGTTTGATCCGCATGCATCAATTTGAAAAAGTTGAGTTAGTACACATCACTAAGCCTGAAGATTCCATGGATGCGTTAGAGCGACTGGTGTCCCATGCCGAGAAAGTTTTACAGCTATTAGAATTGCCTTATCGAGTAGTTAACCTGTGTGCTGGTGATATAGGTTTTGGTGCAACAAAAACTTATGACATCGAAGTTTGGTTGCCAAGCCAAAAGACTTATCGCGAGATCTCTTCTTGCAGTAATACCAATGATTTCCAAGCTCGCCGTATGCAGGCGCGTTGGAGAAACCCTGTAACGGGCAAGCCTGAGCTGGTGCATACTTTGAATGGTTCAGGTCTTGCGGTAGGTCGAACTTTAGTAGCGATATTAGAGAATTACCAACAAGCAGATGGCAGTATCGAAATTCCAGCAGTATTGAAGAAGTATTTCACATAATAATGTTAAACTTTTATTAAAGTGTAATTAATTGTAACTAACCACTAGCACCCATTGTCGTTAAGTAGTAACTTACTGAAAAATTAATTGAGGACATCAAAATGTTAAAAAAACTACTTCTTATAAGTGCTATTTCACTATCAATTACAGCCTGTGCGACTAGCTCTAATAAGCAAGCGTCTTTAAAAAGTGATGCTACAAAAGTGGCTGCTGTAGAGAAAGATTCTAAAGTTATCTGTCGTACTGTGAAAAAAGTTGGATCTAATTTCCCTAAAAAAGTTTGTTATACACGTGATGACATATTGAAGACTCAAGAAAATTTCAGAAATATTACTAATAAAACTGGAAGAACAAACGAACAATAAAAAAGCGGCTTAGCCGCTTTTTTTACGCCGCTACGTTAGTTGATTCAAAAATCTTATCAGCGCTTGCGGCCACAAAACCTTGGTAAAGCTCGCCATTTTGCATCGCAAAGCGTTCGGCAAATTCATAAAAGCATGAACGAATAGGGTAGTTACCATCTTCAAATGCCCAGTCCACAATGCTAGCCATGGTAGAACTTTGCTTTAAGCAAACCTCTTCAGAGCCTTTAATTTCAGAGCCGCTAGTATTTAGTTCAAAGCCTGCTTCTTTTACAAATTGGTTAACCGACTCGATTGAATTCAATGTTTCTAGATGGTTAATAGATACGGTGAAGTGATTCGCTCTTAATCCAAAAGCGGCTAACCATGCGGCATACTCACTTTCTTCTAGCAATCGCTCATAAGCTTCACGACTGATCTTTCCCCAATGACGTTCTGGCAACTGTAGGCCATTGTTCTTAATTTTCCAGTTTGCTTGAGCAATTAAGCCCCGGCAAAACATTTGCAGTTCAGCTGAAAACTCTTCTAATAACAACTCACTGACAAAGATCTTGGGAGCATTTTTGTCAGTTTTATGCGCAAAATGCTTTGCGTATAGTTTCTTTTCTTTGAAGTGGTATTCGCCAGCTTCTGCATAACCATGCTTTGCTAAGTATTCGCCAATATGCTTTAAGCTAATTAAGCCATCATTAAAGGTTCTTAATGCGATATGATCATTAACAATAGGTTTGCTGGATAAGTTACTGAATTTGTTATGAATAGTTAAAGCATCCGGAGTGATTGCAACATAATCATTCCATAAGTTTTCGAAAAGAGTCGTCATGATATCTGCCTAAGTAGCACTTAACTGGTAAGAGGACAAACCAATTATCTCAAAGGTTTGTCCTAATATCTACAAAATTTGGCGGACCGGCTAAAATTTAAAGATCTTTTACAAGCTGCATAAACTGCTTAAAGACGTGTGGGTTGGCGGCCATAATACTTTTGGATTTAGCGGTAAAAGGGTTGCCTTTAACATCACCAACCAAACCGCCAGCTTCTTTAACGATCAATACGCCTGCGGCAGTGTCCCATTCAGACAGACCAAACTCCCAAAAGCCATTTACTCGACCGCAGGCAAGATAAGCCAAATCTAAAGCCGCAGAGCCTGCACGACGCATATCGCTGCATTCTGGCAATAGTCTGCCAAAATACTCAAGATAAGTATCGACACTATCTTTAGCGCGGAATGGGAAGCCTGTCGCTAGAATAGACTTATCTAGTTTTTTTTCTGCTGCAACACGAATGCGGGATTGGTTTAACTGAGCGCCAGAGCCATTGGCGGCACTAAACATTTCATCGCGCATAGGATCGAAAATAACGGCGGCTACAGTTTTGCCTTTTTGTTTTACCGCAATAGATATCGAAAAGTGAGGATTACCATCGATAAAGTTACGAGTACCGTCAAGTGGGTCAATGATCCAAACGGTATCCTTGTCCGCACCTTCTTTTAGGCCAGATTCTTCGCCAAGAATGGAGTGATCAGGGTAGGCTGCTTTGATAGTATCAATGATTAAATATTCAGACTGCTGGTCTACATTCGTTACATAATCGTTTAGATCTTTTTTACGCGAGATCACTCGATCGCGGTCGTTAAACGCTTTAACAATAAAATCGCCGGCAAGATTAGCCGCGCGGATCGCAATAGTACGGTACGCATTCATATTAATCACCAATTATCAAAGAACAAGACGCCAGCAAACAAGCTAATCGTCGAATGCGCGCATTCTATCAAAAACTTCCTATAAGTTAAAAGTCTTTATTCTGCCTTTCTCCTCCTGCAACAAGTCACTAATCAACCCCTTAAATCTGTCATTAGCTTTAGTGCTAGGGTTATTAGTTAAGCTTTGATATGATCAGCATAACTTATTGATTCAGTTACTTAATCACGCAAATGCTCGATCAAATTAAAATTATCTTATGCTTCACTAGCCATCCTGGAAACATTGGCGCGGCCGCGCGAGCTATGAAAACAATGGGTTTAAGTCAATTAGTTTTGGTGAGCCCGAAAGATTTTCCATCTGAAGAAGCTTCTGCGCGATCTTCTGGTGCGCTGGATATTTTAGACAATGCAATAGTGGTAGATTCGGTCGAAGAGGCGATTAAAGACTGTAAACTAGTGATAGGAACCAGTTCACGAAGTAGAGCGCTGCCTTGGCCTCTGGTTGAGCCGCGTGAAATGGTGCAAATCATTAACGAAAAACCGCAAGCAAGACCTGTTGCTATTTTGTTTGGTCGAGAAAGCGTAGGTTTATTAAATGAAGAGTTACAGCTTTGTAACTATCACGTTAATATTCCAGCTAATCCTGAGTATATGTCCTTAAATTTAGCTTCTGCGGTTCAAATTATAAGCTACGAGTTACGACTCCAATTTTTAAATGAAAGCCCTTTAAAAGAAGAAGCGTTTGAGCAAAAAGATTCAGAAACAACTGCAACATCTGAGCAAGTGGAAGGTCTTTATCAACATATAGAACAAACGATGATGACTACTGATTTTTTTGATCCGGAAAATCCAAAACTGCTTTCTGCTAGAATGCGCAGGCTTTTTGCCAAAAGCCAATTAAATCAAGGCGAAGTGAATATACTTCGAGGGTTTTTGGCTTCAATAGAAAAATACATTAAACGCAAAACGTCTTGATGTGACTTTCGCTATTTAGAGAGTCGCAATTAAAGAATGGAACCATAACTGAATGTTTGAACGAATTAAAGAAGATATCAAAAGTGTTTATCATCGTGATCCGTCGGCGAGAAATAACTTTGAAGTGCTAACACTTTATCCTGGCTTGCATGCTATCTGGTGGTACCGCCTGACTAATAAGTTATGGCGTAAAAATTGGAAATGGCTTGCTCGCGCCATTATGACTTTTGCTCGCTTTTTAACGGGCATCGAAATTCACCCGGGAGCTACTATTGGTCGCCGCTTCTTTATCGATCATGGCTTAGGTGTTGTGATTGGAGAAACCGCGGAAATTGGCGATGATTGCATGCTATACCATGGTGTAACTCTCGGCGGTACCAGTCTAGCTAAAGGCAAACGCCATCCAACTTTGAAAAACAATGTGGTGGTTGGTGCTGGAGCAAAAATTCTAGGCCCCGTTATTTTAAATGATAATGCCAAGGTGGGCGGCAATGCGGTGGTCGTTAAAGATGTCGCTGAAAATGCTACCGTCATTGGTATCCCTGCTCGCGAAGCTTCTGAAACTGATCCTAAGGGCAAGCATAATTTCCAAGCTTTTGGTGTTACATCTGATCAAATTGATCCATTAGTGGTTGCTCTACAAAACATGTTTGAACACTCCAATGCTTTAGAGCATGAGTTAAAAGGTCTTAAAGACCAATTAAAAGAAAAGGGCATAGAAACTAAAGATATCGATATACCAGAGCTGGATTGTTCAGGTGTGTTGAATGGAGAGTCAGAAAAAAGTTAAGACTAGTGGAGTGACTCTATAGTAATTTCTGCGTGTTAAATCCATTGTTACAAACTAGCCCTAATTCTTTACAAGCTTGTTTTGTATGATGTATCTATGCATCAGAGAAGGGATAAATATTTAATGAAAAATTCAGCCACCAAAATCTTTTTAATATTCCTTTGTATAGTATTTCCAATCCATATCGTATCAGCTAAAACAGCTTCATCATCAGCAGATCAATTGGAAGTGGAGTTCAAGACAAATGAAGTTCATGGGCTTTATAATTTCGTTCAAGGTATCGCAGGTGGTCCGGGCGGCACTTCTCCAACTTTGACAGAATTGTTTGAAGGCAGTGAATACAACAACGATAAAAATCAAGCACTGATTGAACGTTATAGAAAGATCAATATTTCTTATGATTATGCGTTTTCAGAAGATGTGGCTCATAGACACAACAAGCGTCAAGTGACACAGCTTTTAGTGATGGCCTCTACCCAAGCATCGAATATTGATGACTTCACGCAACGTATCATGGGCTTGTTAACTAATTCTGATTTAATGGTATTAGTCGAGACTTTGAATGCTTTTAGGCCTATTTATAAAGAGTTAATTTGGGACAAGTCCCAGCCTCAACTTAAAAGAAATATTCAAATTCTAACTGAGCGCGCTAAAGAGGTAGACTTTGCAGGACGTTTCGCTAAGGCTTCCAAATTTTATAAAGCCAATTGGAAAGCTGAGATCCCATTTAAGGTTTATCTAGCACCGATACCACAAAAGGGTGGTTTTACCACAGCCACCCCTCAGGGCAATATCATTTCTTATATTATTAGTGATTTTGATGATGCTGATGGAGTATTAGCGGTCGTGTTCCATGAATTGGCGCACCTGTTATACTCTAGTCAATCCATCGAGCTTCAAGCACAACTTGAAAAAAGTTTTTTAGAACACGACTCTTACCATAAAGCACATTCTTACCAACTCTTGAATGAAGCTTTGGCGACGGCTATAGGTAATGGTTGGTTCTACAAAGAAACCAATGGGAGCTTAGATGCAAAAGATTGGTACCACTCTAAATATATCAATCAACAGGCAAAAGCTATTTATCCCTTAGTAGAACAGTATCTTTTATCAGAAAAATCAATAGATGCTGATTTCGTTGACGACTATATCGATCAATATGCCAAGAATTTTCCTAAAGGTTACTTACAGCCAGAAAGTTTTTTAGCCAACGTTTCCTTCTTAGCAGATAAAGATTTTCACGAACACAATAAGTTGTTTCAGTTGTTTTTTGAGCACCAGCGAACTGTCAGAAGTTTAAATGTCCAAACCCCTTTCTTTAATGAAGAGGCCATGAGTAAGTTTAATGGCGCTATTAATGCCAAAATGATTCTTATCACTGACAAGCATAAAGAAAATTTTACTAAGTTCATCGAGTACTACCCAGGGTTAGAAAAAGCTAAGCTCCCTGATGGTGAGTTTGTTTTGCATAGTTTAATTCCAGATGGCACCATGTTATTGATAGTGAGTATTAATAGCTTGGACTCTTTTGGCAAAGCTATGAAAGCACTTACCGATAAAGAAGTGTTGGATGAATATATTCGGATTATTGAACTTTAGCATGGGCTTTCTTAACTGGTTACCTGTAACCTGTTTTTAACCTAGGGTTAATCAAGCTGTCATATTGCATCATTACTATAAATTTACTTTAATAAATTCTTGTTAAGAGGAATAACATGAAATCTGTAAATTTATTCGCAATAGGACTTGGTATTTTAATTTCTGCAAATACAGCGTCGGCCTCCATTGCGATAGTGTCTAATGGAAATGATAATGGTGCGGGTTCATTAAGAGCGGCTTTAGAAAGTGGTGCCAATGTCATTCGTATTAATCCCAAAGTGCAAATGATCAACCTTACTCAGCCTTTGAGTTATGAGAACCCGTATAAACTACACATTGTTGGTAAGGGTCAAACGATCAATGCCATGGCGTTAGAGCCTAACGCTGATATTTTAAGTATCAACGGAGCAGGGGATTTATTGATTTCAAATCTGAAATTTATCGGTAGTTACGATACTGTTAATCAAAACCCTGCGCTTCCAGTCAGCGGCAAGGGCATTGAAATCAATGTTCCTGCGAATGCTACTGGCTCTGTTAATGTCGAGTTTAAGAATATATTTTTAACCAAAGTTGGACATCATGGTATCCATATTTCTGATTGCAGTTTTGGTGATGATTGTGGCGGTGGTAGCGGTGGCGGCGGCAATGGCTCTGCTGCTTCTGTAAAAGTGAAGATCATTAATAGTGAAATTAATAATGTTGGTTTCGGTCGCGCGGATGCTGATGGCGTTAGAGTCGATGAACGCGGTTTAGGTAATATCTATTTCACCGCAAAAGATTCTACTTTTACCAATGTTGGCGCGGACGGTGTGGAACTAGATGAAGGTAACCAAGGCGATGTCATTAGTAATGTCAGCGGCAGTTTGTTTATTCGAAATGGTGAATATTGCAACCTAGTTGAGAATTTTGCAGGCGGTCCTTGCGATGATGATGGTGACCGAGATGTCGATGATGGTTTTGATATTGATGAAGCGGGTGATGGTAATTTAATTAGTCGCGTGACCAATAGCCAAGTCAATAACAACTTCGACGAAGGTTTGGATTTCGACGAAGAAGATAATGGCAACTTAAAATCTATCGTCGTTGATACGGTTGGGTTTGGAAATCAGGACGAAGCTTTCAAAATGTCTGAAGAAGGTAATGGCCATTTGAATGTAAGGCTCAAGAAAATATCTACTTTCGACAATAATGGCTCTAAAGAGGGCATCGAATTGGAAGAGGCCGATGCGGGCAACGTCGATGTCCAAGTTAGCAAAAGCTTAATGATTGGTGGCGACGATGAGTTACTAAAAATTGAGCAAGAAGATGCAGGTAAAGGAAAAGTCAAAATCAGTAACTCCACTTTAGGCGGATTAGACTTGAAGAATATTGAGCAAAAATAATTTAGCGCCTTTATAAAATATGTTTTATATTCACTAGCCTTAGTTTTACTAAGGCTAGTTTTATTTATAATATCTTCTCTAAGATTATCGTTCGAATATGCTATTCCCCAGAGCTTAGCTAATTTTTACAGTAACTATTACAAATTTCTGCCAAAGAATCACCTTGTTACAAAAGCTAACTAAATTTTAGCTCTTATATGAGTACAATAACTCCAACCCTGATTAATAAAAAATCTAAACATGCACTTTATATTTAAATTCCTTATTGGTTTTGTTGTTGTTGCCTTGGTAATAGTTATTATTGGACTTGTTATTTTAAAGTATGTAACACCTGATAAATTAAAGTTGCCAAAAGGTGCAACCAGGGATGAAAAAGTTGCAATGCTAGATGAATGGTTAAACAATCTTCACTCAACCAATCAATTCAATGGCTCTGTTTTAATAGCTAGAGATGGAGATATAATTCTTAATAAATCATACGGGTATGCAGATTTAGCAAAGAAACAGCCCCTCAGTCAACAATCATCTTTTAACTTAGCTTCATTATCCAAGCCTTTTACAGCACTAGGGGTATTGATGTTAGTTGAAGAAGGTAAGCTTACATTAGATGAGTCAGTGGTTACCTATTTGCCATCGATAAATTATCCCCAAATAACCATAAGGCATTTACTCAATCATAATTCTGGTTTACCTGATTATATGGAGCTTGCCAGTCAACACTGGGAAGATAAAAATGTAGTTTTTAAGAGCTCAGATTTATTGGATTTATATAGTCAACATCAGCCTGAGCTACTTTTTAAACCTGGTGATAAGCACAAATATAGCAATACCGGTTACGTGGTTTTAGCGGCCTTAATTGAAGAGGTTTCAGGAATGTCATTTGAAGATTATATGGATAAAAAGGTATTTATCCCCGTAGGTATGAATGATACTTCGGTGTTTAATTTGTTGTCGGACGAAAACAAACTCGAAAACAGAGTATGGGGAACTGATGGTGAAGAGCTAAACGATCTTATGTATTTAGATGGGGTGGCTGGCGATGGTGGGATTTATTCTACTACCCATGATTTATTAAAATGGACTATAGCTTTAGATAGCGAAAAGCTTATTTCTAAAGAGTTACTAGAAGAGGCTTATTCTCCAGGAAAGCTTAATTCTGGTAAAAGTACCGATTACGGATTTGGCTGGATTGTAGAAGATAAAAATGTCTATTGGCACAATGGGGGTTGGGTAGGCTTTTCTAGTCTATTGAGAAAAGATTTAAACACTGATTCCACGGTGATATTTTTAGACAGCGGCTCAAATTCACTGTCATCATTATACATTGAAGGAACTCTTGTAAAATTTATAAAAAAATTCTAACAGTGATTAATTTATGCACAGTTATATGATCTTTAGTTTTTGTGTTGATACTTGGCCCAAGGGTTGTTTTTTTGCCCTGAGCTATTTTTTATCTGGCTTAGAGTTTTCTTCTTAATGGCGGGGCTTTTGTCAAATTCAGCAGCTTTTTGAGCGTTTTGTTCGCGAAAGAGTTCGGCGTCTTCTAGCGTTAATTCTATTGGTTCGCCGGGTATTTGATCATCTGGAATGATGCGATCTCTTGGAGGTACTTGCTGTTGCTTGTATGAAGGACTTGGTAAATTTTTATATTGATATAAATAAAACCCTTCGACCTTTTCACGAGCCCACTCTGTCTTTTTTAGGAAGTTAACGCTAGAAGGGATGCTTGGATTCGACTTAAAACAATTAAGATTTAAATAGGCGTGAAGTATCTCATAGCCGTAATGCTCAACAATTTCGGTGATTAACTGCTTAAGACCGACGCCATTGAGAGGGTTGCTTTTATAATTAAGTTCGTTATCCAAAGAAATAGCCTGATTTGTAGTTTTAGAATGATATTTGCGGATATTGTATCAAAGTAAAGACCGAGAGTATCTATAAAGCTTTTTGTAGAGTGGGAAGTGATCTTACTAAATATTATCGAGCTATTGTAAATCGTTTTTATCAATTCTAATTTCAGCCTCACTCAGTAGGGCCGCACGTAATTAAAGGTTAGAAAACAATCCACTCTATAAATCTTGACTAAATTAGTCGGAATTGAGATAATTTGTCTATTGAAACGCCCCTTAATTTAGTTTTTGTAACCTGAAAGACATCTAATCATGAAATTAAGTACAAAAGGCCGTTATGCGGTGACAGCGATGCTTGATTTGGCACTTCATTCTGGAAGTGGGCCTATTAGTTTGTCTGAGATTTCGGGACGCCAAGATATTTCCTTATCTTACTTAGAACAGCTGTTTTCTAAGTTGCGCAAAGCGAATTTAGTCGATAGTATTCGCGGCCCTGGTGGCGGTTATGAGCTGCAACGTCCGTCCAATAGAATTACTATTGTTGATGTGGTTTTGGCAGTCGATGAGCCGATTGATGCGACTCGTTGTAAAGGTAAGGGCGGTTGTCAGGATGGTGAGCATTGTTTGTCTCATCAGTTATGGGCGGAATTATCCGACCAAATTTATCAGTTTTTAAGTGGCATTAGTCTTGAACAAGTCGTTGAGCGCCGTTTCGTAAAGAAAGTCGCGGGAAGACAAGATGCTGCGAACGAGATGAAAATTAGCGAAGAAGAGTTGATTTTCTTAAGTTGAATTTATTCTATTTAAAGTGAAGAGAAGAAAATGAAGTTACCCATCTATTTTGATTATGCTGCTACTACGCCAATTGATCCGCGAGTTGTAGAGAAGATGGTTCAGTTTATGGGCGTCGAAGGGATTTATGGTAATCCTGCATCGCGTTCGCATAAATTCGGTTGGGCGGCAGAAGAAGCTGTGGATGATGCGCGTGCGCATGTTGCCGATCTTATTAATGCTGATCCACGTGAAATCGTTTGGACTTCGGGCGCAACTGAATCAAACAATTTGGCGATTAAAGGCGTAGCTCATTTCTATCACAAGAAAGGTAAGCACATCATTACCGTAAAAACTGAACATAAGGCGGTTTTAGATACGGCCCGTCAGCTTGAGCGTGAAGGTTATGAAGTTACCTATATGGATGTGCAAGAAGATGGTTTGTTGGATTTAGCAGCTTTGGAAGCTGCTATGCGTGAGGATACAGTTTTAGTGAGTGTGATGCATGTAAACAATGAAACTGGCGTTGTTCAAGATATAGATGCGATAGGCGAAATGTGTCGCTCTCGCAAAATCATGTTTCATGTAGATGCTGCACAATCGGCGGGTAAGCTGCCAATTGATATTACTAAGACCAAAGTCGATTTATTATCTATGTCTGGTCATAAAATGTATGGGCCAAAAGGCATTGGTACTTTATATGTTCGTCGTAAGCCACGCGTTCGCCTAGAAGCGCAAATGCATGGTGGCGGTCATGAGCGTGGTATGCGTTCCGGTACTCTAGCGACCCACCAAATTGTTGGCATGGGTGAAGCTGCTCGTATCGCTAAGTTGGATATGGAAAAAGATAATGCGCGTATTATTAAATTACGCGAGCGTTTATGGAATGGCGTGAAAGATATGGAAGAAGTCTATCTTAATGGCCATGAAACTCAGCGCGTAGCGGGTATTATCAACATCAGCTTTAACTTTGTTGAAGGTGAGTCCCTTATCATGGCATTGAAGGATTTAGCGGTTTCTTCTGGCTCGGCTTGTACTTCAGCCAGTTTGGAACCATCTTATGTATTAAGAGCATTAGGTCGAGACGATGAATTAGCGCACAGCTCGATTCGTTTCACCATTGGCCGTTTCACTACTGAAGAAGAAGTGGATTACGCCCTAACACAAATTAACGACGGCATCGGCCGTTTACGTGAGTTGTCTCCGCTTTGGGATATGTACAAAGACGGAATCGACTTGTCACAAGTTGAGTGGACAGCTCATTAATCAGTTCTTGTAAAAGAACAGGAGAAATATTATGGCTTATAGCGAAAAAGTAATTGACCATTATGAAAACCCACGCAACGTTGGTTCTTTCGATAAGGAAGAAGAGGGCGTTGGTACTGGTATGGTTGGCGCGCCTGCTTGTGGCGACGTGATGAAGTTGCAAATTAAAGTAAGCGAAGATGGCATTATCCAAGATGCAAAATTTAAAACTTACGGTTGTGGTTCTGCGATTGCCTCCAGCTCATTGATTACTGAATGGGTAAAAGGTAAAAGTGTCGATGAAGCGCAAGCAATTAAAAATACCGACATTGCTGAGGAGCTTGCATTACCACCAGTGAAAATTCATTGCTCAGTGTTAGCGGAAGATGCGATTAAAGCTGCTGTTTCAGATTATAAAGAAAAGAACGTTAAGTAATCGAAATCGAATAAAGAGTAACTTATGGCAATTACTTTATCAGAAGCCGCCGCAGAGCGGGTAAAAAGCTTTTTGGCTAGTCGTGGCAAAGGTTTAGGCTTGCGTTTAGGTGTGACCACAACTGGCTGCTCGGGATTGGCTTATGTACTTGAGTTTGTTGATGAGCTAACAGAAGGCGATAAAGTTTATGAAGATAAAGGCATAAAAATTATCGTTGATGCCAAAAGCCAAGTGTATTTAGATGGTACTCATTTGGAGTTTAAGAAAGAAGGCTTGAATGAGGGTTTTGAATTCACCAATCCTAACGTGAAAGGTGAGTGCGGTTGCGGCGAGAGTTTTACAGTTTAGCTGCTAAAATTTGCGATTGCGCGGCAGAATTTTTTTTAGCTAAATAGATTGTGCGCTTGATAAATAATTTAAGAGGCTGATTTGAAGAATCCATTTGAACTATTCGGCCTTGAGCCGAATTTTTTATTAGATGAACAGGAACTTTCGCAGAAGCTGCGCAATATGCTGCAGTCTGTGCACCCTGATCGTTTTGCTTCAGGAAGCGATCAAGAACAACTAGCAGCAATGCAAAAAACCACTCAAATTAATGATGCTTATGGCGTTTTAAAAAGTCCCGTGCGTCGTGCTCAAGCCTTACTTCAATTAAAAGCTGGACTTGATGGATCTAAGGAAGTAACGGTCAAAGATCCTGTTTTCTTGATGCAGCAATTAGAGTTGAGAGAAGAGTTAGAAACTCTAAGCGCAAAGAAGGATATGGGCGGTTTAATGGATTTTGCTGAAACGATTGAGTCGATGGAAGATGCGCAAATAGCTTCTATTAATGAGTTGTTTCAACAGGAAGGTGAGAATCAATTGCTTGAATCTGATAAAATTCTCACTGAAATATATAAGCTACAATTTTTGCGTAAGACTTTAATGGATATTGAAGCGGCAGAAGAAAAAATACTCGGCTAATGAAAGGCTATAACCAATAAGATGGCTTTATTACAAATCGCAGAACCAGGTCAATCAACTAAACCGCATGAGCATCGCTATGCGGCTGGCATCGATCTGGGTACCACAAATTCATTAATCGCGACGGTTCGTAGTGGCGTCGCCGAAACATTACCTGATTTAGAAGGCAATCACTTATTACCTTCGATTGTGCATTATGCAAAAGATGGAACTGTTTCAGTTGGTCACTCAGCAAAAATATTCCAATGCAGTGATTCAGAAAATACCATTAGCTCGGTGAAGCGATTAATGGGTCGGGGTTTAGCTGATGTTCAAGCGATAAAAGCATTCACCGCTAATCAGTTGACCGCATCTGGTATTGGCGAAAAAGGAATGCCAGCGATTCAAGTTTTTGATCAAATAAAAAACCCGATAGAAATCTCGGGAGAAATTTTAAAAGTGCTAGCCCAGCGCGCAGAGAGTGCACTAGGCTTGCAAAAAGATGAGCAGTTAGGCGGCGTTGTGATAACCGTTCCAGCTTACTTTGACGATGCCCAGCGTCAAGCCACTAAAGATGCGGCCCAACTTGCTGGCCTAAATGTTTTGAGGTTAATCAATGAGCCAACTGCAGCAGCGGTTGCTTATGGTTTAGATACTGGTAATGAGGGTATTCATGCTATCTATGATTTGGGTGGCGGTACCTTTGATATATCAATTCTACGTTTAGAAAAAGGCGTCTATGAAGTACTGTCAACCGGCGGTGATTCAGCATTAGGCGGCGACGATTTTGACCGCGCTATTGCAACTCACTTAGTGGAACTTGCCGAAGTAGATTCAGATGATCGTCAAGCTTACCAAATGGCGATGCTTAAGGCTCGTGAGGTCAAAGAAGCTTTGACAGATCATGAGTCTATTGATGTCCATTTTATGAATTGGAATGGTCAAATTGCTCGTGAGCTAATTAATGAGCTTATGACTCCAATTATTGATAAAACTCTATTGGCTTGTCGTCGAACCATTAAAGATGCCGGTTTAAAGCCAGCTGATATTAAAGAAATTGTGATGGTTGGTGGTTCTACTCGTGTGCCATTGGTACAAGAAAAAGTTGGCCAATATTTTAAACAAGAACCAATGACCTCGATAGATCCTGATAAGGTAGTGGCAATTGGCGCAGCAATTCAAGCTGATATTTTGATTGGAAATAAATCTAATGATCAGTTGCTGTTGTTGGATGTGTTACCCCTGTCCTTAGGTGTAGAAACTATGGGAGGTTTGGTTGAGAAAATTATTCCTCGTAATACACCAATTCCAATTGCTAGAGCACAAGAATTTACCACTTTTAAAGATGGCCAAACAGCGATGGCAATCCATGTAGTGCAGGGTGAGCGTGAGTTAGTTGATGATTGTCGTTCGCTTGCTAGGTTCGAGTTGCGTGGAATTCCGCCAATGGTTGCTGGAGCGGCTCGAATAAAAGTTACTTACCAAGTGGATGCCGATGGTTTGTTAAATGTTTTTGCAGAAGAAACCACTTCTGGCGTTCAAGCTGAAATTCAAGTGAAGCCTTCTTACGGTTTAACCGATAGCCAAGTTACAGAAATGCTTAAAAGCTCTATCGAAAAAGCAAAAGAAGATATGCAGCTGCGTATGTTACGCGAAGAACAAGTAGAAGCTTCGCGAGTTATAGAAGCAGTTAGAGCGGCGCTTGATGATAATGGCAAATTGCTGTTATCACAAGATGAGTATGAAGCAATAGAATCTTCAGTTATACAGCTTGAAATTATCGCTCAGGGCACCGATATAGAGGCTATTAAAGAAGCGATCAAGATAGTTGATACCAATAGCAAAGAATTTGCATCTAAACGTATGGATGCCAGTATTGCTAAAGCCTTAGTGGGCAGCGAAATCGACGACATTTAGCAATAGATAATTTAGAAAGAAAAGGTTTAGAGAAACATATGCCAAAGATCGTATTTTTACCCAATGAAGACTTATGTCCTGAAGGTGCTGTAGTTGAAGCGGAAGAAGGGCAAACGGTTTTAGAAGCCGCTAAAGCTAACAATATTGATATTGAACATGCTTGCGAGATGTCTTGTGCCTGTACTACTTGTCATGTGGTCATTCGAGAAGGATTTGATTCATTAGAAGAAAGCGATGAGTTAGAAGATGATATGCTAGATAAAGCATGGGGTTTAGAGCCCGAGTCACGCTTAAGTTGTCAGGCCCTTGTGACTAAAGAAGATTTAGTTGTCGAGATCCCTAAATACACTTTAAATCATGCAAAAGAGAATCATTAAGAGTTAAATTGATATTCGTTATAAATTGGATTTAAAAAGCGTAAGATATTATTAATTTAGGCTTGTTTTTTTCGCCAAAAACAGTATTATACACGCCTCAACGAGAGTGACTCTCGTAAGCAGATAAGCTTTAAAAATCACGTTGAAAAACAATGGGTTGCTAGCTCAGTCGGTAGAGCATCTGACTTTTAATCAGGTGGTCACAGGTTCGATTCCTGTGCAACCCACCATATTCTTCTCGTAAGAGCTAAAAAGCCGCATCATTTGATGCGGCTTTTTTATGTTTTATTCATTGGATTTGTCCGAATGCTCCGTCTCGAAAGTCTCTTAGAGCTTGCTCTATTTCTTCCCTCGAGTTCATCACAAAAGGCCCGTATCCTACAATGGGCTCATTGATTGGTTCACCGCTTAATATTAATAGCTTAGTGTTTTTATTCGCTTTTAAGTCTATATAGTCACCATCATTACTGAGTATCGCCATTTGATGCTCGCTAACGGTTTTATTGCTATTAATCTCGACCTTTCCTTGGAGTACAACCACTGCAGCATTCCAGGTGGCATTTAAATCTACGCGAACTGATGCTTCATCGGTATAGATTAGGTCCATAACCTGAAGTGGTGTGAAGGTCGATGCTGGTCCAGTGTTATCCAAATATTGTCCTGCGATAAGTCTTAATTCAGCTGAGTCATTACCCAAAGATAGGGTTGGGATAGAGCTAGCCTTAATATCCTGATATTTTGGCTCCGCCATTTTATCTTTAGCTGACAAATTAACCCAGAGCTGAACCATCTCCATCTGACCACCTGTTTTCGCGAATCTACTGGAGTGAAACTCTTGGTGCATAATACCTCTTCCTGCGGTCATCCATTGCACATCACCGGCTTTAATAACGCCGCCAGCGCCAGTGGAGTCTTGATGTTCAACTTCACCCGCATAAACTAAAGTGATCGTTTCTATACCGCGATGCGGATGTTCACCCACACCGAGTTTTCTCGTTGTAGCTGGAAACTGTTCAGGAGACGCATGATCTAGTAATAGAAAAGGGCTTAAGGATTTTCCATGGGAATTATAAGAAAATAAAGAGCTCACATGAAAACCATCGCCGACCCAGTGTTTTGGCGGGGCTAACTGAATGCTGACAACATCTTTCATAAAGGTGTTTCCATAAGTTATATAGTTTCTATTTTGCGACTAAAGGTGTTAAATTCAAGTGAGCAAAATAACCATTAAAATCACTTGTTTTTTATTTTTTTACAGGTATTATACGCGCCGTTGAATCATTCAGTTTTTCAACGATGGGTTGCTAGCTCAGTCGGTAGAGCATCTGACTTTTAATCAGGTGGTCACAGGTTCGATTCCTGTGCAACCCACCATTATTCTTCTCTTAAAGAGAGTAAAAAGCCGCTATATTTCTATAGCGGCTTTTTTTATTGTGCGTATAAAATTAAAAAGGGCGCTTAATGCACCCTTAAATACTAATCGCTGATTATTTAAGTTGATCTGCAAGGTATGTATATACCAATGCATTTAGGCTAGCAGCTTGCTTGTTGTTGGATGCGCCGCCGTGACCACCTTCTGTGTTTTCATAATACAAAACATCGTGCCCTTGTGATTGCATCAAGGCAACCATTTTCCTTGCATGACCTGGATGAACACGATCATCACGAGTTGAAGTCGTGAAGAAAATTTTAGGATAATCCGTGTCTTTATCAACGTTGTGATAAGGCGAGTAAGTCTTAATATATTCCCATTCGTCTTCGTTATCTGGATTGCCGTATTCGCCCATCCAGCTAGCGCCCGCTAACAATTGATTAAAGCGCTTCATATCAAGCAAAGGTACTTGGCATACAACTGCATTGAATAGATCAGGTCGCATAGTAGCAACCGTACCTACTAACAAACCACCATTTGAACCGCCACGAATACCTAAGTGTTTTGGTGAAGTGATTTTGCTGGCTACTAAGTCTTCACCAACGGTTATAAAATCAGTAAAAGCAATATGACGATTTTTCTTTAAGGCCGCTTGATGCCATCTTGGACCATATTCGCCGCCACCTCGAATATTGGCAACAGCATATACACCACCTTGTTCTAACCAATCAATACCAACGGTAGATGAATAAGAAGGGCGCAAGGATATTTCAAAGCCGCCATAGCCATATAGTAACGTAGGGTTCTTACCATTAAACTCTATGTCTTTTCTCATGATTAAGAAGTAAGGTATTTTGGTACCATCTTTCGCCGCGGCAAATTTTTGCTCAACTTTATAAGGAGTAGCATCAAAAAAAGCGGGCAAGCTTTTTAGTACTGATGCTTTGTTAGTTTGGCTGTCGAAATAATACAGGCTGCTAGGAGTTAGGTGGTTGTTATAATTCACAAAGAAATTATTGTGTTGATCACTAACGCCTGTCACCGAAATAGAGCCTAGTGCCGGCATATCAATCATTTCGCGAGACCAGTTACCACCTTTATACTGATAACGGTATAGCTCACTAGCGACGTCTTTTAATGTATTGACCAATATATAATCTTTAGTAGTAGATACCCCTGATAATGAAGTGTTTGCATCAGGAACTATTACTTCTGTGAAATTGGTTTTTCCATCAATATAATCTTTGATATCAATCGATAATAACGCTGCCTGTGGATAGGTTTTGCCACCAACGGTCCAGTCAGACTTTAATTCCAAAAGTAACTGTCCATTAGTAATTCCACTCAATGAACTGTCTTTAGGTCGATTGAACTTTTTTAATCCAGAGTCAGTAACGAAAAACACATCTGAAGTATAAAAAGTTAAGCCCTGATAAATCATTTTATAAGACTTATCTTTATCGTGAGTTACAAAAGCAGCTACCCACACATTAGATTTTTCACCTTCAAAAATAGTTTTGGCCTTTGCAAGCGGTTCACCACGCTTCCATTCTTTAACAATTCTGGAATAACCTGAGTCAGTCATACTACCTTCGCCAAAGTCTGTGCCAACATAGAGCGTATCCATATCGATCCAGCTTATATTCGATTTGGCTTCAGGTAATGAAAAACCATCTTTAACAAAAGATTTACTGGGGATATCAAATTCACGTACTACAGTAGCATCAGCACCGCCGCGTGATAAGTTTAATAAACAGCGTTTATATTCTGGATATAAACAGTTAGAACCTTTATAGACCCAGTTTTCACCTTCAGTTTCTGCTAATTTATCTAAGTCTAAAACGGTTTCCCACTTAGGATTGTCTTTCTTATATTCGGCTAAGGTTGTACGGCGCCATAAACCTTTTTGGTTATTAGCATCACGCCAAAAATTATAAAAATAATCACCCATTTGACTAACATAAGGAATACGTTCGTCGGAGTCATAAACTGCTAAATTTTTCTCGTACAAGTCATTATAAAGGGGTTTGGATTTTAAATAGCCTAATGACTTTTTATTATTCTCTTCTACCCAAGCAAGCGCTTTTTCTCCTTCAACTTCTTCTAACCAGATGAAAGGATCTTGCTCATTAGAAACATTATCTTTAACAAGTTCTGATGTTTTTGGTTTTGCATCTTGCTTAGCTTCCTGAACAACTTTAACTTCAGGTTTTGCGGGAGCTTGTGATTGTTCTGCATTATCACAACCAGCTAAAGCCAGTGTTATAGCAGAAACTAACGAAAGGAGTTTTAGATTCATAATTATACCCATTAGTAGAAAAACCTATTGAGAATATCAAAGCTAGAAACAATGCACTAGAGAACAATTGTTTCAAAACATAAAAAAAGCGCAATCTGTTACCAGTTGCGCTTTTTTGCTAAGTTTTAAGGCTTAGTGAGCTTTCTGCAAATCTTCTAAAACAGCAGCTAGGAATCTTGCTGCTTCACCGCCAGTACAGGCGCGGTGATCAAAAGTTAATGAAAGCGGAAGCATTTTTGCATTTTGAATACCATTTTCAGTTAACTTAAGTTCTTTCCGGAAGCGACCAGTGCCCATAATGGCCACTTGCGGCGGAGAAACGACTGGCGTGCCATATCGGCCTGCAATAGAACCGAAATTTGATAGGGTGATGGTAGCATCTTGTTGATCTTCTTGCTTCAGAGTTTTACTTTCGATCTTTTGACGTAAATCTTGTACACGAGCTCTCACTCCAGCCATTCCCATTTCGTCAGCTTTGTGGACTACTGGGACATATAAGCCCGCTTCAGAATCAACAGCGATCCCAACGTTCACAGAAGCGTGCATGGTACGCTCGTATTTTTCGCCATCAAACCAAGCGTTTAGAGCCGGTACTTGTTTAGCTGCAACCACCAAAGCTCGTACATAGCGCGCTAGTGAATCAGTGCCTTTAGGCCATGCCGTAATATCGACGTCTTCTACTAGAGTTGTCGGTACGATAGTTGCGTGAGCATGTGACATACCCATTGCCATAGCTCGGCGTACACCGCGAACAGTTTCAGTTTCTCCATTAACTAGCGTAGAGTAACCTTTAGCTAGAGGCGAATTTAAGTCAGCTTGCGATAAAACAGGCTGGCTTGACACTGATGAAGCAACAGAAGAACTGCTTTGTGATGCAAGTGTCACATCATCACGGGTAATGGAGCCTTTGCGGCCTGATGCTGAACATGCTCCTAAATCCACACCTAATTTTCGTGCTAAAGCGCGAACGGCAGGTGATGCTTTGTATGCTAAAGGATTGCTGGTGTCTGTGCCGACAACTGGAGCAACCGTTGCAGAAACGGCCTTAGCAGATCCATTTTTAGCGGCGGTTTTAACATCTTTTTGAGTTATAGCGCCATTAGTACCAGTACCTTTAACTGAAGCCAAATCTACTTTTAGTTTGCGTGCTAAAGCTTTAACAACTGCGCTAGAGGTTTCAGCGACTACTGTATTACCAACTTCAACTGCGCCAACAACCGTGCCACTGTCTTCACGACCGGCATCAGCTTTTTCTTCTTTCGCTGGAGCTGATGTTACAGCGCCAACGGTGCCACCAAACTCAACGAGAGGAGCTCCAACGTCAATGACATCGCCAGCTTGGCCGTGTAATTTACTCACAATACCAGCAACAGGAGAAGGAACTTCAACGACAGCTTTAGCCGTTTCCATTTCAACCATTGGTTGGTCGACAGCAACCGTATCGCCTTCGTTAACCAACCAGCGAACGACCTCAGCATCAGGCAAACCTTCGCCTAAATCAGGTAATTTAAATACTTCTGAATCACCTGAGACAGCATTGTCAGCCACAGTAGGTGTTGCTGGGGTGGCTGGCTCATGTTTAACTTCATCTTTAGGCTCATCTACAGGAATTTCTTCTCCTACTTCGCCAAAAGATACTAAAACAGCTCCTACATCGATGACATCACCAGGTTGGCCGTGTAATTTTGCAATGCGGCCTGCGTATGGAGAAGGGACCTCAACTACGGCTTTGGCAGTTTCCATCTCAACCATTGGCTGATCAACAGCAACTTCATCACCTTCGTTCACTAACCAGCGGACTACTTCCGCATCTGGTAAGCCTTCACCTAAGTCGGGTAAATTAAACTGTCTCATTTGTACTCCATGATTTTACGCGCTTCATCTAAGATGCGATCAACCGTTGGCATATATTGCTTTTCAAGTTTGTAATAAGGCATCACCGTATCATAACCTGAAACACGACCAATCGGAGCCAATAAACTCATAATGGCATGCTCTGCAATTTCAGCAGCGATTTCTGAACCCACTGCGCCGGACTTGGGCGCTTCTTGCACGATACAAACGCGCCCAGTTTTGCGAGCTGATTCTAAAATGGTATCCATATCAATTGGACTAACTGTAGCAACATCAATGACTTCGGCATCAATACCTTCAGCTGCTAGTTTTTCTGCTGCGATGTTGGTTTCATGCATCATAGCGCCCCAAGATATTAATGTGATGTCTGAACCTTCGCGGTCAACAAAACATGCTTCCAATGGGTACTCTTCACCATTATCTTCAACTTCGTGCTTAACAATTCGATAAACACGTTTTGGTTCTAAGAATATTACCGGATCTGGATCACGAATGGCAGCTAACATAAGACCATAAGCGCGACTTGGATTCGAAGGGATAACCACTTTCAGACCAGGAATATGCGCAAATAAAGCTTCTGTCGATTCTGAGTGGTGCTCAGGTGCATGGATACCGCCACCAAATGGTGCTCGAATTACCATAGGCATGGTCAAACGGCCACGGGTACGGTGACGCATACGAGCAGCTTGCCCGAAAATTTGATCCACAGCGGGAAAAATAAAGCCCATAAATTGCATCTCTGCAACTGGCTTTAAGCCTTGCGCCGCCATACCGACTGCTAGACCTGCAATCATCGATTCTGCTAGTGGGGAGTCGATAACTCGATCTTCACCATATTTTTTTTGTAAGCCATCGGTTGCACGGAAAACACCGCCATTTTTACCAACGTCTTCACCGAATAAAACCACATCTTGGTCGTGTTCTAATTCGTAAGCAAGAGCAGCATTAACTGCTTCAATTAAAGTAATTGCAGCCATTATTTTGCTCCTTTTGTTTGAAGCGCAAGCGCTGCTTCTCGTTGCGGTTTAGTCATCTCTGGGAGCTCTGCATATAAGTGATCGAACATCAATTCAGCACCAGGTTTTGGATGAGCTTCATATTCTTTAACTGCGGAATCAACTTCGGCTGCAATCTCAGCTTTCATGGAGTCTTCGTCAACTTCAGTCCAAGCGTTGTTAGCTTCAAGATATTTGCGCAAACGAACCATAGGCTCATTTTTCCAAGCTTCTTCTTTTACCGTAGGGTCATCATAACGAGACGCATCATCCGCTGTGGTGTGATCACACAAGCGATAAGTAATTGCTTCTATTAAAGTAGGGCCGCCGCCATTTCGCGCTTTTTCAAAAGCGTATTCGGCCATTTGCTTAACAGCAATAATGTCGTTGCCATCGACTTGAACACCTTCGATACCCGCTGCAATAGCTTTTTGGGCGTAAGTTTCACAAGCAGTTTGAATTTCAGTAGGTACTGAGATAGCCCATTGGTTATTGTTAACCATAAAGACGCAACCTAGATTCCAAATTCCAGCCACATTGATGCCTTCGTAGAAATCACCTTCAGAGGTACCGCCTTCACCAATCTCAGTTGCCGCAGCACGCTTTTCACCGCGCATTTGCATCGCTTTAGCGACACCGGCGCAATGAATGATTTGATTCGCGATTGGAACACAGATGGGGAAATCTTCTTTTGCCACTGCGTAGTCAGAGCCATCTTCGTTACCACCCCAGTAAAGCAAGATTTCTTTCATGCTAACGCCATGTTTTAACAAGGCCCCTGTAGAGCGGTAATAGGGGACTAAGACATCTTTTTCAGTCATGGCATCGCCATAACCAATACCGATAGCTTCTTGACCTAATGAAGCTGGGAAGGTGCCCATTTTACCGGTACGCTGAAGAGCGTAAGCTTTTGCATCGAATGCGCGTAACAAAGCCATGTCACGATAAAGTGAGCGCATCTTATCCATATCTTTAGCAAAAGCTGGTAATTCTTGAGTTGCTTTACCATCAGCATCTAGGTACTGATGATACTTAATCTCGAAAGAAGCAGTGGTTCTAGTCGTCAAGGCTAGATCTCCTTTAATTAAGAAGGGGGATTTATGCTTTTCAGCTATTTTTCAGTAACTTAGGTACTGAATTTAAACTAACCCCTAAATTTAAATAGATTCAATTTCGGGCGCGATTCTACGCAATTTCAGCCCATTTGTATAGTGGCATTTACGTTAACGTAAAGCTGTTTAAGTAAAGTTAATCTCTATCGCTTATCACATTAATAAATTTAATGATTATTCAGCAAATATAATTTCTCCGTCGCCTTAAAATAAGTGTTGATAGTCGAATTTTAGGGCTTTATCTACTTTTGCAAGTAATAGAAGTTTGAGTTGCTAATATTATAAATACATATTTATTAGGATGATGATTTTATGAAATTTCTTTTAATAATAGCCGCGGTGTTGATGTTCAAGCCAGTTGACGTTTTGAGCAAAGTGATAGTAACTGAATTAACACTTACTGAGATTTTGGATTCAAAGGAAAGATATCCCAAAGATAAAGTTAGAGATTTAGATCGTAAGCCAGCAAAAGTTCTAAAGTTTTCTGGTGTATCAATAGGTCATAATATCCTCGATATTTATTCGGGAGGAGGCTGGTATAGTGAGTTATTTTCAAAAGCAGTAGGTAAAAATGGCAATGTCTTTGCTCATAATGATGAATTAACATGGAGGTTTGGCGGTAACGAAATGAAAAAACGCACTAGCAATAACCGCTTAGAAAATATAATAAGAATCGATCAAGTGCCTATAGCTGATATTAACTTGCCTGCAAAATCCATTGATATAGCCTTCATGGCCATTAATTATCATGATCTATTTTTTACAAGTAGGATAAAAAATGGCGAAAAAGAACTCATGAGAAACGAGGTGGTTGATTATCAAAAAGCTTTTACGAATGTTAAGCGTTTATTAAAGGACAACGGAGTTTTAATTGTAACTGACCACATTGCTCAGAAAGGCTCGGGTTATCAGGCTGCTAACGAACTTCATCGAATAGATCCTAATATTGTTATTCATCAACTCAATCAAGTAGGTTTTCAATTAGTAGAAGAGGCATTTTACTTACGCAATCCAAAAGATGAGCTTAATTTGCTGGTTTTTGATGAGAAAATAAGAGGAAAGACCAGTCGCTTTATATATAAATTTGCCAAACCCTCTAATAGACATGGCATTTAAATAAAGCTAAGTTTCTGTAAACTTTAGGCAATTTAAATTATAGAACTAACTAGAACCGTTAAACTTCACCACGCAGTTTCTTTAGAGTAGTATAAGCGTAAATTAATAAAAACTTAAAAGATATGATAAGCGATGAAAGTATCCAATAAATCGTTCCAAGATCAAATGCCAAACAATCATTGTTTTGGTTGTGGCACCTTAAATAACAATGGGTTGGGAATCAAAAGCTATTGGCAAAACGGAAAAGAGGGTGAGGAATCAGTATGCGAGTTCGTACCTCAAGCACATCACAATGCTGGTCCTGAACATGTCCTTAATGGCGGTATAATCTCTACAATCATAGATTGTCACTGTGTTTGCACCGCTTTTGCTAAAGCTTATGAGATGGATGAAAGGCCTATAGGAGATACTGACAATGGAGAATTCTTATGGTTTGCAACTGGGACTTTAGAGATCAGGTTTAACCGTCCAGTACCCATAGATACTCCAGTTGTCCTAAAAGCCAAAGTAGTTCAAGCAAAACCTAAGAAAATTACTTTAGAATGTACCCTTGAATCTAATGGTGAAATTTGTAACGAAGCAAAACTTATTGCTGTTAAAGTGCCAAAAAGCTTTTTAGAAAAGTAACCAATTACTAATAAATACAACTATGAATAAAACAATAACCTTTTTGATGCTTACACTGAGCTTGGTATTGTCCGCCCAATCCCTAGTGGCAAAGCCCGCTAAAAATATCATTGATGACAAAGTCATAGTGCCTATCGGCGAAAAATCGATTTTAAGCATATCTCAGCGTAGTATAAAAGCTATGCCTGAAAGTAAAAATCGGGTAAAAATCTCACTGGGCGACATCACTGCTGGACAGGTTATGACCAGCATATATTCCGTGCAAAAAGATAGTGATGGCATATCAAAACACAATACACTAATGCATCAGACATCACTGAGAAGAGGTGACAAGCGCGTTATTGAGTTTCAAGGTAATCATTATCAAATCCATCTAAAGGATTTACATAACGCTCTACTGGGTAATGACAAAGCGATATTTGTTGTACAAAAGGTGGTTATAAAGCCTGCTAGTAAAAAGAGTGATCGCGCCTAATTCTCGGTTAAAAAGTAGACAGCCCTCGTGTTGCATTATATGAATGTGGGTGAATGACTTATAGTCATGCATATTACAGTGGCTTCGCGAATGATTGACTGTATAATGTTTTAAGTTTTGCATTATTCACCAAATAGGTAAGTCAATGACTCTTGAAGAGTTAAAAATAAAATGGCAAGAAGCCTCTTTAGCCAACCAAAATGAAGATTATGTAAGAGCTACGGACATATGTAGAAACATCGTTGCTCATCATAGTAAATTTCCCCAAGCTTGGTATTTGCTGGCTGCAATTAGTGTTAAATTCAAACAAAATGTTGTTGCGACAGAGTATCTGGAAACCGTTACTCCATTGATAGGCAAGAACTATGATCTTCAACTTGAAGTTGCTAGGTTATGGTATCTAGTAGAGAATTATACAAATGCCAAAAAGCTCTACACAACTCTTCCTAATGGCGACTCGTCTCCGACTGTATTAAGTGAGTTAGGTAAATGTTTGTGGAAGTTAGGTGATTATGCCATTTCCATACAAGTCTTAGAGCAAGCAAATGCTCTAGGTGAACAGTTGTCAATTTACTCTATTCCTTTGATAAAAGCCTATTTAAGTTTTGGCGATAAAGAGCTTGCTAAAAAAGTTTGTGCCGAGGCTTTAGAAAAGCATCAAGATGATAAAGAACTGTTCTTATACTACCTACTTATTTTGTGGGATAGGGGGATGCATACACAAGTTTTAGAAAAACTTCCCAATGATCCCGAGCAAAACTCTCATGAAATGAATTTCTTTTGCGGCTTTGTTTGCTTAGTAAATAGTCAAGATTTACGTTCAGAAGAATTTTTTCACCCTACATTGCAAGATGCGAATTTCAGAGCAAAAGTACGGTCGCTGAAGGAAGTCTATAGCCGAGTTGGCAATAAAGATAGCTTCTTTTTAACATTTAATGCTGATGTTTTTAAACTTGCGGCTGGCCAATGTAGTGATGGTGATATTTATGAGTTCGGTACTTATCGCGGCAGAAGCACCATTATATTGTCTCAACTTTTTCCTGAGAAAAAAATATATTCATTTGATAGTTTTGAAGGACTTCCGGAACAGTGGACTCCATCTGAAGGTCCAGGTTCTTATTCTACTAAAGGAGAGATGCCTTTAGTTAGTTTATCCAATGTTAAATATGTTAAAGGTTGGTATAAAGATACTTTACCTGAGTTTTTCTCTACACAAAGAACTATGGCTTCTCTTATACATATTGATTGCGATTTATATAGTTCAACGATTCAAGCTCTTGAGGAATTAAAGCCAGTTATTCAAAAAGGGACCTTAATAATTTTCGATGACTTTTATGGTTATGATGGTTATGAAAAGCATGAATATAAAGCTTTTTACGAGTTTGTTGATAAATACAATGTTAAATCTGAAATGATTGGTTTTGCAATAACTGGCCGAGAAGTATTATTTAGAATTACAGAAATTTGATTCTCTTTAGTTATGAGTGAATTAGTTAAATATCGAAAAGACTACCAAGTTTCTAATTTTTTAATTACTGACGTACGTTTAATCGTTCAACTCTTTGACGGGTATGCATTAGTTAAGTCGAATTTAGGGCTAGCCAAAAACCCAAACCTATCAACCGTCGGCGCATTTGATACCACTCTTAAGCTCGATGGTGTTGATTTAGAGTTAGTTTCAATAGAGCTTGATGGCCAAAAATTAGTTTCAGAAAGATATCATCAAACGAATGAACATTTGTTTGTCTACGATTGTCCAGAAAGTTTTCAATTAACTACTCAAGTTAAGATTTATCCAGAAAAAAATACTTCGCTAGAAGGGTTATATCAATCGAGTGATAAATATTGTACTCAATGTGAAGCAGAAGGGTTTCGCAAGATCACTTTTTATCTTGATAGACCTGATGTTATGGCTTCATTTGAGGTGCGGATTGAAGCCGATAAAAATCAATACCCGTACTTACTTTCTAATGGTAACAATGTCGATAGCGGTGATCTAGATATAGAAAGGCATTATGCTGTTTGGCGTGACCCTCATAAAAAGCCAAGTTATTTATTTGCTTTGTGTGCTGGTAAATACGACTTGCTTGAAAGTGAGTTTATTACTCAGTCAGGACGTAAAGTCTTACTGCAAATTTTTGTGGACGAAGGCAAATTAGAACAATGCCATCATGCTATGGAGTCTCTTAAGAAGTCTATGCGCTGGGATGAGCAAGTTTTCGGCTTAGAGTATGATCTTGATATTTACATGATTGTGGCCGTTGGCGACTTCAACATGGGGGCTATGGAAAATAAGGGGTTAAATGTATTTAACACAAAGTACGTTTTGGCTTCTCAGGCCACAGCGACTGATCAAGATTTTGAAGATGTCGAGGCCGTTATCGCGCATGAGTACTTCCACAACTGGACTGGTAATCGAGTGACTTGTAGGGATTGGTTCCAGCTAAGCTTGAAAGAAGGATTAACGGTTTTTCGCGACCAACAATTCACTGCCGATCAAACGGATGCTGCAGTAAAAAGAATTGAAGATGTTAAAGTTATTCGTGCTCATCAATTTGCTGAAGATGCTGGGCCAATGGCTCATCCTATCCGCCCAGATTCCTATATTGAGATGAATAATTTTTATACAGTGACTGTCTATAATAAGGGCGCTGAAGTGATCAGGATGTATCATACTTTACTGGGAGCTGATGGCTTTAGAAAGGGCATGGATGTTTATTTCAAGCGCCATGATGGCCAGGCTGTTACTTGCGAAGATTTTGTTTTGGCGATGGAGGATGCCAATGACTATTCGTTCAAGCAATTTAGAAACTGGTATTCACAAGCTGGCACACCAATGGTTAAAGCCAATTCTGTTTACGATGCTGTTAAAAAAGAGTTTACTCTAAATTTATCTCAGACCACCCAAGCAACACCAGGTCAGGAACATAAAACACCTTTTCATATTCCTATCAAAATGGGATTACTTAGCGAGGAAGGTGTTGATATGGCTTTGCAACTTATTACAGAAGAGCATTTGCAAGATGATATTTTGCATTTCACTAAAAAAGAACAAAGTTTCACTTTCAAGAATGTTATTAGTAAGCCGATAGTATCATTACTTCGCAACTTTTCAGCTCCGATAAAGCTTGAGTACGATTATTCCAATAAAGAATTAAGCTTCTTGCTTGCTAATGATCGCGATGCATTTAATCGCTGGGAAGCAGGACAAAGGTTATACACTAATGTTATTTGGCAGCTCTATGATGACTCCGTTAGTGGTAGTGAGTTAAAGCTACCTGAAACTCTAATCTCTGTGGTTCGTAAAGTCCTAAATAATGATGACCTAGAGCACCGTTTTAAAGCTTTGGCATTAACTATACCGGATGTTAAAACCTTAATTGAAAGCAGAGATTCTTTGCAATTCGATCACCTGCTGCAAGCGCATGATTATCTATCCAAACAGATGGCTATAAACTTAGAACATGACTGGTATCAGCACTACCTTCAATCTGCTCCAGGTAAGGATTTTAGCCAAACTAAGGAGTCAGTTGGTCAAAGGGCTTTGAAGGCTAAGTGTTTAGATTATCTATTGAAACTGCAAAAGAAAGAGTATTTTGACTTAGCTACAAAACAGTTATCTGAAGCGAATAATATGACCGATGCTATCAGTGCCTTTAAGCTATTGATGCATTCTAGCTACGTTAAAAAAGATTTGATAGCTGAAAGTTTTTATCAACGGTGGAAAAGCGAGGACCTGGTGATTGATAAATGGTTAACAGTTCTTGCAACAGATCCCAGCGATGCTTGTATTTCAATGGTGAAAGGCTTGCAAACTCATGAAGCATTTGAAATAACTAATCCGAATAAAGTTAGGGCACTCATTGGTGGCTTTTCAAATGCCAACATGCGTCAATTTCATCGACCGGATGGTTTAGGTTATCAGTTTTTAACGCAGCAAATTATAAGTTTGTATGCCGTAAATCCACAGATTGCCGCTAGACTTACCGGCGCTTTCAACCGGTGGAAGAAATTTGATGAGGAAAGGCAAAAGTTGATGAAGCAGCAATTAGAAGCAATATTGTCTCAACCTAAACTCTCTAAAGATGTTTACGAAATTGCTAGTAAAGCATTAAAATAACCAAAATTTAAACGAAGGTAACTGAATGGCCATTGTTAATTGCAGAGTATGCAACAAAAGAATTTCTAGTCGCGCAGAATCATGTAGTCATTGTGGAGCTTTGTTTTCTGACGAAGGTGAAATTACCAACTTAGAAACTACTCAAATGATTCAAAAGATGCGTAAAAGATCACGTATTCAAACGTTATCCTTTTTAGCCATTATCGTTTTTTTAATTGGCGCGCTACTGTGGTTGTTTCGAGTAGATATCACTTTCTATCTAAATCAACAGTTTGGTCTTGGTTACACTTCTGATAATCAAATCATGGAAGTCGCTAAATATACTCTTGCATTAGGCTTTGTGGGTTACATTGCTGCAAGAATTATGATTTATATCAACAAAAAGAAATAGTTATTAACGTATATTAAATTAGAACTTTAATCATAAGGTATCCTTATAAGTGAAAAAATATAACTTAGCCATCGTTGGATCTACTGGCGCTGTAGGCGTCACTATTAGAGAGATCCTTGAGCAAAGACAATTTCCAGTTAATGAGTTGCACCTTTTAGCGAGTGAACGATCTGCAGGAGAGCGCGTAAGCTTTAATGGCAAAAATATCCTCGTTAAAGACTTAGCAGAGTTTGATTTTTCAAATGTAGATATAGCTTTGTTTTCTGCTGGTGGCCAAGTATCTAAGCTATATGCTCCAAAAGCAGCTGCCGCAGGTGCTGTAGTCATCGATAACACCTCTGAATTTCGTTATGAAGATGATATTCCATTAGTAGTCTCTGAGGTAAATCCGGAAAGAGTTGCTGAACATACTAATAGAGGCATCATTGCCAATCCAAATTGCTCAACGATGCAGTTAATGGTGGCACTAAAACCTATTCAAGACGCCGTTGGGATCGAACATATCAATATTGCGACCTATCAAGCGGTTTCTGGCTCAGGGCAGAAGGCAGTAGAAGAATTGGCACAACAAACTGCGCAACTGCTTAATGCGCGGGAAGTTACATCTAAAGTATATGATAAGCAGATTGCTTTTAATGTTTTGCCAAATATCGATGTTTTGCTAGAAAATGGCTATACCAAAGAAGAAATGAAAATGGTCTGGGAAACCCATAAAATCCTCGATGACTCATCTATTGGTGTTAGCCCAACTGCTGTACGAGTTCCAGTCTTTTACGGGCACTCCGAAGCAGTACATTTAAAAACTCGTTCGGATATAACGGTAGCCGAAGTTAGAGAACTTTTAAATAAGGCAGAAGGTGTGGAGCTGGTAGATGACATGCAAGAGCTAGATTATGCGACTCCAGTAACTCATGCTAGTGGTAAAGATGGGGTTTTTGTAAGTCGGGTAAGAAAAGATGTAGGTATGGAGCGAGGTATCGCCTTTTGGGTGGTATCCGATAATGTTCGCAAAGGCGCGGCTTTGAATAGCGTGCAAATTGCCGAAATACTTGTAAAAGATTACCTATAACCGCACAATAAACCGTAATTATTTTTTAGACTTATCTGCAAGCTATAGAAAATACAATATGTTCATGGAAGAGTAATTAGGAATTTATTATGAAGCATCAAAAAAAGTTAATAAAAATCGCCATAAGCTCTATTCTGGGGAGCGCTTTAATTTCGCCTTTGGCTTGGAGCTTGGGATTAGGTGAAATTGAATCAAAAACTCAGCTTAATCAGCCTTTAACAGCAAAGATTAAACTTTTGTCTGCCAATGAGTTCACTAATGACGATATGAGCGCGAGAATTGCTTCATTTGAGGCTTACAATAAGTTTGGTGTTAATCGAGAAGCTATCCACAGCCAATTAAGTTTTGAAATTCAAACTAACGCTGATGGCTCTAAATACATTCAAGTTTCAACATCGAGACCAATCAAAGAGCCGTTTTTAAATTTCTTAGTAGAGTTTAGTTGGCCTCAAGGAAGATTGTTCCGTGAATATACCGTATTACTCGATCCACCTGCAATTTCTAATAATAAGGCGCAAGTTATAGCTACGCCTGTTACTAGACCTGCTGCTAATTCAGAGACTCTAACATCAGCCGATCCAATTAAGCGAAATACTGGTGTCACACAGCAAGATTCATCATCAGAAACTGTAGCAACAACACCAGCGCCAGTACCGCAAAAGTCTAAAAGAACGCCTGGGAAAACTACTCCTAGAGTTAAGTTTTCTGAAGATGGTTTGCGTGTTAATCGTGGAGATACTTTATGGAGTATCGCGACCCGAGTCAGGCCGGAAGGTGCTTCAGTTAGTCAAACCTTAGCGGCGCTTTATCGCAATAACCCAAATGCCTTTATCAATAATGATATTGATAGGTTAAGAGCTGGTGTTTCATTGCAGGTACCACCTTCGAGTCAGGTGCAGGCAATTGAATCATCCATTAGCTATAAGGATTTAAAAAATAAGAACTCGAATGATGCACCTTTGGATGTACGAAAAACGATCACTGAAACAGCAATTGCTAATAATGAGTCAACAGCTGGTAGGTTAACTATTAGCAGTGTGACAGAATCGGATTTGACGGATACCTCTGGTGCTAATGTTGAAGAAGGAGCTACTGGTGATAATAGTCAGGGTACTGAGCAGGAATTAATAAAAACCGTAGAATCCTTGCGATTAGAAAATGAACAATTGAAGCAGCAGCTTGAATCTGTCGCCTCTGATAATGAGCAAGGTTTGGCTCTAGAAGATGAGACCCTATCAGTGATTGCTGGCTCTGCTCAGGCCGTGGATGATGAAGATGAAGCATTACAATCATTGGCAGCTAAGACTGAAGAAGCGATCAAAGCAGTACAAGCTCAAAACGATGAAAACTCTACCATTCCAGATAGTGCAGTTGTAAATACCGGCAGTAAGCCTATCGAAACTAGCTCTAATAAACCGGCCGCGATTGCTGGCAAATCTTTTTGGCAGCAAGAGGGTTTTTGGAAATGGCCTTTGATTATAATTGCAGCTTTACTGTCTTTATTGGGCTTAGGTTTTTTCTTGAAAAAACGCCAAAGCGAATTGGATACTGAGTTATTCGTTGAAGAAAGCAATATTGGAAGTAAACTAAAACGGACTCAACCTTCGTTTAAACCTTCTGAAAAGTCTGGTCTTGAGGTAGATACAGATCCGTTAGATGAAGCTGATATTCTAATTGCTCGTGGCGAATTGCAAGAGGTTGAAACTTTGCTGTTGTCAGTATTAGAAACTGATTCTGATAATCATGCAGTTAGAGTTAAATTGATGGAAGTTTATGCTTCTAATGATGATAAGGATGGATTGAAAGAGCAGTACCAGCAGCTTGGTAGCTCTTTTGATCATGACTCAGGTTTAGGCTTAAAAGTTGCCAGCTTAATGCAATTAACTGCAGAGCAAGTAGCGCCAATTACAGATGTAGAAGTGGCTGAAGGTCTATTCGTTACAGAAGATGAAGTATTTGCCTCGGATAGCTCAGATAATTCAAATAGCTCGGATGAACATTATTCAGATGAAAGTGACTCAGTTGCCTCAGAGATAGATTTCTCCGATGAAATGGACGATATTCTTGACAAAAGAATAGAAGAAGCTGTTGCGACTGGCGATGACGTTGAGTTTGATTTATCCGACGAAGAAGCTGAAACTAAGCTTGAACTGGCTAAAGCTTATATTTCGATGGGTGATGAAGAGTCAGCTTCTGAAATTTTAAAAGAAGTGGAAGCGGGCGCTAGTCCACAACAAAGAGATGTAGCTTTAGACCTTATGAAAAGTTTATAAGCTTAATAAGTAAAAGCACCGGCAAATGCCGGTGCTTTTTTATATGACAAAGTATACCCATGAATAACATTGCTTTAGGAATTGAATATTTAGGTAGTCGCTATTGTGGTTGGCAACGGCAAAAGCACTCTAATTCAGTTCAACAAGAACTAGAGAAAGTGCTTTCTGAAATTGCAGATGAACTGGTTCAAGTCCATTGCGCCGGGCGCACTGATACCGGTGTTCATGCTACAGGTCAAGTTGTAAATTTTAAGTCTGCAAAAGAACGTCCAGATAAAGCGTGGATATTAGGTGCCAATACACAGCTGCCTGATGATATCGCTGTCCGCTGGGTGCAGTCGGTTCCTGAAAACTTTCATGCAAGATTTAGTGCAATCGCTCGGCGCTACCGTTACATTATCGTTAACTCTAAAGCAAAACCGGCTATTTTAAATTCAGGCTTAACTTGGATCAGACAATCATTGGATCTTGATGCCATGAATGCTGCTTGCGAAACCTTTATTGGCGAGCAAAACTTCTCTTCATTTCAAGCGGCTTCTTGTCAGTCGCGAACTGCTATGCGCAATATTCATCATCTTTATGTTAAGCCAGCGGGCAATTATTTGGTTATAGATATTCAAGCAAATGCTTTTTTGCATCATATGGTAAGGAATATTGCTGGTACCTTGATAGAGATAGGTAAGGGCGTAAAAGACCCTGGTTGGACTAGTGAGTTAATAAGTTTGAAAGATAGAACTCAAGCTGCTGCAACGGCAAGCCCCAATGGGCTTTATTTAGTGGATGTTGCTTACCCTGAGGAATTTAAAATTCCTCGAGTGAACCTAGGCCCATTATTTTTAGAAAACCAGTCTGGTTTTACCAGCTAGATTGCGATATTTTTTAGCTATACCCATCAGCTAGAATCCTGTTAAAATAGTCGTAATTAAATAAATTTAGTATTCCTATGAGCTGGTTAGAAAGATTATTACCTAAAAGAAACCCAGAAGGCGAACGTAAAAAATCCATACCGGAAGGTGTTTGGAGTAAATGCACTAGTTGCGAAGCCGTTTTGTATTATGCGGAATTAACACGAAACCAAGGTGTTTGCCCTAAATGTGATCATCACATGCGTATGAATGCTCGTGAGCGATTAGAGTTGTTTTTAGATGCAGAAGGGCGTATCGAAATTGCTCCAAATATGAAACCGGTGGATCTTTTAAAGTTTCGTGATTCAAAAAAATATAAAGATAGAATCAGTAGTGCGCAAAAATCTACTGATGAAAATGATGCACTAGTAGCTTACCGTGGCACTTTGCATGGTGTGCCCATGGTTGCCTGCGCATTTAACTTTAAATTTATGGGTGGCTCTATGGGGTCGGTAGTGGGCGAGAAGTTCGTTCGCGCTGTTGAGCAAGCTATCAAAACCCGTTCAGTATTAGTCTGTTTTAGTGCTAGCGGCGGTGCTCGAATGCAAGAGGCTTTGGTGTCATTAATGCAGATGGCTAAAACCAGTGCTGCGCTTGCAAAGTTAACCGATAATGGATTGCCTTTTATTTCTATTTTAACTGATCCAACGATGGGTGGTGTAACTGCTAGTTTGGCAATGTTGGGCGATATTCACATTGCAGAACCTAATGCTTTAATTGGTTTTGCTGGTCAGCGAGTTATTGAGCAGACTATCCGGGAAACTTTACCTGAAGGTTTTCGTTTAAGTGAGTTTTGGTTAGAACATGGTGCGGTAGATATGATTGTAGATCGCAGGAATATGCGAGACAAAGTTGCAAAAATCTCGGCGAAGTTACTAAATTTACCCGAGCCTGTGATTGCTTAATTTCATTTTAACTTGATCTCAAATTTGATCCGATTTGAAACTTTATCTCAATGGTTGCGATGGCTAGAAGCTAGCCATCCACAATCTGATATTGAGCTGGGCCTATCTCGCGTTACACAAGTTGCAGCTAAGTTAAACTTACTCTCACCAGTAGTACCTGTGGTTACCGTTGCTGGCACGAATGGCAAAGGTTCGGTTATTGCCACTTTAGAATCCCTTGCTCATACTCACCAGTTATCCATTGGTTCATATACATCTCCCCATTTAATTCAATTTAATGAGCGAATTAAAGTTAATGGTGAACCAGTTTCGGATGAGTTTCTTATAGAAGCGTTTAGCGAAATTGCTAATAATAAAGGTGAAACTCAATTAACTTATTTTGAATTTACTACTTTAGTAGGGCTTTATTGTTTCAGTCAGGAAGCTTTAGATTTTATTGCTTTAGAAGTTGGCTTAGGCGGTAGACTTGATGCTGTTAATATTGTTGATGCGGATGTTAGTGTGATTACTTCAATTGGGCTAGATCATACTGATTGGCTCGGCGATAGTCTGGAAGCGATTGCTTACGAAAAAGCTGGGGTTGGTCGCTCCGGTAGACCCATGGTCATTGCTGATGGCGATTTGTTGCCTCTTTTGGCTCAATCGTTTGAGGAAATCAAACCAAAAACGATTATAGAAAATATTGACTATTACGTTCAGGAAAAGGACCAGGAATGGTCATATTCTTCAACAGTACTGGAAGTAAACGATATTCCCAAGTCTTCGCTTTATATGGCTAATAAAGCTGCCGCTTTAACAGCGTTTGCAGACTTGTTTCCAACAAAGTTGGATGCGAATTTAATAAAGCTTGCTCTTGAAAATGTGAGCTTACTTGGAAGGTTTTCTTCACTAAGTGAAAGCCCTAGGATAGTTTTGGATGTCGCACATAATCCTGATTCTGCGGCTCTGCTCAATAAAAGTATTGAGCAGCTAGTTAGAAATAATGGAAACAACAAGTCTGATGTTTGTTCAGCTAAGGTTTGGGCAATTTGTGGTATGTTGCAAGACAAAGATATTGTTTCCAGTTTGGACCAATTAACCAATATCGGAAATTGGTTGTGTATTGATTTGGTTCCTCCTCGCGGGGCTAAAGCTCAGCAGTTGGCAGAGGCATTGAAAATGATGGGTACAAAGAAGCAAGTTTTAACGTTCAATACAATCGAGAAAGCCTTTGAGTATTATAAGAAGGAGGCTGCGTTGGATGACCCATTAATTGTATTTGGTTCTTTTTTAACGGTAGGACAAATGTTAGAGTATTGGCAGTCACAATAGCGAAGATTATTATCGGTGGAATAGCAGTTGGAAGAAAAATTAAAATATCGATTGGTTGGAGCGGCAGTAATACTGGCGCTTATGGCTTTTTTCTTACCGCTAATTTTAGATAGCAAAAAATATAAGTCTGAGATTGTTTCGCAAATACCTCCAATTCCAACAGCCCAAGGCAAATCTTCTCAGTCTATTAAAAACTCTAATGCAGATGCAGGTGTACTTGTCATTGACTTGGATGGCAAGTCAAATCCAGATTCAGAAAAATCTTCAGAATCTAAAGTTAATCAAAAGTCTGAGCAAGGGTCAAAAGCACAGCTTAATTCTGACGTTGGTAATAAGAACCTTGCTAAAGTGGAAGATAATACTGCTGAAACAAAAAAAGATAACCAAATAACGGCATCCAACTCAGTATCTGCAGAAAAAACAGATGTTCAGACTGTAATTGTCCAACCCCCAAAGGTGAAGACTGAGACTAAATCATCACTAACAGAACCTAAAGCTGCAGAGAACGCCGCAAAACCTGACTCTAAGAGCTCGCTAGTACCAAAAGATAATGGAAAAAGTAAAGCAAAACTTGAAGCTGTGACTTCTGACAGCCCTGATTTTAAAGAAACGGCTTATGTGATTCAGATAGGAAGTTTCTCCAACAAAGACAATGCGACTAAATTAGTCATTGATTTGCGTAAAAATGATTATCGCGCATACCAAAGAGTGTCTAAAGATTTTGCTAGGGTTTTTGTGGGACCGTATCCGGATAAAGATATCGCGGATTCGCGCAGCCAAGCATTAGCTGGAATCGTTGGCAGTAGTGTTAAAGTTATCGAGTTTGATCCAATTAAACATTAATGTTTTCCCAGAGCATGAGCTCTGTTAAAATAACCGCAATTCTCACAAAGCATAAACACTATGATCTGGGTTGACTGGGCTATATTAGCCATTATTTCTTTATCTGCTTTGATTAGCGTTATGCGAGGTTTCGTTCGAGAAGCCTTATCTCTCGCTGGCTGGATAGCAGCATTTCTATTAGCGAAAGCTTTTTACGAGCCAGTTGCTGAACTACTGATTGACCATATTGATACGAATAGCATTCGCTTGGGCGTAGCTTGGGTTGGCATATTTGTAATCGTTCTGTTTATAGCTGGCGTGGCAAATTATCTTATCGGTAAGATGATAGATAAGGCCGGTTTAAGTGGAACAGACAGATTTTTAGGTATGGGCTTTGGCGCTTTAAGAGGTGTTTTGATAGTCGCATTAATCGTACTTGGCTTGAAACAATTCACTCCAGTTCCTAAAGACGAATGGTGGGGAAAATCTGCAATGATCCCGCATATGGAGTTAGTGGCAGAATGGTTCTATGACAAATTGGGCGATGTGGTCGACGTTCCTGAGCTAAAACCAGAAGAAACCAAACAAGAAGCAGTGAAAGCGACACTTGAGAAACAAATTCAAGATGCAGTTATCAATGAAATTACAGAAAAAGCCTCTGACAAAGATGGCTCCGATCAGTAAAGGTTAAAGTAATATGTGCGGAATAGTGGGTATCGTCGGAAAATCTCCGGTTAATCAAAGTATTTATGATGCGTTGACTGTATTACAGCACCGAGGGCAAGATGCTGCTGGTATTGTTACCAGTGATAACGGTCGTTTGTACTTAAGAAAAGATAATGGTTTGGTCCGCGATGTCTTTCATACTCGCCATATGCGTCGGCTGACCGGTAATACAGGTATTGGTCATGTTAGATATCCAACCGCGGGAAGCTCAACTAGTGCAGAAGCTCAACCACTTTATGTTAATTCGCCATACGGCATTACATTGGCTCATAATGGCAACTTAACTAATGATGATGAATTAAAGAAAGAGCTATACTCTACCGATAGACGCCATTTAAATACTAACTCTGATTCAGAAGTTTTATTAAATGTTTTAGCGCATGAGTTACAGGTTAAAGATAAAAATCAATTATCTTCCGATGATATCTTTGATGCAGTTTCAAAAGTTTTTCAACGTTGTAAAGGTGCTTATGCAGCTGTAGCGCTGATTAGTGGTCATGGTTTGGTTTGCTTCAGGGACCCTAATGGAATCAGGCCAGCAGTTTTTGGTAAAAGGGTCACAGATGCAGGTACCGAATATATGGTTTCTTCAGAGTCTGTGGCACTTGATGCGCTAGATTTTGAACTGATTGATGATATTGGAGCTGGTGAAGCTATTTTTATTACTGAAGACGGAGATTTGCATCGTAAGCAATGTGTTGCAGATAGCCATTTAACTCCTTGTATTTTTGAACATGTTTATTTAGCCCGTCCGGATTCGTTAATTGATAATGTTTCTGTCTATAAAGCGCGTTTAAGAATGGGGGAACAACTTGCCCATAAAATTATAAAAGACTGGCCAGATCATGATATTGATGTAGTGATTCCTATTCCTGATACATCGTTAACTTCAGCAGTGCAGTTGGCCCATGAATTAGGAGTGAAAATGCGTCATGGTTTTATTAAGAATCGTTATATTGGGCGCACTTTTATTATGCCAGGCCAGCAGCTACGCAAGAAAAGTGTTCGTCAAAAACTAAACGCTATTGATTTAGAATTTAAAGATAAAAATGTACTTTTGGTAGATGACTCAATTGTTAGAGGAACTACATCTGGACAGATTATTGAAATGGCAAGAGAAGCAGGTGCTAATAAAGTATATTTTGCTTCTGCTGCCCCTCCAGTTCGTTACCCAAATGTTTATGGTATTGACATGCCGTCAGTGCATGAGTTAATAGCTCATAGTCGTTCGGAAGATGAAGTAGGTGAGTTAATAGGTGCAGATAAAATTTTCTATCAAGATATTGACGATATGGTAGAAGCGGTTCGTGAAGGTAATCCAGATATCCAAGAGTTTGATTTATCGGTGTTTACTGGCGACTATATCACCGGTGGTATTGATGAGGATTATTTAAAACGCCTCGAAGATTTGAGAAACGATAGCGCCAAGAAAAAGAACGACATCGAGGATGTCGCTATGGTTATGGATTTACATAATCAATAATAAGAGCTGATTTATGCGTTATATTATGCGAACTTTACTTGCTTTATTAGGCTGGAAAATTAAAGGCGAGTTTCCAGGCGACAAAAAACTGGTAGTAATCTTTGCCCCGCACACTTCCAATTGGGATTTTGTGTTAATGCTAATGGTGCGCTTTTGTTATAAGATGAAACCTGCTTTTTTGGGTAAGCATACTTTATTTAAGGCACCAACAGGTTGGTTCTTTAGGATGCTAGGCGGCATTCCAGTGGAGCGCTCTTCATCGCATAATATCGTAGATCAGGTTGTTAAGGTTTTAAAGCAAAGAGAAGAAGTTACTTTGGCTTTGGCTCCAGAAGGTACCAGAAGTAAAACAAGTAAATGGAAAAGTGGTTTTTATTACATTGCACTGAAGGCAAAAGTGCCGTTGCTGATGGCGTATTTGGACTCAGAAACTAAGACCATTGGCTTTGGTGATAAGATAGAACTTAGTGGTAACACACAAATTGATTTGCAAAAAATTAAAGATTTCTATAAAGACAAACGAGGCATCAAGCCTGAATTAGAGAGTGAAATAGCATTTGAGGTTAAGGATAACTAATCATCATTTCCAACAGTCTATACAAACAATAAAGCAATTAGTTTTAATCTTTGCTTTTGCCTTAATCTTTTTATCTTCAAGCCCCGGATTTTCAAAAAACTTACCGTCACAAAACGTTAAATTTGAGCGTATAACCACAGCAGATGGTCTCAGCCATAGTAGTGTCAGTGATATTATCCAAGATGATTTGGGCTTTATGTGGTTTGCAACTCAATATGGCCTAAATCGATTTGATGGTAAAAAATTTGATTACTTTTATGATGATGGTAGCAATAATTCTTTAAGTTCTAATCATATTAATAGGCTCTACAAGGACAATAGTGACTTAATATGGGTTCATACTGCTTACGGTTTAGATACAGTTAATCAGAAAACTTTAAGAGTTGATAATTGGTCATATAGCATTATGGAAGAGCTAGTTAAGCAAGGAGTCGTTGATAATAAAACAAAGGGAAATATATCCGACTTTCTAGTCCAAGATCATTTTGTTTATCTTTTAATAAATTTTAAGTTAGTGATAAAAGTAAATATAATTAACAAAAGCATTGCTTTTATTGATTTTGATGAAAGAAACTCTAAAGAATTTAGCAATTTGCTAGCTGTTAATAACAATTACTTGATTCTGGGGAGCTATAGCTGTTTTTCTTTTGTAAGCTTAGATAGTCTATCAATTGAAAAAGAACACTGCCTTGAAGAGAAACTGTTCTTATCCAGGTCAAGTGGAGCTTTAGTTAAGAGTAACGTACTTTATTTAACCACGGATGAAGGGTACTTGACACTTGACCTAAACTCGCTAGCTTCTGAACTTTTTAAAGTAAAGGATAGTAAATCAGGTAAGCATATAGCAGTTACTAAGTTAGAAGAAATATCTCATGGTTACTGGCTTGCAACATCATTAGGTTTAAAGTTTTTTGATAAAAGTACGAGAATAATTACACAAGAATACTATCATGATTCGTTAGATGACTTTTCTATTTCTAATAATGATATTTTAAGCTTGTATCTCTCTAGAGAAGGTGCTCTATGGATTGCTACAGGGTTTGGGATCAGCGTTTTGAAACCAAAGCAGTCTTTTTCGCACTTATTAAGAAAAAATGAAATAGAAATTTTCAAGCACTCTAATTTATCAACAAATATAGCAGAAGACTCAATGGGTAACTTATGGATAGGCACATTAAGCTCAGGACTTTATAAATATAGTCATAATCGAGCTGTATTAGAGAACTTTACTAAATTAGATTCAAAACAAGATACGACTTTTCCAGAGTTTATAAGTAAGATCCTAGAAGATAATGAAAAAAATTTGTGGATATTATCTGATAGCGGCTTATCTTTTAAAACGCTTTTAGGAAGTAGCTTTAGAACTATCAATGTTTTAAAAGTAAATGATAAAAGGTATTCTACTTCAAATTTTTTGGATCTTATTAAAGATAGATATAACAATTTATGGGCGGGAAGCTCTGAAGGTTTGTTTAAATTAACTCCCCCTTTATTAGATGAAGCTTCTAGAAAAAGCTTCGGCAAAAATACGGTTGTTAATTACGAAGACCAACTTCCTCCAAATTTTTTGAGCGGGGATTACGGTATATATGTTTTATTTGAAGATCTACAAGGTTATATTTGGGCGGGTGGTTCGAATGGTCTTATTAGACTAGATCCGAGTAGCTTATTGGTTGATCATTATGTTCATGAAGAAAGTAACTCAAGTAGTTTATCTGGTTCAGATATTAATACTATTTATGAGGACAGTAATGGAGTTTTATGGATTGGAACAACTAAAGGGCTTAATAGAGTTTATTATGATAATAATGGGAAAATTCGTTTTAAAAGAATAGGAGTAAAGGACGGATTCGCTACTAATTATATTAGCGCTATTCAGGAAGATTCTGAAGGTTACTTGTGGATATCAACTATAAAAGGTATCACTCGCTACCACCCAGGGAAAAGCAATAAAGTTGTTAATTATTATCGTGAACAAGGACTTCAAGATAATGAATTTTTTGCAAAATCGAGCTACAAAGATAAAAGTGGCAATCTATACTTTGGCGGTGTAAACGGTATAACAGTGTTTAATCCCAAGGATATGGCAGTAACTTCAAATGTTCAGCCTATCAGCTTTTCAGGAATCACTCAGGGTAGGGAGAAATTATTGTTTGATACAGCTGGAGAAGTTAAGCTGATAAATAATGAGCCAGTCAGAATAAGAATTTCTAATTTCGACTATTTAAATAACCGAAAATTACTTCTACGTTATAGATTATCAGGATCTTCGAATTGGATAACAGTTGAGCAAGCTGACATCATTTTAAATAGAGTGGATGAAAAGACAAGTCTAAAAGTTCAGCAGCTTTCACCATCTGGTGTTTGGATAGAACCAGGAATCGATTTAATTATCAAACCTAAACTAAGTTTATTGAGCTATCACATACTATGGCCAATTATCTTGGGTCTTATGCTAGTAGGCTTAGTTGTTTGGATGTATTGGTTATATAGCAGTTTAAACAGACAGGGTAACGAAAAGAATTTGCTGTTAAAAAGAGAGAAGGCTAAGCAATCTCTACTCATGGAAGAAAAGCTGTCTTTGCTGCATCAAGTTGAAGATTTACATTATTCTTTATCAGAGCAACGTTATCAAGTCGATAAAATGGAAAGTGAAATTACACAAAGTAAAGTTAAAGATGAATTAACTGGTTTGTTTAGTCGAGGTTATATTTTAAAAAATATTCAAAGTGAAATTAGCAATATTGATTTGACTTGGGCTGATAATAATGAAAAAGGTATTTATCTAGGGTTCTTCTGTTTAGAGGTTGATAATTTTAATTCGTTACGTGAACAATATGGACATATTGCGGCTAACCAGGTTTTAGTTCAGGTTGCTGAGTCAATTATAAATATTTGCTATGGAAGCGACATTATTGCCCGATGGCAGGGAGCTTCTATGCTAATTTTAAGCAGGGGTATTTCTAAGCGTGAACAGATGGTTTTGGCTGAACGAATTCGTAATATTATTGCTTCAAGGAAGTTTGATCTCGCCAATGGTACAACTATAGATATTACTATTAGTTTAGGTTTTGGACGTTACCCATTCGTGAAAACTAAAAATAATGAACAAGGTATCAATTGGTCAAAACTGATATTTTTAGCTGAAACTGCATTAGCAAGTGCGCAGAAGAACAGTTTGAATGCGTGGATTGGTATCTATTCAAATCAATTTACGGATTTAGATGCAGTTGATAATGATTTGCTTAATAAGCTGCCCGAATTGATTAACAGCGGGCAGCTTGATTATGTTTCTTCAATTCCTAAATCTATAAAAGTCGAGTGGAATTAGTAGATCATTTACTTTCTATTTTTTTTATAACACGAATGGATTTATTACCTTCTAGTTTTAAATCAACATTTTTACCAGGCTTATGCAGTTCATCACTGCTGATAAACATTGTTCTTGTATTTCCTTCATCAGGAAATACAACGTCAGCCGTCACATTATAAGAGGCAAGGGTAGCTTTGAGTGCTTCTTTTACTTCTGCAGTTAAATTACCACCGAGAATCATGATCTTATTATCAAATGAATGTGTTGCTGATATATCATCAAATAGCATTACCTCATCGCCGTGTACGAAATTAAAATCAGCCCCTATATCACCAGTAAAGTTAAATAATTTGATATCTTTGCCGTCAATATTAACTGTGGTGCTACCATTTTGATCTTTGTTGGCGGTTATAGTTTTGCCAGATTCAGTGACTATGGTGCGAGTTTCACCTTTAGCTAAGTTGGCTAAAACAAATTTTTCTTTTGCGCCATCTACAATAAGTTCCACCATTGCATCTTTGTTGTTCTCTTGATCAATGTGTACTTCTATAGTTTGAACTTCTTCTTCAGCGCTAACTTTAGTGCTTATAAATACGGTGCTGAATATAAATACTACAGTGAGTACAAGTGATGTTATATCTCTAATGTTCATTATGTTTTCCTCTTAATGAAATGCGTAAATTAATCTTACGTATTAATATAAGCAAAAAGCATGCCAGCTTTATAACAGCTTTGAATTAAGATTGGGTTAGAATAATATAAAAAATATTCCTTATTTGAGGATGTTAGCCGGAGATAAGGAATTTTTCTAGACGATACAAAAAAGTTTTGTAGCTTAAACCAAGTAAATCAGCTGCTTTACGCTTGTTACCATTTGCATATTCTAGGGCTTGTTTGTAAAAGGCATGTTCCATCTGTTTCCAATTAATACCTGACTGTGGAAGAGTTAAAACTTTAGTTTCGTGCGACAATTCTAAAAAACTAAGATCTGATTTATTAATGTTTCCATCATCTGAAAGCAGCATTAACCGTTCGATAGTATGTGAAAGTTCGCGGATATTACCAGGCCAACTATATCCTTCGAAAGTTTCCAGTAATCGTTGATTAATCTTTAACGGAGGTACTTGATGCCTGGATGCATGTTTGTGATTAAAGAAAGTAATTAAAGCAGGCAAATCACTAGTACGCTCTCTTAAAGGAGGCATCGAAATAGGGATTACGTTTAATCGATACAATAAATCTTCCCTAAATAGATTTTGGCTAACTAAACCTTTCAGAGATTTATGGGTAGCAGAAATAATCCTAACATTGATTGGAAGAGGGGTTTGCGAGCCGACACGAGTCAGCGTTGAGTCCTGTAAAACTCGCAATAACTTTGTCTGAATAGAGAGAGTTAACTCGGCAACCTCATCCAAGAATAATGTGCCACCATCTGCGGCTTCGAAACATCCTATTTTAGTTTTAACTGCGCCTGTATAAGCACCTTTTTCAGCGCCAAATAATTCAGCCTCTGCTAAACCTTCAGGTATAGCTCCACAATTTATTACTATAAAAGATTTTTTGCAGCGAGGCGATAATTTATGCAGAGCACGGGCCGCTAACTCTTTACCAGTACCACTTTCTCCACTGATGTGTATGGTGGCATCGGTAGGTGCTAATTTTTGCAGTTGGTGAAATATTTTTTGCATTGGTTTAGAGTTGCCAATCATATCGACTAGTTGGCTGCGTTGTTGTAATTCCTGATTCAAGGAGCTATTTTCTTTTGTTAACGAAATCTTTTCACCAGCTCTTTCTACACAAAAAATCAGTTGATCTCGACTATAAGGCTTAGTTAAATAATCACTGGCACCATTTTTTACCGCTTCAACCGCATGTTGAATTGAGCCATAGGCTGTTGCCAGAACAAAGTAGGTATTAGGATTAATTTTCTGGACTTCTTCTAATAACCAAAGGCCATCCTTACCAGTTAATCGCCAATCAGATATGACGATATCAAAACTTTCAACCTGTAATAATTCTAGGGCCGCTTCGGCAGTTTCTAAATAGCTAGCGATATACCCTTGATCAGATAATATTTCCTGGATGAGTTTGCCTTGAGAAACTTCATCTTCTACTATTAATATGTTTGCTTTAGTCATCTATCTTATCTCTGAGCTTATCTGTAGAGCTATTTTTGTGCCATGAGGCTTGTTATCTTCTAGTAGGATATCACCACCATAACGGTGTTTTATTAATCTTCTTGCGATAAAAAGCCCCATTCCAGAACCGTAGGTTTTATCTGTGTTATAAGGTTTAAACATAGATCTCCTAATTGAATCTGAAATGCCTTTGCCGGTATCTGTGACTAATATTGAAATCATACCATCATGTTTCTTGGTTTCTAAAGAGAGTCTTATATTTGGCTTTGCCATGTCATCGTATGACTCTAAAGCATTTTGAATCAAAATCTGTAAAATCATCACCAATTCTGTTTCGACGCAATAAACATTAAAGTCTTCTTCATACACTACCTTCAGTTGTTCTTTGGAGTAAATGGATACGGCGTTGTTAACGATATGTCGAATCGATACGTATTGTTTTTCTATACCTTGCTCCATGATTAATGTGAAGGACTTTAGCCATTGCTCGATACGATTAACTTGGTCTTTTGCAGTAGAAGATAAATGACTAGAGGTTAGCTCAGGGTGATTAATTTCAAGTTGTTCTAAACTTAATTGAAGAGTATTTAGAGGGTTACGTAAGTTGTGAGCAAGCCCTCTAGAAATGCTGCCAAGTTCTTTGAAATGTTCAAGTTCTTGATTGTTCAATTGTTGTTTTTGATATTCCACCAGGTCTTTAGACATTTTATTAAATTGCTCTATGGTATCGGCAACGTCTTGACCATATTTAAATTTAGAAATTTTGACTTGAGTCCCAAGTTCGCCGGCACTAATTTTCTTAGCCGCTTGATTGAGTGCCAATAAGGGCTTGGTAATGCTATAAGTTAAAAAGCCGACTATCACAATCGCAAAAGCAAAAAGTAAAAATGTTATCCAAAGATTTTGTTGACGCAGATCAGCAATGGTGTCTTGAACTTCTAATCTCGGAATCGGAATCTTATACTCTGTGTTTTTATTGCGTAGTTTGATCGCTTGATCTTTGGTATCGTCGGCAAGAGTGATTTGAATATTGGTGTGACTCGGGATCTGTATAAACTCTCTTGTAATTTGTCCATCACTATCAATCGAATAAACTTGGGATTTAAATAAAAGATTTTGATTTCGAATTAAAACACCGGCCGTATCTTTAGATACTTTAAAAGCAGCTTCACCAAGTCGCTCAGATAATTTGTCATTATATTGATAATAAAGAAAACCCTGAAGCGCTAATAAAATAGCCAGTAGCGAAATAAATAGAGTTAGTAGTTTAGTTCTTATGCTCATTTGATTGATCACATTTTAGTCCTGTTTAATGTAGGATAATATGATTAATTAAGCAAGAAGTGTGCCAAGTGAATGGCACAAGTTTTAGATTTAATGGTAATGATAAATCAAGATTAATAATAAAATCGCGGCAACAGCCCCAAGGCTAAAATAACCCATGTGTTTTATAACGATACCGTGTGAATGAGAATGGTCAGGATCATCTTCTATTGCACTAGCATGATCATGATGGTGGCCTTCATCATCAATATGCGGCCTATGGATGATGACGTGCAAAAGAGTGCCAGCAACAATGGCTTGAAAGTAGAGAGTCCAAGTCTGATCGCTATTGATCCAATCTTCACCAATCATTGCGGTTGCCATATAAAACCCAACCACAGTAGAGGCTATCAATAGAGCAAAAACTAAGTAACTTTTGGATTTACCCCAAATAGGTTCTACCAGCCACCAAATACTTAAACCTACGATCAGGCGATGTATTATCACTGCATAAGAAAGCATTTGAGTATTTTGTTGCTGGACAACGGCCATGCCATCTAGGGCTGAATGTAATATCAATCCAAAGATACCTAAAAGTAGCGCAAACTTATGGGCTTTATCGGCTGCCTTACGAAAGCTTACTTCAACTAAACCGGGTCCAAAAAAACCTAATGCCACAGTAGGTATTAACATTAAACCCATTTTTTGCCAGAGCGAAGGCAATAACTCTGTTAGTAAAATACCGCCGACTGAGATTAATACGAATGAGAAAAGGAAATTATCAAGACGTCTACTGTGAGGGAATAAAGATAAAATTAGTGGTCCAATTAAGATGGAGATAATACTGAGAATTAAGTAAGTCACTAAATCAGTTTTCCTGGATTCATGATGTTGTTAGGATCGAAAACTTTTTTGACTGCTTTCATCAATTGAATTTCTGCATCCGTACGGCTGTAATTAAGATAAGGTTTTTTTAACAAGCCTACGCCGTGCTCAGCAGAAATGGTCCCTTTCATTTCCTGCAAACGCTGAAATATTTTAGGACTAACTTTGTCACACTGAGATTTGAAATCATCAACCGATAAAGCTTCAGGCTTTAAAATATTCAAATGCAAGTTACCATCGCCAATATGTCCAAACCATACTACCTCAAACTCAGGATATTCAGACTTCACGATAACATCGACTTCTTCTAAAAACTTAGATATTTTCTCAGGGGTGACCGCTATATCATTTTTATAAGGCTTATAGTGAGAAATACTTTCTGAAATGTACTCGCGATATTTCCATAAATCTTGCGCTTGTTGTTCACTTTGACTGATGGCTCCATCTAAGAGTAGGCCCTGCTCCATGCAAGTTTCAAATACCGCAAAGGCTTTATCAAGTTCAGTTTCAGACGAGGCATCTAGCTCTAGTAAGCAATAAAAGGGCGCTTCAGTTTTCAGAGGAGCTGCCATTTTATGGATATCCATGACTTTGCTCAGCGCCACATCTGAAAAGAATTCATAAGCAGTCAAATCAATTTGCTGCTGAAAGGCCTCTAGGATAGGCATTAAACTATTTAAATCAGGTATTGCTAGTAATAATACAGTAAGGTTTTGAGGTTTCCTACATAAGCCAATAGTGGTTTCTGTTATTATCCCAAGAGTTCCTTCGCTGCCGATAAATAAGTGCCTAAAATCGTAACCTGTAGCGTTCTTTACGAGTCCTTGGTTTAATTCAAGAATTTCACCAGAACCGGTGACCACTGTTAGGCCTAATACCCAATCTCGAGTCATACCGTATTTAATCACTTTTATGCCGCCAGCGTTGGTTGCGATATTACCGCCTATTTGACTAGAGCCAGTAGAAGCGAAATCTACGGGGTAATAAAGACTATTATCATCTGCGAACTGCTGTATTTGTTCAGTAATCACACCAGCTTGACAATGCAGGCGCTTAGCTGCTGCATTAAAGTCTAAAATGTTATTCATTTTGTCTAACGCAACCACCAACTCGCCATTACTTGCAACTGCGCCGCCGCTTAAACCTGTGCGACCGCCAGAAGGGACTATGGCTACCTGATTTTGGGCACACCATCGAACTACTGCCTGAACCTGTTCGGTGGTTTTTGGAAAGGCAATGGCGATTGGGGCTACTGTATAAAAGTTAGTCCAATCTTTGCCATAATGTTGCAAAGAATCACCATCAGTAAGCAAGCAGTCAGAATCTAATAGTGTTTGTAATGAAGTTAAGTCTAGCGACATAATAGTTCGCGGGGTTGCCTCTTGAAATTCTGATGTTATTTTGCCAGAGCTAGAGCATATTTTAAATTAAATTGTGAATTAATATACAATTAACAATCTTTCACATGGGTTTGTTAGACACTTATTTTTCCAAAGCTTATACTGCTGCATATATGATAAAACAATAATTTTGGAGCCTTGATGGGACTTTTTACTAAAGTAAAGTCACTATTAAATAAATCCTCATCTGAAGAAGCAAAGTTAGATAAGCAGTTTGCGAATAAGTTTCAGACAGAAGAATCATCAAAAACTTCCGAGCGTCGAGCAAAGCAGCGTGTAAATGCAGTTCCTGGTTCAAAGATTCTAATCATTGATGATTCTAAAACCATTTGCTCGATGCTAAAGAAGATGATGCTGCAAAACGATTACAAAGCCTTCACAGCTCTTTCGGCGGAAGAAGGCTTAGAAGCAGCATTTAAAGTGGTGCCAGATTTGATTTTTTTAGATATCGTACTTCCAGAAATGGATGGGTTTGCAGCTCTTAGGAAATTACGTCGAGATCCTAGAACTAAAGACATTCCCATTATGATGATGAGTGGTAACCATCAAGCTACAGAAATTTTTTATGCCTCAAGAATTGGCGCTGATGACTTTTTGAAAAAGCCTTTTTCGCGTTATGAACTGTTTTTCCGCATAGAGAAAATGTTAAATGCAGATCTGAAGCTAGTGAGAAAAAATTAGTACCTAACTTAAAGCTGGCACTTTATCCTATTACAAAAAAGCCCTAGCAAATGCTAGGGCTTTTTTATTGGCCTCTATTAAGGCCAGAATCTGGTGGGTGGTACTGGGCTCGAACCAGTGACCCTCGCCTTGTAAGGGCGATGCTCTCCCAACTGAGCTAACCACCCAGAATCTTACTCTGTAAAGCTTACGCTTCTCTAGAGAACGGCGCGCATTTTAAGGTGGCATTTACTTATGGTCAAGTATTTATTGGAATTATTTTTGCGATAAGTTGAGATAGTACTTTAGTAATAAAAATCCCCTTGTTAAAATGACACCAATTTACTCAATCAAGTTCAATATTATGTCTGTTAAAACACGGTTTGCGCCAAGCCCAACTGGTTATTTGCATGTTGGCGGTGCTCGCACCGCACTTTATTGCTATTTACATGCTAAGAAAACGTCTGGCGATTTTGTCCTAAGAATTGAAGATACGGACCGCGAACGCTCAACTGATGAGTCAGTTCAAGCCATTTTAGACGGAATGGAGTGGTTAGGTTTATCCCATGATGAGGGTCCCTATTATCAGACCAAGCGTTTTGATCGCTACGCAGTTGTTAAAGAACATCTACTAGCTGAGGGAAAGGCGTATCCGTGTTTTTGTTCAAAAGAGCGTTTAGATGCTTTACGTGAAGAGCAAATGCAGAATAAGCAAAATATTGGTTACGATGGTCATTGTCGAAACTTAACTGTACAAGAGCAAGATTTGTCTCAGCCACACGTCATTCGCTTTAAAAATCCTTTGGATGGAGTGGTTACCTTTGACGATTTAATTAAAGGCGAAATCTCAGTCAGTAATGCGGAACTTGATGATTTGATTATTGCCCGTACTGATGGCACTCCAACCTATAATTTTACCGTAGTGGTTGATGATTTAGATATGAAAATCACTCATGTAATTCGTGGCGATGACCACGTGAATAATACGCCACGTCAAATTAATATGATTGAAGCTATTGGTGGACAAAGACCACTATTCGCTCATGTGCCAATGATTTTAGGTGATGATGGCAAGCGTTTATCTAAACGCCATGGTGCAGTGAGCGTCATGCAATACCGAGATGATGGTTATTTACCACAAGCTTTGCTTAATTACTTAGTTCGGTTGGGTTGGTCGCATGGCGATCAAGAAATTTTCTCATTAGAAGACATGGTTCATTTATTTGCGTTAGAAGATGTGAATAGAGCTCCTTCAGCCTTCAATACCGAAAAATTAAATTGGCTGAATCAGCAGTATATGAAGTCTTTACCAGCGACCGAAGTGGTTAACCATTTAGAGTGGCACTTGGAGCAACAAAAAATAAATACCGACGGCGGTGTAGCTGTTGAATTATTAATACCTGAAATGGCTGAGCGAGTTAAAACTTTGAAAGAACTTGCTTCAGCAATTCGTTATTTTTACGAGGATTACCAAGAGTTTGACCCAAATGCAGCTAAAAAGCATTTACGTCCTGTCGCTAGACAGCCGTTAGAATTAGCCAAAGAAAAGCTAGTTGAAGCAGCTGATTGGTCAGCAGAAACCCTGCATCAAATCGTCAGTGATACGGCTAGTGAACTAGAACTTGGCATGGGTAAAGTCGGGATGCCATTACGTGTAGCCATCACAGGAGCAGGTATGTCGCCTGACTTAGGTATCACCCTTGAGTGGATTGGCAAAGAGGCAGTATTAAGAAGAATTGATAAAGCCTTAGACTTTATTACTAAGCGTGAAGCGAGCTCTTAATTTAGTTCTTATTTTAGTATGAATATAAAAAAAGCCTGCATTAGCAGGCTTTTTTATTGTTCTCGAAATGTTTTTGTTATTGTGCTTGAATACTTTTGATGCCTTTAACAACATCTTGAGCAGCTTCCCTAGTCAGGCCGTTTACACCTGCAGTGATATTGTACTTCATGCCACCAGCTTGAAATTCTGACACAATTACTGAGTCCCATTTAGATAATGGGAACACTTGGTAACACCTAGTTCGAGTTTTACACGTGTATTGAACATACTCGCCAGTTTTATGTTGATCAGTAATAGGGTTGTAGACTTTCTTACGATCTAAAGCCGATGACCAATAGAGTAATGTTTTTGAGTCGATTTCTTTACGATTTTTGCTGCTAGAGAATTTGCTTCTTGCAGATTGGAAGCCTGTAATGACCATATGGACATCATTTTGTTTGACCGTATAACGAACATAGCCTTTAGGCATAAAACCTGATTTTAGAGACCAGTTGCTTGGGAGAGTCATATAGTTGTTACTACCGACATTAATACTTTTATAAGTTTTAACAGGCTTAGGTGGCGGTGCTGGTTTTGCTTTTTCAACGGGAGCTACAGGAGTGGTCTTACAAGCGGCAAGCACCAGTAAAGAAGAGGAAAGTAGCAAACCAAGCATTGATACTTTTTTAGAACTTTTACCGAAATTTTGCATAAAGGATTTCTCTGTTGTCATTTATTACACCTTAATGTATTACTTGAATTAACTGCTATATTTTGTCTATGTGCTAATTAATATTAGATAGTTAAACATAGGTTTTAAGCCCAGTGTTCATCATAACTATGATTTTCGCAAGTGAAACGAGCCCCTTGCGCTAATATATGCATTTGTAGTCCAAAAAGAGAGATTGGGTCGCCGCTTCCTGCTGAACCCATCGACGAATATTGTAGATTACTTGGGTCTATTAATGTTGCGGCACCTGTCCCAAAAACCACTAATTCATCCTTTGGACTGATGAAAAGTGCGGTGCCATCGTCAATTCCTATACCCAAAGTAAAGGGGTTGTATGATAAAGCGGTTAATAATCGACCTAAGCGTCCTTGTTGCTCAAAGTGGTAATCCACCATAAAACGGTTAGTTAACCCAATTCCTGGGGCCATAGTCACGCCATTTTGAGTAGGGGTTGTACCATCTTGCCCGCCAGCAATCATATGCTCACTTAAAATGGTGGCTCCGCCAAAAGTTCCTACAACATGTACCCCATCAGCGTTTAACTTTCTAATTTGTTTGGCAATAAGAGTACCTCCAATCAAAGTAGAGATTTGCAATGGTCTCTCTCCAGCGATAATTAAAATATCGGCGGCTTGCATTTTATCCAAGTTATCAGAGTTTTGTGCATCTTGACGATTTTGAATATTGATAACTGAGCATTCCACAAAGCCATTATCTGTAAGAACGGGAGCTATTTGATGTTCTAACTCTTGTTCAGAAATATTTAGAATCGAAGCTTTAGCTTGGGCGCTAAGGCATAAACCTCTGAGTTGCTCGCAAACCTCAGGGCTTATCCAGTTTTCACAGCCCCCAATTGGGACAATATAACCACGTTCAAATTCTCCACTACCTTTTGAGGGCATTATCAATTCCTATAAATGTGTTTTGTAATTAGGGTTCAAAGCGATTTTGAGCTTTTCTCTTTTATTATTATATAAGCCCATGCTAACGCCAAGAGTACCATATAACATACCGCTAAAAGGACTTATTTCGTTCGGTAAAACTAGAGTGAGAAGTAATGTTAATGCGCTAGTAAAACTCATTATAACCCAAGAGGTTTTATGGGTTTGAGTTTCGAATAACTCAAATTCATTGAGCATTAAGCTGATTCTTTTACTTAAAGCGTGTTGGTATAACCAAAGCATAATCAAGCACATGCTTAAAAAAGCTATATGGAATACAGTAAAGAAGATTTTAATATCTTCAGGTGTGAATGGCATAGGAGAGGGGAAGTAGCCATTAGATGCCCAATGTAAAAAACCGGCAAAACTAATTTTTAGCGGTACCACAAAAGTCATCACCGAAAATACTAATAAGCAACTTATCAGTATAGTTTTAATATCTTCTAGGCCATATCGCTGACTCCATACTCGGTGGGCATACCAAAAAAATACCAGTTGACTAAAGCTAATGGCAAAAGCTGGTATGTCTTTTAAAAGTAGGGTGAACTCTGCAAAAGTATTAGGGAGACCGTCATTAGAAAAAACTAGCAGGGTAATAGCGAACGCAAATGCAGCGTCTGTAAAAACTTCTACCCTAGACATATTTTCGCCACGGATCCTAAAGCCATCCCGAACAGGAAAGAGATTTAAACTTTCCTCGTAACTATATGATTTCATTAGTATACCTCAGGATTTATTCTGTCATCTCAGTATCTTTTTGGCAAGTACATATAAGTGTTTAGCATCTTTAGTTGTGTTTAAAAATATGCTCTAATATAGCGCTATTTTATTGGGTGGGTACGAATTAGAAATGAACAAAAGATTACCAACAATGCTTGTTTCAGCGGTGCTAGCGATGAGTTTAATCGCGTGCCAACAGTCTGAAAACTCACAAACGACCAAGACTGATGCGAAGAACGCTTCAGAAAAATCTCAACAGGCAATGAAAAAGGAAATGCCTAAGGTAGAAGCTGAAGATTTATCCTATCTTATTGATGAACATTCATATGCCAATAAAGATGAGGTTTTATTAACGCATCTAGATTTAGATCTTGAAGTGCTGTTTGATAAGAAGCAATTAAAAGGGCATGTGGATTTAAGTTTTGAGCGTTTGCAATCAAATGCTCAACAATTGATCCTTGATACGCGTGATCTAACTATCGATAGAGTGACTTCTATTGATAGTGATGGCAATGAAACTGATACTCAATTCGTGTTAGCGGATAAGGATGCTGTGTTGGGTTCAAAGTTAACGGTTGAACTAAAAGATGGCGAAGAGAAGGTTCGTATCTATTACAACTCTAACCCGCAAGCTTCAGGTCTACAATGGTTAACGCCTGAGCAAACAGCTGGTAAAAAAGAGCCGTTCATGTTCTCGCAAGCACAAGCGATCCATGCCCGTAGCTTTATTCCAGTACAAGATTCTCCTGATGTGCGAGTGACATATAAAGCCAATATTAAAACGCCAAAGCAATTATTGGCGGTGATGAGTGCTTATAACGAACCAAATACGCCTTTAGATGGTGATTATCAGTTTGATATGCCACAAGCTATTCCGCCATACTTAATCGCTATAGGCGTTGGAGATTTACAATTTAAATCTATGGGCCCTAGAACAGGTGTTTACTCTGAAGCTGCCTATTTAGACTCTTCGGCCAAAGAGTTTGAAGATACTGAGCAGATGATTGATATTACTGAAGCAATGTACGGCCCTTATTTGTGGGGACGTTACGATTTGCTGATATTACCGCCTAGCTTCCCGTTTGGTGGTATGGAAAACCCTCGTTTATCGTTTATTACGCCGACAGTTATCGCTGGTGATAAAAGTTTAATTAATTTGATTGCCCATGAGCTAGCGCATTCTTGGTCAGGAAACTTGGTAACTAATGCTACTTGGCGCGATTTGTGGTTAAACGAAGGTTTTACTTCCTACGTTGAAAATCGAATCATGGAAGAATTGTTTGATGAAAATCGTTCTGAAATGGAAAACGCTTTGTCAGTTCAAGGTTTGCGGCAACAAGTAAAAAGTTTACCTGTTGGCGATACCATTTTGCACATTACCCTTGATGGCCGCGATCCTGATGATGCTTTCTCTGGCGTGCCTTATACCAAAGGCCAGATGTTCTTAGTTTTTTTAGAGCAGCGTTTTGGCCGTGAAACTTTTGATAAGTTCCTTAATCAATATTTTGGCGATTTTGCCTTTAAGAGTTTAACCACTCCAGAATTTGAAAAGTATTTAGATAAACATTTAATTGCAAAGTATCCGGGCAAAGTAACTCAGGCAGAGATTGATGAATGGTTACATTCCCCAATGCTTCCAGAGTTTATGCCAAATCCGCAATCAAATGCTTTTATAAAAGTCGATGCTGCATCGGCTGACTTTATATCTGGTAAGCTAGCGTTAAATGATATGGTAACGGATAAATGGTCAATTCATGAATGGTTGCACTTTATCAATAATTTACCGCAAGATATCAGTTTGGAGAAAATGGCTGAGTTGGATAAGGCCTTTGATCTAACCACTACAACTAATAATGAAGTTGCACATGCTTGGTTAAAACTAGCAATCAACCGAGGTTATGGCGTAGTCAATCAACGGTTAGAAGATTACTTGATTAGTATCGGACGACGTAAATTGATCGTGCCTTTGTATAAAGCCCTTATGGATACCAAGCAGGGTGATTTTGCAAAACGGGTATATGCTATTGCCCGTTCCGGTTACCACCCTTTAGCACAAGGTACGGTTGATGCAATTGTTAATCCAGCGAAGCCAGTTTCAAAATGATTTTCAAATTTAGGTAAGACTTTGAGCAAAGGCTTTCTTCGGAAAGCCTTTTTTATATTTTTTTGATATTACATTGAGAGGAAAACTTAATGGCCTATTTAAAACCATTAGATAAAAATTTACACCCAGATTTAGCTGCTGACTTTCAAATCTTTGAAGAGATCTTAGGCTTTGTTCCAAACAGTTTGTTGACGATGCAGCGTCGACCAGAAATCGTAAAAGGTTTTGGGGAATTGACTAAAGCTGTAATGCCTAAAGACGGTGAAGTACATTTAGGCTTTAAGCGCTTAATTGCGCATTTTGCCAGTCGTGCAGTAGGTTGTCAGTATTGTGAAGCCCACTCTTTAGTAGCTGCGAAGATCCATGGTATTAGTCAAGAAAAGTTAGATCAAATCTGGGAATATCAAACTTCTGATCTGTATTCAGATGCTGAAAGAGTTGCGTTAGATTATGCTTTAGCCGCTGGCTCTGTTCCAAATGCAGTAGATCAAGAGTTAGTAGATCGCATGAAAAAGCACTGGAGTGAAAATCAGATAGTAGAAATCTTAGGAGTGGTTTGCTTGTACGGTTTCTTGAATCGGTGGAATGACTCAATGGCTACTGACCTAGAAGAATCACCTAAATCTATGGGTGATAGGGTATTAGCTTCAGGTGGTTGGACTGGCGGTAAGCACGTTTAGACAAGCATTTTAAGTTTTATACTTTGTTGGAGAATGATTTGAAAGTTAGCCACATTACTTAATGTAAAATCCTAATTTTAAATTATTCTCCGCTTAGTCTAAACGTTAAAATTTCTTGTTTAAATCTAAATTAGAAAATACTGTACCTGTAGACTATTCGTACTTTTTCCCATTGTGAATAATCCAGCCACCAGCTCTTCGGTTTTTCGGATCGTGATGAGTCCAGTGAAGTATGCCGCCTTTATCGTTCCATTCATACTGACCGTAAATTAAAACCTCATCACCTTCATTTAGACTATTAATGCGAGGCGCTAAGTCAATATTATGAGTTACCAATAATGACATTCTGTTACTGGTTTTAACGATAAATTTTTGATGTCGTGGTTCTATTAAGTCATCAGATAAAAGCTTTATAACTGTACCGGTTATTTGTATCATTTTTTTTGACGTTCTGTTTTGAAAATACTGTTCAAGCGCTTGAACCTGATTTTGAACGGTAGCTGCACTATTACTTTTATTAAGGGGGCCTTGATTAAAGTACCAGTATAAAGCTCCTAACAATAAAAGCGTAACTATTTGTATAACTTTGGGTTTAGATTGATTCATGTATATTTAGAAAAATTATAGCCAAAAAAAAGAAGCCCAGAAGGGCTTCTTTTATGAAGGTAGTGTAAATTATAAAGATACACCTAGTTTTTCTAGAGTTGCGATGGTCAATTGACCAGAAGCTAAACCATTATCTAGTTGGTATTTGTTAACTGCGCTCATAGTGCGAGAACCTAGTACACCATCAACAGAACCAGCATCATAACCTTCGCCATTTAACGCTCTTTGTAAGCGAGAAATCAAACCTGGAGTAGTGTTTGTTTCACAAAGGATTGGTCTCCACTCTAAGAACGAGTCAGTAACCAATTTACGTTTTGAAACTGTTGTATACTCTTCTGGGATAGCAATACGATTTTCTGTTGCTGGAGTAACTAATTTACGTACATTAACTGTATCGTATTTTGCCGGAATAACAACTTCACGAGTAGTAGCAGCAGTATCGATAACTGTACGAGTTACTGTTTTGAATTTAGCAGGGATTACATCAGATACAGTTGTTGCAGGACTTACTACAACGCGTGTGCTAATTGTTCTGTATTCTGCAGGAACTTCTACTAAACACATGATTTCACCAGTTGAAGCATCTACCTTTTCGATAGGGCCACGGCCTTTTTTCCATGTAGTATAAGCAGGTTTAACTAGAATTTGCTCAGTTTCAGTACCGTATTGAGCAGGAACTTCACGTAGGATAGTTTTTTCTGGCTCTACCATAATCTCTTCAGTAACTGTTCTATAAGTTGCTGGGATTACTTCTAAGCGAGTAGATTCTTCCTGTACTAATACAGTTTCTTCAACCATTTCATACTGAGCAGGAGTAACTTCAACACGCTCAGAAGCTGCTTTAGCTAATACTTGCTCAGTTGAATTTTCGTATACAGCTGGTACTAATACGCGGGAGTAACATTCACCTGGCTGTGCATTTGGTGGTAATAAGTCACCAGAAGCAGTGTAAGCGGTTGCTGTAGAACCGTTAGAGCTTTGTGCGGCTGCTAACTCACGACGTAAGCGATCTGCTTCTGCAGCACGCGTAGCTAATCGTGCTTTTTCAGCGTTAACGCGGTCTAATTCTGCTTGTAAACTTGCAGTGTCGCCAGATGAGACTGTTGTTGATTGTTGTGACGCACAGCCACCTAAGATAGTTAGAGTGCTAGCAATTGCTATTGCTAATGGAAGTTTTTTCATGGTTGTTCTCCTTCAGATTTTCCATGTTCAGTAATTAAGCCCATAAAATAGTACCAGCTCCATCTTAGAACGGAATAGCTCAAATGTAAAAGATTGGCAAAATGTGAAGAAATATCAAAAAGTTAACTAGAATGTAAAAAAGTGAATATTCTCCGAAAATTGACCTATCTGACTTGAATTTTCGAATGAAATAAGTGAGTATTTCCATACAGGGGCTGGACACGGCTTAAGATAAACATCAAATGAGGTATAAAAAATGGCTGGAAAATTTGTAATTTCAAAGGGAAAGGACGGAAAAGATTATTTTGTATTAAAAGCTGGAAATGGCGAAGTAATCATGCAGTCTCAAGGTTATTCTTCGCGTTCTGGTTGTGATAATGGTATTGATTCAGTTCGTAAAAATGCAAAAGACGAATCAAATTTCGAAAAGAAAACAGCAAAAGATGGTCGTTTCTATTGGGGTCTGAATGCATCAAATGGCCAGCAAATTGGTAAAAGCCAAATGTATAAATCTGAAAGCGGCCGTAACAACGGCATTAAGTCTGTGATGAAAAATGCAGCTGACGCCAAAGTTGTTGAAGAGTAATATTTCTCTATTGAAAAAAAAACCGCCTCTAGGCGGTTTTTTTATGAGCTAATTTTGGTTGCTACTTTTACTGGTTAAATAGTCCATAATGGCAAAGAGTAATCCTGAAATCACAAATACCGAATGTATTGATAGCTTTGCCCAAATCACGCTCAAATCATCTCCCGATGCTAGCTGCATATAGCTTCTTAACAAATCAATTGCTGAAATAGCTACGATAGAGCTTATCAGCTTCACCTTTAAGGTTGAAAATCCTACTTTACCCATCCAACCTGGACGGTCTTCATGTTCTGCCACATCTATTTTAGAGACAAAGCTTTCGTAACCACTAAAAATTATAATAATTAATAAGTTGGCTAAGAGTGTCATATCCACTAAAGCAAGAATACCCAAAATAGTATTCATTTCATCTAACTCAGAAAAATGAGTTGCCAAATGCCATAGCTCTTTGCCAAAAGTCGTTAAGAGAATGATGATCCCAAATATCAAGCCAACGAAGAAAGGCGCTAATAACCAGCGACTGACAAATATCCCTTTTTCAAATGTATTTTCGATTTTTTTCATAAAACTAACTGCTTATTAATAATAGGTTATTGGCGCACCCGACAGGAGTCGAACCTGTGACCTTCGCCTCCGGAGGGCGACGCTCTATCCAGCTGAGCTACGGGTGCTTTGCTATCAAATTTCGCGCGTATTGTGTCAATTCTAAAGAATAGATTCAACCAAAATTTAAAAGCTGCAAACAGCATTTGCAGTAATTGGTTGGCCACTTTTTGGATCAGTTAAAGAAAGCTGCTCTGCGTGCAGCAATAATCGATTAGCCTTTTTCTCAGAACCATTGATGGAGTATAGGTGACAACCTAAAATAGGATGACCTAGTTCAAAACAATGCAATCTAAGCTGATGGCTCCTACCTGTAATAGGTTTGAGTTTAAGCCGAGTTGTCTGCTCTTTTAAATTGCGTGATAAAACTTGCCACTCGGTGACTGCTGTCTTGCCAGTGTCATAGCAAATTTTTTGTTTAGGTCGATTGGGCCAATCAGCAATCATGGGTTTATCTATAGTGCCTTCATCTTCTTTAACCAAGCCATCTACTACAGCAATATAGTGCTTTTCCGTCTGGCGAAGTTCAAACTGCTTACTAATATCTCGGTGCGCAGCTTTAGTTAAAGCCACAACCATGATTCCAGAAGTGGCCATATCCAAGCGATGAACTACTGTAGCTGTTTGCGACTTTGGATGATTTTGTAGCCGTGTGATAAGGCAGTCTTTGTTTTCTTCATGTCGTCCGGGAATAGTCAACAATCCAGCGGGCTTATGTACCAGTAAATAATTTTTATTTGGTTTTACGATGCGTACTGGTTCAGGGCAAAAAGGAACCAGATGATAGTCTTTAGGCACAGATTATTTCCTTGTGGCAATCATAATAGCGCGTTTAGGAGCAGGGTGACCTTCGATAGTTTTATTAGGATTATTTTGATCCAAAAAATCATTCAGAGATTGAAAGTTCATCCAGTTTGTTGCTCTTTGTTCTTTAATCGTAGTTTGATTAATATCAACACACCTAATATCTTTTAAATTACAACGCTCCATCCACTTAGTTAGCATTGCTACCGTGGGAATAAACCACACATTGTTCATCTGAGCATAACGACTATCAGGTATTAATACTTGATCTGGGTGTGATACATCGTCGCCATCAATGACTAGAGTTTCTAAAATGAGCTCGCCATTGTGCTTAAGTAATTTCTTTAAGTGCATGATGTGATCAATAGGTGAACGTCGATGATATAAAACGCCCATTGAAAAAATGGTATCAAAGCCTTGCTTGGGTATTTCATTAGGCAAATATTCAATACCTATGGGCAAGAAATGCACTGGAATATTGGGTAGATATTTTTTCATGATAGCAAATTGCATCAGAAAAAGTTGCGACGGGTCTATGCCTAAAATCATTTTTGGGTTTTGGCTAGCCATGCGCCAACAATGATATCCATTACCGCAACCCACGTCTAAGACGATTTTGTCTTGTAAACTTGTGATTTGTTCTTTTAAGCGATCCCATTTCCAGTCTGAGCGCCATTCGGTATTGATGTCAGTGCCGAATAAATTAAAAGGGCCTTTACGCCAAGGGTGAAATTGTTTTAGTGTGGATGCTAACTCTAAATGTTGCTCTTTATTAAGTTGGTTTGCTTCACCTACAGTCACTGAGTTTATCAAATCATAATCATGAACTTCGACATTAGGTAATTGTTCCAGTAGCGCAACCCACTCCTTAATTTTCCCATGAGTGTAATCACTCATACGAGCATTCACTCCATTCTTCAAGTTTGTTAGATAAGGGCGGAGTCTAGTGTTGAATATAGCCTCATAGCTGGGCGCTAAAAATTGATGTATATCGAACATATATTATTTTATAGCCAGGAAAGAAACAAAGTTGTAATGTTGAAACCAGGTTTCAAATGATGAAAAACCTGCTGATTCAAATCTTTTATTATGCGCTTCGCGTGTATCTGGAATTAAGACGTTTTCAATAGCAGCACGTTTTTGTGCAATTTCCATATCGCTATAGCCATTCCGCTTTTTAAATTTATGGTGTAAGTCAATAATGGCTTCATCTATTTCTTCTGACTGCATTTGCAGCTTTTCAGAAAGTATTAAAATGCCACCCGGTCTGAGCGAGTCATATATTTTTTTTACGAGTGGAAGCCTATCTTCAAGCGGTAAGAATTGTAAGGTGAAATTTAAAACTACAATACTGGCATTGCACATGTCACATTGATTGATATCGCCTTCGATAACTTCTATTGGCATATCAAAATTGTAGCTGGCTTGAATCAAACGACAACGCTCAACCATGGCTGAAGAATTATCAATTGCATAGATCTTACAAGAGGGCTCAGGGACTTTTTGTCGAATAGAGAGAGACGCAGCACCCAGGGAGCAACCAAGATCATAGATATTACTATCGACTTGAATAAACTTTTCTGCCAACTCAGAAATTCCTTGGATTATGGTCTTATAACCGGGAACCGAGCGTTCGATCATATCGGGAAAAACTTCAACTACTGTTTGATCGAATTCAAACGCTTTTACGTTATCTAAAGGATCTGAGAAAATTGTATCTTTGCCGCTCATAATGACTGGAGTTTCTTTAATTGGTTGTAAGTTTACACTATCTACTGGCTGGACTAAATCATCAACTAATAAAAAAGGCTTCCAGCGTTCAACTGGAAGCCCTTAACACTCTCAAAATGAGAAGGAGGTATTTTGAGAATTGAGCCTGTAATGGCAAGCACCCAAGCTCACTTATACTTTAACAAATATGTGATTGCAGGCTATTCAGTAAATGTAACAAACAGTTACAGGTTACACTTATTGGAGCTGTTCAATATTCGATGAATGGACTGGAAGTTAGTGGTTAATTTTATTATTCTAATCTTCCTTATTTGCGATATTGAGAAGATTAATGAACAAATTATTGATATTTATTACTTTTTTAGCGCTGTCTATCACTGTGATCGACGCCAAAGAAGGTATGAGCTTAGAAGACATCAGCAAGGTTAGCTCTGTTGGCGACATGCAGATTTCTCCTGACGGTGCCTGGGTTGCCTTTACAAAATCAAAACCTAGAACACCTTATAAAGATGAAGATGGCAATGCTTGGTCTGAGTTATATTTAATTGCTACAGCAGATGGTGCCGAGCCACGACCATTTATTACCGGTAAAGTGAATATTAGTCGTATCAGCTGGTCGCACGATTCAAAAAAAATCTACTATACGGCTAAACGGCGTGATGATAAAAAAACAGCGCTCTATGCTTTACCTATTGATGGCGGCGAATCGCAACGCATTCTTTCGTATGATAATGGCGTAGGGTCTTATAGCGTAAATCACGATGGTAGTAAGGTTGTTTTTATAGCAAAAACCAAAAAGCCTAAGCACCTAGAAAAGCTTTCAAAAAAAGGATTTAAAGCTAAGGTGTATGAAGAGGATATCCAAACCAATCATTTGTGGTTAGCGGATTTAAACCAAGAAGAACCAAAAGCAGAAAAAATTAAATTTGAAGAGCATCTGGTATCTGCGAAATTTAGTCCAGTGAGTGACCAATTGTTAGTTCAATCAAGTCCTACGTCTTTAATTGACGATGTCTTAATGTTACAAACGCTTCAGATCATCGATCTAAAAGGACGTACTAAAACTAAATTTAAAACAGAAGGTAAGCAAGGCAAAGCTATCTGGTCGACGGATGGTAAGCTAGTCGCTTTTTTGGGTGCTAATGACTATAACGATCCAACGGCAGGAGCTTTATACGTAGCTAATGCTCGAAATGGAAAAATAGCTAAGCGTAAAAATAATAAAGACAGTCATATCATGGATATCGGTTGGTTAGGTAATGATGTTTATTATATTGAGCACAAAGACGCAGAATCACGAGTGGTTAAATCAGATGGCTCGACCAATGCTACTCTAGTTGCTTATGGTAATGGCATTCAGACTTCTATGTCCTTGGCTTCTAATGGTCAGTTAGCATTAAAAACCAACACTTCGACCCATCCCAATGAAGTTTATTTAGCTTCTAGCTCTGGCAGTAAACGTATTACCGATTCAAATCCTTGGTTCGCCGACATCGCTTTTGGAAAGCAAGAAGTGTTTAATTATCGCGCCCAAGATGGTTTAGATTTGCAAGGCGTTTTGGTTTATCCAATTAATTATAAAAAAGGCAAAGATTATCCTATGATCGCCTTTGTTCATGGTGGTCCTGAGGCGCATCGCTCAAACGGATGGAATACCCGTTACGCCGATCCAATTCAAGTCGCAGCAGCTAACGGCTACGTTTCCTTTATTCCAAACTACCGAGGGTCTACTGGTCGTGGAGACGACTTTGCTAGAGCTGATCAGCGCGGCTATGCGGATCCAGAGTTTACCGATATTGTCGACGGTAAAAATGCTTTAGTAGAAGAGGGTATTGTTGATAAAGATAAGGTCGGTATTACCGGTGGTTCTTATGGTGGTTACGCTACAGCTTGGTCAGCCACAGCGCTTTCTGAGCATTATGCGGCGGGGGTTATGTTTGTAGGTATTTCTAACCAACTATCTAAATTTGGTACGACCGATATACCCAATGAAATGCATGCGGTACATTCTCGTGTATGGCCTTGGGATGATTTCCAGTGGATGCTAGAGCGGAGTCCTATTTTTCATGTTAAAAAATCTAAAACGCCTTTATTGATAATGCATGGCGAGAACGATACTCGAGTTCATCCATCACAATCTATGGAGCTATACCGTTATTTAAAAACCTTAGCGCAAGCGCCAGTACGTCTGGTCTTATATCCGGGCGAAGGCCATGGTAATCGTAAAGCAGCCGCGCAAATGGATTATTCAATGCGTCTAATGCGCTGGATGGATCATTATTTGAAAGGTAAGGGTGGCAAGCCACCTAACTATGATCTTGAGCACGAAAAGAAATTAGAAAGCGATAAGAAAGACAAATAGTTTAGGTAACATAAAAGGCTTCTTAAGAAGCCTTTTTTAATTCACCCGTTTGTAGAAATTTAATAATGGCATCTGAGACTAGTCTGTTTTCCATTAACAGAGTATGCCCACAATTAACTACTTGCAGTTGATGCTGTTCTTCTAATTTAGCACTTTTCACTGAAACCTTTCCATCATGCTCACCATCGAATAAGAAGTTAAACCAAGGGTCGGATGAACGGTTACCGATGATAACCCCAATTTCTGTTTGCAAAGGCTTAAGTTGCGAATAAAGCGGACTGGATTCGGTAAGTTGTTGGCCAGAAGGCCCTGTAGCCATCTTGTACCACCATTTATCTTTAAATGTATCTGCAATCTCGCTGCCATGGTTTGGTGGCGCGAGCATCAAAACTCGCCCTAAATTAGCTATTTTATGATTTGATAAGTAGTAACGAACCAGAATGCCACCTAAAGAATGGGTGACAAAATGAACTTTATCGAATTTTTCAGCTTCAAGCGTTTCTAAAGCCTTAGAAATGTAGTTGTTGGCTGACTTATCTACTGTTTGTTTAGTTGAAGGGTAGGACTCATTATAAGTCACGTAACCTAGCTGCTGTAGACGCTTCTCAAGACGCTTTAACGACCACTGAGTTCTGCCTAAACCGTGAATTAAAATAACTGCTTCTAACATAAGAGTAATAATTATTAATATGACTTTAGTGTATCCAATTTTGGTCAGACCACCAATATTTTGCTTAATAATCTTAACAAACGATAGCTTGAAACCATCCTCAGGTTAACCATCTTAATTATTTCTGTCAAAATTGTGGTATTCTTATTTATTAGTGTGAAAATGTTTAATTATATTCTGTCAATAGGTTAAATAATGATAAAATCTTTTGTAGAAATTGAGCTTGATGCAACGGATCAAAAAATCCTAGAGATTTTGCAAAATGAAGGTCGCATCAGTAATTCGGATTTAGCAAAAAAAATTCATCTCTCAGCTCCAGCTACGCATGGTCGAGTTAAACGCTTAGAGCTAGATGGCTTTATTCGTGGTTATGTTGCCTTGTTGGATAGGCACAAAATGAGATGTGATAACTTATGCTTTATTGAGTTAAGTCTTGAGTTGCATAAGCATGAAAAAATCCAACAGATTTTAGAAACCATTACCTCATGGCCGGAAGTTTTAGAGTGCCATAACGTAACGGGTTCGTATGATTATTTGCTTAAAGTGGCTGTGAAAAACACCCAAGCTCTTGAGCATTTTATTTCTAAAAAAATGATCCCATTGGAAGGGATTGCCAAGCTTCATACCAGTTTAGTGTTGAAGGAGGTAAAGGCCACGACGGCTATCAAAGTTTAACTTAAATTTACGAGAAGCCGTATGTCATCAAAACAATTTAAACATCCTGAAACCAAAGCGATTCATGCCGGTCGCGTTGGTGATCCTTCTTTTGGTTCCTTATCCACCCCAATTCATCAAACTTCAACTTTTGTCTTTGATAATGTTCAGCAGGGCGCTAATCGTTTTGCTGGTGAAGAGGCCGGGTTTATCTATTCACGTTTAGGTAATCCAACCGTAATGGAATTAGAGCAGCGTATGGCTTCCTTAGAAAATACTGAAGCTGCGGCAGCTTTTGGCTCTGGTATGGGCGCTGTTTCAGCGACGCTATTAGCAAACCTTAAAAAAGGTGATCACTTAATAGCCTCTGCGGCTTTATATGGCTGTTCATTTGCTTTGATTAATCATAAATTCGCCGAGTTAGGCATTGAAGCAACCTTTGTCGATATTACTGATATAGAAGCTGTAGAAGCTGCTATCCAGGACAATACTCAATTAATCTTTTTTGAAACACCAATTAACCCTAACTTGGTATGCGCAGATTTAGCTGAGATCAACCGAGTGGCTAATAAGTACAAGCTTCTGACCGTTATTGATAATACTTTTATGTCGCCATTGTTACAGCAGCCGACCGATTATGGTATGGATTTAATCATTCATAGTGCGACAAAATATTTAAATGGCCATGGCGATGTAGTTGCGGGTATTTGTTGTGGCAGCGCTGAGCAAATTGAAAACATCAAGTTAACGACTTTAAAAGATATGGGCGCTGTTATGAGTCCAAATGATGCTTGGTTAATTACCCGTGGTTTGAAAACTTTATCGGTTCGTCTTGAAAGGCATTGTGATAATGCGGAAAAAGTTGCACAGTTTTTAGATACTCATACAGAGGTTAAAGAAGTTTATTATCCAGGTTTAAAACACCATCCTGCTAATCATTTAGTAGGCACTCAAATGAAGCGTGCTGGCGGGGTTATTGCATTCGAAGTTGATGGATCTTTTGATGATGCTGTGCGCTTTATGAATCAATTAAAAATGTGTCATATTGCGGTAAGTTTAGGTGATGCCGAAACTTTAATTCAACATCCTGCCTCCATGACTCATTCACCTTATACTGAAGAGGAAAGGGCTGCGGCTGGTATTTCTGAAACGCTCATTCGTATTTCTGTTGGTTTAGAACATGTTGACGATATTATTGATGACTTAGAGCAAGCTTTACAGGTATTGCAGTTGAAAGTCGCCTAAGGTCAAAAGTAAAGATGAGATATAAAAAAAGCCCTGCAAATGCGGGGCTTTTTAATGAACCGACTTAAACTTTAGTTTAAGTCAAATTCCATAGTAACTTCCAAGCCATTTTTAGTGAAGCTTGTTTTATCTGTATAACGGCCTTTAACGTTTTTAAACATCTCGTTAAATACACGTTGGAATTCTTCAGCATCAGCATCTTGATTTGGATCCATCGCCATTGCTTGATTAATCATTCCAAAGTATCTGCCCATATCATAATTAACGCTGAACAAGCCGTTGTAATCGATAGAAGAATTAGTATCTAAATTAGCGGCCATTGCATTAGCTTTATCGCCAAAAGAAAGAACTAAGTCATGCCCACGCAATGAACCGTTAACTTCAACAGGTAAAGGTAATGGTAATGCTTTTGGCGCAGCACCTTCTTCAAGTTCGATGCCACCTAACATAGGTTGGAATTGACCGGCTAATTGAACTAAAGCCATTGGGTCATCAGCACTTAAAGTCATGATTAAGCTTACTGAATCAGCTGCCGCCATAGGATTGTTTTGCGCTTGCTCCATAGCACTTACGTCCATATCGACTAAACCAAAGCCAAAGCCTTTAATGCCGCCTAACATGCCGCTAACCATGCCTAATTGCATAACAGGGTTGTTGCCTTTTAATGCGTTTTGCATGTCTGCTAAGCTAGAGCAGTTATACGGGTCTTTAGTTAAGCGCTTCCAAACATCGGTTAAGACACCAGTCATTTCTGCCATATTGAAGCCCATGCCCATGCTGAATAACATATCTTTATTAGCCATAGCTGGAGATAAGTGACCATGTAACTTTTGTAGAGAGTCTAGTAAGCCTGCATTGCTACCTTCTACAACCATTTTATAGCTAGCTGAGTTAGCGTCAAAGTTAGTGTAGCCTGCAGAAATAGTAGGCCAATTGCCTACGAAGGCGGTAAGTTCTGATTGACACTCAGGTGTTCTGTATTCAGCTAAAACTGATACGCCAGGACCATTGTTAACATTGTAAGCAACAAGAAGATCATCTAGCATGCCGCCAAAATGATTGGCTCTAGGGTTAGTAATACCTTCAACGATGCCTAAGTTATCCATTAAGAATAACTGGTGGCCTTCATAACCAAACTTATTCACTAATCCAGCTAAACGAGGCGAGTCAGAGAAAGATTTCGCTGGTTTTTCGATACCTAATGCTAATTTCAAATCTTTCGCATCGTCTAACAGAGTATTTAAAGTCATAACCGCTTGGTTGTTATGAGTAGAAAGTACTAGAGTTACAGGAACGTCTTCACCAAAAGAATATTCTCTATATTCAAAACCATCTAAAGATCCAACTTTAGCAGTGATTTGATTTTCTTTTTCAATAGTTTCTACCATTGTTTGGAAAGTGTTAGAGCCATCTAAAGAAAAGCGGAAGACTGGTAAAGCACCGACTGTATAGATAGCACCATCAGTTTCACTTGGAACACCCATAGTCTTAGGATAGTTGCTAGAAGCAGCACCCATCATCTTTTTGACGAAACCAAATACGAACTTTGCACCGTCAGGTGCGTCACCCATGTCAAACTCTTCTTTATTGAAAAGTTCGCCCATGACTTCAAAATTAAGACCAAAGTTACGGCTGAAGGCCATTAACTTGTCATAATCCATCGCTTCAAGATTACCACCAAATAAAATAGTATCGGCAGGGACATATTCCATAACTTGGCTAGATGAACCGGAAAGTTTGTTAGTAATAGATGAAACAATATCTCCATCGGAAGATTTGTTTTTGTATAGATAAACTCCAACTGCAACAGCAATCAAAGCTAGTGCAATGATAATAAACTTTTTCATGTTTCCTTCTCTTGTGTTGTGGGTTACTCAGTAACCTCTAAAAATACGAACTGTTCTAACCTCTCAAATTATAGGCAATAGTAGCAAGAAGACCAATTGAAATGATGTGTCATAGCTTACAAAAGCGTAAATAAATGTTTCATTTTGGTGCGTTTTCTCAATTGTTTCTAAATTAGTACTTTGTCATCCTTTGTTACTTATTCAGCCCTCAAGTTACAGATAATAACTAAACCTTTTTGGTAAAAAGGTGCATCTTATAAATGTTCAATTAACACTTTAGAGGAGGAGTCTATGAAATTGAATCTTAAAAATGTTGCTTTATCGGTAGCTTTAGCGCTAGCAGCCAACAATGCAGTCGCTCACTCGGGCAGTTGTGATGTAGATATGAGCTATGATGTTTATCTTGATAAAACTTCGATAACTTTGTCGGAAAATGATCAAGAGAAAGTCAGAATTGATAACGCTAACAATCTATACCTCAAAGGAGCTAAGCAAAACTTAACCGCTAATCAAAAAGAGTTACTCTCTGACTATGCAGCGGATATGCGCGCTTTAATACCTGTAGTGAATGATATAGCCGTAGAAGCATCAACCTTAGCTTTAGAAGCTGTATCAGATGTATCAACCACATTACTTGTGAACTCGCCAGATGCTGCGGAAAAGATCCAGGCTAGGGTAGAGAGTATTAGTTCTGAGCTTCGCTCTTACGTCAGTGAAAATCATCTTTATTCACAAAAACTGGAAGACTATATTGAGGATAGCCAGTTTGAGGAAGAGATTGAAGCTGTTGTCCGAGAAGTGGTTGCCGATATGGTAGAAGGTAATATTGGAACCATGATAGCTGCAGCCATCCGAGGCGATGAAGCTGAAATTGAAGCTTTTGAAAAGCGTATGGAAGCCTTTGGCAGCGATATGGAAGACAAGTATGAGCGCCGAGCTGAAGAAATCGAACGTAAAGCTGAGAAGCTTTGTGAGCTTGTTGAAAAGATGGACGAAAAAGAGGATCGATTTATTGAGAACTTTAGTGAATATAAACCCTATCAATTGGTGGGTAATTCTGACTAATCAGTAATTCAATCTAAGTTCATTCGTAAGTTACTGATTTACCTGGCTAATCAAGCGAAATCAGTAACTTGCGAACCAAAGTTCTGGTCTCTGCTATTTGTTTAGAAAGTGCTATTTCAGCATTTTGATCTGCGCTTAATAACTCAGAGTTTTGTTGCCAGCTTTGCTTTAATTGCTGCACAGAAAATCTGACGGTTTCAGGAAGTAGGGCGCTTAAGTCTTCTATTAAGGCCATGTTCCCCCAACCGCTGATAACTAATTGATTGTGTTCTTGTTCTGCATTATCAAAAAAATGCAGTTTATGAGTAGTATTTTGTATACTGCCGAGTTGCTTAATCAGCTCAAATCCGGCCACTCGAATATTACGATTATCTTCGGTGGTATCAGAGCGCCATGTATTGTAGGTCAAAGCAATAATCGCAATGAATAAACTTATAATCGAAAGGCTATGATGACCTAGTTTCTGTTTAAAACTCATGTTTTTGCTCATATTCTCATCAATCCTTAGTTTTTCCTTAAAAATAAATAAAAAAGTGCAATTATCTTTTGACAAAGAACCGTTCTGCCATTAATATTGCGCCCGCGTTTGAGGGAAAGCCCGATAAAGCTTTCAAGCTACCACAAATTAGCACTGTGTCCCGTTCGTCTAGAGGCCTAGGACACCGCCCTTTCACGGCGGTAACAGGGGTTCGACTCCCCTACGGGATGCCATATTTAAAAGCCTGCTTTGTTGCAGGCTTTTTTTTGCCTGGCAAAAACGCTAGTTTAAAAAACACCAGTTTTACCTTATAAATCAGAGCGATAACCCCTTATATTTGTTACACTCAGTCTATACTCATGACTAATAAATAAGACTTTGCTCGAATTCATTCAAAACCATCCATTCGAAACAGCTGTGATTGTATTGCTCAGTGGTATTTTCTTGTTTCTGTTGATTATTATTGCACGCTTTGGCAAACAACTAAAAGCGCAACAAGAACACTTTACCGAAGCGAATAACTCACTAAACCAATATGGGCAAAAGCAAGATAACATTGCCACTCAGCAATATTCAGAGTTTACAAGAATCGGAGAACAGCAATACAAGGTTTCTGAAAATTTGATTGAAAAATTAGGCGCAAATCAAACCCAGTTAACTGAATCTTTTGGTAAGTTTGAGAGTAGTGTCCAATCGGGTTTTAATTTATTCAATGAACAAATTAGTGGCAAAGTAGGGCAAGCTACCGAAAAGCAACAAAAAGAGCTGTTCCAATTCAAAGAGCAGCTGCAACAAACTATTCAGGTTTTAAAAGAGCAGATCGCTCACAACCAAAAAGAATCTCAAGAAGTTATGCATACACAATTCCGTCGAGGAATTAAAGATGTGCGTGAAGAACTAACGATTTCCCTAAAAACTCAAGCCGAATCGTTTGATAAAAATATGTCTGGCTTGACTCAAGCTACCGATGAGCGTTTAAAAGAAATTAGCGGTCAGGTTGAAAAACGTTTGGCTGATGGCTTTGAAAAAACAACTCAAACCTTCCAGGACGTATTAAAACGTTTAGCCTTAATTGATGATGCGCAAAAGAAAATTACTGAGCTTTCTAGTAACGTAGTGAGCTTGCAAGAGATCCTTGCAGACAAGCGATCCCGAGGTGCTTTTGGTGAAGTGCAGCTTGAATCTTTAGTAAAAAATGTGATGCCTTCAAACAGTTATAAATTTCAGTATGGATTTAGTAACAAAAAAATGGTGGATTGTGCTTTGTTCCTGCCTGAACCAACAGGAACTATTGGTGTTGATGCTAAGTTTCCATTAGAGAACTTTCAGCGGATGATGGATCATGATTCATCTGAAATTGAACGTAGACAAGCGCAAAGTCAATTTGTTAAGGACGTTAAAAAGCACGTTAATGACATAGCCTCGAAGTACATTATCGAAAGGGAAACAGCACCAGGAGCGGTAATGTTTATTCCTGCAGAAGCAATTTTTGCAGAAATCCATGCGCATCATCCTGCGATTGTTGAGCATGCCCAGCAGTCAAAAGTTTGGATGGTGTCACCAACAACTATGATGGCGTTATTAACAACTGCTAGCGCTGTTTTAAAAGATGAGGCTACTCGTAAGCAAGTTCACATTATTCAAGAGCATTTATCCATGCTTTCAAAAGACTTTGGTCGTTTTAAAACTCGCATGACTAATTTATCTCGCCATATCGACAATGTCACGAAAGATGTAAAGGATATCACGACATCTGCTGATAAGATTAGCAGTCGGTTCGAAAAAATTGAGCAAGTTCAATTGCCTGAAGAAGAAGCTGAAGAAACACTTGAAATGGAAACCGTTAAACAATTGGAAGAAAAAAATGCGTAGTAGATTTGTATTCGTTTTAGTATTATTTATATCAACATCATTAGCCGCAAAAGAACCGTTACTTTTATCTTTAAAAGGCGATTTTGCTCAAGGTGGTCTGGTCATAGGCCAAGCTGCTCCTAAGGCTCAAGTCGAATTTAATGGCACTCAGTTAAAAATCTCAGATGATGGTTATTTCGTATTTGGTTTTCATCGCGATCATGAAGCAGCTGCTACTTTAACTTTAACTAAAGGCTCGCTAAAAGAAGTTCAACCTATTCACATCAGAAAGCGTCAATATAATATCGAACGTGTGGACGGTTTGCCACCAAGTAAAGTAAATCCTATTAAGCCGGAAGTGTTAAAACGCATTCGTAAAGAAGGGGCTATGGTCGCTGCTGCACGAGCTAAAACGTCGGATCTAAGGCATTTTATGCAAGACTTCATTTGGCCAGCAAAAGGGCGCTTAAGTGGTTTTTATGGTAGCCAAAGAGTCTTGAATGGTGATCCTAAACGCCCTCATTATGGGGTCGACGTTGCAGCACCAACCGGCACGCCGGTAGTGGCACCAGCCGATGGTATTGTTCGATTAGCCTATGATAATATGTTCTATTCAGGCGGAACATTAATTGTGGATCATGGCTTTGGCGTAAGTTCGACCTTTATTCATCTAAACTCTATTGACGTGGAAGAAGGACAAGTGGTTAAGCAAGGTGATTTGATCGCAACCATTGGTGCCACAGGTCGTGCTACGGGTCCTCATTTGGATTGGCGAATCAATTGGTTTAAATCAAGACTCGACCCTCAATTGATGGCTCCCCCTTTTGAAGGCAATAATTCTGATACAAAAACAGTTATGGAAGAAGGACGAAAGTAAATCATGGATGCCAAGGAGTTTTGTCGTCAGTTTAATTTAATCGAATTTGTTAAAGACAATGCTGAGTCATTGGATCCTTTTGCATTGAGTCTTGAAAAGTTCAGAGTTAAATTTAAGGCGGTAGGAATAATAGAGATTAGCCCTAAGCACAATTCTAATGTTAATTTAGTTTTATCAGCAGGGATTCATGGTAATGAAACTGCGCCGATAGAAATTTTATCCGATCTAGTCAGTAAAATATTTAAAGAAGAAATTCCTCTGGCTCATAATTTATTAATTATCATTGGTAACCCTAAAGCGATGCTGATTCAAGAACGTTTTACAGGGTTTAATTTAAATCGTTTATTTAACGGTGCCTGGAAAGACTATGTAGATGATCCTGTTGCTGGTGAAGAAGCTAAAAGAGCTCAAGAAATAGAGCAACAAGTACAAACTTTTTATCAACAAGTGGACTATAATGTTAATGACAGAGAAGGTCTTGATGGTTTAGGGCAGGTGAGAATTCATTATGATTTACATACCGCAATAAAGCCGTCTTTACATCAAAAGTTTGCTATTTACCCTTATCTTCACGAGCGTAGTCATTCTAAAGCGCAAATAAGGTTTCTGGTAGATACGGGGATAGAAACTATTTTGCTTTATCACAAACCAAGCACCACCTTTTCCTATTTTAGCTCTTATCAATTTAATGCTCATGCCTTTACTCTAGAGTTAGGCAAAGTAAGACCTTTTGGTGAAAACAATCGTGAAGATTTTTTGCAGTTTGAAAGTTTATTGATTGCACAAGTATCAGGGCAGTATGAATTTCAATCGAATTGCGATATTCATGATGCCAATTTGTTTATGGTAAAAAAAGAATTAATCAAAACATCTGAAATGGATGAGCTTGGTTTTGACTCGGCTAATACCGCAAACTTTACCCAGTTTAATAAAGGTGACTTGTTACTTGATGCCGGTAAAAACTCTTACTTGGTAGAGCAAGATGGTGAAGCCATTGTTTTTCCCAACAACAAAGTCCCGGTAGGCCAGCGAATGGGGTTGGTGGTAGTCAAACCTTAACCGTTCTCCTATTTGTATTGCTACGAGATAGAGGCTAGATTAGCTAAACAAATCGAGATCGATATTCTTGTTCGGCCATTTCTTTGAGCTTGGCATGGGCGGCAATTTGAGGGTTATTCTTACTCAATTTGGATACGACAAAGAAAATGGGAGTCATGATTTTCATAAATCCTTTGAACTTTATCTGAGTGTCTTGTGTAACTTCCGTTTGAGCTTCAGCTAAAGAGTTCAACTGATAGCTTACGTCTAGTTCGAACTTATCGCCATGCATGATAACGCGCATCAATTTGTTTTCAGCGTATTCTGTTATCTCACCAATCATCTCCATGTTTCTACCATTTTCTAGGAAGACCTGTTGAAATTTAGTGCCGATCTTTTCAGGAGTCTCCACAATAGTCTCATCGGAGACTAAATTAGGAACCCATTGTTTGAGACGATCATTATCTTCGAGCCACAGAAACACTATATCTGCAGGCGCATCGATAGCTGTTTTCATTGTAGTTTTGATAAGTTACTCCTCGATTTACATAATAAGTATGTGAATGTTAGGTTCTCTCACTTTTAGGTACTTTATTGCAGGTACTGTATAGGTGAGGTCATATATTTTATTGATTATCCTTAAGGTTAGTACAGTATCTGATACCAGTCAAAATCAGTGAATTATTATAAATTGATCTTTTGTAGATTATTGATTAATAAATCCTTCGCTCAATTTCCGTATCAGACATGATTTTTACGGCAAGCTCTTCGACGGAACGGGATGTGGTATTGATAAAGGGAATCCCTTCGCGCCTATACAAGGCTTCCACTTCGCGCACCTCTAACATGCATTGTGGCATGGAAGAGTATTTGGAGTTAGGGCGGCGTTCATTTCTAATTTCGTGCAGACGCATTGGATCAATAGTGAGTCCATAAATTTTATCTTTGTTTTGCGCTAAGCCCGGATTCAATTTGATATTAGGAATATCTTCTTCAGTAAAAGGGTAGTTAGCGGCAAAAATACCGAATTGCATCGCCATATATAGGGAAGTTGGGGTTTTTCCGCAGCGAGAGGCGCCGACTAGAATGATATCGGCTTGGTCGTATTGCTGAGTAGTCATTCCATCATCATTATTGAGTGCAAAGTTAATGGCGCTCATACGGGTATCGTATGCCTGTAAGTCATCTGTAGAGTGGGATTTACCGACGCGGAAGGAGCTATCAACACCGAGCTCTTCTTCGAGCGGATCGATATAGGTATGAAAAAAATCTAACAGCATGGCGTTCGCATTACGAATAATCTCACGAATCTCAGGCTGTACGATGGTTTCAAACACAATTGGTTTGTTGACACCGCGTAAGGCTGTTTGATTAATTCGCGTTACGGCGTTATTGGCTTTTTCTTCATCGTCCACAAAAGGAATCGTGTGGTATTCAAAATCCACATCGTCTTCAAACTGTGCCATTAGGGAATGGCCGAGCATTTCTGCGGTAATTCCGGTTCTGTCAGAAATAAAAAAAACTGTTCGTTTCATATTGCTCCAATCTTCAGTAGAATAGCGCCACTGTTTTGAAAAAGTCAGTAAATTTAAGCATTTAGAACTGCTTTCAGCAAGTTGTCATTTGATTTATTTTACGATTTTCTTTTCATAAGATAATCGTAAAAGTTAAAGCATGACTTCAATTGCTGATTGTAAACTATTGAGCAATAAAGAGGAGAACTCTGATGGAAAATACACCTAAAGAAACGCACGTAACACCTAATTTTGATAACCGCCATTCGAATGAATTTGTAATTTGGTATGAAGAGCTTGGCATGAATGATGTTGAGCGAGTAGGCGGAAAGAATGCTTCACTGGGCGAAATGATCAGTAATTTAAGCAATGTGGGCGTTAGCGTTCCTGGCGGTTTTGCAACTACTGCAGATGCTTTCCGTGCTTTCCTAGAGCAATCGGGTTTAAATAAAAAAATCAACGATGAGTTAAAAGAGTTGGACGTTGATGATGTAGAAAAATTAATGGAGTCTGGCGCTAAAATTCGTCAATGGGTTATGGACACGCCATTCTTACCTGCGATGGAGCAAGCCATTCGTCAGGCTTATGTAGCACTAAAAGCTAACTCGAATGAAGACTTCGCAGTGGCAGTTCGTTCATCAGCGACTGCTGAAGATTTGCCTGATGCTTCTTTTGCCGGTCAACAAGAAACTTTCTTAAACGTTCGCGGTATTGATAATGTCATGAAGGCCTTAAAAGAGGTTTTCGCTTCGCTATTTAACGATCGAGCAATTGCTTATCGTGTACATCAAGGCTTTGAACATTCGTTAGTAGCATTATCGGCTGGCGTCCAAAAGATGGTGCGTTCTGATATTGCCGCTTCAGGCGTTATGTTCACTATGGACACCGAATCTGGTTTTAATGATGTGGTCTTTATTACTGGTGCTTATGGCTTGGGGGAAACAGTGGTACAAGGCTCAGTAAATCCTGATGAGTTCTATGTTCATAAGCCGACCTTAGAGCAAGGCAGGCAAGCCATCGTTCGTAAAACCCTTGGAGGTAAAGCGATCAAAATGGTTTATACGGATGATACTGATCACGATAAGTCTATCGACACCGTAAAAGTTGATACTAAAGAGCGCATGAACTTCTGTATTTCCAATGCTGAGATCCAAGAGTTAGCTAAACAAGCTTTGATTATTGAAAAGCACTACAAACGTCCTATGGACATTGAGTGGGCTAAAGATGGCGCTGACGGCAAGCTTTATATTGTTCAGGCCCGCCCAGAGACGGTTCAAAGTCGTGCTGATAAGAACGTTATCGAACGTTATCAGTTAAAAGCCACTTCCGACTTGGTGGCTACTGGCCGGGCTATTGGTCAGCGTATAGGTAAAGGTGTCGCCAAAGTTATTAGTTCTATTGATGAAATGGCATCGGTTAAGCCAGGTGACGTATTGGTGACTGATATGACCGATCCAGATTGGGAGCCCATCATGAAACGTGCTGCTGCAATTGTGACTAATCGTGGCGGTCGTACTTGTCACGCTGCAATTATTGCTCGTGAACTTGGCATTCCAGCAGTGGTTGGTTGTGGTAACGCTACTGACTTGATTAAAGATGGTATGGAAGTCACAGTTTCATGCTCAGAAGGTGAAACCGGTAATATCTATTCAGGTTTATTAGATTTTGCAATCAATAAAGATTCTGTTTCGGATATGCCCAAATTACCATTCAAAGTCATGATGAATGTGGGAAACCCTGATCGCGCTTTTGATTTTGCACGTTTACCGCATGCAGGTGTTGGTCTTGCGCGTTTAGAGTTTATTATTAATCGTATGATTGGGGTGCATCCGAAAGCCTTATTGGATTATAACAATCTTGAGGACGAGTCTTTAAAGAAAACCATTGCTATGCAAATGGCCGGTTATGCTAATCCAAAAGAATTCTATATCAGCAAACTGGTTGAAGGCATTTCAACCATCGCTTGTTCTTTTGCGCCCGAGAAAGTTATTGTGCGTATGTCGGATTTTAAATCAAACGAATACGCAAACTTAATTGGTGGCAATTTATACGAGCCAAAAGAAGAAAACCCAATGATAGGTTTCCGTGGTGCTTCGCGTTATATCTCAGAAGAATTCCGTGAGTGTTTTGAGATGGAGTGTGAAGCCATTAAACGTGTACGCAATAAAATGGGCTTAACCAATGTTGAAGTTATGATCCCATTCGTACGTACCTTAGGAGAAGCTAAGAAAGTGACTGAACTGTTAGAAGCCAACGGTCTTAAGCGTGGTGATAATGGTTTACGTGTGATCATGATGTGTGAGTTGCCGTCGAATGCAATTTTAGCCACTGAGTTTTTGAAATACTTTGATGGATTTTCAGTGGGTTCTAATGACTTAACTCAGTTATCGTTAGGCTTAGATCGAGATTCAGGCATCATTTCTCATCTCTTTGATGAGCGTGATCCAACCGTCAAAGTGTTGCTATCTAACGCTATTAAAGCCTGTAAGAAAGCGAATAAATACATTGGTATTTGTGGTCAAGGGCCGTCTGATCATCCTGATTTTGCCAAATGGTTGATGGAGCAGGGTATCGATAGCGTTTCGTTAAATCCAGATACGGTCTTGGAAACGTGGCTATTCTTAGGTAAAAAGTAATTTCTTTGATAAGAACATTATTAAAAAATCGTGAAACTAGTCGCTAATTTAGGGTAAAAAATGATAAAGGTCGCTAATTTCACAAAATCTAGTTTAAAGCCTGTTTGATGTCGTGAGATACTGAATGGGCTTTTTATATGAGGAGGAGCTCTAAATGAATAAATTAGTAATAATTACAATGTTAACAAGCGCGACAGTTTTAATGGCCTGTAGTGATGAGAAAAAAGAGGCGGTAGAAAAGGAAACTTCTGAAGCAATATCTGCTGTAAAAGATGCCACTAAAGAGGTCGTCGATACCACTGCAGATAAAGCTAAAGAAGCAGCGCAGAATGTGAAAGAGGCGACTTCTGACGCAGTTGATTCAGCAAAAGCTATGGCATCTGACGCAGTTGATAGCACTAAAGATGCTGCTAGCAAAGTTGTTACTGAGGCAAAAGAGGTAACTGCCGATGCTATTGACGCTTCTAAGAAAGTAGCAACTGATGTGTCTGAGCTAGCTTCAGAAAAGAGGAAAGAGCTGTCGGAAGAAACAAAGAAAAAAATTGAAGATTATAAAAAGAAGCGTGACGGCGATCAGTAGTGAACTGTTTAGCTTTATGGGTAATATAGAAGCCGCGCCATTTAGTGCGGTTTTTTTTGTTTAGTAAAAGGAATAATTATGTACAAACTATTTTTAATTTTATTGGCTGTTGCAACTTTGATGGCGTGTGGTGAAGATAAGAAAGAAACTGCGGCTATAGACGCAGTTAAGGAAGAAGCAAAGACAGTCGCTAAGGAACTTGATGACGGCATTTCTAAAGAAGCTTTAGAAGCCATGGAAAAACAGAGAAAAGAAGTTGAAGCTAAGGTTGAAGCGCAGAGACAGAAGGCCATTGAGTCGTTACAAGATTCTAAGAACAAATTGAAAGAGCTAAAGGAAAAAAGCTTAGGTGATCAGTAAAACTGGCTTGATGTTGTCTTAGCAGGTTTGAGTGCGCTAATGTTGAGTGGGAAGTTGGTATGAATTTAAATTACAAAGAAGTTCCAGTAGATGCGGTTTATTCATTAAGGCATCAGGTATTGAGGCCTGCACAACCTTTATCCAGTTGCCACTATAAAGAAGATAAAGAAGACTCAGCATTTCACTTCGCTGCTCTAAATGGCAAAGATGTTGTTGGTGTCAGTTCGTTTTATTGTGAACCTAATGCCAATCTTCCTGACGGAATAGCTTTTAGACTTAGAGGAATGGCCATTGAACCAAGCTTACAGAGCCATGGAATTGGAACTAATTTACTAACACAAGCTATTGATATTTGTAAGAAAGCTGGCGCTGATCTATTATGGTGCAATGCGCGTGTTGACGCGAAGAACTTTTATCAGAGAATAGGTTTTAAGGCCACTGGGGGATCTTTTAATCTTGATGGGATCGGTGAGCATTATCTAATGTATCGCGAGCTAATATAAAAAGAGATATCAAATATGAGTCATGAACTAGAAACAACCATTAGTGCTTTTTATCGTCACGAAGAATCTAAGGCTAATGAGGTCTTTTTGCGACAGCCTTTTGGCAAAGACTGGAAAGAGTACACTTGGGGGCAAGTTGGTGAACAAGTCAGGAAAATGGCGACTTATTTGAAAGCCAATTTACCCGAGAAATCTAAGGTCGGCATTCTTTCGTTGAATTGTTCACATTGGTTTATGGCTGATTTAGCCATCATGATGGCAGGACATATTTCGGTACCAATCTATCCAACTGCCGGAAAAAACACCATCGCTACTATCTTAGAGCATAGCGAAGCTGAAATGTTGTTTGTGGGTAAATTGTGGGATTGGGCGGCAAAAAAAGAAGCGATCCCAGAGGACTTGAAAAAAATAGGCTTTTTCCATGAGTACCCAGATTTTGAATCTTGGGACCAAATCACTGCCAATAACGATGCAATGATCGATAAACCTGATCGTGATCTCGATGAGATAGCCAGTATCATTTACACCTCTGGAACGACAGGTATGCCAAAGGGTGTGATGATCGACTTTAGAGCTTTAGCAAATGCTGCAAACGCAGGCATTGAATATGTTGAAATGCAACAAGAGTCTTTCTTCTCTTATTTACCATTAGCCCATTGCGCGGAAAGAGAGCTAGTAGAAATCATCAGTATTCATAGCGGTAGTGTTGTTTCATTTACCGAATCATTGGATACTTTCCAGCAAAACATCTTATCGGTAAGACCATCTATTTTCTTGGGTGTACCAAGAATTTGGCTTAAGTTCCAACAAGGAATTGAGTCTAAAGTAGGCAAGTCTAAATTAGCACTTTTGTTAAAGTTGCCTGTTATTAAAAATATTATTAAAAAGAAAATTGTCGCTGGCTTAGGCCTAGATAATGTCAAAGTTGCGCTTTCTGGCGCGGCTGCTTTACCAGCAGCAACGATTAAGTTCTTTGAAAAATTAGGCATTAACATTTGCGAAGCGTATGGTTTAACAGAGTCCATGGCATTTGGTACTGCTAATATCCCTAATATTCGCCAATCAGGCTCTGTCGGTAGAGCTATCAGCTCCTCAGAGGTTGTTATCGATGATGAGTCAGGCGAAGTGTTATTAAAAAGCCCCAGTATTATGCAAGGCTATTATAAAGAGCCTTTAAAGACCGCAGAAGTAATGACGGCTGAAGGTTATTTGAAAACTGGGGATTTAGGGACTGTCGATGAAAACGGGTTCCTGTTTATTACCGGTCGAGTTAAAGACATTTTTAAGACCTCAAAAGGTAAATACGTATCTCCTATTCCAATTGAATCAAAGCTTGAGCCAGAACTTGGCGTTGAGAACTTATGTGTGATTGGCGATGGTTTGCCTGCGCCTGTTGCAGTAGCGTCTGTCTTTGGTAAAGAGTTTAAAGATAAAAATGCTTACCTCAAAGAAGCGGAAGTTATTTTCCAAAAGCTTAATGGTGGTTTGGAAAAGCATGAACGCATTTCGCATATATTGTTAGTGAATGACGAATGGAATCCAGATAACGGACTAATAACTCCTACTTTGAAAATTAGACGACCACAATTAGAAGAAAAATACATGCCATTAATTGAAAAGCATCGAAAGTCCGGTAGCAAAGTTATTTGGGCATAAGTTTTAAGAAGCGCAGGTATTAAAAATAAAGTGTTATAATGATGGTTAAAAGGTAAGTGGTTAATGGGAATATTTAGTTGGATTCTAGTCGGTTTATTTGCAGGATTTTTGGCAAAGTTTATTATCCCGTCTAAGCGACATAATGGATTTTTCAGAACCCTATTACTAGGTGTTATTGGTGGTTTGTTGGGTGGTTATTTAGGGCAAAAGTTTGGTTTTGGCGGTGAACTCACAGGCTTTAATCAATATTCAATCATAACGGCGACTCTGGGAGCTTTGTTTGTACTGATAATGCAGCGTCTATTTGCTGAAAAGTAGCTGAATGTAAGACATTATTTTATCTAAATAAGATTCAGATAGGGTTCAGTTAAGTTTTTGTAGAATTTCTCCATACCATGAAAAAGCTAATACAGCTTTTATAAATATTTTGTCCCAAAGGAGAAAGACCATGAAGACACTAGCAAAAACTACATTAAGCACCCTAAGCCTCTCTTTGGCATTAGCATTCAGTGCTAGCGCCATGGCTGATGGAAAAGATAAGCATTATAACGAGCGATATGATCGTTATGAAAATCGTGATAGTCGTTATGATGATTATCAAAGTGACCGAAGACATAACCAATATCGACCAGAATACAGTCGAGTTGTTAAAGCTAAAGTAACTGATGTCGATCCTATTTACCGTTCGTTTCGTGGTGAGCCGGTTGCTGAGCAACAATGTTATCGTGAACCAAGAAGTTACAGTCGTTCGGATCGTAAAGCAGGTAAGGTTTTAGGCGCTGTTATAGGCGGTGTGATTGGTTACAACGCTGGTGGGAAGCACAGGCATAATAAACGCTCTGGGGCTGCTGTTGGTGCAGTACTTGGTTCAGTGATTGGTGGTGAGGCTGCAAAGAATAAGCGCCATTCAAGAGAATATTGTGAAACGGTTTATAGCGGGGGTTATCAGCGTCAAGAATTAGTAGGTTACAATGTAAAATATAAATATAAAGGTCAGCGTTTTGAAACCTTTATGGATTATAGACCTGGTCGCTATATTGACGTTAGATTATCTGCAGTTCCAGTTCGTCGTTAAGAAATACTGTTAACTTTAGGTTAAACAATGAAAAAAGCACTATTTTTGTTATTAATTTTGATAAGCAGTTTTGCAGGACTTTACACAAGTTCTGCAGAGGCTGCTTCACAAAGAGAGCCAAGAAAAGATCGTGATGCTCAATGCAAAATGATCAGCAAATCTGGTGCTATGCGTGCGGTTGCCAGTAGAACGGGGAGTAAAGTGGTTTCTGCGTATTTAAGCCGTGGTAATCCGCCTATATATCGTGTAAAAACACTTTCCAAATCAGGGCGTGTTAGAAGCATTAGTGTTAATGCCTGTAATGGGCAAGTTTATGGTTAACCATTCAAGTGCTAAGCAGCCTTGATAAATACTCCTTAGAAAAAAATCGTATAGAAAAACCATCTAAAAGGATCAGCATGAAATTATTATTAGTCGAAGATGATCAAGCTTTAAGAGAACAGCTTGTTGAAGCCTTAAAAAAACAAAACTATGCGGTTGAAGCTGCGCCTGATGGTGAAGAAGCTTTATATTTTGCTCGAGAATATGAATTTGATTTAGGGGTTTTCGATTTAGGTCTACCTGGTATTTCTGGTATCGAAGCCATTAAAACTTTGCGCAAAGAAAATGTTAATTTTCCAATTTTGATATTAACGGCACGCGAACATTGGCAAGATAAAGTTGATGGTTTAGCGGCGGGAGCGGATGATTACTTAACAAAGCCATTTCAAAATGAAGAATTATTTGCTCGAATTAATGCCTTGTTAAGACGTTCTTCTGGTTATGCCAGCCCGGAAATAGTTAAAGGACCAATTAGTCTTAATAGCATGAAACAAGAAGTTAAGGTTAATGGCATCACCATGGATTTAACTGCATATGAGTATATGGTTTTGGAATACCTCATGTTAAACCCAGATAAAGTGGTTTCAAAAACAGAGCTTACTGAACATTTATATGCACAAGATTATGATCGTGATTCGAATGTGCTAGAAGTATTTGTCGGTAGGCTGCGTAAGAAAATAGATCCCGATGGGAGGATTAAGCCTATCGAAACTCTGCGTGGCCGTGGTTATCGACTAAATTCAGACTTATAACCTAGATTTAGAGAAAACGATTCTTGTCTTACTCTTACTCATTACAAAAAAGACTTTTAATTAACACCAGTATAGTGCTGGTGTTTTTTATATTGGCAATGAGTGCAGTGTTATTAAAGGCTTATGAATCAGGTATTCGGCAGGCCACTTTTGAGCGATTAACAGCTCAGTTTTATGGGATTTTATCTGCAGCTGAACTAGAAGAAAAAGATCAGCTTTATATCCCAGAAGAGCCGCAAATTGATCAGCGATTTAACCAGTATGCGAGTGGCTTATCAGCATTAGTATTTGATGAAACAGAAACTTTAGTGTGGAATTCTATTTCAGCTGAAGAAACAGATTTAAAAGTACCTTTGAGCTTGCCAGGCGAACCAAAACTTTACAATTTATCTTTACCGGAAAAGGAATATTTTCAATTTCATTTTGTGACTGAATGGGAATCTCAAGAAGGTGATGTCGCACTTTATCACTTTATGATTCTTGAAAATAAAAGAGCTTATAAGCAAGTGGTTTCAGCGTACCGAAATAAGCTACTGATGTGGCTGAGTATTCTTGCAATTTCTTTGCTATTAGTTTTGTTTTTGATTCTTCGCTGGACTTTTAAGCCGATGCGTAAAATTACCAACGAACTCTCAAATGTCAAACAAGGGCTTGCTGAAAAACTAGACGATAATTATCCTCGTGAAATCCAAGGGTTAACTGAGAGTATTAATCGCTTCATCACCAATGAGAGAGAGCAATCAAAAAGATATAAAGAGACTCTTGCCAATCTCGCTCATAGTTTAAAAACCCCCTTAGCTGTTATGCAATCGGCGTTGCAAAATAAAATTAATGCTACTGAATTAGAGAGGATTAGTGAAGAGCAGCTTGAGCGCATGAACCAAATTGTAAGCTATCAATTGCAACGAGCGACTAGCGGTCCTAAGGTTATGGCTGAGCGGATATTGATAAGTCGAGCAATTGAAAAGTTAGCCTCTGGGCTATCTAAGGTTTATTCCGAAAAAGGGATTGCTATAAATTACAATATTGATGAACAGCTCAGCATAAATGTGAGTGAAGGTGATCTGTATGAAATTTGCGGTAACTTAACCGACAATGCTTGTAAGTGGGCCAAATCACAAGTGAATATTTCAGCGGTATCTATTAATGGTAAAACCAAGATTTCAATAGAAGATGATGGGCCTGGCATACCTAAGCATGTGCAAGAGGCGGTATTAAGTCGTGGCAAACGCCTTGATGAAACCGTGGAAGGTCAAGGTATTGGTATGTCGGTGGTTAAAGAAATTATTGAAGCCTACAACGCCGAAATCGAAATAGAAAAAAGCGTCACATTGGGCGGCGCGCAGATTAATATTATCTTTTGATGCAGACTAATCGATAAAAGGTTTCATAACTTTCGGTTGTATTCTAATGACGAATAGCAGTTTAGAGAAAACTCAAAAGAAGATAATCCATGTGGATATGGATTGTTATTATGCTGCTATTGAAGTGCGGGACGATCCTGCTTTAAAAGGACATCCCGTTGCAGTAGGAGGTCATCCTTCGCGTCGTGGTGTTATTGCCACTTGTAACTATGAGGCTAGGGCTTATGGGATCCATTCCGCTATGCCATCGGCTCATGCTAAGCGGTTATGTCCCAGTTTGATTATTGTCGGCGGCAATTTTGATAAATACCGACATGATTCAAAAGTCATCAGGAGTATCTTTGCCAAATATACCGATCTAATAGAGCCCTTGTCTTTGGATGAAGCGTTTTTAGATGTTACCCACTGTGAACAATACAAAGGAAGCGCTACCTATATTGCACAGGCTATTCGTCATGAAATCTATCAAGAGCTAGATTTAACCGCATCAGCCGGTATAGCGCCAAACAAGTTCCTTGCCAAAATTGCCTCTGATTGGAATAAACCTAATGGTCAATTTGTCATCACCCCCGAAGAAGTGGACAGTTTTGTTAAAAAGCTGGATGTTAAGAAGATCCCAGGAGTAGGAAAGAAAACGACTCAAAAATTAAACAATCTAGGGATTTATAATTGTAATGATGTCCGTGAATTTGATTTATTAACCTTATCAAGAAAGTTTGGGACCTACGGCGATAGACTACATAAGTTAGCCCACGGTATCGATGAAAGGGAAGTTATCGTTTCATACCCTAGAAAATCGCTAAGTGTTGAAAATACCTACGAACATGACTTGAATAAACTAGATGAATGTTTCGAGGAGCTGCCGGATTTATTGGCTACACTAAAGCAGCGAATAGCGAGCTCTAAAGTGGACTCTCCGATTAATAAATTGTACGCAAAAATTAAATTTAGTGATTTCACCGCCACTACAGTTGAAAAAACAAGCTTCGGAATCAATGATGATTTGTTTTACGAGCTCATCGAAGAAGGCTTTTATCGACGAGAAAAATCTGTCCGTTTATTAGGTCTAGGCGTTCGATTTCAATTGTCTGAATCTGCAAGTTTCAGGCAATTACCACTAGAATACAACGAAGAAGACATGGATTTAGAATAACTCTAGTCATGTTTAAGCCTAAATGTTAAGGTTATGTCAATTTTCTTACTATAAAAATATTGGGGATTGACCTTTGTTTGACGCAATACATGACTTTATTCTAACTCTTGATGCCTACCTAGGTTCTTATTGGATTTTTCCATACTTGCTATTAGGTACTGGTGTTTTCTTCACCATTTATCTTGGCTTTCCACAAATTCGTTATTTTGGTCAAGCTACCCGTATTGTTCGCGGTAAATACACCAAAAAAGACGCTCCTGGTGATACTTCTCACTTTGCAGCACTGTCTACTGCATTATCTGGCACTGTTGGTACCGGTAATATTGGTGGCGTAGCTTTAGCTATTTATCTGGGTGGTCCTGCCGCATTATTCTGGATGTGGGTTACCGCTTTCTTGGGTATGACTACCAAGTTTGTTGAGGTAACTTTGTCCCACAAATACCGTGAGAAAACTGCAGACGGCACTATGGCCGGTGGCCCCATGTATTTCATGGAAAAGAAACTAAATTTAAAATGGATGGCAGTATTTTTCGCTTTAGCTACTATCGTCAGTTCGATTGGCTCCGGTAATATGCCTCAGATCAATAATATCGCTTCTGGTATGGAAGATAGTTTTGGTATTGAGACTTGGATCACTGGTGCGGTTTTAGCAGTATTATTAGCACTAGTCATCATTGGCGGTATCAAGCGTATCGCGAAACTGGCAGAGAAAGTTGTTCCTTTAATGGCGCTAATTTACGTGGTCGGTGCTTTTGCTGTTATTTTTTATAATTACGAAAATATTATCCCATCGTTTACTTCTATCTTTAGTTCCGTATTTTCTGGTTCAGCAGCAGTTGGCGGCTTCATGGGCGCAAGTATCGCCTATGCCTTTAATCGCGGCGTAAATCGGGGTTTGTTCTCGAACGAAGCGGGACAAGGTTCAGCACCAATTGCTCACGCTGCTGCAAAGGGCAACGAGCCAGCATCAGAGGGCATGGTTTCTTTACTGGAGCCTTTTATTGATACCATCATCATTTGTACTATCACTGGCTTGGTCTTATTATCTTCTGGTGTTTGGTCAGAAAAACATCACAACCAATTTGACCGTGCTGATATGCAATTCCTGGTAGGCGACTACAGCGATAAAAATGATACTGATGTTAATAAACTCTTTAAGCATCTAGATCGTAATCCAAGTAAAGAAGATGTTATTGCTAATTACACCGGCAGTATTTCCGTTAATGAAGGCAAGGCTATTTCTAATGGCTTTACTTTAGTGAATGCTCGCTCAGTTGCCGAAGATGTTCTTTATAAAGAAAATGGTAAATTGTTAACAGGTGTCATTCGTGTCGTAGATGGCAAGCTTGAAGGAGATGGTTTAACTGTCGAGGGCAAGTCTCTGATTCACTCTGTGAAATTAACTCAAGAAGCCTTTACTAGAGGTTTCTTTGGAGATAATGGTAAATACATCGTAACTATTGGTTTATTGCTATTTGCATTTACTACAGCAGTTGCCTGGTCTTATTATGGCGATAGGGCTGCAACCTATCTTTGGGGGCCAGCAGCAGTATTACCATATCGCATTGTCTATGTAGGGCTGTTCTTTGTTGGTGCAATTATTGATGCTTCTATCGTTTGGGATTTGGCATTGGTGACGGTGGCGCTAATGACGATACCCAACTTGATTGGTATCCTGTTACTGCATAAAGATATGAAAAGTACGGTAAAAGACTATTGGAAAAACTTTAAAGAAGATAAAGCAGACTAATTGTCCAAAGTAATAATAAAGCCTGGTTTTGACTTGTGGTCTGACCAGGCTTTTTTTATACTAGGATTAATACATTTGTTTGAAAAGAGTAAATACTAATGAGTTATCAAATTCCGCACCAAGACATGATGTTTTTGGTTAATGATGTTTTTAAATTCGATGAGCGTTTTGCCGGCGTTGAAGATTTTGCTGAGTTTGATAATGAGCTATACGCGGCAATTTTAGAAGAAGCTGGGAAATTTGCTGCTGGCGTTTTGCAGCCTATTAATCAATCGGGCGATGAAGAAGGTTGTCATTATAATGATACGGTAGTGACAACACCTAAAGGTTTCAAAGAAGCCTATCAAGCATTTGTGCAAGGTGGCTGGCAGTCGCTTACCGCAAGTCCTGAATATGGCGGACAAGGCTTGCCTAAAGCCTTGCACGTTTTAGTGGAAGAAACTTTCTATTCAACCAATACTTCATTTTGTTTGTATGGCAGTTTAACTGCTGGTGCTTATCATCTATTGCAAGCACATGCGGATGAAGCCATTAAGTCTACATATTTACCAAAAATGATTTCTGGCGAATGGTCTGGTTCTATGTGTTTAACAGAAGCACATGCGGGTTCAGATTTGGGGTTATTAAAAACTAAAGCAGAACCAGCCCAAGAGGGTACTTATAAAATCTCAGGCTCGAAAATCTTTATCACCGGTGGCGAGCACGATATGGCAGAGAATATCATCCATTTAGTTTTGGCGCGTTTACCAGGAGCACCAGCAGGTCCTAAAGGCATTAGCTTATTCTTGGTTCCAAAATTCAAGTTGAATGATGATGATAGCCTTGGGGAGCGCAATGGCGTTGCTTGTGGCTCAATAGAGCACAAAATGGGCATTAAAGGTTCATCTACTTGTGTGATGAATTTTGATGATGCAGAGGGTTATTTAATTGGTGGAGAGCATCAAGGCTTGCGTTGCATGTTCACTATGATGAATCTTGAGCGTTTATCGATTGGTATTCAAGGCATCGGCTTAGGTGAAATGGCTTATCAGCAAGCTAATGATTATGCGCATGATCGTTTACAAGGTCGCGCTAAAGGGCATGAAGGAACTGCGCCAATTATCAAGCATGGTGATGTACAGCGTATGCTAAATACCATGCAAGCTTATAATCAAGCAGGTCGGGCTTTAGGTGTATGGCTAGGCTCTTATATGGACATAGCACACCACTCAGGCGATCAAGATGCAGCTAAAAATGCTGATACTATGGCCGCATTTTTAACACCTATTGCTAAAGCTTTCTTTACTGATATCGGTTATGACGTTTGTACTATTGGTCAGCAATGTTTTGGTGGTCATGGTTATGTAAAAGAGTGGGGGATGGAGCAGCATGTTCGCGATGCTCGTATCGCACAAATTTACGAAGGTACTAACGGTATTCAAGCACTGGATTTAATTGGTCGTAAGTTAGTCGCCAATAAAGGCGCTATGTTGGATTTATTCTTGCAGACGCTTAAATCAGATATGGTTTCATTTGCAGACTGTTCGCGTAAGTCGGAGCTTGCCGCAAAATTAAAAGAACTTGAGAACTTATCACAAACTATTATAGACAAAGCTGATCCTGATACTCAGCAATTAATTGCTTGTGATTATCTTAATTATATTGCTTTGATCATATACGGTTATTTGTGGCTCAAAATGACCAATAAATCTGGTCAGCAAAGTCAGAACTTTATTGCTGATAAAGAGCAGTTAAAAGAGTTTTATTTTAAACGCTTAATGACCCGAACCTTAGGTCTAAAGGCGAGCATTGAAAGTGAGTTAGACTAGGCTATTATTTAGGTACACCTAACTCGATTTTATAAAGTTTGGAAGTGGTTTTTTGATTTGACTCCATGCCGCCGAAAATATAAAAGTTTTGTTCAATTTCGAGAAGCCCGCGATGATCCATGGTGGGCTTTTTTTGTGTACCTAATGTTTGCCATTGCTCAGTAATAAAATCATAACCAAAAATTAAATCTACGGGTTCGCTAGCGATTCCATTATAGCCAATACCATTAAAATTATAGGGGTTGTCACTGCCTCCAACAAAGATCACCTTGTTTAGTTTTGCACTAGCGGTTGCAGCCATTCGATAACGCGCAGGTCCTGGATGCATAGGGAGCTTTTGCCAACTGATTTTACGAAAGTCATTTGCGTCGATAGTGCCCAAATAATTATCATCGCTTATGCCGTAATGTCGCTTGCCGTCGACAACTTTCAGCACTTTAACACCATCACTAATAATTATTTTATTGTTCAAGAATCCTGCTGAGTGACCAAAAACTGGTGCGCCAGGGTATGGGGTGCCCAAGTGCCAACTCATGTCAGTAGTGTCTAATATTTGCACTAATGAGACATTACCATCATTGTGCCAACCGCTAACTAAGTAGATATAGCGATCTTGATAAACTAAGGCCACCGAATCGTCAACCGGTGTTGGCATTTCAGAGACAAGCTCATAGGTCTCCTGGTTAGGGTCAAATCGATAAACTTCAGGCGTAGAAACTTCAGAGTGATCGGCTTCAACGGTATAACCACCGAAGATATAAATCTTGTTGCCAACGGTTGCTGCTATCGAAGCTAAACGACCTGCGTTGCCCGGCACATCCGCTAATTGTTTAACGGCTCCATTAAGAGGATTAACAGCAAAGCTATTGGAGCTAACATCTTGCCAAGTTTTATCGACTTTAAGTCCATTAAAGGAATAAATCATCGGTTGGTTGGATGAATTATAAGCAATGGCAACCGCATTATTACTAATGGGGATTTCCTGTTCCAGGCTGCGCTGCTGTTTTTCACAAGCAACGATAAACCAAAGGATAAAGGTTATTAGAATAGTTTTTATGTTGATCATAAGGATGATTAGAATAGCTTTTGTAAATATCCTATCTGAAAATTAGCTTAAATAAAGAAAAACCAGTAAAAACTTCATGATTTCAAGGCTTAAACCTTGTTAGCCATCTCATAATATGATGATATTAGCGGCTGGGGTTATATATTTTAATAATTTAAATAAAGAGAAGTAGTTATGGCAACTGAACGTGGTCAATTTAATTCACGTATCGGATTTATTTTAGCGGCTGCTGGTTCGGCGGTTGGTTTAGGTAATATCTGGAAATTTCCTTTTGAAGTAGGACAAGGTGGCGGCGCCGCTTTTGTTGTCCTGTACTTAACTTTCTGTTTTTTACTTTGCTTTCCAGTAATGGTTTCGGAAATCGCTATTGGGCGCAAAACACAACTCAATCCTGTAGGCGCTTTCAAGAAATTAGGCCACGGCAATTGGTCAATTATTGGTCTGCTGGGAATCATAGCCGGTGTATTGATTTTATCTTTTTATAATGTCGTTGCAGGTTGGGCTTTTGGTTATTTCTTAGAGATGGTTCAAGGCAACTTTGGTATTGGTAAAGAATTCGGTACTTTTATCACCGATGTTACCAAAATTAGTTTGTATGGCATTGTCTTTATGGGTGTGACCGCCTTTATCGTATCTCGCGGTATTTCAGGTGGTATCGAAAGAGCCGCAAAAATTTTAATGCCAACTTTATTTATTTTAATCTTAGGTTTGATTTTCTATGCTTTGACTTTAGATGGGGCTATGGAAGGAATTAAATTCTATCTGGTGCCTGACTTTTCTGAAATTAATGGTGAAGTGGTTTATTCTGCATTAGGGCAAGCTTTCTTCTCGCTATCATTAGGTATGGGCGCGTTAATTACTTACGGCTCTTACGTATCAAGAAAGCAAAATATTGTTCGCTCAGCGGCTTTAATAACCCTAACAGATGTTTCAATCGCATTCCTTGCTGGCTTGATGATTTTTCCATTTGTGGCTTATTTAAGTCAAGGTAGCATGGAAGGTGTTGAAGGCGGTGCGGGCCTTATCTTTGCAACGTTACCAGGTGTCTTCGAAAGCTTAGGACCAACTTTAGGCATCGTAATTGGCTCGGTATTCTTCTTATTGCTATCTTTTGCAGCTCTAACCTCCACCGTTTCGCTGCTAGAAGTGCCAGTAGCTTATTTAGTGGATGAAAAGAAAATTAAACGTCCTTATGCGGTTTGGGGGATGGCCATATTTATCTTCCTGTTAGGTATTCCTTCTATGCTGTCAAATGGTAGCGTCGAAGCCTTAACTAGTTTTGTGACCCTAGGTGACGATGATAAAGCGACTAACTTTATGGACTTTATTGGTTTAATTGCTAGTGATTCATTCTTACCAATAGGCGGTGCTTTAATTTCTATTTTTGTAGCTTATATTTGGAAGACCAATAATTTAAATGAAGAAATTGCTATTGGTCGCGAGAATGCTATTCCGATCGTAACCAAATATATTAATTTTGCTGTTATGTTTATTTGTCCGGTGATATTAGGAACCATTGGTATTATCACGATCTTGGATAGATTCTTTGGAGTTCAATTTTTCTAAATAGGTGAGATTGAGAATGAAAAATAAGTTTTATAAAACTGCAATTGCGGCGCTTTTAAGCGCTGTTGTTGTTTCTTGTGCGGATGATTCTGAGCAAGAAAAAGAAATCATAGAACCTTTTGCTAGCCGTTATCAGGTGCAAGAGTTTCAACCAGTTTTTATTAAGAATGCCACCATTCTTACCGCTGCTGGTGAGCAAATCAATGACGGCGCTATTTATTTTAAAGACGGCAAAATTGTCTCCGTTGGTGATGATTTATCTGAGCCTTCAGATGATGACTTGCAAGTTATAGATGCGAAAGGCAAGTGGATAACGCCGGGGATTATTGATGTGCATTCGCACTTAGGTGTTTATCCAGCGCCAGGAGTGCAAACTAGTGCAGACGGTAATGAGATGACAGCACCTGTTACTGCAGAAGTTTGGGCAGAACACTCAGTATGGCCACAAGATCCTCAGTTTAGTCTTGCTTTAGCAGCTGGGGTAACTTCTATGCAGATTTTACCAGGCTCAGCAAACCTTGTGGGCGGTCGTAGCGTGACTTTGAAGAATGTCTTGGGCCGCTCTGTGATGGATATGAAATTTCCTGAGGCGCCTCATGGTTTGAAAATGGCTTGTGGTGAGAATCCAAAGCGTGTTTATGGTTCAAAGGGTAGAGCGCCAGCCACACGAATGGGTAATGTCGCGGGTTACCGCAAATCTTGGATCCAAGCTTCCGATTATAAGAAGCAATGGGATGCTTATAACAAGTCGGTTGAAGCAGGTAAGCCAGGTAAAAAACCAAAGCGTGATTTAAAACTTGATACTTTGATGGGTGTATTAAATGGCGAAATTTTAGTGCATAACCATTGCTATCGCGCCGATGAAATGGCGGTGATGCTCGATATTGCTAAAGAGTTTGATTATAAAGTATCAACGTTCCATCATGCGATTGAGTCCTACAAAATTGCCGATCTATTAGCTGAGAATGATGTTTGTTCTGCAATGTGGTCAGACTGGTGGGGTTTTAAACAAGAAGCTTACGATACGGTTCCTGAAAATGTGGCATTAGTCGATAAAGCCGGTGCTTGTGCGATTGTGCATTCTGACTCAGCCGTTGGTATTCAACATCTAAATAAAGAAGCCGCAAAAGCCATGACTTCAGGCGTTAATATGGGCTTAGATATCAAAGCGGAAGATGCGATTAAGTGGATCACTATCAATGCTGCTAAAGCCATTGGTGTAGAAAAACAAACGGGTTCTTTAGAAGAAGACAAAATGGCAGACATCGTGATTTGGGATGGCAATCCTTTTAGTGTTTATTCTAAAGCGGAAAAAGTATTTATTGATGGAGCTTTGAAATATGATCGCGCTAATGCAGAGCTTCAACCTGTAAGCGATTTTGATTTAGGTGCAGTTAAGCCAGAGGAGAATAGACTATGAAACTATCCAAATTCTTATTGGCAGGATTAGTAGCTGCGACCAGTTTTACTGTTTCAGCAGAATCAATTTTAATCAAGAACGCCAAAATCCATACCCTAGGTTCTCAAGGAACATTGCAGCAATCGGATGTGTTTATTAATAACGGAAAAATTATTTCTGTGGGTAAGAAATTAACCAATTCTGCGGATCGCGTGATTGATGCGACTGATAAAGTAGTGACCCCAGGTATTTTCGCAGTTGCTAACAGTTTAGGTCTAGCTGAAATTGACGCGCTTAATCAAACTGTTGATTCCGTTACTAATGATGAAATGTCAGGCGCTAGTTTTAATTTAGATGAAGCCTTTAATCCAAACTCGACTTTAATTCCTCATAATCGTGTTAATGGCGTTACTCGTACTCTTGTCAGTCCTGCTTATAGCAGCGTACATCTAGTTTATGGGCAAGGCTCGATTATGAGTTTAAATGGTAACTATAATCCATTAATTAAAAGTGCGGTTGCTATTTTTGGATCTTACGGTGAGTCAGGTTCTGGCAGAGTAGGCGGTTCAAGAGCAACGGCCTTGAAAGAACTACAAACCTTATTGGATGAAGCTAGAGAGTATGCTGATAATTACGAAGCTATTTTTGCCGGTGAATATCGCGAGTTAGGTTTTTCGATTGATGATTTAAAAGCCATGCAAGATGTTTTGAATCGCAACACGCCATTGGTTATGAGTGTTAATCGTGCCAGCGATATAATGACATTATTACGATTCGCTAAGAAAAATAGCATTCGTTTAGTACTGAAAGGAGCCGCAGAAGGCTGGATGGTGGCTAAAGAGATTGCTGCCGCTAATGTCCCTGTGTTAATCGATCCGCTTGATAATATTCCTAGAAGTTTTGAAGCGTTAGGGCAACGCATCGAAAACTCTAGCTTAATGAACAAAGCTGGCGTGGAATTGATGTTTCTAGGACCTGGTTTTCAAAATACCCATAATGCACATACGGTGCGTCACTCAGCAGGTGTCGCGGTAAGTTATGGCATGCCTTATGAAGCCGCCTTAAAAGCATTCACAGCAACTCCAGCAAAAGTTTTTGGAAGTGATACAAGCTATGGCAAGATTATGTCAGGTTATGATGCTGAATTGGTCGTTTGGGATGGCGATCCGCTAGAAGTGACTACGAGTGCAGTCAGTGTCATTATCGATGGTGAGCTTGTCAATATGGCAACCAAATCGAAGCGCCTTCGTGATAGATATAAAGATATTTCTACAGATAAGAATACGGCTTATCGTAAATAGATAAAAAAGAAAAGGATTAAAGATGGTAGATTCTCAAAGTCGCCAACCGAGTATTTTACAAGCAATAATACCAATCTTATTTTTGATTGGTTTATTGTTTTTATCGGTGCAGTTATACGGTTCAGACTCTTCCTATGGTGCTAACCAAATAGCATTGATACTAGCTGCTTCTATAGCAATTATTATTGGCCTGCTTAATGGTCAAACCTGGAAAGAGTTAGAAAAAGGTATTGTCGAAGGCATCAGTCTTGCCATGGGAGCAATGCTGATCTTGTTGATGGTTGGAGCCTTAATCGGTGCTTGGATTTTAGCCGGGACAGTGCCAACTATGATCTACTATGGATTGCAGGTCTTATCACCAGAATACTTTTATGTGGCTTCTACAGTGATTTGCGCCATTGTTTCTATCAGTATAGGAAGTTCTTGGACTACGGCAGGAACCGTTGGCGTTAGTCTTATTGTTATTGCAGACAGTTTAGGTCTAAACCCGGCAATCGCAGCGGGAGCTATTATTTCAGGTGCCTATTTTGGCGATAAGATGTCGCCTTTATCAGACACTACCAATTTAGCTCCGGCAATTACTGGAACTGATTTATTTACCCATATTCGACATATGGTTTGGACCACCTTGCCATCATTAATTATTGCTATGGTTATTTTCACCATTATTGGTTTAAGGCAAGAGGCGGCAGAAGCAGCGTTGGGCTTACAGGAAACTCTAACGTTATTAGACAGTAACTTTAATATTAGTTTGTGGTCACTAGTGCCTTTGTTAGCGGTTTTTGTCATGGCATTTAAAAAAGTACCAGCAGTAGCGACTATTTTAGTTGGCGCACTTTTAGGTTGTATTTTTGCAGTGCTTTTACAAGGCGATGCAGTAACTAACTTTGTTAATAATGATAAGTTATCAACAGTCGCGACTTACACAACCGCTGTTTGGAGTTCGTTGTTTTCTGGCTACTCAATTAACACAGGTGTTGAAGCCTTTGATCGCTTGTTGAGTCGTGGTGGAATGTCGAGCATGCTCAATACCATTTGGTTGATTATATGTGCGATGACTTTTGGTGCCGCTATGGAAAAAACCGGTCTGTTGCAAAAGTTGGTTCATTCAATTATTGGAATGGCAAAATCCACTGGATCACTTATCGGTTCAGTTCTTCTTACCTGTATTGGCATGAATGTAATTGCGTCAGATCAATATATTGCAATTGTATTACCAGGCCGTATGTATCGCGCTGAATTTAAACGTCGCGGTCTGGATGCGAAAAATCTTTCTCGTACGTTAGAAGATGCAGGAACCATTACTTCGCCATTAATTCCATGGAATACCTGCGGTGCTTATATGGCTGGTACTTTAGGTGTTGCAACAGGTGCTTATTGGATTTATTGTTTCTTTAACTTAATCAATCCAATTGTATCGTTCATTTATGGAATTTTAAATTTCAAGATCACCAAAACTGCTGATGCTTAAAGCAAAAAATACACTTGTTTTAATAGTGCTGTTAAGCCTTCTAGGTTTAGCAGCATTTTTCTTTTACCCAAATGATAAGTCTGCAACTCATCCTTGGCAGCCTGAAAATTTACAGTCGCAGAAATTTTGGTATCAAATTAATTGGCAAAACCAAGCGGTTGGTTGGGCAAGCTTATCTTTAGAAAAAAACCGTGATCATTTTGCAGTTACCGAAGAAGATTTTATTACTGGAAGGGTGCAATCCCAAAGAATGGAGTTTAGTTTTAAAAGAGAGTTGGTATTTTCAAGTAAATCACCATACCAATTAAGTCAGATTACTATTACTTCAAAAGAACCCTATTTATCAGTCGAGAAGCAGATTAACAATGGTAAACAACTATCGGCTATTGAAACTCGGAATGGTAAAGCTACGGAACTTCTAGCTCCAACCATCAACTATACGTTAGAAGATTACTTAACCAAGTATTCTTGGCTACAACGAAAAAACACTAAACCAACACAAATCGTAAAAGAATTTAATAATGACGATTATGGATTACATTATTCTCGCTATGAGTTAATGGGAACTGCTCCTAATAGCAATAACGTTTATCGAGTTAAGCATCAGTTGCAAAATAGCGCTGATATTAACGACAGCTATCAATCGCAAGCTTCACTATTAGAGTTTTCCCAAGAGGGATATTTGTTAAAAGAAACCAAAGCCAATGGCATGATCTATATTAAAAGTGATGGCAAAGTAACTATTAATCCTGAAATGCAACGGGATTTGTATTTAGCCTCGGGGATTGCTGTTGATCAAGCTTTAGGGAAAACGCAACAAATTAAGGGTTTGGAATTGCTTATAACACCTGCTTTAAAGCTTAGTAATGCCCATCCGGCTCTAAATATCGAAAATAATCGACTCAGACTTAAGCGTGGTTATGAGTATCCTGGTCAAAGGTCAACAATTGAAGCGGCGCACCCTAGAGCTGGAGCTTTAGCACAGTCATTGATAAAGTCCTCGCAAACTATTAACGAAAAAGTTGAGTCCTTAGTCTCGCATGTCCATAACCGCTTGACCTATAAAACGCTTCCGGCTAGCTTTGAAATTGATGATATTTTAGATAATGGAATAGGGGACTGTACCGAGCATGCTCTATTATTGACAGAGATGTTAAATGCTATCGATATCCCAGCCAGACAAGTTAGCGGCCTTATCTATTTAGGGGATGAAAAACAGCGTTTCGGCGGCCATGTTTGGGTTGAATTCTTTAACGATGGTTATTGGCAAGCCATTGATCCTACGTGGAATTTGACTAATGTGTCAGCGACTCATATACCCTTAATGCTTGGTGCTAATAAAACTCCTGAGTTACTCTTAAAAGCCACTGAAATTGAGTTTAAAGTAATCGATGTTCAGCGTTAATTGTAAAATGGACATGTTATTCCGCTTTAACTTAAATACTTAAGCTATTGTTTTATAAATCAAGTCTTGTTGAGATTGTAAAATGCCAGCAGAAAAGTTGCTAAGTGCTTCATGAGGTTGAACTTTTTGGCTATTTAGCACTCTTATATTATGAAGAGAGTAGAAAAGTTTCCCCTCTCTGAATTGCACTAGCAATACTTTTCTACTGTCTTGGTTGTCATTGTCACTTCTCTTTTGAGAATTCTTACTCAAATGGGTCATTTAATAAATGACCCTTTTTTTATGCCTACAAAAAATGAAGATTTCAGTAATAGAGGCTAAAGATAATAAATCTGGAATGACCAGTTTATCTTTGACCGAGAAGTCCCTATAATTTTGGCACATTTCATAAGTGGTAGTTTTAAACTAAACGCAGATGCAATTTCAATTTGAACGCGAATATCATTTAGTTGTAAATGATAAGAAGATCTCAGTGATAGAGTGGGGAGAACCCGATGCTGAGCCAGTGATCTGCATGCATGGCTGGCTGGATAATGCCGCTACGTTTCATTATCTAGCTCCATACTTGGATAAAAAATATCGGCTGATAGCTTTTGAGATGCCAGGGCATGGTCAGTCTGAGCATTTATCCCAAGACGCAGATTATCAATTCGTTTCGGGCATTTCTGTAATCGACTCTGTTCTGAACACCTTAAACATCGAATCATGTCAATTCATCGGACATTCAATGGGGGGCGCTTTGGGTTTATTGTATGCAGGAGCGATTCCAGGCAGGTTCACACGTATGGCATTGATAGATTCGATGGGGGCTATTACCGCACCTTCTGAGCAAGCAGTTGAGCATTTAGAAGAAGCTATAATCCAAAGGCGCAAAAAAACTAGTAACAAGCGATTTTTCAATGATCTGGAAATCGCAGCTAAGGCTCGAGCCCAAGTTTCAGAACTTAACTGGAAAATCCTTTATCCCTTAATCGAACGAGGTGTTATGTTGACGGATAAGGGTTATCAATGGTCCAGTGATGCTCGTTTAAAACGTATGTCCTGGTTGAGGATGACTGAGAATCAGCACTCCGCAATAATAGCCAAGGTTGAAGCAGATGTGTTATTGTTGAAGGCAAATAATGGAATATTAAATCAATTCCCAATTGGATCTCGAACGGCTCAAATAAAGAATTTTGAACAAATTAACTGTGAAGGTGGCCACCACTTTCATATGCAGTACCCCAAGGAAACTGCAGAAAAGATATTAGAATTTTTAAAATAAGATTAGTAGGTATTGAATGGAACCCATCTGGTTTAAAAACTACCCAGAAGCGGTAGCGCAAAATGTAGACTGTACCCAATATAATAATTTAGCTGAAATTTTGGCGGAAAGCGTTGAAAAGTATGGTGATAGACCTGCAGTTTCAAATTTAGGTATTACGCTTACATATAAAGAGCTTGACCAAAAAGCCACTGATTTCGCCGCTTTTTTACAACAAGATCTAGGCTTAGAAAAGGGCGATAAACTTGCTCTTATGATGCCCAATTTATTGCAATATCCAATTGCATTGTATGGTGCTTTAAAAGCAGGCATTGCAATTGTTAACGTTAATCCTTTATACACGCCAAGAGAATTAAAGCATCAACTCAATGACAGTGGTGCTGATGCGATCGTCATTCTTGAAAACTTTGCTAGCACCCTTGAAGAAGTGCTTAATGACGTTAGTTTAAAACAAGTCGTGCTGACAAATGTAGGCGATGCTTGTTCGGGTATAAAACGCTTCATCGTTAACTTTGTAGTTCGTCGAGTAAAAAAAATGGTGCCAAAACATTCTGTTAAAGGCATTTCATTTGTTGAAGCTTTAAACCGAGGCAATGCTTTAAATCTTGAAGCGATTTCAGTCAATCAATCGGATGTTGCTTTCTTGCAATACACCGGAGGTACGACTGGTGTTTCTAAAGGGGCAGTTTTAAGCCATAGAAATATGATTGCTAATTTGATGCAAACTGACGCTTGGATGCGACCATTTTTGGCGCTGGGCAAAGAAACGATCATTACTGCTTTACCGCTTTATCATATTTTTTCTTTAACCGTTAATTGCTTGTTGTTTACTAAAGCGGGCGGTCACAGTGTCTTAATCACAAATCCACGTGATATGAAAGATTTCTGCAAAACTTTGAATAAATACCCATTCACCGCTATCACTGGAGTGAACACTTTATTTAATGGCTTGTGCAACACCGCCGATTTTAAAAGTTTAGACTTTAATCATTTAAATTTAGCGATTGGCGGCGGAATGGCTGTCCAAAAATCAGTATCCGATGCTTGGCAAAAAATCACAGGCGTTCCAATTTTAGAAGGCTATGGCCTTACTGAAACCTCGCCTGTAGTGAGTATGAATCCGTTAGATGCCACTAGCTACAGCGGCACTATTGGTTTACCTGTGCCAAATACTGATATTGAAATTCGCGATGATGATAATAATGTGCTTGGGCTGAATGAAGCTGGAGAGTTGTGGGTCAAAGGTCCGCAAGTAATGGAAGGATATCTAAATCGTCCTGAAGAAACTGCAAAAGTCATTGATGCAAATGGCTGGTTGGCGACTGGCGATATGGCGACTATAGACGAAGGTGGTTATTTAAGAATTGTCGATAGAAAAAAAGATATGATCTTAGTTTCTGGCTTTAATGTTTATCCAAATGAAATTGAAGATGTAGTGGCGCTACACTCTGGTGTATTAGAGGTCGCTGCTATTGGTGAACCTGACGATGTTAAAGGTGAAGTGGTTAAGATCTGCGTCGTTAAAAAAGACGCTAATTTAACGGATAAAGATTTAATCGAGCATTGTCGCGAGCATTTAACCGGTTACAAGATCCCTAAAGTTGTTGAGTTTTATGACGAATTGCCAAAATCGAATGTTGGGAAGATTTTAAGAAAAGAACTAAGGAAATAATTAAGAGAAGAACAGGGTAAATAACTAAAAAAGTACTAAAATAAGTAATCTAGGTAATTATTCAGTAACTAGATAAAATATGAATACATATAGCAACGGAAAAATCGTTAAGGACAAACTTGCAGGATTTTAAATTATCAGAACATGATGAAAATGTTTCAGTATCCTTTATCCGTGATACTGAAACCTTAAGTCGACTTTGTTCAGAATGGCTCAGTAAAGAAGCGATAGCAGTTGATACTGAGTTTGATAGAACCAATACCTATTTTCATAACTTAGCGCTGATTCAAATTAATGATGGCCAACAAATTTGGTTTATTGATCCTCTAGAGCTTAAAGATGTCTCGCCTCTAAAAAGTGTTTTTGAGAGTGAAACGCTAGTAAAAATTTTTCACAGTTGTGGTGAAGATTTAGAAGCACTATTTAACAAATACCATTTCAAATTTAATCAAATCTTTGATACGCAAATAGCTGCCGCTTTCGCCGATATGGGGCCTAGTTTAGGTTATTTACGTTTAGTTGAATTGATTTCAGGTGTCAGTCTAGATAAAGAGCATACTAAGACTGACTGGATGCAGCGGCCCTTACAGCAAGAGCAACTTATTTATGCCGCACAGGATGTTCAGTTCTTACTGCCTTCTTATTATATGCTTCGCGATAAAATGTTAGAGCTAGGAACTTTTGAGTATGTAATTCAAGATGTGGACAGCATGTTCGAAGCGGTTTCAGCTCCAGAAAACTATGATAGTTATTACCTTCGGATGAAAGGCATTTTTCGCTTAGATGCAAAACAAACTAATCGTTTAAAGCACGTTGCCAGCTGGCGTGAGCAATTAGCCAGGCTCAAAAATATACCCAAGACCTTTATTTTTCGTGATCCACAATTATTAGAGATTTGCCAAACCCCAAATCCAAAAATGTCAGACCTATTGGCTGCTGGTTGTCATCGCGCAAGTATACGCCGCTATGGTGCTGAATTATTAGCGACCATAACACAAGCCGATCTTGTTAACCCAGAACTATGGCCAGAGCCAGTAAAAGCTTTTCATAAAATTCCTAAAGCCAAAGAGCTTTCTAGGCAATTGAAAGCTTTGGCGAATCAAGTGGCTGATAAGAATGATATTCCGCAAGAGGTTTTAACTAACAAAAGACTGATTGAATATTATATAATGCGTAATATGAAGTTGGATGTTAGACCAAACCGCTTTTGGAATGATTGGCGAAAAACATTGCTTTCGGAAGCATTTGAAGCCGTTCAATTCTAAAGTACTAACGCAGCTAAAACCAAACGCAAAAAGCTAAAGACAATTACCTATGATGTGCTCAATCTATAAAAGTTCGAAAAGGTTAGATACCTACCTCTATGTTCCTTTTAATAGCAAGCTAGAATCATTACCAGAAACCTTACTGGCCATGTGGGGCGATCCAGAACTTGTAATGCACTTAGATTTAGCTAAGAAAGATAAACTAGCGCTAGTAAAGATAGAAGATGTTAAATCTAAGCTTGAAGAAGATGGTTACTACTTGCAGATGCCGCCAACCGAAGACGATATTGCTCGCTTAATAGGAACCAACTAATTGAGTGATTTCTGGTTAGAAACGCCAATGCGAGAAATGACTTCTGAGCAGTGGGAGTTATTGTGTGATGGTTGCGCCAAATGTTGCCGTATGCAGTTTGTAGATGAGGAAGAGGGCCTTTTGATGCAAACCGATGTGATTTGTTATCTGCTGGATGAAAAGTCGCTTAATTGCACTGATTATGGCAATAGAACTAAGCTGGTTCCAGACTGTATGCAAATCACCCCGGATAATATTCATGACTACTATTGGCTACCTGATACATGTGGCTATCGCCGCGTAGCAGCTGGGAAAGATTTACCTGACTGGCATCATCTTAAAACCGGCGATAGAGAAACGGTCCATAAACTCGGTTTTAGCGTTAGAGACAAAGTTACTCCGGAGAATCTGTTAGGCGGTCAAGATATCGAAGATAGAATTATATCCTGGATACCGATTGAAGACTCAGATGAAGATCTTGACCAAGACTAAATATTAAGCAGCTTTTCATTATATATCGCTCAGCTTTGCCTTAGTTATAGCCTATTTGAAAAATATTTAAAAAAGGTGTTGACGCAAAAAACGAAGGCCAGTATTATGCACGCCGTTGACCGAGAGGTCACCCAGCAAACACCTTGTTAGTCATAGTTATCTATACACTAACACTCGTCGCGGAGCGGTAGTTCAGCTGGTTAGAATACCGGCCTGTCACGCCGGGGGTCGCGGGTTCGAGTCCCGTCCGCTCCGCCATTATTTCAAAAACCAGCGTAAGCTGGTTTTTTTGTTTTAAGGTCATTATGTCTTTCCGACGTAAGAATGCGAATGAGCAGGGGCAGCAATTAAGTCTGTAAAGGGTTTATTGAATAAATACGCTCGCCTCTGGGAAGAGGCGGGCCATAGCTGTTATATTTTTAGAATTTCTTAATTAAAAGAAAGGAAAAAGTTCTTTGGTTTTTTCATCCACGGCATCCTGCTCTGCTTGATCGCCTTCTTGATCCCACAATGTCATGCGGCAGCTTCTGTTAAAGGTGACTTCCGCTTCTTCGTATTGAGTAATGATTTCGCCATCAGGGAAGCGAACGTATTCGTAGTAATGGATATCAACAGTATCTTCGTCAATTTGCTCAAGGTGCTGAATGTCAAACTCAAAGCCGATAAAGTTAAACGTTGTCAGCCAACCAATCGGACTTAACAAGAAATTATTGGTTTTTGTATCGACGCCATTATGAAATTTTTTGAAGTTCCAAGCATAGCCTCTAGCTGCACAGAAGGCGTTTTCCACATCAATACAGTCTAAAACTCTGGTTAATTTTTCAACAGGGTTTGCGCAAGATGCGGCTTTTGCGTTAACAGATATACCTAAAGCCGCAGCAGTTAAGACTGCTGCGATAGTTTTATTAAATAGTTTCATGAGTATCCCCAAGTCATATAGTTATGATTCATTATTGTAAGATTGACTCAAGAGGCTGGCTTTATCAGTCACATAGAGATTAACAAAGTTATTCAAGCCTCTTGAAGTCAACAAAGTAAGATTTACTTCGCTAGCTATCTTACCTAGCTCCTTATTCTGAGGTTTGTCTGTAAGTGTCAAAGGTTTAACTAAAAATGCTATAAGCCGGCTTTATAACAAAGGCCGTACTTCATTTTTCAGCACGATTTCTATTTTGTGGTATAAACAATTTAGTTATCGGTTTTGTATTTTCGTGAACTGGTAAATCTTTCAACTTTGTTTTTGGTGGTAACGTTTCGTTTTTAATTTTTGTAATTCATAGTGATAAATATGAACAAAACCTCTCTAGCGTTAATCGCCATTGGTGTAACTTTTTCTGTGGTTTCTTGCGGTGATGCTAATAACGATATCGACCCTAATGCTATAGTTTCTAATAAAGAGAACAGTTCGTTTAATGAAGATTTCTTAAGCTCTAATGACAATGAGGGTGGGCCGTATTACGATGAAATTTACCCAGAATATTGCGAAGTGGTTTCTCCTAAGGCTTTGTCTGGAATTGAATGTGACTATTTAGTCCAATCGGTTCCATATCAAGAGCCGGCCTATTTACTGCAAGTTGCGATTCAAGACTATCCCTCTGAATACCTTGATGACGTTGGGGTTTTGGGGATCAGTATTCGTCCAACTGATAATAGAGCCACTTTCACAGCTGGAAAATATCCAGTGACGGGTTTGAGTTTTTATCAAGCTGAAAAAGCTACAGAATATCCTAAAGTCGCTTATGAAATGCCTTTCGGTACTATGGTTCATATTAATGAAATGAATAGTTTCTCCGATGGATTGCCTAGTGTGGTTACTCATGTCTTTCATCATGCAGAACTCGATATTACCCATGCTGACGCTATTGCTTTTGAAGATGAAGAGCAGAACCGTTGTGAGCTTTTGCAACTACAGGGGGAGTGCGGTAGGCAATACGTTAAGGGCACTGCGAGTTTAAAAATATCTACCTTAGATAAAATAGACACAGCTGAAACAATTATTTTTAAGTTTGCTAGCTATGTCGATTGGCATGATCAAAATCAATAAATCAAAAGTCATCTAGTTAAGATTATGAATCTTCGAGATACCAGCGCTAAATGGAAAAAGGCGTACCAAGCTAAACGCAAGGGCAATTACGAGCAAGCCAAGATTCATTTTTTGCATCTAGTAAATTTAGGCGAGGTTCAAGCCTATGTTGAAATCGCGCAATTGTATCGCCTTCCATCAAAAGACAACTGGAAACAGGACTATTCGCAAGCCTTAGAATGGTATCAAAGGTCAATTCAACACATCGGCGATGATTTTGCTTATCTAGGTGCGGCAGAGTTATATTTTTTAGGACTCGGAACTACGAAAGACTACGCTAAAGCCAAGGAATACTTTAGCGCAATAACCGATCCTAATATATTGCAGAAACAATTGTATCTGGCGAACTGTTATCAATTTGGACTGGGTTGCCAAGTTAGCGAGCGTCGAGCCATGGTGCATTACCGTAAGGCCGCACAAGAAGGCAATTTATCCGCAAAAAAAGCGTTGGCAAATTATTTAAACGATCAGGGCAAGACTTTTGCCTCGGCAATGATGAATGCCAATTACTTTTATTCAAAAGCTACCAGTGTTTTTAAAGCTAAAAACAGCAATACTAAAGTCACTGTATTGGACGGTTAGTATTGCTGGGCTAATCGATAATGCTTAACTGTTTAAGCTTATCGGTTACTCTATCGATCAACTCTGAATTTAAGCTGACTTTTTTATACCACTGAGTCGAATCAAACCAAGTTTTTACATCAGCCAACTCAAGTTGATACTGCTCTGCGATTAATTGCTCTGCGATTGGTGATTGTTTTAAATGTTTGGCGCTCTTTAGTACGCTTTTCATCAGCTGCTTTATTTGCTTTGGATTGTTTTGCAAAACCTCTTTTCTCATGCAAGTCACAAAGCAAGACCAAGGGGTAGGGAAGTCTGCAATTCGAATCATTTCGCCACCATCCACTAATGGTTTTGTCATAAACTTTTCCCACAAGAAAATGTAATTACCGCCTTTTTTGAATAAGTTTCGCGCACCCTTCAAGTTATCAATAATTTCGAATTTTAAATTATCAACGGATAAACCTTGAGATTCAGCTAATAAATACGCCATTAGGTTTGAACCAGAGCCATAGCGACTGATGGCAAAAGTGGCTTTACCTAGATCCTTTAGAGACTTGATATCAGTCTCTAGCGGGGTATGAACCCCCCAAATTAGGGGGGATTTAGTGTAGAAAGCATAAAGCTCAAACTGGCAGTCTTTCTGCGCGGCAGCTTTAATAGCGCCTTCGGTTAGTAAAGTCGCTACATCTACTTCACCATTGTTTAGTGCTTGAACCATAGCGCCTGTCCCGCTATGAAACTCTTGCCATTGGGCATTGATATGATGTTTTTTCAGTGCACCAGAACCAATGGCTAAGCGCCAAGGCAAGTTAAAATGTTCCGGTACGCCGCCGACTTTAAGAGATAAATGTTTCAATGGATTCCTCTATTAACTGCTTTTTACTAAAAGGGTGTTATCAACACTTTGCCCAATTATAGCGTTAGTCGCTATTTAGGGATAATTTTTATATTAATAGAAGCAGATCTCAAGAGTGAAATTAATCTCGATAGCGGTTTGTAACCAAAGGATTTGTTGACTAGAATAGGCTTTATAAAACAAATACTTCAAACAATAACTTCAGGAAGAATCAAATTGAGGACTATTCAATGCTAGCCACATCAAGCTCTACAGGCATGTTGCTGGATTTATTAAAAGCCGGCGGCTGGACCATGGTTCCAATCATTTTGTGTTCCTTTATCGCTATGGGGATTATTTTTGAGCGATTTTGGTCATTACGCAAAGACAGTATTTTGCCAAAACACTTAGTGGCTCAGGTCTGGACATGGATTAAAAATGGTCAATTCGATAAGTCCAAAATGCGCGACCTCAAGAATTCATCAGCTTTAGGCGAAGTTTTAACTGCAGGTTTACTTAATCATCAGTTTGGCCGAGAGGCGATGAAAGCAAGTATTAATGAGGCTGGGCGAGGTATTGTTATTCGTCTAGAGCGCTTCCTAAACACTTTGGGCTCTATCGCTCTAGTAGCGCCCTTATTGGGGCTTTTAGGTACCGTTATCGGTATGATTAAAGTCTTTACCGTGATTCGTCTGGAAGGTGTGGGCAACGCTGATGCGCTAGCAGGCGGTATTTCTGAAGCCTTGATAACTACTGCCGCAGGAATGGCTATCGCGATACCTACGCTTGTATTGCATCGGTACTTTACTCGCAAGGTTGAAGAGTTAGTGACTGAGATGGAGCAAGAAGCCTTAAAAATGGTGGATGTTCTTCATGGCGAAAGAGAAATCTTTACGGGAGCTTAAGCTTTATGTGGCTTAAAAAGCGAAAGGAAGATTTACAAATTAATTTAACACCTTTGATTGATGTGGTGTTTTTACTATTGATTTTCTTCATGGTTTCCACCAGTTTCAAAAAAGAAACGAAAATCACAGTAAATCTGCCTGAAGCCAGTGGCGAACCGTCAGAAGCTTTACCAGCTTCAGTAGATATCAGCATCACCAAAGCGGGTGAGATTTATATCAATGGACAAGGTTTGTTAAATCGCCAAATCGATACCATTAAAAGCGCCATTCAAAGCGTTTCAAACGATATCACTATTCCCGTGGTTATCAGTTCTGATGAAGATGCACCTGTCAAAGCGGTAATCAAAGTTATGGATGCAGCAGGGCAGTTAGGCTTTAGTAATATCCAAATGGCAACACAGCAACCAAGCGAAGAGTCTTAATGACAGAGTCATCCGCCACAGAACAAAACAGCAAACAAGTTTATGGTCGTATCTTGGGTTATACCAAACGATATAAGTGGGCTGTATTTGTCGGTATCCTTGCTAATATTTTATATGCATTAGTAGAAGCTTCTTTTGTAAATGCAATTCAATATCTGGATGTTGCCATTGAAAATAAAGATCGCTATGTATTATTGGTAAAAACACCTTTAGTAATCATAGGGGCTATTTTTTTGCGTGGCATTTTAAACTTTATTGCTACCTACTGCATTGGGTGGACCGGCCGAAAAGTGGTTCAATCACTAAGGCAGGAATTGTTTGAGCATTACTTATATCAGCCGAACAGCTTTTTTAAAAATCGTTCTGCTGGTGAGCTAATCGCTAAAATCACTTTTAATATAGAGCAAGTCGCTCAAGCAAGTTCGCAGGCTATCACCATTGCGCTTCGTTCTGGCGGCATGGTGATCTTTTCATTGATCTATATGCTGATAATCAGTTGGCGCTTAACATTGTTTGTATTGATTATCGCCCCAGCGGTTGGCCTGATTGTTAATGTCAGTGCAAAACGCTTTAAAAAAGTCAGTAAAGGTATACAAAATACTGTTGGCGATGTTACTCATAAAACTGAAGAAAGCGTTAGAGCGCAAGAAGTCATAAAAATGTTTGGTGGTCACAGTAAGCAAGTGAGTGATTTTAATCAGGCTGCAAATAAAAACCGACTGCAAGACATGAAGTTGATTATTGCCCAAGGTCTAGCATCACCTATGATTCAATTTATTGCCGGAATTGGCTTTGCGGCAGTTGTTTACTTTGGCTCATTACAAATCCTTGATGGTCGCATGGCTGGCGGCCAATTTATTACTTTTATAGGCTTCATGATGTTGATATTAAAGCCATTAAAAGAATTATCTAACGTTAATAGCATATTGCAAAAAGGTATAGCCGGCGCGCAAAGTGTCTTTGAAATTTTGGATCGACCGTCAGAAAATGATAAAGGCTCCCTTGAGCTACACTCGGTTGAGCAAGGTATAGAATATTCAAATGTCAGCTTCAGTTATAAGAAAAGTGATGAGTTAGTTCTAAACCAAATTAGTTTCGAGGTAAACAAGGGCAAAACTATTGCCTTAGTTGGGCGCTCCGGTTCGGGCAAAAGCACCATTACTCATTTGTTGCCTCGCTTGTATGATTTATCACAAGGGGCAATCAAAATTGATGGGACTGAGATTCAGAATTTCCAATTAAAATCACTCAGAAAACAAATTGCGATTGTCTCTCAGAACGTCATTTTGTTTAATGATTCAGTTAGAAACAATATTGCTTACGGTTTCGCTGAAGACGCTACTGATGAAGATATTATTAATGCTGCAAAAAACGCTAATGCTTGGGAATTCATACAAGAATTACCTGAAGGGTTAGATACCAATATTGGAGATAATGGTTCTTTATTATCCGGAGGGCAAAGACAACGTATAGCAATAGCGCGCGCAATTTTAAAAGATGCGCCTATTTTGATCCTTGATGAGGCCACTTCAGCTTTAGATACTGAGTCCGAACGTCATATTCAAAATGCTTTAGAAAACTTGATGCAGAACCGAACAACAATCGTTGTAGCGCATCGTTTATCAACTATAGAAAGTGCAGATGAAATTTTAGTTATTCATAATGGTGCAATAAAAGAGCAGGGCAGTCATCTAGAGCTTATAGCGGCTAAAGGTGAATACTATCGCCTACACCAAATGCAATTCTCAGAGTAAACCGATTAAAGTGTATGGCTATCAGTAAGTCGCAAATTTTCTTTGAAAAGTTATGGTACCGAGACACTGTTTGGTGGCTTTGGCTGTTTATACCTCTTCATTGGCTTTTAAAGGTTTTAGTTTGGCTTAGACATTCTTTTTATAAACTCGGTTTCTTTAAATCTAACAAACTAGATGTGCCGGTTATAGTTATAGGTAATATCAATGTTGGTGGTACCGGCAAAACACCTTTCGCGGTTTATTTACTTAATTACTTAAAGGAACTAGGTCATAAGCCAGGTTTGATTACTCGTGGTTACGGTAGTGATACATCTCTACATCCGCAGCATGTTCAGCAGCAATCACAACTTAATGAAGTAGGCGATGAACCACTCTTAATTGTTAAAAATACCCAATGTCCTATCGTTGTTGATTATCAGCGATCGCGTGGTGCTCAACAACTGATTGATGATTTTGGCTGTGATATTGTGGTTTGTGATGATGGTTTACAGCACTATGCTTTACAGCGCGATCTTGAAATCTTAATTGTCGATAATTCACGTGGTTATGGTAATGGCTGGCTGATGCCATTTGGACCTTTGCGCGAGCCAATAAGTCGTGCCAAGCTCTGTGATGTTAAAATCCTTAATGGTAAGGATATGACATTAGAGACATCGACATTAAAGTTCGTAGTCGATAGTTCATCAATTACGCCTGATGAATTAAAAACCCCCATCCATGCTGTTGCTGGCATTGGTAATCCACAGAGATTTTTCAACAGCCTCAAATCATTGTCTTTAGAGTTTTCCGAACAAAGCTTTCCAGATCATCATAATTTCCAAGCAGGCGATTTTACTGAGGAAGCAGGAAGTATTATCATGACTGAAAAAGATGCGGTGAAATGCAAAGCTTTTGCTGATAAACGTTTTTATTATTTACCGGTGACAGCAATACTTTCTCCAGAAAGCCAATCTGCATTACAGCAAGCCTTGAATAAATTATTAGACTGAGTGAATCATGAATTCAAAATTATTAGATATTTTAGTTTGTCCCTCTTGTAAAGGGCAGTTGTTATTCTTAAAAGATAAAGATGAATTGGTATGCTGTTTTGACAAATTGGCTTATCCGATCCGTGACGACATTCCAGTGATGCTTGAAAGCCAAGCGCGAGAATTGAGGTTCGAAGAACTTGAGGCAATTAAAGCTTAAGATGGAATTTATTGTTGTCATACCTGCGCGTTTTGCCTCAATGCGCCTACCAGGAAAACCGCTTGCCCTAATTGGTGACAAGCCGATGATTCAGCATGTATACGAACGCTGCAGACTGGCGAATGCTGCCAGAGTAATAATCGCCACCGATGATGAGCGAATCGCTAAAGCTGCATCTGAATTTGGAGCCGAAGTTTGTATGACTGCTGCTGAACATCAATCAGGCTCTGATCGGTTGGCCGAAGTTTGTAGAACTCTTAATTTTTCAGATGATGATATTGTTGTTAATGTTCAAGGTGATGAACCATTTATCTCGCCGCTTAACATTGAGCAGGTTGCTTTGGGCTTAGCAAATTCCAAATCGAAAATGGCAACTTTGTCTACTCCAATAACCAGCGATGAAGAAGTTTTCAACTCTAATGTGGTTAAAGTGGTCTCAAATAATAACGACGAAGCACTATATTTCTCTCGAGCACCCATTGCTTGGCAAAGGGGAAGCTTTGAGCAAAAAGAAGTAAAAGATTTATCTCACTGCCAAAGGCATATCGGTATTTATGCCTATAGAGCAGGGTTTTTAGCTGACTATGTTAAGTTGCCTGTATCTACTCTTGAGCAATTAGAATCACTCGAGCAGCTACGTGTACTAGAAAATGGCTATTCGATTCATATTGAACCAGCGAAAGAAGCCCCGGGTATGGGAATTGATACGCAAGAAGACTTAGCCCAAGCCCAGATAACCTATAAACTACTTCAGCTTTAGCTTATGTATTCAGTACTGTTTGTCTGCTTAGGTAATATTTGTCGCTCGCCAACCGCTGAAGGCGTCTTTAAAAGCTTGGTGACCGATGCTGGTTTATCTAACCAAGTCTTCGTGGATTCCGCTGGTACCAGTGCTCACCATGTTAATGAAGCTCCGGATCCTCGATCGCAACAAGAAGCTAAACGTCATGGCTATGATTTATCAAGGATCCGTTCGCGCAAAGTAACGCCAAATGACTACGAAAAGTTTGATCTCATTATTGCGATGGATGAATCTAATCTTAACAATTTAAAATCATTTAAATCAAATGCTTACGATTCTAAGTTAAAGTTATTTTTAAAAGATTTTGCACCGCTTTTAAATATTCATGATGTGCCAGATCCTTACTATGGTGGGGCCAAAGGTTTTACCAAAGTCGTTGAATTAGTTGAACACGCTAGCGAAGGCCTACTGGAGCTTATTAAGGCTGAAATTAAGAGCAAGAGCCAGAAATACATATGATGCATCCCGAACAGATACTCGATTTTTGGTTTAAAGAGATTCCCAGTAAACAATGGTGGATTAAAGATCTTGAATTTGACCTAGAAATAAAAGAGCGTTTTTTCGATGTCCATAAACAAGCCATGCTAGGTGAATTAGAACATTGGCGAGAGTCTATTAAGGGGCGTCTTGCAGAAATAATTATCTTAGATCAATTCTCCAGAAATATGTTTCGCAATTCTCCTGCAGCATTTGCATCGGATCCCTTGGCTTTATGTTTAAGTCAAAGTGCCGTTGATACTGGTTTAGATGTGAATATGTCTAATATCCAACGGCAGTTTCTCTATATGCCTTATATGCACAGTGAGTCAAAATTGATTCATCAAGCCGCGGTTAAACTTTATAAGCAAATTCCCGAGCATGGTTATGAATTTGAACTTAAGCATAAAGTAATTATCGATCGCTTTGGTCGTTATCCTCATCGTAATGCAATTTTGCAACGTGAATCAACTCACGAAGAAATCGAGTTTTTATCTAAGCCGGGCTCAAGCTTTTAAGTTTCAAAAGCCTATAATCTAGGTATAATGGCGCCAGTTTAAACATCCAATGACAGTCATATGTTGCTAAGTATTGAGCAAGAACTTTCGGAAATTTTCGGTAAAGCATTCGAATCATTAGAACTTCCTTTTAAATTAGGTGCTGTACAGCGCTCTAATCGTCCCGACCTTGGTGATTTCCAATGCAACGGTGCTATGGCTGCGGCTAAGCTTGGTGCAGGAAACCCTTTTGTTACCGCAGAGAAAGTTGCTGAATTGGTAAACTCTAACGATCTGATTGAAAAGATTGATGTGGTGCGTCCAGGCTTTATTAATTTATTTATTAAATCTAGCGCAATTTCGCAAAAGTTATCTCAACTAGCAGACGATTCTACTTTTGGTGTCGCTGAAGACCTGTCAGCTCACAAAGTTATGATCGATTTTGGCGGCCCGAATGTTGCCAAGTCAATGCACGTCGGGCATTTGCGTACAGCTATTATAGGCGATTCGTTACAACGTATTTTTCGTTTCAAAGGCTATGAAGTAGTTTCTGACGCGCATTTGGGCGATTGGGGCACTCAAATGGGTATGCTGATCGAAGGCCTTAAAAAACGCCAACCTGATTTAGTTTATTTCGATGAAACGGTGACCAATGATTATCCAACAGAGTCTCCAGTTTCTATTCAAGATTTGGAAGTGATATACCCAGAAGAGTCAGGCTTATGCAAAACCGATCCGGAAGCTGCCGAAAAAGCTAGAGCTGCAACTTTAGAATTGCAAAATGGCCGAGCTGGTTATAGAGCTTTATGGCAGCATTTTGTTAATGTTTCTGTTGCTACTCTAAAACGTGATTATGGAGAACTTGGCGTTGGTTTTGATCTATGGAAAGGGGAAAGTGATGCTGATCCATTTATTCCTGCAGTATTAGAAGAGTTAGCTGACAAAGCGATATCTATTCAAGATCAGGGCGCTTTAATTGTACCTTTTAGAGATGAGGAGGGTGAAAACATTATGCCTCCTTTAATCTTGCGTAAGTCAGATGGCGCAGTAATGTATGGCACCACTGATTTAGCTACTTTGTATGAGCGTGTGCGTGACGACAAAGCTAAAACTGTTTTATATGTAGTTGATGGACGTCAACAACAGCATTTCAAACAAGTCTTCGCAGCCGCAGATTTGATGGGGTTTAATGAAAACACTCAATACGAACACAGCTATTTTGGCACGGTAAATGGCAAAGATGGCAAGCCATTTAAAACGCGTTCTGGCGGTGTTATGAAGCTGCACGATTTAATTCAAATGGCCAAAGATGAAGCAAGAAAGAAAATTGCTGAATCTAATTTTGGTTCAGATTTCTCTCAAGATGAAAAAGAAGAAATTGCTCATAAGGTAGCGATTGCCACTTTGAAATTTGCAGACTTAAGAAACTTTAGAATTAAAGACTATATTTTTGATTTAGAAAAATTTAGTGAGTTTGAAGGTAAAACAGGTCCTTATTTGCTCATGCAGGTTGCTAGAATAAAATCCATTTTGCGAAAAGCGAAAGGCATTGGCGCTGAAGCTGGAGCTCTTTTAGAAACCTCTGACAACGAAAAAGCCTTAAGTTATCGTTTACTGGAGTTTCCATCAGTTATTGATCGAACCATAGATAAAAGAGCGCCGCATTTTTTATGTGAGCACTTATATAACCTTGCTCAAGAGTATAGTTCTTTTTACCAAAAACAACATATTATGAAAGAACAAGATAACTTAAAACAAGCAAGTTTGCTTCGTTTAAGTCAGATTTGTATGCAGCAACTTGAAGCGGGACTTCAACTTCTAGGCATCGAAACTTTAGAGCGGATGTAGCGGTCAGAATGTTTCTGACCACAAGAAATGATTAGTTAAAATATTATCGCGTAAAGAACTAAGCCTATGAGCAACCACTTTACTAAATAATAAAGATTCTTATTATATTGCTTAAGGTTTTTACCAACCTTTCTAATAGGATAAACCAGACCAAATATTTTGTTTAAGAAGCCTGTTTTATCTTCTTTACTATTTGGAGATTGAGTTGCCCGTGCCATTGTCATACTAAAAATCTTGTTAACTATGCTTGCCAAGAAATTATTAGTAGGGCGTTCAATATCACAAAAGAATATGATTCGGTTTTCATCAGTTTGATTTTCAGCTCTATGCACGAAGGTCTCATCGAACATAACGGCTTCACCATCTCTCCATGAGTATTTTTCGCCGTCCACGTAAATTGCACAATCATCAGAGTTAGGCGTTATAAGTCCTAAATGATATCGCAAAGAGCCCGCATAAGGATCTCTATGAGGGTGTAATTTAGAGCCCGGTGGCAAAGCAGCGAACATTGCGGCTTTTACAGTTGGTATGCTAGAAATCAATTCAACTGTTTTGGGACACGCTTTTAATGCAGATGGCAGAGGTCCGTGATACCACTTTAAATAAAATCTCTTCCAACCTTGACGAAAAAAAGAGTTAAATCCAGCGTCATTATATCTATCTGAGCTTTTTATTTGCTCTTGTGATTGGAGTGCAAGAGCTTCTTCACGGATGATTTCCCAATTATCTTGAATGACTTGCAATTCTGGGAATTGCTGAAGATCAACATAAGGTTTGTTTGGTACTTTTGAAGAGGCATACATCAAACAGTTCACAGGTGAGAAAAAAGCAGAATGATCCAAAAGTTGTCTAAATACTTTTAACCTTAACTTGCCACGGAAGTGAATGTAGCCGGTACAAACTAGGAATACGGAAATGATAATAATAGCGGTCATTATGTTTGGCTAAAACAAATAAAAATTAATTATAACTTCCTTTGTATGTTAGTGAAAGAAAGCTTAGAAAAAGACTTTGCATTAACTAGAACAACTCGGGCAACTAGGGTTTTTAGATAACTTAAAGGTATTGATCTTATTGTTTAGCAAATCAAACGTTTGATAATAGCCATCCAAAGCATTCAGCCCCAAAATCACTTTCAAGACTTCAGAAGCTTGCATGGAGCCGATTACACCTACAATAGGAGGGAATACGCCTTGTGATTCACAGTTTTCGTCATTGTGGTTGTTATTTTCAAACAAACATTCGTAGCATGGAGAGTTTTCAGTCAAGTTAAATGTAGTAATATGTCCTTGAAACTTAATTGCAGATGCATGTATCAATGGTATTTTCTTGGATAACGAATATTTATTTAACAAGTATCGAGTAGGGTAGTTGTCACTACAATCAATAATGACATCAATTTCATGATCCTTTAGCAACTGGCTGTTATCATCACTGATATTTTCGCTAACGGTATTAATTATGGTTAGAGGGTTGATGGAATTAATCTGATTTTTTGCAGACTCTACTTTAGCAACACCTATATAATCGAATGAGTGAGCAATTTGTCGTTGTAGATTGGAACTTTCTACTCGATCGCCATCCACCAATAGCATTTCCCCAATTCCTGCTGCAGCCAAGTAAAGCGCGCAACTTGAACCTAATCCTCCTAAACCAATAATGGCGACTTTGCTGCTTTTTATCTTCAACTGACCACTATCATCAATTTCAGGCATGATAATTTGACGACTATAGTGTATTAACTCTTTATCCGAAAGTGACATAGCACCAGAACGGTATATTTGGGCATTGGCAGTATTTTACTGCAACCTTAGCAATACTTCATCAAAAGCTGCTAAAGACTTTCAATATTCTCCAGTAAATACTCGGCTCTTTTAATTAAAGCATCTTGTTCTAGGTCAGTTTTATTGTTCCAATTACGATAAGCTAGCGATAATCGAGGAAGTTTGCCAAGTTGCTCTTTATTCATCGCTAAAAAGTACCAATAAAAACTATTAAAAGGGCAAGCTATATTAGTTTCTTTTTCTTTGACACTGTAGTGACAGCTCTTACAGTAATCACTCATATTATTAATGTAATTACCGCTAGCTGCATAGGGCTTGGTTGCAATTAACCCAGCATCAGCGAATTGACTCATGCCTAAAGTGTTAGGTAGCTCAACCCATTCAATGGCATCAATATAAATTCCTAAATACCATTGCTCTATTTCTTTAATGTTAATGCCGGTCAGTAAAGCAAAGTTACCAGTGATCATAAGACGCTGAATATGATGAGCATAAGAATAATCTAAGGACTGCTGAATGGCTTTTTGCATACAATTCATTTGTGTTTTGGCTGTCCAAAAATACTTCGGCAACTTTCTTTTGGTATTTAAAAAGTTCATCTGAGAGTACTCGGGCATATTTTGCCAATAAACTGCTCTTACATACTCTCGCCAACCTAGTATCTGCCTAATAAAACCTTCAATTTGGGCTAAATCTATAGCGTCATTGGCATGGTACGCACTTAATGCTTTTTTAATAACCATTCGTGGGCTTATCATTTTCGCATTCAATGCAAATGACAACCTAGAATGAAACAAAGACCAAGCGTACTCACTGTTTTCTGTCATGGCATCTTGAAATTTACCGAATTGCGGCAAGCAGTGCTTACAAAAGTAATCCAAAACTTGCATGGCTTGCTTGCGATTTACCGGCCATAACACTGCCTCACTAATATTTCCAAAGTAACTGAACCCGTGTCGGTCCAATCTTTTTTTATACTCCGTGATGTTGTTAGTAAAAACTTTCGGTTTCGGCAGACCGTTTAAATCAAAAGGTTTTAATTTGTTTCGATTAGCTTTATCAAAGTTCCATTGACCTCCAGAGGGTCCTTCTTTGTCCATTAGAATGTTAAAACGCTTACGTAACTTGCGATAAAATGTTTCTAGACGATTATGTTTTTGGGGTTTGATGTATTGTTCAAACTCGTAATGATGAAGATAAAAGTGTTCGCTATCGTATGGGGTAATTTTAATATCATTTCCAATATTTAACTTCGCTAACTGAGATTTAAGTCGGAACTCATCAGGGAGTTGATATTCAAAAGTTTTAACCTTTGTCTTTTTAGCGATAGTAGTAAGCAACTCTGTTAGTGATTGATACTGACAAGTTTCATCTAGATTTAAGTAAAGAACGTGATGTCCTGATAAGCTTATAGCATGAGCAAACTGGTCTATTGCGGCAAAAAAACTGCAGATTTTTTGTATATGGTGTTGAACATAATTTATCTCCTGCGGCAATTCTGCAATTACATATAAAATAGAATCATGATCGTTTCTGTACCATGTGTGCTTTGCATTAAGTTGATCGCCAAGTATCAATCTTAAGGTCGTAAAGTTACTCTGAACTTGATCTAGAGTTTTATATATCATCTTGGTCTAACATGCCTAGCTAAGATACGCTGATTTTCAAATTGTACTGCAGGTTTTTTTCGCCACTCCCAAAGTAATTCTCTGGTATTTCGAGCGGTTTCTTTTATATCGACTATCGGTTTGGGATAGTTTTTTCCTACTTCAAAATCATACATTGCTTGTTCCATTGAAGTTAGCTCCCAAGGTGTATGAATTAACTCTTTAGGTAATGAACTCAGTTCAGGCACATATTTTTTTATAAATACGCCTTCAGGATCTTGTTCTTGTGATTGCTTTATAACGTTATAAATCCTGATGGTATTAATCCCAACAACGCCTGCTTGCATTTGAAACTGTGAATAGTGAATACCAGGTTCAAAGTCTAAAAATAAACGAGCTAAATGATGAACACCTTGTCGCCAGTCAATCATTAAATTATGAGTCAAAAAGCTTACCAACATTGCACGCATTCTAAAGTTAATATAGCCGGTTTGGTGCAAGCAGCGCATGCATGCATCGACTAATGGGTAACCAGTTTGTCCACCCATCCATGCTTCAAGGTGACGATTAACTGTTAGATCTTCTCTGTAAGGATAGTCCTGATAGCCTCTATTAAAATGCTCAAACTCCATATGCGATTCACTCTCAAATTTTTGAATAAAATGACAATGCCAGTGCAGTCGAGAAGAAAGAGCGCTTAAGGCCCGACGCCAACCTTTCTTATTCCAATGGGATAACAACGTTTGATAGACTTCTCTTAAACTTATATTTCCCCAGGCTAAATAGGGCGATAGTCTAGAACAAGAAATTCTACTGTGTTCTGGTTTCGAAATGTTTTTTGAATAATTGATACCTCTATCATCAAAAAAAGAATTCAAATATAAATAAGCTTCGGTTGTACCACCAGTTTGAAAATCACTTTTTTTTTGTTTCCATTCGATAGGAATATCTGGCTCTTTATAATTAATGAGCTGTGCCCAATTTGCTTTAGAAAGATCTGGGATATCAAGTTCACTGCGCATTGCTTTTTTCCATTCTTTATCCCAGTTTTTACGACTCGATAAAGGACGAATTACCGCATCTTTTTGATACTCTTTCCAATCAATCTTGTGTCTAAAACACCATTTTTTGAGAGCTTTATCTCGTTGATAAGTAGCCGCCACACCTGTTTCTTCATGGCTATATATAGTATTGATGCCATGCTCTGCTTGAATAGATTTTAAAGTATCACTTAAATTCCCTACATAAATATGTACTCGCGAATTGTATTGTTTGAGATGCTGATCTAAATCTTGTAAAGATTGCCATATAAAGCGCCAATGACGAGTATCATAATGGGGGTCATTTATTAAAATAGTTTCAAAACAAAAAATTATAATGAGTGGGAATGAAGAGCCACAAGCTTGTTGCAGTGGCTTATGATCGTTAAGCCTTAAATCACGCTTAAACAATACTATATTAGCTTTATTAACTGACATATTTTATCGACAAATAGACTACGCGATTGTTATTGTTGTTCTATTGGCCAGTCGACCATATCTACTGAGTCTAATGAAACAGGCTTACTTTTATTTATACTATTAGCGCTATCATTCGCATCTGTCCACTTTTTGATGAAATCGCCATTTGGATCATACAACTGAGTTTGTTTATTCAGATTGACATGCCTTCTGGGTTGAGGATCAGCCCCAACTCCAGCAAGGTATTGCCAATTCCCCCAATTGGTAGCAACATCGTAATCTATCAGCTGTTGCTCAAAATAAGCAGCTCCAAAACGCCAGTCAAGTTGAAGTTCATTGACAAAGCAGCTAGCAACTATTTGTCGGCCACGATTGGACATGTAACCAGTGGCTTTAAGTTGTTTCATGCAAGCATTAACAATTAGATAAGGAGTATTTCCATTTACCCACATCTGATAACGCTCGGGATAAAAACAATTTAAGCCGCAGCGCTTGTCTCTAGAAGTCTGTATTCCTTTATATTGAAATAGCTGCTGAGCATACTTCTTTGAATACCAATGAAAGTATTCTCGCCATAATAATTCAAAACCAATCCAATAAGTTGAATCATTCTGTTCAATTTCAGCTTCATACTGTTTCAAACGTAAAGCAACATTTCGAACTGAAATAGAGCCATTGGCAAGCCAAGCTGAAAATTTTGTTGAGTTTTCCCATCCATCAAGCTCATTTCTAAAAACTTTATAGCTGCTAGGTAGTTGACTATTAAAGTAGTTATGAAGTTGCGTGTAACCTGCTTGAGTACCTCCTTTAAACTCAGAAGTAATATCTTGAAGGTTCTCGGTAAATAATTTTAATTTAGGGTCCCAAGTAGACTGTTCCAGTGGCTTAGGAATGTTGCTGAAACTACAGTTTGGTATATTAATTTCAAGCTTTTCTACTTTCTTACGAAATTTACTGAAAGTTTCAGGTAACTCGTCAATACTGAAGGGGAGACTAGTTTCATCAAATAGAGTATCGCTATCGTACTCTTCAAAGCAAACATCAGGGTGCATTGCTTTTAATTCTGACCAAATTCGATTCTCATAATAGCTATTAGTTTTAGAGCGAAAGACAGCGTCAAGGTTATAGCCTTTAATATATTCATCAATAACTTTAATAGGGTTAAGGAAAAATGTACCTAAGCTGAGACCTATAGTTTCAATTTGATTTTTCAAATCACCTACAGATTCAGACAGAAACTTAAGGCGATTGTCTGAAATACGACTGATGTTAAGTCGCTTTGGTTCTATCAAAGCAGGGTTGAAGCAATATATTGTGTGCAACGTAGCTGACTTCATGCAAGCTTTTTGGAAAGCTAAGTTGCATTCGACTCGTAAATCTTGGCAGAACCAGAATAAGGCTTTAGTATTTTTTTTCACGCTATTTCAACTATAACTATTTGAAAAGCTATGTTATCGATGCAGGTGTAAATTTTTTGTATGTATCAAAGCTAATAGTTAAAGCTACAAATAGAGAGTCTTTGTTTTCAAATAGTTATAAAAATGGGCATTTGTTTGCTCTAATTATCGATAAAGTTTCAATGCCTTACGATAGATTACTTCAAAGATGACTGAAAAATAATCAATAAGCTTATGAAATGAACATAAAAGCAATTTATTATTATAATAACTAATGCATAAGGTAATAGGCGATAGTGTTTTCTTATAAAGAATCGTGACAATATGCCTTTATATATAAGCTATTTATTTTATTTTCTTTGTCATTCGATTTTAATTGACTTAGAATAATTTATTGTTAAAATTTCAGTAATTTCTGAAAATTGGATATTTTGATGCAAATACCTAGCCACATTCATAGTTTTATCCAGCATTTTGGCGAAATGGGTAGCCGCTGGGGTTTCAACAGAACGGTGAGCCAGATATGTGCCTTATTGGTCATTTCAGAAGAACCTCTTAATGCTGATCAAATCTCTGAACATTTGAGTATTTCTCGTTCAAATGTCAGTATGGGTATCAAGGAATTACAGTCTTGGAATTTATTAAGGATGATATCTATTCCAGGTGATCGAAAAGACTATTTCACTACTTCCGATGATATTTGGGAGTTAGCAAGAACCTTGATCGAGGAAAGGCGAAAAAGAGAGGTCGATCCTACTTTGTCCATGTTACGAGGTTTACTGCTACAACGTGATGATACTCAAGAGAATGATTATGCTATTAATCGCATGCAAGAAATGCATGATTTGATTGAGCTATTTGTTAGTTGGTTTACTGATATGCAAAGTTTAAATTCTAAACGCTTGAAGAAGTTAATGAAACTTGGCTCTGGCGTTAATAAAGTTTTGGATATGACCGATAAACTTGCGGGAAAAACTTCTTAGTTTAACGGTGTATTAACTTACATTTTTTACCAGGTGAGACTTTCGTGAAAAATTTATTTCAGAAAAGTTTGAAAATAAGTGTTGGTGTTGCTCTTGCTTTATTTTTAACTTCGTGTGGCAACTCTGAATATAAGCTATTTGATCCAAAAGGACCTATAGCTAATGAGCAGATGTGGCTTATTATTCATTCAACTTGGATTATGCTTCTCGTAGTTGTTCCTGTCATTATTATGGCGATTTGGTTTCCCATAAAATACCGTAAAAATAATGATAAAAATGAATACCTGCCTGATTGGGAACACTCTAATAAAATTGAAGCTGTTGTATGGACGATTCCAATCCTAATTATTATTGCATTAGGTGTCATTACCTATATAACTTCTTTTTCGTTAGATCCAAGAAAACCTATTAAATCTGATAAACCGGCCATGGTTGTGCAAGTCGTTGCAATGGATTGGAAGTGGCTATTTATCTATCCAGAGCAGCAAATAGCCACTGTCAATGAGATAGCTATCCCTGTAGATCGCCCCATAGAATTTTTAGTTACTTCTGACACTGTTATGAATTCATTTTTCATTCCAAATTTAGGCTCTCAAATTTATGCGATGTCTGGTATGGAAAATCGCTTGCATTTAATAGCTAGTGAAGTTGGTACTTATCAAGGCATCTCTGCAAACTATAGCGGATTCGGATTCTCAGGGATGAAATTTTCTACCATAGTAACTAATGAACAAGGTTTTGATGAATGGGTTGTTAGTGTTAAAAGTTCGCAAAGCCCATTGGATGATTCAGCTTTCAGAGAACTTAGAGTTAAAAGTAGAGATGTTCCCCCTAAATATTTTTCAGACGTCAATCCATTATTGTTCAGTGAAATTATTGAACAATATACTGGAGGTTTAAATGGCAAGTAAGCATACAGTGGTTACCGATCCGGATCCTATTTTCGGTAAATTGACCTGGGATTCTTTCCCTTATCACGATCCAATTCTAGTCACGACTTTTATCGTTGTGATTATTGGCTCAATTGGAATTATTGGTTCGATTTTATACTTCGGAAAGTTAAAATATTTATGGAAAGAGTGGATAACATCAGTCGATCATAAAAAGATCGGCATCATGTACATTCTTGTTGCTTTTATCATGCTTCTGCGAGGTTTTTCAGATGCGCTTCTAATGCGCTCTCAGCAAGCTATTGCAGTAGCTAGTGAATCCGGGGCAGGTTATTTACCACCAGAACATTACGATCAAATCTTTACCGCCCACGGCGTGATAATGATTTTCTTTGTTGCTATGCCGTTTATTGTTGGGTTGATGAACATCGTTGTCCCATTACAGATCGGCGCCCGAGATGTTGCTTTTCCATTTTTAAACTCACTAAGCTTTTGGTTGTTTGTGGCCGGTGCTTTATTATTAAATATTTCACTGTTTGTAGGTGAGTTCGCAGCAACAGGCTGGTTAGCATATCCGCCGTTGTCTGGACTCGAATACAGTCCCTGGGTTGGGGTCGATTATTGGCTCTGGGCGCTGCAGATATCCGGGATAGGAACATTGCTCACCGGTGTAAATTTTGTGGTGACCATCCTTCGGATGAGAGCACCGGGCATGACTTTAATGAAGATGCCCGTATTCACTTGGACATCTTTTTGCGCCAACGTATTAATCGTAGCAGCATTCCCAATTTTAACAGTTACTATTACGTTATTAACTTTAGATCGTTACCTAGGTACTCATTTCTTTACCGGCGATATGGGTGGTAATCAAATGATGTACGTTAACCTTATTTGGGCTTGGGGTCATCCGGAAGTTTATATCTTAATTCTTCCTGCATTTGGTATTTTCTCAGAAATTACAGCTACCTTCTCGAGGAAAAGGTTATTCGGTTACACATCTTTAGTCTGGGCGACCGCAGCTATCATGATTTTGTCGTTCATTGTTTGGCTGCATCACTTCTTTACTATGGGCGCGGGGGCGAGTGTTAATGCTTTCTTCGGTATCGCAACCATGATTATATCGATACCAACAGGTGTGAAACTCTTTAATTGGCTATTTACCATGTACAAAGGTAAAGTTGAATACAGTTCACCCATGTGGTGGACAGTAGCCTTTTTCTTAACCTTTGCTATCGGCGGTATGACCGGTGTTATGCTCGCCATTCCAGCAGCAAACTTTGTATTACATAACAGCTTATTCCTAGTGGCTCATTTCCATAATGTAATTATAGGTGGCGCTTTATTTGGCTACTTTGCAGGATTAACATACTGGTTCCCAAAAGCAACTGGCTTTAAGTTAGATGAGAAACTAGGTAAGTGGGCTTGTGGTTTCTGGACGGTTGGTTTCTTTGTCGCCTTTATGCCTTTATACATCTTGGGCTTTATGGGTATGACTCGTCGTTTAAATTATTACGATAATCCAACCTGGAACTTTTGGTTATTAGTAGCTGGCGCAGGGGCACTAATTGTATTAGTTGGTATTTTAATTCAATTTTATCAAATCTTTGCCAGTATTCGAGATCAACGGAAAAATCGTGATCGGACCGGTGATCCATGGAATGCAAGGACACTTGAGTGGTCTACATCTTCACCGCCACCATTCTATAACTTTGCCTTATTACCAGAAGTAAGAGACCGTGATCATTGGCATGATATGAAGCAACTTGGTTTAGCATATAAAAAACCTGAGCAATACCATCGAATTCATATGCCTAAAAATACCTGGGCGGGCATCGTCATTAGTGGTTTTTTACTAGTGTTTGGTTTTGCTATGGTTTGGCATATTTGGTGGATGGCAATTGCTGGCTTTGTTGGCATGCTTGCTTCTTGGATTATCTACGCATTTGAGCGTAAAAAAGATTACTACGTTGAAATCAATGAAGTTGAAGCCGTAGAAGCGAAACGATATCAACGCTTAGAGCGTGCTAAGCAACTAGCTGAAGAAGCAGAACGCGACGCCGATAAAGCTACAACCATTAGTGTATAAGGTGGTAATAATATGAATGCAACTTTAGGAAAGCCAAGACCAGGATTTACAGGTTATGTTACCGAAGAAAGTCATCATGATTATGCTGGCGATACGGTTTTTGGCTTCTGGGTTTACATACTCAGTGATTGTATATTGTTCGCGACTTTATTTGCGGTGTATGCAGTTATAGGAACTAACTATGTTGGTTCTACTGACGCTTTAGAGCTATTCGATTTAGGCTTTGTCTTAGGAGAAACAGCTTTACTTTTATTGAGTAGTTTCACTTTCGGTATGGCCATGTTGGAAGCTAACAAAAGTAATATGAAAGGTTTAATTGGCTGGCTTGGAGCCACTTTTGTTTTGGGCTTGGCTTTCTTGGTAATGGAAGTATACGAATTTGTACACTTTACCCAAGAAGGTGCTGCAGCTTGGGATAGTGGCGCTTGGTCAGCTTTTTATGCTTTGATTGGCACACATGGTTTGCACGTATTTGCCGGCATGATATGGATGATTGTTTTAGTCATTATGATATTGAAAGAGGGCCTAACAGGCGATAACAGAACTCGTTTGATGTGTTTAAGTTTATTTTGGCACTTCTTAGATATTATTTGGATATGTGTATTTAGCTTTGTATATTTGATGAGGTTTGTCTAATGGCTTCAATAAATGAAAATCAATCGCAAGGTCATGAGTCTCATCATGCAGGTGGGGCGGCTCATGGTAGCGTTAAAGAATATGTTACTGGATTAATCTTATCCGTCATATTAACAGCAATACCTTTTGGTATAGTGATGTCAGGTAGTGCAGGAGAAGTACTGAGTATTAGCTTAATACTGCTATGTGCCGTAGGGCAGATATTTGTGCAGCTTATCTATTTCTTACACATGAACACATCTTCAGAACAGATGTGGAATAATATTTCAGGGATACTAGCATTTATTTTAGTGGCGATTCTTATCGTCGGCTCAATTTGGATTATGCAGCACCTGAACCATAATATGCTTATGGGCCATTAGATGACTAGCAGTAAGAAGTTTATTTCGATTGCTTTATTTATTGCTTTTGCAATCGTGGGATTACTTGGATATGCATTGCTTACCGGTAATGAACATCCCCTGATAGGAGTCGGTGGTAAAGATGGCAAGCTTGGTGGCAATTTTACCTTACAAAGTGCTGATGGACCTGTTTCATTAACTGATTACCGAGGTCAAGTTGTAGTTGTTTATTTTGGTTTTTTGAGTTGCCCAGAAGTTTGCCCGACTTCAATGGGTATTTTAAAAAAAACCTTTAAACGATTATCAACAGATGGTTTGAATAACGTGCAAGGTGTATTGATAAGCATTGACCCGAAACGGGATAGTTTCGAAAAACTAAAGAACTTCTCTAGCTTCTACCATCAAAATATTACTGGTGTGACAGGAACGCCAGAACAGGTGGATCAAGTTGCACGAGATTATGGTGCATATTTTAAGATGATTGAGGCTGAGGAGTTTAAGCAAGAATATGCTTTTGAACATACTTCTCGTTACTATGTCATTGATCAAGAAGGCCGGTTAGTTGACGCTATGCGCCATAGTACGACAGCCAATGAATTAACTGCGAAGATTAAAACGCTTTTATAAGTGGAGAAATATTTTGTTTAAAGCAAATAGAATTAGTGTCTTAATTTCAGGGATTTGTGCCTTAATTTTAAGTATGGGTATAGCCCGTTACTCTTTCACGCCAATGATTCCAAGTATGCAAGAGCAGGTGGGAATGACCGAAAGTCTTTCAGGTTGGTTAGCCGGTTGGAATTACATGGGCTACCTGACAGGTTTATTTATTGTTTGGCTAGTCAGTAACTTAAGGGCTAAGGATTTCTTCTACCGTTATGGGCTGCTCGTAGCAGTAGTTGCCACACTAGCTATGGCCGCTTCTGATCATGTTTTAGTCTGGTACGTCAGTCGATTTTTTGCCGGAATAGCCACGGCAGCTGGCTTCATGTTAGGAACTGGCTTAATTGTTAATTGGTTACGAAATAACGGCTACAGAAGTGAGCTGGGAATTCATTTTTCAGGTATTGGCTTAGGTATCGTTGTAGCCGCTGTGATAGTAGACGTGACCAATATAGGTTCAATGTTTGAAACCAATTGGCGTTTACAGTGGGTCGTTTTGGCTGCAGTTGGCTTTATTTTGTTATTGCCATCAATGTTTATGTTACCAATACCAAAAGATGATGAAATAGAGAATTCTCGAGGAGAAGCTCTGGGTGTTGGTGAAGTAAAACCGCCGTCAGAAACTTGGCTATGGCTTTTACAAATAGCCTATTTCTGCGCGGGTTTTAGCAATACCGTCAATGTTACATTCACTTCTTTAATAACAGAATTACAGCCGTTAGATGGCTGGGGTGCCAAAATGTGGCTAGTGGTAGGTATTGCAGCTACACCAGCCCCATTTATTTGGGATAGGGTTGCCAGGAAGATTGGACGCTTAGATGCTTTACGCCTAGCGTTTTTAATCAATGTAGTGGGTAATATTACCTTGGCCCTAACATTCTCAATGACCACTACTATTTTAGCAGCAATATTATTTGGCTTTACCTTTATGGGTATCGTTTCTTTAACTTTAAGTACTGTAGCCAGTCGATATGGAAATAAAGCAACTCAAGTTATGGCTCGTTTGACATTAGGCTATTGTGTGGCACAAATTTTATCACCTGTAATGTCCGGTATTGTGGCGGAAAAAACAGGAAGTTTTGCTATCCCACTTTACATTGTTAGCGGCATTATTCTAATTGGACTCGTGTGCTTACTTCTTATGAAAAAGCACCGCGCATAGAACTGTTAGTAGGGGAGAGCTGTGTTGAGGCTAATTTATAGAGTCTTAATTTTTACACTCACTTTCTTTTTATGTGATTTGGCTATAACAAAAGATTATCAAGTCACTGATACTTTTGGTCGCCATTGGTTTAAGAAAACGCCTGAAAGAATTGTAGTGACTGATTGGACTTTGCTACAAAACCTTCTGGAGCTAGGGATCACACCTTTGGGAGCTCCAGAAATTGATAAGTATAAACAATATGCCGTGGAACCGGCATTACCAAGTTCGATAGCAGATATTGGCTTAAGAAAAGCTCCCAGCTTTAAACAGATCCAAGCCCTTAAACCAGACTTGATCATTCTTGGAACAGGACAAAAAAAGCTTGCAGTCCCCTTATCGAGAATTGCAAAAGTTGTCTATTACAAATCGTTTAGTTCTCACTATAGAACTAATGGCAAGAAATCTAGAACCATTTTTTTGCAAATGGCAGAGCTTTTCCAAAAAACAAAAGAGGCTGACCACTTACTTTCTTCTTTAGATGAAAATTTTAAAGTGCTTAAAACACAGCTGTCAGCAAAGTTTAAAACGAACAAACCTAAGGTTACATTTATTCGCTTCAGTGAAGAAGCGCAGCCGCTTGTTTATGGTAATAACAGCATGCTAGATCACATGCTTAAGCAACTGGATCTCAAAAGTGAATTTGAAATTCGGAAAAACAATTGGGGCGAGCAGCGTATAGCAATATCCGATTTGAATACAATCAATGGCTACCTAGCCATAATTGAGCCTATCGATAAACAGTTCCTAAATAGCCATCCAGATTGGAAGGAAATACCGGCAGTAAAAAATAATAAAGTTATCTTTATACCCGCCAATTGGACGTATGGCGGGGCACTGTCTATACTTCCTATCGCACAGTCACTTATACAACAATTGAATTAGCGCAGCTCATTAATCTCAAGGTAAATATTTTGCAATGATGATGCTTTAACATCGAGTGCGTCGGCCAATTCCATAGTTTGAGCATATAAGTTCCTGGTTTTTATATGTATAGTTTTTTTTACGACCAAAGGGGCGCTAACCCCAATAATATGATCAGAAGCGGGGCGACCGTTAATAACTCTATAATAAAAATGACTATTATCACTTTTAGATGGAAGGTGACGATATTCAATAAGACCATCGCCCAACGAAGTCCCTAATACTTTATTCTCATATAATTGCTCAATTTCAAAACGAGCTAATTCAATCGCTTTAACACCTTGTCGTTCAAAATGGCCATCATACACTGAGCCGGAAAATTTAAAATTTTTCTCAATTTTATTGAGATCAAACACCTCTGGCACTAAAGTCAAATATGTATCTTTATTTAGTAACACGCTCAACTGCGCCATTAATTCATTGTTAACTTTGATTTTCGCAATGACCTGCATATCATGCGGATGATTAAAAAGAGGTAGGTGGGATACATAAATATTCTCTGAATCACCAAAGATCAGCATGCCGTGCGTGCCTATGCGCATTGAATCATTTGAATCTAAATTTTTATGATTATGATTTATTGACTGAACGCAACTAGTAAGGGCAGTGACTAAAACGATGACAATGAGTGCTAAAGCTTTACTAAGAAAAGTCATGAAAATACTCCAGATGATGAATAATTAATGGAGCCGTCCCCGATGATATTGAGAGGTAAGGTCGTCCTTACTTCATAAGAGTTCCAATTCTACCATATAAATAATGCTCCAGCAGTTCTTGCTGTTTTACATGCAAAATTCTAACGCTTTGTGAAATATACCTTTCCAGAATTTTTTTCCGAATGCCTAGAATCACTTATTTCATTACTGACAAATATTTAATGATCATACTTAAAGTAACTTCTAGGCACATATCAATTAAATGCAAATTTGCATTAAACAATCCTAATTTTTATTCGAATTAACTAATAACGAAAAAAGATAACAATAATCATCATTATTGATCAGGAATATTTAATGAGCGCAACGATTCTTTCGAACGATTTAGGTCTTATCAACTCATCTTTATCCTTGTTGGGTCAATCCTTTGGCCAAGCGGCTTTAGGCCAAGCAGGGGAGCGCAGTTACGTCAATGCGTTATCGGGCAATTTAGTGGTCCAACATCGCGACCAATTGTTGGTGGGCTTAGGCGTCGATGCAGCTTATACGCGCACTTACAACAGCCAAGGTCAATTGGATGATGATAACGGCGATAATTGGCGCACGGGTGTTGCTCGCTTAAAGCCCGTTCAGGGGGCGGCTAATAGTGCTAGTAGCAGCATCACTCGGGTGAATGCTGATGGTAGTGAGACGGTGTATTTATACGATACAGCCAGTGGCAAGTATCGTTCAACGGATGGTTCGGGTGCTCACGATACCATCGCATTGAACGGTGACGGCACCGCGATTTGGTATCAAGACAATGACACAGGCTTGCACGAGATTTATGCTGCCGACGGTCGTATGATTGAGATGCGCGATAGGGACAATCGTAAGACCTGGTTCAGCTACATTAACCATCCGACTTCCAGCGGTGACTGGTTGCTTAAAAAAATCACCAACTCTTCGCAAGCCATCGTTTTGGATTACCTGATGGGCACCAGCACCTTAAGCGCTATCCGTATCAATACAACGGAAGTTAATGGCGATGAAGAGACCAATACCAGTAAGACAGTTTCTTATGGCTATGACGGTAATGGCCGCTTGGATAGAGTGTCGGTGGACTTAACACAGGAGAATGCTAACGACAGCAGTTTCTACGAAACGACCTATTCTTATGTGGGCGATACCAATCGCATTCGCACCATCAGTCAAAGCGATGGTACCAGCGTTACTTTCACTTATGAGAATAATGCAGGTCAGTACCGCGCCAAGACGGTGACCGATGGTACTGGCAATGTGATGACTTATACTTACGACTTAAGTAACAGCGTTGGCACCTATACCAAAGTCGAAGATACGCAAGGTCACAGCAGCCGTTTTTATTACGATACCGAAGGCCACTTAACGCGCAGCGAGAGCACGGCGATTGATGGTCGTAATTATGGCGTGGATTATGCTTACGATGCTGCCGGTAACGTTACCTCCATTACAAAGTATGGTCGCTTAAGTACTCAAAATAGTTTTGAGTCGTCTGACACGACGGTTTTTGAATACGATGCTCAGGGTAACTTGACCTTAGAGCGCGATGCTTCGGGCAATACCATTACTCGCACATATACCCCTAACAATCAGTTGGCGACGGAAACACTGTATTTAGTGGCAGATCCGGATGGCGCAGGCGTCGCTCTGCCTAGTGAGCCGTTAACGACCCGCTATGTCTACGACTTAGAAGGTCATGTGCGTTTTATTTTAAGCCCGCAAGGTGAAGTGGCCGAGCGTTTGTACAACCCGTCGGGGACTTTGGCTAAGGAGTACATTTACAGTCAAAACACCTTTGATGTGAGCAGTTTCAGTAAAGAGCAGACGCCAATCTTATCGGCGTTAGAGTCCTGGTCAGCAGGCTTGGATAAATCGGGCTCTATCTTGACTCAATACGCAGTGGACTTTAGAGGTCAGGTCATCAGCTCAACCATCTTTGATGAGGTGAATGCTGGCGGTGCGGGTGTTGGCACTGGCTCAAAAACGGAATACATCTATAACCACCGCGGTTTGTTGCTGCAAACCATCTCGGCTAACGGTCAAATGACGTCTGATTTAAACGATTATAAAACTTCGTACAGCTACGATGGTATGGGTCGCTTGTTGAGCATGACGGATCCTGAAGGCAACGTGGCTTCGACGGCTTACCACAATGGTGGCCAAATCGTCTCCAGTTCGCCGAACGGTTTATTGCGCACGACTCAATACGACGCAGCAGGTCGATTAATCAGCAGTGTGGCGACCGATGGCGCTTCAGCTCAGTTTGGTGCGAGCAGTACCCATTACGATTCGCGCGGTCAGTTGGTGGCGAGCCGTGACCAAGATGGGGCGATTGATTATATTTTCTATGACAACTTAGGACGCGTCAGTCATACGGTGGATGCGACTGGCTCAGTGGTTGCTTTTGAGTATGACTTTAGAGGCAATGTCGAAATCACCACGGCTTATGCTAACCGCATTAATACCACCGGTTGGTACAACTCGACGACGGATACTTACAGTTTAGCGGAGCGTTTTGATGCGGCTTGGTTGACGGTGGATTCAGCTCATGACCGCGTGAGCAGTAGTACTTACGATGCTTCCGGTCGTTTGCAGAGCATGACCGGCCCTGAAGGTACCGTGACTGAGTATTTTTACGATGGTGCCAACCGAGTGGTGAAGACCGAAATCAGCGGGGTTGATGGCACTCGTGTTACCCGTACGTTTTATGATGATTCTGGTCGCATTGAAGCGGCTTTGGATGCTGAAGGTTATTTGGTTCATAACGAATACGATGCCGCCGGCCGTTTAATTAAAACGACGGCTTATGCTAAACAAACCAGCGAAGGGTTACGAGCCACAAGCACCTTCGCACAACTGCAAGCAGATGCCAGCAACGACTTAGTGTTGAATCTGAATAATGTCGTCAGTCGTTTGATATATGACAGCCAAAACCGCGTAGTGGGTTCGATTGATGCCGAAGGTTATTTAACCGAGACGGTTTATGACTTACAAGGTCAAGTGACGAGTACGACTCGTTATGCGAATCCTGTAGCGGATGCGAATTTAGATAAGGCTTCCTTAGGAGAGGTGCGTCCAGCAGCCGTAACTGGCAAAGATCAAACCTCAAGCTTTACTTACAATGAACGCGGCTTGTTAGAAACGAGTACGGATTATGAAGGTGTGGTGACGAGCTATCGTTACGATGCACAAGGTCAAGTGATTGAAACCACTCGTGGTGTAACGGATGTTCGTCGCTCCTACAACCAGTACGATGCCGCAGGGCGCTTGATTGGTAGCGTTAATGGTGAAGGCTCGGATGAGCTGGGTGCGAATGCTACGGATACAAACATTGCGGGTAAAGTTTCAACGCATGGAACTCAATTTATTTACGACCAAGCCGGACGTTTAGCTAAGAGCATTGATGCCAATGGTAACACCAGTATTTTCTTTTACGACCACGAAGGTCGCCAGATTTTTACGGTGGATGCTGAAGGCGCCTTAACCGAAACGGTCTACAACGCTTTTGGTGATGTACAAAAGAGCATTCAATATGTTAACCGTTTCCCAGAAGGGCGAATGGACGCTTGGGAAGGCGGTTACATTGATCAAGCAGCCGCTCAAGCTATCGTCGATGAAATCCGTGATTCATCCAAAGACACAGTAACCGAATTTAATTATAACCGTCGTGGTCAGTTATTAGAGGCGATGCGTCAGGTGACTAACTCGACGGGTAATTTATCGCACTATAACTCGAGCAACGCTTACAATACTTGGGGTGAAATGAAGGCCTCGACTCAAGGAATAGACTTTGAGTCGGTAGCCAACGGTAAAGCGGTGACCACCGAATACCTATACGACCAACGTGGTTTAGCCACGAGCGTTATCCGTGACGCCGGCGGTTTAAACCTCACCACCAAAACCGAATACGATGCTTTTGGTCGTGCGGTGAAAGTTTGGGATGCCAATAACAATTTTAGTCAAATTGAGTATGACCGATTAGGTCGTACCGTGGTCACGACAGATCCATCCAATTCAACTCGCTCAATGGCTTACGATGCCTTTGGTCGAGTGCTGACGCAAACCGATGCCTTGGGCAATCAAGTGCGCTATGAGTACAGCGACTCTGACAAGAGCTTAACCAGTTTCTTTGAAGAAGGCGTGTCTACAAAATCAATCCGTAATGAGCATGGCGAGACGGTGGTTGCGTTCGACGGTAAGGGCAACAAAACCGAGTTTGTTTACGACAAGAACGGCCAGCTGAGCAAGACGATTGATGCTTTAGGCAATGAAACGCGTAACGAATACGATAACGCGGGTTTATTAACCGATACTTATGATGCTAAAGGCAATCGTACTCAGTTTAGTTACGATGCGGTGAATCGTGTTTTAGAAAAAACTATTGATCCGGATGGTTTAAACATCAAAACGACTTACGCTTACGATGGCAAAGGTCAAGTGGTGACTGCAACCGATGCTAAAGGCGTTAAGACACAGACGCATTACGATAAGCTGGGTCAGGTTACCGAAATCGTTGTAGACTCAACGGGCTTAAACATCAAAACTCGCTACGAGTATGATGGTCAAGGCAATCAACTCAGAGTGATTCAAGCGCCAGGTCAAGCTGAAGAGCGAGTGACGGAATATCAATACGACAATTTGGGTCGTTTAGAAACAAAGATCCAAGATCCAAGCGGCTTAAATATCCGTGAGAGTTACGCTTACGACTCGAACGATAATTTAATACAGTCGACTGATGCTAGTGGCGCAGTTACTCGCTTTGCATACGACGAGAAGAACCAACTTCGATTTACGGTAGATGCTGAAGGGTATGTCTCTGAGAATGTCTATGATGTTGAAGGCCGAGTCATTGAAACTAAGCGCTATGATAAAGCTATATCTTTATCAGGGACTATTTCTGAAACGAGTGTTAGTAACTTGTTAACAGGCTGGTCTGTAATAGAAGATTTTACCGATGTATCTTCTTCTGATTTCAACACTAGTACGTTTGATCATCCATCTGGGGCATTGACGTTAGTAGATGGAAAGGCAGTACTACAAAAACAAGACTACTCCACTAATACTTGGCCGTCTTTAATAACGAATAAACGAGTAGACATGGACTCAAAAGTAAATCTTACTTTTGAACTTACTACAACTGATTTTTCAGGAAACTACTCTATTACGGGTTTGCACAACACCAAGAGCTGGGGCAGTGACGAATTATTTAGACACTCTATATATATAACTGGCGGTAATATTTATGCTTATGTGGTCGAGCAGTCAAATAGTAAGAACGTACGTTTAGGCAGTCCAAATGCCAATACGACATACGTAATTGAGCAAATTGTAGAAAATGGAGTATCGACTTTATATGTTTATGAGAAAGGTCAGAGCCGAGAAGAAGCATTTACACATTCCTTAGCTGTTTCTGGTGAAGTTTGGGGTGATACACGCTTTCAAGCCTACTCCTTTGCCGGCCCAGGAGTATCTGGTGATGCAACTTACCTAGACAACTTTAGTATTAGAGAAGAATTGGCTTTTAGCGGTACTAAATACTTTTATGATGATTTAGGTCGCCAACAATACTCAATTGATGGAAATGGCTATGCATCTGAAACGATTTATGATGCGAGTGGTAACGTCGTTCAAGTTAATCGTTTTGAAGGTAAAGTTGCTAGCCGAGATTTGGCTGGCATTAGCTCATTGGACAAAACCACGGTTTCTACTCAGTACTTCTCGTACGATGCTGCTAACCGTCAGGTGTATTCGATTAATGCTGAAGGGCATATCACTAAGAATGAATTTGATGCCAATGGCCAAGTCATTGCTCAGCATTTATATACCGATTTAAATCTTTCAAATTTAAGTTTATCTACCGATTATAATGCACCCTCCGAGGATATTAACTCTTGGGAAGTCTACGATAAAACGCCTGAAGGGGCGACTATCAGTCGCGTTTTTGATACTGAAGCGAATAAAGAAGTTATTCAGCTACAAGGTTCTGGTCGAAGCAATGGTTATCGTTTGTGGAGTAATAGCTCAAAAGCTTCATGGGTAAATACTAATCAATCGACTATCAGTTGGGATATGAAATATTCCCAAGGATATACGATTTATGTCAGCACCCAAACCAATAAAGGGCATCGTTATGCAACTTATTACGTGGGTGATGGCCAAGACCGCTACAACAATAACGGTTACTCTCTTCATTATCTAGGTAACGATTTACATGATGGAAATTGGCATACCGTAACCAGGGATTTGCAAGCGGACTTAGCACAAACGGACCCTGATATTGAGCTTCTTCATGTTAATGCTTTCTTGATTCGTGGTAGCGGTTTAATTGGCGACATTTCTTTAGAAACCAACTTGTCAAAAGCTTCAGAGGTTGAAGCGGCGATTAATGCTTACTCTGGTGATAAAACTACCAATGCCTCTCGCACTATTTATGATAATGCTGGTCGTGCGCAATATGTGATTAATGCTGAAGGGCATGTCTCTGAAAATGTGTTTGATGCCAATGGTAATATTGTTGAAGTTAAACGCTATGCATCACAAGGGCATGAATCAAATTCTAATCAGTTCATCGGTTCAGTAAGCTGGCAAGATTATGAAACAGGTATAGAAGCTTCTGGGGATTCATTAAAGTTAGACGATGCTGCACCAGCAGGATGGAAGTATGGAACTCGAAGTCAAGAAACCATTCGAGGAGAAGGTTTTGTTGAGTTTAGTATGCCTGTGGCGAATAAAAATGTCATGGTCGGTTTTAATGATGCATTTGCGACTAATGGCTGGACAGATTTAGATTTTGCTTTCTATCATTATACTGATGCTCATCTTAGAATTTATGAAGAAGGCGCTATTGAAAAACTGATACATAATGCAGCTAATCCAGACAATCGCTACCGTATCGAACTGAAAGATGGCAAAGCGCATTACTACGTAAAAGCCCCTGGTTCTCAAAGCTTTGACTTAGTGCACACTTCAACTCGTAATGTTGATCCAGCTAAAGAGTATTTTGTGGACACTTCAATTTATCGCCCTGGCGGTGAAGTTGTCGATGTTGAGTTAGGACCTCTTTCTATAACGAATCAAAATTATATTTCGACAAAAACCATCGTTGATAATTTAGGTCGCGGAGTTTATAGCGTTGATGCGCTAGGTTACTTAACAGCAAGTATCTACGATGATGTAGGTAACTTGATTGAGTCGCGCCAGTATTCGGATGTTTTCAATACTATCGCTGCAAATTCAACAATTGCAGAAATTAAAGCCTTAACCGCAAATAAAGACTATCGCTCAGAACGATTTACTTACGATGATTTAGGACGTGTGGTATTCAACGTGGATGCAAAAGGCCATGTGATTGAAAATGGCTATGATGCTAATGGCCGGGTTACGCGTGTGTTTGAATATGAAAAAGTTTACGTTGGAAATGACTTTTCTTTATCGGCCTTGCAAACGGCCTACAATAGAAGTAGTACTGCTTTAGTCTATCGTGAAACGCAAACGCAATACGATGACTTAGGTAATGTGGTAAAAGTTATTGATGCTGAAAATTATTCAGAATCTTATACGTACAATTCGCTCAATCAAGCCATCACTTTTACTAATAAAAAAGGTGATACTTGGAAATATGCATATGACCGGTTAGGTAACTTAACCAGCGAGATAACACCTCAAGAAACGGTTCATTATTATAATTCAGCTGGAACACTAACCTCTGAGTTATTAAAGCTAGTCACTCGTATGGAATACGACTATATGGGCAATGTGACCTCTCGTACTGAAGCTTATGGTGAGGCATTTGCTCGTACCACTAAGTACGGTTATGACGTTATGGGCCGTCAGAACCGTGTTGAACATCCAATCACTAAAACATCAACAGGAACTGATGTTAAGTATGAAGTTGATACTTGGTTTGATACGCAAGGTAATGCCGTAGTTAACCGTGATGTACAAGGCAATTACAGTTACAAAGCCTATGATGATTTAAATCGCGAACGTTTTGCAGTAGATGCCGAAGGCTATGTTACTGAATACCGTTATGATGCTTTTGGTAACAAAACCGATTTAATTCGTTATGCGAACAAGTTATCGGGTTTCGATGCTAAAGGCGCTAATGCTTATACAGAAATAGAACTAGAAACAGCTGTTCAATCACTTGCATCCAGTGATGACCGTCGCTTGCAGCATCTGTATAACGATAAAAATCAATTGATTGAAACGATTGAGCCGCAAACTTTGATTTACGATGCGCAAAGTCAAACCACTTATCAGTTTGCACCAAGAACGACCTACCAATACAACGCTTTTGGTGAGCTGGTGAAAACTGCTAAGTTGATCCAGGATGCGCAATCAGGTCGAGGAGAAGTGTGGGCTTCAACTTTCTATTATTACGATGATTTAGGTCGCAAGGTCACTGAAGTTGATGCTGAAGGTTACATGACTCAATACACTTATGATGTGTATGACCAAGTGGCTTCTCAAACTGAATATGCAACAGCTATCGATTCATCGGTATTGGTTACTACTAATGCACCAGTTGTTCCACTTGCTGGTTCCAACACCGGTAATAGTGCTACTGGCTTAGATCGTCTAATTTCTTTTGAGTACGATAAGCTGGGGCAGTTAGTAAAGCAGCATCGTGAAGACGTTATTTACCAAGATGATGATGGTAATAGCTTGGCACCGAGTCGTATCACTTCAGAGAGTGTTTATGATGCGGTAGGGAATGTAGTTCAGACCATTCAGGCTGGTGTTACGGTCAATCAAACTTTCTACAACAAGTTAGGTTCGAAAGTTGGTATTAAAGGCGCCGCGGTATCTGTTTTAAATGATACCAATGTCAATGGTGGGATTGATCCGTCTCAATTAGTGACTCAATCGGATAGAACGACTAATGATGTGGTTTCGCATGCATTCAATACGACGACTATGTCTTCTTACAGCAGTTTTAAAGTTGATGCATTTGGAAATGTTCTGCAAGTAAGAGATTCTGCTGCCGGCTATGTATCCAGTATTCCGGCCGAATCCGCTGATGACCGAGTTTCAAATTATGTGTATGACGCCCATGGCCGTGTGACTACTGAGACCAATGCAGAGAATCACTCTACTCGATATCAGTACGATCAATTAGGCAATATTCTAGTTACTGAAAAAGATTATCAAGGCAGTAAGGGCACCCAGAGTTTTGTGGCTCGCAGCACTTATGAGTACGATAGAGCGGGCAGACAAATTGTTACTGAAATTGAGTTAGGTGCAGCAAATCAGTTAGCCTCTGCGGCAGTTGAGAATCAAGTAGTTGCCGTGGTGTATAACGCCTTTGGTGAAGTGATTGCAAAAGGTGATCATAAACAGGGTAGCCTGAGTGATTCGGACTATATTACCAGCTTGCAAGAGCAAATGATCTACGATAATGCAGGACGAATAGTCGAAGAAAAACGTCTTGATTATGCATACGATAAAGATACCAAGCAAATACAAGATAATGGATTTATTGTTCATAAAAGTTATAGCTACAATGAGTCTGGAAAGGTTGCAAAAGAGTCTGAACTTTCAATGGGCGACAAAGTTTATTATTACGATAAGTTAGGGCGGGACTTAAAGACTGAATATCAATCAACTACTCAAAACTTTAAAGATTCTGCTGCACCGGCTACTTTGACACCTACAACTGAAAAAACTTTAGACCGTTGGGGCAACGTTTTAAAGTTTGTCGATATGCGTAGTCAAACGAGTTATATGCGTTACAACCAGAGTAATCAGGTCGTTTTCCACCAAGCTCCAACTATGTTCGTTAATGGACAAGAAGCTTGGCCAACGACCACTTACGGTTATGATAAATTTGGTCGAGAGATTATAACTGAGGATGCTCGTGGTAATAAGCGTTTAAAAGAATATAACGACCTTGGTCAATTAACAGTTGAGAAAAACACTTTAGGCTATGAAACGCATTACGCTTACGATGTACTAGGCAGACAAATTGCTAAACAAGCTGCAAACGGTTATGTCACTACTCAAATTTATGACAAGTTGGATCAAGTTTTGTCGATCGGAGATCTTCGTAAAAATGATTCTGAGTTATGGGTTAACCAAGTCTTAACTCAATTTGAATATAGTGCCTTAGGTAATAAAACTAAAACAAGTCATGCACAATCAATTGAAGCTAATGGCACCATCAAGTGGGCTGATAACTTTGTTGATTACGATGTAAAAGGTAATACGATTCGCGAAGAAAAAGTTATTACCGGTTCGACAAATTTAATCAAAGAGCACGTCTATGATTCGCAAGGTTTTAAAATTGAAACCGCAAATAATCTTTCAATTAATAACAGCTTAGAAAATGATCGCTTAAGCTGGACTTATGACTATTTTGGGCGAATACATCACTATAACGATTTAGCTGCTAGAGATTATATCTACGTCTATGATGATAAAGGTCAACTTACCTTCAGAGGCTATACTAATCAAGTTACGGTTGTAGAAAGAGAACCAGGCTCTCCGTTAATTGATTTTACTTATGATGAAACGGTCGGCATTCATTACGAGTATTATGAGAATGGTCAAATTAAGTCGGTGGATGATTATACCACTGACCGTCATGCTAAATATGAATATGATGAGCAAGGTCAAAGAACTTACGAACATATTCAAGGCAAAACTAAAGTTGGCAACGAATGGGAGACATACCAACAAAAAACGATGACTGATTACGATAGTCATGGTCGTATGGCTCGGGTTGTTGTTGATGATGTTATACAAAATAAAGTGACATTAGATGCCCGTTATTTCTATGATGAAATGGGCAATCGTACTTTAGTTCGTGTAGCTGATAGTTACTCTTCAGATGATATCGTTGAATTTAATACCGCACCAACAGTAAACAAAGCGATTAATGATGTTAGTCTTGAAGAATTGGCTACATTACCTGTTTCAATCGGAACAGATCTGTTTACTGATTTAAATGTTGGAGATACCTTAACGTATTCTGCTCGCTTAGAATATGGAGTTTACGAAGGTAATGTTTATAACAGTTTAGCAACAGCAGATTTACCGCAGTGGCTCCAGTTCAATGCAAATAATATTTCCTTTAATGTAGCAAGCCCGCCAAAAGGTGCTTCGCAATATACAGCTTCTGGAGAAGGTGCAGGCGTACATCGTGTTTTAATTACTGCAACGGATTCACAAGGTGCAACGGCATCCACTCATTTTAATGTCGCCATTACTCCTTATCAAAATAAACGCCCGACAGTCGATGCTGGAGTTTCCACTATCGCCGTAGATGAACTGTCGGTTATTAACCAACCGATAAATGCTAATGCTTTCGCCGATGTTGAAGGTGATGTTTTAGCCTATTCTGCAAAATTATTAGAGTGGGTCGATCCGCCTGCTTACACTGTTACAGAAGGGCCAGATACTATTGTCATTGATCCTCCTGGAAGATGGGAAGTACGAGACTTACCATCTTGGTTATCGATTAACGCAGCAGGTGTTTTCTCTGGAAATGCTCCTGCTCTAGCTGACCATCAAGATACCACCTATCGTTTACGTGTTTATGCAACAGAGACAAGCACTTCAGAGTTATATCAAACTTATAGTGATTTTGACTTTATCGTTAAGGGTATTAACGTAGCGCCTACTATTGACGCGGGTTTAGGCGGTGAAAAATATGCCGAAATCGGCACTGCATTTAATTTCCCAATTCCAACAAATGCCTTTGAAGATGGCAACAATGACGCTTTAACTTACACCGTTACCGGCAAGCCTTCTTGGATGCAATTTGACGGTGCCAAGTTGTATGGCACGCCGCCATTAGGAAGCGATGGTTTGTTTACTATTACGATTACTGCAAGTGATGGTGAGTTCAGTGCTAGCACGACGGTAAAAGTTCGAGTGAATTCTAAGCCTACAGCTTCAGGAACACTGCCTAATTTAAGTTACCAAGCTCAACGACCAATGAGTTTTAATGTCCGCACGCCGTTTGCAGATGCTGATGGTCACGGTCTAACTTATGAAGCAACTTACTGGAACGGTTCTACCTATGTAGCATTACCAAGCTGGTTAGCAAGTGGTTTTAATGCTTCAAATGGTTCCTTCACAGTGACTCCGCCAAGCTCAGCTGTTGCTAACTATACCATTAGAATTCGCGCAACCGATGGCTTTGCTATTTCTAGCCCTAAAAACTTTACTTTAAGTATTACACCTTATGTCAATCAAGCGCCAACGGTTGTTAATGCTATAAGTAATAAAACCGTCAACGAAAGTAGCTTATTTAGTTATACGGTCCCAACGATGACGTTTAACGACCCAGACGGGCATAGTTTAACTTATACAGTTGTTAAAGTGGTTCCGGGTCATTACGAGTGGGTTAGTGTACCTGGAGGTCCTGGAGAGCCAGATGATTATGTACAACAGTGGGTTCCAGAAGCAGAAGTTGCCTTAAACACAACAGGCTGGTTGTCTTTCAATAACTCAACTCGTGTAATTTCAGGAACACGCAACGGTATTACCACTAACGAGCTAACAATTTTGCGAGTTAAAGCCACCGATCCGCATGGCGCAGTAGCAAAAGAAGATTTCAATTTAACCGTTTTAGCAGCGAATGACGGTCCTACCGTAACCGTTGCTCCGGCGGCCAGTTATTATGCTGAAATTGGTCAGGCGCTTGTTATTGATTTACCTCAAAATACTTTCACAGATATTAATGGTGATAGCTTAACCTATACGGTAACCAATAAACCTAGCTGGTTAACTTTCACAGCTTCTACACTAAAATTTACGGGTACTCCTACACTAGCAAATGCAGGCACCTATAATATTAGTTTAAAAGCGAATGATGGCCGAGGTGGAACGGCAACTACCATCGTAAAAGTTGTGGTTGATGCAGCACCAGTAACGACGGGTACTTTATCCAATAAGTCATACCAGGCGACCCGCACCTTTAGTTTGAACTTGGCTCAGTATTTTAACGATCCTAACGGTGATGCATTAAGCTTTGTTGCCAAGAATAAAGTTACCACCACGATTCATGATCATGAACATGGAACTACAGAAACATTTACCTCATATCAAAACTTGCCAAGTTGGATGAGCATTAATGCTTCTACAGGTATTTTGACTGGTACACCGCTAACTTCCGAAGTAGGCGATACTTTTACACTGCGTATCACTGCATCTGATGGCCAAAACAGTGTCTATCGTGAGTTTAATTTGTCGGTATCTGCCTTTGTAAATCAAGGTCCTTATGTTAACAGTTATTTAGCCGATCAATCAGTTCAAGAAACTGGTAGTAAAGGCTATACCTTCTCGTCTACAGCATTTAAAGATAACGATGGGCATAGTCTAACTTATAGTGCCAAGTTAAACAGTGGTGCTAGTTTGCCGAGCTGGATTAGCTTCAATGCTTCGACGCGTACTTTTACCTTTAATCCGGCTTACGGCCACAAAGGTGCACATGATATTCGTGTCACTGCTAGTGATGGTAATGGTGGAACAACATCTGATGTGTTCCGTGTCAACGTATCGGCAGGTCCAAACCGTGCGCCTTATGTTAATGCGGCTATTCCAAATACTTCAGTTCAAGAGACTGGAAGCAAAAATTACGTATTCTCATCAACGGCATTCAAAGATCCTGATGGTAACGGTTTAACTTACAGCGCCACTTTATCAAACGGCACAAGTTTACCGAGTTGGCTGACCTTTAATGCTTCGACTCGCACATTTAGCATGAGTCCTACTTACGGTCATCAAGGTGCTTACGATGTTAAAGTTAAAGCCCAAGATCCGTCTGGCTTAAGCATTACAGATACATTCCGAATCACAGTTACTCAAGGCCCAAATAGAGCCCCTGTTTTAAACACCGCTCTAGCCAATAAAGCCGTTCAAGAAACAAAGACTTTAACTTATCAATTTGCCTCAAATGCCTTTACTGATCCGGATGATCATGGCTTAACTTATAGCGCTTCCTTATCAAATAACAGTAGCTTACCAAGCTGGATTACGTTTAACGCTTCCACTAGAACATTTAGTTTCAATCCGGCTTATGGTCATAAGGGTGAGTACGATATTAAAGTCACAGCAAACGATGGTAATGGCGGCACAAAGTACGATGTTTTCCGTCTTTCGGTAACGCAAGGTCCAAATCGTGTACCTTACGTTTCTACGGCTTTAGTTAATCGTTCAGTTCAAGAAACTAAAACGGCAACATACCAATTTAGCTCGACTGCATTTAGAGATCCGGATGGAAATACGTTAACTTACTCAGCTTCACTATCGAACAATAGTAGCTTACCAAGCTGGATTACCTTTAATGCATCCACAAGAACGTTCAGTTTCAATCCTGCTTACGGCAATAAGGGACAATATGACATTAAAGTCACTGCCAACGATGGTAATGGTGGAACAGTCTATGATGTATTCCGTTTAAGTGTTAGCCAAGGCCCTAATCGTGCCCCTGTGGTAAGCGCAGGCATTCCGAATGTGGCTGGACAAAAGAGCACTGCGTTTAACTACACATTCCCAAGCAATGCCTTTAGTGATCCAGATGGCAATACCTTGACTTATATTGCGCAATACTACACGCCAGCAAGCTGGGAAATTACTGGTTGGGATCAACATGGCGAGCCTATTTTAACGCAAACGCCAGCGCATTGGTCCAACACCTTACCGAGCTGGCTAAGCTTTAATGCAAGCACGAGAAACTTTAGTGGTACGCCGCCACGTAACTTTGCAAGCACAGTGCAAATGCGAGTTTTAGCCAGAGATCCGTCAGGGGCTCAAGCGATAGATACGTTCAATATTAATTTATCGGAAGCGCCTAACCGAGCTCCAACAGTTGTTAATCCAATAACGGATAAGAGTATTTATCAAGGACAAAGCTGGAGCTATGCGTTTACGACCAATACTTTTGCCGATCCAGATGGCAATCCTTTAACCTATACTGCTAAACAAAGTAATGGTAGCGCTCTACCAACTTGGTTAAGTTTCAATGCTTCGACTCGAACCTTCTCAGGTAATCCGACTACAACTGGCATCTGGTACATACAAGTTACCGCTAATGACGGAAATGGCGCTACTGTTAGTGATACCTTTAAGTTAACCTCGGTAACTCAGCCGAACTCAGCTCCTTACGTGGCGACAGCATTACCTAATCAAGTTGTTGATCAGTACGATAGTTTAGTATGGTCATTCTCAAGCACAGCTTTCCGCGATGCTAATAATGACGTTCTAACTTACAGCGCAACCTTAAGTAATGGAGCGGCGTTGCCCAGTTGGTTAACCTTTAATGCTTCAACCAGAACTTTCGTTGCAGGACCAAATACTTACGGTGCTTTTGATATTAAAGTCACTGCTAATGATGGCAAAGGTGGTACTGTTTCTGACATATTCCGTTTAACCGTTGTTCAATACAGCGGTGGTGGAGGCGGTGGCGGTGGAGGCGGCGGTGGCATTCAGCTATTTAGCGTAGCCTCACCAACGCTACTGGAATCTAGTAAAACAAATAAAGGGCAGGGTAAAGGCAAAAAAAGTAATGATTTGAATAGTTTCTCTTTAGAATCGAGTAACCGATTGTCAACAACATCGACAAGCAGCTTCTCGACTCAAAGTCTTGAGGAACCAAATACAACGCTAGACGAGCCAACGATTATTCCTGATGCGCCAGAGGTCCCAATTTATAACCCCGGTGATTACAATTTTGATACCACCGTAGTGGGTAACATCCGCGAATATACCTTCGCATATGATTCTGAAAACCGTGTTGTCGATATGTTGGATTATAAAGTTCAAGCATCGGGTAACGACTATGTTCAAGCGGCAGGAACACAAAAACGTAGTTGGATTGAGTATGATGAAACGGGTAATCAAATCCTACGAGCGACTAAAAATACTCATGGTGCGATTGTTGCTGAGATGTTTGAGTATGATCAACAAGGCCGAGTCACCAATGTTTATAACAGTAGAACCTTAGCTTCAAGCAAACCAGGTACAGCTGCGATTCCTGCTGTGAATTGGGAAAATGCAACTGAACGCCGCGCTGCAATTAGCAACGGTGATGTTTGGGACTTACATTTGACTAAGCGTTATGACTTAGCAGGTCGAGTGGTTGAATCGCGCGAATATACCAGAGAAGTTAATACCCATACGGTCAATTATGCAAGCCAGCTACCTGGATCAAATCAAGGGCAACAGGACTATTACAGCATTGACTTTGGTAAACAATTGAAACGCCATACCGTAAACTATTATCGTGATGATGGTAATTTAACGAAGAGTGAAATTTTAGGTTTAGGCAAAAATACTTACCAATCAATGATGCAGACTATCTATTTAGATTTTGTGCGTGATATTGGTTACGACCCGAATGCAATACAACAAGAAATGCAACGAGTTGCTTATCAATTTAATGCTGAGACCAGTGGTAGTTTAAGACTCTTAAATACCGTTAGTTATGGTGGTAGCTCTACAATAGGTTATGATAATACCGGTAAAATAATCGGTTATACCTTAACCAAGCATACGGCAGGCTTGAACGATAACGAATCTAAATCGTCTTATATACATACTTATCAGTATTCCTATGTGAAGTTTGATGGTTATTTAGAGTCAAAGGTTCATGGTACCAGTAAAGATTTAGACGGAAGTTCGAATCATTATAAGCCGGGTACGACTTTGTCTTATTACGATAAGCACGGTAATCGCACCAGCGTTACTGAATCCTACGATATCGATGGCTATAAGAAATACCAAGCACGTTTCTTAGCGTATAACTTAGATGGCCATATTATTCGTAAAGATACAGGCGAGTTTGATGACGGTATTTATACCTCTGAACACTTGATTGAAGATGAAGACGGCGCCCAAGCAAACAGTAGCTGGAATCTGCAAAAGAAAGAACACGGAACCACGCATTATTATTACGCTAATGGAAAACAATTAGGACAGATCGACGGATACGGCCGTATCGACTTTAGCGACATGGGCTTTACCGCCATGACTAAAGATGTCTCGACTTCGGATACGACTTATACCGCTAACACAGGCGATACACTGCGTAGTATTTCTCAGATGTTCTATGGAACTTCTGATTTATGGTATCTAATTGCTGACGCTAATGGATTCCAAGAAGACAGCGAGCGCATTGTTCAAGGCCAATCCCTAACCATTCCAGGTAAGGTTAATAGCTTTAATGATGCCAACACTTTTAAAACCTATAACGCTGCGGAAATCGTAGGCGATACCACCCCAGGTATCCCATTCGTACCGCCACCGCCAAAACCAGGTTGTGGCATTATCCAGATCATTATGATTGTGGTTGCGGTTGTGGCGACAATTTATACAGCAGGAGCTGCTGCGAGTGCATTGGCTGGAACTACTGTTTCAGGTACAGCCGTTCTTAGTGGCGCCGCCGTAAGTGCAGGAACAATTGGCGTCGGAACTGCTGTTGCGGGAGCTTTTGTCGGTGGTTTTGTTGGAAGTGTAGCTTCTCAATTGACAGGTAAAGCTTTAGGTGCTGGCAATAGTTTCTCATTAAGAAGCGCCTTCTCCAGCGGATTAACAGCGGCCGCTACCGCAGGTATTGGAGGTTACTTATCGGGAACAGAAACGTTTGGTGAAGCTCATAAAGCGATAGAAGGAGCTAAGCAGTTAAACACTTGGGGTAAAGTTGCAGCTGGTGCTTTGTCCGTTCCTATTGGAGTTGCTTCAAATAAACTTGCAGGGATAAAAGATAGTTTTAGCTGGAGAAATGTTGCTGTTTCTGCAATTTCAGCTGGTATTAATAGTTATATTGGTGAAACTGAAATTGGCAATCAATTGGGGCTTGGAAGTGCTATTGATGATAAGAGTGGATTTAGTTTAGCCAATGTAGCTCAACAAACTTTACAAGGAGTTGTTCAAGCGGGTGTTAGGCATACAGTGCAGAAAAATATTGCAAAAAATGGTACTTGGAGCTCTCGTCAAGTTGCTGCTAATGCCTTTGGAAATGCTTTAGCTAATGGCATTATTTCAGAGATTCAGTTGCAATCAGTTCCAAAGAAAACCCGTGAACTTGGAGATAAAGCTACTAAGGCTTATCTAGCATCTATGGCAGCAGGGTTATCTTCAAAAAGTTCAGAAAGTAATGGTACTACTGCATATAATAAAGAGCTCAAAAATGCTTATGCTAGATATGAGGCTGACCCTTCTGACTCTAACAAAAAAACCATTACAGAAATTCTTGGGCGCTCCATAGGCGGTTTAGGTGCTTTATCGGATAGCTCAGGTTCTGAAGATGCTACAAGTATCAATACTAAAGCTCAAAATTATAAAGACTTAATAGATCATGGAACCAGTATAAATCAAATTGGTACAAGAGCTTCTGAAGATGATGAGTTTTTTAATCAAATAGTCAATGACATACGTGAAAATGGCTACAGTTCTGATTATGCAAGAATTAGTGGTTTGACTTTAAAAACTGATGATAATGATTTATTAGCTAATACGGTGCTTTCTAATAAAGAGCAATTTGTAAATTCTATTTATGATAAAGCAGAATTTGCTATTGCTTTAGGTGTAAAAGGGTTAAGAACTATCGGCTATACAGAGTTTACAGATTTACAGTCTTTAGGCCTAAGTGAACTTCCTGACGTTGACCATAGTTTTATGAAGTATGTTGGGAGTGATACTTTGGACTATTTTGGTGATCCAGAATCCATGCAAGGCTTGAGCCGAACAACACTAGGCGCTTTAAATATGGCTGGATTTTTAGATTTTAAGACCACCTATATGTTAGATAACTTAGGTGGGGAAATTAGAGGTTCAAAAATTGATTTAGCTATGGCTGCAGTTACACTTGGCGGAAGTATACTTAAAAATCCGAAAGGAGTAGTTTCTGCTTTTAAAGGCGCTAAAGGTTTTACTTTGAATACACTTGCCTTAGGAGTTAAACAGTTAAAATTAATAAAAGGTATTGCAGCTGGAAAGCTGTCAATGATTTATTCTAAGGTAGGTAATTTAAGATCTAGTCTGACACATATTGAGAATAGGATTGCTAGACGAATAGACGGTAGAGAAATAGGTGTTATTATTGACTCTAAGAATGGAAATGTAATTAATATTACTAAAGGAAATCGGCCGATAAACGGTGCTCCTGCTTCAGTAAGATTTTCGAGCGATGCTATTAGAAGTATGAGAGGAAATATAGTCACTCATAATCATCCTAGCGGCGCTACGTTTTCGTGGCAAGATATAGGTACTGCTTTGGGTGCTGGCGTTTATGAGATGAGGGCGGTAGTCGAATCTGGTACCCATATTATAAAATTTAGAGATGGTGCAAAGTACTTTGGTAAAGGTGATGATGCTATGAATCATATTGCTGGTGCTTATAAATCAACTCAGGTTGAAATTCTGAGTGATATTAAGTCTGGGGCTTTAAATGTTAGCAACTTAAATACGGTACAAAAGGTAGATCTAGTATTTCAAAGAATGTTACCTAAAATTGATGGTATTATTTATGACTTTATACCTAGGAATTAAAATCAATGAGCAATAAAATGTATAATAGTATAGAAGACGTAATTCAGATCTTTTTAGATTCTTTAAATGTAGAGAACAAAAAAATATTGCTAGATTATGTACCGAATATAATGGTAAAAAATGATGAGTTTGATTTTTTTAATCATTTAAACGATATTTTCGAATTAACAGGTAAAGATAGCTGTATTATCGACTTAATACATATGGAGTCTCCCGAAGAGGCTAGCGTCTTTAGTCTGGGTAATACAGAGTGGGAGCAACATTATATTTTAGATAAGGCTATCGAAACTTTAAAAAATACTGACAAAAGCAACTCCTATTCTTGTTTATAGTATATAAATGACAAAAGCAACTTGACTAGAAAAATTAGATTAATGATATTTGTCTAACTTAATTTATAACCGTATAATTCAGCTAGATAAACTTTATTTTTCTCTAAAAATTATTATGAAATACACCGTTGAAGAATTACTCCAGTTAGCTATCCGTGCTATGAATCAGTCACAAGATGATCATGCGTTGAATTATCTTAATCAGGCGCATGAACAAGATTCGGATAATGCATCTGTTAATTATTTATTGGCTGCACAGTTTGCGGAGATGGGCTTGTATGAGAAGGCTCTAGCCTCATTTGAAACTACTTTATCGAAAGAGCCAAATATGCATTACGCACGTTTCCAGTGTGGCTTATTGCAGTTAACGCAAAATATTATCGAGCCGTCTCGTGAGAATTTTGAGTATTTAACTCAGCAAGAAGATAACCCTGAGCTTGCACTGTTTGGCCGTGGGTTGATAAAGCTTATTGAAGATGACTTTGAAAACTCTAAGATTTTATTAAATGAAGGTAAGTCGATTAATACTTTAAACCCGGCGTTGAACAATGATATCGATAAAATTTTAACTCAAATCAATATTCACCTTAAAGGTGGCGATGCAGAGTCTGGGAAAGCTGCTGATGCTTCGAAAGGGCAGTCTTCGGTCTTTTTGTCGGCCTATCAAAATAACGATGACGATTAATTAATTTACATGTTTGTTATGGAAAACAATTATGGTTGATAAAATTAATCAAGCGACTTCTATACCGAAGTCGCGATCGGTAAAACGCTCAAAAGAATCGAATCAAACTCAAAAACAAAATGGTTCTTCAGACGAAGAACTGCTGGACTCTCCTTTACTAGAAGGTGGAGTTAATCCATCAAAGAAATTACAACTATTAGTTGAAGAGCAGGGCGTTGATGTCGCTCGAAGACAATTAATTCGTGAGATCCTATTGGAAAAATTTGGTTCTGAGTTAACGAGTAGCGCTGAGTTTGAGCATTCTTTAGAAAAGTTGAATCAACGGATTGAATCTATTCCAGAGCTTAAAAATGAATATGATAACTATTTGTTAAAACTTAAAACCTAAGTTTTATGGTTCTAGGTAAGCCTCTTTGAGTTTCTGAATGGCCAGTTTGTGCATTTGCGAAACTCTACCTCTGGTTAATCCAAGGTGTTCTGCAATTTCAACAAAGCTCCACTGATAATAATAATGGTATTGGATCAAGATTTTCAGTGGCCCCTCTAAACTATCAATAATACCCAACAGTTGCTTTTTAAGCTGCTCAAACTCCATGCTATTATAGGGAGAATGGGTGACTTGATTGATTAGATAGAAATTCTGATCTTCTAATAGCTCTAATAGATATAAATCTACCGTTAATTCTACGATTGCTTCGGTTGGATTCTTTTTATGGCGATTTATAAAAGAAATAAACTTACTGGTTTCTGCTTTTCTGATCTGATTTAAGTGATGTGTCTTTTCAGTAAAAGTAGCTACATTATCTAATATTTCACCTTTTAACCGCTTTATGGCAAATGCTTCGAACGGAATTTTTAGATCGCTATTATAGCGTTCGATAGATTCTAATAAAGCAATGGTGGCATAGTGGATATAGTCTTTTAGATCCGAACCATTAACCCGATACTTGTTATATAAAAATTTAGCTTCAGACACAGACCATTCAGCATAAACATCGAAAAGTTTATGCTTAATCTCTACGGTAGGGTTCTCTTTCCATTTAGTCCAAAGCAACAGCTTTGGACAGCTCTCATCCTTTGGCATCGTCATTGAAAACTTGTAATTAAAGATCCTGCGATGAGTGTCCAGCCATCAATTAATACAAACATTAATACTTTCATCGGTAACGATATGGTCATTGGCGGAACCATGATCATACCGAGTGACATCAATGAGCTTGCCACCACTAAATCTATTAATAAAAACGGCAGGAATAGGACAAAAGCTATTTTAAATGCGGTTTTAAGCTCGCTAATCATAAATGCCGGTATTAATTGCTTTAAGCTAACCTCATCAATCGAGTTCGGCGCTTCTTCACCGGAGATATCAATAAATAGTGCTATAGAGGATTCATCCGTTTGGCTCGCCATAAAGCGTTTTAAAGGGGCTACGCCGCGATCAAGAGCTTCTTGTGTGGTGATTTGATTTTGCGAATAGGGATCGTAGGCTTCTTCTTTTATCTTCTGAATGGGCTCCGCCATAATGAAAAAGGTCAGAAACATGGATAACGCTATTAGTACGTTATTGGGCGGTGTTTGTTGCATACCTAATGCGAATCGCAACATCGATAATATAATAATGATCCGAGTGAAGGATGTAACCGCAATAAGTAGAAATGGAATAAAAGATAAAGCAGTTAAAAAGATAACCAGCTTTAAAGGTGTACTTATGCTATCAAAGCTGGAATTCAGCAATGAATCCAAATCACTGGTAGTCGGCAAGCTAGTTGCCATACTTTCAGGTGAAAAAAATAGTCCTAACAATGCGAGTATTGTTAGCAAAGATTTACTTTTCATTTTAGTCAGTCTTTTTATTATCGAGAGTATTACTCAAATCCAAGAGGTGATTGCCATTGTCCATAATCAAATATTCTTTATTCATATATTGATAGTGAATCAAAGATGTATTTTGACTTAACTTACTTCGATGCAGAACCTTAAGAGATTTATCCTTGCCTTGTATGCCATAGGGCTTGATAAGGCCAAATTTCTTTAGCAAAAGCAAAATTGCTACATAGGCAATGATCAGCCCCATCAGCACTAGAAATATATAACCAATATAACTAGTCGGAAGTGTCTCTGCAGAGCGAAACAAAGGCTCTTTTGGTACAGCAGTCAGTAACGAAAAAAACATTTAGTTTGCAATCTCCGTCACTTCAACACCAAAGTTTTCATCAACAGCGATTAAATTGCCTTTAGCGATAAGTTTGCCATCAATAAATAAGCTAATAGGAGTATTGATTTCTTCGTTTAGCTTTATTTTGCTGCCTTGCTTTAAATTAAAAAGCTCATCTACAGATAATGTGCTGGTGCCTACTTGAGCGGTTAGCTCGACGTCGACGTCTTTAATTAAGTTAATATCCATGGAGACTATATTTCCACCTTGTTTGCTTTCTTCTTGAGATTCAAGTTCTATCTGTTGTAGGGTTTCTTCGCTCATAAGATCCTCTAAGAAACTAAAATTGATTTATGATGCTGATCTTTGCCAAGATTACACTTAGCAATTTCAACGGAATTCTCAAGCCTTAAATTTAACGGCTCAAATATTTTATGCTCTAGCTTTAAAACATCGCCCACACTAAGACTAAGAGTGTCATTGACCTTGATAGTGGTATTGTTCAAACTGATATTAATATTAATGTCTTGTTTGCCCAAAGCACTTATCGCTTTAACCAAAGGCTTGTTGTTAGTTTGCTTTGAAAATTTAGCGGCCAGCCAATGGTTTGGTAGTTGGATAAATAAAGATTCATTATCTATTTTAAGTTCAAAATACCAGCTGATGAAGTCATGAGAATCTGATTTGCTTTCTATGGTGCAAGTTGTAATGTCCAAACTGGTTATCGTGGCCATTAGATCTTGTAGCATGCTGCTAACAATTTCATCGGTGTATTTGGACTCTTTGATTTGTTCTGAATCAGAAGGAACCAATTTACTTAATAACAAGCTTTTGCAGTCAGCAGAAAATACAATGCTATTAGCAGAAGCATTAGTTTTATAATGCCATATGCTACTGCTATTACTAATAGTTGCTTTGTTTACTATTGCCAGCTCATAATCCAGCGTTATAACGTTGCCTGCCGAGTCACGCAATAACCAATCTTTAAACAAGTTCTTGACTGGTTCTGAAACTTCCTTGAGCAAAATTTCTTTGTGATTATCACTAAGAAAGATAATAGGGGAGCTCATAACATTAGCCACCCGTATTACTGTATAGCTGCTCAATCATTTGATTGGCCACATTCATAACTCTTGAACTAGCTTGATAACCGCGCTGAACAATAATCATATCCGCAAACTCTCTTGCTAACTCAACGTTTGATAACTCAATACTGCCAGGAGCGATGCTACCAAAGACATCTTCTCCGGGTTCGCCCATTTGAACATCTATGGCTGAATTTGCAGAAAAGCGATAACCATCAACTTGATTTAATGCATTTTCATTTTGGAAAAAAGCCAATGCCAGTTGAGCACCGGTTTCTTCTTCGTCATTTGCGTAGCGAATAATAACTTCGCCTTGTTCATTGAAATTAATGCTAACAAATGGCTGGGCCGCATTACCGTCTTCAATTGTTGCAGATGCAGTTGAAACAGTTCCGCCTGAGAAAGAAGTAGTAGAGGAAAAAGAGCCTGGCTCACCAAAGGACAGCGAGACGTCCATAGCGGTACCTAATGTTCCATTTATATCGGCTGGTATAGTTAAGTCAACAGAATTAAAACCATCTAATAAAGTTCCATCAGGACCGAACCTAACTTCTCCATTCCCAATCACGCGGCCATTTTCGTCTGTAACTTCTACTAACCAGTTGCCTGCGGTATTAGCTGTATCGTTAGTGAAATTAAAGTTAACTAAGATTTCTTCGCCAATTTCATTAAAAACTCGAATATCATTAATTTGATGTGCGTCGTCACCAGTTGATAAGTTACCTTCAAAATTAATTTGAGAGGTTACCTCTGGTGGCAAAGTTAATAGATCTTGAACATTAATTTCAGTCAAAACGCCATTCTCATCAAAGCCCATAACTCTAGAATCAGAATTTTGGTCAACAAGAACGCCATCATTATCGAATGTAAACTGACCGGCACGAGTATAGAAGTACTCTCCATCCTTCTCTAGAATAAAGTAACCTTGGCCTGAAATAGCTAAGTTAGTACCATTACCCGTTTGACGGATGTCACCAGATTCAAAACGTAAATTTTGATCTAAAATTTGCGGGCCAATGCCTACGCCTCTTGAGTTAATAAGGTTGCGATAAAAAACATCACTACCTCTAAAACCAGGGGTGTTCATATTCGAGATATTATTACTGATAGTATCTAAGTTTCCAGAAAAGGTTAGCATTCCGGATAGTGCTGTAAAGAAAGCTTGAGACATCGGTTTACTCCTGTGAAATTATTTGTCTAATTTGGCTAAGAGGAATGTCGTTAACAAACTCTCCTGCAGAGGTTTCTAGACGAAATCTGGGACCTTGTTCAGAGAAGGTAACGGCTTTAATTACACCATCGATATTCCCTAAATCAACTCTCTGGCCTAATAAACTTGATGCTTGGCTAGAAGCAGTGGTAAATAGTAGGTTTTCAATATTTTGACTGGTTTGTCTTGCTTGTTCTAAAGCAGAGAACTGTGCCATTTGTGCCAAAAACTCGCTGTTATCCACCGGCTCTAACGGATCCTGATAGGTCAGCTGCGCGAGAAATAGCTCAATAAATTCTTGTTGATCAATATTGTTATTTTCGTTCTGTTGAGTCTGAAAGACGGTACCAATTGATTCTATGTTCATTTGACCTTCCTATATGTTGTTCCATTAATAATCACTTTCGTTTGTTTATTAATAGATTCTTGTGTATTTAAAAATTCTTGGGCAGTTTTTGCTAATTGTTCTTCTTGTTGCTGACTTAATCGATAATCTCTTAACAACAAAATATTGTGATCTTTTGCTTCAATAAAATTAAAGTTTTTTGCCATGATTTTTTGATTGCTCAGAGAAGACTTATAAAGCAAGGCTTCTTGAGATTCATTCAATTCAAAATTAACTTTGCTATTAGTTTTAACGTTACCACTGGCGAATTGCTGGTTTGTAGGCTGAGTCACTTTGCTTTCGTTAGGCAGTGATTTCCCTGGCGCCGGATAGGTAGCAGAGTAAGAGTGAGTTACTTTCTGATTAGATTCAGAAGTCGTATTTGAAGCTATATTACCCACTAAAGATGTATTAAATTCATTTTTAAACGATAATGAGCCTAAAGCGAAAGCTGTTAGCGGCAAGACTTTTTCATTTGCTGTTTTCTGATTTAGGTATTGCTCGGTGCTCTCTAATTGATTTAGATTAGAATCGGACTGCGCATACTTTTCTTCACTTATTGCATGGACCTCATCTTGTGACAGAATGTACTGAAGCTCTTCCTCTTGCTGAAGATCTTCGATATCTTGCTGTTCATCGGCAAGCATATTTAAATCTGTATTTTCTTTAAACGTATCAGGCATCATCAAGTTGTCAGTTTTATCACCCATATTTTTTTCATTCAGCAGCTCATCAAATGTCCTATCAAGTTGCTCTTTTACACCTTGAGTCTTATTTTGAGTTTGCAGAGACAATGAGTTTATTAAGTCTGTTAAGTTAATCATTTAAGTACCTATTAGATTGCCATTGCTCTTGCAACTTAGAATCTTCGTTTTTATTGAGCATCTCAATCTGTTTTTTTCTTTCGTTGTTCGCTAAATTTGAATATAGCTTTTCTTTTTTATATTCACTTGCCACTTCAATTTTGAGGCTTGATTTTTCTTTTTCTACAGCAATCAATTTCTGTTGTAAATTAGCTATATTTTTTTGCACTATAGTAATAGTCTCTGATTCTGCTAAATACTTGGTGCTATCAATTACAGCTGAAGAGACTCTTGTTTCTCTAATTTTTTGATACATGCTTTTAAGTGAGACTTCTTCATCTGCGATTGATTGCTTAATATTCTTAATTTCATGATTGATAGCATCTAATTTTTGAGCAACCAAAAGTTTTTTATTGTTTTTAATCTCAGATAACGTATCCAGGCTTTTTATATAGCTATTCATAGATTACCTTCGAGTAAATTATACTTTCTCAATATATTTTTTAATAACACGATTAAGTCAGCATATTGAGTAACTTCATCAGAATCCTGTTTTAAAAAGGATTCAATTTCCGGATAAGCTTTTATAACATTATCTAAATATACGTTTTTACCTTCTTCATACGCGCCAATATCAACCATATCCTTAATCTGTAAGAATTCAGAAATCACTTTCAAGCCATTATTTATAAGCTTAATATGCTCTGCATCTACCACCTTACTGGCTAAACGGCTACTACTTTGCTCAACAGATATAGGAGGGTAATGACCTTTATTGGATAGTTTCCTATCCAACATGATATGTCCGTCAATTAACGAACGCATGCTATCCGAAATCGGCTCGTTAAAATCATCGCCTTCTACTAAGACTGTATAGATTGCAGTAATAGAGCCCTTATCTTTGAAGTTGCCAGCTCTTTCCAATAGCGGAGGCAGGTTCGAGAACACAGAGGGCGGGTACCCTTTTGTAGTAGGGGGTTCGCCGACTGCTAAACCAATCTCTCTTTGCGCCATGGCAAATCGCGTTACTGAGTCCATAACAAGCAGTACATCTTTTCCTTGGTCTTTAAAAAACTCGGATATGGATAACGCAGTAAATGCTGCATGGGTCCTTTCTAAAGCAGATTGATCTGATGTAGAAGTGATTATCACAGATCTAGCTAAACCATCCTCACCTAAGTGGTCAGTTAGAAATTCATTAACTTCTCTTCCTCGCTCACCAACTAAGCAAATAACGTTAACATCAGCCGTTAAGTTTTTCGCCAGTTTACCTAAGAGAGTACTCTTGCCAACGCCGCTGCCAGCGAAGATACCAATTCTTTGTCCTAACCCAATTGGTGTGAACATATCAATCGCTTTTACACCTGTTTCGAGTAGTTTATTAATAGGGGAACGCTCCAAAGGATTCGTTGGTTTTGTATAGAGAGGATATTCTGTAGCGCTTTCTAATTTGCCTTTATGATCAATTGGTTTACCAAAAGCATCGACTATTCTTCCAAGTAGGCTATTAGAAACTTTGACACTAGAAAGTTGACCTGTTGCAAATACTTTAGAGTTGATGGATATGCCTCTCAATTTAGAGTAGGGCATTAATAATGAACGGTTGCTCTTAAAACCTACGACCTCAGCCTTAATTCGCTCTCCTTGGCTAGAAACTATATAACAGAGCTCACCTAAACGAACATCAATATTCGTAGCCTCAATGATGCCACCATAATATTGATATACTGAACCAAAAGAATCATAAAAGGAATGATTCGTTGCTTCAATTTTTAAATCGTTTAGAAGTGCGCTAATTTCAGCCATCATATTTCGCTCTTAGTAGCTTTTTCACATTGGATAAGATAATTTCTAGTCGGGCATCCAAAGTACAGTTATCTGTTTCTATGTATATTCCGCCATTATTTAAAGATTTATCTTCAACAACTTTATATTTGTCAGATTTATCTGTAAGAACTTCAGATTCTATAAAGTGTTTATCATTCGGATGAACAAATATAGTGTAAACCTGTTCTTTATTCGTCGTAGCTGCTGCCTCAATGGTTTTGCTAACAAGGTCTTTATAGAAGCTAGGTTCCTCAATCAAATTTCCAATTATTGAAAAAATGACTTCTAGTAATTGCTCCTTTTGGTTGCTGACTATAGCTTCAGACTTCTCAACGAGAGCCTTGTCTAGGCTTTCTATAAGCTCTAGCTTTTTATCTAGCTCACTAATTTTTTCGGCATTCGAAGCATCAGTTTCTTTTTGAGCTTTAACTAACCCTTCTTCGTAACCTTGTTTTTTAGCCGCTGCTCTAACATCGGATTCAATTTTTTCGATCTCATTTTGATACAAAAATTTGAGTTGCTCGATATCTACTTCAGGTTTTTTGTCAGTCTCATTTTTGTCTAAGTCTGATCTATCAGTTTCAATAGTTTCATTTATAGCTTCAATTGTTCTAGTGCCAATTTTCACTCTCGATTCTTTATAATGGACTTCAGATATTTTTTTAACGGTCATTATCTTGTCCATAATCGTGTTGCTCCATCTGGAAAAGTTGCTGCTTGACTTTAAACGAGGGAACATAGTCTGCTTTTCCATCTAGGCAATACTCAATAAGCTCTTTAAATTCAGGCTGAAAGCTAGGTGAACTGATTTTAGTTAGTAAATCCAGCTCTTGTTTGCTATAAGACAAATACCTGTCAATAACAAGATCAGTTAACTTTGTATCTGCTTTATCTGATATAGCAGACAAAGCAGAGAGATGGCTGCGGATTTCAGAGACTTCATTTTCATTTAATTGGTGTAAAAGCCAAGATCTATCTTCTTCAGAAATAGACCATAACTTTACAGCTATCTTCTTAAACTTACTCATTACTCTTTTAACCAGTTTTGGACATCTGTTAAAAGCTTTTCACGTTGATAATTGTTCAGCTTTTGGTTTCTTCGAAATAGAAGGCTGATCAGCAGCAAAAATAGAGACAAGCCAAGAGCAATAACCAGATACTCTTTCTTTAAATAGGGATGCTCTAAAAGACTATTTATTTTAGGCTGTTCATTTATCGCCACTTTACTTACATCTTCTTTTAGAACTTTTACGGGTAACGAAGGCTTTATAACCTGAAGATCACTCGACGTAACGACCTTGTCAGCATTGTCTTTAGTAACAGTGTTTTGAGTTGTCCCAATAGCTAGACCATCCTCAAGCTTGTCAAAAACAACCACTGTCAAACTGTCGCCTCGCTCCTTATTGATACCAATGGCATCTAAAATAACTTGATTCAGCTTTTGAATTGCAGCGTCAGACATTGATTTTGTTAAAATAATGCCCGCACTAATTCTTTTAATTTCGCCCGTTGAATGCTCTATCGATTCTATTTTTGTTCCATACCCATACTCAATATTTTGATTATTGGTCTTCTTGTTTCCTGTGGAAGTTGACTTCTTAAGTATTATTTCTTTGCTAGGCGAAATAAAGTCGTTGTTTGTTTCTTTGATTTTGTTGAAATTCAACTCAACATTTACCGATAACTCATATTGAGTAGGCTCTATTATAAGATTTAATATTGTTGATATTTTATTTTCAATCGCACTCTCATGCATTTGTTTTTGTTCTAGCTTTCCAGAAACGTTAGAGCCAACGTCTGCTTTAGAGTTAAAAACTGTACCTTTGGTGTCGGTTATAATAACGTCTGCTGGTTCTAAGTTGTCAATAGATGCAGCAACAAGTTCTTTAATCGAATTAAGTTTGATGTTGCTTATGTCTGTTCCAGCTATTGCTACTGCTGCAGTAGCTTTTCGCTGGTCATTTTTAAATAAACGCTTTTCTGGTGTTGATAAATGAACTCGAGCATACTTTATTCCATCTATATTTTTTATGCTTCTTGATAGCTCACCTTGCAAAGCTCTCTGGTAATGAACTTTCTGCGAAAACTCTGTCATTCCATAATCAAGGTTATCAAAAATTTCTAAACCGACAGCTTCACTCACTAGAACTTTTTCAGAAGTCAGTTTTAATCGTGTATTTGCTTTTTCAGAAGCCTTTACCATGACAGTGCCATCAGGTGATACTTTATGCTCCACCTTTAACTCTTCTAGCGATTTGATTATTTTTGCAGATTCAATTTCATCAGCGTTATCGGTTAAAGCTACCCAAGAATTAGTAGATTGCCAAAAATAAAACCCAACGATTGCAATAAAAGCGATGCTGAAAGCAATAATAACGTGCTCTTTTTTAAGATTGTTAAACATCAGTTCACCTATATTTGCATGCGCATTACTTGCTGATAAGCTTCCAGCATTTTATTTCTAGTTTCAATCATGAGTTCGAACGACATTTTTGCTTGTTCCATTTGAATTAGAACTTCATGGGTTTTTATTGGTTTTCCCAGCGCCGCGTCTTGTAAGCTAATATCAGCTTGAACTAATTGATCATTAATCTTATTTAGGTGTTCAGCAAAACTTGTCAAACCAACATCATTGGTGCTGCTACTTACTAAATTTGTAGCAGTCATATTTGCTGCTGTGATTGCCTGAATACTCTCTATAGAACTCATCGGTTTTTACCTATTTCCATTGTTTTTTGAGCCATTGAATAGATTGTGTTTAATGCTTTAACATTGGCTTCATAACCGCGCTGTGAAGAAGTAAGCGTTATCATTTGATCACTTAAACTTATACCAGGCATAAAAACCATCCCATCGGAATTAGCTTCGGAATGATTTGGTTTATGGACACTTCTTAAATCACCATCATAGTAATAGCTGACACTTCCAGAGTTATTGAGTGAATCAATAAACTTAGGCGAAGCGTTAACTTGAACAGCACCAAGATTTGATTTATTTTTTAAAGCGTTATTACTATATATAGTGTTTTCATTAGCAATATTTAAAGATGCAGCTTTTAGACGCATTCTTTCTAAGTTCATTCCGTATTCGCTAATAGCGTAGATTTCTCCAAAGCTCATTCTTATCTCCTATTACTTACTGCCATTTTCATTAAGCCAAAGTTCCTATTAAGTAATTCAACGATGCCGTTGTATTGCTTTGAATTCTTAACTAATTCAGCTACTTCTTTATCTAATTGAACAGCATCATTTAATAAACCCTCAGCTCTATATGTCATAGCAGGCGAGAGTTCGCCAGACTGTAACTGTTGACTTAATAAATTATGATTTTGCTGTATGCTTTGTAATTTATTTAATGCATCTGAAAAGTCAGCTCTAACGGCCTTGTAGCCATTGACATTAGCATTTGCAATATTTTGCGATATGTATGACTGCTGTTCTAAGATACGGCTTAAAGACCATGTTGCTAACTTAGTAGTAACGTCAGAAATTTCCATAATGTTGCCTTTACTGTAGGATTAAATTTGCGTGTAATGCACCAGCCTGTTTTAAGCTTTGCAGTATCACAATTATATCTCGAGTGCTTAATTTAACTTCTTGCAATCTCTCGACTAACTCTATGACGGTAGCACCTTCTGATAATGAAACGGATTGAGGGTTTTCCTCCTCAACTAAAATATCCGTTTCTGAAACGATAGCGGTAACAATGCCATCTGATTCATTTCTACCTATGAAACTTGGCTGAGAGACATTAAACCGAGTTTTAATAGCTACCTTTATATCCCCATGAGAAATAACAGTAGGCGCTATATTGATATTGCCTCCTGATACTATTGTTCCTGTACGTTCATTAATAACAATTACAGACTCAGAGTCGGGTTCTACAACGATTGATTCAAGCTTGGCCAGAACATCAAACAGTTGTTTTGAATCTTGGCTGGTAGGTTCTATCTCGATTTTCCCAGGTTGACTAGCAATGATTTTATTGTTGGGCAATGCTATTGCTAACGTTTTCAATACTCTTTGGGATGTCGTAATATCAGGTTTATTTAGAATTAAACCAATGTTGCCATTTTTATTAAGTATTTTTTCATTAGTAGTATTTTCAATAGTTGCACCCAAAGGAATTCGGCCTACAGTAGGATGATTTTTTTGAACCACATTTCCATTCAAATCATATTTATACCCACCAATACTGATAGGCCCTTGTGCCAAGGCATATACTTTCCCATTGGGTGCTTTCAAAGGTACCATTAATAAGGTTCCGCCAACTAGGCTTTTAGCATCGCCCATTGATGAAACGTTCACATCAAGTTTATCACCTAGCTGAGAGAAGGGTGGGAGAGTGGAAGTTATCATTACTGCTGCAACATTCCTACTGCGAATGTCATTGCTATGAATATTTAGATCAAATGCCTGCAAGGTATTTGCAATAGATTGTATGGTTGCTCTATTTCGGGACGAATCACCTGTGTTAGCTAGACCAACAACAATACCATAACCTACCAGAGCATTGCTCCTGACACCTTCAAATCTAGATATCTCTTTAAGTCTAATGCCGGCATTCTTACTACTAGCTACAACAGAGTCAGTAGATAAAATGAGTGCGATAAATATTAAAAGGTTTTTCATAAAATACCTAACCAACCTAAAATTGTTTGTATTATCCCTTTGCCTTGGTCATCACCAACCGTGCCTTCTCCGGTGAAAGTAATTTCTGCTTCAGCTAATCTATTCGATAAAGCAACATTCTTAGAATTAATGTCTTCTGGTCGAAGCACTCCTTTAATTCCAATTATCTGCTCTTCATTATTTATATTTAGAACTTGCTTTCCTTCAACGATATAATTTCCTGCAGGAGTCTTATCTATAATCGTCACAGAAATTTGCGCTTGCAAAAAACCTTTCCTTACAGTTCTAGCATCAGTATCTGAAGAACGGTCAAAGTTGATCGCAAACGATGGCTCGCGGGTTGTATCAAAAGCGTCAAGGCCTATGCTGGTATCTCTTGAGCGGCCAGTGCCTGCTTGAGATTCAGCTTTTGACGCTTCAACAACGACTAAAGTTATTAGATCACCAACTTGAGTTGCTTTTCTATCAGCAACGAGCGACTTAAACCTGTCTTCTTGATATAAGTTTTCTGCCAAACTTATCGGCATAAAAACGATCAAGAAGAGTATTAATACTTTATTTTTCATATAATGTTAACTCTCTATCTCCGGTGACTTTAGCTAAAAGCATTTCGTTGCTCGATGGAACTGTCACTTCGACTAAATCATTTAAATATCCATTCTTATGAGCAACAACTTTAAGTTTAACTTCGAAGCCATTTTTGTTATGAATTAATGTGCTGGCCATACTATCAAAAACTAAAGGGGTGGGAGCTAAATCTCCTGCAAATAATAGCGAGCCCTTTGCTATCTCTTTTTTAGCGACATATTTTCCCGATATAATATCGTCAGCGGTAATTAACTTGCGAGAAAGACCTTTACTAATTCGAATGCTTTCCTCTAGATCTTCAATTAAAATTGATTCATTTTTCTTAAGGTTTTTATTAATCCTTAGAACTGTTAATTCAAGCTTAATGTCAAACCAAAACGTACGACTAACCAAGCTTTTAGTATCATTCAAAAGTTTAACTTTAACACCTACAGCTTTTGCCACTTGCTCTTTAGTCGGTGCATTTAGAATTTCGCAAGCAAGCGAAAACGTTTTTGAATTAATGACGACTACACCATCCGAAAACGAAGTTCTACCACTAACGCTAGATAAAAAACCTAATTCATTTAACTTATCGGTTAAACATTGCTTTGCTTTCGCACTAATTTCCAATAGTTTAACTTTAGATTGAGAGGTGGCTCTTTGATAGATCTTTCCTTTTCCTCGCCAGGTAATGTCGTAGCCAGACAAATAAGATTTTATGGTAGAAACATCGATAAAACTTGGATGATCTGAAGTGCTAATTACTATTTCTTTAATTTTTTTAATTACTGCTTCTTCACCTCTCAGGTATACCAAATCAACCAACTCAACTTGAGAGTCAGCAGGGTAATGATGTACCTTGAAGCTACCTGTAATGACAGCTTTAGCATTTAAACTATCAATACAAAAGAGTAATGATATTAATAGAAATAGTTTTAGTTTCATTATCTTCTAAGATTATTAATGGTTTCTAACATTTGATCTGATATTTGCAGTACACGCGCATTTAGCTGGTAACCGCGCTGTGCTAGCACGAGGTTAACCATTTCTTCTACCATAGATACATTGGATATTTCTGTATGCCCTTGTAATAGAGAACCGAATCCATCTTCGCTAGGCTTGCCAAAAATCGCTTCACCAGATTTATCCGTAGAGCCATATAGGTTGTTACCCAACTCCTTTAAACTCTCGGCGGACGAAAACTTAGCTATATCAAGTTGCCCTAAATTGATCGCCTCATCACCGTTATTAGAAAAACCAGTTATTTGGCCATCTTGCCCAATAATCACATTGGTTACATCTGGTGAAACCACTATATTTGAGCTAAGCTTATAACCATGAGTGGTAGTAAGATATCCATCGTTGTTAATCATCAGTCTGCCTGCTCGAGTATAAGCATTTTGTCCGCTGGGTAATTCTACTTCAAGGAAGCCTTGTCCTAATATGGCGACATCTAGAGGGTTGTTTGTCGCTTTAATCTCACCAACAGTAAATACTTTATTTGTAGAGCCAATGCTGGTGCCAGTTCCTACTAAATTACCAGTGTTATCATTTGAAACTGTATTTGTATTGTTGTTCTTATACACAAGGTCTACAAAATCGACGCGATTTTTTTTGAAACCCAGTGTGTTAGAGTTAGCAATATTGTTTGAGATCACATTAATCAATGTCTCTTGAGCATTTAAGCCTGACTCAGCTATGTATAGCGCATCTATCATTTTATTCTCCTACAAATTCTAACGTTGGCCTAAGGTATTAATACCGGTATTTAATAATTGGTCATATGCCATTAAAGCTTTCTGATTGCTTTGCATATGTCTAGATATTTGGATCAGCTCAATCATCTGTGCACTTGAAGATACGTTTGATGACTCAAGCACACCTTGTTGCACTTGAATATCTTCAACCGACTCTGAGCCACTAGATAATTTATATAAACTTGAACCTAGATACTCGAGCCTTTCAGGAGAAGAGGGCCTAACTAACGAAAATTTATTTACTTTTCTTTCGTCAATAATAAAATTGCCTTCTGCATCAACAGAAAAGCTTTCGCCATCTAAGACGATTGGCCCTTGCTCACCAATCACTTTATTTCCATTGTGCGTCACTAGATTGAAGTCATTATTCAAATAGAAAGAGCCATTCCGAGTAAGCTGAATCGAGCCATCTTCCGACAGTACTTGGAAAAAACCAGAACCTAATATAGCAAAATCTAAATTCCTTTCGGTCTTTTTAATGGTACCGGCTTCCATATTAATAGACATCGTTAAAGAAGGCGCAGTGGCGTTATTTTTACTCTCACTTTCCGTTAAGGTCATAGCTTTAAAACCTGCCGTATTAACATTCGCTATGTTATGACTTAAATTGCTAAATTTTTTCATATCAGCATTAATACTATCAGCTATTATTTCAGTTACTTTTGGCATATTTTCTCCTTAAAGTTCGACAATCCCATAGGATTGAACATTGAGATTACTCGGCAATTCAGAAATTGATATTACTGATAAGTGCGGCATAACTCGGTCTGTTAACTTCTTGACGTGCCGCCTTAATAACGGTGAACACAGTAATATTGGCAGTTTATTTTCATTCATCATGCGCTCACTATTGTTTGCCAAACTGACCATTAACTTTTCTGAAATATCAGGGTTAATTACTAGGCTTGGACTATCGTTATCAAGTCTCAATTTTTGAGTTAGATTAGTCTCTAACTCTGGGTCTAATGTTAGAACGCTTAACTCCCCGTTTATCGCTAATTTATCGCAAATATGTCGACCAAGAGACTCTCGAACTTTGTCACTAAGTACCTCTGGGCGCTTTTCGTTTTTTGCGGTATCCACGAGCGACTCAAGAATAATATCGAAATTTCTAATTGAGACTCTTTCATCAAGCAATATCTGTAAAACTTTTTGAATATCACTCAAACTCAAAATATTAGGTATAAGCTCATCAATTACAGAGCCTGAGGTGTCTTTATATTGGATTAGTATATTTTCTAATTCATTCCTGGTTAGAAGTGCTGATGCATACTTCTTCAAAGTTTCAGTTAGGTGGGTGTTAATTACTGTTAGGGGTTCAACAATAGTTAAACCTAATGATTGGGCTTGTTCAACTTTATCGTTCAAAATCCATTTTGCTGGAATTTGATAGGTTGGTTCAAGTGTCTCTTCACCTTTAACCTCGGCTAAAAGGTTCGCATGACCGATACAGAGGACGCTATTGGGCACAAGTTTGTATTCTGCGACTTTTGCACCGGATAACAATATCTGGTACCCATATTCATCTAATCTTTTGCCTACAGAAATGTCCATTTCAGGTGGCACATAACCATATTCAAGTGCATGTTTTTTCCGTATTTGATTGACCCTACTTGGAAAGTCATCAGACTCATCGAGATAAGTTTGTAACTTATTGTTAATTTTAATAGTAATCGGGGCTTGCTTTATTTCATCATAGACTGAGGATTTTTTCTTTTTATCATCGCTTTCATCACTCACATCTGTATCTTTTTTGGTAAAGGCGAAGTAGGTTAATGCTGTAAAACCAGCTAAAACTATAAGTATAGGAAATGTGGGCAAGCCAGGTAAGAAGACTAGAACTGAAAGCGCAACCACTATTATCATTAATGTCTTAGGGTATGCCGTTATTTGCTTTGAAAGCTCAGAACCGAGCTGTGCGTCTGTAGCAGCTCTTGTTATAATGATACCTGTTGCTGTCGCTATTACTAATGAAGGTATTTGAGTAACAATACCATCACCAACGGTTAGTAGAGTATAAGTTTGAAGTGCCTCTCCCCAGGCCATACCTTTCTGACCTAAACCTATCGAAAGGCCACCGATAATATCAATAAGAATGATGATAATTCCAGCTATAGCGTCTCCCTTTACAAACTTGGTAGCACCATCCATTGCACCATAAAAATTTGCCTCTTTTTCTATATTAGCTCTTCTTTCTTTTGCTTCAACTTCATCAATAAGCCCCATATTTAAATCTGCATCAATACTCATCTGTTTACCAGGCATGCTGTCTAAGGTAAACCGAGCTGCAACTTCAGCAACTCGCTGGGCACCATTGGTTACTACTACATATTGAACAACGATTAAGATTAAAAATACGACCATACCGATAACATAATTACCTCCAACAACAAAAGAACCGACAGCATTAATTACCTCACCTGCATCAGCATCATCTAAAATTAGTCTAGTAGCGGAAATATTTAATGCCAAGCGAAAAAGTGTCGCAATAAGCAATAGTGAAGGGAAGGTAGAAAAGCTAAGAGGCTTGTCAGTATAAAAAGTGATCAATAATATTAATAAGCCAAAACTAAAATTGGTTATTAATAAAAAGTCTAACAACCCAGAAGGTATCGGAAGAAATAAAATCATTAGAATGGCTACCATGCCAATAACTAATCCTAGATCAGAAATATTAGTTTTAATTGTTTTTAACATCGAAGCCATTTTAGACTTTACCTTCAGAAATTAACCAGCGATATATTTCTGCAATTTCATCGAAACTTTCTTCTGAAACTGCCGAGCCAATAGCTGTTTTTTTATACAGCAACCTTGCTAAAGGCGGCTTTCTTATAATGGTTTTATTATTAGCTCTTCCAAGCTCTTTGATCTTTCTGGCTAGCTCTCCAGTGCCTTTCGAAACAACGATTGGGGCAGCCATTTTTAACTTGTCATATTTAAGAGCAACAGCAAAATGAGTAGGGTTCGTAATAATTACGTCTGAGTCCTTTACTTTAGATAAAGATGTAGTTTTTGCTACTAACTCCTGATGCAGTTCTTTTCTTTTTGATCTGACTTCAGGGTGTCCTTCTCGACGTTTGTGTTCCTCTTTAACATCTCTTTTACTCATCCGCATTTTTTTTGCGAACTCCCATTTTGAAAATAGAAAATCAATCAAAGAGATGGGGAACAAGAATAAAATAGTTAAAAAGGCTATTGCTGACAAAATTGATATGATTTGAGTTGTTATAGTGTTGCTAGATACATACATTAATGTTTGTATGCTTGGAAACAATATGGAGAAACCGATATAAAAAATAGAGCCTACCGCTACTATTTTCAACAAAGCTTTGAATAGTTCAAACAGAGTTCTCATTGAGAATATTTTTTTAAATCCATTTACAGGATTAAGTTTTTTAAAATCCGGCTTTAATGGATGTGTAGAAAATATTGGTTTTGTTTGGAACATGGTGCTGACCACACCAATCACTAAATTTATTAAATAAATAGGCAAAACTATTGCTATAGTTGAAAAAGCGATGTGCAAAAACCATTTAAATATATTTTCAATGTTATAAACAAATTGTGATGAGAAGTTAAATATTTGCTTAAACACATCTGAAAACTGGGTGATTACCTTAGGGCCCAATGCAATAATTAGAGAAGAAAAAGCGAGTAATTGTAGTATTGTATTAATCTCAATGCTTTTGCTCGCTTGACCTTTTTTTCTTGCTTCCTCAAGTTTATGGGGAGTTGCTTTCTCTGACTTGTCTAGGTCTTGATTTTCAGACATCAAGCCACCCCCAGTACATCGTTCCAGAAGGAGTTGACAGCATTGAACATATTTTTAAATACGTTGCCGGAGGCTGGTATCGTTAAGAATAGTAGGAATATCCCTGCGCCAATTTTCAATGGCAAGCTAACGAAGTAGATGTTCATTTGAGGCATAGACTTAGAGGTGTAGGCAATAACCAAATCTAAAGCCAACAAACCAATCATAGTTGGTAGAATCAAACTCAAGCCAAACAGAAATTGGGAGCTTAAATAAGACAATATTTTAGAACTCGTGATGGTCTCAGGCAAAGAGCCAAAAGGAACTAAAGAAAATGACTCTGAAATTCCTTTTATAAATAAGCCATGCACATCCAATATAAAAAACAAAGTGATAGCAAGCGTGGTGAATATTGTTCCAAGTAATGCTTCGCTGTTGCTGGTAGTGGGATCGATAATATTGGCCGCACCAAAACCAATCTGCAAATCTAGTGCTCTACCTACGAATGATAAAGCTGCAAATAAGCAAATGATTCCAAAAGCAAGAGTTGCGCCAAGTATGGATTCTAATAATAGAACTGCGATTAGTCCTGTAACAGAAGAGGGCAGATCAACTGGCACTTCAGCATAAATGAAAATGGTGATAGAGAGAACAATGCATAAATATAGCCTTACAACGTTTGGTACTCTGCCGAGTAGAGATTGCGCCGTTAAAAATAAAGCCGATATTCTTACAAAGATAAGAAATCCTAAAAAAGCCTGTTGTAGAATTAAGTTATCAACCATCGTCTAAACCGGTAGGTTTGTTAATAAATCTTTAGCGTAATTAATTAAGGTCGATAACATCCAATGACCAAATACGGCTAAAGCACCTACAACTGCAATAATTTTAGGCACAAATGTGAGTGTCATCTCTTGTATTTGAGTGACAACTTGGAAGATACTAATTAACAGGCCCACAATTAAGCTTACGCACAAGATAGGTAATGCGATTACTAAAGCCGTTTTAAACATGTTAGATAGTAAAAATAAAGCGGTATCTGTATCCATTTCCTTCTACAATGTGCTATATGATTGTGGTTGTTTATTTTATTTTTGTAATGTATTAATGAAGTCTAATGCTTCTTTGCCTTGCTCGGTGTTAAACACATTGCTAACAATAGACTGAACCTTTTCTTGATTTTTATCTGATTCAGCCAAAATCATCAGCGTATATTGGGCGCTAAAACTGTTAGGGTCTAATCTAAGAGCTACACGAGCAGTTCTCTCTGCTTCTTCGTATTTACCTTCAAGCGCTTCAACTATTGATAACCCTCCATGTGTTTCGCCAAAGTTTCTATCGATATCCATAGCTGTTTCATAACAAGCTCTCGCATCAGCAACGCGATTTTGCAATAAAAAATTCCAACCAAGAGAATGCCAACTACCAATATGCTCCGGCATTAAACTGCATGCTTTTTCTAAGAATGACTCTGCTGTAACTAAATCCTTTTTCATCATCAGTGCCAAGCCTTTATACAGCCAACCTCTGCCGACATGAGGGTGCATTTCAACTGCTTTATCAAAGTACTCTTCAGCTTTTACTAATTCTTTTAGATGTTGTTGGTTGAGCATGCCTGCAGCAAGTAGACTCTCAATTTGATTAGGATCTTTGGTTAAAGCCTGCTCTGCATAATCTAATGATGCCTGAGAGTAACTACCGTTATCGAAGGAGATAAGTGACATTAGCCCTTGCAAACTTGTTTCATCGTTGAATTTGGCTAATCCTTTTTCTAAAACAATAACTGCTTTATCCAGTTCACCTAGGTGGTGAAGACTTCTGGCATGAAGACTGTAGACAGATGGTTCTGGATAGAAATTTATAGCAGTTAAAGCTTCGTCAACTGTTTCAAAGTTACCAAGCTGAAAGTTAGCATGAGCTAAGTTGATAGTTACGAAGTTATGAGCCTGTTCACTAAATTTATAGTTTTCTAACAGCGCTACAACTTTGTCAGGCTTGCCTTGCGCAAGGAGTATATTACTTTTTTGGAATATTATATCTTCCGAAGCTGATCCTGTGGATTCAAGCTTCTCAATAAGACTCAAGGCATCATCTGAGTTACCAAGATGGTAATTGACACCTATCAACTCCCTAATGATAGAAGTATTTGAAGGGTCTTGCTTTAAAAAGGTGAGGAGTGCGTCTCTTCTCGTTTGTAATTCTTTATTATTCATTGTAAGAAGCTTATTTTAAGCTCTTTCCAGCTATATTTTTATACTATTTATTTTAAGGCTGGCGATTATAGGCTTCTTGTTAGAATTAAACAACCAGTTATATATTCATAATTTTTTCATAAATGTTTAGTATTTTTTTTAAATAATATTTATGCTCAAACAATATCTTAAATAAACATTCTAATTTATTGTTTTTAAAGTCTGAAAAGCAATAATTTGCATTTGACACTCACCCCCCAAAACAGCAATTAACCAAAAAAGCATATTTATCTAATTGCTGCTCAATGTATCCATTTGTAGAAATGTGATGTCGTACACAAAACTGAAAGTTTCAATTAAACAAAAACGTATCTACAGCGAATGACTAGTTAGAAGAAATATTTTAATAACTATTTTACTAAATTAGCTGAGTATATTAATGGATAACATCATCGTCGCCTCTGGGTTAGGTTTATTCAATTCATCTTTATCCGCTTTAGGTCAATCCAATTCATCGTCGTTAGGACAAGCCGGTTTAGCGGCTTATATTAATGCCCGAACAGGTAACCTACACCTTAATCAATCCGATACCTCATTGGTGGGCTTAGGTATTGATGCAAGCGTTTTGCGCAGTTACAACTCGCAAGGTTTACTGCAAGATGATAATGGGGACAATTGGCAGTTTGGGATCGCTCGTTTAAATGGCATTAACAACGGTAATTGGATAAAGCGTGTTTCTGGTGACGGTGCTGAAATAACTTATACCTATAATTCCAGTAATGCCCGTTATGAAAATACCGACGGTAGCGGCGCTCACGATTACATGACTTTCAGTGGCGGTGTGGCTAAGTGGTTCCTTGATGGGGATACCGGCTTAACTGAAGAGTACAATGCGACGGGGCAGTTACTCAGACAAAAAGATCGCGACGGAAACGTGACCAACTTTGCCTATAATAGCTCAGGCAACATTCTCACCATTCAAAATTCAAGTCAAACGCTTCGATTTAGTTATTCAGGTAGTAAGGTCACGTCGGTTCGCAGTGAAACGTATACCAGCAATAGCACTGGAACAGCACTTAACTCAACGGTGGTTCGTTATCAATACGATTCTAGCAACCGTTTATCGAAGACCATTATTGATTTAAGCCCTGAAAATAATAGCACTACAGACGGCAATACCTATAGCACAACTTATACTTATGACGGCAGCAGCAAACGAGTCGCCTCGGTTACACAAAGTGATGGTACTTCGGTTAATTTCACCTATCAACTGCACTCAGGAAGTTACAAAGTTAAAACCGTCAATTACGGCAACGGTGAAAATTATACTTATAACTACGGCCTAAGCAATTCCAATGGTGCCTATACCCAAGTCATTAATGGTGTTGGGCAAAACACATTGTATTTCCATAATGCAGACGGTGAGTTAACCCGGGTTGAAAGTCCAGCCATTAACGGGCAGCGTCTAGTCACTAAATACACTTATGACAGCGCTGGCAATGTGATTTCTGTTATTGACGCTGAGAATAAAACCACCAGCTATCAGTACGACAGCAAAGGCAATCGAATATTAGAGCGTGATGCCGCGGGTAATACGGTCAAACGAGCTTATAATAGCAAGAATCAACTGATCGCTGAGACGGTTTACTTGGTAGCCGATCCCGATGGCTCAGGCTCAGCTCAAGCCTCCTCGCCGATAACGGTTCGTTACATACGCGACAGTGAAGGTCATGTACGTTTTGTGATAAATGCCGAAGGCGAGGTTACTGAAAGTCACTACAGCTCAACGGGGTTGAAGACTAAACAATACCGCTATTCGGGCAACGCTTATAATATTTCTGGTTTGTCGGAAACTCAAGCTCCCAGCTTATCTCAGATGACCAACTGGTTAGGCGGCATAGATAAGAGTCAAAGTTTATTGACTCAGTATCTATATGATTTCAGAGGGCAGCTGACCAGCAGTACAGCTTACACAACTGTCGACGCGAATGGTAACGGTGTGTCATCCACGGCAGCAAAGACGAGTTATGTCTATGACTATATGGGACGTTTATTAGAAACCATTACACCTCGTGGTAATGCAACTTCAACGGCTAATGATTACCGCACTATGTTGTCTTATGATGGTCTTGGACGAGTGATATCAACGACGGATGCTGATGGCAATGTGAGCAACATCCAATATGTGTCGAGTCAAAATAAAGTGGTAAGTGTGAGTGCTAATGGGCTCTATTCAACCAATGTCTACGATGCTGGTGGCCGACTGATCAGTAGCAGCGAGTCCAACAGTGCGAGTGTCAGCGATAATTTAGGCAGCACCCAATATTATTACGATGAAGCAGGGCGTTTGAGAGCTACCAAAAATGCTGATGACTCCATCAGTTATGTCTTTTATGATGCCGCCGGTCGAGTCAGTGCACAAGTAGACGGTTCAGGCTCCGTGGTTGAGTTTATTTATAATAAGCGCGGCCAAATTACTCAAACCAAAGCTTACGCGAATGAAGTGAACACCAGTAGTTGGTTGAACGCTTCTACTGGAGTAGTCGCCCACTCCACGTTTGATGCTATCCGCCCGGCAAACCACTCCGATGATCGAGTCACTCTTAACACCTATGACAGTGCTGGCCGTTTAACCTCTTCTAAAGATGGTGAGAATGTCACCACAACCTATCAATACGATGGCGCCGGACGATTAACTAAAACGCAAACGGCAGATCGTTTTAGCCGAAGCTTTTATGATAAAGCTGGCCGTGAGGTTGCCATTTTAGATTCACGTGGCGCATTAAGTGAAAGCTTTTATAACGAAGCAGGGCAGCTGATTAAAATGGTGGCCTATGCCAATTTCACTCCGGCTGCGCAGCGAGCCAACGGTACCTTATCACAACTACGTCCAACGGCTAACGCAGCTCACGACCAAATAACTCGCTATTATTATGACGACAAAGGGCAGTTGATTGGTGAGTTGAACGCGAACCGTCATTTTACGGAAGTTACTTACGACCGAGACGGTAACGTGACACAGCGAAGAGCTTATTATAACTCCTCTAACGGTACAATAACCGATAACACCAGCTTCAGTAGTGTGCGTCCAGCAACGAATGTTAGAGATCAAGTTTCGAGTTATCAATACGATGAGCTCGGCCGTTTAAGCCAAGAGACAAACCATGAAGGAACAACGACGAGTTACCGTTATGATTCGGTCGGGAATGTAACCAAAGCGCAGATAGCTGATCGTCGCAGTTACTCAGCATATGACGAGAAGGGACAGCTAACCCATAGTGTGAATGGTTTGGGGTCCCATCAGCTGGGGGCTAATGCTTCAGAGTCTCAAATTCAGAGTAAGGCCGACACCCATGGCATACGTTTTATTTATGATGAGATGGGGCGTGTAGTAAAAAGCATTAATGCCATTGGTGCACAAACTTTGTATTTTTACGATACTGATGGGAATGCAGCCATCACGGTTGATGCAGAAGGTGGCGCCACGGTCAACGAATACAATGCGTTTGGCGAAGTAGAAAGCACGCGCATGTATGCCAAAGCGATATCCTTATCGGGTTTACAAGGCGGTTCTATCACCAGCACTTTACTGTCGCGCTTAAATACGGCTAGAGATGATGCAAAGGATAGTTACACTGAGTTTAGATTCAATGCTCGTGGCGAGCTGGAGAAAGTACTTAACCGAATCATCAATAACTCCGGGGCTACAAGCTGGTATGAAACAGTTAATGAATACAATTCTCATGGAGATTTAACCCTCACGACACAAGATAAGGCAGCTGGCGATACGTCAAAAACCGAGTACCTTTATGATAAAGGTGGCTTAGTTACCGGGACTAAATCCTATTCAACGGGTGGTAGCTTTTATCAAGATGAAAGCGTGTACGATGCTTTTGGCCGTTTAGTCGAATACTATGACAATACCCAAAATAGCGTGGTTGAGCGCCATTACGATCGGTTAGGGCGTGTGATTGAGTTGGTGGATGCCGAAGGCGGCACATCGATTAAAGCCTACGATGCCTTCAATCGAGTGGTCTTTAGTGAAAACGCTCTGGGCGATGAAACCTTATATTATTACAGTGACAGTAATCGCAGTTTTGTAGTTGAAACTCCCAATGGACGTGAAACCACGACCTATCGTAATGCCCATGGCCAAACCGTAACCATCGAAGACTCCAATGGTAATGAAACGAATTATAACTATGACCTCAATGGCAATGTTGAGGAAATTGAGAATGCGTTAGGGGAAATTGTTGATCAACAATTTGACCAAGCAGGTCGTTTAATTGCTAGCTGGGATAATAGCGGTGTTAAAACTGAATACAGTTACGACCAAGTAGGTCGCTTGTTGACTCAGGTGGTTGATCCTAATGGCTTGGCAATTACCACTAGCAGTAGTTTCGACGCTAAAGGTCAGATTTTAACTTCGACGGATCCACGCGGCATTGTCACTCAAACTCAATACGACACTTTGGGGCAAGTGGTAGAGATTATCCGTGATTTGGGTGGGATGAATGTTACCACCCGTTTTGAATATAACGGTTTAGGCAACCAAACACGGGTGATAGAAGCGGCTGGCAGTGCTTCTGAGCGTGTGACGGAATATGTCTTTGATGACCTGGGGCGCAGAATAAAAAGCATTGTTGACCCTGATGGCTTAGCGTTAACGACCGAGTACAGTTACGACGCCAACAGCAATGTCTCCGAATCGATAGATGCCAAGGGAGTGGTGACTCGTTATGAATATGATGGCAATAATCGTCAAGTAAAAGTGATTCAAGATTTTGGTGGTCTAAACCTGACAAGTCGAACTGTATACGATGCACAAGGGCAGGTCACCAGTCGTTTCGATGCTCGTGGTGTTGAAACCCGTTATGAATACACTCCTGATGGTTTGTTAGTTAAACAAACCCGAGACTTTGGTGGATTGAATTTAATCACTCAATATGAATACGATGGTAATGCGAATCGTATTCGGATGACTGATCCTAAAGGGGTAAAGACTCGCTATTTTTACGATGATGTTAATAGGGTTTTTAAAACGGTGCGTGATGAAGGTGGTTTAAATAACACCACTTTGACCTCGTATGATGACAGTGGCAATGTGACTAAAGTGACCGACGCAAATGGCAATGCAAGCCATTACGTATACGATAACTTGAATCGTGCTCGGTTTGCCATTGATGCTAAAGGTTTTGTTACTGAATCTATTTATGATGAAGCCGGGAATTTAACTGAGAGACGTGCTTACCAATCACCAGTACAAACAACTGGCAGCTGGACAGAATCTCAATTAGCAGCGTTATTATCCGGAGTTTCAACAAATAATTTTGTAGAGGATTTTAGTAATTTAAACAATACAAAATTTAACTTTAGTGCTATTGGGAACTCTCAAGGGACTATAACTCATGCCAATGAAACAATAGTCTTCCAGAATAAAAACGCTAGCACGGAAACTCGTTATTCATTAAGTAGAAACAGCGGATATTTATTATCTGAAGGTTATAATACAAGCTTTGACATTTCGACGAGCAACCTTGATCAAGGCATCGACTTTAAAGCATTACTTAAAAATGCAAATTCTAGTTTTTTCTATGGTTTTGAAATAAAAACTCCTCCGCCAATAGGTCCAATCGATCCAATCGATCCAATCGATCCAATCGATCCAATCGATCCAATCGATCCAGGTCCGATTGATCCTGCAGACCCAATAATAATTGGTCCTGGGGGTGACTTGTTAACTCCAAGTTCAACACAATCATCGCCTGAGCTACTGTCGGCTCGCTCTAGCAGCAATACTAGATTAGTAATGCTTGATTTTATTTCTTCTGAAGAAACTTCTCGTAACTTCTTGGCCAGTTTGCAAAATGATAAAACTTATACAGTAGAAATAGAAACGTCTGCAGAAAAAGTTACTATTTATGTATATGAAAAAGGTACTTCGCGAGAAAGTGGCTTTAGAAACTTTATTACTTTAAATTCTGATACAGTGGGAGAAGTTAAATTTGAAGCTTCAACAAGCGCAACCCCCGACCTTGGAACCACCCTGTTAGGGTATGGCTCTATCAGTTTAGATAACTACTCTGAACAGCTTAGCGCTATAGAATATAGCCAACAAAACTTTGCATATGACGCTTTAGGAAGAAATACTTACTCCACTAATGCCGAAGGGTTTGTCACTAAAAACACCTATGACCGACTTGGCCAGATGGTAAAAACGGAACGTTTTGATAAAGCCGTTAATCATTCAACACTACGAACTGAACATGATTTTGAAGTGGCTTTACGAACAACTTGGTCTCAGGACTTTTCGGAAGGTGTATCCGGTTTTGGGCATAATCTTAGTTCTCATCCGCACTTAGTATACCAAAAAGATAGTCAAATAGTTTTTGATCGTGAGCATCATGCTACTAATACTTGGCCTGGAATCTATCAAAACACCTGGAATGATTATGAGGCGGGCATAGGCTATAGAATAGAAGTAAACACAAAAGATTTAGGGGGCGAATATCTATCAGTCGCCATGGATAATAATAAATCTTATGGGGATGCTTTATATAGAAGGCATAGAGCGCACTTTGGCAACGGTGGTATCAGTGCAATTAATAGAGCAAACGCTACCACTTCGTCTGTATCATTAGGTCAATCAAAAGCTAACACAAGCTATATTGTTGAGTTTGAAACGTTTGAATACGTGACCCGCCTTTATATTTATGAAAAGGGCACCAATAGAAATGATGGTTACTCGCATGAGTTTGCAGGCGGTGATTGGGATAAGATAAGAATTAGAGCATTCACTCATGGTGGCCCTAATATATCCGGTGCCCCAATATCATTAGATAATATTCATGAATACAGGCTTGCTGCTGAATTACCGTCGTCCGTAGAAACAGAATATGTGTACGATAATGCTGGTAGGTTAGCCTTCTCTAAAGATGGTGAAGGTAATCTGACCCAATATCAGTACGATGCCAATGGTAATTTAGTCACTAAAATACAACATGGCTCTTTTGATATTAATAATGCAAGCATTAATAGTGACTTATCTAAAAACTACAATACACCCGATAAATTATCTGCTTGGCAGGTTTATGATGCCGATCCTGTAGGCGCAACATTTAAAACAGTGTTCGATGAAGAAAAGGATCAGTATGTAACGGAATTAACAGGCGCCGCTACAGCAAACGGTTACCGCTTATGGAATGAAACGATAAACGCTAAATTTAGTCAAGGAAAAATAAGCGACATCAGTTGGGACATGAAATATGGAGAAAACTTCACTATATATATCAGTGTTCAAACAACAGAAGGGCACCGTTATATCTATTACACGCCTACTGAAGGTAACTCGAGCATATCCAACGGTTATATTCTACATCGCATTGGTACTGATATTAAAGATGGGACATGGAGAACTATAACCAGAGATTTAGAGGCGGACTTAAAGGCACTAGAACCTGATAATGAGCTACTAAACGTCAATGCGTTCTTGATCCGTGGTAGTGGACGAATAGGCGAAGTTAAATTACATGATAGTGCAGAATCAACTTTAGAGCGCTATCAGAAGTTAGTTGATACAAATTCTATTAATCCAGATTTGGATACAAAGAATACCATTCGCTATGTATACAACAACCTTAATCAAGTTGAATATACTGTCGATGCTCGCGGCTATGTTACGCAGAACATCTACGACTTCTCAAACCAGATGATTGGTACTCGCCAATATGAAAGGGCAATTAATCCTGATGCTGTATCAACGATAGATGATGTACAAACTGCTTTAAGAACATTAAATCATAATACTTTCGAACAAGGTGTAAGTGGTTTTAACAGTAGTATTAATACGCATCCAAACTCTTTAAAAGAAGAAAATGGAAGGATAGAGTTTGCTCGTGCATTAAGAGCAACGGGCGATACAACAGCTAATGCAACAGTTTCTTTATACGAAAGTTATGAAACCTATGAAAATGGAACAGGCTATAGAGCAGAAGTAAGCACCACAACGTTTGATAATCAATATTTTTGGATAACGATAAACAACTCGGGTTCTAGCGCCGATCATAAACGCTTAGGTTTGTATTTACGAAATGGGGTAGTCAAAGGCTATCAAAGAGAAAACAATGTTTCTCCATATACCACTCTTGGTAATTTAAAAGAACATACAACTTATGTAGTTGAGTTTGAAATGCATGGCGACAAAACCGTTGCGTACATGTATGAAAAAGGTACTTCTAGAGAAGATGGGTTTGTTCATGAAATGGAGTCTGAGCCTTGGGGAAATGTACGCTTTTGGGCATACACTTATACGGGGCCAACTCACGAAGGCACAGGATCAATATATTTAGATAATTTCAGTGAGTATGCGCTTAATGATAATTTATCAAAGTATAAGGAAAATCGTTATGTATATGATGATGCTGGTCGCTTAAGATTTAGCATTGATTTTGAAGGTTACGTGACTGAAAACGTATTAGATTCAAACGGAAATATACTTCAAGTAAAAAAATATAGTAAAGCTGTAAATAAGGAACAAATAGCGAACGAAGCTGATGTTTATAGAGCTTTGCGTAGTACATGGAGTCAAAACTTTAATGATAATCTGAGTGGCGTGTCGTTATCATTAGGTGGTACCGATGGTGTCAGACATGAAAGCGGAGAGCTTGTATTTGATCGAGGTGAGGACACCTCTCTTTCTGCTAATAAATCACCGCTAGCTTATCGTCCTTACGCAAATTACAGTGCAGGAAAAGGATTTGCAGGGGAGATCCGTTTAGATGAAGTAGGGGATAATGAATACACTTTATTTACAATTGAAGGGAATCAAACTTGGGCGCAACGACCAAGACTTGCCTTGTATGTAATAGATGGAAATTTAAGAACTTACCAACACCGATCAAATAACACGACAGCATATACCACTTTAGGTCCTGCCAAAGCAGATACAACATATAAAGTTGAGTATGAAACCCAAGCAGACAAAGTAATCATGTATGTATACGAAAAAGGCACTAACAGAGCTGACGGTTTTGTTCATACCTTTTTAGAGTCTGGTTGGGATAAAATACGAATGATGACCTATACCAGTGTCAGAAACACAGAAGTGGGTTTAGATGGTGTTCCTGTTTATTCAGATAATTGGTATGAATATAATGTATCAGGCTCGTATCAATCAACTCAAATAACTACTTATACTTACGATGATCTAAACCGTGTCACTTCATCAAAAGATACGCAGAACAAGATCGAAACTTATACTTATGATGCCAATGGCAATCGCTTAAGTTTGAAAAATAAACGTGGTCATACCTGGAATTATGAGTACGACAAAAATAACCAGTTGGTAAAAGAACTAAGTCCCCAGGTAACTAACTATCATCGTAATAGCACTACGCAAAATGTACCGACAGCTTCAACAGCACGTATAGAAAAAACTTTTACTTATGACTATATGGGTAGCGTGACTTCGATAACGGATGCAGCAAATACAGATTTTGCTCGAACCACTCGCTATGAATATGACAAAGCGGGTCGTCAAATAGGTGTTGTTCATCCAAAAGTAGCCTATACGACTAGTCAAAGTAACACTTGGTATGATGCCCATGGCAATGCTGTGGTTAATAAAGATGTTGGCGGCCACTACAGTTACAAAACTTACAATGGCAATCAACAGGTTGAATATGAAGTTGATGCTTTAGGTTTTGTTACGCGGCATGAGTATGATGCCTTTGGTAACGAAGTTAAAGTTACTCGTTATGCTAATGCCATTAACATTGCAGGTCGTGATGAAGAAGCTTATACCTCTTCGCAGGTGGCTGGATTAATCACTACGAATAGCACCAAAGATCGTGTGATATTGATGAGCTATAACGCTAATAATCAACAGATATCGATAAAGCAATCTTCAGTAACTTATTATAAGGGTTCGACAACTGATGGTACAAGTTACACCTCAACGCCAACAGTACAATATACGTATGATGCTTATGGTAATGTGACAAAGCAGTCGGTGAAAGTGGATAGCAGTCGCTGGGCACATACGTATCATTATTATGATGATAACAATCGTAAAGTGGGCACCTTAAGTAGCGAACGTTATTTAGCAACAAATGACTATGATGCTTATGGAAACTTAACTCAAACGCGTGAGTATGCTCGTCAATTATCGAGTGCGATTAACCCAAATTCTTTACCAGCAGCTCCTAGTCAAGGCAATGCGACTATAGGCTATGACCGTATTACTACTTACGCTTATGATTCGTTGAATCGTCAGGTGAGTGTTAGTAAGTCGACGGGTAATGGCACATCAGCTGTATTTAGTCAGAATACTTATGATGCTTTGGGTAATGTTGTGACAACTACAGATGAGTTAGGGAACACTTCTACCAACACCTTAGATGCATTAGGAAGAACGACTAAAGTTACAGCCTCTCCTAGAACTGTAGCCAGTAGCTATACTAATTTTAGCGCCACACAAAATGTTAGCCCGACCATCAATTATTATTTAGATGTACACGGAAATGTTTTGCGAGAATTCCATGATTCAAAACAAAGTTCTACTTTAGCCATGGATAGAAACCTTTATAATTATTACGATGAGCAAGGTAAACTTACCAAGGCTGTGGATGCTAATGGTGGGGCAACAGAATATAAGTATGACGTTTTTGGTCGAGTAACCGAGAATAAACAGAGAATTAGTTACAGCTTCAGCGGCTGGTATAGCGGTAACTATAGTTATGATAAAAAAGTACGTTATGAATATGACGCAGTAGGTCAACAAATCGCCACTTTAACCGACGGGAAAGTTAATGGTGCTAACCGTACAATTACTCAGAAGTCTTATTTCAATGCCTTTGGAGAGCAAACCAAAGCCTCGGTAAAGGACAATACCAGCTCAGAATACATCTTAGCGACTTATGCCTATGATAAGAATGGCAATATGGTTAGCTCAAATGAGCGCGGTGTCGCGAAGTCTTATAGTTATAACATGCAAGGTAAAATGACGCGCCAAACAATTGGTTCAGGTTCTTTAGCACAAAACACCATCAATCAATACGATTTGTTAGGTCGATTAGTACGGCAGCAGACCCCTAAATTTACAGGGGTTCAAGAAGATCAAGGTGGCCCTGGCCCTGACAAAAGACCAGTTATTGAACAGGTTTTTGATGCTTGGGGGAACGCACTTCAAGTTAAGGAGCAAAAAGAAAATAGTAGCGGCCAATATACTGCGACTACAACATTGCAATACAATTTCGATAATAAGATCACCTATAAACAGCAACCTTCGGTTAATCATTATGCACTAGGCGGCACCTCAGGAACGACAAGCCCTGTTACTCGTTACGAATATAACAATTCGGGTTCATTGACGAAAATTACTGATGCAAAAGGTTATGTACAACGTAAATACTATGATTCTGTGGGTAATTTGATTCGCGAACAGGATTCGTTAAATCACTCAACATATCATGCTTACAACTCTTATGGTGAGAAGATATCTACTAAAAATGCTATCGGAACTATCACTACCGAACACTATGATCGGTTGGGCAGAGTCACCAGTTCAGGAATAGTCCGTTCGGGTAACGAAATTACACTTAGAGCTTTTGCTTATGATCAAGCTGGTAACCGTGTTAGGACTATTCGATACTTTGGTGGTGTTCCCGCCGGAATGGATTATACGAGCTACGATCAAAATGGCCAGGTATTGAAAGCGCGTAATGCGGCGAATTTAGAGACCCATTACAAATACGACATGATTGGCAATAAAACGTTCGAGTCTGATGGTAATACACGGGTATCGTCAACTGGTTTTAAGCATAAGACTTGGAGCTATTCAATTGCAACTGGACGCTTGACCGGCCATAGCGATTTAAAAGATCGTGACTATACATACACCTACAATGGTATAGGCCAGTTAACACAAGAAAAAATCAAGTTTAATGGTGGAGAATTACAAACCAAAGCGTATCAATATTACGGCAATGGCTTGTTGAAAAAAATCACTCAAACAGCTCCTGATGGAGTGGTTGCTGCTGATTACTACAATAGTCCTTATGTTATTGATTACAGTATTAATTATACTGAGATCAGTAGTTTTGAATATGATATTGCAGGCAATCGCACCAATGAGTTCCACTCAACCAGTCGACAGGCAACATTAAGCGTAGAAGATTTGTATTACGATGATTATGGCGAGGCGCAAGGTGGTACTGTGCAAACTGAAAATCATAATTTCAACATCAGTCGTAATGTTAATTTTGAATACGATGCACTGAATCGTTTGGTGGAAATTAGTAGCCCTCAAGGTATTCAAAATAAAAATGGTAATACGAAAAACACTACCGCTATTGATTATTTACGCTACTCATATGATTTAAATGGTAACCGTACTCGGGTTCAGGTTAGGCACAAAGATCGAGCGACTAGTTATTATAAAACTCAAACAATGTACTACGACTATGACAATATGAATCGGATGATTCTAAGTCAAGGTACAGGCTCATCGAATCAAATCAGTCCGGGAAAAGGGACTATATTAACCTATAACGCTTTAGGGCAACGGGCAACAGCCACAACGCTCGAGGGCTACGATAAATATTATGGGATGGAATACATCAATCATAATGGTCAGTCTGCCCATCGAGAGGTTCGAGGTGATAAATATATTCAGGAATCCTATTCTTATAATGACCTAGGGCAAATGAGTCAAATCCGCAAACGTACTAACTGGAAACAAATGGAGTACAAAGTAGTATCTGGCGGTAACGGTGGAGGTGACGATCCTATAGACCCAATTTTTCAAAGGATAGCAGCTCCGGATGAAAGTTTTAATCGTAATCTACAACCGATAGATGTGATTGATGATACAACAGGCGGTAATAGTAACAGTAGTACCTATACAACTTGGTACTACCGAACGCCGAGAGATAAAACTGGCACTTATAAAACCATTAATCTAAAAACTTATGATAATCAAGGTCGTTTACTGACGAATATCGATAATTACGATAATGGTAATCGTAAGTCTCATACCACGACTCAATATTATGCTGATGATAGAATAAAGAAGCAGTATCAATATAAACGTTTTGGCTCAACCGATAAGTTACAGGTAACCACGTCTTATGATATAGCTGGCGCTTATGATTATGCGGGTAACTTGACCAAGTATGAGGTACGAGTCAATCACGATAACAGTACAAACTATCATTACACCAATACTTATACTAAAGAGTACGAAGGTTTTGGTGGTTATAAAGAAGCTCGCGCGACAATTTCTTCAACTCTGGCAAATCACCATAACGGAGTAGTTTCATCGAAATATGATGCTCAAGGTAATCTAATGAGGGTATCAGGAAGAAATGAGGATGGTAACTTTAATCGTGAATTTGTATACTCACGCGAAGGCGCTATTTTGTTCCGCTTGGAAGGATACAAGGGGCAAGATTATTTCCATAAACAAGGGAATCAAGTGGCTTCTGCAGGTGAGATTTTGGATGCTGATTTTGATTATAACTATCAGGCAGTTTCTCAATCATACCCAGCAGCAACACCTAATAGTTATACAGTAGGTAAAGTCTCCGCAAGTAGTGGCACAGCAACATTACGCAGTATCGCACATTCCGTGTATGGTGATGCGAGCATGTGGTTCCACATTGCCGATGCGAATAGTATTCAAGACGATGGTGATCTTGATGAAGGAATGCGTTTAACCATTCCTAATATTATTGGCAATGTTCACAACAATGATTCGACTTTTAAACCCTTTAACTTTGAAGAGACGATTGGAGATACTACTCCGTCCCTGAACTATATTCCGCCACCGCCGCCAAAGAAAGGTTGTGGCATTTTAGCGATTATTCTTATTGTCGTGGTAGCAGTGGTAGCGACAGTTGTCACCGCTGGTGCTGCTGCTGCTGCAATGGGAGCTACCGCAACAGCAGCTGGTGGTACAGGTGTTTTCTCACTAGGTGCAGCAGCTCTATCTGGAGGCGCTTTAGTGGGTGCCGGTGGTGCAGCTGTTGGAGCTGGCGTAGGCATTGCTGCTGCTGCTATTGGGGGTGCCGTCGGGAACGCCGCAAGCCAATTAACTGGGATGGCACTTGGTGTCCAAGAAAAGTTTAGTTGGAGTAGTGTAGCTGTAGGAGGACTAACTTCAGCATTTGGTTCTGGCCTGGGCGCTGCCACTAGAGGAGTTACAGCCGCAGGAGGTTGGGCTAATAAAGGTTCCAAAGCTGCTATTTGGTGGAAAAATGCTGCTGTCACTTCTTCAAAAGCCGTGGTAACCCAAGTGGCAAACTACGGAGCCAATCAATTAGTAGGCAATAAGTCCAAATTCAACTGGGGCAGCCTTGCAGCGACAGCTATTACAGCGCCATTATCTGCAGAAATTAATAAAATCGGTAACAACTCTGCTTCTAAATGGGGAGAGGGTTTTGGGGCAAAATTTGTCAAAAATTTTGCTACTGGCACTTTTGAACAGGCGGCACAAATTGCTCTTTCTGGGAATGGAAAATATGAATGGACACAAGTAGCAGCTAATGCATTTGGAACAACTATAGGCAACTCTATTGTTGAGCACTTTAGTAAACCAAAGGCTATCCGAGATCTAAATGTCAAAAATCGTCGTGAAGAAGAAGACCTTAATCAACTTTACAACTCCGCAAAAGAAAATGGATTTAGCGAAGAGGAAGCAACAAGTTTAATTGAAAAACAATTTGGTGATAATCATGACCCATTGTATGGAGAAGACGCTTTCTTACATTGGATCGATGTTCAGTCGGCAAAAGGTAATAATGTATCTGAGTTGTTATCCAATCAAGAAGCATACAATGAAGTAAAAAATATTATTATAGATAGCCGCAGCAGAAGTCATGCTATCGCATTTAATACAGCGAGCGGGAATACTGAAAGAGTTAAGGAGTTAGTTGCTGAAGAAAATGCAGAGCTGAAAAAGAAGTATGGCGACACAATTTTAGATGAAGTCATCGTTACTGCTAAAAGAGGCCAGCCTGTAAAATTGTCTAAAACGGGGCAGTTAATAAAAGACTACTCAAAGCCATTAGAGTATGTCGGTGAAGGTGCTATGAAATTGGGCGCATTCATCCAAAAGCATAAGTGGGCAGGTTGGGCATTAGAGGCTGTTGACTTTATTGGAGGTCCAGTTAAATACGTAGTCGGCAAGGCTATCATGGAATCACCCATTGGTAAGAAAATTACTAATGGCATTGCGAAGGTTTTCGACTCTGCAGCGACTTATATCCATGAAGAAACCAATGGATATGTTTCAAAACAAGATGCTGGTGAAATAACGGTTGGTGCTATCGCTGCTGGCGCTTTACTTTTAAATGTAAAAACATTTAAAACATTTATTAAAAATGCTAAAGGCTATTTACAAAAATTCAAAGCTAAAGTTAGCAAGTTTGATGCAGCCCCAGCTAATGTTAATGCTGCCGCTGCGCCAAAAGTTAATAACAAGAAGAATTTACTAAAGGTTCTAAACCGTACAGAGCTCGAATTCAACCCTAGAAATTACAAAGGTTTTGATAAGATGTCTCCAAAACAGCAAAAGAAATTCTTGAATGAATATTACGATCAGCTCAAAGGTCAACAAGATGCTTTGAATAAAATGACAGTCAATGAATTTAAAGCTGCTAGAGATGCGTTTAAAGAAGTTGGCCGTAATCCTTTAGGTAAGAATGCCCAAGCTGCAATGAATAATGATCTTCTTAAAAAGATAGAAGCAAGTGTTGCGAAAACGTTAAAGAAAAAGCATCCAGATTTATCTAATAAGGAAATCAAAAAGTTAGCTGCCGCTGAAGCAAAAGTAATTAAGAAAAAAGTCAACGTAGCCGCATTACACGAGCCGGATATGGTTTTTGGTGGCTGGAATCACTATAAACCGACTAGAATGGGGAGTAGTAGTGTAAACTCTTCTATAGGCTCGACGTGGAAAAATCACTTATCACATGTAGATAATATGATAGACTCCGCCTTAGACGCTGGAAATGGTAATGCGTTACTTAATTTTGACTTGAACTTTAGAAGGTAAAAAAATTGGATAAAGATGATCCTTTTTCAATATTTAAAGAAGATATCGGCGCTCCTTATTTAAGCAAGGAAGTGCCGGCTTCTTCTATAGAAAAATATAAAGGTATCTTACCTGCAAAGCTGCTTGAGTATTGGCATACAGAAGGATGGTCTGGTTACTCAAATGGGTTGATTTGGACTGTAAACCCAGATGATTACTCTTCTATTTTAGAGCACTGGATAGAAGGTACTGCTCTTTCTGATAAAGATGGTTTGTATGTGTTCGCTAGAACTGCATTTGGTAAGTTATACGTTTGGTCAAAGTCTGTAGGTGACTATATTGTAATAACGCCATATTATAACAATATATTTGCACCTCAATTACAATATATAGGCCAAACAGATGAGTCTGATTTAAATATTGAAATGTTTTTTTTGAATGCTAACAAAGAAGATTTTGATATTGAAAATGATGATGGTGAATATCTTTTTGATTCTTTATTAGAAAAGCTTGGACCTTTGAAAGAAGAGGAACTCTATGGTTTTGAGCCAGCTTTGATTTTGGGCGGGACTGAGACAGCAGATAACTTAAAGAAGCTAGACTTAATAGTTCACTTATCAATTTTGAGAAATTTTTCTGAACCAGAAGTTTACGGCTAAGGCTTGTTAGTTTTCACTAAAAAATCTAAATCCTTTTGATGAACCGCCAAGCGATTCCGGGTGTTTTCGACAGCGTTCTCTTTATGAACTACAAGATCTTGTTTACTTAATATCCTAACAAAAGGATCCGTAGGACTAAATATATGAGCCCTTTGAAGCAATTCATCAAAAGGCTCGAACTCCCTAGGAGTTATAATATCCATATTGACGTTGTGAGTTTTTATCGCAAGCCTTGCGTATGGCTTTAGCATTTTTTCAGGATCAGATACTAATTTCATATCAAAAAACTGGAATACATGAGTTAACTTTTTAATGTTTTCCAAACTAGGGCGGATGTATATATCTATATCATCGACACCACCCAGATGACGTCCGCCATGATAATATATAGCAGCTCCACCTATGATAATATAATCGACTTCTAATTGCGCAGCTCTTCTAATAAATTTAATATTGTGTCGATTGCTACAAAGTTCTGATATATGCATTGATAATATTTTTAATAATTTTTAATATATTAAAATTATAACTAAAATTTTACGCACTTAGTAATTTAAATGCCGATAGCTGTTAAAAATTTTAATAAACAAACTTTGATTAGTCCCGAAGAGGTGGCTGAGTTGATTAAAAAAGCTCCAGCTTCCCATCTAAAAGGTTTACGATATGTTGTTTATGATCCTAATCGATTCTATCAAAGAAGCTATGTACAACCTGTAATTCCAGACCGAAGAGTTAAAGGGCAATATTACCCTGATATGCTTGATGCCATTATCATTTATGAAATAAAAGATAAAAAACTTTTCAGTCATATTCTTTATCACGAGTTAGGCCATTATGTTTTTCAAAGACTTCTTTCTGCAGATCAAAGAAAAACCTGGGTCACTAAACTCTATAACTCAGGCCAATTCGTTAGTGATTATGCCAAAACAAATGCACAAGAGGACTTTGCAGAGACTTATGCCTTTTTTATACAAAACAAACCCTTTGGGTTTAACTTGCAAGCTAAGTATCGTTTTCTACAAAGATACTTCCTCTAAAATAAAATCTTTAATTATTTTTTCAAAGTCTTGGTAAGCAAGTTCGAACAGCAGTTGGAAGGGGCCACTGCCACTAGCCGCTATTAAAAATAAGTTGTAGTTGAATTTTATGATTATAGAAAATGAGAAAGGTCAGCTAGTGTAGGCTCAGCTTAATCATGATTGAATGTCCATGAACGAATTCATAGGCGCTTACCAATACTCAGAAATAACTGGTGCAATAGATAGAAACTACGCTCGAAAAACTTGAACCAGCTTTAACAAAACTGTTTAATGATGAATTCCCGAAACCCTAGAGCTTGCTAATGCAAGCGAAAGCCCTTTGGGTTCCGAATAGGCAAGTTAAGCGGCCTAAAGATGAGCCTTTAAAGATCGATTAAAAGCTATAACACAGAGATTTAGTTTTATGAAAATGCCTGTTTTGTTGAGAAAACTGCACTACTGGGGTTCGATAGTCATCGCCTTACCCTTAGCTATTATGATAGGGGCAGGGCTTATGTTGATGCTAAAAAAAGATGTAGAGTGGATTCAGCCTTCCTCCCAAAAAGGCATTGTGACTAATGTATTTCCCAAGGCTTCATTAACCGAGCTTTACGCTTCAGCCAAATCTGTAGAGCAGGCTGGTTTTACTTCTTGGGCTGAGTTAAATAGGGTAGATTTTAAGCCCAATAAAGGCATTGTTAAATTTGTCTCTAAGAGCAACTGGGAAGTTCAAATTGATACTCAAACCAGCCAAGTCCTACAGGTAGCCAAAAGACGTAGCGATGTGATAGAAGCCATCCATGACGGCAGTTTTTTCGCAGACGGAGTTAAATTAGGTGTGTTTTTACCAGCAGGAATCATACTATTTCTTCTATGGCTTACCGGAGTTTATTTGTTAATCACCACTGAAATAGCTAAAGCAAAAAGGCGCCGTCGAAATACTATCACTTAGAATTTTCTAGATGTTGAAGCTGATAGGTTACTTGTGATTTTACTAAGTTACATTACCTCCTAGTTGTACGCCCAACTTATTACGACCAGAAGTGAACCGGATCATCAAGGAAGAGCGCTCGGCAGAGTATGTCGTTATAATGACGCTGTTGTGGGTAACTGGAGCCCGGATCTCCGAAGTTCTGGCATTAACGCCGAACCACTTTAGAACGCTTAGCACAGACGATTTTGGAGTGACACTGCAAACGCTTAAGAAAAGAGGCCGCCCACGAACGCGTCTTAGAGGCGAATCATTGCAACGTTTTGTTCCGATTTTGGATCTCAATGCTCAGCAGCGGATCATCAATTATCTAGAAATGAGTCGAGGCCGAGCTTCTGAGCGTCTTTTTACCATGAGTCGACAATCGGTTGATAATCACATTAAAGCGGCTTGCCGTCTGGCAGGCTTTGATTGGATAAAAGCCAGTGCTCACACGTTTAGACACAGCTTTGCGATCCACCTATTGATCCATGCCCGGCCCTTAAAATTTATCTCAAAGATGTTAGGGCACAGCTCGATCCAATACACAGAAATTTATACCAACGTGCTCACCTCGGACATGGATCATTTTTTCGAAGGCATTGAGTTTTGCAGTTTGGAATATTCACTGAGATAAGCTCTTTTGCAAAGATAGCCTTCAGATATGAAGGCTTCTAGTGATCCTGTGCCTAGTTCTTCAACTACAACTATAACTTCCACGCAACGGTGATTGAGCCATAACGGTTGTATTGTTCGAAGTCACCATCAACTTCTTCATTAAGTATGTCCTGATCGGTAAAACTAAAGGTCAGGGAGATGTTCTGCCATGAATAGGCTATGCCACCTATAAAACCGAGGTTGAATCGCTCATAATCAACAGAGGGGCTATCATCTTCAAAAGTATTACCATCGAGGAATATTGTATTGAAAGTGTAACGACCCATTAATCCAAAATAAAAATACCAGTCACCATTGGTGGCCGTGGGATTGCTTAGGCGAGAGCTATTAAATCCGGCAGTAGGGTAGGACGTTTGAAGGTTATGACCATATCGATACAACAGCGATGTTTGAATACTTGACTCTAGGTTGCCTAATCCGGCTTCGTATCTAAACAAAACGTCTGAAGTTTCATCTTGATATTTCCATGCCCTGTAGGTTCTTCCATAGTTTAACTTAAAAACAGGTTCATTTTTTAACTGAAAGCTCCATCCCATGGGTTCATCGGCGCCAAATAAACTATGAACTAAGCGCTGCGTTCGTTTTGCACCTGATGCCGGTCCGACGATACCAACCGTTGTCGTAAAGTCTTCACTATAATTTTCGTACACTTTGATGTAATTATTAGCCACATACAATAATCCGGCATAGGGAACATCGCCTTGTGGAGGAACTGGAAGAGTGATATCACCCGGCGTTTGCATGATTTGACCTACGGTATAAATATCTAAAGTAGCCAATGATGCTTTATCTGACATTATCCCAAGAAATGGAGATGTCATCCAAGAGGCTTCTAATGCTTCCTCTTCAGAAATATCGTATAGCGATATTGTTAATCCGTTGGTATATCCATTATCACTACCTGTAAACAAATCGTTGTCAAAGGTGACTGAAGTCCATTCAAAGTCCTCAGCAAGAGCCATAGATTGAAGGGCGACTAAAAGTAATAAAGTATATATTTTTCGCATAGCGATTATCCTTTTTATATCTTCAAAGGGTTAAGTAATAGTTCAATTAATGATTTCGCGTAAGTAGAAATATCTAAATTTATATCCTTGGGAGAGGCATACCATGAATCGAGAACCCCGGTAAGATAAGCATTGTATGCAAAGGCCAGCACTTTAGGATTGTTGGCTTTACTGATGAGTTTGTCTTGCCTTGCTTGTTCAAATTGCTCTTCATAAAACTTCAGCGAGTTGTAATATACCTGTTCGCTATGAGCATGAAATATTGGCATATTTTTCTCAGTTCCGATAGTTTGCATAAATATTGCAAATGATTTTTTTTGCTTTTCATCTTGATAAATAGTGGTGAAAAGGTTCACGGCATGCGTTTCAAGAATGTCTAACGAATTCATCTCTTTATGTATTAGTCCTTCGAAGTACTCTTGATATGTAGCTATGGTTTGATCCAACAAGGCATTCAACACTTCTTCTTTATTCTTAAAGTGCCAATAAAAAGCGCCCCGAGTTACCCCGGCTTTTTCAACAATTTGTTTGATACTGGTATTGGCAATACCATTTTGATAAAACTCATCTTTAGCTGCCTCTAATAACGACAGACGTGTTTGCGCGGCTTCATCTTTGGTTTTCTTTGGCATAAACAACTTTACATACATTCGTGTATGTATGTATACTAATCACAACTAGCCATAATTGCAAGGTAATTGATCGTGAAGAAAATACTCTTACTAACTTTAGCCATCACTTCAATGATGATCACTGGATGTACAGAAGACGGTAGTGATAATCTTCTTAATGAAGAAATGATAAGGCCAATAAAGTTTCATACCGTGGTTAAGTCAGACTCTAGTGTTGAAAGAGAGTACCCAGCGACGATCAAAGCTGCTGAATCATCGGATCTAGCATTCGAAGTCGGAGGTAAACTCATAGCGTTAAGTGTCAAGGAATCAGAAGAAGTCAGTAAGGGAGATGTTTTAGCAAGGCTGGATACCAGAAATGCTAAAAACCAAATGAATGCTCTAAAGTCACAATACAACAATGCCCAGACAGAATACGAAAGAGCACTTAAGTTATTAAAAGAAGATGCCATTGCCAAGACCGTTGTTGACCAAAGAAAAACACAATTGGATGTACTGAAGAATCAACTGGATACTGCGAATAAATCCTTGAGCGACTCTGTGTTGAAAGCACCTTTTGATGGCGTGATCGCCACCACGTTTGTTGAAAATTTAGAAAACATCCAACCTCAGCAAAAAATATTAACGCTTATTGGCAAAAATAGGCTTGAGGCAGAGATCAATGTCCCAGCCAGTGTGGTCACCCAAATACCAAAAAGAGAGGCCGAAAGTAGCTATATAATATTTGATAGCGAGCCAAATCGCAGGATTGATACTGAATTTGTAAAAGCGAATTTAGTGGCAGATAGTGCTACTCAGACTTATCAAGTAACGTTCGGATTTAAAAACCCAACTGATATTTTAATCTTACCGGGTATGAACGCGACCTTAGTTATTGATACCACCCTGAAAAGTCAGGTTACGAGCGGTAGTTTTGTTTCAGTGCCATTAACCGCTATACAATCTATCGAAGGGATAAATTATGTATGGGTAATAGATCCACTTCAACTGACCGTTGAGAAGAAAGAGGTCACCGTTGAGCAAAGTGTTGGCAGCTCAGTAAAAGTTTCTAAAGGGCTGCAAGAAGGACAGATCATTGCCGCGACGGGACTCTCGCATTTAAGTAAAGGTATGAAAGTGAAAGAATGGAAAAGCAATTAACAAATAAGAACAAGAGGAACTACTAATGAATATTGCAGAGTTTTCTATCAGGAATAAAATCCTAAGCACTCTTGTCATTGTTTTTGCTTTAACCGCAGGGTGGGGTGCCTACAAAGATATGCCCCGTTACGAAGATCCTGAATTTGTGATTCGAATCGCTCAAATCATTACTCAATATCCAGGAGCAAGTCCTGAAGAAGTTGCAAATGAGATCACCGATCCTTTAGAAAAATCCATTCAACAATTACAAGAAGTGAAACTCATTAATTCGACGTCTTCTGCGGGATTATCTGAAATACAAGTAGAAATAAAATATGAATTTTCTAAGAGTAAATCAGACTTACAGCTGATCTGGTCGAAACTGAGAAATAAAGTTAGAGATGCAGAGCGTTACTTGCCAAGTGAAGCTACATCCCCAGCGGTTTATGACGATTTCGGCGATGTCTTTGGAATGTACTACTTCATCACAGGCGAAGGCTATTCAATGAGTGAGCTTAGAGATTTCGCAAAGACATTTCAAAGTGAAATTTTACAAGTAAAGGGAGTAGCTAAAGTAAGCTTTGCTGGAGAACAGCAAGAAGCCATTTATGTTGAAATTTCTAGACAAAATGCATTATCTGTAGGGGCAGATATTTCCAACATATATAACATTTTATCGCAGCAAAACTCCATCGTCTCAGCAGGAAACCTTGCTATCGAAGATCAACGCTTGGTGATAGATCCATCAGGAGCCATAGATTCAGTCGATTCAATTAAAAATCTGCTGATTTCTTCAAACGAAGGGAAAGTGACTTACCTCAAAGACATTGCGCATGTGTGGAGAGGTTATCAAACACCCTCATCGAAAATAATCCGATATAACGGAAAGCCCGCAATTGCCATTGGTGTGTCAAACGTCAGCGGTGAAAACGTAGTTAAGCTCGGACAGCGAGTGGATACAAAAATAAAAACATTGAAAGAGCTTCAACCACTAGGAATGGAAATCCATGAGTATTACCATCAAGGAAAAGTGGTCGATACATCAGTTCAGAACTTTGTAACAAACGTAATTGCAGCATTAGCCATTGTGATTATTACGTTACTTATCTTTATGGGCTTAAAGTCTGCATTGGTAATAGGGGCAATCTTACTGCTAACTATCGCCGCAACTTTAGCCACTATGAATTTAGTTTCAATTCCAATGCATCGAATATCACTTGGGGCACTTATTATTGCCTTGGGAATGATGGTTGATAATGCCATCGTGGTGACAGAAGGGATTTTAGTTGGCGTAAAAAATGGACAGAAAAGAATGGCGATCGCTAAATCCATTGTCAGTCAAACTAAGTGGCCATTATTGGGCGGAACTCTTGTAGGGATAGTTGCTTTTGCCCCCATTGGGTTTGCCCCTGGTAGTACCGCAGAATACACCCAACATCTTTTTTGGGTGATTCTAATTTCTTTGATGTTTAGCTGGCTATTTGCGATCACTTTAACCCCTTTATTTTGTTATCACTTATTTAAAGGTGAAGCTTCAAATAGTAAAACTTCAGAGGGTAGGTTTCTTCTAGGTTACAAAAAGTTTTTATCGCATCTCATCGATAAACGAATCTTTGTAGTTGCTACCGTTTTAGTTATTTTTGCAGTATCAGCATGGGGCTTTAAATTCGTTAAATCGGGTTTTTTCCCTGCCTCAACAACACCGCAACTGGTTGTTGATTATTGGCTACCTGAAGGAACTGATATCACTCAAGCAGAAAAAGATGCAATTGCGATAGAAACTTACATCCGTGGACTCGACAGTGTTAACTCCGTTCAAACTTTAATAGGTGCCGGTGGCTTAAGGTATATGCTCATCTACTCACCAGAGTCCCCAAACTCTTCCTATGCTCAGTTATTAGTTAAAGTTGATGACTATAAGAAATTGGATAATTTACTCATTGAAGTTCAGCAGTATATCGATAATAACTATAATAATGCCCAAGCCAAAGTCTGGCGTTTTGTACTTGGACCAGGAGGAGGCTCAAAGATTGAAGCGACATTCAAAGGGCCTGATCCCAAGATATTGAGAAATTTAGCAAACCAAGCTAAAGCCATAATGATTAAAGATGGACAAGCCTTATCCATAAAAGATAATTGGCGAGAACCTGTGCCCTTTATCGAGCCAATATATTCAGAGAGATTAGGAAGAGCATCAGGTATCTCACGAGAAGATTTAGCCAATGCCTTAGCTCTAAATTTCTCAGGTAGAACGGTTGGGGCATATCGCGAAGGCAATGATATTTTACCCATTATTTCTCGGGCGCCAAGTAATGAAAGGGCGGACGTCAATAGCATTAATGACATTTTAGTGCAAAGCTCTACAACTGGTAATTTGATACCTATAGCTCAAGTAGTCGAAGGCTTTAATACACAGTGGCGCGATAGTAGGTTACGTCGTGAAGACCGTGTTTGGACTATTAAAGCTCAGTCCGATCCATTACCTGGCAATTTATCATCAGAGTTGTTTGAAAGGATCAGGCCTCAAATTGAATCGATTGCATTACCACCCGGTTATCAACTCGAATGGGATGGAGAGTACGGAGACTCCAAAGAATCAAATGAAAATTTGGCCTCTACTATTCCATTAGGCTTCTTGACTATGGTTATCATTGTGCTTCTTTTGTTCAATGCCATTAAGCAAACCGTGGTTATTTGGTTGGTCGTGCCGCTGGCTATCATTGGAGTCGTTTGGGGTTTGGTTGTTACACAAATACCTATGGAATTCATGGGTATATTAGGGGTCTTATCCTTATCAGGATTATTGATCAAGAATGCCATTGTATTAGTCGATCAAATGGACTTCGAAATTGAAGAAGGGAAGCCTAGGTTTAATGCTGTCTTAGACTCAGCTGCTAGCCGACTAAGACCTGTTATGATGGGAACCTTAACCACAGTCTTGGGCGTAATTCCGTTATTTTTTGATGCCTTTTTCCAATCTATGGCTGTCGTTTTAGTTTTTGGACTATCCTTTGCAACAATATTAACTTTAGTAATAGTCCCAGTTTTATACTCTATGTTTTTTAAAATTACTTCCCAGGAGTCGCATAATGCTTAAGAACTCTAAAACGGGTTTGGTATTGTTAATCAGCTTTTCAATCTTAAGCTGCGCAAATTTATCAACCAAAGATGATGTTAAGTCGACCATTAATTCGAGCTTGCCTGACATCCCTGACAATTGGCACTCTTTGAAAATTGATGGTGAGTTTGAAAATGATTTTATTGATCAATTTAACGATCCAATTTTAGAAAATTTAGTTAATGAAGCATTAAGCAGTAACAACGATTTATTATCTGCTGCTGCCAATGTCGAACGCTCAAAAGCACTAGCTGAACAAGCGGGCGCATCGCTGAAGCCAATGGTTAATTTAGCTTTTGGCGGAACTCGCTCAGGAGGTGTTGAATCAAACACCCCTAAGCAAACCTCCTTAAATGCTAATCTACAAGTTCAATGGGAATTAGATTTATGGGGCAGAGTACGCTCAGGAGCGAAAACAGCCTATGCCAGTTATCAAGCAGTAGAAGCCGATTATCAATATGCTAAGCACTCCATTGCAGCGAACGTTGCAAAAGCCTACTTTTCGACTTTAGAAGCTGCTAAGCAAGAAACTTTGCTACTCAGTACATTAGCAAACCTGAATAAAACCTCTCAGATTGTTAACCTTCAATATAAAAATGGCTTAGCGTCTTCACAAGATGTATCTTTAGTAAAGACAGACTTAGCGAATATTCAAGAGCAATTAGAAACTCTAAAAGCTTCAAAAAGACAAGGCCTAAGAGCTTTGGAAATTTTAGTGGGCCGGTATCCATCAGCAGAAATCGATATCGCCAATAAGTTGCCGGTTATTCCACCTTTTCCAAACTCAGGAATACCTTCCGAACTCTTAGAAAGGCGCCCTGATATTGTTGCTGTTGAGCGAAGAGTGGCTGCAGCTTTTTACGCACTTGATCAAGCAAAGGCAGCTCAATTGCCGACGATATCCCTAACAAGCGGAGTAGGGGGAACTTCCAGTGAGTTATCCAATGTTTTAAAGCCGGAAAATTTGGCTTGGCAGTTAGCCAGTAATCTATTAGCTCCCTTGTTTGATGGTGGATTACGTGAATCACAAGTCAATGCTGCAAATGCTGATCAAAAAGCTGCGATAGCGGCTTATACACAAACAGTACTGACAGCATTTTCAGAAGTAGAAAACAGCTTAGATTCAGGAATCAGTTTACAAAATCGTTTAATGCTATTGGAAGAAGCAAAAAAAGAATCTAACAACGCCTTGAGAGTTGCTGAATTAAATTATAATGAAGGTGAAATTGCACTATTAGATGTTCTTACAATACAGCAAAGAGTCACTGCCGCTGAAAGTTCTTTGGTTTCTGTTTACCGCAGCCTACTTGAACAAAGAATTAATATCTTTCTTGCTTTGGGAGGCGAGTGGTAAAAAAGTGAGAATTAAATGTTTACACAAATAATGCTAGGGACCACTGTTATCCTAGTAACTCTTATTATACAAGTCGTATTTATTGCAATTGCAATCGAGTTACTAACTAAAAAGGGTGCTTGGTTTGTAAAACCACCCTTGTTCACAAAGAACATTATTGGGTTAGTTATTGTGGTGCTTTGGCTGATTGTTGGGATCAGCTTAAGTGCTTGGTCATGGGCTGGCATCTTTCTTTATACAGAAGCTTTTGATTCGCTTGAGCTAGCACTATATTTTTCAGTAGTGACATTCACGACACTCGGTTATGGCGAAATAACTCTTGGTCCTGAGTTTCGACTATTAGGTAGTTTCTCCGCTGTGAATGGCTTAATTATTTTCGGATTGAATACTGCGTTTTTGGTTGAGTTTTCAAGTCGGCTTCGTATAAGCCAAGAAAAAGCATCAAGCAGAACTGGTTAATGAGGACCTGATAAGTGACTACTTTTTTAGCAGATAACTTCATAACTTTCACTCTAAGTATAATAGTGTTTTTCATTGGGTTATACATCAATAAAAAAATACCTTTATTACGAAAATTTAATATTCCCGAACCTGTAACTGGCGGTTTGATTGCATCATTAATTTCACTTTTTTTGTATCTATCAATAGATTTTGAAATCAGCTTTCAATTAGGTGTACGCGATATCTTGTTGGTGTATTTTTTTACTGGGATCGGTCTTAACGCAAAACTGTCGGATTTAATAAAAGGTGGCAAACCATTATTGATAATGCTGGGCTTAACTATTTCGTATATTATTATCCAAAACGTTGTAGGTATTAGTGGTGCTATGATTAGCGGGGTACCTTCGCAAGTCGGCGTACTCGCTGGCTCTGCTTCGTTAATTGGCGGCCATGGCACTACAATCGCTTGGGCTCCTGAGGTTGCCTCTATGGGCGTAGATAATGCTCTTGAAATAGGAGTGGCTAGTGCAACACTTGGTTTGATACTTGCCAGCCTTATAGGCGGACCTGTAGCTCATATTCTGATTAAGCGATATAGGCTTTCTGGCACTAGTGGAGATTCTTTAATCATCGGAATTTCTTTTAAAGAAGAAAAAACAGAAACTATTGACCACGTAAATTTAATGTCCGTTTTCTTAGCTCTGCACATAACTATAATAATAGGCTGGTTTGGAAATCTTATTGCTACAGAGTTAGGACTAAAATTACCTTTATTTGTTACCTGCTTACTCACGGGCATTATACTGTCAAATTTAATTCCATCCGTGCTACCTAAGTTAAAGTGGCCAGCAAGAACAAAAGGACTTGCTATCATCTCTGACTTTTCATTGAATCTATTTTTAACCATGTCACTGATGAGCATGCAGCTGTGGACAATCACTAATTTAGCAGGATCATTATTGTTAATTCTGCTAATGCAAACACTAGCTGCCATACTTTTCATACTATTTATTTTGTTTCCATTGATGGGGCGTAACTATCAAGCAGCCGTTCTTAGTGCTGGCTTTGGAGGTTTTGCCCTAGGCGCAACACCAACTGCTATTGCTAATATGACGGCTGTAACCAAATCTTATGGGGCTGCTCCTTTAGCTTTTATAATTCTACCTCTAGTAGCGGCTTTTTTTGTTGATATTATTAACTCGTTTGTAATCGGCTATGCGCTCACTTTTTAAAACGAAGACTATGCTAATGATGACTACTCTTATAGTCATTATTGGATGTCAAAATGCAACTTTAACTCACAAACACAATGACAGATTTATAAATGAATTAGTGATTTTTAATAACACAAATTACTATCTAGAAAATATTGTTCTCATAAATATAGATACAGGCACGAATGTTTCTTGTAGTTCAATTCTTCCACGTTCTCAATGTTCAGTCGGATTCTCTAAATTACCCATAACCACTCACAGAGCGGTAATACAATGGCTCGACCCTACTGGAACCTACCAAAAGGATGTAATAGCAAGTAATTTAGACTCTATACCAAATATGACTGTGTCTAAAATAGTGATTGAAATTGAAGATTTGGGAATCATAAAGGCCTATTACGAACAATGAGGAGCCAAAAGCTTTTCCTTTTAGCTTTTCTGTTAATTAGCGGATGCGTTGCATTGCCGCCGCATACTAACGAGCTTGTATTGTATGCCTACCCAGAGACCTCTACTACATTACTTGGAAGATCTGCTAGTGATTTCTATAGTAGAAATAAGATCGATCGTTCTCAAAGCGGATTATCCTTAATACAAAATGCTGCAGACGCCTATATTGCAAGAATCACCTTAGTCCGACTCGCTGAGAAATCACTTGATCTCCAATATTACTTATATCATGACGATCAAACCGGTAGTTTTTTATTTAATGAATTATGGAAAGCTGCAGAAAGAGGAGTCAGAATTAGATTGCTGCTTGATGATATGGATGTACATAGAAATGATTCAAACTTAGCCTTATTAGCGCAACATCCCAATATTAACATCAAAACCTTCAATCCCTTTGACCGCAAATACTTTAAGGGGATTCAATATGTGACCAAGTTCGGCAAAGTAACTCGCAGGATGCATAATAAATTATTTATCGCTGATAACCAGTTTGCCATACTAGGTGGAAGAAATATTGGGGATGAATATTTTGGTGCTGACAGTGATAAGGCCTTCGTAGATTTAGATGTAGCCATAATTGGTAATAAAGTAAAAGAGGCCTCTTATGCTTATGATTTATATTGGAATCATCAGCTTTCATACACTCCAGAAGAATTAAATATTCGGACTCCCCAGTTAAATATCATTGAAACCGGCGAACAATTAAATTCATATGCAAAAAGCATTAAATCAAGTAACTTTGAAGAAGCCTTAAGCAAAAGCACACTTCCAATTAAAATCGCCTCCAACAATATTTCTTTTGTCATAGCTGAAACTGAAGTTCTTTATGATCATCCAGATAAAATTATAAAAGAAAATAGTCAAAATAAGCTTCTAACAAAACTAATTCCTTACCTCAGTAATATACAAAAAGAACTGATTTTGATAACCCCATACTTTATACCAGGCGAAGAGGGCGTTGATTTTTTAAAAACTTTAGCTTTAAGAGGGATAACGGTCAAAATACTAACCAATTCTTATGCTTCAACTGATGTTCCGCTAGTTCACGCGGCCTATACTAATTACAGGAAAACTCTTGTTGAATCTGGAGTTGAAATTTATGAGCTGGCTATTGCTAATGACATTAGCAAAAAACAACATTTAAAATCAGGCCGCTCTAATAGCAGCTTACATGCGAAGTACTTTTCGGTTGATGAAAAAAATATCTTCATTGGCTCATTTAACTTCGATCCTCGTTCGGCAAATCAAAACACCGAGATAGGCATTATGATCAAATCTGAAGTAGTCACGAAAAAAATGCTAAGAAGTTTTAATCAACTAATAGAAAAAAATTCATTCAAACTTAAAATTATTAATGGTGATTTGAATTGGTCTAAGCTTATAAAAGGTAAGGAAGTTTTATTTGATACAGAACCAAACACCACAGTAATTGATAGACTCTATATAAAGCTCATGTCCAAACTACCTATTGAATCTCAACTATAGCGCAAGGAAACTTTGATGAAGAAGAAAGCTATAAGCCTTATGTTTCTCTATTGTATTTTTTATTTACTGCAGAGTTGTGCTTCTTATGGGGTTATTAGCAATAAGCCCATAACTGTAGAACCCAAGAAAAGTTATTCTATGCACAAAAATATTAACCTCCAAAAAGACAGAGATTTAGGTGTTTTTTTAGCATTCTCAGGCGGGGGTTCAAGAGCATCAGCATTGGCTTATGGTGTTCTTAAAGCCTTGAAAGATACAGAAATAGGTGGGAACAACCTTTTGGAGCAGGTTGATAGCATTAGTAGCGTTTCTGGAGGGAGCTTTACAGCAGCTTATTACGGATTATATGGAGATAAAATATTTTCAGATTACAAAGATCAATTTTTGAGTAGGGATATAGCAGGGGAGCTATTTACAGGTTTATTTAATCCGCTTTTATGGTTTTCGTCACAGGGAAGAACTGAAATGGCAGTAAGGCACTATGAGAAAGATATATTTAGAGGAGCTACTTTTAACGACTTGCACAATAATAAAAATCGACCAATGATTTTTATTAACGCCACTGATTTGGTTTCAGGCTCAAGATTTACGTTTACTCAAGAATACTTTGATCTTTTATGCTCCGATTTAAATAGCTTCCCGATAGCAAAAGCAGTGACTGCTTCATCAGCAGTCCCAGTAGTATTCAATCCGGTTGTATTAAAAAACTATGATGGCTGTGAAAATAGTACTTCAGACTGGCTGCAATCAAGAGTTATTAATGAGTCTGACGATCTTCTCATAAAGCGAAGTATAAAAGGGCTTAAGTCGTACAGTAATAAAAAAGAGAAACCGTATGTTCATCTTGTTGATGGTGGCATTACCGATAATTTAGGATTACAAATAATTTACGAATCAATCGGAATTGTTGGCGGCATCAGCAACTATTACAAATACTATCAAACTAAGCCACTGGATCGCTTCCTTATCATTTCGGTAAATGCTTCTGCAGAAAGTAATAGTGATATCAGTAAATCAAATAAGATTCCATCACTAAACTCTACTGTCAACGCTGTCACAGACACTCAAATTCACCGTACAAACGAGTACACTTTAGAATTATTGAAAAACAGTTTTAGAAAGTGGGGAGGGGAATTATCACCAAATAAGGATACTCAACCTCAAGTTTTCTTCGTGGAAATCAGCTTTGAATCTATCAAAGAAAATAAACTTAGACTTTTCTTTAATGAAATACCCACAACATTTTATCTTAGTGATGAGCAGATCGAGCTATTAACGAATGCGGGTTACGATTTGTTAATAAATAACCCAGTCTTTCAAAGTTTTTTAGCTTCTTATCTAGATCAGTAAATAAATCACTTAGAACTCTACTAGGCCATAGCTGGTCATGAGACTCCCTTTATTTCTATAGAAACTTCAGCATGACTAACTTTCGGTTGCCGACTTTAATACTTTAGTTGGAGTTTTAATACTTTAGTTGTGAGAATTACAATACTTAGGTTGTACATCCAAGTTGGACGCCAAACTTAAGGTTAATGGACTTGTATGAGCTAAGCCATTGACTCTATGATTTTTTATAGATAAAAACCAAGTAATAAATTAAAATTTTACGTAAAACTCGTATTTCAAGTAACTCTTTAAATTTTGTGTCCGAATTTGGTAAATACTGATTAAACTTCTATTAAATTGAGGCTTCCTTGCTTGAAAACACTAAATAGCACTAACCATCCGATTATTTATTTCTAAAATATATCAATAAACATCCCAATAATGAGGGGTTCCAAAGCATTGAGTTAAAAAGTCGATGAGAGCTCTAACTTTAGAAGGCAAGTACCTGTTTGCTGGGTAAATCGCGTAGCCATGCATTGTTGGGATTTTATACTCAGAAAATAAAGGAACTAATGACTTGTTCTTTATTTCTTTCCACAATATGAATGTTGGAAGGATTACAAATCCATGGCCAGCTTTAGCAAGTGAGGTTAAAAACTCACCACTATTTGAACTTGTATAACTATTTAATAGGACTGTCCTAACACCGGACTTATGGTTAAAAGTTATTTGTTCGGAGGGCCTATTGTCATATTTAAGATATTTTAATTTAGATAATTGCTTAATATCATTTAATGGACCTACTTCATTTATATAATCTGGACTAGCACAAATGCAATGTTCGATGTTGACCAGCTTACGTGCTTGCAATGTAGAGTCGCTCAAATTACCAATTCTGAAAGCTAAATCGTAGCCTTGCTCAACCATATCAACTTGATATTCGCAGAAATTTGTTTCTAACTGAATTCTAGGGTGGGCTTTTAAGAAAGCATTAAAAAAAGGTAAAAGGTGATTAATTCCAAATGATAAGGGAAGAGCCACTTTTAGCTTTCCCTCTAAAGTTTTGTTGGAGGAGGTTATGTCTTGATTTAGCTCCTCAATCTCTAATATCAGATCCTTTGCTCTATTATAATAATTATTTCCAGCTTCCGTGAGACTAGAGCTTCTGGTAGTTCGGTTTAAAAGCTTAGTGCCAAGGTTCGACTCTAGCTCTGATAAGCGTTTACTCACAGCAGACTTTGTCATACTTAATTGTTCAGCTGCCAAGGTGATTGTTCCAGCCTCAACGACTCGAACAAAGATTTTCATAAACTCTAATTGACCCATGATTGTTTACGATATAGAAACAGAATGTTCAAATAATCAATCTTTTTTTCCATTTAGTCAACAATTATAGTGGTTGGCAAGTTAAATGACGTTGTTTCTAAAAGGTTTTTATGACTATAACAAGTTGGAAGTCGAGTATTAAAGATGGTGAATATAAAAGAAAGAACTCTCAGTTTAGAAATTGGATTACACCGGATGGCAGTAAGGACCTAACTGGCGTCGGTGGTTTTAAAGCTGAAAAAGATAGATATCACTTATATGTTTCATTAGCTTGTCCATGGGCCCATAGAACTTTAGTTTTCAGAAAGTTAAAAAACTTAGAGGACTACATAACAGTAAATGTTGTCCACCCTGTAATGCTTGATAAAGGCTGGACATTTCAACATGACCAAGATTCCTCTGAGTTATTTGGGACAACCGGCGATGAGCTCTATCAATCAAACTATCTCTCTGAAAGATATTTTGAGGCAAATCCTGACTATATGGGCAATATAACAGTACCTGTACTTTGGGATAAAGAAACTAAGACAATAGTAAATAATGAGTCGTCAGAAATTATTAGAATGTTCAATTCATCTTTTGATGGACTAACAAACAATAGTGATGATTACTATCCAGAGCCAAAAAGAGAAGCCATAAATGAGATTAATGATTTTGTCTATAACAATATAAACAATGGAGTATATAAAACCGGGTTTGCAACGACACAAAATGCTTATACACGAAATGTTACGACATTATTTGCAGCATTAGATAAAGTTGAAGAATTATTATCTAGTTCGAAATATTTAGTTGGTGATCAAATCACAGAAGCGGATTGGCGTTTATGGACCACGCTAATTAGATTTGATTATGTTTATCATACTCACTTCAAATGTAATATCAGATTGTTGCAAAGTTATAAGAATATTTATGAGTACATGGTTAGTTTGTACCAAATCCCAGGAATAGCTGAAACCATAAATATTCCCCATATCAAAACTCATTATTACGCAAGTCATTTATCAATAAATCCATTTGGGATTGTTCCTTTGGGCCATGACCAAGATTGGTCTATCAAAAATAATCGTAAATAACATATAACACGTTAGGAGAGTTCAATGAAAAAGCTAAGCTTATTACTTGTATCAAGTATGTTAATGTCATGTGCTGCTGCAGAAGAAGAGCAGCAGCCGGTGTGGGATGGAAACAAAGTCGTTTTAAAATCTGAAAAATTGGCTGATGGGGTGTTTGCTTTTTATCCTTCTATGGCTAAAGAAAAAGAGCAAAAGGGCATACCTGTAGCAACCAGTGGGGGCTTCATTGTAGGCACTGACGGCGTTTTAGTAATCGATACGATGTTGAATAAGAGATTAAATATGCAGGTTCAACAAATGATCAAAGAAGAAGCTAATATGCCCATAGATTATGCTGTAAATACTAGCTTTCACGGAGATCACTCATATGGAAATATGTATTTGCCTGAAACTACAAAAATTATTCAACACGAAACCGCAAAAAACTATATAGACCATCATTTCAAAGCAGACACAGAGTTTATGATTCAAAACTTTGGTAAAGGTCGTGGTATTGAGGAAATAAAGCCTGTAACAGGTGACCTGCTCATTTCTAAAGGTGGAAAGCTTACTTTAGACCTCGGGAACAAGAAAGTTCAAATTATAGATTTTGGATTTGCTCAAACAGGCGGTGATTTATTCATATGGGAGCCTGAATCGAAAGTCATTTGGACCGGTAATCCTATTATTACTGTAAAACCATCTTTACCTTGGTTGCTTGATGGTCATTTAGTAGAAACGCTGAATACATTGGAGAAGCTTTATGAATTTCTTCCATCTGATGCACGTATTGTACCTGGCCATGGAACAGTCATGGGCAAAGAGGATTTGGTTTGGCATATTGATTATTTAAAGGCTGTTAAAAACCAAGTACAAAAAGCTATTGATGAAGGATTAACTCTAGAAGAAACAGTAGCAAAAGTTACACTGCCTGAGTTTAAAGGCTATGCACTATATGGCTGGGTTCATCCGGGCCTTAATGTTCCTGCGGCTTATAAAGATTTAAGTAAAAAATAAGCATAATTACTCCTTGCCAAGGAAGGCGCTTAAATATCAATATTATGAATATCACAATAAATAGTAAACATTACCCAATCTCTATTACTGACGGTGCTGGAGTAAAGATAAATCGCTTATTCCCTGTGCCAGAATTAGACTATATAGATCCTTTTTTGTTATTTGATCACTTTGGTTCAGAAAATCCTAAAGATTATATTTCAGGGTTTCCTATGCATCCTCATAGAGGCATTGAAACGGTAACTTATATGCTTGAAGGTGTTGTTAAACATCACGACTCAAACGGTCATCAAGGCGTTATCAAAAAGGGCGGTGTTCAATGGATGAGTGCTGGTCAAGGTATCATGCATGAAGAAATGCCACAAATATCCGATGGTAAATTAAGTGGTTTACAGCTTTGGATTAACTTGCCTGCAAAACTTAAAATGAAGTCTCCTGAATATCAAGAGTTTTCCGCAGAAGAAGTCACAAGCTATAAAATTAAAAACCACCATGTAAATTTAATTTCAGGGAATTTAAATGGTAAGCAAGGGCGAGTTACTAGTATTAGTATGAGTCCAGTATATGCAGATATTCAAATGGAATCAGGTGAACTATCCTTAGATATGAATGAGGAATACAACTCTTTTATTTACCTTTTAGAAGGTAGCTTAGAAGTTTTAAGCGATAATGCCAATAGCATTGATAACATTGGACCTATGCTTCTCACATTAACTAAAGGTAGAAAGTTAGTTTTACGAAGTAAAAAAGGTGCTCGATTCATCTTGGCTTCTGCACAACCAATCAGCGAACCTGTAGCTAGATGGGGGCCTTTTGTAATGAATACTCAAGAAGAAATTCAGCAAACTTTACAGGAAATAATAGAAGGAAATTTCCCACCTGTAATACAAGCACAGGAATAATTATGAGCAAAGAAAAGCATGAAACTGCGGAAGGAATACTTTATTTTGATTCTAAAAAGTGTATCCATTCAAGAAATTGTGTTTTGAAAAGGCCTGACGTATTTGTGCCGAATATTGAAGGTGAGTGGATACACCCTGAGAATGCCAATCGATCAGAATTAATCACTTTATCAGAAAACTGTCCTTCAGGTGCTATTGAATTCCACCCATATGATTCTAAACCATCGTATCCTCTTGTTAACACACTCCATATCCGAGAGAACGGTTCATACGCTATTAAGGCAAACATCAATATAGACGGAGAAAGCGAGCAGAGGCTTACATTATGTCGCTGCGGAGCTTCCAAAAGCAAACCTTTATGTGATGGCTCCCACAGTAAAGTTGGCTTCTTGGCTACAGGTGAGCCGAAGAAAAAAGGGTCTGAGCCATTAAATAATAGAAATGGCGAAGTACACGTAGAACCTCAAAAAAATGGCCCACTAAAATTAGATGGTAATTTAGAGATTTGTAGTGGCACTGGCAGAACTGTTAATCGAGTTGATCAAATTTTTCTATGTCGATGTGGCGCCTCTAAGAACAAGCCTTATTGTGATGGTAGCCACGTGGCTATTAACTTCCTTTCAGATGAATAAAATTGCAGATATGAGCAGGAACATTATTTTCATTCTGACTTCTATGTTTTTTTTCTTATCTTCAACAATGTCTTTAGGAGAAGAAAAAGAAAGTAAGCAGGAATCAAGTTTCAAGTTATTACGAAGTGATGAAAGCTATTCTTATTTGGCAAATCAAAATGAGCTTTCGGATTGGGAAACATTCAAGTACATACCACTAAACAAAGCAAATGATATAGTTCTTACTTTAGGAGGCGAGTTTCGCCCACGATTTGAATTGTTTAATAATCGGCTATGGGACAAAGAACGGGACCAAAATTATTATTCTCATCGTTTAGCGTTACATTCAAACATACAATTCGGAGAGAAGGTCAGATTTTTTTCTGAGTTATATCATGGCTTTGTAGATGAGGAAGAAGAATTCGCTGAGTCGGACAAGGTAGATTTGCATCAAGGTTTTATAGAGTATCAAATACTAAATGATGGAGTAGGTTGGAAATATACATTAGGTCGTCAAGAATTAGCCTTGGGAGCGGCGCGGTTAGTTGGAATACGAGAAGGACCTAATATTAGAAGAAGCTTTGACATGATTAAAGTACAACGTGTAGGCAATCTAAATCTCCAGTTCTTCTTAGGTAAAGAAGTTATTCCAAGTTTCGACGCTTTTGATAATGGGTCTAACTTTTTTGGGGAAAATAATAGAAATAACCCAACATTATGGGGCATATATTCAAAGTTTAAAATCAAAGGAGATGTGGGAAGTAATGAATTATACCTTTTAGGATTTGACGTGGACTCAGCTAGTTATAATGACATAACTGATGAGGAAAGACGCTATACCTTGGGCTTAAGAAGGTTTGGAACCATTGGGGAGGGTTTTCAATACAACACTGAATTAATGTATCAATTTGGAGATGTAGGCCCTAATGATATCGAAGCATTCAATATCGAAACTGATTGGCATTATCATTTTAGACGTTATCCAATGAAGCCTAGTTTAGGCCTAAAATTAGAATGGTCTACTGGTGACAACAAAGTTAATGATGGCGAGATAAACACCTTTAACCCCATGTTTGTTAATCCTAATTATTACGGTATTTCGGAAGTGATTACTCCAGCAAACATTATTTCTATTCACCCGTCGCTTACTTTGCACCCAACTAATAAAGTTCAGCTATATTTTGAGTGGGCAGTATTTAAGAGAGAATCGAATAATGATGGTTTATATAGAGTCACAAGGTTTATATCAAGGGATGCAAACCTAGGTGACTCAAATTCTATAGGGGAGCAGTTTGGAACTAAAGTAAAGTATGAAATAAATAATCACTGGTCTTTTGATATTGACATTAGTTACTTTAAAGCCGGTCGTTTTTTAAAGCAATCGGGAGATAGTGAGAATATCCTTCACGTATCTTCACAATTTAAATTTATATTTTGAGAGTTAATGGAAGAGCACATTGAACACGATATAGAGCATAGCCGCTTCATAATGAACTCTGATGGCAAAGTGTTTTATTTAAACTATATTGCAAAGAATAATGTTGTAGAAATTACAGAAGTTATTATTCCTGAAGACGTAAGTTTCGATGAGATTTGTTCTAGTTTTATAGAGACTGTTCTTACATATTTCTCTGATGCACATAAAAAGGTAATACCAACATGCCCTTATGTTGCAGCTTATATACAAAGGCATTACTACTGGAAAATGATAACAGTGAATTAAAATTTTATATTGGAGTATTTATGGGTAATGAAATCGTAAAAAAGTACAGTAATGGTGATTTAGACATTATTTGGAAGCCTGCTAAGTGCATTCATGCAGGAGAATGTGTTAAGCGATTGCCAAGTGTTTACAACCCTGATCAGAAACCATGGATAAAACCTGAGAATGGGGCAAAACAAGACTTAATTGAACAAATAGAAGCTTGTCCATCTGGAGCTCTTAGCTATCAACTTCAAAATGCAAAACCAAGCCATTTACTTAACGATAAACTGACTAATATCAATGTCATAGAAAATGGTCCTTTGGTAATAATGGGCAATGTAAAAATTTCGCATAATGGGAATGCCGAAGTTGTTGATAAAGTTTCGTTATGCCGTTGTGGGTATTCGAACAACAAGCCTTATTGTGATGGTTCGCACATTCATAAAGAGTTTAAAGGGTAAATGGAGGAGTAAAATGGATAAGCCAATAGTTTTTGATAATGCTCCAGCTAAAGTTTCTTTAACAAAAGACAAAGAGTACTACTTTTGTAGTTGCGGCCGTTCAAAATCTCAGCCATTTTGTGATGGTTCTCATGTATCAACTAACATTCAACCCAAATCATTTAAAGCAGACGATAGTGGTGAAGCCTTTTTATGTCAGTGTAAACAAACAAAGACTCCCCCATACTGTGATGGTAGCCATACGAAAATCAAAGATTCTCAGATAGGGAAAGAGTTAAAGATAATTGATGCTGCAAGTAATACTGCGCCTCAAGCAGTTGCAACTAAAGAAGAGCCAACCGTTGCACTTATACATCAACTAGCAAAATCAGGTCTCGATGAAGTCGGCAAGCATGGGCCTATGGGGTCAATGGGTGTACCTAGAACTGAGCTTCCTAGTTGGGATGATATACAACTACTACCAGCACAACTGGCTAAGAAACCTCTTTTGGACGATGCGTTTGTTTCAACATCTATCGTCATCGGTCCTAATGCTAAAAAACCTTTAGAGTTAAAAATACCTCTTTTAGTCTCTGATATGAGTTATGGAGCACTTTCTGAAGAAGCTAAGGTAGCTTTATCAAAGGGAGCGCAACTTGCCGGAACTGGCATATGCTCAGGTGAGGGAGGAATGCTTCCTGAAGAACAAGCCGAAAACTCACGTTACTTTTACGAATTAGCTTCTGCAAAGTTTGGATGGGATATAAATCTTATGAAAAATGTGCAAGCCTTCCATTTCAAAGGTGGGCAAGGTGCAAAGACGGGGACTGGTGGACACTTACCTGGGGCTAAGGTAAAAGACAAAATCGCTGCGGTTCGAGGGTTACAGCCAGGCCAAGCTGCAATTTCGCCATCAACTTTTCAGGATTTAATAACGCCTAGAGACTTTAAAAAGCTAGCAGATGAAGTGAGAGAAATATCTGGAGGTATTCCTATCGGATTTAAGCTTTCAGCAAACCATATTGAGGAAGATATTGATTTTGCTCTTAAAGCTAGTGCGGATTATATCATCATAGATGGAAGGGGTGGCGGGACAGGCGCAGCACCATTACTATTCAGGAATAATATATCCGTGCCTACTATTCCGGCTTTAGCTCGAGCAAGAAAACACTTGGATCTAAGAAAAAAGAAAGATGTCACGCTTATTGCCACAGGTGGTTTAAGAGTTGCAGAAGACTTTGTTAAAGCTATGGCATTAGGTGCAGATGCAATAGCCGTTTCTAATTCTGCGATGCAAGCTATTGGTTGTGTCGCCGCTCGAATGTGTAATTCCAATAATTGCCCAACAGGGATAGCTACGCAAAAAGAACATTTAAGAGCTTTATTAGATGTAGAAGAAGCTTCCCAAAAGCTAGCCAGATTCTTTTTTGCGTCAGTCGAACTTATGAAGGTTTTATCAAGAGCCTGCGGTCACAACGATTTATCACAGTTTAGTACTTATGATTTAACTACATGGAAAAAAGAAATGACTGAACTTTCAGGAGTTAAATTCGGTGGGGTTCTTTAATTAGTCTATAGAAGAGGATTTATATGATTTTTGCACGATTGGGTTCGGCTTTTTATCTGCTTTGGGGCATTTTGCATATATTTGCTGCATATCAAGTATATTCATTAGCCTCTAGCATTGAATATAACCTGACTCAGGGGCGAGTCTACCAATATGCTTTTTATTTATTTTTGCTATAACCAGCATTTATATCGCTCTTAAATACAATTGGAAAAATAGCAAAGAAGGTTTCTATTATAATTCCATAATCGTTACCGCGGCTGATATCGGGTTTATTGCCTTCCTTCTGTTATCTGGACACATACCATTACTTGCGGGCTTATTAGGTCCATTAACATGGTTGTTAGCGTTAACATTTTCATTTTTGGGCATAAGATCTAATAACACTTAGAGATTGCCATATATTTAATATAACAACCAAATAGAGAGTTTATGAATATTCAATTTAATCACTTAGAAATATTGTTTTTGCAAGCCCTAATGCTTGTTGTTGCTGCTTGTGCTTTCGTACCTTTATTTAAAAAGCTGGGCTTAGGATCAATCTTGGGTTTTCTTTTCTCAGGGGTGTTTGTGAATATTATTTTTTCTGGACAATTTTCCGAACATCCAGAAGAGCTATTACACTTTTCAGAATTTGGAGTTGTACTTTTTTTGTTTGTAATTGGTTTAGAGCTTAAGCCAGCCGCACTATGGCAGATGAAGCATGATATTTTTGGGCTAGGTCTAGCTCAAGTTATAGGATGTACATTAGCTACTGTAGGGGTATGCATCCTTTTAGGATTTAGTTTAAATGTATCAATCGTGTTAGGGCTTGGCATGGCTTTATCCTCAACAGCAATAGTCATGAGCAATTTAAATGAGCAGGGGCTCAGACATAGTAAGCACGGTAAAAAAATGTTTAGCATATTGCTATTCCAAGACTTAGCTATTGTCCCTGCACTATTAATCGTAACGGTATTATCTCCTAGTGAACAAGAGCTCTCCACTTCACAAAGCTTTATCAATATTGGCATTGCCATTCTTGCTATCGGGATTTTGATTTTTATAGGGAAGTATTTATTGAATCCTATCTTTAACATTCTCGCGAAAACAAAAACGCAAGAAATAATGACTGCTAGTGCATTAGGAGTTGTTATCTTTGCGGCCTTGCTAATGGATATAGCTGGTATGTCCTATGCAATGGGAGCTTTTCTTGCTGGCGTGATGTTAGCTGAATCAGAGTTTAGACATGAAGTAGAAGCCAATATCGAGCCCTTTAGGGGATTGTTTTTAGGTCTGTTTTTTGTTGCAGTAGGTTTATCCATAGATTTAGAAGTAGTTCTTGAGCAGTGGATGATTATAATAGTTTCTGCTCCGCTAGTTATGCTCTTCAAAACTGCAGTAATTTATATTATCGCAAGGCTATTTAAAAATAACCACTCCGATGCGAATAAAATTTCATTTGGCTTATCACAATTAGGTGAGTTTGGGTTTGTTTTATTTGGAGCAGCAGCTGCTCAAAAGATCTTTTCTTCAACTGACGCCTCTTTATTTATAGCCATTGTTTCTGTAACCATGGCAATAGCCCCTCTACTAGAAAGAGTAGCGGTGTTATTTGAAAAAAGAGAAAACTCAATTGCTTCAGAAGAGCAGAGTGCTGATGGCATAGAAGGTAATATTTTAATTATTGGGTTTGGTCGCTTTGGACAAATTGTAAGTCAACCATTATTTTCCAATGGATACAACATAGCAATATTAGATAATGACCCTGAAAAAGTAAAAGAGGCAAGAACTTTTGGGTTTGAGGTTCATTATGGTGACGGAGCTAGAAGGGATATTTTACGAGTAGCAGAAATAAATAAATATGAAGCTGTTGTAGTGTGCACAGACAAGCCTAAGATTACCAATCAAATTATAACAACAATTCAAAATGAAAGTGCCACTGCTAAAATTTTCGTTAGATCTTTTGACCGAAATCACTCTATTGATCTATACAGCAAGCACATATCTTACTCGGTTCGAGAAACATTTGAGTCGGCTCTAGAGTTAAGTAAACAAGCACTTCTTAAATTAGGAAACTCAAGCGAGGCAGTCAAAAAGCATATTGAGGATATCCGTAAAAGAGATTTAGAAAGATTAAAAGAACAAGTGGAGGGCGATTCCTACTCAGGAATGCATCAACTGCATAAATCAGCGGCTCCGACGAGCAAGTTAGAACTAAACAACCAAGATAAGTAATTATTAACAGCAAATTTATTCAAAGTCACAAAAAAATAACCGCGGGTTACTTTTTGGTTATATTTTTTCTAGAAAACTTTTTTATAAATTTATCTGATTTTGAGAACTGGATTACAACAATGGAGCTTGATAGTCGCTCGGCTTTGCTGGGGATCCCTTACAGTTAAAAAATCTGTACTGTTTATAATTATTATAATTTTTTACCATTTACTTATATTTTGGTGCATTTTATAACCTACTGATTTATTAGCTTATATATTGCTATTCTATTGATATAGGAGTATTTTATTAGTTCAGAAATGCTACATTTACTAGGAGGGTAATGGTGCATTCTTCTCAGATCGACAGTGGTTTTTACCCTGCAAATCAAAAAAGTAGCTCGCTCTTAAAGTCACAACAAAGAGTGCCAGATAGCTTCCCTATACAAAACGTGCAAATAGACTGGGAATGGTTAATGTCAAAAAGACACGCCGTCTTAGTCTTGAATGAAGACATGCCAGAATACCTTCTAAAACCTGAAGTGAATTCAATTCTAGACTGTGAGCCTAACCCAGCTTATAGGCTGATCATTGATTTGATTTGGTCAACTGGTGGGAGGGTATCGGAAATATTAGCGCTAACTCCTGAGCGTTTCCTTTTCGATGGGCACGATTTTATTATTAAGTTAGATACACTAAAGAGTAGAGGGCGCCCTAAAAAAAAATCTGTGGAAAGATCACCTAAACGGCTTATCCCATTATTTGATGAAAAACTTAAAAGCGCTATTCAAACTTTTCTTTATGTAAATAAATTCCGTAAAGGAGAGAAAATTTTTAAGGTTTGTAGGCAAACAGTTAATCGAAGAATTAAGAGGGCAGCTATAAAAGCTGATGACTTTCCATTTGCTATTAGTAGCCATACGTTTAGGCATAGCTTTGCAATTCATTTAGTTCTGCATGGCAGACCGTTAAAGTATATTAGCCAATTACTAGGGCATAGCTCAATTAAAAGCACCGAAATTTACACCAATGTTTTAACTGTGGATGGAAGTCATTTCATGAAGGGAATTGACTTCCATTAAACAATAATTCAATTAAACAGGATAGATTATGAGTTTAACCGGTCAATGGAGTGGCACAAAAAGTGACGGCTCTTATATAAAAGTAAATTTGATTGAATCGCAAGGAGAAATCGAAGGAACAATTTCAGAATTAACAGCACTGATAAGCCAAGATAAAAAGATTTCAATTTGGGGGTATTCAACTTTCATTGGCACAATAAATGAAACCTCATTATCTGGTGTTACACATATTATTGGAGTTTATACTATAGACGGAAGATTATTATCAAAAAATCAAATTGTTGAGTTAGAGGAATCCTATGAAATAAAGTTTAATAAACAAATTAATTTTAGTGGAGAGCTCTTTTCAGGAAGAACAGCTATTAACGTCAAGACTTATAGGTGGAATAACAACTCAAAAGAAATACTTGACTCATTTGCCATTAATAAAAGTATTGTTGATAAGAGCATTATTGAAAGTGAAGTAACTACTTGGAATGAATTCAAATCATTTATTCTTACTGAAAGCTCTGGAAAACTTTTTAGAGGACAAGAGCAAGATTGGGCTTTACAGACTTCATTTCATAGGTTTAGCCACAGCGACATCCCAAGCTATTTAGATAACGAATTTAAAGAAGTAGAGCATCATATTAATTCATCTACTAACAATATGTACGATACTAATACTAATGCCTCATTAGCTAAGCTACTACATTTAGCACAACATCACGGCTATCCTACACCTCTTCTAGACTGGACTAAAAGTCCTTACATTGCAGCTTTTTTCGCTTTTCATAACGCTAAAGAAAATAATGATGGAAACGTGTCAATATTTATTTTCGACGATGAATACTTTAAAAGAAATCATCAAAATAAATTATTTGAAGACATTTATTTGTATACGCCAATAAACTTAGTTCTATCGTTAGAATTGAGCAGTTTTAACAATCCGAGAACTTTACCACAGCAATCTGTAACAATGTTTAGCAATATCAATAATATCGAGCTGTATTTACAAGGTTTCAATCGGCCTAAAATTTTAAGAAGAGTATGCATTCCTATTTTTGAACGAAAAATGGTGCTCAAAGAATTACAACTAATGGGAATAAGCTGGAACACTATGTTTCCTGGATTAGATGGTGTTTGTAAAAACTTAAAGTGGCAGCACTTTGAAGCATAGGTATTGCAAATGGGACCTGATTTCAGTAAAAACACAAAGGAATTATTGGCAAAGAGGGCAGCCTACACTTGTTCTAATCCTGACTGCAGAAAATTAACTGTCGGCGCTAATACAGATCAACATAAAAGCACTTTAATAGGCGAAGCCGCACACATTTACGGAGCTAGAAAGGGTTCTAAAAGATATTTTGAGAAGATGAGTGATAAAGCACGCTCTGAAATCACTAATGCCATTTGGCTATGTCGAAATTGCCACAAACTAATAGATTCAGATGAAAACCAGTATTCAAGCGAAGTTTTATTTGTATGGAGAGAAGTTCATGATGAATACACATTAAATAATATTGGTAATACTACTGACAAAATTCTTCATCAGAAGAATATGAATTTAACAGAAGAGTTTTCAGACTATCCAGCAATAATTAAAAGAATCGTTATTGATAAGCCACCAGTTTGGGAATATAGGTTAACAGCAGAGTTACTCAAATATTTTAACACCCCAATCTTCCAGCGTTTAAATGATCTACGCGATGGCTTATACATTAAGGACCAAACTCATATAAAAGATCATGAGGTTTATGATTGGGTTCAACAGCAACTCGCTGAGAAAAAAAAGTTAGTGAGCCCTTTAATTCCATTGATAAACAAACTAAATAGTAGTTGGGGTGAGCCTGGTGTAGAAGGTGATGTTACTGAAATACATCATATAAGCAAATTAATAAGGGACTATTTAAAGTCTATAGTAGAATTTGAAGAAAAACTTTTTTTTACACATGTTAGTAAGCGATATTCAAAAATACTTAATCTGCTCAGCAATAACTTTGGTAATCAAATATTAAAATTTAAAAGAATCCCATTAGTATTAGACGACATTTCTGCTCAAATTGAAGATGAACTTAATAGCGGAATTACAAACCCAAATTCAGAAACTCGTGTAGTAGAAGAGGTTATATCATTTGAATTACCCAAAGGTTGGGAGAAACAAATGAATAAAGAATTAAATCGCTTACATAGTTCTAAACTATTAGATGATGATGAAGTTGAGGGTTATGGTTGTGGCACTATTTTAATAATACTCATATTTCTTTGGATACTTTTCGCATAAATTTTAACTCAATTCTTGATGGTTATTAAAGTTAATAGGTTACTTGGAGAATTGTTAAAGAGTTTCTTGGACGTCCAAAGTCCATTTAAATAATAATTGCTTATAATTCATTATTTAACATAATATAAATTATGCGCAAAAAGGAACTGATTTATTATATAAACAGGATAGTATGCTAGTCCGTCGCTTTGTGACTTAAGCTGTTATTGTCTAGTACGAAACTTTCTTTAAGATTTGCCGGTAATTCGACATGAAATAACCAATACTTTGGCTTCCATCGGTTCTTCATAGCGGATATATCAACTGACAAACTATTAAATGTATTACTTGATTTGTCACCTGTATATTCTTGATAAATATAGAAATATTTATTCTCAACTTCAGAACCAATAAAACTAATATCAGTACTTTCGTTATTGCTACCAATAACCGTTTCGAGATTATTGAGGATATAATCTGCAAAAACTTGGTATTTATCTTCCTGGCTGTTAATTGTCTTATCGGTTGCAGCTAAAGCTTGAGTAAGGTGATTCACGTCATGCAGGTAAAACCTATGAACGATCTCGACAGTTTCAGTGCGAATGTTGTATTTTATGGTACTTTCCGCTGCATTTAGCTTATGAGCTAAAACTGGCTTGCAGAATATGCAAGCCAGTAGCAAGAAACATAATGGATAATTAAAAAACTTCATTACTTTTTATAAGGTTTTTCTTTTGGTTCTTTTTTCTCTGTTTTAATGTCATGCATTATGTCACGGCGTACTTTATCGGTACTAGGTTTTGATTTAAAGGCCTCTATTCTTGAAGGAATAATACGACGGGGATAATGATTATTTTCCATATCAACATCAGCCGTTTCCCATTTTGGATCAACTGTTACTTGTACCAACTCTTTATCAGTAACAATCAGTTTACTGACAGCTTTTGGCGAGCGTCTCCATATTTCAGCAGGAATATGCATCATCTCGGTATCGCCATTTTCATATTCAAGTTGCAACAATATAGGCATAACTAAGCCACCAATGTTTGAAAAATCAATCACATAGTAGTTCTTATCTTCTTTAACTGCCCTTTCTAAGACTTTGCGCTCCCAAGGTTTTAAATTTGCCAAATTTTGCTGGTACTTGTTGCGCTCTTTATTAGTCACTGTAAAGCGATCATTTTCATCATAAAAGTCTTTTACATCTGGATTACGGTCAATCCAAGTTTCGTTGCCGGCATCACGCTCTCTTTCGACAAATAATGAAGTTGGTTTATCTGCTTCTTCTTTGCGTAATAGATCGAATTCAATGTCTGGGTCTTGAGTATCCAGGCGCAACTTATAAACTTTATCTACCGAAATATCGACATGGTCCGTAGTATAAAACCAACCACGCCAAAACCAGTCTAAGTCTACGCCTGAAGCTTCTTCCATCGTTCTAAAAAAGTCAGCAGGTGTCGGGCGTTTGTATTTCCAACGAGTTGCATATTCTTTAAAAGCAAAATCAAATAATTCACGCCCTAGAATCACTTCTCGTAAAATGTTTAATGCTGCAGCGGGTTTCGTATAAGCATTAGGTCCAAGGCGTAAAACGCTGTCAGACTGAGTCATAATTGGCACTTGGACATTAGACTTCATGTAACCAGTAATGTCTCTTGGCTCTACACCCCAAGGAATATTAGGGTCCCATTCGCGCCCTGCTACGCCATCTAAAAAGCTATTCAGCCCTTCGTCCATCCAGGTCCATTGACGTTCATCAGAGTTAACAATCATTGGGAAATAAATATGTCCAATTTCATGGATAACTACTCCAATCAAAAAACGCTTTTCTGCTTGGGTATAGGTTCTGGAGCCATCTTTATGCCAAGTGGTTCTGGGACCATTGAAAGTAATCATTGGATATTCCATACCACCAACAGGACCATTAACACTTATCGAAGTCGGATAAGGGTAGTCAAACGTGAAGCGTTCATAAACTTCCATAGTATGAATTACAGATTCTGTTGAATACTTTTTCCATAAGTCACCGCCCTCTTTGGGGTAAAATGACATGGCCATGACATGCGGCATAGTCTCGCTTTCTTGCGCATAACCTTTTGCATCCCACATAAATTTTCTGGAAGAAGCCCAAGCAAAATCTCGTACATTTTCTGCTTTAAAGTTCCATGTCTTAACTTTATCAGTACCTGCACGCTCGTTCTCTAACGCTTCTTCTGCAGTGACAACAAATACAGGACGTTTAGCATCTTTTGCATTCTTTAATCGCTGTCTTTGTTTAGCAGTTAAAACTTCACCATCATTCGTTAAAACACCCGTTGAGGCGACTATGTGATCCGCAGGAACTGTTATTGAAACGTCATAGTCGCCAAACTCTAAAGTAAACTCGCCGCGACCAAGAAACTCTTTGTTATGCCATGCTTCGTAGTCAGAATAAGTAGCTAGTCTTGGAAACCATTGCGCAACTAAGAAAATATCATTACCGCCCTTTCTAACATCATCAGGAAAGTGTTCGTAGCCCGCGCGAGCTGAAACTGCATTTTCTTCAAGTAGTTGATATTGGTAATCCAAGTTAAATTCAAAAGATTCGCCTGACTTTAAAGGCTTTGGTAAATCGATACGCATTTGCGCACTATTAATAACAAATCTAAGAGCTTTATTTTCTGCATCTCGAACGTTAGAGATTTTATAACCCACGTCATGGTCGGCAAGCCATTGTTGTGCACGTAACGCCCCATAGCTTATTTTAGCTGGCTTATCCGCCGCCGGAGCTGACGTTGTAGGCCCTCTACGGCCAATACCACCAAAATCAGCCGATAAATTAGCGATAGAATCTTCTTTAAATTTATTTTGTTCTAGCTGTAGCCATAAGTATTTTAAGCTATAAGGAGAGTTATTATGATAGACAACTTTTTGCTTCGCGGTTAAAACGCGCTTTGATTCATCAAGCGTAACGTCAATTTTATAATCTACTTTTTGTTGCCAATAGTCTCTACCTGGCTCTCCAGCCGCATTACGGTAATCATTAGGAGTTGGAAGAACTTCCTCTAATTGTCTAAATTTATCTTCAAAATCACCTTTTGACTGAACAATGGCGGCGCCTAAATTAAAACTAATAAAAATGCTAACAATGGAAGTTAAAGCGGCTGTCTTCATGAATTACTATCCTGTTATAACTTATAATTTTCAGTTCACACATTATCCAAAATTGTGTGAGGCTATCGTTAAGGAGCGACCACAAAACCAGCAAAGGCCAGCAGTGTTGCTGGCCTTTGCTGGTTAAGCAGTGTTAATTTATTTTCACTTCTTTCTTTGGTTCTAGCTTCGCTAAGCTAGGGTTACTTTGAACGGCGATAAAATCTTGTAAGATATTTGCAGTTTCATACAATAAAAAATCACCTTCGAAGTTAATGCCCTTATAGTTACGCTCAACTTCGTCTTGATCTTTAATATATTTTTCGTAAGCATCTAAATCTTTAAATGGCTTATTGCCTTGTGCCAATTGCTTCGCGTTGGCTCTAGTTAAAGTTTTCTCTTCATTTTTTAATCGCTCAGCCAATCGCTGCTTATAATTTAACGAAATACTTTTCTTATTCCGTTCTTTTTTTACATGAGCAACATCATCTAGCAGATTTTCAAATTGCTTGTTAGTGGTTGCTCTTTTGCTATGAGAGTCCATCAAATAGCTAAGGTAATTCTGCACATCGTTTTTAGCATCAAAGTTTGTGGTTTTGATGGTATCCCAATCTAAAGCATTATCGTACGAAGCTTCACCATATTCATCTAATGCATAAAAGCTCGGGAAGCTGATATCAGGCTTAACGCCTTCTAGCTGGGTACTTTCACCGGTAACTCTATAAAACTTCTCAATGGTGAACTTTAACGCTCCCATATCAAACTCTGGGTTACGTACCAAGCGGCTTAATTCACGAACGGTTTGCACAGTACCTTTACCGAAAGTATTTTCACCGACCACTATGCCACGACCATAATCTTGGATAGCGCCAGCAAAAATTTCTGATGCAGAGGCACTACCGTTATTAACCATCACAGCTAGAGGACCCTTATAGAAGGTTTCTCCATCACTATCTCGCAATACCCGAACATTACCCTCGAAATCTTTGCCTTGAACAACAGGGCCTTTATCAATAAACAACCCTGTCATATCGACCGCTTCATTCAAGGATCCGCCACCGTTATTTCTTAGATCAATGATTAGACCTTGTATATCTTTCTTTTCTAATTCAGCAATTAATCGCTTAACATCAGATGTGGTGCTGGTAGGCTCTTTAGAGTCACTTGAAGAGAAAGCCGTTTCGGCATAAAACGATGGCAATTCTATGACACCATATTTTAAAGTGTCATTGCCCTGCTTAACTTCTAATACATCACCTTTTGCAGCTTGGTCTTCTAATTTAATTTCTTCACGAATAAGACGAACAACTTTTGCAGCTGCATCACCGCCGCTAGTATGAGGAATAACTTGTAGGCGAACGATTGAACCTGCTTCACCACGAATCAAGTCTACGACGTCACCATTTCTCCAACCAATCACGTCAACAATTTCACCCTTGTCACCTTGCCCGACACCAATAATTTTATCGTCTTTATGTAACTGACCGGATTTATAAGCAGGCCCTTTACTCACGATACGAACAACTTTGGTAAATTCGTCTTCTTGCGTCAACACTGCGCCAATGCCTTGTAGTTTAAGACTCATGTTAATATTAAAGTCTTCAAACTGGCGAGGAGTATAATAGGTAGTATGAGGATCGATTGATGCATTAATTGCATTCATAAAAAAGCCGAATACATCTTCACTATTGGTTTGTGACATACGACGGATATTGCTTTTGTAACGTTTAGTCAGCTTTTCTTTAATCTGCTCATCCGATTGATCAGCAAGCTTTAGATTTAAAGCATCATATTTAACTTTTTTTAACCAATAGTCATCTTGCTCTTTTCTTGTTTTAAACCATTCACTCTCACGGCGATCAAATTGAAAATCTTCTTCTTGGTCAAAATCAAATTTTTGATTTAAAGCTTTTAAGGCAAAACTGTATCTGTCTCTATAACGCTCTTCATACATCTCAAAAAAATCATAACCTAGCTCAATTCTTCCTGTTCGAATAGCGTCATCAATTTTCTTTTCAAATACTTTAAATTGCTCCACATCAGAGGCCAAAAAGAATATGCGGTTACGATCAAACATTTTAATCATTTGCTTAAATGATTCTTTAGACAATTTATTATCAAAGATTGGATGTTCGTAATGAAGCTGCATTAAGATAGAGCTGTTGATTTGCCCAGCTCTTCTAAGCTTATCTTCCGGCATCAAATTTTTGCTAGCAGATGCTGGGATCTGATATTCACTTTGATCAAATTTTGTTGGCTTGCTTTCATCAGCAGCCACGGTGCCAATTAAGAGTCCCAGCGCAACAGACAGGGAAGTTACTAAGGATTTTGTTAGGAATTTTGCTTCAAACTTCATTTATTACCTTCATTCATGAGTATGTCTTTCTGGCTGTAGAAAACATCTTTTTTCATATTATCTTAAAAGACGCATTACTATGCCTAAGGTTGCGTAAATTTAAGTAAATTACAAGAAAAAGAATGTGAAAAAATGTGTAAACCCACAAAAATCCATCAAATCGATAGAAAATTGGCATTATAGGTTGAAATTTAGAGCCGCAAACCAGCATTTAAACTAGCTCTCTGCGATAGAAAGCAGATATAAAAAAGGAGCTATGAAAGCTCCTTTTGTGACATCGAAGATTTAAATTTATTTAACTTACATAAAAGCTTGCAAACCCGTCTGTGAACGACCAAGGATTAGGGCATGTATGTCATGCGTGCCTTCATAGGTATTCACAGCTTCTAAATTCATCGCATGACGAATTACATGATATTCATCAGCAATACCATTTCCACCATGCATATCACGCGCTAAGCGAGCAATATCAAGCGCTTTACCACAAGAATTACGCTTCACTAAAGAAATCATTTCAGGTTTGAACGCTTTCTCATCAATCAGGCGCCCTACTCTTAAAGCACCTTGCATACCTAAACTAATCTCTGTTTGCATATCCGCTAACTTTTTCTGGAATAACTGCATTGAGGCTAATGGCTTATCGAATTGCTTACGATCCATACCGTATTGACGCGCTGCGTGCCAGCAGAACTCTGCTGCGCCTAATGCGCCCCATGAAATACCGTATCGAGCGACATTTAAACAACCAAAAGGTCCTTTGAGGCCTTTAATTTCAGGGAATTTATTCTCTTCAGGAACAAATACCTCATCCATTACAATTTCACCGGTAATCGAGGCTCTTAAAGCGAATTTGCCTTCGATTTTTGGTGCAGACAAGCCTTGCATGCCTTTTTCAAGGATAAAGCCACGAATATCACCAGCATCATCTTTCGCCCACACCACGAAAACATCGGCTATCGGCGAGTTGGTGATCCACATTTTATTGCCGGTTAATTGATAACCGCCATCAACTTTCTTAGCGCGCGTGGTCATGCTAGCAGGATCTGAACCAGAATCTGGCTCAGTTAAACCAAAACAGCCAACCCATTCACCCGTTGCTAATTTAGGTAAGAACTTTTCTTTTTGCGCTTCAGTGCCATAGGCATTAATTGGATGCATAACTAAACTGGATTGAACCGATAGTGCTGAACGATAACCGGAGTCAACACGTTCTACTTCGCGAGCTACTAAACCATAAGCCACATAAGAAGCCCCAGCACAACCATAACCATCGATTGTTGAGCCTAATAAACCCAACTCTCCTAACTCGTTCATAATTTCGCGATCGAAATTTTCATGACGGTTGGCCTCTAGGATCCGTGGCATTAACTTTTCTTGGCAATAATCACGCGCAGCATCGCGGATCATGCGCTCTTCTTCGGTTAATTGCTCATCCAATAAAAGGATATCATCCCAGTGCTCTAATAATGCTTTTGACATAGTCTTTTCTTAAGGTTTGTTGACATAAAAATCTGTGATGGAAATATACGCAATATCATCGAGTTTCACCAGAGCTTATCTTCTGGTCTGACCTTGAGATTTAAACTGTAACTTATGACTCGATAGTCTTGATGTAAAAATATCAGCTTATTTGATATTACTATTAAATAGGCTATTAAAATTGCTGGAAGTTATTTCACAAATTTCTTCAAAACTAACATGATGTAAATCAGCTACAAACTGCCCTACTTCTTTAACATAAGCGGGCTGATTTGATTTGCCACGGTACGGAACAGGCGCCAGGTACGGCGAATCAGTTTCTATTAGTAAACGGTCAAGCGGGACCTTGCGGCAAACCTCTCTTAACTCTTCTGCATTTTTAAAAGTTACAATGCCTGAAAATGAAATGTAAAAACCTAAGTCCAAAGCCGCCTTTGCCATTTCCCAGCTTTCAGTGAAACAATGTAAAACGCCGCCGCACTCCTCTGCTTTTTCTTCACGCAAAATATCGAGAGTATCTTGACGTGCATCACGGGTATGAACAATAACTGGTTTGTTAGCAATTCTTGCAGCTTCTATATGCTTGCGAAAACTCATTTGTTGTAGAACATGGTTCTCAGCAGTTTTATTGTAAAAATAATCTAATCCGGTTTCACCAATTGCCACGACTTTTGGGTGCTGAGATTTCTCCACTAATAAATCCACATCAGTTTCAGCAACTGCGTCGTAAAGAGGATGAATTCCCACTGAGCATGAAATGTCATCATGCGCTTCAGCAATGGATAAAACATCTTGGAATTTATCCATAGTGATGCCGACACAAAGCATATGGCCTACGCCTTTAGCTCGGGCAAAATCTAACGCCTTATTTAAGTCATCATCGTATTGACTTAAATCTAAGCGATCTAAGTGGCAATGGGAGTCAATTAACATCTAGCGGCCTGAAATTAAATATTAAATCTGTCTTGATAGATTGTATTAAAAAGAAGTGGTTGGATAAAGTTTAAGAAGAATAACTCTGAAGGCTACATGGTATGAGTAGCCTTCTCCGAATCTAAACGTCCTACTAGGAAATTCTCAATTTTGCTTTTAACTTTGCCTTGGTCTTGATCGCTAAATTGGATGCCGATACCCGCTCTACGATTAGCTTGAGCATTTTTTGGAGTAATCCAAGCAACTTTACCGGCGATAGGTAACTTTTCAGGATCGTCAATCAAGGCTAGCAACATAAAGACTTCATCACCTAAGTTATAATCTTTGCCGGTTTCAATAAAAACGCCACCGTTTTCAACAAATGGCATATAAGAGGCATAGAGATCGTCCTTATCCACAAAGGTAATGGTTAATATGCCTGGGCCGGTACGTTCAATTTTCATGAGTGTTCCTTAGTTATTGCTCTGCTATTATCTTGTTGTTGATTTCTAAGCAATTCTTCTAAATTTTTGTGCTAATTGTGTGCAGTAAATAAGTAAAGACTGCCACGATGAGCTTAGGTTAACTGGACTTTTCTTCATTATCAAGCTTCTCAGTTCGATGATTTTGTCATTAAGCTGCAGCAAACCTTGGTTTGAAAGGATGCCACATATGATTTCTATCGCCTCTTGCTGCCCTTTCAGAGCAATTAAGTCTTTATTATTGGTTTGCGCAAACAGCAACAAATCACGCATCATCAACTGCATCCACAGGCAACAATCTTCTACATCAGGTAACCATTTTTCTGCTAAAGCTAACGCAGGCTCTTTAGCTTCCAGTAAAAAAGCGATATCGAAAATAAATTCACCGCACTTAAAAGCATCGCCATTATTCGCAAAATCTTCAGCTTTATAAGGCGCTTGTGGAAATAGATTCAAGGCTAAAGTTAAATCATCAGTCGAATGTCCTTTTCGATCTTCTAACCAGGCTTGAATAGCTTCTTGGTCACTAATACTCAAGGATAATAACTGACTACGACTTCTAATAGTTGCTGGCACTTGCTGCAACTGTTCTGTTTGTAAAATCAGCAAAGTTTTAGGTTGAGGTTCTTCTAATGTTTTCAAAAGCGCATTGTATGAATTTTGATTTAGTGCCGAAACCTGATGGATATTAGCCACTTTCCAACCACTTTGGTGAGCAGATTCCTGCAGAGAACTTATCAGTTGTCTAACTTGATCCACGGCAATTTGAGTTTTCCCGTCTTCAATTGCTAAAGGATAATAATCGGGGTGGCTTTGAGATTCATATAAGTGGCAAGACTTGCAGTCACCGCAAGCTGACTCCACTTCTGAATGATTTTGGCACAGTACCCAGCGAGCAAATTCATCGGCAAAGGCATCACGACCAATACCATCGGCACCTAGCAACAAAACTCCATGGTGCATAGAGCCTGAACGAAATTGCTGTGCTAACTGCTCAAATGATGTTTGATTCCAAAAATCGAGTTCAGACTCTCGAGTTGCAACTATCGGTAAATCTTCATCGCCAAATAAGCTCATAGCTCTGCCTTGTTTATCGCAGGAGAGTTAACTTGATAAAACTCACTTAAGACTTTCTCAATTTGCTGTTGAACTTGTTTAATCGAACCAGTCGCATCAATAACTTTCATGCGCTCAGGTTCCGCTTTAGCAATGGCCAAATAACCATCGCGAACACGTTTAAAGAACTCTATTTGCTCAGACTCAAAACGATCTTTTTCGCCACGCTGTTCTGCTCGTTCTAAACCAATCTCTATTGGTAGATCGAGCATAATGGTTAAATCAGGCTTAAACCCCTGTAATGACCAATCATCAAGTTCTTCAAGTCGCTCAAACCCTAACTCGCGACCTGCGCCTTGGTAGGCATAACTGGCGTCAGTGAAACGGTCGGATAATACCCAATGGCCGGCATCTAAAGCAGGTCGTATTTTTTGCGAAACATGCTGGCAACGAGCAGCAAACATCAATAAAAGCTCAGTACGACTATCCACTTGTTCATCGCGCTTATTCAATAATAATTCACGAATCTCCTCAGCCAAAGGCGTGCCGCCAGGTTCGCGGCTGTGCATTATTTCGATACCTTTATCGGATAACCATTGGGTTATAAAGGCGATATTGGTAGATTTGCCAACGCCTTCCGTACCTTCAATCGTGATAAATTTGCCTGCTTTGCTCATAAAACTATCTGCTGCCTTTATTCTTCAGATTAGCGCTTAAGCTGATACTTGCGCACTGCATTGTTATGCTCTTTTAAGGTTTCGCTAAATTGATGGGTTCCATCGCCTTTGGCAACAAAATACAAGGCTTTGCCATCTTGCGGATTCAAAGCAGCGTTAATAGCTTCGCGACCCACCATAGCGATTGGACTTGGCGGTAACCCTTTGTGAACATAGGTGTTCCATGGATGAGGATTTTTGATATCTTTACGACGAATATCCCCATCAAAACCAGGCAGTAACCCATAAATAATGGTTGGATCGGTTTGCAGTAACATGCCTTTTTGTAAACGTCTAACAAAGACACCTGCAATAATAGGTCTTTCTGCTGCCACCGCAGTTTCTTTTTCGATAATGGAAGCCATTATCAAAGCTTCATAAGGATCTTCATAAGGTAAATCAGGAGCGCGATTGTTCCACTCTTCTTCAAGCACTTTTGCTAGTTGCTGGTTAGCTCTTTGATAAATATCTAAATCGCTATCACCTTTATTAAACTGATACGTTTCTGCAAAAAATATGCCTTCTAAATACTCATCATTAGCTAAACCAAATTCAACTTTTAGCTGTTCTAAGTCATTAATCTTTTTGTCGAGTCTTGAGTCGGTACTGATGCTATTAAAGAGCTCATAGATATTAGAACCTTCAATAACCGAAACTTGATAACTTTTAACTTTGCCTTCGACCAAAGTTGCTAAAACTTCTGTCGGGGTCATGGTTGGCGAAACTTGATATTCACCTGCTTTTATCGAGCGCAATTCAGGCTGCATCTTGAGTAGCAATTGATAATAGTAAAAATTATCAATATGCCCTGCCGCCTGCCATTTTTTGCCCAACTTATAAGCTGAGTCGCCTTTCTTTACAGTTAAATCAGAGTTTAAGCCTAATGGTGTCACTAAAAACTTTTGATAATTGGTCCATTGAAACCAAGTAACTGCTGCTAACACAATGACGAGGATCAAGAATAATAATGGGATTTTTTTCTTCATTTAAATTGGTTGTTCAACTTTAGTAGTTTACAGTCACTTTATTATAGTCAGCTTGTAGCTGTTGTAAGTCAGGAGAAGCTTTAAAGGTAACAACCTTGTCCGCTAATTGGATCTGAGTTACCGGAATAATACCGACAATTGCATTAGAAACCAAACAATATTCAGCTCGCCCAAGGATTTCCAAACCAAACTTGGACTGATACACATTATTTTGGGTATGCAGTAGCCAGCGCCTTGCTGTTCCATTGACTCCAGCTTTATTGACCTTTGGAGTTAACCAACGGTTTTTCACATAAAAATATATATTACTTTTACTACCACAGATCATGAATTTTCCGTTCAGCATAATACTATCAAAGCAGTCTTCAGAAATTTCACTGGTCGCTAATACTTGATCTAAACGATTTAAATGCTTGATACCTGCTAAAGCTTTATTCTGACTGATGGGTGTTTCGCAAATGGCTAATGTAACGCCTTTTCCTAAAGCTGCTATTGAAGATAGATTTAATGGCGACCACTGCATATAAAACTGATAAGTCGGATCTTTAGGAATCCCATAGCCTCGTTCGTTTTTACCGCTGGCACCGCGACTAATAGTGAGTCTTAAAGCACCATCTTTTTCAGGCTGTTTGGCAATAAAGTTGATTAAATCATGATAGATTTTATCTGCGTCCAGTTGATGAAATTTTAGCCTTTCGGCAGAAAAGCTAATTCGCTCAAGATGCAGTGGCCAGCGGTGAATTTGGTTATCGACTACTTTCATGGTGGTGAAAAAACCATCACCGTATAACAAGCCTCTGTCTAAATTATGTGCGTTCATTAATTAAAAATATAGCTTCCTTGGTTGTTCTCAGTATTAGGAGGAAATTTGTTTTTTTCAAAATAATCATACCCTTCTTTTAAGTTTTCCCAAAAACTAAACCATTGATTATTTTTATAACGCTTCATGTTTTCTTGGCTCATTCTAAATGGAAATGCGTGCACTCTAAAAAATGGCTGGCCTTTGTTTAAAGCCGCATCGGCGAGTATATAAATTTCTTCAATCAATGGATCGGTCATGGTATAACAGCCTATTGATACGCAATTGCCGTGAATCATCAAGGCACTGCCAGTGCGTTGATGATATCGATCATATGCATTGGGAAAACCTAAATTAAATGATAAGTGAAAGCGACTATTAGGGTTCATTTGATTTGGCTTAACAAAGTAAAACCCCTCAGGGCTTTGCAGATCACCCTCTTTTAACTTCGGTCCTAGTTTTCCAGAAAAAGTACAAATGGGGTATGTTTTAAATAGTTTAAACTTATCTGTGTTAGTTTCTTGCACCCAGGCTTCTAAAGTTGACTCCTGTTTAAAAACCCTGAAATAAACAGGCGAACCCAGCTCAAGCCCTTGTAGTTTGAGTGCTTGTGCTAGCGGGCTACTGACTCTACTAATAACCTTTTTAGAGCGAGCACTTTCTGGAACTTTACTAGATATAGACGTAGAGACTAAATTCATAATGACTATCAGTAGCAATAAGCTCTTTTTATGCATCTGCTGGCTTTTATTTGATAAGTACTACTAATGATAATAACAATAAAAAAGGCAAGTAGAAACTTGCCTTTAAAACTTAAGCTGTAGCTAATGTTTAGATTTTGCTGAAAATTAACGATCCGTTAGTACCACCGAAACCAAAAGAATTACACACTGTATTGGTTATAGCTGTTTGGCGAGCGGTATGCGGGACATAATCTAAATCACAACCTTCATCAGGGTTGTCTAAATTAACGGTTGGCGGAGCTACTTGATCGCGAATAGCTAAAACACTGTAAATAGCTTCTACAGAGCCTGCGGCGCCCAATAAATGGCCAGTCATGGATTTTGTTGAACTGACCATAACTTTTTTAGCATGCTCACCAAAAACAGTCTTAACTGCAGCGGTTTCAGCTTTATCACCCGCTGGGGTTGAAGTACCGTGAGCGTTAATGTATTGAATATCTTCTGGGTTCATTGCCGCATCATTCAAAGCATTTTGCATAGCACTGGCGGCACCTTCGCCGTCGGCTGGCGGTGAAGTAATATGGAAAGCATCACCAGACATGCCAAAGCCTGTTAATTCAGCATAAATCTTAGCGCCGCGAGCTTTAGCGTGTTCATACTCTTCAACTACCATAACACCAGCACCATCACCCATGACAAAACCATCGCGATCTTTATCCCAAGGACGCGAAGCTGCATGCGGCTCATCATTACGAGTTGAAAGTGCTTTCGCTGCCGCAAAGCCGCCCAAAGAGACTGGTGTAGAGCCTTTTTCTGCGCCACCAGCAATCATTGCGTCAGCATCACCATAAGCAATCATACGTGCCGCATGGCCGATTGAATGAACGCCCGTTGTACAAGCAGTAACAATAGATATATTGGGTCCTTTTAATCCATATTTAATGGATAAATGGCCAGAAATCATATTAATAATAGAGCCAGGGATAAAAAATGGAGAAATTCTACGAGGCCCACGCTCATGGTTTAAAATTGAGGTGTCTTCGATGGTAGTCATGCCCCCAATACCAGCGCCAACACAAGCACCTATGCGACTAGCATTTTCTTCAGTAACGACTAAACCTGAGTCTTCCCAAGCCTCAGCGCCAGCGACTATGCCGTATTGGATAAAGATATCCATCTTACGGGCGTCTTTTTTAGCTAATACCGGCTCTGCATTAAAGTTTTTAACCGAACATACAAAACGAGTACTGAGATTGCTAGCATCAAAGTCTTCAATCATATTGGCACCGCTTTTAGCCGCTAAGATACCATCCCAAGAATCTTTAATATTGTTACCTAAAGGACTTAACATGCCTAAGCCAGTAACTACCACTCTACGCTTTCCCAAGGAACTACCCTCTTATATTTATCAGTTAAACGAGCGTTTTATAGCCCTAAAAAACAAATGGGTAAAACACTTTCGCATTTTACCCATTTTAGCACTTATATATTTCAGACGAGTGAAATTAAGCGTCTACGTTCGCCTTGATGTAATCAATAGCAGCTTGAACAGTATTGATTTTCTCAGCTTCCTCATCAGGAATCTCAGTATCAAACTCTTCTTCTAAAGCCATTACCAACTCAACTGTATCAAGTGAATCAGCACCTAAATCGTCAACAAAAGAAGCTTCTGTAGTTACTTCGTCTTCTTTAACACCTAGTTGTTCAACTACGATGTTTTTAACGCGTTCTTCGATATTACTCATCTGTATAAAATCCTCGTATATAACGCAAATTAGTTATTGCGTGCGTATTTTAATTAAACCACGCAAAGTAGCAAGTCTCATTTCACATTTTAAGCAAAGGTCAGACCTGGTGTACATTACTATATTGTGACAAAAAGTTATTTTTAAAGCTCTTTAACTTTAAATCATGTGCAAGCCGCCATTAACGTTAATAGTCTCACCCGTAATATACCCCGCATCATCACTGGCTAAAAAACCAACTGCATTAGCAATATCTTCTGGCGAACCTAAACGTACCATTGGTACCTGATCAAGCATCACTTTTCTTTGATCATCATTTAAAGCTTTGGTCATATCCGTATCGATAAAACCGGGCGCCACAACATTGACGGTAATCCCGCGTGAGCCAATTTCTCGAGCTAAGGATTTAGAAAAACCAATCAAGCCAGCTTTAGCGGCTGAGTAGTTTGCCTGCCCAGGATTACCCATAGTGCCAACCACTGAACCGATGGTGACGATTCTGCCCCACTTGGCTTTCATCATGCCGCGTAAGCAGGCTTTTGATAGACGAAAGACCGAAGTTAGATTGGTGTTCATAATGGTTTCCCACTCGTCGTCTTTCATGCGCATCAATAAATTATCACGCGTTACGCCTGCGTTATTAACTAAGATTTGTGGTGTAGAGCCAAACTCACCTTTGATGGTGTCTAGCACGCTCTCAATAGATTCAGGATCGGTGACGTTTAAGCACATGCCTACTCCGTCCAAACCTGCGGCTTTGAAATTCTCGGAAATTTTTTCTGCACCAGTATCTGAAGTAGCAGTACCAATTACTTTCGCGCCTGATTTTGCTAGTTTATGGGCAATGGCTTGACCGATACCACGACTTGCACCTGTTACTAAAGCAATCTTTTGTGTCTCACTCATAAGTTTCTCGTATTTATTATGAATTTAATTGTTGGCAAGATTAGCAAAGTTTTTACAGGACTACCATTAACTATTGGTCTGATTAGTTACTTTATAAGACATAAAAAAAGCAGCTCGAAGGCTGCTTTTATAAACTAGGAAAGTTCCTCAAAAGAATCCAATTTCGATAATTGCTTAGAATTTAAACTGCGATCTATTCGCTTAGCTAACCCTGATAAGACATTACCTGGACCGCATTCGTAAAGATTCTCGATATTACTTTCAGCTAGCTTTTGCACTGTTTCAGTCCAACGAACTGGTGAATAAAGCTGGCGTACCAGTGCTGATTTAATACCGTTAGATTCAGACTCTACCGCCACATCAACATTATTAATTACAGCAAATTTAGGCGCATTAAATTCAATCGATTCCAGCATCTCAGACAATTTGTCTGCTGCCGGTTTCATTAACGCACAATGTGAAGGTACGCTTACTGGAAGCGGCAGCGCTCGCTTAGCACCAGCTTCTTTACAAGCTTCCATTGCACGCTCTACCGCTGTAGCGGAACCAGCGATGACAACTTGCCCTGGCGAATTATAGTTAACTGCTTCTACCACTTCACCTTGCGCAGAACTAATGCAAGCCTGTCGAGTTTCTTCATCTCCTAAGCCGATAATCGCAGCCATTTTACCAGTACCTGAAGGAACTGCTTGCTGCATAAATTGACCACGAGCTTCTACCAGTTTTACAGCATCTTGCAACGATATAACTTCTGCCGCGACTAAGGCACTATATTCACCCAAACTATGACCTGCTAAATACTCAGGCTGTGGTTTATCTTGCTGCTTCCATAAACGCCACAAAGCAATTGATGCGGTTAACAGAGCTGGCTGGGTGAATTCAGTCTGACTCAACTTACCCTCTTCATCTTTTTGTACTAACTCCCAAAGATCATAAGCCAAAGCTTCACTTGCTTCAGCAAAAGTTTCTTCAATAACCGAAAATTCCTCAGCAATATCTGCCAACATACCTACGGTTTGAGATCCCTGACCAGGAAATATAAATGCACTTTTATTCATAATTTAATTTTAAATTTATTTTTAAATATTTATGCCATGCGTAAATAGCAAAGCACTCATGACAATTTAACTCTTAATTTAATATCGAATTAGAGCGGAGCCCCAAGTAAAGCCACCGCCAAAACTCTCCAACAAACATAAATCGCCACGTTTAACGCGGCCATCCTTAATCGCTTGATCCATAGCAAGTGGAATCGATGCGCTGGAAGTATTGCCATGCTGATCGACTGCAACAATAACTTTATCCATTCCGGCGCCTAATTTTTTTGCGGTAGCTTGAATAATTCTTATATTGGCTTGATGCGGAATTAACCAATCAATATCTTCTTTCTCAAGATTATTAGCGGCTAGTGTTTCATCCACGATCGCACTTAATGTTTTAACTGCTACTTTAAATACTTCATTACCACGCATAACAATTTGTGGTTCAGGATAGTCCCCTAATTGACCACGAATGCCATTGTTACCAAATAGTAAGTCGCCATAAGAACCATCAGAATGAATATGAGTTGATAAGATCCCTGGCTCATCGCTAGCGGTTAATACCGCAGCGCCAGCACCATCACCAAAAATCACACAGGTACTTCTGTCTTCCCAATTCATTAGACGTGATAAAACTTCTGTACCCACGACTAAAATATTTTTAGCAAAGCCTGTTTTAATATATTGATCAGCAATACTTAGACCAAATATAAAACCAGGACAAGCTGCCGTCACATCAAATGCAGGGGCGCCATTAGCGCCAATAGCATCACCAATATAACAAGCAGTTCCTGGGAACATTTTATCTGGAGTAGCCGTTCCAACAATAATCATATCAATGTCTGAACCAATAACACCTGCATCAGCCATTGCCCTTTTAGCAGCTTCAATGCCTAAATCAGAAGCATTTTGGTCATCGGCTACGATATGGCGCTTTTTAATACCAGTCCTTTCTGTGATCCATTGATCCGTCGTATCAACAATTTTTTCTAAGTCTTCATTCGTTAAGACTTTTTCCGGAAGGTAGCTTCCTAAACCTAATATTTTTGAATTCTTCACTTTGATACCTAAATTATTAGCACTTGCTTTATTCACTTGTTTCTTGTGCGTTTAACAGATCCGAAATTTTATTTTGAATCTTTTGTGGAACCTGTCGTTCAATCTCAATAATGGCTTTATTGATAGCCGCCAAAGTGGCTTTCTCATCAGCCGAACCATGACTTTTAATCACAATTTCGCGTAATCCTAACAGACTTGCACCATTATACTGGTCGGGGTTGATACGCTTTTTAAAAGCATTTAATACCGGTTTAACCATTAGAGCCGCCAGTTTATTTTTCCAGCTTGAATCAAACTCTGCTTTTAATCGATCATACAGGAATCGTGTAATCCCTTCACTGGCTTTCAAAACGTTATTGCCCGTAAAACCATCGCATACAATGACATCCACATCGCCGTTAAATATCTGATTAGCTTCGATATAACCGCAATAATTGAGATCTGCCTGTTGCTGTAATAAACCAGCTGCCAACTTGATGCTATCACGTCCTTTTATTGCCTCTTCACCAATATTCAGCAAAGCCACTTTCGGCTTAGTCACTTGTTCGCTAATAGCTTCAGCTAGTACTGAGCCCATAACGCCAAATGTAGCTAACTGCTCACTTGTGGCTTCAATATTAGCGCCTAGATCAAGCATATGGGTTTCTGTTCCCTGACGATTAGGCAGCTCAGCGACTATCGCAGGCCGCTCAACTCCTGACAAGGTGCCAAGCAAAAGAGTGGCCAAAGCCATTAAAGCGCCAGTATTGCCAGCGCTAACACAGGCTTGCGCTTGGCCATCTTTAACCAGTTCAATCGCTTTACGCAATGAAGAGTCGGCTTTGGAGCGGATGGCACGGCTTGGTTTTTCGTCCATAGCAATAACTTCACGAGTATCTTGCAAGTGAATACGCTCATGAAAACCAGGATGTTTTTTGATTAGAGGGCTAATTTCTTCTTCTTTACCCACTAAAAAGAGGTGTAAATCAGAATGGTTAGCTAAGGCTTTTAAAGCCGCAGGAATAATAACTGAGGGGCCGAAATCGCCCCCCATACAATCTATTGCCAACGTTTTATTATTAGCAATAGACTTATTTTCTTTTTGAGTCTGACTGAATGATTGATTCATGCAGTCTAGTATAGTAAATCAGTAGCTTATATACCAATCTTATTAAACTGGTTTAAGCTTTTCTCGCTCAAAAACTGACGAGAACTGAATTAAACTACTTTACGACCTTTATAGAAACCATCTTTAGTCACGTGGTGACGACGATGTACTTCACCAGTTTCGCTTTCTACTGATAAAGTTTCCGCAGTCAATGAATCGTGTGAACGACGTTGACCACGACGTGAACGAGTTACTTTACTCTTTTGAACAGCCATTTCAGTCTCCTGATATATAATCTAAATCTTTAAATTTTTTAACGCTGCGAAAGGATTTTCTTTCTCAGCCTCTTCATCTGTTAATTCTGGAAGCTCACCTACTTCGTATACTTCCAACGCTTCGCACTCACCAAATAATGGTATCAGTGGAAGCGATAAAATCAGCTCATCTTCAACCGCTGACTTTATATCTAATCCATCTTCCTCAGTTAATACAGCCTCACCATCTTCTGGCACTGACTTCATTTGCTCCTCATTATAACAAGGATACAAAATTCGAACATGCTCCATCTTATGGATAAATGGCTCTGTACAACCTTGGCAAACCAACTCTACTTCTCCTGAAACCTCAAGCTTCAGCATTCTTCTGCCTGTATCATAGTCTTTTAGACCATTGATTTTACAAGCAATTTCTCCCTTGTCAGAGTGTAACTCCAAACAAAGTCTATCGAAATATGCTGTCGCGAAGATCCCATCAATAAGCTTGCCAACTTCGGCAAATTTAAAAGGATCGATCCGCTCAGGAAAGCTACGAGTCGCCATAGGCGCGCAATGATACCCATATCTTGTGTCTGAGTCAAAAGAAATGCCACTAAAAACCACTATTTTTCTAGGGTTTAGCATCATTTTCTTGCTTTCTAAAGATTTTCACTCAAAAATGAGTCAATTTTATAAAAAACTCATCTTTGAAAGTCATTTATCAATGAAAAAATATAATAAAATCATCCTGGCCTCCTCCTCTGTCTATCGAAAAGAATTGCTCAGTAGAATTCTTGATAATTTCGACTGTCTATCTCCTGATATAGATGAAACCCCTTTCCCTGATGAAGAACCTATTGAGCATGTAGCTCGTCTGGCGCAACAAAAAGCATTAGCCATTGCAGTCAAATATCCACAATCTATCATCATTGGTTCAGATCAGATTTGTGTATTGGATGGAAAAATCATGGGCAAACCAGGCAATCAAACCAATGCAATCGAACAACTCACTAGCTGTTCTGGTAAAAGCGTCTATTTTTATACCTCGGTTTGCGTCACTAATGGAATCAGCGAGCCCAATGATATTAGTGTAGTCACAACTAAGGTCACATTTAAAGAATTAACCCAGCAACAAATCAAAAACTATATCGAACGTGAGAATCCAATTGATTGTGCGGGATCTTTTAAATGCGAAGGTCTAGGAATCCTGTTGTTTGAAGCTATTGAATCTAAAGATCCAACTGCTTTGATTGGCCTGCCGTTAATTGAAACAGCTAAATCTCTAGCTAAATATAGAGTTGTTCCTCTTTAACTGCATTATCGCAGCCTTATAAAAGTATTATTTAAGGTTAACAATTTGCGTTAGCGGATAGCTTAGGTATCGCTGATAGAGTTGCTCAATGGTTTCCTTGTTGGGGTCAATCCCTTTTTCAGCCAAGAACTGAGGGTTGTAAAGCTTCGAGTAAGAACGCTCGCCACCATCACAGGCAAAGGTCACGATAGTACTATTGGATTGACCATTTCTTTCGGTTTGAGCAGCCACAAATAATGCTCCAGCCAAATTCAAAGCTGAACTACTACCAAGCACAATCCCATCCTTATCCCGTACAGAACGAGAAATAGTCACTAAATCCTGGTCAGGCAAAGTTATAGCCTTATTAATTTTGGCAAGTCTAAAATTTTCTACCGTACGCATAATACCAATGCCTTCAGTAAAAGAACTGCCGCTAGCTTTATAATCTCCATCTTTTAAATAACTATAAATACCCGAACCGTCAGGATCGACCAGCCAAGTTTTAACGTCTGAGTTTTGCTCTTGCAAATAGCTTGAGCAACCGGCGATAGTACCGCCCGTTCCGCAGACCGAAACTAAAGCATCTATCTTACCATCCGTTTGCTGCCAAATTTCTGGCCCTGTGGTTTCATAATGCGCTTTATAATTACTAGTATTTTCAAATTGGTTGGCCCACCAATAATCATCATTTTCTTCAGCAAGCCGTCTCGCGGTATGATAAAAATGATTCGGATCGGCGAAAGGACAAGGTTCGACTAAGTGTAGCTTAGAACCATGTAAAGCAATCATTCGCTCTTTCTCGATGGTTTGCCCTTTTGGCATGACCGTTAACATTTCAAAACCAAGAGCCTTTGCTACCAGCGCCAAACCGATACCTGTGTTGCCAGCGGTTCCTTCAACAATAGTCATTCCCGGTTTTAATTGACCTGAATCAATAGCATCTAAAACCATTTGCAAAGCAGCTCTATCTTTTATTGAGCCGCCAGGATTTTGGTATTCACATTTCAAAAGAATAGTTGAACCACTTAATCGACTAAGTGATGGTACCTTGACGAGACTGGTATTCCCTATTGTCTCTGCAATGCTATTTTTTATACTCATAATTTAACCTGCTGCAACCGAATAATATCCCACATAAATACCCATCAAGAAAACTGTAATTAGTAAGTAAATCAAATTAAATATGATGAATGCTGAGAAGTACAAAATCTTAAATGCAGGGCCCCTGCTTTCAAAACACTTTAAAGTAGCCCAAAAGAAATAAATGATATTGATTATGAAAATCAAAAACTGAAGATTCGTATAAAAGTCTATTGAGAATAAAACGCCTATATAAGAAAGAAGATTCAACATAATCATTTGACCAGAAATATAAGCATTAAGAATAAGGTGTTTCAAGTAAGTTTGCTTATCCGATTTAAACATTAAGAAAGTAAATGCAGCGGTTAGCGGCAAAAATACAATGGTTATATAGGCCAAATAACGATTAAATGATGTCACCATGGCCGTTACAGCCTCTTGACTGATAGATACCTTTTGTTGAGCGCTGCTGTTTAGGCCTAGAGCAAACTCTTCTGCAAAACTATTAACAAAATCTTTTGGGATGACAAACTCCCATAAAAGCGCATACAAAATGCCTGCAATAATGATGTAGCGCACAGGTGGGAAGAAAGCATCTTGTTTATTCCAGTAACTATCAACAACAAGCTTTGGGTTTAAAAACATTTGTTTAAAGGTTCCGGGAAAGCCCTTATCTAAATCAAAAATATTGCGTATTGCTTCACCTAAGAAGCTAAATAGGGATTGTTGTTCTCGCATAATGTTTATATTGCCCTTATTATATTTTTACAGCTGTTAAAGTAGCTTTCACCAAACAGATTATAATGATTTAAATAATGATATAAATTATAAATTGGTTTCTTTTGTCGATATTCATCAGTTCTGGAATATATAGCGTCATAACCATCATAAAAGCTTTGGCTAAAGCCACCAAACATTTCAGACATTGCAATATCTACTTCTCTATCCGCATAATAAACCGCAGGGTCAATTAGCCAAGCATTCTGCTCATCAAACAAAACATTTCCTGACCATAAATCTCCATGCACTAAACTTGGATGTATCTTTTTATGGTTCAATAAATTGATTATGGACCGTTTTTTTGAATCAAGAGTATTCCAAAAACTTTCTTGAGTTGGCTTATCTTGAATTAAACTCACTTGATATAACAATCGATACTCAAAAAAGAAAGTACCCCAATCTTGCGACAGCAGGTTTTTCTGAAAATTTCGCCCAATATAGTTGTCAGTTTTGAAACCATAATTCAGCTGTTTTTCGTAATGAAGTTGAGCTAAGCTTTCACCAAAACGAAACCATTGAGCGTTTGTTGGAGTTTGCTGGTTGATTGTTTCTAAAACTAACTTTTGATTATTTACCTCAATAACTTCGGGTAATTTAATAAAATCATTATCTAAGAGGGCTAATTGCTGATGCAAAACCTTCAAGCCCTCAGCTTCCCGAATTAACCAATCCTTATGCTCACTATCGTTTGTTTTGATAAATGCTAACATGCCAGGAACCCTCTATCTTTCAATAAGTTATAAAGCATAATTAAAAAGATTGCTAGAAATGAAATTTGTGATAAATTTGCAGCTTGAACCTAAGATTTTGTGCGTTTTTTGCACACTCGATTTCCTGGAAATTTGCATGAAAATAGGCATTTTATCACGTAACAAAAACCTCTATTCTACACGCCGATTAGTTGAAGCTGCAGAAGCCCGCGGTCATGAAACACATGTAGTTGATGTTTTAAAGTGTTACATGAACGTTACCTCTAACCGCCCGACCGTTCACACTAAGGTAGATGACGAGGATCTTGTTTTAAGGTTTGATGCTGTAATTCCAAGAATTGGCGCTTCTATTACCGCATACGGTACCGCGGTTTTAAGACAGTTTGAGGTAGCTGGCGTATACTCTGTCAATGAATCCATAGCAATTACGCGCTCTAGAGATAAGTTACGTGCACATCAGCTATTGGCAAGAAAAGGCGTCGGTATGCCAATTACCTCATATGCACATTCGGCAGATGCTACCAATGAGCTCATTAAATCGGTTGGTGGTGCTCCCTTAGTCGTCAAAATCATTGAGTCAACTCACGGGAATGGCGTCGTATTGGCTGAAACCAACAAAGCTGCTGAAGCTTTAATCAATGCATTTCGCAGTTTAAGTGCGGATTTCTTAGTGCAAGAATTTATCAAAGAAGCCAGTGGTTCAGATATTCGTTGTTTTGTGGTTGGCGATAGAGTTATAGCCGCAATGCAGCGAACCGCAGAAGAAGGCGAATTTCGTTCTAACTTACATCGCGGTGGTGAGGCGACTCTGATCAAATTAAAGCCTGAAGAGAGAGCTTTAGCGGTACGCGCAGCTAAAGTGATGGGCTTAGATGTAGCTGGCGTTGATCTGATACGCTCAGCTCATGGTCCATTGGTGATCGAAGTAAACTCTTCGCCAGGTATTGAAGGCATTGAAAAATCAACCGGCAAAGATGTAGCGGATGCCATTATTAAATATATAGAAAAGGATGCTTTAAAAGGCCCAAACAAACCTAAGGGTAAAGGTTAATGTTAACTGTTGGTTGGTGTGAACTTGCAACTTTAAGCGAATTGGGTATTTTCAATTTACCTGTGAAGATCGATACCGGCGCAAAAACCTCAAGTATTCATGCGGTTAATATCGAAACTTTTCAAAAAGAAGAAGAGCTTTGGGTTCGCTTTAATACGACTGACACTTCTGAAGCCATTAAAGTTATTGAAGCACCTGTTTTTGACCAAAGAGACATCACTAGCTCTAATGGCATTACTGAGACTCGTTTTGTTATAAAAACCTCACTTCAAATGGCCAACCAGTCTTGGTCTATAGAGTTGACTCTTGCTGATCGTTCTAAAATGAGATTTAAAATGTTGTTAGGGCGAAAAGCTATGGACAACATCCAAGTAATACCGTCTAAAAAGTGCTTACTAAAAAACGTAAATATAAATAGATAAAAAGTGGCAAACCGCCCCGCCTAATACGAATAGGTGCCATATGGCATGATTATAAGGAATTTTTCCATCAGCAGCATAAAAGATTGTGCCGAAGGTATAACTTAAACCACCTGCTAATAATAACCAAAGACCACCGGCAGGTACCTTCTCTAGCATCTCAAAGATTGCAATAACGACAATCCAGCCCATCAAAATATAAGCAATTAATGATGCTTTAGGAAACCGATGTTTAAACTTTAACTTAAAGATAATACCGGCAACGGCCAACAGCCAAATCACTCCAAACAACCACCAGCCCCAAGCGCCATTTAAACTAATTAATAAATATGGCGTATAAGTTCCAGCAATAAGAGTATAAATCGCGCAATGATCTAAAGTTTTAAATATTTTCTTAACTTTGGCAGAACGAAACGAATGGTATAAGGTTGATGAGGTAAAAAGGATAATTAAACTGATACCGTAAACAATACCTGATGCCAGCTTCCAACCATCATCTGCGATCATAATCATCATGGTCAAAGCCGCAACGCCCAAAAAAGCACCAAGCGCGTGACTAATAGAGTTAGCTACTTCTTCGCCATGACTATATTGGTAATCATCGTCGTAAATATCAAACGACGGCTCTTCAATATTTTCCGTTATTGTTTCAGTCATTGGTATCAGTGGTGTTTAACAGGAATGGATAGATTCTAGCAACTTATAATAGAAATTACTCTGGTTGTTTTCTATTTTATTAAAATAAATAAGGAAGTGAGATAGGTGTATAGCTTTGAATAGAAAGCTTATTCATCTTCATAAAAACAATAAGTGTTTTTTCCATTATTTTTTGCTGAATACATGGCCCTATCTGCAAGCTTAATCAGCTTTCTAGGGCTTTGAGCGCTTCTTGGATAAAAGGAAATTCCGATAGATAAAGAAGCTATCATTTGTTCGTTAGCAATATTAAATCCATTAGACAAGTCTTGGTATATTCTTTCTATAACGTTTAGTACTAATTCCTTTTTGTCGACATTATCCAAAATGACTACAAACTCATCGCCACTTAGCCTTACTAAGGTATCAGGAACCCTAAGCGAGTTTCGAATGCAAGTTGAAAAATTGACTAGAAACTCATCGCCTGTTGCGTGCCCATAATTATCATTGATTTGTTTAAAATCATCTAAATCTAAAAACAAGAGTGCAAAGGTTTTATGGGGATAAGACTCAAGGTCAGTTAATTTATCTAACTTCTGGAATAAGTAAGTTCTGTTAGGGAGTTGAGTTAAGGAGTCATGAAGAGATCGATAAGTAGCAATTCGCTCTTGAGTTTTATGCTCTGTGATATCAGAAACGGACCAAACGATGCCTTCTATTAAACTATCTCTTAATACAGCTTCAGAGGTACAAAAAAGAACCTTGCCATCTTTAGTTTCTAATACAAGTTGCTGCGGCTCATAATAATCCTTGATAGGAAGCAGAAAAACCCGCTCCATATCCTTAGCATTTTTTAAAATACGATTAGCGTAAACTAACATTTCTCTAAAGTCAGGCATGTCGTCTTCATCTAGAGTTATATCTAAAATTTGCAGAATTTTTTTATTAAAACACCGAATAGTTCCGCCTAATCCAAGGTAAAATATTCCAATAGATGTATTATTAAATGCATCTTTCAGTACATCACCTTTTGCGCAACTAGGTTCTTTAACTGCAGAACCTATAATCTCGACCTGTAAATTATCCTTAATATGACGCCCCATATGATTGAACCCCAACCGCATCTATTAAACACAATAAAACATGTTTAAAACTTATACAGTCAGTTTACAATGCAAATATGACTTGTCAAACAATCAATGCAAATATGACTTGTTAAACAATTAAGTAAAAAATTGATTATTTCCTTATTATTTAGATAATTAGCGTGCAAACTTAAAGCAAAGTCTTCATTTAAATAGCTATGGCTAACTCTGTTCCTTGTCGTATTGCGCGCTTAGCATCAAGTTCGGCAGCCACATCTGCACCGCCTATTAAGTGTGTTTTGATACCTTTTGACTCTAATGCGTCTTGTAAAGCTCGCAGAGGAGTTTGGCCAGCACAAATAATGACATTATCAACTTCAAGAAGCTCTTCCTTAGAATCTCTAGTATGTTCAATCAGCAAGCCCTTGTTGTTAATCTCTTTATATTGAACCCCCGAAACCATCTTAACTTTTTTATGCTTCAAGCTAGCACGATGGATCCAACCAGTAGTTTTACCTAGCCCCTTGCCCATCTTACTCTCTTTACGCTGTAGCATTGTGACTTGTCGTTTTGATGGCTCAACTGTATTTTGTGATAAAAGGCCGCCAGGCATTTCATATAAGGCATCAATGCCCCACTCTTTTAACCACTCGTCTAAATCTAGAGTTGGAGAATCTCCTTCGTAAACCAAAAACTCTGAAACATCAAAGCCAATACCACCAGCACCAATCACGGCAACTTTTTCTCCCACTGGTTTTTTATGTTTGAGTACATCGATATAGTTCATGACTTTATCGGACTCAATACCTGGAATATTAGGCATTCTAGGTGTTACTCCAGAAGCCAAAACAACTTCATCAAACTCGCTTAAGTTATCGATTGTGGCTTCTGTTTCTAAATGAAGCCGAACATCAGAGAGCTCTAATTGTCGCTTAAAATAATTAACCGCTTCAAAGAACTCTTCCTTCCCTGGTATTTGTTTGGCAATATTCAACTGGCCGCCTACTTGATCGGATTTATCAAATAAGTGTACCTCGTGTCCACGCTCAGCAGCTTCTAGAGCAAAAGACATACCTGCAGGGCCTGCTCCTACTACCGCTAATTTTTTCTTTAAAGACTCATCTTTAATTGGAATCGAAACTAACTCGGTTTCGTAACAAGCTTTGGGGTTTAAAAGACAAGATGCTCTCTCACCTTTAAAAACATGATCTAGACATGCCTGATTACACGCGATACAAACGTTTACTTCATCGGCTCTATCTTCTTCAGCCTTAACCACAAAATAAGGGTCTGCCAATAATGGTCGAGCCATAGACACCATATCTGCAGCTCCATCTTGTAGTATTTCTTCAGCAACTCCAGGAGTATTAATTCGGTTTGAAGTAATTAGAGGCACTGAAACTTCATCTCGTAACTTTCTAGTGACCCAAGTAAAAGCACCTCTTGGCACAGAAGTTGCAATAGTTGGCACCCTAGCCTCATGCCAGCCTATACCTGTGTTAATAATAGTGGCTCCCGCTTTTTCAACTTCTTTAGCCAGCTGTACGACTTCTGGCCAACTAGAACCATTTTCCACTAAATCAATCATCGATAAGCGATAGATAATAATAAAATTCTCACCCACCGCTTCGCGTACCGACTTAATGATTTCTAATGGGAAGCGAATTCTATTTTCATAAGAACCACCCCATTCATCGGTTCTTTTATTGGTTCTCTTAACAATAAACTGGTTAATCAAATAACCTTCAGAGCCCATAATTTCGACACCATCATAACCGGCTTTTTGAGCCAGCTTAGCGCTTTTAGCAAAGTGTTTAATCGTCTTGTTAATGCCACGTTTAGAAAGTGCTTTCGGTGTAAAAGGCGTAATTGGCGATTTTAACTTTGAGGCTGAAACAGAAAACGGATGGTAGGCATATCTTCCTGCGTGTAGAATTTGCATAGCGATTTTACTGCCTTCTTTATGCACTGCATCGGTTACGACTTTATGATGCTTGACTTGCCAGCCGAAACTTAGCTGAGATGCAAATGGTGATAAACGACCTCTAAAGTTTGGCGAAATACCACCTGTAACCATTAGAGCCACGCCACCTTTTGCGCGCTCGGCATAAAAAGCAGCCATCTTCTCATAGCCACCTTTCTCTTCTTCCAAGCCAGTGTGCATCGAACCCATTAAAACGCGATTTTTTAGTTGAGTGAAGCCAAGATCTAATGGTTCTAATAATTTTTGGTATTTCACGATTTATCCGCCCATTCGTTATCTACAAACACTTGTTTTTCATGAGTTTACTGGTATAACCAGTAGCTATCAAGCTCATTCCATAGTTTTGAAGTCCTAAAGAATAAAGTTTGTAATATTTAATTACAAATTGCTGTGAAATTGACTGTTTTAGAAATGAAGTATTAACATCCCTATGGTTTAATATTCATTGAACATTGGACAACAGTCCTTAAAAACTGTTGTCTGTTATTTTTATAACTAGAAGGATAAATTTGTGGCTCAACCAACTTCAATGATAGGTAAATTCTTTTACCGTATTTGGAAAACAATCGATGTAGCTGGTCGTTTATTAATCGGCTTGCTCGCTATTTTTGCCTTTGTTTTCTTGATCCGTGGCTGTGTTAAAGGTCCAGACCTGCCAACTTTTGATAAAGGCTCTGCTTTAATTCTTGCACCAAATGGTGTTTTGCAAGAGCAACTGACACATACCGACCCAATCCAAGAGATCATTAATGAGGCTCAAGGAAGTCCGATTGTAGAAACTTCAGTTGGTGATATCGTCGATGCGCTTGAGTACGCAAAAAATGATGACAAAATTAAAGTCTTAGTTTTAGCCCCAGGTGCCTTACAAGGTGCTTATGGAGGTATTTCTAAATATCAAGACGTGCGCAAAGCTTTGGCGGACTTTAAAACCAGTGGTAAAAAAATCATCGCTAACGCCGATAATTATTCACAAGCACAATATTACTTAGCTTCTATGGCAGATGAGATTTATATGAATCCGCAAGGCATGATGATGCTTGAAGGTATGGGGCGTTACCGTACATATTACAAAAGCGCGATTGATAATGTTGGTGTAAAAATCAATTTGTTCCGCGTAGGCACTTTCAAGTCAGCTATGGAGCCTTACATCCGCGATTCTATGTCTGAAGCCGCTAAAGAAGCTAACTTGGAATGGTTAGGCGATTTATGGTCAGCCATGAAATCTGAAATTGCTCAATCGCGTGGTATCAATGAAGCAAAGCTGGATAACTTTATTAATAACTTCCCTGAGTTACTTACCGCCGCAAATGGTAATGCCGGTAAACTGACATTAGAGCAAGGCTTTGTTGATAAGCTTATGACGCGTGGCGACTTCCGCAAGTATATGACGGAATTAGTAGGTATGAATGAAAAGAAAACAACCTACAAAAATATTCATTTCAAAAGCTATTTAAAAGCCAAGCGTCCAATTATTGAGTTGCCGGTTGGTGGTAAAAACCAAATTGCAGTGATTGTTGCTAAAGGTAGTATTGTCGACGGTTCACAAAGAGAAGGCACTATTGGTGGCGATTCCACAGCTAAACTGATTCGCAAAGCTCGTATGGACGACAAAGTTAAAGCGATTGTCTTACGTGTAGACAGCCCTGGTGGTAGTGCTTTTGCTTCAGAAGTGATTCGGGCTGAATTAGAACGTGCACAAGACGAAGGCAAGATAGTTGTAGCTTCTATGGGTGGTATGGCTGCATCAGGTGGTTACTGGATTTCTGCAACCGCAGATGAGATTTGGGCTCAACCTACAACAATTACTGGCTCAATTGGTATTTTTGGTATGATCCCGACTTTCCAAGATCCTGCGAATAAACTCGGTGTTTTTGTTGATGGTGTGGGCACTACTAAATTTGCAAATGCAATCAACCCACTTCAAGATCTGTCTCCTGAAGTAAGGAGCGTTATCCAAAACATGATTGAAAATGGCTACGATGAATTCTTAGCGCTAGTAGCTCGCGGACGTAACATGACAGTTGAGCAAGTTGACCAAATCGCCCAGGGCCGTGTTTGGTCAGGTATCGATGCTAAACGTTTAGGTCTAGTAGATGAGCTTGGTGGTTTAGAACAAGCCATTGAGTCAGCTGCTAAACTTGCTAATGTTGAAGATTACTCTGTTAAACAGTTTAAGCGTGAGCTTACTGAAAAAGAAATTTTCATGAAAAATTTATTAGACAATGCTGAACTAACGGGATCGTTACAAGCGTTAGGTTCTGCTGACGTTAAAACCAATCCTATGATTCAAGCTTTGACAAATGAAGTTAAACAAATCATTAACTCATTCAGTCAATTCAATGATCCAAATCATGCCTACGTTCACTGTATGTGTGAGATAGACTAAGTATCAATTAAAAGGCGACCTTTGGTCGCCTTTTCCTTATCTATTTTTCAGTCTTAGTCCTCTGCCTTTATCTTTGCTTAACTCCAATTAGGTAGTTTTAAAACCTTTTTATATTAAAACATTCTCGCTATACTTGCAGCCATAAAATAAAATCCGACTCGCTATGGCAAATTCTAAAAAAGTTTATATCGCTTACACAGGTGGCACCATTGGCATGAAACCTAGTAACAACGGTTTTATTCCACAAAATGGTTTTTTAGAACAGACACTAGCTAGTTTCCCCGAATTTAATCATAAGCAGATGCCGCAAATCACCATTCATGATTATGCCGAACCAATCGACTCAGCAAATATGTCTCCTGAAGATTGGTATCTTATTGCAAAAGATATAGAAAAAAACTATCACCACTATGATGGTTTTGTGGTACTCCATGGCACTGACACTATGGCCTACACAGCCTCGGCTCTATCCTTCATGCTCGAAGGTTTACAAAAACCAGTCATTATTACCGGTTCACAAATTCCGCTGACGCAGTTAAGAACTGATGCCAGAGATAATATTATTAATGCCATTTATCTTGCGGCGAATTACCCTATTCCTGAAGTTAGTTTATTTTTTCATGACCATTTACATCGAGGAAATCGTTGCACTAAAACTGATGCTGATGGCTTTGCTGCTTTTTCTTCTCCAAATATTCCACCTATTGCCAGTATTGGTAGCAAAATAAAAGTTAGGGATCATCTAATATTTAAGCAACATCGAACTGAACTGAACGTACAAAGATTTAGTTCACCAAAAATAGCCATCTTAACTTTATTCCCAGGTATCTCTGCTGAGTTTGTCAGTGACTTTTTGGCTCAACCAAATTTGGATGGTGTGGTTCTACAAAGCTATGGTATGGGTAACGCGCCTATCAACAATCAACCTTTAATCGAAGCGCTGAAAGAGGCTTGCGACAAAGGCATGGTAATAGTCAACTGTACTCAATGCTTGCAAGGTAGCGTTAATATGAGCACCTATGAGACAGGAAAAATTTTAATTGATGCTGGCGTTATTTCTGGTTTTGATATGACCACCGAAGCGGCCCTAGCTAAGCTCTACTATTTATTTAGTCGCGATCTCAACATTGAGTTAGTGCGTGAAAAAATGATTACTAACCTCCGTGGCGAATTGACTATTTAATACTGTTAAAAAACTCCCCGTTTACATTTTCTTCACCTTCACTTCTCAGCAAATTCACGAGCCAATGATTATCATAAGTTTTTTAGCAGAGGATAAAGCTATGTTTAAAAAACTCATCATTTCTAGTCTCGCCCTATTGGTGTCGTTACTATCAAATAACGCTATGGCCATTGAAGAACCCAAATATAAAGTTTTAAAAACTGCTGAAGATTCCAGCGAAAACTGGGAGTTAAGGCACTATGAAAGTTTTAATATTGCTAAGGTTTACGTTAAGGCTGGAGAAAACAACGCTAGCAGTTATGGCTTTAGACCTTTAGCTAATTATATTTTTGGCGGCAATGACGAATCAAAAAAAATGGCCATGACAGCTCCGGTAATGCAGCAATCTATTGATGATAATTTGCACCAAATTTCTTTTGTGATGCCAGAGAAATTTAATCTTGAAGACTTACCCAAACCTGATAATCAAAAAGTTAAGATAGAACAATACCCTGAGTCAAAATTTTTAGTGGTGCGTTTTTCTGGGGGTTGGTCTGCAAAGAAATGGAAAAAAAGAGCACTAAAGCTACAAGAACAAGCGGAGAAAAACAATTTTGAGGTTTTATCCACACCTATCTATGCAAGATATAACGATCCATGGACACCAAGTTTTTTTAGAAGAAACGAAATTTTAATTGCCGTGAAGTAAACCAAGTAAGCTTTTTAATAAAAGCTTACTTTAATTAACTTATAGAAACTCTTTTAAATATTGATACTTTGGCGTTAGCTCACCTTTGTAAGTAATCACCGCTTCTTTCAAATCATCCGGTAAGCCGCACTCGGCAAATGATTTGCTTAAATCCATTGCCATGATTTGCGGAGCATAGGTTTTTAACGCTTCTGAAAAATCATTGGAAGCATCGATCGGTAATTCACAAGGCAAGTTATCGATTGACATGATCGTAATACCATCCCAAGAAATACCATCTTCTGATTCATCATTATCAATATTATAAGTAAAGGCTGGAGTATCGATATCTGAAGCTTTAGTAGTGCATTCTAAGCTACCATTGATATCGCAAGAAATATCACCAATCACTAGCGGTAACTTTTCCTTATGCTCGAGCATACGACCTTTATCTAAATGCTTAGGATATTTTTCTTCCCAATATGGCGTTTGTAATAAAATATTAAATTGCCCTAACACTTGATCAAAAGAGCTTTGGTAGGCTTTAACTCCCTGCTCTACGAAATCATCCATATCAAACTCGCTGCCATCAATACGCTTATTAATATGACGAGAAGAAAGCACAGCGTAGAAACTACCATCAGGTAAGTTCCCTGCCAAGAAATCTTCAGCAGAAACTTTTGGCAAGCCTAACCATTCACACACTTCAATAGAACCTTTACCGACTTTACCCGTGCCAACCACTAGTGCTCGAATTGGCTCACCTTGTTGTAAATCATAAGTCGCTAAATGTTCTTTTAACTGTTCCACCGTGCCATAGTTATAAGTCATTTGAAGATTCGATAAGGGCGTTGAAAGCTCTTTTTGCTGTAACTTCTGACCAAGGATATGGAAACTATCTACTGCACCGGCAATACCTGCATAGCGGCCAAAAGCGATGGTTCTTTGACCTGTCGCTGGATCTACAATAGGTTCATAATCAAATAAGGTGGCTTCTTCATCTAAGAACTTTTGTAATAAAGGCATATTGTAGTCTTGACCTTTAATGGTATGCGAGAATGCCAAGTGAACTTGTCTGTGCCTAATTGAGTCGACTGGCGGTTCTTTGATCCCTAGAACAAATTCTGCGTTATCTGGATGTGCTGGATACTTCACGCCAGCTTCTTGATACTCGCTATCCGAGAAAATTCGAATATCACAAGGCTCTAACTCTATCTCTAAGTCTTTGGCGACAAGCATCTCCACCGCTTCAGGTGTTAGTGGCGCTCGTTTTTCCCATTGGTTTTTGTGCTCTTTGCGAATAATCGTTTTTAACATGCGGACTCAGTCTATGATTCGTTATCGTCGGAAGTATCGGTTTTAATTGAAATGGATGATTCTATGCGATGTTTTTCAGTGCTAGAAAGGCCACTAAATTCACTTCGTATTTTTTTGCCAGTGATCAGTTCACCCTCTTTAGATACCGTAAAAGGCTCGTCATTCTGCTCTGAGAATCGTGCTCGATAGAGCATGATAGCTTGAATACAGGACTCTTTTTGCTCAGGACTTAACTGCTGACCATCTGGCCACTTACCAGTTTCAACTGCTTCAGCAAAACGAGCAATCATATCAGGTGTCAGTGAGTCTATTAACTTTGAATAATCCATAAAGAGTGATCCACGGAATAGCATCCACAGAAGTGTTTAAAACGACCTTTTTGAAAGTGGCGCAATTATGCTTTATTTTGTGCTGAGATTCCAGTCTGGCTGGTCAATTGAGCTCTTTCCAGACAAAATAAGATCTATGACTTGTTTTGTTGGTTTCTGTTTGCCAAGCCCATCTCAAGCTCCTGTAGTTTCTGTCGCACTACTACAATGTTATGTAAAATATCTTCTTCCGTTTTCTGGGTTTGCTCAAGCACGACTCTTTGTTCTTTTATCTCATCTAAGTTATTGATCACTAATGCAATAAATAGGTTCACAATGATAAAAGTCCCGACCACAATAAAGCTCACGTAATAGATCCAAGCCCATTCATGATTGGCTAAATCTAAATACATGACTTCTGTCCAACCTTCTAAAGTCACGACCCTAAACAAGGTTAACAACGAAGTTCCTAAGCTGCCCCAGAACTGGGGATTGGTTTCATGGAAGAAGTGATAACCGGCAACACCATAAATATAAAATAAAACCATCATCAAAATCACTACATGGAACATTGAAGGAATGGTCTTCAATAAAGTGCTTACAATTAGGCGTAGTTCTGGCAAAGCTGATAACAAACGAGCAACACGTAATAGCCTTAATAAGCGTCCTATCATCGCGTACTGCCCAGCAAACGGTATTAGCGACAAGACTACTATGGAAAAGTCAAAAAGATTCCAGCCATCGCCAAAATAACGCCCAAACTTCGGTGCCACCGCATAAATTTTTAAAATAGCTTCTATAACAAAGATGACTAAAATCACTTGATTAGCTCTTTGAATTAAAGATGCTTGAGTCTCAGTAAGCCCCGATATAGTTTCCATACCTATCAAAATGGCGCTGACCAAAATGGTTGCAATAATGAAATACTCAAAAAACTTGCTATTAACTAGCTTGGCGATTTTGACTTGCATAGGAATTTGAATTCAGAGTTATAGTTTTAATTTATAGAGCTAAATTATCATTAAAAAAGATGCCATTCAATTACAGTTTGTTTGAAGCTTTTGATAAAACTATCATGCAAACAAAAAGAATGTATTTTTAACCGGTGAAATCTGAAGAGCTTAAAAAAGAAAAGGCTTTCAATTTCTTGAAAGCCTTTTCAGATATGGCGCGCATGGAAGGAGTCGAACCTCCGACCGCCTGGTTCGTAGCCAGGTACTCTATCCAGCTGAGCTACATGCGCATCGTGGGCGGTATTATGCCACCAGTTTAAAGGATGTCAATCAACTTTTAGAAAGATTTTTGACTATTTTTAAGCTGGTTTAATACCTATTGCGACTATCTATTACGATAATGGCGGTGAAGGAGGGATTCGAACCCTCGATACCGGATTAGGGTATACTCCCTTAGCAGGGGAGCGCCTTCAGCCGCTCGGCCACTTCACCTAAATCGCGAGCGAGATATTACCCTATTCAGTGGATATTGCAATATCTAAATAACGATTTTTTATGACTTTTTTAGAACTTATTTAAAAACAAATATGATTAGTACTTGAATTCGTCATTAGGCACAAAAGCCGGTTGCTCACCATATTGCTGAGCGTTTTTTTCGTGCTGAATTCTCATGTATATTTCTTCACGGTGAACCGCGACTTCTTTCGGCGCATTGATACCAATGCGTACTTGATTCCCTTTTACGCCAAGAACTGTGACCGTGATTTCATCACCGATCATAAGAGTTTCGCCAACACGGCGAGTAAGGATTAACATAATATTCTCCCTAACACCTTTCTACTACTATTTAAATTTATGCTTTCTAGCTTCTACTACAAAACCTTCAGCTACGACCAAAGTTAGCTCCGCCAACTATGTCAATAATTTTAACAACTTAATGCAAATATGACTATAGCAAAGTGTATCAAATTAGCTTTTCTTCTAACCAAGGTAACACAGAATCCAAAGCTTTCGGTAATGCAGCTTCATCAGTACCACCAGCCTGAGCCATATCTGGACGACCGCCGCCCTTTCCGCCTACTTGCTGCGCCACCACATTAACTAATTCGCCAGCTTTTACCTTTGAGGTTAAATCTTTACTGACACCTGCAATTAGGCCTACTTTACCGTCATTAGCAACGGCCAACAGCACAATTGAAGAACCCAGCTTATTTTTTAGCTGATCCTGCATCTCGCGCAACGATTTAGCTTCGACACCTTCTAACTTCGCGACTAGAACTTTAACACCTTTAACTTCAACAGCCTGTGAAAGTAAATCACTGCCTTGACTAGAGGCTAACTTCGACTTCAGTTGCTCAATATTTTTTTCCAATTGACGCGCTTTTTCCATCAATTGAGATACTTTCTCAGCTGCTTGAGCTGGGTCAGACTTTAACAAACCGCCAATAGCATTAAGCGTTTGTTCGCTAGATTGCATCCAGGTCACAGCCCCTTCGCCGGTTACGGCTTCAATTCGCCGAACCCCTGCAGCGATACCTGCTTCAGAAGTAATTTTAAACGGACCAATTTCGCCGGTATTACCTACATGAGTGCCACCACATAGTTCTACAGAGAATGGCGACATACTTAAAACACGCACTTCATCTCCATACTTTTCGCCAAATAAAGCCATAGCACCCTTTTCTTTTGCAGAATCCATATCGGTGACTTCAACATCAACCGCATGATTTTCATAAATCTTTTGATTGACCAACGCTTCTATTCGATTTAATTCATCGGCTGTTACCGCTTCAGTGTGCGAGAAATCAAAACGTAATTTATCTGGCTCAACCAAAGATCCTTTTTGCTGCACATGAGTTCCTAACAGTTCTCTTAAAGCCGCATGCATCAAATGAGTTGCAGAGTGATTCCGCATGGTGGCTTGACGAAGGTTGGTATCAACCTCTGCTGTCACAGAGCTATCAAGAGTTAAACAACCGGATTTTAGATAGCCAATGTGAGCAATCGCATCACCCAGTTTTTGAGTATCTGTGACCATAAACTCTGCATTAGATGAAACTAACTGCCCTTTATCACCAACCTGACCGCCAGACTCAGCATAAAAGGGTGTATTTTTCAAAACCACAATCGCTTTATCACCAGAGTCAATAGATGTAACTTCTTCATCACCTTTTAACAGCTTAGAAACCACAGAATCTTGCGAGACATTCTCGTAACCGGTAAATTCTGACTTCTCATCAATTGACAAACTATCATTGTAGTCAACTCCGAAATTGCTTGCCGCACGAGCTTTTTCACGCTGAGTTTCCATAGCTTTCTCAAAGCCATTCCAGTCAATCTCTAACTCTTTTTCGCGGGCTATATCTGCTGTTAAATCTTTGGGGAAACCAAAAGTGTCGTAAAGCTTAAAGACCGTTTCACCAGCGATGGTTTTTCCTGACATTGCAGCTATATCAGCTTCTAAAATTGCCATACCACGATCTAATGTCTTAGCAAATGCAGCTTCTTCTTTAGCTAACACTTTGACGATAAAGTCGTATTGCTCACTTAACTCAGGATACGCCGAGCCCATCTCGTTAACCAATGGCTTGACCAAATCAGCAAAAAAAGCAGCTTTGTGCCCTTCAGTGCCGGCTCCCAACTGATGGCCATGACGAATAGCGCGGCGCACGATACGTCTCAATACATAACCACGGCCTTCATTTGAAGGAATCACTCCGTCCACCACCATAAAAGCACAAGAGCGAATATGATCAGCTATAACTCGTAAAGATTTATTATCTAAATCTTTAACATTCAATAAATTAGCTGTTGCTTTGATAAGATTTTGGAAAATATCAATTTCATAGTTACTATGAACGTTTTGCATGATCGCAGAAATACGCTCTAACCCCATACCAGTATCAACGGATGGTTTAGGCAATGGCTCCATAGTGCCGTCTTTGTGACGGTTATATTGCATGAAGACAAGGTTCCATATTTCTATAAAACGATCACCGTCCTCTTCAGGTGAACCAGGTACACCACCCCAAATATGCTCTCCATGATCGTAGAAAACTTCAGAGCAAGGGCCACAAGGGCCAGTATCACCCATCGCCCAGAAATTGTCTGAAGCATAACGAGCGCCTTTATTATCGCCTATTTTGCTAATCCGATCGGCAGGAAAGCCTATTTCATTGACCCAAATATCCAAGGCTTCTTGATCTTCATCGTAAACTGTAACCCAAAGCTTTTCTTTCGGTAATTTCAAAACCTCAGTTAAAAATTCCCAGCAGTACTTTATGGCGTCTTGCTTAAAATAATCACCAAAGGAAAAGTTACCTAACATTTCGAAGAAAGTATGATGGCGTGCGGTATAACCGACATTTTCTAGATCGTTGTGTTTACCGCCAGCACGCACACAGCGTTGTGAGCTCGTTGCGCGGCTATAGCTGCGCTTATCCGTACCTAAGAAACAATCTTTGAACTGCACCATACCTGCATTGGTAAACAGCAAAGTAGGATCGTTAGCGGGAACCAAAGGACTTGAATCGACCACTTGATGATTGTTACTTTCAAAGTATTTTAGAAATGCATCACGAATTTGATTCGTGCTCATATAATTCAGCTGGCTCACACTAGCACCTTCTACCTTTTTTAACTTTAAGTTATTCTTATAAACAATTGATTAATATAGATCTTCACGATTCTGACTAAAGATCCAATTGATAATATCGAAATCAAAACCACGGTATTGTAAAAAACGACTTTGCTTGGCTTTTAGTTTTAAATCACTACCGGGAAGTTGATTATATTTCTTCTGCCAAATTTCTAAAGCAATTTGATACCAATCAAGCTCCAATTCTTCATATATTTGGCTAATTTTTGATTCTGCAATGCCCTTTTGTTGTAACTCTTGACTAATTCGCCTTTGACCATAACCAGAGCCACTTCGCATTCGAACATAACTTTCAGCAAAGCGCTGATCCGACTGGAGCCCATTCTCTGCTAATCGATCGAGATACGCTTCAACTTCTTCACCTTCAAAACCTCGAATTTTAAGCTTGTTAATAAGCTCACGCCGGGAATGTTCCCGGCGTGCAAGCAAATCCATCGCTATATGTTTATGGTCTCTTGGCGGTCGTTTAAAAGCCATAAAAGAACTATGCTATTCCAACCTGATTTTTAATTACGGAAGATTAAAATCAATACACTAATCAAACCTAGTGTCACAAAGCCAGCAACGAACCCTTTACCAAAAGCTGTTAAAAACCTTCCTGATTTAGAGACTTGGCTTTTAGAATCAATTTGTTGTTTCTCTGTCGTCATTTTTATAATTCTCTCACAAAGCTAATGAAACTTATGCTTCAACTTCTTCTTCAGAATCATCTTCTGCTGAAGCCGTCACTAAAAGCATATTGCGCAGCTTAGTTTCAATTTCTTCTTTAACTTCAGGGTTTTCTTTTAAGTACTTAATGACGTTTTGCTTACCCTGACCAATTTTACTTCCATTGTAAGCATACCAAGCGCCGGACTTATCAACTAAATCGTGCTTCACGCCCCAATCTAAAATTTCGCCTTCTAACGACGAGCCTTCACCATAAAGAATTTGGAATTCAGCTTGTTTAAACGGCGGTGCCACTTTGTTTTTAACGACTTTAACCCGAGTTTCGTTACCGATAATCTCATCACCTTGTTTGATTTGCCCAATACGGCGAATATCTAAACGAACTGAGGCATAGAATTTCAGTGCATTACCACCGGTAGTCGTTTCTGGACTACCGAACATAACGCCAATCTTCATACGAATTTGGTTAATGAATACACACAAGGTGTTTGAGCGCTTGATATTAGCAGTCAACTTACGCAAGGCTTGCGACATTAAACGTGCTTGCAAACCCATATGAGAGTCACCCATGTCGCCTTCGATTTCAGCTTTAGGTGTTAATGCAGCCACCGAATCAATCACCAAAATATCTACCGCACCAGAACGAACTAGCATGTCCGTAATTTCTAGAGCTTGCTCACCCGTATCAGGCTGAGAAACAATTAAATCATCAAGGTTCACGCCTAATTTTTCTGCATAAATTGGATCAAGCGCATGCTCTGCATCAACAAAGGCAGCCGTCCCACCATCTGCCTGACAAGCAGCAATTGCTTGCAACGCTAAAGTTGTCTTACCCGATGATTCAGGACCATAAACTTCTACAATACGACCTTTCGGTAAGCCGCCTATTCCTAACGCAATATCAAGACCTAAGGAACCTGTTGAAATGGTTTGAATACCCTTCGCTGCGCTGTTGTCACCCAAACGCATAATCGAACCTTTACCAAACTGACGCTCGATTTGAGTTAAAGCTGCGCCAAGTGCTTTCTTTTTATTCTCATCCATTAAAGGACCTCTATAATTTGTCTTAAATGTATTTTTCGTTAGGAAACAATTTTCATAAACTGTCGCTGATTATTCCATAATTCGGCAACTATAGTAATAGGCATTTCTCAGGAAATGGCTAAGAATTTGACCATTAACCTTGTAAGTTCTTAATATTTGTAAAAAGCTTCTAGTTATACCTATTTAGTCGCCAAGTATTCTTGGCGTGTGATCCTATAAACCTCTACATTTAACCCCATCATCTCTATGGTTTCTGTGTATTTTTCATTCAACTTTTTAGCCAATTTTACTGATGGCTGATTGCTTTCGACAATTAAACTGATCAAATGCTCAAAGCCCAATTCTTCAAAGCCAAATTGCATGGCTTTTGTTGCAGCTTCGTAACCATAACCAAAATTTTGAAACTTCGGATTAATGCCCCAGCCTATCTCCACATCTGGCCAATCTTCGGGATAATGAATACCCACATGACCCACATATTCACCTGTTGCCTTGTCTTCTAAGGCCCAAAATCCAAAACCCCGTAATACCCAGTGACCAATCATGGCCGTATAGGCACGCCAAGCCATTTCCCGATTAAGCAGATCACCGTTACCCAAATAGCGTCTAAATACTGGATCCGCTACTAAATCGGCATAAGTATCAAAATCTTCGAGTCTAAACTCACGCATAAAAAGCCGCTCAGTCTGCAATAAAGGGATCTGATACTCAATATTAGTTATTGAATTTTTCGACAACATATTCACACCTCTAAGAATAAGTTACTATAGTGTTATACAAAAGGCATTGCCTGATTACTTTTACCGATATTTTCACTGATGACTCTTACTATGAAAAAACTATTAATAATTACTGCTATATTGGCGCTACCTTTTACCGCATCTGCCAGCGAATTTGTTGGTCAATTGGCGCCCAACTTTAAACTCATGTCACAAAATGGTGCCTATAAGTCGCTTGAAGATTATAAAGGGCAATGGCTGGTGTTGTATTTTTACCCTAAAAACAACACGCCTGGTTGCACCACAGAAGCTAAAAAGTTTAGAGATAATTACAAAAAGTTTAAAGCGATCAATGCAGAAATTGTGGGGGTTTCATTAGATGATAATGAGTCGCACAAAGGTTTCAGTAAACAATACCAACTGCCTTTTGATATTTTATCAGACACGAGTAAATCTGCCGCAGAGTCTTATAAAGTTTTGGGTGGGTTTGGTCCTGTACAATACACTAAACGCGAAACTTTTATTATTGACCCTGCTGGCGGCATTGTATATCACTTCGAAAAAGTTAGCCCGTCAGAGCATGCCACCAATGTTATGGCTAAGTTAAAGGAACTACAAAAAGACCTGGGTTAGTAGAAAAGCTTTGAATCGCTTCAATATACTTATTGAAGCCTTTCCACCTCTATCAATTGACTGGTCTCATTATTACTGAGCCATAGTTGACCGTCCTCAATGGTAGCTTGCAATTGCATGGTCCGCTCTATCATAGACTCCAGCCCTGCCACTTGCTCATCGTTCAATGCATAAATTTCTAGATTTTTATAATCTCTAACCTTATTACCTAAAGCTTTCCACCATATCGCGCTGGCATTCTCATTGTAACTGTAAACCAAAACTTTTTGTGATTTATGGCTGGCCTTTCTTAGCCGAGTTTCATCAGGGCGACCTAAGTCAATCCATAGCTCAATGTCATCCGTGTAATTCTTAGCCCAAATTTCAGGTTCACTCTCTTCTGATAAACCCTTAGTAAATTCCAGTCGCTCTTGAACATTTAAAATATAAGCCACTAAACGGACCATCATTCGTTTATCGCTTTCCGACGGATGCTGCGCAATGGTTAGATTTAACTCATCATAATAATGGTTATCCAAATCTGAAATATTGACCGTTGCTTTATAGATCGTAGCTTTTAGAGCCATTAAAAGAGTTCCTTTAAATTAGAAAAACAGTGAACTATTTTTGCTGGTTCGTAATTTTTCAACGTCTCTTTTGTTTGAGCACCAAAAGTAACGCCAATCGAATAAGTTCCTGCATTATTGGCCATTTCTAAATCGAAACTGGTATCGCCAATCATAATCACTTCTTTAGCGTTGGTATTTGTTTTTTGCATTAAAACATTCAGCATATCAGGTGCTGGTTTTGCATTACCCACTTCATCAGCACCAATAGTATGCTCAAAGTAATGCCTCAAACCTGATTCATCCAAAACCCTATCTAAACCATGGCGAGCTTTACCCGTGGCAACAGCCAGCATATGACCTTTTGCTTTAAGTGTTTGCAGAACCTCTTCCACACCTTCGAACACTGGTGTTGGCGTTGTATCAGCTTCTACATACTGATAGCGATATTCTTCAGTGATGGCTTTATGGCATTTTAGTTCTGGAAATAGGATGTTTAAGCACTCCGTTAAACCCAGCCCAATAATACCTTTTACTGCTTCATCCGTTGGTACTAATAAATCTAGCCGACGAGCAGATTCTTGCATGGCTGAAACTATGCGACCTGTGGAGTCCATAATGGTCCCATCCCAGTCAAACACAATTAACTTTATATTCGAAAGCGATTCAGCCAATAGCTTTACCCGCTCGAAGATAGGTTAAAGTTTTTTCCAATTCCTTAGGCAAAGGTGCTTCGACGGTGATCGGTTTAGCATCTACTTGGATTTTGAACTTTAAAGAATAAGCGTGTAAGAATAAGCGTTCTGACAACTTGTTAGACTTAAGCGATTGATTGATTTGGTCAACTCCGTATTTTGGATCGCCAACTAAACCATGACCAACGTATTGTGCATGCACCCTGATTTGGTGAGTCCGTCCAGTAATCGGTTCCGCGGAAACCAAACTGAAATTATTAAACTTTTCAATCACCCGAAATGAAGTCAGTGAGGCTTTACCTTCCTCAGTAACACGAACCAAGCGTTCACCAGATTTGACTTGATTCTTTGCCAAAGGCGCATCCACTTGTTTCAATTTTTCAGACCATAAGCCATTAACTAGCGCCCAATAACGCTTAGTCATAGTCTTTTTCTGCAATTGTTGATGTAAATAACGTAAGGCGCTGCGTTTTTTAGCTATCAATAAACACCCTGAAGTATCCCTATCGAGCCTATGCACAAGCTCAAGGTAAGGCGCTTTAGGTCTAAGTGCGCGTAAAGCTTCAATCACGCCATAACTCATGCCGCTACCGCCATGCACGGCCATACCATGCGGTTTATTTAGCACAATCACCCGCTCATCTTCATAGATAATAGCTTTTTCTAAGTTTTGAACTTTGTTTAAACCTGTGGGCACGTCCGTTTTAGATTCAGAGACTCTGACAGGAGGTATGCGCACAGAATCGCCTTCAACGATTTTGTACTCTGCTTTTACTCGGCCTTTGTTAATCCTAACTTCGCCTTTACGCAGCATTTTATAAATACGGCTCTTGGGGACGCCTTTGAGTTTTTTTACCAAGAAATTGTCAATTCGCTGTCCTGCTTCTTCAGGCTGCACTTCAACAAATTGGACTTTTGGATAGGAGATTTCGCTCATGCAGCGCACTATACCGGAATTTAAGCTAGCTGAGCACCCCTTCCTTGGAAAATAGATGTTGTAAGGCTCAAAATAAAATCAATAAGTTATATTCGTGATAAAGATTGCTACCCATGCTATGACTGGCTATAATGCACTCCGTGAGCAAATGCTCCAATGAAAGGCTTGATGAGCAACTTTCACTCTATATCAACCTAAAAAGAGTGATATACAAGAAAGCTCTGCGACATAGATACCAAGCGAAAAATTTACGTTATATCCGAATGCGGAAATAGCAGGAATATAAAAGTAGCGCTATCGGCAGTATAGAAAAGAACTGTTTGAATTGAATTAATAGCGCGGTTAGATTGGCTTCTTTTATGCAGGTTTGAATAAAGAAATAGACCTTAAGACATAGAATAGCCCATCATTAAAAAGTGAAAATCAACATGAAGTATCGACTTTAACTATATGATATTTCTAAAAATACGGTCATTTACATGACTCAAGGAAGACAATAGAGAGTAAGCTCTACAGTTTCGTATGATGAGAAACTGGCTTTTCTGTTTTCTGGTTTTTACCTCAAAATTCTCCTGCCTACTGTCGCATTCTATTTTAAAAATAGAGAGACAATCATGAAAAGAATGTTAATTAACGCAACTCATCATAACGAAGAGATGCGTGTTGCTTTAGTCGATGGCCAAAGGCTATTCGATTTAGATATCGAACTTGCAGGTCGCGAACAGAAGAAAGGTAATATCTACAAAGGCAAAGTCACCCGAATTGAACCCAGCCTTGAAGCAGCCTTTGTCGATTATGGCGCTGAAAGACACGGCTTCTTGCCATTAAAAGAAGTCGCCCGAGAATATATGCACAACCCTCCTTCACGCGGCCGCCCTACTATTAAGGATGCGCTAAAAGAAGGTCAGGAAATTATCGTCCAGATCGATAAGGAAGAACGTGGTAATAAAGGTGCAGCCCTAACCACATCGATAAGCCTTGCAGGGTCCTATATGGTATTGATGCCTAATAACTCTCGCGCAGGTGGTATTTCTCGTCGAATCGAAGGTGAAGAGCGTCAAGAACTAAAATCAGTCATGAGTCAAATTAATGTCCCTAAAGGCATGGGGTGCATTATCCGTACTGCAGGTGTGGGTAAAGACTTCGACGAGATCAATGGTGACTTTTCTTACCTACTAAACTTCTGGAATAGAATTAAAGAAGAAGCAGACAAACGCCCTGCTCCATTTTTTATCTATCAAGAATCAAACGTTATCAATCGCGCTATCCGTGATTACTTACGCCCTGATATCGGCGAAATCTTAGTCGATAGAAAAGAAATTTTTGAATTAGCAAAATCTGAATTAGCAAAACAACGCCCAGACTTTGTACGCAAGATAAAGTTATATCAAGATGAAATCCCTTTATTTAATCGCTACCAAGTAGAAAGCCAAATCGAAAGCGCCTTCCAACGAGAAGTACGCTTACCTTCTGGCGGTTCAGTAGTTTTTGACCAAACTGAAGCCTTATTATCGATTGATATTAACTCTGCTCGCGCTACTAAAGGTAGTGATATTGAAGAGACCGCATTACACACCAACAAAGAAGCCGCTGAAGAAATTGCTCGTCAATTGAGATTGCGTGATATTGGTGGCCTTATTGTGATCGACTTTATTGATATGGGACCTCCTCGTAATCAAAGAGAAGTTGAAAACGTATTAAGAGACTCTGTGAAACGTGATCGTGCTCGAATTCAAATTGGTCGTATTTCAAAATTCGGTCTATTAGAAATGTCACGTCAGCGCTTACGTCCTTCTTTAGAAGAATCAAGTCAACACGTTTGTCCGCGCTGTACAGGGCATGGCGTAATTCGTGGTACTGATTCTTTAGGCTTATCAATTCTTCGTTTAGTTGGCGATGAAGCCATGAAAGAGTCTACAGCTGAAGTGCATGTAATTGCGCCGGTAGAATTGGCAACTTTCTTGTTAAATGAAAAACGTCGTAAGATTGAGCAAATCGAAAAACAGCAAAAAGTTCGTATCATTGTTGTGCCAAATCCGCATATGGACACGCCGCATTATGAAGTTTTGCGCGTTAAAGCCGATGAGACTCATCAAGGCTCTAGCTATGACATGGTAGATGCCCCCAGCCAAGTTGAATATGTTCGTTCTACTAACCCAGATCTTGCCGCTAATATTGAAAAAGCTGCAATTCAATCAGTACCAGAACCAGCTGAACAAGTAGCGCCGAAGAAAGTAAAAAATAAAAGACCTGTTAAAAAGAAACCTGTTAAAGCGCAGAAGAAAGACGGCTTCTTCAAGCGATTATGGGACAAATTAACGGGTAATGACAAAAAGAAAAAAAGTCGTCAAAACAACCGCAACCGTGGTAGAAACAACCGTAACAATCGTCACCAAGGTAAAAACCGTAATCGTAATTACAATAAAAACCGCCATGACAATAAGCAACACGGTCAGAAAAATAGTCAACAAAACAAACAGCAGTCACAGAAACAATCGAAAGCAGCTGACAATAAGCAGCACAACTTTGTAGATAATAAAAAGCAGCAAAGTAAGCAACATGCCAACAAAGGGCAAAAGCCACACAACAAGCAAACAGCTAAGAATACTCAAGCTGCAAAGCCAAAGCACCCGCCTCGTCCAGAACGTAAGACTCGTGCAGAAAGAATGGCTACTGTTGACGGTGGTGTTGCAGAGGCAAACAAGCAAGCTGCAGCTCAGGTCGCAACAAATCAAGCTACGCAACAGGCGCCACAACCGAAACCGCCTGTTAAAGCTGCAACTAAGGCTCGTAAGCCAAAAGCATCTCCAGAAGAGTTAATGGTTTATAAGGCACAGAAGTCACTTGAACAGTCAGTTAAGGCCGTTATTGGTGGCGCTGATAAAGTTGCTTCGAATGATCTTAATCCGAATGCAGCTAAACCCAACGGTGTTAGTGCTGAGTTAACAAACGCTCAACCAGTTAAAGATGTTCAAACAGCTAAAGCCGATGTAAAAGAAACTGCCGTAACTGCTATGAATGAAGCAAAAACTGAACAGCCAGTGGTAGAAACTCAAGTTACTGCTATCAGAAAACCAAAAGTAGCCAAACTAATAGAGCTTTCTGCATCAGCACCTGCAGCAAGAGCCATCACATCTGATCCAATTCCAGCATTAACTGAGATGACTAGAATTGAATTCGCCGATGGAGAAATTATTACGCAGAACATTCTTGATGCATCAGTTAGCCATAGCTCAAGCCAAGCAGCTAAGACTAATATTGATTAAGAATAGTTAAGCATAACAAAACCCTATAAGCCCTCTTAACTGAGGGCTTTTTTTTTGCGTGATTTTTTTATGAGTGCTTATTTATTGAGGATTCTTATAAAGGAGCTGCTAAAACCAATCGCGAAGGTTATAGGGTTTTAGTAAGACTCTAGATTTAGAAATATTAGATGGTTGATAAATATTCTTCGCTTAAAATTTGCACACCTAACTCTTGTGCCTTTTTGAGTTTCGAACCGGCCTTTGCACCAGCAATTAATGCGTAGGTGTTTTTAGATACTGAACCCGCAACTTTGGCACCTAAAGCTTCAAGCTTTGCTTTAGCTTCTTGACGACTATGATTGGTTAAAGTGCCCGTAATAACGAACGTCTTACCTTTTAGAGTTAAGTCTCCTTCAGATTTCTTCACAATAACAGGCCAATGGATGCCAGCATCAACTAAAGCCGCTACCTCTTTTTGGTTTCGAGGGTTAGCAAAGAAATTTATTAGATGTTGTGCAACAATGGGCCCAACATCGTCAACCTCTTCTAAAGTTTCACCAGTAGCTGCTTGAATGGCTTCTAAGGTTGAAAAGTGTTGTGCTAGGTTTTTGGCGGTTACTTCGCCGACCTCCCGAATACCTAATGAATAAATAAATTTTGCTAAAGTAGTTTCTTTACTAGCCTCGATTGCATCTATTAAGTTTTGAGCAGATTTATCGCCCATTCGTTCTAAATCGGCTATCTGTTGCTTTTCCAATCGATACAAATCGCTGATACTTGAAATCATTTCTAACTCTGAAAAAATATCCACCAGCTTATCGCCCAAACCATCAATATCCATAGCTTTACGAGAAGCAAAGTGCTTAATAGCTTGTGTCCGTTGTGCAGCACAAATTAGACCACCTGTACAACGTATAGCGGCTTCACCTTCGGCTCTTTCGACTTGAGAGCTGCAAACAGGACAGGATGCTGGTGATTCAATTTTAGCTGCGTTTGTAGGTCGTTTTGACTCAATAACGCTGACGATCTGCGGGATCACATCCCCTGCTCTTCGCAATATTACTGTGTCACCAACCATAATGCCTAAGCGCTCGATTTCATCCATATTATGCAAAGTAGCGTTACTGACAGTAACGCCGCCAACAAAAACCGGATTAAGTCGAGCTACTGGCGTTAAAGCACCAGTTCGGCCAACTTGAAAGTCTACATCAAGTAGTTCCGTCATTTCTTCCTGCGCCGGAAACTTTAACGCAATCGCCCAGCGTGGCGCTCTAGAAACAAAACCCAACTGATTTTGTTTTTCAATCTCATTGACCTTGCAAACCACCCCATCAATTTCAAAACTCAATTGATTACGCTTCTCTAAAATATCATCAAAATATTTTAAAACTTCATTTGAGCCATGAGTAACTTTAATTTCAGAAGTGATCGGCAAACCTAGAGTTTTAATTTGTGCTAAACGTTCAGAGTGACAATTAGCCAGTTCAAAGTCTTCAGAGACTAAACCTGTAGAGTAAGCATAGAAAGCCAATTGACGCTGTGCCGTAATTTTAGGGTCAAGTTGACGCAAGCTACCAGCGGCTGCATTTCTAGGATTGGCGAAAATTTTATTGCCGGTTTCAATAGCTACTTGATTTAAACTATGAAAAGCTTCCAAAGGCATAAAAACTTCGCCTCTAACTTCAAACACTTCGGGTGGCTGCTCACTTCTTAATTTAAGAGGAACTGAATTAAGAGTGCGGATATTTAAAGTAATATCTTCCCCCTGATTACCATCTCCTCGAGTTGCAGCTCTAGTTAACAAGCCATTTTCATAAATAATACTAACGGCTAACCCATCGAGTTTCGGTTCACAAATATATTCAATATCTTGTGAGTCTTTTAGACGCTCTTTGACTCTTTTATTAAAACTTAAGAACTCCTCATCATCCATTGCATTATCCAGCGATAACATGGGCATTTGATGGGTCACTTGGGCAAAACCTGAATCTGGCTTAGCGCCAACTCTTTGGCTAGGCGATGAGGAAGAAATAAGTTCAGGATGATCCGCTTCGATTTGCTGCAGCTGGCGCATTAAACGATCGTATTCTGCATCAGGAATCTGGGGATTATCTAAAACATAATATTGATAATTATGCTCATCAATTTCACTGCGCAGCCTATTCAGCTGCGCTTCTAATTGTTTAGTATCGGACATTTTAAGATTGCTTTAAAAGAAGCTTACGCTCAAATTCTTGAATCTGTTCTTTATGGTGGGCTTCAATTTGTTTGCTAAAGTGAGCTTTGCTTGAATCAATGATGTAACCACCTAATTCAGAAACGATGGCACGGCAGGTTTTAATCATTAGATCGTAAGCTTTCATCGGATGCTTGGCGCCTGGTAAAGCCATAAAAACAGCAAGTCCTTTAGTTTCAAGCTTATCTAAATTATCTAAATCAAAGGTTCCTGGTTCATAAGCATTAGCCAAACTAAACTGCACTTGCCCTCGGCCTGTTGCTTGACTATGACGATGGAAAATATCCATATCGCCGTGACGCATGCCTTGATCGAGTAGCGCTTGTACCAGCTTTTCACCTTGAAATGAGGAATCATTTTCTGATACTAAATACAAAGTGAAAATTAATTCCGGTTCTGTTTGGATACTTGGTTCTTGCTCTTGCTCAAACAAAGATGCTTGGCTTGGTTCCTCTATCTTTGGCTCTTGTCTCTCTTCTTTAATAGGCTCTAATTTATCTTTATCAAAACCAAATAACATATCGTCTAGCACTGGCACAGAGGTTTCACCAACTTCTGGTTCTGATTTACCAACGGCGGTTTCTGAATTAGCAGCCGCTTCACTCACTTGCTGTTGACTTGCTTTTTGTTCTGTTTCAGCAACTGATTGTTTTTTTGCTTCAGAAGCTTTAATTTTTTCTTGAATCACTTTTTGTTGTGCGGCTTCAACCAGTCGCACTTGACCAACACCGTCAATATCAAAGCCTTCACTATCACTTGAGTTAGAAAACTGTTGTTCGAATCTTTTTTGATCTTGTTTTTCACGACGACTGACTTGTCGACGTTTAGCATCAAAATAGACAAAGCCAATGATTATTAAACCAACAACTACTAATAAGATGAATAATACAGGATCCATTTCAATGCCCTAGTTACGAAGCAGCTAATGCTGCAGCCTCTTCTACATCAACTGAGACCACGCGTGACACACCTGGTTCACTCATGGTTACACCTAATAGCGTATGCGCCATTTCCATTGCAATTTTGTTGTGAGTAATCGCTATAAATTGTACCTGATCGCTCATCTCTTTCACCAGATTAGCATAGCGACCAACATTCGCATCATCTAGCGGCGCATCAACTTCATCCAACATACAAAATGGTGCTGGATTCAACCGGAAAATCGAAAATACTAACGAGATAGCAGTAAGCGCTTTTTCACCGCCTGATAATAAGTGAATAGTAGAATTACGCTTACCAGGAGGACGAGCCATAATCGAAACCCCCGTATCAAGTAAATTTTCGCCTGTTAGTTCTAAATAGGCATGGCCACCACCAAAGACTTTGGGGAATAACTCTTGAACGCCACTATTAACCTTATCAAAAGTTTCTTTGAAACGAGTACGAGTTTCATGATCAATTTTTCGTATAGCCGCTTCTAACGTCTCTAACGCATCGGTTAAGTCATCATTCTGTGCATCTAAGTAGACTTTACGCTCTTCCTGGGCTTTATGTTCTTCAATTGCCGCTAAATTAATAGCGCCCAGTCTTTGTATTTTTCCTGTAATGGTTTCGATTTCGCTTAGCCATTGATCCTCGTTAGCACCCTCGTCTAATTCTTTTATTAAATCCCTTGGGTCGAGCTTCGCTTCTAACAACACTTCTGATTGAGTATTTTGCTTAGTGGTAGCTTCTTGCCAATCCATACGCAACTTTTCTAAGCGAGAGCGAACACCTTGCGCTTGCTGCTCGGCTTCATGTCTTTGACGCTCAATTTTACGCATCGATTCATCTATTTCAGACAGTTTATTACGAGCCTGACGTAACTCTTCTTCGACCGTTAAACGTTTTTCTAAAGCAGCTTCTAATTCGATCTTATGTTCTTCCGTAGGATCTTGATCTAAGTTCAAACGATTATCCAGCTCTACTTTTCTAGCAGTTAAGTCGCCAATTTGGCTATTAACTCGCTCAAAACCCGAGCGAGTAGAGTTCACTTCAGCTTGTAATGAACTCACTCTAAGCGCTAACTGATGCTCTTGCTCTTTAGTTTCACGAGCGGTTAAACGTTTATTTTCCAATTCCTGACGCTTAGATTCTCGCTCAGCAGTTAAATACTCCCGCTTATCCGTATCAGTAGCCATGGCATCAACCATCTGCTCAATTAGATTACGGCTTTTTGCTAATGCTTGTTCATCTTCTTGAATTTGCAGTGCTATATCTTTCCGCTCTTTTTGCAAACGCTCCATACGAGTTTTTGTTTGCTCTAATTTTGCTTGTTGAGAGCCTACTTTAGTTCGTAAATCCGTATAAGTTCTATTGGCTTCGGTCAACTGAGCTTGCTTGGTCTGCCACTGGCTCTCTTGTTGTTTTAACTGTTCCGCTAGCGATTCTTTTTGTGCTTCAAGCTCGTCAAACAAAGCCTGCTTTTGTTCTAATTCGCTATTAATTTCTGCTAACTGGGCTTCTCTTTCGATAACACCACTTTGATTTTCTTCTTGGCGTGAGACTCTTAACCAATTAGCACCCATCCATAAACCATCAGCGGTAATAACCGATTCATCACCCTGCAAGCTTTGGCGTAAACTTAACGCCACAGACAGATCATTCGCTAACTTAACTTTATTCAAACGAGAAGCCAGTGAATCTGCGCCTTGTACTTTACTTAACAAGGTATCTGCCGCTGGACTGATTGCTTGATTAACCGCTTCAACCAGCAACACTTTACCGCTTACTAAATCTGACAAAGAGTTCGCGTAATTGCTCAAATCATCAGCAACTACCGCTTCTAAATGGTCACCTAGAACCGTTTCAACAGCTTTCTCCCAACCAGAATCTACTTTGATTTGCTGAGCTAACCTTTTGTTCTTAAATATCTTTTCTTTTTCCAGCCATTGGATTGCAGACTCATTATCATTGCCAAGCGCTGCGCTTTGTAATGCCTCTAGTGAAATCTTTCGCGAATCCAAAGAGCGAATTTCACTGCGACTTTGCTCAAGAGATTGATTATGTTCTCGTTGCTTTTGACGGATCTGATTGATTTGCTCAACCGCCAAGCCCACTTCTTCGTCTAACCGTTCAGTTTTCTCTTCAACCAAGCCTAACTCTTCCGCCATTTTAAGCATTTCGGCTTCTATCGGTTCAGATTGGTGGCTTTCTATTTCTGAGGATACTTGCTCTAAGCGTTTGCCATAGCGGGTAAGATGCGACTCAAGATGCTGAATTCTAGTTTTCTCAACTTCTGTTTTTTGAGCATTGGCGGAAGCTTGTTGATTAAACGCATCCCACTCTTGTTGCCATAAGCGCATACCTTCTTCAAAATCTAGCAATTGTTGCTGCTTCTCTTCCACTAAACCTTGTTTTAGCTCTAAATCAGGTTCTGATTGCAACAGCTCTGTCATCAACTCTTCAAGCTTAGACTCGTCAAACTTTAATTGATCTCTTAAACGATCCAATGAAGCCTGAACCTGAGTCTTATCTTCAAGTAATTGCTGTTTCTGTTGTTTAGTATGTTCGATAGCTTGCTCAAGGCGTGCGATATCCGCACCAATACCATAAAAGCGACCTTGAACCTCTGAGTGGACATCCGTTAATTCCGTATGCAAATCCCTCGATTTTTCAATTTCTGCATCCGCTTTACGCTGATCAGCAACTCTAGCCTCAACTTCAGTTTCCATCTTTTGGATAGCGTCATCTAGGCTTTCGATGGTTTGATTGAACACCTGCCAGCGAATAGCAGCAAGCTCAGCACGCAATTGGCGCTCAGTTGCTTTATATTCTTTATAGCGTTCAGCAGAAGTCGCCTGACGCTTAAGATGAGCTAGTTGTTTACCTAATTCATCTCGTAAATCACTTAAACGATCGAGATTCTCTCGAGTGTGCTTAATGCGATTTTCCGTTTCACGGCGGCGCTCTTTGTATTTGGAAATGCCCGCAGCTTCTTCCAAGAACACCCGTAGCTCGTGAGGCTTGGACTCAATTAAGCGGGAAATCATACCTTGTTCAATAATGGCGTAGCTTCTTGGGCCTAGGCCGGTGCCAAGAAAGATGTCAGTGATGTCTTTACGACGGCAACGTGTACCGTTTAAGAAATATGCTGACTGTGCTTCTCTGTTAACTTGTCTTCTAACAGCGATTTCATTGTAATTAGCAAACTCACCTTGAATGGTGCCATCGGAATTATCGAACACTAACTCAATACTGGCTTGACCTATCGGCTTTCTACCGGTTGAACCATTGAATATGACATCGGTCATGGCATCGCCACGAAGATTCTTGGCAGAAGACTCACCCATGACCCACCGAACGGCATCGATCAAGTTGGATTTTCCGCAACCGTTTGGACCTACTATCGAAGTTAAATTACTGGGCAATGAAACCGTAGTTGGATCTACGAAAGACTTGAATCCTGCTAATTTTATTTGTTTTAATCGCATTTAATTATCGTATAAAAATCAACCAGTTATACTGGCCTATTATTGTCATTTTCACAAGCTCAACTTCCCTGAAAATCATTCTGTTACAAAATCAAGCTTTCTTGTTGTTAACTTTTAAGTTTAAATGATTTTAAGCAAATTAACAGCCCAAAGAATAAAAAAATCCCAATGGCGCAAAATAGTTTCCAAGGAGCCCATTACCTAGGTCAAGGTTTTAAAATGCTCACCCAGAAAGGCATAAAACGTTATGTTTTTATCCCTTTAAGTATCAATCTTGTTTTACTTTCTATTGCTTTGATTTATGTAACTAGTCAAGTAAGTGATTGGACATTAAGTATCAATAATTGGCTGGCCAGCTTAGGCGCTTTCGAATGGATAATGGCTTTGGTTTCTTGGTTAATTTGGCCACTGGTGATTATTGCTATTGTTTTATTCGTATTTTTCTTCTTTTCCATGATTGCTAACTGGATAGCTGCACCGTTTAATGGGTTATTAGCCGAAGCTGTTGAAAATAAACTCCGCGGAAAGCCATCCATTCCAGAACAAAGCTTTAAAGAGATCATGCAAGATGTGCCAAGACTGCTAGGTCGCGAGTGGACCAAGCTAAAGTATTATCTCCCTAGAGCCTTGGCTTGCTTACTAATTTTATTTATTCCTGTCTTAGGCGCTCTACTTTTTCCAATCCTCTGGTTCGTTTTTAGTGCTTGGATGATGTCGGTACAATATATCGACTACCCGATGGATAACCATAAAGTCCCTTTTGATGAAATGTTAGCAAAGCTTAGAAATTCGCGAACTGGGACGTTAGGCTTTGGTTCAATGGTAATGCTATTGACCATGTTACCACTAGTGAATTTATTAGTTATGCCTGCCGCCGTCTGCGGAGCAACCAAACTATGGTTTGAAAACCATCAGAAATCACCCGAATAGTTCAATGTGCTAATTCAGCAGTGACATCATTATAATGTTTTTTCCATTCATAAGAATCTGTTAAGACTGGTGAATAGTGAAGCTCTCCAGAGTTTCGCCAAGCATCAAGCACTATCCCATCTTCTAAGTCTAATTCTGATGGAGTCACAATAACTGCGCTATGCTCCATTCTAAAATTAGCCTCTCTATTAGCAACGCCCCAGTAAAACTTTAAACTTGTCAGCTTTAAAACGCTTAATTTTCTTATTAAATCTTCCGTCCAATGGATACAGAGCCCTCTCTCACGCATGCCTGAGTTAACCAAAATATTATGCAAAATTGGACTTTCGACTAATTTATATTCTTGGCTGAGTTTTAGTGGGTAGTAAACAGAAATCTTAGCTACTTTCAACGCTTCCTGTGGCAATACATTAGGTCCCAACTGACTAATAGACTCTGTTAACTGCCTAACTTTTGATTGTAATTGGGACGACGGGATTTGGTGATTAACTGTCGCGCAACCAGTCAGTAATAAAAAAGAAATCGATGAAAGAAACTGGAGTATAGGCTTCATGCTAGCTGGCTATTAAGGTTTAACTGAGTGATTGACTATAAAAGAGTATACTCCTAATTATAAGCTTATTGGTATTTAGAATTTAGCTTATCAACGATTTTCTCTAAGCGTTTGGCTGAGATTGGAAACTGCGTTTTTTGCCCTTGTGAAAATAATGAAATCCGAAACTCTTCGAGCATCCATAAAAATTCAAGGTATCCGTTAAAAGGTATTTTAGAAGACTCTTCCAATTCAATTCGCATATCAAGCCAAGGATTGATTGTTGCTGCAGCCTGATTTTCTTTAGTAAGATTTTCTTTTGCTTTGTTGATTCTGGCAGTTAATGCTTGTAAATATCTAAGATAATCGTGGTATTTATCAACCCCATAACGATAACTAAAGTCATCAACGAATAAATAATCCAGCTGCTCATTGATGTCATCTTTCAAATCAGAGAAGTTATTGGATAAGCCTTTAGCATTGGCTAATATTTGGGTGCGGTGCTTTAGAATTTTTGCTAGTAATCTTAATGACTCCTCGACTTTGGCAACAAGCTCAGAGCTGACTTTCTTAAGGCTGTCATTATAACTAGCTTTAGTGCTTGGCGCTTTGTTTTGAATAAGCAGCTTTATTTGTGCCAAAAATACTGAACTGACTAAATCTTGATATAAGCAGAGCGAAGTTGTTCCTAAGGATAAGGATTGTTTAACCGAATTACTTTTTATTAAGTACTTAAGCTTGTCATGATTTTTTATTGCGATTAAACGACACACTCCTCGCAGATGCGTTTTGTCAGCATCTTTTTTACTAACCGAATAAATAAGGCGCACTTTATCTTGAGCATCTTCTATCGCATAAAATACGGGTATATTGGTTCCGGCCTCTTTGATTTGACCTTGAGACTTAAAGTCAAAATCCCAATCTGTATAGGTATGCTTCGCTTTAGGTTTCGATTTAACATCAATAGGTGCCGCCTTATTCTGATTGGTTTTAACCTCTAAAGTACGGCTTGAATCTAACAGTTTTTTCTTATCATTAACAAACTGATAGCGCATCGACAGATGTTCTGGCAGATTAATTTCTGCCCAAGCTTCTTGAGTTAAAATAACGCCTGTCATTTTATACAGTGTTTTACTGAGAATATCTTTTAAAGTTCCTGTTTGCTCAATAACCGCTTCATAACAAGCTTTTGCATAGTGCGGTACTGGCAAGAAGTTCTTTCGAAACCGTTTAGGCATCGAGCGGATCAAAAATTGTATTTTTTCTTCTAACAACCCGGGAACCAATCGCTCAAAATCAATATCAGAAAAGCGATTTCGCAAGCTCGATGGAATAATAACGGTTACCCCATCCTCTTTATGCCCTGGTTCGAAGTGATACTTCACAGGTAAAGTAATGGACTTAATATTAATAGTTTCAGGAAATAGAGTAGCATCCTGTCGCTCCTCACCAAGCAGCAACTCCTTGTTGAATTGCAAAGCTTTAGAGTTCTGCGCATCCTTTCTTAGCCATAAATTTAAGGCTTTAGCATTGCAAACTCTAGTCGGAAGTTTTTGCTCAAACCAATCTACCAATTCTTTCTCAGGAATACGCAAATTTGCTTGCCTGGCTTTAGCAATTTCTTGTTCGACTTCCTTTTTAATTTTCTCATTAGCCAGAAAAAATTCTTGATTAGAGTTTAATTCGTGTCTTACAAGTCCATGCAAAATAAAAATACTACGAGCTTGCCCAGGATCCACTTTTGAGAAATCAACTTTACGATCGACGACTACTTTTAATCCAAATAAGGTTTGCTGCATAGGAGCGATAGCCGTTCCACGACTTTTACTCCAATAAGCATCATAATAATGTGTTTTTAATAAATGGGACGCAACATCTTCAATCCAACTTGCTTCTATAAAAGCGGTTAAGCGGGCATAAGCCTGTGTGGTTTCAACCACTTCAAATGCCATTAACCATGCAGGTTGCTTTTTAAAGTTGGTCGATTGTGGATGAATAAAGTATTTAGTTTGCCTTGCAGCCAAGTAGCCTTTTTCGGTATCTTTTTGTCCAACAAAACTAATAAGACCGGCCAATAAACATTGATGAAAGTTTCTATAATCAATTGCTGCCTGCTTTTTATCATCATTTTCAAAGTTTTTAACCGAGGGTAATTTTTTGTTTTTCTCAACTAATAATGATTTTAACTGGCGATAGGTACTGCGCCATTCTCGATAGGCATTAGGATTAATAAGTTCTTGGCGGCAATAATCTTTAAACTGCTTATTCGATAGCTCTGATTGTTGTTGATGCAAATGCACCCATAAATTAACAATCGCTATAAAGTCAGATTGACTATGAAGATATTTTCGATGCTTTTGATGAGCTAATTCTTTTTTATCAAATGGCCATTCGCGAGGATCTTTAACCGAAAGAAAAGCGGCTATCACCAAACATTCATTAAGTTGCTGTTTAGCCTGTCCTTCCAATAAGATTCGAGCCAGTCTCGGCTCTATCGGCAGTCGAGCCATCTGTTTGCCAATCGATGTTAATTGCTTGTTTGGATCTATCGCTTGCAGTTCAATTAATAGATTTTGTCCATCACTGATTTGCTTAGCTGCAGGCTGATCGAGAAACGGAAACTCCTCTACATCGCCAAGACCTGCTTGTTGCATCTGCAAAATAACCGAAGCAAGATTAGTTCTTAAAATTTCTGCGTCGGTAAACAGCGAACGATTGTCAAAATCTTCCTCTGAATAAAGGCGAATACAGATACCATCAGAAACTCGTCCACAGCGACCTTTACGTTGATTCGCACTAGCTTGTGATATTTTCTCGATCGGCAAGCGTTGTATTTTATTACGCACAGAGTAACGACTAATACGAGCAAACCCAGGATCAATCACAAAGCGAATGCCGGGAACCGTTACCGAAGTTTCTGCTACATTGGTCGCTAATACTATTCTTCGCTTCCCCCCGGAAGGTTTAAATATTTTCTCTTGTTCAGTAATTGAAAGACGCGCATACAAAGGCAAAACTTGGCAATTAGAAAACTGTTCTTTCCTAAGGTACTTAGCGGCCTCTCGGATTTCAGCCTCACCAGATAAAAAGATCAATATATCCCCTGTATCAACAGTCATAATTTCTTCAACTGCCTGGCCAACTTGTTGCACTTGGGGAGCTGGATTTTCTTCATCGGCTGGACGATACCAGACATCTACAGGATAAGTCCGTCCACTGACTTCAATTACTGGAGCTAGCTTTTTAGCCAGTTTAAAGTGATTCGAAAAACGCTCTAAATCTATCGTTGCCGAAGTGATAATAATTTTAAGATCAGGGCGCTTTGGTAATAGATTTTTTAAGTAACCCAATAGAAAGTCAATGTTCAGACTACGCTCATGAGCCTCGTCAATAATAATAACTTGGTATTGCTGCAGTAGTGGATCATGAGTTATTTCATTGAGCAAAATACCGTCCGTCATGATCCGAATGGGGGTAGCATTATTGACTTGGTCATTAAAACGAATGCTGTACCCTACTGTCTCGCCCAATGGGGTTTCCAACTCTTCAGCTATTCTTCTGGCAACGCTAGTAGCGGCAACTCGTCTTGGTTGGGTGTGCCCTATCCGGCCTTCTATTCCATAGCCTAATTCCAAGCAAATCTTAGGTAACTGGGTGGTTTTACCTGAACCCGTTTCACCTGCGACCACAATCACTTGATTATTTGTTATTAACTCTGCAATTTCTCGACGCTTATTGGAAATTGGTAAAGCATCATCAAATTTAATCGCTCGATTAACTAAGCGTTGCCGTTTTAATTTACACTCAGAAGAATCTTTGAACAGTCGCTTAAATTTGCTAATTAGTTTATCGCAAGGCTGCTGCTGTTTTTGTCTCTTTAGGATGACATTAGCTAATTTTTTCAACTCAAGCTGATCCACCAACAAACACTGCTTGATCAATTTATTATCAATTTGAAATGGCTTAGTCTGTTCTTTTGTCATTTAAGTATAGAAATTAGTTAGGTAATAAAGCTAAAGATATCTTGCTGCAATTTATTTAGGCAATAAAAAATCTCTTGCTACTAAGTCTATACTTAATAACAAGAGATCCCTATAGACGAACTTTAACGAACGCTTATAACTTCCAGAATTCGTGCGGCGCTCTGATCTCACCTAAATATTTTGCTACTGGCTTGATAAAATCTTTATCTTCCCAATAACCAGTGTGACACGCAGGATTCCATGAAGTCGCTGCAGAACCAACATTAATCTCTTGATCTTCATCGACCATTTGATTGTATGCTTCATTCACATTCTTCATTGGATAGGCAACTACATCATCTTTATCATAAAAGTTTAGCCATTTAACACGCTCTTTTAAGCCATCCTCCAACTCGCTACCTACCTTATTAATTGGGCGACTAAAGTCACCTGTTTGAGTAGAGTAAATTGGTAAAGGAGATGCAAAAGTAATGACTCCTGCTAGTGTTTTAAAGGCTTCAAAGTTGGATAAACTTTCATTACTATGCTGTAAATCATAGAAATAGTTAGACATGATCACAGAACCAAAAGAATGCGCCATAATCACTAGCGGCGTATCGTCTTGATCGATATTACGATGCGATGCGAACTTGTTTAAACTGGTTTTAATGCGCTCATGTATTGCATCATATAAACCTGATTCAGCACCTTTACTGTAACTATTACCTAGACGCATAAAGTCGATAAAGATATTACGCAAATCTTTATAAGTTAGCTCTTTCCTGTAATCCAGTTTTTGCAAAAGGTCTGCATCATGCTCTTGTACTAAGTCTCCCCAATAGATCTCGTGGAAAAGTAAGTCATCTTCCAAGCGATTGTTTGGATCAGCCTTTAAATATTCTTCTACGATTCGGTGTTTCAGCTCTACTGAATAGAATTCTTTTTCCGATCCGATACCATGAATGATGGCTACGGCAAGGCGTTTCATAGGGGCTCCTCAAGTTATATTTATAGTTAAACCCCACTATATTCTTACAAACCCTAAATAAGTTCAAGTAGTTAGCTATGATCTTATGCAAATAACGACGGAAAATACTGGTACGATGTCTTTAGGGCATGTTAAAGTTAGTAAATGAACTTAAATAAGTGGACTTATCAATGTTAACGATTTCATTACTTCTGGTTTTAGCAATAACGCTCTATCAAAGAGCCAGTTTAAAAGTTACCAGCTTAGCCATTCTAGCAGTATTGCTAATTTGGGGATTTGTTTATTCTGTTCCCTACATACATTGGATTATCAGTGCAATTATCTTGATACCTTTGAATGTTCCTGCGCTAAGACGTCCGATATCTGCAAATATCTTGGGCGTTTTCAAAGGTATTATGCCGAAAATCTCTGATACCGAACAAGAAGCCCTAGATGCTGGTACAATTTGGTGGGAACAAGAAGTTTTTGCAGGCAAACCTAATTGGAAACGTTTCCATAACATACCTAAAGCGACTTTAACTGCTGAAGAAGAAGCCTTTTTAGCTGGCCCAGCAGAAGAATTGTGCTCAATGATCAATGAATGGCAGATCACCAGCATTGATCGTGACTTACCACCAGAAGTATGGCAATTCATCAAAGACAAAGGATTCTTTAGCTTTATTATTCCTAAAGAATATGGCGGTTTGGGTTTTTCTGCTTATGCTCAATCGCAAGTTCTGATCAAAATTAATTCCTTAAGCCCAACTGCCGGTAGTGTAGTTTCAGTTCCAAACTCGCTAGGACCAGCTGAGTTATTGATGCATTACGGTACGGAAGAGCAAAAGAAATATTATTTACCTCGCTTAGCTGATGGCAAAGAAGTACCTTGTTTTGCTCTAACAGCAGTTGAAGCTGGCTCTGATGCTGGCGGCATCCCTGATAGCGGCGTAGTCTGCAAAGGTCAATGGAATGGCGAAGAAGTTATCGGCATTAAACTGAACTGGAATAAGCGTTATATTACTCTCGCGCCGGTAGCCACTTTATTAGGCCTAGCATTTAAAATGTATGATCCAGACGGTTTATTAGGCGATAAAAAAGAACTGGGCATCACTTGTGCTTTAATTCCAACAGATACAGATGGCGTTGAAATTGGCCGCCGTCATTACCCGCTCAGCACCCCATTCCAAAATGGTCCGACCCAAGGCGAAGATGTTTTCGTACCTTTGGACTATATTATTGGTGGTCAAGCTATGGCTGGTCAAGGTTGGCGTATGTTAGTGGATTGCTTATCGGCAGGACGTGCAATCTCTTTACCATCAGGAGCTACCGGCGGTGCCAAGATGGTCGCCTATACTACCGGTGCTTATGCTCGCATTCGTAAACAATTCAAAGTGCCTGTGGGTTATATGGAAGGCGTGATGGAAGCATTAGCCCGAATAGCTGGTAAGACTTATATGATAGATGCAGTAAGAACTTTCACTGCCGCTGGTATTGATACAGGGGAAAAGCCATCGGTTGCTTCTGCTATTGTTAAAATGCATACCACCAAACTTGCGCAAGACTGTGCGATTGACGGCATGGATGTTCATGGCGGTAAAGCCGTAATGATGGGGCCAAAAAACTATCTAGGCCGCGCTTACCAAGGTGCGCCAATTTCAATCACCGTTGAAGGTGCCAATATCTTAACCCGTAGTTTAATTATTTATGGGCAAGGCTCTATTCGCTGTCACCCTTACGTTTTAAAACTAATTGAAGCTTCACAAAACGAAAATAAAACCCAAGCCATCAAAGATTTCGATAAAGCATTATTTGCTCATATTGGTTTTGCCATGAGCAATAAGGTAAGAACTTTCTGGTTAGGGCTAACAGCAAGTCTATTCGTCCGTAAGCCTCAATCAGACTTCACAGGCCGTTATTATCAAAGAATCACTCGCTTTAGTAGCGCCCTAGCCTTTCTATCAGACGTGATCATGGGTGTTTTAGGCGGTGAATTGAAACGCCGTGAATCTATTTCTGGTCGTTTGGGCGATATGTTAAGCAATCTATTTATTGCCAGTTCAATTTTAAAACACTTCGATGACAAAGGCCGTCCGGCGCATGATCAGGATGTTGTAAAATGGTCAATGGAACATTGTTTATACGAAACGCAAATGGCGGCTGATGGGGTACTGCGTAACTTCCCTATCGGTTGGATGGGTAAATTACTTCGTTTAGTCGTATTTCCGCTAGGGTTACCGTTATCCCCTCCTTCGGATAAATTGGGCAGAAAAGTCGCTAAGCAATTGCAGCAGCCTGAAGCCATGCGCGAAGAACTAACTCACGGTATATATAAGTCAGAATCACAATACAGCAACTTGTTTAAAGTGGATAAAGCACTTCGACTGCAATTAGAAATGGAGCCTGTAGTAGCGAAATTCTCGGCAGCATTAGGCAAAAAACCTTTAAATCATGAAGTCGTTAGCTTTGCCAAAGAAGCTCTGGATGAAGGACTTATTCATGACGATGAATTTAAATTGGTAGTGGAAGCAGAAGAAGCCCGATTAGATATCATTAATGTTGATGATTTTTCTAAAGAAGAAATGAGCGATACTTTCAACAGCTAAAAGACTCTTCTTGTTGGTTTCCAAAGGCTGCTTTTGCAGCCTTTTTTATTGCCTTTTGATTCTTTAACTCGTTGCTTTTTAGGGTTAAAAAAGGCAAAGTGGCTTTTTAGTTCAATGACGATGGAACCCCATGGATAAAAACATGATGAATAAAAAAAGAATCAATACAATTTTACTGGGAGCCTTTTGCTCTGTTGCTGTTTTAGCACCAACAACTTCTTATGCCAAAGACAAGCCTAAGCTTAGCCAATCAACCTACGATATTGAAAGTAAGGTTGTAGAATGGCGTCGTCATATTCATGAAAACCCGGAGCTTTCAAATCGAGAGTTTGAAACCGCTAAATACATCACTAAGCATTTGAAATCTCTTGGCCTAGAAATTCAAACTGAAGTTGCTCATACCGGCGTTATCGCAATTCTAAAGGGTGCCAAGCCTGGTCCAGTAGTTGCTCTTCGCGCGGATATGGATGCTCTACCTGTTAAAGAGCGTACTCCTGTGAGTTTTGCTTCTAAAGTGATGGCTGAGTACAACGGCGAGCAAGTTCCAGTAATGCATGCCTGTGGGCATGATACGCATGTTGCCATTTTAATGGGCGTTGCAGAAGTTTTAACCGGTATGCAAAACGAGTTAGCTGGAACAGTGAAATTCATCTTTCAGCCGGCAGAAGAAGGCTCACCTGTTGGCGAGGAAGGTGGCGCAGAATTAATGGTTAAAGAAGGCGTACTAGAAAATCCAAAAGTTGATGTGGTATTTGGCTTACATATAAGTTCAGGCATGGACGTAGGTACTATCGGCGTTAAACCAGAAGGTATTATGGCCGGCGTAGATGATATGAAAATAACCATTAAAGGTAAGCAATCGCATGGCTCTACTCCGTGGAATAGTGTCGATCCAATCGTTACCAGTGCGCAAATTATAAATGGTTTGCAAACCGTAGTAAGTCGTCATATGCATCTTACAAATAGTCCGGCGGTAGTTACTATTGGTTCTATTCATAGTGGGGTTCGCTCTAACATTATTCCTGAGAAATTAGAAATGTTAGGAACTGTCAGAACTTTCAGCCAAGCTGATAAAGAAAAAACCCGTAAACTCATCACTGAAAAAGCCGAGCTAATTGGTAAGAGTATGAATGCAAAGGTGGAAGTACAGATCCCCTATTCCTCTAACTACCCAGTGACATTCAATAATGTGGCTTTAACTCAGCAGATGTTACCTACACTTGAATCCGTAGTTGAAAAAGTCAATATTATTAAGCCCATTACTGGGGCTGAAGATTTTTCTTTCTTTGCCAAAGAAGTTCCAGGCTTATACTTCTTCTTAGGAGGAAAACCTAAAGATACTCCTGCTTCTGAAGCAGCAGCACATCATACTCCAGATTTCTTTATCGATGAGTCGGGAATGAAATACGGTGTTGAAGCATTAACCCAATTAACCTTGGATTATATGAAATTGCAGCAAAAGTAATAATCTAAAGTAGCTTATAACTGACATTCTTTAAGTCTCCAAATGCGCCTGTGTTGGCGCATTTTTTCTGTCTGCAATTCTAAACTGCCTAACTTTATTGTTACCATACCTGCACAACCGGTAGACAACTGACGATAGTGCATTTCACTATAACGCTTCAACACTGCATCTTTTGGGAAACCATAGCGGTTAAATCTATCCGTGGAATGTATGACTAATGGTGCATCAACCGTTTTTATAAACGGATATGTTGAAGAGGTATTGCTGCCATGATGAGGAGAAATCAAAACATCTGCTTTTAACTGATTACTATCATTATTTAGCAAATATTTTTCAGCTTCCTTTTCAATATCACCGGTTAGTAAAATAGAAGTGTTTCTAATGATAACTTTCACCACACAAGAGCTGTTATTTGGTTTTAAATTATTAAAGCTTTTATAGCTAAAAGACACTAGCTGTAGAGCTTTAAAGCTAAAGTGGTTAAGTTGTTGACAACTACTGCTATCGATAACCTCATCTATAACAAAAGCATTTTGAATAGCCTTTGCTCCTCCTGAGTGATCTAAATCTTTATGACTGATAATTATTAAATTAATCTGCTTAATTCCAAGCTTTCTTATAGTTGGGATCAAAGTTGATTCCGCATAAGAAAAGCCATCATTAGCAAAGCCTGTATCATATAAAATTGCATATTCATCATTGTAAATTAAATTAGCTGAGCCATGCCCTACATCAAACACTAACAGTTTATAAACCAGATCTTTTTTCTGATTCAAAGTTATAGTTAAAATAGTTAGACATAAAGCCATAATGGGCAAAGCCTTTAATTTGCCTATAGGAATTAATAAAAATAAGTAAATCAATAGCAGAAGAAACAACATCGGTTTGATTATATAGGCTTTTAAAAACAACCCTAATGACTTTAATGACTCTACATTTATCCAACTAAATATTGATGATAAGGCGTTATCGATGACAGCTATTGGGTAATTAACATCAAAAAATATTTCCAATAAAATGCTAATAAATATCAATGGCAAAAGTAAAATACTAAACACAGGAATCAGCACTAAATTTATTGCAAATGAAATCAAGCTGATTTGCTGAAACATAAAGACAACCAACAACGCCATACCCAAACTGATATGCCATTGAACCTTCACACCGAGTAAAAATTTGCTTTGCGAGGTTACCCTACCGAATAAAACAGTACCGATAATTACTATGGATAAAAAGGTTAACCAGAAACCATAGGAGAGAACGCTTACTGGATCGAAGAGTAAGACCATCAATGCAGCAATAGCAAGAGCTCGTATAAGACTGTTATGACTCGAAGTTGAAATAGCCAATATAAAAACTCCCCACATTATCATCGCTCTGACTGTTGCTATAGAAAAACCGGCTAAAGCACTATAGGAAATCGCAGCCAGCAAACTAATAACTCCGGATATATAGATTGGTGAAATGCTGAAACCTAGTTTGTTTATTGCAATGATAGTTTTATAAGATAACCAAAAGCACAAGCCAGCGATAATACTGATATGCAGTCCTGAGATTGCTAATAAATGACTAATACCTAAGGCTTGAATGATTTGTCTTTGCTTAGCACTGACTAGGGATTTCTCACCAATTAACAAAGCCTGAAAAATACCAGCATTTTCATGCTCAGATAAGCGCTCATAGATGAGTTGCCTTAGAGCATATATGGAGAAATTAGATACTAATGACAGCCTTTTAGCATCGCCATTTTTGATGTTCGCTTTTCCGCTAATCGACTCTAGAAAGGCTTGTCGTTCGGCATCATAGCCAGCAATATTAAGTGCTGAAGTAATCGGCTTGATGCTCACCTTAAACTGCCATAGCTCGCCTAGTTTAGGGATCTCAACAGTGGCAAGCTTTTCTACATCTCTATCTTTGTACTGATACCAACTAAATTTAAGCTTTAACCCTTTCAAATTCTGCTTATCACTAGTTAGCACTTTCGCTTTAAATACGATCAGACCATCATAAACTTGTGGAATTGAAACCACTTTGGCTTCTATAATATGAGATTCAGTTAGTGGTTCTCTAATTTGCTTAGATAGCCTCAGTTGCGAGTGAATGTTTAACCAGGCAACTCCAGCGGCAAAACCTAGGGATATTAACAAGCCCGTTTTTAAACGGTAAGATTCTTTTTTGATTCTTCCTAATACTACTAGCAGAAACAGTATTGCGATAATGATTAATGAGCTTTCTAAAAGTAAAAACGGCTCTTTTAACCAAAAAATACTGCAGCAGCCTATTAGGAAGCCCAATATCCATTTGAGCATAACATTCCTTATAGAATAATTTTTAATCAATTACAGTATAAATTTTATAGCCGATGCCACGCAAGTTTTTAAAAAAAATTTCGCCAGATCATAAAAAAATCAAAGAGAACCGCTTCTTAAGCATTTTTGGGAATTGGCTACATGAACCGCAATTGTGGCACCTCAACCGTTACTCCGCCTCTATGGCAATCGCTATTGGTCTATTTTGTGCCTTTATACCAGTACCCTTTCAAATGGTCATAGCTGCTGCATTAGCCATTATGCTTAAAGCAAACTTACCGGTAGCGGTAGCAACTTGCTGGGTAACCAATCCAATTACCATTCCGCCAATGTTTTATTTTGCCTATAAAGTTGGCGCTTGGACATTGGGCACTCCAGAAAGTCCGTTTGAATTCCAACTTTCTATGGAGTGGTTACAGAATGAACTGGTGCTTATTTGGAAGCCATTCTTATTGGGTTGCCTTATTTGCAGTATCGTTGCATCAATATTAGGCTATTTTAGCATCCAACTGGCTTGGCGCTATCATGTGGTTATGGCTTGGCGCGCTAGAAAAGAACGTTGGAAAGAGAAGTTAAAAGAAAAGTTACATATTGGTGAAGATGATTAACTTTTATTTACTATTTTTTAAATAGAGTTCAATGGGAAATAATTATCACCTAAAAATTTATATTAATCTCTTAAGCACTCCACCCTTTCTATTAAAATCAAAAATCTGTATATAAATCAAACAATTTCCTGTATATTGCGCGCAAGTTTGAGGTTTTCAATAATAACTAGAAAACATAATGAACACTATTGTTGTTGTTGATGATAGCAAATTCTTTTGCCAACTCATCAAAAAGCAAATCGAAGCAGAGCTACCCTATAAAGTTGAATACGCGACTACTTATGCAGAAGCGCGCCAGCTTATGGAGAGTGTTAGTCTAGACTCTATCGATGCAGCACTTCTTGACTTTCGTTTGCCTGATGCGCCAAATGGCGAAATTATCCAACTCTTAGTTAACTACGAAATCCCTTCGATTGTTATGATCAGCGATATTACAGAAAAAATTCGCGATTTTATTTGGTCACACCGTGTAGTTGATTATGTTATTAAGCACGATAAATATTCGATAGATTACATTATCAAATCGCTTGCTCGACTTAGAAAAAACTACAATACGGAAATTCTTGTAGTAGACGATTCAAAAACCAATATCACTTTCTTAAAGAAGCTTCTCGAGGTGCATGGTTACACTCTGCTTCTTGAAAGCGAGCCCAAAAAGGTACTGCAACAAGTGCAGAATAACCGAAATATAAAAATGGTTATTACCGATTACCATATGCCCAAAATTAATGGCTGCGAGTTGGCTAAGAAACTTCGGATGCAATTCAATAGAGATGAGTTGGTCATCATCGGAATTTCTGCAAATGGCGACCCATTAATGGCAGCCAATTTCTTAAAACATGGGGCAGATGACTTCATTACTAGACAGACATTATTGGCAGAAGAATTTTATCTTCGAATCAATCAACACTTAACCCGTATTGAGCAAGTCGAAGAATTGAAAGCTTTAGCAACTTTAGATTACCTTACTGGAATCAACAATCGTCGCCACTTTTTAGAACTCAGTAAGCATTGCTATAAGAAAAACTTGAGATACAAAGAATCTTTTGCATTTGGCCTAATTGACATCGACCACTTTAAGGAAGTGAACGACACTTATGGCCACCATGTAGGTGATGTTGTAATTAAGGAAGTCGCCTCGATTTTAAAAGATAATATTAGAGCATCTGATTTAGCTGGAAGATTTGGCGGTGAAGAATTTGCTATCTATATCGACAAGGTTGATCTCAAAAATACCGAAATTATTTTTAACAAACTGAAAGATGCCGTAGAAAATAAGGTTATCAAAGTCAACGGTAAAGCCGTTAAAGTAACTATAAGTATTGGCATATGCACTCAAAAGCTAGCAAATCTAGATGAAATTATCCATGAAGCTGACATGAAATTATATCAAGCCAAAGCTGAAGGTCGTAATCGAGTTTGCATCAGTGCTGAAGATAAAAGTATAGAAAAACTTGTCCGTTAATCCATACCGGTTAATTGTCCATCTTCTAGCTTAACTTGCCTTTGCATCTTACCAGCCAACTCTAAATCATGAGTCACGGTTACAAAGCTAGTGCCTAGCTCTTGGTTTAACTCACACATCAAATTATAAACTTTTTCAGCCGTAGCGTGATCAAGGTTACCTGTAGGCTCATCGGCTAATACTACCAGCGGCTTATTAACAATCGCTCTAGCAAAGGCTATCCTTTGTCGTTCGCCACCTGATAGCTCTGCGGGTTTATGGAGTTTTCGATTAGATAAATTAACTTTTTCAATTACAGCATCTGCTTCAGCTAACGCTTTAGAACGATTCATACCACTAATTATTAATGGCATAGCGACATTTTCTTGTGCGGTAAATTCAGGTAATAAATGATGGAATTGATACACAAAACCAATGTATTGATTACGGAAGTCACCTTGAGCTTTGCGAGATAATTTATGAATATTCTGACCATTAATAATCACTTCACCAGAATTGGGTTTATCCAGGGCTCCAATTAAATGTAGTAAAGTACTTTTACCCGAACCAGAAGCACCAACGATCGCTAGCTGTTCAGATTTGCCAACAGTAAAGTTTAAATTCTCTAAAACATCTACCTGCAGAGCTCCGTCCTTATAGCTACGGCTTAAGTTATTAACTTCTATTAAATTACTCATAGCGTAGCGCCTCTGCTGGTTGAATACGAGAAGCCTTCCATGCTGGATAGATAGTAGCAAAAAGACTAATAGCAAAAGAGTAAATGCCAATTTGTATAACATCTTTCATAATAAGATGAGTCGGCAATTCGTTTACAAAATATACATTCTGCGGGAATACTCGAACGTCAAAAGTGACCTCTATCCAACTGACAATATCTGGTAAATAGGTTGCCAACAGCATACCTAAAACCACGCCAACAACGGTTCCAATCAAGCCATTAATAAATCCAGAGGTCATAAAGATTTTCATTACAGAAGCAGGGCTAGCACCCAAGGTTCTTAGAATCGCGATATCCGATTGTTTTTCATTTACCAGCATCACCAATGAGGTGACGATATTAAAGGCTGCAACCATAATGATAAAGATCAAAAGAATAAACATTATCTTTTTTTCCATATCAATCGCATTAAAAAGTGTTTGATGCTGACGCGTCCAGTCAGACAACAAGTAATCGCCTTTTAAAATGTCATTCACTTCATAAGCCGTATCATAAGCTTTCATAACGTCTTGTGTTTTTAGCTGTAACGCTGTTACGCCATCTTTAATTCGCAAAACGCTCGCGGCATCATCCATATGCACAAAAGCTAAGCCTTGATCGACTTCCGACTTAGTATCGAAAATACCGACAACCGTGAATCGTTTACTGCGAGTATTGATCCCCGCAAGACTCATCTTGGTTTGACTTAAAATCAATAGAGTAACTTTATCGCCAACACCTGCTGCCAAGCGTCTAGATAAAGTTGAGCCAAGAATTATGTTGTACTTACCTTTTTCTAAATCGTCAATTGAACCCGCTTTCATATTGGCCGGAACTACAGAAACTTCAGATAATTTTTCCGGCAAGATACCTTGCACCATGCCAACTTGATTCAAGCCAAAATGTCTAAACATGGTTTCCGACTGAATGTAGGGGGAAGCACCTAGTATTTGCGGACTTTGCTTGACCTTTTCTTCAACTTCTTGCCAACCTTTCAGTTCACCTGAAAAATCTTGCACTAATACGTGCGGCGAAACGCCTAAAATACGATCTCGTAATTCACGTTCGAAACCATTCATTACCGACATCACGGTGATCAAAACCATAACGCCTAGCGCGATCCCAACCATAGAAATAATAGAGATCAGTGAAATAAAGCGATCACGACGCTTAGCACGGGTATAGCGGAGTCCAACGAATAAGGAAAAAGGTAGCTTCATATTTAAATAGGGTCAGAGTTACTTTTCTGACCTCCTAATAATTTTGTAATTCTTAATTTATGCTAAAAAGTAACTCTGACCCGACTTAGAGCCACGTTACGTCTTTGATAGGCGGTATAGTGAATGGTTCACCTTTTAAAATCAACCAATTCTCAATAATTTGGATTAAACCTTGAAAATATTTTACTAAGTATTTGTTTTTGCTATTATAAGGCTAAACAAATAAGGAATTTTAGCCATGAAAAAATTAGCAGTCTTACTTTTAGCCAGCGGACTTGGACTTGGTACCAATACTGCGATACTCGCTGATGAAGTAAAAGTCCCTGTAGGCGCCCAAAAGCAAGCAAATGTTGAAACTCCTAAACGTGGAATTTCTAAATCACAAGTGCGCAAGAAATTTGGTGAGCCATCATCAATGTCTGGACCAGTTGGCCAGCCACCAATATCTACTTGGCGTTATGACAATATGACTGTTTATTTCGAATATAACCATGTGGTTCATGCTGTAGTGCATGCTGGTTAAAGAATTTGGTGTTATTTCTTCAGAGCAATATCTAGTTATTGAAATATAAAGCCTGAGTTAATCTCAGGCTTTTTTCTTATTTCAGTTGCGCCAAAATATATGGCGCTACCACTACCGTCCAAAATTCTGTTTCGGGCTTGCAGTTTCTCTTTACAAACTCTACAGGCATCGCTTGAATTTTCTCTTCATTAATCAGCTTGCCAATTTCTTCACCATTATCCATAGACATATCTGCCGCGCAATTAATCAAATCAACGTCCTTTTCTACCAATAACAAATTACCTTTAGCAAAAAAACGCTCTATTTCTTGCCAAGCGACAATCGCGGTTTCGCCATTAAGCTTAGCCACCAGCTCTTCTCTTGGCGTTAATTCGGTAAAGCTATCGGTTTCTTGATCGGTTTTATGATTCATGGCTTTTCTCTAATACATTAGTATTCATATGTAAGGTCGACGTTGGGAAAGCAATTTCTGCACCTTCTTGTTCAATGATATTCATGATTTTAAGCAAAACATCTTGCTTAATTTCGTGATACTCAGCCCAGTCGCGCGTTTTGGTAAAGGTATAAATAAAGAAGTCTAAAGACGAAGCGGCAAATTTATCGAAATTCACCATAAGGGTTGCAGTTTGATCGATTTCTTCGTGCTGCTGCAACATAGTCTTAACCTTCCCAACAATGGTCTCTACTTTTTGCCAATCATCATAACGTAAACCAATACTCTCATTGATTCTGCGATTGGTCATGCGCGAAGGATTTTCTACCGAGATATTGGTAAAAGTAGCGTTCGGCACATACAAAGGTCTTTTATCAAAAGTTCTAATACGAGTTTGTCGCCAACCAATATTTTCAACCGTGCCTTCTATCTCTTTGTCCGGCGAGCGGATCCAATCACCAACTTTAAAAGGCTTATCTAAGAAGATCATTAAGCCACCAAAGAAATTTGCCAACAAATCTTTAGCAGCGAAACCCACAGCAACACCGCCAATACCACCAAAAGTCAACACACCGGCAATCGGAATATTTAGTAGCTGAAAGATAATTAAAGTGCTAATCACAATAACGATTAGTCGCAATAATTTACTGACGGCTAAAACGCCAGTTTCATCAAGCTTTACCTGATAATTACTATCGCTGTCTAAAATGCTCGCTTCAACTTTATTAATCAATCGAATCAAGCCTAAAGTAATAGCAAAAACCACCAATACCCGCTTCAAACTACTCAGTATCTCTGCCGAGATAACTGGTTCATCCAGATAAGTATTTTGCACTGACTCTAAACCAAACAAAAAACCTATAATGATAATGGCCATGGATACTGGTTTATTTAACGCATGCAGGATTGCGTCATCCCATAAATTTTTAGTAGCTGCAAATCGCTTGATCAAGCGAGCATTTAAAAAGCGCCACAGCATATAAAAAACAATGGTTAAAGTAGCAATCGCAATCAATTGCCAGTAGCTCGGCAATGCAGCTAACCATTGTTCAAGCCTTGAGGTGGTTTCTGTAATTGTTGTCATATTCGATTAATAACTTTTGATAAATCTTAATAGGTGCTAAGCGAGTTTCTGCTTAATTTGTTGCCACTTTTCACTGTCGAAAACCTTAGCTAAATCGTATTCGATAGCTTTACCCGCCATAGTCGCAATTCGAACAGAGTTTTCGCTATTTACAGTTAGCTTGGCAGCATCAGCCAACTCTTGAGCTTCTTTTGGATGATTGCACACCAGCACCATATCGCAGCCGGCTTCAAGAGCTATATCAGCCCGAGCATGATAATCTCCTGCAACAGTTGCCCCTTCCATGGATAAATCGTCGCTAAAGATAACACCATTAAAACCCAGTTGCTGACGCAAAATATCCTGTAGCCAAGTTTGAGAAAAACCAGCAGGATGCTTATCAACTGACGGATAAATAACGTGCGCTGGCATCACCGCTTGATAGTCTTGCGCTAACTCAGAAAACACTCGCATATCCTGCGAAATAATTTGCTCACGAGGTCTATCATCAATCGGTATTTCTATGTGCGAATCCGCGCGTACAGAGCCATGCCCTGGAAAATGCTTAGCCGTAGTTGCCATACCATAGTCGTTCATACCTTTAATAAAAGCTCGGCCTAGCTCGATCACTTCGTCAATCTGACTTGAAAACGCTCGATCGCCAATCACTTCACTAATTTCACGATTTAAGTCCAGTACTGGGGCAAAACTAATATCAATCCCAACGCCCTGCACTTCCATCGCGATCATAGCACCGCAGTTATAAGCTTTTTCTTGTGCTAGTTGGATGTCTTGAGTTTGCTGTAAAATGTCACCCATTGGCGGAATAACACTAAAACCTTCCCTAAAACGCTGAACTCTGCCACCCTCATGATCCACAGCAATAATAATATCGCCCGCAGACTCTTCACGCACAGCCATGCATAAGTCTGCGACCTGATTAGTTGAGGCATAGTTTCGGCTGAATAAAATCAAGCCGCCAACCATTGGGTTTTTCAATAAATCCCTTTCACGACTATTAAGCGTTAATCCCTCTAAATCGAGCATTAATGGGCCATACATTAGAATTGCAGCTCCAAAATTAGTATTTTTCTAATAATTGTGGTCATTCTACCCAATTCCTTCACAAGACACACTAGTGCAATCTTCTAAAACAACCGAAAATAGTTATAATGACTGGCTGATATATTTGGGAATATCGATTCTGAAGAGCTGCAATATTAATTCGGCTCCAGTAAATGACAAAAGAGACTATTATCTATGAAAAAATTTAGGAAAAGTATTGCGAGCACGCTAACTATCGCAGCCATATTTGGCATCACGGCCTGTAGCGATGCAAACAATAGCCAAGAACAATCTACGGAAAGTCCAAAAGCAATCGCCAGCGCCAAAGCACCAACCGCTGAAGAAGCAGCAATTTTTGTTGATGAGGCTGAAAAAGAGCTATCGGATCTATCGGATTATGGCGCTAAGATCGCTTGGGTCAATGCAAACTTTGTCACTGAAGACACCACTGCTTTGAATGCAGAAGTTGGTGAGCGTTACACCAAATTAGGCGTTGAACTCGCTAACAAAGCAAAAAGGTTCAATGGCTTAGACTTACCTTATGATGTGGCACGCAAACTGGAAATGATTAAGCTTGGTTTAACTTTACCAGCACCATCTGACGCTGATAAAACTAAAAAATTAGCAGAAATCACTTCTAAGTTAGACAGTATTTATGCGCAAGGTCGTAGCCCAGATGGCCGCCCTCTTGGTCAATTAACCCAAACTTTAGTCAAATCTCGTGATCCAGCAGAACTATTAAAAGCTTGGCAGGGTTGGCGCGAAATTTCTAAGCCAATGCGTCCGCTGTATGAAGAAATGGTCTCAATCGCTAACGAAGGTTCGAAAGAGTTAGGTTATAAAGACACTGGCGCTATGTGGCGCTCGAAATACGACATGCCAGCAGATGACTTTGCAGCAGAGCTTGATCGTCTATGGGGACAAGTCAGTCCTTTGTATGATGCGCTTCACTGTCACGTTCGCGCAGAAATGAATAAACAGTATGGCGATGAAGTGGTTTCTACGGAAGGGCCTATGCCAGCACATTTATTCGGTAACATGTGGGCACAGCAATGGGCTAACATTTATGATATCGCTGGTCCTAAAGATGGCGGCAAAGGCATTGACATCAACCCTTTACTAGAAAAGTTTTATGGGGTTGACCATGAAGTAGTGACCCATGCCGAAAAAGAAACTGCGGTTAAGAAAATGGTTAAGACTGGAGAAGATTTCTTCTCGTCGCTAGGCTTTGATCCATTACCACAAACTTTCTGGGATCGTTCTTTATTCGTAAAACCTCGCGACCGTGATGTACAGTGTCACGCTTCAGCTTGGGACTTGGATAATAAAGAAGATATCCGCATTAAAATGTGTACAGAAATCAACGCTGATGATTTCCAAACCGTACACCATGAATTAGGCCATAACTATTACCAACGCGCATATATGGATCAATCTTTGTACTATAAAAACAGTGCTAATGATGGCTTCCACGAAGCGATTGGTGATACCGTCGCCCTTTCAATTACACCAAAATATTTAAAACAAATTGGTTTAATTGATGCAGAGCCGGACGCGTCAGCGGATGTTGCTTTGTTAATGCGTTCTGCTTTAGATAAAGTAGCTTTCTTACCATTTGGTTTATTAGTCGACCAATGGCGTTGGAAAGTTTTCAACGGCGAAATTACACCTGAAAACTACAACCAAGGCTGGTGGGATCTGCGTGAAAAATATCAAGGTTTAAAACCGCCAGTAGCACGAAGTGAAAGCGACTTTGATCCAGGTGCAAAATATCATATCCCTGGTAATACACCTTACTCACGGTATTTCTTAGCGCATATTTTGCAATTCCAATTCTTCCGTGACATGTGCAAAATGTCAGGCAACGAAGGTCCACTTCACCGCTGCTCTTTCTATGGCGATAAAGAAGCGGGCGCGAAGTTAAATGCTATGTTGGAAATGGGCGCTTCACGTCCATGGCCAGATGCATTAGAAGCCATGACAGGCCAAAGAGAAATGGATGCTACAGCTGTACTAGAATACTATGCACCACTTAAAGCATGGTTAGACGAGCAAAACAAAGATCGTCAGTGCGGTTGGTAAAACACTAAAAACACGCCATCCCCGCGCAAGCGGGGATCATCTTCAACCTTAAATCAAGATTCAAGCTAGATTCCCACCTCCCGACAAATCACAGAGATAAAATAAAGCTCGACACAGCGATAGTTTGTCTATAGAGTGTGCAACAGCTAGAAAGCAAGTCTATTATTTACATCACTACATTTCGCAGTTTTTATTCGTAATATCTCGTCCTGCAGTTTTTAAGTCACAGTCTATTTTCAAAGCAATTCATGCCTATTGAAGGCACACTTTTATTTAAAATACAGGATATTATTATGTCTAACACAGTTAAAGGAACCGTTAAATGGTTCAACGAATCTAAAGGTTTTGGTTTTATTGAGCAAGAAAACGGCCCAGACGTTTTTGCACACTACAGCGCTATTAGCAGCTCTGGCTTTAAAACTCTTGCAGAAGGTCAACCAGTTGAGTTCGTTGTAGCACAAGGTCCAAAAGGCCCACAAGCTGAGAACATTGTAGCCGCTTAATACGACTACTCTTTTAAAAAAGCAGACTTTCGAGTCTGCTTTTTTTATGCAAAATCTTCAATCAAACTATCAATCAATTCTAAAGCTTTTTCGACTGTTTGTTGGCGCACTTGCACCCTATTTCCCGCAAAAACTAATTTATGAGCACCAGCTCCTAAAGCATGAGCATAACCAAACCAGACAGTTCCAACTGGCTTATCTTCAGAGCCCCCATCTGGACCTGCGATACCACTTACGGCTATTGCGATGCGCTTACCTTTACCTGCGCGATTATAAGCGCCTTTGGCCATACTTTTCACCACATCCATGGAGACGGCGCCAGCCGCTTCGATAAGCTCCATGGGAACGCCTAACATTTCATGTTTTGCATTGTTGGAGTATGTGATAAAAGCTCTATCAAACCATTGCGAACTTCCGGCCAAATTCGTACAAGCAGCTGAGATCATGCCGCCAGTACAAGATTCAGCCGTAACTACCATCAGTTCTTTGTCGATTAATTTTTGTGCGGTTAATTTCAGTTGTTCTAATTGTTGCAAGCGTCACCTACTGGTTTTCTTTATTTATGTTTATAGCCAGATCCGTTAAGCTATAGGCAATAGATAATGGCATCATAATATAATAATTACTCCATGGCGAAATCCGATAAAACCTCTGCAAATGATCCTGCTTTGCAGCAGCATACTCCAATGATGCGCCAATACTGGCGACTTAAAAACGAACATCCCGATTATCTTCTCTTTTATCGTATGGGTGATTTTTATGAGTTGTTTTATGAGGATGCTAAACGCGCTGCTGAAATTCTTGATTTAACTCTGACCAAACGCGGTGCTTCTGCAGGCGAGCCAATTCCAATGGCAGGAGTTCCGTTTCATGCGGTAGATGGTTATTTAGCGAGATTAGTTAAACTAGGCGAATCAGTAGCGATATGCGAGCAAATTGGCGATCCCGCTACCAGTAAAGGACCGGTTGATCGGAAAGTGGTTCGCATTGTGACTCCGGGAACCCTTTATGATGAAAACCTGTTAGATGCCAATTCAGAGCAACTGCTAGCCGCGGCTTACAAAAAATACCATAGCTATGGACTGGCTTGTATTGATATGGCTTCTGGCCGTTTTTGGTTATCTGAATTTGATAATAAAAGTGATTTCCAAGCGGAGCTATACCGAGTAAAACCTGCAGAAATGGTCATTAGCGATGCACTACAAGAAGATGGTTCTCAATCTCTTCTAGGCAACTTAGAAACCAGCATCAAGTGGCAACCTGATTTTGCTTTCGATTATGAGCAAAATCTTGCTAATTTATTAAACCATTTTCAAGTTAAAAACTTAGATTCTTTTGGTTGTGATGATTTTAATTTAGCCGTTTGCGCTGCCGGTGCAGTTTTAACCTATGCAAAAAATACTCAGCTAAATTCTTTACCCCATATCCGCACTTTGCAACGTCACCAAGACAGCCAACAGCTTACTCTAGATCCGGCAACTCGTCGTAATTTAGAGCTCACTGAAAATTTACAAGGCGGTACTGCAAACACTTTATTTGAAGTATTAAACTCTACCAAAACGGTCATGGGGGCTCGTCTATTAAAACGCTGGTTACATGCTCCATTAAGTACCAAAGCTCAGATTGAGTCGCGCCTAAATGCAGTTTCTCAAATTCAACAAGAACACCGATTTATTGAGCTGCAAGAAATCTTAAGTGATATAGCCGATATCGAGCGCATATCCACCCGGCTGGCCTTAGGCAGTGCCAACCCTCGTGACTTAAAGCGACTCGAAAATGGTTTGTGTGCATCGCAAACTTTAAATCAATATTTATCCGATAATAAACTTTCAATTGATTTGAGCTCAACCATTCATAGTTTAGAAAACATTCAAGACCTTTTGAATCAATCAATTATTGAGCAACCTCCAATGGTTATTCGTGATGGTGGCATGATTGCCAATGGTTTTAATGCTGATTTAGATGAATTAAAAAGTCTCGCTTCTGATGCCAGCGACTTTATGTTGCGACTTGAAAATGACGAAAAAGAACAAACCGGCTTAAGCACTTTAAAAGTTGGTTACAACAAGGTGCATGGTTTTTATATAGAAATATCCCGGGCTCAATCTGAACAAGCTCCTGCACATTATATTCGCCGACAAACCTTAAAAAATAACGAGCGATTTATTACGCCCGAATTAAAAGAGTACGAAGAAAAAGTCTTATCCAGCAAATCAAGAGCCTTAGCGCTGGAAAAGAAAATTTACGCAAAACTCATCTCTGAGTTGCAGCAATATGTAGCAAAAATTCAATCCACCGCCAATGCAGTAGCTGAGCTTGATTTGCTCACTTGTTTTGCAGAACGCGCTGAATCATTAGAGCTTAACCGCCCTACTTTAATCAATGACAACTCCATCGATATTCAACAAGGCAGACACCCTGTAGTAGAATATCATTTGGATGAGCCCTTTATTGCTAATGATTTAGCTTTAAATAAATCTCGTCGTAGTTTGATTATTACGGGGCCAAATATGGGCGGTAAATCGACTTATATGCGACAAACTGCCTTGATAGTACTAATGGCGCATATTGGATGTTTTGTGCCAGCTCAAAGCGCTGAAATAGGCACAGTTGATCGAATCTTTACCCGTATAGGTGCTTCTGATGATTTAGCTTCTGGCCGCTCAACCTTTATGGTTGAGATGTCGGAAACTGCCAATATTTTAAATAACGCCACTAACAAAAGTTTAATTTTGTTGGATGAGATTGGCCGAGGAACCTCGACCTTTGACGGTTTAGCTTTAGCTTCTGCAACGATTCAATATATCCATGAAAAAATAAATGCCTTTACCCTCTTTGCGACCCACTATTTCGAGCTGACCCAACAGGCTGAATCTTGGGATAAAATGGAGAATGTGCATTTTGGTGCCACCGAGCATCAAGACTCCGAAGGCTCGAACTTAATTTTCTCGCACAAGGTTAATGATGGCCCAGCCAGTCAGAGCTACGGCATTCAGGTCGCCCAATTGGCTGGCTTACCTAAAGTGGTCATCAGCGTGGCCAATCAGCTATTAAAACATTTAGAAAAGTCAGGTACTAATGAAGCGGCAATACCAGAAATTGAACTATCGCAAATCGAACAAATAACCCAGCAGGAATCAGAAGTAGAGAACACTTTAAAATCTATTGAGATTGACGAATTATCACCAAGACAAGCACTCGATCTATTGTATAAACTTAGAGAATCGCTAAAATAGCGCCTGTAATCTTGATTTCAATTATTGACCGACCCAGGAAATAGCATGGCCTTTGTAGTAACTGATAATTGTATTAAATGTAAACACACCGATTGTGTTGAAGTTTGTCCTGTGGACTGCTTTTATGAAGGTCCCAATTTTTTAGTGATCAATCCTGATGAGTGTATTGATTGCGCTCTATGTGAACCTGAGTGCCCCGCTGAAGCTATCTTTGAAGAAGATGATGTGCCGGCTGGTCAAGAAAGCTTTGTTGAATTAAATGCCGAGCTATCAGAAATTTGGCCCAATATTACCGAGAAAAAAGATGCACCTGAAGATGCAGAAGAATGGGACGGTGTTGAAAATAAATTACAGTACTTGGAAAGATAATTTAGAGCTAAACTTATATTCGAGGAGCCTCAATTGAAGCCAGTAAGAACCGGATCAATTCAAGATAGAAAAATAGCCATTTATGACGGGCTACTCAAGCAAAATGAAGTTGTAGCTTTAGATCGAGCTTTTCAAAATGCTCCTTTCACCAAAAACGAAGTTGCTAAAGCTGAAACTCAAAACTCTCCACATTGGGCTCTTAATTTGTCTATAGAAGAGTTTAAATCGACACCAATGTATTCAAATTTGTTATTAGCATTAAGCGACTTTACAGGTGATGCATCTAATTATCATCCTTACCGACATTATTGTAACTACGCTAGTTTTGGCGATATGCTTTATAGCCACAGAGATAGTTCAGAGCCAGGTGCCGAAATAACCGCTTTGTGGTTTATTTGCACTAAATGGCACCATGACTGGGGCGGTGAAACTTTATTTTATAGTGATGAAGGTGATGCCGAGTTTGTATGTACGCCCAAACCTGGCCGCTTGGTTTTATTTGATAGCCATCTTTTACATGCAGGCAAAGCACCGAATAGGAACTGCCTTCAGCCAAGATTTACATTTGCTGTGAAATTAGAAAAAGCGTAATGAATGATTTTTTTGAATCTGCATTCGCTGCCTATAAGAAAAAAAATTACAATACAGCTTTATCAATTATTGACACTATTTCAAGCAAAGACTCAGGTAGTTTTGGTAATTCTTTACAGTTAAAAGCTCAAATATATTTTGAACTACAAAAGACTGATTCATTTATAACTACGCTAAAAGAAATTTATCAGTTCAATCCAAATGACAAATCTAACCTACTAGCATTAATAATCTGGCTCAATAATGATCAGAAAAAAAATGATGCATTTAATTATCTGAATATTCTATCTAAAAAAATCATCGAAGAGTCTGACAAGGATTTTTTCAATAAAAATGTCAAACAATTATCTTCGTTTGTAAACTTATCATTAGATATTTTGAAATCTCAGATTCTAGATAAGAATAAACAACTTGAGGTAAATCTTAATTTTAAAGCCTTCGTAAACAACATATTCAACTCTAAATTGGCATTAAAAAACATTCATTCAGAATATCAACGCCCTACATATCTTCACTATCCAGGACTGAAAGAGTCCGCATGGCACAATACTGAATCAGTCAAGCAATTAGCTCCCTCTGATTTTCAATCATTAAAAGAAGAAATAATTGACTTATTCAGCTCCAGCCAGTCTCGCCCTTACTATCAATCTGATGCTCCGACCAAAAGCTCTCTAGAATCTTTGAGGAATAATGAGAATTGGAGTTCTATAATTCTCCAAAATCAGAAAGGAGTGCGTTACGACTCCAGTGAATATCCAGTATTAGCAAGTTATATTAAGCAGTTACCTCTAGCGGACTGCCCACCTCATGCTCCAGAGGTGATGCTTTCTATCTTAAAACCTGGAACTCATATCCCGCCTCATTACGGACTTTCAAACTTTAAATTAACGCTTCATCTACCCATAATGGTTCCAAAAGGTGAGTTGTTTATTAAAGTAGGCGATATTAAAAAAACATGGAAGGAAGGAGTCCCCCTTTTATTTGACGACTCTTATATTCATGAAGCAATAAATAATAGTGAGCAGGTTCGGTTGGTTTTGATAGCCGATATATGGCACCCAAGCCTGTCGAGCAGTGAACGTATACTATTGCAAAATAGCATAGAAATTATCGATAACTGGCATAAATACTCTTTTAATCATTTGTTCAGTTATGGTTTACAGTATAACTGAAGATTTTGTAAATTTGGCTGACACATTTTTACCCTAAAAAATCAAAAAGTTAGCTAAATCAATAAGTTTCACTGAGTACGCTGTAAGAATTACTCTTTTGTAAAATCGACATTCTGTGATAGAGTTAACATTGATAGATAGATCCAGTTATCATTGGTGGGGCGAATGTTAGTAACAACTAAGGTGTCTGTTGCATCCCTGGAAATAGGTATGAGCGTGGTCAATTTAGATCGCCCTTGGACAGATCTGCCTTTCCCCCTTCAAGGTCTAGTTATAACTAGCGATTTTGAAATAGAAGTTTTAAGAAAGCACTGCAAGTTTGTTTATATTGAGCATGATTATACAGGCACTACATCAGGCCAAATTAAGCCCAGTCAAAACTTCACCCCTTCTTTGCAGAACAAAAAAGCCTTTACCCGGAAAATTCGCGGTCTTCAACCTAAAACTGAGTTGAATAACGAGCTAGCAAGAGCCAACAACGTATACATGCAAGCGAGAGAGCATTTAGAAAAAATTTTTACGAATGCTCGTCAGCACAGAAAAATAGAATTGCGCGAAACAGAAATTATCGTTAATAAGTGTATTAGTAGCATTCTTTCTAATGCCAATGCTTTATTTTGGTTAACTCGTATCCAAGATGTTTCTAAAACAGAGGCTAACCACAGTCTACGCGTAGCCATTTTATCAACAGCTTTAGGTCATTATATTGGTATGAATCGAAAAGAATTGATTCAGTTGGGCTTAGCAGCTTTACTGCATGATATCGGTAAAACCAGAATTCCTACTGATATCGTGAACAAACAATCAAAATTATCGATTGCCGAAAGACGAGTTATGGAGCGCCATACCAGTTTAGGCTTCGAGCTTTTAAATGCTGATACCCAATTAGAAGCCGTCATTAAAGAAGTAGCTCTTAATCACCATCAACGTCCGGATGGCAAAGGCTATCCACATCAACTACGAAATAGACCTTTATCTTTATTTACAAGAATTGTTTCTATTGTTGATTGTTACGATGATATGACTCATGAAATATCTCACTTTAAAGCTACTTCGCCACGTTTAGCTTTAAAAGAAATTTATGAAAACGCCGACACTCAATTTGATAAAAACCTTGCCAAAGCCTTTATCAAAATGGTCGGTATATACCCAGCAGGTTCGCTGGTAAAAATGACAAATGGTGAGGTAGCGATGGTCGTTTCGGCCGAATGCGAATCAAAACTATCACCTAAGGTTGAAGTGATTTACGATAACAAAGGCAAAATGTGCAAGCCGTTTATCATCGACTTGCAAAAAGCGCAAAAAGATAAGAATGCCCAACTCTACAAGATTGCGGGCTCCTTACCTGATGGTAGTTTAGGTCTGGATATGCAGCAATACATCAGCAGCCGTTTAAATGCAGAAACTTTTTAAGGCTCGCTTAGAAACTTATCTTAGTACCTGAAACTAATAACCATCTCCAAACAACACCCCCTGAACTCCGCGCACCGTCCAATCACCAGTACCGCCGGCTGCTAAAGGCATTTTAGGATATTTGCGACTACCCTCTTCAAGTTCATCATTATTAAGTATATAAGCCATCTGACCTATTAATCGACTGGCCTTTATTTGCGTATTCCAGCTCCTATAACCATTAGGCCAATCCAGACTATATTGTCTAGGACGAGTACCACCCCATCCTGGGATAGTACCAATTCCGTCAAATCGCTCAGCCAGATCTTCTACACCTGCTTCTGCTAATAAAAAATCCAAGCGTGAAATAACACTGGCTGCAATTCGACTATTCCAGGTTGCCATAGGTAAGCGCCCCACTAAGCCATTTAAGTGGTCAGTACAAACGGCAGCTAAATAAGACCAGCCAGAGTTCATTTTTGCAGCAGCATTTTCGTTTCCATCAACCGCGGCTTTAATAACAGCTTTAACATTCTCAATAGTCACATCTTTTTGCGGTGTACCACTGATTTGAAACAGTTCGTTGGTAGTTTTTACTGCCATATCACGCCACTCTTGATCCCACTCCTCACCTTTATCTAATGTCTTCGCTAACTCATTAGCACGATAATACAGTGGGTTTAAGTTGGCATGGTGCAGAGAATAGCCAATACGAGGTTTCGGCCAAAAGAATGCCAATAAACGATTATCCCAGCCAGAAACGGTATCTCCTGCGGCTTGTTTTAAATAGTAAGGTTGAAAAGGTGCATCCTGGATCCAATCAACCATAGCACGAACGAAATCAATATCTTTAGCATCTTTTGCAGGCACATAAGGCGGGTAAGTATCTTCGCCAATAAGCTCAATGCCTTGATCATCAAGCACCACAGGATCTTTTGAGCGCACTTCTATATCAGCTTGAACACGCGACTCTGCATAGGACATATAATCATCTTGCTCAGCAAAGCTCATGGCATTCCAGATTTGTAAAGCACTTGCAGATAAATTAGCCGCCATAACTTCACGACCTTTTTCATCGGTTAAACTACTGATTTCAAAAAGCACTTTGTAATCACGTAAAAACACATCATCCACTTGCTGATCATTTCGAAAAGACCAAGGCACCATCATTCTACATAGCATTTCCATACTGAACCGCTGCTCATTTCGAATTAAATCACTTAATGAGTTGTCACTAGCGCCTATTGGCATTTTGCCAAACTTCCAATCGATTTGATGGTTACCGCCATCACTATTTTTAAAGCGTTTAAACCAAACTTTCCAAGCTGCAAGAAACAATGCTTTATTAATAGCAAAATGTTCTGCATGTTTGAAATACATCATTGAATCGGTCGCTGGGTTGGCTTTATTCATAACGGCTCAATTGGTTCTTAGTGGATAATCTAACCATATCGAGAAAGCTTTATTAGTGCAATCATCGAAATTGCTTTTTGTCTTGCAATTCAAGCCACTAAAACTATTCCATCTATTATGTCGATACTAACTAAGCTATAATTTCAGCAAATTACACAGAGTCACAAAACATTCCTAGAAAATGATATCTGAACTTCTTCTGCCCATTCCAGAGATCAAATCCAAAACTCCCTATATCAACTACTGGCGTGGATTAAGTGGTTCAAGTCGTGCACTAGCAATCAGTCAACTAGCCGATTCGTTAGACTCACCTTTGGTGATTATGCTCGATGATGCGCATGATTTATGGTTGCTGGAAAAAGAAATTGGCTACTTTCTAGAATCTCAATCACTTGAAATTCCCCTGCTGGTATTTCCTGATTGGGAAACTTTGCCTTACGATAATTTTTCACCGCATCAAGATATCGTTTCACAGCGTCTATTAAGCCTCTATCAATTGCCAAGATTAAAACAAGGGATCGTTTTGATTACGGTTAATAGCTTGTTACTTAAAGTCGCACCCAAAGACTATATCGAGCAAAACAGTCTAATGCTTCATAACGGGCAAGCACTGGATATGCATGAAGTTCGTTCTTTATTCGAACAAGCTGGCTACCAAAATGTGAACCAAGTGTTTAGCCATGGAGAGTATGCAGTCCGCGGCTCGATTTTAGATCTGTATCCCATGGGTTCGGAAAGGCCTTTAAGAATTGATTTTTTCGATGATGAAATTGACTCTATTCGCTATTTTGACCCTGAGTCACAACTCTCCGATGAAAAAATCACCAGCTTTGAATTATTACCGGCTAAAGAGTTTCCCACAGATGATGATGCCATATCTCAATTCAGACAAAGTTTTCGTAGCGAGTTTGATGTGGACTTGCAAAAAGTATGGCTCTATCAAGAAGTTTCCAATGGTGCTTCACCGGCAGGTATCGAATATTATTTGCCACTATTTTTCGATGAACTAAATACTTTTTTTGATTACTTACCAGATCAAACCTATTACTTAAGCTTAAGTGATTTCGGGGCTAATTTAAGTAACTTCTGGCACGAAATTACTGAGCGTTACGAACAACGTCGACACGATGTTGAACGCCCTATTTTAGCGCCAAATCGACTTTACTTATCCATAGAAGAACTGAATCAAAAATTAAAAACTAGCCTACGGATACATTTTGAACCAACTCAATCGGATAGTGATTTTTTAACTGCACCAATTCCTCCTTTAACTATCGAGCATAAAGCACAAGATCCATTAAAAGCATTACGTAGTTTCTTAAGTCATTGGTCCGGTAAAACCTACATTGCTAGTGAATCAGCTGGCCGTAGAGAAGCTCTGAAAGACTTATTTGCAAGACACGATATAAAAGTGACTACCTTAGAAGTACTAGCTGATCTAATGACATTAGCCGATCATGAAGTAGCTATTGGCGTTGCACCTTTACATCAAGGCTTTGCATACCGCAATATTGCCGTGATCACAGAAGAAGAATTATTCGGCGAACAGGTACTACAAAAAAGAAATCGTGAAGATAAAGCAAGTCCTCAAGCAGAAGATGTCATTCGAAATCTTGCAGAGCTAAAAGAAGGCGATCCAGTTGTACACTATGAACAAGGTATAGGTCGCTACCGTGGCATGATAAAGCTTGATTCTGGTGACATCGAAGCTGAATATTTAATGCTTGAATATTCTGGTGGCGACAAATTCTACTTACCTATTCAATCGTTACATTTAATTAGCCGTTATTCAGGTTCAAACCCGGAGCTTGCGCCATGGCATAAATTAGGCACCGATTCATGGGATAAAGCCAAGAAAAAAGCCGCAGAAAAAGCGCGCGATGTTGCTGCAGAATTGCTCGACGTTTATGCTCGCCGAGCCGCCAAAGAAGGCATTTCCTATGAATTAGATGAAGTGGATTATCATCGATTTTCAGCCGAGTTTAGGTTCGAAGAAACCGTCGATCAAACCACCAGTATTAACTCTATTATTCGCGATATGACTTCGAACCAACCAATGGATCGCCTAGTCTGCGGTGACGTCGGCTTTGGTAAAACTGAAGTTGCCTTAAGAGCGGCATATATTGCCGCGCAAGCTGGGAAACAAGTGGCAGTTTTGGTTCCAACAACCTTACTGGCACAGCAGCACTTCGAAACTTTCTCAGATAGGTTTGCTGACTGGCCAATCAAGATAGCCCAGCTATCTCGCTTTGCAACAGGAAAAGAAACTAAACAAACATTAGCGGGGTTAAAAGCTGGTACCGTTGATATCGTTGTAGGCACCCATAAATTAATCCAAGGCGATATTGAATTTAAACGCTTAGGCCTGCTGATTATCGATGAAGAACATCGTTTTGGTGTGCGACAAAAAGAACAACTAAAAAAATATCGTAGCGAAGTTGATATTTTAACCTTAACAGCGACTCCTATTCCGAGAACTCTCAATATGTCCATGTCGGGCATGCGCGATTTGTCGATTATTGCAACGCCGCCAGCTAAACGCTTATCGGTGAAAACTTTTGTTCGGGAATATAACAAACCTTTGATCAGAGAAGCTATTTTAAGAGAAATATTACGAGGAGGTCAGGTTTATTTTCTGCATAACTCTGTTGAATCTATCGAGCGTGCGGCAAATGAATTACAAGAACTATTACCCGAAGCAAGAGTACGATTTGCTCATGGTCAAATGCGAGAAGCACAGCTAGAGCAAGTAATGCGCGATTTTAGCCACCAGCGCTTTAATGTTTTAGTTTCTACCACTATTGTCGAAACTGGAATTGATAACGCCAATGCCAACACAATGATTATCGAGCGTGCCGATAAATTTGGTTTAGCTCAACTCCATCAACTGCGTGGACGTGTGGGACGTTCTCACCATCAAGCCTATGCTTATTTGTTAACTCCCGCTGAGCGTAAAATTAGTCGAGATGCAGAAAAACGCCTTGATGCGATCTCACAGCTGGAAGATTTGGGTGCTGGCTTTACTCTTGCCACTCACGACTTAGAAATTCGTGGGGCGGGTGAACTATTGGGAGACGAACAGTCAGGGCAGATGCAAGCGGTTGGCTTTAACCTCTATATGGATATGCTTGAGTCTGCGGTGCAAGCATTAAAAGATGGCAAAGAGCCTAGCTTACAGCAGTCTTTGAAGCATAAAACTGAAATTGATTTAGATGTAGCCGCATTAATTCCAGATGATTACGTCGGCGATGTAGCCACGCGATTATCCCTATATAAACGCATTGCCAGTGCTAAAACTCAAGAACAATTAGAAGCCTTGCAAGTAGAGTTTATCGACCGCTTTGGTCTATTACCCGATGCATTGAAAAACTTATTCGTTATTACTCAACTAACTCTAGACGTTGCTAATCTAGGCATTTCTAAAATTGACTTAGTGAAATCAGGGGTGCGGATTGCCTTTACCCAAGATACTCAAGTTGACCCAACCAAACTCATTCGCCTTATTCAAATGAATCCTGCTCTATATAGATTTGAAAATAATGTGATGTTAAAAATACTCACAGAAGAAGAAGAATTAGAACCTTTGCTGAAAATTATCCGCTTGGTGATCGAAAAAATTTCAGAATAAAATCAGAAACCATGAGGTAATATTTCGAAAAGTCAAGACTACCTATTTTAATTGGTCGTGCTAAACTTTCTGTTCCAAAAGAGTACTAACGATACTATGAAAAGAATAATTACATTAATAGCCCTGGTTTGTGGCTTATTAATCACAAACTTTACTTTTAGCAATAGTGCAAAAGCACAAACTGTTTTTGATGTGGAGTTCGTATTTTTTAAACGTTTAGACGCAGACGGACAATTAAACTATTTGGCCAAAGATGAAAATTTAGTTTTCCGTCAAAATTACACTTTAAATCAGCCCATTTCTTTGCCTGAAGGTTATCAAAGTTTAAAACGTTCAGAAAGAAGGCTAGAAGGTGTTTTTAAGCGTTTAAGAGCGAGTGCGAATATGCGCCCATTATTACATTTGGGCTGGCGTCAACCATTAGAGAACAAAGAAAACGTCGCTTGGTTATCGTTTTCTGTATCTGATGAACCTGAGCAAAAAGGCTTATTGGATTTCATTGGAAAGATTCGATTTAGTCGCAATAAGGGGTTATTAATTGAAAGCCAAATCAATGGTTTTCGAGCTACCCTTCCAACAAACTTTACCGAAGATGATGATAATACGTCTGGAACTTCAGGTTTAGATTCTGAAAACACTAATGAAGAATCTGAAGAGGACCTTTCTGAAGTTCAGATACCAGATCCTTTAGCTGGTCACTTTTTATTAGAAGAAAATCGGAAGATAAAAATTAACGCTTTGAATTATTTTGACCACCCAACAATGGGTATACTAATCAAAGTCACGCCATATCAGGCAACTATCGAACAGCAAGACGCGCTAGAAGCTGAGCAAGCTTTACAGACATCAGAAATTAATAAAACCAATAAGGAATCAGAATGAGTAGTATCATCGTTTTAGGTGCAGGGATGGTCGGCAGTGTTATGGCTCGCGACTTATCAGAAAAATATGATGTTACAGTAGCGGACATCAATAAGCTGACTTTAAGCGCCTTAAAAAAGCGTCAACCGCAACTCAACACCCTTGAATTAGACTCTACCGATTTAGAGGCGCTACGAAATGCTATCGCGCCTTTTGATTTGGTTGTATGCGGTGTGCCAGGTCATTTAGGCTTTGTTACTTTAAAAAACATTATTGAAGCCGGCAAAGATGTGGTAGACATTTCTTTTGCCCCAGAAAACTGTTTGGAGCTCGATTATTTAGCTAAAAAGAACAATGTTACCGCCGTTATCGATTGCGGCGTTGCTCCAGGTATGGATAACCTATTATTAGGCTTTCACAATACTCGGATGGAAATCGAGTCCTTTGAATGCTTGGTAGGCGGTTTGCCTAAAGCGCGCCGCCGTCCGTTTGAATATAAAGCGCCTTTTTCACCAATTGATGTCATTGAAGAATACACACGCCCTGCTCGATTTATTTCACACGGACGCATGGTAACTCGCGAAGCATTAAGTGATAGAGAATTAGTCGAGTTTGACCGAATAGGTACTTTAGAAGCGTTTAATACCGATGGACTTCGAAGCTTAATGTTTACCATGAAAGACATTCCTCATATGAAGGAAAAGACTTTACGTTATCCTGGTCATGTTGAATCCATCAGAACCTTAAAAGCCAGTGGTTTTTTTAGTGAAGAGCCCGTACAAGTTAACGGTATGGAAATCACTCCTTTAGAGTTCACTTCTAAAGTTTTAATTAACGAATGGAAGCTAAAACCTAAAGAAGAAGAATTTACCGTTATGCGAGTCACTATTCGTGGGCAGGAAGGTGGCAAGACCAAAGAATACATCTACGATTTGTATGACGAGTATGATGTCGTTAAAAACGAAACCTCTATGGCTCGCACTACTGGCTTTACTGCTACGGCCATTGCACAACTGCTCCTTAAGAATAAATTCGATAAAGAAGGCGTATTTGCACCTGAGCATATTGGCGGCCATGCCGACTGTTGCAAAACAGTCATTGACTATCTAGAAGAACGTCGTGTACGTTACCGTTTAGATGAAAACACTTTAAGTTAAGAATTCAAAATTTAAGAGAATAACAATGAAACCATTATCAGAAGAAAGCTTAAACGAAGTACGCAAGAACTTTACCTTTTTTGACCGCGATGGCAATGGCGAAATCGACGTTGAAGAGTTTGAAAAGCTACTCCAAGTTTTAAGCCCAGATGCTACAGAAGAACAAGCCAAACGTGGCTTTGAAATTATCGATGAAAACAACGACGGTCATATCGATTTTGAAGAATTCTTAGAATGGTGGCAAACCTGCTGGTGGGAGTTCTAAAACCATTTGCTTAAAATGACTGCTGAAGAACCTACTCTTGTTTATTGTCGTTCTTGAATTTAACGTGAAGCCAGGCTTAGAAAATAAATTCTTAAAGTACTGGCAACTCACCACCGATATTATCTATAAGAACTTCGGAAGCTTAGGTTCGCGACTTCATATCTCTGATACAAACACCTATATTGCATACGCTCAATGGCCTAGTTTAGACGTGTACGAAACTGAACAAGATTGGTCTGAAGTGGATATAGAAATACGAAACAAAATGCGAGAAACCTTAATTGACGGACAAGTTAAGGTCATTAATAAATTCGCAGTTATGTCAGATCTTACTAAATCAAAACCGTATCAAGAATAATAATTTCGACCTTTTAATTACTTTTACTAATCCAATCCCCCTTGTTCAATAGCTTATCTAAACCACTTATCCGACCAGCTTCAAAACTGCTCATTTCTTAGTCATAACCGTTAAAATTCACTGGCGAAAATGCCCTTCTGGTGGTAAGGTAGCGCCGCATATTACTTCGGGTAAATAGCTATCAAATCTGATGGTTTTAATCAATATTTGCCCTACTTTATTTAATTTTAGAGGTTTCCTATGGATTTCTTAAAAGAACTTGGTATCCAAGACATCAATCAATCAGCAAGTTGGGGCGAAGGCTACACTGACACTCAAGACGCTGGAGTTATTGAATCTTATAACCCTGCTACTGGCGAATTAATCGCTAAGGTTTATGCATCATCAGCCACTGACTACGAAAAAGTGATGTCAGAAGCAGAAACTGCATTCGCAGAGTGGAAAAAAGTTCCAGCACCATTACGTGGTGAGTTAGTTCGTAAGATTGGTGATGCTTTAAGAAAACATAAAGACGCATTAGGTAGCTTAGTCGCGGCTGAAATGGGCAAAATCAAAGCTGAAGGCGATGGTGAAGTTCAAGAGATGATCGACATGGCCGATTTCGCCGTCGGTCAAGGTCGTATGCTTTATGGTAAAACCATGCACTCTGAGCGTCCAGAACACCGTATGTACGAGCAGTGGCACCCTCTTGGTATTACTGGCGTTATGTCAGCGTTTAACTTCCCTGTAGCGGTTTGGTCTTGGAACGCATTCATCGCCGCTATTTGTGGTAACACTACGGTATGGAAACCTTCTCCAAAAACGCCTTTGTGCGCCATTGCAGTACAAAACATCTGTAACCAAGTTTTAGAAGCTGAAGGCCTTAAAGGCATCTTCGGTTTATTCATCGACACTGATGAAAACAAATTAGCCAATACTTTCATTGAAGATAAGCGCGTTAAGAAAATGTCTTTCACAGGTTCTAGCGTAGTTGGCCGTATGGTTGGCGTTAAAGTTGCTGAGCGTATGGGTAAAGTCTTGTTAGAACTTTCAGGTAACAACGCATTAATCGTTGACGAATCTGCTGACTTGAACTTAGCGGTACCTTCAATCGTATTCGGCTCAGTTGGTACTGGCGGTCAACGTTGTACCACTACCCGTCGTTTAATCGTTCACCGTAGTCGTATGGATGAAGTGGTTAACGCTATTGTTAAAGGTTATGGTCAAGTTAAGATTGGTAATCCGTTAGATACAGAGACATTGATGGGTCCATTAATTGACGAGCAGGCAGTTCAAAACTTTGAAGCTTCCGTTGCTGCAGCCAAAGAAGCTGGCGGCGAGATTCTATTCGGTGGTAAGCGTATTGATGGTCCAGGTCACTTCATCGAGCCAACCATTATTCGTGCAGAAAACGATTGGGATGTAGTGCAGTCAGAAACTTTTGCTGCGATCTTATACGTGATGCCTTTCGATACGATCGAAGAAGCTATCGCGATTCAAAACCATTCAAAAGCAGGTCTTTCATCTGCAATCTTCACTAACCACGTTCCAAACGCAGAAAAGTTCTTATCTTCTGTAGGTTCTGACTGCGGTATTGCAAACGTCAATATTGGTACTTCAGGTGCTGAAATCGGCGGTGCATTCGGCGGCGAAAAAGAAACTGGCGGCGGTCGTGAAGCTGGTTCAGACGCTTGGAAAGCATACATGCGTCGTCAAACCAACACTATCTTCTGGGGCGACACCCCTACTCTAGCCCAAGGCATTACTTTCGACCTAGGCTAAGCTTATTTCAGGCCACATAAACTGTTATTAGTTTAGTGGCCTTTTTAATTATTTTGTTGTCCAATTTTATATAGAGTGACGAGAAAAACTAATCTCTAGAATAAGGAGAATTTTATGGCAGTTTTTAACCTAAGAGCATACGACTCACACGAACAAGTGGTTTTTTGTCGTGATGTTGATTCTGGTTTAAGAGCAATTATTTGTATCCACAATACCAACCTTGGCCCTGCTGTTGGCGGTTGTCGCATGTGGGACTATAACTCTGACGAAGGCGCTTTGATTGATGCTTTGCGTTTGTCACGCGGTATGACTTATAAAAACGCTATGGCCGGTCTGAAAATGGGCGGCGGTAAATCAGTCATCATTGGTAACTCTAAAACCATGAAGTCTGAAGAGCTATTCCGCGCTTTTGGACGCTTCGTTGATAAATTAAGCGGCAAATACATTACTGCTGAAGACGTGGGCATCAACCCTAAAGATATGGCTGTGGTTAATAAAGAAACCAACCACGTTTTAGGACTGGAAGGTAAATCAGGTGACCCTTCTCCTGTAACTGCTTACGGCGTTTATAAAGGCATTAAAGCAGCAGCCAAGCATAAACTAGGTCGTGATGACTTAGATGGCTTAAAAATCTCTGTACAAGGCCTAGGTCACGTTGGTTATTACCTATGTGAACACTTGCGTAAAGAAGGCGCTGAATTAATCGTTACCGATATTAACCAAGACAACATTGATCGTGTGGTTGATAACTTAGGCGCTACAGCCGTAGGTATCAATGAAATCTACGAGCAAAGCGTTGATATTTACGCACCATGTGCTTTAGGCGCAACGGTCAATGACAACACTTTAAAGCGTCTTGATACAAAAATTATTGCAGGTGCGGCGAATAACCAATTAGCAGAAGATCGTCATGGTGATATCTTAATGCAACGTGGCATCTTGTATGCGCCTGATTATGTGATCAATGCTGGTGGTATTATCAACGTATCATTCGAAGAGAACTACGACCAAGCTGCAGCGTTAGAGAAAGTAGACGAAATCTATGGCACGCTAACTGAAGTATTTGAAGCGTCTGATGCTGAAAAACGTCCGACTAACGTTATCGCTGATGAATTAGCTCGCCAGCGTGTGGCAGCGGCCAAATAATCAGATAGATTAGTGTTAAATAAAAAAGCGGACATAGTGTCCGCTTTTTTTATAACTTAATTCCTTATTTTTCTTACCCTAGCGAAGAACAACAACAGCAGCAGCCCTAAAATATTCCAACTACCGCCTCCTCTTGTGTCACGAGTATTATCTAACGGGAAGTCGTCATCTGTGTCAGAAGTTCCATCGTTGTCGTCATCATTATCCACACCATTATCACACAAGCCATCGCCATCCGTATCGGTAGGAAGAGAAGCTGCATCTAACGGATCAGTACCACAAGTGTCCTCATCCACATCAGAGAAAGTATCGTTATCGTCGTCATCATCGATACCATTATCACATAAGCCGTCACCATCCGTGTCGGTAGGAAGAGAAACTGCATCTAATGGATCACTACCACAAGTGCCCTCGTCCAAATCGGTAAAAGTATCGTTATCGTCGTCGGTATCGGCATTGTTACCAGTGCCATCTGAATCCGTATCTAACCATTCAGTTGGATCCAATGGGAAAGCATCAATGCTATCTAAGAAGGTATCGTTATCGTCGTCATCATCAACGCCATTGTCACACAGCCCATCAGAATCCGTATCCGTAGGTAGAGATAACGCATCAAGTGGATCACTGCCGCAAATGCCCTCATCCACGTCGGTAAATGTATCGTTATCGTCGTCCGTATCGGCGTTATTACCGATACCATCATTATCAGTATCGGTGTCCTCAGTAGGATCGAATGGGAAAGCATCTAGGGCATCTGGCGTTCCATCGTTATCATCATCGTCGTCAACTCCATTGTCACATAATCCATCACCATCCGTATCCGTTGGTACTGAGCCGTTGTCTAAAGGATCAGAACCACATACGCCTTCATCAAGATCCGAATAGTTATCACCATCATCATCTGTATCGGCGTTATTACCGGTTCCGTCAGAATCTGTATCCAACCATTCCGCTGGGTCCAATGGGAAAGCATCGTTAGTATCTAAAAAGTTGTCGTTGTCATCATCCAGATCAACACCGTTATCACAGAGACCGTCACTATCCGTGTCAACAGGAACAGAAACAGCGCTTAATGGGTTGGAACCACAAATATTTTCGTCTATATCCGAGAAGGTATCACCATCATCATCCGTATCGGCGTTATTTCCAATACCGTCCGAATCCGTATCCAACCACTCTGCCGGATCCAATGGGAAAGCATCATTGATGTCTAAGTAGGTATCATTATCATCGTCATCATCAACACCGTTATCACAAAGACCATCAGAATCGGTATCCGTTGGTAACGATAACTCATCAAGCGGATCACTACCGCAAGTACCCTCATCAACATCTGAGAAGGTATCGTTATCGTCGTCGGTGTCCGCATTATCGCCAGTACCATCGCCATCGGTATCAGTCGTTTCATTAGGATCTAGTGGGAAAGCATCATTAGCATCATCAACCCCATCTCCATCGGTATCCGCATTTCTTGGATCGGTTTCACCTGCATCGACAATGTTGTTGAAGTTAGTATCTTCGTGAATATCTAAAATACCGTCGTTATCGTCGTCTTGGTCACCAAATTCAATCGCACCTGAAGCATCAATCACGCCATTAACGCGCCCATCACCGTCCGGATCATTTGCCCAAATTAGTGTTGGATATTCAGTATCAGTTCCAAAATCCCAAATCGCCGGATCCCAGTCTTTAAAGATAGTGGAACCGGGCTTACAAGCTGTATCATCAGGCGCAGTCGGACACTGGATTTCGGCGGTGGTTAAACCAAAACTGTTGGTTCCGGTAAAGAAACCTTCATTTCTACCCATCATCTGTAATTGGGTTGAGGCCTCTTGATCCCAATAACTTGAATTTACATTCGCAACCTGTTGGTTTACTCCAATTAAAGCCCCAGTAGTAAAATTTCCAATAACTTTTCCATAGACGTAACTATTGTTATAGGAGTTATCACCCCGATCCAGCGCTATAATTCCGCCTACCCTTTGAGGGCCAAAAACCTCTCCAGCAGCATAAACGTTAGAAAAATCGATCTCAGAGCCCTCACCGACAATACCTCCTACCCAATCATTACCGGAGACTCGTCCTGAAAACACCACCTGCTTAATCAACGAACGGTCAAAAATAATGCCAACGATACCTCCAATATTGGAAAAATTGCCACTTACTTGGCTACTGACTTTTAATCTGCCGATACTTGTATTGCGTGCTCTTCCGACTACCCCTCCAACATAAGATCCACCTACAACTTGAGACAAAGAACCTGATAGTTCTAAATTCCTAATGACAGCGCCTCTAGAAGCTCTAAAAAATCCAACATAATCTTCATTGGCTCGGGCAATATATAAGTTTCGAATAGTTTGATAATTGCCATCAAAAATCGCTGTAAATTCTGCTTGTGCCATAAACAATCTGAAAATGCCTATTGGCTCCCAGCCTTCTCCGCCATTCCAATAAGTATCATTGGCATTCATCACACCATCGCCATTGGTATCGAAATCCAAGTCATTCATTAGCTCATAGCCGGTACAAGGACTAGAACCATCAGCAACGCCATTACAACCGCGCGAATCCTCAGCGCTCATGTGGGCATAACGTAAACCAGCACCATCTAACGCATAACGAATCGCATCTAAATCTTCTAAGGTATCAATTTCGATCAGACCGTCATCATCTAAATCCACATCATCAACCACACCAACTAAGTTGGGTTTATGATCTTCCGCGTCATTAACGCTGTCACCGTCCGTATCCGCTTCTAAAGGATTGGTATTATGGATATTGACTTCATCAAAGTCAGACAAGCCATCATTATCCGTATCTGAGTCAAAAGGATCCGTGCCTAAAGTTGCTTCTTCGCTATCGGTTAAACCGTCGTTATCGTCGTCATCATCATTGACATCTAAAATACCATCGCCATCGGTATCTCGCTGTGGCACTCCGTTAAAGATTAACACCGGATACTGTTTATCAGTTCCAAAATCCCAAATCGTAGGATCCCAATCTTTAAATATCGTAGAACCCACTTTACAACTGGTGTTATCAGGAGCCGTAGGACACTGAATCTCAGCAGTCGTCAAACCAAAACTGTTGGTAGCTTCAACAGTAGTACTACCGCCATCCGCAATTAAATTCGATTGGGTCGAAGTATCTTGATCCCAATAACTGGAATTTACCTTTTCAGGGTCAATTGGTGGACTGCCATTTCCGATTAATGCGCCGGCTCCTCTATTGCCTGAAACTTTTCCATGGACATAACTGTTATTATAGGTATTTGCAATAGTACCACTGGGGTTCCCCATAATTCCGCCAACAGCTTCAGAACCTTTTACCTCTCCAGCGGAGTAAACATTGGAAAAAGTTGTATTATAGCCGTTAGCGACAATTCCTCCTACGGAGGTGGAGCCAGATACTGTTCCTAAAAAAACAGCTTGTTCTATCGTAGATTGGTCTAGAGCCGAAGCAACAATTCCTCCAGCTTGGAAATAAATGCTAGTTACTTGGCTATTGACTTTCACTCTGCTGATACGGGTGTTATCAGTTGCTTGCCCGACTAATCCTCCAACTCTAGTTGAACCAGTAACTCGAGATAAAGAACCCGATAATTCTAGGTTTCGAATAACAGCACCTTTAACCGCGCCAAAAAAACCAACAAAATCTTGTGTTGTCCTAACAATATATAAGTTTCGAATCGTGTGATAATTGCCATCGAATGTTGCTGAAAATGGTACTGCTGCTCCAAACCCTGTCGTACCTACTGGATCCCAGCCTTTTCCGCCATTCCAATAAGCATCACTGCTACCCATAACGCCATTGCTATTGGTATCGAAATCCAAGTCGTTCATCAATTCATAGCCGTTACAAGGGGTAGAACCATCAGCAACACCATTACAGCCTCGCGAGTCGGCTGAGCTCATGTGAGAATAGCGTAAACCAGTACCATCTAGGGCATAACGCATGGCATCTAAATCTTCTAAGGTATCAATCTCAATTAGACCATCATCGTCTAAATCCACATCATCAGTCGCATTAGCATCATTCGGATTAGAATCAGCGCCATCTAGTTGACCATCGCCATCAGTATCGGAATTAAAGGGATCAAGTCCTAACTGATTTTCAACTAAGTCAGAAATTCCATCATTATCATCGTCATCATCGTTCAGATCAGAAATCAAGTCGCCATCGTTATCCGGCGGCGTACTGGCCGCATCCACGGGATCCGTACCATTAGCATTTTCATCATCGTCACTGTAGCCATCATTGTCGTCATCGGTATCGTCAACATCCAAAATACCGTCGTTGTCGGAATCACGTTGCGATACGCCATTGATGATTAAAACCGGATATTGCTTACTCGAACCAAAGTCCCAAATGGTATCGAGCCATAATTGATAAATGGTGCTACCGCTTTTACAAACGGTATCGTCCGCTGTAATAGGGCATTGCATTTCAGCAGTCGTTAAACCAAAAGTATTGCTTCCGACAAAGTTATTACCAGTAGCTTGAGTCTGTTGAGTCGTTTGTGTATCCCAGTGACTATTGGTAATGGTGAAAGTGCCGCTATTGTTATTGAAATTGCCGACTAAACCACCAGCTGATGAAGAACCATTGACTTGACCATATGCATGGCTATTAATAATAGACTTTTCATAAGTTTCGCCGACTAAACCGCCTGCAGTGGCTCCCGAAACTTCAACATTCGCCCAGTTATTTCGATTAAACTTTACTGATGCGGCGCCTTGCGCAAAACCAATTAAGCCGCCAGCAATGTTACTTGATTGCACTCGGCCTTCCGCGTAGGAAGCTGCCACAACTCCTAAATCGACACCAACTAATCCACCAACAAAGTTTACACCCTCAACACGACTGCTTGCGGTTGTTCGCATTCGAATAAAATTTCTACTGACAGAGCCATTGTTATATCCGACTAATCCACCGACTGCCTGATTACCGATTACTCCATAGATATTGGTAAGACCTATATTTACAATAAGAGCATTAATACTAGTCGAACCAAATAAGCCAACATAGTCTTCAGTGGGTCGATTGATTAATAAAGCATTAATAACAAAGCCATTACCATTAAAAGTAGCATTGAAGGGAGTATTGAAATCACCTATAGGAACCCAGCCTGCTCCGTTATTCCAATACCATTGAGAAGCATCAAAAGGATCAAAGTCCAGATCATTCATCAACTCATAGCCGTTGCAACCCGATACGGGACAACCGGTGCTATTGTTAACGTTATCTGCGCCATCCGAAAATGCAGAGCCATCCAAGTGATTACGCATCGCATTTAAATCTTCAATGGTATAGATCTCTATCCACCCATCATCATCGATGTCAACATCGGCTCGTGACGCCGCATTAATCGCCACCGAGAAATTCAAGATTAATGCTGTTAGCACTGTAATTAATAACACTTTATTTAAGTTGGTATACATCTTTATTTGCTCCCCAAAGGTCCCTCAAATATGGTTTCCATAAAAATTGCCTATTACCCTTTAAAGCAAGAACTAGCGGGAAAACTGTCATTAGTTATAAATATTTATTGATAGAAACCAGTAAAGCATTGAATTAACAGGTAAATTTTTGAATTATTCGACATTTCATGGCGATTAAATTAGGATAAAACGCAGTAATCACTCTATTTTTGTATATGAATAAAGAAGTCACTCAATTATTCAATCAATGGCAAAGTGGCGATCAAGCAGTTCAAGAGCAATTAAGCCAATTGATTTATCAAGAGCTACATCGGTTAGCCTCTTTTTATATGCAAAAAGAAAATCAAGGCCATACGCTGCAAGCGACAGCCATCGTCAATGAAGTTTATATTCAGTTAAACAATCAGAATCTCAATGTGAATAACCGCCAACACTTGTTTGCGTTAGTCTCTAACATGATGCGACGTTATTTGGTTAATCATGCCAAAACCAAGCTCACGCAAAAGCGCGGCGGCGATTGGTCTAAAGTTGAAATTAATAGTGAAGTCGATGGACAACAACTTAACCTTGAGCAATTACTCGACTTTGATGAGGCGCTAGATGAGTTAGCGAAAATCGACGAAAGAAAAGCACAAATTATCGAACAACGTTACTTTGGGGGGCGAGAATTAGAAGAAATTGCTATAGCATTTGACATTTCAGAGTCTACCTTACATCGCGATATTAAAATGGCCAAAATATGGCTTATGGAAAAAATGAGCTAATCGATTATGGATAAATCACTTTGGAAAAAAATTGAGCCGCTGTTAATTGCTTGTGAAGAGCTGCCGAAAGAAGATGTTTTGGACTATCTAAATAGCCAAACCAATGATCAAGAGTTAATCGAACGCGTCTTACATTATTTAAATTTTTCCAATCAATCGAATACCATTTTTTCAAGTATTATCGGTGAGGCCGTTCAATCGAGTATCGAACTTTCTGAAGAAGGCATTCCAAAAAAAGTTGGTCCCTACTCCATCATCGAAAAAATTGCACGTGGCGGCATGGGTACCGTTTATTTAGCTCAGCGTGATGATGACATTTACGATAAAAAAGTCGTTATCAAAATCGTTAATGGTATTTTAAGCGAGCAACATAAATATCGCTTCCAACAAGAGCGAAAAATCTTAGCCAAGCTGCAACATCAAAACATTGCGCAAATCATTGACGGTGGTTCCGTAGATTCTGGTCAACATTATTTGATTATGGAATATGTTGAAGGTATTAGAATTGATCGTTATTGCGATAAAAATGATTTAAGTATTGAGCAACGCATTAAACTTTTTAAACAAGTGGCCGAAGCCGCTCGTTACGCTCATAGGAATTTAATTGTTCACCGTGACATCAAGCCTTCGAATATTTTGGTGGATAATAGTGGAAACGCCAAGCTATTAGATTTCGGCATCGCTAAAATTTTAAACCCAGAAGAAGAGATGGATTTAGGGCTGACGCGTACTCATATGCGCTTAATGACGCCTGAGTATGCCAGTCCAGAGCAAGTCAAAGGCGAAGATATAACTCTTTTAAGCGACGTTTACAGCCTAGGGGCATTATTGTATGAGTTAATTGTTGGCGCAGCGCCAATTGTGATCACTAGCAGTAGTCCTGCCGAAATTGAACGAACTATATGTGAAACCACGCCAGTAAGGCTTAGAACTAGCTTAAAACGCCAAGACAGCAATAGAGTTATTGATAAGAAACTCATTAATAGCTCTTTAGTAAAAGATCTTGATAATATTTTATTGAAAGCTTTAAGAAAGGAACCAGAAAATCGTTATGAAACGGTTAAGTTATTTATTGATGATTTAGACAATCTTCTCAATAACAAACCTGTTACAGCGAGCCCAATATCAAAGCTCTATTTGGCTTCCAAATTCATAAAACGGAATCTGTGGCAATCGTTATTAGCAGGGGTTTCAGCTACAGCTATTGCCGGCCTTATTTCCATTCAGTATATAAGTAATAAAAAGCTCCAACAAGAAAAGGAAGAAGCAGAAACTCAAGCTGAAATTTCCCGTCAAACAGCTAATTACTTTTCTAAGCTTATTGAATCAGCGGATCCTGAGTTTTTCCAAGGAAGAGAAATAACTGTAAGGGAAGCTCTCGATCAAAGCGTTGACGAATTATTGGCTACTGATGAACTCAATGGAAAAATCAAGTCGCGCTTATTGCATATGTTAGGGCGAGTCTATAGGAACCGTAACAACCCAGAAAAAAGCTTACCACTGCAAGCTAAGGCAATTGAATTAAGAGAAGCACATGATGATGGAAAACCTAGCTATCAGCTGGGGCAAATGTATGGCGAATATGGTGATAATCTACGCCAACTTAATCGTTACGATTTAGCTCCTGAAGCGTTCGAAAAATCCATTGCGATTTTAGAACAATTGACCGATGACCTATCGATTAAAGAAAGAGCGAACACTTATAATAATAGTGGTATCGTATATAGTCATATTGGTAATTACCAAAGAGCAAAAGAAGTTTTAGAGTATGCGATTGAATTAACCCCTGAGCCTACTGGGCAAAAAAGCAGCTATTACTTTAACTATGCGCGAAATTTTCTTTTCCAGAAAAAATTAAAACTTGCCCAAGAATTTTATCAAAAATCATATGATCTTAAATTGGATATTTATGGTCCATTACAACGCCGAACTTTAAATACACTTTACGGCATGGCTTTGACTGAGTATGAGCTAGGGAATTATAAAAAGGCAAAAAATCAAATGGAATTAACATTAACTGAGCGAATTAAAATGTTTGGTGACGATAATAGCATTGTAGAGTCAACTCGAAGCTTCTTAATGCTTATGCATGCAAAGCTAGATGAATGGGAGCAAGCAGAAACTATTTTCAAGAGGCTTAGAAATAAAGCTTTTGATGAAGATTTTAAGTTAGTTGAAAATTCAAACCTTCCAAGAATGGCGACTTATATTGAAATAAAAAATGATAAAGAGTTAGCGTTAAATTATTGGTCACTACAACTAGATTATTTGCAAGCAAATCAACCTCATAGAACTCGCTCAATACATATTGCTTATTATAATAAATTACGTTTATTACATGAGCTTAAAAAATCTCATGAGTTAACTGTTCTGGATAAGGCGTTTTTTCAAACGGTTAAAGACTATTATCCGAAAGATAGCTTAGAAGTTGCTCGAATTAACTACCTTGAAGCACAGTATCTAAACCGTGTTGATTCGGAATTAACCAACTCGATTCTAAAAGCTCTTAATTCTGAAATCATTGATGACTTCAAAAAGAGCTTGTTCGCATCACAACCTGAGCTTAATTAACTCTATAGCCTCTTCGCACCACTCTACAATCGCCCCAACTTTTTTAACCCCCATCAATAAAGTCAGCTGTGGATAAAAGCTTTCATCTGGAACATCATAAGGAAAGTTATCGACCTCAGACTTAGCTTGCTCTAATATCCCGCACAAGTGCTGATGCCATTGATGCATTTCTTGATACAGAGCCTGCATAAAAGCTAGCTTTTGCTCAGTAGAATTTAAACTATTTAAAAAGAAGGTTTGCGCTAAATAGGCATGCCGCTCAGTATGCACGACAGGCCCCTGTTCTATCCAATCAACTAATTCTTCTATGCCTTGTTGAGTAGTTTGATAAACTTTTTTATTAGGGCCTTTGCTAGACTCTACTTCGGTAATAGAAAGCTTGCCATTATCGGCAAGCTTTTTCAGTTGAGGATAAATTTGTGATAACTCTGCCGACCAAAAGTTACTGAAGATTTCGTCAAACATCTTCTTTACGTCATAGCCACTTTTTGGTTCTTGTAAAATACCCAGTAAAATATGTTGTAAGCTCACTATGTCAGCCTCTTATTCTTGCTATTAAACTTCTTTGAATTTCTTCTGATAATGGCGCTTCCAAATGAACTGTGCAGGAATACCAATTAAAGCTGGTAAAATCCAAGGAATAATCGCAATAGTCCCCTCTAAACCAATATCAAAAATTCGAGTAATACCAAATACTGCAAAAGCAGTATGGAAAGCTATGCCTGCGCCCAGCATTGAGTTCAAGTGTTCATATAACCATGCTTTTGGAGAGCTTTGTTTACCGCGGATATACTGCAGAATTTGTAGACCGGTAAAAATACCAATTGGGCTTAAGGCCAGTAAAACTGCCATAGAACCTGGCTTAACTATTAAGGCAAAGCTTATAATGAAGATACTGGCTGCAAAACAAATAGCTAACATTGTTTTCCAATAAGCCGTGTTCATTACCTTAGGATCCTTTTTCGAATCTAAAACTGCAACTCCAAAAGCAATAACAACATATGTCACTATCGATAAGTAGCCTAAAAATAATAAAAAAGCATAGTTATTAGGGGATATATTCTTTTCGATGATTTGAGGAATATACAAAAATAGGCCTGCTAATGCCGATAAAACAACCACCCTACCTAACCAGGTCCAATATTTACCCGTTTGGCGATGAATCTTACCGCCTTTTTTGCTAAAGATTGGGATCCAAAATAAAAACAATCCAACAAAGCCACCAATAATGTGGGTGTATCGAAGAATTTCGTGAATGATGTCCATTTGCTCACCTCTATATAAATTTTTATATAGATTACTATATAATTTTTTACATAGTCAAGCTGAGCTTAATTAGAAGATGTTACTAATTATGAACTCAGGCGCCTGGAACGGTAGATAATACCCGCTAAATTGGCACTTAAGATCAAGCTTGCCCCAATAATTTTATTCGATGTCATCGCTTCATTAAGCACAAAAAAGCTTAATAGCATGGCCAATGGTACATATAGATAATACACAATTGAGGTGACAACATGATTTAATTCGGTAGTGACTTTGACCCATAAGGTATGCCCAATGAGTGTGCTAAAAACACCCATAGCCGCAAGTCCCCACCAGGCCTCCGAGCTGAGTTCCAAAGTAGATTGGGGTAAGAATGGTAGTGCTACAGCAAACACTAACATGGCAATAAAAAACTGGCCAAATGCCCTTCTTTGATTATTAATCGTATTATATTTTTGATGCAGTAATGGTAAACAGGCATACAAAAAACCTGAAACCACCCCAAGAATTAGTCCTAAGGTCATTTCGTTTTCAAGCGAGAACTCAGGCACGATAAAATAGACGCCAATAAAAGCTGTAACCACACAAGCAAACTCAAATAAGCTGGGTTGCTGCCCTTTAAAAAACCAACCCAGTAGCAGTAAGTGAGCACCGTAAGTTGAAACGCCAATGGCGGCTATCGCTGCGGTAGAAAACTGAATACTATAAAAATAGGTGAGCCAGTGAATAGAAAAAATGAAACCAATAATGGTGATGGGCAACCAGTTTTTCCTTTGCGACCAAACCGACTGATTGATTAATTTCGCAAAAATAAACAACCCAACGACCGCAATCGCCAAACGTACGAAACCGACTATCCAAGCGTTTACTTGAATCATTTTTATAATCACTGGAACGATTGCCATTGCAAAGACTGCAACCACTGCTAAAGAAATTAAACGCCAGAAAGAGGTTTGCATAGCCAAAGAAGTTTGTTTTTTTGCAGTATATCTAAGCAACTCAATTTTAGATATAATTTAAGTCATTAATAGTACCTATAAATACACACATGGATTTACTATCCCTAGATAGAAATGATATTTGGCATCCTTATACCAATACCTCTAAAGACAATCCTCTTTATTTAGTTAATTCCGCATCAGGTGTAGAAATATACTTGGAGAGTGGCCAAACGTTAATAGATGGTATGTCGTCTTGGTGGGCTGTTATTCATGGATATAACCATCCAGAACTCAACCAAGCGGCAAAGAATCAAATTGATAAAATGAGCCACGTGATGTTTGGCAGCTTGACGCATGAACCAGCAATTAAATTAGCTCAAAAGTTACTATCACTCACATCAACTAACCAACAGCAAGACTTTAATAGAGTCTTTTTCTCAGACTCTGGTTCAGTCAGCGTCGAAGTGGCTATCAAAATGGCCATTCAATATTGGTTTGCCCAAGGAAAGTCCGAGAAAACTAAACTCCTGACTATTCGCAATGGTTATCACGGTGATACCTTCGCCGCCATGAGTGTTACAGACCCAGACAATGGTATGCACTCAATGTTTGAAGGTATTTTAGCAGAGCACTATTTCGCTGAACTTCCTGTCTATGGTGAGAATATTGAGTGGCAAGCTAAATACCTTGATTCAATTAAGCAACAATTGGAAAAAAATCACAGCAATATTGCAGCAGTTATCTTAGAACCTTTAGTTCAGGGTGCGGGAGGCATGAAGTTTTACGACGTCGAGTATCTAAGGCAAATAAAGGCACTGTGTGATAAACATGATGTGCTATTAATCTTTGATGAAATAGCCACAGGTTTTGGCCGAACAGGCTCATTGTTTGCCTATCAAGGAGCTCAAGTGGTTCCTGATATAATATGTTTAGGTAAAGCTTTAACCGGCGGCTATATGACGCTTGCTGCGACTCTAGCTAATAAAAAAGTTGTCGCAGGTATTCATGCCGATCAATCTGGCGTACTAATGCATGGTCCAACATTTATGGCCAACCCGCTGGCTTGTGCCGTAGCCTTCAAGTCACTTTGTTTACTTGAGGAGTCTAACTGGCAGCTTAAAGTTAGATCCATCCATAATCAGCTATTGGAAGAGCTATCACCTTTAGTAGACAACCTTTTGGTTAACGACGTTAGAATCAAAGGAGCAATAGGCGTTGTTGAAATGAAAAAGCCTGTAGACTTCAACTGGATAGTACCAAGGTTTGTAGAACTAGGAGTTTGGATTCGTCCATTTGGAAAGCTCATCTATATTATGCCGTCCTATATTATAAAGCCTGAGCAATTATCTGTATTAACTCAGGCTATTAAAACGGTTATTTATGAAATGAGTGTTAGTGAAGATTAGTTACTGCTTACGAGTGAAAGTCCAAGTATTGTCTTTTGATAATTTTTTGCTGAATTTATAACCTTCAAGATTAAAACTTTTAATATCTTCAGGAGCAGTAATTCTATTATCAATAATATAACGGCTAAGCAAACCTCGAGCTTTTTTGGCGTAAAAGCTAATCATCTTATAATCGCCATTTTTATATTCCTTAAACGCTGGCGTGATCACATCAGCATTTAATATTTTCGGTTTTACCGATTTAAAGTATTCATTAGAGGCTAAATTGATCAGCACTTCTGATTTAAGGCTTTTCAATTGTTCATTCAAAGCATCAGTAATTTGCTCTCCCCAGAATTGATATAAGTTGCTGCCTCGCTTGTTTGCTAGCTTCTTGCCCATTTCTAAACGATATGGCTGCATTAAGTCCATTGGACGCAACAAGCCATATAAGCCTGATAAAATTCTTAGATGTTTTTGCGCAAATTTAAAATCATTGGCTTTCATAGTTTCTGCATCAAGTCCGGTATAGACATCACCTTTAAATGCCAACACTGCTTGTTTTGCATTATCGGCAGTAAATGGCTTTTTCCAAGATTGAAAGCGCTCTACATTTAAGTCTGCTATTTTCTGACTCACGCCCATCAAATCAATGACATCTTGCGATTTAAATTTTTTAAGTTGATTTATTAATTCTTGCGAATCATCTAAAAAATCAGGTGAAGTACTAATTGAAGACTTAGATTTTGTTTCAAAATCTAAAGTCTTTGCAGGAGAAACGACCGTAAGCATAATAAACAGTTTTTATATGTTAATGGATAAAATTATGCCTTGTTGCAAAGGTGGCTACAAGGCTTAGCTAGTAATATTACTCAAACTTTCCTTCATTAAGGATTTCCCAAAGCTCAACTTTGTTGCCTTCAGGGTCCATAAACCAACCAAACTTTCCATAAGATTCTGCACATGGCTCGCCAATTAATTCGCCACCATTGGCTTGCACTTGTTTCAAACATTCACCCAAATTATCAACTATCAAATTAAACATGAAGTCATTTTTCGACGGGTTAAAGTAATCCGTGTCGCTTTTAAAGGGTCCCCAAACAGTACATGCCCCTTTCGGCGCTGCATCCAGTGCAAAGCTAGTGCCTCCATAACTTTTATCAATGTCAAAACCCAAGGTTTTTTTATACCAATCGCCTAGTGCATCCCTATCCTTTGCCTTAAAAAACACACCGCCAATTCCTAATGCTTTACCCATATTGCTCTCCTTACATTTTTACGCGAGTACCAAGAGTGTCATGCATTTTATCTTGGTTAATACCGTTAATCACGTTAGTGTAGCCTTTTTCTTCTAATAGCGCTTTAGCAATACCAGAGCGACGCCCACTGCGGCAATAAACATAGATTTTAGAATCCTTTTCTAAGTTTAAAGTACTGATAGTTTCTTCAATGGTTTTATAGTCGAGATTCTTAGCATTGGGATAGTGACCTTGCTCATACTCACCTTTCGAGCGAACATCGATAATGACGTGTTCGGTTTTACTGAATTCTTTCTTTACGCTGACAGAGGTGGTAACCAAAAGCTCTGCTTTGATTTGAGTTCTATCTATCCTGATGTTAGTGGCTGGATAAGGCCTAATCTTATCCAATGTGAATTGATAGCCGTTTGCCAATCCAGATTTAGGGTATTTTTCGCCGCCATGAGTATTTAGAGTCAAAGTTTGGGCTGAATCGTTTCCGGTCACTAAAAATACTGCCTGGGCATTACCTGCCCAAGAACATTGCATGCCTTTTGGGCAGCGAGAGTCACCGGCTAACTCGAGGAACTCAATATTAACTTGATTAATATTGAGTTTTTGCCCAATCTTTATTGGCAATGATATGTTCAGGTTCTCTTTTTGCTCTTTAGGTAAGCTTTCTTCTTTAAAGTTAGACTTAGAGCATGAAACCAAAACAAGCATTAAAAGTAAGGCTAAATTTCTCATATTCTCAATCCTCTGGATTTTCTCTATACCAAATTGATAGCAGCCACTTTTCACCATCTGTCACTGGCCTGCCTTCATGTAGTGACTTTTGTAATAAGTCTCCGGATTTAGACACATTGTCGAACAATAATACGGAGTTTTTAACTGGCTTTATCATTAAATCTAACTCATTAAAGTAGGTTTCGCCATTGGTAAAATTATCATTAATATAAAACAGCAAGGTTTTTACTCTCTGACCTAGCTTTTTCTCATAGTGGTTACTATTAATGATATCTAAATCAATAAAGTCATGATGGGGTTTGAATTTCTGCCCTTTTTGATACCTCATCAACATCGGCGGTTCAGAGTGATTCATTGGCATATTAGCTATTTTAGAGAAATAATACTTAATAATTGCAAAAGGAATATAGGGTTGAACTTGCGAAAAGTTAATAGCGTAATTGTCTCGAACACTATTGAAATTTGATACCTCCTCGCCAGGCTGATATACCTTGGAAGGTTGTAAATTATTTCCCAACATATTAATTAGAAGTTGCCCAAGTAAATCTGGCCCTACATTAAAGATAAGGTCTATATTAGGTTCTTCATTTAATTTCTTGGATTCTAGTGTTTTGAAGCTATAGTCTGCATCCTTTTCGATTAAAGAGCTTACAAGCTGTGCAAATGGAACCTCTGCTTTATACTGCTTTATGGTATTGGTAAAGCCCTCTGTCTCTTTATTGATCAACCAATCGTAAAAAGCTTTAAAAACAGACCCAACACCTATTTCATTTTCGTCTAAATGTATTAAATGTTTAAAGCCTTTCTCAGGTTTTGACTCATTGAAATATATGGTAGCCAATCTAAAACTAGACTCTAAACAGCCTAATTCAGCGGCCTCTTCAAGCTGTAATATCCCTTCGTGTAAATTACCTTGTTGGAAAAAATTATCCGCTTTAATTTTCAAAGAGTTAATACTCCCAATCATTTTATTTATATTCCTTATTTTAATTATCTAGACATCAAATAAGTGTTTTTTAGATATTTTCAGACTGCCATTGAGTAAGACGATATTAAAAGCTATTATTTACAGTTAATTCAGGGGATTCCTTTAAATCTTATTAAACAATAGCATCAGCATGAATTCAAATAAAATAGCCATCTCAAGAGGCGGAATTTTGCATACTGATATTTGGTGGAGCCAAATACCAGCATCGGTAAAATTAAATCAAGACTTGCTAACCGAGATACAGCAATATAAGCAGAGCAATCCAAAGAGAGATCCTTTAGCTAACCCAGGCTGCTGGAGAGGCTCTGATAGTTTTAGTGGTTGGCCTGTGATACTTGAAAATGCTATCGGCATGATTAAGTCAATCCATCAGCACTATATTCATACCGGTGCGCCTTGCACCAATATAATGAATTATCCGGCTGATAGGTTTGAGTCTGAATTCTGGGCAAACGTTAACCAACCCGATAGCACTAATGCTATTCATTCTCACTCTAAATGGCACTGGTCCGGGGTATATTATATTCAAGGAAAAGGAACCGGCGACATTGCTTTTTATAGCAGCCAATATCTAAATCAGCAAACCAGTATCGGCTTACCTTTTGGTCAATCCTTTTCAATTTCGCCTGAAGATGGAATGCTATTAATTTTCCCAAGTTATCTTTATCATGAGGTTTTAAAAAACACTTCCTCTGCAGAGCGTATTAATATAGCTTTTAATATTAAGATTAACTTCTAATCATAAAAAAGCCGAGCAAATGCTCGGCTTTTTTTAAGCTTAAAGCAAGTTTACAGCGCGTCATTCAACTCTGGAATCACCTTAAATAAATCTGCAACCAAACCATAGTCAGCTACTTGGAAAATTGGCGCTTCTTCGTCTTTGTTAATCGCCACAATGACTTTTGAGTCTTTCATACCTGCTAAATGCTGGATAGCGCCTGAAATACCTACTGCGATATACAGCTCTGGAGCAACAATCTTACCGGTTTGACCTACTTGGTAATCGTTCGGTACAAAACCTGCATCTACCGCGGCACGAGAAGCTCCTACTGCAGCACCTAATTTATCTGCCAAAGCTTCTAACATGGTAAAGTTTTCACCTGAGCCCATACCCCGACCGCCAGATACAATAACGCGAGCAGAAGTTAATTCAGGACGCTCAGATACAGTTAACTCTGCACCAACATAGCTTGAGGTTGCTGAAGCTTCTTTTGCTTCGATTGCTTCAATAGTCGCTGAACCGCCTTCTTCTGCTACAGCATCAAAACCGGTAGCACGAACTGTAATAACCTTTTTAGCATCGTTTGACTTAACAGTCGCAATGGCATTACCTGCATACACTGGACGCTCAAACACATCATCAGAATCAATAGCAGTAATCTCTGAAATCTGTTGGACGTCCAACAAGGCTGCCACACGCGGCATAAAGTTTTTACCGAAAGTCGAAGCCGGAGCCAAGATATGACTATAATCTTCAGCGATAGCAACAACCAAACGGTCTAAGTCTTCTGCTAATAAATGAGCATAATGCTCTGCATCTGCCACCAAAACTTTACTCACGCCTTGGGCTTTTGCAATTTGCTCTGCTGTTGCTTGGCAATTATGACCTGCTACTAAAACCACCGTATCACCTGATAATTGAGTCGCAGCGGCAATAGTACTAAAGGTTGAAGCTTGAGCTTGCTGATTATTATGTTCTGCAATTACTAAAGTCGTCATTTAGATCACCTTCGCATCATTTTTCAATTTATCTACTAGTTCAGCAACTGTTTCAACTTTGATACCCTCTTGACGCGCTGGAGGATTAGCTACTTTCAAAGTTTCAGTGCGCGGAGCTATATCAACACCTAAATCAGCAACAGCAAGCTCTTCAAGCGGCTTACGCTTTGCTTTCATAATATTCGGTAAAGAAGCAAAACGAGGCTCATTCAAGCGTAAATCAGTAGTGACAATTGCAGGCATCGTTAATTCTACAGTCTGCAAACCACCATCAATTTCACGAGTGACTTGTGCTTTGCCATCAGCAACTTTAACTTCTGAAGCAAAAGTACCCTGACCCCAACCTAACAAGGCGCCAAGCATCTGACCGGTTTGGTTATTATCACTGTCAATCGACTGCTTACCAAGAAGTACCATTTGCGGCTCTTCTTTCTCAACAATATTTTTTAATACCTTTGCTACTGCTAATGACTCTAATTCTTCATCAGATTTCACTAATACCGCTTTATCAGCACCTAATGCCAAAGCAGTTCGCAAGGTTTCTTGAGCTTGTTGTGGGCCAATACAAACCGCAACAACTTCAGAGGCAACGCCCTGCTCTTTTAAACGAATCGCTTCTTCAACAGCAATTTCACAAAATGGATTCATCGACATTTTAACATTTGCAGTCTCAACACCGGTGTTATCAGCGTTAACACGAACCTTAACATTCGCATCAATCACACGTTTTATGGCAACTAGAATTTTCATAAAAACCCTATCTATGTATAATTCTTGGCAAAATAGACGACCTAGCCGACTATCTTTAGTAAAATAGGTCGCAATGGTGACCTTTTCAGGGCTTAAGGTCAATAGTTAAAGCCCATTTTTTAACTCATAACAGTGCTTTTTCAGCGCATTTAGCGCTCAATCAGTCACTTACTAAAAACTATTATTGATTAGCATTAAGAGGTGGTTTCGTGGAACGCGAATTTATGGAGTTTGATGTAGTAATTGTTGGTGCAGGTCCTGCGGGTTTATCTGCCGCTATTCGCTTACGTCAGCTAGCCGAAGAATCGGGACAAGAACTAATGGTTTGTGTCGTAGAAAAAGGTTCAGAAGTCGGTGCGCACATATTATCAGGCGCGGTATTCGAACCTACAGCTTTGAATGAGCTGATACCTGACTGGGAAGATAAAGGCGCGCCTTTAAATACCAAAGTCACTGGCGATCAAATTCATTTATTCCGTACTCAAGATAAAGGCATCAAGATCCCGAACTTCTTCGCCCCAAAAACCATGCATAATGATGGTAATTACATCATAAGCCTTGGCAACTTATGCCGTTGGTTAGCTGAGCAGGCAGAAAGTCTTGGCGTAGAAATATTCCCTGGTTTTGCTGCTGCTGAAGTTCTATATAACGAAAATGGCTCCGTCAAAGGTATCGCTACAGGTGATATGGGGATAGGTCGAGATGGCGAGCAAAAAGATGGCTATATGCCAGGTATGGAATTACATGCCAAATACACTTTGTTTGCCGAAGGCTGTCGAGGTCATTTAGGCAAAGAATTGATTGCCAAATATGAATTGGATAAAGATAAAGAACCGCAACATTATGGCATCGGTATAAAAGAGTTATGGAAAATCCCTGCTGAGCAGCACCAAGAAGGCTTAGTCGTTCATACTGCAGGTTGGCCTTTATCCGAGTCTGGTTCTGCAGGCGGTGGCTTTTTATATCATATCGAAGATAATCAAGTTGTTGTGGGCCTAATTACCGATTTGTCTTATACCAATCCATACATTAGTCCTTTTGACGAATTCCAAAGATATAAACACCAAGCAACCATTAAGCCATTTTTAGAAGGTGGTGAGCGCATATCTTATGGTGCTAGAGCTATCACTAAAGGCGGTATTCAATCTCAGCCAAAAATGTCTTTCCCTGGTGGTTTATTAGTTGGCGACGATGCGGGCACTTTAAACTTTGCCAAAATTAAAGGCACCCATACCGCTATGAAATCAGGCATGGTGGCGGCAGAAACTATCGTTGAAGCAATAAAAGCTGAAAGAGCCAATGATGATTTAGTTGAATACGCAAATAATTATCAAGCCTCTTGGGCCTATAAAGAATTACACACTCAACGTAATTTTGGACCTGCACAGCATAAGTGGGGGAATTTGCTAGGTTCAGCATATGTCTTTATTGATTTGAATTTATTTAATGGCAAATTGCCTTGGACACTCAGCGATCCTAAGCCGGATCATGCTCAATTAAAATTGTCACGAGACAGTAAGAAAATTAATTACCCAAAACCAGATGGCAAGCTATCTTTTGATAAGCTCTCGTCGGTATTTGTATCAAATACCAATCATGAAGAAGATCAGCCTATACACTTAAAGCTTCAAGATAAGAGTATTCCTATTGAAGTCAACCTTGATAAGTTTGATGAACCAGCTCAGCGCTACTGCCCAGCTGGTGTTTACGAAGTGGTTAGAGATGATAATGGCGAAAACCCTAACTTTGTGATCAATGCGCAAAACTGCGTTCACTGTAAAACTTGTGATATCAAAGATCCTGCGCAAAATATCACTTGGGTCGTTCCTGAAGGAGCCGGTGGCCCCAACTACCCTAACATGTAAAAAACCAAGCAATAAAAAAGCGGCTAATGCCGCTTTTTTATTAATTCCATTCTTTGACTTCCACATCAAAAGCTAAAGAAATTCGTTTTTCTTTAGAATCATAAGGGACTGTGTGATGATAAAAATAAGATGGGAACAATACAAAAGTCCCTTCTTTCGGAGTAACTTTATAATGTTCATTGATAAAATCAAATCCAAGTTCATCATGCGGCTTGCCAAAAATTAATGAGCCTTCATCACCATTTAATATTTTAGGTAACTGTACGTAAAAGGCACCACTTAACCAAGAGTTTTCATGGATATGCGATCCGACATAGCCAGACTCAGATAGCACCACTGCCCAGAAGTGAATATCAAAACTCTTAGGCTTCTTTTTAAGAAATGGATGCTTTATATTTTGGGGAATGTGATCTAAGTAATTACCTAATAATTTATGTAAATACTGTTTGAAGTAATCCAATGCCGGATAACTTGTAACATCTATATTCTCCGTCATACTTCCGCCTTTAGTGGCTAAGCCACTAGGCTCCCACTTTAAAGTTGGCTGTTTATATATTTCTTCTACAAGTTCAGCAAGGTATCCTTGCATAGTCTTGCAAGAATTTGGTAGGGAAATTTCTTTCTGCAGCGTAAGCTCTTCAAATAGCTGTAAGCTTCTTGATTCATCAAATTTATTTTGCGCTTGCTTACAAACAATCAGCAAAGCCAAACACTTTTGATCTGTTGAATCAAGTGATAACGAATACTGTAAGTCCTTCTCCGCTTCTAAGTATTTCCCGAGCATTATATTATTATAACCTTTATCACGAAATACAATAGCCGACGGTTCATCCATAGCTTCCAATAAAATATCTAAGACCGCGTTAGAGGACTGGTAATTACCAGCTAAAGAATACACTTGTTGCGCAGACATTAAGTATTGCTTGCTTTGAGTAAAAGCAGATAGTTTTTTTGCATAGTGCTGAGCAGTTTCAACAGCACCTAACTTCACCGATATCTTTGCTAAAGTATCCATTGCTTGCAAATTATCAGATTCTTCAACTAAGACTTTGTCTAAAATATTTCGAGCTTCTATTAGTTCTCTTTCGCTTCTAGAGTAAGACAAAACGTAAGCTAGGGTTAATCGGCTGGATCTAGTACTAAATGTTTTAACCGTATTCCTTACATGATTGACAGCATCATATAATTGCCCAGTTTCAACCCAACAAGTGATTAAGGCCGTATGATACTTTTCAACTCCAGCATTAATATCAATAGCCTTAAGCAGTAGCCCTATGGCTTGCTGGTATTGTTTCTGTTCAATGTGACACTTACTTAATAGATAAAAAAGTTCTGCTTTATTTGGATACTTGGAGATAAGACTGCTAAGTATGGCTTTTGCATCTTCATGTTTATTTTGTCTTGAATATAAAATGGCTAAATTTTTCGATAATAAATAATTTTGAGGGTTTGTTGCTAATGCCTCAGAAAAAATAGCCTCCGCTTTATACGTATCACCACTCTTAATTAACATATTCCCATAGTTATTGAGAATATCGGAGCTCAAATTATCTTGTATCAAAGAACTTTCATAAATATCTTTTGCATTGCTAAACTCGTTTGTATTTTCATAGCAAATAGCCAAATTAAGGTAAGCATGCAAATGTTGTGCATTTAATCTGCATACTACCTTATAAAAAAATATGGCTTTATCCCAGAGTTGTAGCTGATGAAATGATATTGCCGCATGAAAATTATTTTCTACTGAATTGTTTTCTTTTTGAATAAGCAACTCAAATAAAGAAGATGCCATTAGAAAGTCTCCTGCTTGTAACGAGGACATCGCAAGAGACTTTAAATTTCTAAGGGAGGGATTTAGATCATATTGCTTTTTAGCAAGTTGTTTAGCTTCAGTCAGTTTGCTCTCAGATATTGATTGTTCTAACTCATTCATTTATTAGTTTACATTTTTCGACGTCTAAACATCAATAAGCCAAATAATGATAACAATCCATAAACAGTTATAGCACCACCAGAGCTGTCGCTATCGGGTTCAGAACAGTCCTCAATTGGGTCACCGGTTGGTACTAATTTAAAAGCTCTAACGTCGCCTTCATAAATTCCCACACCTACAATTTCTCCGGAATTACTAATATCATTTACTAACTGTAGATCCCAACCAGAATCACAAGCCACTAAATCATTTAATATTTGAAACTGCCCTTCAGAATATAAAAATCCAGCATATTTTGGCACGGTTAAGGGTGATGCCAAGGTATTACCTACAACCTGACCATTATCATTTACAGCATTTGCCACTGCATCTCTAAAGCTAGAATTTATGTAAGGAAGTTCTGTCATAGTTTCGGTTGCTAAATCATAGACGAATGCCCTAAAGAAACCATCTTCATCCTGAGCCCTTCCAACAACAATATTGTTGTTATTAATGTCAGTTGGGTAGTTCTCAAAACCACCAATTGCAGGCACTTCTAGAATTTCACTAGAAAAATTATAAATTAATGCTTTAGCTCCAACAGAATTTCTTTCTGTTAAAAACTCAGACCAACCAACAACTACACCACTATCATTAATGGCCGTTGCATAAGCATCAAATGCAGTACCCTGATCATCACCAAATGGTGGCAAAAACTCTACACCTGTATCCGAATGCACATAACCTCTGAACGCTCGAACTTCGGTACCGTCGGGTTCAGCTACATTAATAACACCAAAGCCGACAATTTGATTGGCATTGTTCAAATTTATTGCTCTAGAGTTGATAACGCCATCTCCCAAGTCTAATTTCTCAGGACCAGAACTAGGAAATGTTAAAGCAAATTCCTGTAATGAATCATTACCATCGACATCTACAATATCAAATCCATATCCAATAATTAAACCAGAATCATTAATCTTAAAAGCAAAACTATTGTTTTCTCCAAATGCGCCTAAATCACTGATAACAGAATTAGTAAATGAAAAGGCATGTAAATTAAACTCCCTTTCCGTACCGCCCTCTGTTAATAACGGGCCATTGGCATAGCCGACGACATCACCTTGTAAGTTAACACCCCACCCGAAACTCTGCTCACCGCCCAAATCACCTAATTCAATAACATCATAAGGTGCTGCCGCAACTGTTCCAATTGAGAAAGTTATTGCCGTAGCAATTAAAGTTTTTGCTAAAATTGTTTTTTTCATTATGCTTCTCTATCGATGCTAAACAGCATCCGGTTGTGATTCTGGTTGTGCGTCTTTAAACGCATCTAGTGTTAAGCAGTGCTGCTCAATAGCAACTAACCGCGGATATTCGTCAAGACTAATATTAAAGCGTCTGGCATTGTAAACTTGCGCTACAATAAATGCATCCGCTAATGTTGGCTCATTACCGAAAGCGAATGACGACTCAGTAGCAAAATTAGCTAATTGTTTCTCAACAGCCCTGAACCCTTGCTGAATCCAGTGCTGATACCAATCGTTTTTAGCATTATCGCTAACTTCTAACTCTCCTTTCAGATACTGCAATACGCGTAAATTATTTAGAGGATGAATATCACAAGCAATAGCCTGGCAAAGGCTTCTGACTTGCGCTTTTAAAAAAGGTTCAGTCGGTAATAATTCAGGACCTGCATGAGTTTCATCTAAATACTCGCAAATCGCCATCGATTGGCTTATGAGCTGGCCATTATCATCCAACAATGGTACTAAACCCTGCGGGTTTTTCTGTCGGTATGCAGGTTTATGCTGTTCTCCACCATCTTTTACCAAATGCACAGGAATCATTTGGTAAGCCACTCGTTTTAAGTTTAAAGCAATTCGAACGCGATAAGCCGCCGTTGAGCGCCAATAACTATATAATTTCAGCATAAACCCTCTTCACCTTTCTTTATCAATAATTAAAGCTCGTACTTTTCAACTTCTTGATGAATTTGACCGAAGATAGAAGCGCCTGCTTCATCAAACATTTCAATAGTTACCGTATCTCCAAAACGCATAAATGGAGTTTTTGGAGCGCCATCAGCAATAATTTCAAGCATACGCACTTCTGCTAGACATGATGACCCAGTGGTTTCATCAACGTTTGAAATAGTACCAGAGCCTACAATAGCACCAGCCGCTAAAGGTCTAGTTTTAGCCGCATGTGCCACTAGAGTGGGGAAATCAAACACCATGTCTACGCCACAATCAGGTTTGCCGAGTACTGTATCGTTTAAATGAGTTACCAGTGGCAAGAATACTTTTTTACCATCCCACTTATCGCCCAATTCATCTGGAGTAACGGCAACAGGCGAAAATGCTGAAGATGGCTTGGATTGGAAAAAACCAAAACCTTTAGCCAATTCGCCAGGAATTAAGTTTCTCAAAGAAACATCGTTTACCGTCATTAACAAACGAATTTCTTTCTCCGCCATTTCTGGAGTTGCTCCCATCGGAACATCACCTGTAATAACAGCCACTTCAGCTTCCATATCAATGCCGTAGTCTTCAGAAGCCATTTTAATCTTGTCACGTGGCCCCAAGAACGTATCGCTACCACCTTGATACATCAATGGGTCCGTCCAGAAAGTTTCTGGCATTTCTGCATTTCGAGCCTTGCGCACTAATTCTACATGATTAACATAAGCCGAACCGTCAGCCCATTGATAAGCTCTTGGTAATGGTGATTCACAAGCTACTTGATCAAAATCAAATGCTTCTTTAACTTCACCAGCATTCAAGCGACCATAAAGCTCTTCTAAATCTGGCTTTGCGCTATCCCAATCATCTAATGCAGCTTGCAAGGTTGTGACATGGCATGGCTTTACTGCTTGTTTTAGGTCGCGACTTACTACCACCAAACGACCATCACGACTACCGTCTTTTATAGTTGCTAATTTCATTATATTTTCCTAATTTCTTATTCGCTGGCTTTCCAGCTATTACAGTATTCTGGATTCTCTACTGAGGACATTTCATCAGACACTTCCAAAGCATCGCGCGTATCGATCATTACTGCCACTTCGTCAGTTTCTTTTTTGGCATATTCCATCCCAGCTTTAAAAGCTTTCGGGTGAGGCCCATGAGTAAAACCTGACGGATGGAAAGTGACCATACCCGCATCGATGTTATCGCGACTAAAAAAGTCACCTGCGTGATAGAAAAGCACTTCATCAAAATCGTCATTATTATGATAGAAAGGTACTTTTAAGGCACCAGGATCGGATTCAATAGGACGCGGCACAAAGGTACAAATAACAAATCGACTTGCCACAAAAGTAGTATGTGCTGACGGTGGTAAGTGATAACGATGTGACATCAAAGGGCGAATATCACGCCAATTAATTCTTACTACCGATAAATCGCCATGCCAACCTATCGCATCCAATGGCGAGTAATTGTAATGTACTTTGGATAATTGACCGCGACGCTTAATTTCAACGGTCCATGGGGTTTCATCCTGTTGCGCCTTAAATCTTTCATTAATCGAAGGCACATCCAACATGGCAGGATCAAAAATTGCTTGCGGTCCCACTAAGCCTTTATCCGGCAACTGGTAACTATCGTTAGTAGCTTCTATTAACAGCATGGTCATCGGCTCTTGCGGCTCGATACGCCACATAGTCCCGCGCGGAATGACTACATAATCACCATCTCGAATTTCCATATGTCCGTAGTCACAAAATAAATCGCCTTTGCCCTTGTGAATAAACAATAATTCATCACCATCACCATTACGAGCTAATGCTGGCATAGCTTCATTACAATCCCAAATTCGAAATTTACAAGAAGCATTGTGTAATAGATCTTTAGCTGCCCATGGCGAGTTTGAGCTTTTTTCTAAATCATTTAAATCAAAAGCCCTAGGTCTTAAAGGACCTTCCCATTTCTCCCATGATGTTGGCGCTTGTTTATGATGAAAATGTGCTGTTGGCCCAAAAAAACCACTTCGCCCTGCTTCACGCTCATACATTCCCTCTTCAGGAAAATCGGCGTGTGCTTGACGAGAAATGGTGCCTTCTTTATGCGGGAATGAAATCCACTTACGCATATATTTCTCCTTTCTTAGCTAAGCTGGGAATGGCTATCAATTAAATCACACCACGGTCAATTTGATCTTGTTCAATCGATTCGAATAAAGCTTTAAAATTACCTTCACCAAAACCTTGGTTGCCTTTACGTTGAATAATCTCAAAGAAAATTGGACCGATTACAGTATTGGTAAAGATTTGCAATAAGATCCCTTCTTCATGATCTAAAGATCCATCAATCAAGATTTGGTTTTCGCGTAACTTAGCAACATCTTCATTGTGCTTAGGAATGCGACGCGGAATCATATCGTAATATGCGCCTGGAGTAGGCATAAAGTCCATGCCACCAGCACGTAAACGCTCAATGGTGTCGTAGATGTCTGGCGTCGATAACGCTATGTGCTGAATCCCTTCGCCTTTGTATTCTTTTAAATATTCTTCGATTTGCGACTTTTCATCTGCTGATTCATTAATTGGAATACGAAGTTTATTACAAGGGCCTGTCATCGCTTTAGAGAATAATGCAGTTTGCTTACCTTTGATATCGAAGTAACGAATTTCACGGAAGTTAGCGATATTTTCATAAAAACTTGCCCACACATCCATACCACCACGCTTAACGTTGTGGGTCAGGTGGTCTAAAGTTTGCAAGCCCATACCTACTGGGTATTCATCAACACCATCAATAAATTCAAACTCTTCATCATAAATACTGGCTTCTTTCCCCCAAGTATCAATGAAATAGAGTACCGAACCGCCAATTCCATACACTGCTGGATGCGCTTTATGCTCAGGTTTATCGAATGCCTTAGCACCATTAGCAACTGCGTGTTCAAAAGCTTTTTTCGCGTCTGCTACACGCCAAGCCATAGCGCAGGCACAAGGGCCATGTAATTTACTAAACTCGTTAAAGTAACCTTCTGTTTCAGCATTAATTACAAAATTAATATCGCCTTGACGATATAAAGACACTTTTTTGCTTCTATGATTTGCTACGTGAGTAAAGCCTAATAATTGAAATAAGTCTCTAAGCTTTTGAATACCTTCAGCATTGGGTGCTGAATATTCAACAAATTCAAATCCATCCGTGCCCATTGGGTTTGCTACAGGTTCGGTTGGCGTTGGTGCACTGGTGACTTTTGCTTGCATGTTTGATGCTTGTAAATCTGACATTTTATTTTCCTCAGTATTTTAAGAGGTTAATTTCATGATGTTTGAAGTTAAACAAACTTAAACACCTAATTTGGTTTGAACTAGCTGGTAATTTTTGCAAACTACAATCGCTAGGAAAGGCATTTGGGGAACTATTGGCTCCATTGAGCACGGACTTGCACCGCAACAAGGTAAGTTGGTATGTGATGTTTATTTAAAATCAATAACATAGATAAATTCTTAATAGGTCAAATCAACCCGAATAATAGCGTTCTATTATGCTACAAACCGATTTTTTTGACAATAAAAAGCCCACTTTATAGCGGGCTTCAAAGGAATTCTAACTGGCTAGTTTTTCTTCTTTTGGCGGATAGACCGGAGCATGTAAACCAAGCTTTTTTGCCTCTTCGACCATGCCCATAACATCGGCATGCGCCAATTCATAAAGCTGCTTTAAATCTTCTAACACAAAATATTGTGGCTGCATTATATCGATTCGATAAGGCGTTCTTAACATATCCACTGGATCGAATGGTTTACGAATAACTTCTGGGTTATCTAAACTATGAGGCGTTTCGCCAATCGAAGAGAGAATACCACCGCCATAAATACGATTACCTTCATTAGATTGCATCAATCCAAACTCCACTGTAAACCAATACAAACGAGCTAAGAAGACTCTATCTTCTTTTGAAGCGTTATACCCTAACTTGCCATAAATACTGGTGAATTCGGCAAAATAAGGGTTGGTTAGCATCGCACAATGACCAAAAATTTCATGGAATACATCAGGCTCTTGTAAATAATCCATTTCTTCTGGGGTACGGATAAAAGTTGCACATGGGAATTTTTTGTCCGCTAGCAATGCAAAAAATTTATCGAAGTTAATTAACGCAGGAACCCAGGCAACTTCCCAACCCGTTTCTTTACGTAAGACACTAGAGACTTCTTCTAATTGAGGAATTCTGTCTTTAGGTAATTGTAGCTTATCTAATCCTTCAAAATACTCAGCACAAGCGCGCCCTTGAATAAGCTTTTCCTGACGAGAAATTAGCTTATGCCAAGTTTCATGCTCAACATCCGTATAGTGGATAAAACCATTGTCATCCATTGGCCGAGCCTTGTATTTGCTACTTTTACCCATTGCTTCACCTGTTGCTGGTTAATTTTTCTACAATATTAGTGCCTTTTTGAACAGCGCCATTATTATCTTAGCTTATTTTGTAAAAACAAGTAAAAAATGTCTGATACTGAGCTTATAAGCTTGAAGTCGGAGCAGTTTCGATTTTTAATCACTTTAAATAAATCTTTATGGAACGCTGTCTATAGATACTTGTCTTACAAAGTAAGAGAGCGGTTTCATAATATTATAAATAAAAAAATCAACAAGATTTTGACTTTGTTCAATTCATAATATGGTTATGGCTTGAATACTAAACTGAAGAAAGTTAAATCTTAAATTACAACTGTTTCATTACAGGTTAAAGGACTAGTTTACAGAATGCGAATGATTATTAAGCCACTACTTATGATTAGTGGATTAGCATTAACTATTGCTACGAGTGACTTATACGCAAACAATTTACCAACAAAAAATCAGAAAAATTATAGCTCTTCTCAAAAAATATTTTTGCAAGCGGAAAAAGCGCTCAAAGAAAATAAATTTAATGAATATCGGAAGATTCGAGCAAAGCTCGATCACTACCCTTTGGCCTCTTATCTAGATTTTGATTTCTTATCTAAAAATTTGACCCTATCCAATCGAGCAGAAATTGATAAATTTATAAAATTCCAACGGGATTCTCCTTTAGCAAATCGACTTAAGTATCGATATATCGATAAACTAGCCAAAGACAAAGAACTGTCAGTATTTAGCGATTATTATAAAGATCACTTAGCTAGCAGTAGTAATGCTAAGCATAAGTGTCTGTATCTGAGTCACCAAATTACAAAAGGTGTTGCTGTCAATAAGCTCTACTCTGAAATCAAGAAGCTCTGGCTAGTTCCAAAGTCACAACCTCAAGAGTGCGATTCATTGTTCAAAGCATGGACAGCTGATGGACAGTTAACTCATGCTGTCGCATTCAAGCGTTTCAATAAAACTGCACAAAGTGGTTCTGTTGCTTTAATGAATTACTTAAAACGCTATTTACCAACAAAACAACAATATCTAGCAGAACTGTGGTCAAAAGTCAGAAAAGATCCAGGGGCTATAGCTAAACGTAATTTTTTCCCGCAGAAAGATTATAAATATCAAGAAGCAGTGATTGCGGTCTTTGCCATCAAAAAGCTGGCCTGGGGTGATCGCGATTCAGCCTACAAAACCTGGCGTAATGTACAAAAACGCATTGTCATTCCAAAAGAGTTAAAAACTGATGCTGAAAGAACACTATTCCTAGCCCAGGCTACCGAAAACAAACCTGGTGCTCTTACTTGGGCTAAGCGTCACATTAATCGATATCTAAGTGATAGTTTGGTATCTCATTGGAAACTCGCTACCTTTTTAAGGGCTGAAGATTGGTCTTCAGTTATCGAGCAATATGACTTATTGTCAGAAAATATTCAAAAAACCAATCAATGGCGTTATTGGTACGCGATCGCTTTGGAAAATAAAAAGGTTTTTCAAAAGTCTGCTCCAATTTTAGAGCAGCTTGCTAATGAACGTGATTACTATGGCTACAAGGCGGCAGTCAGATTGAAACAGCCATTGCAACTTAACCACCAGGACTCAGCCATCAGTTCTGATGTTATCAAAAGAGTCAGCGCTTTTTCAAACGTCGAAAGAGCTAAAGAATTATTTGCCCTTGAGCGTTATCGTGACGCTAATCGAGAATGGCGAAGCTTGCAAAAAAGATTAGCCAATAAGGATGAAATAAAAGCTGCCGCTCAAATCGCTCATGACTGGGGCTGGTATAACCAAGGGATATTAACAATCGCCAAAGCTAAAGAATGGGATGACACCAATTTACGTTTTCCTACAGCTTTTAAGTATGACTACCAAGTCATGGGCAAAAAAGTTGGATTACCCGCTGAATGGCTAATGGGGATTACTAGACAAGAAAGTGCTTACGGACCTTTTGCAGTGTCCGGTGCTGGCGCATACGGTTTAATGCAGGTGCTGCCTTCAACTGCAAAAATTTATTCAAAAAAGCTCGGCGTAAAATATGGCAAACGCTCAGATTTGTTTGCACCTAGCACCAACATTGAAATGGGATCTAATTATTTAAAACTTCGCTACGATGAGCTGGATAACAACCCAATTTATGCTTCCGCCGCCTATAATGCTGGCAAACATCGTATTGATCAGTGGAAAGGATTTGGGCGCTTCCCCACGGAAGTTTGGATTGAAGCTATTCCTTATACAGAAACTCGCGATTACATTAAGAAAGTAATGACCTACCGCGCGATTTATGCTTTAAAACTTAATAAGAAAGATACGGTGTTTGAGTATATTTTAAATACCAACACAGGTGACGATTCAATTGCACAATGTGCTCCAGTTACTTCTGGAGCAGTATGCTAATTTATTATTAATGAAATCTAGTAACACTTATTAGTTTTTTTACTTAGAAGTATTTTTCTAAACTAATCCCAATATAGTCATCGTTACGGAAAGGATAAAAAATTGATTCCGTCGGATTGTTATCATCGAAGCCGGTAAAGTAACGTGCTTCTAAAATGATTTTCCAACTATTACCAATACGGCGACTGGCTTCTAAATTCAAAAACTTTTGCCCTTCTTCGCTATAAGAAAAACCAAACAATGCTTCGGTTGATTGCTCATCATTCAAAGCTAAACGAAAGCCACTAACAATCGAATCTTGAGTCTGAAAGCCACCAGCAATCAATTCGCGACTGTCTGTTTGGTATTCAAGAATAATACCTAAATCGATGCCTGATTCTTTGATATCATAAAACGAATACTCTAAACCGCCCACAGCAGCCCAGTAACGATCGTTACCAAAACCTGAACGACTGATAGCTTCAAGTTTCCATAGCCAAGCATTAATCGTTGCTTGAACATCTAAACTAGTTTGATCAATAGTTTGATATAAAGGTCTTAAAGTTGGACTAAGTGGATTAGAGGTATCTAGTACAAATTGCGGTTCACGGCTGGTACCCGAAAAGTGCGCTAAACCTATTTCCCAATCCCCAATGGAACGTGACCAACGAATAGCGGCATCAAGATTGTGCTCTTCGTCATCGCTTTCATAAATAGGATTATCCACATCGATTGCTAGTGGGAAGCGTAAGCGGCCATCCTCCCCAGCAAATGTCCTTTCTCTGAAATAAGGCAATAAATAAAATTCAAACAAACCCCATTCTTGTTCAGTTGAAAAGCGCAGCATGGGCTGACCAAGCTTGTCTTCACCGTCAATATTTTCAACAAAGTCAGTTTGGTTAATCACATCAACTAAATGTTGTGACTCTGCTACTCCCCAAAAAACTTTGCCAATGCCAGCTTTGACTTCCCAAACATCACCCACATAGGTGAACATGAGCTCACGAATATCAGCATGAGTGCGCTCTTCATCTTCACTATCCCAGCGATAGAAAGGCTTAAAATCAAAGCTCCAGTCGCTATCGTCAAATTGATGGTAATACTCTGGCTCAAATGCTATTGAAAAATTACTATCTGATTGGCCGAAATCCGCCTCTTGCGTAAAAACTCTTGTTTCAAATTGAACTTGGCCTGAGAGTTCGCCAGCTGAGGATTCATATGAAATAGACGAGGTTAGAATCGAGATCAAAGTAGCAAGAGTTAGCTTAGTGAATGAAGGCATATTAGTCACTTTACATACCATTTGGTTTGTTTGTTCTGACATTGTATTTTTTAAGGCTCTAAAAATCTAGCTTTATTCTTAAGGATAAAGTTTTCCTATTGACCTGTTCACAAATTGATCAATTATAATCGTGCATTTTTTGACCAATATGGTAAATTAAGATTGGTAGTACGAATTAATGAATATGGCTTAAGTAATGGCTAAACTTTTAACTCCACGCCGAGGTCATTGGTATAAAAGACCTGACCTCAACGATGTATTTGAAGTCGTCGCGATTGATGATGATGAGGGTACTATTGAAATTCAATACTTCAATGGAGAGATAGAGGAGTTAGATTTAGCAAGTTGGCAGGAACTTTATATCGCTGAAGCCGCAGCGCCTGAAGACTGGTCTGGTGCTTTGGAGGTTGAATCCTATGCTATTAACGATCGCATGAAAGAATCTCCTGGAAATCTTTCCGACGCCTTAAACCATTTGGATATTAATGAAAACTAAGCTATCTTGTTGTTTTTAGAATAGAAAACATTATATCAGTGGAATCGGCAAAAACTTGGCAAGAAGCCCTATCTGGATTAAAGGCAACGGATTTTTATAAGGATATAACTCAATTTGTAGCGGATGAAAGAGCCGCTGGCAAAGTTATCTACCCTCCTGAAAATGAAGTTTACAATGCTTTAACCTCGACACCCTTTAATAAAGTTAAGGTCGTCATTCTAGGACAAGATCCTTATCACGGTGAACACCAAGCTAATGGAATGGCTTTTTCAGTGAACCCTGGGATTAAAATTCCCCCATCGCTTCGTAATATTTACAAAGAAATCGAAAATGATCTGAAGTGTAATATGCCTAATAATGGTGATCTTACTCTTTGGGCTAATCAAGGCGTCTTGTTGTTAAACTCTGTATTAACCGTAGAGAAATCCTTAGCGGGTTCTCATGCCAACAAAGGGTGGGAAAAAGTAACAGACCAAATTATTTGCAGCCTTAATCAAAAGCCTGAGCCTATAATTTTTCTATTGTGGGGAGCTTATGCCCAAAAGAAAGCATCGCTTATCGGCGAACAGCACATAATTTTGAAGGCACCACACCCCTCGCCTTTATCGGCTCATAGAGGTTTCTTTGGGTGTCAACATTTCTCAATAACAAACCAAAAACTTATAGAGAACAAACAATCGCCTATAAAGTGGCAACTATAAGCATCGATAACGGATTAATTAAAGATAATGCAATCGTTAAAGAATAAACACACAACAAGGAAATTACTAAGATACGCAGTGTTTGCATTAGTCATGCTTATATTATTCAACATTTATATATGGATCGACAATAAACAAAATTATAATACCCGCCAGAAAAACTCCACTGATACGCTTTTTGTAATGCTGCAGTCAAAAGTGGAAGTCCCAATGTTAGTGGCCGATAACGAAGCTGTGCAACGTGAGTTATCAACTATTGATTTTGATCCGGTCATTATTAGCGTGAGTATTTATGATAAAGAAGGAGCTTTAGTTGCCGAGCGCAGTACACAAAACGTTATAAATCGTGATGAACTTAAGGTGTTTAGCAAAGACATAATCAATCAATTATTAAATTCTGAGATTAATATTTATATAGATAGTGGCGATAACTCCAGCAATACTCAAAGCATTGGTCAAATCAAAGCTCTTGTTCAACCTTATTCATTTACAAATGAACTTATAGTGAATAAGTTAGCTATAATTTTTAATATTATATTAGCCACTATTCTTATAGTCTCTGGCTTTTGGCTTTATCAAAGCATAAAAGTTAAGCGCAATCGCATATCGATCATTAGCAATATTTTAGAGAGCGAAAAAATCATTTATCAAGATTCCGCTAAGTTTAGTGAATATAAAAACCTCTATTACAATGCCAGCAAGGCTGTTGATAAAATTTATAAACAAAATTCCCAACTGGCAAACTTGCATAAAGAAATTCAATATGCTCGCGAGGATTCCAACTTAGAGCTCAACCGCTTCCTTGAGTTCTTAATGGCGTCTAAAACTTTTAAGTTGGATTCCAGTTTGGAGGTTTTCATCGATGCAGTTCTAGCCAGTAAAAGTGATGAAAAGTCTTTCATTGATATTCGAAAAGAATTCTCATGGGTTATAGCTCATCATTCTGATTTGATGCAAGAAAATAACCTAATCATTTTTGATAAAGTTCTAGGAATGCTCGATGAACACAGTGTATTTATTGATAAAGAACTATTCCATAGTTTCTTAAAGCTTTTTATCAAACAACTAGCTTTGTTATGTAAAAACTCTGAATTGAGTATTAGTGCTGATATTAATAATATTCATGACCAAACTCATATATTAAGATTGTCCTTCGAGTCAAGTTCGCCAAGTTTCAAGCACGTCCTAGAGCACCAAAGTTTATTTGATTTTATTCCAGGGTCTCAAATATCAATTGAAACTAACAACCCCTCTTTTATTGCTTGTAAGCATCTAGTGCAGAAAACTGGCGGTGATTTTATATTTTTAGAAAATGAAATTCGTTTTGAATTTCCTGTTTCTATTATAAAAAAACAAGATAAATCAAAAGCAAATCACTCAATCTCAGCATTAAATGCGCAGCATTCTTTATTGGTATATGACTCAGATCCAACCGAACGAATTATACTAATGGGCTATCTTGAGAAATTTGCACAAAAAGTTGATAAAGCCACTACCAAACAAGTGACTTTGCAGAAGCTTCGTCGGAATCATTATGACGCCGTTTGCGTCAATTCAAATTTCTTTTCTTCGCAAGATCCTTATTTTCTTGCTAACTTTAAAACTGAGTATTATGCAAAAGAAATGCCGCCTAAACTTTTAGTGTTTTCAAAGCACTCCGAAATTGTCGAGAATGAGAATTACCAATCGCTAGATGCAAAATTAATAATAAAGCCCATTAATTTAAAAGAATTAGAGGATACGCTCAATGATTTACCTTAAAGCTAATTCAGAAGCTTTTGTATTACTCTTTGATAATTTTTAGTTATCAAATCTTGGTTGGCATGCTGCGATTTTTCGACAAGCTTATTACCTGATACCCAAACCGAAACCAAAGGTTCACTTAGCTGCTGGTTAAAAATATAAGCATCTACAAGTTGATTACCTGTCTTACCTGCTAAAGTTATATCCTTATTATTCAAAACCAAAAAGTCAGCTTTTTTATTAATCGCAATTTCACCCGAACGACCACCCAAACTTTGTGAGCCACCTCTTGCAGCGTTGCGCCATAACCAATAACCATTGGAGCTATTATCACCATCAGTGAAAACAGTTCTTGAATTCGATATTAATCGGTTTTGATACTCTAACCAACGCAGCTCTTCAGTGGCATTCACCGATATATGACTATCACTACCAATTCCCCAGACTCCTGAATGAGCCTTGTAATCTGGCATGGCAAAAAAACCATCACCTAAGTTCGCTTCTGTGGTTGTGCAAATGGAAGTTACCGCTTTAGATTTAGCGACTTTCTTTACTTCACTATCATTCATATGTGTGGCGTGAACCAAACACCAGCGACTATTTAGTTCAAAGTTTTCTGATAACCAGTTTACCGGTCTGTCACCGTAATGGGCCAAACAATCATTCACTTCTTTGAGTTGCTCAGCGATATGAATATGAACAGGTGCCTGAATCGACGATTGCCCAGTTAACTTATCTAGGTGGTTAATCGCGAATTCTATGTCTGAATAGTTCACAGCGCGTAACGAATGAGGCGCTATGCCAAAATTTTGCTGATAATCCCCTGCTAACTTAGAAATCACATCGAGTAATTGCGCATACTCACCTTGAGTATGAATAAAGCGTTTTTGCTCATCACTGGGAGGCTGCTCTCCAAAGCCACTATAGCGATAGAACACAGGTAATAATGTCAAATTAATTCCTGAGTTCTTAGCGGCCTCGAAAATACGTTGCGACATTTCAGCTTGGTTGGAAAAGTGCTCACCATTAGCATCATGGTGAAGGTAGTGAAACTCACCTACGGAAGTATAGCCAGCTTTTAGCATCTGCATATAAAGTGCTGTCGCAATGATTTCTAAATCATCTGGAGTGATTTTAGATACAAAATCATACATGATTTTACGCCAAGACCAGAAACTATCACTCCCCTTACCGCTTTGCTCGGCGAGACCAGCCATAGCCCACTGAAAAGCATGAGAATGGTTATTGACCATGCCAGGGATAATCGAATTTGCAATTAATTCTCCCTTAAAATCATTCCGTATAGTTGATTTTTCTTCGATCGCAGTGATATACCCTAAATCGTCAATCGTCAATAAAACGTTTTCAGCCCAGCCTTCAGCGAGTAGAATGTGTTTTGCAAATATTTGCTTAGCCATGCGCAATGCACTTTAGAATCAATAGTTAATATCGAGATAATAATATGAGCCAGCTGGAAACGAAACCTTTTACACCATTAAATTTAGACCAGTTGCCTAATAACACTGTATTCGACACTTTACTTATCAACGTCAACATTGCCACTATGGCTGATACTAACAGCTTTGGAATTATTAATAATGGCTCTCTGGGCATAATTGATGGAATCATTGCCTATATCGGTGAAGTCAATAGTCAGTACCCAGCCAAAGAAACCGTTAATGCCAATGGTCAATGGATATTGCCAGGCTTAATAGACTGTCATACCCACCTTATTTATGGCGGCAATAGGGCCAATGAATTTGAGATGCGTTTGAATGGTGCAACCTATGAAGAAATCGCCAAAGCCGGAGGCGGAATTATTTCAAGTGTTACAGCAACGCGAGACGCTTCTCCTCAAGAGTTGTTTGATTCTGCATCAAAACGCCTAGAATGTTTAATCGAAGAAGGTGTCACGACAATAGAGATCAAGTCAGGTTATGGGCTGGATTTAGAGACTGAATTGAAAATGCTACGAGTTGCTAACAAACTTAGAGAGGAATTTCCGATTCGAGTCATCCCTACTTTTCTTGGTGCTCACGCCCTGCCACCAGAATATCAAGACAATAGCGACGGATACATTGATCTAGTTTGCGATGAAATGATTCCTGTTATTGCTAATGAAAAGTTAGCAACTTCTGTTGATGTTTTTTGTGAAAATATTGGTTTTAGTTATGAGCAAACGGAAAAAGTATTTCGAGCTGCTAAAGCGCATGGCTTAAAAGTTAAACTGCATGCAGAGCAATTGTCCGATCAAAGCGGCGCAGCCTTAGTGGCGCAATACAATGGACTTTCTGCAGATCACTTGGAGTACTTGTCTCAAGCATCCATTGAACAAATGGCAAAGGCTGGCACTGTGGCGACTTTATTGCCAGGAGCTTTTTATTTCTTACGAGAAACTAAACTACCACCGATACAAGCATTGCGCGATGCAGGCGTGCCCATAGCAATTGCCACCGATCACAATCCTGGTACTTCGCCTTGCTTATCAATTATTTTGATGATGAATATGGCCTGCACCCTATTTAAGATGACTCCATTAGAGTCGTTGCAAGGTGTAACCATTAATGCGGCCAAAGCATTAGGTTTAGACAAAGAGATTGGCTCTATTGAAATAGGCAAAAAAGCCGAGTTGGTACTTTGGGATATTGAACACCCGAACCAGTTGAGTTATCAGTTTGGTACTAGTTTTAAAAACGAAGCTTTAACCTAAACTTTTATTATAAACTCAGGTCTTTTTTCATATAAAAGCAATTCAGCTTTGGATTAGTATTTTCTACTGCCCCAAAAACTTTGAAATCATTTTTCTGATAAAACGCTTTAGCCTGAAAACCCATGGTTTCCACTACCATTGTTTGGCACTTCCTTTCTTGAGCTATAGACTCTGCTTTGGCTAAAAGCTTTGCACCTAACGAGCGGCTTCGATAATTTTGGTGTACCCATAAGATTTCAATGAGCAAGCTGCCCCATTGAGTTTTACCCGTTAAGCCTGCAATGATTTCCCCATTCTCATCCTTGTAATAGAGCGATACGGGCTCATTGTCCCTTTTAATAATTTCAGAGTTGTGTTTTTTAAGTTGCTCATAAAGGTACTTATCGTCATCTTTTGAGTGTTTATCTGAAAATTTAAGTTTCAAACGAATGCTCCTTTAACTGGGCAAGCAACTCCTTTAACTTTGCGCTAAGGCTTGTTGCTGCTTCAGGTAAAACTTGATTCTTAACTTGATCAAGATAATTTGCCTGCGATAGCTCTAATTGAATGGTAAATATATTTTCTTCAGGCTTAGCGTAATGACGGGTAATAAAGCCGCCTTTAAAGCGAGCATTAATCACTTTTGAATAATGCCCTATGTCAAAACTTTCCAATACTTTAGTTAAGGACTCATCAACTGTTTTACCATCATTAGTACCAAAATTAAAATCAGGTAATTTGCCGTCAAAAAAGCGAGGTACTTCTTGTGCGATCGAATGAGCTTCAAACAAAATTGCATAACCGAACTTGTCTTTAGCTTTTCTAATCTGCCGCTGTAACTCTTGATGATAGGGTTGCCAATAGGTTTCCATTCTTATTTTTATTTCTTTGACATCTGGCTGATCATCCTCTTGATACAAGGGCTCTAAATCAAAGGTTGAAGTAGGACATAACTCCGTATTATCTGCACTTTTGTATAGTGCTTTGCCACTAGAATCACGATTTAAGTCGATCAGATAGCGTGAGTAATTTGCAATAATCGAAGTTACTTCAAGTTCGTCAAGAAAACTATATAACTGAGATAAGTACCAATCAGTATCTCTACTATCTAAAGCGCTCGGCAACATCGTTTTTAATACATAATGCGGAATCAGTTGACCGTTGTGTGGAATGGAGACAATCAGTGGCGAATCATATTCTGTTAATTTGAAAACAGCTGGCTCTTCTATGGTTAATTTTAAACTGGCCCTATCAAGCGCTAGTATATCTGGTTCTAAATAAGTTGATTTAGCCTTATCAGACCAAATCACTTTATCGCTGTAATAGAAACTTATGAGCTTTTTAGCGTCTTTAACAATTAACAATGACTCTTCTTCTAATCGCTGCCAACAATCACTACCAAGATATGCCCTGAGATGAAATAAGTAATCCAGCATAAAATCAGTCAAAGTTCGATGGTATTTATTCTCTGCTCCCAGTTTTTTAACTAGAGCCATTACATTGTTATGAAATTTTTCTTTGGCAACACTTAAACTCTCATTACAAATATAATGCCACGCTACTTTGAGATGTTCTAAGTGATGAAAGTCATCCCCTTTAAATTGCTGTTGTTCAAATTTTTCAATAAGTTGACTAATCATCATCTCTTCTTTTGCTATTTGCATGCGATTCTTCTTGATCTTCAGCTGTTTTTTTGGTTGTATATACAACCCAGTTTACAGTAATTACTAGAGATATCTAGCAAGTTTAAGGTAATTAAACTAAATGGCTCAAGAAGAACCCCGCTATCAGTTAGTTAAAGACTTTATTCTAAATGGCATCAACGCCAAGCAGTGGAAAGAGCATAAACGCGTTCCATCTGAAAATGAATTGGTAGAAATGTGTAAAGTCAGCAGAATGACAGCACGACGTGCTTTGGATGAATTAACAGAAGAAGGCGTACTATACAGGGTTCAAGGTCGGGGAACTTTCGTTGCTCCAAAAAAATTACACTCTCCCCTTTTAGAAATCCGAAATATTGCCGAAGAAATTCAAAATCGTGGTTCTAGTTATTCCAATGAGCTAATTCTGCTGCAAAAAGAATCATGTCCAGTGCACCTCCTAAAGCACTTTTCACTTAATGAAGGTGATGAAGTGTACCACTCAATTATGGTGCACAAAGAAGATGGAAAGCCTATCCAAATTGAGCAGCGCTATGTCAATCCAACAGCAGTGCCAGAATATTTAAAGCAAGATTATAAAAGTATCACGCCAAATGTGTATCTTTCAAAGGTTGCTCCGTTAACCGAAGCCGAACATGAGATTCAGGCTAAAGAAGCTGATCCTTTTATGAAAGTCACTCTAAAGTTGCAAGAGTTAGAGCCGGTACTTTGCATTGATCGTATTACTTGGTCTGACACTACTCTAGTAAGTTACTGTCAGCTTTATCACCCTGCTAGCCGTTTTAGTCTGACAGGTCGCTTTAAAACCAAGCACCAATTAACCGAATTATAAAAAACAGTTTTGAGGAAAGTTCATGTCGTCTTATTCTAATGATTCTCGCTTTGATGCCAGTCGAGTTATCCATGCACCAACGGGCACTAAATTAAATGCAAAATCATGGCTCACTGAAGCGCCACTGCGTATGCTGATGAATAACTTAGATCCTGATGTGGCTGAACACCCACAAGGACTAGTAGTTTATGGTGGCATTGGCCGCGCAGCTCGCAATTGGGAGTCGTATGATAAAATTGTTGAATCTTTAAAAAACTTAAATGACGACGAAACTTTATTAGTACAGTCTGGTAAACCTGTAGGTGTATTTAAGACTCATTCGGATGCGCCAAGAGTGTTAATTGCTAATTCAAACTTGGTTCCACATTGGGGTAATTGGGAACACTTTAATGAGTTAGATCAAAAGGGCTTAATGATGTACGGTCAAATGACTGCCGGCTCATGGATTTATATTGGTTCACAAGGCATCGTTCAAGGCACTTACGAAACGTTTGTAGAAGCTGGTCGTCAACACTTTGATGGCAATACCAAAGGCAAGTGGGTATTAACCGGCGGACTTGGTGGCATGGGCGGCGCACAACCGCTAGCGGCTACTATGGCAGGTTATTGCATGATTGCGGTTGAATGCGACGAAAGCCGTATCGACTTTAGAATGCGTACTCGCTATGTGGATAAAAAAGCTACATCAATTGATGAAGCCATGCAAATGCTTAATCAAGCTCTAGACAATGGGGAAGCTATTTCAATTGGTTTATTAGGTAATGCCGCTGAAATTTTCCCAGAAATGCAAAAACTTGGAATTAAACCTGACTTAGTAACGGACCAAACTTCTGCCCATGACCCAGTTAATGGTTACCTACCCATCGGCTGGTCAATGGATGAGTGGCGAGACAAAGCTAAAACTGATCCGGCCCTTGTGACTAAAGCATCTAAAAAGTCCATGGCCATTCAAGTTCAAGCCATGCTCGACTTTTGGAACCAAGGAATTCCAACTGTAGACTATGGAAACAATATTCGCCAAATGGCACTCGAAGAAGGCGTCACCGATGCCTTTGATTTCCCAGGTTTTGTTCCAGCCTATATTCGCCCACTTTTCTGTCGCGGCGTTGGTCCATTTCGTTGGGCAGCACTTTCAGGCGATCCTGAAGATATTTATAAAACCGATCAAAAAGTAAAAGAAATTATTGCGGATGATCCACACTTACATAACTGGCTCGATATGGCTAAAGAGCGTATTAGCTTTCAAGGTTTGCCAGCGCGTATTTGCTGGGTCGGTTTAGGCCTTCGACATAAACTAGGTTTGGCATTTAATGAAATGGTTCGCAATGGTGAACTTTCTGCACCCGTAGTGATTGGTCGCGATCATCTAGACTCAGGCTCGGTTGCCAGCCCTAACCGTGAAACTGAAAGCATGATAGATGGTTCAGATGCCGTGTCAGATTGGCCATTATTGAATGCTATGTTAAATGTTGCCGGCGGCGCCACTTGGGTTTCACTGCATCATGGTGGCGGTGTTGGAATGGGATTTTCGCAGCACTCAGGTGTTGTGATTTGTTGCGATGGATCAGAAGCCGCAGATAAACGTATTGAACGAGTATTATTTAATGACCCAGCAACAGGTGTTATGCGTCACGCTGATGCAGGTTACGATATTGCTAAAAAGTGCGCTAAAGAACAAGGCTTAAACTTGCCGATGATCGATAGCAGTAACAATTAAATTATCGAGAATAAAAACATGAAAAATTTCACTTTAACTCCTGGCTCATTATCGTTAAAAGATTGCCGAGCAATTTATCAGTCAGCAGTTCGCATTGAGCTTGATAAAAGCTTTTATCCTTTAATCGATAGAGCTGCGCAAACAGTTGCAGATGTAATTAGCAATGATCAGACGGTTTATGGTATTAATACTGGCTTTGGCTTGCTGGCATCTACTCGTATTCCAAAAGAAAAGCTGGAACTATTACAAGAGTCATTAGTTCTATCGCATGCTGCTGGGATTGGCGAACTTCTGTCAGATCAAGTTGTTCGATTATTAATGGTATTAAAACTTTCAAGTTTAGCCCAGGGCCACTCTGGAGTTAAAAGAGAAACAGTAGATGCCTTAATAAGCTTAGTGAATCACGAGGTTTACCCTTGTATTCCAGAAAAAGGTTCCGTCGGAGCTTCTGGTGATCTGGCGCCGTTAGCACATATGAGCTGTACTTTAATAGGCGTTGGTAAGGTTCGTCATCAAGGCAAAATCATGACAGCAATAGAAGGTTTAACAATTGCTGGCTTAGAGCCATTGACTCTTGCAGCTAAAGAAGGACTTGCGCTATTAAATGGAACTCAATGCTCGACAGCTTTAGCGTTAGCAGGTTTGTTCGGAGCAGAAAATAATTTTGCCTCGGCAATTGTTGCCGGAGCACTATCGGTAGACGCTGCTTTGGGTTCAACCGCACCTTTTGATGCTAGAATTCATCAAGTTCGAGGCCATAAAGGACAGCAGCAAGTTGCCCTTAATTTATTAAACCTGGTTAAGGATTCTGAAATCAATCAATCGCACCTTGGCTGCGAAAAAGTGCAGGACCCCTACTCTTTGCGTTGCCAACCACAAGTTATGGGGGCTGCATTGGATCATATGCGCTTTGCGGCATCAGTATTACTAACCGAAGCTAATGCCGTGTCCGATAACCCTTTAGTATTCCCTGATGATAATGCTGAAAAAATAGGTGACATTATTTCTGGCGGTAATTTTCATGCTGAACCAGTCGCTATGTCTGCCGATTTATTGGCCATTGTTATTTCTGAAGTCGGCGCCATTGTGGAGCGCAGAATAGCTTTATTGCTGGATAAACATTTGAGTGGTTTACCTGCATTTTTAGTCCAAGACTCAGGGGTTAATTCTGGCTTTATGATTGCTCAAGTCACTGCAGCAGCTTTAGCCTCGGAAAATAAAACTCTAGCCCACCCTGCATCAGTGGATTCTTTGCCAACGTCTGCAAATCAAGAAGATCACGTTTCGATGGCAACCTTTGCAGCACGTCGTTTAAAAGATATGAACTATAATACCGCTGGCGTCATCGCCGTGGAATTGCTGTCCGCAGTTCAAGGCATCGACTTTAGAGCACCTTTGAAAACATCTCCTTTGTTACAGAAAGCGTACGATTTAATTCGCTCTAAAGTACCGTATTACGAAAAAGATCGTCATTTTGGTCCAGATATTGAAGCCATCCAAAATTTAATTGCTAATGGTGAGTTTAATGACTTAGTCGTTGAGTCAGAGCTTCCTAGTTTGTCATAATGACTCTAAGAAAATTCAAATAACTGCAATTAGAATACATAACCTATGAATGCTAAAGACTGGTTTGCATTAGGCTCTTACCATCAAATCGAGGGCCACAAAGTTTTTGTTATAGACACTTCGCCTGATAACGATAAAAGCTTACCAGTTTTATGTATTTTACATGGCTTTCCTACTTCATCTTATGATTACTGGAAAGTCTTGCCTATTTTGCAACAACACTTTCGGGTGATACTTCATGATCACCTAGGTTTTGGTTTTTCCGATAAGCCCAAAGATTATTCTTATTCATTTTTCGAACAAACGGACATCGCTCAAACGCTATGGCAAAAGCTTAATGTACACAAAGCTTATTTATTAGCACATGATTATGGTACTAGTGTATTAACTGAAATACTCGCTCGAGATAATGCTAACGAATTTCCCGTAGCCATCGAAAAAGTTGCTGTTTGTAATGGCTCTATGCATATTGAGTTAGCCAAGTTGCTATTAATGCAAAAACTTTTGCGCAGCCCAATAGGTTCTTTAATCGCTAAGTTTTCTTCTAAGCGATTAATGGATAAAAATTTGCGAAAGATCTTTGTCGATCCAACTCAGCTATATGATTCGGAACTCGACTCAATCTGGTTTATGGCAAATTATAATCAAGGCAAAAATGTTTTGGCAAAAATCAGTCGCTATACTTATGAACGAAAACAATATTGGGACCGATGGATTGGCGCTCTACAACAAACACAACTACCATTAGAAATTATTTGGCCCGATGAAGACCCTATAGCAGTGGCCAAAATGGCTACGACTATCAAGAATGAAACTCAAAACTCAAATTTAACTTGGCTAAATAACCTAGGTCATTTTCCAATGATTGAAGCGCCTGATTTATGGGCCAATACAGTGGTTGAGCGTTTATTACAACATAAATGAACTAAGCTTTTTGTTGTTGTAATGCTAGTCTAAAGCACTAGGTTTTGCGCAATTAACCCTTTTCGGCTAGTCTGTCGTTACTAGGGATAAGTATTTTTTAAAGGTATTCATAATGAAAAAACATATACTCCCCTTATCTATCGCTTCAGCTCTTGGGCTAAGCCTTTTTTCCACAGGAGTTGTTATGGCAAAAGATAAAGACGCTATTACTATCTATTCAAGCGCTCAACCAGGTTCAATCTCACCGGATATTTATCGACCGGTGCCAGGTCAGCACCGTGGGTATTATAATGTTCCGGGATATGCGATGGTTAAATCCACACGTCAATACAACATCAGCAAAGGCGTTAACGCCTTAGAAGTATCCGATGTTGCTGCTTTACTTGATCCAACAACAGTTCAATTTCGTTCTGAAGATGATCAAGATGCCAGAGTGCTTGAGCAAAACTATCAATTTGATTTAGTCAGCCAACAAAAACTACTACAAAGATACCTTGGCCAAAGCATTACTGTTGAGCAATTGATTGGTGACAAAATCCACAAGAAAACTGGCGAGTTAATTAGCGCCGATGGTGGCTTAGTGATCAAAGATTCGCGCGGCGGAATCCATAGCATTAATAGCTACCACAATATTAGTTTTCCAGAGTTGCCAGGAGGCTTAAGAACTAAGCCGACCCTTGTTTGGTCTTTGTTTTCAGATAAGCCTGGTAAGCAAGACATTGAACTAAGTTATCAAACCAATGGCATGACTTGGTGGTCAGATTATAATATTACTTATTCTGAAACTGGAAAGAATAATTGCGAAATGGACTTAGCTGGCTGGGTCAGCATTATTAATCAGTCAGGTGCTAGTTTTGAAAATACGAAATTAAAATTAATTGCTGGTGACGTAAACCGGGCGCAAGCATCACCTTCTCCAAGAGCCATGCGTCAAGTGACAATGGAAAAGATATCTGACTCAGCTGGCTTTGAAGAAAAATCATTCTTTGAATATCACCTTTATACGTTAGGTCGTCCTGCTGATTTACCCAATAACTCAACCAAACAACTGGAATTATTTCCTGCAGTTAAAGGTATTAACTGCAAGAAAGAAATGGTTTTTGATGCCTCTAGTCAATTTTATGGTTACGGCGGTTTAAATACTGGGGAAAGTTACGGTAAAAACTCGCAAAGTGACGTGAATGTTTATTTACGCTTTAAAAATGACAAGTCTAATGGTATGGGGATACCTATGCCAGCCGGTAGAATTAGAGTTAATCAAAGGGATTCTGATGGCTCTTTGGAGTTTATTGGCGAAGACATCATTGACCATACACCGAAGAATGAAGATGTATTGATCAAAATGGGCAATGCTTTTGATATCAAAGGTGAGCGCAAGCAAACCGACTATCGTATTGATACTTCTAAAAAGACAATGTCAGAGACTTTTGAAATCACCCTTAAAAACCATAAAGACAAGGCAGAAGAAATAGTTATCAGAGAAACGTTATATCGATGGTCGAATTGGAAAATTAGCAGTAAGTCGCATGATTTTAGCAAAGAAGATTCTCGACATATCCACTTTAACGTCAAAGTTCCAGCTAATGACAAAATAACGGTTAAATATAAAGTCGATTACTCTTGGTGATTGGGCTTAGCTAAGTAAACAACCCAATAGTCAACATGGGGACTGTGCCATTTATAATAATGGCCTACCCCAATTTCCGTTTGTTCTCTAAACATGTCATGCTCACCTAACAAATGCCTTTTGTGACCAAAGGACATTTGAAATCTAGTCCAGGCATCATCTGCAGTTTTTTCACCTCCCAAAATAGCTTCTACAGTGTTCGCCATATTTCGTCTATCTTTTACTAAATCGAAACCGGAGGCCACTAAGCGCTGATTTGGCGGACCGCCTACAAAGTGATCGATTACCCCGGCATTAGCAAGCTTTTTAGCTTGTTCTGATGCCACTTTTGATAGCAAGCTATTACATCTTATAACAGGCCTTTGTTGTCCATGAGAACTTATAATTAACTTTGCAAGTTCTTTTGATTTTTCATTTAAACCACAATTAACAAATGAGCTAGGTCTTATTATCTCAGGCTCTGCTATAGCTTCTTGCATTAATATACTTTTTACTAAGTTTTGCTTAGGTCTAGTAAAGTCTGCATGTTTGGATACTTGCGCCGACGGCGATGTTGCTTGATCTTTTATTGAGCAACTCAAAAAGAACAATAAAAGAAGCAGGCTAAGAAATGTCTTCATCTATTCGCTTAATATAGAGATCTTGTTTGGCATAAGGAATTTCAATGCCCTCATCGCGGAATCTTTTATGGACAGCCAAAATCAAGTTATGTTTTACGCGCCCTCTAAACTCAGGCTTATCTATCCAAAATTGCAATTGAAAATCGACACTCGAGGCCCCAAAAGCTTTAGCACGAATTCTTGGTTCAGGATATTTTAAGACCAAATCATTTGTTGCAGCCTCTTCTTTGAGCACCGTCACGACATGATCTAAATCCGTATCATAAGCAACACCGACAGGTAGTCTTACGCGAGTTTTCTCTGATGGGCCACCACTTTCATTAACTATCTTAGCATTACCCATCACTGAATTTGGAATTGTAATTTCTATATCATCACGAGTCATTAAGCGAGTGGAACGGATTCCTACATGCGTTACCTGGCCTCTTTCACCAGAGTCGAGAACAATATAATCGCCAATTTTATAGGGTGAATCAGCCACGATGAAAAAACCTGCAAATAAATTGGCTAAGGTGTCTTTTGCTGCAAAACCCACAGCGATACCAACAACACCTGCTGAAGCCAGCCAAGCAGTCGGATCTTTACCCCACAGTAGTATTAAAAAATAAGAAAACGCGCCTATCAATAAAATTTGGCTAGCGATATTTAATATCGGCAATGTTCTTTCTTCAATAAAAGAAAAACGCTTTCGATTATGGCTAATAGCTTGAAGAACAATTTTTGAACCTTTTAAAGATGAAATCATTACCGAAATCACCAATATACTCATCACCATTCTTTTGAGTAACTTCTCAGTTGTTGATTCAAAGATCAAAGCATCCACAGCCAACATCAAAGAGATAAAGAAAATAACACTAAAGACAGTTTTCGATACTATAGCAATGATCTTATCGTCAAATTCATTGGTAGTTTTAGAGGTTACATAATTCGCAATTTTCTTAAATACCCATTGCACAATTTTTGCTATCACATAACCTGCAGCAATAACCACAATGAATAACAACCAAGGGTATTCTTGTAATTGCTGCCAATAAGGCTGTAAAAATTCGGGTAACCAAGATTTACTATTAAGAAAAGCTTCTTCGACTTGCTTAAGTGCTTCTACGTCTGCGGGGATTGTTTTTTCTTGTTCTGCCATAGTTATTATAAAATTAAAAAAAAGGCTTAGAGTAATTTATTCTAAGCCTTTTTGAATGAATTTAATATGAAAAGATTCTCTTCGCGGAATTCTAAGGAAGATCGAATTCAGCACCTTCTTTTTCAACTTCAGGCGGCATCAAATCTTCTTTCTTAACCCCTAATGCTAAAGCAACAATACTTGCAACATAAATGGATGAATAAGTACCAATAAAAACACCAACAATTAAGGCTGTAGCAAATGCGTGGATGGTTTCACCGCCAAAGAAAAACAATGCTAATAATACTAACAAAGTTGTTATCGATGTCATTAAAGTTCTTGCCAGGGTTTGATTCAAAGAATTATTGATAATATCTTCGGACGTACCTTTACGCATTTTCAAAAAGTTCTCACGTATCCTGTCGAACACAACAATGGTATCGTTTAGGGAGTAGCCAATAACAGCTAGAAGCGCCGCTAAAACCGTTAAATCAAACTCCATCTGAGTGATCGAGAAAAAGCCTAGGGTAATAATGACATCGTGTGCCAATGCCGCTACCGAGCCTAGTGAAAACTTCCACTCAAAACGTAAAGCTACATAGATCATGATACAGATCAAAGCCACGATCATAGCTAATACGCCCTGCTCTTTCAGCTCTTCACCCACCACAGGACCAACATAACCTTTATATTTTTCAACAACACTAGCATCGTTAGACTTCAATAAATCAATCACCGCAACGCCAACTTGATCGCCAGGCATAAAGTCTTGATCTGGGATACGGATTTTCACATCTTGTGAAGTACCGAAGTTTTGAACAACAGCACCTTTGAAATTACCATCTGAAAGCTGCTGACGAATACTGCTTAAATCTGCCGTTTGTCCATACTGGATTTCGACCGATGTACCGCCAGTAAAATCTAGGCCAAAATTTAGACCACGCATTACTAACGAACTAATAGAAGCAATAATTAAAAGCGCAGAGAAAACCATCGCTATCTTGCGAAGTTTCAAAAAGTTGATCTTGGTATTTTGATTTAAAATTTGCATAATTATTTACCGCCCTATATCGAAATTTTATTCACGGCTTTGCCACCGTAAATCAAGTTAACAATTCCTCGACTTACAAAAATAGCAGTAAACATAGAGGTTAAAATACCGACAAATAATGTAATCGCAAAGCCTTTAACTGGCCCTGTACCTATTGCATATAAAATAATTGCAGCAATCATAGTCGTAATATTAGCATCAGCAATAGTTGATAGAGCTTGTGCATAACCTTTGTCAATAGCTTGCGCTGGCTTGGTTCCTGCTCGTAACTCTTCTCGGATCCGTTCAAAAATAAGTACATTAGCATCAACCGCCATACCAACAGTTAGAACGATACCTGCGATACCAGGAAGCGTAAGCGTCGCTCCTAAAATAGACATAATCGCAGTGATCAACACAAGATTTAAAGTCAAAGCAATATTTGCCACAAAACCAAACAATTTGTAATACACCAACATGAAGATAAGCACTAAAGCAAAACCTATAATGACGGAAGTCATACCCTTTTCAATATTTTCCGCGCCTAAGGTTGGCCCTACCGTTCTTTCTTCAATAAAAAACGTTGGCGCTACCAATGCTCCTGAACGAAGGTTAAGTGCTAAATCTTTAGTTTCGGCTGGCGTGAATTGCCCTGTGATATAAAAGTCAGTACTAAATTGACCATTAATATTTGGCGCGCTAATCACTCGCTCTTTTTGATTAGAGCCAACTAACTTTCTCTCGCCATCAATAATTTCAAACTCTGGTTGCGATTCAACCAATATCATTGCTAGACGATTACCAACATTCTTAACGGTAGTCTCAAGCATTTTTCCACCGCCTATTGAGTCTAACTTAACATTAACAATAGGTTGCTGATTTTCAGGATGTTGCCCTGGGAAAGAATCAATTAAATGCTCTCCAGTAACTTTAACTTCATCATAGATTAATATTGGAAATCCATTTTCATCAGCGAATTCAGTCGTACCTGCTGGTGGTCTCTGACCGGCAGTAAAACCAGCCATCGCCTCTTCATTCACTAACCTAAACTCTAACGTAGCCGTTGCTCCTAAGACTTGTTTGGCTAAGGCTGAGTCTTGTACACCAGGCAGTTGCACGACAATACGATCTGCGCCCTGACGTTGAATTTGCGGTTCAGCTACCCCTAGTGAGTTAACCCGTTCGCTTAAAATCAAACGGTTTTGATCAACCGCAGCGTCGCTAATTTCCTGTAAACGAGTAGGAGTAAAGGTTGCGCGAATTAAATCGATGCCATTACGGGTTATTCGCTCTAACAACACACGGTCTTGATAAGCTTGATACAAGTTACCATAAGCACGCTCAATATCTTTTGGTTTAACTTGAAGTAAAACGCCATTTTCAATGGTTTCGATACGACCGCGAATACGACCTTCGTCATCATCTAAAAGAGTTCGTTTAAAATCACTAGAAATCTGTTCAATTTGCTTTTCAATGGCTTTATCCATATCTACTTGCATTAAAAAGTAGATACCGCCGCGCAAATCTAAACCCAGTTTCATCGGCTTGCCACCTAAACCACTCAACCAATCAGGAGTAGCTGGCGCTAAATTTTGTGCAACCACATAATCAGCATTTTTTGAATCAGGATTTAACAAATCATTAGCAGACTTTTGCGCCTTCAATTGACTGTCTATATCGCTAAAACGAGCAACCACTTTTTGATTATTTTGCTGCTCAATAGCAATCAAGTTTAGATTTTCTTGCTGCCACTTCTCCTCAACACTTTTTAACTGGTCACTAGTTACTTCTGTATCACGTAAACCTGTTAATTGTACCGCTGGGTTTTCGCCAAAAATGTTAGGCAGTGCATACAAAGCCGCAATGGCAATCACCATTACAATCACAAAATACTTCCACTTTGGGTAAGTATTGATTGGTCTTTGCACTTGATTTGGTTGATCAAAAATCATAAATTATCCGTTTGATATAAATGCATATTATTATGTAATAAACTTCCAAAGAAAGTTTGTTCAGAATCACTTTAAATGACTTTGAGATATGGAGCTTTATACTATTGAATCGAATCTCGAAAAGTCATTTAACAAATAATGCTGACAAAATAGCTAGGAAACTAGGCTTCGATGTCCTTAATAGTGCCCTTAGGTAACGTCTGAGCAATCGAAGACTTTTGAAACTTAATTTCAACGCCTTCACTAATCGTTAATACGATAAATTGATCATGGATCTTGGCGATACGGCCTACGATTCCACCAGTAGTCATCACTTCATCACCCTTTTCTAAACCTGCAGTCATCGCTTGGTGCTGTTTCATTTTCTTTTGTTGTGGACGGATCATCATGAAATACATGATTAACAACAAAGGAACAAACATAATGAAAAATTGCATTAAACCACCACCTTGTGGCGCTGCTGTCGCTAAAAACATGGATATAACCTCTTAATATTTATACTATTTTTGTTTTTCTAAGCCGGGCACTTCTTTGCCTTGCTTAGCATAAAATTCTTCTACAAAGTGCGACAATGTACCTGTTTCAATTGCCCCACGCAATCCTGCCATAAGATTTTGATAAAAATGTAAGTTATGGATGGTATTAAGCTTAGCGCCTAAAATTTCATTACACTTATCAAGATGATGCAAATAAGATCTACTATAATTTTTACAGGTATAACAATTACACTCAGCATCTACCGGCCCTGTATCGGTTTTATTGCGACTGTTACGGAGTTTTACAACCCCAGTCGAGCTAAATAAGTGGCCATTTCTTGCATTTCTGGTAGGCATCACACAATCAAACATATCCACGCCACGCCTAACTGCCTCAACAATATCTTCAGGTTTACCAACGCCCATCAAATAGCGAGGTTTATTCTCCGGCATTTCAGGGGTTAAATGATCTAGCACATTCAGCATTTCATCTTTGGGTTCGCCTACTGACAAGCCACCAATGGCAAAGCCATCGAAATCAATGTCAGCGAGAGCTTTTAGGGATTCTGAGCGCAAATGTGGATACATGCCGCCTTGTACAATGCCAAATAAAGCGGTGGGTTTCATATTACGCTCTTCAAAACCCGCGTAATGTGCCTCTTTTGAACGCTTAGCCCAACGCAATGATAACTCCATAGAATCACGAGCTTCAGCTTCGGTAGCCGGATAAGGCGTACATTCATCAAATATCATCACTATGTCTGAGCCCAACTTTCTCTGTACTTCCATGGCCTCTTCAGGACCTAGAAATACTTTCGAACCATTCACTGGCGATCGAAACTCAACGCCCTTTTCGCTGATTTTGCGCATTTTGCCTAAACTAAAAACCTGAAAGCCGCCTGAATCCGTTAAAATGGGCTTATCCCAATTCATAAAATCGTGCAAATCACCATGTTGCTCAATGATGTCAGTTCCTGGGCGTAACATTAGGTGAAAAGTATTACCAAGAATAATTTCAGCGCCAAGAGCTTTAATATCTTCAGGGGTCAAAGACTTAACCGTGCCATAAGTGCCTACTGGCATAAAAGCCGGTGTTTCAATAGTGCCACGCTCAAATTTAAGCTGGCCTCTTCGAGCCATACCATCAGTGTTAGATAATTTAAATTCCATTGCAGTAACCTTAGGCCTTTTGTAAATAATAAGCAGGATTGGTAATAAACATAGAGTCGCCATAACTAAAAAAGCGATAGTTGTTTTTAACCGCTTCATTATAAGCATTTAATATAGAGTCTTTACTGGCAAAAGCACTAACTAACATCATTAAAGTAGATTCTGGTAAGTGAAAATTAGTTATCAGCGCGTCAACTGATTGAAACTGATAGCCCGGATAGATAAAGATATCGGTTTCGCCTTTAATGGGTTGAATATTACCTAATTTAGAAGCTGATTCTAGACAACGTACAGAAGTGGTACCAACCGCTATAACGCGTCCACCTTTTGCGCGAGCTGCATTAACTTGATCACACACTTGTTGGCTCACTTCAAACCATTCAGAATGCATTTTATGTTCAGTAATATCATCAACTCTAACTGGAGAGAAAGTACCAGCACCGACATGCAAAGTCACAAAAGCAGTATCAATACCTTTTACTCTAATTTTAGCTAGTAGTTCGTCGTCAAAGTGTAAACCAGCAGTTGGAGCCGCTACTGCTCCATCTATTTCGCTATAAACCGTCTGATATCGCTCCTTATCTTGCAACTCATCTTCACGGTCAATATAAGGTGGTAATGGCATGTGACCCACCGCACTCATCACAGATTGCCAGTCACTATTTTGCAGCTCCAATTCGAAAAGCATCTCATTACGATCTTTAATCAATAATTTAGAGCCATCTTCTAAAATGATTTCTGTATTTGGTTTAGGCGTTCTATTAGAGCGTACATGCGCTAAAGCTATAGCATCAGAATCAATTCGCTCAATTAATATTTCAATTTTACCGCCAGTGGACTTCTGTCCAAAAATACGCGCTGGAATCACTCGAGTATTATTAAAAACCAACAAGTCATTAGGCTGTAACAACTCGACAAGCTGATGAAATTGATAGTGCTGGATACTGCCTGAAGTACCATCCAGACCTAATAAACGGCTATCAGTACGATTTTCGGTCGGATAACGAGCAATTAACTCATCCGGTAAATCAAAGTGAAAATCAGCTAAAGAAAGCTGGGAGTTGGATATTTCAGGGCTGGTTTTAGGGTTGCTTAAAGACACTAGACACACTCTGACCTTACGGGGTCATAAGTAAAAGTGCGCCTAGTTTAACGATTTAACTTCAAAAGGCAAGATTTACGACTTTTTGGACAGTTCTTTGTAGCGCGTTAAGCTATCACGCATCTTTTTTGGTAATTTACCAAATTTTTTCATGATTTTATTAGCTTCACGTTGATTAGCATATGCTTCTTTTGTTAAGCCTTGTTTTGAATAATTCATAGCCAATAATTCATAATAAGTTACCACGTCAAGTATCTCTTCCTCATTTATTGATTTTAAAAGCTTTATAATTTCGGAAGGTTGGAATATATCTTCAGCAGACATATACTTTGCTAAATCTAAAGCAATAGTTTTGTCGTTGGACTCTAAAGCTTTTTTTATCCAAAAGTGTCTTTTATTTTCATGGTTCTCTATTTGAGTTTCCTTGTAGTATTCGTACAGCGCCAATTGTGCTCTACCTAAATTTGCAGACGCTGATCTTGTCAGCCAATTAAGACCTTTCTTTTTGTCAGCTTCACATCCAACCCCATTTAATAAGTTCTTGCCTAACTCATATTGCGAATTAGCAATACCTTGAATTGCCGACTGATAATACCATTCAGTAGGGTTTACCTTTTCGTCTAGATAGCTCGCATGCCTAGCATATAGATATTGGGAAGCTGCATTACCACTTTCAGCTTGTTCTTTTAATTCGCTCAACTTATTAATAACTTCAGAAGAAACCTTGACTTTATAATTAGGTGACTTATTAAATTGATAAATAAGCTTATAAGTATAATAATTTTGATCATTCTCTTGATTCAACTTAAACTTCCAATTTCTTATAGCTAAGATTGAAGATCTGTCAAAAATGCCTCTTGGATGAGATCCCAAGATTTTAATATTATGAGGCACACCGCTTCTATCAAGATTAAATTGGACCTTCGTAAAACCCTCTATACCCTTGCGGCTAGCAACGATTGGATAAATAGCTGGAGAAGTCTTGAGAGGTATTGCCAAAAATTCTTCAGCTTGATTTTTTTCAAATAGTGGCTTTAAATCCTTCGCAATTATTGAATTACTATAAGTCTTGTAGATTTCTGAATAGACACCTTCTGAAAGTGCAGATTGCTCTTCACTAAAACTTTCTACAAGTTGCTCTATAATAATTTGAGTTTCTGAACTTTCTTTATGTTCATCGGATAACTTTAGCCATGCAAAAGCTTTATGCATATCTTTTTTAGTCCCCAATCCGTCTAAATACATCATTCCAAGATTGAATTGAGCATCTTTGTTGCCAATTTCAGAAAGGGATTTAAATTCGGCGTATGCTTCTTCATAGTCACCGTTTTGATAATTTTTTACGGCATCATTAAAAGCGGCATTTGATTCGTTAGCGAAGAACAAAGCCGAACAGAAGATAAGAGAAATTATTATTTTCATGAGATTCCTTAATTTATTATTAGTTTCTGGACTGATATTAAATTATGAACCGCCTCAGTTTCAAGGTTAAGAATCAATTTTTACTCAATGATTACTTTCATTGACACAAAAAAGCCGGCAAATGCCGGCTTAACTTTGACTTACTTCAGCTACATATAGCTTTTCATCCCTGTATTATGAAATTGCTCCCTGCCTTCTCGCCAGCCCCCAAGCCATTCTTCTTTGGCGTTAATTTCTTCATAAGGACACACTTCTTTTGATTGACCATGCAAGGCAGCATTGAATCCTTTTGAGTGAGCTCTTTGAAGCTTATCTCTTTTTTGTCTTTTCATGTTGTTTCCTCTTATTGTTGACGAGAAGTAAAACTTAAAATTTTTGCAAAAAAAACCGACTGCCTCTTACGAGACAATCGGTTTTATTTAATCTGTTTGACTAAGTCTTACCATAGATAATCATTTATTCTTGCTTACCTACACCTTACTATTTCTAGCTCCTTTATCAAGTAAAATCGGTTATTAATCGGTCGAAATATAAACAATCAATAAGTTATCAGTTACAAATAAATCAACCAGTAAATAGTTGAACTAGTAATGAACACTAAACTGGTCTTACCTGAATTGATTTGATAAACCATCAAGTTTACGTTTGCGTAAAGGTAAGGTATATTAATGCCACTTCACTTTTATACGATTAGTTGATTAATGACGGTAGCGGAAAAAGAATACACAATCAGTGATTTAGCAAAAGAATTTGAGATCACTTCTCGCTCAATTCGTCATTATGAAGACGAGAAACTCATAAGCCCAGAGCGACGCGGTACTCACCGTATATACTCTTCTCGTGATCGTGTCAGATTACAACTAATTTTACGGGGTAAGCGACTTGGCTTTTCTCTAGCTCAAATTCGCCAAATTATTGATTTATACGATCTGCCTGAAGGTAAGCAAAAGCAAACTACTTTATTACTGGGATTAATCCAAGAACGCCGTGATGCCCTATTGCAACAACGTAAAGATATTAATTTTATGTTGAAAGAGTTGGAAATGCTTGAGTCGAAGCTCGACTAACCAAGACCATACTTCTTAAAAGCACATTAAATATAACGAGATTAACTGTAATACCGAATTAACTATTTAGATAATAAAGAACCATTGAGGAACAACCATGTACCCATCTTTGAATTTTGACCTTGGCGAAACAGCCGACATGATCCGCGATATGGTTCGCGGTTTCGCTGAAAAAGAAATTGCTCCAATTGCTGAAAAAACAGACGAAGACAACCTTTTCCCACATCATTTATGGAAAAAGCTTGGCGATTTAGGTTTATTAGGGATTACCGTTGAAGAAGAGTATGGCGGTTCTGGCATGGGTTATTTGGAACATGTAGTGGCGATGGAAGAAATCAGCCGTGCCAGCGCTTCAATTGGTCTAAGTTATGGCGCTCACTCAAATCTTTGTGTTAATCAAATTCGTCGTAACGCTTCCGAAGAGCAAAAGAAAAAATATTTACCTAAGCTGTGTTCAGGTGAACACGTTGGTGCTTTAGCTATGTCCGAACCAGGAGCTGGCTCTGATGTAGTTTCAATGAAACTAAAAGCTGAGCTTAAAGGCGACAAATATATTTTAAACGGTAATAAGATGTGGATCACTAACGGCCCTGAAGCTGATGTGTTAGTGGTTTATGCCAAAACCGATATGGAAGCCCATTCTCGTGGCATTACAGCTTTTATCATTGAGAAAGGTATGAAGGGTTTCTCCACAGCACAAAAGTTAGACAAACTAGGAATGCGTGGCTCTAACACTTGTGAACTGGTATTTGAAGATTGCGAAGTACCTGTTGAAAATGTCATGGGGCCTTTAAATGAAGGCGTTAAAATTTTAATGAGCGGTTTAGATTATGAGCGTGCAGTTTTAGCTTCAGGTCCATTAGGCATCATGCGCGCCTGTATGGACGTCGTAGTGCCTTATGTTCATGAGCGTAAGCAATTTGGTCAAGCCATCGGTACTTTCCAATTAATACAGGGCAAGGTGGCTGATATGTACACCACCATGAATGCTAGCCGTGCTTATGTCTATGCTGTAGCCAAAGCTTGTGATCGCAAAGAAACCACTCGTAAAGATGCAGCTGCAGCTATTTTATTTGCTGCAGAAAATGCCACTAAACTTGCACTTGATGCGATTCAAATTTTAGGGGGTAACGGCTATATCAACGAATACTCTACTGGTCGTCTGTTGCGTGATGCCAAGTTATACGAAATTGGCGCTGGCACTTCTGAGATTCGTCGTATGTTAATTGGTCGCGAGTTATTTAACGAAACCAAATAAGTCTGACTATATGAAACTTGAAATTCTTTTAACACTAGGTGGAATTTTTCACATTGCATTTGCAGTGTTCCACCTACTGTTTTGGAAATTGTTTCAATGGGAAAGCCAACTAGCGAAACTCCACCCTGTTAACAAGGGTGCAATGGTAGCTATGAATATTGTACTGATAGCAATATTTCTACTTTTTGCAATTCTTTCTTTAGGCTTTCAAAAAGCTTTATTAAATTCGAATTTAGGATATGTATTAATAGTTTCAATTGCCGTAATCTGGCTATTAAGAAGTATCATTCAAATTCCCTTATTCACTTTAAAAGCGAATGCTTCTAAAGTGTTTTTTATCACCACATTAATCGGCTCTGGTATATATACATATATTGCTTGGGCTCTAAAATAAATCGTTTAGGTAATGTTATGAGTAATCAAGATCCTATTGTTTTTGTTGGCATGGCTAGAACCCCTATGGGTGGTTTTGGCGGTTCTTTATCAAGCGTTAAATCGACCGAATTAGGTTCAATCGCCATTAAAGCAGCTGTTGAGCGTGCAGGAATTAAAGCCGAAGATGTACAAGAAGCCATTATGGGCTGCGTACTGCCTGCAGGTGTTGGTCAAGCTCCAGCTCGTCAAGCGGCACTAGGCGCTGGTATGACGGTCAACTCTACAGCTATGACCATCAATAAAGTTTGTGGCTCTGGCATGAAATCAATCATGCTAGCTCACGATCTTTTAACCGTTGGTACGAATGAGATTATGGTTGCAGGCGGCATGGAAAGCATGAGTTTGGCTCCTTACTTATTACCAACTGGTCGTTATGGTCAGCGCTTTGGTCATGGTAAAACATTAGATCACATGGCTTTCGATGGTCTTGAAGACGCTTACGAAGGTGCTGCTATGGGCGTTTATGCTGAACAAACCGTTGAAAAATACAGTTTTACACGTGAACAGCAAGATGCTTTCGCCATCGAGTCATTAACTCGTGCCAACGCAGCTATTAAAGCTGGTCACTTCAATAACGAAATCGCTCCAGTAACGGTTAAATCCCGTCGTGGTGATACCATTGTTGATACTGACGAGCAGCCACCAAAAGCTCGCCCGGATAAAATTCCAGCATTACGCCCTGCTTTCAAAAAAGATGGTACGGTAACCGCTGCTAATGCTAGCTCTATTTCTGACGGTGCCGCCGCTGTTGTTATGATGCGTCAATCAGAGGCTGAAAAACGTGGCTTAAAACCAATAGCTAAAATCGTTGCTCAAGAATCTAATGCTCGAACCCCAGCTGAGTTTACTATTGCTCCGGTGGGCGCGATCGAAAAAGTCATGGCTTCTGCCAACTGGGCAAAAGATGATGTGGATTTATTTGAAATTAATGAAGCTTTTGCGGTAGTGACTATGGCAGCTATGAAAGATCTAGATTTAGACCATGCCAAAGTCAATGTCCATGGTGGTGCTACTGCTTTGGGTCATCCTATTGGCTGTTCCGGTACTCGAATAGTGGTGACGTTAATTGAAGCATTACGTACTCATGGCAAAACAAAAGGCGTTGCTTCATTGTGCATTGGTGGTGGCGAAGCCACAGCAATGGCAATTGAGTTAGTTTAATTAACTAATAAACTTCAAAGGAATTTAAGATGATTCTCACTGAAGAACAAACCATGATTCAAGATATGGCAAAGGGTTATGTGCAAGAGCGCATCGCTCCTTTTTCTGAAGAGTGGGATAAAAACAAAACTTTCCCAGCTGATGCCTTAAAAGGTTTAGGTGAACTTGGCTTCTATGGCATGTTAGTACCTGAAGCTTGGGGTGGTTGTGAGATTGGCTATACTGCAATGGCTTTAGTGTTAGAAGAAATTGCTGCCGGTGACGGCGCCTGCTCTACCGTGATTTCTGTGACTAATTCCGTTGGTTGTATGCCAATATTAAATTACGGCACTGACGAACAAAAAGAGCAATTTTTGAAACCATTGGCTTCTGGCGAAATGCTTGGAGCATTTTGTTTAACCGAACCTCATGCAGGATCGGATGCAGCTGATTTAAAAACGAAGGCTGTGTTTGAAAAAGGCGAAGATGGCGATTGCTATGTTTTAAATGGCGTTAAACAATTTATCACCTCTGGTAAAAATGGTGATGTTGCCATTGTGTTTGCAGTGACAGACCCAAGCGCTGGTAAAAAAGGCATTAGCGCCTTTATAGTTCCGACTAACACGCCTGGTTATATCGTTGCCAACATCGAAGATAAAATGGGGCAAAATGCTTCTGACACAGCCCAAATCGTATTGGAAGACTGTCGCATTCCTGCCGCTAATTTATTAGGCGAAGAAGGACAAGGCTATAAAATTGCTCTTTCTGGTTTAGAAGGTGGACGTATTGGTATCGCCGCGCAAGCCGTTGGCATGGCCAGAGCCGCTTATGAATATGCACTCCAGTATTCAAAAGATAGAACATCTTTTGGTAAGCCCATTTTCCAACATCAAACGATACAGTTTAAATTAGCTGATATGTCCACCCAAGTGAACGCGGCTCGTAATATGGTGTTAGATGCAGCTCAATTACGCGATAACAATTTGCCTTGCTTAAAAGAAGCTTGCATGGCAAAACTTTTTGCGTCTGAAGTTGCAGAAAAAGTTTGCTCCGATGCTATTCAAGTTCTTGGTGGTTATGGCTACTTAAAAGATTATCCGGTAGAACGAATTTATCGTGACGTTCGAGTAGCGCAAATTTACGAAGGCACTAGTGAAGTACAAAAAATGGTAATTGCTCGCGCAATTGCTAATGATTAAATTGATTAGGATCTAACATGCCAGTTATTAAATCTACAATTAATTCTCGTAGCGCAGTATTTCAAGAAAATGCTGAAGCCATGAGCGCGTTAGTCGACGACCTCCGCGACAAAATGGAATACATCACTCAAGGTGGTGGAGCAAAATACCAAGAAAAACATTTATCTCGAGGAAAATTATTACCTCGAGATCGTGTTCGTAAATTACTCGATGTGGGCTCACCATTTTTAGAAATTTCGCAAATGGCAGCTTGGAATATGTATGACAATCGTGTTCCTGCGGCCGGCATGATTGCTGGTATTGGTCGAGTTTCTGGTATCGAATGTATGATAGTTGCAAATGATGCAACGGTTAAAGGTGGAACTTACTTTCCAGAAACCATTAAAAAACATTTGCGTGCCCAAGAAATTGCTGAGCAAAACAATTTACCTTGTATCTATTTAGTAGACTCCGGCGGTGCTAACTTACCCCAACAAGATGAAGTGTTCCCTGACAAAGAACATTTTGGTCGCATCTTCTATAATCAAGCCAATATGTCAGCAAAAGGCATTCCGCAAATTGCAGTAGTCATGGGTTCTTGTACAGCAGGTGGCGCTTACGTTCCTGCTATGGCGGACGAATCCATTATTGTTAAAGAACAAGGAACTATTTTCTTAGGCGGACCGCCGCTAGTTAAAGCGGCAACTGGTGAAGTAGTTTCGAGTGAAGATTTAGGTGGTGCGGACGTTCATTGTAAGAATTCGGGTGTAACCGATCATTATGCTATAAATGATGAGCATGCTTTAAAATTAGCACGCCAAGTGGTTAAAAATTTAAATCGCAAAAAGAAACCTTTTGTGACTATCGAAAAACCGATTGAACCACTCTATCCCGCTGAAGAATTATACGGCGTAGTTAACAAAGATCCTCGTAAACCTTTTGATATTCGCGAAATCATCGCTCGTGTGGTTGATGGCTCTGAGCTTGATGAATTCAAAGCCATGTACGGCAATACGTTAATTTGTGGCTTTGCTCGTATCCACGGCTACCCTGTCGGTATCGTAGCTAATAACGGTATTCTATTTTCAGAATCAGCACAAAAAGGCGCCCACTTTATCGAACTATGCTCTCAGCGCGGGATTCCGTTAGTTTTCTTGCAAAACATTACCGGCTTTATGGTTGGTCGTAAGTACGAAAACGAAGGCATTGCAAAACATGGCGCCAAAATGGTTACCGCTGTTGCTTGTGCAAAAGTTCCAAAGTTTACCGTGATTGTTGGTGGTAGTTTCGGCGCTGGTAACTATGGTATGTGTGGTCGCGCATACTCTCCTCGTTTCTTATGGATGTGGCCGAATTCACGGATTTCAGTTATGGGTGGCGAACAAGCGGCTAATGTTTTAGCACAAATCAAACGCGACAACTTCGAGCGAACTGGCCAACCCATGTGGTCTGATGAAGAAGAAAAAGCTTTTAAAAAGCCCATTGAAGACCAATATGAAGAGCAAGGTCACCCTTATTATTCAAGCGCTCGCTTGTGGGATGATGGCATTATCGATCCTGCGGATACTAGAACTGTTTTAGGTTTAGCGCTTTCTGCAGCCATGAACAAAGAAGCCGAAGAAACCAAGTTCGGCGTCTTTAGAATGTAGGAGTTGATAACAGTGCAAGAAGCTTTAAAAATTTCTATTGATGAAGGCCGAAACAAAGAATCTTCTATCGGCTCCGATGGTCGTGGCGTTGGCTACATTACTTTAACTCGTGGCGAGATCCATAATGCTTTTGATGACCAGTTAATTGCCGACTTAACTTCAGCTTTTGCAGCCATGCAAAACAATGATGACGTTGAAATCGTGGTTTTAAATGCCGAAGGTAAAAGTTTTTCCGCCGGTGCTGATTTAAATTGGATGCGCCGAATGGCAGATTATTCTTGGCAAGAAAACTTTCAAGATTCTCAGGCCTTAGCCAAACTGATGAATACTATTTATAGCATGACCAAGCCCACTGTGTGTGTGGTTCAAGGTGCTGCTTACGGCGGTGGCGTTGGTTTAGTTGCATGCTGCGATATTGTCATCGCATCTGAGCGCGCGAGCTTTTGCTTATCAGAAGTTAAACTGGGTTTAATCCCAGCAGTGATTAGTCCTTATGTGGTAAAAGCCATTGGTGAACGCCAAGCGCAACGCTACTTCTTAACCGCTGAGCGCTTTAAAGCCAATCAAGCAAAAGCTTTTGGTTTAGTTCATGAAGTTACTGCTGAAGATGAATTGCAAAATAAAACTAATGAAATAATTGCCACCCTACTTTCTAATGGTCCGCAAGCAGTAGTTGCTGCTAAAGATTTAATTCGTGCGGTTGAAGGTAAAACTATTAATCAAGAATTGATGGATGAAACCGCTAAACGTATTGCTGATATTCGTGCCAGCGAACAAGGCAAAGAAGGTTTAAACGCATTCTTAGAAAAAAGACCTGCAAACTGGTCAAAGGAATAGAATTTATGTTTACCAAAATATTAATTGCTAACCGTGGTGAAATCGCTTGCCGCGTGATTAAAACCGCTCAAAAATTAGGTATTAAAACAGTAGCGGTTTATTCGGAAGCTGATAAAAATTCTATGCACGTTGCCATGGCTGATGAAGCCATTTATTTAGGCCCAGCTCCAGCTCGTGAATCGTACCTTAAAGGTGATTTAATTATTGAAGCGGCTAAACAAACTGGTGCTCAGGGCATTCACCCTGGTTATGGTTTTTTATCAGAAAATGCAGATTTTTCTAAAGCCTGTTTTGCCAACGGTATTGAATTTATTGGCCCGCCCGAAGGCGCTATTATTGCCATGGGTTCTAAATCTGCGGCAAAAGAAATTATGCATGAAGCCCAAGTGCCATTAGTTCCTGGCTACCATGGTGAAAATCAAGATTCTGATTTCTTAAAATCTGAAGCAGATGCAATGGGTTATCCTGTTATCATCAAAGCCACTGCCGGCGGTGGTGGTAAAGGCATGCGCATCGTTTGGAAATCAGAAGAGTTTGAGTCTAACTTAGCGTCTTGTAAGCGTGAATCAGCTGCCTCTTTTGGTGATGATCGAGTATTAGTTGAAAAATACATTACTAAACCTCGACATGTAGAAATTCAAGTATTCGCGGATAAACATGGTAATGCCGTTCATCTGTTCGAGCGCGATTGTTCAGTACAGCGTCGCCATCAAAAAGTTATTGAAGAAGCCCCAGCTCCAGGTTTAAGTGAAGAAACTCGCGAAGCTATGGGACAAGTGGCTATTCGCGCAGCCAAAGCCATTGGTTATGTGGGCGCTGGCACCGTTGAATTCTTATACGATGAAGATGAGTCTTTCTACTTTATGGAAATGAACACGCGTCTTCAAGTTGAACATCCTGTTACTGAGTATATTACTGGCCAAGATTTAGTGGAGTGGCAGTTAAAAGTTGCTTCAGGCCAAAATTTACCTTTAAGCCAAGAAGAGCTATCGATAAATGGCCATGCGTTTGAAGTCAGAATTTACGCAGAAGATCCGCGCCAAGATTTTTTACCAGCGACTGGTACTTTATTACACCTAGATACACCTGAAGAAACTCAGCATGTGCGTATTGATACCGGTGTCCGTCAAGGCGATACAGTATCGGTTCATTACGATCCCATGATCGCAAAGTTAATTGTCTGGGATCATGACCGTAATGCCGCGCTAGCGCGTTTGCGCGGCGCTTTGGCTCAATATCAGGTAGTAGGCGTTACTACTAATACTGAATTTTTATCAGCTTTAGCATCGAATCAAGCATTTGAAGATTTGGATTTAGATACTAACTTTATTGAGCGTCATAAAGACGATTTAATCTTAGATGACCTGGCTGCAGACAATGATACATTAGTCGCAGCTGCGATTTATCAAATTTTAAAACGCGAGCAAAAAGCACAAGCCGTTGCAGCACAAAGCGATGATCCCTACTCTCCTTGGAATCAAGTGACTGGATGGCGTTTAAATACTGACAATCACCATACTTTAGATTACAAAGATTATGTGGATGGCATTGCCAATGAGTTAGCTATTACCGTTCATTTTAGAAATGATGGTTACCTTTTAGAGTTGCCATCAACTGAACTAAAAGTTTTATCGGCCAAATTAATTGACGATGAATTACGACTAGATGTTGAAGGTCGTCGTTTTAATGCAAAAGTAGTTGCAGACACTAGCAAGTTGCATGTTTTTGTCCATGGCAATTATCAGATGCTAGAAGTTGTTGATAAAGGTCTGGCTGATGAGTCAAGCGATGCTGGCGGCCGTTTAACTGCTCCAATGCCTGGCACTATTATTGACGTATTAGTGGAAGCTGGCGATACGGTCGAAGCTGGTCAGCCACTGGTGATTTTGGAAGCCATGAAAATGGAACATACGATTAATTCGCCAAGCGCCGGAACCGTTTCAGAGGTTATGTACGCTGCTGGTGACCTAGTTGAAGATGGTGCTGAATTGTTATCACTAGATAACGCGGAGTAAAATATGGTCATGGTTTCTGAAAAACCTATCCTGCCCCCCCATGTCAAAATTGTAGAGATGGGGCCAAGAGACGGTTTACAAAATGAAAAGCAACCAGTTTCAACTGAAGTAAAGTTAGAACTGATCCAGCGTTTGATAAATGCTGGCGAAAAAAACATTGAAGCCACCGCTTTTGTTTCGCCTAAGTGGGTTCCGCAAATGGCCGATCATCATGAAATAATGTTGGGGTTGAAAAAACTAAACTCTGACGATGTGATGTTTCCAGTGCTAACACCGAACCTGAAGGGATTTGAAGGTGCTTTAGCAGGAGATGCAAAAGAAGTTGCCGTTTTTGCCGCTGCTTCGGAAAGCTTTTCACAAAAAAACATTAATTGTTCTATTGCAGAATCGATAGAGAGTTTTAAACCTGTAATGGAAGCTGCCAAAGAAAACAGTGTTTTAGTACGCGGTTATGTTTCTTGTGTTTTAGGTTGCCCATTTGAAGGTGATATAGCAGCAGAAAAAGTTGCCGAAGTTGCTAAAGCTTTATATGACCTAGGATGCTATGAAATTTCTTTGGGCGATACTATCGGTACGGGCACACCTAGCAAAGCGCAAGCCATGATAAAAGAAGTGGCTAAATACGTACCTATTAATCATTTAGCTTGCCACTTTCATGATACCTATGGTCAAGCATTAGCCAACTTGTATGCTTGCTTAGAGTTAGGAGTATCAACCATTGATTCGTCAGTCGCTGGAATTGGTGGCTGCCCTTACGCTCCAGGTGCTACTGGTAATGTTGCTACTGAAGATGTGGTTTATATGCTTAATGGATTAGGTATTGAAACAGGTATCGATTTAGACAAGTTAGTGGATGCCGGTGTATTCATTTCTGATGTGCTCGGCAGAAAGCCTGTATCCAATGCGGCAAATGCTTTGCTATCCAAAAGAGCAGTGAAATAAAGAATTTTATATAGAAATTTAAACGAGGACTGAAAATGTCAGGTTTTAATAAAGTCGTAACAAGTTACGAAGAAGCCTTAGCGGGCTTTACAGACAATATGACCGTGATGGTCGGGGGCTTTGGCCTGTGTGGTATTCCAGAGGGTTTGATTGAGCAAGTGAACAAGCTTGGCTCTACAGGCTTAACTGCGATTTCAAACAATGCTGGTGTGGATGGCTTTGGTTTGGGTAAGTGGTTAGAAAAACGCCAAATCTCTACTATGATAGGCTCTTACGTTGGTGAAAATGAATTATTTGAAAAGTTATTACTCTCTGGTGAGATGGAAGTGATTCTTACGCCACAAGGGACACTGGCCGAAAAAATCCGCGCGGGCGGTGCTGGAATTCCAGCGTTCTTTACTGCAACGGGTTACGGCACTCAAGTGGCCGATGGTAAAGAAACTCGTGAAATTGACGGTCGTAATTATGTTTTAGAACCATCATTAACCGCTGACTTTGCATTAGTTAAGGCTTGGAAAGCCGATACTATGGGTAACTTGATTTTCCGTAAAACGGCGATGAACTTTAACCCAATGATGGCGACGGCGGGTAAAATTACCGTAGTAGAAGTTGAAGAAATCGTTGAAGCTGGCGAGTTAGATCCTAATTATATTCATACGCCCGGTATTTATGTTCAGCGCGTGATCAAAGGCAACTTTGAAAAGCGTATCGAACAAAGAACCATTAAACCATCTTCAGAGAAAGAATAAGGAGCGCACAATGGCATTAACACGTGATCAAATCGCCATGCGAGTGGCGCAAGAAATCCAAGATGGTTATTACGTCAATCTTGGTATCGGTATCCCTACTCTAGTTGCAAATTACGTTCCGGAAGATATGGACGTAATGCTTCAGTCAGAAAATGGCTTATTGGGCATGGGCGAGTTCCCAACTGAAGAAACTATCGACCCAGATTTAATTAACGCAGGCAAGCAAACGGTGACTGCGGTAACTGGCGCTGCTTATTTTTCTTCAGCAGAAAGCTTTGCCATGATCCGTGGTGGTCATGTTGATCTAACGGTACTTGGCGCTTTCGAAGTTGATCAAGAAGGCTCTATCGCTTCTTGGATGATTCCTGGCAAATTGGTTAAAGGTATGGGCGGCGCTATGGATCTAGTTGCCGGAGCTGAAAACATTATCGTTACTATGACTCATGCCAATAAGCACGGCGTTTCTAAAATCCTTAAGAAATGTACTTTGCCGCTTACCGGCGCTAACTGTATTAAGCGAGTCATTACTGAATTAGCCTTTATGGAAATTAAAAATGGCGCTTTCCATTTATTAGAAAGAGCTCCTGGTGTTAGTGTAGAAGAAATTCAAGCTTTAACCGAAGCTGATTTAGTCGTCAATGGTGATATTCCCGAGATGACATTTTAACTAAGCTATTATTCTATAGACTAGTTTTAAGCACTTGATTTAGACCAGCTATTTGCTGGTCTTTTTATAACAAATAGTTAATAGACAGTTACAATTTTAAGCTATAAAAATATGCAGCTTTGTCTATGATGTAGGTAACAAATTACTAGCACATTTAAGCTACTAAACTGGGGGAACCAAATCAGGTAAAACGTATGAAAAAACTAATATTAACAGCAGCTTTGTCTACCATGGCTTTGTCTGTAACAAAAACAACTATTGCCGATGAAGGCATGTGGCAACCACACCAACTTCCAAGTTTAAAAAAAGAACTTAAAAAAGCCGGTTTAAAATTAGACCCAAATGATCTCACTGAATTAACTGAGTTTCCGATGGGAGCCATTGTCAGCCTTGGCGGATGTTCTGCAGCATTTTTATCGCCACAAGGATTGGTTGCAACAAATCATCACTGTACTTATGGCAGCATTCAGTTTAACTCTACGGCTGAAGATAATTTGATTGAAAAAGGTTTTTTAGCCAAGTCCCTTAAAGAAGAATTAAAAGCAGCTCCTGGCAGCCGTGTTTTCGTCACAGAAGAAGTTAGCAAAGTTACCGATAAGGTTATCGGGGATTTAGCAGATACTTTAAGTGGTATCGACCGTTATAAAGCTATTGAAAAAAACCGTAAACAATTAATTTCTGATTGCGAGTCTGCGGAAGGTTATCGTTGTCGAGTCAGTTCATTCCATGGTGGCCTTGAGTATTACCTAATTAAGCAAATGGAAATTAAAGATGTTCGTTTAGTCTATGCTCCAGCTGGTGCTATCGGTAAGTATGGCGGTGACGTTGATAACTGGATGTGGCCACGTCATACCGGTGATTTCTCTTTCTATCGCGCTTATGTCAGCAAAGACGGTAAGCCGGTTGAGTATTCAGAAGACAATGTTCCTTACCAACCAAAGCATTTCTTGAAAGTAAATGCTAATGGCGTGCAAGATGGTGATTTTGTGATGATCGCAGGCTACCCTGGTAGCACCAACCGTTACAGAACCAGCGTAGAAGTAAAGGACCAATTTGAATGGTACTACCCTACTTTCAGAAAAGTAGTCCATAACTATATTGATATCATCGAAAAAAATGCACCAGAGGGCTCTGATGCTCGTGTTAAGTATGCCTCAACCTTAGCTAGTCTTAATAACGTAGAAAAAAACTGGGGCAGCATGATTGAAAGTTATGGTAAAGGCGATTTTTTACAGCGTAAAACAAAGCTGGAAGCTAGCCTTGCTAACTGGTTGGATACTGATAAGAAAATGAGCAAAAAGCATCGTGACTCTATAAACGCTTTAAATGCTTTAATCCTAGAAGACCAAAAAGAGCAAGAAACTGATTTAAAACTTTGGGCAATGAGCCGCGACGCTTTAAGTACTACCGCTGCCAACTTATACCGCTTGGCACTTGAAAAGCAAAAGCCTGATACAGAACGAGAGCCTGGTTATCAAGAGCGTGATATGACTCGTTTTGAAGAAGGACTAAAGCGCTTCAATCGCCGCTGGGATGAAAAAGTTGCTAAAGAACTCTATAAGTATTTCATTACCGAATACGCCACCCTACCATTAGAACAGCGTGTGAAAAGTTTTGATAAAACGATGGGCATTGGTGAAAAATTGGATTCAGCCAAATTTGCCAAAACTCTTAATCAGATGTTTGCTAATACCAAGTTAACCGATGAAAAAACCCGTTTAGACTGGATGAATAAATCTGTTGAAGATTTTAAAAATTCTACCGATCCATTTATCCAACTTGCAGTTGCTACTTATGATGAAAACTATCAACGCGAATTAAAGAGTAAACAACGCTCAGGTCAATTCCAACAGCTACGCCCTAAGTATATGGCGGCCATGATTGATTACTATGATTATTTAGGTAAACCCATTTATGCTGATGCCAATAGCACTTTGCGTGTTACCTATGGAAACGTTAAAGGCTACTCTCCTAAAGACGGCGTTTATTCTATGCCATTTACTACTTTAGAGGGTTTATTAGCTAAACATACCGGTGAAGAGCCATTTAACTCGCCAGAAGCTCAAAACAAGCTTATTAAAGAGAGAGAATATGGTCGCTATTTAGATAAATCACTCGATAGCGTGCAGGTGAACTATTTAACCACTGTTGATATCACCGGCGGTAATTCAGGTTCATCAACTCTAAATGATAAAGCAGAATTCGTTGGTTTAGTCTTTGATGGCAACTATGAGTCAATTATTGGCGATTGGGATTATGATCCAAACCTTAAGCGCGGAATACACGTATCGAGTGCTTATATGCTATGGGTTATGGAGCATATCGATGATGCTCATAATTTAATTAAAGAAATGACTGTCATTCGATAGAATTTAAAAAAGGGGCTTAAAGCCCCTTTTTTGTTATTAGGAAGCCTCTTAATTTTAAACTACAACTGCTTGTATAAGCTATAAATACACAGTAATCTGTGTATATGAAATTGCTCCACAACACCATGAAAAACCTGCTCATCCTGATCTCGCTAGTGTTTATACCCTCAGCGTATGCTAGCAATTCGACTTTGCAGCTATTTAAGCCCAGTAAAGAACTTCGTATAGGAGCTTTTAACTCTCCACCGATTATTATTTTAGAAGAAGGAGAAGCGCCTAAAGGACTTATGGTTGATTATTTAGAAGCTGTTGCCGAAGAAGAAAACTGGCGAATAACATGGGTACCAGACTCTTGGAATGGCTTGCTAGAAAGAGTCAAAATTGGAGATATTGATCTTTTACCCTTTGTAGCTTTTAAAGAAGAGCGAACTCAATTCATAGACTATAGCAGTGAAAACTTCATGACTGGCTGGGGCCAGGTTTATGCCTCTCAGAAAGATACCTTTCAAAGTGTCATGGATTTAGAAAATAAAGAAGTGGCTGTTTTAAAAAATGAAATTCACGGTCTTGCTTTCGTAGAGCTCTGTGAAACTTTCGGGGTAAACTGCAACATAAAAGAAGTAATTAATTTTGATATAGCCTTTAGATTATTACAAGACAATAAAGTTGATGGCGTGGTTGCAGGCAACTGGGTTGGGCATGATTACCTGGAAAGATTTGATATTGCACCAACCAGTATCATTTATAACCCTAAGAAAACTTTATTCGGTGTTCCTAAAGGAACTAACTCAGAGCTTATTAAAACCATTGATGCCTATGTAATTAATTGGCGTAATGATAAATCATCGGCATACTATTCGGCCCATAAGAAATGGTTAGATACGCATAACTCTTCTAATTTGCCAAGTTGGATAACCTCAGTAATTTTATTATTCCTTGGACTTTTCTTTGCCAGCATTTTCATTTCTTACTTATTAAGGCAGCAGGTAAAAAAGCAAACCGCTACACTAAAAAGACAAAGTGAACAAACTCGTCAGATTATCGACTTAATACCTCACTTTATTTATGCGGCAAATGACAAAGATGAAATATTCTTAATAAATAAATATGCCACAGAATTTTGTGGCGTTAACTCGCAAGATTATGAAACGCTACCAAAAAAGCATTTATTGAAAAATCATCAAGTAAGCGCAGCTCTTTTTGGAGGAGATCAGGCATTACTTAACGAAGGCTCTCAGAGTTATCAAAGCGAAATAAAGACGCGGAGTGCTACTGGTGAAGAAACCTATTTCAATTTAATAAAAGTTCCTTTTGTGAGTAGCTCTACTGACTCAAACTCTGTGGTTGGGGTTGCTGTTGATGTAACAGCTTCAAAGCAATATGAAAAGCAAATTGAGCATATGTCGTATCACGACCCACTCACTCAATTACCCAATAGAATATTACTCAATGACCGGTTGAAACAATCACTTGCCCTCTCAGTTCGCCAAGGTTATAGCGGCGCAATTTTATTAATCGACTTAGATGATTTTAAAACCTTCAATCACAAGCATGGAGTTAAGCTTGGCGATCAATTACTAAAGAAAATAGCTGATAGAATTTCAGGCTTGATTAAAGTCGGTGATACGTTAGCACGGTTAAGTTCTGATACCTTCGTGGTTCAACTAAATGAACTATCCATAAAGCCACATGAAGCACACGACACCGCTTTTAAAGTTGCTAATAAAGTACAAGAAGTTATCGGGGCTCCTATTAATATTAATGGTAGCTCACTTTATATTTCAGCTAGCATTGGTGTCGTCATTTATCCATTTGATGGTAAAAATGTAATCAATCTTATACCTCGCGCAGAAGCTGCGATGCTACAAGCTAAGCTCAATGAAAATGATAGCATTATACGTTTTACTAGCGACATGGAAACAGCCGTATTCCATAAGCACCTTATTAATAATGAATTACAAAATGCTATTAATAACCATGAGTTTGAACTTTTTTATCAACCGCAGTTTTCTCACGAAGGGATAAGTCCTATTGGCTTTGAAGTACTTATTCGTTGGACAAATAATAAGCATGGAATTATTTACCCTAATGACTTCATACCAGCAGCTGAAGAAAACAACCTTATTATTTCTATCGGTTATTGGGTTATCGAGCAAGCCTTTAAAGATTTTCAAAAACTGCAAGCAACTTCATTAAAAGATGTATTTCTAGGGATTAATCTTTCAGTAGTGCAAATAAAAGATCCTAAATTAGTCCCTTTGATTAAGAAGTTACTCAAACAGTATAAAATCTCTGCTGAGAGCATTGAATTTGAAATAACTGAAACCGTAATTTTTGAGGATATAGATGATTCAATAAAGACACTAAATGAGATTAAAAAGCTGGGGTGTAAAATTTCAATTGATGATTTCGGTACAGGTTACTCGTCGTTAAGTTATTTAAACCAGTTACCTTTGGACAAACTCAAGATAGATCGCTCATTCATTAAAGATATTGAAAAAGATAAAAGTAGCCAAGCTATTGTTAAAACCATTGTGAATATGGCCAAGGATTTAGGTTTAACTGTTCTAGCAGAAGGCATAGAAGAAGAAGCTCAACTTGAATACTTACGCTCAATCGACTGCCAATACTATCAAGGCTATCATTTCAATAAAGCGATTTCTTTTAAGGAAATGCTAGCAACTTACGATACCCATGCTTTACCTAAATCCATTAAAACGGTTGATATAAATAAGTCTGTATAAATTTATAAATTAGCCAAACTATTTATTAAAATTGTTAAAGCATTGGATAATATAACCATCCATGTAATAAGCGTACCGTAAAAACGGCCTTTACTAATGCCTATTGATTTACCTAAACCATAAGCGTGTAATACTCTCGAAAGAACTAAGAGTGCACCAGAAATATTTACCCAAATAGCAGATCCTCCATTAATTTCTACAAATGCAATCAGCAACAAAGCAATTGGTACATACTCAATAGCATTAGCATGAACACGAATTTTTTGAGCTAGCTCTTGATCACCTTTATCGCCAATCCCTATACGTTTTTTTCGGCGCATGAGTACGACTTGATATGCTAACAAAAGAATGAAAAGAGCAAGAATTGCTGCATAAATAGGAGTAAACACTAAAATCATAAAGTACATCCATAAAAAAGCCCACTAATAAGTGGGCTTAGTATTACACGAAGCGAGATTAAGCTCCAACAGTAACTTTATTCTCAACAGGTATAGTCACTTGGTTTGCTTTTTCTTTATACTCTTCCATTTGGTGGAAGTTCATATAAACGTAGATTTCATCTGCCATCGAATCAATTTTAGACGCGTACTCTAAATACTCTTCAGGAGTCGGTAGTTTGCCCAACAAAGCAGAAATAGCTGCCAATTCAGCAGAAGCCAAATAAACATTAGCACCCTGCCCTAAACGATTTGGGAAGTTACGAGTAGAAGTTGAAACCACGGTTGATTTAGGCGCTACTCGTGCTTGGTTACCCATACACAAAGAGCAGCCTGGCATTTCTAAACGTGCACCTGAACGACCAAAGATATTGTAATGCCCTTCTTCCATCAGTTGGTGTTCATCCATTTTTGTTGGCGGCGCAATCCAAAGGCGTGTTTGCAAAGTTCCCGCTTCAACTGTTTCTAATAATTTAGACGCCGCGCGGAAGTGACCAATGTTCGTCATACACGACCCAATAAAGACTTCATCAATCTTATCGCCAGCCACTTCTGATAATAAGCGTGCATCATCTGGATCATTCGGCGCACACAATACAGGCTCTTTTAATTCGCTCATATTGATTTCGATAACAGCTTCATACTCAGCATCTTTATCGGCTTTCATCAAGCTTGGATTGGCTAACCACTCTTCCATCTTAGCTACACGACGACCAATGGTACGCTCATCGCCATAACCATTCGCCATCATCCACTTTAATAGAACAACGTTAGAGCTTAAGTATTCAGACACAGACGCTTCACTCATCTCAATAGTACAGCCCGCAGCTGAACGCTCAGCTGAAGCATCAGAAAGCTCGAATGCCTGCTCAGCAGTTAAGTCGCCAAGACCTTCAATTTCTAAAATACGACCAGAGAAGATATTTTTCTTGCCAGCTTTTTCAACGGTTAAGTAACCATCTTTAATGGCTTGATAAGGAATCGCATGGACTAAATCACGCAAAGTAATACCTGGTTGCATTTCACCAGTAAACTTGACCAATACAGACTCAGGCATATCCAATGGCATAACGCCTGTCGCGGCAGCAAATGCAACTAAGCCGGAACCAGCAGGGAATGAAATACCTAGTGGAAAACGAGTATGCGAATCACCGCCAGTACCTACTGTATCTGGAAGCAACATACGATTTAACCAAGAGTGGATAATACCATCGCCAGGACGTAATGAAACACCGCCACGATTCATAATAAAATCTGGCAAATTATGCTGTGTATCGATATCAACTGGCTTTGGATAAGCAGCAGTATGACAGAAAGACTGCATGACTAAATCTGCAGAGAAACCTAAACAAGCTAAATCTTTAAGTTCGTCACGAGTCATAGGTCCAGTAGTATCCTGTGAACCTACGGTGGTCATCTTCGGCTCACAATATTGACCAGGGCGCACGCCTTCAACACCACAAGCTTGACCCACCATTTTTTGCGCCAAAGTAAAGCCCTTAGTCGATACTTCTACTGCATCCGGCTTGCGGAAGAAATCTGCCGCTGGCATACCTAAAAATTCGCGAGCGCGCGCGGTTAGACCGCGACCAATAATTAGTGGGATACGGCCGCCAGCTTGAACCTCGTCTAATAAGACATCAGTTTTTAACTCAAAGGTCGAAATTACTTCACCAGCATCATTCTCGACTTTACCTGCGTATGGGTAAACATGAACTAAATCGCCCATATTCATTTTAGAAACGTCCATTTCAATGGGTAAAGCGCCGGCATCTTCCATTGTATTAAAGAAAATTGGTGCTATATTGCCACCAAAGCAGAAGCCTCCATCACGCTTATTCGGTACGTGTGGTATATCGTCACCCATGTACCATAAGACAGAGTTAGTCGCAGACTTGCGCGATGAACCTGTGCCCACAACATCGCCCACATACACTAGCGGATAGCCGCGTGCTTCCAATTCATCAATTAACTTAATTGGACCAATTTCACCTTGCTTGTCAGGATCGATACCCTCTCGTTCATTCTTAAGCATTGCTAAAGCATGCAAAGGAATATCAGGACGCGACCAAGCATCTTGCGCTGGCGATAAGTCATCCGTATTGGTTTCACCAGGAACTTTAAACACCGTTAATGAAATTTTGTCAGCTAAAGCATCTTTAGACTTGAACCATTCAGCGTCAGCCCATGATTGAACCACTGCTGCTGCTATCGCATTACCATTTTTAGACTTTTCAGCCACATCATGGAAGGCGTCAAACATTAACAAAGTGTGCTTTAATTGCTCGCCTGCCAACTCAGCCAATTCAGAATCATCAAGTAACTCAACCAAAGTCACAATGTTATAACCGCCTAACATAGTGCCTAATAATTTAACCGCACGCTCTTTAGACACTAGCGGTGAAGAAGCTTCGCCTTTAGCGATAGCTGACAGGAAACCAGCTTTTACGTAAGCAGCTTCATCAACACCTGGCGGAACACGATTGGTTAATAAATCAACCAAAAACTCTTCTTCACCCGCTGGTGGATTTTTTAGTAATTCGATTAAGCCACTGACCTGTTCGGCACTTAATGGCAATGCAGGAATACCCTGCTCGGCTCTTTCTGCAACATGCTTACGATATGCTTCTAACACGCTAAAAGTCCTCGTTATATTCTTAGTGTCTTTATTTAAGCCCTGATCGCTTAAAAAGCAACCAAATCTCTTGAAAATTCGGGTTGCGATTATAGCATAGCAACCAGTCATTTGTATGCTTTTTAAGGTGCTAAACGGATCTTTCAGAAAGTTCGAGAGGCTGATAATCGAATGTGATATTCTGTATTTAATCACAGTATTTCGTATAGCCAATGAGCAAAGTATCAATTTTTTCACCTGCTGGTGACTACTCTGAAGTCCCCTACTATTCAGGCAAGGTCTCAGCGGGCTTTCCTGGGGTAGTCGATGAGCATATGGAAGACTCATTAAGTCTCGATCAGCTTTTAATTAAAAACCCGGCTACCACTTTTTTTGCCCGAGTCGAAGGTGACTCCATGATTAACGCAGGGATTTTCGAAGATGACATTTTGGTTATTGACCGCTCTCAACACGCTCAAGACGGCGATATCGTAGTGGCTTTGCTGGACAATGAGTTCACGGTTAAACGCCTTAAAACTAAAGGCAAACTGCGTTTACAAGCAGAAAACCCTGCTTATTCGGATATTTTAATTACTGGTGAGCATCAACTTACCATTTGGGGCGTGGTTACCGGTCTAGCACGCAACTTTTAAACATTACTAAAGATGAATAATCAACCTGAAAAAATTTACGCTCTTTGCGATGTAAACAGCTTTTATGTTTCTTGTGAGCGCATATTTAGACCTGATCTAGCCGATAAACCAGTTATCGTATTAAGCAATAATGACGGTTGCATTATATCGCTCTCTGATGAAGCTAAGGCGCTCGGTATAAAAATGGCAGTGCCTTATCATGAAGCAAAATCTATTATTGAAAGAAACAAGGTCATCACCTTCTCATCCAACTATGGCTTATATGGCGACATGTCTAATCGCTTTAATCAGCTTCTTAGGCAGTTTTGCGATCAAGTCGCACCCTACTCGGTGGACGAATCTTTTATGTGCTTTGAGGGCTTTAAAGAAGATTTAGTCAAGCATTGTCAGCATATTACTCAAGAATTAAGGCGGACTTTATCGCTACCCACCTGTATTGGCTTAGCACCAACCAAAACATTAGCAAAGGTCGCTAATCATTATGCAAAAAAACATAAAAAATCCACACATGGTGTTATCGATTTATGCTGCCCTCAGCAACGCCAATGGGTTTTAAAGCAAATACCAGTACATAAAATATGGGGGATCGGATCTAAGTTATCGGTGAAACTTAGACATCAAACTATCAACACCGCTTGGGATCTGCATAATGCTGACTTTAAAGTTTTACAAAGAATGTTTTCCGTTAATATGGAACGAACCGTTTTAGAGTTACGCGGACAGCCTTGTTTAAATTTTGAAACCATGCCGCAGGCAAAAAAATCCATATTAAACTCGCGCTCATTTGGCAAAGCCATGACTAATTATTACGATCTTAAAGAAGCTTTAAGTTACCATGCTACTCGGTGTTGTGAGAAATTACGCAACCAAAATTCATTAGCAAGCGCGATAACTTTATACCTCTATGCTAAAAAAAATCATCAAGATAGAAACTACCAATACCAGCCACAAATCACTTTAAAATTCACAGAAGCTACCGATGATACAGGCTTGTTTATTCAAGCCATTGAACAAGGTTTACAGCGAATTTACTCGCCCAACATTAAGTATAAAAAAGCTGGCGTAATGCTAATGGGGATCAGTTCTAGTACAGGACATCAATCGGATTTATTTGTGCCATTAAAACGCCGTCCAGAATTAATGCAGAGTCTTGATAATATCAATCAGCGCTACGGTAAAGATATGGCAAAATTCGCTAGCTTAGGCTTCAGCAAAAAGTGGGCGATGCGCGCTAATTCCTTATCCGCTCATTACACCAGTCGCTGGAATGACATTTTAACCATTCCTTGAGTATAACTATGTAAAAACACAGCATGCTTATTTATATTGTACCTGGTTTGGTTATTAAATGGCTTCTTGTGTTACTGTTTGCTCTTGTGAATCCGGGATTGCTTTTTTTACTTTAGTGGGCGGATATTTATAATGCTGCCTAAAGGCACGACTAAAGGAAGCTAAACTTTGATAACCAACCGCATACGCGATTTCACTAATGCTACCAGCAGTTTCTATAAGCATTTGATGGGCTACTTCTAAACGGCGTTTTTTTAATAAATTCATTGGTGTACAGTTATAAACTTTTTGCGTATATCGATATAGGGAACTACGAGTCATATTTAAAGCAGAATACATTTGCTCAATATCAAAATCACATTTCCCTAAATTTTCAGTTATCAAGCGTTCAAGTTGTTCACTACGTCTAGTTTGTTGATCAGAAAAGTTTTCGAGGTATTCTTTACTATCGAGAGACTCTTTATATTGATTTAGCAGTAGCGTTGAAATTCTTTCTTTATGCGCAAGATGATTTCTCACACGCGCTAATAACTCATCATTATCAAAAGGTTTAGTTAGGTAATCGTCTGCTCCTATTAACAGGCCATGAACACGTTGTTCATTCTTGGACAAGGCCGTCAATAACATAATAGAAATATGGGCCAGCTTTTCATTCTTTCGTAAGTTTGTCGTTAAATCAAAACCACTCATTTCCGGCATCATCACATCAGCAATTATTAAATCAGGTTGCTTAAGTTCTGCAATGCAAAGAGCTTGCTGACCATTTTCTGCTTCAAGCACATTGTATTCTGGCTGTAATATGCCACAAAGTAAGTTGCGAATTTCTGCATTGTCGTCGACCACTAAAATTAATTTAGTATTCTCAACACTTTCAATATCATCATTTTCATGGCGACCATTGTCTTCTAATGAGTAAACCTGACTATTGATCTCCATGGCACTATTGTCTAAAAAGGCTCTGCTTTTAGCTAACACTTGCTGTGAATAATGATCATGCCCCTTCCTAAAGATTAACTTAACCTGACAACCCTCACCATTGATGCTGGAGATCTCGGCTGCCCCGTGATGCATTTCCATCAACTCTTTAACCATAGATAAGCCAATACCAGTTCCTGGTTTTTGTTTGCTAGCAGATAACTTTCCTTGATAGAACCGCGTGAACACATGCGGTAATTCAGCTGCTTCTATACCAGGCCCATCGTCGATCAAGTCTAAAACAACATGTTCACTGTGCTCAATCAAGCTTAAGCTCAATCTGCAATCATCACCGCAGTACTTACTGGCATTAGAAAGAATATTAGCGATAATTTTTTCTAGATGAGAGGGGTCAAAATACAAATTGAGATCGTCAGAAAAACCCTCTTTTTCAACAAACATATTCTTCTCTGACAACTGATATTGAAAACGATTAAGACAAGAGTCTATAGCCTGCTTAAAGTTAATTTTAGACACCATCATGGGCAACGATTTGCTATCCATTTTCTTAATATCTAAAACTTCATCTAATAATGCCATCATATGTAAATTATTATTTAAAGCTGACTCTAGCGATACAGCTGGCTGTTCTTGATTGTCGGCTAAAAATTGTTTAATTGGACTTATGGATAAGGTTAGAGCCGTTTTAAACTCATGTGATAGGTTATTAAAAAATCTTTGTTTAGCTTCATTAACTTCCGTAATACGCTGGTTAAGTTCCGCTTCTTGGTTGAGCAATTTTTTAAGATTCTTTCTTTTTTGAGCCAAGGCTAACGCAATCAAGGAAAATGCAATAAGCACTAACACTAAAATCCAAATTTTCATTTTCTCCGTTTGTATTCGTTGAGCATCGATGGCCGACTGTTGCGTTAAACGCAAAATTTTCTGAGATTTTTCTTTATCAGCATACTCTTCCTGTAAAGCCACTAAAGATTGCTCACTGGTCTTCTTCATTAACTCTAATAACGCACTTTGATACTTCTTTTGATAACTAAAGGCTTGTTCAAAGTCACCTGCTTTTTGATATGTCAGGGTGTAATCTTCATACACCCAGGTCAACGATTGAATATCTTGAATTTCTTTATAATAATTTTCTGCATCTTTTAGTTTCTCAATGCTTTTATCAAACTCTCCGATTTCTCGATAGGCTATAGCCATGTTGTTTGAAGTTATTGCCATTGAGTACATTAGATTCTGTTCGTCAGCTACTTTTAGAACACGCTCTCCAATAGCAACAGCTTCACGATACTTATTCTCTGTTAACTTATTATTTAGACTGATAATCAATCCCTTTATCATTGTTCTATAAGCACCTATTTCCTTTGAAAGTTGCATCAGCTCTTGTTGCAAGCGATTACTTTCATCCATATAACGTCGATAATCTTCATTTTGAGCAGCAACTTCCGGAGGAAGCTTGTTATAAATTTCAACAGCCCACAAATAGTAAATATTCATCTTGTCAGACAAAACACCGACTTCTAAATATTGATCCTTAATCGTTTTAGAAAAACTCAATAGCTCGTCACTAAGCTCAATCGCTTTACTGTATTTTTTTGTGTAGTAAAAAATTTGTACCAACTCATTCTGAATGGATAATTCTAGATCAAGCATTTTATACTGGCGTGATTTATCAAGAGCTTCGGTCAAATTCCTCATCGCTTCTGCAAAGTTATAATCTCTCACTTGCAATGAACCAACGAGGAACAAATACCAAGCATTAAGCTCCGGCTGCCCTTCACTCGTATATAATTCTTTAAAGGGTGTTAATAATGACATTACCTTTTCAGTTTTTTGTCGAATTATTAAAACATGGCTTTTCAAAATTGCTAACCTAGGCTGAAAACTTTGCTCTTCGGAGTAACGGGTCTCTAATATATCTACCACTTGGTTAGCGTGATTAAACTTCTCGGTTTTTAGGAGTAATTCTGCCAATAGTACATGCGCATCAAAAAACACCTGCTCAGAACTAGTCTCTAAGCTGTAGTCGTGAGTTTTCAAGAGCTGGATGGCCTTTAAAGGATCGTGATTCTGTAATGCTCTAGCTTGCTCTAATAACGAATTGACAGAGTGCGAAGCTTGGGCAAATAAAGCAATCCCCAGTATGCCTATGTACTTTATAATACCTTTGATTAGGTTCATTATACTTTCTGTTTATTCTTTTAATTTTTCATCATTGTTACTAGTGTCCCGCTTATGGTCAACGAAAATATCAGTGACGAACTAATCAAAATGCAAGATTTGTTGTGGCACTTTCAGTCAACACCTAGCACTTTAAGCCTAGTATTTATGCATAATTGCAACTGTTAACACCATTAGCCTCTCAAGAATGCTGAAATTCCTTGTCTACTAACTGAGATTTTGCGACAAACATTTAACCCGCTAATCACGTAGATTAATTGCCGAGTATTCGTATGGCTAAAAAAACATCCATATATAAATCAATAATTAATGAATACCAACACCATAAAACCAATAATGGGAGGCATTAATCAATGCGCAAGAATAAATTTTTACTATTAATAATAGTATTTCAGTTTTGCTTAGCAGGCATAACTATAGCTGGGGAAAAAATCAATCAGTCCGTCGACCTCGGAGGGAGTCGGCAAGGAACCTGGTATATACCGGACAACCCACCCACAGGCTGGATGTTGCTACAACATGGTTTTCAAAGAAATAAAAATAACCTAGACGATCTCGCCACATTTTATATGGATAACGGCTTGATGGTGTTAACTATCAATAGCAGTGTCACGCGAGGAAATCGAAGTCTAGCCCGAAATGTGGCTGACGACTTGATCGACAACCCACTAACACCACCAAATGGAATCCAGTTGCCGGATAACTTAGTAATTGCAGGTCACTCAGCTGGCGGGCTCTTTATGAGTTACTTAGGTGGTCGCCTGATGGAGCGTAATTTCGATGGCTTGAGAGGCGTGATACTGTTCGATCCAGTGGATGCGAACAACGGCATGAACGCTAACTTACAAGCCGTTATTAACAACGGTTTGCCTGTACTATCGATTCTTGCTAACTCCAGTTCATGTAACTCCAGCAATAATGCCTTGCAGCCACTTCGTGCACTTAGTGATTTATATGTTGGTATTAAGTTGACCGATAATTCCAAACATACCGATGTGGAAGGCAGTTCTACCGGCGGCATACTCAGGTTTATATGTGGTGCGCCGGCTCAAAAGAATGTTTCTTATTTAAAAGATTTTTCACTCAATTGGGCAAAAGATATGATGAATGATACCTATTCATCAGATTACTATTTCGGTGGCGCTAAAGTCGAACAGTTGTTGGGAAGCGGAGACGGCGAGTTGATCAAGGAAGTGACGCAGCCAGAACCACCGATAGCAGACTTCTCCTTCTCAACCGACGAACTCGATGTACAATTCAACAATAATAGCATTGATAACGATGGCAGCATTGACTCCTACTTCTGGGAATTTGGAGATGGTCAATCATCAACTCAAGAAAACCCCTCTCACAGTTACGCAGCAGCAGGTAATTACAATGTGATCTTAACGGTTACTGATAATGATGGCCAATCAGATAGTAACAGTAAATTGGTCACTGTAAACGAAGCGGCAGTAATACCGAGCGCAAGTTTTACCTACTCGGCGAATAATCTAAGCGTAAACTTTACGGATACCAGCAGTGCCAGCAATGCATCTATAGCGAGCAGAGAATGGAGCTTTGGTGATGGCAACGGTTCTAGTGAAACCAATCCAGTTCATGTTTATAGCCAAGCAGGAAGCTACAATGTCACTCTTACGGTCACTGATAGTAATGGTCTAACTGACAGTAGCGATCAAGAAATAACAGTAACTGCTGGCGACGGTGGCGGTTCTGGATTAGAAAACGGCGCTGTATTAAACAATTTATCAGCATCGAGAAATGATGAGCTCTATTATCAAATGAACGTTCCTGCAGGTGCTGAAAACCTTCAGTTCAAAATAAATGGTGGTTCTGGCGACGCTGACCTCTACGTTCGCTATGGCTCGACTCCAACGACTAGCCAATATGATTATCGCCCCTACAGAAATGGCAACAATGAAACCGTGACCGTAGCATCACCAGAGAGCGGCGAATGGTTCCTAATGATAAGAGCTTATCAAAGCTTTTCAGGGGTAACATTATCGGCTTCTTATGAACTTGGTGGTAATGAAGTACCAACTGCCGGCTTTAGCTATGCAAAAGGTGGGCTTAGCGTTTCATTTACAGATGATAGTTTTGACGCAGACGGAAGCATTGTTTCTCGACTCTGGAGCTTTGGGGACGGAGCGGAATCCAATGAAGAGAATCCTATCTATGCTTACTCTATCGAAGGCTCTTATACCGTGACATTAATGGTAGAAGATGATCAGGGCGCAACAGCCGTCAGTAGCCAAGTTATCGAAGTCAGCTCTGATGGGGGTGACACCCTAGAGCTTACCAATGGCGACATCATAAGCAACTTATCTGCCGCCACTGGCGAGGAATTAAACTTTGTATTAAGAGATTTGCCAGCCGAGACCGTTGAGTTAATCCTTGCAATCCAAGGTGGAGGTGGTGACGCTGACATATACGTTCGATATGGATCCGCCCCAACTCAATCGCAGTACGATTATCGCCCTTATCGAAACGGTAATAACGAAACTGTTAACATCCCATCAGCTCAGGCTGGGGACTGGTATGTCATGATACGAGCCTACCGCAGTTTCTTTGGGGTAACACTATCAGTATCACACACCGTTAATTAGCAGCACTTAGCCAGAGCAGCGCTCTTCTGTTCTGGTTTTTTTTATTTGAAGAATTGGGTCAGAGTTATTTTATATTAGATGGTTTGCCTACCCCCCATAGGGAGCTTCATATTAACTTCCTATAGGAAATCCTAAGATTTGAACTATCTAAATATACTAACTCTGACCCATTTACTTTTGATATGCGGGCAGGAAACCAGCAACTGATTATCAAAAGCTGAACACCTCGTACTGTAAAATTCTAAAAAGGAGTCTGCGCTAAATTCTCTGAATAACACGCATAAAAAAGCCTCAATTAAGAGGCTTTTCATTTTATTTATCTTGGTGCTAACGTCTCCATTTTACCGCACCTACATTAGGAGCTGATTTTCCAAATCTATTTCGCATTTTTTCAGACCATTCTCGAGTTTCTTTAGCTCTCTCGTGTCGTCCTTCACGGTCAAGTCTATCAGCGCGGCGCTCTTGTTGCATATGCCAACCAGATTGGGCTCCATCACGGACTCTTGGATCTTCTTTTCCTATTTGACGCTCTACAGCTTCAACAGATAATGTTCCGAATACTAAACTTAAGATAATAATGCACTTTGTCATAATAATTACTCCTTTTCCTTGTGAGTTTTTACAATATCAAAACCAACCTTAACAATAGATGAACGCCTGTAAAACATAAGGCACTGGCACCGCCCCAACTTCCGAGCCAAAACACCAAAGCTTCCGAACCCAAACCAGAAAACCCTCCGAAGACTACTGCTAACTCTCCGAATTACATGCAAAGAAAAGCCAGTACCTATTGGCTTTAATTAGGGTTTATTTATTTTTCAACCTTCAAAAAGTCTACGATTGTCGTAGGCTTATTACTTACTAAGTAACTTGAACTTTCAGCAGTACCGTATGCCGAGTACCACTTTCTGTTCTTCCTATCAAAATAAGTCACCATCACAGATGTTTTATCTTGAACAAAACTCTTTATACTCTTATCCACATCTCCGCTAAGCTCAGATATGTTAGAATGAGAAGTTCTTTGAATAATTCCAAAGTATTGCTCTATACCTTCCATTTTCCTATTGCCAGTATAAGTAGATAAATAATCAAGAACATTTAGCATGCTGTTTTCTTTACCTTCAGCATCTAATTGCTCAAAATCGTTTAGAAACGAACTAGAGTTGAAAACTAAATAATCAAAATGAACAATATCAAGTTTTTTATAGTATGTAACAAATCTTCCACACATCTTAGCCTCAAAGGAGTTTGGTGAAGCCGTAGGATATTGTGGACAAATCATTCTACTTTCTAAGCGAAATAAAAAGTCATCCAATTTTTTATTACTATTTTTAGTTTCCTCTGCGACACAGGATGAACTAAAAAATAAAGTAATTAATAATACCAGTACTTTCCTCATATATTTTCTCTATTTAAAGTCAAATTGAAATTGTGCGTTGAGGTAAGACCACTCCTCAACATTAAACTTTTTTTTTATTAATAACACTAACTTCTAGCCTTCTCCACCTATAATTACCTGTGGGCTATACACATCAAACTGACCATCAAACCAGAATAACGATACCAAAAACACCAGAGTGCCCTGACCAGCCTGCTGGTATAAATTGACCATTTATAAGCAAAGAAAAGCCAGCAAAACGCTGGCTAAATCAAATGTAAATAATAACTCTGACCTACTTATTTATTCATTTTCTGAAGCTTTTATCGTAATTATCTAGAGCGGCATCAATTACACTTTGGTCTTTTTCTCTCCAAACTATCCAAACCTCTCCAAACCTTTCTTTGGTTATAAAATCTATGTCACTGCTTTCAAGAAAATCAAGGATAGACTGATGAGGACCAGGTACTTTTAAACCCATTGACCTTCCAACAGGAAGGTCATTTGATAATAACTCTAAAGATAAGTCTCTCACAAACTCTGAGTGCTCTGATGGATAACGTAAGCCGCCATCCTCTTGCACTACATAAGTAATATCATTTTTATCTAATATTTTTTTGAGTTGAGTATTTAGCTCTAAAGTTTCAAACTTTATATATAGACTCTCACTTTTATTAGTCATATCAGAGCATGAAATGAATAAAAAAACCAAAAAAATGCAAATATATTTAAAGTACACATACTCTCCTTATTTTACCCAGGAAGCCCTCCGAAACCTAAAGCCAATCATACGAATCTTAGGCAAAGACAAGCCGTGGCTTATATGTAAAACCTAACATCGTCATCAATTATTAATTAACTCTACTTTTTTTAATAAAGTTACTAAATCAAAATTTTTAATGTCTATATTTGAAAAGGTTATATTAAATTTGTTGTTTCCTTTGATAAAATAGCACTCAGAATTTACTTGGCCTTCATTTATTCCATTTTCATTGAAGCAGTAAACCTCTGTGTCGGAAATTTTATTAACGTATATATTTCGATGATACTTATTTCTTTCGTTAACATAAAATGCAGAAAGTATATCATCCATATCGCTCGTTGCTTTCTTGTTATTGGGTAGATTCAAGGGGCTATACATAACAGTTATATCAGGGCTATCTTTATTAACACTTGTAAGTTCACAAGAATAACTATTGGTCTGGTCTATAAAAATTGGCAAAGACGATTGATAATTTGTACTAAGCGTTAATTCTAAGTCTCCGCATTTCTGGGCCCCAGTATTAACTTGACATGAAGCGCAAAAGCTAATCAAACACAATAATAAATATTTATACATCATTTCAATTGCTCAATTAATAAGTTGTATATAGGCTCTCATTTTTATTAGTCATATCAGAGCATGAAATGAATAAAAAAACCGAAAAAATGCAAATATATTTAAAGTACATATACTCTCCTTATTTTGGCCCAGAAAGCCCTCCGAAGCCTAAAGTCAATCATACGAATCTTAGGCAAAGAAAAGCCAGCTGGTGCCGGCTTATGGATAGTCTGAAATGAACTAATAATTAGCTTTTAAAAAGACATCTCTAAAAACAGTCATAATTATCAATAATGCACTAAAAGCGATAGGAGTTAACGCAAGTCCAAGTACCTGATATGTTTTTTTTGCTTGAGGGCTTAACGCGCTAAATTTTTCCATTATCATGTCATGCTTCTTAGCACCTGATATAAAATTTGATAACAAAGTTTCTATTACAACAATAGCAATAATTGGGATCCATTTGGAATAATAATCGACAGAATATACTTGACACAAATGTAAAACCATCATTATTCCTATGTAGCAAGCAATTCTTAAGGCACTAATATAAACAGATACATTCTGCTTACTAACTCCCCAATTCTTTGCTTCTGAAAAGCTAAAAAAACCTGCATATAAATTTCTAAAAAAACTTATCATAGTTTTACCTTATGTTAGGAATTTGGAACATATCGTTCATCAAACTTTGAGGGTTTCGATGATAATGATCGATTTCTCTTCTAGCATCGTTAATTCCTCTTCGCAATGAGTCAAATCCACCTCGAATTTGTCAAAGTCCTAACTTAAATAGAAACCCTTACAAATACTCGGGTTTTTAACAGCGACCTTCGGAGACTTTTGCGTAAACACCTCGGAGGTTCGACTGGAATGGTGTCGGAAATTTACCGGTGCCATTATTTACTGGCACCGCCTCAACTTCCGAGCCAAAACGCCCAAGCATCCGAGCCCAAACCAGAAAGCCCCCCGAAGCCTGCTGGTAAATATCCGAATCATAGAGAAAGAAAAGCCGTCAATATGACGGCTTAAATGTAAAAACTAACTCTAACTCTAATTTAAACTAAATTACAACACACTTAGTGCCGCTTGAGTGCCTTATCTTAAACTCCCACCCTTTAAATAACTCTTTATTTTCTTTATCAGGACAAAATATATTAAAGCCTAAATCAACACCAACCAAAAGATAGTCTACATTCAGTTTATCTTGCATATCTTTATCCTCTATAGCCTGTAATGTTGCTATCCAAGGTACGGTAGAAATAATACCGCCACTGCCAAAATGTGCAACTTCTATGGTTATTAACTCTTCGGAACTTGGTAAAAAATAACCTTCTATCCTATAAATAAACCACTGTTTAGGATCTATACAAGGTTCATTAGAGCAATTATTAAGCCCTAAATCTAACGAATACCTATTCGTAACTTTTCCTACCATATATTCTTTTTTAAGATTTTCATCAACAGAAAAATGCACGTTATCAATTTCATTATTAAGTTTATAATATGAATCTTTACAACCAACAATGAAAAAAACTAAAGACATTATTGTTACTAATTTTATATCTACTTTAATCATTTAATTATTTCCAATCATAACTTGATTTTAACCATCTGCCAGGCTTTGAGCGCTTGACATCTCGATATCTATACTGACCATTTACACGCCCAACTTCATATAGATTACAACACTTAAACTGGGTTCCTTTTCTATAATAAGTGACGGTCAAGTTCGGAATACCCATAAACTTCGGAACTGTATGATCTGCCGGGCCAGGTTCCACTTCAATACCTTTATAATGAAAATGCATTAATACGCTTGCTTTAGTATTATTTATAAAGCTTCTTACATACGCGCCATTTTGTAAGCCTATAGCTATGCCAGAGACAACAACTTCTCCAGCATCATTCTTCCTTAAAGCTATATGTTTTTCACCTACTAATTGCTTACCTTTATCATCACTAGGGTTTTCAGCTTTAACTGTAATTTTATAAATATTTTTCATAAAATCAATATATTCGGTAGTAGTAACAACATCATCAGTGCTCGAAGCGGCCCCCTCATTTCCACGCTTTCCTGCTTCTTTTGCCGCTCTATTTCCTTTAATACTTGGTAAAACTTGAGCTGTACTCCACAAGCCATTTTTTACAGCTTCTTTGTATTCATCTAGAGTCATTTCTGTTCCTCCAGAAGTATTTGCAGGCGCCTGACCTGATGCAGGTGTTGCTGCTCCTTCTGGAGTATCATTATTAATTTCGTCTATTGATTCCTCAGAAGTTCCAGGTGCAGACACATTAGAGCTGCTTTCAGAGCCATTATCTGCTCCAGCACCAACGCTTCCACCTGAGCTTATTGCCGAAATAACTGCACCGCAATTATTTTGCTTCCCACATTCAATGGTAGTTTTGCCTAAACCTCTTTCCGCCATATATCCAGTTGGATCGGTACCACTAAGTGGATTATTCATAATATACGAATAAGGATTCATAGACTGACTATTACCAGGCTCTTGTATGAAAGGGTCAACCGACAGGAATCGACCTAAATTGTAATCGTACGCTCGTCCATTCATATGAATGAGCTCTGCATCATCTAAATGTTCATGATCGGTGAACCCTCGATCGGTATAAGGCTCGCTGCCCACGGATCCGAATAACGTTGGCGTTGATAAATCACCAAAGTCGCCTTTTCTTGGCTTACCGAAGGCATCATAACTACGATGTTCGGTAACTTGACCGCCGTCGTCGGTCAGCGTTATGACAGAACCTAGACGATCGCGATGGGTAAAACGAATATCCCACTCGGAGCTACTACCGGTGACGGTTTTATTTTGGATTGCTACGTCGCCAATATAATGCTTATAAACTGTTTTGGTGGTGGTTAAGTTAACTTTAGTTTCAACCTTTTCAAACAATTTATCGACATAGTAAGTGGTTTCTGTAACTCCGCCTGGCAAGCCTTCTTTAACCTGCTTATATCGCATCAGATCAGCGCCATAAGAGAAACTCGAAGTTATGCCATTCTTATGGATGGTTAGCGGTTTGTTAAACTCGTTATAAGTTATTGTTCGCCCATCGCCAGATTCCATATTGCCGTTGTTATCATACTGATATACCGCTGTGCCACCAGATTTTTTAGTTATCCAGCGAGCGGCATTAGGACCCGCGTTACCGCCTGCATTTTTATCGACATTCCCATAAGCGTAACTGGTGACGTAATCGCCCTTCTTAGTGAAATTTCCAACCGCATCATAATTATATTGAATCGGATCGGTGATAAGAGTAGAACCATTATTGATGGTACGTTGACTTTGCACTAAACGATGCAGCCCATCATAATCATAGTCTTCTGCATTAGTAACGCCATTCGCGCGAACCGTTTGCATTTCAAGATTGCTAAAGTCATCGTAGGTATAGGTCAACTCATGACGCAGTTCGTCGCCGAAAGTAGTCGCCGTTCGGATACTCATCATTTGGCCAGTAGCGGGATGATACATCGGGTTCGAAGTATTAATCGCGGACTCAGTCAAAAGGCCATTGGTCTTTAACTGATTAGTGATTTTACCGTGAGCATCTAAATCTTTTATCTCTTGGTATACGTAGCCACCGTTAGCATTCTTGATCTTAGTCATGTAACCGAGCTCGTTGTATTCATACTCCAGCGCTAAACCGGTGGTGACGTATCTCATGCCCTTAGGGCGGCCGAAGTTGTTATCTAAGTAATGCAGAATGTCATAATCGGTATAGTTTAAGTCGGTATAAATACGGTGCTTAGTATGATTCGAATACAACTTACCGCCCGCGGTTTTGGTATAGTAATGATACTTAATTAGACGGTCGTTGTTTACGTTAACGTTGTATTCCCAACGCAACATACCTCGATAATTCAGCGCATTGCTGTTATCCCAATACCAGTAGCCTGAGCGAGTACCATTGGTCCAACGCTGGGTCATTCGGCCTAGTTCATCATAGGAATAAGTCAGCTCGGTTAAGTTGGCATCTTTCTCTTTTTCCACTTCACCGAAGGTGTTGTACCAGAAGTACTTCTTACCCATGTTCGGGTCATCAACGTACTCCTTATGACCTAAAGCATTGTATTTAGCATAAATAGCGTTGCCATTCGCATCTTGTAAGCTAATGGGGTTGCCCGCTCCATCATAGGCATAGCGCGTATAGTTATTATGTGCATCCTTAGTCCAGACCAATTGACCCAAGCCGTTGTACTTACGAGCCATTGTCAAGCCGCCCGCATTGATGTTGGTCTCAAAGCCATCGTACGAATAGTTTGTGATTAAATAACTATCACTTGCGCCCGTTAAACTGCCACTCGCTTGAGGCGTTTCTTTCTCAGTTAAGCGCCCCAGAGCATCGTAACCAATATATTTGGTGTATTGCCATCCTTTAGCGCTATCGTTAATCGCTTCATGAGTTTTCTGACCTTTATTATCGAACTTATTTAATGTGTAATACCAATGGTCATCTTCAAAATTACGAGTAATCGAGTAGTGTTCACGATTAAAACTGTCAAAATACTTTAAGTTTCTTGGCGTGCCTTTCTTTACGGTATAGACACGATATTGCTTACCTGGAAAACTAAAACACCAAGCAGTACCGCCATTCACGCCACTACACCAGTTATATGCAGTGTATTGTGTAGGTTCACCGGGAAGCTTGGTGGAATGAACTCGCCCAAAAGCATCGTAGGTCATGGTGGTAACTTGATTGTTTGGATCAGTGACTTTAGTCGCTTGACCATGTATTGGATCAACTTCCGTCGTCGTTACATGTCCTTTTGAGTTAGTGACACTCGATACGAAATAACCGTCAGAGGTATAACTGGTCGTTACGGAACGGTCAGCCATATCCGCGCCCGTATAGTGTTCACCATCACTTATTATAGAGGTAGGTAAACCATAGCTGTTGTAGCTTGTGTTTACGATTGAATCTAAACCATTGGCTGTACCTTGACCTTCTGTTGCTTTAGTCGATATAGTTTTTGGCTTCCAATGATTCAAATCATACACAAAACTCGTTTCAACTGCTTTAGTAAAGTCAGTTCCTGATTGAGTACCGGAGTAATCAGTGCCTAAATTCGAAACCGCATAAGTAGTCACTTTCTGTTTATCCATGCGGCATAACCACCAGTTATTAATATCCGAGCTATAGCTAGACTCTGTTTTTGATTCAGTTCGATTAACTCCATTCGGTTCTTGGTAATAACTTTTGGTAATTTTCGGACAGGCTGTGTTCGCACCATCAAATTGGAAGTATCGGTACTTTTCAGATATCCAATTGGTGTGATTACTGTTGACATCAACACTCATCACGCCACCGTGTGATGATGAGGTCTTAAAGGTATGCTCAACTTCAGTCACTGGTGCTACCCAATAGCGGTTATCTGTCGAGATACCGTCGTAAACTTTGTTCGAAAAACCAGTCAGAGCATTGTAAACCGTTGTTCCCCATAGACCATTTGACCATAGATCCCAAGTGTGGCTGGTTTTCGTGATAGGCTTACTTTGACAGTCCTCGCCACCATTGTTAATTAAACAGGTTCGAGTTTGCTCAAGCTTACCCGACAGTGGGAATTTTTGATGAAAATCCGATACCGATCGAAGGTGTTTATTTACATCAGTATCCGATAAATCATCAACAATAATTTGCTTAAATCCTTGGAAGCCACGGCCTTGGGTATTGTACATGGCGCCACGATAGCGATAACGAGACTCATTAAGTCCGCCAATACCATCAGATTGTTTCATCGAAGCAACTGCATACATGCTGGAGGCGAAATGAAAATATTGGTTATCGTTCTCTTGATAAGAATGAGTCACTTCGTAAAAATTATTGCCTAGATTGTCTTTGTAGGTTCCGGTTGATAAAGGTTTGTAGATCCACTCTATTTTACGTTCTAGTGCATCTTCTGCCGACAGCATCATATCGATTGGCTGATACAGTTCACCAGTTTTTGCCGCACCCTTGTTACGCATAACCCAAACACCTTCTGTGTAGCTTGAGTTTTGAACCGTTGCAGCGTGGCCACTGGTGCCTGTATTCCATTTACAATCAGTACCTTCTGCCCAGCGACAGCCAAACACGGTCACAAAGTCTGTCAGACCATTACCGTAGGAATCAATCGGCGCATATTGGGTTGCAGAAGCCACTAATTGAGTAGGAAGCTTTTCTATAGAGTAATCGCCATTAGCACTTTCGTTAAAATAAATAGCATCAAACTTTCGAACTGAGTCATCGACAACATCAGCATTGATTTCGCTTGGATTTGCAGGCGCTCTAGCACCGCCAACGACTGATTGAACATAATTACGGTACATTGCATCGTCACAGAACCAGTCTGAAGTAGGAGCACCGCTTTCTGTAAAGCCGTTAATCAAAGCGCAGCCTGAAGCAACGACCGTGTCGGCGATAAGTAATTCGTTTTTCCCGTCACCGTCATAATCCATGAACACGGTTTTAGAATTCACTGGATAAAAGTAGGGTTCTACGCCATCATTCATCGGGACTGCGCCACCACGAGTCGGAATAGCAAAGTCTAAATCTTGCCAGGTAGCATCAAACTGGCCGCCACCTTTGTTGAACTTTACGTAAATAGAGTGAGTCGCACTGCCGTTTGCAACCGAGCCGGTAGACAACCAGTCCGTTAAACCGTCGCCATTAATATCCGCAAAAAAATCGGCTTCAATTAACTCGTTTGGGTAAACGGTATAGGCTGGAGCGCTAAATGGCGAGATTTCTGAGGTTGTGTAACCGTTAGCTCCAGAGTGACTTAAAATCACTTTCATTGGTTTTGGCACTCTTGGTATACCGCCGCCTTGGACACTAAAAACAACAAAATCAGCGGTACCATTGCCATCGATATCGCCATAAATTTGTACGTCGGTCATGAATGACTGGTTCACATTACAATATATCGAGGATAGAAGCCCACCACCGCAAAAAGAGTTCAAACCATTACGGATCGAATAGCTGTGAATCAAATGGCTGTTACCGCTAGAAAAAGGCTGCGAGTGATTGCCACTATTCCAATATACTCTTAATTCTGGCGAACCGCCGTTTGTATGGAAAAAAGCGATATCAACTAGCCCATCGCCATTAAAGTCCGAATAGCCCATAGGGTAATCGGCTTTGACATCCTGCTGAGTTTGACCATTCGAATTTACACCTTGGAATGTATGTTGACTCCAGGCGATACCAGTATTGATCCATGTGGAACTGTCTTGGTATTTAATGTGTAACTGATCATTTACTTTTTTAAATTTATCCGTTTTACCGTCTTGGTTAAAATCACCATCCACGCAAGCGATGGCAAAACCATTCTGCGGACGATAGCAATTGGAAAAATAGTTATCATTTGTTCCGGTGACATTGCCTTCTGCATCTGTGTACTTGTTAGGCCAGTCTTTTACTCCGTCGCCATTGAAGTCGCCATGAGGTAATACTTTATCTAGCCAGCGTTTACTGTGATCAGCAAAAGGAACTTTCTCTAAAGCATACTGAGTTTCAGCTTCCAGCCATTCAAACTTAGTTGGCAATAAGCATCGTTTAGCTCCGTTTTGTTCATAGGCGCACTCTTCTACTTCCCTTAATACCGAGCGCTGCGTCGATAAACTCACGTCACCGTAACTTAGAGTGTATTCTCTGATAGTCGTCGACTGATATTGCGTTTTTATTTTTGACAGACGCTGGGTGCGACGAGTTTTTCCTCCGGCCATATAAGAAGTCGAAACATCTGGTCGGTTTGCATACTCCATGCGAATATGACGATCGCCGATGGAGCTTCCATGTCCGGTATAGCTAATAGATTTCAGCAATACCTCGCCATTCTGAAAATTATAATAGTCGTACCAAATATTGTTACCGCTTGGGTCACTCACTTTTCCAATATTCCAGGACGATACTTCATTTCTACCGCCGGCTTTGACTAAATTAGTCGCCCAACCTCCATAAATGGAAACACGACCATCTTTATGTTCAACTTTAAACCAGGGATGAGAAGAATTAATATCACCATTGTTTTGAGTAATTCGGGCAAAACTATCTAATTCCGTATAATAAACGGCGCCGCTTTGGCCATAAGCACTTCCGCCTACTCTAATTAATCGCTGCCCATCCAAACAGAGTTTATCGTCAAGCGAATAGGTAACGGCTTTAGTGTATACGTCTTGGGCATGAGTAGCTGAACAACGATGAATCGAGGAGCCCGCGGATAAAGACCAACCGACTCCTGCAATACCGTTGCCGGAACGAGAAGAATAACTTAGGGACACGGATGGCTGCATCCCTGCTCTGCCCGGAGGAGCTACAATTGGTATCGAATAATTTGCGGCCCCGCCCGACACTCCGCCCGAACCTTCAACTGCACCAACATTAGTATCTCCATAGAGTGGCGAAGTATCGCTAAACCCGGGAGCATCTGGTATTGAGCCTCCAGTATTCTTCCAGCCTATGCCGCCGACACCTGTAGGTAATGTAACCGTGACACTTGAAGAGGTAGTAATAGATCCACAACCTGCCGTGTTACAAGCTCTCACACGATAAGAGTATAAACCATCACCATTACCCACGATCTCTGTAGAGCGGTTAAGTCCTGTTGATACCCAGCCGCCCCAAGTGTTATTTATTGATTCTTGATATTCGTAACGAGTTGGGCTATTCGTAGCTACCCCCCAAGAAACGGTATAAGAGCCATCACTGCTAGAGCTGCCATCACTAATGGAAACCGTGCCAGTACTGCCAGGAGAGGTTACACGACTTACAGTAATATCATTACTAACACGAGCGGCACTACAGCGAACTGTTGCATTGAAATTACAAGCTTGCACTTCGTAACGATAGGTCCCTGAGTCTCTACCCGACATAGAAGCACTGACAACATTCTGCGCGGTCGACGTCCAACCACTCCAACTGCCCTTATTATATTCACGCCAGCGATAATGGGTTTCTCCATCTACTTGAGACCAGCTAAGGCTATAACTACCGGTTGAAGACGTTGCTGGAACCGTTGCTGTTCCTGGGCTAGCTGGCGTTGCCACATTAGTACCGCTACCAAAACCGCCTGGAAAAGAAAGCAGGCCTAAGCTTGTAGACAATAAAACAAAAGTAAATAACAAGGTTGAGAGAGTTCGCAAGAAATTCATTCTATGTCCTTAATAAAGAGAATATGCTTTGGGGTATAACGATAAAGGCGGGATTAGAGCATATTATTTTGTTCATTTCAAAAGAAAACTGGCGATTTTATATACAAATTGAGCCAAGCAAATATAAGCATTCTACTTTGCGCAGAAAAGTAAAAGCGATAGTCTCTGATAACCATTTAAACGTGATCAGCCGTTGATAATAAGGTAAAATCTCGCCTTTATTGTTTTCCTCAACTTTTGGGATTTTTTACCATGCAATTGTCTGCATTAACCGCAATTGGTCCAGTCGATGGCCGTTATGGCTCTAAAGCAGCGGATTTCCGCTCCATTTTCAGTGAATTTGGCTTACTTAAATATCGCGTTACCGTTGAAGTTCGCTGGTTACAGGCTTTGTCTGCGGCAGAAGCTATTAGCGAAGTCCCAGCATTTGATGCAGAAGCTAATGCACTTTTGGACTCTATTGTTGCAAACTTTTCTGAAGATGACGGTATGCGCATTAAAGAAATTGAGCGTACTACTAACCATGACGTTAAAGCGGTCGAGTATTTCTTAAAAGAAAAAGTTGCCGCTAATGCGCAATTACAAGCCGTTAATGAGTTTATCCATTTTGCTTGTACTTCTGAAGACATCAACAATTTGTCTTACGCTTTAATGTTAAGCGAAGGCACCGAAGCATTAGCAGAAATGCAAACTCAAGTTTCCGATGCTATTCGTAATTTAGCCGCTGAATATTCTGAAATTCCTATGATGGCTAGAACTCATGGGCAGCCAGCCTCTCCTTCAACTATGGGAAAGGAAATGGCCAACGTTGTTTATCGTTTAGAGCGTCAACTTCAGCAAATTAACGCGCAAGAAATGTTAGGTAAAATTAATGGTGCTGTTGGTAATTACAACGCGCATTTATCCGCTTATCCAGAGTTTGACTGGCAATCGTTCGCTGAGCAATTCGTCACTTCTTTGGGTTTAACTTGGAATCCTTATACGACCCAAATTGAGCCACACGATTATATGGCAGAACTGTTTAATGCCATCGCACGCTTCAATACGATCCTAATCGATTTTGATCGTGATGTTTGGGGTTATATTGCTTTAGGACATTTTAAGCAAAAAACGATCGCCGGTGAAATTGGTTCTTCAACCATGCCACACAAAGTTAATCCTATAGATTTTGAAAATTCAGAAGGTAATTTAGGAATAGCTAATGCTCTATTAGATCACTTTGCAATGAAACTTCCTATTTCAAGATGGCAACGTGATTTAACAGACTCAACAGTTCAGCGCACATTAGGCGTAGCTTTTGGTCATAGTACTATTGCGTATCAAGCAACGCTCAAAGGCATTTCAAAATTAGAAGTGAATGAGCAGTCTTTACTTGACGAATTAAATTCAAACTGGGAATTGCTAGCCGAGCCGATTCAAACGGTTATGCGCCGTTACGGTATCGAAAACCCTTATGAAAAACTAAAAGAATTAACGCGTGGCAAGCGCGTAACGCAAGCAGATATGGCTATCTTTATTGATAGTTTGGAATTACCTGACTCTGAAAAATCACGTTTAAAACTATTAACACCAGCGTCTTATATTGGCAATGCGGTTTCACAAGCCAAAGCTATATAGGCCATACGATTAATATTTTTAATTCTGCAATTAGCGCCGATGTCTTTTTCGAAGATTATTGGCAAAAAAAGCCCCTCTTAATTCGAGGGGCTTTTGCTAATGAATTTATCGAAAATTTAATCACTCCAGAAGAATTAGCTGGCTTTGCTTTAGAGGATGAAATCGAATCCAGATTAATAACTCAGTTTGAAAATCAATGGGACTTAACTCACGGCCCTTTAGATGAGAGTGTTTTTGCGGCACTGCCGGAAGAAAACTGGACATTATTAGTTCAGTCACTGGATTATTTTCATGAGCCTTTACATCAGCTGATCCAGGCTTGTGATTTTATGCCTCGTTGGCGCTTAGATGATGTAATGGTTTCCTTTGCGTCAGATCAAGGTAGTGTTGGTCCGCACCTAGATCAATACGATGTATTTCTAATTCAAGGTTCTGGCACAAGGCGCTGGCGTGTAGGAGAGAAAAACCAAGCTATCACTAAACACTCACCTCACCCGGAAATCTCGCAAATAAAAGCGTTTGCTACAGATTTGGATATTACCGTAAAAGCTGGGGATTTGCTTTACATACCGCCAAATACGCCGCATTGGGGCGAATCTATCGGCGACTCTATTTGTTATTCCGTAGGTTTTAGAGCTCCTAATTTAGAAGCCTTAACACAACAACTACTCGAAGAATCTAATGAGCAATTAAGTAGTTTATGGAGCGATAAAGACATCCTATCAGCTAGCAACTCTGGTGGAGAAGTTAATGCTCAAATTTCAGATTGGGTCGGTAATGAGATTCATAAACTTACTATCGATAACAAGTTAAATATTGCAGTAGGAAAAGAAGTCACTCAACTCAAATATCCTGAGCTGTTAGCAGAAGTCAGCTTGTGTGAAGCACAAGAGCTGTCAGAGCTAGCTTTTGTAGCATCTTTTAAGCTTAATTCAATAAGCCGACTTGCCTATTTTAAGGAAGAAAATGATTTAATGGTTTTTGCCAATGGTCATTATATTTCCACAAGCGCCGATGTTTTAGAGTTAGTTATTGCTTTAAATAATTACGAGACAATTAGACTTGAAAATTTTAATATTAATCGTGATGTTATACGCAATTTTTTATATGAACTTATCTTAACTACCGCCCTCGAATTTGTAGAATAATCATCAATGAGCAGATACCAAACCCATCAAGTAAAACGCGAAACCCATGCGCTGATTAAAATTGCTATCCCAGCAATTCTCGCACAACTAGCACAAATGGCATTGGGGGTTAGCGACACTATCATGGCAGGTAACTATTCACCCAATGCTCTGGCCGCCGTAGGCACTGGTTTTAGTTTGTTTGTCGTTATTTTTTCTTTGTTTATGGGAATGATGATTGCCATTAATCCAATGGTTGCTCAGCTCAACGGCCAGCAACAGGAAAAACAAATTGGTAAAGTTTTTCAATTAGGTTTTGTCATGGCGGTTATTTTTGGCATCATTAGTTTTATTGCCTTAAATCTTTCACGCTACCTACTGGATATAGTGGGAATCCCTGAAGCCATAGTCTCGACCACCAGCGATTATTTAAGCGCATTAAGCTGGGGCACCATTTCTGCCTATTTATTTTTAGCCCTACGTTCAGGCAACGAAGGTTTATTTTCAACCAAAGCAATAATGGTCTGCTCCTTTTTAGCAATCCCTTTCAATATTGTTTTAAATTATTGGTTTATTTTTGGCGGCTTGGGTGTTGAAGCTATGGGGGCTGTTGGCGCTGGTTATGCCACCAGCATTGTATGGACCATTTTGTTCGTTTCATTAGCGGTTTTTACCTTAGCTCACAAGCCATTTAAAAAATATGACATCCTAAAAAACTTCAGTTGGCCAACGATAAAGCTGACTAAAGAATATTTTCATATTGGCATCCCAATAGCCCTAGGTATGGTCATGGAAATTGCTATGTTTGGTGGCGTAGGGATCTTTATTGCTCGCTACGGCGAACAACTAGCTGGCGCCCATCAAATTGCCATGAATATCGCTGGTGTTGCCTTTATGGTGCCGCTCGGTTTATCGGTTGCCGTAACGGCTCGTGTTGGCTACTGGTTGGGGCAAGAACGCTTTGGTCAAATGCGTTTAGCTGGCTATTGCGGCATTGGGCTAAGCCTTTTGTTTCAGATAGTTACCGTCACTATCATGCTGCTGCTTAGATACCAAATAGTAGGCTTCTATACTAATGATTTAGCGATTATTGAGATAGCAGCAGGACTAATTTTCTTAGCTGCAATTTTCCAATTCTCTGATGGTTTGCAAGTTAATGCCGCAGGCGCATTAAGAGGCATGAAAGACACCGCGATACCTATGGTTTATATGGCGATTTCATACTGGTTAGTTGGCTTTCCTTTGGGCTATTATTTAGCAGAATTTGAAGGCATGAAGGCTCAAGGTTATTGGATTGGCATTATCGCCGGCTTAACCATGGCGGCTATATTATTACTGGGTCGCTTTATCCGAAAAACAAAATCTCTACGAGATTAATGCTCGTTTTTTAAAATTTCCAATAGCCTAAAAGTTTACGCATTTTATAACTACGCAGTAAATTTAAAGGTTTCTTTTTTGTTATTTTGCTATCACTTTTTAAAAGCTCAAGCGTAGCATTTAATATTCGATTGGCAGAAAAACCGTCACTATACGGGTGTAAATCTTTGGCATATTTAGCAATGGACTGCCTGAGCTCATCGGAGGGTTCTAGTGCTAACTTTAATGCAGGCTGCAATTCATTAGGATCCTTAATATCAATTAAATAATCCCCCGGCTGACTATTATTCAATGTTATCGTAGGCTTATTTAACAAAGAAAACTCCCCAACAATCGATGATGTATCAGATATCATAATATCCGCCCATTGCAACAACTCATTAACGCCTTCTTCCTGACACACTTTTAGAGTATTAGATTCTAAGGAAAGATATTTTTCGATAGCATCTTGAGCCATTTTAGGATGAAATTTAACTAAAATTTCATATTCCTCGCTCTGGCTTAGCATTTTTATTTCTGAAAATAATTCGTAAGCAGCAGTAAGAGACGGCGAAAAGGTTGGCGCAAATAATATCTTAGTTTTGTTGGAGTCATTTTTATAATCTAAAGGCTCAGTCGTGAACAAGGGATCGAGTTTAGGCCAACCGGTTTCTTTTACTGAAAAATACCGATGCTTTTCGGCCAGCTGTTTAAATACCCTGGTGGTAGCTGAACCATGAGTACAGTATAAATCGAACCAACCTCTAATTTTAAAATGTCCTTTTTTCTTCCACTCCAAACCATGGAAAATTTGTATCTTTAGACCAGGAATAAAATTTGGAACTTTATTACCGGGAACAAATACTGCGTCTGCATCCAAAGCTACTGCGTCCTCGATTGTCTCCAATATTTGTTCCGATTCTTTAAACAGTTTTTGATCGACCGTCTCCCCTACTGCAAACCAGTAGACCACATGACCAGCATTGATAATTTCACGCTGTAAGGGGCGTAAGATTTCAAAAGAGTAATTTTGAGATATGTAGAATAAAAATTTATAGGTTTTCACAACAATGATGGTTACGCTAAATACTTGAAAAGTATAACATTTAATTACCGCCTTTGGGATAGAGAACTATTTTTATTTTGAAAATTGCGAAATGCTTCATTAAGCTATAAGATCGCTGTGTTTTTAACCAGAAGTATTACGAGCGATGAATCCATACTCAATAGATCATTATCAGCGCCCTACTCTCGAAACACCTAATGGTGAAGAGAAGGTTCTCATGCATTCATGCTGTGCTCCCTGTGCAGCTGAAGTTATGGAAGCCGTTCATCATTCTGGTATTGAGCAAACCGTATTCTTTTATAATCCTAATATTCACCCGATTGAAGAGTACGAGATTCGCAAAGATGAAAATAAGCGGTTCTGCGATAAGTTAGGTATTGAATTTATTGATGCTGATTACGACAAAGATAACTGGTTCGAGCGCGTTAAAGGTCAAGAAAATGAACCTGAGCGAGGTGCGCGTTGCACCACTTGTTTCGATATGCGATTCGAGCGAACCGCCCTCTTTGCTGAAGAAAATGGCTTTAATCTTATTTCTAGCACGCTAGGGATTTCACGCTGGAAAGATATGGATCAAATTAATGGTTGTGGCTTAAGAGCCGCTGCGCCTTATGACGAAGTGGATTATTGGACTTTTAACTGGCGCAAACAAGGCGGTGCTCAACGTATGATTGAAATCTCCAAGCGTGAGCAGTTTTATCAACAAGAATATTGTGGTTGTGTTTATTCGTTGCGCGACACTAATCGCTGGCGCCAAGCTAACGATCGCCCTCGAATTAAGCGTAATATTAAATTCTATGGATTGGATGATCCCAGACAAGACAAATAAAAAAGCCCCAAATGAGGGGCTTTTTATTATTCAATTTTTGCTTATTTAACTTTTTGCATTGGCCTAGGGTTTCTAGGCGGAGTTGGTTTCGGGATCTTAACTTTATGAATCCTTGGTTGAACTCTAGTCGGATTCTTTGGAGCTACAGGACGCCTAATTTGAGCAGGTTTGTTAGGCTCAACATTTTGTCTCTCTCGCTGACGAAGCGTTACCCTTTCTACTTCCTCACGATTCGGCTCTTGATCAGAAAGCGGTTGAATGCGATTGGTGGGGCCAGGCGCTGCATTTAAGTGTGAATGGTCATTACGAGAGCGATAGCTATGCCTAACTGAATGATGGTGGAAAGCACCGTGTATCGGACAATAGTTATAACGAGGGTAACCATAATATGGTGAACGCCAGCGATAACCTACATGTCCAAACCAGTAGGGATCCCAGCTACTAAAGCTAGAAACATACACTCTAGATTCGCGTTCTTTCCAAAGATGGTGGCCACTGGAGTCTACCACTGGAAAATTTACTTGATGTTGGCCAATTTGACCCGGCATAGATTGGTTCAAAACACCAACCACCGTGATTTCTTTACCTTCTTTATAAATGAGTGGATCAAGAAAACCTTGCACTCTAGCTATGAAACGACCGCTGGTATTGGCATCTCCTACAGGACGAGCCCTCGCATCCAAGGGTAAATTAACAATCTCAACTAAAGTATCTTGTTCAAGGTTTTCAACTCGAGCAACAATTCCACCCCAGCGGACCTCACTACCTACGAACGATTCGGGAGACTGAGCAACCCTCACAAAACTAGTATTAGGTTGTTCGAAATTAACCGTTTCAGGGGCTAAAGAACAAGCTGATAACACACCCACGCCTAATATGACGCTTGAGAGTTTAACAAATGGCTTTCTAAAGCATTGATTTAATTTATAAAACAAAGTGTTTACCTCACCTTTAATGCTTGTTCCGATAAGCGATAGTCATTTGATTTCCATATGAATAACACAGTTATATCATAGATGGCTGAATTAAAACTGAATAGGGGTCAAAGATACAGCTAGTATGCAAGCATACTCTACCTTATGTTTAAGGCTTACCCTGCTCTGCTTTTTTCTTAGCGACATTATTGCGCAAGTACACCGGCTGAGCTAATTCAGCAGGTTGCGCATTACCAAGAGCCAATTGAGCTTTAACCCAAGGCAACATAGCAGAAGCTTTAGGAAAGCTGGTTGCAGCTTCTAGCTTAATTTCGTGAGCTAAAGCGCCCTTTAACTCGGATTGATAAGTTTCCCAGCCTGATCCCGTTGCGTAATAAGATGACTTAATAATCGTGTTAATAGTGACATCTTCGGGCTGAATAACCGTCTCATCTCCCAGTAAAACCATTAAGCCATCTTGTGCTTGATATTGCGCCCAATAAACTTCGCCCATACGGGCATCGATTGCTGGTAATACATCCTTTTGTCGATGACTATCATAAGCTAATTGCGCCATAGCTTGTAAGCTTGAACAACCGACAACAGGAATCCCTGCACCAAAGGCCAAGCCTTGAACGATTGAAACGCAAATTCGTAAGCCCGTGAAAGCACCTGGCCCTTGACCATAACCAATACAATCAAGTTCTGCTAACTTCAGGTTAGCTTGCTGTAACACTGAATCCACCATTGGCAACACCAACTCACCATGTTGACGCGGTGCCACTTGATAGTCTTCATATAAACGCCCTTCTACTTCTAAGGCAACGGAACAAGCTTCAGTGGAAGTGTCTATTATTAGTATCTTTTGCATAGGTTTACTGATTTAAATTTTCCAAAAATTCTATCACAAGTTTTTGGCTTCTAGTTCTAGGCAACTCAGGCAAACTGGTTAAAAACTCTTTACCATAGTTGTTTGCGACCAATCTTGGATCACATAATACCAAAACGCCTTGATCTTTTTGATCTCGAATTAAGCGTCCAGCACCTTGTTTTAAAGCGGTAATTGCCTCAGGAATTTGTAAATCATAAAAAGGATTTTTGCCCTGCTTACGCATTGATTGCACTTTAGCCTCAATCAATGGCTCGTCTGGCGCAGCAAAAGGTAATTTATCTATTACCACTAAACTAAGCGCCATACCTTTAACATCCACACCTTCCCAGAAACTTGAAGTCGCTAACAAAACAGCATCGCCTTGCTCGCGAAAAGCTTCAATTAATTCATTCTTTGGCCTTTCACCCTGTACCATTAATTTACTCGATTCGATTTTGGATTCAATCAACTCTCGAACTTTATTGAGCGCATAGTAGCTAGTAAACAGCAAAAAACTACCGCCTTTATTTGTCTCTACTAAAGGAAAAATTTTATTGAACCAAGATTCAATATATTTAGGATTTCTAGGATCCGGTAGATCTCTGGGAACATAGAGCAGAGATTGATTTTGGTAGTCAAAAGGGCTCTCTAGCATCAATTCATTGGCAGAGTCTAACCCCAGTTGCGATTTAAAGTGATCAAATTTTCGGGCTTGGCTTAATGTTGCAGAAGTAAAAACCCAAGTTTGTGCACCATGATCGAGACGTGACTGAGCAAAAGCTTCAGAAACATCTAGTGGAGTTTCTACTATCGCAAAGCCTGTGCGATAAGTTTCGACCCATCGTACTGAGTCCTTCGCCAAATCTTTATCTTCGAACAAGACCAAGCTTTGCAAAATTTCCACCGAGCGACGGTGGCATGCATCCAGACCTTTACTTCGAGTGGCGTTTAGATCTAAGCGTTTACTTAAAGCTTTCATCTCCCTTAAAAGCTCTAGCAAAAGATCATTTCTAACTTTAATATCAAGTTGTAACCAATTGATTTTCTTACCAGAGTCACCCAATTTTAAACGAATTTCGTTTACCGCACCTTCAACTCTTCTCACAGCGACGGAAAGCTGCCTATCATCTTTAGCCGTAGTCATAGCTTCTAATTCCGCATCACGACAAAGTTCATTGACTTGGCGGCTAGTTAACCGATGACCATAAAAAGCATGAGCAATTGCGGCAACTTGGTGCGCCTCATCGGCAATTACGATATCTGCTTCTGGTAATAGCTCACCAAAGCCATCCTCTTTCAACACCATGTCGGCCAGCAATAAGTGATGATTAACCACCACTAAATCCGCTTCCATCGCCTTTTGTCGTGCCTTAACCAAATAGCAATCGGCATAATCCGGACAATCAGCCCCTAAACAATTTTCATTGGTAGAGGTCACATAACTCCATAAGGGATCATTATCATTCAGATCAGGACATTGAGTTAAATCACCCGAAACGGTTTTATTAGTCCACTGCTTCACTTTGACTAAAGTATCCGCCATAGAGCGGCTTTTAAAGCGTCCAGAGTCGAGATTTTGTTCCAATCGATAGCGACAAAGGTAGTTGTTACGCCCTTTTAATAACGCACGCTCTTTATGGATGCCTAAAGCATCGAAAATGCTCGGTAAATCTCGAAAATAGAGCTGATCTTGTAAGTTTTTGGTGCCTGTAGAAATGATGATTTTTTTATCGCTATCATCTGCTGCTTTAATCGCTGGTACTAGATAAGCGAAAGTTTTACCGGTTCCGGTCCCTGCTTCTATGCAAATACTGGTTTCACTGTCGATAGCAGCTTCAATAGCTTGGGCCATCTCTATTTGCGCTTCACGCTCGACATAGCCGTCAAACGCTTTTGCTAGCAAACCATCGAAGGCAAACAGCGCTTTTATACTTTTCTTAGACACTAATTGAGTTGATTTTGTAATAGATCAAATAGTAATTCGATATGAATAGGAGAATCATTTAGGGCTGGAATATAGCCATACTCTTTACCGCCGGCCGTGATAAATATATCTCGATTCTCTACCGCCAGCTCTTCAAGCGTTTCAAGACAATCAGAAGCAAAAGCGGGACTAATCACTTGAACACTGGAAACGCCGTTTTTGCCCCAATCTTCTAAAGTCGCGTCGGTATAAGGCTTGATCCACTCTTCGCGCCCGAAACGTGACTGGAAAGCAGTTTGATATTGTTCTTTATTTAAGCCCAGTTCTTTGACCACTAGCTGAGTGGTTTCATGACACTGCTGCTCGTAGGGATCGCCTTTCTTGCTAAAGCGTTTTGGCACCCCATGATAGGAGAAAAGCAACTTTTGCGCCTGCCCATTATCTTTCCAATAAGCTTTAACAGAATCAGCCAAACCTTTGATATATAAAGAATGTTTATGATAGCCATTAACATAAGTTAACTCAGGAACGAAAAAACGCTTTTTGTAGAACTTGCTGATTTGATCGAAAATTGCCGCATTGGTAGCAGACGAATATTGCGGATATAGAGGCAATACAATAATGCGTTCACAACCTTGTGATTCTAAAGATTCTAATGCTTTAGGGATCGAAGGATTGCCATAACACATGGCTAACTCAATCGGCACGTAACTTTGAGAGTCGTAAATTTCTACAGAATTATCGAGCTTGTTTTGCAGCTCCATTCGCTGAGCTTGACTATAAACCATCAAAGGCGAACCTTTATCGGTCCAAATCGACTGGTATAGTTTTGCGACTTTTGGCGGACGTGTTCTTAGAATGATGCCATGTAAAATTGGGCACCAGATCATTCGTGGAATCGAAACTACGCGCTTATCGTGTAGAAATTGAAATAGGTATTTACGAACCGCTTGCGAGGTTGGCGCATCAGGCGTTCCCAAGTTACACAGTAGAACGCCCTGCTTTTTACTCACGCAATAAGCCTCTTGTACCTTATTAAGCTTCTAAGCCATTAAAGACAGCATCACGAATGTCTTCAACTGAGCCAACACCGGCTACTTTAAGGTATTTTGGGGCAGCTTGAGCGTCTTCTTTTGCCCAATTTGAGTAGTAATCTACTAGAGGACGAGTTTGCTCTTGATAAACGTTTAAACGATGCAAGATGGTTGCTTCTTGGTCGTCATCGCGCTGAATGAGCTCTTCGCCAGTCACATCATCTTTGCCTTCTTCTTTCGGCGGATTGTAAGTAACGTGATAAACGCGACCAGAAGCGGGATGAACACGACGACCACTTAATCTTTTAACGATTTCTGCATTATCCACATCAATTTCAACCACGAAATCAACGTCAATGGCGTTTTCGCGCATAGCGTCTGCTTGAGGAATGGTTCTTGGAAAACCATCCAACAAATAGCCATTATCACAATCTGACTCTTTCACACGTTCTTTAACGATGCCAATAATAATATCGTCAGAGACTAATTCGCCTGCATCCATCTTCTTTTTTGCAGCCAAACCCATTTCAGAGCCAGCCTTTACTGCGGCGCGTAACATATCGCCAGTAGAAATTTGTGGGATATCGTATTTATCTTTCAAAAATTGTGCTTGAGTACCCTTTCCGGCACCTGGCGCGCCCAATAAAATAATGCGCATTTATCGCTCCTAACGAACAAAAATAAGAAAAAGCATAGTAGGCGCTAAGATACTTGGAATAACCACTTAGCTCAAGTAAAAATCACAAATAATCTATGACTATTTCCCATAATTTAAGCGATTTACTTCAATCTATTAGTCAGCTGAACATAAGCTCTTTTATTAACGAGCTTTTTTGTGTTTTAAAAGCTAAGGATCAACTACCGACATCATCATAAACTAACTGATGGCTAACGGCGGCAAGTTCTTTACGATTTAAATGACTTTGCATCTTAAGAATTGGGGAAAAACTAACCTCTACACAAACTCCAGAACCTTGCAGCATTCCCCAAAAGTGAGCACCAAAGGGAAAATCTGCATAGAAAGCATATTGATTTCTAACTTGATCACTTAACGGCTCGCCTTTGTTATTAAGGTATTTCAAGCCAATGGGTTGTATATTAAGTTCGGGGTGTAAATCACAAATGGCGAAGAGGCTCGACTTAAAGGGTTTAACGCTTTTCCCATCAGTTGAAGTGCCTTCTGGGAATATAATTAAATTTTCTTGATTAGCGACACGGTTAGACAACTCTTTCAGCTGTACCTTGATCTCACGACTTCGTCTGTTGATAAACACCGTATTTTGTAGCGTGCTAAGCCAACCAAATAGCGGCCACTTTCTAACTTCAGCTTTAGAAACAAAGGAGCCTTTGAGTTGAGAGCCTAGGACGATGATATCCAAATAAGAAACATGGTTAGCTACAAACAAGATAGGAGCATGTTGGCTCTTCTCACCCATTATTTTAAGCTTGACTGCAAATAGCTTTAAACAGCCCTTATGCCAAAACCTAGCAATGGTTAAGCGCTGACCAAGCGGGATTGCTACCACAAAAACTATTAATGCCAGCCCTGTCCATAACAAGAAAATAAGCACTCTTATAAAAGCTTTTAGGATATTGAGAGCTTTTAACATCTTTATCTTTTACCTATTTCTTGAACATAGTTTTTGAAGGTATCAAACTCCACATACAAAAAAACAAAAGTGGTATTAAAAATAGGGTCAGTATAATAATGGTCACTAATTTTTCCACCCATTTTCAAATAACCGCGAACCAAAGTCGGTAGCTGCCTTTCTTTAGCGACATCGTCTGTTAGTATGCTCGAAATAGGATGGGCTGATTTGGTAGGCTGAGGCATTAACTCTTCTTCAGCCAGATAATCACGATGCAAAAGACTCAATACATTAGCGTGTTCAGTCGCTTCTTGGCCTGGAAAGCTTGAAATACCAAACATCATATCGACTTTTAAATGGTTGATATAATTCATGGCACTTTTCCAAATCAATAATAGTATAGAACCCTTGCGAAACTTCTCTTCAATACAAAACCGGCTAAGCTCTAAGCAGTGCTTGTTTTTGGCTAATAATTGATCGAATTGATAGTACTCTTGGGAGTAAAACTTTTCGCTTCTAGGCAAGTACTGGCTATTAATCAACCGTAAGGTACCTACTACTTGATCGCCCTCTTTTCCATGATGGATAACAATTAAATGATGCGCATAATAATCTCTTGTTTCAGCAGATTTACGTTGCTCTTCTGATAAATGCTTGAAGAATATTTTTTCACGTAGTATTTCGATTTGCTGAATTTCTTGCTCAGTTTCTGCAAGTTTTACTGTATATTTTCCAGCACTAATTTTACAAGGTATTTCAGCAACGCTTGCTAAAATTTCTTTAGAAACGCCTTTACTCATACTTCCACCATCTTTTTAAATTTATGCCTGCAACCATCGTGTTAAAATCTTCTTCAGCCTAATTGGCTTAAAGCCTCGTTCTTTATTTGCTTTGCCAATCTTAAATGCCCACTCCCATTGCTTAAACATCACTTTATAAGCGTCAAATAAAGAATTTTTAGGGTCATAAATATGCGCAGCCTCTGCGGTTACGCCATTGACTTCAAGCACTTTAATGTTTTCGCCCCGCCTAAAGCTATCGATAGTATCGACTCGAATATCAAAGCGTCCAAAATGAAATTCAGGAATGGCTTTAGCTAGCTGCTCAATTGACTTGGATAGCTTCTCACTAATATATTCATTGGCATCTAAAAACAAGGCACCTCGGCAATGGCTACCCACATCCACTAACTGAAAAACTTCACCCTTAGCTAAGATCCTATTAAGTTGTTTACTATGTTTTTCTAGAAAAGTAGGTGCCATCATAACTGCGCGAGCATCTTGCAAAATTAAAGTTTCTAATGTGCTGACTCCATCGCCGGTAACCGATGGGAACTTCTTATTAACGATAGAGTAAATAAACCCTTTTTCATGCTCTGGTGGCTTAATATAGAAAACTCCGAACTCTTCTCCTGCAATATATTCCTGCAGCAAAGTGGTTTGCTGTGAGTGCGTTTCTAAATACTTAACAGCTGAAGCCTTATCATGAATAATCGCAACATTAGTCCCGCGATAACCATTATTAGGCTTTAATACCAGAGGATAAGTTAGCTCTAGCAGCAGAGATTGATCGCTATTGGTTGTTGAATTAAATATATACGAATTAGGCACAGAAGCAGGTATAGCCGATGCTATTGGCTCTAAAGTATTAGATTTGTCATCACCAAAAATACCGCCAAAATCCATTTTGGGATTAGCAATACTGAATAACGTCGCTCCACGGTATTTTAAAGCGAGCCAGAAAATATAAAAAACGATCGGGATATAAAATAACCAAACTGGCCAAAACTCCCAGCGGGTATATCTGCACCAGCGAGAAAATAGGAGTCTTCTACTTCTTAAGGAAAGCATTTTTACAAATTAGCTGGCGCTGGATTCAAATTGCCTAGTTGATGGCGCCTTAGTCATATTGCCATCAACGGTGAAACCCTTTTGTCTTAGTGCAATACCGATAATGGCTAAGTGATGGACTGTATGGCTTTGTAAAAACTGCATTTCACGCAAGATACTGGATTGTGAAACCATATCTTTTAGACTTGGATTGGTAATCAAAGACACCTCGACGGAATTATCCAATGGCGACATTGACTCTAACTCTTTAACTAGCTCTTGAATTACATCTATAGCAGTCTTTGCGCAGTTCTGACAACCAGTACAACGCTCTCTTGAATCATAGTTAATAGGGACTTCTATATCTAAAGCTTTAAAGAAAATTTGATAATGCTCTAAGATATGCCGAACATGTGCCCCTATCGTTATACTATTCAAAACCTCTAAATTATCATTATAGAAATTTTTATCGCCTGCATGTATGCGATTTAGCAACTGCGCTAGCTCTTGCAGCAACACTTTATTATCAAAAATAGCGACTTGTAATAGATTCAAAAGATCGACCTTTTCTTATATTTGTAGTTAAGATTTAGTTCTTAGCCGATTATTACAAAAAATATGAAATTATGCGAATAGCCTTGATAATGTTTGCTTATTACTTCTTGATAATCAATGGCTTAATAAAGTAAGCCGCTATTGTTCCAAATAATGCTCCCAAGCCATTTGCCAATAAATCATACCATTCAAACGAGCGGTTCGGTATTAGCTGCTGTAATAACTCAATTAAGAAAGAAAAAAGAATGACCGCAATAATAATCTGCCAATTTTGTCGCTTATTAGAAGCAAAACGGCAAATGCCGGCCAAGCCAGCATAAGCTATGAAATGCCCCGCTTTATCCCAAATCAAATTAGAAGGCAGACTCTTACCCGGTAGCAGCGAAACCGTGAGAATTGCCACACTAGCAACCACGAAAAGCACCTTAAAAAACTTACTCGTAAATATAAACATCTTCACTCATGATTTGTTAATGGTCCAAAAAAAACCGCCTGGAATTTAACTCGCAGGCGGTTTTAAATGCACAAACGCTATTACTGAGCCAATTTTAGCAATAGCTTATTTAGCTTACTAGCAAAACTTGCAGGGTCTTCTAACTGACCCGACTCAGCCAACTGTGCTTGGTTGAATAAAACCTCAACCCACTCTGCAAACTGCCCTTCGTCTTGCTCATTGTCCACTAATTGAATAAGTGCATGTTCAGGGTTAAGCTCAAATACTGGTTTAGTTTCAGGAACTGGCTGGCCCGCCGCCTGCATCATTTTTATCATCTGCAATGGCATATCGCCTTCTCCAGCCACAATGCAAGCCGGCGTATCAGTTAATCGCATCGTTATTTTAACGTCGCTAACATTATCGGCTAATACTGTTTTTACTCTTTCAACTAAACCTTTATTATCTTCCGAGGCTTTCTCTTGGGCTTTTTTATCTTCCGCATCTTCAAGGTTACCTAAGTCTAAATCACCTTGAGTCACAGATACAAATTGCTTGCCAGCATATTCTTGCAAATGCGACATGGTCCACTCATCAATACGATCAGACATTAATAAAACTTCGACGCCCTTTTTCCGGAATACTTCTAAATGCGGACTGTTTTTAGCGGCTAAGAAACTTTCGGTAGCAATGTAGTAGATCTTTTCCTGCTCAGGTTTCATGCGCTCGATATACTGATCAAGCGAGACATTTTGTACTTTTGAGTCGGTATGCGATGAACTAAAGCGGAATAACTTGGCTATTTTTTCTTTATTAGTAAAATCTTCACCAGGCCCTTCTTTAAGCACTTGTCCAAACTCATCCCAAAATTCTTGATATTTATCAGCATCTTTCTTGGCCAATTGTTCAAGCATTTTTAAAACACGACTAACCATTGCGCTGCGCAAAGATTGAGTTGTTGCCGAATCTTGTAAGATTTCTCTAGAAACGTTTAATGGCAGGTCGTTTGAATCTAATAAGCCACGAACAAAGCGCAAATAAATTGGTAAGAACTGCTCAGCATCGTCCATAATAAAGACACGCTGAACATACAGTTTTACACCGCGTTGACGATCACGATTCCATAGATCATAAGGTGCTTTTGAAGGGATATATAGCAAGCTTGTATACTCTTGCTTACCTTCAACTTGATTGTGTGCCCAAGTTAAAGCATCTTGGAAATCGTGCGAGATATGCTTGTAGAATTCTTGATACTCTTCATCTTTAATCTCTGATTTTGCTCGAGTCCATAAAGCCGTAGCCTTATTTACAGCTTCAAACTCGGTAGCTTCAATATTCTCTTCAACGTCATCATCCGTAGATGGCATTGATTGCTTAAGCATTTCTACTGGTAATGAGATGTGATCTGAATATTTACCAATGATATTTCGTAAACGAAAATCTTCTAAAAACTCATGTTCATCATCTTTTAAATGAAGAATAATGTCCGTACCGCGATTAGTTTTCGTTGTTGCTTCAATGGTAAATTCGCCATCTCCAGCGGATTCCCAAATAACAGCGTCAGACTCTATATCACCCGCTTTACGAGTAATAACGCTAACTTTATCTGCAACAATAAAAGCAGAGTAAAAACCTACACCAAATTGACCAATTAAATGCGAGTCTTTCTTTTGATCGCCTGTTAATTGTGTAAGAAACTCAGCAGTGCCCGATTTAGCAATAGTTCCTAAATGCTCAATCACATCAGATTGATCCATACCAATCCCGTTATCGGAAATGGTTAAGGTTTTAGCCTCTTTATCGGTAGTGATACGTATTTTTAAATCTGAATCACCTTGGTACAGTTCAGCATCTTTTAACGCTTTAAAACGTAGTTTATCCGCTGCATCAGCAGCATTAGAAATAAGTTCTCTTAAGAAAATCTCTTTATTTGAGTAGAGTGAATGCACCATCAAATGCAATAACTGTTTTACTTCAGTTTGAAAGGAATGGGTTTGTTTTTCTGTGGTAGTAGACATTTTTGAACCTAAGTTAAGTATAACTATAAAACTGCATTCTATCTGGGGATTAATGCCTTATATTCAAGTCATATTTGTTAAATATATTAATAAAAAAGGAGCCTAAGCTCCTTTTTTATATCAATAAGATTACATTCGTAAATCTATACGATTATCGCGAATGAATGTGCGTTCTTTATATAGTTTTGAATTTTTCAAATCTAAAGGGTCTTGAATAAAGTTCGCCCTATTGGGTTGTGCTGGGGCAAACTTATTAGTTGATGTTGGGCAAGAACCTGTTGCCTGATAATTCAAGGCTGCTGCCAGTAAAGCTTCCGTAGGATCTCCCAATGCTTTTGTAAAATCATCTGGTACGGTACAACCTCTCACGAAGTCTTGCCCATTATCCGTTGCAGAAGGGATAAATCCATCGGCATAATCGCCAAAGCCCTTATCGTTTTCTTCTCTAAATTGAATAGTAAAATAAGTGGTTCCACAATTATCTGTTGGGAAAAAGCCATAAGGCTTACCGCATGTAGTGTCGCCAATCAAAACCACCTCAACATCAATTCCTCTTAAACCATTGATTAAAGCCTCGCTAGCTGAACAGGTTGAGCCTGTTGAAAGTACAAAGACTCGATTCAAATTTAAATCAGGTAAAACGCCTCCTGGTGCCGTACCCTGATCAGATGGAGCGCTGAAAAATGGCGTTGGATTATTGGTATTACCAAAAATATCTACACCATTAAATTTGTCATTATAAACATTAGTTCCATATATTTTATTTTGTGTTCGAGTAGGCCCTGCAACCATGTAAGCTAGTTGGCTAGAAATAAATAAGAAGCCGCCACCATTGTAGCGAAGATCAATTACTAAATCTTGAACTCCCTGATTTGAGAAATCAATAAAGGCATCTATTAACTCTTGTTCTGCTATACGTGTACCGAAAGTATTAAACTGCATATAGCCAACGATTCCTGATGCAGTATTAAATACGGTTTCATTTTGAACTGGGTCACTCGTTACGGTAGTTGCCGTTAAGTCAACTGTTCTAGTGGTTGTAGCTCCTAAGTCTCTAATAACAAATGTATGTGTTTCACCATCATTAGGAAACAAGCCCGAATTAAGTGCATTCACATCAGCGCCATTTTCAACATCAACTCCATCAATAGTGATAATTTCAGCACCCCGCTCAACATTAGCAGCACTGGCTGGAGAATTAGGTTCATTATAAGCAATAACGATTCTTCTTGGGGGTGAAGAGCTTAGAATTCTAAAACGAAGTCCATAACCGGCCGATGAACCAGTTGCGGCTTCTTGCTGCTGCTCATCAGTATCTTGAGTGAAATGAAAATTATCTCTTGCATTCCCTGAGTTTGTTACGGCATCAGTTTTAAGTTCTTCAAAATACGCAATCGGACTAGAAAAATTAGCCGGATTTTGATCAACAATTTCATTGTACCAAAGATAAGTTTCATCACTCCAAGAACGTAACCAAAAATTCTCATCTAATGTTGAACCTTGAACATCAGGCCAAGGATCACCATTAATATCATTCCCAGAGCGCGGATTTTCGCAACGTGCGTCAAACCTAGTTGAAGCTTCAAACACGCCAGATGTCCAAGTTAAATTTCCCGGACTATCATCATTATCAGAGCTTCCACAAGAAGATAAGAGCGCAAGACACAATACAAAAAGCAAACTTTTACTGATATTAATCATAGACTTAAACCTTCATAAATAAACTGTTGATATGCTAACCATACCATAATGCATAAAAAGTGAAGGACACAGTAGTAAATTTGTATCAATTATTAACTTTGATAAATACGTCTATCCGAAAGCGATTGCATTAATGTGCCTCCATCAAGGTATTCTAACTCACCTCCAATAGGTACGCCGGATGCCAAACGAGAAATGGTTACCTCTGATTTATTGAACATCTCAGAGATAAAGTGAGCCGTGGCTTCACCTTCTACCGTAGAATTAGTTGCTAAAATGATCTCAGCAGGCGCTTCTTTTATCACCAATTCTTTTAATACATCCAAACCTATATCGTCAGGCCCAACTCCATCTAATGGTGATAAATGGCCCATCAATACAAAATATTTTCCTTTGTAACCTGCCGTTGCTTCTATTGCATAAACATCAGCTGGTGATTCTACTATACAGAGCAAAGTCGTGTCTCTGGCTGTAGAATCGCAAATGGTACAAACATCATTTTCAGTGAAATCTCTGCAACGTTGGCAATGTTTAATTCCTTTAACGGCCTGTGCTAGAGATTCAGATAAGTGGCTAGCGGCATCTTTATGGCGCTCCAACAAATGATAGGTCATCCGCTGAGCAGACTTAGGACCAACCCCTGGTAAACAACAAAAGGCATCGATTAATTTTTTTATTAAAGGTGACTGCATCTGAATATCTATAGTTAATATCGTTGACTTTAAAGCCGGTTTTTTAGGGATATAGCCGGCAGTTTCAAATTGAAAAAACTGAGTGTATGTAAAATACAGTATGTTTTGAAAGCGAAACTAACAAACTATAACCCTAAAAAGAAATTTAAAACGGTAAATTCATACCAGGGGGAAGATTCATACCCTTGGTTACTTCAGCCATACGCTCTTGTGAAGTTTGCTCTACTTTACGCACAGCAGCGTTAACTGCTGCGGCTACTAAATCTTCTAACAATTCCTTATCATCTTCCATAAGACTTGGATCAATTTCGATCCTTTTAACGTCATGACGACCAGTCATGGTCACTTTGACCATACCAGCACCAGCATCTGCCTCTACTTCCATTGAAGCAATTTCCTCTTGCGCTTGTTGCATTTTTTCTTGCATTTGCTGGGCTTGTTTCATCATACCGCCCAATCCACCTTTACCAAACATGGTTATACCTCTAATAGTTTATTCTAAATATCTCACTGACGGCTTTATCAGTTGAGCATCAAAGTGTTGTATTATTTCTTTACTAAATGGGTGCTTTAGGAGAGTTTCACAAGCCTTTGCATGCTTTTCTTGCATTAAACGCTCAAAAATCACGGCTGGAGTTTCTCGTTTAGCCTCGGAAAAAGACCAGGTTATCGATAGCGTTTTGTCATAAAAAACCACCAGAGCTTCTTCGATACCTGCTTTTGCACTATCCGTACATATCAAATCAAGCTTAGGATCCACTTGAATATTCGCTTGATTATCACTTATCCAATCAAAAAGACTGGAATGAACAATTTGTTCTAAAGTACCCACTAAGCCTAATTTTAACACGACTTTTGCCCACTCATCGCTGACTTTAGCAAGCAAATAATTTTCTTTACGTGTCTGCTTTAACTCAACAGAAGCTTGCTCACTAGTCTGCAGAATTATTTCATGCTCATTACTAGTTGTGTCTGATAACTCTGGTTTGAATTGATGAAACCCATTAGTTATTGTGTCCACTTCTACAGTCTCTTGTAAACCATCAGGAATGGATAATGGTTTCTTGGAAGTTTCCTCAAGTTCATCTTCAATGCTTTTGCTAAAAGCTTTAGGGGGCTCAAGTGGTTCAACATCACTAATATCTTGACTGGCGTTTGCAACAGTAGTATTCACATTTTGATTAGGTTCATGCTCGGGCTTGCTTTTAAGACTAGTTTCTAGCGCGCCACTGCCTAAACCCAAAGCTGCATGCAAACTAGCTAGTGGGTCAACTTTTAAAGTTTTCTCGGGTGTTTCTAAGCTTTCTGCTTGTGATAATTTGGAATGATTAGCAAGGCCATTAGTTTTGGAGTCTGCTAATTGTTCAGCAACTGCTTGAGGTTTCGTTTCTAATTCAGGAGACTTATTATCTGCTGACTCATGCATAACGTCTTCATCAGCGTCTTCAACCTCACCCCAGTGGTAGTCGGAGTAGTCATATTCAGTAGCGTCTGTTTGTTCCAACTCAGTATTATCTGAGGTCAGTTCTATGGATAGAGCTCCTTTACTGCTGTTTTGTTTTGATGGCGCTTTTTCAGTAACTTGATCAACTTTGTTTGAGGATGACTGAGCGCTGGAATTTTCTATAGTTTTTTCTTTACTTAACTCTACAGTTTTTTCAGGTGTCACCGGAGTGTTTTCTGAGACAGGCTTTTCTTCTACTTTAGTAAGGTTTTTATTACTTATTAAACTGCTATTCTTTACTATTTTTTTTTTGCAGAAACCATTTCTGTAGAAGCTTGACCGGGGGCAGCAATCTGAAAAGCGAGCATTCTTAACAAAGCCATTTCAAGACCTTGCTTAGGTGTTGCTGCCCACGCCAAATCTTTTTTCGCATGCAAACCCATCTGATAATACAACTGTAAGTCTTGTGGAGAGATTAACTCCGCATACTTTTGCAGGTAATTTGCTGCAGAATCTAATAGCACTTGTGTAGCTTGAAAAATAGCAATTTGATGGAGCCTACTAAGCAACTCTTTTAAAGCATCTGCAAAATCAATCGGAAAATTGCTCATCTCTGCTACAGCATCTATTGCAAGTTTGGAGTCTTTTTTCGCTAGCGCATTTAAAAGTTTATCCATGAAACGGTGGTCAATAGTACCTAACATATTTCTGATATCAGATTCATTAACTTTACCATCAGAAAATGCTATCGCTTGATCTAATAAGCTTAAAGCATCGCGCATACTGCCTTCCGCTGATTGCGCAATTAAACCCAAAGCCATAGCCTCAAAGCTAATACTTTCTTGAGATAATATATACTCAAGATGCTTACTAATAATCTCTTCATCCATATGTTTTAAATGAAACTGTAAACATCTTGATAAAACTGTCACAGGAAGTTTTTGTGGATCAGTTGTCGCCAATAAGAAAATCACGTGCTCAGGAGGTTCTTCTAATGTCTTTAATAGCGCATTAAATGAGCTGTTAGAAAGCATGTGAACTTCATCGATTAAATAGACTTTATAGCGTCCTCTGGTAGGACGATATTGAACGTTATCCAATAACTCGCGAGTATCATCTACTTTAGTTCGCGATGCGGCATCAACTTCTATCAAGTCAACAAAACGACCTTCATCGATTTCTACGCAGGAACCACACTCACCACAAGGTGAAGCCGTTAGGCCATGAGTTTCGCAGTTTAGACACTTAGCAAGGATACGGGCAATGGTGGTTTTACCAACCCCGCGGGTACCGGTAAATAAATAAGCATGGTGTAAACGCTCAGTTTCAATGGCATTAATCAAGGCACGACTGACGTGTTCTTGACCTTGTAATTCTTTGAAATTTTTCGGTCGCCATTTACGAGCGAGCACTTGGTAGCTCATATTTTATTCTTAGTAGCTAGGAGGAATTCAATGAGCAAACTTTACCATAATTAGACTGTGCTATGGAATAGCTTGAGCAAGGCTTTGTCCTGCTTATATGAAATTATTTGGTTATTAAGCAGTCAAGAAGGGATGGTTGTTGAAACGAGAGAAATAATAGAGGTAATCTTAACTAAAGACTCTGCTAGCCACACCCCGGCACACGAATCAACTGCTACCGTTGCTCCCTTCCGGGCCTGGCGGGATTCACAATCTATCATTGCGGGGGGACCAGCAGAGCCGCCGGCATTATCCAACAAAAGCGATTATTAAGTAAAGGCTTAATTAGATCTATTAAGTAGATTTTTTAACAATCTCAATTTTCACTAAATCCGCATTCTCACAAGTAAGAATACCTTTGTTACTCACCAGTAATTTGCCTTCTTCAGTTTGAATAATCATATTCTTAGTCATCTTTAACTGCTCATGGGGAGTGAATAAAAAGTGTTGATCATTATGATCTGGCCCTATCATTATCAACGAGCCTAGCTCCTTATTGCTAGACTGGACCATTCGCACCGGACCTTTGACATATTGTAAGCCTATGATATTACTTGAATTTTTCGATTTGTGCCATCGACTCAAAGCAAACTGCCAAGCACCCCGCTGCCCGGGAAAATCCAGAGCTATCATCATTGGTGTTGAGTTGTTAACTTTCAGACCTTTATGCTGATATTCCTCAATACAAGATCCCCCTTGGCTTTGGTTAACTGCTTGCCATACAGTAGGCAAACCTGATTGAGGACTTTTAATAGCCGTTTCAAAACTCTCCGATGCTGGGTAGGCATTGAGCTTCAAATCACTAGTTATTAAGGCTTTTATATCATCAAAGCCCCATATAACTTTAGCCTCAACATCCACTGGGTAACGATCACTTGCTCTAGCGATATACTTAATTGAATAACGGTAAACCATCTGCAAGAGCTTTCCATGCATAACTTTGTTGTTAGGTGTTAAAAACTGATGATTTAAAGGTTTGCTAGCATTGAATATACTGAGCTCTTGCTTTATTTTCGAAGTAAAACCTAACATATTTAAGTATCGTGAGTTTTCATCGTGTTTATGATTCTCTTGAACTTGTTCTGGTCGATAAGCCTTTGCATAATTAAATGCAAAATAGCTGCTTTCGCTAGGGATAGTTTTATCTTTTGTTAGCTTTATTTCTGATACTAAATTATCTAAGTAGCAAAATGTATTCCAACTTTCTTCTCGATTTAACGTATAGGGCTCCATTGAAGCCATTAATGCTGTCCTACAAAATGAAGACTTTATGTTTCTTGATACTCTAATACTATTGATAGGATCATCCTTTACACTTATTTCCGTGAGTTTATTTACCTCTGAAAACTGGTAAAGTTGGAATAATTCTTGCCATAAATAGCTTGGTAGAGATTTATCCAATTGATAGTGTTCGAGTTTAAACAATGTTAGATAATGAAGGGCCAAGTTTATTGCAAAAGCCAATTTTTTGGGTAGTCCAAAAACCCACTTATTATTGCTTTCTAATTTAACTACACACTGCTTAGTAGCATGTGTCATTTCTCTGGTAAGTTGATGCAGGTGAATATCGACATCTTTATTTATTAGAATTGCATCATCCGAATAATCTCTAATCATATTACTTATATTAGAATATTTATTATGCAATATTTTTATAATAATCAATGCATCAGACAGTGATAATTCACAACGATTCAGATCAAAGACAATTTTTGTAGTTTTTAATATTTCAGCCTTGATCGTTTGGGAGTCACTGATTGTAAGAATCGATTTCAAACGTCCAGGTTCAGTTTCCGTGAGGAATTGTTGACCTTCTAATACTTCTGGGAAGCTTAAGTCTAACTTTATATTCATGTTATGCGCTATATGGAATTATATTTCGATTTAAGTATATCTATTAATATCAACTTTGAAGGATTTGTTATTATTGATTAGCAAAGTTGACCATACGAGTGAGTGGTGCCAAAGCCTTTTCACTCAAACCTTCATCTACAAAAATTTCATTTTCATTATTTTCAAAAACCTCCGATAGTAGCTGTAATCCATTCATTTTCATCCAAGGGCAATGGGCACAGCTTCGACAGGTCGCACCCTCTCCTGCCGTAGGAGCTATAATAAGCTCTTTATTAGGCGCTGCTTGTTGCATCTTAAAAAATATACCTTTATCAGTAGCAACAATCATTTGTTTTTGCGGTAATTCTTTAGCTGCTTTAATCAATTGAGAAGTTGAGCCAACCATATCGGCCAAATCAACTACTTTTTGTGGTGATTCAGGATGGACTAGTACCGCGGCTTCCGGGTAAAGCGCTTTAGCCTTTTCTAACCCTTGGAATTTAAACTCATCATGCACAATACAAGCGCCCTGCCACAATAACATATCGGCGCCGGTTTTATTTTGAATATAGCGCCCTAGATGTTTATCTGGTCCCCAAATGATTTTTTCACCTTTATCTTGTAAATACTCAATAACATCAACCGCAATACTGGAAGTCACTACCCAATCAGCCCTTGCTTTTACGGCAGCAGAAGTATTGGCGTAAACAACAACTGTACGATCAGGATGCTGGTTGCAAAAGTCATCAAATAGTTCAATCGGACAGCCTAAATCAAGTGAACAGGTCGCCTCTAATGTTGGCATTAAAACACGCTTTGCTGGACCTAAAATTTTTGCTGTTTCGCCCATAAATTTCACACCGGCAATGATAATAGTATCAGCAGGATGATTGGCTCCAAATTTTGCCATTTCCAGCGAATCACCAACAAAGCCACCTGTTTCTTCTGCCAAAGCTTGAATTTCGGGATCGGTATAATAGTGCGCAATTAAAACTGCATTATGCTTTTTTAGCAGAGCTATTATTTTTTCCTGATAAGCAGATTTTTGTGACGGTGTTAGGACCTGTGGCGGTTTTGGAAAAGGTATATCTATATCAATAATTGGAACATTGGCTGTATTCATTTACAGGACTGGTACTTTATTAATAATCCTATGAGTATATTCTTATTCGCAAAAGTATAAAACAATTTTATTCTAACATTATGTAGCGTATGATTATTTCCAAGTTCAATCAAATATTGGAATCGACCAAGCTAGTGTCTAATAACTATTTCTCTGCATGCACTTATGCAGCCTTAGTTTTTCTATTAATAGCCTGCACAGAGGATAATGCCACATCTAATACTAGTGCTAACACTGCTGAGTCGGTCAAATACCCAGAAATCGATTATAGTTATCCGCTATTTGGGAAAACACTAAATAATAAATACCAATGGTTAGAAGATAACGACTCTGAAGCAACTCAAGAATGGTTGGAAATTCAAGAGCAAAATAACCTAGAATATTTTGATAGTAAAGAATTCCAGCAACTAAAAATCAAGCTAGCAGCAAAAACAAATGTTAGCTTTCCATTTGTTGCTAAGAAAAACTATTTCTATTACTTAATCCGCCTAAATAGAGTGAGCAATAAAAATAGCTGGCAATTCAGTTTATATAATAAAATTACTCATGAGTTAAGCAATACGGATTTAGACATTCCGCAAGATAAAGAAATCGTCGCTATGTCGCTATCAAATTCTGGTAGGTTTGTTGGTATTCTAGAAAGCCAAGCAAAGAATTTTCAATGGCGACTATTTGATACTTTTACCAACAGCTTCCGCTCTATCTCGCTTCCAGTTACCAGTGATAAAACTCAATTATCTTGGGTTGATGATACTCAATTCATTTTCACTTCCAATAACAGCATCTTGAGGGCGGATGTTTTTGGGGTTAATCAGAAAACTTTGTTTAATCTTGAAGAGCATTTAAAGGAAACGGAACTAATAACGCAGTGGAAAGCATTAGATGCCACTTTGATTTTTGGTAATACACAACTCTTTGTTTCGTCTGAGAACTTAAGCTCAAGTGAGAAAAGATTCTGGGTCATCAATGGACTAGGTAAATCTGCGGAAACCTCTGCAATTCTATTTTCTTCTAAAGCAGAACTTGAGCTTGTAGGTTCAAGTGATAATAACCTTTATTTTCTGACTGATTTAGCGGCATCACGCAACAGAATTATTAGTATCGATTTAAACAAACCGCAAAGACGCTATTGGAAAGAAGTTATAGCTCAAACCAGTGGCGTCTTAATTGATGCTCGCTATTTAGGCAATCAATGGCTCCTGCTTTACCGAGACAACGGACAAAGTGAGTTGTTTTTATCCAAACAGTACGGCAAAAATAAAGTTCAAATCGGCAGTACGCCACCTTACTCAGAGATTCATTTTACAAAATCTAACTTAAGCAATGTAAAAGGTAAGGCTCTGTTAAGTGAAAAGCCATTATTGACTATTGAAGCACTGAATCAAGCTGCTAGACCAATAGAGATCAAAGATAATAATTTGACACCCATTTTTAGTAATGGTGATTTTTCCGATAACTTTAAGAGTAATCTTGCGGATTATGCGCACCAACTTAGTTTCTATCGTAGTGAAGATTCCAGTAGGATACCTATAAGCTTGTTAGCAAAAGAAAGCATAGCAAAGGATAAGCCAGTTTTATTAATTGCCAATCAAGGTTTTGGTATGCTGGATGATTACCATTACTCAGCCTTTCTGGAAGCATTTTTAGCCTATGGAGGCACTCTTGCAATTGCCCATATACGCAGTGGCGGGACTTATGGAAAAAATTGGCACAAATCGGCAACTGGAAATAAGAAGAATAAAGCTATAGAAGATTTACTTGCGGCGCAAAACTGGCTATTAGATAAGAACTATACATCAAGTGGTCGGTTAGCAGTTCTGGGGGACCATTACAATAGTTCTATCATCGCGCAAGCAATCAATAATCGTGAGTCTAAGTTTTCTGCCGCTCTATTGATAGATGGTTACTTTAATTTAGTAGAATACTCACAAACTAAGCCGCTGCAAAAGACTTGGCAAGATGAATACGGAGAAGTGAGCAATAAAAACTCTTTGGATCAACTGTTAACAATAGACCCTTTTTCTAATATTAACAACAAAGCTTACCCTGCATTATTTGTATTTAGCCAAAGCCATCTAAACGACAATATGCAATACTTGGCAAAAATCCAAAACCATACTAAGAATAACTTGCCTTTAATTTTTTCTACCAACCATGTGGAGCTATTGCCTGAAGCTTTATACTTCTTGAAGAATCAATTAAAAATAAAGCCTTAGATTTTTACATCAACTCTGAAAGAAAAGCCTCTTTGCTGACTTGATTTGGTGCAAAAACTTTCTCCTCACAAATAATTCCCTCTTGACTTAATTGCGCTAATATTGGCTCGTAAATATCTTTAGTTACAGGCAGTTGCAAACCTTGGCGACTATATAGACCATCTAACATCAGTTGGCTAGCAATAGCAACTGGATAGCCTACCGTTTTTGACATCGCTGAATATCCTGAAGCATCACCCTCTGTCCTTAAGGTTGAGCTAATATAATATTCTTCACCTGACTCTTTTTCTATGACAAATTTATGCTGCAGGATCACCATATCGCTTTCATTATCTAAATACTGCAATTTCTCAACTAGCAACTCACAGAAAACATCCATTGGAGTTGTTTTTACTGTGATCACCTTGTCAGAAAAACAGTCAAGCCATTCAAGTGCCGCAAAAGCTTTTTGACTAATTGATTTTTGCAAACTCTCTATAGAAGCACCATCATTAATAGTTACTAAAAAATCACTCCACGATTGCTCTCGTACTTCAATAATATTTAAAGAAAGCAATCCAAGTTTATGTGCAGCTTGAATAATTTCACTAAAACCTTGATACCTTAAAGTTCCTCTTAAAATGGTTTTTGCTTCTTCGATGCCATAAACCTGTTTGTAACTTACTGACTCACGATTTGGGTAACCTTCTAGTTCTAGACCCGCAATGCTTAAAGGTTTAGTCCAACTCATCAGCTTATCTGAAGAAATAGTAATTGGATTGTTATTGTTTAAATATTTAGCTTCATTTAACAAAGCCATTAAAACACCTCGAGGTGCCCAAGAAAATTTATAGCCTAATGGATTATTATTAGACTCAGGCGCCGGAAGACCGCCACACCATGAAACAAAGCTAGAAATGTTTTCACCTTTGTTATGGGCCTGGTCGATGATTTGCATTGCGGATAAGTGATCGATGCCAGGATCTAAGCCTATTTCGTTCAAAACAGTTATACCGGCTTCTTTAATATCCTTGGCAAGATTCTTCATCTCTTCTGATTCATAACTTGCAGTAATCATATTAACTTGAGCCTGAATAGCAGCCTTTGCAATAGTTGGATGAAAAGGTGCAGGCACTAAGCTCACTACTAAATCAAAGCCATCTAGAGCTTCTTGCACTAGAGATTGATTAGACACATCCAGCTGAATTGATTTAACAGAATTAAAATTTCTGGCCAATTCTTCCGCTTCTGACAATAAATAGCTCGCTACGGTAATATCATTTTCCGCGCGTCGTTTTAGAAATTCAACTAATGGTCCTGCAACAAAACCAGCACCTAATACTAAAATTTTCTTCATAATAAATTCTTTAATTTAAAGTTTGGTAAAGTGCCGCTAATAATGAGCCTCCAAGCATATAACTGCGTGATGGAGACCAACCTGTTTCTTTGTTCGGCAAATTAGCATTATCTTTAAATGGCATTTCTAAAGTTAAAGCTAAACAGTCAAAGTTCTCACCTACCCAATTACTGGCAATGGTTAAATTGGATTGACCAGGCTCGTCTTTAGGATAGCCAAACTCTGTCTGGAAATCAGGGTTTATAGCTTTTAGGTTATCTGAGAAACTCGTTTCTAAGTGTTTGATTGTCTCTGTATAACTAGGGTTGCCCTCGCTTCCTGCCACAAAAACATAGGGCAAGCCTTCATCTCCATGTAAATCCAAATAAGCTTCCACACCTGTTTTTTGCATCATTCCACGAACATAAAAAACTTCAGGGCTTTTCTCTTTAGACGGCTCTTGCCATTCTCGATTGAGGTTTGCTCCAGCAAAATTAGAACGTAAATTGCCATGCACAGAACCATCAGGGTTCATATTTGGAATAATATAGAAGCAATAAGACCTCAGCAGTTTTTGTGCTATCGCATTATCTTCATCAAGCAATTGCTCAATCATGCCTTCTGCGCACCATTCTGCCATAGTTTCACCAGGGTGTTGACGGGCAGTAATCCAAATTGGCTTCTTTGCTGAGTCACCTATTAATAGCAAGTCAATATTCCGACCTTCAACGGTTTCACCTAACACTAGATGTGAGCAATTAGCTTCACATTGTGCTGAGTGAATCAGTTTTTGATGACGTTGATAGCTATAAGGAGCAAAATAAGCAAAATAAACACTATTAGTTTCAAACTTATGAGAAAAAACTAACTGTTTATTTTCGTAGTTAGTTTCTACACGAAACCAATAATCACCGTCGTAAGAAGCTGCTACTTGGTAATTTTCCCAGCCTTTTTCATAGGAGCAATCAGCAGCATTTAAAATCGAAAATCTAATATCACTACCTACTTCAGCATTAGCATTAAAATGAAACCACTGCTTAAATTCTGAGTTTGTATCATCGCGAATTTCTAGCTGAACTGAATTTTCCTGAATGGATTTAACTATTATATTTCCACTATCAAAGTTTTGATTAATGTGCATTTGAATTTTCTCTTTTTAATAAACTAAAGGGGCTAATTAGCCCCTTTGTAATAATGGTATGCTCTGTTAGGTGCTTGGAGCTGGAATATCAATAGAAAGTACTGTGCTGAAAGTTTCATCTTCTAGCTCTGACGGCATAGCTGGAAATGGTACCGAATCAAACAAAGCTTTTTGAACCGCCTCATCCAATATTTTCTCACCAGAAGAACGAGTAACGCCGCCGCTAACCAAATCGCCATCGCGATCAACTTCTATATTAATCTCCACAACTCCGTGCGTACGACCTTTTTTAGGGCGGCTAAATACGGAGTTTCCATAACGCTTCATTAAAGCTCTTATAGGATACTCAAACTGAGGAGTGTAGTGTCTTTTTATTGCATTCGTATAACTAGTTTTGATTGCTGCTATCTCTTCAGGAGAAGGACCCGCTGGAATTTCGACTACGGGAGGTTTGTTTGCCGCTTCTTCAGCGATTCTAGCCTCCTCAGCTAACCTTTGTTTTTCTTTCTCGGCTTCTTGCGCCTTGGCTTGTGCTGCCAATTGAGATTGTTTTTCTTCTTCTTTGGCAAGTTCTACTTGGCGTTGACGCGCTTCTTCTGCAGCTTTTTCTTGGGCTATTTTACGTTCTTCAGCTAATCGAGCCTCTTCTTCCTTTTGTTGTTGCAAAGCAATCTGCTCTTGCAACTTTTTATCAAATGCTGCGATTCTGGCTTCTGTAGGCTGTATAGCTTGGTAACGAGTAAGAAGTGTATCAAAGTTAGTTTGTCCTAAGATCGCTTCTTTAAATTCATTTGACGGCGGTAAATCACCCACCCAACTCTTTAACACCATATTGAATAAGTCAGGAGATAAGTTTGCATTTACCGAACCATTAATGGTTACTCGAGTAGCTTGTCCTGGAACAAAATCAATCGCTATCACATCATTTGCTTCTAAGTTTTGGCCCATTACATTGGCAAAATCTCGAACTTGCTTAGCCAAAGCTAAAACTTCACTCGGTTGGTTATTACTTCTTATACGCTCAACCCAAAACCTTTTTAAACGTCTGCCAGATAAAGTATCTGCCAAAACTTTCATTTCCATACGTTTAGGGCTAACATCGGTCAATATAGATTGGGAGTCTGTGCTTTTTTCACTCAGATATAGAGCATTAATAAACCAATCACTGCGCAGCTCGCTTTGAATAGCAATGCCATTAAGTTGCAATGTCACTGAGCCTACGGTGATAGTTGCAGCTGAATGAAGTGACGATGGTAGCAGTGCCAAAAACAAAAAAACCGATAAGCTAAAAGATAATATTTTATTCATTATGTAATTAATTGAGTATTTCTATTAAGGTTATATAAATTTGCATAACTCATTTTAAGGTCTATACCTTTAATTGCAAGTAATATATCATCAGCTTCAAGCTACTGTTTTTAATAGCTTTTAAATGTACATTAAACTTTAAAAATATAAGAATATGTCAAACACTGTATTGCTAGTAGAAGATGACCGCAAATTAGCCGAGCTCACCGCTGATTTTCTTGAGATCAATGATTTTAAAGTTAAGATCATTGATAATGGAGCGGATGCGATAGAATATGTCAGAACCTCTCCTCCGCTTGCCATTATCTTAGATGTCATGTTGCCAGGCGTTGATGGGCTGGTGGTATGCCGCCAAGTACGCGAATTCTATCAGGGTCCTATTTTGATGCTAACGGCGATGGATAATGACATTGATGAAGTGGTTGGGTTAGAAACCGGAGCCGATGATTACCTCACTAAGCCGACTAAACCTAGAGTTCTACTGGCTCATTTGCGTGCTTTATTAAGACGCGTAGAACAATACGACTCTAATCAGGTCGAATCTTCAGAAGTCCAAGTGGGCCTAGTGTCAATTGATCCTAAAAGTCGTTCGGTTAAGATTTCTGGTAAAGACGTTCACTTAACCACCGCAGAATACAACTTACTTTGGCTACTCGCAGAACAATCAGGAAAAATCATTAGTCGTGAAGAGTTACATCAAAAAACCTTCCGCCTAGAGTATGACGGCCTGGATAGAAGCATTGATTTACGAATTTCTAGGTTACGCAAAAAATTGGGGGATGACCCCAAAACCCCCTACATCATCAAAACCATCCGCGGTCAGGGTTACCTTCTTGCCCAGTAAAATCTACCCATAAAGAGTATCGCCTAATGAAAAAGCAATTTACGATATTCTTGTTTGCGCTTGCTTTAGTCAATGCCATCGCAGGTATTTTATTATTTTATGTGTACTTCCCTTGGTCTAGTAATGTGGACTATAGAACCAGCCAGCAAGAAATTCGGGGGGATCTACTTGACCTGAACTTGCGAATGGCATCTAACGAGTACCGTTTTTCTAAAGCTATTGTAGACAGAGCTAGTTTCGACTTAAACCGAAGCATTAACCAAAAGCGCCCTTCAGAGTTAGAGTTATCAGAAGATATCTCAGAAAAACTGCTCAAAGAACGTTACAAAGTTTTTATGGAGTATGAAGAAGGCCCTGTTGGAATTCTAAAATTAAATGAGCAAAATTACTTAGTTCTAGGCCCATATGAAGCTACTTATGATGATGTTAAGCTCAAAGATGGTTTTGCTTATTTATTATTATTACTTTTGTTTAATGGTGCCTGTTTATGGACAGGCTTAAGCTATTTGCGTTCTAAGTTTTCAAAAGCCAACCAAGCAATAAATCAAGTCGCTTCCAGCATCTATTTAGATAAACAGGATGATGTGTTTGAAAATGTTGCTACTAATACTCCTGAAATCGCCTCAAAGATATCCTTATTGCAAAGCGAGCATAGAAAGAATCTTCGCAATCAAAGAGACCTAATGCATGCCGTTGCGCATGAGTTTAGAAGCCCCATGGCGCGTATTAGTATGGCGGTTGACTTATTGACGGCAGGACAAAAACCGCAAAAATCAGAGCAATTAAAAGTTGATATAGAAGAATCTTTGGAAGAGTTAGATGCGTTAGTTAAAGAAGTTCTTGATTATTCAAGGTTAAAAGATGGCCAACAATCTTTAAGCCCTAACTATTTCAATATGATTGAGCTGATAGAAGCTGTCATCAACAAAGTTTCTCCTTTGTACCCTACAAAAATTTTCAATATAGAAACAGAGGAACAAACAAGCATTGAATGTTTTTTAGATCAAAAACTTATCGAACGAGCCTTATTAAACTTAATTAGAAATGCGGCTAAGTTTAGTTTTTCAAAAGTTTTAGTTTCAGTGAAAACCAACCAAACTCATCTAGTGATTAGTGTTGCCGATGATGGCAATGGAGTTCCGCCTGGCAAACGTGACCGTATTTTTGAACCATTTACCCGCTTAGATCACAGTCGAAGCAGAGACTCAGGAGGCGCTGGCCTGGGCTTAGCCATTGTTTGGGGTATCGCCAATAGACATCAAGGAAAAATTGAAGTAAAAGATAGTGGCTTACTTGGTGGGGCGGACTTCCATCTTAAAGTTCCTTTTAAGATTTCGCCATAAATACAATTTTAAGTCCTTGAAATTCAAGTAGCTAACTCTATCCAATCTAGTCCTTGTTCTTGATTAGCCACTTTGTAGACAATTGCCTTATTTTCAAAAGTTTCTGCTAATAAGCTCTCTACTATTCTAGGGCAGTTATTCTGCTCACTTAAGTGGGTAGCAACCATCAACTCTAACCGGTCAAAATCCAGTTGTTTGAGTAGTTCGATAGATTGCTGGTTATTCAGATGACCAAGCTTTCCACCTACTCGACGCTTTAAAGACATAGGGTAAACACCTGTCATAAGCATTTCATAATCATGATTCATTTCAAGTAACAAAGCATGGCAGCTCTGCATTTTCTCAATGATTGGTTGAGTTATAGAACCTAAATCACTAACCACTGCCAAACGCTTATCGTTATATTGCAGAACAAATTGGCAAGGCTCTCGCGCATCATGTGGAACTGAAAACGCTTCTACCATTAGTTTATCAATAGAAAAATGCTGGAAAGGACTAATTGCGCGAAAATCACACTCTCCTATTTTGCCACTTAGAAAAGTACCTTGAGTGGTAAATACAGGAATGTTAAATCGGCGACTTAAGGCTCCAGCACCTTTAATGTGATCTTGATGTTCATGAGTGACTAAAATCGCACTCAGAGATTGAGGCGAAAACTCTAATGCTGCAAATCTCTTTAAAGTTTCTTTTACCGTAAAGCCGCAATCAATTAATAGATTAGTGCTGCCTGCTGAAACTAGTGTGCCATTTCCTTTTGAGCCAGAACCTAAAGAAGCAACCTTAAATACAGTTTTATTCATGCTAGGGAGAATACCGCTAAGCTACTATTAGTCACAGCTTAGCGATTTAGGTATTAGAATTAATTAGAGTTCTTTTTTACGAAAAGCAGCTTTAAATTCAGGGTAAATTTTACCTACCAAATTTGGTGACAGCTTCTGCCCTTCCTCATCTTGGAAACTTATACTGCTACCACCATTCGCTAACGTTTCAACTAAAATACGATAGTTTCCAGGCAACATATCAACCCGAGAGTCAGTATTTTTTCCAAATAACGAATTCCAAAAACCAGAGTTTTCTGCAACTTTAAAGAAGAACAAACCTTGCGATTGGTCCCTATCAATAATAGGCAAATTCAATGATTCTAAAACGGCAGGGGTTTGCTGCCAAATTGCTTGAAAATCTCTATCCGAAACAATTGCAATTGAACCTCTTGAATTCGTTCCTAAGCGAGTCTCAATGATACCTTCTGCTAGAATTCGGGCACGCGCTTGACGGTTACGCACACCGTCGTAATAACCAATAAATTGATTCAGAAATTGTCTGGCCACGCGATTAGATGTACTGACATCTTTCCAACTCCCATCAATTTCTTGCTGACTAGTTAGATGAATAGCTTGAATAGCAAATTCATTCGCATTTTCAGCAATCAAGTTTAGTGAAAACTTATGGCGCTGGTCATCGATATTATAAGAACCGAGACCTTCACCAAGCCCTTCTTCCTCATCCGACAACCAGTCTGTCACTAAAGCATCGTTAGAAACGGACTCAACATTAAGATTATTGGCTTCTACAAAACCATCTAATAACGATTTTAGTTCGCTAGATTGAGCACGTAACCAAACCGTTGGATAGCTCGCATCAGTATCTTCACGAACACCGTCACCACTAGTGAGCAACAATTGAGGTGGTTCTAAATTTAAAAGATTACCTTTGGCTTGTCGATTAACTATCACCGCACCTTCAGGAATTTGAAAATTATCGTTTTGGATAATTTCGTCTGCATTAGCTGGTATTTGAAGCTCCTTGCCTTGCTTGCTATTTAAATAGCTGTCATCAATATCTTCGCGACCGTCATTAGCTGAAAACCAACTACAGCCAGATAACATTAAATTACTCCCAAGGGCTATAGACAACAGAAGGTATTTTTTATTGTGTTTTAACATTTGCTTGTTCCAATGCTTTTAAAATAGCAGGTTGAAAATTATTTTCTAAAGGGGTCAATGGTAACTTGATAGTATCACCTATCAATCCCATCACATACATTGCCCACTTAACGGGTATTGGGTTTGCTTCCAAGAATAAATCTCTATGTAATAACTCAAGTTTTTGATCAACTATCTGCGCTTGCTTGTGATTAGCATCCAAAGTTAACTGACACATTTCACTCATTAAAGCTGGTGCCACGTTTGCCGTCACCGATATAACGCCATCACCACCCTCTTTTATAAACTCGCGAGCCGTGGCATCGTCACCACTTAATAACTGGATTGGAGTCTTACACTTAGCAATAAGTTCCTTAACTCTTGAAACATTACCCGTTGCTTCTTTGATAGCAACGATATTGCGATGCTCTGAAAGCTTAGCCACGGTTTCTGGTAACAAATCGCAGGCGGTTCGACCAGGCACATTATATAAAACCACAGGCACTTTGGCTGCATCAGCGACCGCGATATAATGCTGATATAGGCCAGATTGTGAGGGCTTACAGTAATATGGAGTCACCACCAGCACAGCATCTACACCTAAAGCCGCAGCTTTATTGCTCAAACTAATAGTTTTGTCAGTGCCAATCGCACCACTACCTGCAATCACAGGAACTCTGGAATTAACCTGTTGAACCGTTGTCTTAATTGCCGTTAGGTAGTCACTTTCTGAGACGGTAGCAGACTCGCCTGTCGTTCCCATGACTACTATACCATTGGTACCTTGTTCGATATGCCAATCGCATAGTTTACGCAATGCATTTAGATCAATACTTTGATCGCTTTTCATTGGTGTCACAATCGCAACTATACTACCGCTTAACTTCATTTTGGCACTCGGTAAACTTAGGCTCATTAATAAGCAAGATATGGTATCGATGCAAGCCTTTAAAAACAAGCTTAAATAGTGGCTATTGTTGGTTTTAGTCATTAAAAATTTACCACTTGCTATCTATTTTTTTCTGACGTAGAGTTAAATTATGTTTTTCATTAGCGATCGTGCAAAAAACGTACAGGTAAGCAATTAAGAACATGGATACCATTACCAAATTGCTAAGATAAATTTTACACAAAAGAACTAACACGTGCCTCAAACTATAAAACTTAAAAACAAAGCCCCAAATTTTTCTCTGCCAGCTACTGGCGACCAAATGCTGTCTCTAAGCGATTTCAAAGGTAAAAACCTTGTTATCTATTTCTACCCAAAAGACAACACTCCAGGTTGCACTACTGAAGGGCAAAATTTCCGCGATCTGCATAGCGAATTCCAACAGCTCAATACAGTTATTTTAGGTGTTTCGCGAGACAGTGTTCGAGTTCATGAAAACTTCAAAAAGAAACAAGAATTTCCTTTTGATTTACTTTCCGATGCAGACGAAGAAATGTGTAATGCGTATGACGTCATTAAATTGAAAAAAATGTATGGCAAAGAATATATGGGCATTGAACGAAGCACTTTTCTTATTGATAGCGCTTCAAAACTGCAGGCTGAATGGCGCAAGGTAAAAGTTAAAGGACATGTTGATGAGGTACTTGAAGCTGTAAAAAAATTATAATAAAAGCCCGCTCTTTAAGTGCGGGCTTTTTTTTAACTTACAAAACCTAACTCAGATAATTAGCTATAACACAAAGAGGATAAAGAATGGTAAGAAAGAAAATCGATGGTAATAGATTATTTGTACTCGACACCAACGTTTTAATGCACGATCCAACCGCTCTTTTCCGTTTTGAAGAACACGATATTTTAATCCCTATGGTGGTCCTTGAAGAACTGGACGCCGGAAAAAAAGGTCTGTCCGAGACCGCTCGTAACGTTAGACAAGTTTCCCGTTATATAGATGATTTAATGTCCTCTGCAGAAGATGGCGAAGATCCTATGGTCAATGGTATTCATCTAGGCGCTTTACCGCAAATTGGCGATATCACTAAGCACGGAAAAATCTACTTCCAAATCAGAGAACACACGGATCGCCTGCCAGACTCTTTACCAAGCTCTAAAGCTGATAACACTATTTTAAATGTTGCTCTTGCCTTACAAGAAAAAGAACCCGAAAAAACCGTCACTTTAGTATCGAAAGATATTAACTTGCGAATTAAAGCGAATATTGTTGGAGTCCATGCCGAAGACTACTTTAACGACAAGGTACTTGATGATGTTGAACAGTTGCATACTGGCTATTACGAATTGCCCAATGATTTTTGGGACAACCATAGCCGTGATATGGACTCGTGGCAGGAAGATGGCCATACCTATTATCGTATCAAAGGGCCGCTGATTGAAGATTGGTTCACCAATCAATGCCTGTATCATGACGCCGATCATTTTGAAGCCATCGTCCGCTCTTTTGAAAATGATGATGCTGGTGAACCCACTGCCCTTATTGAGCTGCTTACTGATTATCGCACCGATAGTCATAATGTTTGGGGCATCACCGCCAGAAACCGTGAGCAAAGTTACGCTTTAAATCTTTTGATGGATCCTGAAATAGATTTTGTCACTCTGCAAGGCCCTGCTGGTACTGGTAAAACGCTGTTGGCTTTAGCGGCAGCACTAGAGCAAGCGATTGAGTTAAAGCGATACAAAGAAATCATTGTCACTCGAGTCACGGTTTCGGTTGGCGAAGACATAGGTTTTTTACCCGGAACCGAAGAAGAAAAAATGACTCCTTGGATGGGCGCCTTAATGGATAACCTAGAGGTATTAGCGCCATCAGATAATGACGAATGGGGGGCTGCTGCAACTCATGATCTATTGCGTAAGTGGGTAAAAGTTCGGTCACTGAACTTTATGCGCGGCAGAACCTTCTTGAATAAAATTATCATTATCGATGAAGCGCAAAATTTAACTTCAAAGCAAATGAAAACTCTGATTACTCGAGCAGGACCAGGCACAAAAGTAGTCTGCATGGGTAACGTTGCACAAATTGATACGCCCTACCTCACTGAAACCACTTCCGGCATTACTTATGTGGTGGATAGATTTAAAAACTGGGGGCATGCCGGCCATATCACTTTACAACGTGGTGAGCGTTCGAGATTAGCCGATTTTGCTTCGGATATTTTATGATCTATCTCTCACAATTAGAGATCATCAGCGTAAATGCTTATGACGTATGTATGTTTGGTGAACGATGTTGCGTTAGAAACAGTTAAATAATTTAACGATACTTTAGAACGATAAAATAAAGTTATATCGTTTTTGTTTCTTCATTGGACGCAGACTCATCTTGCCCCTCTCTATGCCCTTTTACTGCATCCAGTACCGCATTCACCAAAATGGCCAAGGGAATGGCAAAAAATACGCCCCAAAAGCCCCATAAACCACCAAACAATAAAATAGCACCAATAATAGCTACCGGGTGCAAGCTTACAGCTTCAGAGAACAATAACGGAACCAATACATTGCCGTCTAAAATTTGAATAATGAAATAGGCAATGGTCAGAATATAAAACGGTTGACTAAAACCCCACTGGAAAAAGCCTATCAACAATACCGGAATAGTGACAAGAGCCGCGCCAACATAAGGTATCAATACTGAAAAACCGACTAATACACCCAATAACAAGGCGTAATTTAGCCCCATGATGGCGAATGTAATGTAGGAGACAGTTCCAACAATGATAATCTCCATCACTTTGCCGCGAATATAGTTACCAATTTGTCGATTGACTTCACTCCAAACCGATTCAGCTAGTTGTCTCTCCTCTGGTAACCATTGTCCAAACCAACCTAATAAAAGGTTTCTATCTTTCAGGAAGAAGAAGACTAACAAAGGAACTAATACTATATAAATCAATAAGCTAGCAACACCAACTAAAGAAGAAACTGAGGCCGACAATAGGCCTTGTCCAATGGCTCCTAGCTCAGTTCCTACATTGGTAAGAATATCATTCACCTGTTCCGAAGAGACCACGTTGGGATACTTCTGCGGAAGCTCTAAAATTGCTTGTTTTGCTTTTGCGCCAATGCTTGGCAACTCAGAGACTAATAAGCTTCCTTGTTTCCAAATAAGCGGAACTAGCCCTAAAACAATGAGAAGCGTCACTGTAATAAAACCTATGAAGACTCCTAATACCGCCCAAATACGCTTCACCCCACGCTTTTCAATGGCGGTCACCACCCATTCAAGTAAATAAGCGATCACAAGAGCCCATAAGATCGGCGCCAAAATCTCGCCAAGCGTTAAAATAAAAACAAAACCTAACAACAACAACATAGACAGGACTATGGTTGCTGGGCTCGAAAAATTACGCTTAAACCAGCGAGTAAAGATTGATGTCATAAGTGCTACTAATAATGGTTTTTACATTTTCGTTAATGATTATAGTGAATAGCAGTATTGAATGAATAGTAAAAAATCTATTTTTGAACAAATACTTCAATATACTTTCACACATTTACCTATTTATACAAAAGACTATTTGAACTTTTTATGATTCAGCACCATCATATAGTGTAATGATTGAGTTAAAGTCTCATCCAATAAATTGAAGTGTTAAGTAAAGAGTTCCTAAATTAACTATTCTAGCCATTAAAATCGTGCTTAAAAGTATGTTGAAAACATTAATCAAAATTAGTTCCATCAGTTGCTTGTGCTTCGCCTTAGGGCTGAGCGCTCAAGTTGGTAATCAATTACCAAAACTGGGCGAAGCTGCTGGTGCGACATTATCCATTGCAAAAGAGCAACAAATCGGCGATCAAATCATGTCGCAAATTCGTGGGAGCCGCTTTTTAATGCAAGATCCATTGGTAAATGATTATATTCAACAAATAGGTTATCGATTAGTGGCCGCCAATCCAGACGCTTTGGGGCGAAGCTTTCGCTTCTTTATCATTCAAGAAGCAAGCATCAACGCTTTTGCCCTTCCTGGCGGTTATATTGGTATTCATTCAGGCTTAATCACTGCTTCACGAAGCGAAAGTGAACTTGCTTCTGTTTTAGGACATGAGGTGGCGCATGTCACACAAAGACATTTGGCTAGACGTTTAGAAAAACAAAACCAAATTTCTCTACCTACTATTTTAGCTTCTATCGGTGCTATTTTGGTTGCCACGCAAAATCCGGACGCAGGAGTTGGCGCTTTGTCCGCTACTCAGGCAGCTAGTCAACAATCTATTATTTCTCACACCCGAGATAATGAAAAAGAAGCAGACCGAATTGGGATTGCAATGTTATCAGGCGCTGGCTTTGATGTTAGGGCTGCAGCTGATTTTTTTGAAACACTTTCAAGGCAATCGCGTTATGTCCGTAAGCCTCCTGAGATTTTATTGACCCATCCCCTTTCAGAAAACCGCAAGAATGATGCTGAAAGACGCGCTAGACTTTATCCTAATGTAGAACATCAAAGCTCTATTGATTATCAACTAGTAAAAGCTCGGATCAAGAGTCTAGAAAATCAAAGTAACGAAGTTTACTTTTCTCAGTTTAAGAGCAAAGCCAATAAACCCGAATCAAGTATAGCTGATCAGTATCAATATGCCGAGTTACTAAAATCACGTGGCAACAATCAAAAAGCCATAAACATACTCGACAAGCTATATCAAAAGATGCCTAATAATCATATTGTGCTTTACAGTTTATCCGAAGCGCATTTAGCTAATAACTCTAGCAAAGCTGCGCTACCATTGTTACAGCAACAATTACACCGAAACCCTGGTAATACTAAGTTAGTATTAGCCACCGCCAATGCTTATATGTCAATGCAGCAGCCACAAAAAGCAGAAAGCCTATTACTCCGCTATGCCGACTTAAACAAAACCAATCCTAACTATCTTTTTGCACTAGCAAAATCTCAGCAAGAGTCGAATCATATCCCTGAAATGCATGAAACTACTGGGCAATATATGGTTCTTGTTGGTCAATATAAGAATGCAAAAAAACACTTTGAATTAGCGCTTGGACACTTTTCAGAAGATCCTTATGCGCAAACCCGAATTCAAGCTCGACTACAAAATGTACGGCAAAAGCTTCGTGAATTAATTGAAAATAAAAACCGCAGAAGTTGATTTTAACTAGTTCTGAGTATTCACCACTGAATTCTCAACTTTCCGGATAATTTCCAGCAAAGACTCTTTCGTTTGAGTGCCCAATAAGGGGCCTATCATCTGCCCTTGAGGCGTAAATAAATAATTAGCAGGTAACCCAGTTGGTCGCTCCATTGGTAAGTAAGGCATCGGTTCGCTGGCCAGCATAGGATATTGCATATTATACTTTGCTTTTTGTGCAGCAAGCTGTTGATTGCTTAATTTATCGTAGCTTACCGCCAAAACCTGCACTCCACTCTTATTCAAAGCATTCAGTTCAGGTATTTCTTTTATACATGGCGGGCACCACTCAGCATAAAAATTGACCAACAGCCATTGGCCTTTATAATCATCCAGCGACTTACCTTCTCCTGAAAGCAACTGAAACTGATTTACTGGCTGACAGGCTGCTAGCAAGATAATGGTTAAAAGAATAAATAGCTTGTTTTTAACTTTTGAATAAATAATCATAAAATCAGTGGCTTAGCTTTAAAAAAAGCCTCGTTTATTGTGGCAATATTAAAATTTATAAGGCATTATAAAGCTTTATTATGTGGCAACAAAGAGCCAATATTCCTCTTGAATGAATATTAGTTAATATTAAGGACGATCATGGATTCACTGAAGTTAACTTTCCCATCATTTCAAAGTGGGCAAGAATTTATTACCGAAACGGACCCTAAAGAAACTCAGGCATGGCTTGACCAACTCGCCTACGTTGAAACCACTCAAACCTTAAATGAACTTACCCGTACAATTAGTACCCTAAATCGTTGCCAGCAAAAATTAGCCCATCGTGAAAAGAACTTAGAAATTATTAGTCAAGGCTATTTAACCTTAAGCCGTCATATGCGTGAACAGCATGATAGGCACAAAGCTTTTGTCGATAAAGATCAATATAAAGCTCTGCATAAGCTCTCTACCGAAATGGCCTTTGGCTACAAACGGTTAATAGATGAGCTGACTGAACAAAAATTTTTAATGCGCAAGAATCGTTTAGCTGAAGCTATCAATTATGCCCAGCACTATCTTGGTATTATGCTTATAGAGCAATATCAACTGTACCAGCCTATTCCCAGTTATATTTGGCGTGAATTACATTTACTCTATGAATATGCTGAAAAATCAGGTTTTTCTGATAAGAAATTATCCAAAACTTTACCGGACGCTTTAGAACCTTGTCAGACCATTCGCCAAAGCTACGCCCGTAGCTGTTTAATGTCTGTGATTGATCCCTACCATGTGGAAGACAATCAACATTGGCAAATATTTAAATATCTTGCATATCACTCAAACCTAGCGGAAGTGACTGCAAATCTTAAAAAATATAGTCCTACTCGTTGTTTTGTTATTGATTTGTCCGATAACGACAAACCGCACATTGCTCATGATGATAATGACTACGACAACGATGAGCTAATTAGGCTTTTATTAACTAATTCATTGCTTGAAAATATTGAAAGTCAAATTGCCGAGTACGAAGCCAAGGGTAAACTGCCGGCTGAAGGTTTTTATCAGGGTATAGAAGCTTCTAATGCTTTAATTTTACTTAAGCGTATCTACGAATACTGTGATACCTATAAAGATCGAGAACACAGCCGATACCCGCTAATGACTCAAGTCGATACTGTTTGGGGATTACCTGCAATCAAGCAGATTTTAAATCATGAAGCAGCTTCAGAAAGCTCAATAAACTCTGTATCAAAATTAAAAGACGTGATTGGTGATAAATACAAAGCCCCGTTTAATTGGCTTGCGGTGAACCATAGTGAAGGTGGTATTTGTTTACAAAATAAAAGTAAGCAAGTTGAAGAACTTTATATTGGTAACCTAGTTATACTCAAGCGTTACATTAATAAGAAACCACAGAAACAATGGCAACTAGCCATCTCCCGTTGGCTACAAACGGGTACCCGTCGAGGTACTAGTATCGGTTTGGAATATATTCATGGCAATCTTGAGTTTGTTGAATACCTTACTAAAAGCAAGCAAGACAGAACCATTTCGCACGAAGTATTGCTAGTCAGGCCTTTTGATCAATCAAATCCATTTTTGATTACCGCAAAAAACCTAATTGGTGGTCACAAAATAATCCAAATCAATATGCAAAATGAAGCTAGAGAGCTACATTTAACGCATTTATTAGAAACCAATTCGAAAATCAGTATTTATGGCGCTAGATTTTAATTGAAGACTTTTATTAAACTTCTTTACTTCTTATCGGCCACACCTTTCAACAAAGGCACGCTTAACTCTTGATCTAAATGCAAATTTGCAGACTCAACCCTAGCAATTAAAACATCACCGCTATTAGCTGTTTCTTGACTGTTAGGTAAACGCCAATCCCCTCTTCGATAGATATCGGCAATAGTTAAATCTTCGCCATTCACTGTTAGGCAATAAGCTTCGTCCTCAAGCTTGGCGACAAAACTTAACTCGATCAGCTTATCAACCACGTTAAAAATGGTTTGCTCGTGCATCATTGGAAACTCTTTTTTTAACAATGATAAATTAACCGTAAACTCTGCTTTTTGTGCTTTGGCAAAAAACTGTGCCACTTGTAAAGCCGAAATAAAGGGATCTTGCGAACGCTTATAACTGACATCAAAGCGATGCAATGCATAACAAATTACTGCACCAAACAGTAAGATCACCCAAGATAAAAAGACCCAAAGGAAAAATAAAGGAATGGCAGTAATGGCACCATAAATAACTTCGTATGTAGAAAACTTGGTAACGAAAATGGCAAAGCCATATTTGGCAACTTCAAACAAAACGGCAGTGATTGAAGAAGCCAATAAAGCTTTTTTAAAGCTAACCCGACTGTAAGGCGTAATGGTATATAAGGCGGTAAATGCGAATACGATAAGGATAAAAGGCAAGCCAATGCTTAATATACCACTAATTTTATCAAATACAGGCAAAGCGGCGAACGAGGATGAAGCCAATAAGCTAGCTCCAATTAAGATTGGCGCCATAGTTAACATAGCCCAATAAGCTAACCACTTATGAATCCCTTGGCGTTTATTGGTCGTTTCCCAAATGGTATTAATCGATTTATCAATCGATCGCATTAATAATAATGCTGTAATAAATAAGAAAATAAACCCAATCGCAGAAAGATTCTTCGACTTAGAAACGTAATCATTCAAGTACTCTTGAACTGCCAAGCCCTTCTCAGGGAGTAGGTTTTTAAAGATTAACTCTTGAACTTGACTGTTTAATCCTTCAAAAGCAGGAAAAACCGCCATCAAACTAACCGCCACTGTCATTAAGGGTACTAGCGCCAACATGTTATTTAATGTCAGCTCAGATGCCATTGCTGTGCCTTTTTTCAGATTAAATTGGCTAAATACGAACTTTGTGAAAGCTTTTAGCCATTGCCACCTTTTTTCCATGCTCATTTGCGCCTAAAATAGCCCCATAAGATTTTTAACTATTAAATCATAGGACAAGCTAAAAAGTCATGAGTGAATTCAATATCTTACATAATCCTCGCTGCTCGAAATCACGTCAAACATTGGCACTTTTACAAGAAAATGGTGTTGAGCCAACAATTATCGAATATTTAAAAGATGCACCGAGTAAAAATAAAATTAAAACTATTCTTAAATTACTAGGTGTTGAGCCCCGCGATATTATGCGTAAAAAAGAAGCTGAATATAAAGAAGCGGGACTAAATGACGAATCGCTAACCAAAGAGCAGCAAATTGCCTTGATGGTGGAATATCCAAAAGTGATTGAGCGCCCTATCGTCTTCACCAAAGATAAAGCTGCTGTTGGCCGTCCGCCAGAAAATGTTCTTGAGCTTTTAAAATAAATTATAGGAATCTCACTTGAGCAAAATTTTAGTTTTATATTATTCACGTCATGGCAATACCCGGCAAATGGCACGGTTAGTTGCCCGTGGAATCGAAAAAGTTGATGGCTGCGAAGCTTTATTGCGCACTGTTCCAGAAATTAGCGCTGATCATGAAGCTACTTCTGATGATATCCCACAAGATGGCGATCCCTATATCTCTATCGAAGAATTACAAAATTGCGACGGTTTAGTGCTAGGTAGCCCTACTCGCTTTGGCAATATGGCGGCACCACTTAAATACTTTCTCGATCAGACGTCTGCCCAGTGGCTTTCTGGCGCCTTAATCGGCAAGCCAGCGTCGGTCTTTACCTCTACAGGCTCATTACATGGTGGTCAAGAAACCACTTTAATGACCATGATGATTCCTTTATTGCATCATGGCATGGTGATTACAGGCATTCCTTATTCAGAAACTGAACTGCTGAGCACGACAACGGGCGGCACCCCTTATGGAGCATCTCATGTGGCAGGCGGCGATAGTAAAAATGCAATTAGTGATGACGAAAAGAAACTGTGCATTGCACAAGGCAAGCGAATTGCCGAAATAGCTCTCAAGCTAAAACCTTAAAAGTGACTCATATGAATATTCACCTTAAAAAAGCGCTAAGAGCTCGTTTAATTGCCGTAGCTTCGTACCTGGCCATCGTTATAGCATTACCGATCTTTATTTGGCTTAATCACCAACATATGGCTTTCAAAGCGACTTCATTAATACTCTGGTGGTTACCCTTAACCATAGCGCTACCAGGAATGTTTAAAGGCAAAACCTACACCTATGGCTGGACCGGATTTATTATCCTACTGCCCTTCTTCTACGCCTTTTACTACATTATCGAACCCGATAAACTCTTTTGGTCAGTTAGCATTGTGGTTTTATCCATCATCTACTTCTTAACCTCTATGAGTTATATAAAACAATACGCATTATCACAAGGGATTAAAACTAATGCAGAGGCTAAGAAGGTTAAAGGGATAGAATGAAAAAATTTGAGCATCTAAAATTAGAATTAAAAGGGATGACTGTGAATGAAAGATTAGGAGTTTGCGGACTACTTGATGAGTGGGACAAAGCAGTAATAGCTAAAGATGCAAAAGCCATGATACACATTCTAATGGAAACTTTCCTGACGAAAGAGCAAGCTAAAGAAACAGTGAATGCGTTGCTGAAAAATCCCGAGTTTTATGGGTATTAAAGTTTTATATCAAACAATCCCTTATAAGCCCTAAACCTCAAAAAATGATCACATAAAACTAACGCTGCCATGGCTTCTACAATGGGCACTGCTCTTGGTAAGACGCAAGGATCATGTCGGCCTCTTCCATGAAAAACAGTTTCTTCACCTTGGGTGTTCACTGTAGCTTGTTCTTTAATAATAGTGGGCGTTGGCTTAAACGCAACTCGAAACACAATGGGCATGCCGTTAGAAATTCCGCCTAATACACCGCCGGAATTGTTGGTTTTTGTTTTTACTTTGCCATCTTGATTAATAAAAACATCATTGTGATTAGTTCCTGTTTCGAGTGTTCCGGCAAAGCCAGAACCAATCTCAAAGCCCTTGCTAGCATTAATCGCCATCATAGCTTTAGCTAAATCAGCTTCAAGCTTATCGAATACCGGCTCGCCTAAGCCAACGGGGACTGAATTAATTCGACACTCAACCACGCCACCTAAAGAGTCACCAGACTTTCGGGCTTTTTCAATACGCTCTATCATTTGTGCAGCAAGATCTAAATCAGGGCAACGCACCGCCGTTTGTTCTATGTTCGCGGGATCTATTTGTGATGAGTCTATATCTAAAATCAAGTCATTCACTGACTTAACGTAACCGACAATATCCGTACCTAATGCTTTAGTTAAGATTTTCTGGGCAATTGCGCCAGCAGCCACATGCCCTGCAGTAATTCTGGCTGAACTTCTTCCGCCACCCGCAACATCACGAATTCCGTATTTTTCTTGGTAAGTAAAATCAGCATGACTAGGACGATAAATTTTAGCCATTTCTGAATAATCTTTGGATTTTTGATCTTGGTTTTCAATCATTAAACTGATTGGAGTTCCTGTAGTGATCCCATTAACAGTCCCCGATAAAATCTTAACTTGATCTTTTTCATCGCGACGAGTGGTAATTTTACTTTGCCCCGGACGACGCTTATCCAAAAAAGGCTGAATATCTTGTTCGGTAAGCTCTAAACCCGCCGGACAGCCTTCAACCACAACGCCGATAGCCTTGCCATGTGACTCACCCCAGTTAGTAACTTTAAATAATTTTCCGAAACTATCGCCTGCCATGAATGCTTCTCTTAATAGTTAATTTAAATTTCTTTTGTGACAATACCAATCTGTTCAAGGTATTGCCAATAGTGTGGAAATGATTTTTCTACTGCTTGCGCGTCTTCGATTATAATTCCTGGGACTTTTATTCCCAGCAATGCTAATGACATCGCTAACCGGTGATCGTGACAACTTGAAACCTTTGCCGCGGATAATTTTGCATTACCCATAATCTTTATAAAATCTTCACCATAGTCACATTCAACGCCGACTCGCTTTAATTGCTCACATAAATCCACAATCCGATTGGATTCTTTAAAAGCCAAGTGAGCAATATTAGTAATATAAGTTTCGCCACTAGCAAAAGCTGCGATAACCGCAAGCGTTGGAACTACATCAGGCATATTACCCATAGCAACAGTTACTGCTTCTAACGGCTTAGTATAAGAAACGACTAAGTCATCACCTTGACGCTTAACTTCTGCACCCATCGCCTCTAATACTTGTGGGAATTTTGCCTCGCCCTGTACCGAGTCAAAGTCATAATTTTTAATTTGAATTGTCGTTTCAGCAATTAAAGCTGCCGCCATAAAATAACTGCAGGAAACCACATCACTAGCAACATTTATGGTAGGAGCTTGTAATGCTTGTGAATGTTCGATTAAAAACTCTCGCTCAGATAAGCGTTCAACTTTACCTGAAAATTTTTCTATCGCTTTTAAAGTTAATTCAATATAGCTTTCAGAAACAGGGTTGGACTTCAGTTGAATCAAAGTGTTTTTATTGGCTTTGAAAGCTGCTATCAATAAGCCGCTTAAAAATTGACTAGAACGTGAAGCATCTAACTGACAGTTTCCGCCGGCTATTGGCCCAGACAACTCTATCGGTAGATAACCACTGTTTGACTCAACCTTAACCCCTAGCTCTGATAATGAATCTATGATTTCCTGCATCGGTCTGGAGCGCATCTGTTCGCTAGCATCAACAATCACTTTTGCTTCAATAGTTGCGGCGACTGCCGTGATAAAGCGACTTAAAGTTCCACTGTCCTGACAATTGAGCTGTATCTTATGTCGCGGGCTAAAATTACTAATTCCTGTAATTTGAATAACCTCATTAACGCGCTCTACTTTGGCCCCTAGAGATCCAATGGCTGCTAAAGCCGCCCTAATATCTTCATTATCAGGAACATTGTTTAAAACCGTTGTACCATCAGTAATAGCTGCAATAGCAATATACCGGTTAGCTAAGTACTTACTACCAGCTATAGAAACCGTTGGTTTTGTTATATTACTGCTTACTAGCTGCCTAGCTGCCAAGTGCCCACCTACTTTTACTGTCGCTTTTTTGTTATGTTTATTTATTACGCTTCTTCTGGTTGCAGAGCCTCGAAAATTTCAGCTAACTGCTCAACGTCACGATCATTTAATCCATCTGACTCCACTGCGTCTTCTACAAACAAAGCAAACTCAGCGAACCATTCAAGATCATTTAAATCCCCTTGTGGAATTAAATCCACCATAGGGATCAAATAACCTACTAAAAATAATTTCTCTTCTTCAACTTGTTGCTCCATGCCCAACAGTTGTTCTTTGATCGTTTCCGCTATCGACATTGATAAGCCCTTCTCGAATTAAGTTACGCGCCTGATGGGCTGCGGTCGCTATAGTTTTAGCGTATTTCGCAATGGCATCAAGCATAATGTGTGGCTCATTATAGTATTGATTAATGATCTTCACTAGAGCAGAACCGGTAATTACGCCATCAACACCAGCTTCAGCGGCTTGATAAACATGTTCAGCTGTTGATATGCCAAAACCTTGTACTAATGGAGCACTATTAAAGGTTCTTAGTTTTTCCAAAAAATCGGTTTTAGCCTGATTGGCACTCACCTCTGTTCCGGTAATACCTTTACGGCTTAAGACATAAGTATAACCTTGTGAATGCTTGGCCACTTGAGCCAGTGTCTCATCGGTTGCATCCGGCGGTGCAATAAAAACCGTATCGATATTATGAGCAGCTGCCTGCTCGGCAAACAATGAAGCTTCTTGAACAGGACAATCTGCCACTAAAACTGAGTCAACCCCTGCTTCTTTCGCCATTGCGTAATAGTGGGAAATACCTTGGGCAAAAACTAAATTGGCATAAGTTAAAATTCCAATAGGGATATCCGGATATTGCATTCTAACTTTCTGAATTAATATAAAGCCATCTTTCAAACTAAAGCCATTGTCTAAAGGACGCAAGCTGGCTTCTTGAATCACAGGACCATCAGCAACCGGATCGGAAAAAGCAAAACCCAACTCTAAAGCATCCGCCCCACTTTCTATTAGTTTTTCAATAATTTGGAAAGAATGATCAAAAGTCGGATCGCCAAGCAATACAAATGGAATATAGGCTAATGCATTATTAGCTTTTTTAGTTTCAAACATCTTTTGATAACGCATTAGTTACTACCTCTTTGCGCAAGCTCATCCATAACCATGGTTAAATCCTTATCGCCACGACCAGACAAGTTCAGCAGAATATTCATTGGCTCAGTAGCTTCCTCGGCAAGCTTTTTCACATAGGCAAGCGCATGGGAAGATTCCAATGCAGGAATAATACCTTCGGTTCGTGAAAGCTCTTGGAAAGCCTCTAAAGCTTCATCATCACTAATGCCGACGTATTGAGCACGTCCTGTTTTCATTAAATGCACATGCTCGGGACCTACTGCAGGATAATCTAAGCCCGCAGATACAGAATGAGACTCCACTATCTGCCCTTCTTTAGTTTGCAAGGTTTGAGTTCGAGCACCATGGATAATGCCTTCAGTACCTTTAATCAAAGTTGCGCCATGCTCTTTTGAATCTAAACCTTTTCCTGCTGGTTCAACACCAATTAACTGCACATTTTTTTCTTTGATAAAATCCGCAAAAATACCAATCGCATTAGAGCCGCCGCCAACACAAGCTACAACGGCATCGGGCAACTGACCAATTTGCTCGAGCATTTGCTGCTTTGCTTCTTCACCGATAATTTTTTGATAAGTCTTTACCATCTTCGGAAATGGGTGTGGACCCGCAGCGGTTCCCAATAGGTAATGAGTAGAATCGTACGAAGCTGCCCAATCTCTTAAAGCCTCATTAATCGCATCCTTTAAGCTACCGCTACCGTTATCAACAGCGATAACATTTGCCCCCATTAATTTCATTCGAAAAACATTAGGCGCTTGCCGGTCAATATCTTTACTGCCCATATAAATAGTGGCTTCTAAGCCTAACAAAGCGCATGCCAAAGCCGTTGCTACTCCATGCTGGCCGGCACCAGTCTCAGCGATAATTCGGTTTTTACCCATACGCTTTGCTAGTAAAGCCTGCGCTAAAACTTGGTTAGTTTTATGCGCGCCACCATGCAATAAATCTTCTCGCTTTAAAAAAACGCGGACACCATTTTGTTTCGCGAAACTAGAGCACTCCGTTAGCGGTGTTGGACGGCCAGCATAATCATTTAATAACCCAGTCAATTCGGACTGAAATTCATGATCGGTTAAAGAGCTTTCAAATGCTTCTTCAAGCTGCTGCAAAGCCGGCATTAAAATTTGCGGCACAAATTGACCGCCATATTGCCCTATATAGGCACCTTGAAACTCATATTGACTTTCTACTGCTGTTGTCATCTTGAAAAACCTTTTACTTTACAATTTTTAAATAAGTTATCGAGCTTGTTTGGACACTTAATTCCTGCTACCGACTCACTACCACTACAAATATCTAGCTTGCTAAAACCCAGAGATTTAAGCTGTGCTACATTATCTGCATCCAAACCACCAGCTATTCTAAACATGGCTTTATTTATCTGTATTTCCTCGCTTTCTAACAGTCGCCAATCAAAGGCCTCGCCTGTTCCACCTTGCTGTTCTTTAACTTGTGTATCTAATAATATTTCTGAAAGATTTTTATAATTTAAATTGGGCAAAACACCATCAACATGAACCACTTTAGATATAAAAAAATCACCGCCCAACTCCTGTCTTAGCTCATCGATTAACACTTGAGACTCATCACCATGCAACTGCACACCATTTAATCGATACTCAGAGATTTTATGTAAGATAAAATCCTTAGTTTGATTTTGAAAAACACCAATCAATGGCTTCTTTTTAGCTGATAGAAGCTGCTCGACTTTGCGCTTAGACTTATCAGCAAAAATCACGCCAATACTTGAAGTTGCTAACTTATCAACCAAAGACAGATCTTGCTGATTGGTTAGTCCGCAGATTTTGATATCTCCATAAACCAACTCAGCACAAGCCATTTCAAGATTCTCTTTGGACATCAATGAAGAACCAACTAAACAAGAGTCCGCATATTGCGATAACTCCAAAACGTCTTGGTGAGAATTGATACCTGACTCAGTCACAATCACTCTATCTTTAGGAATTGAATCAAATAACTGCTTGGTATTGTCTAAACTTGTCGATAAATCTTTTAAATCTCTATTGTTAATTCCGATTATTTCAGCGCCTAAATCTATTGCTCTTTGCAATTCTGCTTTATCATGAACTTCCGTTAAAATATCTAACTGATATTTCTTTGCTTCTTCAGCGCAAACTCTATATTCCTCATCAGTCAAAACTGAAAGCATTAATAAAATAGCATCCGCGCCATAATATCTTGCTTGCCTTATTTGCTTAGGCTCTAAAATGAAGTCTTTACACAGAACTGGTTTATCCGTATTTTTTGCTACGTATTCGAGGTTCTTATAGCTCCCTTGAAAGAAACGTTCTTCAGTTAATACTGATATCGCATCTGCATATTGATTGTAGATAGGAACTATTTCGGTCAAATCAAAACCGTCTCTAATAAGTCCTTTTGATGGAGATGCTTTTTTGCATTCCATAATAAAACCAAATTGTGGTTTTGATAGTGCTTGCATTAAACTTCTTGTACTTTTTTCAGTAGGCACTACATCTTGAGAATTGGTTACCAATTGTCTTTTATAATTAACTATAGAGGCTAAGACATTAGACATTTGATTCCTCCTTAATGAGCTCTAAATGCTCTTTTACCTTGCCCGATAGCATAGTCTTTTTTGCTAGTAAAACCCCTTCTTTTAAAGACTCAGCTTTATCATTTAAAAAAAGCAATGCGCCTGTATTGGCTGCAATCATATCAGTATGAGCTTCAGTACCCTTGCCTGCTATGACTTCTAACGCTGCTGTTAAATTATCTTCAATAGAAGCCACTTTTAAATCATCTATAGAGTATTTTTGTAAGCCAAGCGCCTCTGGAGATATCTTCATTTCAGTAATATTGCCATGATTTAGCATGACAGCGTAAGTATCGGCATGTAACGCAATTTCATCTAATCCTGCGCCATGAACAATCAAAGCTTTTTTAGTGCCAAGAATATTTAATATTTCTGCAAAAGGTTTGCAGTACTTTTTATCATAAACGCCAAGAAGCTGGACTTCAGGCTCAGCCGGGTTTGCCAAAGGACCAATTAAATTAAAGATTGTCCTAGTTTTTAATGACTGTCTTATAGGCATCACATGCTTCACGCCATGATGGTAATCAGGGGCAAATAAAAAACAAAAATTAGTTTTATCCAGCAGTTCTTTACTGGCCGCTGGAGATAGATGGGTATTAATACCTAGCGCCTCCATCAGATCAGATGAACCGCACTTGGAAGAAACAGAACGATTTCCATGCTTAACGACTTTGACTCCAAGCGTAGCTGCGACAAAAGCTGAAATAGTCGATACATTAATCGTATTAAAGCCATCACCTCCAGTACCACAACAGTCATTAGTCACATAATCGGTTTTCGGAAATTTAACTGCTCGCTTTCTTAAAGCATGCGCGGCGCCTGCAATTTCTTCTACTGACTCTCCTTTAGTCTTCAGGGCTGCCAATAATGCTGCCGCTATTGGCATTTCTACTTGACCTGCTAATAATTCATCAAAAGAATCATTCGCCTGCTCAAAGCTTAAACTTTGCCCTTGATAAATAGTTTCAAGCATTTGCAACATGAGAAATTTCTCCATTGGTTTTATGATTCTTTATAACTGCTTTAAAGTTATCGAAAATATTCGAGCCTTTTAAAGTCATAATGCTTTCTGGATGGAATTGCAGTCCAAATATTGGGTAATCTTTATGCTCTATGGCCATAACTTCTCCTACCTCAGAAGTAGCCGTGACAGTTAATTCTTTGGGTATATTTTTTGCAATTAAGGAATGATATCTTGCTACAGAAATATTATTGCCCAAGCCTGAAAATAAAGCCGAGTCTAACAAATCAATCAGTGAACTTTTCCCATGAATGGTTTTTTTAGCATGAGTAATGCTTGCATCCATAGCTTGCGCAATGACCTGATGGCCTAGACAGATTCCAAGTATTGGTTTTTTGTCATAAAAATCTTTTACTAACTGTAGGCAGTGCCCTGCATTTTCTGGGTTAGATGGGCCTGGGGAAATAATGATTGCATCATGTTTTAAAACCAGCGATCGCATTTGTGAATAATCAATATCATTGCGACAAACTTTCACTTCAATATCTTGCGCATTTAATTCGTATCGAAGGTTATAAATAAACGAATCATAATTATCGATTAATAAAACTTTCATGCCGCCACCTCAGAATCGCAAGTAACACTCAAGCAGGCACTAAGCACAGCCTTTGCTTTATTATCAGTTTCTTGCGCTTCATCACTAGGTATAGAATCGAAAACGACCCCAGCGCCAGCAGTAACGGTCGCCACATTATTTTTAACGAGGGCTGAACGAATAATGATAGCGCTATCAAATTCATCATTAGCATTGAGCACTGCAACTGCCCCACCATAAAAACCACGACTTTTTTGTTCATAATCGCGGATGATTTCCATTGCCTTAATTTTCGGAGCGCCGGTTAAGGTTCCCATATTGCTGCATGCTTTATAGGCATCCAGAGAATCGATCTCTTCTTTTAGAACACCTTTCACCTCTGACACGAGATGCATCACATGCGAATATTTAACAATCTTTTTTAACTGAGTTATTTTGCGTGAGCCATTGCGAATAATTCGCGCTAAGTCATTACGAGCCAAATCTACTAACATCATGTGTTCAGCCGCTTCTTTTCGATCTTCAATTAATTCATATTCAACTTGTGAGTCACGTTCAAAATCTATAACATCATTTTTAAATGCACGTTTTCGAGTTCCCGCAATTGGATATAAGCTTACTTCCTTTTGCGGTGTGACTTTAAGACAACTTTCTGGGCTTGCTCCGAACAACTGTTTATCGCCAAAGTTTAAGAAATACATATAGGGACTTGGATTAGAACTGCGCAGCTTTTCATAAGCAATAATTGGTTTAGGACAATCAAGCTGATAATCACGCGATAAAACCACCTGAAACACATCACCATCAATAATATGCTTTTTTGCCTGTTTAACTTGTTTTTTAAACTCTTCATCCGATAAATTAACGGATACTTTATTTGAAACAGTGATCTTTGGCTCTTGAGCTTCGCAGTGTCCTTCTTGCAGCAGCTCTTCTTGCAGAGACTCTTCTAACTGAGTTATGTTAAGTCCTAATCTAATATCGTTAGTAGCATTTTGACCGAAGCCTTTGACGATAATTTGTGCTGAGTTGTTATCCATTGATTGAATAAGAAGTTGATCAGCCAAATAAAAAATATAGTCCTCGTAAGATTTGTTAATCTTAGGCAAAGCTTCAAACTGATCCACCAGATCAAAACTAAATGCACCTAATAATAGTGAAGATTCATCGTTTTCACGGTTACCTGTTTGGATAGCCGATTGAACTAATTTCAAGACGTCTAAAATACTGGATTGGCCTAATCGCTCATCTTCATCGGTAACAATTGGCAATGGATTTAAAACAAGCTCTAAACACAATTCAGTTTTTTTAACACTAAAATCACTCAGTACGTCTGTATCTAATCGCTGCAAGAAAGCGACACCATTGTCATTAAGAGCAGTTAGCATTACTCGATTGTTCAGCGCCTTAATTTCCACTGCGCTAGATATCGCGATAATGCTTTTTCTATGAGCTTGAGTGCCAGCTTCAGCCGTTTCGAGTAGCGCGGTATGCTCTTTTAGTCCCTTATCACAGAGTCTTTTATACACTTCTAAAGGACTTAAGGATAAACTGATTTTTTTAACCAAAGTATTAACTTGCATTACAACCTCAAACTGCTGCTGACAAAGGTTTAAAAGTACGGCCGCTTGCTTCAATGAATGGTTTAAGCTGTTGTAGTAACTCAGAAAAATCCGTTGGCGACAATGCTTGAGCAGCGTCTGAAACCGACTCTACAGGTCTTCTGTGGCACTCAATAATAAGGCCATCAGCACCACAAGCCACTCCAGCCTTAGCCATTGGTGAAACTAAGTTTCTAACTCCAGTACCGTGCGAAGGATCAACGATGACTGGTAAATGACTTTTTTCTTTAATATAAGCTACCGCATTTAAATCTAAAGTATTTCTAGTCGCTGTTTCAAAAGTGCGAATACCTCTCTCGCAAATCATTACGTTAGGGTTGCCAGTAGCAACAATGTATTCCGCCGCTAATAAAAGTTCTTCGATAGTCGCAGATAAACCGCGTTTTAATAGAATTGGTTTTTGTGTTTCACCAACTGCTTTTAGCAAAGAATAGTTTTGCATATTTCGTGCGCCAATCTGGATGGCTGAAATATGATTGGCAACATCATCTAAATCTTTAATATCCATCAATTCAGTAATGGTATCTAAGCCTGTTTCTTTACCTACCTGCTCCATGATTTTCAAACCGTCAACACCTAAACCTTGGAATGAATAAGGGCTAGTTCTAGGCTTAAAAGCGCCGCCACGTAAAACCGTAGCACCAGCAGATTTCACGTATTGCGCGGTCTCTAATAACTGCTCTTCGCTTTCAATAGCGCATGGTCCGCCCATTAAGGCGAACTGCTGAGAGCCCACAGGGGTATTTCCTAACTGAATAACCGTATCTTGTGGATAAATTTCTCGACTAACCAGTTTATACTTACTTAAAACAGGTTTTACTTTCTCAACTTGAGGATATTTCTCCAAATTAAGCGCATCCAAGATTCGCTCATCACCTAAAGCGCCTAAGACCGTTCTTTCGACCCCAGGCATGTGTAGGGGCTGTAGGCCGGCAGTTTCAATTTCATGCAATACTTCCTTAGCTTGGGCATCGGTTGTATTGGCTTTTAATATAATAATCATAGTGTTTTCCTGACTGTAAATTTTAAATAATGTTTCAAATAGGCATAAAAAAACCCGCATTCTTTTCGATATGCGGGCTTTGGAATGGATAGTTTTATTAAATAAAAAACTCCCGAACAAAAGCCCGCGTTAGCCATAGCCACCAGCAATGCATTAAGTTGTGAGTTGTTAGTTGTTTCATAAAATTTTTTATAAAATTAGTTCAAAAAAAAAGCCCGCTTTATGCGGGCTTTATAATCTTTTCTGTTAAACACATTTTCTGTAAACATAAAGTTGCCCGCTACCTACGTAACGTGCCACCAAGAAATATTTGCGTTTAATCTTTTCATTCCGCTAATCTAAAGTAATAGATATTTAGGGTCAAGCTTTTAATTCAATTTATTTTACTTTTATCTTAAAGCTCTTCAATATCACGCCTGAGGTATTTAATTTTTACCTTTGGCAAACTTTTCGACTTGCGCTTCGGTCTTGATCCGATGACTGCCCTGCTTATCTAAAAGACGCTCAATACCGGAAGTTAAAGACCAGATCTCCACTTTAGCTGCTTGATCATGCCATTCAGCTACTGTCAGGCCTTGAGCGAAAGAGTCTAAATAGGCCACTCGATTACCTAATTTTACTGGTAAGGCATCAATTTTCAATAACTCTTTAGCTTCATTAACAACCGCTTCTGCTGAGTTGGTTCTTACTCTATAACGATTCCAACAAAGGCGTGTCTCTAGATGTGTGTTCGCCTTTTTCGCTTCTTTCACAATCTCGGCTAAGTGTTTGGTTGACCAGACTTCCACTTGCGAAGGACTTAAAGGAATTAACGCTAAATCAGATAACATCAATACCGCGCGAGTAATATTAGTAATTCTGGGGTGACCATCAATTAAAATATAATCGTAATCATCAAGGTTATCTCTCACTAATTTTTGTAACTGAGTTAGGTTTTTTGCTGTTTTTACCTGCATATTCTCAATTACATACTTCTCATTACGAATTTGATACCAAGTTTCTAGCGAACTTTGCGGATAGTCGGTATCAATCATTAAAACATTAGAGCGATCGGATAAGGTTGACGCTATATTTACACACAGAGTTGTTTTCCCTGCGCCACCTTTCATTTGTACAAAACTCAAAACTTTCGCACGCATTACTTATCCCCTCTTTCTTGTTTATTGATAGGTCATAATTATTCTACATCGGAAATGTAGATTGGCAAGTATCGCCAGGGATTTTTACGCTAAATAATTGATAGTTAAAGAAAAGCCCCAGAAATGGGGCTTTAAAAAATATTGTATACAATTTAACAAGTCGAACCTGACTCAGGCCAGCAAGTTTTACCATTCCAACCTTTATTGCCAGCTTGGTCAATAGAAATAGCACCGTCTGAAGCTGGCTGAGAACCCGTTGGGCTTGCCGTAATGGTATATGTTGAAGCTGTTACATTACTGATTGCTACAGTGTAATAAGCCGAGCCTCCATCAGCTGGTACTTGAGTAGAAAATAAGGCATTACTAGCACCAGTATAACTAAAGTTGTTATTTGCTTTAAAGCGCTCAACCGCTTGTGAGGCAGCTAATACTGCCCCCATAGCATCAGCACGCTTAGAGCGAATCACCTGATTCTGATACGAGGGTATAGCGATAGCTGCTAAAATAGCAACTGCCGCCACCACTATCATAAGCTCAATTAAACTAAATCCTTTCGAGTTCTTATTAATTGATTTAATGCTCATTATTTCTTCTCTCTCCATTTAACGGTTCTAACGCCACCTTTGTAGAAGTCACAATCATCACCTGTACATACTGTCTGAGTACCAACCAGTGTAGCAATTGAGGTGTCTTCTGGGAAGAGGATCGTCACACCTGGAGCAATACCTACATAGTTAACATTTGTATATCTATCTGTAGGATCTGCTAACAATCCTGTTTCAAAGGCTCTTACAGATGGAGCTCCTTCTAACAGACTAACACCGTACAAGCGGTTCACAGTAGAGCTCACACCGCAGTTTGCACCCTGCGCCGGAATAAAGGTTGTAAAGAAGATGTTAAAATCAATGGTGGTGCTGTTCGCTAACACTTTCTCACCAGAAGCTAGCTCTATATACCAACCCACATCACCAGCGGCGATAATATCATCTAACTCGTAAAAACTCGTTTCACCATTAGCATCAGTAGTACCCGTAGTAACATCAAATAATTTATTCGGTGTAATAGGATCATTATCATTCGCCGCTTGGTCTCCAGTTATCTCGCGATCAAAGAAAGCGTAGAATTTATCCACTGAGGTATTATTTTTAGGATCACTTCTATGGCCAGTACCAATGGCTACTGTGGCAAAACTTACTCCTTTATAGTCCGCAAACACCACATCCGGTTTAGAATAGAAACGATAAGAACCATCTGAGTCAGCACCCACATCTGCTAATAAATCAACTGTAGAGGTAGTAGTGGTTAAGTCTGCACGGTATATTTTACCACCTACATCCGCAGCATAAATACTATCAACCACTTCATCATTATTCAGGTCAATAAAAGTTAAATTAGAAGCAATGCTATTGCTAATCACACCCGTTCCAATAAGCGTCGTTGCAGAAATGCTAGCAGGAACACTGGCGGTACTTTCGTAGAAAGGTAAGCTATAAATGGCGTTGCCTTTAATACCTGCACCAGGATTTATTGCATTAGTGGTATCATCATAATAAGTATCAAAACCACCAGGGAATACAAGGCGTTTTTCATACTTATTAGTATTGTTAGCCGGTAATTGTACAATAACGGGCAATGACCATGACTGAGCCAGATTCGTAATAGTTGCTCTATTCTCAGTATCGCCTGCCTTGTTATACCCCAGTTGCCCAGTAGTTAAATCAAATTGATCAGATACCGTATATAACATTTGTGGAGGGTTAGTTTCACTACTGACATCCATCGCATAGATATTATTACCGCCTCTTCTCATACCAAAGTACAAGTGGTGCTTTTGATTACCTCCGCTGTCAACAAAGCTGTGTATGTGCATTTGTCCATCTAAACCGTATTGGCGCTCGACATTAGTAGGATCTAACGATTGATCTGATCTCCAAGTTTCTACTTTATTCAATAATTGACGAGGGAAGAAAGACCAAAGTTCATCACCTGTTGCTGTGTCTATTGCATGTAAATAACCTTCATTAGTACTGATAAAAGCAACAGTTTTGTTGGTATATTCTAAAATTTGTGGACGTGAATGCAGAGCATCACCAAAACGATTAGTACTACCGTTTACGCGATCTCTTATCCAGTCAAAATTTTCTTGAGCTATATCTTTTGTTAATAAGCTATTTCCAAACAAGGTTTTGAGAACGTTTAAGTTTGTATCATTTACATAAGTCTTAGTAAAAGTTTCTGTTAACTGATTAAGACTGTTCGAGTTTAAGTTACTATAGACTTTAGGAGTTGTGCCAACAGAAATCTTTGGCATGGCACCACCTAAAGCAATCTCATTACCATCGGCCACAATAGGGTTATTAGGATCTGTGTAGTCCTTGACGAACCAGTGGCTTTCAGCAGTATCTAAGAAAGTACCATTATTTACATCAACTGCCACAACGCCGTTAGCATCTACTATATTACCTTCTTTTAAGCTGTACTTTTTTAAGTTACCAGACCAGGTTTCTTTACCTTCTGGTTTAAACATCGCCATATATAAATCATTACTATGCTTCAAACGATTGCTTTGGCTTAAGGGAACACTTGGAGCTACAAAAGAAGTACTGTCCTGAGTCGACAATAAAATATTCTTGAATACTTGTGCTAACTCTTTTGCATCAGTTGGTTTGAAGAACAATTTCTCGCCATTTAATGTTGATGCTGTATTTTCTAGAAATGTCTCAGCAACGGTATCATTCAAAGCAAAAGCTACTGTAGATGTATTAATGGTTGAGCCAGGAAAATTACTTTTAACGTCGTTAACAAAATAGTGAGCCGATAAATCTTCCGTACATTCTTTACCGTAATTTGTAGCGTTCGCACCACCAGAGTCACTGTCATCACAAGTACCAATGATTTTTTCCACACTACTATGGGTATTACTGTCAAAGGCTGTCGGTGTACCATCCGTCAACAACACAATCGAGTTATTAAAGCCACAAGCACCATCTAAAATTGGAGACGGCACAGCTGAGCCATTTTGAGTATAAGAGCCGCCTAAGTATTGAGTTGCTCTATAATAACCCTCTGCTGTTGGAGTTGATGCAACGGGCCACATCTCAAAAATTGAATTAACTAGAGTATCACGATGAGTTTCCCCGCCCGTGACTTTGCTTAGTGGTCTAATTTGCTCAATTAAATCAACATTTGGATTTCTAGTGTAATAATCGCTACCCGTTGCATAAGTCATCATACCAATTTGGTCAATATCTCGAGTCACGGTTGTATCGGCTAGAAAGTCGTAGATAGCTTCTTTTAATTGCGTAATACGGTTGTCTTTATAATACCAACGGTATCTTTCATCTTTGTTTAACCGACCTAAATTCTGCTTCTCATCAATATACCCAGGGAAGACGTTCCAAGGAACCCAATCTAGCCAGTAATCTACGCCATCATCTTCGTACCAGAATACTTGAAGGTGTGGATATCTCGCTTTTGGATTTACCGACGGATCTGGTAGTAAAGCAACAGCGTCATCGAAGGTAAAGTTATTCTTGGTTACCGTCCACTCTTTGACAATAAGCTCATCTTCAGAAGCAACAACATCACCATCTCCATCGACATGAATACCGTCACCATTAACAGCGAAGTACTCTCGTCCGTTGGGATAAAAAGCCATGGAACCTGATAAATCAAGAACCAACATCATATTCGCTGTTTTAGCTTCACCAAAGAAAATCTCAATGTCTTCAGACATTGCAGGAGAAGCTACCATTGCGGATATAGCACCCGAAATAGCGACTAACTTTAATTTTTTAAATAAATTACTAAACATTTTAAATTCTCCTGTTTCTATTAAGAACAAGCTGAAATCAATAGTGACCATTGATCAATTTGGCTGGCTGTTTCATCGGCATCAAGGGCTGCATCGCCATCTTTATCTAACCAACCTTCACCATCATGTTCAAAGACATTACAGCCGATAGTATTATCCGAAAACAAACCCGATGAATTACCAGTACACTTCTGGGCTTTCAAACACTCTTTGTATTCGGTTTTGGTTTGCGCAAGTAAAATGCCACCTGACTTATCGATTGAGGTAGGCGTTGTACAATTCATTGTGACTTTACCTTTCTCGTCTAAACACGTATCTAAAGTCGCATTAGGACTAAGCGTTACGGCTTGAGCCAAAATGGTTTGGTCGTAACGATAACTTTCAATAGTGGCATTATTGGCAGACTGTGCGCTATGAAAAGTTACACTTTTCTCTTGAACATTTGCTGACTGCTTTTCAGATAAGATTCCTGAGCGCATAATCGCAAGCCCAACTACCGTCAATGCTGCCAATAAAAGCAAACTCGTTAATAAAGAAAAGCCGGATTTTTTTGTTGACAATATCATAATTAAATTCCGAAATTCGAAGTAAATGGTTTATTTAAGACAACTACTGTTGACTCATATTTCAACCTGACCCTTTTATCATTAGAAGTAACTGTCTTATCTAAAAGCTCTATCGTTCTAGATGTATCATTGCTAGAAGTATTGATATCTGAACTAACAATCATGCCAAATCTGACGCTGTGAACTCTTGATCTATCGGTAATATTTGACGCTGTAACATATTCAATTCCACTGGATGTCACTTGGCCATACAGTACTTGAAAGTTTTCCACGTTAGAAATAATAGGCTGGTTGTTGCAAACTAACTCTTTGCTACCATTCACACTGTAGGTGTTAGTAATAATAGAACCTCCTGCAACAGCAGTACCATTACAGTCAGCAGAGTCAACTCCAGTTGTGGAGCAACCATTATCAAGATCAGAGTTGTCGCATGACTCATATTGTAAGCTAATAGAGTCAGATCCGGCGCCACCATCTAAGGTAGTAATGGTAGCAGGGAAAGGACTAGACAATGTATACGCTGATGAATTGTTATTTGCCCAACCAGCTTTGGCTATATCGTCTTTTAATAAACCAAGCGCCAACTGTACATCTGATTTAGCATTTAACAATCCTTGACTGGTTCTGTTGGTTTGAGTGCTGGAAAGATACACTGTAGCTGCTGCTGCGATTAACAACAATCCTAGAAGGCCACCGACCATCAACTCAACTAAAGTAAAACCTTGTTGGCTTTTTATATTAGGTAATGATTTTGCATCCGTTATTTTCATATTAAGGCACCAACTCCACAATTACACAAGAAAACCCTTTATCCACACCTGTCGCCGCCACTTGAGCAGCATTAGCTCCTAGCTGGGTTTGGCAGCGAGTATTCTCAATTTCCACTTCACCTTTTCTTAAATCTTGTTCCCAAGCGACGTAAACCGCCATTTTCGAGCCCGGGCTACAATTATCTGAGTCGTCTGCACCCGCATCTCGATCAAAACAAGTAGCACCAATTGTCGCGCTTTTCATACCAGAGTTATCTAAAGCTAAACAGACTTGATCAATATCGGACAATGCTAGTTCACGAGCTGTACAAGAGCCGGAGCATTGATTTGATGCTGTATAAGGCGTGGCTCCAGCCTGACACCATTGATAGTAAGAACCTGACGTACCGTTATTAGTATAAGGATTAGCTAATTCGACTGTATTACCGTCAGCGTCAGTACCTGAAACAGACTCAGGTTCAGTAGCAAAATACTCTCGATTTGCTCGAATCTTACTGGTCGCATCCTCAATAATGGCCACAGCTTGCGAGCGTGAATAACTTTCTTGGGTCGTGGTTAAAGTTTTAATCTGAATAGCCGCAATTCCCAACATCCCGATAGACAAAATCAAAATGGTAATAAGGACTTCCAGCAGAGTTAAACCCTGAACTTTATAATTCATCATGAGCAAGTTGCCTCAGTAATTCTAATTGAACCCGATGGGGCAACATCAACTTTCTTGCCTTTCTTATTAGTCCGACAAAAAGTAACGCCATTAGTACCCCAATGATTAGTACGGCTTTGCCCTGCTGAGTTAAAAACAACAGTCCCCGTGGCAGATGAAGAATCAACGCTGATGCTTTTTCCCACTTCATTTTGCTGATAAATTTTGATAGCAGGTGTTGCTGTTTCATAAACTTCCCAGCCCCCAGACCAGCCAGAGCCTGAATTAGCGAGTGTAACACTGGTATTACGCTTTATAGCCTCAGAGCGGGCAATTGAAAGACTAGAATACAAATCATTGGCAGAAGCCGTTAATCGATTTGAATCCACAAATTGAGATAAGCCGGGCACTGCAAAAGCAGCAACTACAGCAATTATAGCCGTTACTATCATTAGTTCTGGCAAGGTAAAAGCTTTACTTTTTGAATTTAAACTCATTTGCTTAACATCCATCCTAAAATTTTTGGTTTTAGCTAAGTTTTATCACCAATGCTTAAGCCACTGCAAAGCTAAAACATCTTTATTTTGCTAGGATGTTTATACCGTAAGTGATTGTAAATAACAGTGAAATTTGGATGAAAGGTATTAATTAGATGATAAACGGCAAAAAAGTATGTTGAAACCATGAATACACAATAAACTCAATGCATTACCTGACTTAATGACCGTTGTTTCTAGCGTAATTCTGCGGGTAAGACAAAAACGATGTTTTCTTCAACGCCATTGGACTCCTGAGTAGTTTTTCCACCATTTTTTTCAAGAAACTCTATCACTTCTTTTACTAGAACTTCTGGCGCAGAGGCTCCTGCAGTCACTCCAATCGTAGAGATACCTTCTAGCCACTCTTTTTGTATCTCTGTTGCATTGTTGATCAAGTAAGATTTACGGCCTTTATGGACAGCTAACTCTTGTAATCTTGAGGAATTCGATGAATTTTTGGCACCAACTACTAAAATTAGCTCACACTCTTTAGCCAGTTGCTTTACCGCATCTTGACGGTTTTGAGTGGCATAACATATATCATCCTTTTTGGGGCCTTTAATACTTGGAAACCTTAGCCTTAATGCTTCAACGATTCTTTGGGTGTCATCCACTGACAAGGTGGTCTGCGAAACATAATAAAGCTCGCTTTCATTATTCACACGCAATTGATGAACATCTGCAATATCTTCAATCAGATAAATGCCCGCGTCAGTATTATCATACTGGCCCATAGTTCCTTCTACTTCTGGGTGCCCTTTGTGCCCAATCAAGACACACTCTTCACCGCGACGGCTATGACGTGCAACTTCCATATGCACTTTAGTCACTAATGGACAAGTAGCATCAAAAACTTTTAAATTTCTTTCTTTAGCATCTTTGCGAACCTGCTGTGAAACGCCATGTGCACTAAATATCAGGGTTGAGTCGCGCGGTACATCGTTTAAATCTTCGATAAAAACGGCACCTTTATCGCGCAAGCCATCGACCACAAATTTGTTATGCACCACTTCATGCTTTACATAAATAGGCGCACCAAAGATCTCTATAGCACGATTAACGATTTCTATTGCTCGGTCAACGCCAGCACAAAAGCCACGTGGGTTGGCTAAAATAATTTCCATTGATGTTATCTCTAACTTTTCAAATAAGTTCTAAATGATTATTTAACTTCTAAAATCTCTACTTCCAAAATGATCTCTTGGCCCGCTAAAGGATGATTAAAATCAACTTTTACTGAGTGACCTTGAGTTCCGCATATCATACCAGGAATGGAGCCTCCGCCCATTTGTTCAAATGCGACAATGGCGCCCTCTTCTAGCTTTAGATCTGCTGGAAACTGATCAATATCCATAAAGTGTATATTATCTGGATTTTCTGGACCAAAAATATCGCTGCCTGCTAATTCAAACTTTTTAGTTTCACCCTGCTGCATGCCAATCAAATGCAACTCTAATGAATTGGTTAGACTACCATCACCCAAAACAAACCATACAGGTTTGCCGTCAACTCGAGTAGAGTCTGCTGCTGAACCATCTTTTAATAATACATTAAAATGAACTAATGCCTTTGAGTCAGTTTTAATCTGCATTTATCGATCTTCTTTTACTATTAATTTCTTAACCATTGATGAGTCGCTTTTTAATTTTTAGTTTCAGGGTTCTTAATTGAATCTATTATCAAGAGACCAACGCCAAACAAAATAACGCTATCGGCAATATTAAACGTTGGCCAATGCTTTTCTACACCATCCCAAATAATATACCAATCGATAAAATCAATGACCTTACCGTCATTAAAGATTCGATCATAAATGTTACCGAAGGCGCCGCCTAAAATTAATGACAAACCTATGTTAACAAGCTTATTTTGTTTTGGTGTTTGCCACATCCAAAAAATTAAGGCGATAACAATAATAATAGGCAAAACAATTAGCATAAAAGTCCAGCCTTCAAATGAGCTGAACGCTGCACCTTCATTGTAAGCCAGTTTAAAATTAAAATAAGGCATGACTTCGATAACTGGCCCATAAAAAGCAGGCGCCAACTCTTTATCTGCCCATTGCTTTGTCCAATAATCAGCTACAAAAGCAATCACCGTTAACCAGAGCCAAACAAAACCTGACTCTTTAATCGGTAGTAACTTTATTTTGCTTTTAATACTATCTATAAAGCTCATTAAGCGAACTTCCTTACTTCGCCATCGCCTACTACATTTTCAACGCAGCGATTACAAATAGTTGGATGTTCGGTATGAGATCCAACATCTTCACGCGACACTTCCTCACGATAGTGCCAACAACGCTCGCACTTTTCATTATCCGACTTTTCAATAACTAAGCTTAGCCCTTCTAAATCAGTAACTTCGCCTTCTCTCGACTGCTGCAATTTTGCTTGAGAAGTGATGGTTACAAATCGAATTTCATCTTCAAGTTTAGAAAGCACTTTAAACAACTCATCGTTAACACACAGCGTAACTTCTGCTTCTAATGAACCGCCAATAACACCATCTTTCCTTTTAGCCTCTAAAGCTTTATTCACTTCAGTTTTAACCGCAGCAATAGTTACCCAGTCTTGCTGCGAAAGGGCTAGTTTTTCAGCAGCAAACAAACCTTGATACCATTCAGCCACGAATACATTCGCTTCGCGTTCACCATCATTAGCTGCAGGAATATGCGGCCAAATTTCATTAGCAGTAAAACTTAAAATGGGCGCCATCCAACGCACTAGAGCTTCTACGATATGATACATAGCGGTTTGACAAGAGCGCTGTGCTAATGAACCATTTTTAGCAGTATATTGGCGATCTTTAATGATATCTAAATAGAAAGACCCCATATCAATCGAACAGAAATGTTGGATTTTTTGCGCTACAATCCAGAAGTTATAATTGTCATACGCTTCCACAATGTCTTGTTGCGCTTTAAGCGCCTTATCAACAGCCCAACGATCCAAAGCAACCATGTCTTCTTTGGCAACTAAATCAGTTTTAGGGTTAAAACCCTCTAAATTGGATAATAAGAATCGCGAAGTGTTTCGGATACGACGGTAGCTATCGCCGGTTCTTTTAATGATTTCGTCTGAAACTGCCATTTCTCCACGGTAATCCGCAGAAGAAACCCACAGGCGTAAAACGTCCGCGCCGAATTTATTAATCACATCTTTAGGTGCTATAACATTACCTAGAGACTTTGACATTTTTTTGCCGTCTTTATCGACCACAAAGCCGTGCGTTAAACAATGCTTATAAGGTGCCTCTTCATAAATTCCAACAGAAGTAAGCAGCGACGACTGGAACCAACCACGGTGTTGATCAGAACCTTCTAAATATAAATCAGCAGGACGATTTAAATAATCACGCGCCGCTAACACACAATAATGAGTGACCCCTGAGTCAAACCAAACATCTAAGGTATCATCAATTTTTTCGTATTTATCAGCATCAACTAATTCAGCAGCATCTAAATCGTACCAAGCTTGAATACCACTTTCTTCAATTTTTTCTGCCACCTTTTCCATCAGCCCAGCTGAATCAGGATGCGGCAAGCCTGTTTGTTTATCAGTAAATAAACACAGCGGAACGCCCCAAGTTCTTTGACGAGAAATACACCAATCCGGACGCGACTCCATCATAGATTCGATACGTGCTTCACCCCACTCAGGTACCCACTTAACCTTTTTAATTTCTTGCATGGCAGTAGATTGCAAAGCATTTTGCTCCATTGAGATAAACCACTGCGGTGTAGCACGAAATATCAGTGGGGTTTTAGTGCGCCAGCAATGAGGATAAGAATGGTGGAATTTATCCTGATGCAACAAGCGCTCTTTTTCGATTAACAAATCAATAACAGGCTGGTCGACTTTATAAACATGCTGACCTTCAAAAATTGGAGTTTCGTCATTAAAAACACCATTGGCCATCACGTAATTTAAAACACCTAAACCATATTTTTTACCTACAACAAAATCGTCAGGACCATGATCGGGAGCTGTGTGTACCAAACCAGTACCGGCATCTGTGGTGACATGCTCACCACAAATCACTGGCAAAGTCTTATCGTAAAAAGGATGTTGCACTTGCAAATTTTCCAGCGCAGAACCTTGGCAAGAGCCAACTACTTGATACTCTTCAATGCCAGCTTCTTGCATAACACTTGCAACTAAAGCTTCTGCTAAAACGAAACACTCATCGCCGGCTTTAACTAACTGGTACTCTAACTCTTTATGCACCGTTACCGCCTGGCTTGATGGTAAAGTCCAAGGAGTTGTCGTCCAGATAACGACCGAAGCTTCACCCGTTAATTCCGGATTACCGAACGCAGTTAAGAAGTGTTCTTTATCCGCTAGAGGATAACGCACATAAATGGAGAAGGATGTTTTGTCTTGATATTCAACCTCAGCTTCTGCTAATGATGAACCGCCAACCACACTCCAATACACTGGCTTAGCATCTTTTTTCAGGTGATTATTTTTAACTAAACGAGATAAGGCACGAACAATGTTTGCTTCAAAGCCGAAATCCATAGTCAGGTAAGGATTATCCCACTCACCTAAAACGCCCAAACGAATAAAGTCTTCTCGCTGCGCATCCACTTGTTTTTGCGCATATTGACGACATTTCTCGCGAAATTCGGCATGAGAAACTTTAACGCCTGCTTTGCCTACTTTCTTTTCAACATTGTTTTCAATCGGTAAGCCATGACAATCCCAACCCGGAACATAAGGTGAATCAAAACCGCTTAGAGTTTTGCTTTTTACCACCATGTCTTTAAGAATTTTATTTACTGAGTGGCCAATATGAATATTACCATTGGCATATGGAGGGCCGTCATGCAAAACAAATTGCTCGCGCCCTGCACGCGCTTTACGAATTTGTTGATACAAATCGTTTTTTGCCCATTGCGCAAGCATTTTTGGTTCGCGTTGCGGTAAATTACCTCGCATTTCAAATTGCGTTTTCGGTAAATTCAAAGTGTCTTTATAATCACTCATTAGTATTCTCAGTATTTACTTTTCAGTATTGATTTTTAAAATAATGTTTAGCTGTTTGAATATCTTTTTCGATCTGCTCTTTAAGCAAATCTAAGGTTGCAAACTTTTGTTCATCCCGAATCTTCTTTAGCGGTTGAACTGTTAATTTTTTACCATAAATCGACTCGGCAAAGTCCAACAGGTGTATCTCTAACCTTTCTCGATAATCACCCAAGGTTGGTTTAACACCAACATTGGCAACGCCTTTCAAACTTTCATTACTGTTAGTATTAGCGTCAACAATGGTAACTCGAACTGCATAAACACCTTTTAGTGGGCTTTGCAGCCTTTTTAAATTTATATTGGCAGTAGCAAAGCCTAGCTTTCTGCCCTGCTTTTGACCATGGGCAACTTTACCGGCTATTTGATAGCTTCGACCAAGTAATGCCTCGGCAATATCAAAATTGCCGCGGGCAATTTCTTGTCGTACTTTGCTACTACTGATACGAACTTTCCCTGTCAATTCACCATTAAGGGGAAAAGTCACCGACTGATTCGCTTCAACCACAAAGTTATAGCTTTTTAATAGTTCAAAATCGCCTTTTCGTTGATGTCCAAATCTAAAGTCATCACCAATAAATAAATGCTTAACCTTTAGTCTTTCGACTAATACTCTGCGTACAAAGTCTTCCGCAGAAAGGTTGGCCAACTCCTCGGCAAAGCGCAAACATAAAACAAAATCGACGCCCAACTCTTTTAAAGCTTCAATTTTATCGGTTAATTTAAATAACCTTGCTGGCGCTTCAGTTGGACAAAAAAATTCTTGTGCATGAGGCTCAAAGAGCACCACCACACTTGGCAAGTTCAAATCATTAGCTTTAGCCGTTAAACGCTTAATAATGGCTTGATGCCCTAAATGCACTCCATCAAAATTGCCAATAGTTCCCACACAACCCTTAGTAAAGAGTTGTTCGGGGCAATTATAAAGTCCGCGTAATAGGCGCATTCAATAGATTTAAAGCAAGGTCAAAGCGGGCAATTATAGCCATAAATGACGCAAGAATTAACCTTTTAATCATAAGAATCAGCTTAAGATGGCAAACTTATCTTCATTATGCCATTATCTTGCCTAAAGCTTTTTATTTTCCTATATAAATTAAAGACTTAAACATGACAGCAAAAGCTAATCCGCAAACTGAAAAATCGGCCAGAGTGCTGCTCAAGATAGAGCAGCAAATTGCTTGGGTGCAGTTAAATCGAGCCAATAAAAGAAATGCCTTGGATCTAGCTATGTTCGAGGCGATCCGAGATTGCCAAAAACTAATAGCCAAAGACCAGTCTATTCGAGCAGTCATAGTAGCCGGTAATGGCGAAGACTTTTGCTCAGGCTTGGATATTAAAGCGGTCATGAGCAATAAATGGAACGCGATTAAATTGCTATGGAAATGGCTACCAGGTAATGCCAACTTAGCGCAAAAAGTTTCTGTGGGTTGGCGCCGGCTTAAAGTTCCGGTAATAGTCGCGATCCATGGGCGTTGCTGGGGTGGTGGTATGCAAATAGCATTAGGGGCAGATTTTAGAATTGCCAGTCCCTCCTCTTCCTTATCCATTATGGAAACCAAATGGGGATTAATACCGGATATGGCTGGAAATCTAGCGCTACGAGACTGCATGAGCAAAGATCAAGCCATGAAGCTAAGCATGACCGCTGAAGAAATAAGCTCGCAACAGGCGCTAGAACTCAATTTAATCACTGAAATATCCGAACAACCAGTTGCAGCGGCTAAACAATTAGCAGAACAAATCAAACAACAATCTCCTGATGCCATCAAGGCGATTAAGAAACTATTTCATAAACGCTGGCAAGATTTTGACCGTTATATTCTGGCCAGTGAAACCTTGTCTCAGTGGCGAATCCTATTGGGCAAAAACCAAACTATTGCCGTTAAGCGTCAGTCCGGTAAAAACATCGAATATAAATAATTTGGACGCACAACCGTAACGAACTACCAGAGCAAACAATATGAAAAAAATACTATTAGCCGTCATCTCAGTTGGCCTTCTAGCCGCCTGCGAAACTCAAATGAAATCTAAAAAACATAACCCTAAGGATTTAAAAACAGCACGAGAAGAAACTAGAACAAAAGCTGATACTGCGATGCAAGACGCCTATTTTCAGAGCCTTATCCTGCAGTGTGGCAAAACCTTTGTTGGTAAAACGGTATTCCCGGATGATCCGAATCATGATTTTGCAGGAAAGACCTTAGTTGCTCACTTGCAGTCATGCACAGACAAAGAAATACGTATTCCTTTTCAAGTAGGCGAAGATAAGTCTAGAACCTGGATTGTTACAAAAACCGAACAAGGCTTATTATTGAAGCATGATCATCGACACAAAGATGGTACTCCAGACGAAATCACTATGTACGGTGGTTACGCAGGAAGCTACAAAGGCTCTAAGGGAGCTCCTTTCAAGCAACACTTTTTAGCCGATAAATATACCGCCAAACTAATTCCAGCAGCCAGTAGCAATGTTTGGACCATTAGTTTAGACCCAGAAAAGATGCAACTCACCTATGACTTAGAAAGACACCAAAAACCTAGGTATAAGGCCATATTAAATGTGCAAACTAGTAATGACTGAGTTTAAAATGTTTAGGACGAATCCCCATTAGGCTCAAGAGTACACAATAGGAAACAATAGTTGCACTAATAGTTGCTATAATCATACCAATAGCTTCTATCCGACTCCAAGCTTGCCATTGTTCGATACTAAAGTCGAAATACCATAATCCGACTAGTAAGAGTCCACTAGCAATAACTAATTTTAAAATCCAAAGCGCAGTTGATTTCGAAATTTTTAACTGATCATGCTTATGTAAATAACGGTACAATAATATGGCATTAATAAAGGCTGAAATACTGGTAGCAATGGCTAAACCTACATGACCAAAAGGTTTAAATAAAGCCAGGTTTAAAACAATGTTACTGACCACGGCAATGATACCTATCTTCACTGGCGTTTTAGGATCTTGGCGAGAATAAAAGCCTGTCAAGAAGACTTTAACCATCATAAAAGCAATTAAACCTAGCGAATAGGCTTGTAAACTTTGGCCAGCTTTGAATGAGTCATGTGCGTCAAAAGCACCATGTTGAAATACGCTGATCATAATCGGTTCTGCAAGCCACAATAAGCCCATAGCCGCAGGGATCCCAATCATTAATACCATGCGCAACCCCCAATCTAAGGTGCCAGAAAAATGTTGCATATCATTCTTTGCAAAATACTTAGACAAGGTTGGCAGCAATACCGTCGCAATCGCGATGCCGAAAATGCCTAAAGGAAATTCCAACATACGATCCGAATAATACAACCAAGAAATACTGCCCTCTTCTAAGAAGGAAGCAATTTGCGAGTCAATCAGTAAATTAATTTGGCTGACCGATGCGCCAAAAATAACGGGTAGCATTAATTTGAAAATTCTCTGGACAGAGGAATCTTTCCAAGCCCAGCGAGGCTTTGGCAAATAACCAGCTTTCCATAAGAAAGGAAAAAACAATAACAGCTGCAATATGCCGGCAATAAAAATACCCCAAGCTAAAGCAACATTGGCGTGTTCCATATGCGGAGCAACAAATAACGCCATACCAATAATGGATAAATTCAGTAGCACTGGCGCAAAAGCTGGCAGCGCAAATTTATTCAAGGTATTCATCACAGCGCTGTACATGGCCACCAGCGAAATAAAGAAGATATAAGGAAAGGTAATTCTTAATAGTTCCGACGCGCGAAAGAATTTTTCTGGATCAGTATGATAAAAACCATAACCAAAAATTCCCATTAACAATTGAGGGACTATAACCCCAACCATGGTAATTAAAAATAAGAAACCACCTAGAGTTCCTGACACTTTACTGAGTAATAAAACCGTTTCTTCTTTAGTGCGCTTTTCATGATATTCAGAAAAAACTGGCACAAAGGCGGTGGCGAAAGCGCCCTCACCAAATAAACGACGCAAGAAGTTCGGAATTTTTTGGGCCAACAAGAATATATCGGCACGCCCTTCTGCACCAAGCAAATTGGCTAAAACAATATCTCTTGCCAAACCCAAGAATCGAGACATCATGGTCCAAAAGCTAACGATAGTGCTTGATTTGAGTAAATTTGCCATTCTGGCTTCTCTTTGGGCTTAGTAAGCTCTGATTATGACGGCTTAATATTTATATTTATTGAAGGCAAGTTTAAGGCAAAATGGAGCGCCTCACCAGCCAATCCAATCAATTGCCAGACAATTGCCATAATTTTCTTTAAATCCGCCAGAAAACTGCTAAATCGGAGCGATTTTTCTTGAAAATAAAAGGAATAACCGGTATATTTCGCGACCTTGAATTTATGTATTTTTTCGTGAAACCCTTTTAGGAGAAACACCTTGGCTAACATCAAATCTGCCAAAAAGCGTGCAAAGCAAGCTGAAAACCGTCGTCAACACAACGCTAGCCGTCGTTCTATGTTACGTAGCTACTTAAAGAAAGTAGTTTATGCCATTGAAGCTGGTGATAAGAAAGCTGCTCAATCTGCATATGAGCGTGCTGTACCAATGATTGACGTAGCTGCAAACAAAGGCTTAATTCACAAGAATAAAGCTGCACGTCATAAGAGCCGTTTAAACGCGCGTATTCAAGCGCTATAATCTAGTTTTTCTATCTAAAACAGATTAGAAGCAAAAAGAATATAAAAAGCCGCACTGGGTTCCAGTTGCGGCTTTTTGCGTTAAGTTGAATTTGCTCGCTAGGTTTTATTATTTATCAGTGATAAGGTGACTCTAAATTTAGAGCCCGCTTATACTGCAAAAATTATTGTGAAAAAACTCCTTAACTACTTCAAATTAATCACTTTTTCAGTTTTAGTTTTAATAGGCATTCAAGCACCTGGTTTCGTTTCCGATTACGGTAAAAATTTAGATGCTCGTCTAGCTGAATCTAAACTCTCCATCACTCCTTTCCAAAATACAGCCGATAAGCACTTTAATGGCAATATAGATAAACTCATCAATCATTACAATAATAATGGCGATCAAGTGTTAATCGAGGGTGGTGAATCAATTAGCCAAGTATTAATGCGTCATAAACTATTACAAGAAGCTCATGCCAGTTTTAAAGCCTCTACTTTTGCTAGTTATCAACACACTCTGCTCAACCCTATTGCAGATATTCGTCAGCAGGCTTGGGATAGCTATGATTTCCAGGTTTTATTGAATAAAGAAGCATTACTGTTTGGTTTAATTTTTGCTCTGATAATTATGAGCATTGTTGAAATACTGATGAGTCTTTTGGGGTTACTAAAAAGAAGAAATAGCCGAAGTTCATTAGTTTAATAGCTCTAATAAGGTTTGCAACTCGGTTTGCTGCTCTGCATTCAATTGGCTAACCTTGTTCACGATTCTTTCAATCCTTTTAGTTCTAGTTTGCTCCATCAAAACAATACTTTTACGAGTCGCAGAAACAAAAACCACTCTCTGATCCGCGCGCGACTTAGCTTTAATCACATAACCTTCTTTTTCTAGACTTTTCACGGTACGAGTAATAGCTGGTGCACTAACCTGCTCCATTGATGCGAGTTCATTCACCGTTTTCGAGCCGGTATAAACTAGAATAGAAAGAATCGACAATCGCTCAGGCGTTAATCCTGAAGTTAGATCATTTTTGCGAGCATCACGCAATATATGAATACTGAGGCTGTGTAGTTGATTGGCCAGCTGATTTTCTAGCGTATCAGACATCCCTTCTGGCAGATTTAAGTTTGACATTGGTTAAGTTTTGAGGAATTATTTAACAGAGGTTAAATATATCTTATCTTAACAGGACAGAAAAGCAATGATTACTGGGATTCAGCAAATACATGTACAAGTAGAAGACATTAACCGGGCAATTGATTTCTATCAAAATACTTTAGGCATGCCGTTAATGATGTCCTTTCCCGAACAAAATATGGCTTTCTTTGATTGTGCGGGTACACGACTTTATTTAGGAAAAAATCCTGAATATGAATCAAAAGCATTTATTTATTATCAAACTTCAAATATCGATAAAGCTTATCTACAACTTATAGATAAACAGGTTTCTATTATAAAAGAACCTATGATAATCCATAAAGCTGATGACTCTGAAAGCTGGTTATGTGCCTTCAAGGACTCAGAAGGAAACACATTGCATTTAGTGCAAGATAAAAGAATTTAGGGGGGGGGTTAAACTCATTATAGCGTTTTTTCTTGCCATACCACTTGATCGCGGCCATTGTTTTTAGCTTGCAACATCCGATCATCGGCCAAAGTTATAATGGATATTGGATCGTCAGACTCAGTAGGACATTCTACAATACCCGCGCTTAACTTCAGATATAAAATTAAGTTTGGCCGTACTTCGACTCCTTGTGATAACTCTTTTCTGATCTGAACCATAATATTCAATACTTCTTCTTTAGTATGATTTGGATAAAAAATCACAAACTCCTCCCCTCCCCAACGAGCCACTTGAGATGATCTTTCTGCACGCTTTAACAAAACGTCTGCAACTGCTTGCAACGCCAAGTCTCCAATCGCATGGCCAAATTTATCATTAACATTCTTAAAATGATCAAAATCCATGAAAACAAACGATAACGGACGTTTTGATTTACAACTTTTAGCAACTTCAGCGGGGAAAACATGCTCAAAATAAGCTCTATTTTTTAAGCCTGTTAAGCTATCAGTTCCAGAATATATGACTAATTTACGAGCTCTTGATACAAAGCTATATGCAACAAGGGTAAATAAAATCAAAATGATAATTCTAGCTACTTGAATATACCAACTAAATGCACCATATTCTGCAGACTCTTGAATAAGACTGGATAAATCAAAACGATAGTCGAAGAATAGTATTAATAAGAAGTACTGCGCTATAGCCAGCACACCAGCAAATAGAGTAATTTGCGGATTGAGCCTTAATGTTGTGGAAAAAATTAAAACCCCATATATTTGCCAAATAACTAAGCTATTTGTTGCTATTAGCGGGTTGCTATATATCGCAACAAGAAAAAGAACCAGAGAAACGACCGAAATATCCAGAGCAGTTAGAACCCAACCAACGGCATTTACATGAATTTGCTTCCTAATTAGCCAGTAACTAAATATCGCGATAATGCATGCAGATAAAGCTATGCCTAAAGAAATAATGACTTCAGCCCGATTATCTTCAAAAACAAAGTACAGAATAAATGGAATGAGTCCTATTAAAGAATGAATAGTAACTCGAATAAGTGCAATCAAACGTTCGCCAGAATAGTTTGCCTCTAACAACAAAGTATCTGAAAAGCGATTTCTAACGTTCAAAACCTCTCCTTATGTCCTTTTCCTCAATTCGCAAACAGTTCTATTTAATTGCGAAACATAATACCTTTTATCCTAAAAGCTATGCAAGCCATTGATTTTATTAAATTAGAATAAAATAAATCATTAGATTAATTTATACATATAAGTTAACACGCTAATCCGAATTGTAAAATTTCTCAACACTCATCGTACCAGTGTAGACATCTCTATTTATGTGTATAAAATTACGCCCGTTTCCAATTGTACGAGAGTAAATCATGAAAAACATAACATCTATAATTAGCTTAGTAGCGCTAACCTTACTTAGTCAAGCTGGGTTCGCAAAAGTTGATGAAGCCGCTGCAGCTAAGTTAAAGGGTGAGTTAACTCCTATCGGCGCGGAGCGTGCTGGTAATGAAACCGGTACTATTCCTGCCTGGACTGGTGGAATTCAAACTGCTCCAAGTGAATACAAAGTTGGTGATCACCACCAAGACCCTTTTGCCGATGAAAAGCCTCTGTTCGTTATAAATAGAAAAAACTTAGAGCAACATAAGGATAAACTATCTGCAGGCCAGATAGCTATGTTTAAGAACTATCCTGACTATAAAATCCAAGTTTTCCCGAGTCATAGAACTGCTTCTTATCCACAAAAAGTCTATGACTATTCGATTAAAAATGCAACTCAAGCTACTTTGAGCGATGATGGCGCTGGTCTAAAAAGTGCACAAGTAGGTGTGCCCTTCCCTATGCCTAACAGTGGTTTAGAAGCCATTTGGAACCACTTAACTCGCTATCGTGGTGAATCAGTTAAAGGCGAGTACTTACAAGTAGCAGCGCAAAAAAATGGTAGCTTTACACCATTTAAGTTCACGCAAGAGACATTGCAATTCTATGTACAAGAGCAACCTGAAAAGAACGATTTTTTATTCTTGTATAAGCAACGTGTAACGGCTCCATCTCGAAAAGCGGGCGAAGTCGTATTGGTGCATGAAACCTTAAATCAACTTAAAGATCCTCGTCGTGCTTGGAGATACGACCCAGGTCGTCGAAGAGCTTCTCGTACTCCTACTGTTGCTTACGATGCTCCTGCATTAGGCGCTGATGGTTTAGCTACAGTTGATAATTTCGATATGTTCAGTGGCTCGCCAGACCGTTATAACTGGAAATTAGTTGGCAAGAAGGAAATGTATGTCCCTTATAATGCTTATAAGTTGCACAGCAAGAACCTTAAGTATGAAGACATCATTCAGCCGGGGCACTTGAACCAAGACTATACACGTTACGAATTACACCGCGTGTGGGTTTTAGAAGCCAATTTAAAAGAAGGCGAAGACCATATCTATTCTCGTCGCACCGTTTACTTAGACGAAGATAGCTGGCAAGCAGTATTAATTGACCATTATGACAATGATGGTGAATTATGGAGAGTGGCTGAAGCACACGTTATCAATTACTACGAAGTACCAGTTCTTTGGAGTACCGTAACCAATATCTACGACTTAAAAGAAAAGCGTTATGTTGCTCAAGGTTTGAATAACCAAGAAGAAATGTACAGCTTTAACGATGAAGAGTTTAAATATAAGCAATTTACTTCATCAGCTTTAAGGCGAGAAGGAAGATAAGCTAATTCTCGTATCAATAAAAAAGCCGCGGCTAATCTAATTGCCGCGGCTTTTTTTTGTTTTGGTTTTGCTTATAACTTACTGCTTGTACTCGATTTCAACACCATCTTCTTCAAAGCTGTCGCCGTCTTCAAAATGTTCGTCATCCCAGTCATCATCACCGGCTTCAGGTTCAACATCAGACAAATCATTCCAAGCTTCATCATCAGAAACTTTAGACTCACCTTGAGTAGGCCAGTTAAACTCTTGAGTCACGTCTTCACGTTCAAACTCGCGTACTTCAGGGTGCTCAATAAGATATTCCATAATGTCATTACAGATCACTTGAGTGCCCTCTTTTTTCACTGCCGACATTTGATAAACAGGGCCATCCCAATCGAGACGCTGCAAGAAATCATTTACTTTTTCTGTGACTTCTTCTTCTAGCATCAAATCGGTTTTATTAAAGACTAACCAAACGGGTTTGTCTTTTAGGGAAATATCTTTGCTATCAGAATATTTATACAGCTCATTCATGATGCCATTAAAATTAGCCACAGGATCCGACTCGTCATAAGGCAATAAATCAACAATATGCAACAAAATTCGGGTTCGTGCTAAATGGCGCAAAAAGCGAATGCCTAAACCAGCACCTTCTGCTGCACCTTCAATCACACCTGGAATATCCGCCACCACGAAGCTTGACTCATTATCAACCCGCACAACCCCTAAATTCGGAATTAAGGTAGTAAAAGGATAACCTGCCACTTTCGGCTTAGCTGCCGATACTGCTCGTATAAAAGTCGATTTACCCGCGTTTGGTAGACCTAACAAGCCCACATCCGCAAGGACTTTCATTTCTAAGCGCAATTCGCGGGTTTCACCTTTAGTACCGTGGGTAGCTTTACGCGGCGCTCGATTAATCGAGCTTTTAAAGCGAGTATTGCCTAAACCATGGAAACCGCCTTTGGCAACCAGTACTTCTTGCCCTGGCTTGGTCAAATCACCAATGATTTCGCCAGTCTCTAGGTCAGTTATTTGGGTGCCGACAGGTGCTTTAAGGTATAAATGCTCACCTTTCGCCCCCGTCATATTATTACCTTGGCCATTTTCACCACGCTCTGCTTCATAAAAGCGAATAAAGCGGTAATCGACTAAAGTATTTAATTCAGGATCAGCCATCACAATGATGCTACCACCATCACCACCATCACCCCCATTAGGGCCACCGCGCTGGACAAATTTTTCACGTCTAAAGCTAACAATGCCGTTACCGCCATCGCCTGCTTTGACTTTTATGGATACTTCATCGACGAATTTCATAGAGTCATTGTGCCATATATATAATAGTCAGTCATTGCGATTGGCTTTAGCCGGCTCGCAATCTAGATTTTCGATAAAAATATTATGAAGATTACTCTGCTCATATAAGAGCTTAAAATAACCTGCAAAAAAAAGCCCCGACAATTGCCGAGGCTTTCTCATCTCTTATAAAGAGGTTAAGCTAATTCGAATTAAGCGTCGATAGAAACAAACTTACGGTTGTTTTTACCTTTAACTTCGAATTTAACTTTGCCGTCAGCTTTAGCAAACAAAGTATGGTCACGACCAATACCTACGTTAGCACCAGCGTGGAAACGAGTACCACGTTGACGAACAATAATAGAGCCTGCAGAAACTTCTTCACCACCGTAGCGCTTAACACCAAGGCGTTTACTTTCGGAATCGCGTCCGTTTTTAGTACTACCACCAGCTTTCTTATGAGCCATCGTTTACTCTCCCATGAATTCTTTAGCTTGAGCGATCCAGTTATCACGCTCAATACGACCTTTGAAGCTTAACGCTTCGTCAAATTTAGCGATATCTTCAGCTGTCCATTCTGCGATTTGCGCAAAACTAGTGATGCCTTTATCTGCTAATTTACCTACGATTACAGGACCTACGCCTGAAATACGAGTTAAGTCGTCACCGTCTGTTTTCTTAGCTGCTTTTTTTGGAGCTGCTTTCTTAGCTGGAGCTTTTTTCTTAGCGCCGCCAACAACGATGTCGTTAATTTTAACTTCGGTGAACCACTGACGGTGGCCCATTTGTTTCATGTGGTGCTTACGACGCTTGAACTTTAAGATTTTAACTTTCTTAGCACGACCGTGATTTACCACTTCAGCTGAAACAGAAGCACCTTCTACTAATGGCTGACCTAAAGTCACGTTATCGCCATCAGCAACCATCAATACTTCTTCAAAATCGATATTTGATCCAGTTTCCGCTTCGATCTTCTCTAAGCGTACTACTTGACCAGCTTTAACGCGGTGTTGCTTACCACCACTTTTGATTACTGCGTACATATTTATTCTCCGGTTAACGACCTTTCTGTATCTCTCAACAGAATGGTTAATATGTATAGCTACTTTTAGCCTAACTGAGTAAAAAACTAAGATAGACCGTTTGAGGGCGCGAATTTTAAGGGAATTAACCCTCTGAGGCAAGTGCTATCTACTAAAATAACCAATAAAAATAAGGATTTTCTTCATTTTTTGAAGAAACATCACTGAAGCAGGTCATATCAGCAATAGAATCCTTAATAAATAGCCGTTTAGGAGCAATTAGCACTTGACCAAATGTTCCACTCTCACTAGGATTGCGAGGCATTTTAATGATAAACAATCGACAATTCCAGCTGCAGACATGATGACACTTGAGCAAATCCGCGCTTTAGTAAAAAGCGAATTTGAAAATACTAACCAAATTATCTTGGATCGCCTCCAATCGGATGTGGTTTTGGTTAACCAAGTGGGTCAGTACATTGTCGCTGCTGGCGGTAAACGATTGCGCCCCATGTTACTGTTATTAGCGACTAAAGCGCTTAAGTTTCAAGAAGATCCTAAAAAATCTCAGTCTATTTTAGCCGCTGTCATCGAACTTATTCATACTGCTACCCTATTGCATGATGACGTTGTTGATGAGTCTGATTTACGTCGCGGACGCGAAACTGCAAATTCCATGTTTGGCAATCAGGCCTCGGTGCTAGTCGGCGATTACCTCTACAGTCGTGCTTTCCAGATGATGGTTGAAGTGGGTGAAATGCGCGTTATGGATGTTTTATCGGACACCACCAATCAAATTGCTGCCGGCGAAGTATTGCAACTGATGAATGTCAATGATCCCGATGTGACCGAAGCCAGTTACTATGAAGTGATAGAGCGAAAAACGGCCATTCTATTTGCAGCCGCTACTCAACTGGCTGCAATCTTAAGTGGTGCTGATCAAAAAATCGAACTGGCACTCAAAGAGTACGGTATGCAACTCGGTATAGCCTTTCAGTTAATTGACGATGCACTGGATTATGCTGCCGATACTGAAGAGCTAGGCAAAAACGTTGGTGATGACTTAGCAGAAGGCAAACCAACCTTGCCATTAATCCATGCAATGGAGAATGCCGATCAAGCTGGCGCAGAATTGATTCGTAGCACCATCGAAAATGGCGGTTTGGATAATATGGATGCGATAATGCAGATTATCAAATCCACCGACTCAATTGCTTATACCTATCAAGCGGCAGAAAAAGCCGTGGAAAAAGCTTTAAACGCTCTATCAGTTTTAGAGCCTTCCGTACATAAAGATGCATTAATCGCGATTGCTAAATTATCTTTAAGACGCTCTTCTTAACAACAAATAAAAACAACTCAATCTTTAACTAGTCCGACCATAAGCCCTTAAATCTATTGATTTATTCGGCGATTTAACCCCAACCAAGTTTTTATTGCATTGCGATGCAAATAATTATTATTAAGGCTCGCGCCTAATAATTTTTTCTGAGATAATGTTGCGCAATTTTATATGTATTGATTTTGCAATCGTTTATTAAGCCTAGGTTGCTTCGGTACGATGATTTTGACGACACATTCAGGAGTGGAGAATGTCACTTGACCTTAGCCAATATGGCATCAGCAACGTTACAGAAGTTATCTATAACCCTTCTTACGAACTATTATTTGAAGAAGAAACTCGTGCCGACAATCAAGGTTATGAGCGTGGTGTTATAACTGAATCTGGCGCCGTAAACGTAGATACAGGCATTTTCACAGGCCGCTCTCCAAAAGATAAATACATTGTAATGGATGATGTAACTCGAGATACCGTTTGGTGGTCTAAAAACGGCGTTAACGATAACAAATCCATTTCGCCTGAAGTGTGGAGCGATTTAAAATCTTTAGTTACAGAACAACTTTCTGAGAGTCGCTTGTTCGTGGTTGACGCTTTTTGCGGTGCGAATGAAGACACTCGTTTAAAAGTTCGTTTTATCACCCAAGTTGCATGGCAGGCTCACTTCGTCAAAAACATGTTTATTCGTCCTTCTGATGACGAGTTAGTGGAGTTTGAACCTGACTTTGTGGTCATGAATGGCTCAAAAACCACTAATCCTGATTACGAAAAGCATGGCTTGAACTCTGAGAATTTTGTTGCCTTCAACGTAACTGAAAAAATTCAGTTAATTGGTGGTACTTGGTACGGCGGTGAGATGAAAAAAGGTATGTTCTCAATGATGAACTACCTGTTGCCACTTAAAGGTATCGCTTCTATGCACTGCTCTGCTAACGTTGGCAAAGATGGTGACACAGCAATCTTTTTCGGTTTATCCGGAACGGGTAAAACCACCCTTTCAACTGATCCAAAGCGCGCTTTGATTGGTGATGATGAGCATGGCTGGGATGATAATGGTGTATTCAACTTTGAAGGTGGTTGTTATGCAAAAACCATCAAGCTAAGCAAAGAAGCTGAGCCAGACATTTACAATGCAATTCGTCGCGATGCTTTATTAGAAAACGTAACTGTCGATGCCGATGGTAAGATCGATTATGACGATAATAGCAAAACTGAAAACACGCGCGTTTCTTATCCAATTTATCATATCGATAATATCGTTAAGCCAGTTTCAAAAGCTGGTCATGCAAAAAAAGTCGTTTTCTTAACAGCTGATGCTTTCGGTGTATTACCACCAGTTGCCAAACTAACGCCTGAGCAAACTCAATATTATTTCTTGTCAGGGTTCACGGCAAAATTAGCCGGTACAGAACGTGGCGTGACAGAACCAACTCCAACATTCTCATCATGTTTCGGTGAAGCTTTCTTAAGCTTACATCCGACTCAGTATGCAGAAGTTTTAGAGAAACGTATCTCTGATGCTGGCGCAGAAGTTTACTTAGTAAACACCGGTTGGAACGGAACAGGCAAACGTATTTCTATCCAAGATACACGCGGTATTATTGATGCGATTATGGATGGTTCAATTGAGCAATCTAACTTTACTCAATTACCTTACTTTAACTTAGCCATTCCAACAGAACTAACGGGCGTTGATACCAATATCTTAGATCCTCAAGATACTTATGCGGACAAAGTTGAATGGGATGCAAAAGCTAAAAAGCTCGCCGGTATGTTTGTTGATAACTTCAACCGCTTTGCCGACAATGAAGCAGCTCAAGCATTGATAGCTGCGGGTCCTAAGGCCTAACAATATTGTCATTCTCGCGTAAGCGGGAATCATTAAAAAAGCCTAGCTAATGCTGGGCTTTTTTATTTGCGGCTATAAACTAAGGCCAATCGATTAGTTATTTCGTCAATAGCCAAACGACTGATGCTATTAACCCCTAATTCTTTTAGATCTATAATTTCAACTTTTTGCCCGGCATCCATTAAATACAGCTTCGAATCTTCTCCAAAGATGACTTCTTTTTCGCTAAGCCAGGCATAGTCTTGCACACCCTTAGGCAAAACGATTCCTGTGTCGTGACTATCATGATTACCATCTAAAATATAAATACGGTGCTTGCCCTCTTCTTCTACCGTATAGCTGACTTTGTTTTCAGCTATACGATGAAACGAACGTCCAATATTTTCTGCTAATACTGTAGGTTTTCGATTTGCGTTTGTAGGAAGTACTTGCAATGTCATGACATCACCTAAGACAAATACAGCGGCATTTTTGTCGTCTAACCAAGCATGGTAACCAATCGGTTCAATTGCCGTAGTAAAGGTTTTTTGTTCACCTGCTTCTATAGATAGCTGATTAAGATATTGCTTGCCATTGTCATCCGCGACTCCAATAATGGTCAGGAGTCCATCTTGATAAGGTGTTGGTGAATATTCACTAGAGTCTGGTGAGTTAGAGATATTTTTAAATGATTCTTGAGCGAAACTATAAGCCATAATATCAGTTTGCGACTTGCCACTCTCATTAGTGATACCACGAGTAAAATAAAGTACTTTTCCATCATTAGAAAACTTTGGCTGGTTGTCGTACCCATCCCTTTTAGTCAAAGGTTTAAAATCAACGGTTTTATTGTTGGCTTTGGAAATTAGTTTACCTAGATCCAAAATACCGATATCTGTTGTAGGTAATGAATGAACAGACAGGTTGTAAAACGCAAATACGAAAACGAGCAGTATTTTCAATAATGTCATTACTTTAAATCATCCGCACTTTGTGCCATAAAGCAAACCACAATATCGCCTGCTTGGCGGTCACCAACCGACTTATTTAAAGGGATTCTGTGCTCTTTAAAAATGAACGGTGAATCACTTTGAATTGCATAATGCCTAACATTTTCTGAAACTAATACAGCTCCAGGCTCAGCCATGCTTTCTAAACGGGCAGCGAAATTCAAGGCATCGCCCTCAATATCTAGCTGATCTGTAATTTCATTATGAGTAATTTTTACATCTCCAATATCCAAGCCAATTCTAACTACAAAGCCGGCCCCATGCAGAACTTTTTGCATCATGGCTGCACAACCCAAGGCATGATTAACCGTAGAAAAGGTCGCTCTTAATGAGTCGCCTTCCATATTTGGATAACTTGCTTGCCATTGTTTCATTACGGGTTTTAATAATCCGCGGAATAAAGCAAGCTTTTCAGTTCGTTCGCGATTATCCCAATTTGAAAAACCTTTTAAGTCGGTAAATAGCACAGCCATACGGCGCATTTTTGCATCACTGTCTTGCTCTGATAGCTCTAGTAGTTTTGGCCAATAACGATCTTTGATACCTTGCATCGATTCTCGAATTTCAGATTGAAGACGACGTTCCGATTGCAAGCTAATTTGGATGGACTGCAACTTATCCGCTTCAAGTTGTAGGCTTGATTCAAGCATTGAAGGATTCAAACCGCCAGTATCTTCTACCACCATAACCACAATCGTATCGCCGGGCTCATTTCTTATTTCTCGAATACGTAATTTACAGCCCCAGAAACTTGCTTCTAAGTGCTCAATCAAAAATGGCAAGGTCGCTAAATCTTGATAAGATAAAAGTCTTTGGTAATAAAGCTGAAAGCTGATTTTATCAGCGAACAACTTTTCAAATTGATTGCGAGTATAGTGCGTATATTCACGTCCTTTTTGATCCCAGCTAGCATGAGTACATTGAACGCCTCGAATAGACCAACCTTTTGTTTGCACTTGCCACAGCTTTGCTGAGCTCAAGTCAACCCCATCAAGTTTTGCTTTTGAAAGATTAGCCTCACGCAAATCAACGCCCTTCATTTCACTGCCCGAAAAATTAAAGTTAGTTAAATCTTGTTGAGATAAATTACAATTATTCAAAATGCTTCTAGTAAAAATTGTACCATGTAATTCACAGCTAGAAAGATCAACGTCAGATAAATTAGCGCCGTCTAAGTTGGCGTCAATTAAATTGACATTGTCGAGGTTAGCGCCGATCAACTTAGCTCCACGCAAATCTATCCCCTCTAGATTTTGACGTCTTAAGTCAGCACCAGATAAGTTGGCATTTTTTAAATTCTGCCCTCGTAAGTCCTGCTCTTTAAAATCAACATTTGAAAAATCTGCCTGGTGGCACATTGCGGTCAAAAAATTAGCCTGTAAGACATTGGCATGACTTAAATTAGCTTGATAAAGATTGGCAGCAATTAGTTTTGCATTGGTCAAATTGCAATAGCATAGGTTAGCTTGTGTTAGATCAGCTGCAATCAAAATAGCATTCTTCAAATCAGAATAGGATAAATTACTTTTCTTAAAACTAACTTCAGACAAATCGTAATCGGATAAATCTAAGCCGCGAAGGTCTAAACCTTCTAAGTGCAATTTCTCTTTAGGGTGCTGTTGACGCCAGGCATTCCAATCCACTGCACTAGTCAATAAAATCTTACTTAGCTCTTCGCTAGTTAGCTGATCGTTTGAGTTGTTTTCTTGATCTTCATTCGCACCGAATGAACCGGAATCTTTAAGCTCCATAAGACATACGTATTTTGATTTAACTATCCGCCATTTATAGCATAAAGTGGCTTATTTTACGAAATAACTTTATTAAAACATTGACATAGCTGAGCAGCGAATCAACAATCTAATGACTCTTGGCCACTTATCATTTAAGCGCTTTTTACTTCTTATGGATAATCAACAACTATTAATGCTCAGAGAAGCTATCGGTAAACTGGATAAGTCTTTACTGGATTTGTTTGCACAAAGGCGGGCCTTAAGTCTGCAAGTCGCCGAAGAAAAATACAGTAAAAAGATGAGTATTCGCGATCAAGCGCAAGAGCAGAAATTATTAAAACGGTTGTTAGGCGATGCCAAACTTCTAGGGCTCGATACATCTACCACACTCAGCTTATTTCATAAGATTTTAGATGATTCAGTGCGAACTCAATATGATTACTTTCTGGCGCAAGAAACTGATTTCAAAGTTGATGGCAAACTGGCTGTTTTAGGAAGCAAAACCTCCTATTCAGCTATTGCTGCGAGGAACCACTTTTCCACAAAACCCTACTCTTATGAGCTGCATTACTTCGATAATTTTCAAACAATTTTCTCTGCAATAAAAAACGGTGATTGCGACTACGGGATCATTCCTATTGAGAATACTTTTTCAGGTAATATCCCAGAAATCCATGATTTGATCCGTGAGTTTGAGGTGAAAGTTATTGGTGAAGAAAAATTAAGAGTAAAGCATTGCTTAATAGGTTTAGCAGGGGCTCAACTTAAAGATATTACTGATGTTTACTCACACCCTCAAGCTATCATTCAGTCTAAAGATTTTTTAACAGAATATAGCCATCTGAATGCCCACATGCGCAATAGTACTAGTTCAGCATTAAAGTTCATAGAAGGACAAAAACAAAAGTCCTTAGCTGCCATCGCTAGTGAAGAAGCAGCATTGGATTCAGACTTACAAATTATTGCCAATGGTATAAATAATTATCAAGATAACTTTACTCGCTTTATCCTTATAGCTAAAGCCGCAATCCGCATTCCAGAAGCGGTACCCGCAAAAACCAGCATCCTTATTACTACTCAGCAACAGGCAGGCTCACTAGCCGATTGTTTGAATATTCTCAAGCAGTACCAGATAAACATTACTAAAATTGAATCCCGGCCTATTATTGGCAAGCCGTGGCAGGAACGTTTTTATATTGATTTTGAAGGTAATTCAGAATCAATGAAGGTAAAAAAAGCCATTCATGAGCTTGAGTTAATGACCCATGACTTACTTATTTTAGGCTGCTATCCGTTGCACGACATTTCTGCCACCAATCTCGAACAGTTGCCTTAAGGCTATCAGCCAATAGCCTATTCCTATAGCTACGAATAAAGTTTACCTAGACTATTGGCAATAATTATTATCGGCAGTACAATCCGATTAACCTTTTTTAACACTTACAATTATGCATCCTTTTGAAGAATTTAGAGCCAAGCGTTTAGCTGGCAATGAAGCCGCTTTAGACACTAACAGTCTTTTAGTTAAGCGCTTATTTGGACTGGATAAAACGGCTTATGGCGAAGGCGCTTTAGATAAAAAAACTAAAGAACTGCTAGGGTTGGTATCCTCAATGGTTCTGCGCTGCAACGACTGCATTGATTACCACTTAGAGCAAGCGGTCAAATTGGAGTGGGATCGTGACGAGATTGATGAAGCCATGGGCGTAGCATTATTAGTCGGCGGCTCTATCGTGATTCCACATTTACGTCATGCAAAAGAAAGCCTAGAGTTTTTGTTCAATGAAAAAGCTGCTGCTGAATCCTAACCTTTTAAAGTAGAGCTATAAGCCTAAAACTTCTTTAATAAAAGGCTTAGTAATTTTTCGTTGTGCTTGCAAGGATGCAGCATCTAATTTAATGATCGACTGGGTAAGGCTATTGAGATCTCTTTGCCCTTTCACCAAAAGGTAAGCAGCCAAATCTTCCGTTAGCATTAAGCCTTTTTCTTGAGCTTTTTTTTGTATGTAAGCCTTTTTACCTTCATCCGATAAAGGTTTTATCTCATGGATATACATGGAACTTAAGCGCGACTTTAAATCCTTTAACTGTATATCAATCCCGGTTGGAGCTTCATTTCCGGTAATGATGAGTGTTTTACTTTGATCTTTGAGTTGGTTATACAAGTGAAAAATAGCTTCCTGCCAATCGAGTGCATTAATTTGCTCTATGATAGAGCTGATGTCATCAAGACAAACACAATCAAACCCCACAAAACCGCTCAGTAATTCAGGTGTCAAACCTTCAGTATCTAGCGGTAAGTAAGCTAAGTTATAATCTTGGAAATCACTCGCTTGATGAGCGAGCGCTTGCAGTAAGTGCGTTTTGCCAGAACCTTTGATTCCATGGATGTAGATAAAGTCGTTTTTGGATTTTGATAGAGCCCGCAAAGCTGACAAAAGGATAGCATTGTCCCCTGCCATAAAATTATCAAAGGTGGCGTTGACTTTTAATTCAAAGTCCAAAGGAATTTGTAGCATGAGCTAGATACTATTGGTTGTTTGTTCAGACTTTTTTGCAAGATAGGCCTGTCGGCCCAACCACAAATAGTGAGCTCCACTAACAATACAGGTTACGATAATGACCCATTCAAGTGCACTCAACAATTGCGCATCAATGGCATACCAAGCCATACTAACTAGAATCAATAGCACCAACAAAATCAATAAAGCCGTATTCCATTTAGAGATTAAAGAGGGTCGCATTTCATAACGGCCGTAAGTGAAATGGAACCAAGTCGCACCGCTTATAATAATGATATCTCTTATGGTTGCGACCCAAAAAAGGCTCCAAGATATATGTCCTTTCATCGCCAGTAATAACAAGGCAACAAATAGCAACATTTTATCCGCTAATGGGTCTGTAATTGAGCCAAATCGACTTTGCCACTTGAAACGCTTGGCAAGCAGTCCATCTAAGCCATCGGATGCCCCTGCTACTAGAAATATGATTAAGGCAAACTCATAGTTTCCTCGCAGTAAATACCATATAAAAGGCGCTATTAAGAGCACTCTTAAAATAGTGATAAGGTTAGGGATTAGGCTTAAACTCATGCTTAATAATATTTATGTTGTTTTGTCGAAATCTTTAATCGCGCCAATTATACACTAAGGGCTGCAGATTAATGGACGATTCACCATCAGGATCAGCAGCAGTTCGGCGCAAATTATTACTCATTTGCAAAGCATCAATCAAGTATTGGGTCGAGGATTGCAGTCCTAGCCTAAAAAGCACTTCATCTTCTTTGACTTCAATGGCGTCCACAGAGCTCACCATACTCAAATTCTTTAGGATATTTTGAGCTTTTGCATAAGCTTCGATGCCAGTTAAGCCTTTAACTTTTAAGTAATCCGTTTCAATTTGGTTACTTAATACCACTGCCAACTTTAGTGCTAAACGATCAGCAACTCTATTCACCATTTTCGCCACCACTTGTTGGCTAGAGCTGCCGCTGGTGGTAAAGCTCATAGCATCATTACCAAAATCTACGCGCCAACTAGCCTGCCAACCATTGCGACCTTGCGATAAAGCTCCCATCGCAATATAGTCTGCATCATAACGCCTTGAAGCACGTCTTACTGGTTCTGCAAATTTACCCCAAACATCAGCGGCGGAAACGGCTGATTGATCATCTAAATCCATCAAAGGCAATATCACAGGCAATCCCCGTTGGTAAGCTTCTTTACGCACAGCAATGGCAGCAGAGTCTTGTCCATCGGCAGATATACCGCGTTGACCGTTTACGTCTTTAGCAATCCAAAAAACGCCTAAAGGACGATTTTCATTCCATATTGGTTGAGCAGAATCTTTTAATAGATTAGTTACCGCGCCAGGCTCAAAGCTAACTTTCAACAATAAGGGTTTTCTATAGATTTTTTGTTCTTCTAAACTAAGCTTTTGATAGCTATATAGGCGCATATAATCAGAAGCATTATCAATGCTAGCTTTTATCGAAGCAGAGTTAAGAACCTTCTCGTTACCACTAGCACGCACTAACACCTGCGCAAACGCATTCCCTAAGGCTCGATTTCTAACTTCTGTGGTTTGGTCCTTTACTGGCCAACTGGCCGTGTATAAGTCTTTCATCACCTTTGCTTCAATCGGCATGCTCGCTAAAGCGACCAATAAACCGGCAACAAACACCCATATAAACTTCAAGCTTTTATCCATGAAGACCCTATCATTTATTAGCTTAGAAACATTGAATGACGTTATTCTAACAGTTTTTTAATAAGACGCTAGAAATAGCTAGTAACTGCTATAAGTTAATGTAAACTTTGATTATGAATGTGAATTCTTTAGTGATTTCCTGAAAACCTTAAAATAAGCTATTCAGTGATTCAGTTCAGATAAAATTCAGATTTGCTTGCTTATAATTTGAAAAAAATGAAATACAAAGAGGAAAACCATGAAAAACCTTAAGAAGCTAAAACCTATAGCCATTGCAACTAGCGTAGCAGTGACCCTTTCATTAACTTCTGGTTGTACGGTACTCGATCCTTACACAGGTGAAGAAAAAACCAGTAAAGCAGTAAAGTATGGCGCTATTGGCGCGGTTGTTTGTGGCATTATTGGTTCTACTCGCAATAGCAAATCTGCCAGAAACGCAGCACTTGGCTGTGGTGCTATTGGTGCAGGTGTTGGCGCTTATATGGATAATCAAGAAAAAGAGTTGCGCGATGAGCTTGCTGGTACTGGCGTTGGTGTTCAACGTGATGGCGACCAAATCAATCTAATTATGCCTGGCGATATCACCTTTGAAACTAATCGCTATGACATTAATGGTAATTTCTTACCTGTATTAGATTCGGTGTCTAAGGTTCTGTATAAATTCACTGATACCAAATTAGAAGTAGCAGGTTTTACCGACTCAACTGGCTCTGAAAGTTATAACCAAGAACTATCTGAAAGACGCGCCTCTAGCGTTTCTAACTACTTACGCAGTAGAGATGTTGCTGGCGAACGCTTAAAAAGCGTTGGCTTTGGTGAGGCCTACCCGGCCGCTTCTAACGATACCGAATCAGGTCGCTCAAGAAATCGCCGTGTGGAGTTAACCATTATCCCGATTCAACCGGCTGGATAAATCGATTCGTAAAACAATATACCGTTTCATGATCGTTAAAATCTTTAATAGATGATTCAAAGAGCGCTTAAGGCGCTCTTTTTTATTGGAATTGCGCAGGGATTAGTGTCGACCTTATCCGCAACTTCTAGTAAAATTGCCAACCAATAGAGGTTCAGCCTTCAATTCAATCAAATAATGGAAATCCAATGAGTGACAAACAATCTTTAAGCTATAAAGACGCTGGCGTAGATATTGATGCAGGAAATGCTTTAGTTGAACGTATTAAAGGGATCACAAAGAAAACTTACCGCCCTGAAGTGATGGGTAATATCGGTGGTTTTGGAGCTTTATTTGATTTGCCTACTGGTTATGAAGAACCTGCTCTAGTGGCTGGCACCGATGGCGTAGGTACCAAATTACGCTTAGCCTTGAACATGAAGAAACATGATACCGTTGGTATCGACTTAGTCGCCATGTGCGTTAATGATTTGATAGTGCAAGGTGCTGAACCACTATTCTTCCTCGATTACTATGCTACCGGCAAATTAGATGTGGATGTGGCTGCGGATGTCGTTGCAGGCATTGGTGAAGGCTGCGTACAATCTGGCTGTGCCCTAATTGGCGGTGAAACTGCAGAAATGCCTGGCATGTACGAAGGTGACGATTATGACTTGGCTGGTTTTTGCGTAGGCATCGTCGATAAAAAGAAAATCATCGATGGTAGCAAGGTGAAATCTGGCGACGTATTGTTAGGTTTAGCTTCGTCTGGCCCTCATTCAAATGGCTATTCGCTGATTCGTAAGATTTTAGAAGTCTCCGGCGAAGACGTTAATCGCGAATTTGAAAATGGTAAAACTCTAGGTGAAACCTTATTAGAGCCTACTCGCATTTATGTAAAACCATTACTACGCCTATTCAAAGAAGTAGAAGTCAAAGCTATTTCGCACATTACTGGCGGCGGTTTACAAGAAAACTTGCCTCGCGTGATGCCAAAGACCAGTAAAGCCATTGTTGATACTAATGCTTGGAAAATGCCAAAAGTCTTCGAATGGTTGCAAGAAAAAGGTAATGTGGATCGCTTAGAAATGTACCGTACTTTCAACTGCGGTATTGGCATGATTTTGGTCGTTTCTGCAGAAAACGCTAACAATGCCAAAGATCTATTGGAAACTTTGGGCGAAACCGTTTATCGCGTTGGTGAAATTGCCAACCGAGATGGTGATGAAGAGCAAGTCATTCTTTAATTCTCGTTTGTTTAGGTTAACTTAAAACAAACATGATATCTGTATCTGAAAAGTCCATTGTCGTCCTAATTTCCGGCAATGGCTCCAACCTTCAAGCCCTTATCGATGCGCAGTCGCAAAGGCTTTTTAATGGTAAAATCAAAGCTGTTATTTCTAATAAACCCAATGTTTATGGACTTGAACGAGCAGAAATGGCCAATATCGATGCGGTTTGTGTTGATCATACAGAATTTAACGATAAAGCTGGTTTTGAAGCCGAGTTGGTTAAAACCATTGATGCTTATCAACCCGATCTGGTGATTCTTGCCGGGTTTATGAGAATTCTTAGTTCAGACTTGGTTCAGCATTACCTTGGCAAAATCATCAACATACACCCTTCTCTATTGCCGAAATATAAGGGATTACATACCCACCGGCAGGTATTAGAGAATGGCGATAAAGAACATGGCACCAGCGTTCATTTTGTAACAGCAGAATTAGACGGTGGTCCAATTATTGCCCAGAGGCGAGTAAAGGTTGATGAAAATGATACTGAACAAACATTGGTGGAAAAAATCCAGCAGCAAGAGCACCAGCTTTACCCAGAAGTGGTGGCTTGGTTCTGTGCCGAAAAACTCACCTTCAAACTCTCAGAAGACTCAGCAGCAGCTCGAGCAGTATTCGATGGCAAGGTTTTATAAACGTCTTATTTGGGTTCAAGTCGGCTTACTGATTTTATTATTCGGTATCCCAAAACTGATTGCGGCCGAAACAGTACAAGAACTAGCAATGCAACCTTATAATATTGAATATGACGTAATAGCCAAAGGCGATAAAGTTGGTAACGCCTCGCAAAGCTTAGTCCAGTTGAATAATGGTCAATGGCAAATCGCCATGCAATCAAAGATCAAGTATTACTTCTTCAAAGATAAACGCCAAGAAACCAGCCGCTTTGATTTTATCGATGGTAAAATTTTTCCTGTTCAATACCAAAGACTGGCTGACAGCTCCTTTAAGGATTCAAACTTGCTGCAACAGTTTGACTGGCAAACAGGGCATGAAACCGGTTCCTATAAAGATAAAAACTGGGAGTTGGTTTTACAAGATGGCGTACTAGATCAGCTAACTCAACTGATCTCATTACGCAGCCAGTTAATGGCACAAAAACCTTTAAAGCCGATTGTTATCAGTTATCGAGGCGGTTTGAGAACACATCAATTTCAAGTGATTGGACAAGAAACGCTTAAAACTAAAATTGGTGACATCGAAACAGCCAAAATTCAATTGAACGAAAAAGGTGGAAAGCGCCAAACCAATTATTGGTTTGCGTTAGAAAAAAGTATGTTGCCAGTGCAAATTCAACGCATAAAAGAGGGAAAAGAAGAAGCGAAACTAGTCATTAGCAAGTGGTAACCCTAATACCGCTACAGATAAAAGTGGTTTTTAGTAATCACTAAAAAGCCTGCAATAGCAGGCTTTTTTATGTACTTATAAAATGTTTTATGTCTTTGGTAAAGTTACACCAGTTTGCCCTTGATACTTACCGCCACGGTCACCGTACGAAGTCTCACAGATTTCATCCGATTCAAAAAACAACATTTGCGCAACACCTTCATTAGCATATATTTTTGCTGGTAAAGGCGTGGTATTTGAAAACTCCAGAGTCACATGCCCTTCCCACTCTGGCTCAAGAGGCGTCACATTTACAATAATCCCACAGCGAGCGTATGTGGACTTACCCAAACAAACCGTTAGCACCGAGCGTGGAATTCGAAAGTATTCAACCGTTCTAGCTAGGGCAAAAGAGTTGGGGGGAATAATGCAAACATCCGATTGAACATCAACAAAACTATTCTCATCAAAGTTTTTTGGATCTACCACACTCGAATGAACATTGGTAAAAATCTTAAACTCATTTGAGCAGCGAACATCGTAGCCATAACTTGAAGTACCATAAGAAACGATACGTTGATCATTTTGGTGGCGAACTTGACCTGGTTCAAACGGCTCAATCATGCCCTCATTTTCCGACATACGACGGATCCACTTATCTGATTTAATGCTCATGTTTAATTCTCATGTTATTTTTCATAATTTATTATCTTGCTTAATCTACCCAATGCTCTTTAGAGATTAGCTTGCTATTTTTAAATTTCAAATCACAGCCGGCAAATGTCATCACTCCGCTGCTTAAATATAGTCCTGCCGAAGTTTGCTCTTTATTCATCACAAAACCACTTTCAAATTTTTGCCCTTCCGCCTCAATCATTCCTATTGATGCGCCAATTTCAAATCTTTCACAAAACATTGCCGTTTTACGCTGTGCATCATCCAAATAATAATAGATCCCAATAAAGCCTGTAATAAAAATCATGGCAAAGAATAAAGTCCAATAAAATACCTTTAATGTTTTATTCATTGAATGACTAGCTGTTTTCTATAGTTATCGTCGGGAAATCCGCTCTAAACTCTTTTTCTTGCAATGAAAGTTTTGCTGTAAGTTTCAAGGCTATCTTTTTGTATTTATTAGATATTTCACTTTCTGAGTCTTTAACTAAACTAGGCTGTCCCTCATCAGTATCTTTGCGTATCGCTAATGCCAATGGCAAACTTCCCAACAGTTCAACACCAATTTCATTCGCTAGTTTTTCGCCGCCACCAGCTCCAAAAATATGCTCTTCATGCTGGCAATTGGTACAAGTGTGCATTGCCATATTTTCAACTACGCCTAACACTGGCACCGAAACTTTGTTAAACATGCTAACAGCCTTGCGAGCATCCGCTAATGCAATATCTTGCGGCGTTGTAACAACTACGGCAGCCGTAACTGGTATTTTCTGCGCCATAGTCAATTGAATGTCACCTGTACCCGGCGGCAAGTCGACAATCAAATAGTCTAAATCTTGCCATTGCGTATCATTGACTAGCTGTTGCAAGGCGCCGGATGCCATAGGCCCACGCCAAACCATCGCTTGCTCAGGTTTTACTAAATACCCAATCGACATGGATTGAACACCATGAGCTTCAACAGGATAGATGGTTTTCTTATCTGTTGATTCAGGGTGCTTTCCTTGAGCACCAAGCATAATAGGCATACTAGGGCCATAAATGTCCGCATCAAGGATCCCAACTGTCGCGCCTAAATTTTTTAATGCCAAAGCAAGATTCACGCTAGTGGTTGATTTGCCTACACCGCCCTTGCCAGAAGCTACTGCGATAATGTTTTTTACACTCGGCATTGCTTGTACTTTAGCAGGATGCGAGTGAGCATCAATATTAATGCTACAGGTCAATTTATAGTCTAATTGGTCACTTGTATCAGCTAGATAGGTTGAGATTTCATCGAGTAACAAACTCTCATAAGCACCTAGGGGAAAGCCAAAACGCAGCTCTATCGTTACAGAGTTATCTTTAATTTCGATTGTTCGAATATTTTTCGGCTGGATATGAATATAACCAAAAAGCTCGGATTTGAAATTATGTAGTTGCTCGGAAATTTGTGTTTGCTCGACCATTAAACTTTATGGGAAATAATTATCGCTTGATGGCACAAAGTCTAAGTCTTTTGCCCTTGAAAACCAAGTTGCTTTACAGTATTTCACCAATTAATTAATGAAAAAAATAGCAAAAACCAGTATATTTGCCGCTATTGCACTCATAAAAGCTAAATCGCTAATAAAGCTCAGAATATGACCACACAAAATCAACGGAAAATCCTTGTGACCAGCGCTCTACCCTATGCCAATGGCGATATCCATATTGGGCATTTACTTGAGTATGTTCAAACCGATATTTGGGTAAGGTTTCAAAAGTCACGTGGGCATGAGTGCTATTATGTTTGTGCCGATGACACCCATGGAACGCCAGTCATGTTGCGCGCACAAAAAGAAGGTAAAACACCTGAAGACTTTATTGCTGAGCAACAAGCCAACCATGAGCGTGATTTTGCAGGGGCATTAATTGAGTTTGATAACTTTCACTCTACTCATAGTTCTGAATCGAAAGAATTAACTCAAGGCATTTACCTGAAGCTTAAAGAAAATGGTCATATTAGCTCTAAAACAATCAATCAGCTGTATGATCCTGAAAAAAACATGTTCTTGCCGGATCGTTTCGTTAAAGGCACTTGCCCAAAATGTGATTCAGAAAATCAGTATGGTGATAATTGCGATAATTGTGGAGCAACCTATAACCCAACGGATTTGAAAAATCCTAAATCGGCAGTATCCGGCGCAACTCCAGTACTAAAAGAGTCAGAGCACTTCTTTTTCGACTTAAAAGGCTTTGAGTCCTTTTTACGAGAGTGGCTCTCTAGCGATGGACATGTTCAATCTGAAGTCCAAAATAAGATGAACGAGTGGTTAGATGATTTACGCCAATGGGATATTTCGCGCGATGCGCCCTATTTCGGTTGGGAAATCCCAGGTGAAGAAGGAAAATATTTCTACGTTTGGTTAGATGCGCCGATTGGTTATATGGCGAGTTTTAAAAACCTCTGTGATAAAACAGATGGTTTAAACTTTGATGACTATTGGCAACAAGGCTCTGATGCTGAGATTTATCACTTCATTGGAAAAGATATTATTTACTTCCATACTCTATTCTGGCCTTCGGTTTTAAAAGGCGCGGGCTATAGAACCCCTACCGCGGTTTGGGCTCATGGGTTTGTGACGGTTAATGGTCAAAAGATGTCTAAATCAAAAGGCACTTTTATTAAAGCTAAAACTTATCTAGAGCACCTGAATCCTGAGTATCTTCGTTATTATTATGCCGCTAAATTATCCAGCAAGATTGATGACTTTGATCTAAATCTTGAAGACTTTGCGCAAAGAGTAAACTCTGACTTAGTAGGCAAACTCGTCAATATCGCGAGTCGTTGTTCTGGTTTTATCACGAAACAATTTGATAGCAAACTCAGCTCAGAAACCATTGAGCCAGCATTGCTTAAAGAGTTCACAGATTCCTCGGAACAAATTGCCAAACATTATGAAGCTCGTGACTTCGGTAAAGCTATCAAATTGATCATGGCGCTTGCAGATAAAGCTAACGCTTATATTGCTGAAAAAGAGCCATGGAAACTTGTTAAAAATGAAGCCACTAAAGCCGAAGCACATTTAGTCTGTAGTTTGGGTATTAACCTATTTAAAGTGCTTGTGACTTACTTAAACCCTGTTTTGCCGGCACTAGCAGATAAAGTGCAAGACTTCTTGCAATTAGACAATATGAACTGGGATAGTGCGCAAGAAGTTTTAACCGATTATGAAATCAATAAATTCAAGCCAATGATGCAGCGCATTGAAATGAAGTCTGTAGAGAAGATGGTTGAAAACTCTAAAGAAGATTTAGAGGCTGAAGTTGAACAACCCTCTAAATCAAAATTATCTGATCCGATTAAAGATGAAATTCAATTTGGCGATTTCGATAAAATTGATTTGCGAATTGCTAAAATTGCTAAAGCTGAACATGTTGAAGGCGCCGATAAACTGCTTAAATTATTACTAGATTTGGGCGAAGGCGTTACTAAGCAAGTATTTGCGGGCATTAAATCAGCATATAGCCCTGAAGATTTAGAAGGCAAGTTAACTGTTATGGTGGCAAATTTAGCTCCTAGAAAAATGAAGTTTGGCATGTCTGAAGGTATGGTTTTAGCGGCAGGTCCGGGTGGCAAAGAATTATGGATTTTAAATCCTGAAGATGGCGCTCAACCTGGTATGCGTGTTAAATAACTATAAATAAAAAGAGTTAAAAGAGAACATATGACAGCAACTACCCCACTACAAACTGCACCAGTGCAAACCGCTGGAAGTAATGAAGTGACTCAAGAGCTAGTCACCCAGATTCCTAATTATGGTCTTACTTGGGCGCTCTACATAGGCCTAACTTTTTTAATGGTTGCTATTATTTGGTACCTTATTCGCAAGTGGCACTTTGTCATTAAATGGTTTATGGCTTCGACCATCTTTGCTGGTGCGCTAACTCCTGCCCATCCAGCTGAAGGAGTCGCTAGTTACTCTCCATTAATTCTTAATGCTGTAGTTAATTTGTTTGACGGCTATAAAACAGAATTTATTGATAGTATTAAAACGCTAAGTATCGTTTGGGCTACCATCTTTGCTATTGGAATAGCCGTATGGATATTAATAAAAAAATTGAAGAGTCCAAAAGTGGAAAAGCCGACCAACTTAGACGCTGTAATGGCAACTCCTATAGAGCCAACCATAGACGATTCGAAAAAAGATTAGTTTACTAATCCTCTTAATTGATAAACCCCTTGAGTTTTAAGAGTAATTACAATTTTTCGCTCACCATTGTTTTTGAAATACCAACCATGAGTACCGGCGAAAGGGACTGTAATAGTTCCTTCTGATTGACTTGCTGAAGCTATCGTATAACTTTCAAAATAACCGCTATCATCATTGGCTGGTTCGCCATGGAAATCAAAATAAATTTCGCCTTGGTTAACTGTCCACTGGTAAGTCAATGATTGATACTGTTCTAAATAAAATTTATATTCCAAGCCACTGCCCGGATCAACCTCTAACCTGATTTCATTAGACTGAAAACCGGTTTGGTCCCCCTCTTGATTGTTAGCTTTTTGTTTATTGGCATTGGAAACTGTACTTGGTTCACCTATATCGGCTAACTCTGTCAGGCCTAGCCGCTTTCCAATTCCTAAAGGATCAATGTTGTATTCAGCTGGCAGTATCATCGTAACAAGCAAAACAATAGAAAGCATTATAGCTATTATAATAGCCTTTAATAAGCCTTTTCGGGATAAAGTATCTGTAGTGTCTTGTGTCATACTAAACCTAAATTAATTAATAACGTAGCCGGTTAATTGAAAGCCCACGAGCATAAACCCAAAGCTCATTAAGAGAGTATTCGAAAAGTTTGACCAGCGTTGAAAAGAGCTAAATTGTCGCCAATAACTAATGGCAATTAAAATAAAAGCCAATGCAAAAAACTGACCAAATTCAACGCCAACATTGAAAGCCAGTAAATTACTCAGCAATCCATTTTCTGGCAAAGAAAATTCTTGCAGCTTGGTTGCTAATCCAAATCCGTGAAAGAGTCCAAAAATTAAAACTGCAACTTTAGTATTAGGTTGAACTGAAAATAGTGTTTTAAATCCACCTAAATTTTCAAAAGCTTTATAAACAATCGATAACCCTATAATAGCATCGATAAGATAAGCATTTACTTGTATCTTAAAAAGAACACCAAAGATCAAAGTTACGCTGTGGCCGATTGTAAAAAACGTAACGTAGAGCAGTATGTCTTTAGGCTTAAATAAAAAGAAAATCACTCCAAATAAAAAAAGCAAATGATCGTAACCAGTAACCATATGCTTTGCGCCAATATAAAATAAAGGGATAATTGCAGGCCCATCTAGATCACTTAAAAACTTTTGCGTGTTATCGTCAACTCCATGGGCTAGAACATCTAAAGATGATATCAATAACAGTAAAACACAAAGTGTTTTGAATATTTTTAACATCAATAGCCTTCAGCTTTAGCATTCGGTCTGCGAGGATCAGGCGAACCATAAATATAATCCTCTACTTGTATCGATTGAGTGGAGCCCATTGTGCTCGACTGCCTTATCTTATGACCTTTTGTTTCAAGCAACTTTATCGTGTCTTGATTAATACTAGGTTCTACAAACAACACATCGGGTAACCATTGGTGATGGATTCGAGCTGTATGAGTAGCTTCTGCAACATTCATATCATGATCAATAAAGTTCACAATTAATTGCAATACAGTCGTGATAATCCTGCTGCCGCCAGGACTACCTGTGACCAGCTTTAGTTCACCATCTTTCAAAAGCATGGTTGGTGTCATGGAACTTAGCGGCCTCTTATTGGCTTGAATTGAGTTAGCTTCTCCACCAATCAAGCCATAAGCATTTGGAGTTCCGGGTTTCGCTGAGAAGTCATCCATCTCGTTGTTTAACAAAATACCAGTACCCTCAGCTACGATGCCGGAGCCGTAAGAAAAGTTTAACGTATAAGTATTAGATACCGCATTACCCCACTTATCCACCACAGAATAGTGAGTCGTATCAGGGCTTTCATAAACTGGTACAGAACCAGCTTCGATTTCTGCCGACGGCGTTGCCTTTTTAAGGTTTACTTTTGCAGCTAATTGCTTGGCGTATTTTTTACTGAGCAACCAGTCGGTTGGCACTGGAAAAAAATCTGTATCACCTAAATGTTTACTTCTATCAGCATAAGCCAGCTTCATTACTTCAGACAAAAGATGAATTTCGTCTGCTGTGTTAGAGCCTAATTCCGTTACAGGAAAATTCTCTAAGATATTCAACATCTGCACTAAATGGATTCCGCCTGAGCTTGGCGGCGGCATGGTGAAAATTTCATAGCCTCGATAAGTTCCTTTAACCGCAGCTCTAACTTTTGGCTTATAGGCTACTAAATCTTGCATACTAATTATGCCACCATTACTCTCCATATCAGCGACTAAGCGTTTAGCGATCTCACCTTCATAGAATGCTTTTTTGCCATGTTTTTTTAGCTGCTTTAAAGACCAAGCTAGATCAGGTTGTTTAAAAATTTCACCTTTATGATAATAGCCGCCATCAGCTTTATAAAATGCCTTGCGTGTGGCTGGAGATTGCAAACGTGAATCTCTTCTTTGCAGGTTACGAGCAAGATCCCAGCTTACTTCAAAACCTTCTTCGGCCAATTTAATAGCTGGAGCAATAACTTGCTCCCAACTCATAGTTCCATATTCTTGCAGAGCTAAATCTAGACCGGCCACAGTCCCTGGAACACCCGCTGATAAATGACTAAAACGAGCTTTACGATTATCCACATTACCGTCAGCATCTAAAAATAAATTACGATGAGCTTTTGCAGGCGCCATCTCACGATAATCAATGGCGATATATTCTTTTTTATCTTTCAGGTAAACCAGCATAAAGCCACCACCACCAAGGTTACCAGCGCGAGGGAGCACCACCGCCAAGGCTAAGCCAGTAGCCACTGCTGCATCAATCGCATTACCACCTTGCTGTAAAATATCTCGGCCCACCCTACTGGCAATGTATTGTTGGGAGACGACCATACCATTTTCCGCAACTAAAGGGTGATGGATAGACTTATAATCAATAATACTTGGGGTTTGCTGTTCTGCTCCTATGGCAAGCATTGGTAGCACACAAAAGATACTAAAAATAATTTTTTTCATTATTTGATATATCCTAGCTGTTCGAGTTTCAAAATGACCTTATGGGCAGCATTATCAGGACTGGTTTCTAAGGTCGGGATCACTAATTCTGGCTCATCTGGAATTTCATATGGGTCACTTATGCCTGTAAACTCTTTAATAATTCCAGCTCGGGCTTTAGCATAAAGTCCCTTTCGATCCCTACGTTCACATTCTTCTAAAGGTGTATTCACGAAGACTTCTATGTAGCCTCCATAACCATTGATCAATTCTCTGACCTGTCTGCGAGTTTTTTCATAAGGTGCAATCGGTGCACAAATTGCAATACCGCGATTTTTGGTGATTTCAGAAGCAACAAATCCAATTCTTTCGATATTCAAATTTCTGTGCTCTTTAGAGAAACCCAGCTCACTAGAAAGATTTTTCCTAACAATATCGCCATCCAATAAAGTTACAGGCCTATCACCCATTTCAAGAAGCTTCACCAATAAGGCATTAGCAATGGTAGATTTTCCAGAACCAGAAAGCCCTGTAAAAAAAACTGTAAACCCTTGTTTATGTCTTGCCGGTTTTGTTTTTCTGAGCTCCTTTATTACTTCAGGGTAAGAAAACCAAGTTGGTATTTCCAATCCCTGACGCAACCTTCTTTTCAATTCTGTACCAGAAATATCCTCTGTGGCCATTTCAGGAGAAATTTCATTGGAAGGCAGATATTCACTTTTCTCAGGAACATAAGAAACCTTTTGAAACGGTATCATCTTTATACCCAATTCGGATTGGTGCTTTTTAAATAACTCTTGCGCATCATATGGCCCGTAAAAGTCTTTTCCTTCAGAATTTTTCCCTGGTCCAGCATGATCGCGTCCGATAATAATATGGCTACAGCCATAATTTTTACGGATTATTGCATGCAAAAGTGCTTCACGAGGGCCAGCCATTCTCATTGCCATCGGCAACAGACTCAAAGCCGTAGTTTGTTCAGGATAGTATTTCAATACATGCTCATAACAACGTACTCTAGAGTAATGGTCGATATCACCAGGTTTAGTCATGCCTACCACAGGGTGAATCAATAGATTTGCTTGAGCATCTTTAGCAGCTCTAAAGGTTAACTCTTGGTGTGCTTTATGTAGCGGATTGCGAGTTTGAAATGCAACGATGTTTTGCCATCCTACTTTTTCAAATTTATCTCGTAATTGTTTTGGTGTATCTCTAAGCGCTTTATAATCATAGTGAGTTGGTAATTCGATGCCTTTAATGTGACCACCAAGATACCAGTCACCGGCTTTGTTAAACAAATAATCCACCGCAGGGTGAACCTCATCCGTCGTTCCAAAAACTTTTTGCGCTTCAACCTCTTTGTCAGGCATCCACTTACTATTAATCTCCAAAATAGCCAGCACTACACCTTCAGGATCGCGCAATGCTATCGAGTCCCCTAACGTAATTTTTTTGGCAAACTCATCAGTAATATCCAAGCAAATAGGTAATGGCCATAAAACTCCATTAGAAAGAGCCATATTAGTTACGACACTTAGATAATCAGCTTCTGACATAAAGCCTTGTAAGGGAGAAAATGCTCCATTCAATAGCAATTCCAAATCGCAGACTTGTCTTGCTGTTAAGTCCCAGTCCAGTAAGTTTGCGGATTGCTTTTTTAGATAATGCTTCTGGTTAACATCAATTAGATTAACCAACTCATTTTGATAAGGAAGATTTAAATGACTCATAATTATAATATTCTTTAAAGACAAAAGTATCTTACCAGTATTTATGTGTCTAAAGTAATGATAATTTAAGCAAGTTAAAGCTCTTATAACAGGTTGTTTCACAAAGCCCTATCAAGCATAATAGCGACTATCATTTGTGGCTTTCATTTAATTCAGAAAGTCCACAAAAAATCGATTAAAAACAAATGATTAGATTTCAATGAGCGAATACCTATTACTTTTTATTGGCACTGTTTTGGTCAATAATTTTGTGCTGGTGAAGTTTCTAGGGTTATGTCCTTTTATGGGCGTATCCGGCAAGCTTGAGACCGCCATAGGAATGTCCGTCGCCACGACTTTCGTGCTTACCCTAGCCTCTGCTTCAAGCTATATCGTCAATACCTATATTTTAATCCCCCTTGAACTAGAGTATTTACAAACACTTTCCTTTATTTTGGTTATCGCCGTGATGGTTCAATTAACTGAAATGATTATTCATAAAACGAGCCCAATTCTGTATCGCCTTCTTGGAATTTTTTTGCCATTAATCACAACCAACTGTGCAGTTCTTGGTGTTGCGCTGCTAAACGTCAATGAAAGCCATAATTTCATTGAATCGATTATTTATGGTTTCGGCGCTGCAGTTGGCTTTTCTTTGGTTTTAATTCTGTTTGCCGCCATGCGCGAGCGCCTAGCTGCGGCAGATGTACCCATGCCATTTAAAGGCTCAGCCATCGCAATGATCACTGCGGGTTTAATGTCGCTTGCTTTTATGGGCTTCACTGGCTTGGTTAAGTTGTAGGTGGGTAAGTGGATTTAATAACTGCCATTATTGTGTTTGCCGTATTAGCTCTAATTTTTGGCGCGGTATTAGGCTTTGCAGCAGTGAAGTTCAAAGTTGAAGGTGATCCAATCGTTGATCAGATCAATGATGTTCTACCGCAAACGCAGTGCGGTCAATGCGGCTACCCTGGCTGTAAACCCTATGCCGAAGCCATCGCAAATGGTGATGAAATCAATAAATGTCCACCAGGTGGTGAAGCGGGAGTAAAAGCATTAGCTGATCTGCTTGGGCGTGAAGCTATCCCGCTGGATGAAGAACGTGGTGAAGAAAAGCCTCCTCGAATAGCCTATATTCGTGAAGATGAATGTATCGGCTGCACCAAGTGTATCCAAGCTTGTCCCGTCGATGCCATATTAGGCGCACCCAAGCTCATGCATACCGTAATTGTCGATGAGTGTACTGGTTGCGATCTTTGTGTTGAGCCTTGCCCTGTCGATTGTATTGATATGCTGGAAGTCCCGCAAACCATCTCTACTTGGAAATGGCAGCAACCTGAGTTAGACATCAATTTCAAGGAGGTAAGCTAATGGAGCGTTCTAGTTATCCTTCTGAAATACCCATTTTTGAGTTTCCTGGTGGGATACACCCTCAAGAAAATAAACAGCTTTCTAACCGATCACCAATAGCAAAGCTGCCCTTAGCCAAAGAACTGGTTATCAACTTAAAAGGGCAAGCCGGTAACCGATCGATTCCTTGCGTAGCAGTTGGCGAGCAAGTTTTAAAGGGTCAATTAATTGCAAAAAGTGATGGTATTTTTAGCAGTTATCAACATGCCCCAACCTCTGGCAAAATCATTGCTATTGAAAAAAGACCGATTGCACACACTTCAGGCTTAGAAGATTTGTGCATAGTTCTTAGCGCTGATGGCGATGAGCGGTGGGTTGAATTAAGCCCAGCCGAAGACTTCACAGCCTTATGTAGAAAACAAATCCTAGCCAGAATATTTGAATCAGGAATTGTTGGCTTAGGCGGCGCTTCTTTTCCTAGTCATATCAAACTACAACGTGAAGATGGCATCGACACCTTGATTATCAATGCGGCAGAATGCGAACCCTATATAAGCTGTGACGATCGCTTACTACAAGATAATACTGATGAAGTTTTAAAAGGCGCGCAAATTATCTCGCATCTTTATAAAGATTTAAACATCATAGTAGGCATAGAGGATAATAAGCCTAGTGCTATTGAAGCGCTAAAAGCTGCACGAACAAAACTAAGGATGACCTTTGATATTGCCGTAGTCCCGACTAAGTACCCGAGTGGTGGAGAAAAACAATTAATTCAATTAATTGCTGGCAAAGAAGTTACCCATGGTAAGTTACCCGCCGACCTAGGCTTAGTGATGCATAATGTCGCGACTTGTTTTGCTATCTATGAAGCTATTATCCAAGACAAACCGATTACTGATCGAGTGGTGACTCTTACTGGTAAGGCTTGCGGTAAACCGGGAAATTATCGAATCCCGATTGGTACCCCAATAAAACATTTGTTAGAAAGCACGCAAACCCTAAAGAGCCAAAAACTAATTATGGGCGGCCCCATGATGGGTTTTGAAATTCAGTCCATTAATGCAGGTATAGTCAAAGCTACTAATTGCATTATCATGGCTGATAGCAATGAATTAAAACCCGAGCAAACCTCTTTGCCCTGTATTCGCTGTGGCGAATGCATGAACGCATGCCCTGCTTCACTGTTACCACAACAGCTTTATTGGCACGCAAAAGCAGACGAATTTGATAAAACTGAAGAGTATAACTTATTCGACTGTATTGAGTGTGGCGCCTGTGCTTACGTCTGTCCTAGCGATATTCCTTTAGTACAGTTTTATCGCTACGCAAAGTCCAATATTCGTAATAATCGGGTAGAAAAAATAAAAGCTGATAATGCCCGCGAACGTCATGAAGCGCGTTTAGATAGAATTGAAAGAGTTAAACTTGAAAAAGCTGAGAAGCATCGCAAAGCTGCGGAGGCAAGACGTAAAGCGGCTGAAGCCTCTGGGCAAGCTGATGCGAAAAAAGCTGCAGTAGCCGCAGCTTTGGCTAGAGTTCAAGCAAAGAAAGAAGCCAATCATGAAGCTAGTAATTCTCATCAGGCAGATAAAACCAAGGAGCCAAAGGCGTGATCTTATCTTCACCTTTTGCTAAAAAGCCAAACTCAGTCACTGCTGTAATGCTCTGGGTTATTGTCGCATCATTACCAGGACTTGCCGCGTTAATTTACTTTTTTGGCATTGGAGTCTTAATCAATATTAGCATTGCTTCTATAACGGCTTTAGCGACAGAGGCTATAATATTACGCATTCGAAAACGTCCAGTTAGCGCGACTTTAATCGATGGTAGCGCATTGTTAACTGCTTGGTTAATAGGCTTAGCACTGCCGCCACTACTTCCTTGGTGGATGACAATCTTAGGAACCTCTTTTGCAATTGTTTTCGCCAAACAGGTTTACGGTGGCTTAGGAAATAACCTATTTAATCCAGCAATGGTAGCTTACGTTTTACTATTAATCTCTTTTCCAGTTGAGATGACTGCTTGGATACCACCTACAGAATTAGCTGGGCAAAGTTTAAGCCTCGCCGATACTTTTTCATATATATTTACCGGCACTAGCAGCCAAGGCTATGACATCAACTTTATTCGGCAAGGGGTTGATGGTTTTACTATGGCAACGCCTCTTGACCATGTGAAAACAGAGTTATCCCAAGGATACAGAATTCAAGAAATCAAAGTCCATGAAATGATGACGGGATTATCGGGCATCGGCTGGCAGTGGGTCAACTTGGGATTTTTATTTGGCGGTGTCATCTTATTATTCAGGAAGGTGGCTGCTTGGCAGATCCCAGCTGGTGTCTTGCTAGGCATCTTAAGCATGAGCTTGATTTTAAATGTGCTTAATCCTGACGCTTATCTTAGCCCTGCATTTCACTGGTTTGCTGGTGCAACTATGATGGGCGCTTTCTTTATAGCAACCGATCCAGTTACCGCTTCGACCACAAAAAAAGGTCGCTGGCTATTCGGTTTAGGCATCGGAGTCATCACGGTCTTGATCCGCACATTTGGCGGCTATCCTGACGCTATCGCTTTTGCAGTTTTGCTGATGAATATGACGGTACCGATGCTCGACTACTACACCCAACCTAGAACTTATGGACATACCAAAACAAAAGGAGTGTCCAATGAGTAACTCTAGTTTACTGGGTAAAATGATAACTCAAAATGGCTTCATCCTAGCTGTGTTTGCAACTGTTTGCGTCGGGTTGATAGCAACCACCTATTCCATCACTAAAGATACGATTGCTGGCGAGATGAAATCGGCTCTGGCAAGAACTCTGAACGAACTGGTTGACGCAACGCAATATGATAACGATGTCTATCATGACTGTATATTGATACCAGGAAGCGAATTACTTGGCTCAAGCGAGCCCTTGATGGCTTATAGAATGCGCAAAGATTCACGACCTGTTGCCATTATACTGGAGTCTATCGCACCTAACGGCTATAGCGGAAAAATAAAAATGGTGGTGGGTGTTTTTTACGATGGCTCCATTGCAGGAGTAAGAGTGACCGCCCACAAAGAAACTCCCGGACTTGGTGATAAAATTGATATCTCAAAAAGTGACTGGATAACTTCTTTTAATGGTTTATCTCTTGGTAATACATCGATATCACAGTGGAAGGTAGCAAAAGACGGCGGTCAATTCGACGCCTTCACCGGAGCAACCATTACCCCAAGAGCAGTTGTGAATCAAATTGCAAAGACTCTTGAATTTTACCAAGAGAATAAAAGCTGGCTTTTTAATCAGCAACAAAGTTGTAATTCAAAGGATAGCAAATGATTCCAGAGTCACAACAAATCATCAAAAATGGTTTATGGTCAAATAACCCGGCACTAGTTCAATTACTAGGTCTATGCCCTCTCCTAGCAGTCAGTAATACCTTTATTAATGGCTTGGGACTCGGCATCGCAACGACTATGGTTCTGGCAGGCTCTAACGGTTCAGTATCATTAATCAGAAACTTTATCCCAAAAGAAATCCGCATCCCTATTTTCGTCATGATGATCGCTAGTTTTGTGACTAACATCAGTCTATTAATGAATGCCTATACCTATGACTTATTTTTAACCTTAGGTATTTTCATTCCCTTGATCGTGACCAACTGTGCAATCATTGGACGCGCAGAATCATTTGCCTCGAAGAATAAATTTCTCCCTTCACTACTAGATGGACTGATGCAAGGGCTAGGGTTCACAGCGGTATTGTGTCTACTAGGCGTTGCTCGAGAATTGGTAGGACAAGGCACACTATTTTATGGTGCAGAGCAATTATTTGGCGAATGGGCAAAGAACTTAACCCTATCCTTTTACCTAACAGACTCTAAGTTCTTATTCGCCATACTACCGCCGGGGGCTTTTGTCTTTTTAGGTTTAATTATTGCCTGGAAAAATAGCATTGATGCTAAGTCAGAAAAAACCAAAAAGGCTTCAAAGCAGCAGTCAGTAGAGCAGGCTTCTGAGGTTTTACTCAATGAATAAACAAAAACGACAAGAAATTTTTGAACGTCTAAGAACACAAAACCCAAACCCTGAAACGGAACTAGAGTACAGCTCAACTTTTGAATTATTAATTGCCGTCATCTTATCAGCGCAGGCCACAGATGTTGGAGTTAATAAAGCTACTCGAAAATTGTTTCCGGTGGCAAACACTCCAGAAACAATCTATTCGCTAGGAGAAGACGGGTTAAAAGAATATATAAAAACCATCGGACTGTTTAATAGCAAAGCTAAAAATGTTATTTCATGCTGTAAAGACTTGATTGAAAAACATAACTCTACTGTTCCGGACACACGAGAAGAGCTAGTCGCATTGGCAGGTGTGGGTAGGAAAACTGCCAATGTAGTATTGAATACAGCCTTTAGGCAAGTTGCCATGGCCGTTGATACTCACATAGATAGAGTTTCAAATAGAACAAAAATTGCACCAGGCAAAACTGTTCGAAAAGTTGAAGATGCCCTTTTGAAATTTGTTCCAAAAGAATTCTTATTAGATGCTCACCACTGGCTAATTCTACATGGACGGTACACCTGCATAGCTCGTAAGCCTAGGTGTGGCTCCTGCATAATTGAAGATTTATGTGAGTTTAAAAATAAAAATATAGACTAAATAAATTGTTACTATTACGTCATCATTAAGAAACATTCATTTAATATACTCTTTGAAAGGTTACAGAGACTTTCACCCCATTTAATAGAAAATATAAAGAGATTAAACAATGAACAATATTAAGGTAAAAGCAGTAGCAGCTATTTTCATTACAGCATTAAGTTCTGGATGTAGCTTCCACGTAGATAAAGGTAGCAACGCCGATACAATTCATGAGAATACACGCACTGCAGTAGATGTATGTGGCGGCAGTGATCGAGTTAAATCTGTATCGTTAGAAGGTTATACGTGTAAAGCTGAATAAATTGCCATGTTAACTATACAGATATAAAAAATGCCGCTAAAAAGCGGCATTTTTTATATCTGGTAGTCGCGAGTGAATTCGAATCACCGACCCCCACCATGTCAAGGTGGTGCTCTAACCAGCTGAGCTACGCGACTATATTTGAGGTCGTGATTCTAGCATAAATACTTTTTTTCACAATATTCTTATACTAATTTCTCAAGAATTTTAATCATTTTTGAAGCAAGCACCTTACGATCATATTGCTTTGCCGACTCATATGAAGCACTCTCAAATATAGCATAGGATTCATTGTCATTAGCCAAAGTGGTAATAGCGTCAGCAATCTGAATTTCATTTTCAGCAGCGACTACTAATCCAGAGTTTGCCTTTTGAACAATTTCCGTAGCCTCTCCAGGAGGAGCAGCTATTATCATTGGCAAACCCATTCCCATAGATTCAAATATTTTAGAGGGAATCACAGTTTTAAAAAGAGGAGTATCTTTCAAGCTTATTATAGAGGCATCACATAAGCTCCAGAGTTTTGGCATAAGATCCTTTGGCTGACGAGGTATCATAACGATATTATTTAACTGGCTTTCAGCGACTAATTGCTCAATACGAGGTCTATCAGCTCCACCGCCTGCAAATAGTACGCGAATATCATCTCGATCTTTCAGTAAACTTGCAGCATCAACTAACTTATCTAAAGCATGGGCTAGCCCATGAGTACCAACATACCCAGCGACAAACTTACCTTCTAAGTTAAACTCTTTAGCAAATATAGGGTCTTTTATTTTTCTAGGAGAATATTGTGCTAAATCAACGCCATTTAAGACAACATGAATTTTATCAATATCAACTCCCCTTTCGATTAATTCAGATTTAAAGCTATGAGTTACTGAAATAATAGCGTCTGCTTGACGATATAAAAACATTTCTATTCTTTCTAGAATGTTTATTACCTTACTTTTTTTCATAGCCCCAACGGCAGTTATCGAGGCTGGCCAAATATCCCTTAACTCGAAAACAAAAGGGACGCGCTTGAACTTAGCCAAAGCCCAAGCAGAAATCACAGTAAAAAATTGTGGCGAAGTACCCACGACAATATCAATTTTTTTACTAAACAACCCAAAGAAAAAGCTACTTATCATAAAAGAAACGAAGTCAAGAGTGCGCTTTAAAAAGCCTTCATTTGCAGTGATATAGGTTTTTACTCGCCATATTTCTATACCTTCTATTGACTCTTTTGATAACCATTTGTTTTTATACTGTGGAAATACTTTTCCATCAGGAAAATTAGGAGCACAAGTAATCACGGTTACTTTATGCCCTTCCTTTACCCACTCTCTTACATGCTCATAAGTCCGACTTGCTGGGGCATTACCCTCAGGAGGAAAGTTATCGGTCAAAAATAATATATGCACTTTACTTTAATACCCAACAAAAATTAATTTCTGACTTTGGACTTGTAAATTCAACCTCTAGTACTTTATTCTCAATCGATTGTCCAAATTCGGGTGACCAGAACGCGCTTTTCAAAAGAGCCTTTGTTTTAGATACGTCACACTCTAACTGAAATCTATCGCCAATTATTAGTAGTTTGTTATCTTCTAAAGACACATCCAACCTAGGGTGTATAAAAAATCTAGCCACAGCGTTATTAAATGCTCCATCAAGCTCGTCAAAAACAGTTAGTCCATTCGGGTTTAAAATAAGTCCTCTTTTATGAAAGCAACCAGAAAAAATCGACTTATAGCCATTATGAGAAGCCTCGAAGACTATAGCCCCTTCTTTACTATATGCTTTTCTATTGGATACCCTTGCTCGCTTTGCAACACGAAAGCCACTCCATACTTGCGAAGAGTCCTCGCCATTAACTTCCACAGTATTATGCGAGCAAGTTTTACGCTGTAAAAGTCGGTTTGAACTTAAGCCGTATTCCGAGGTACCAGTATTCACAAACACACGCTCTTTACCGATTGACAACTCGAAAGACAAGGTATCCGCGTGAGCATGACCAGGAATATAATCTGGACCTACATTGGCAGCATCAAAAATAACTTTAGCCCCATTATTGGTAGCAACCATATAACCGCTTTTTTTACTATCTACATGATTTAATTGATTGATATCTAGAGATTTACATTTAAAACCCAATTTGTTGGCATAGACTTTTATTCGCTCAATGCATGGGGCAATAGCATTAGCTGAATCATTAAAAAAGGAAACTTCTTCATCAGGGTGCTTCATCAATTCCATAAACTGAAGCATTTTAGGAATATACAACTCTAAAAGATATAGAATTTTTGGGCTGATTTTAGCAGGATAAGATTGATATAAATTATACATATCTAACATATCAACAAGTATGAGAGAGTGATACATCGGGCTCAGCTCAAAGTTTGCTCCATCCTCTAGAATTTGCTCGGGTATTTCAGCAATTAGTCCCTCCTCAGCAATTTTTAGCCATCTCTGGTTATCCAAAACAACGCCTGCGAAAAGAAGGGCTTTAAGGTTTACAAAATAGTGGTTTCCTAATAAATGCTTTTCTAAGTCATTCGACAAATAGCTCGCCTGTTCAAAAACGCTTTTAAAAATATTGCTATCTAGCGGCAGTCCAGCCAACCAAGCTTTTAATATATTAGCCACACGTAATGAAGTAGGGTAAGGCTCCCAACCATTGCCAAAACCTGTAGGGTTTTCGGCAATCCAGCGCTGCAACAACTCTATATGAAATTGATTCTTTTCTAGGCCGTTTACTGCTAGCAAATCTTCAAAATAATGAAGGTTATAAACCCATAGTTTGCTTGGGCTTTCATTGTTCCAATCTCTAGGCAGTTGCAGCTTTTTTGTTTTATTTAAAAAAGTTGCCTCAAAATTATGATTGATTTTTTCTTCGTACAATCCTACATGTATCCATTGCTTAGCTTGGGTCATGTCCCTTATCGAAAAAAGATCAGTAACTTTAGGCTTGCTAAACTTTCGCAATATTCGGTGATAAAGTTGCTGCCATTTCAAATACTTAAGAGTATTCAATAGTAATAAAAACTTATGCATAAAAATATAGGGAGTCAAGCTCCCTATTCCCTTTATTATCTCAGTAATTCTGCTATATCGACCGAAGCCCTAGCCACCTCAAAAATTTCTTCTTGTGGTATAGGGCTTTGCCCACCGTTTTTAACAGCATCCATAAATGCTTTAGTACAATTAGATTGACCTTTATCTTGCGACCAAAGGTTCATTTTTGTAAAACCATTCCAGCCAAATCCAGTGAGCTTTCTAAAGTTATCAAGCTGTAAAGCAGCATGATCACAAAACACTTCAACTCGTTCTTTAGGGAAACTTTTACCGCCGTTAGCAAAGTAGTGTATTGAGCCAACTGAGCCGTCCTCAAAAGATAGGGTGATAATCGCTTTATCTTCTGTGATATCGATAAAGTCATTCTCCCCCATTTTTATTGCTTGAAAAGATTTAATCTTAGAGCCAGCTAAAAATCTCATTAAATCAATATAGTGACATGCCTCCCCTATTATTCGACCACCACCAACCACCGGATCTTGGGTCCAATGTTCTTTAGGTATATCCCCGGCATTCATTGTCATAATAAATGTCTTGGGACAAGCTTTTGTATCAAGTAATGACTTCATCTGCTGAACTTGTGGTGAAAATCTCCGGTTATATCCAACCATCATCATAGTCTGAGAGCGCTCTTGAGCAGCTTCAATAGCATTAATTTCATCATGAGTCAGCGCCAAAGGTTTTTCTACAAATACATGCTTATCCTTTTCTAAAGCTGCTATAGCTTGAGGCGCGTGCAGATTATGCTGAGTGGCAATAACTACTGTATCAGTATTGCCATCTAGCGCCTTATCAATATCAGTAGAAGCATTTGCGAAACCATTTTTCTTTCCATGATGAACAGCACTAACCCCTCCGCTAGTGACTAGGCTTGTCAAGTTTGCACCGGCTTGTTTAAATGCTGGAATTAATACACGAGAGGCATAATTACCACCGCCAATAAAAGCTACATTCCCTTTTGAGCCTTCAAAATTAGCAGCCTTGATAAGTTGAACAGTGTCTTCAGTTAAGTCACCATCCGATTCAGTATAGTCAAGCACGATACCTAATGAGGAGCGGTCATCTAATTTTTCATACGCTGCTTTAGCATCATCTATAGCAAAACGGTGACTAATTAAAGGTTGAACATCAATCGTACCTGATGACATTAAATCAAGAATAGCCTCAAAATTACGCTGTTCCGTCCAACGAACAAAGGCAAATGGGTAGTCTTTCCCTTTATCTTCATACTCTTCATCATAGCGACCAGGCCCATAGGAACAAGATACTTGGAAAGTTAGTTCTTTTTCATAAAAATCTGCACGACTTAGTTCAAGACCAACAACTCCCACAAGCACTATTCTGCCGCGCTTACGGCTCATTGTTGCGGCTTGATGCATAATATCGTTACTTTTCGAGCTGGCAGTGATCAAAACCGCATCAACACCTCTACCTCTTGAAAAGGCATCTGCAGCTACCAAAGGATCTTCACCTTTAGATAAATCAACGACTTCTGCACCAAACTGCTTAGCTAACTCACACTTTGCGGAATCAAAGTCTATACCTAAAACTCTACAACCATTGGCTTTTAAAATTTGTACTGCTAATAGTCCGATTAAGCCTAGCCCCGTAACAACAACGGTTTCCCCTATAGTCGGGTTAATTAAGCGTATACCCTGCATAGCAATTGAGCCTAAAACTGTAAATGAAGCTGATTCATCATCAACATTATCAGGTACAATAGCCACTAAGTTTTGCGGGACACGGACCACCTCAGCATGATTACCATTAGAAACAACACGAGTTCCATTCTCAAAGCCTGTATCACTTCCATCAAGTACAATCCCAACGTTACAATAGCCTAAAGGTAGTGGTTGATCTAATTTTGATTTAACAGCGTCATAAGTAGCCGAAAGTCCGTCAGTTTTAGCTTTTTCTAAAACCATTTTTACTTTATCAGGCTGTGAACGAGCTTTCTCAATCCAACCAGCCTTACCGAAATCTACTAGCATTCGCTCTGTGCCAATAGATACTAAAGTTTTGTTAGTCTTGATATTGACATGCCCTGATTGTACTTTTGGGTACGGGATTTCATTAAGTTGCATCTCACCCGTTTTGAGATCTTGGAATATTTGCCGCATTAGAGTCTATTCTCACAGTGAACAATTGAATTAGTATCAAGAGCTTCTTTAATTTTTAACACCAGAAGTCCTGTTCCTCGGATGTACTCAAGTGATTCACCTGAAGTATCATTTTTATGTGCATTATATGAATGTGTAATATTTGCGCTATGACCGTGGTCACGGTGGAATAATTTTCGATATTGCTTTTTGTCTACAATATCCAAACTTAGATTTTCAAAGTCACGTAACGATGCAAGTAAGTCCCCTTTATGCACATTGAGGTACTCTCTAACACCTTCAAAAGTATGTCCCTTTGCAGAAAAAGTTAAAGCTGCCTGAGAGCCATCGGCAAAAGTTATTGATATCGCAAAGTTAGATTTAGCTTCATTAGCAATTGCCGGACTAATAGTACACGGGAAAGCATTTTCTAAACCAACCAAGTGAATACATAAATCTGACCAATGACACAAATTGCCCATGACTCTTCCGCCTTCAGCTTCAGAAAAGTACCAATGATTATCGTCGATCTCGTGACCAGCTATAAACCAGTTCATCATTATATTGCCTGGCTGCAGCTTTATTTCATGTAAAAGCTTTTCAAACAGCTTACTTTTCGGCCTATTAAAACCCATGAAAACGCGGCTCTCTGGGTGGGCTAACATTGCTTTTTCCAGCCGAACTAGTTGCTCATAATTAACAATATGAGGTTTTTCTATATGTACATCCTTCCCTTTTTCTATTGCCTGAATAGCGTATTCAGCATGAGTAGAGTGGTTTGATGCTATGTAAACCACTTTGATACCAGAGTCATTAAGAACTTCATCGTATCTAGCTGTGGCGCAATAAGCACCGTACTCTTTTGCTAGAGATAAAGCTTTAGCCTTATCGGTATCCAGCGTATATTTAATCTTGCCTTCAGTTTTTTTGCTTACATAATGAGCAATTGTAGAAAATGCAAAATTACCACAACCTATTATGGCGACATCTCCGTCTTTGCTACCCTTTTCATTTATCCACCTTTCACCATCAAATGATGGGCTTGCCTTCATATGGTACTGTGAGCGAACCTTCTTGAAAGTTCTCTCTAAACCATACATTGATACGTACCTAGTAACTTTTTTCAGTTTAAAAAGTAATGGTTCTTTTGTGTAGTCCATCTCGATACCTTATAGATTCTTAAATACTTGTATTGTTTCTGCTTTAACTTTTTCCCAACTATAGCTATCTTCAAATAGTGTCCGTGCTTTTTGACACATATCTAAATAACTACTCGGCTCAGAACAGATAGTTGAAATAGTTTCAACGATAGCTTCAGCATCACCGTAAGCTGTAACCACACCGCACCCAACAGACTCAACAGGTTGCGAAACCTTAGCTTCGCTATTGATAATAACTGGACGTCCAACAGCAAGGGATTCGGCCAATTTGTTAGGTGCTGCAAAAATATTAATAATCCGATGAGGGCTGTAATGGGCAAAAACAAAATCGCACTGCGCTGTTAAATCTAAAACCTGATAGTGATTTAAAAAACCGTGATATATACAATTTTTATGCTCGGCTATTTTTGCCATTATATCTGGACTACCTTCACCTGCTATATGAACTTCATAATTATCATTGTTATTAGCTATATCTAATAATGTACCGATCCCCCTTCCTTCATCCAGCCAACCTGCAAATACAACCTTTATCTTGGAACAGTTTAAGCCGCTATGCTTCTGCTGACCTGGGTCTACAGGTGTGTTTTTAATAACCGTTATCTTACTTCGGCAAAACGCGGGTAAAGCATCTGCTCTAAACTGCTCTGGGACTAAAGTTGAGGTAGCATATTTTACAATCAACCCTTCAAAGAAGTTAAGTATTTTATTAAAAAAAGATGGTAACGGATATCTCTGTCCAAAGTTATCATGGATATTATACAGGGTCGATATTTTATTAAATAGACCATAAACGAATACCGCGAAAAAAGACTCCACATCAGAAAAGTGTATAACTTCGGGCCTCTCTTTTTTTAACGTTTTATAGGCCCCTATATTATAGCGAATCACGCCTTTTAGATAAGTGAATAAGCCAGCGCCATTAAGCATCGGGTAATATTTACCTACACGTTTTACCTTCAGACCATCCCATTCATCTTTTTCATCCAACCCTTCATCGCGGTAAGCGCCAACGAATAGTGTCTCAAAACCCAACTCTTCGGCAACTAAAGCCATTCGCTTAACCCTGGGGATTGGTTTACTTGAAGTTCTCAGTAACAAAATTTTTTTCATTGCTTTACCTTAAGAGACAACATAGAAAGAAGAAAAACTACTAACGATGTAATCATTATAGATGTATAAATTGTAAAGCCCGTAAAGTTAAGAGTAAACATTGTAATTATACCCACTAAATACGTGGCTCCTTCCAAGTATGGTTTATTAAACTTATAGAAATTTGCAAATAAAATAGATGAGAAGAAGAACACACCTACTTTTACTGATTTTAAATATACCTCAGCTAAATCATAACTATAACTGTACAACGCGGTTATTATTGGCAACAGCAAGATATCGCTAAAATAAAAAAGAATATTGACGGATACAACTATTAAAAGTAACTTCTTGAAACTCTCGCTAATGTTTACTCTTGCTAACTCAATATATGAAGCAAAAAGAGTATTGAATAAAACACCAAACACTGGCACTAGTGAAAAAGAAACTAAAAATATATTATCGCTTTCACTTCCCACATCGACTAACCACCTTGGTAGAACGACTAAAAATGCACAAAGACTGGCTGAAATAGAGAAAGGGAAAAGGATCTTGATTCTACTCTTATAACCATTGAAAAGTTTCTTTTCAGTGACTCTTGGAAATTTATAGTAGAAAGTAAAAGTAACTACTAAAAGAAATATTATGGAGGACACGCCAATCAAATACCATACATATGACTCATTAAGGCCCACAAAATAATAAAGGCTAGTCATTAAAGCTAAAAGCAGCATAAACCGTACAAAACTTAGTTTAAAAAAACTGCGAGCACCTTTTTTAAAACCATAAGTATGATTAAAATAGCCATACAAGTAATCAAGCAAGGACTCACTTAGCTTGATAGTGATGGAAAAAAAAGCAACATAAAAAGCCACTTCATAATACTTCAAAAGCATTAAAGAGAGGGCTGATGCAACAACAACATTTTTTAGTCTAAATTTTATGTCGCCTCTAATGTCATTACCTATTGGCCCATAAATATTTACATATTGCCTTTGCGCCATGTATGAAACTGAAAAAAGCACACTGACAATAGCAAATGACTGGGATAATAAAGCGGCCAAACTTAAGTTTGTTAAAGAAAGTAGCTGTATAACCAACACAGGTAAAAATGCCAAGCAGGCCTGCCCGACAAAAGCACTTAATCTACTCATAGATACCTTATTATTTTAATACTTAAATAAACGTTATATTCAGTCGGCTCTAGTTTAACTTGCTTAGCATTCATGTTTATGATTCTGCTTCCTAATTATTAGAAGGTTATATAAGGCATAAAAGACAATCAAAAGCCCTCCATTCAAAAGAAATAAGTAAAAAGAATAATTGAATGGCATATAACAGAACACAACTATAAAAATTGATACTGAAAAAGGATTAGGTTTAGAAATTATCATTCTTTGCAAAAAACTTAAAAATATAAATGCCAACGCTGGAACAATTACGAGACCGCCGTAGCCTGCATTTACATAGATATCTAAAGGAGCTCCGAGTACAGCGTTTCCCTGTTTTGAGCCGCCTAGTAAAGAGTGGAACTGATTTGAAAAACCTTCCTGTGTTCCTGGTAATAAAATGGACAAATCGGATAACCACAAACTAAAAGGGTCTAGATCAATATTCTGCAAATAATCTATTAAGTGTACATTTTCGCCAGGCACCGTCGTGAATATACGAGTAGTAATATTTAATATCAGATCAATAAATGACTCCAACAAGCCACTATCTTCATTTGTTCGCCCTAATAATAAATTTATGCCAAATAAAATAAATAGCAACGCTACAAAAAAGATAACAATGTATTTACTAGAGATGCTTTTACCGATTGACTTATACTTAAAATAAAAGCCTAATGCTGTAGATATGAACAAAACTAAAATGGGCATTCTCTGCCCACCCATTACCATAGAGAATAAAATAACAGCGAACACAACAAATACATACTTATACCTGTTGGGACTGTTAAAGCAAAGTGTCAACCAAACAATAAAAGCTGGCGCATAAATATCTCTTATCTGCTTTATTAAACCAGGTGCAAAATAACCAGCTTCACCGGAAGAAATTGTTTTTCTTATATCAAGAAGAGCAAAGGCTCCTGCAAAGTGTCCTTGTACAATCCTTGTGTACACTAAGTAAACAAAAGCCAAATTAATTAACAACAAGAAAACAGTGGAAAAATTTGCAAAGGTTTTGTTTTTACTTTCTAAACTAGAAAGACTAAAAATTTTCAGCCCTGAATTTGAGACGTTTCTTGCTATAGCCCAAATAAAAAAGACCGCAATAAAATTTATTATTGAAATTTCCAATAAAAGCAGCTCAGAATCTTGCATGGATATTGAGCAAAGAAGGAATGCGCCAATAGTGTATATAGCAATGCCAATAAAGTAAGAGTCATAAAGAAAAATGCCTTTATTTGTCGTTTTGATTATTACCAGAATAGCAAGAACTATAATCGTTAGTATAATTGCACTAACAAGCAAGAACAAAAATAAGTTACTTGATAACAAAATCCAGGCTGCCTTCGTTTTTCAAATTTAACATTAGCTTATTTAATTCAGTACCAGATTTATTGCCGTAATCTTCTATCAAACAGCTTTGTTCTTTCTTAATATTATCTAAATTCAAAATATCACTTTCGGCATATGGACTTAGATATAGTGTAAATAACAAACCTTTTTCGGCCTTCCAACTATCGTGAATGGTTAAACCCGCCTCGGTTAAACAAAAGCGTCTTTGATGAGTAATATCTCTATCTTTATAAAGTAAAGATACACTACTAAGCTCTTGCTCTAGTAAGCTACACTCTCCCATTTCTACAGTTCTGAAAACTGAGCCGCTTTTAAAATCAGCTCGTGTTCCTGAATTGTTCATTATCACATTATGTGATAATGAACTTAAATATTCCTCTCTCAGCCTAATATCTGATGTGTAAGGCGCACAACCTCTCTCCAAAACAATATCGTCACCGCCCTTAAACAACCAGAAAGAAAGCATATCATCATGATCATGTGGGGCTCGCTCCTTCAAGCCAGCTTTTCCGTATCTAATAACGGCTTTATAGGAATCTTTTGTCATTATTAGAAAAGGATAAAGCTCTTGGAAAGGTTTCTGACTTGGCTCTTCCGTTAGTTTTGGTATAGCTCTCATCCCTATTTGCTCAAGCACTGCGGAATAAATTGTATGAGCGGTTTCCTTTGACCTCCAATCAAAATATAAGTTACAACTACGAGAAGACTGTCCAAAATTTAATACTTGCCCACTATCTGAATCACCAAAAATTGGTAGTAAACCCTTTTTACTCGATATTAAAGAAAGAGAATTAACTAAACGATTTATCCGTTCACTAACTTCTTTTTCCATATCGTCAAAACTGATAAATAAATATCCTATTACAGCCAAGTCAACACATAATCGATGATACACAGTGCTATATTCTAACTGTACTCCATCATTTGGAAATTGTTGAATAAGCAATTCATTAAAAACCTTCTCTGAATAACTTTGCTGTTTTAAATAACTAACAACAATTTTACCCACTTCAGTAGCCAAATAATGATTACCAGGGATATCACTAATTTCTGGATATAGCTCCAGATAAACATCATGTTTTGCAATTAACTGTTCTAATAAAGAATTCAAGTCATGATGTTCGTTAGCTTTAACTAAAAGGTATACAAAAGCGAGATTCACTAACCGAATAGCCACCTCCATTGAACTAATCCAGTTAACGCCTTTTAAAAATGTATTTTGGTCACTCCATAGCTTTAAATGACTATAAACATCATTTATATCCCACTCACCATTTGTGCAAAGTAAAGCTTTTTCTACCAACCATTGTAAACGACTTTTTTCCCAAGGAACTTTTACATCGCAAGTTATGTTCGACAAAACAAAGTCGATATCAAACGAATTGGCGTTAGAATTCCACTTATAGTCATGAATAGAATCATAGTGAAATGTCTCATCTGACTGTATATCCACATTACCATATCCTAAACAAGGATAACCTTTATCTTTATAAGCATTAACTCTTGTCAGTAAATAAGACAATTGCTCATTACTTAATACTGGGTTAATAGAAGAACTTTGTTTGCTTTGAAGCGAAATTTCAGCCTTATTTAGTTTTGCTTTTAATAAAGCGCTTCCAGCACGATATAAAACTTTCTTGTTAAGCTCGACATTAATCTTCTTTAATAAAAAATCAAAGGGCGACTCTGTCACCCTTTTCACTAAATACTTAACCCTAGAGATATTCACTCATTAATCCCGATTGTACTATTACCAGATACCTTTTGTATCAATTATAAAATCTATGTTAGGCCGGTCAATTTCTTTAAACTCTTTATGATCTACCAACATTACAGCTATATCAGCTATTTGCTCTGATTCCTGTATATTAGATAGCACAAATTTCTCATTAACATTTAAGTTATCTATATTTGGCTCTACCGCAATAACTTTACCAACATGTAACTCTGAAAGTTTACGTGTAATTGACATAGCAGGACTTTCGCGAAGATCATCTATATCAGGTTTAAACGCGAGACCAAAACAAGCAATAATAACATCAGCTGCACTTTTGCTTGGGTTTTTAAGTAAAAAATCAGCAATAGCAAGCTTTACTTTATTAATTACCCAGTCAGGTTTTGTATCGTTAATTCTCCGTGCGGTATGAATAATTTGTGCTTCTGATGGAGTTTTGCTTACGATAAACCATGGGTCTACTGCAATGCAATGGCCCCCAACTCCAGGACCTGGTTGTAAGATATTTATCCTAGGGTGTCGGTTAGCAAGAGAAATTAGTTCCCACACATTAATATCTAATTTATCACAAATAATAGAAAGTTCATTTGCAAAAGCTATTTGCACATCTCGACACGAATTTTCAGTTAGTTTTGCCATTTCAGCAGTACGCGCATTGGTAGTTACACACTCACCCTCAACAAAAATTTTATACAGCTCAATAGCTCTGCTGGAGCACTGGGCCGTCATTCCACCTATTACGCGATCATTTTCAACTAACTCGCGAACAACATGACCAGGCAAGACACGCTCAGGACAGTGAGCAACATTGATATCTGCATCCTCACCTTTATGCTGGGGAAAAGAAAGGTCCTCTCTAGCAACAGCTAACCACTCTGCCATTTGTTCTGTTGCACCCACTGGCGAAGTTGATTCTAGAATAACTAGGTCACCTTTTTTCAATACAGGGGCAATAGCATTAGCAGCTGATCGAATATAGCTTAAATCAGGCTCAGGAATTTCACTGTTAGAATCTTTAAAAGGCGTTGGAACGGCGATTAAAAAGGCATCAGCTGGCTCAGGTTGAGTTATAGCCTTTAGATAACCTTCTGTGACTGCTACATGAACAATCATGTCAAGCTGAGGTTCAACAATATGAATTTCACCTCTATTAATTGTATCAACTGCATGCTGATTAACATCAACACCAACAACTTGCTTTTTACGTGAAGCAAACATAGCTGCTGTTGGTAAGCCTATATAGCCAAGTCCGATTACGGAAATAGTGTTAAATGACATTAGAGATTCCTTAAAATTTATTTGCTAGCGCATTCAATATTCTTTCACAAGCTTTGCCATCACCGTACGGATTATGTGCATAGCTCATTTTGTTATATTCATCTTGTGATGTTAACAAAGCATCCAGTGCATCCCTTATAAGACTCGTATCTGTTCCAACAAGCTTTACAGTTCCGGCTTCGACAGCCTCAGGCCTTTCTGTGGTATCCCTCATAACTAGAACTGGTTTACCTAGACTAGGAGCTTCTTCCTGAATGCCGCCAGAGTCTGTTAAGATAATATAAGAACGATTCATCAAATAAATGAAAGGCAAGTACTGCTGAGGTTCAATTAATTTAATATTGTCAACGCCCTCTAAAATACGGTTTACGGGCTCTTGAACATTAGGGTTAAGATGTACAGGATAAACTATTTGAATATCCTCATGCTTTTTAGCAGCATCAACCAACGCTTCACAGATTCGTTCAAAACCACCACCAAAACTTTCTCTACGGTGTCCCGTAACAAGTATCAATTTTTTATTTTTATCTAAAAAAGGAAATTTCTCAGCCAGCTCTGAAGATAGCACAGTATCATTATCAAGCTTATCTTTTATCATGAACAATGCATCAATTACTGTATTGCCTGTAACAATGATTGATTCATTATCATAGTTTTCATTTACTAAATTATTCTTACTCGTGTCTGTAGGAGCAAAATGAAATTGAGTGATAGCACCTGTCAATTTACGGTTAGCCTCTTCTGGCCAAGGAGAATATATATTCCCGGTTCTAAGGCCCGCCTCTACGTGACCAACCGCAACTTGCTCATAATAAGAAGCCAAGCTGGCAGCAAAGGTTGTAGCTGTATCACCATGTACCAGTACTATATCTGGCTTAAACTCTTTTAGTACCGGAGTAAGCTCTAGTAATATTCTAGATGTGACCTCCGGTAGGGTTTGTCCTGCTTTCATAAGGTCAAGGTCATAATCTGGAGTTATTTCAAAAAGCTCCAAAACTTGATCCAACATTTCTCGATGTTGTGCTGTTACACATACTTTTGCATTAAACCGCTTATCATTAGCAAAAGCATGAACTAAAGGCGCCATTTTAATAGCTTCGGGACGCGTGCCGAAGACTGTTAAGACTTTCATAGGAAGTATTTATTTCTTTTTAAACCTGTGTCGGAGGGATAATAAGTAGTTATAGATAAAAAATGTTAGACTTATCATGATAAGGCTCAAATACTCAGGTAACTCTTGAACTGTCATGACGTAACCTATAAAACAAAAAGCCAAACTAATGATAGATATAAATATAAGAGCTTGTCTTGAGTTTAAACCGATATCCATAAATACATGGTGCAAGTGCTCTCGATCAGCAACCAAAGGGGATTGGCCACGTCGTAATCGCCTAAACATAACCGCCAACATATCTATTAGAGGAACGGCAATAAACCATAAAGCATGCGCTGGTGGTATCAAAGACTGTCCCTCGGGTTGACTAAACACAATCAGTAACCAAGAAACAGTTAGCCCAAGCATCATACTTCCAGCATCTCCCATAAAAACTTTATTTTTGTTGGTAAAAAAACTTAAATTAAAAAACAAGAAAACCACTATTGCAGCAGACATCGCTCCAGTAAGTAATATAAAGTCAGGGCTTTTAATTAGGAGACCTATGGCTATTAAACTAATGAGCGCTAATGTGCCTGCTAGACCATCAATACCATCGGTCATATTAAATGCATTAATCCCTGCAACAATTGCAAGTATTGAGATAACTCCAGATAAAGAGCCCGTCATTATCACTCCAGAGCCAAACAAATCCCCGAGAGAAGCGATATGTATTCCTGTACCAAAAACCAAGATTGAAGCTATTAATATTTGAGCAACGAGTCTTATTTTTGCACTTAAGTCATAACGATCATCTAAAGCACCAATTAAGACAATTAGGGATACAGATACTAAAATCAAATTAATATGTTGGCTACTTTCCAGATATAAACTGACAGATGTCATTGTTGCAAGGTAAATTGCCAACCCGCCAACCAAAGGAACATTGCCTGTGTGCTTTTTGCGATTATCTGGCGTATCTACCAAGCCCCAATTTACAGCTATTGGTCTTAATGCCAAAACAGCAAAAAAACATACAACTGTAGCAACCATCCAACTTATATGCATAAATCCAATCCTTCTACTTTTTGCTATCCTTAAAGTAATTTAGCATTAATACTAACAAAACTGATAAGAAAAGCCCCAAAACAAAGCCTAGTACAACTATTAATGCTCTTTTTGGCTTAACCTTCTCTTCTGGTACTTTTGCACTACTTACTGTCTTAAAAATATACTCGTCTGAAACTTGTGCTAGCATTTTTGTTTTATGTTGCTCTTGAATCAGCTCACTAAAGACTGTTCTAATTTCAGCAATTGATGTTTGACTGATTTGTTTCTCCAAATATTCAATACTTTGATTGGCATCATTAAGTGCGCGTACTTTCATAAAGTTGTTAAGGTCTTGAATTATTAAGTCTGTCCATTGTTTTGCGATTATCGGAGAATAGTGAGTTATAGCGATATTGATCAATCCCGACTCTTTATCTTTACTTATACTTAAGCGCTTTTTAAACTCTTCATATAACTCCCAGCTTGTAGGCTCTACAGTTTTACCTTTAGGTGCTTTGCGGACCCACTTATGTTCGGCTTCGTTATATAGACCTTGATCGTAAACTAATTCATTAGTTGATTGTTCCCATTTGGTAGCTGCAAATAATGGAATTGCCAAGTTATGTTTGCTAATAAAATTTTCAACAAAGCCCCAACTTTTCATAACTTCCATGGCAATAACAGCATCAGTTGACTCATTTCCACCAATGTTGATCCCTGCTAAAGAAGCGAGACCTCCAAACTGTCCAGCCAATGAAGCCAATTTCCCGCCGCTACCACTACTGTTATTAGGTTGAACTACAGCTGAAGCTTTATACTCATTGGGTAAGTATAAGGCCAATGCTACAGACGCCATTGTACAAAATAGTGTTATTGCAATGACGATCCATTTACCCTTCAAAATAATAGAAAATAGCTCTCTCAAATCAATTTCATCATCTTGATAAGACTGCTGGGCTTGATTGAAAGGTTTATTGTATTCGTTATTCATGGATAGTTTGTTAAATCTCCATAGTCAAAGACAAACTAAGATTATATTTGTCTTTTTGGTTGCCGAAACTGTCGACAGTTTCATTTTTTGCTTCGATTTGCAGTCCAATCAACCCATACTTTGTGGGCTTTTGATATTGAAGCTCAAATTGATTAAAGTTGATATTTCGATTATTGATGCTATGGATGCCAAAGCCGTCACTATTTAAATCAATTTTAGCTAAACGAAATTTATAACGGTCACCATTTTTATGGGTAACTAATAATCCGAACGCCAAACTTTGCGTATCATTATCATAAGTAGAGCCTATACTTCGCCCATCCGTACGATAGCCTGTTTGATAAATACTATTATTGTATGTCACATTTGGGGCAAATTCATTTTCAGAATCTGCGTACTCTAAATAAGACTTTATAAAATATTCGCCAAAGAAAAAATTTCTGCTATAACCGAATTGATAAACTTTTCTTGAAGGTAAATAACCAGCCTCATCCTCGCCAATCAGCTGTCCATATACTGAGCCTAATTTATTTGGTAAGCGCCATTTAAAATCTACTCCAGCCAACTGATTCCCCGGCTCATTACTCCTATCCGAGCCGCAGCCGCCAGATAATTCATCACAGTTATCCCTTCCGATTAGTAAATCAAAAAAATTACCCAGATCATTAGGTCTCCCTTGACCAGCCCATTGAGCAGTTCTTCTCAACACAATTTCCAAAGAGTCTATGGGCTTAAAATTAACACTCATTCCTAATAGTTTTGCATGGGGAATAAAACGGTCACTTTCTAACTGCCCCGCAAACGCATTGAAAGTCCATGGGCCGATCCAGGACAGCCATTCGCTTTCAAATGGATCTGAGTAATTTCTTTGGACAGAGATTGCTGGAACGGGCCTTGCATTATTCGAAAGTATTAAAGAAGAATCCCAGCCAGGACCCCACCACCTTTCTTGAGCTCCAAGCGAGACAACCCAATTACCCCAGATACCTGCAACGTAAGAGTTATCTAAGCGTTGTTCTTCTCCATCTATAGGGTCTAGTGTTCGAGTAGCTTCAATATTCCAAGCAAAGTTTTTCCTAACACCCGTAGTCTTAGAAGTGATTTCAGCTTTTTCGCGTCTATCATCACCAAAGTGACGTAAGATTTTTCCTTGATTACCTGCTTTTAAACTCAAGTAGCTGTGCGTATCTAGCTTGGTTTCAAATCGACCTTTACGTTTTACCCGCTTAAAAACTCTTAGTTGAGCTTCAGTTAGGTTATCAACATTAGCATTATTCAAATCATTTAGAATTGGTGCCCACATTAACGGCCATGTAGAAACAGGGACTCTAATAACTCCAATATCCGATAAATATTCAATATCAGCTCGAAGCCAAGCATCACGAGTATCAAGCCAAGGCTCAGATTTAATCTGACCTGTTAGCAAAAGCAATAATGTAATAACTAGAAATTTATTCATTAGAAACTATTTACCGCCGCGGCACCTAAAGCTAGCTGATAAACAATAGAGCTTACTTTCGACCAAAGCTCTAAATTATCCACACGAGAAGTATCCAGAGGAACAACAATTGTATCTCCAGCTTCCATATTAAAATCTGAATGATTTAACCAATTATTTGCATTCGGTAAAACAACAGAACCATCTGCTTTAACAATATAAATAGCATCAGAATTAGAAGTTTCTTTTTCACCACCACTCCTTTCAATATAATCATCAAAATCTAATTTTCTATCGTATAAGTGGGAGGTAGGAACCTGTACTTCACCAACAACCGTGACCTCCTGGCGATGGCTAGGAATAAATAAAGAATCGCCATCTTTTAATGCCACATCTTCTATATTACCCTCAAGTAAACCTGGAAGATTAACTACTAAACGACCGGTTGCTTCTGTAGTATCCAGAACATCAATCAAAGACTGAGCAGATGCACCACTTGTAGATTTACCTATATTAGTATTTTCTAGCTCTGCTGTAGCAATATCTTGTCGCAACCTTTCCTTTAACTTTCGAAGTTCTTTTTCTTCGTATTCACGTAACTCTTTTCTAGAAAAAACCGCAGCTTTTAATGATCCATATTGATTAATTCCACCAGCTCTTTCAATTAATTGAGTTAAAGTTTCCCCTCGTTGGATTCTGTATGTGCCAGGAAATTTTACTTCACCAGAAATTTCAACATTTGAGAAGTCTCGGTATTCAGGAGTAACTTTTATTTGCAACTGGTCATGAGGTTGCAGCTTATAACTTACAGCTCCTAGAAATTCTTGCTGTAGATCTATAGTGATATGATTAATCTTTGCTTCTAAGGGATCATTTAAGTCATACCGAGTTACTTCTGCCTCGATGGCATAGGCTGATTCAACTAAACCACCTGCAGCATGGATTAAATCTACTGAAGTCATTTCTAAGGTTAGCGGGTATTCTCCAGGAAACTTCACTGCCCCAGATATAGTCACCACTTGTGCTGGCAAGTTTAAATTAGACTGAGCTTGAAGCTGAGTTACAATATTCGCGATATATTCATTCCTAATTTCGATGGCCACTTCATCTTTATTAATTTTGACGTTTTTTGCTTGCTGCGAGATATTCTTTGCTTGACTTAATTCTTTTTGCTCAAGCTGAATTTGCTTGATTTTTTCTTCAGTCGCTAATTCATCAACAGCATTACTCAATACAATAATCACATCACGAGGCTGCAATAATATATTTTCATCAGCGCTCTTATCATTGAATATTTCTAATAAACTTACTTTTAATGGCATAAGAGCTTTGGTATTTTCTTTTTCTCGTATCAATAATGCAAAATTTAAATTAGCATTAGCCTTCAATACATTTGCTGACGGTATTACGTCTGAAACTCGAATACCTTGTTTCCAACTCTGCATTCCGCCACGATAAACATGCCCCTTAAGCTCAACAATATTCTCTTGCTTCTCAAGAACAGGATAAATTTTAATCAAGTCTCCATTGCGAACTTTTTGATTCTTTCCCTGACTAACCTTTAGGTTAACATCAACCACTGTCATAGAACCATTAGCATCAACTCTTTGCACTCGGGTTGCTTCTTCTGCCGCATTAGGTAATAAGCCACCAGCTAAAGCCACCAATTCAGCTATTGTGTGCTCATTCTTTAACTCATAAATAGCTGGGCGAACAACCTCGCCAGAAACCGAAGCAGTCTTTTTTACTGAAGGTATGAATATGACATCTCCGGCTTGTAAACGACGGTCACGGCGAGTATCACCCTTTAACAACAGATCATATAAATCGATGGTACTAATCAACTGACCATTCCGTTTAAGTTGAATATTTCGTAAAGAGCCAATTTCTTTGATGCCGCCACTAACATAAAGCGCATTTAAAATAGTAGATAACGACGATACGGTATAAGCTCCTGGCTTATATGCCTCACCCAGTACAAAAACTTGAATAGAACGCAGCTCACCCATCGAAATATTGGCTTGAACACCAATGATTTGCTCTTGGATTTGACTGTTTACATTATTCTTTAGTTCTGTATAACTCAGCCCCGCCACATAGATAGGACCTAGATTAGGAAATTGAATTGCTCCTTGTCTACCTACTTGCAATTCATAACTTGAGTTTTCCTTACCGTAAAGCTGCACTTTAACCATATCTCCTGGACCAACAATATAGTTAGCCGGTACAGGAATGTTGCCAACAGGTGTATAAGTTGTCGGCTCACCAGCAAATAAGTCATAGCCAAACTTTTTTAAAGGCTGATCGACTTTTGCTAGTTGTTCATTGGTTTTTTGAAGCTTGTTTTTCTTTAAGCCAATCGAGTTCTCGCCTTGAGTGCTTCGAGGTAAAACTGCTGGCGTCTGTACGTCCAATAAAGTTTTATCGGTATCAGTTTGCTGCTTAAGGGATGCACATAAAGAATCCACATCATAGCCTGCAGCTCTAGCAGCTTGCCTTTGCGCTTCAGTTGCGCCTTCACATAATCGTTTAGCTTGTGATAAATCTGGACTATTAGCTATCACAAACTGTGACGATATGGTAATCGCTAATATGGTGATTTTTATTAAACACTTCATTGTCATTCTACCCCTAAAACCCTTTCACTATAAAATACGGATTGAGTAATGATTCTTTTTGGTTGTACATTAATTCTTTATTGGTTTCATAATTTAGGCATTCACCGCCAGCATATTTTACGACAGCATGAGCCGCTGCAGTATCCCACTCAGAAGTAGGTCCTAATCTAGGATAAATATCTGCTTTGCCTTCAGCAATAAGACAAAGCTTTAAAGATGATCCCATTGAAGCTAACTCATAAGGTTCAAGTTGCTGTATATAACTCTTAAATTCCTGAGATTGATGAGAGCGGCTACCCATAACCTTTAAAACCGTACCTGTAAAATTCTTTTTTACTTGAATACTGAAACACTCATCATTACTCTGCTGCTTCCAAGAACCCATTTCTTGAGCGCCATAATAGCAAGTTTCTAACACTGGTGCATACACTACTCCAAGAATGGGAACGCCATCAGAGATTAGCGCGATATTTACCGTAAACTCGCCATTCTTCTTAATAAACTCTTTAGTTCCATCCAGCGGATCAATTAACCAGTACTTATTCCATTTTGAGCGTACTTCCCATTCAATATCACAGGACTCTTCTGAGATGATTGGGATATCAGGGGTAAGACTTTTTAACTTACTGCAAATTAATTTATGCGAAGCGAGGTCCGCTTCAGTCAATGGAGAAGAGTCTGATTTAGTTTCAACAGAGAAATCTTGCTGATAAATATTTAAAATCTCTTTACCTGCAGACTTTGAAATTGCAATTACTTCTGTAAGAAGTAATTGGATATGAGGCGAAGATGCTGAGCTTTTCAAATCCATCGTTATTATAGTTTAAGGTACGCTACCGCCCTTAGGTTATGGCTCCCAAATGCCCAAGTAGAAATGCATATTACGATGCACGCAAATTTTTCGATTATTATAGAGGGTTATAGATCCATATGAAACCTAACTTCTGTCATAAATTTGTCAAATAAGCATTTATTTTTCAACTTTCATGACATCTTGGTTGGCGACTTCAAGTTTGATGGTTTTACTAAGGATATTCAACAGGATAATTGAGCGCTCTTCATCACTAGGGGATTGGTAAATACCTTCAAATTCCTTAAAGGCACCCTTAGTGATAATAACCTTATCCCCTTCTCGTGGAGCATTGGTTTCGAGCATATTACTATCAATAATTCCAGTATCAAACTTCAACTGCTGGACCAGCTGCTCAGGGACTTTAGCAACATCAATGCCAAACCTTACAAAGTCTCTCACACCTCGAGTAGAACGTATTTTGCTCCAATTAATATCCTCATCATCTAGTTTGATAAAAATGTAATTGCTGAATAATGGCTCATTGACCATTTGACGCCTTCCTCTAACTATTTTTTCTAACTCAATAGTTGGGTAGAAACACTCTACATCTTGATTTTCCAGATTTTCCTTAGCCCTTAATTGCTGCTTAGGTTTGGCTTGAATAAGATACCAGTAGCTCACGGTTCAACATCCAACTGTTTTAAAAATTCTTGGTATTTCCCTTCTAGTAAACTTATTAGTTGTTGAACTCCTTGCTCTTCGACCAAGTTTCGATACTCATTTTGTTTTAATCTAATAAAGCTTATCCCTTTAAATCTAAAGTCATAGATAACCCATTGTTTTTTATGAAAATAAATTTTCAAATCAAGATAAATATTAGGAAAGTTATCGATTACCAATTGAACCGTAAGCCAGCCTTTATTTTGCTTTTTATTAAGCTGAACTTTGCTTGCTAACGGCTTTTGACCGTTATATTGTTGGAATGACTCAAACAGGTAACGTTTCATAGTAATAAAATAAGCATTAATCAGTTGCTGCTTTTGATCTGCATCTACAGATTTCCACAGTTCTTTGCCTAAAATTGAACGAATGGTTAACTCTGCAGACCAGCGTGACATCAATTCTTTATCTATGAACTCCATTAAAATATCGGTTTTAATCGGTTGTGGATTACTTTTAGCAAAAGCTTCAATTTTGTTAAACTCGCCCTGAAATTCTTGAATAATTTGCTTTTCTAGGGTTTCTGAAAACGCAATAGAATGGTTTGCAAACATCAGCAACAAGGCTAAAAGGCTGGTTTTTGTCAATTTTAATAATAGTTTCATCATGAATTCCTGATGCTCAACTCTCGCAATTTTGCGATCTTGTCACGAGTTTGCGCAGCTTTTTCAAATTCTAAATCTTTAGCAAAACCAAGCATTTGGATCTCTAACTCACCAATTTCTTTAACAATTTCGCTCATCGACTTAGCGGCATAATGTGCTTCCTTCTCAGCTACTTTACGAGAAACAGCTGCATCACGCCCTGTATCCATCACATCGGTGATTTTCTTAGAAACACCTTTTGGTGTAATGCCATGCTCTTGATTAAACTCTTCTTGAATCTTACGACGACGGTTAGTTTCCCCAATAGCCCTTTCCATAGAACCTGTAATTCGATCAGCATATAAAATGGCTTTACCTTTTAAATTACGGGCTGCACGGCCAATGGTTTGTATCAAGGAACGTTCAGAGCGTAGAAAACCTTCTTTATCGGCATCTAAAATGGCTACCAAGGATACTTCAGGCATATCCAAACCTTCACGTAATAAGTTGATACCAACCAAAACGTCAAACTCCCCGATACGTAAGTCACGAATAATTTCCATTCTTTCGACCGTATCAATATCGGAATGCAAATATCTGACTCGAACGCCATGCTCGGATAGGTAATCAGTTAGATCTTCAGACATTCGTTTGGTTAGTGTAGTTATCAACACTCGTTCATTAACCGCTGTACGCAGAGTAATTTCTGATAGTACATCATCAATCTGAGTAGTAACTGGCCGGATTTCGATTTCAGGATCAATCAGACCTGTAGGCCTAACTAATTGCTCTACAATTTGTCCATTATGCTCTTCTTCATACTTCCCAGGTGTTGCCGAAACAAAAATCGTTTGCGGGGTTATCCGCTCGAACTCCTCAAACCGCAAAGGTCGATTATCCAATGCAGAAGGTAGTCTAAAACCAAACTCTACTAAGGTTTCTTTTCGCGAGCGGTCACCTTTATACATAGCACCAATTTGCGAAACTGTAACGTGCGACTCATCAATAATCATCAAAGCATCAGGTGGCAAATAATCCAGTAAACACGGCGGCGGCTCACCTGGTTTTGCTCCAGATAAAAAGCGCGAATAATTTTCTATCCCAGAGCAATAACCCAACTCTTGCATCATCTCGATATCAAATTTCACCCTTTGCTCTAAACGTTGAGCTTCAACCAACTTATTCATCTCATATAACTGAGCTAGACGTTCTTTTAATTCTTCTTTTATTTCCTCGACCGCGTCTAAAATAGTTTGTCGAGACGTCACATAGTGACTTTTCGGGAAAATGGTTACCCTAGATAAATTTTTTAGAACCTCGCCCGTTAATGGATCAAAGGTTTGAATAGATTCAACTTCATCATCAAATAACTCTATTCTTATAGCATTTTGCTCAGATTCGGCAGGATAAACATCAATTAAATCACCCCGCACTCGATAAGTTGCACGCTCTAAATCAAATTCGTTACGGGTATATTGCAGTTCAGCTAGGCGTCTTAAAATAAAACGCTGATCAATTTGATCACCTATCTTTAAATGCATCACCATACTATGAAACGCTTTAGGGTCACCAAGACCATAAATAGCTGAAACAGAAGCGACAATAATGGCATCTCTTCGCTCTAATAAAGCTCGCGTAGCAGATAGCCGCATCTGCTCAATATGCTCATTGATTGAAGAATCTTTTTCAATAAAAGTATCCGAAGAAGGAACATAGGCTTCTGGTTGGTAATAATCATAATAAGAAACAAAGTATTCAATGGCGTTATGCGGGAAAAATTCTTTCATCTCACCATATAATTGAGCGGCCAAGGTTTTATTGGGAGCCATGATAATAGCTGGCCGTCCTGATTGAGCAATGACATTAGCAATGGTATAGGTTTTACCTGAGCCAGTTACCCCAAGTAGAGTTTGATGTGATAAACCATCTTCTAAGCCCTCCAACAATTGCGCGATCGCTTTAGGTTGATCGCCTGCGGGTTCAAAAGGTGACTCAATTTTAAAATCTTGACTCATAGCTTATTTTGGCTTGGGTGCAACACTAACTTGGAGTATGATTGGCGCTATTGTCGCACATTGTTTGGCGGCATAGAAAACTATTTACTTTTTTTGACATTAGTTATTATTTTGAGGACTTATCGTGACCATTAAGCTTTCTGATCGCGTTCAACTAGTAAAACCATCCCCTACTCTAGCCGTAGCCGCTAAAGCTAAAGAACTAAAACGCCAAGGGCGAGATATTGTGGGCTTAGGCACAGGAGAGCCTGATTTCGATACTCCTCAGCATATTAAAGATGCAGCAGTTGAAGCGATTGGCAATGGCGCCACAAAGTATACGCCAGTAGATGGTACCATTGAATTAAAAGCTGCGATTATCGATAAGTTCAAGCGCGATAATAACTTAAATTATGAGCCCAATCAGATTCTAGTATCTTGTGGCGGCAAGCAAAGCTTCTACAACCTTTGCCAAGCATTATTAAATGAAGGCGATGAGGTTATCATCCCTGCTCCTTATTGGGTGTCATACCCTGACATGGCAATCTTAGCCGGCGGTAAACCAGTCATCATTGAAACCTCCATAGAACAACATTTAAAAATTACTCCCCAGCAATTAGAAGCGAATATAACTGATCAAACGCGCTTATTTGTTATAAACAGCCCAAGTAATCCTACTGGTGTTGCATATACTCAATCTGAGCTGAAAGATTTGGCTGATGTTTTATTGAAGTATCCTGATATTTTAATTGCTACTGATGACATGTACGAGCATATCCTATGGAGTGATGAGCCATTTGCGAACATTTTAAATGCCTGTCCAGAGCTTTATGAGCGAACCATAGTCTTAAACGGCGTCTCTAAAGCTTATGCCATGACCGGCTGGAGAATTGGTTATGCCGGAGGGCCTGTGAACTTAGTTGGAGCCATGAAAAAGATTCAATCGCAAAGCACCTCTAATCCTGCAGCACCAAGCCAGGCTGCCGCTGCTGCAGCACTAGCTGGCGATCAATCCTGCATAATACCCATGCTTACTGAGTTCAAGAAACGTCATGATTATTTAGTTGCAGCTTTAAACAATATAGAAGGTGTAACTTGTTTGCCGAGTGATGGTACTTTCTATGCTTTCCCAAATGTTCAGGGTCTCATTAATAAGCATAACTGCGAATCGGATTTAGACTTAGCTGAACTGTTGATTGAAGAAGTAGACTTAGCGTTAGTTCCAGGCTCTGCCTTCGGCGCACCTGGTCATATGCGTTTATCCTATGCTGCCAGTATGGAGACTTTAGAAGAAGCTGTGGCTCGATTGAAAAAAATGGCCTAAAAAGCAAAAAAATTCATAATAAAGTATTGACCAAAACCCGAAATATGTCTATTATCTCGCCCCGTTCAGAACTTATTATGTATAACGTAAAAGTCTGACAAACGACATAATTCCCCTTTAGTTCAGTTGGTAGAACGGTGGACTGTTAATCCATATGTCGCTGGTTCAAGTCCAGCAAGGGGAGCCATATTTTAAAGGCCTTACAGCAATGTGAGGCCTTTTTTATTGCTTTTATTAAATACCTAACTCATTGAATAGTCTTTTATAACCCTCTGCTAGCTTTTATAAGAGCCAGCTGGTTTTGATATTTTGCTGCAGAGTCATGTTTCCCAATACCTTTAAGCATACTAATGATTTTTTCATAAGAATTAACATAAGCGGGATGAACCTCTATATTTTTCTGTAAATAATCAATAGCTCTTTGTTTTTGATTAATTTTAAACGCCGCTACTGACATATTGTCAAGAGTTTCAGGCTTCATCGATAATAGCCCAAACTTCTCTTTATCTAAGCCATTCAAGATAGCCCCTAATTTTTCCGCTCGCTGCAACTCTGTTTCTAAAATTAGTTCATTATAATAAGAGCGGTAATATCCTGGCGGCTCAAACTCACGAACTTTTAGAATTAACTCTGATGCCTCTTTAAAACGTTTTAGCTTTATCAATCCATAAATTTTATTATTAATCAACACAGCATCCGTAGGAGCAAGAGGTAAGTAGCTGTTGGCAACTTTAACTGCACTGCCAGGTTTTGAATACATATACTCTCGAGATACTCGCTGTGAAAACCATTTAAACATTGGGTGATGTCCAAAGGATCCTGAACCAAAGTTAATTTCTTGCTTCCAATCATTTGCTTTAACCTTACTATTAAATTCAGACAGTTTAGAATTCCATTTAAGATTTAAACTAATAACTACTAGTGCTACAACCGAGCTTAGTCCAAGCAAACCGATATTTATATTTTTAGGTAGCACATAAGGCTTAGCAGAAGCCAATATGATAGCAATATAAGTCGTAATGATTAAAATAGGCGTTTGTAGTTGCAAGGGGAAACTGAACATGCTGGTAATTGCCATACCGCCAATAGCAATAATTAATGATAGCTCCTTAAGCCCGGTCCACCCTTCTTTAAACAAAAATCTAAAAAATAGAAAGCCAAGCAAAATCCAGGAACTTATCATTAAGATAGAACTAGAAAACCCCAGCTCAGCTAGAGTTTGCAGGTAATCATTATGTGACGAGCGAATAGTATGTGTTCTACCATTGGAAAAGCTAGCTGAGTGATGGTAGTAATTACCCAAACCAATGCCATAAACGGGTCTAGATTTAGCCATTTCAAGAGTGCCATCCCAGAGTTGAAAACGAATAGTAGATTGCTCACCTTCTATATTCGAAGCTCTAGTAACAACTTTATCTGCGCCTTGCTGAATTTTCTCCCAAAATGGTTTGACTCCATCATTACTGACATTGATTAATACCAACAAAATAATTATCGCAATAACACCATGTTTCTTGTGCTGCTTAGAAAGTGTTGGCACGTCTTTTTTCACAACCTTTAAAAGCAAAAAAACCAAGCTTAATAGTAATAATTGACCAATAACTGATAACCAAGCGGCTTGTGTTTGCGTATAAAATATAAAGACCAATAATAATGAGCTGGTTATCGCATTAAGAAATAGCCATTTGCTGTTTTTTGCCGTATCAGTAACAAATAAATACACTCCTATGGGCCATGTTAAGACGGCGATCTGAGCAGCCATATTTTTATTAGCAAAAGTTGACGCTGGCTTAGCAGCTTGTTTGACAATATCAACCTGTAATAGATACTGAATAATACCTATAGAAGCTAACAACAATGCTCCCACTACAAACAACTGTAAAATTAATCGTTGGTTTGACTTATCCCTAATTTGAAATACTAAAAAAGCAAGAGTAAGCCCAGCGCTCCACTTCGCTAATTGATTAATGGCAAAACCATGATTATCAGACCAGAACGTACTAGCGAAACCAAGCATAAAAGTAATATAGAGTATTATTGCTAATGGATGTAATGAGACTCTTAAGCTATTTTTGCGATTTAGTAATAGGTAAGCAGCTGCTCCTAAAACAATCAGAATCTGAGCAGCAAAAGCTTTGGTAAACATATGCTCTGCAAGATTGGCCTGATTAGAAGGTGCTAGAATCACAGCCAAAGGTAATAATAAACCTATAAAGTAAGCCCAATATTTCTCTTTATTATTAAGTGATTGGCTCAATTAGTGCCCCTAAATATGTCAGTTAGTATGAAAAAGAGCTTAACAAAGCTAGCCATAATAATTAAGCGCTTTTTAATAGGTATCAAATTAAGTATATAAAAAGTGGGAACACTAGGAGTATAAAATGATATATTTTTTATCTTAAGCTCTTTAATAAAATTAATACTTATATTTGACTCCAACCGTCAAATTGCGCTCTTCCCCTGGAAAGTAACGTTCGTTACCAAAGGCAAAATCGGCACGAGTTGCATAGCGTTTATCAGTAATATTTCTGACTGTTAAAAAGAATTTGAGTTCAGGCTTTGGTTCCCAATTTAGGCGTAAATTAGATATTGTGTGTCCTTGATAAAAATTACTATTAGCAGCATCGGTGTAATAATCATCCACATGAACTAGTTCCAATTCGGTTTGCAAATTCGAATTTATATCCCAAAGTAATCTACTGTTAAGCAGCCAACGTGGAGCAGTATCAATATCATTGCCAGCCACAATCACTTCACTATCTCGCATAACCTCTCGATCAAAGTCGTATTGATGCAATCCATAACTGACAGAGGTTTGCCAATTCAGTGCATCATGCACATCTATTGCTGTCGCAATTTCTATCCCTCGATGGGAAGTTTTACCATTCGTGACGTTGAAACCATCAGCGTCACGGAAGAAAAAATTTCTCTTGTACATGGTGTAAGCAGTAACTTCAAACTGATAGTTGTTTTTAATATGGCGCCAACCAACCTCGAGACTATCCAAGGTTTCTCCATCGGCTTCACCTACGGTTTGGTTTCTTTGTAATCGGTATAAATCTGTGGTTTGAGGTGCTCTAGCCCCCCGCGCCAATGAAGCAAACAGGAAATCAGCCTGAGTTGCCTTATAAATTGCAGCTAATTTACTGGTCACTGTAGTGAAGTCATCCACTCGATCTGCTGGTCGCAAAAAGCGGCCAATAATATCAGAATCGGTTTTGTTGTCATAACGATACCGGCTATGATTTATTCGAACTCCCGCTTGCAATTGCCAATCTTGAGCAGGTTGCCACCTTAGGCGCGCGAAAGGCGCAACTTCATTCGAAGTAACTCTATAGTCGTAATGTAAGCCTTGAGTAAAACTAAACACATCTGGAATTGATTGAGTTTCAGTTAAGCTACCATCGGAGTATTCCCAATCAAGACCAACTAGCAGCTCTAAACGCTCATTAAGACTTCTTCGAAACTGACTCAAAAAGCCTATTGATGAGTGATTATTTTCTTCTAATGCTTTTGAAGGCAAAAAGTGCATTAAAAAACTCATTTCAGCCCAACGTGCATAAGGTGTAATGATGGCCTGCCAAGCTCCGAAATTATGAATATCGAACTCAGCGCTTATTAGAGCGTGTTCCAAATCACGAAAGGCCTCCGGATTCGGGTTAGTACGACGCAGCAACTCATTTTCAAGGGCGTTATCACCAATTACGAAGCCTGCTGTTTCTTGCTCCAAATGATGTAATGACAAACGAAGCCTCATATCGTATTCAGGAGTAGAATAGCCATAACCGAACTGCCCTTTTACTTGAGCGACTTCAGATTCGTCCCGATAGCCTCCATCTTGAAAAACCTGCAGCCCGGCAATGATTCCGCTGTCTGTATTTGCTTTACCTGCTTGCCAAGAAAAATCGTAGCGATCAAACTCTGATAAAAACAAGTTAACTGAATTATCATGAATCTTTAGAGGGTCTGCTGTAAGTACATTAAAAATACCGTGAATAGCATTCGAACCATAAGTCACATCACCAGGGCCTCGCACCACTTCAATTTGTTTAGCAAGCCCAACTTGGGCATCAAGTAAACCATTCACGTTCGCAAATCCGGCACTACGCAACGGAATTCCATCTTGGAGATATAAAAATGAACCAGCACCAGCTCCTCCAGTAAACACAGGAGAGCGTATAGCCGTCAAATGTTCTTGTCCCGAGCCTTGCTGTACGAAAACATTTGGCAAACGATTCAATAAATTTGCTGGATGCAAAGCATCCAGCCGTTCCAACTCTAGCTCGGTTAAATGACTTATTGAAACCGCTTGCGATGTTTTTTTCGACGGATTTCTTTCTACAGTTACGATGATAATATTAGTCTCATTATCTTGCTCACTAGTTTTTTCAATAGCGCTAGATTCACTCTCACCATCATTTTGCGGAGAAGATTTAACTGACGCAGTGGTGCCAATTAGAAAAATTGCAAATAAACTATATAAGAAAGTTACCGATTTAGATTTAAGCTGAGATATAAAAGTATCCAAACAATATGACCTAGAGATTAATTAGATAAGCTACAGATAAAATATAATAACAGAGAGACAATTGATACGACGAATAAATTCAAATTAGTAGTTTTTAAACTAGATATGGCAAATAAATAACCATGTTAATTACTTTAAAAAGTCAATTGAAATCATATGGACAAAAAAAAGCCTCGCTTAAGCGAGGCTTTGTTCATAATGGTGCCCAGGGACGGACTCGAACCGTCACGGTGTTGCCACCGGGGGATTTTAAGTCCCCTGCGTCTACCAATTTCGCCACCTGGGCATCAGATGACTGGTTCATATCAGTTTTTTAAAGTGGAGGCTGAGGCCGGAGTCGAACCGACGTCCACGGATTTGCAATCCGCTGTATAGCCACTCTACCACTCAGCCACTCAGCCTAAATCTACTTCATTGCTTCAAAGGAAGCGCTGATATAAAAAACCTCGGTCAATTAGCACCGAGGTTTTTGAATATGGAGCGAGAAAGGAGGTTCGAACTCCCGACCCCAACCTTGGCAAGGTTGTGCTCTACCAGCTGAGCTATTCTCGCGTCTTTGTGGCGTGCATTTTACTGCGAAATCATATTCTGTCAACACAAAAAAGCAGTTTTTTTAGCACTTTTTTTATTGCTTCAACAAGACTAACTAAATCATTGAAATTAATGATTAAAAGTTGTCCGTTTGAGGTGCTAGCAACAAAGAGAAGCTATTATCCGTCTTTCTTTTCGCTTGTCAAGTGAGGCCATGCAGCTCTCAAATAAGTTACCATAGACCATAGTGTCAATAATGCTGCAATCCACATAAACAAGTAACCCGCTTGTTTAGGTACATTGAAAATATCTGGTGAAGACAGTAGTAATAAGAAAATAGCGAATAACTGGCATACTGTTTTGAGCTTACCAACCCATGAAACTTGCACCACTGCTCTACTACCCATTTCAGCCATCCATTCTCGTAGAGCTGATACCGTAATCTCACGACCAATAATTACCATCGCAGGAATGGCTAGCAGCACAGTTGCTTCTCTCTCAACTAATAATATCAATGTGATAGCAACCATTAATTTATCCGCGACAGGATCTAAAAAAGCGCCAAATGGTGATTCTATTTTTAATCGGCGCGCTAAAAAGCCATCAAAAAAATCGGTAGCAGAGGCGATACAGAAAATGGATAAGGTTATCCAGCGCGCTTCAATAGTGTCGATGTAGAAAAACATGACAAATAAAGGCAGTAAAGCGATTCTAAATGCTGTTAAAATATTAGGCAGATTCCACACTGCAAAAACCTCAAAATTGAAAGTCGGCCTGGCTATTCTAACTCATTGATTCTCAATATAAAGCTAACCATGCAAATAATCGTAAATATTTTGCGCTATTGACTCACTAATGCCAGGAGCTTTAGCAATATCTTTTACGCTAGCCTTTTCAACTTCTTGCCATCCTCCAAAGTGCTTTAGTAAACTTTGGCGTCTCTTTGCGCCCACACCCGGGATTTCTTCTAATAAAGATTTAGTAGCTGACTTTTTACGTTGCAGCCTGTGTTTACTAATAGCGAACCGATGAGCTTCATCGCGTATATGCTGGATAATGTGTAACGCTTTACTTGACTCAGGCAGTACCGTGGGGCGATGTTCACCTACAAACCATAATTGCTCCATGCCCGCTTTTCTATCACTGCCTTTTGAAACCCCCAGTAACAATGATGTATCAATACCCAGCTCATTGAATACTTCCTCTGCTTGAGATAGTTGTCCTTTACCACCATCAACAATCACTAAATCGGGGAATGTTTTACTTTCAACTAACAACCTTTGATAGCGCCGGGTTAAAGCCTGTTTCATTGCAGCGTAATCGTCGCCGCCAGTAATACCTGAAATATTAAAAATCCTATAATCTGCACGTTTTGGTCCTGCATCATCGAAGACCACGCAGGATGCGACCGTTTGATTGCCTTGGGTGTGGCTAATATCAAAACATTCCAGTCGTTTTGGTAACTTCGATAAACCTAGTGCTTGCTGTAGCTCAGACAATCGTTCAAACATATTGGTTTTACTGTTAAGTTTCGATCGCAAAGCATGAATTGCATTTTTCTTAGCAAATGTGACCCACTCTTTTAACTGGCCTCTATGTGGTGTTTTGAAGATTATTTTTCGATCATGCTCTTGGGTTAACACCGATTGCAGCAGTTGATAATCTTCATGACTATTTTGCACAAGAACGGTATTAGGAACTTCTGCGCCAGATAAATAATATTGACGCAAAAAATTTTGTTCAATTTCTGCTAAATCAGTGCCCTTAGGAATTTTAGGGAAATAACTTTTATTGCCAACTATTGTCCCTTGTCTAATAAACAAGACCAAGGCACAAGCTACGCCCGATGCGTACTCAACTGCTACAGCATCCAAATCTGATGAGTTACCGCTTATAACTTGTTTTTGAATGACATGTCTTAAATTCTTAATTTGATCTCGATATCTTGCAGCTTCTTCAAACTCCAAATTTTCAGAAGCCAAATCCATTTGGCCTTGCAACTTTTGGATAATAACTTCACTTTTTCCTTGATAAAACTGACGTATGCTATGGATATCTTCGGCGTAATTTTCTTTTGAAATATAGTTTACGCAAGGTGCACTGCAGCGCTTTATTTGATACTGCAAACAGGGTCGAGTTCGATTGGCAAAATAACTATCTTCGCATTGCCTAATACGAAAAGTTTTTTGCACTAACGATAAACTCTGCCTAACTGCCGCCGGGTTTGGGAAAGGGCCAAAATAATCACCTTTTTGTTTTTTAGCACCTCTATGATAGACCAGTTTTGGATAATCTTCTTTTGAAAGAAAAATATACGGATAAGACTTATCATCCCTAAATAAAATATTAAACCTAGGTTTATGTTTTTTAATCAGGTTGTTTTCAAGAATTAAAGCTTCAGTTTCTGTTTCACAAATTGTAGTTGTAATATCATCTATCAGTGTTACTAATAGTTGAGTCTTTAAAGAACTGTGATTCTTTACAAAGTAGCTTTTAACACGGTTATTAAGATTCTTTGCCTTACCCACATAGATAACTTGACTATCAGAATCAAGCATACGATATACACCAGGCTTAGTGCTTAAGTGTTGTAGGATTTTTAATATTTTTTCAGGGATGAGATGAGTCGTTTTATCTGGCATAAATTTGCCAATGCTTTTTATACTTGCGGTTCAATAATTTTATAGCGTAACGCCAAATGTGTTAAGCAAACATCATTATCCACATCCAACTTTTCAAATAATCGATACCGGTAACTGTTAACTGTTTTGGGGCTAAGGTGAAGTTTCTCAGATATCTCTTGTACTTTCTCTCCACGAGTAATCATAAGCATCACTTGCATCTCGCGATCGGATAGTTGATTAAAGGGGTTTTCATCTTTTTGCTTGAATTGTGATAGTGCCATTTCTTGGGCAACTTCTGGGGCTAGATATACTTTGCCACGGCTAACTGAGCGAACAGCTTTAATCATTTCATCTATATCGCCACCTTTAGTCAAATACCCCATGGCACCAGCGTTTAAAAATTGAGTTGGATAAGGCTCAGAAATATGAGCTGTTAGAGCAATGATTTTGACATCAGGATCAAAGCGTAGCATTCTGCGCGTTGCTTCTAAACCACCAATACCTGGCATGTTAGCATCCATAAGTACTACTGATGGTTGAAACTCTCTTTGCTTTTTTAATGCTTCTTCGCCTGTTTCAGCTTCAGCAATCACATCTATCCCGTCTTGATCGGCCAATAACCGTCCCAAACCCATGCGGACTAAATCGTGATCATCGACTAACATTAATTTGATCATATAGTGCTTGCCATAAAACTTGATTGTTAGTAGATTACTGAAAATAGTATTCTCAATCAAGCCGTATTCATGAAAGCATATTTATTCGCTGCTTCAACTCTTTTTTTTAGTCTCCACGTTTCTGCAGAAAGAACCGTACAAGAATGCATGGATGTAAAAGACAATGCTAAAAGATTAGCTTGTTATGATTCTTTTTTTAAAAAACAATCATTAACTCTTCCAACAGAAAATACTAAAAAAGCACCTCAAAAAACTGAATCTTTATTTGGTTTAGAGCAACAAATAGCTGCTAGGCAACCTAACCAACTAAATTTCAAATTGCAGGGGAAATTTAAACGCTGGAAAAAAGGAATGAAATTAAATACTGCAGAGGGGCAAATATGGCTAATAAAAGGTAGGCATAATATTTATTACCCGATAGAAGACCCAAAAATAATTATTAGAAAAGGAAGTCTTGGCTCTTACTTAATGAACATTGAAGGCCTTAATACTACTTTCAAAGTTAAGAGAGTTAAATAATTTAAGGAGTTACTGACCAGGTTCCTGTTACGATATAAGTGACAGTGCCACCACTAGCAACATCTATTGTCTCATTTATAGAGCCTGCCCCACTATCAGTAGCGTTTGCAGTCCCACTGATACATGAACTGTCTGTTGTAGCTGAGCAAGACCAAGTAACACTGGTTAAGTTTGTAGGAATAGCATCCTCAACCAGTACACCATTTACATCAACTCCCCCATCATTAGAAACAACGATCGTATAAGTAGTTGTTTCGCCAGGCGTATAAGTTGTGCCTGTATCGGATTTTGAAACAGCAATATCAGCTCCACAATTAACTAAGATTGCCCAACGAGTTGTATTATCACTGTTTTTAATTGCCCCTGTGTTAGTTCTTGAGATGCTATCAAAACGCCCGGTAAATTGGATGGTTCCAGCTCCTTCTAACTCATTAATACCGGGTATCGAGACATCTGGAGTAGGACCTGTTGAAAACTGAGAGGTAGATCCCATGTCACACCCTGTTAAGACATTACCTACTAACGAGCCACTACATAATGTCGCAGGACCAGTACCTGAATCTGTCGTTTTACCAAAATCACTTTCAATTAAGCTCATGCTTTGACCAGTACCTAAATTAAAAGTCAGGGTGTTAAGGTCAAGTTGATAAAATAAAATAATTGGATCGGTTACCGTTTCAGAAAAAGTAAAGCTGCCTGTTAATGCTCGTCCGGACTGGCGAACATAACTATAACCTGGTGCAACTCCAAATTCAGTACCAAAAATTTCAGGGTGAATAAAAGTACCATCATTAGCAGCACTAAAATTTGTTGCCGCAACACTCATGGCGGCTGTAACCGTTATACTTCCATTACATGCCGTCCCTGAAGTGCCTGATGTCCAAATGACATCCTCATACTCTGCCATTAGTGAAAAACTTGCCAGCAATAAGCAAGCGGCAAAACACTTTTTCATTAGTATTTACCAACGAAATTGATAAACCAACCATCATATTCAAAATCGAGATTAGATAAGTCATCACTAAAGTCAGTAAAGTTATAACCTAAGCCTACTTTGAAGTTTTCTGTTAAGTGATAATCTGCACCAATCAACCAACCTTGACGTTGATCTCTATTCTCTTTGGATTTTAATAGGCGGTATTCTGCTAAGGCATCCCACTCTTTGATTAAGTGATAGCGCGCTTGTAATGCATATAAGTCTACCGTGCTTGAGAACCATGGCCCTGTACCTCTTCCTTGTCTAACCTCACCTTGACGATGAGCCACTTTGGCCGCTAACTCCCACTCAGGGCTAATACGATAAAGGCCTTCTAAAGCAACAATGTTAGAGCGCTGATCTGAACCTGCTGTTGTTTGCGCCAATGTGCGTAGGTCATACAAATAAGTATACTTACCCAGAAGTGCCCATTTATTATTATTAACTGGACGATAGGCAAACCCTAGGTTTGCCTCCGTAAATTCAGCGTTTTGAGCTGGATCATTTAAATCTTCTGTATCAGAGTAATTAACTCGAGCGGCTAATCGCCAATCTTGATCTAAGCGATAAGAAATTCGATTAGTAGTAAGCCATTGCTCTCTATTTTCAGCACCAGAGTCTTCTCTATACTCAAGTCTAGAAGTCCAATCAAGATCTGGGGAACGATAACTACCGCTTATTGAACCAGCTTGACGATCTATCACCCCACCATTGATATTTTCCAGCTCACCATCTTGTAGATTAAAACCGATATTCCAACCCGTACTAGGAATAAAATCCACCCCAAATGTGTGGGCCAATCCAGTTTCCTGTGGTGCTTTCAGATGTTGGCTTTCATTGTAAATAGTTACCTGATTCGATACACGCCATCTTTGTCCTAAAGTAATTCCATCAGTAATACTAGGTCCAAAAACACTGTTAGTGGTATCGGTTGAGTAAGTATAACGTCCGTAGATACTATAATCATTATTCACAAAGTAATCAGCGGTTAAACTTGCCGCATCACCTCGGTGACCAGAACTGTACTCGGCGCCAATGGAGGAGCGCTGACCAAACAAGTAGCGAGTACCTACCGTAATCAAGTCATTGTTATCGTATGTTCCACCGTCATTTTCTAAGGTAAATTGGCCAGTAGTATATAGATCCCAAGTTTCACCAATTCTATGGTTATAACGTAATGCTCCTAGCATTGCTGAAGTTGAAGTGCCGGCAATGGTTTCTTCCAGCTGACGAACTTCGGCAGTTAATTGAGACTTCGGAGTTATTTTATAATCCAAATTCACTTGCGCCTGCTCTAACTTATTATTAGCACCACGCTCATATTCACTAGCTCGAGCAGATAAAGTTAAGTCTTTGGTAATTTGACCAGTAACTTCTGCACCAGTCTCAATGGTTTCTTCGTTTAATGTTCGACGAGCTACCGAGAAACCAGCTTCGGTTTCACGATGCCAAGCGCCAGCAGTAAATTCATTCTCACTCCAACCTAACTCTTTAAAGTTAGCTCTAGCCTCAACCGAATAGGCATCGCCCTTTTTACCAGAAACCTCATCAATAGGATCTGGTGAAATAGGAGCGAAACTAAAACCACCATTATCCGAGAAAAAGCTCGCGGCTTGATTCGCTGTAGTAGATGCATTTTCTAATTTTAAATAAGTACCTCGACCTGCTTGTAAAGTAACATCTATACCTTGCAATTCGTAATCATCGCCCGCGCGATTTTCATCAACAAAAGTACCGCCAATAGCAACATGTTCACCTAGCCATACTTTTGCTCGACCACCAACCGTAGTGTCATCCGGATTAAAGCCGGTTGGCAAATATTCATAGTCGACTAATAAAATATTATCGAAACCGTCGAGTGGCTCATCACGAATAATAGTATCTATATTTTGACGCGAAATTTGGCTAAGAGGGCGTGTTAAAATAATCCGCCCCTGAATTTCATCAATCTCGTAATCCGCACCTCTTTGTAGGGTCACAGAACTTTCTACTCGGCCAGTTGTGTTATCATGAATTTCTAAAACAACTCGGTCTGAACCTGGCAAAATATCGCTATTTCGTAGGTAATAAAGACTACCCCCGGTACCTAAGAATTCATTATGACCGAATGCAGTTTGAGCTTCTGATGCAAAAGCTTTTAGCTGAGTCTTAGACTCGCCTAGTTCTGTTGTCTCTATCGAGCGCCAATTAATGGCAGCACCATAAAGTGAGCGTGAATATTGAGAGAACTCATTTCCAGTAATGCCGGTATTAAAATTACCCCAAATGGCCTGACTCTTATCCCAATCAACACGAATATAGAATTTACCTTGGGTATCAACATCACGATAAACGTTGGAATCATCACCATATACAGGGTAATAACGATCAGGATCTAGGCGTCGGAAAACGTCTTGTGGGTCTTTATCTAAGAAACCCTCAAATAAATCACCAATTTCACGCTCGCGAGTATCCGCTTGAGCCGTGATTAAATACTTACCTTTAATCTTACCTTTTAAGTAAAATGCCAAGCGACCATTAACTAAAAAATCATCATCAAAAGTATCACCATCATCCACAGCTTGAATACTATCAGAAACATTATTTTGTGATGCGGTAATGTCAGCTAACGCAACCATAAACATGTATTTACCGGTCACATCGACCGCTAATTCTTTAGCCCCATACTCAGTGCCATCACCAATTCCAACATTAAACTTGTGCATTCCAACTGGTAATAAATATTCCGTTACGAATCGACGCTCTAGACCAACAGGGATTCTTTGCTCGTTAACGGTAATTTGTTGCCCTTCAGGGATATCTTGACCGAAAATACGAACTCTTGAACCATAAATTGGAATGTTTTGTTGACGTAAATTGTTATTGCCAAAAGTTTCACTTTCAATCAAGTCATTTGCAATTTGCTGTTCAGTTTGCTGCTCTGAAACATTTCTTACCGTGTTGCCCGCTACTCTCGCTAAGTTAGACTTTTTCTCTTCTTCTGAAACTAACAGTAATGTCTTTGGATAGGTTTCATCCATCCGCCCTTCTTTATCATAGGCTCGAATTAAATACTGTAATTGTTCACCTAGTGCTAACTTTCGATCTAGAGTGAGAGAACCATCCCAACCATAACGACCATTATTTTGAACTGTAACATCGACAGTTTTTAAAGGGGTAATCAGATCAGTATCCGCACCATCAAACAGTACAATTTCTAGCTTTTCGATAAATGCACCATAGTTATTGTAATAACTAAAGTTGACATCTTCAGAAATTTTTTCACCATCAAAAGCAACAGTAGCAGGACCATTAAGGTTTAATGAAGCACGAGTTAAAGCTGGGTCTTCAGTAGCCCATAATAAGCCGCCATTTTTCAGCTGTATCATCATCTGAGAATTAACATCTACCCTTTTCTGATCCGGGGTAAAACCCTTTTCGCTATAGGTATAAACTTCTTGATAAGTGACATCAACGCGTCGATTTTTACTATGCGCGGTCTCATCATTGCCTTTTACTTTTGGGCGTTCTTCACCCAAACTAGTAACACGGAAAACCAAACCATTTTGTGTTCGGCATTCTCCTTCTACACACTCATACTTTTTTGCTTCTTGTTCAGTTTTTTCTTCTTCCGCCGAAAAAGCTGCAGGAACTAAAGTGTACAAAATTGCAGACAGGCCAAATGCCATCACAGGCTTACTATTTAATAAAATTCTCATAGCTCACCTCCTTCAATAACTGCGAACTCTCTTGAAGATGTTTCCACTCTAACCTCATCTACATAGGATTTATCAACTTGCTTAATTAATTCAGCATAAATACTCTTAGCTCGACGTAGACCTAATTGATAATTGTAGTCTTTGTCCGCACGGATATCAGTATGACCAGCAAGCCTGATCGCACCGCCACCATTTTTATTTAAATAGCCCGCAATATTCTTTATTAATGAGCTATAAGTTGGTTTAACATCTGCTTTGTTAGTTTCAAAGAAAACTGAGCCTAAAATTACGCGTTCTCCAATGGTAATGATTTCTCGGCCAGCAACATGAAGTTCTGGAGAAGCTATTAAAGAAACCTGCAACTCTTCATGTAACTCTGGCTCTACTAAATCCAACAAAGCTTCCCTAACTCTTTGCGCACGGTCAAAGGCAATAGCTAAACCGCCACCATGACCATCAATAGTGATGGTTCCTCCTTGGTACTTATTAATTGCATCTGCCATATCAACTAATGCTTCTTGATACTGAGGCTTTATTTCTGCACTGTTGTCATCGAATAAAATCGTACCTAACTCAATCTCAACCGCTTCAATACCCCTTACTTTAGGTTTAGTTTCTGGAATCTTAACGCCAAAGTCGAAACTGGTTGGTAAACCTTGTGTCAAACGCTTAACTCTTGGATTTTCTGTAGTGAACTCAGAACCTTTTGGTAAGGTGGCAGGGTCAACTTTCATAATAAAGTTTTGACCGCGACCAAAGTCAGCTACATCTATTGCATTCAAGTGGAAGCGACCATAAGCATCAGTTTCAATAATTAAACCTTCAACTGTTGCAATTCGGACGCCTGGGATACCGCGCTCTTGAATACCATGATTGGTAATAATGAAGTCAACTTTATAGTTGCCCTCAATCAAAGTAACTAACCTCTCAACACTTAGTTTTTGTGCTGATAAACCTCTAGCTAGATCGCCAGTTGAATTACTGGTGACTGTACCATCCGCGGCCATGATTAACTCAGAACCTTCTGCCGTTGTAATCACAACACTGCTAGTAAACTTTGGTTCAGTCATCATTTGACTAATAACTACTTGATGATTGCTTGCTGGATCCATAGACGAGTTTCTACCAGACAAGTTCTCAATAGTAATTCCGTGATTAATAGGCGCACTTGCATCGGACAATGAAACAGGTCCATTACCAACATCCAAAGTTGTAGAGTTAGCAATATAAGCTGACTCATCAATGCCGCCGGTAACTTGAATACCTGTCGCCGTAGCATCATCTTGCCAGCCATCAGCGTCACGGTCATTGAAAACCTTACCCAGAATTGTCGATTGTTCGAAATCAGGATCAGCGCTCATCAAGATAGCTACAGTTGCCTCATTCGAAACTGTTTGACCTGCAAACTCAGCAACCACCGTGTTAACTAACTCACCACGAATGGCTGTTGCACCAATACGCATCATGTAGGTAATAACCACAGTTTCACCTGCAGCAACATCAACCCCATCAAAGCTGATTGGACGCCCTGCTGTAATTACATCATTGGCTGGATTCAAGTCATTAATAGCACCTGAACCTTCGACATAGTTCATACCCAGAGGTGGCGTATCAACTAAACTGATGTTCGAAGCATCAATCTGACCAATATTTTCTACAGTCACGTTGTAAGTGACGAAGTCTCCTATTGAAGCTTGACTGACGCTAGCAGTTTTAACCAAACGAATTGCTGGTATTTCGATAACTCTTATTGTAATGGTTGCTGTATCACAATTAGTTGGGTTAATTATCTCGCAAATTTCGTACGTAATAGTATAAACGCCACCTGCTGTTCCTGGTGGAATTGATACAGTTCCATCACTAGCAATAGTTGCACCAATACCAGCATCATCTAATACCGTTACTGTGATTAAGCTTGGATCAATTGCAGCGTCATTCAAGGTATCATTATCGAATGCATTTCCTGCATCGCCACCTGTCACCCCACTGATTGGATCCGCAGTGAAATCATCGTCATTAGCAACAATAACCGGAGCTTCAACTACAATAATAACAGTAGCTGTATCACAATTAGTCGGATTCAATATCTCACAAATCTGATACTCTAATGTGTAAGTTCCAGCTGCAGTTCCTGCTGGTACAGTAATTGTTCCATCAGTATTTACTGTTGCACCTGAACCACCATCATTAGTAACTGTTAGGTTGACCAAAGTTGGATCAAGCGCAACATTATTAAGAGTGTCGTTATCAAAGATACTTCCAACAACCCCTCCATCAAAGCCATTGATTGGTGTAGCACTGAAATCGTCATTAACAGCATCTATAACTGGTGCAATAACCTCTACAGTTACATCAGCAGTGTCACAATTAGTCGGGTTAGCAATTTCACAAATTTCATAACTGATGACATAAGTTCCTGCTCGAGTATTAGCCGGTACTATGACTTCACCAGCACTCGAAATAGTGATACCTGTGCCATTATCGTTAGTAACCGTTACTGATACCGTAGTTTCATCAACAGGGTTACCGTCCAGTGTGTCATTAACGAACGCATTACCAGCTATTCCGCCATCTGCGCCAATAATTACATTACCTGTAAGATCATCGTCAATTGCTATTATTTCGGCACTCTCAACTACAATCGTAATAGTCGCTGTATCACAGACACCGTCAGCATTACAGATCTCGTAAGTAATGACGTAAGTGCCTGGAGCAGTACCTGGCGGTACATTCACATTACCGTCGGAATCGATAATAACGCCCGTTAGACCACCATCATTGGTTACCGTAATGCTGTCCACATTGGTATTATCCGCTGGATCACCGTTGATCGTGTCGTTATCGAAGATATTACCCGGTGAACCACCTGCCACAGGATCGATCGGCGTACCACTGAAGTCATCATCCATTGCTTCTACAGCACCTACTACCACAGTAATAGTCGCCGTATCACAGACACCGTCAGCATTACAGATCTCGTAAGTAATGACGTAAGTGCCTGGAGCAGTACCTGGCGGTACATTCACATTACCGTCGGAATCGATAATAACGCCCGTTAGACCACCATCATTGGTTACCGTAATGCTGTCCACATTGGTATTATCCGCTGGATCACCGTTGATCGTGTCGTTATCGAAGATATTACCCGGTGAACCACCTGCCACAGGATCGATCGGCGTACCACTGAAGTCATCATCCATTGCTTCTACAGTACCTACTACCACAGTAATAGTCGCCGTATCACAGACACCGCTAGCTGTACAAATTTCATAAGTAATGACATAAGTACCTGGAGCAGTACCTGGCGGTATATTCACGTTACCGTCGGTATCGATAGTAACGCCCGTTAGACCACCATCATTGGTTACCGTAATGCTGTCCACATTGGTATCATCCGCTGGATCACCGTTGATCGTATCGTTATCGAAGATGTTACCAGGTGAACCACCTGTCACAGGATCGATAGGCGTACCACTGAAGTCATCATTCAACGCCTCAACGTCATCAACTGGTGTCACCGTAATGGTTACGGTCGCGATGTCCGTGTCGCCATCAGCATCGGTGATGATGTAAGTGAAGCTGTCGGTGCCGTTGAAGTTCGCATCCGGGCTGTAGTCGTAACTGCCGTCAGCATTGAAGG
>NZ_WKJC01000001.1:751030-1894598 GCF_009674675.1 Kangiella sp. HZ709
CCAAGCTGAACGCGGTCGCTAAGTCGCCGCCGTCACCGCCTAAGGTGTCGTTACCCGCAACCGAAGCGCCGGTAATCGAGCCGTCTTCTGCCACCGTATTGCTGTCATCGGTCGCCGTTGGCGTGTCATCCACCGCCGTCACCGTAATGGTTACGGTCGCGATGTCCGTGTCGCCATCAGCATCGGTGATGATGTAAGTGAAGCTGTCGGTGCCGTTGAAGTTCGCATCCGGGCTGTAGTCGTAACTGCCGTCAGCATTGAAGGTCAAGGTGCCGTTAGACACGTCGGTATCCAAGCTGAACGCGGTCGCTAAGTCGCCGCCGTCACCGCCTAAGGTGTCGTTACCCGCAACCGAAGCGCCGGTAATCGAGCCGTCTTCTGCCACCGTATTGCTGTCATCGGTCGCCGTTGGCGTGTCGTTCACGGTTAAATTGGCACTAGAAGCCGTACTTGCACCTAAGCCGGTATCTAAGGCACCTGCCGCAAATTGATTGGTAAAGGTACCGCCTGTTGAGCTGGTTACATCAACAGTGATAGTACAAGAGCCAGGTGAACCTGAAGGAATAGTTGCTCCTGAAGCCAATGTTATAGATCCAGCTCCCGCTGCAGCAGTGAGTGTTGCACTACCACAAGTGGTTGATGCATTAGGGGTCGGAGCAACAACTATGCCAGAAGGTAAAGTGTCAACTAAATTCGCTTGTAAAGTGGCAACAAAAGAATTGTTATTGGTTAAAGTTATAGTCAGGGTTGATACCTGACCAACATCAATTGTTAAAGGCGAAAATGATTTGGTGGGCTGCGGAATGTTAGCTAGTAGAGAGTTAGTATCACTAGCACACGCTTTTTCAGGATCATCTGCGTTATCGGTAGTGAAGTCGGTACCTGGTATACAGGCCGGCGGGCCATCAGTATTATTCGATAAATCAGGATCGGTTACGCCAGCAGGTAAAGTTACGGTAACTTTGTTAGTAACTGTTGCAGGGTAATCAGCAGAGATTGCATAGCTGCTCAGTAACATGAGGCCGGAAATTAGCGCAGCTTTTTTCAAACTAATGAAAAATTTATTCATAATGACTTTAACCAGTAGGTCACAATTAAGTTTGTTTTAGTAATTGTTTTCCTTAATCAATTGCATGCTCCTAAAACATAAATAAATGAGGCTTTATTTATGTACCCTTCAAGCGCAATTACTTTTATATACAGGATAGTATATTTGAATTTAACTTATTTGCTATATGTTATTGATAGTATTATTAAAATGTAAATTAAGTCATATTTGCATTAACAAAAGAAAAGCGAATAAAAACAATGGCTTACAAGAAAAAGAGAGTTCAATCACATTTCTATAGATTTTACATTGCTGATACAAATCGATACACATAATATTTTTAAGGGAAACTAGTGATTTGTTTGAAAATTGGTCGGAGCGAGAGGATTTGAACCTCCGACCCCTTGCACCCCATGCAAGTGCGCTACCAAGCTGCGCCACGCTCCGATTTGTTGCTGATAGTCGAACGAATCAACAGGCATTAAAAATGCGGTGCCAATGGTACCGCATCTTTTGGTATTTGCAAGAATTTACATCAGTAAATTTAAGCAGCTGTAAGTAGTTCTTTGATTTTCTCTAATTCTTCTATTAAATCATCGATTTGTGCTTTAGAAGGTCCAGAAGATTGTTCCGTTTCTTCGCCTTCATTTAGACACTGTCTAGCACCACCAATTGTATAGCCATTCTCATATAATAATGAACGGATTTGACGAACTACTAATACATCACCTCTTTGATAATAGCGTCTATTGCCACGTCTAACAGGATCAAGCTGCTCAAACTCTTGTTCCCAGTAACGCAAAACATGAGGTTTTACTGCACATAGCTCGCTAACTTCACCAATGGTAAAGTAGCGTTTCGCCGGGATCGGCGGTAATTCGTTATTATTGGTCGGTTCCAACATAATGAGTTACTTTCCCTCTTAATTTTTGTCCAGGTTTAAACGTCACCACACGCCTAGCGCTTATGGCCACCTCTTCACCAGTTTTTGGGTTTCTTCCAGGGCGTGATGCCTTGTCACGCAATTCAAAGTTACCGAATCCTGAAAGTTTAACATTATAACCATCTTCTAGGGCATCTCTGATTTCTTCAAAAAAGCCCTCAACGATTTCCTTTGACTCACGCTTATTTAGACCTAATTCCTCGTATAAACGTTCTGCCATATCGGCCTTGGTTAATGCCATAGTTTATCCTCTCATTATCAACTGCAACTCAAACTACTTAATTAAGCTCTAAGTGTTGCAGAGAAGCTTTGCTCAAGACCGCTAATTAGTTTATCCATAACTTGAGTGATTTCACTCTCTTCCAAAGTTTTCTCTGGATGCTGCAAAGTCATGGCTATTGCGACGCTTTTCTTTCCTGCTTCTAGATGTTCACCTCTGTATATATCAAAAATACGCACATCTGTCATCAAGTCAGCACCATTTTTTACAATAAAATCAATCAATTCCGCACCTTTTACCTGATCTTCGACCACTAAAGCCAAATCTCGGCGGATTGATGGAAATTTTGATAGAGAATGAAATTGAGGTAATTGACGCTCTGAAATAGCTTCTAAATCTAACTGGAAAACGAAGCTTTCCATGTCTAAATCAAGTTCTTGTTGTAATCCTGGATGGATTTTTCCAATGTAACCAACTTCCTTGTCTTGGTGAATAATTATCGCCGACTGTCCAGGATGCAGAATGTCTTTTTGAGTAACGTCAAAGCTATAGTCTAATTTCGTTAAATCTAAAACAGATTCTAGATCGCCTTTCAAATCATAAAAGTCGACTTTACCACCATCATCATTCCATTGTTCTTCTAGACGCGAACCACCAATCAAACCAGCAATGGTTGGGATTTGTTTAAGTTCAGTCCCTGAGTTATCAAATCGCAAGCCAATTTCAAATAGACGCACACGAGATTGTTGACGGTTAACGTTAAATTTCGCAGCCTGAACCAGGCCTGCTAGTAAATTAGTACGCATAACCCCTAATTCATTAGAGATTGGATTCATTAACGGTAATGGTTCATCACCAGGCTGTAATTTCTTTTGTAATTCAGGCTCAACAAAAGAATAAGTTATCGCTTCTTGATAACCACGATCAACCAACACTTCGCGCATTTGATTTTTCCAGACGCGATTTTCGGGCAGGCGATACATGCTCATTTCCGCAACAGGCTTACGCGTTGGTAGATTGTTGTAACCAAATACTCTAACCAACTCTTCTATCAATGACTCTTCATTATCTATATCAAAACGGAACGAAGGAACTAACACGTTCCAACCTTCAGAGTTGGTTGTTAACTCTAAACCTAAACGCGTCAAAATGTCTTCAACTTGCGTATCTTCAAAAGCAAAACCCACTAGCCTTTCGATTCTTGCACGACGTAAAATTAAATTCCTTTTCTCTGGTAAATGTTCAGTATTTACCGCTTCAATAATTTCGCCAGCTTCACCGCCTACAATATCCAATAATAATTCTGTAGCGCGCTCCATAGCTGTGCGTTGTAATTCAAAATCGACACCACGTTCGTAACGATGAGATGCATCTGTATGCAGACCATATTGACGAGCACGCCCAGCGATGGCAACTTGATCAAAATAAGCTGACTCTAAAAAAACGTCTTTAGTTTTTGAGTTGATGCCAGAAAATTCACCGCCCATAACTCCAGCAATAGCTAACGATTTTTTATGGTCAGCAATCATTAAAGTATTATCGGAAAGGTTAACTTCTTGGCCGTCCAGTAAAGTTAGCTTTTCATCTTGCTTAGCCATTCGCACATCAATACCGCCATTGATATTGTTTAAATCGAAAGCGTGCATCGGATGGCCTAATTCCAATAATACAAAATTAGTTATATCAACCACAGGATCGATTGAGCGAACACCTGAGCGCTCTATTTTTCTAACCATCCAGTCTGGAGTTTTCACACTTGGATTAATCCCTTTTATAACTCTTCCTAAATAACGTGGGCATGCATTAGGAGCAGAAAGGTCGATCTGTAAAACATCTTTTATAGTAGCTTCAATCGGTCTAGGCTGAACTTCATTAACTTCAGTTTGGGTTAAAACACCAACTTCACGAGCGATGCCGCGAATACCTAAACAATCACCACGGTTTGGCGTTAAATCCACATCAATTTCTGTGTCATTAAGTTGCATATAATCGACAAAATCTTGGCCTATTACTGCATCCTCAGACAACTCCATAATACCATCATGATCTTCGCCCAAATTTAACTCTTTGGTTGAACACAACATTCCAAATGAAGCCACACCGCGAAGCTTCGCTTTCTTAATTTTAAAATCTCCCGGTAAGACAGCACCGATCATCGCAACAGCAACTTTAATACCTTTTCTAGCATTTGGCGCACCACAAATGATTTGCAAATCTTCATCTGATTTATCGCCTACATTAACGCTGCACACTTGCAATTTGTCTGCATCTGGGTGTTTTTCTGCAGCAACAATTTCGCCAACGACTACTTTAGAAAAATTATTCCCTAAAAATTCAAATGCATCAACTTCTAACCCAGCCATTGTTAATTTCTCTACTAACTCTTCAGTAGAAATATTTGGATTAACCCATTCTCTTAACCAATTTTCACTAAATTTCATTTTGGTAAATCCTTAATTAAATTGCTTTAAAAAGTTAATATCATTCTCAAAGAAAAGACGCAAATCGTTAACGCCGTAACGCAACATAGTTAAGCGCTCAACACCCATTCCGAAGGCAAAGCCTGTATATTTTTCACTATCGATACCGACGGCTTTTAAAACGTTTGGGTGTACCATGCCGCAACCTAAGACTTCTAACCAACCCGTCTTAGAGCACACACGGCAACCCTCTCCGCTACAACTTACACACTCAACATCTACTTCTGCAGAAGGTTCTGTAAATGGGAAGTATGATGGTCTAAAACGTGTCTTCACATCTTTTTCGAAGAACTGCTTTAAGAACTCATCTAAAATACCCTTTAAGTCTATAAATGTAGTGCTTTCATCAACCAATAGACCTTCAACTTGGTGGAACATTGGGGTATGAGTTAGATCCGAATCACAACGGTATACTCGACCTGGTGCGATAATTCTTAATGGTGGCTTTTGCTCTTCCATTACTCTTACCTGTACCGGCGAGGTGTGCGTTCTTAACAATCTTTCTGAATCTATATAGAAAGTATCATGCATCGCTCTAGCTGGATGATGGTCAGGAATATTAAGCGCCGTGAAATTATGGAAATCATCTTCAATTTCTGGGCCTTCTGAGACCTCAAAACCCATTTGCGAGAAATAAGATTCAATACGCTCTAGGGTTCTATTGACTGGGTGCACACCACCACGAGAAACGTTACGTCCCGCTAAAGTCACATCAATGGTTTCGCTGGCTAATTGGGCTGCGATTTGTGCATCTTTGAGGGCTTTTTGTTTAGCTTCGATTATCTTGAATACAGCTTGTTTTGCTAGGTTAACTTTAGCGCCAAACTTTGGCTTTTCTTCAGGCGGCAACTTAGCCATCTGCTGCATTTTTGCAGTGATTAAGCCCTTTTTACCAACAAAGCGAGCTTTAACCTGATCAAGTTCAGGTAATTTTTCAATCGCATCAATTTCTTCTTTTGCTTGTTCAATAATCGCTTCTAAGCTTGTTTCTTGATCGGACATGATAATTCTCAGTATCAATAAATATTTGTTATAAAAAAAAGGAAGGACATCGCTGCCCTTCCTTTTTATAAGAACCTAAATTTAGAATTAAAAAATATTTAAATTTAAATTAGGATTAAGCTTCTAGGGCAGATTTTGCTTGTTCTGCAAAAGCAGCAAAAGCTACTTTGTCGAACACTGCCAATTCAGCTAGCATTTTACGGTCAACTTCAATCTCTGATTTTTTCAAACCATTGATGAACTTGCTGTAAGACAAACCGTTTACACGAGCTTCAGCATTAATACGAGCAATCCATAAAGCACGGAATTGACGTTTGCGCTGACGACGGTCACGGTATGCATATTGACCAGCTTTAATTACAGCTTGCTTAGCTACACGGTATACGCGCGAACGAGCACCATAATAACCTTTAGCTTGCTTTAAAATTTTCTTGTGACGAGCGTGTGCAGTCACACCACGTTTTACTCTAGGCATCTTTTAATCCTCTATTAACCGTTAGGAAGCATACGATCGATTTGCTTGGTATCGGCAGCATCTACCAATTTACCATGACGCAAATGACGCTTACGCTTAGTGGATTTCTTGGTCAAAATATGACGCAAGTGTGCTTGTTTGTGTTTATAACGGCCTGAAGCTGTTTTCTTAAAACGCTTCGAAGCACCGCTATCAGTCTTCATTTTTGGCATAGTTAAATACTCGCATTAGTTACCCGTTAAGGCCATTGTTCATGCTTGCTCTACTAAAAAGCTAGCAGTCAATCGTTAAAAGCCATAACTAGTTACAAAAACGGACGTTCGGGTTACAACACCTTTCCATCCAACCTATCAAAAAGAAATAAGTGAACTTATTTCTTTTTCTTGGGACCTATCATCATCGTCATTTGACGACCTTCCATAGACGGACGACTCTCAACAGAACCGTATTCTTCCAAGTCTTTTTCAACACGCTTCAATAACTCCATTCCGAGCTCTTGATGCGCCATCTCTCGACCGCGGAAGCGAACTGTGATTTTCGCCTTGTCCCCGTCTTCTAGGAAACGTATCAGGTTGCGTAGTTTTACCTGATAATCCCCTATATCAGTTCCTGGACGGAACTTGATTTCTTTTACATGGGTTACTTTTTGTTTCTTTTTGGCAGCAGCTTTAGCTTTTTTCTGCTCAAAACGATACTTACCAAAATCCATGACTTTACAGACTGGAGGTTCAGCTTCCGGAGAAATCTCCACTAAGTCTAAGCTAGAACCTTTTGCTGATTGTAGTGCTTCATCTAGTGAAACAACGCCAACGTTCTCGCCTGTGGCGTCAATCAATCGCACTTCACGTGCGGTGATATCGTCATTTATGCGCTGTCTGTTTTTAAAACCGCCGCGCTTGTCATGTTTTCTAATGGTAATTACCCTCTGTAATAATATTCTTAACTTTGTTTATGTCCGCTATTTAAGTCGCTACTTGCGTCCTTTAGCGGCCACTGCTTTCTCAAGCAGTTCTGCAAAGGCTTCAATGCTCATGCTTCCTAGGTCTTCACCCTCTCGAGTTCGTACCGCAACATGACCATTTTCGACTTCTCGATCACCAACGACCAAGAGGTATGGCACACGTGCCAAAGTCTGACCGCGAATTTTAAAGCCGATCTTCTCATTTCTCAAGTCTAAATTGACTCTAAAACCCTTATTTTTCAAAGTTTCTGCTGTTTTTTGGCAAAATTCGCCCTGTTTGTCCGTAATGTTCATAATTACGGCTTGAGTTGGGGCCAACCAAGCTGGGAATTTGCCCGCATATTCTTCAATCAAAATACCGATAAATCGCTCTAAAGATCCCAAAATAGCCCGATGCAACATTACTGGAACTGCTTTATCACCATTTTCGTCAATATATTCCGCGCCCAATCGACCTGGCATCGAAAAATCGACCTGCATAGTGCCACATTGCCAATGACGACCCAGACAATCTTTTAGCGTGAATTCGATTTTTGGACCATAGAAAGCACCTTCGCCAGGTTGGTACTCAAATTCAATATCGCTGGCTTTCAATGCTTCTGCCAATGCGGCTTCAGATTTATCCCAAACCTCATCCGAACCAACACGCTCTTCCGGACGAGTTGAAAGCTTCACGATTAAATCAGTAAAACCAAAATCAGCATAAACGTCATATAACAACTCAATAAATTGAGTCACTTCTTCTTGAATCTGATCTTCGGTACAGAAAATATGCGCATCATCTTGAACGAAATTACGCAAACGCATAATGCCGTGTAAAGCGCCTGATGGCTCATTACGGTGACAAGAACCAAACTCAGCCATGCGTAACGGCAAATCACGGTAAGACTTCAAACCAACGTTAAATATCTGAACGTGACACGGACAGTTCATTGGTTTTACTGCAAAGTCTTTGTGATCGGATTCAAGCGTAAACATGCCATCTGAAAATTTATCCCAATGACCCGACTTTTCCCATAATGTGCGGTCAACAATTTGTGGCGTTCTTACCTCTTGATAGTTCTGCGCCTGTAAACGATCGCGGATATATTGTTCTAAAGTACGATAAATACTCCAACCATTGTCATGCCAGAAGACCATACCCGGTGCTTCTTCTTGTAAGTGGAATAAATCTTGCGCTTTACCAATCTTACGGTGATCACGCTTTTCAGCCTCTTCTAAACGATGAAGATAGGCTTTTAAATCCTCTTTTTTCGGCCAGGCAGTTCCGTAAACCCTTTGCAACATAGGCTTTGTTGGATCACCACGCCAGTATGCTCCAGCCACTTTCATCAATTTGAAAGCTTTTAACTTGGCTGTTGAAGGAACGTGAGGACCACGACATAAATCAATAAAATCGCCTTGCTTGTATAAAGACAGTTCTTCGCCAGCAGGGATTTCTTCGATGATTTCGGCTTTATATTCTTCGCCCATATCGCGGAAGAAACTAATCGCTTCGTCACGGCCCATAATCGAGCGCTCAACTTTTAAGTTTTGCTTCACAATACGATTCATCTCTTTTTCGATGGCTTTTAAATCTTCATCGGTAAAAGGACGCTCGGTAGCAAAATCATAGAAGAAGCCATCTTCAATCACTGGACCTACAGTCACCTGAACATTATCAAATAAACGCTGAGTCGCTTGCGCTAATAAATGCGCTGTTGAGTGGCGAATCACTTCTAAACCGTCATCATCACGATCGGTAATAATGGCTAAATTCGAGTCTTTATCGATTACGAAACTGGTATCCACCATTTCGCCATCGATTTTTCCGGCTAAAGCGGCTTTGGCTAATCCAGGACTAATGTTATGGGCGACATCGTAAACCGATACAGCATCATCAAACTCACGTTTGCTACCATCAGGTAATGTTATGACTGGCATTTTCTGTTCTCTCTGTTTTCAATAAGCCTTACCAACGGCCTATATAAAGTTTTGGTAATGATTGCCGAAGGTGCTGACTAAGAATGCCGCCCCTTCTTGAGCAATAGATAAGCTAATGATAAAGGATCTGACGCTAGACTCAAGGGTTAATTTTAAAGCCTCACTGAATGGTTTTGGTCTGCTTACAGCTTTAAACCACTCAAACTAATTCTCACCTCTTCATCTGCCATCATTTGTTCATGGTCTATAAACACTAATTTTGGATATCCAAACTCTGAGTCGTATTGAACTTCGATTAACTCGGCGCTTTTGGTGGCTTTGTTTAACATTGCAAAAACTTGTTCCACGGTCTTGATAGCTTCCATGGTTTGTTTTTGGGCCGGTTTATTGTCTTTATCTATTGCCTTGACTATCTTGCCATTGGCTACCGTTAACTGAAATGGCTGAGTAAATTCTTGCGGGCAAAAGCAGCTTTGTTGAAAAGTTATCTGATAATTACCACTAGTTTTTGCTTCCCAAAGTGCTTTGTGTTCCTGCAAATCCTGCCAAGTCTGTCCCCGATTATCTATAAAGTTGCCAACTTGTGGTTTTGACTCTGGATAGGGAGTGACTTGCTGTTTACAACCAAAACTCGTGATTAAGGTTAGTAGCATCAAAAGAATCCAATCTATTTTTATAGTTTTAATCATTTGCTATTCTTAGTCTCTTTAAAGTTAACGCCTTTTATATTAACTCCATAGCGTAAGAGCAACAAGGCTAACAACCACCATTGAGCCAAGCCGCCTCCTGAACCGCCATCATCTGGTGCTGGTGCAGGAGGCGCTGGCGGAGCTTCTAAACTGATACTGACTGTATTGGAAGCGCTGGCATCTCCGCCTGCGTTAAAAGCAATTAATCGATAGCTATAATCATTATCATCACTGACATTGGAATCTTGATAAGACATCACATTAGATGCAAGCTCAACAATTTGATTGAATGCGCCATTATTATCACTACGTTCGAGTCTAAAACCATCCTCATTATCAGAATTATCAGACCAATTTAAAGTTACGATATTATTCGATTCTGAAGCCGTTAAATTAGTCACTGCAGCAGGCACCATTATTTGACTGACATTAAAACTAGAAGTTAATTGATTATTAGTCAAATCTACATCTACAAAGTCACTAGAAACACTGACTTCTTGTGATAATTCGAAGTCGGTAGTTAATGGGGTCACGTTGATATTAATACTAGAAGCCGCTGAGGGATTTGCTAGTTGGCAATCGAACGAAGCACCATCAGTATCAATTGAGCAAGTGGTGCCTGCAAAGCTAACGACATTAAAACGACCCGTTTGGGCTGGTATTGATCCAACTAAACCCACTTGATTTAAGGTAGCGCCGCTGGGCAGCTCTAACGAGACATCAAAATTTAAATCAGCTGCTTGCATAACAATCATGTCTTGCGAATTGCCTGGATCCGAAGCTATCGCTAACTCCAAAGGAAAATCAAAACATGCTTGAGGATTAGTTAAGTCATTATATTCTTGAGTCATTACGTCAATCGAACAGCTAGAAAAATTAGTTGCCGAACCGCTTGCGCTAGCGGCCATTACAAAACCAGAACTAGGGCAAGAATTACCATCACTGTCGTGACCTGAACCAAAGTTATGCCCTAGTTCATGAGCGATAACTAAAGCCGTTATAGGTAAACGCGGAGTCCCTCCCGAACTTGGAATTAAATTGGTTACCCCACTGCTAAACCCCGAATTGCTGCACAAAACGCCAACATAGGCTACCCCTGCAGTACTGCCGTCAAAGTTTCGACCTGTCACTACATGCAATAAACTACGTTTGTTCTTAATAAAACCTAATTGATCATTGGATTTTCTTTGACGAACATCAGTTAAAAAGTCTCGTGCATCTGTTGTCGTATCAAAAGTTTCTGCTTGTAAAAATTCTACAGTGATGCTGTTAAAACGAATATTAAAATCATTTTCATAAAAACCTTCAATAATATTAATTAAAGCATTAGTTTGGCTAACTAATTCGTTAGCTGCAAAACGATCTTGATAGAGCTGATCGAACACAAACTCTATCTCGGCAAAACTACAAACACCACCAATGGCATCGGAACAGACTGCTTGCTGCTTGTTATAAGATAAATACAAAGGTTGCGCTTGAATTTGATGGGAAGTATGTGTCTCATTTTGCTGAGACTCACCTATAAATTGTTTTAAAAAATCCGTTTTTGGATTATGTCTTTCAGTTTCATGTTCGACTCCGCAACTCGTGTCATGCTGATGAGTATTAAGTGGAGTTAACTCAATAGCATTGCCAGTTACCGAAACAACTTCATAAAGCTGACCATCTATTGACGCCAGACCTGTCCATTGTTCATTAATTTTAGAAGTTCTGATCCAAGATCTATCATATTGATTAATAGTAGCTTTAAAATGCTCAGAATTATCTTTCCTAGAATTGGGCGCTTTATGCTTAAAGTTAATCTTGTTCGATAATTGTTGGTTAGCTTTTAACTCGATTGGAATTGATTGGTTTTCAAAGACCAGCAAGGCTTCTTCTGCTACAGCGTTTATTGAACCTAGTCCAATAATAGCAATGGTTGCTAACCATTTGATACATTTTACTTTTATAGCTGACATACGTTATTCACATCCAAATCAAGATAAGCTTCACACTATCATAATGACTAAGTAAGATTCGCCTGTGAACTAGAACCCAAATCTCAAAAGTCGCCATTAATAATTAAAAGTATCAATCAGTTAAGGTATTATATATTCATCAGCTTTCGTAAATTTCATGTTTAGATCAAAGGAAATATTAATGGCAAAATCGGTTGCAGTTATTCTTTCAGGTTGTGGTTTTCAAGATGGTGCAGAAATTCAAGAGTCTGTTATGACCTTATTAGCTTTAGACCTACAAGGTGCTAGCTACCAGTGCTTTGCTCCCGATATTGAGCAATTTAAAGTACAAAACCATTTAACAGGCGAATCTGCTTTTGAAAGTAGAAATGTACTTATCGAATCGGCTCGAATTGCACGAGGTGATATCAAAGCCTTATCCGAATTTGAGGTAGCGAACTTCGATGCTTTAGTGATGCCTGGTGGATTTGGAGCTGCGCTCAATTTATCCACTTTTGCTATAGATGGTGCGGCTTGTAAAATTAATTCTGACGTTGAAGCTGCTGTTCGCAAAACCTACTCTGCGAAGAAACCCATCGGCGCTTTATGTATAGCTCCGGTTATCTTGGCGAAATTAATTCCTGATGCGAACTTGACCATTGGGAATGATACCGATGTTGCAAAGGCACTTGAGTCAATGGGGGCAAACCACTCTAATAGCAATCACGGCGAAGTCCTTGTTGATCCCGTCAATAAACTAGTCACTACGCCCTGTTATATGCTTGACGCCAAAGTCTCAGATATCTACCAAGGTGCTAATGCCTTAGTAAGAGAGTTAATTACTTTAAGTTCTTAACATATAATTAAGGCCGGCAAATATCCCACAGCAATGCGATATAGATATGCTATTTTGTAGGAGATTCTAGGCCAGTAAAATAACCTAGAAATCCTTTTGAATTTAGGTAACCTCGAAGACCAATCAAATAAAATGCTAGTAACAAAGCGCTGAAACATTTTATAAAGCCAATAATGCTAAACAAGGCCGCTAGAGAGACGACAAAGTACAAAGCCACTAAAAGTGCTAAGACATATAAAATACCGCGTAAAGTATTCCAGAGTTTTTGTCCGCGATACATAATAACCATCTGGCATAAAAATAGACCACCAATCATGGCAGCACTTAGAAATGCTAGAAAGTACTCGCCCTGCCAGTTCATATAAACCTGAAACGCTAATACCAATAAAGTAATCATTAATATTGAATTGATAGTTAATACAGTTTTGGCACTTTTAGGCATCGGATACGACTCTCATCAAAATTGAGGCATTATTCTAAATTCAACCAACTAGAATTACCATTGCTTAGTAATGCTGATTCCCCACTCGCGACCATTTGCTAGAGGCGCTAGTTCATCCGCCGATGAGAAATAGTCTTCATCCAACAAATTATCTAAACTAAATTGAATGCGAAACTTATCATTGAACAGATACGCAAATGAGACATCTGCCAGTAAAGCGTTGCCTATAAACTTCTCCCCTGCTGCAGTAGGGCTTTTATCTTGACGATACTCCATCCCAAACTTTAGGAGATATTTCTCAGCTTGATAATCAAGCTTAAGCTTAGAGCGGTGAGAAGGGATATCCACTAGAGGATTACCCCCTTGGTCTTCACCTTCGATGAAACTAGTAAAGAAGCTTAATTTTAGCTCTTTATTTAAGCTGTAAACTGCATCAAACTCAACACCTTTAATCGTCCCGTCTTGGATATTGCGAAAGCTTAATAATTCAGGGGCAATTTCAACTCTTTCGATATAATCACTGACTCTTTGCTGATAAAGATTGGCTGCAAGAGAAATACTGGCGTCAGAATACTTCAGTCCAAAATCGGCACTAATAGAACGTTCTTCTTTTAAATTTGGATTACCTTCTACTTCACCTCTTCCTGTAGTACCTTCAAAAAAACGCTCACTGACAGTTGGGAAACGAATCCCCGTTCCAAGTGAAGTTGTTAACAAAAAATTATCCGACAAAGCAAATGACTTACCAATAAACCCGGTCAAAGCGTTATTAACAATAGTATTCCTTTGATTATTTTGCTCATTATTAATTAAGCGAATACCGAGCTGCCATTTACTTGAATCAAAAGCTTTGTTTAAGGTGAAAAACGCTGCTGATTCTCTTTCTGAAGCTCCTGAAAGTGATTCAGTAAGAATCACACTACCGTCTGTCAATGAAGTGCTTTTATCGGAGGCGTCAATACTATTTCTAACAAAGGTATCCAAACCGTAGAGACCCTCGAAAAGCTGAGCATGCCACTCTTGCTCAAAATGAAAGCCCCAATCATTCGATTTGTTCTGCACTTCATTTGTCCGGTCTTCAGGGCGCAATGTTAGTGTTTCTACTTGGTTAGGATGTAAATAAATAGAAGCTCGCCAGTTATCTGATTGAACCGCAAACTGTCCTAACAGGTGCTCTTCGTTCGGTATAGTCACCACTCTATCGGGAAAGCGAGTGCTTGAACGTCCTATATCATCACCTCTACTGGCTAAAAGCATCACTTCATAATCTAAATCTTCACTATGCCACTGCTTAATGAAACTTGCTGAATATTGATTATAACCATCATTTAATTCTATACCTCTCGCATCTTGCGAATTGTTAGCAAACTGCCCGGCAAAACCTAATGACCAATCCTGACCTGAAGTACCAACGATATGTTGTTGGCTATTACCCGCTGAGTAATAATCCGTTGTCCAAGAAGTTCCATTGAAAAAACGAGGCTGTATTTTAATAACCCCGCCAAGACTTCCAGATTGATATAATGTTGAGGCTGGCCCTTTCTTTACCTCCACTGAGTCGAGTAATAAAGGATGTAAAAAAGACGCAGCTACTCCAGCACGCCTTTCTGCTTTAATGGGTATATCCGAAAGATAGGTTAAAACTCTTTGTCTAGAGACCCCGCGAATCGAGTAAGTTTGAAATAAACCTGACTGTCCATTTTCAGTGACACCAGGTATCTCTGTAATCAAATCCAAAAGTTGGTTAGCTGCGCCGATAGTATCTTTAGGAGTCACATAACTATTTTTAGTGCTCAAGTCAGTAAAGTGTTGCGGTGCTTTTGAACTTAACACGGTTATCACCCGAGAATTAGCTTCTTCATTAGGTAACTGCCTTTCTTGCTGGGTTAGCTGCTCAGGTTTTGCATCCTCTGTAGCTTTTGAGCCATCCACTGATTTTGTGAAATTAGCTTGATCGGTAACTTTACTTTTTTCTTCTTTTAATACTTTCGTAGCTTTCAATTGGAACGAGATTGTTGAAAATCCTAAAAGAGCAAAAAAACAAATAAATCGAATCATGATGATAAATTTTAAATCTAAAAAAGGTTAATAATTAAAAAAGCACTGAAGGTTCCCCTTCAGTGCTTCTTGTTTTTATGGTGCTTAGATTAAGTGTATCTTCTGCGTCTTGCAAGACCTAATAGGCCTAACATCGCTAAGATTGCTAATCCAAAGCTACCACCAGAATCACCCTCAATGGTTACACCAATAGAAGGGTTACCAATAGTAGCACCACCTTGAGCATTACTAAGTACTACACTGAAACCTAAATCAGTTTCACGTGAAGTATTAATAGTGGATACCGTGATAGTTTTATCAGCTGTATCACCATCCGCCCAAGTTAGAGTACCAGTTGTCGCCGAATAGTTAGTACCAGCAACAGCTGTTCCGTCAGCAGTTTGATAATCTACAGTTACAGCAAAGTCAGAACCGCCTGCTCTAGAAACTGTGATTACAACATCATCACCATTTTTCTCAGAAGCTTCAGTAGTAGTAATACCTAAACTACCGAAGTTTGGCGCAGTAACATTCAATGTTACTAGACTTGTGCTATCACCGTAAGGCGTATCATTTGCAGTGATTAACTGTGCTTGATAAGTGCCTGGCTCAAGCTCAGTAGCATTAAAGCCTAATTCAACATCAGCTGAACTATTGGCTGCAACTAAACCGCTGTTACCTGTGTTTAGCTTTAACCAAGACAGCTCTTTCCACTCACAAATATTGGTTTCGCCAGTTGCGACACCAATCACGCCGCCAAATGCACGTACAGGCGTCCACAAGTTGCCATCACAGTCAATCGCTAAACCAGACTGAATACCATCAGGTAACAAGTCATCGTTAACACCATCGCCTGTGAAGTCTTGGTTGTTAGGGAAGTTAAAGGCAGAAATCGGTAACAAGTCTGGTGTAGCTGTATCGAATACCACCACATCAAACGTCGGATTAGAGCCATTCAACATTGCATACAAGCTGCCATTTACCGGGTTAATTGCTAAACCAGAAACTGGCTGACCAACATTCACGGAACGTAACAAAGTACCGTCTGTAGTGAACTGATGAATAATACTGTCATTCCAAGAACCTGAGTAGAAAGTATTAGTCAAAGGGTCATAAGCTAGGCCACGTTGAGAAGTACCAAACGCAGGACAAATTTGATTACCAGTCACTGTTAATCCTACCGGATCAATTTCATGGATACAGTTAGCATCACCAACTTCAACCTGCCAGAACATGCCGGTACGGTTGTTGTAGGCCATATCAGCGGCAAAGATTGCAGATACTTCAGAGTTATCGATAGTGTTGCCTGTAAAGCTACCGGTTGCATCGTATTGATACAAGGTATCTGATGGACCACCACCAGCTAACAAATCACCTACCCAGAAGTTGTCATTATCTTGATTGAAGCCAATACCCCATGGGAAGCCTGTTTCACCATTCACTGGGAAGAACCCAACAAATTCAACTGTGCTTTCTGGAATATTTACGCTTGCATAATCAAACTTATGACGAATCTTCTTAGTATCTAAGTCGGCTAAGTTTTTCGGACCGAAATGACGGCTAGAAGGATGGAATGGACCCGTTGCTTTATTTGCCACACTACCAGAAGGTGGTAGTTGAGCCAGGATAAAGGTGTAGTTCGCATCCACGTTACCAGTATTTTCAACTGCTATGGTGCTAGAACCTTCACGACCTTGGGTTACATCAGTAGCTGGTAATTCAGCAGCAACTTCAATAAGACCCGCATCTAGTTCAATTGGGCTCGCTATCGCTACAGCCGAAGCATCCACAGTATTATCCGCATAGTTAGATGCAGAAACTGTTACTTCAGTTTCAGTATCAGGAACGAATATGCTGAAATAACCATCAGCAACACTATCATCATCAGGCGTAGCAATAGTATTCGCTTCTTCACGACCAGCGGTTACCGTAGCACCATTTAAAGCTTCACTAGTATTAGCATCAACTACTAGGCCTTTAACTACAGCACCTGATCTTGGAACACATGTAGTTTCACCAATCTGTACGTCATCAACGTATGCATACCACTCAAAGAAAGCATCATAGTTCCAACGAAGTTGGAAGCTAGTAGCGCCAGTGATCTGTGGCGATAAATCTACTGATAAGCGTTCTGCAACGTTAGTAGGAACCATGGCTAGGATAGATGTCCAAGCACCGCCATCAACGCTGATTTCAACGTTATATACGTCACCACCAGCAAATGTTCTGAACCAACTAGAGAACTGTAATTCTGTCGAAGCTAAATCAGCAACATTGATAACTGGAGAGGTCAAAGTACCTGCAGTATTACCCGCAGAACCACCTGCATCACTATCAATAAGAGCGGCTTCACCCGTTCCTAACAAGTTACCTCTGGCAGCTGAAGTTGCAGCTTTCCATGTTTCGCCAGCTGAACCTGTATCAGCAATTACCCAATCTGTCGGCGGAACGCCACCTTCAAAGTCTTCGAAGAATGATGGGAATTGGAACTCATAACCGTCAGCAGTACAACTTCCTTCCACTAACAAAGCAAAGTCTTGCACTGGAGTATTTTCAGGAAGAATGTCCGCACTCTGAGCTAAATAACCATCAACTAAAGCCATAGCTGTAATTTGTACTAAAGTACCTTCAAACAAATCTAAGCTGTATTGGCCCGTTACTGGATCAGTAAAGGTAGAGATAGTTGCGCCTGGGGCTTGTACTACAACTTCAGCATATAAGTTTCCACCTAAACCTGAACCGTCTGTCACTGTACCTGTAACGGTGACTGGAGGAGCTGGCACTAGTACAAAATCAACATCAACAACTGCATCTTCAGCAACATCGATACCTGTCGTTGTAGCTGAAATCCAACCATAACGAGAAGCTGTAACTTCATAACCAGTATCTACTGGTAAAGTCGCCGAATAATTACCATCTGCATCAGTTGATACAGTTAAAGCACCAATCGTGACCTGTACATTTGCAATAGCAGCGCCATCAGCTTGGTTAGTCACAGTACCTGAAATTTCACCTGCAGGACCGGCAACACAGTTATCAAACTTGAAGCTACCAATGTAGGTTTGCCAGCCAGTAGAGTTGTTATTCGCAGCAGTATAATACTCAGTGGTATACCACATAGTACAATCATCAACTGGATCAACACTTAAGCTTGAGTAATCACCCCAACGGTTTGCACCTTGTTGCGCGCCTTCACCAGCTTTTAGCTCAGTTTCAGGAAGCGTTAATGTATCAGCTGGGTCGCCAGCTAAACGACCACTGAAACGGATCGAAGGATTAAGTGTAGGACCTGAAACACTGTATGCAACACCAATGTTACCTACTGCATCCATAGCGGCACTACCCATCCAACGTGAATTACCATCGTCAAGATTATAGGTACCATTGTTAGCTAAAGTTGCAGTGCCGTCATCGGCTAAGTCAAACTCATACCAACGAACACCGGCAATATTAGTATCCGTAGCAGAACCAACAACAGTATGGTTAGCAACTAACTTATTCACACCATTAAGATTACGGTAAGCCGCACGGAACATCATACGTTGACCAATGACATCTAAACGCTGAGTATTCGGCTGAACAATACAGTCACGAGAGAAACCACACACTGCGCCATTATATGGGGCAACAGTTACTGTTGAGGATAATTCGAAAGTAGAATTAGCTGGTGTTGCCCAATCTACGGCAAACTTCCAAATATTCATTTCTCCAGCAGTATCAGCAGTTACAAATGGAGCAGCCATACCCGTAGGAGGTAAGAATGGACCGTCAATATCTGCAGGCATTGGAGTAAATGCATTCGGGAAAGTCGTTTCCAAGTCGAAGATTATTTGCTGAGCAGGTTGACCTTGCAACATCGCGTCACGCTCAAATGCAACTACGCCAGAACCAACAAAAGATAATGGACTACCTGCGAACTGGTTAATACCTGCGTAATAACCATCTGTCCAAACACCATAGTGAGGGTAGTCATTAAATTTGGTCGTGCTGTATAAGAAATCATACAAATAATATGCGCCAGTAGGGTCGCCTGTTTGTGAAATTGCAATACAGTTTCGGTTATCAGTAAAACCCGCCGGGAAAGCAAACTGACTGATTAACCAGCGATCAGCTTGCGAATCATATAAGACAATCGGGTCACCACGGTTTGTGCTTTCACATAAACCGCCAAAGCCAGCCCAAAGACTGTTGATTGCTACTGGAGCAACTAGCTCGTTACCTGCTTTGTCATAAACAGCTAATGCTGTATTAACCGTTTGAACAATGTGGTTAGGGCCAACGTCAGCATTCGTATCAGGCGGAACTGCACCTGTTACGTTGCCCATACCGTCAAAGCCTACGCCAACGGTCGCCATTTTAAAATCGCGAAGACCGTCTTTAGCTATGGAGCTCGACTTTTGTAAAACAGTATCTGTTAAATCTTTACCCACATTTTTCTCTTGGTATTCTTTACCAAATGGGTAATTTTGATTTGGAACAGGGTTTACTTTATTGATACCAGGTACCTTATCACCCGATTGAAGCATCTTAAATTTTCGCGCTTCGGTGAGTACCGGTAATGGCTTTGCAAGCTCTGTTAGAGACTTACTGATTTTTGGTTTTGCTAGGTGTACTCTTACCTTTGAGTCATCAGCAAAAGCTGCACCAGAAAGTGCAATTGAGCTGACCAAACTCAGTGATAACAGTGCCTTCCAGCTAGATTTTATAGCAGACACATTAACTCCTTAGAAAAGTTAGTTAGATTAATAAAAATTCATTATTATTGTGTTTCATCTGAATGATGATTCAGACATGCCCCTCTTATTCTCATAAGCCAAAGTTTTATAGCACTAAATCTATTTGTAAAATATTGTCAAAATGTATCGAAAGAGGTTGAATCTGCTGTTACTTTTTGGTTTTCGGTTTGATAAGCGATTTAGGATGGGGTTGATTAGGAACTTCGCAAATGCCATTCTTGTTCTTGAACTTCTCTTCACACTCGTACGACGCAGGTTTTTTTTGTTCAGTTGCAATCTCAGTGAGGCTCCTGCTCTGACCAGCCTCAGACACAGTGCTCATAGGCGCTCCCGACTGACTGGCGCTTTTTAAGTTTTCCGCTTTAACCGTTCTATTGTCAGTTTTATTTACATTGTTATAATCATTTTTCATAGCGGTATTCTCACAAGCTGCTAACAATAACAAACTTAAAACTATCATGTATTTATATTTCATATATTTGCTCCAAGCAGCTTTCTAGTCAATTTAATAAAAAAAACTTTTTTCATGAATTGTGACGGTCTTCTAATAATTCAATTTTATAACCATCGGGATCTTCAGCAAACGCTAACACGGTATCGCCGTGTTTCATAGGTCCTGGTTCACGAGTGATCCTACCACCTGCATCACGAATTTTCTCACAAGCGATATAAACATCGTCAACTGCAATCGCTAAATGACCAAAACCATTGCCTAGCTCATAGTTCTGAGTATCCCAATTATGAGTCAACTCTATGACCGTTGAAGTCTTTTCTTCTCCATAACCTACAAAAGCTAAGGTAAACCTTCCAGACTCGTAATCATGTTTACGAATCAACTTCATGCCTAAAACCTGGGTATAGAAGTTTATCGATTTATCCAAATCGCCTACTCGAAGCATGGTGTGTAAGATACGCATACATTTTCCTTATAACAGCTATAGCTAAATGCTATACCAAAACTAGTTACTAATTAAACTCACTTGCGTATAATAGCCCGCCAATTGAGATTGTAAAACTGTTTCGCGGCAGTGTTTCAAAAACAACTTAGCAAATCTAAATGGATACTAAAACTGTGGATACTATTACCATTACTCAGCCTGATGATTGGCACATTCATCTACGCTCAGGCGCAGCGCTGCAACACACGGTTCAAGACGCGGCGCGTCAATTTGCACGCGCCATTGTAATGCCCAATTTAGTACCGCCAGTGACTAATGTTGAGATGGCTGAAGACTATTATAACGCTATCAAGCGCTATACACCTTCAGGGGTTTTTCTTGAACCATTAATGGTTTTATATCTAACAGATAACACCAGCGTTCAAGACATTGAAGCCGCTGTCGCAGCTGATTTTATTTACGCATGTAAACTATATCCTGCAGGTGCTACGACCAATTCAGACTCAGGTTTAACTAATGTTGAAAATGCTTATCCTGTATTTGAGAAAATGGCTGAGCTTGGTTTACCGCTATTAGTACATGGTGAAGTTACGGATTCACATATCGATATTTATGATCGCGAAGAAAAATTTATTGATACCATCTTAAAACCTTTGTTAGAAAAATTTCCTACACTTCGATTAGTATTAGAGCATATCACGACTAAGCAAGCTGTTGACTTTGTTAATAGCCAAGGCGATAACGTGGCCGCGACTATTACAGCGCACCATTTATTACACAATCGTAATGACATGTTAGTTGGTGGTATCCGTCCTCACTTATATTGTTTGCCCATCTTAAAGCGCTCAGAGCACCAAATAGCTTTGAATGAAGCGGCAACTTCTGGCTCTAAAAAATTCTTCTTAGGCACTGACAGCGCACCTCATTCACAAGATGCCAAGGAATCGTCTTGCGGTTGTGCTGGAGCTTATACCGCTTATGCTGCTATGGAACTTTACGCAGAAGCCTTTGAAAAAGCAGACGCTCTAGACAGGTTAGAAGCATTCGCCAGCTTTAATGGCCCTGATTTTTATGGCTTACCAAGAAATGAAGGCACTATTACTTTAGTCAAAGAACAATGGAAAATGCCTAAAAAACTCAATTTAGGTAATGAAGACTTGATACCATTTCGCGCTGATGAAATGATTGAGTGGAAATTAAAATAACAAGCGCTTAAAAATTAATATAACTGACTCAACAAAATCTAAGGATATCTAGTGGCTGCATTTGAAATGAAAGATCGTTTTCGCGGTTTTTTCCCTGTCATTGTCGACGTTGAAACTGGCGGTTTTGAATCTTCAACCGATGCTTTATTAGAAATTGCGGCAGTCACCACCCGTTTTGATAAGCAAGGCAAACTCGAAGTCGCAAATTCTTATCATTTTAACGTAGAGCCATTTGAAGGGGCCAATGTCGAACAAAAAGCTCTAGATTTTACCGGCATCGATTTAAAGAACCCTTTACGCGCTGCAGTAAAAGAAGATTTTGCTTTGCAAGAAATATTTAAAAGCTTGCGTATAGAGCAAAAAGCCTCTGGTTGTAATCGCTGCGTACTAGTCGGTCATAACTCCTGGTTTGACTTGAGTTTTGTGAACGCGGCTGTCGAACGAGTGAAAATCAAACGAAACCCATTCCACCCTTTCACCAGTTTTGACACTGCTTCTTTATCAGCATTAGTGCTGGGACACACGGTTCTTGCTCAGGCCTGCGAATTAGCTCATATTCCATTCAGCCAAAAAGATGCGCACTCGGCTTTATATGATGCTAAGAAAACTGCTGAATTGTTTTGTTATCTAGTCAATAACACTAAGAAACTTTAATTAACCCAATGATCAAAGCGGGCAATCTTTAATACCAGTGATACACATTTGTTCACTGGCATATTCCAGCAGCAACCTCTTTACCAGCTTCTTAATGCCCGCTTTACTTGCTTGATTGAGTTCCTGCAAACTAACAACTCCCGTTTGAAAAAGTTGGTCACAAGCTCGGCCTACCCAGCTTGCCACAATTATTCCTGTGTCTTCTTCTGTAACAATCAGTTCTGGCGTAGATTTGTCTAACCAAGCATTAATAGTAAATGTCATATTGCCCTCATAAATTCATAAAATAAGTTTGCCCAACTCTTAAATGAGAATAATTCTCATTTAGATTAATTGCAACTGATTTCTCAACAAAATGATGACAATTCATAATAAATCTAATGAAATTAACAAAAGCAATCTTTATGCTATAGCAAAACCAATGACGGAGAACTCTATGCTCACTTCTAATAATAAATTTGTAGCGAGTATCCTATCGCTTGGACTTATTGTTCTAGCGCCAATAGCTAACTCGGATTCGCCTGCTGTTACTGATAAGCAAACAAAAGTAGCACTTGTCATACATGGTGGTGCTGGGACCATCCTTAAAAAGAATATGACAGCGGAAAAAGAAAAAGCATATAAGGATGCGCTGAAAGAAGCTTTGGTGGCTGGTTATCATATTCTAATTAACCAGGGCTCGAGCACTGAAGCTATCAAAAAGTCCATCACCATTATGGAAAACTCGCCACTGTTTAATGCCGGCAAAGGAGCAGTATTCACCCATGAAGGTAAAAACTCTTTAGATGCTTCTATTATGGTGGGTAATGATTTAAGCGCTGGAGCTATAGCCGGCGTTGAAACCATTAAAAACCCGATTCTCTTGGCAGACAAAGTTAGAACTGATTCAGTGCACGTGATGATGTCAGGTCAAGGCGCCGAAGAGTTCGCCAAAAAGCAAAACATTGAGCAAGTAGATCCTAAGTACTTCTTTACCCAAAGACGCTGGGACTCGTTACAGAAAGCCTTAAAATCAGATGCTAAACAAGCAGTCTTACCTAAAGATGAAGCCGACAACTTTAAATTTGGCACCGTTGGCGCGGTGGCGCTTGATACTAACGGCGTTATTGCTGCGGGAACATCAACTGGGGGCATGACCAACAAACGATATGGTCGAATCGGAGACTCCCCTATTATAGGTGCTGGAACTTACGCTAATGATCAGTGCGGTATTTCAGCAACTGGTCATGGCGAATACTTTATTCGAGCTGCGGTAACTTACGACATATGTGCCCTGGTGGCTTATAAGGAAATGTCCATTAATGATGCCGCAGATAAAGTTATTCACGATAAACTGAAAGCTATGGGCGGTGATGGCGGCGTTGTTGGCTTGGATAATCAAGGCAACATTATGATGAGTTTTAATACGGCAGGCATGTATCGAGCGAGTATTGATACCGATGGTAATGTAACCATAAAAATTTATAACAATTAACTCCAACAATGAACACTGAGGAAAAGCGCATGAAAGTTTATGGTGATATGGTTTCTGGTAACTGCTACAAAGTCGCACTGACTTGTGCGCTGTTAGAGTTAGAACATGAATGGATTGCAATGGATATCCTAAAAGGTGATGCACGCTCAGAAGAATTTATCGCTAAAAATCCTAACGCAAAAACACCGACTTTAGAGTTAACTTCTGGTGAAACATTGTGGGAGTCCAATGCCATCATTAACTATTTAGCAGAAAGCTCAGATTTAATGCCAACAGACGCTTGGACAAAAGCCAAAGTGCAGCAATGGCAATTCTTCGAACAATACAGTCATGAGCCTTTTATTGCCGTAGCACGTTTTATCAATAAATATTTAGGCCTGCCCGAAGATCGAAAAGCTGAATACGAGTCCAAACAAGAAGGCGGTCATAAAGCTCTAGCCATTATGGAACAACAGCTTCAACAAACACCCTACTTAGTTGGCGACCAACTCACCACCGCCGACATCAGCCTGTACGCCTATACTCATGTTGCTCATGAAGGTGGTTTTGACTTATCAAGCTACCCCGCTATTAACACTTGGATGGAAAGGATTCAGCAGCAGGAAAAATATATAGGGATGGAATAACTATGAATAAAGTCGTTTTAGTATTAACTATTATTATAGCTCTTTTAAGTCTTGCAGCAGGTGCAGCTAAAGTCATGCAGACACCCCAAGAAGTAGAATTCTTAACTGGTCAGGGGTTAAATCTAAATTTGATAATCGCTTTTGGTGTTTTTCAAATATTGGGTGGCATATTGTTATTAGTCCCTAAAACCAAACTAATAGGATCTGTTATCAGCTTAATTGCCTTTACAGCTTCAGCAATATTAGTTTTTAACTCAGGTAATATAAACTTTACACTAATATCTATTATTCCTGTCTTTATATTATTGTTATTAATTTATCTAGATCGAATTAAAAACTAATCATGAAAAAATATTTAATTGCTACTACTCTACTTTTTATACATGAACTTACTTTTGCTAACCATGATTCTACGAAGTGGATTGATGCACCAATAGTTAAAGTTGACATTAAATCTATAGAACCTGGCGAACTAAATACTTACGAGTGGGCCGGCTTGCCAATTTATGTAATAAAGCTCACATCAAAACAAGCAGAAACTCTTAAAAATATTCCGGTTGATAACGTTGGCGATAAGAAAAATAGTTCACCTGAGCAACATACTTACAATAATGCTTATTTTCGTGGGTATGAACAATATTTGTTTCAGTTACAAATGCAAGAAAAGCGAGTACAAAACGACATTGTTGTATTAATAGGACTGTCTCCTTACATCGGGTGCAGCCCCTACTTTAATAGAAATTTATTAGATGGTAGCAAGCCAGATTTTTTGAACGATTATTTCTACTCACCATGCAGAGAAGTGTATTTTGATATTTCTGGTAGAGTAATAAAAGGCCATAAACATAAAGAACAACTAAATATGTTGTTGCCTCCCTATGTGTTAGAAAATGACAAAATATTAATAGGTAATGACCAAACTTTAAATAAGGAAAAGCTAAGCATATTTCTTGGGGTTTTAAAGCTCGAAAATAAGCATATAGAAAACGAGCTAGATCTCTATCATGCCATTGGTTTAAATCTAACCAAAGAAATTGCGCGCTATTTTGATCAGTCAAATATGGATATTTCTAAACCCACAGTTTTCGGAGCAACGCCGCTGGGCCAGGCCGTTGCTTTCAACCATTTAGAGTTAATAGATCTTTTTCTCCAAAGAGGTTCTAGTTTCGAAGAGCACCTTCCCTCAGGTGAAAAAGTTGGCTGCTTGTTACAGCATCAGAAAGCTAGCGAGATTGAAAAATACTATAAACTAGGATTTGATCCTTCTATTGGTTATTGTAAAGCTTCTAACGATTGTTTTATACCCATAATTCACTCTTCAGCACCTTTGCAATGGGAACCTACGGAAGCAGAAAAAATAGCTTTAGCTCAAAAGCATGGATTTGATATTAACAAAAAGTATTGTGGCAAAAGCCTTGTTGAAAGGCTCAAGGCAAATAATCGCGAAAGCTTAATCAGCCCCAACAAAAAAGCCGCAAATTAATGCGGCTTTTTTAATCCCAATAACGCAGGAAAATTGTTCTTAGGCGAGGCGGGAAGTAATTTTTAACGCGGAGTTGGCTTTGGCCAATGAGCATTTAAAATTGCTTCCCAACGAAGCATAAGGACAATTTAACCAGTTATTTATAGGTTATCTGCTTCTTCAGATAAGTACTTTGCAACACCGTCAGGACTCGCATCCATACCTTTATCACCTTGATTCCAACCCGCTGGGCAAACTTCGCCGTGCTCTTCGTGGAATTGAAGCGCGTCAACCATACGTAACATTTCATCTACGTTACGACCTAGTGGTAAATCATTTACTACTTGGTGACGAACAACACCGGCTTTGTCGATTAGGAATGAACCACGGAAAGCAACCCCTTCAGCTGGATGCTCAACGTCATACGCTTGGCAAATTTCATGCTTCATGTCCGCTACTAAAGTGTAACCTACTTGACCGATACCGCCATTGTTTACGTCAGTGTTTCTCCAAGCATTGTGTGAGAAGTGAGAATCAATTGATACACCAATAACTTCTACCCCACGCTTAGTGAACTCGCTTAAACGCTTATCAAAAGCAATTAACTCAGAAGGACATACAAAGGTGAAATCTAATGGGTAAAAGAAAACTACAGTTTCTTTACCTTTAGTTGCTTCTGCAAAGTTAAAGTTATCAACGATTTCGCCATTACCTAAAACGGCTGGAGCTGTGAAGTCTGGTGCTTTACGGCTTACTAATACGCCCATGATAATCCTCCAATGGATTGAGATTATGGTTATGTTTTTCAACAGGAAAATTTTGAAGAAGAATTATAGCGCCCCAAAATTTGAAAATCTTATCTTTTTTTGAATTTTTAAGCTTTGCCTATAAATCAATAGACTCAGCCTATTTAAACACTCTACTCCTGCACAAATATTCGGCGAAATGCGTGAACATCACCCAAACCTTATTGACAATCATTCTCATTTAGTTATAATTCGCATTATCAAATGATATTCATCCTTATTTAAATTAGTGTTATGTACGTTTGCCTTTGTAAAGCCATTACCGATACTCAGATCCGCCAAGCTGCCGAATCAGGCTGCCATACTATGCGTTGTTTAAACAAAGAGTTAGGCGTCGCTACCCAATGTGGCAAATGCGCAAAAGATGCGCGTCAAATCTTAAATGATGTTAAACAAGAAAAGCGTGCTTTCAATTTCGATTTAGCTATTCCAGCCTAAGCAATTCATTCTTAAAACATTTTTTCTGTCTAGGATTGATTCTCAATCAAGAACGATTCTAATTACCATTAAATATCAATAAGTTAGCTGCCATTTAGATTGCTATTGCCCTACTCTAGGGTTAGACTTATTGATAATTAATTTTAAAAAGGAATCATCATGAAAGGCGATCCAAAGGTCATCGAGTTTTTAAATAAAGTCTTAGGCAATGAGCTGATTGCCATAAACCAATATTTCTTACACGCGCGTATGTACAAAGACTGGGGGCTAAAAGAATTAGCCGATTACGAATACGAAGAGTCGATCGATGAGATGAAGCATGCGGATATGTTAGTCGATCGCATTTTATTCTTAGAAGGCCTACCTAATATGCAAGATCTGGGGAAATTACGGATTGGTGAAAACACCAAAGAAATCTTGGAATGTGATTTAGCCTTAGAAATGGACGCCATTCCTGACTTACGGACCGGTATTGCTTATTGTGAAAGCGCCCGCGATTTTGTCAGCCGCGATATCCTGAACGATATCTTAGAAAGCGAAGAAGAGCATGTGGACTGGCTAGAAACTCAACTGGGGCTAATTGATAAAGTGGGTATTCAAAACTACCTAGCTGAAAAAATAGAAGATGGTGGGAATTAACCAATCATAAAAAATAAAAAAGAGGCTTTAAGCCTCTTTTTTTGTTGCCGTTATGAAGGTAGCAACTCCATCGTATTTTTTGCCTAGATAAACCGCTAGCCCACCCCAAGTCGCAGCTATTCCAGCACCGACTAAAGAGATAGCGGCTAAGCCAAGTCCCAAACCTTCACTCAACAAAGCAAAAATAGAACCACTAACCGCATCGCCACCGCGATACACCACAATATCAATGACTGGTTTAGATTTAAATCGCTCATCAGCAGAGACATCCGTAAAAAGCATTTCCCGAGCAGGACGAGTGACGGCATAATTACCTGCTCGTCTTGTAACTTGTAATGCTAATAACACCACAATGATAGGCGCGAAGGCTAAAATAATCATACCTGCCATAATAATAAACGGCACTAAAGCCAGAGTAGCTGCCATACCCAACTTTGTAGTTAACCTACCAGTTACAAAAAATGCCAATAAGAAAGTCAGAGTATTAGTTATCCAGTCAATTCCACCTAGTATCTGAGTCCTATCTGCCCGACTATAATCTGCTAATAGGTTTTTCTGCTCAAAGTAAACAAAAGAGCCAATAAACACATATAAGAGTATAAAAGCGCTAATAGCTAAAAGCGTTTTATTAGTAAAAATTGATTTGAAGCCTGTCCACCACTGAGCTTTTAACTTAGCCTCACTTAAATCAGCAGTTAGATTCTCGTTATGCAAGTCCTCTGATTTTAAACGATACATATAAATCACTAGCGGCACTACCAATAATAAGCCCACAGCAGCTATCAGCATTAAATTATCCAACCCTAGCTTTTCAGCAAAAACGGTCGGAATAGCAGGACCTACTATGGCACCTAAACTTGCACCAGCTGCAACCACTGAAAAAACTCGTTTAGATTGCTCTTTATTGAATGTATCCGCCATAAAGCTCCAAAAGACAGATACGTGAAATAAACTAAAGGCACTGACCCAAACATAAAAGCTTTTCTCTACCAAAGTAGGATCGGTAAAAACCGGGGTTAAAAAATAAAATGCTAAAAAGCTAAGAGCAAAAGCTGAGTAGACTAAAGGCACTACATTTTTAAATCTGAGTTTTGAAATAACAAAACCATAAATAGAAACAATGCCGATACTAATAAAAAACTGGAGGTTCCATAAAAAGCTCACTTCAGAATCTGACCAATCGCTAGCCATAGCATCTCTAACTGGTCGCAGTACAAAATATGACGCCATTAAAATAAAAATAATGGCGAATGAAGTTAGCGTAGCCTTCAGTTCATTGGAATGAACCTTGGTCGCTTTATCAATTAAATCAGTAAATTTCTTTGTAATTGTTTTGGTCATATAATTTCTACTTATGCTGACTTAACGCTATATCTAACATTTCAATAAGCGCTTTCCTATTTTGCTCAAAAGGCTGTTTTTTATTAAGCTCAATAATTCTATTAAAGCTAGCCTGAAGTGTTAAAGTCGCTTCTTGTTCTACCGGTACAACCATATACCTTAGTTTAGGGCTTTCTGAAGATACTGCGTCGATAATAGCGTTTGCCACATCTACGGGCTCTTTATGGTTAGAGCGGTCTTCAGTAAAATACTGAAACAATCGTTGCATTTCTTTATCGTATTGGCTATTTGAAGTTGTATCAATTTGTTGCATCCGTCGCTTCATGGTTTTAATGATGCTTGAGTTGTAATTACCAGGCTCAATGATACTGACTTCAACACCAAATTTTTTTAGTTCCTTGGCTAAGACTTCAGAATAAGCTTCGATTGCAAATTTACTCATATTATAGGGCCCCACCATAGAACCTGTGAAAATCCCAGCCACTGAACTGATATTAACCACTCGCCCCTGACTTTCAATAATCATAGGGGCAAACGCCTTTGTCACCCGATAGGGTCCAAATAGATTCACATCCATCTGAAATTGCATATCCTGTTCAGAAACTTCAATTAAAGGCCCAAAGACGGTTACACCTGCATTATTAACAACAGCATGCAGGCCTCGACCTTCTTTTCGGATCAGCTCTACTGCTTTATCAATGTCTTCTTGGATGGTCACATCTAACCTAACACCTAGCATATTTTTATTGGCGCTTAGTGCTTTTAAATCTTTTTCTTTCCTAGCGCCCGCATAAACAAAATAACCTTGCTTAGCCATCATTTCTGCGGTTTTCTTGCCGATACCGCTTGAGGCGCCAGTAATAAGAACCGCTTTCTGAGCTTTCTTTTCTTTTGCTGCATAAGATAGCGAGATACCAGGTAGCGAGCTAATGACATAAATGCTGATTATTAAAAGGTATTTTATGAATTTCATCAGTTGTTCCTTAATTTAAATTGATATGATTATTAATAGTATGAGGCTGTATGGCGGATATTTTCCAATGAGCACCTTCTTTATACAGTATGTAAAGAGTAGAAAGTCGGGATAGTATATTCCCCTGTGCATCCATCGCATTGGCGATATTAATCGCCACCGCTTTGTTTTCAGTTAAAGGCTTGACCTGTAGTTTCTCCCATACAATTTTAGCTACTGATTTTTTCCGTAGATCATCAACAAAGAAACTGAAATTTTTGATCAGTTGAGCTGATTCTGTCACTATCACCGGAGCACCTTTACTAGGGATTTGCATTACAGGATATGCAAAGTGACTGGCGATTTGTGGCAACGCGGATTTATTATTAGGGTTCTCCAGATAGAGGTTATAACCTTGAATATAATCATGAAAAAATTCAGTTAAGTCTATCTGCTGTGACTGTTCTGCCTTTAAACTTATTGATGCTAAAGTTAGCATACAGATGATTAAAAAATTGCTTATTCGCATTGGAGCTCCTTAAACTTAGATGGATGGACAAGCAAAACTTTATCAATAGAAATCACTCCTTATTGAATAAGTAGACGAACCTCTTTACATTATCGACAAGACTGTATGAATCACAGGATAAAGCCATTAGTCGACCATTTTTAACGATTAGTCGATCTTTGGTTAACAGATGTGCGGACAAACGTTACAATTCAAACAACACTACAAGATTAGTACATAGTTTCTTGGCAAAAAATCATAATCAATATTTATGGCTTGGCTATATATTTTTTTGGTGCCTGGTTTATTTAATAAACACTGGACCACATTGGGGTATTTATTCAACCACACGAGAGCTCATTGAAACAGTAGGCTTAGTCACCTCTTTGCAGATGCTTATTGCTTTTATAGCAATAAAGTATCTAATACCTATCTCTTTAAGAAAGAGTAAGAATATTAAGTTTATCGTCTTATTAATTGTTTTAACTTTTATTGCTTGCGAAATTCATATTTTAATTCGAGTTCTTTATCTAGAGCCTACGTATCCGGAATCCTATGTGCGTTTTTTTGAAGTCAATGGGAAACGAACGCTTCTAGAGCGGATGTTTAGTTTATGGACTATGAAGTACTTATTTTTCTGGAAATTCCCACAGCATTTGTATCCAGCATTTATCTTGATTGCTCATAGCTTTTATCTCACCCAAAGACAACTGCTCAAAGTTAGCGAGCAAAAACAAAAAGCTGAGTTAAAGGCTTTAAAAAACCAACTTAACCCGCATTTTATTTTTAATACGCTAAATAATCTATACGCCTTAACATTACAAAAATCTGAACGAGCGCCCATAGTCATCGAAAAGCTTTCAGATATTCTAGATTATGTGCTTTATCGTTGTAATGAAAAATACGTTTATCTAGAGTCTGAAGTCGCATTACTAAAAAGTTATATCACCCTAGAAGAAATACGCTATGGGAAAAGAATCCAAGTCACTCTTGAGACCAATATTGAGTCCAATCCAAAAATAGCACCCTTGTTATTACTCAATTTAGTAGAAAATGCTTGTAAGCATAGTACCAGCGAAGAAATAGGTTTAGCTAAAGTGTCCATCGCGATAGATGCCAATGAATCACAAGTTTATTGCACCATTAATAATACGATTCCAAGTCTCATAAAGCCTTCACAATCAGGAGGGATTGGTTTGCAGAATCTACAACGACAGCTGGATCTTATTTATCCTAATCAGCACCAATTATTAATCGAGCAAGATAGTGCTTCATTTCAAGTCACTCTGAAAATTGAGGTCAAATAAGATTATGCATACATACAGCTGTATGGTTATCGATGATGAAGAACTCGCGCGCTCATTATTGGAGTCTTATATCGAAAAATTGCCACAATTTAATTTAATCGCGTCTTGCTCCAGCGCTATTGAAGCTTCTGAAGTGTTACGTGTTCAGCCGGTAGATTTATTATTTTTAGATATCGAAATGCCTATTTTAAAAGGTATGGATTTTTACCGCAACTTACCGCTAAAGCCTAAGGTTATTTTCACAACAGCCTATCGAGATTATGCGATCGATGGCTTCGATTTAGATGCCGTTGACTATCTATTGAAACCAATTACCTTTCCTCGGTTTTATAAAGCTACAGAAAAGTTTATAGCTTTATCAAGTGTCATTAAAGGAGCACCAAGCACACAAAAAGATTTCATCTTTATTCGAGAAAATCGTAAGCAAGTTAAGCTGCTTTTAGACCAAATACTGTATATACAAAGTTTAAAAGATTATATTCAGATATACACTCATGATAACAAGCATGTTATCAAGTCCAGTTTGTCGTCATTCTTTGAAAGTTTAACTAATAATTTTATTCAAGTTCATCGCTCCTATGTCGTCAATATCGACAAAGTAGTAGCATACTCAAATACTGATCTTGAAATTAATCAATTTGAAATTCCGATTGGTGATAATTATCGCCAAAGTGTTATTGATAAGTTATGTTGAATCGCGATATATCTTTGCGCAATACTTAGTTACAGTTTGTTATTTGCGAGCTCGATAAACCACTGTTAGGGTATTTGCTCATAAGTTGGGACTCTTATGAGGATATCTCTATGGCCAACCGCCGTCAGTTTTTAAAACAATCATTCATCGCTTCAGCTGCTTTGGCAACGGCTTGCCAGGCAAAATCTGTACTGCCTAAAACAACTAAATCACTTAATATCTTATTTATGGGTGGTACTGGATTTTTAGGCCCTCATACCGTAAAGGCGGCTGTCGATGCTGGGCATAAAGTCACTTTATTTAATCGTGGTAAAACCAAGCCTACTTTACATGCAGAACTGCTAAATTCATTGCCTTTAATTAAAGGCGATCGTAAAACTGATGATATTATGCAGCTTAAGGGTACTAAGTGGGATCTGGTCATCGATACCTCCAGTTATTATCCACGCGTGGTCAACCTGCTACTGGATCAAGTAGGCGATACTATTGATCAGTATATTTTTATTTCGACTATTTCTGTGTATGCCGACTGGACACAAAAAAATATGGATGAGTCCGCTGCAGTTGGAACTATTGATGACCCAACAACGGAAGAAGTTACTGGTGCTAGCTACGGGCCATTAAAAGCGCTGTGTGAAAAAGCTGCTATCGAAAGGCTTGGCAATAAAGCAACCATTGTTCGACCGGGCTTAATTGTAGGCCCTGGCGATAAAACTGACCGCTTTACTTATTGGCCAATACGCATCAAAAAAGGCGGCGATGTGTTATGCCCTAGCGAAGGAAAAGATTTTATTCAAATTATCGACGTACGTGATCTAGCCGAATGGACTATTCATTGCGCCAATAAAACGATCACAGGAACTTTTAACGCACAAACCAATGGCAACGATATGACTATTGGCGAATTACTGACTAACTGTAAAATGACGCTTAATCCGAAAGCAAATTTAATTTGGATCCCTACTGAATTCCTTGAAAAGCATTCCGTTCAACCTTGGTCTGAAATGCCTACTTGGTTTCCGCCAAAAGGTAATTTCGCCGGCGCTGGTACCATGAGCTCTAAAAAAGCTTATGCCAATGGGTTAAAGCAAAGACCTTTAAAAACCATCATTCAAGATACTCACGATTGGTTTGTGACTTTATCCTCTGAAAGACAAGAAAAAATTCGCGCAGGAATAAAGCCTGAAAAAGAAGTCGAGGTCTTAGCTGCTTGGCAAAAGCACAAGAGTTAATTGATCAAGTATTCCGTTCGTATTTTCCAAAAAAATGCCACTAAAGTTAGTGGCATTTCTGCATATCATTTAATGTCTTTACGAGACCACTGCTTTAATAGGAGTGGCTTAAAAAATTATGCTTCTGGTGCTTTGCCATAAGACTCATCTAAAACTTCTTGCAACTCGCCGGCTTGATACATTTCTAAGATAATGTCACAACCACCTTGCAACTCACCATCTACCCAAAGCTGTGGGAATGTTGGCCAGTTAGCGTATTTTGGCAATTCAGCGCGAATATCTGGGTTTTGCAGAATATCCACGTAAGCGAATTCGTGACCGCATTGCATAAGAGCTTGAACTGCTTGCGCAGAGAAACCACACATCGGAAGTTTTGGCGATCCTTTCATGTATAAAACCACTTTATTATCAGCGATTTGCTTTTTGATTTGCTCTACAGTTTCGTTCATTGCGTTGTCACTCATGGGATTCCTCAAAATATATCAAGATACAGCATCAATAATGGGCGCTATTATACGGATTTCAAGTTACTTGTCGCCCGCAAAAAAGAATCTTTTACTGATTGATGGATTCAACACTAGGCAACCTATTGATTGCCCGTTACAATAAGGAGAAATGATAATCAATCTCAGTATCACTTAGCGGCATGAACCAAGCACCTATCTTAGAATTAAACCAAGTTGAATGTCGCCATGACGATCAGTTAGTGGTTGATGGTATTGGTTTCTCACTGCTAGCTGGTGAGTCGGCTTGTCTGTTAGGCCCAAGCGGTTGCGGCAAGACCACCTTATTAAGAGCGATTGCTGGATTAGAGCCTATTTATCAAGGTGAAATTCGTATTCATGGCAACTTATGCTCCTCAGCCAATAAGTTTACACCTCCTGAAAAGCGTCACCTTGGACTGGTCTTTCAAGATCATGCCTTATTTCCACACTTATCTATTGCTGACAATGTTGGCTTTGGCTTACGAAAACTTTCTCACCAAGACAAGACATCACGCGTGCAAGAATGTTTAGAGTTGGTCGGCTTAGAGGGTTTAGGTGAGCGATTCCCTCATCAAATCTCCGGCGGTCAACAACAGCGGGTCGCACTGGCAAGAACCATTGCCCCAAAACCCAAATTGATTTTATTGGATGAGGCCTTTTCCAGTTTAGATACTCACTTGAGACGTTCACTAGCCCGAGAATTAAAACAACTCCTCAAATCTCAAGGCATTGCTTCCCTTCTAGTCACTCACGATCAACAAGAAGCATTTGCCATGGCCGATTACATTGGTGTGATGCATCAAGGTCAATTATTGCAATGGGATACACCATACAATTTGTATCATCAACCTGCCGATCCTCAGATCGCGGCTTTTATTGGTGATGGTCATTTTATTAATGGCGTCATCCATAAAGACATGAGTCAAGAAGAGCACTCTGCTGATGACACCCCTATCGTCAGCACCGCTTTAGGGGACTTCCCCATCGCGAATGTTTTAAATAATTTAGCCAAGGACAAATCTGAAAATGGCTTTGATGAAACTGACTCCGATCGCTATTACTTTTCCGATCATGAAGCCGTGTTAGTCCTAATGCGCCCCGATGACATTACGCCAAATCAGAGCTCATCTCTGCGCGCAAAAGTCACCCATAAGGTGTTTAGAGGGGCAATCATCGAATATGAGCTAGAATTACCCAATAAGGAGACTTTGAAGGCCTTGTTTGCTAGTCATCACGATTATCCGCTAACCCAAGATATTGGGTTGGATTTAGACGTACAACACTTGATCGTGTATCCCAACAAAATAACCTTGTAAAATTTTCTGACAGTTGAAAATATTTTTTTCGCCTTGACAGCCCTCAAAGCCAAGTAACTCAAGGCTTTGCGCAGACTTGTCATTTTTCCCACATTTTATCCACAGAAATTCCACTAGATAGGGGCTTGCCAAGGCCAGGAAAACGCACTATCTTGTATCTGTTTGTATAGATAACACTAGATGTTGATAATTAACAGTTTGAGCTAAGTTGTTGATTTTTGGTCTAAGCAAACAGAAAAAAGATTTATTTGTCATTTTTGCAAGTTTCCTTAAGAAAAACCCACAAAAATGGCTAAGAAACTAACCCTTATATAAGACAAATGACGACAAACTAGAGGTTCGTGGATTAATGGAAACCGAAGCCGGTAAACAAGCAAACCAAGGCGTAGAAAATGTAGCTATGTCAGAAACATCACAAACAACCAATCACCCAGAAATTCAAGCAACTAAACCAGGGGAAATCCGAGTTATCCGTCGTAACGGTAAAGTAACACCTTACGAAGATTCGAAGATTGAAGTTGCTATGACGAAAGCTTTCTTGGCAGTAGAAGGTGGCGCTGCAGCAGCATCGGGGCGCGTCCATGAAACGGTCAAACAACTGACCCAAATGATTAGCGAAGCTTTCAAACGTCGTCTACCAGCCGGCGGTACAATCCATATTGAAGACATTCAAGATCAAGTGGAATTAGCCTTAATGCGTAATGGCGAGCAAAAAATTGCCCGTGCTTACGTTTTGTATCGTGAAGAGCGCTCTAAAGAACGTGCCGAAAGAGATAGCGCAAAATTAGACGCTATCGTTGGCGACCATCAATACACAGTAACCCTAGAAGATGGCTCGCAACGTCCATTAGATGTTCAACGTTTACACACTGTGGTTTTAGAAGCCTGTAAAGATTTAGATGACGTTGACCCAGAGTCCATCATCAAAGAAACCATGCGTAACCTTTATGATGGCGTTGCCATTAAAGACGTTTATCAAGCTATGGTGATGACCGCGCGTACTATGATCGAAAACGAGCCAAACTACACTTATGTAACCGCTCGTTTGTTAATGGATTCTATTCGTACGGAATCATTGCAAGCGTTAGGCGTTGCTAAACGTGCAACACAAGCAGAAATGACAAGTCTTTATCCACAGGCATTCAAAGCTTACTTACAAATGGGCGTGGATAATGAACTATTAAGCCCTGAGTTATTAACTTTTGATTTAGATCGCTTGGCGGCGGCTATTAAGCCTGAGCGCGACATGCAGTTTACTTATCTAGGCATTCAAACCTTATTCGATCGTTACTTCATCCATAAAGATGAAGTTCGTATCGAATTACCACAAGTGTTTTGGATGCGTGTTTGTATGGGACTAGCAGTACGTGAAGACGATCGAGAAGCTCGTGCCATTGAGTTTTACGATAACTTATCCAGTTTCCATTACATGAGCTCAACTCCTACTCTATTTAACTCTGGTACTTTACGTCCGCAGCTATCTAGCTGTTATTTGACCAATGTTCCTGATGATTTAGATGGCATCTACAGCGCGATTAAAGATAACGCTATGTTGTCAAAGTTTGCCGGCGGTTTAGGTAATGACTGGACTCCAGTACGTAGCTTAGGTGCCTACATTAAGGGTACCAATGGTAAATCTCAAGGCGTAGTACCTTTCTTAAAAGTTGCTAATGATACTGCAGTTGCAGTTAATCAAGGTGGCAAACGTAAGGGCGCAGTTTGTGCTTATCTAGAAACTTGGCACTGTGATATTGAAGAATTTTTAGAGCTTAGAAAAAATACCGGTGATGATCGCCGTCGTACCCATGATATGAATTCAGCGAATTGGGTTCCTGACTTATTCTTAAAGCGTGTCGCTACTGATGGCGAGTGGACTTTATTTAGTCCGCATGAAGTGCCTGACTTACACGATTTATACGGTAAAGCTTTCGAAGAGCGTTACGAGTATTACGAAGAGATGGCTAAATACGGCAAATTAAAAACTGCCAAAACGATCGTAGCCAAAGATCTATGGCGCAAAATGTTATCCATGTTGTTCGAAACAGGACATCCTTGGATCACCTTCAAAGATCCTTGTAATGTGCGCTCTCCACAACAGCATACCGGTGTAGTACACAGCTCTAACTTGTGTACTGAGATCACGCTAAACACCAAAGCGCGCGAAGAAATTGCCGTTTGTAACTTAGGTTCCGTGAATCTTCCTAAGCACATGAAAAATGGTAAGTTAGATATCGAACAATTAGAAAGAACCGTTAATACTTCGGTTCGTATGTTAGACAACGTTATTGATATCAATTTCTATCCAGTTGATACCGCTAAAGCATCGAATATGCGCCACCGCCCTATCGGTCTAGGCATGATGGGCTTCCAAGACGCGCTTTATATGCAAAACATTCCTTACTCTTCGAATGATGCGGTTGAATTTGCGGATCGTGCGATGGAAGCGATTTCTTACTTTGCCATTCAAGCATCGACTAATCTTGCTGAAGAGCGTGGTTCTTATGAAACTTACGAAGGCTCATTATGGTCGCAAGGTATTTTACCCATCGATTCAGTTCAAAAACTAATTGATGAGCGTGGCAGTGACTTTATCGAAGTGAATCAATCGCAAACTATGGACTGGAATACTTTACGTAACCGTGTTGAAACCGTCGGTATGCGCAATTCGAACGTAATGGCGATTGCTCCTACTGCAACCATTTCAAACATCACTGGTGTCTCTCAGTCGATTGAGCCGACTTACCAGAACTTATACGTTAAATCGAATCTGTCAGGCGAATTCACGGTCGTAAACCCATACATGGTTAATGAGCTTAAAGCTCGTAACTTATGGGACAAAGTGATGGTTAACGATTTGAAATACTATGAAGGTAGTCTCAATCAAATTGACCGTATTCCTGATGATGTAAAACATTTATTCTCAACAGCTTTCGAAATAGAACCTAAATGGTTAGTGGAAGCTGCCAGCCGTCGTCAAAAGTGGATTGACCAAGCACAATCATTGAACCTATACATGAGCGAACCTTCAGGTAAAAAACTGGATATGGTTTACCGCATGGCTTGGTTCCGTGGTTTGAAAACGACTTACTATTTGCGCTCTTTAGGTGCGACTAGTACGGAAAAGTCGACCATTAGCGATGGCAAATTGAACGCCGTAGCCGCAGCGCCAGTAGGCTCTGCTGCACCACAAGCATGTTCGATTGATGACCCTGATTGTGAAGCTTGCCAGTAATATCGGCAACTGAGTAATCGGCTCATTTATAGAGCATGCTAAAACCTCTGCTTAAGCTCATTCAGTTAAGTAGAAAAAAGAGAAGAGGCGTGACTAGTAATTAGTCAAACAAACGCCATGACATAAAGTGACAACGAAAAGTTCGGGGAGATGGTTCTTTAATATAAAGGACCACAATAAATTTGAGAGGGTTTATTGAATCTCTCTCCGCTTTTTAAATGGAACAATCTTACGAACAATTTATGAGGTAACTATGTTCAACTGGGATGACTATAATAAAGAAGAAACTGCTGAAACAACCAAGCCTGCGCCACAAGCAGCGCCAGCAGCTTCAGAAGCAACCAGCAATACAGTTGCGCAAGCAGAGGCTGTTGCTCCACAACAGGCTCCTGCGCCTACGGCGACCATACCAGCAGCTCCTCAGGTCAGTGAACCTAAAGCTGATTATTCTAATATTGCCAACCCAAGTGAACGTGCCAAAGCCGGTTTGGAGAAGCTTGATGTAGCGGCAGGTTTAGAAGAACTAGAAATGGGTGCGGCACGTGTGCAAGTTGATGATAAAAAAATGATCAACTCGCGCGCAGACTTAAACCAGCTAGTACCATTTAAATACGACTGGGCATGGCAAAAATATTTAGATGGTTGCGCTAACCACTGGATGCCACAAGAAGTTAATATGACAAAAGACGTTGCCACTTGGAAAGATCCAAATGGTTTGTCTGAAGATGAGCGCCGTATCGTGATGCGCTCTTTGGGTTATTTCTCCACTGCAGATTCATTGGTTGCCAATAACCTAGTACTAGCGATTTATCGCTTGATAACTAACCCAGAATGTCGTCAATACATTTTACGTCAAGCGTTTGAAGAAGCGATCCATACTCATGCTTATCAATATTGTGTTGAGTCATTAGGTATGGATGAAGCTGAAGTCTTTAATATGTATCGTGAAGTACCAAGCATCGCTAAAAAAGCGGCTTGGAGTATTGAGCATACTAAAGGTATTTCAAACCCTTCGTTCCAAACAGGTACTACCGAATCTGATCAAGAATTATTAAGAAACTTAATCGGCTTCTACTGCGTAACCGAAGGCGTTTTCTTCTATTGCGGTTTCACCCAAATTCTTTCTATGGGGCGTCGCAATAAAATGACTGGTGTCGCTGAGCAATTCCAATACATCTTACGCGATGAATCGATGCACTTAAACTTTGGTGTTGATGTGATTAACCAAATTAAATTGGAAAACCCACATCTTTGGACTGAAGAGTTCCAACAAGAAGTTACGCAAATGATTCTTGAAGGTACTGAGTTAGAAATCGAATATGCTCGTGACACTATGCCTCGCGGCGTGTTAGGCATGAACGCCAGCATGATGGAAGAGTACTTGCAGTTCATCTGTAACCGTCGTCTAGCGCAGTTAGGCCTACCTGAGCAATTCCATGGGGTTTCTAATCCTTTCCCTTGGATGAGTGAAATCATGGATTTAAAGAAAGAGAAAAACTTCTTTGAGACTCGTGTTATCGAGTATCAAACAGGGGGAGCGCTATCTTGGGACTAACCGCATAACGACAATAAGAACGGTTAAATAAACGATAGCAAAAACAAGACGGCCAACTTCGCAAAAAGTTGGCCGTTTTTATAGACGTAGCTTTTATGGGTTAGAAACTAAGATAGTTTAGTAAATAACTCTTCCATTTTAGTAATCAACTGTTGTTGTTTTGCTTCCTCCAATGAATCGGTATGAGGCGTTGAAAATTGTTTAGAGTCATTGTCATAATATTTCCCTGTCGCATCTGCAAACTCTTCGGACAAAGCAGCTCGATAAAGAATATCTGCACCAATACTTAAGTTTGAGCCGCTGACCCCAAAACCTTCTTTGACCATTTTACTGCCAAGCAACGAACCTGGGTTTACTGCAATTATTGAAGGACCATTGACAAGGTTCTTTGCCATAAAATTAGACCAACTGGTTATTGCTAGCTTACTTTGCGCATATGCATCTATATCCGTCAACTCCCCTTCACCCATTAAAGCTTTTAAATCGACCCGCGCTTGTGCTGCTGAAGAGAGATTAATTACACGGCCATCATTTGGCATAACCGGAAGTAATTGTTTTGTTAAAATATAAGGCGCTAAAGTATTAACCATAAAGCGGATATCAATTCGCTCTTTGGTAAGAGTATTCTTTGTTTTTAAAATACCAGCATTGTTTATTAAAATATCTACTGAGTCATACTGACTTTTAATTCTACTGGCAAAATCATACACCTGTTGAATATCAGATAAATCGCACAAACAGGTATCGACCGATGACTTCGGTTCGACCGTCAAAAGTTCTTGCCTAACCTGATTGAGTTTATCTTCACTACGGCCATGTATGATAATTCGGTGTTCGGTTTTAACTAATAATTTAGCCGTCTCAAATCCTATACCATCTGTAGCACCGGTTATTAGAATTATTTTTTGCATTTGTAATATCCTTTTATTTAATTCTCTAACTATAACAAATGTTTTCTTTGCGTTTAGGCACTTAGTCGAAATTTGTTACAACTTATAAGTGTAACCATCCTAACTTAGGATTAGACTGAGACATCCCCATTATCAGGAGTAACGTTATGAGGCTTCTATTATCGACTTTGGTTTTTTGTTTAAGCTTATTTAACCCTGAACTCTTTGCTGAAAGCATATTATTTAAAAATTCGAATATTGTCAGCATGAAGTCTGAAGCTGTTGATGAAAAGCAAGATTTACTTGTTATTGATGGCGTTATTAGCTCTATCCAAAAAACGGGACATATCTCAGTTGGAGAAGATACCTTTATTATTGATGCCACGGATAAGTTTTTAATGCCCGGGTTATCTGAAATGCACGCCCATGTTCCAGGTGATAAAGATCTCGAGACCCGAAATCACTATCTTTATTTATACTTAATTAATGGTATAACCACTATTAGAGGGATGTTGGGAGACCCATCCCATCTAGTACTGCGAAAAGAATTGGCGCAAGGAAAAACTGCTGGACCTCGATTAATCACCTCAGGACCATCTTTGAATGGTAACTCGATAATCTCTGTTAAACAGGCAAAAAAAATGGTGCAACAACAAGCCAAAGCTGGCTATGACTTTCTAAAATTACATCCCGGCCTTAGCAAAGAAGAGTTCATCGCTATCGCTGATGAAGCTAATAAATTCAATATACCGTTTGGAGGTCACGTTTCTGATGATGTTGGTTTAGAGCTCACATTTGCCAAACGACAAGCGACTATTGATCATTTGGATCAATTCTTCCGGCCTCTTTTTGCGGATATTCATGCAGACAAACAACAAGATCCGCAGCAGTTCTTTGGGATCAACTTTGTTCCTTATATCGATAAAAGTAAGATTAAACACTTCGCTCATTTTTTTTCTGAGTCTAATTCATGGTTAGTGCCAACGGAAACTTTAATGGACAATCTGGCTAACGAAATAACTGCCGAAGAGCTTGCAGACAGAGATGAAATGAAATACGTATCAGCGAGTCTTGTTAATAGCTGGAAAAATGCAAAGAAAGGATTCAACGCACCCAAAGAAATCAAGCAAGGTTTTTTAAAGTATCGTGCAGAATTGTTAAAGGCGATTCAAAAAAATAATGGCAAAATTTTATTAGGATCTGATGCACCACAAATTTTTAATGTGCCAGGTTTTTCCATTCATCGAGAATTGGAACTCATGGTAAGGAGTGGTCTATCGCCTTTTCAAGCATTGCGAACAGGCACCGTTAATGCAGCTAAATTCTTTAACGAATCTGATAAAGCAGGAACATTAGAAGTCGGCAAAAGAGCGGACATTGTTGTTTTAAGTAAGAATCCTTTAACTGATATAAAGAACACCAAGACTATTCAAGGCGTTCTTCATAAGGGTATTTGGATTAACCAAGATAGTATTGATAGATACTTAAAGAACTATCTTAAACGGCCTTCTAATTAGACTCTTGCTCGAGCTCCACAAACTCTAAGATAGGGGTATCATTGATAAAGAGATCTTCAATGGTGCCTTTACCATTTCTGATCTTTACTGCTACATAAACTTCATCATCATTATTTCTTGAGCGGCGTTGTACGTTCGCTTCGATCGCTAGTGCCTTGTGTTCCGGCGCATAATAACGATCAAAAGGAATATGTACTCGTAACTTTTTATTGACCGAATAGTATCCTGATTTAACTCTTATGTAATTATTACCTTCAGGTTTTTTAATTGTCACCGAATCGAAAACTGCATAGCCTTTTTCGTTTCTTGAGAGGTTGGCATAAACCCAAGCATGGCGTTTATAATTATAATTGTCTTTATCTTGCTCAATTAGCGGAATGTGATTCTGTTCAGCTTCGAAGCTAAGAACGACATAACGACCGCGAAAAGGATCATAAGGATCAATTGGCCGCACTTTGAATTTATATAGTTCGCCATATTGCAAAGTTTGCTGCTGCTCAAAAATCATATAGCCAGGAACTAACAGTTGAATCGCAAAAACCAACAAGACTAAAGGTAACCACACATTCTTTTGATATAGTTTTTTTATAATATTAGTCATTAGCCATCTCCGAATTTTGTAGTGTAGATTTATTATGCTGACGACTAAACCAAATATTAACTGCTATAAAACCGCTACCAATTAAAATAAAAGCAAAAGCTTTAATGAGTATTCCAATATCACTATCAAAGAAACGAATTAAGATCAGACAGGACATCCATATCAAACCAGCATTCAACAGTAAGGCTCTATTGAGTTCGACCGCGCGAATGATGATTAAAGTCGAGGTACAGAGTATAAACAGGTTCATAGCAATAATAAGAAGACTGTAACTTGAATAACTCTGAGCAAAATGAAGAATGGCAAAGACCGCCGAGATGCTTACTAACATTAGTAACCGTTGATACCAGTATAAGCGTGACCAATACCTAATTAGTACCCACGTGATAATGCCGAAGGCTACAAAAATTAGCAATGCATCCAAATAAAAACTAAAACCGTAAGCAAGATCAAGTCTACTGTAGCCCCATACCCAAGAGTCACCATAGCTTAAGATTAAGCTAAAAGAACCGATGCCTAATGCACCAGTGCTGGCTAATGGATTTCGCCAAAACCCCATCTCTGTTAATCCAAAAATAGATTTGCCGAGCCCATAAAAAGCTACAGCCATTAGTAATAAAGATATGATGGGATACAAGCTCAATGGAGAGTCACGATATACTGCACTCAGCATTATTGATAAAGCGAAACCGAAGGTGGCCAACCAAGTGCTCCAATAAAAAGTGCCGTTACGCTGATTATGATAAAAATCAATCCATAATGGCACAAAAGCAATAAATAGTAGCCAATAGGGATCGCCTTGAAAAGTGCATAACCAAACCACTAAGGCGGTCAATAAGATAAGAACTAAATTTGAACGCATCAAATAAGCCAATGGCAAACCTAAGGCGAACCAAGTAATAACAAATCGCTCCAAGTCACCATAAATGTGATAAGTTTGCCCTATCAAACTAATGCTAGCGGCGATAGCCATAAAGGTTAAGCCGGCCGACGCCTCTCGCCAAGCCACAGAAGTAAAACGTTGGCGATAAGTATACAAGCAAAGTGATTGCGCTATTACTAAGGGTAAAAAGGATAAGAAGGTTCGAGCAGCTTTGCCTAGAACTTCCCAATTATGCGCAAATAACATAATAACCCCGCCACCAATTAACAAGGCACCCAAAGCCACCAAAATACCCGTAGTCCATGAAGTATTGCTGGTACTGTCTTGACTTTGCTCTATCCGATAATAAGCTTGAATCTCATCACTTTGTTGCTGACTAATAAGACCTTGTGATGACCAATCAACAAGTTCGCTCTGTAGCCAACGAGATTTTTTAACAGAAATTATTTTGCGCTTATCCATACATCATAAATGGGTTATTGTTTGAATAAATTGACCATAGCATAAATTGAAAAACTTTAAAGCTAGCCAGGACAGGCCTTAAATAAAAGTTGAACTAAAAATATAGAAAGCAATTAGTTCTTTAAGTCAATTCAAGTTATATTAGTAACCAGTCAATTCTTACTAAGTTCCTTAACTGTAATTTATGCTGCTAATATTATTCATCACCATCTTATTAATTTTTGTATGCGTGGTTATACATTACGAAGCTTTGTATCGTTTTGATAACCTATGTCAACTAATGAATATACAGGGACGAATTAAGGTTGCTGCAGGCTCTATTTGGGTGCTAATAGCCCATACCATAGAAGTATGGCTGTTTGGTTTAAGTTATTACCTGTTAGTCAATAACATAGAGAAAAATTCACTAGTGTCACCACAAGGTGAAGTTTTTCAAAGCTTTATGGACTCGGTCTATTTTTCTTTTATCTCCTACAGTAGCCTTGGTTATGGAGATTTAGTTCCAGCTGGGCCGATTCGATTTATGGCTGGCACAGAAGCTTTAGTAGGACTAGTTTTAATTGCCTGGAGCGCTTCCTTTTTATATTTAAAAATGGAAACTAATTGGAATAAGAATTAGCAAAAGAAAACGGACAAAGATTATTGATTTAATTAAGCGATCGTTTCAGCGATCACTTCTCTTTCACTTATGCTGTTAGCGTAAGCTCTTATCTTAGCTGAGCTAACCGCACCATTGATAAACTCAAGTGCACGATAACTGATACTTTTGTCGGCAAACAATTTACGCACTTCCAGTAGTCTCTCTTCTGCACCATCACCTGCCTCAACTTCGATATAATGTTCAGTTTGATAATCGTAGCTAGGTTCATTGGATAAGCGTTCTACTTTAAAATCCTCGCCAAATCCAAATCGAGCATCTTCAGCAAAAGAAGACAGATCGTCCTCATGAATATCAACATCAAGGTAATAAAGCTCGCAACCATCCAGAGCAGCCATAGTATTCACTTTTAAAGGGTAATTCGCCTTTAAAGCTTTTAACCGTCCTGCAAAACTTTTTAAAGCACTGTTTTGTATCACTAAAAACATCTTGTTTCTCCAGTCCATTATTTAAGTACGCTGAATTAAGACAAGTTTAGAAATATTGAACCTTATTACTGTGATTAGATTCGGTGGTCCTGCCATCATAGGTTTACTTAACTTTCTCAGTTAACCCTTAGATCGGTAACTTTGCGTCAAAAGCTTTCGCTTGATTTGCCCTTTCGTCTAAACTTGCTGGCTATAAGAATAATATAATTCTCAAAGATTTTGATAACCGTGTCACAAAAAAATATGACGACTCAAGATTTGCTACCGTTATAGAACCCTATATCATTGTATTTTATAACTATTTTTTTTATTTGGTGGTAAATATTTCTCTTTTTATCCTGTTCGCTCTGTGTTGAAAACACATCTAAATCCACTGATTGAAGACAATTATGGATATTTAGTGTCAATTTTTGTCATCACTGTTGGTGCTTAGCAGTCGCTTGAGGGTATTTATAAGGGAGTTAAATACATTGAGATGATTTTAGACATAAAAAAGCCTCGCATAACGAGGCTTTTGGGTAGTAAAGCTATTAACCAAGATTTGCAGAAGCAAATTCCCAGTTAACCAGCTCCCAGAAATGGTTTAAGTATTCTGGGCGAGCATTACGGTAATCTACGTAATAAGCATGCTCCCAAACATCAACCGTTAATAACGGAGTCATGCCCGCTTCTGTTAATGGTGTTGCAGCATTGCTGGTATTCACAATCTCTAAATCGCCAGCAGCATTCTTGCATAACCAAGTCCAACCAGAACCAAAGTTACCAATAGCACTTGCAGTAAATTTTTGTTTAAAGTCAGCAAAAGAACCAAAGGCAGCATTAATAGCTTCCGCTAAAGTACCTGAAGGCTCACCACCACCGTTCGGGCTAAGCGAGTGCCAGTAGAACGTATGATTCCAAACTTGTGCAGCATTATTAAAAACACCACCTTCTGACGTGCGAATAATTTCTTCCAATGACATGTCAGCCATATCAGTGCCGTCGATCAAATTGTTTAAATTCACTACGTAAGCATTATGGTGTTTGCCATAGTGAAAATTAATGGTTTCTTCTGAAATATGCGGTGCTAAAGCATCTCGCGAGTAAGGCAATGCTGGTAATTCAAATGCCATGGTTTGCTCCTATCCTAAATGATAAATAACGCTAATCTAAAAAAACAAATTCTAGCACGAACCCCATGCGGACCCAATAGGGTTTATTGTTCCAATAATCAGTACTAGCAGATCGTAAACTTGTGTTAAGTGTCTAATAATTAACCTAATTAACTGGTAGGATCATATTATTAAAACAGTGAATAAGAGGTCAAGGATTATGAGCTTATTATCAACACATCAAAATATAACTTCGGAGCCGACTAAACTATTGGTCGATTGGTCTGCGGTCCTATGGTCAGGAATCACTACAGCCGCCTTATCGCTACCCATTTTATTTTTTGCTTTACCTGGCTTACTTGGTATCGATACCAACAACATTATTCAGTATTGGTCTGCTATGCTTTTAGGAGCTCAAGTAATAACGGTTCCGTCTGACTTTTCGGTTGTTTTATTCTTTACAGCTATCATTAGTCATTTAGCTATCGCTTTAGTTCTGAGTACTGTGATTGCATCAATTTTTCATCGTTTTGGAATTCTAGTCGGTATCACTGGGGGCGCCTTAGTCGGCCTAGCTTATTACTTCATCAATATATACAGTATGACTTATTTCTTTAACTGGATGTACTTCTTAGAAGGTCCGGTATTTATGTTGTTTAATATGCTCTTAGGAGGCATGGCAGGCTTTTTCTATGAATCTCTAGAAATAGAACAGTGGGAAGACCCAAAGGACTACAATAGCTCAATGTCTTTAAATTATTAGAGCGTTATTATAAATAAGTGGCACTGTTATATATGGACATTAAATGCGGATAGGAAATCGACGATTAGGTCGTAAATTACTACCACTTAAAAATGCTGGTTTTCGAGGCGCGGGAAAAATGCGTCTTTTGATTGCTTTGGCCATTGGTGTTTTTGGACTGCTATCTTATTGTTCCTCACACAAATACAACCCGGTGACTGGCGAAAAACAGTATTTGTCGATGACCACCAGTCAAGAAATTGCCATGGGACTACAGGCAGTCAATCAGATGGCTGCTAAACATGGCGGTTTACATCAAGATCCCCGCTTACAAGAATTTCTCGACTCCGTTTGTATGAGGATTATTGAGCAAAGCCAAGCTCGTGAAACTCAATGGCGGTTTGAATGCCACCTTTTGGCAGACCCTAATGTAGTCAATGCATTTGCTTTACCTGGTGGTCAAATGTTCATTACCTACGCACTTTTTAGGCAGCTGGAAACTGAAGGTCAGTTAGCTGGAGTCATGAGCCATGAGATTGCCCATGTGGTGGCTCGGCATTCAGCGCAACGAATTGCCAAAGCCCAACTAACCCAAAACTTGATCCAAGCGGTGTTAACCGGTTCAGATAGCCAAGGCATGGGGCAAATGGCCTCTATGGTCGGTAACATGATTAATATGAAATATGGACGTGATGATGAATTACAGTCTGATACTATTGGGGTAAAATTTATGGCTCAAGCGGGTTACAACCCTCATGCATTAAAAGGCGTTATGCGGATATTAAACCAGGCTGCTCAGAGTCAAAAGAGACCTGAGTTTTTTAGTACTCATCCAAATCCAGAAAATCGAATAGAAAAAATAGAAGCCGCCATCAACCAATTATTCCCACAAGGTTTACCTAAAAATCTAACACCTTAGCCCTAACTTTTGCTTAGACTAATCTAAACTGGTGAATCGCAGCCAAATCACCTATGATTATTGGCAATCAAAATAAAAAAGAATTCTTCATGAAATTACTAGTACTTACTTGCGCTTTTATCAGTGGCTTTTGCATTATGACCGTTGAACTTCTAGGTGGGAAAATTTTATCGCCTTACTTTGGAGGTAGTGTTTTCGTCTGGGGCAGCATTATCACTGTCTTTATGCTAGCGCTATCTATTGGCTATCTACTGGGTGGCAAATGGTCGCTATCACAGCCCTCTACTAAAAAATACGGCTCATTATTCTTAGCCGCAGCACTTACCGTTTTACCATTAATTTTAGCGCACGATGCTATTTCAGATTGGGTATTTGAATTAATTGAAGATCCAAGATACGGTTCCTTAATAGCATCAGTAATTATGTTTTTTATCCCCACCACTATTTTAGGGATGATAGCGCCTTATTCAGTGCGATTATTAGTCTCTTCGACTCAGTCTAGTGGTCAAACGGCAGGCTTCTTATATTTCGTATCAACTCTCGGTAGCGCCCTAGGTACACTTGCTACCTCATTCTATTTTGTGAAATACTTTGAGTTGGATCATATTTTATACGGCGTAGTGGTGGCTCTTTCTCTAGCCGGAATATGCGCTATTTTTTTTGGGCCCAGGTATTTGATTTCTGAACAGCAGGAACAACACAATGCTTAAAATTCTATCTTTGCTAACGAGTATCATTTTATTTTTTGCAGCAAATGGCGTTCAAGCTAAAACCATTGAAAAGAAGCGTTCACTCTATCAAAACGTCTATGTAGTAGAAGAACATGGAATGCGTTGCTTGCGTTTTAGGAAGAAAAATAAAAATGACTTAAGCCAATCCTGTATTTTTTTAGATACTCCAGAAAAACTCGTTTTCACTTATTACAAACAAGCTATGGGTGTGACTTACTTTTTAGATAACCCTAAAAATATCTTAATCGTTGGTCTAGGCGGTGGAATCTTAGCCAATACTTACGCCGAAGTTTACCCTCAAGCTCATATTACTTCAGTAGAAATTGATGAAGTGGTTGCGGAAATGGCCAAGAAGCACTTTGGCTATGACGACTCAGCCGCTAATAAAGAAACTCACGTGCGTGATGGCCGCGTTTTTGTAAAAAGAGCTATCAAAAAAGGTTTAAAATATGACTTAATTCTATTGGATGCTTTTAATAGTGATTATATCCCCGAGCATATGATGACCAAAGAATATCTTGAAGAGGTCAAACAGCTGGTCACTGATGACGGTATCATTATGGCAAATACTTTTAGTAGCAGTAAATTATTCGATCACGAGTCTGCGACCTACCATTCTGTATTTGGTGAAATGTACCAGATCATGCTGCATGAAGGTAAAACGAATCGCGTGATTATCGTGAATAAAAATGGCCTGCCAGAAAAGAAAGACTTGCTTCCTAAAGTGAATCAAATGAAAGGCGAACTCAATTACTATGGGGTTGATGCTTTTGCTTTATACGATGCAATGTCTAAAGATGTAAACTGGAATACCAAGGCAAAAATATTAACCGACCAATTTTCACCTGCTAATTTATTAAAAGATTAATAAGAGGCGTGACGCCTCTTATTCTTCGATGTTTATTCCCTTGTGCTTAGCGCGCATTTTCCATTTGATTTTCGCAAGCTGTTGCATATCCGCCACACGGTCAACCTCATCCATAATCTCAACTCCTAACAAGGTTTCTACTATATCTTCTAGAGTTACTAAACCTTTGGTTGCACCGTATTCATCAACCACTAGTGCCATATGATGTTTTTGTTCAATCATATTCTTTAAGAGTTCAGCTAGGTTTTTATTGGCATAAATCACTTCAAAATCCCGCTTAATATCGGAAACCAAAGTGTCTTGATGACCTTCACTCTTCATTCGATAGATATCATCTTTTAGGACAAATCCATTGATTTGATCGATGTCTGAATCGTAAATTGGGAACCTTGAAAAAGGGGCTTTAAGTGCGATCTGATAAGCTTCGCCGATGCTGGAATTTTCCGGAATACCGGATATTACGGTTCGAGGGGTCATAACAGCTTCAGCGGTTAGCGACTCAAATTGAAATAAATTTTTAATCACTTTTAATTCATATTCTTCTAGATCACCGGCCTCTTCGCCAACATCGGCCATAGCGACAAATTCATCACGATTAAATAATGGCACTTCCTTATCTTTAGCAATAAATCGAGTGATTTTTTCTGAAATCCATATTAGTGGATAAAGCAATTTTATGATCCAATGAATAAACACAGACACTGTCGGCGCCAGATTTTTCCAGAAAACCGCACCAATGGTTTTAGGAATTATTTCCGATAAAATTAAAATCGCTAATGTCATGGCTGCCGAAAAAGCACCGATCCAAGCGCTTCCAAACACTTGGGTAGCCTTCGCACCCGCTACAATCGCACCGACCGTATGGGCAATAGTATTTAAGGTTAAGATCGCAGCTAAAGACTGATCGATATTCTCCATTCGTACTTTAGCCAACAGAGCAGCCTGCTTTGGATGCTCCTGCTTATGATGCTCAATATAGCCAGGACTGATACTTAACAGCACCGCCTCAGCAATCGAGCAAACAAAGGAAACCCCGATAGAAAGTACAATAAAGATAATTAAAAGGTATACGTCGCTCATTACGCCGCTATTAATTTGATATCAAAAGATTAATTGATTATATATAAAGCATGCACATAATAAAAACTACTATTACCCTCATTTCTTATAGATGAAGGCAATAGACCTAATTCAAACAGAACTCTGGGAGTTTGATTAATAGAAGATAAAATATGATTATTTATTTCTAAGTGAGGCGTAGCGATAATTTAAAATTCGATTTTACTAAAGCAAATCAACAGCTTTAAATTACTGCTACAACAAAGCATAAGAAGAAGTAAGCAATTTTATCAGTTAAAACTTAGGCTTATTCTTCTCTTCCCACTCTTTCTGCTGCTGCTTCACTAACTTATAAGCCTGAAACAGCTGCTTATGAAAAGGGACCATCATAGCAATTCCAGCTACAATCATAACCCAAGGATAATAAGGCCAGTTAATCAGGTTAATTAACGCAGCTTTACCCGTTTCATGAAGACTATACATTTCGTAAGCGGCAAACATGATGAGTATCATCCCTAAAACATTTAGGATCATTTTTAACGGAGAAATTTTTGGTTGTTCATAACTCATAAGAATCCAATCCTTTGTTTTAATCTAGGAAACCTTGTTCTTTCATCCATTCATCGTTATACATTTTTGATAAATAACGATTACCAGTATCACAAATTAACGTAACTACTCGTTTCGGCTCGGTTTGTTCACGGCAATACTTTAATGCTGCAGCTAGCAAGGTTCCGCTGGAAGAACCGCCCATGATGGCTTCTTTGGTCATCAATTCACGCGCCACCATTAAGGCTTCTTTATCAGAGACATAATAGGCTTTATCGAATAGTTTCATATCACAAATATCAGGAATAAAGTCTTCGCCAATACCTTCCACTAGCCATGAGCCAGCTTCAACCATTTCTCCAGTTTCATGATAGTGCGCTAGAATTGAGCCCTCTGGATCGGCCAAAACCATCTCCATGTCAGGGTTTTGCTCTTTTAAATAACGACCTAAGCCGGTTACCGTTCCGCCGGAACCAACACCTACAACCATAGCGTCGATTTTGCCAGCAGTTTGCTGCCAAATTTCAGGGCCTGTGGTTTTGTAATGTGCGGCAAAATTTGCTGGGTTGGCAAACTGATTGATGTAATACCAGTCATTTTCTTTTGCCAAGCGTTCAGCCATATCTTGATAATACTCTGGATGACCTTTCATCACATCTGAGCGCGTCCAAATCACTTCGGCACCCAATGCTTTCAAGTTATAAGCTTTCTCTTTAGACATTTTGTCGGGCAAGACGATTTTTAGTTTGTAGCCTTTTTGCGCCGCAACCAAAGCTAAGCCTAGGCCAGTATTGCCAGCGGTGGCTTCGATTAGCGTATCGCCTGCTTTGATATCGCCCGCTTTTTCAGCGGCGTCGATCATGCTAACGGCAATTCTATCTTTAATAGAGCCGCCTGGGTTTTGCGATTCAAGCTTGCCAAACAACTGACAAACGCCAGTGTCCATTTTTTTAAACTCTACCATTGGCGTGTTGCCAATCATCTCTAAAACGTTATCAAAAGTATTCATATGAATTGCGGTGCTAAGCCTTTCAAATTGGGATATTTCGTTGGGCGCTACTTTACCACAAAGCCCATAAAATTGGAGCAAAAAGATCTGCTCCAACCAGTCTTTAGGCAAGTGACTTATCCTATGGGTTACCGCATACTAGGCGCACTTTTAAAAGGCCAATAAAGCTCAGAATAACAATGTTAGATCGCGCCAGTGTCATTGACGAAAATTTCCAAATTGCAGTAAAAACTTCTAAGTTCCCAGCCAAGCTAAGCAATATATCAGCAGCCGTAACTCAGTTATCCCCTAAAGAATTTGTGGAGCTTTTCGAATCACAGCTAATTAGTCGTCATTTGGACCTGCGTGCTCGCAAACTTAAAGATCAAGGTATCGGCTTTTATACCATCGGCTCTAGCGGGCATGAAGGCAATGCAGTATTAGGTAAAGTTTTTCGTCATACTGATATGGCTTTCTTGCATTATCGTTCTGGCGCTTTAATGGTTCAGCGCTCGCGTCACTTGCCGAACATCGATCCTATTCGCGATCAAATCTTGTCATTAGTTGCTGCTAAAGCCGATCCTATTTCACAAGGCAGGCATAAAGTCTTTGGTAGCAAAGAATTATTCGTGCCCCCGCAAACATCTACTATCGCCTCACACTTACCGAAAGCAATGGGGGCCGCTTGGTCACTAGGTAGAGCTGAGCGGAATGATTTTGGTGCCGAGATACCAAGCGATAGCGTTATCTTGTGTAATTTTGGTGATGCGAGTTTCAATCACGCCACTTCACAGTCAGCCTTTAACACAGCGCAATATCTAGCCTATAAAGGTGAGCCGCTGCCATTGGTCTTTATTTGCGAAGATAATGGTATCGGTATTTCGGTTTCCACCCCCGATAATTGGGTCGAAAATAATGTAAAAAACCGCCAGTCTATAGAATACATTCAAGCCAATGGTCTGCACCTTCCTGACGCCTATCTGGCAGCACAAGAAGCCGAAGAGATAGCCCGTATCGAGCGCCGCCCGGTATTCTTACATCTAAAAACGGTCCGCTTAATGGGACATGCCGGTAATGATACCGAATCCATGTATCATTCAATGGACAAAATCGAACAAGACGAGGCACAAGATCCTTTACTTCACTCAGCGAGAATTTGTATTGAATCTGGCTATTTATCAGTGGGCGAAATTTTAGATTTATATGAACAAACTCGTGATAAAGTTGAAGCAACCGCCAAGCAAGCGATCGAACTACCGAAGCTATCAACAGCTGAGGAAGTATGCTCGGCAGTTGCTCCTGAGCGACCCGCTCAAGAAAAACCTCCAATTGCTAAAATCACCAAACGCCAAGAGTTATTTGATATCGGTCGCCAGTTTAAATTCTTAGATAAGCCACGCAGCATGGCGCAATTAATCAATTACGCCCTCACCGATTTAATGGAACAATATCAAAATACCATTATGTTTGGTGAAGATGTGGGAAAAAAAGGTGGCGTTTACTCAGTCTCCACTAATTTGCAAAAGCGATTTGGCGAAGCCCGTGTTTTTGATACGTTGCTCGATGAAACCAGTATTTTAGGAACAGCGATTGGTGCAGCTCACCTGGGTTATCTGCCCATTCCAGAAATACAATTCTTAGCCTATACGCATAATGCTGAGGATCAAATTCGCGGCGAAGCAGCAACCTTATCCTATTTTTCTAATAATCAATTCACTAATCCAATGGTTATTAGAATTGCTGGCCTTGCTTATCAAAAAGGCTTTGGCGGACACTTCCATAACGATAATAGCTTTGGATTCTTGCGCGAAATTCCAGGTCTTATCCTCGCTTGCCCGTCCAACGGTTTAGATGCCGCGAAAATGATGCGTGAAGCTGTACGCCTTGCTGACGAACAAAAACGTGTAGTGGTCTTTTTAGAACCCATTGCTTTATACCATGCTAAAGACTTACATGAAGCGGGTGACAATGCTTGGTTATGCGAATATCCACATCCGAGTGAAACTATCGAGTTTGGCGAGTTTGGTTTAAAACCTGCAGCCAATCAATCAAAAGAAACCTTAATTATTACTTATGGCAATGGTCATTATTTATCACAACAAGCGCAAAAGATTCTAGCAGACAAGCATAAAACTGATGTTGCCGTAATGGACTTACGTTGGCTAGCACCGCTTAATCATCAAGCCATTGCCAAAGAAGCCACCAAGTACAAAAAAATATTGATTGTGGATGAGTGCCGCAAAACGGGATCGCTATCAGAAGAATTAATTACTGGCTTAATTGAAAATTTAGATAAACCGCCACAAATAAAACGTATAACAGGCCACGATACCTTTATACCAATCGGCACATCTTGGGAGTACGTGCTGCCTAGCAAAGACGATATTGTTAGCGCTGCACTCGAACTGAAAAAATAATTTTACAATCAACAAGTCATATTTGCATTGCTGTTTTATCTTAAATTGCCTAAACTAAAATTTAGCTTTTTTTGGGGGAATGGACATAGAACTAGTCAATTCAAAAACAGGGAAATCAACCTACGATAAGGGAACACGTTTTGTTAGAGTAAAAATTCCGAGTGAATTTATTAGTCTTGGTATGAATGTAGCCAAACTAGATAAGCCTTGGAAAGAGGTCCCCGTTTCATTTCAAGAGTTTACTCTTAACTCAGAAACCGATGCAGAAATTCTTAGACAGCACTGTAAATTTATTTATATTGAACTCGAAGAAGATTACTGGGATACCATTAAGCACATATACCCTCCAACTGATGCTGAACCTATTCATCCAGAAGCCAAAAAATTACAAGCAGAGTACCCCAGAGCTAAAGAAACCTATGAGGAAGCAAAAGATTTCATCGCTCAAATGATGGAATCCGTCAAAAGCGACAATGTTATCGACATAAAACAATCAAAAACCATTGTTAATAAATGTATAAAAAGCATTTTTGCTAATCCTAATGCTATGTTTTGGCTTAGTAGAATTAAAAAGCAAGATGCATACACCGCAGAGCACTGCTTAAGGGTATGCGTATTAGCTATTGCATTTGGTCATTTCTTGGATTTGCCCAAAAGCCAAATAGCTACGCTCGGTTTATGCGGGATGTTACACGACGTGGGAAAAATGAAAATTCCTAATGAACTTATCAATAAACCTGGTCCGCTCAATGAGACCGAGTATAAACTCATGAAAGAACATACTAGGTTAGGTTACCTCTATTTAAAAGAGCAAGGAGGCATTGATGACTTAGTTTGTAGAGCTGCTATTGAACATCATGAGCGAGTTGATGGTAATGGTTATCCTAATAACTTGTCTGAAGATAAGATCCATTTCTTATCGAAGATAATCTCAATAATTGATTGCTATGATGCCGTCACAAGCACTAGAAGTTACCGCGCTGCCTACACCCCTCATCAAGCTTTAAACATTATTTACAAAGAACGCGCAATCCATTTTGACCAAGAATTAGTAAAGCAATTTATCAGGATGATTGGTGTTTATCCTCCTGGAAGTTTAGTTGAAATGACTAATGGAGAAACTGCGATCGTATTATCAGCTAATCCTGATCATAAATTACAACCCAAAGTAGAGTTAATTATTGATGAGCATGGAATTTTAAGAAAGCCCAAAGTGATAGACCTTACTCTTGATAACTATGATGAAAGCAATCAAATTTATAAGATTAAGAAACCTTTAACTGACGAAGAAATAAGTTTAGATCTAGGAATTATTATTAAAGAAATGCATTAGAAACCTCTCGCTGTCAAAGCATGCATAGCATGCTCAAGTCCCTTGCCCATCACATTTCAATACAACATTTATACAATTTTATTATTTTGAGAGCGCCGAATATTTAAATATAGCTATTGGCCGCTAAAATATTCTATTAACAGCATAATAGAAATTAATTTTTGATTAGCCCCTTGAGACCCTTTTTAGCAAAGCTAGGTAAAGCAAAGGCTGCTGAATGAAGTTCTTTATTATAATAATCAAACTCCAAACCTGACTCTTCTACCCTTTTTGATTCAAAATCATTAATTGGATGATACTTTTTACTGGCAAAAGTAAAGCTCCATAATCCGCCAGGATAAGTCAGGTTAGAAAAGCTATAAAGATAGCAAGCCGGGAAAACTTGATTTAAGACTTTCAGTAACGATTGCTGAATATCCATGGCGTACCAAGATGACTCGCCTTGTGATACCACAATACCGTTATCGCTTAAACACGCATAAATATCTTTATAAAAATCTTCACCAAACAAAGGCTGTGCAGGCCCTATCGGATCAGTAGAGTCAACAATGATCACATCAAACTTTTCATTGGTATTTTTTACGAACTCTACCCCATCACCGATGATTAAATTCATCTTAGGATGGTCTAAATCTTTAGAAGTTTGCGGTATATATTCACGACAAGCATCAACCACCATCCCATCAATTTCGACCATGGTGCACTTTTCCACCGAAGTATGGCGTAACACTTCACGAGCCGTGCCACCATCGCCGCCACCAATCACTAAAACATTCTTGGGGCTTGGGTGAACAAACATAGGAACATGGGTGATCATGTCATGATATGCAAACTCATCACGCTCGGTCACCATTATCAAACCATCATTAAGCAGCATCTTGCCATGGCCTTTAGTCTCAACAACGTCTACGGTCTGAAATTCACTTTTACCTGAGAAAAGAACCTTCTCTACTTTTAAGCGTAATCCAAGAAAATCCTTGAATTTCTCTTCTACCCATAAATCAGAGTTCATAATTTTCTCCTTTCAAATCCAAACGTCGGGGTTGTCTAACTTCATTTTGTGGTTTTAAGTAATTGGCAAAATTAACTTTATATCCGTTGTCCAAATCAGACTCTACTCGGTCCTTTAAGATATAGTGCTTTGGTAAAAACTTTTCAGTAGAGGCTGCAAATTTCATTTCATTAAATGTCACTATATCAAATGATACCGGATTTAGAATTTGCAAAATAGTTGGCGCTAATTCGATCAAGTTCAAGCTCGATTCGAAGCTCACATAACTTGAGTGTGCTTGAGGGGTAACATGAATGGTTAAATAGTCATCATCTTTAATTGCATTTAAAGAATATCCAAAAGGTTCAAATGCAAAGTCATCAAGCTCGAATCCTTGTAACCACTTATCAAACTGAAAATATTCGCGGATTTCAGCGACATCTAATCCTTCCCGGGTTAAATGCTCTGACGCATCTTCACTGATCTGATACGCCAATAGCTCATAAGTAATATCGTCCTTAGCGGCTTGATAAGGATGCAGCGAGTGAAACAAATAATTATGGTGGGAATACATTTCGCCAAAACGATAAGCTTTGCCATCGGTGTAGCGTTTCAGTTGCTTAACGTCATCTATAAAATTAGTGGGTTGGGCATAAGCAAAGTATTCATTTTTCCTTTGATAGATCACCTGCAAAATAGCAGCCGCAGGAACCTGCTTTACAAAATATTCAACCGCATTGACTAACCGTGTATTGCCACAAGTCAGTATTACCAGCCTATCCTGCCAAACAAATAAGCTGGACTCGGATAGCAAAAAAGCGCGACACGATTGATTCACAACAGAAGACAATATTTTTGCCTGGCACTGCTCTACCATTTTTGACCAGAAGTCATCATTGAAATCTTGCAGCAGTGATAATTGCTGTGCATCTATGATAATTTCAGCTTTCTTTTCTGAGCCTTCAAAAAACAATAGGGTGTCCTCTTCGTTAAGCCCAAGTATCCTAATTTATAGTTACAATTAGATTGTATAAGTCGCGCTATTTTACTACCGAATAATAATGTCGCCAATTCATTTTTGCTGGCTTAGGACAACTTATTGAGCGATAATTATGCCACTTAATCTTGCTGTGTTGCTTAAATGAATAGTCAACTATCTCCACTTAAAACTATTGATATTAAGTTAGCTTCTCCGGAAGTGTCTTTTTATTGCTCACGCTCAACCAAGCAAATCCATGCTGGCGGGATATACCTTATTGGATTTGAGTTCGATGGCACTGCCTGCTTTAGAAAAGGCACCAGACTTGGTCCAAATGCACTACGTGCTGTTTCCGATGGTATTGAGTCTTACTCGCCCTATTTGAATGAGGATTTAGCGGACTTTAGATTCTACGATCTTGGCAATCTCAATATCACAGATTATCCCATTACCACTGAGGCTAATCCTACCGAGCAAAAGCTTATTGAAGCTCAATGGCAAAGTGCGACAAACGATTTTGAAACGCTTTTTCAAGATATTAATCTAGGCAGGGATCAGGTAAAAGTCATGACCTTAGGCGGCGAGCACTCCATCTCTTTTGCCCCTATTAGTAAATACCTATCGGACTTTGAAGATTTAGTGGTGATTCATCTGGATGCTCATGCGGATTTGCGTGATGGATACCTTGGCCACCATTACTCTCATGCTTCAATTATTAGACGAGTTCTTGAGCGGTTTTCTAGTCAACATGAATTAATTCAATACGGTATTCGCTCAGGAACAAAAGCCGAGTACGAGTGGATGAAAAATCATGATACGTTAGTGGCAAGTCGTCAGCAGTTTTTGCAAAAGATAGAAAGCATTGCAGCTGAACGTCCGATTTATCTGACTTTAGATTTAGACTTTTTTGATCCCAGCTTTTTCCCAGGCACTGGTACCCCTGAGCCTGGAGGTGAAGACTTTCACTCTTTTGTCAGTTTATGCAAAATTTTGATGAATAAAAATTTGGTCGGCTGTGATGTTGTTGAGTTATCGCCGGAGCTAGATAGCTCTGGTAACAGCAGTGTTTTTGCCGCCAAAGTTGTTAGAGAATTGTTGATGTGTCTTAAAGGTAAAATACATGAGTAACTGGACTACACAAGACTCAGAAAACCTATACAAGGTTCAACGTTGGGGAAATGGTTATTTTAAAATTGGAGATGATGGTAATTTAAAAGTCACGCCTAAATTAGATGAGCCCAATCTACAAATTGATCTCCCTGAAGTTCTGAAAGAAATGCACGCCGACGGAATCCAATTTCCAGCAGTTATCCGCTTTCATGACATACTTCGCTCACAAGTAAAAACCCTCAACGAAACTTTTCGACGCGTCATTACTGAAGCAGGCTATGAAAATAGCTACATGGGGGTTTATCCCATCAAAGTGAACCAAATGCGTGAGGTGATTGAAGAAATAGTGGATGCTGGCCGCCCTTACCATTATGGATTAGAAGCCGGTTCAAAAGCCGAATTAATGGCAGCATTGGCCTACAATACCAATAGGCGCTCATTAACCATTTTAAATGGCTACAAGGACGATGAATACCTGCGTTTAGCTTTGCTTGGACGCAAAATGAATCGCAAAATCGTCGTTGTCATTGAAAAGTTCAGCGAGTTAATTCGACTCATCAAGTTGTCAAAAGAGCTTGGGGTAGAACCCATCATTGGGCTTAGAGTTAAAATGATGGTTAAAGGCCGCGGTAAGTGGGAGCATTCTTCAGGAGAGCGAGCAAAATTTGGCTTAAGCATAGCAGAAATCTTAAAGGCGGTAGACCTATTACAACAAGAAGATATGTTGCATCTGACGGAGCTACTGCACTTCCATATCGGTAGTCAATTAACCGATATACGATCGGTAAAAGAAGCTGTGCAAGAAGCGTCTTTAATTTATAGCAAACTGTATCAAAATGGCGTTCCTTTACAATACATTGATGTTGGTGGTGGCCTTGCTATCGACTATGACGGCTCTCAATCTACCAATGACTCATCTCGTAATTATTCTTTAGATGAATATGTTTCTGACATTGTTTACGGCTTTAAACAAACCTGTGAATTACAAAATGTTCCTCATCCGATTATCGTCAGCGAATCAGGAAGAGCCATTACCGCTCACCACTCTTGCGTTTTAACCAAGGTCATAGGTGAAATTAAACGCACAGGGGTAGATTACAATACAGATCCTTTGCCTGATGAGCATATCCTTGTCACTAACTTACGGGATTTAAATAACCTTTTGGATGAAGACAGTGATAACTGCCAAGAAGTTTATAACGATGCTGGTCAGATAAAAGAACAAGCCATGAATGGTTTTAAACTCGGCGTTTTAACCTTAGACGAACTAGCAAAAACAGAAACCCTTTATTGGCAGCTACTCACTCGCATTGATGCAATTTCACACCAGCTAGAATTTATCCCCGAAGAGCTAAAAGAAATTTCCGAAAGCTTGTCCTCACAATATTTAAGCAACTTTTCAGTATTTCAATCGGCTGCCGACTCCTGGGCTATCGATCAAGTATTACCGATTGTTCCTATTACTCGGCTTGATGAAGAACCAACCAAGCAATGTTCATTAGTTGATATCACTTGTGATTCGGATGGTAAAATTGATAAGTTCATCGGCGACGAAAGTGAGCCTATTGCAAAGAATATAGCCTTACACTCTTTGAAAGCAGATGAGGATTATTTCTTGGGTATATTTTTAACGGGTGCCTATCAAGATGTGATGGGCGATATGCACAACTTATTTGGTCGCCTGAATGAAGTTCATATTTTTAGCTATGACGACGACCCTAAAGATTTCTACATCGAAGAAGTGGTTAAAGGCTCTTCTGCCAACCAAGTTCTTTCAACCATGCAATACAATCCAGAAATCATGGCGCAACTGGTTAAAAAACAAATCGATAAACAAATTCGTAAAGGTCGTATTGCTCCTCGTGAAGGTGTCAAACTTATCGATTTCTATGAAGAAAGCTTATCCTCATATACTTATTTAAAAAGTTAGGCTTAGATCTCGCTGTAAGTTTCGTTGGGAGAAGTATCTACGCTATTAGGTAGCAAATGCACTAAGTATAAATCTGACAATGGAGATTGTATTTATCTGACTAATAGCTCCCCAAATTAACTTAATTGCCCACTGATAAAGCCAGCTTAGCTCTAATACTTTATAAGTTCTTTACAAACTCTATCTCCATTGTGTTGTTTTCTCATTGATTAAATAAGAGCATTTCGGCCCAATTATCAACAAAAAATATAAAGTGATTACAAAAGAAGCATCATTATCATTTTTTTAAATATAACTATAATTCCAATCTCGATTGAATAGTAAATACAGGATTTGATTATGGAATACAGAGGTTATAAGACATTTAAAACTAGTAGTGACAACGGTGTACTAACGGTTACTTTTGATTTTGGCTCAGTTAACGTACAAGGCCAGGAAATGCTGGCTGATTTAAATAGCCTTGCAATGAGGTTGGAGCGAGATAGAGACACTAAGGTAGTTGTGTTCCAATCTGCCAATCCAGAAATTTGGGTGTGCCATTATGACACTGAATTACTCAAGCATATGTCAACAGAAGCTGTCTCTCGTGATGAAGCACAACTGTTAGATCTGCAATCGGTTTGTGAGCGGATCAGTAAAGTACCGCAAGCGACTATTGCTAAGTTAGAAGGTTTTGCTCGAGGCGGTGGCCATGAACTAGCCCTTGCTTTAGACATGAGATTTGCTGCTCGTGGTAAGTTTAAGTTTATGCAAATGGAAGTTGGCATGGGGATCTTGCCTTGTGGCGGCGGAGCTTCTCGCATGGCAAGACAAGCAGGTCTGGGACGCGCACTTGAAATCATTCTTAGCGCTCGTGACTTTGATGCAGACGAGGCAGAAGCTTACGGCACTATCAACAAAGCATTAGAGCCTGATGAAATCGGAGAGTATGTAGACACCTTAGCCAAACGTATTGCTCAATTCCCAGCTGAGTCTATCAATGCTTGTAAGCAAGCCGTATACGAGTCAATTGATAAACCAATTGATGAGGCTTTAAAAGCTGAAGCTTATTGGCTATATCAAGCTACTAGTAAGACTCCTGCCATAAAGCGCTTCACTATCGCCGATGAGCAAGGACTTGAACACGATATTGAGAATCAAAGAAACTGGAATGAACTAGTTATGAAGGTTCAAGAAATTAACTAAGATCTAGAATATCAATTAAACGCTGTGGGATTATTCTCACAGCGTTATTGCAGGAACTTTGAATGACAAACATGGCTATCACATCCAAGTTTCAATCTTTAAACAACGGCTATAACTCCGTGTTTAAAGCTAATGAATTGAGCGTTGGGTTAGTTGTACCAATAGAGCAATATGAATCTAACTCTGTTCCCAGCATGAAGCGTCACTTGGAAAGAGTTAAACTTGCCGAGGAGTTAGGTTTTTCTTCAGTATGGCTAAGGGATGTGCCTTTCAATGTGCCTAGTTTTGGTGATGCTGGTCAGCCTTATGATCCTTTTGTTTACCTAGGATACCTAGCCGGGCAAACCAGCAAAATAGCACTTGGGGTCGCCAGTATTGTACTACCTCTGAGACACCCAGCTCATGTCGCAAAATCAGCAGCAAGCGTGGATGAGTTATCTAGTGGTCGTTTGATCCTTGGCATAGCTTCTGGAGATCGCCCAAATGAGTACCCAGCAACCAATTTTAATTATCATAATCGTGGTGAGCGCTTTAGGGATAGCTTTGAATACATAAGGAATATGAAGGACAGCAATCCACGTTTTACGAACCAATATGGCTCCTTAAATGGCGATATCGATATGCTCCCTAAACCTGTTAGTGAACAACTCCCACTGCTTATTACAGGAGGCAGCCAGCAAAGTGTTGAGTGGATTGCCCAAAATGGGAATGGATGGATGCTTTATCCTAGACCCGCTGATTTACAGAAAAAAATCATCAGTAAATGGAGAGAGTTCATTGAAATAAAACAGGCTTATCAAAAACCAGTTATGGAACCACTCTATGTGGACATATCAAAAAATCCTGATGAAACGCCTACTCCTATTCATTTAGGCTTACGACTTGGAACCAAGCATCTAGCCAACTATTTAAGATCAAGAAGGGACATAGGTGTTAATCATGTCGCACTTAACTTAAGATTTAACAAGCAAGATTCTGAAGAAACAATGCAGCAGATAGCTTCAGAAGTTTTGCCTCAATTATCATAAAGGAAAAGCAATGAGTAAAACTATTTTAATCACTGGCGCTACAGATGGAATTGGCTTTGAAACTGCTAAGAAATTAGTAAAGCTTGGCCATACTATATTGTTACACGGTCGGAGCTCAGAAAAGTTAGCTACTGTAGAAGCAGAGTTATCCTCTTTGGGTAAAGTAGAAACTTACATAGCTGATCTTTCTGACTTAGCAGAGGTTACCAATTTGTCTGAAGCAATTAAAGCCAATCATAAGTCACTTGATGTAGTTTTAAATAATGCAGGGGTTTTAAATTCACCAAAAGCTACGGCCAAAAACGGGTTTGATATTCGTTTCGTGGTGAATACTCTGTCACCTTACCTATTAACAAAAAATTTAATGCCACTGCTAAATGCTGAGTCTCGTATTATTAATCTATCTTCTGCAGCTCAGTCTCCCGTTGATTTACCAGCACTGAAAGGAGAAAAAGGCGTTAACGATAACATGAGTGCTTATGCACAAAGCAAGCTAGCCATAACGATGTGGTCAAATGCTTTAGCCAATGTATTGGGCCCATTTGGGCCACAGGTTGTTTCGGTTAATCCAGGTTCATTACTTGCAAGTAAAATGGTTAAAGAGGGTTTTGGAATAGAAGGCAAAGACTTAAGTATCGGTGCTGATGTCTTAGTTCGCGCGGCTGTATCTTTAGAGTTTGAAAATGCTTCAGGAAAATACTTCGATAACGATTTAGGTAGATTTGGAGAGCCTCATCCGGACGCGTTAGATAGTGAGAAGTGCCTTAACTTAGTAAAACAATTAGATTCGATATTAGAGTTCAATTAACTTACCTGAGACTCCCAATAGGGAGTCTCACCAAAAAACTCAACCATATAATCGATAAAGCTTCTAACCTTAGGGGCCAATAGTCTTGAACTAGGATAAAGCATCCAAACATCCACTTCCGACACTAAAGGATAGTCTTTTAATAGCTGTACTAACTCACCCTTGTTCAACTGCTCATATGCACACCAAATAGAGCAAATGGTTATTCCAACGCCTTCGAGACAAGCATCCCTAATGGACTCACCATTATCAACCACTAAAGAAGGTTTGGTCTTAATTTTAATTTGCTCACCCATCGGATCTTCAAACGACCAAGTATCTATGGAAGTAAGGTTTATACAGTGATGCTCCAATAAATCTTCAGGCTTTTCTGGTGATCCATACTTTTCGATATACTCAGGGGAAGCACAGATCACTCGCTTATCATTGGCAATTTTACGAGCTATAAATGAAGAGTCATTTAACTTCGCATTTCTTATCGCGATATCAAAGCCACCCTCAACCATATCTACCACTCGATCACTTAAGCTTAAATCCACTTTTAAGTCGGGATATTTTTCTAGAAAGCCTTTTAGAGCTGGAATGATATGCATTCGACCAAAGGAAGCTGAGGCAGCTACTCTTAACGTTCCTCTTGGCAGAATACTTCCTGAGCCTACCGCCGCTTTAGCTGCATCAATGCTGGCGATAACTTCTTCAGCATGGGGCAACAAAGCTAAGCCCTCTTCCGTTAATGACACTTTTCGAGTTGTTCGGTGCAGTAACTTAACTCCAACCTCATTCTCGAGCTTATTGATATAGGAGCTGGATACCGCGGCCGACAAGCCTAATTCTTTACCTGCTTGGCTTATGTTATGAGTAGCAGCAATTCGAACAAACAATTTTAAATGCTCAATATTCATTATCAATAAAATCTATATTTTAAATATAGTTATCAGCATATTATCAATGATGACATTGGTAAATATAATTTAATACATTAATTCGAACCCATAAATACGCAAAGGGGTATTTAATATGAAAGCCATGGTCATTAATGCATTTGGAGATAGCTCTCAATTTACAGCAGCTGAAGTATCAAAGCCTAAAGTAGAATCGGGACACCTTGTTATCAAAGTAGCAGCAACCAGTGTTAACACGGTCGATACGATGATCAGACAAATGGGGACTAACTTACCTTTCGCTCCAGAACTACCAGCGATATTAGGAATGGATTTTGCAGGAACCGTAGTTGAAGTTGGTGAAGGTGTTAATGAGTTCAATATTGGTGATGAAGTTTATGGCTGTGCAGGTGGTTTAGCTGATCTTAAAGGCACTTTAGCTGAATACATGCTAGCTGATGCTAAGCTAGTCGCCCACAAGCCCAAGACGTTATCCATGAAAGAAGCAGCAGCACTACCCCTAGTTGGAATTACGGCTTACGAAGGTTTGATCCGCGCAGGAGTTGGTGAAGGTCAAAAAGTGCTTGTCCATGGTGGCTCTGGAGGCGTAGGGCACATAGCGCTGCAATTGGCGAATTACTTCGGCTCAGATGTGTATTCAACTGGTGGCGGTGCTGAACAAATTTCTGTAATTGAAAAGCTTGGTGCTACAGGAATTAATTATAGAGAAGAATCTGTTCCCGAATACGTTAACAAACATACCAATGGAAATGGCTTTGACTTAGTTTATGACTCAGTTGGCGGGCCAAATATCGCAAATTCTTTTGAAGCAGCTGCTTTGAATGGTCAAGTAGCTACAACAGTTTCTTTAGTTGAAATGGATTTGTCTGTAGCTCATTTCAAAGGCTTGTCGTTACATGTAGTATTTATGTTGATCCCTATGCTGCATAACTATAAAAGAGAAGAACATCAACGCATCCTAACTGAATTAGCCAGAATTGCTGATGAAGGCAAGTTAAAGCCTATAGTGGACAAGGCTGATTTTATGCTTGAAGATATTGGTAAAGCTCAGGATCACTTATCAAGTGGCAAAGCCATTGGTAAAGTGGTGGTATCGGTTATTTGACGTGAGATTATAATGTAGAACGCTATGTGCATTTGCTACCTAATAGCGAGTATCTAAAATAAAGCCCTCAATCGAGGGCTTAGTCTTTTATGAAAGATACTTATCCAGCTGGATAAATATAGCTAGCCTGAATACCTAAAGGAATTCCTAAGCCCCAATAGGCTAATAAGAACAAAGTCCAACCAACCAAAAATACAATTGAGAAAGGTAGCATTAATGAAATCAAGGTGCCAATACCGGTGCCTTTAACATACTTTTGGCAGTAGACCACAACCAATGGGAAGTAAGGCATTAACGGCGTAATAATGTTAGAGCTAGAATCGCCGATACGATAGGCTGCTTGTGTTAAATCTGGAGAGATACCTAATTGCATCAACATAGGAACGAAAATAGGTGCTAATAAAGCCCATTTGCCCGATGCCGAACCTACAAACAAGTTTACAAACGCTGTTAAGAATACAATCCCGACGATAGTCACGGCACTTGGCAATGCTAAAGCTTTCAATGCTTGCGCGCCTTCAATAGCCATTAATGCGCCCAGGTTTGATTTAGCAAAAGCGGCAACGAATAATGCACAGAAGAAAATCATAACCATATAATAAGCCATGCCACCCATAGCTTTACTCATGGCATCAATCATATCTTTAGTTTTCTTAAAGGTACCCACCGTAAAACCGTAAATCATGCCAGGTATCCAGAACAGTAAGAAAATCAGTGGCACAATCGATTGCATTATAGGCGCGCCAAAATCCGCTAATTTGCCATTAGCGCTATTTCTGAAGGGCGAGTCATCTGGATAGAGGACTAAAACCAACAGTGCCAAACCTAGTAGCATGACAAAAGAGGCTAGGTAGAAAGACTTTTTCTCTTTAGAAGTAATCTCATCAAACTTTGGTAAATCATCCGTATCGCCATCCACTGCTGTTTTCTGAAGCCGCGGCTCGATAATTTTATCAGTGATATACCAACCCACTAAAATAATGAAAATACTCGAAATTGAAGTAAAGAAGTAATTATTTAGCGGGTTAACTTCCATTGCCGGCTGAATAATTTGGGCTCCGGTCTGAGTGAAGCCTTGCAACAAAGGATCAATACCTGAGGGAATAAAGTTAGCACTAAAACCACCACTCACACCGGCAAACGCCGCAGCAATGCCTGCTAGTGGATGACGCCCCATGGTATAGAAAATCACACCCGCTAGCGGGATCACCAAAACATAACCCGCATCGGTTGCGGTATGACTGACAATACCCACCAAAATCACTACAGGTGTTAACAGCGCTTTTGGCGTACGTTTAAGCATTAGTTTAATGCCCGTATTGATATAACCCGAGTGCTCAGCTACCCCCACACCCAACATCGCCACTAAAACTACCCCAAGTGGCGCAAAGCCAGTAAAGGTTGTGACCATCGTTGAGAGAAAATTAGCTAAGGCATCGCCCGATAACATATTATTAATTTGGATGGCTTCACCTGTTCTAGGATCAATCGCACTAAAGCTCATGCCCGATAATGCCCAAGATAAAATCCAAATCGATACCAGCGCAAATAAGAAAATAATGGCTGGGTCCGGTAATTTATTGCCGACCCGTTCAATAAAATTTAGGAAGCGAGCGATAGCGCCCTGCTTTTCGGTTGTTGTTGTCATATTCTCTCCTATGAAAAGTCTCCAGCAAAGAGTCTTCTAAAAGCTACATTGTTTATACTGAATTAAGCTCTTTGATACAAGGACAAGAGTGCTAAGTTGTTGAAAAAGAATGAAAAGTATTAAATATTATCGGTTGCAGTCTGTTTTTTAACCATATCGGTAAAATTAACCAGCATCTTTATTAGCACTAATAAAATAATTACCGCTAATTCAAAACCAAATTTGACTACAAATATAGCACCAAGCAATAAAACTACATGTGCAATGATAATGCGTGAATAAGGCTCGACCATTTGTTTAGACGGCTGTTTATTACTCGACTCATGTAAGTAAAATTGAATAGTATCAAAAAGCCAATAAGCCACCATGGCTAACACTGCTAACCACAAGGTTCCATCGATAGATTGCAACCAACTCCATGTCCAATGCCAAATATCCCAAGGCTCTCCATCAAAACTTTTACTAAATATTTCTAGGATAATCATGGCATGGGCGCTAGTAAAAAATCCGTAATGAAAAACAAAAAATACTGCTAAACCTATATTAGAACGCCAGCTTTTTGGCGTAACGCTGAGTTGATCCCCCCCCTTTGACGCTAATATTTTTAGACAATTAAATGCCCCTATCACCGCATTCTCTAACCAAAATAACCAAATAACGATAAAAATATCCCATTGCCACAAGATTACTCCAATCAAAGGTATCAGGTTCAGTGCTAATAATAGTATCAATCGATGGTAATTCACTTTACTCTTCTCTCATTGGTTGCAAGCTTGTATTTCTTTTCTTGAAATATAAATCTTTAGCCCAATCATCTTTTATCATGATACCGATTTTATAACGATAATATGGTTTATTTCTCCGTCTTAGCTATTGCCGCCATCGCCATCTACTGGATTGCCTCCAGTGGTAAACGTAAAGCTAAAAAGCGTCAAACTATTGCTAGCATTCCATTTCCCACTGAATGGCGCAAAATTCTGCGTAAGAATTTACCTTTCTTTTATAAAATACCAGCGGATTTACAATTACAGTTAAAAGATAAGATGCAAATATTCTTATCGGAAAAACAGTTTGTTGGACGCAAAGGCCAAGACATCACTGATGAAGTGCGCGTTACTATAGCTGCCCAAGCTTGTTTATTATTGCTTAATCGAAATACCGATTTTTATCCTTTTTTAAAAACTATTGTGGTTTACCCGGCAGCTTTTATAACTCGCCATGCTCAATTTGACCATAATGGTGTTAAAACACAAGATGCCCGAGTTTTGCTTGGTGAGTCTTGGACCCGTGGGCAAGTCGTATTATCTTGGCGTGATTCAGCAGCAGGTGGTTCAGATTTTGAAGATGGGCATAACCTTGTTATTCACGAATTCGCCCATCAACTCGATGGTGAGTCAGGCGTCACCAATGGCGCACCTCCTCTCAATAAAGAGCAGAATTATCAAGAGTGGTCAAACATACTGTCTGAAGAATTTAAAACTTTACAGTCGCAAGCTCGTAAAAGACAAGACAGTTTTCTTGATAAGTATGGAGCAACTAATCCTGCTGAATTTTTTGCAGTATGCTCTGAAGTGTTTTTTGAAAAGCCTACAGAATTGAAAAAACTGCATCGAGAATTATTCGAGCAACTCAAAAGTTATTACCAAGTCGACCCCTCTCAATGGTAACGCAAACTGTAAGTCTATATTGATAACCTTAAATGCAGCTGAATATCTTTTATTAAAGCACTTGGTACATCATTTTCCCTTGCCAACGGTTGCCACTGAGATACGGCTTGAATCACTTCATCAATGATCTTGTTTATTTTCCGGCGCGTAAACAACGAGCTTATTTTTTCAAATTGATAAAAATCTTCTCGACTAAAATGATCTCTTTTACCATTCAATAACATCCAATGACTATTGACCCACTTGCTTCCAGGCTTATAACTGTAGGCGACATCATAAGCTGGCGCTAACTTCCATTTATGTTTTCCTGCGGTTTGATCTTGCAACATAAAAGAAAAGTTTTTGCTGTGATCGTCATGATTGCGCGCAACGATATTAAACACCATTCTTTTAAATAACTGCATAGCTTCGGTTGCTGATAAATTCAGTTCCCTGGCTACTGAAAATAACTCTTCATAAGAGTAAACACCGGCCTGTTTATAACTGACATGCGCAATACCATTCAAAGTTTGGGTATGTATTCTGTGGTTACCTACTCGATCAAAGCGTTGGGTAATAAAGTGACGACGCTTGCCCTCTTCCAATAACCGACTCGGCATCATCTCGATACCACAACTTTGTGCCATTAAATAATACACATATTCCATGGCACCATAACCTAGCGGATCGCCAAAAGTTTCCTTATTCGATTGGTATTGATTGACCCCATCAAACTTTAATAAGTAATGGGTAAAGCCCTCTGGCACATCGACTTGTCCTGAGCGAACGGTAGTGAAATCCTCATCAAAAGCTAATACTGCTTTAGGTCTTGCGCCACCAGCGCTCATACCCACGGACAATAAAGCGCGCATCGCTTCAGAGTCTTCTTGCCCTGCTTTTGCCAGTTCTACTTGAAACTGCTCACGCTCATCCAGCATCTCTTGCGCAACTTTGACTAATGACGCCAGTTGCAATTCCGTTGAGGCATTCAGCTTTTTTAATTTCGTTGCTGGCGAATAAGTTAAAGCGCCAATGCCACGCTTACCAGTATATTTCAATCTATCGAGTGGCGAAATATCCTTGACCGATCGTCCCTGCGCAATAATCCAACTGTTCAATACCGCATTACCAAAATCGTCTGGCAAAGAATCGGCGAGCAATCCTGGCAGTCCTTTAAAGGCTTCATAATCTAATGTTGGAAAGCTATAAATTTTATTACTCAAAGGCATGCGCAATGGGGCCAGCTCAATACCGATTTTTAAAAAACTCGAAGCATATTCAAAAGATCCAAAGCCGGTATTTTCATCGAAGCTTACCGCTCCTACTTCCTGCCCATGGTATTTAACCAATAAAACATCCATTACCATTTAGCCTTTTCATTAATCTCAGAAGAATCCGAAGAGGAAGCTCGCTTACGCTGCTTACCCTGCATTTTTAGTAACTGCATGGGTGACAAAGATTGCTCAGGAATAAATAGTGATAATTGCTCACTAAAACCTAACTGCATCACTATGATGATAAAAGTATCCAATTGCGACTTACCTTTCTCCGCATTTTTTATCGCATTAAGTGACAAGCCCGTCGCTTCGGATAGTTCTTTCTGTGTGACATTGGCATTTAAGCGAGCTCGCTTAATTCGCCTTCCCAGCTCTTCAGCCACCGCACTAGGCGACATATTTTCAAACATACTCATTCCTCACAAGAAGATCTCAATACAAGTCCTTCAAAACAACATCACAAAAAGCCTTAAGAAGGCTTTTAAATAACTTTAAAGCAATAAAAGCCTTAATTAGGATTTTTATTATACATCAAATCTAATTTTTTTAAACCCGCTAAAGCCCTATAAAGGGCTGTAGCACACCTTTGCAAAGGCTTTGGCCTTCATAAGGCCCCTTAAATGATAGCGTGATAATGTCGTTGCTTAAAATCAGAAGTGTCTATAGTCGCTAAACGTATTGTCCAGCGCAATGGCCTGAGGCCCAAGCCCATTGGAAATTAAAGCCGCCTAAATGTCCCGTGACGTCCAATACTTCGCCAATAAAATATAAGCCTTTAACTTTTGCAGTCTCGAACGTTTTGGAGGAAACTTCATCGGTATCAAGCCCGCCCATGGTCACTTCCGCTGTACGATAACCTTCTGTGCCAGTGGGTTTTAATTGCCATGCTTGCAACGCCGTTGCGACTTGTTGCAGATCGGCATGCGCAATATCAGCAATAGGTTTATGCGCCAATTCTGAAAACCATAGCTGGCTAAGGCGCTCGGCCAAGTTTTTGGTTAATTGATCAGACAATAAATTAACTAGATGGCTTTTAGGTTTATCACTTTGCCATTGCTTGAGCTGCTCAAATAAATCTGTGTCTGGAAATAAATTGATTTCGACCGTATCGCCCGGTTGCCAGAAGGATGAAATCTGTAAAACCGCTGGGCCAGATAAACCGCGGTGAGTGAATAAAATATTCTCTCGAAAAGACTGCCCATTGCAACTAACCAATGAGTCCGCAGAGACACCAGATAGGCCCGTGAACTCTTCTAACATTTTTGGATTAAGAGTAAAAGGCACCAGCGCCGCCCAAGTAGGATATAAACTTAAATCGAATTGTTTAGCTATATCATAACCAAAACCCGTCGCGCCCATGGTCGGGATCGATAAACCGCCAGTGGCAATGACTAATGACTCACAGTGCCACTTACCGTGACTGGTGGTAACTACAAACCCATCCTCGACTTTCTTAACCGACTCTACGGAACGTTTAATTCGAACTTTAGCGCCTTTTTCTTCACACTCAGCCAATAACATATTCACTATGTCTTTAGCTTTATTGTCACAAAACAACTGTCCAAGTTTTTTCTCATGAAAAGGAATCCCATGCTTTTCGACTAACGCAATAAAATCCCATTGAGTATAACGACTTAAAGCTGACTTACAGAAGTGCTCATTGTTGGAAAGGTAATTACTAGGCTCCGCATAATAATTGGTGAAATTACAACGACCACCACCCGACATTAGGATCTTTTTCCCTACCTTATTGGCATGATCAATCACCATTGTCTGACGGCCACGACTAGCAGCGCTAATCCCACACATTAAACCCGCCGCACCAGCGCCAATAATTAATACATCAATGGATTGCAAAAAAGAACCTTATAAATCGTAAAAGTATGAGAATTATAATGGTTAGGGTAACTAACACCAACTAATCATTCACTAACGATATCCCCATGTATGCTATTATTAATTTCGATTTGTACATACTCATCGGCGATACGCTAAGCAATAGATAGGGACTAAATGTTAGATTTTATTAAAGACCTGCTAAAAATAGGCCTTATTACCTTCTTTAAGTTAATAATTGCTTTCATTATTGGAACCGGTGCAGCCGCTATTGTTTGCTGGTATTACAGTATTCCTTTAGCCTTTTCAATCGTCGGAGGTTTCATTGTATTGGGCGTTTGGCTAGCATTAATGTCTGACTCCATTTTTGATTAAGCTATGCAAATTCATTATTTAGAAATTGTAACCTCCAAAGTTGATGAGCTTTGCGCATACTATTCTAAAGTTCACGCTACCTATTTCAATGAGCCAGAAGCAAAACTTGGTTATGCTCGCGTAGCTAGTTTAGAGAATGGCGGAATGATCGGGGTTAGAGCTCAAATGCATGAATCCGAGGAACCTATAGTTAGGCCTTATTTACTAGTAGATGATATTGAAGTGGCTATCGCACAAGCCATCGATGCTGGCGCCCAAATAGCACATCCACCGTTAGAGATTTCTGGCTATGGGCATTTTGCAATATACATTCTTGGTGGTGTTCAACATGGTTTGTGGCAACTCTAATCTATTGTAATAGCTTTAGATCCTTCCAAAGTCTCAACAAAATTAGCACCCATTATTTGAGATGGTGTTGTTGAGCCCGCGTCTACTGGATTTTGCATAAAGTGTTCGACGATGCCTACTGCGCCATAAACCGTTAAGTCATAACCGCTAGCAGTTTCGACTCTTGCCGTGACTTTTTTACCATCAGCATTTACCGCTTCACCCCAAACATAAGTTCTAAGCTGATCACGTTTTTCTTTATTAGGCCCGCGGACTTTTTTATCAATTTGTTTCTTAAGAAAATTTTGTACAAAACCTAAACCCAACAATGGCCTAACATAGTTTAATCGCTTCATTCGCTTTACTAATCGTGGTGAGGCAGGAATATAAGTTTCAATATTAGGGATGCCGGTGCTGTGATAGGCAGTTGAAACATCCCCCCAAGGTATGGTCATAGCCAACTTTTCACCATCGCCAAAATTTATCTTTTGCACGCCATGAGCAAAGCCCACTTTTGTAATAATGCCATCTTTGCGCACGCGACCGCCCTCTTTTAAACCTTCCACTGAAGTTTTTGCGGTTCCCGGACTCAAACCTGAGCGCGAATCAAAACCCAATTGCAGCGAAACAGCATCAGGCAATTCTTGTTTTAAGGTAGCAGCGATACAGTCTGTTGGAATAACATCAAAACCAACACCTGAACATAAAGTAACCCCAGAGTTTTTAGCGGCTTGATTTAATTCATGGCAATCTTCAAACACGCTAATCTCGCCGGTAATATCTAAATAGTGAGTTTGACCTTGCAGGCAAGCTTGCATCATAGGCTTAGCTGTTTGCGAAAATGGTCCTGCGCAGTGTAAAACCAGATCCACATTAGCGACTTCAGAGTTTGTAACTTTAGTATCATTTAAATCAAAAACACAGGACTCTAAATGATATTTATCTGCGATGGCAGTGACTTTTTTAATATCGCGACCTGCAACGATAGGCTTTAGACCTTTTTTTACAGCTTCTTCAACCATTAGCTGACCAGTATAGCCAGTCGCACCATATATCATCCACTTTTGAACCATCGAGAACCTCTATAATATTATGTGTTACTTATCGAAACTGTTAATCGACATTTCTAACCAACATTAGCTAGTCAACCAAGTATCGAGTCATCTTCTTTATTTTGTTGAAGAAAAATTCTGGAAACCAGCGTTTAATTCTATCATGCATTGTTGAGTCTTTATGCGGTATCACTTTAAATCGATTATCCATGACCGATTGGTAAATAATTTTGGCAATATCGTCAGCATTAAGTGGCGACTTGTCCATTAACTTACTAGCGACCTTTTTAACTTTATCTTCATTTGAGCGAAGGTCCTTAAGTAAGTTAGTCCTAAAAAATGAAGGACAAACGACTGAAACACCTACGGGGCTATAAGCCAGCTCTCCTCGAATGGTCTCACTAAAAGAAACCACTGCCGCTTTACTGGCATTATAGGCGCCGGAAGCTGGAGGATTAGCAATCGCGGCAAAAGAAGCAATATTGACCACGTGAGCCCGAGAACATTGCTTTAGATCTTGCGCAAAAGCCTGATAGCCATTAACCACACCAAAGAAGTTAATGTTGAACGCCCAATCTAGAGTAGCTCTATCAACGGTATCAAACTCACCGCCAGCACTAACCCCAGCATTATTTATTAACACGTCGATCCCTTTAAATGACTCAAAAGCTTGTTGACGAAGGGTTGCAAGCTCATCGGTATTAGTGACATCGGCTTTTGCAGCAATCGCTGTTGCCCCCTGTCCTTTAACCTCAGCTAAGGTTTCGTTAACCGACTCTAAGTTGCTATCGGATAACACTAATTGCCAGCCTTGCGTTGCGAACTGGTGAGCTAATGCTTTACCTAAGCCACTGCCAGCACCCGTTATCACCACAGTTTTAAACTCAAACGGCCTGCTTTCTAGTTTACTCAAATTAGCCATCCATCATTAATTTTAGATTTATCATACACAGTATTGGCAATAATGTGAACGATCGTTCATAATATAAATATTAGCCAATCCTATTGAGCGATAAATCAGCTTAAGCATGAAAAGAATTTTTTTGGTTCGACATGGACAAGCCTCTTTTGGTCATGATCATTACGATCAACTTTCAACTAATGGCGAACAACAAGCCAAGCTGCTGGCTCAATCATGGCAACAGATTAAACTACAACCCTGTGCTTGGCTTAGCGGAACTTTACAGCGTCAGAAACATACCTTGGATATTATCCAACGAGATATTGGTGCTAATTCGAACAGCATCCAAATGAACTGCTTCGATGAATTTCCAGCTGAAGCTATAACAGAGCATTACCTTCCGCTGGTTGTGGCTAAGAAAAATGATCCTAGTCTTACCCGCGAAAAAATATTTTCTGATAATTTAATTTTTCAAAAATTATTCGGCGAAGTATTGAAACTTTGGATAACCGAATCTACTCCAGAAAATTTTGATTTTGAATCCTTTGCAGGTTTTTCCGAACGGGTTAATCAAGCAATGACGCAACTAAAAAGCCATGAATTTAAAGATTCATTGGCAGTCTTTACCTCTGCTGGATGTATCGCAGCGATTTGCTATCAGATCATCAACAATAACCGCCAGCTCGATATGCAAATGTTCAAAATAGCTTGGAACATTATTAACAGCTCAGTCACCGAATTACGGCTCAATAAAGGGCAGCTGTATTTGCACAGCTTAAATCAATACGCCCACCTTAATTTAAACCCAAATCTGATTACCTATCGATAGGATCAATTATGGACTTTTCAGTATCACCCAAAATACACCAAGACTTGAAGTTAATGCGCTCTTTTGTCAAAGAGGAACTCTATCCAATTGAATCTAAACGGCTCCATGAGTCATGGCCAACACTAGAATCCACTTTGCAACCTTTGCGCGATACGGTTAAATCTAATGGTTGGTGGGCACCCTATTTCCATGGCAATAAACAGGGCAAGAGCTACTCCTTAGTTGAGTTGGGCTTGATCTCTGAGGTCATGGGGGCATCGCCACTTGGCCATTACGTATTCGGTAGCCAAGCACCCGATGCGGGCAATGCTGAATTGTTGGAAGCCTTTGGCAGCGAGGAACAAAAGGAACAATACCTCAAGCCGTTAGTAGATGGCAAAATTCGTAGCTGCTTTGCTATGACCGAACCTGCTGTAGCCGGCTCTAATCCGACTTTGCTCGAAGCCACAGCAGAAAAAGATGGCGATGATTATATTATTAATGCACATAAATGGTTCACCTCTTCTGCCGACGGTGCAAATTTTGCCATTATTATGGCGGTAACCAACCCCGAAGCTGATATCTATCAACGCTCTAGCATGTTGATTGTCGATTGTGATAATCCAGGATTCGAATTAGTTCGAAATATTTCCATTATGGGCGAACAAGGCGCCGGCTACTTCAGCCATGCCGAAACTAAATTTACCAATTGTCGTGTACCGAAAACGGCGTTAATTGGTGCAGAAGGCGAAGGCTTTAAACTGGCACAAACACGCCTAGGACCAGGCCGCATTCATCATTGCATGCGTTGGTTAGGGATTGCTGATCGCGCCCTAAAAATGCATTGCGATTATGCGAAAACGCGAATGATAGGTCACAAGCGTTCATTGGCAGATTCAGATATAACCAAACAGCGAATCGCTGAAAATGCTGCCAATATTGCAGCAGCAAAGGCGCTCGTTTTACAAACCGCATGGCAAATTGAGCATCAAGGCTTTAAAGCGGCTCGCTTTAATATCAGCATGATTAAATACTTTACCGCTAATGTGTTGCAAAAATCTTTAGACGACGCCATTCAAGCTATGGGCGGTTTAGGCATGACCGATGATACGATACTGGCCTACTTCTTTAGGCACGAGCGAGCGGCGAGAATTTATGATGGGCCAGATGAAGTACATCAAGTATCTGTTGCCAAGCAACTGCTTAAATAAGTATTAAATAGTTGATGAGCCACTTTTGAATATTCAATCACTCGATAACTTAACCGACTTTAAACGCGATCTTGAAGTGCTTGAAGAAAAACAATTTTTGCTATTGGTTGAAACTAATCAAGACATCATCAAGGTTTCTACCAAGACTGCACTGAAGAACTTACCGAAAATATTCGATGAAGCAATAAAGATTGGTAACACTAAAGGTTTTAATGCGACATCTCTTAGAGATCTAAGTCAAGCTACGGATATGAGCCTTGGCAAAATTTATACTTATATCAGCGCTAAAGATGACTTACTACTAATGCTGCATTCGCATTACATTAAAGTGATAGAAGATACCTTTAATCAAATCGGTTTGCCGCATAAGAACCCGATGGATAATTTATTATTGGCAGTTAAGGCGCATTTATACTTGAGCCAAGTATTTCGCCCATGGTTTTATTTTGCATTTACTGAATCGAAACATTTGAATAAAAAAATCATTGCCCTGGCCAAAGAGTCAGAGTTAAAAAGCGATTTATATTTTCGCAATATAATTCAATCTGGCATACAGGCAAAACGCTTTGCTGCTGTTGATAGGAACTTTACTTCTTCAATGATAAAAGCGTTATTACAAGACTGGTATTTAAAGCCTTGGAAGTATGCCGAAAGAAACATTGATGTCGATAGCTATTTTAAGGAAATAGCGAATTTATTAACCATTTACTTAACGCCTAAAGATTAGACTTTAAATACGATTATGAATGATATGGACTATACCGATAAACCAACCCAAGTTCGTGAAGATGAAACCTTAGATGAAGCATCGCTGTTAGCTTATCTAAATCAGCAATTAGACCTTAATGCTTCCAGTTTAGAAGTTCTGCAATTTCCCGGTGGAAACTCTAACCTGACTTATCAAATCACCATCAATCAGCAAAATTATATATTACGTCGCCCACCAATAGGCACTAAGGCTAAATCTGCGCACGATATGGGTCGAGAATTTACCGTACTCAATGAGCTAAAGCCTTATTTTGATAAAGCGCCTGAAGCTATTTTGTTTTGCGACGACCTGTCGGTTATTGGTTCAGAGTTTTATTTAATGAAGGCTCTGGAAGGTATTATCTTTAGAAAAAACCCACCCAAAGGCATGCGCATTTCAGCTAGCCAAGCCAAGCAGCTTTGTCATGATATGGTGAAAACGCTAGTGGATCTGCATTCGATAGAAATAGGCAAAACTCCTTTAGCAGAATTAGGCCGGATGGATGGTTATGTTGAGCGACAAGTAGAAGGTTGGGCCAAGCGTTATCGCAACGCTAAGACCGATGATGTACCTAATGGCGAAAATGTTATCGAATGGTTACAGGCTCATATGCCAGAGGACTATCATAAGCCGACGCTTATTCATAATGATTATAAATTTGATAATTTAGTTTTGGCTGAACATGACGATTCGCTCGATATTATTGGCGTTTTAGACTGGGAAATGACCACCTTAGGTCATCCTCTAATGGATCTAGGTTCTTCCTTAGCCTACTGGGTAGAAGCGACCGATGCACCACAAATGCATGCTTTAAGAACTATGCCGACGCAAATCGATGGCATGATGAAACGCGATGAAATCGTAAAGCTCTACTCTGAACTTTCTGGTGTAGATATTGAAGACTTTACTTATTACTATGTGTTCGGCCTGTTTCGTTTGGCGGGAATCGTGCAGCAAATTTATTATCGTTTTTATCATGGACAAACCAAGGACAAACGCTTTGCACAATTTGGCCAAGTCTGCGGGATCTTATTAGCCAAGGCACAAGAAGAAATTAATAACTATCAAAGAAAGCATCAAACTCAAGAATCAGGAGCAAACCCAATGTTAAATTTTAAAGACAAGGTCGCCTTAATTTCAGGCGCTAGCCGTGGCATTGGCGAAGCAACCGCAAAGCTCATTGCACAAAATGGCGCTCATGTGATTCTGACCAGCCGCAGTAAAGACTCGTTAGAAAAAGTGGCACAAGATATTAGTGATGCTGGCGGCAAAGTATCGGTAATGCCCTGTCATATTGGTGAACCAGCAGCGATTGATAAGCTTTTTAGTGATATTCAAGCACAGTTCGGTAAGTTAGATATACTAATTAACAATGCTGCCACCAACCCTTATTTTGGCCATGTCTTAGACATGCCCGTTGATGCGTTTGATAAGACCATTGACGTAAATATCAAAGGATATTTTTTAATGAGTCAGAAAGCAGGACAGCTCATGAAAAACAATGGTGGCGGCGCTATGGTGAATATTGCTTCCGTCAATGGTAAAACCCCTGCGCCCATGCAAGCGGTCTACTCCATGACTAAGTCTGCGGTCATCTCAATGACTCAAGCCTTTGCAAAAGAATGTGCTGCCTTTAATATTCGAGTGAATGCAGTCCTACCGGGTTTAACCGATACTAAGTTTGCCTCAGCACTGACACAAAATGAACAAATGCTTAAAATGATCTTGCCATTGATCCCAATGGGCCGAATGGCACAACCAGAAGAAATAGCGCCCAGCATTGCATTCTTAGTGTCAGATGCAGCAAGTTATGTTACCGGAACTTGCTTAAGTGTGGACGGCGGCTATTTGAGTTAAACCATCCATTAATAACTACTTATGATTTACGCACACTAACTCACTAAATTACAATTTATGAACGGTAGTAAAAACACAAAACACTGGAAAGCAGTAGAAGAACTCCTTAAAGTTTTAAATATGGCTAAAAATGATCAAGCTTTTTAACTCCACCCTGTTTCTCTACATCTTCACCGTACTAGTATGGGGTAGTACTTGGTTTACCATTGAGTACCAGCTTGGTGTAGTTCCGCATGAATATTCAAGTTTCTATCGCTTTATTTCTGCTAGCCTAATATTGTTTGCGTATTGTTTTTATAGAAAGCTTAATCTCAAGTTTTCTCTTAAGCATCACTTTTGGATGCTGTTGCTTGGGTTAACACTTTTTAGCTTTAACTATATTATGGTTTATGAAGCACAAGAGCATCTAACTTCAGCCATGGCCTCGGTAATTTTCTCGGCAATTCTAATCGTCAATATTTTCAATTCTTGGCTATTCTTTAGAACCCCTATCAGTAAAGAGGTCATTATTGGCGCTATCATTGGCCTTACTGGAATCGTGCTTATCTTTTGGAAAGACATTGGCGACTTTAGTTTTGAGAATAAAGCTCTGTATGGCCTAGTTATATCCTTACTTGGTGTGCTTGCTGCCTCCATTGGCAATATGGTCTCGGTGCAAACCCAGAAGTATCAGCTACCCGTAATGCAAATGAATGCCTACGCTATGGGCTATGGTGCTTTATTAAGTTTGTTAATTGGCTTAGTTCAAGGTAAAGCGCTAATTTACGACACAGCTACTTCTTACAGTATTAGCATGATCTATTTATCACTGTTTGGCTCTGTATTAGCCTTTGGGGCTTATTTGACGCTACTAAGACGAATAGGTATTCACAAGGCAACCTATGTTGTCGTCATGTTTCCAGCTGTGGCACTACTAATTTCAACTTTCTTTGAAGACTTTGTTTGGACTTGGCCAATCGCCATTGGCATCATCTTAATAGGCATTGGGAACTTATTTGTGGTGAATCGAAAAGATTTATCGAAAAAAGAGTCTTAGACAGATAGAACAAGAGCGGCTTGCCCACTCAGAAACTTTAAGTCTTGTTTCTTGTTTGCTCGCCGCCCTTTTCGCTTTTTTAGATTTTTCGTGGACTCCGCCTCGATTTTGATGGAGATTCCGCGCCACAGGATTTCTCCGCTTAATTTTTTTTGTTTGCATAATTACCTCTTTGCTTAATAAAAAGAGCTAGCTTACGCTAGCCCTTAATACAGACCACTTGCTTTAAAGTGTGCACGACTTCAACCAAGTCATGCTGGTTTTCCATAACCGTGTCAATATCCTTATAAGCCGCAGGGATTTCGTCAATGACTTGACTGTCTTTGCGGCACTCAACGCCTTTAGTTTGCATCTCTAAGTCAGAACGCTTAAACAACTTCTTAGCAGCGGTACGACTTAATGTTCGACCAGCGCCATGCGAACATGAGCAGAATGATTGCGGGTTACCTTTTCCTCGAACAATAAATGACTTAGCACCCATTGAGCCAGGAATAATCCCTAAATCACCTTCTCTTGCGCGGATAGCGCCTTTACGCGTTAAGTAAACGTTTTCTCCAAAGTGATTTTCCATCTCGACATAATTGTGATGACAGTTAATCGCTTCTTTAGTCACGCTAAATTCTGGCAACTGTTGTTTTAAAACATCCAACACTAAAGCCATCATTTTTTGACGATTTTTGTAGGCATAATCTTGCCCCCACTTAACCGCAAACCAGTAATCGTCAAAAGATTCAGTACCTTCGCTTAAATAAGCTAAATCTTTATCTGGCAAATTAATATGATGCGTTTGCATCTCTTTCTTCGCCAATTGAATAAAGTACTGGCCAATTTGATTACCTATACCGCGCGAACCTGAATGCAACATCACCCAAACATCGTTATTCTCATCTAGGCATAATTCAATAAAATGGTTTCCTCCACCTAAGGTTCCCATTTGAATGATCGGTGTTTTATGTGGCGCCTTCATTCGCTTAATAATCGCCGGATGCTTGGCGATAATTTTATCTAAACCATCCATTAATGGTCTTGAATACTTATCGTCAAACCCCGTCCATTTATGAGCCGCAAAGCCCACAGGAACTTTATCCTCAATTGCCATACGAATTGGCTTTAAGTTATCCGGTAATTGATAAGCTTTTAGCGATAAACGCACCGCATTCATCCCACAACCGATATCCACTCCAACTGCTGCCGGGATAATCGCTTTTTTAGTTGGGATCACTGATCCAACTGTTGCCCCTTTACCCAAATGCACATCTGGCATTGCTGCGATATGCGAATGAATAAAAGGTAAGTGCGACATATTTTCCAACTGCTGAATAGCTTCTGGTGCTATATCTTCGGTATATACTTTTACCGGCACTTTGCCTTTTTTAAATACTCTTTGAATAGGCATATTCTTTACCTTTCCTTTATTTTCATATTGTCAGTATCACTACTGTCTAAAACTAATTATAAAAATTAGCTGTCCTTTTTTATCCCATGCCATATGATCACCTAAACCTATAGCGCAACGAATAAACTATAAATACAGGCATAAAAAAACCCTTAGACTCTTTCGAGGCCAAGGGTTTTAGGATTCTTGGCTCGAGATAATAATTACCTCGAGCTTTCAATAAGGTGCCCGAGGTTTAGCTTTGTTCTAAACTCCAATCATAATTAAACTGTTTCATCGGGAACCTCCAAATCGATTCTTTAAAACGTTTGCACCATTGCAAACTTGGCTGAAGATTATAGTGATTAATTATTAAACTGCAAATTTTTTATCAAATGATTACTAAAACTATACTTAAGATATCTTTCAGCACAATACTTCAGTGTCATAATAAGTATAAAGATGATTGGGGTGAATTTATGAGTACTATTTTATTTGTTTGTTTAGGCAATATTTGCCGCTCACCACTAGCGGAAGGTATATTCAGAGAAAAGTTAAAACAGCATTCATTAGACGGTGACTTCCATCTGGATTCCGCTGCAATAAAAGGATATCACGTAGGCAAAAGTCCAGATAAAAGAGCCATGATGATGGCTAAAATCAATGAATATGACATAAGCAATTTGAGAGCCAGAGAAATCACTGTATCAGATTTCGAAAAATTTGATTTAATCATTGGCATGGATAAAAAAAACATCGAATCTCTAAAGGATATATCTCCTCTTATTTATCATTACAAAATAAAGCTTATGTTAGATGATTACGCACCTAGCTTAGGCTTATCCGAATTAGCGGATCCATACAAAGGTAATTTAAATGACTTTCAAACTACAATAGACCATCTAGAAATAGCGTGCGAAAATTTATTGAAGGAATTCCTAGAACTCTAGAAGCGATAATTAAACCCCATACTTACTTGCTTCAAATTTAGCTGTTTACTATTAGCCACAGAAGCATTCAATGACAGTCTATTAGTTATTCTCCTGCGATAATTGATAAAGTATGTTTGCTGTGTACCTATCACATCATTACGGCTGACACTCAACCCGGTATCTACAGAGTTATCCCCATACCTTTTATTAGCTGCAAATAAAAGCCCATGGGTTTTATTGTTGTTAAAATCTTTGCTAATGAATACCTTACCTCGCAAATTAAAATCATCGCTAATTTTACTTAAATAACTTACTCCAAGTAGCTTGGCACTGCTTGATTTCTGCTGACTGTACTGAATATCCACACCAATCTGATGTTCATTATTAAACTTAAAGTGCTTTTCTCCTCCGATTACCCAATTACTTCCTCTGCTTTTATCTTTGTTAATAGCGACTGATAGTGAATGAGAAGTATTATAATAAAACTGGTTCCAATTAACTGATAGTTTTTCGGATCCCGCTACCTCGATCGGAACACCCAGTTGATTAAATTCAAATTCATTGATAACAGAGCTTCTACTTTCAAGCCTTAAGTTCACAAATGTAATTGCTGAGTACTGATAACTCAGCCCCATGTTGTAGCTATTAATAGCCGATGAAACATTATTTGACTCTCTTACACTATTCACTGTGATGCTATATCGCTCATGATTTTTAATCTTATTTAACAAAATCAAATAATTTTCTTGCTTGGGTTTTATAGTCAATGCTTTTTTTATACTTTCAACTGCACTACTGAGATCCATTTTTAGAAAGTATATATCTGCCATCTGATAGTGGTATTCTGAAATTTCCAACTCTGGGGATACTTGATTCAAGTAATGAAAGGCCTGTTCCCATTCCCCCATCCACTTAGATACGCGGCTTAAACCTAACAATGAAGCTTTGTGATAAGGATTTAATTTCAAGGCATTTGCATGGCTATTCAAAGCTTCATCCAACTTGTTACTCCACTCTAATGCAATAGACTTCTCATGAATTAAATTTACATTCTCGGGCTGTAACTCCAGTCCTTTATTAAATGCTATAATAGCTTCCATTAAGCATTTATCAGTTCTCAAATTCACACCTAACTCTAAATAGTAGGATGCTTTTCTTTCCGTTTCCAATGTGTAAGGCTGCAGTATATCGCAGCTGGCAAAAGCTGCTTTTGAACATGATAACAATACGCATGCAATCAAGTATTTTTTTGTATTCATATTAAAACCTCTCTTATTACCACTAACGCAATAATTATTGCCATGATCCTTACTTCCTTCATAAACAATTTTTTTTCAAACTCTTTATCATCTGCTGCGAGCTTATGGTTAACACCTAGTAAGTTAATCTCATTCACCTAATATTTTTACGTTGCCTTTTTTTTCTGTTTTATCCCATTTCAGCTCTTTTTTTTGAAGCTCTGAAATATAAGAGTTAAGCGTAATCATGCACAAAAAAGGACCAAATCCAGCTAGCAACAATTGAAATTTAACAAGCAGTTCTGGCACGCCTTTTTTTTCTGTTATCATCGTTAGGTAGGCTGCCAACATCCCCAAGGACAGCCATGCGTACATAAATAAAATCACGCAAGCTTGCCATGAAAAGCCACTAGGCCTAGCAACTTTATCCACAAACAAAAGACCTTCTAACCAAATTGGATTGATAGAGAAGCACATAATCACCATTGAAATAATCCCAGGGAATAAAAAGCCTTCAAACCATGCCCGCTTTGCAGTTGACGGATCAATTTCAAAAGAAAAGAGCGTAATAAAAAGATATATGATTATGTTAATAATCCAAACTAGCTGAAACAACTTCCAAGATAGTGGAAAGTCCAAGAAATATAGAGAGATTAAGCCAACACTTCCAAATATTAAAAAGAACGGCATTAGCATTATCGGAAACCATAAAAATGCAAAAGACACGCTACCCAAGGCAGCACTTATGCTTCTATTAAACCAAAGGTGCTTAAAGGCTTTTGTTACTTGAATATTACCTCTAGCCCACCTTAATCTCTGCTTCCACACAGCATCTAAAGTATCTGGTTCCTCTGCCCAAACAATGGCATTTGGCTCAAAAACCGCTTTTCGTCCGGAAATTTGAGTCTTAAATGTTGTAAAGGTATCCTCTGCTAAGGAGCTGGTATCAATCGCTCCTCCAATAGCTTTTAAGTTCTCTGCAGTATGCAACTGAGCACCACCAGCTAAGCAAGCTAAATGCTGCAATAAATTTTGAGCCCTCCTAGAAGCAGCTTGAGCAGTAATGTACTCGAATGCTATAAATCGAGTAATAAGATTCCCGGGGAAACTACCTTCTTTTATATAAGCAGTCACCGAGCCTACTGACTTATCGTTTAAATGCCTTGTCATCCTTATTAAACTGTATTTTTCAAACAACACATCAGCATCAATAATCATTAATGCTTCAAACCACCCTTGTTTCAGTAGCTTCTTAATCCCGTAATTCAATGTATGCGCTTTTCCCTGACCTCCATTCTCTCTTCTCATATGGTAAACATTTTCTGGATATAAGTTATGTTTACGTTTTGCAATTTCCGGGGTATCATCCGTTGATGCATCATCAATGATATAAATTTTTAATTTACTCTTTGGATAGTGCAATTTCATTAAAGACTCAACCGTATTTCCAATGACTCCTTCTTCGTTCCAAGCAGGAATAATAATTGCAAGACGAGGGAAGTTATTTTTATGAGGAATCGGCTTTCGTCCATGAAAACCGATGAGGACAAATTGGAATAAAGAAGCTAACAATGGACTTACTCCGACTAAAACCATTGATGTCAAAATCCACTCGAACATATTAAGCTCTGACAAACTCATCCATAGTTACGAATTTTTCAGCCCAATATCTAACTACTGCAATTTCTTCATAGTCTATTTTTATATTTTCCAGTTTATTATTTAATTCTCTTAGACATAATTCTGGCATATTAACCCCAGCGCCTACTGTAAGAGGCATCGTCCCTGGGAAGCGAGGATTGATTTCTAGTAGCTTTGGAGAACCATTTAAATCTCTTTTAAATTGAATGTTAGATACGTATCTTAAATTTAAATTTCTTGCTATCTCGCTAGCGGCACTTTCCAATTCTTTATCTTTTATTGTGCAACTTGCTACAGCCACTCCTGAATCTGTCTTAAGTCTAGCTCTGATAACAGCCGAAACAACAAATCCTGACTGGTTCATATAGGTGTCAACAGAGTACTCTTCACCTGGCAGAAATTCTTGGATTAAATAACTACCGTCCGATGGGATTGAATCAAGTTCACTTTCGTGATTGATATACTTAATTCCTCTTCCACCGCTGCCCGTTCTTGGTTTTGCAATAACTGGATAAATCCAATCTTTTTTTAATGGCAGGCCTTTATATAATTCAAATTTTGCAAGAGGAGCTATTCCTGTTAAGCATTGCATCAGCGCGTATTTATCTAAACAAGTTGCAAGCGTATTTTCTGTCGAGATTGGAACTTTTATATTATTTGCTCTAAATTTGTGCATATTTTGAGCAATAGGTACTAATTCACAATCTACCGTGGGTATTAAGACATCAATTTTTTCTTTAACACATACTTCTAAAAGACAATTGACAAAGTTCAAATCAGAACCTTTCTTCACAATGTGCCTTTTGTGTTCAGGCACTAAATAAAGGCCAACTGCTAATGGATCTATGTCGGCCATATGAATATTCAAATCTAGATAAGATACTGATTTGAAAAAAGACACTGCAGCTGCACCGCCGGCACCAGATACTAAAACTCTCATGATATACTCCTTAACTTACTCTAATTACTTCAAGAGGCTCTACAAATTGGTAATTTGTATAACGGCCCCAATACTCGGCAGAAGACTTAATCAAGCTTTCCTTTAGGTAATTACACTTTTCTTTCTGACTACGATACAAGCCAATGACGCTCTTCTTTTCATCGATGAAGTTACTTATGTTGTTGAATTTAGTTGGCTCAAAGCTAATAGTAGAAGATGGACTTTGATAGCAAAAAACACTTCTAACTTGTCTGCAAGCAACGATAGAAGCTGAGTGAACACAACGATGATCCTGATGGTTATCGTGAATAGAATGGGTATAGACAATGTCTGGCTGCACTTCTGCAACCACTTTTTCAATTTCACTTATTAAATTAGAAGACTCATGAATTTTAGTATCTGCAAAATCCTTTAGAATTAATGTTGCAGATATTGCATCTGCTGCATCTAACGCCTCTTCTGTTCTGGTGCTTGCACTTCCTCCTGCTGCACCTTTGCTCAGTGTCAAAATATATACAAGATCACCATTTTTTGTATGCTTAATTAAGCTACCTCCGCAACCTATCTCAACATCATCAGGGTGAGCTCCAATTGCTAAAATAACCTTAGGTTCTACGCTTTTTCTGCTCTGTGAAAGCAACCTTACCACTTCATTTTCTAGAGCTTTGTTATCAAAAGGTTTTTGCAAAAAAGCATCCACATGCAGCTCCATTGCTTCTAGGGTAACATCTAGGCTTGCATGACCGGTCATTAACAGAATAGGAACATGTGGCTTAATACTACGGCAATGTTTAACTATATCTAAGCCATGGATGCAGGGTAACTTATAATCTGTGATAATTAGATCCCAATCTTGGCAATATATTTTCTCTAAAGCTGACTTTCCGTCTTGTGAATAATCAACTTCAGCCTTTAAACTCCTACTCAAAACTCTTTCAATAATGAAACAGAATTCATTGTCATCATCTATTACAAGTATTTTTGATTTTTTCATTAACTATTCCTCCGTTACAACTACCTTAGCCTTTTTGATAACAATTACTATTCACTAAAAGTCTAATCCTCAGGCTATTAAGATATTAAGAATATCTTTCGGAGGTTTTTTATATCTTTTGATACCTACACTTATTTTTTCAACTAGTTTAAGATAGCCCTTAAAATGGAGGCTTTATGAAAGGCATAGTATTTAACTCATTTGTTAGTTTTATAGAAGAAAATTACGGATTAGACTTTCTTAACTATTTAGAAGAAAAAACTGGGCCTGAATCAGAATTTGCTTACACCACTATTGGCAACTATTCGAGTTCAGAAATTGTTAATTGTCTTATTGTAATGTCGGAAGAATCAGGTCGCTCAGTCAATGACATAACTATCAATTTCGGACAATATTTATTTCAATCTCTAGCAAAAGCTCATAACAAATTTATTGAAAAATATGATAATGCGATCCCTTGCTTGTATGCCCTTGAAAATGAAATCCATAAACAAGTACGAAAAATGTATCAAAATACTTCATTACCTAGCTTTGACGTTCATTTAAATGATGAAGGTGATGAACTATCCATGTTATATTTGTCAAAAAGGCCTATGGCAGACCTTGCAGAAGGCTTAATCGCTGGATGTATTGAACATTACGGTAACAGTTGCAAAGTAGTTAGAGAAGATAAAGAGCCTTTTAATGGTACCCATGCTTTATTCACTATTACAAACATATAAATGAATGATATAGCTAGCTTAGAAAAAAAAATAGCGCGCGAAATAAAAGCAAGGCAAGAAGCTGAGAGTATACTCGAGTCTTTATCCGAAGAACTCTATGAATCATCTTTATTAATAGAAAAAACTGAAATCAAGTTGAAATATGCACTTGATAATATTCTTGATGGCATAGTGGTTATAGATAGTTATTTTACGGTATCTTTGATAAACAACCAATTCAACTCAATTTATTTTAATAGCACTCTGGATCTTGCTCAGGGCGATAATGTTGAAGAGCACCTAAAAGATATTGTTAATAATCCATCATTTCCCAAACAAAGCAATGTAAGCGAGCAAGCTACATTTGAAATTCAACTTGATGCCAGCAGATGGATACTGTGTAAAATTAATAAAACCCCTGATGATTTATGGATCATTCTAGTCAATGACATTACATGGAGAAAAAATGCTGAACTAGAGAAGTCGAAGCTTTCAAAGAAACTGTATCAATCACAAAAACAGGAAGCGATAGGTCGAATGGCCAGCGTGATCGCTCATGACTTTAACAATATTCTAGGCGCTATTAATGGTTTTGCAAATTTCCTAAAAGAAGATTTAGAGACTAACTCCGAACTTCAATCATTTTCTCTAAAAATTCTAAGCGCAGTGGACAGAGGAAAAAAAATCATACAAAACCTCTCCGAATTTAATTATCAAAAGATTTCTGAGCAATCTTCAATTTTAATTTTAGAGGTCATAGAAGAGTCTATTGAGATCGTACAAAATACTATTAATCAAAAAATACAATTTAATAGTCCTGATTACTTAGGGAAAATCCTTATCGATGGAAATAAAACACAATTGATTAGACTTTTCACTAACCTATTAACTAACTCTAGAGATGCTTGTCACGATAAAAATGCTCAAATAATCATAAACCTTGATGCCCATAAGGAATATACTCCCGATGTAAACTTGCTCTCAAAAAAAGTATTCAAAAACGCTAAGAATATTAGTGCTACTAGTGCTGGGGTTTCAAAGCTGCCGGCTGGTTGCATTACTATTTCGATACAGGACAATGGTTGCGGAATGTCTCAAGAAACTTTAGATAAAGCATTCGAGCCTTATTTTACTACTAAAGATAAAGGCAGTGGCACAGGGCTTGGTATGTACAGTGTATTTGAAACTGTTTCACAGCATGAAAGTAATATTACTATACTATCGACACCCAACCTGGGAACCTACTGCGAGGTTTCATTTCCTATTATAGCGTCTGAGGTCAAGTACCTGCCTACAGAGAAGACTAGTAACACTCCACCTCACTCCAATGAAATATTATTAGTTGATGATGATCAGAATCATTTGGAGTACTTATCAACACTAGTTATGAGAATGGGGTTTAAACCTATTGCTCACTCCTCTTCGTATGAGGGCTTAAAAGCTCTTATGAAGAGCCCTAATACATGGAAATGCATTATCAGTGACTATATGATGCCAGGAATTAAAGGAACTGACATACTAGATTACCTGAGAAAGGGAAATACAACTATTCCTTTTATCCTTTGCACAGGATATATTACAAGTGAAAAAGTTAAAGCTCTTGCTGATGTAGAAAATGTTCACCTACTAGAAAAGCCTATTGACACAAATAGACTGCGAGAATTATTAGAATCCATAAACTAAATATAAAATGAATATCTTACTTGCTGACGATCATGATTTATTCAGAGATGCCATAGAGCTTTTACTGAAAAGAGATTTAAAAGCTTCTAACATAGACCATGCAGATTCTTATGCATCAGTGCGCGATAATTTAGAACAAAACAAGCAAGATCTAGTGCTTTTAGATTATCAAATGCCTGGAATGAAAGGTATTGACTCTATTCGCGATCTAATCCAAATTCAAGAAACTCCGTTTATTATTCTTTCAGGCTTTGTTGATAAGCCGTTAATTCAAAAATTATTCGAAAGCGATGTTAATGGTGTAATACCCAAAACAATTGCAGGAGAAACACTGGGAAGTGCTATAGAGTTAGTGCTAAAAGGTGGCAAGTATATTCCTGATATACTTCTGAATGAGGATCAACATGACGATTTTAAACGTAACAACTCACCTAAACTAACTCAAAGGGAGTCTGATGTTCTGCATATGCTTGTAGAGGGGATGTCAAATAAAGAAATTGCACGCGGCTTAAATCTAGAAGAGTCGACTGTGAAACTCCATATTAGAGCTTTATGCTCTAAACTCGATTCAAAAAATCGCACCGGAGTTGTTGTTTCAGCGTTCAAATTGGGCTTGATAAGTATTAACTCCTAATAGTGGGGAGGCAATTCGTCAGCCGGGTTGAAACCTTTACTTGGCATTTGACTTTCCATATCTTGGATTTTCTCACCGATCAATAAAAAACGCTCTTCCATCTTACGGATAATCGAGTCTTGCTTTGTAATAATTTTGTTTAATTGCTCAATCCCATCATCTTGAAAAGAAACCTTCATTTCTAACTCTTCAACTCTCTTTATAAGAGTATTTATATCGCTCATATTGTAGAATCTTTGGTTACATTTGTAGTTAGCCATTATAAAACTAATCTGGCAATATATGCATGCTTAATATTTTTAGACATATTTAATGACTATCCTTAAAACTTCAGATCTTATTATTGATACCAAGCAACGGACTGTTTCTTACGGGAAGCAAGCCTTAGAGCTTCCGAGTTTGAGCTTTGACCTTTTGCTGTTTTTAGTAAAAAACTCTTCTCGTATTAACTCAATTGATAACATTATTAACTCTGTATGGAAAAATAATGTTAGTGATGAGACGGTGACTCAAAGAGTTGCTTTAATACGCAAAGAGCTCAAGCAAGCCGGAATAGAGAGCAAGCTTATCGAATCAGTTAGAGGTCAAGGTTATCGCTGGCTTCCAAGCGTTAAGCAAACAGAACTAACATTAGAAAAGCCCTCATCGAGTATCAAAATCTTAGCCTTATTCTTCATCCCGATTACTTCAATAGCATTAGCGTACTTCTCTTTAAAACCAAAAGAGCTTGTAAAGGTCGCCACAATAAATGAGCAATCCAGGGAATACATTAAACAAGGGCAGTTTTACCTTGGTAAATTTGATGCTGATAGTAACGACATTGCCATTGACTTATTTGATAAAGCCTTACAGGAAGAACCAAGAGCCATTGAAGCTCTGATAGGACAAAGCGTAGCCTATTCACATGAACTAACCAAATATAATGGTCCTGAGTCGCTCGGGGTAAAAGCCATCCAATTAGCAAGTTTAGCTTCCCAGTTAGCACCAAGAAATGCCGCATCCTGGTCTAGCTTAGGCTATGCCTATGATGCAGCTGGCGACATCAACTCAGCCATTGCTTATTATCAAAAAAGTTTGTCTTTAGATGCTAACAATACTGGAATTCAAGCCTCACTGGCCTACTTACTGATGATTAAAGGGCACTTGTTTGAATCTTTAAAGCTTAATATGAAAGCCATAGATGGCAAACACCATTATCGATTTTTACAAGTCGCGCAAACCCTAGAACTTTTGGGCTTTCACCAAGCTTCAGATTCCTGGTATCAAAAGTCCTTACAATACGCTCCTGACAATGTTGTTTCTATTTCGACCTATGCAAAATACTTATTTTCCCACCAAAGAACAGATGAAGCCTTGTCGATTATTAACGAGTCTATAAATAAAAATTATCATTCAGCAGATATTTACGTCATTAAAAGCCTAATTCATTTTGAAAAACAACAGAATCAACAAGCTGTGATAGCTATTCAAAAAGCAGTATCTATTAATGACAAATTTCAGAATCTAACATGGCAGGCATTGATAAGTTCTAGCATAAAAAACCAATCAATAAGTAACCTATCTTTTTTGAGCGCCTCGATTGATAAACATCAAAACAGTGTTAGTTGGCCTGAAACATTTATCTTATTTTCCATTGTTAAGAGTTTAATGGGCGAAATGGAGTTAGCTATGATTACGATAAATAGAGCTATCGAACTTGGCTATCGCAACAAAGCTTTCCTTTCTAAAGTCGGGACACTTCTCAACTGGCATGCTGATAGCCAGTTCAAAGAGCATCTTGATAGAATTGAAACGCTTGTTGAACAAGAAAAAAATAACATTGTTCAACAAGCATGGCTGCCCAAAGACTTAATCAAGTAAGCTCTTTAACACAACTTTCTCAAAAATTTCCTGCGTCTGCTGGTGCATATAAGAAGTGTTGTAAGCTGTGCTCGTAACCAAAGATACCAACTCTAATTCAGGAACAACCCACAAATAATTACCTCCATTTCCTGCCGCTGCATACGCTCTAATCTGTTTGCCCTGATGTTCAAAAGGAAATATCCACCAAAGATATCCGTATTCAATTCCTCTATCAGGCATAGCAAGCGAGCGCGCTTTTAACATCTTATTTATCCAGCTAGCATTTATGATTGATTGGCCTTTGTAGACTCCCTTGTCTAATATGAGTTGTCCTAATTTTAAATAATCTCTACTGCTTAGTCTTAGACCTCCGCCACCCTGAGCAATGCCCATTGGGGAATATGGCCATACAGATTTATTAATTTCCATTGGAGAAAATAAATATTTCTCGGCAAAGTCATCCAAGCCCATTTTTGCTTTACGTGATATAGCCGAGCCAGTTAAAAACACCCCGCCAGTACAATAACTGTAAGCCACGCCGTAAGGTCTGTCTTCAACAGACGGCTCCCATGGTGGCGTACCTCTATTCGGTAAATCTAAAACAAATCGCTCCCAATCTTCCAATAAATACATGCGTTCTTCATTACCTTGAGACATATTATTCCAATCGTTGCACTCCATCGGAGGATTCATCATTAAGAGGTCTTGGAAGGTCATATTTGCCTTCTTAGGTGTTAAGTTAGCTATGGGCTGCTTATCTGCAAATACTGGAATAACTTTATCTTGTTCGGAATTGAAAAGTCCATTTTCAATCGCTTGACCAAATAGTAATGCCGTAATGGACTTACTTGCTGAGCGAACGTCGTTTAAATGGCTTTTACTTCCTTCATTGAAATATTTTTCATACACCAAACTTCCTTTTTTGTTAACTAAAACACTCGTGATTTTTTTATAGTCTTTATTAACAATTTTATTTTCCATTTCATCAAATGGATCCAAATTTATAGCTGTTTCACTCGCTTGTGTAGATAGGGAGCATAAGCTAATAGCAATGGCGATTAAAATTTTTGAACTGCTCTTCATGATTTTTCCTCATTAATAAATATGAGGTTTCATGGTAGATATTCTGGAATGAATAAGTCTGAAGTATGGCTAAAGAAATCTAAAGAAAAATAAAGTTACTTATATAACAACAGCTTATATCAATAAGTGACATTTCTTGGCTTTTAAGCCACTTTGACAAGGACATTGATCATTTCGCGCGATCTTTTCAACAGTCTTGGGTTGATACTCGCCATCAGTATAAAACCATTGATTAGCTTCTAATACAAAGTTGGAAATTTCATGCATACAATGAAGCTTATCTTTTTCAAAAAAATAAGCTTTGAAATTTACTTTATCATTACTCTCTAACTGCTCAGATTCTAAAACTTCTAGACGGCACCAGTTAGTGGATTGAGCGCTAGCAGTATAATCTTCGACCGTTCCATTTCTAAAGTCCGCATGGTGGGTATCAAAAATGTATTTCCCTAAGCCTAAGAAAAAAGCACTATAGCGGCTACGCATTAACTCTTCTGCCGATTGGGCTTTTGTTAAGCCCTTATGCTTTGATTCGCAACAATCTTCATACAGTCTTGCATTTGTAGCGCTTTTATCTTGGCAGGGACATATCATGACTTATTTAAAAAGGTTAATCTGAAGGTAATTCAGGCAGTTCGCAATAACCAAACATACACTTATCTTTAATTTCGTCGCGAATAGCTTCCGGCAACTGCTTCTCCCAGTCACCTTGTCCTAAAGGAATTTCTTTAGCGATATTATGCGCCGAAATATGTAGATTTTCATCATTCCAAGTTTCTGTTGCTACTAATAGCTTATTGTCTTTCAAGTGCTGTAACAAATAATGAGTGTTTTCAGAAACCTTTACATTATCTAAGGTAATCAAGCCGCCATTCACGCGAGTAGGATAAACATAAACGTTGGTGTTGCCAGAGAAGAGTTTTCCCATGGCTTCTAAAATACCGCCTTCTAAACCTTCGTAATACTCTTCATTAAACAGCTGATCGAAATCTAAGATACTGAGTACAATACCAATTCGATTCTGAGTATAGCGGCGCATCCAAGAGCGCAAGCGGAAGAAACGCAAATAATCTGAAATTAATACGTTATAGCCCAGCTTATTCAGCAAATCTACACGCGCTAAGAAACTAGCATCGGTTTCATCATCGTCTGAAGCCAGCTCAGCCATGGTGATTTCAGCAACGGTACAAACCTTTTCAGGGTTAATACCATCTTCTTTTAAAAACTGCTGCATGGCAGCTTCGGTCATATCCAAATGCACTTTTGTCGGCGGCTTGAACGAACCACGAATGACCATCACATCCTTTTTGCGTAGCAAACTTCCAGGAACCTCTGACTGACCTTCTGCATCGAACATAACTGCGCGGCAGCACCAAGAACGAACCAAATGCAAATTCATCAAACGGTTTTCAATAGTTTTAAATTGACTGCCCGAGAAGTGAATAAGATCGACTTCTATTCGCTTCTGACCAAAGCCATCCACCAAATTATCTAATAAAGATTCAATAAAGACTTTTGGCTGATCTTTATAGTGAAAAGCACCATAAACCACATTTACACCAAAAATGCCTAGCGCTTCAGATTGCTCACGATTAGTATCGTCCAGCATGCGAACATGCATAATGATTTCGCTAGCTTCTGCATCAGCTTCTGGCTGAAATTTAATCCCGATCCAGCCATGACATTCATTTTTCTGGGAATAACTTTTTGCGGTTACCGTTGCGGCATAACTGAAATATTGAGTTTCTTGTGGGCGAACTTCACCTAATCGTTTATGCAATAATTCATACTCATGACTGAGCATTTGCTCCAGTCGCTCACGACTTACATAGCGTCCAGCTTTACCGTAGATATCATCACTGACCTGCATATCATAAGCAGACATGGTTTTTGCGACTGTACCGGCGGCTGCACCAGCAGAGAAGAACTGGCGAGCGACCTCTTGACCTGCACCAATTTCAACAAAAGTACCATACTGATTATTATCAAGATTAATGGATAATGCTTTTTGCTCGGTGCTTAAAGTCTTATCATGTTTTTGGTCATATTTCTTGTCGTGATTTGTTTCGTTCACAATAATTCCTAGTGATTTTCCGTTTTAATGTTCTACTTTAACTTTAAACAGCCGCTTCAACTCAGCAATAAATCCAGCCAATGTTTGCGTCATTAAAACAAAGTCAGCATCGAATTGCGCATACTGCTCCGATTTATCTATATTATCATTTTCTGCAACTAACTCATCGCTGTATTTAATGCTCTTTATTAGCAAGTCACTTTGAATCACTGCTTTAAATGTATCTTGATAGTTTATGCCTAACTTTTGTAACCAATAACCATCTTCTATCAATTCATGGATCAAGCTATTATTCGCTTCATTATCTTTGAATTTAGCCACTCGCTCATCTTTTGGATCTTTAAGTTCATATTGGCCAGTCAAAGACCAAGCATCTGGCATATTATCCAATAGCCACTGATTCATAATTTGACTTGGGTTTTCTTCACCGATCAGTTTAACAGCACCTAAAGTTCCCAGCGAATCAATCAGAAGCTGAACAAAGGTATCGGCAACTCCATTAGAACCTGCATTCACAACTAGTAGTTGATTCCTAAAATCAAAATAACCAAACGTATGACTCGATTTCGTCAAAGCCTTAGGCTTCAGCAAACTTAGAATATCGTCTTTTAAAGCGCTCTTTTCTTTGCCATAGACTTTGCGCCCTTCATTATTTTCAATAGCCTGCACTCGGTCTTCTAAGCGTTCTTTGAGCATACTCGCAGGGATCACTTTTTGTTCTTTGCGTAAACATACCAAATGGCAGCCATTAGCAGAGTGTACTAATGTCTCCAGATTTCGATTTAAAGGGGAAATCCAGCCCACCCTTTCAGCTTCTTGTCTGCCTACTTCAGAAAATCGATGTGATTCAAGTTTTTCTGTTAATGACTCTGCCGAAAGCTCGGTTTCTTTGCTAAGTAAATAGATGTAGCAGTTTTTAAACCACATATTGATATTCGTATTATTAAGGATTAGCCGCATTATCGCTAAATTCTTCACGGAACACACTAGCGATGGCAGATTTTTAACAGTATTTTTCCGTTTGAGCCAAAAATCGAGTTTGCCCCTTTAATAATCTTAAGATGCCCCAAGATACTAGCCTATCAATCCTTTTATTCACTCTTTATTTAAAGAATTCATAACCAAGAGATTACTATGTCTGATTTTAAAACTACTGAAGCTAGAGCTTCTTATGGCATTGGCATGCAAATGGGCCAACAAGCACATGGCGCATTCAAAGGCGTCGAATTAACCGCGCTAGTCGCAGGCTTACAAGATGCTTTCAATGGTCAAGCTCCACAAGTTGATCCTAATGATATCAATGCTGCTTTCCAAGAAATCCAACAGCAACTTCAAGTGCAACAAGCAGAAGATGCGGAAAAATTTGCCGCTGAAGGTGAAGCTTTCTTGGCGGAAAACGCTAAGCGCGAAGAAGTGACTGTTTTAGAATCTGGCTTACAATATGAAGTTATAGAAACTGGTACTGGTGAAACCCCAACCGCAGCTTCAACAGTAAAAACTCACTACGCAGGCACCTTAATCGATGGTAAAGAATTCGATAGTTCATACCGTCGTGGGCAACCAGCTGAATTCCCAGTGGGTGGCGTTATTAAAGGTTGGACAGAAGCACTTCAGCTAATGCCAGTGGGTTCTAAGTGGAAACTTTATATTCCTTATGACTTAGCCTATGGCGCGCAAGGTGCTGGTGGCGACATTGGTCCATATCAAGCATTAGTCTTCGATATTGAACTATTAGATATCGTTGCTTAGTTTCTAAGCTACAAGAAATTAAAAAGCCCAGCATCAGCTGGGCTTTTTTCTTATTTACAAACTATTGATTATCTATAATAGTTTCTTCGATCTCATCCTCAACTGACTCAATAACTTCACTTTCAATTTCGATCACATCGATATCTTCCAGCTCTTCTAGAGCTTCGATGGCATTTTGTTGCGTCTCATATTGACGATAAGCTTGTAACTCAGCTCGCTTTACATAATCTTGGTAGGCCGGAATAGCTACCGCAGCTAAAATACCGGTAACTGCCACAGCCTGCATAGTGCCCGCTGCATGAAAAATATCCAAAGGACCTTGCTCAAAGGTAATTTCTACAGCGAACTGGTTTTCTGTAGAATCCACTTGCATCCCCATGGTGCCTTGCTCTGCAAATGCTAGCTTTTCTGCACTAGGAATAGCCATAACATCAATATCTGCATTAACTAATTCAGAAGCAAACAAAAGCAACTCCACATAGGTATGATAAGCACTTCTCGATAAGCCATCAAAAGTACCGCTAGCTGCAAATAAGGCATTCTCGATATTTTGACCTTGATTTATCGCAACCCAAGTCGCTAAATCGATATCAGCTCCCTTTTCGATACGCTCCATTAAAGGCTGCGGTATTGAAGCAAGCAATAAATGTCCATCTTCTTCGATCCAAAACATATGACTGCTAAGCTGACTTAACATCCCTAAAACTTCACCAGCAGATGGACTGCTTAAAGCCGATAAACCTGTAGCGCCAGCTACTTGAAAGGTTAGATGGTGAATATCAGTTCCTTTAAAAGAGCGAGTCTTATAATCACCATGACCAGACTGCTTTAATTTTTCAATCAGCAGATTCAATCCAGCTTTATCATTCAACCGAACTGCAAAGAAGCTACCCACTGTATCTTTAAAAATAGTCATTTCAGGACCAAGAACAGATGCTAATTGTTTGAAATCGATACCTAAAGCTTCTTGAGTCTCTTTATTAATGTCTTCCAAAGCTTTTTCAGCTTCATTTGGCTCTATACGACGAATAATTTGCTCTAACTGCTCATACGTTGGCAATGACAACAAAGCAAATGCTGAGGGTTCACCTACAGTTTTTAGTTGAAGCTTATTTTCAACTTTTGGCAAAAACTGTCTTACGCCAACATGCGGCATATCTACAGCAAAACGCATTCTTGCTTTGCTGTTAGCTGTACCGTAACCAAGCGCCACAGCGTTTACTTCACCCAAGCCTAACTCTTGCAGTTGAGCCATTTCATAAGGAGGCATCATCATTTCTGCCATTGGCATCACGTCTTTACCATTGACCCAAGCAAATAAGCCTTGACCACTTGTATCAACTTGATTTTGAAGTTCTTGCATTGCCTTAGGCTGGCCTGGTTTAAGCTGATCAGCAACCGCCTTTAAAGTTGTCATATCAAACATGCCAAACATCAATCTAAACTGACCATTAGCCTGATTAAATTGATAATGAGCACTACCGCCCTGAATAGACAGCTCGCCTTCACCTTGCTGATTAATTGGCGCAAGCTCCTGAATCATTGGCAAGCCCTGCAATACTTGCTGGAATTGTTTAGCAAAAGCATCCGTTGATTCAAAGTCAAACTTAGAAGCTATCATTAATACTGGCATCACTTGACCGGGCCTTTCTTGTAAAACAGCGATCTCTAACGGCGAGGTCTGGTGCTTTAAAAATAACTCTAATGCCGCTTTATTTGGAATTTGTGCTGAGTCGATAAAAGTGCGAAACAAGCCATTTCTAACAGCAGCAACCTGTAGGTTGTGGCCTTTGTTGGACTGAGCATATTCAAAACCATTTGCTTGTCCTGAAAAGAAAAACCATGGATTTGGAATGCGAATATAACCTAAAGCATTTTCTGGTAAGTTATTTTGCAACCAACCGGCAGTAACTAATGTCTCTTTACTAACCTTTGCTGAAGGCTTAGCATCGTCTTTTGAGCAAGATATAAGAATCAAACTCAGCAAGCATGTGAAGGTGATTTTTTTGAACATAGATATTCTTGAATTGGGATTTGTGAAAGGATTGTAACCAAGATTGACGTTAAATTGAACTTCATTGCATAAGATGTAACTAACTTAATAATAAAGTTCACAGAAAATACATATGAAACCTATTCGAATTGCTTTTTTACTAGTCAGCATTATGTTGCTTCAATCTTGCGGCCTGAAATTTTGGTACAACAGACTGGATTGGGTGGTCAGCTGGCAAGCTGATGATTATGTTGAATTAAGCAGTGAACAAGAGGATCGACTCGAAGCCTTAGTAAGAGAAAAGTTGCAATGGCACCGGACTACCCAGCTGCCGAGATATGTCACTTTAATCAAGCAGCTAGAATCAGAAATCGGTACAGAAAAAATAGCCGAAAACTATGACTATTATCAATCCACTTTAATAGACTTCTATCGAACCGCCGCCAAAGAGTTAGTTCCTGAAGTAGTCGCTCAAATGTCTGACTTAGATGATGAGCAAGTTCAAGAGCTCATGCAAAATATCAATGATACCGCAAATAAGCGCCTACAAAAATATAAAAAAACAAAGCCAGCAAAACGTACAAAGAACAGCCGAGAGAGCGTTACCGACGGCGTTGAAGAATGGACAGGTCGTTTATCCAAAAACCAAAAAGCACTAATTAAGCAGTGGATCACTGAAATGCAGTCCACCAGTGAATTACGTTTTAATTACGGTAACCAATGGCGGGTCGCTATGGATTATGCTTTAGCTGAGCGTAAGACTTCGGAAGGCCAAAAAAAAATGATACAGCTAATGTTAAACCCAGGTGAGTTGCAAAGCCCAGAATTGCAAAGTCGATATGCATACAACAAAGAATTAGAGAAAAGCTATATTTTACAACTGCATCAAAGCATGACCAAAAAGCAAAAAAAGAAGCTATTAAGAAAATTAAAAAGCTATCGTGAAGATTTTCAGGATTTAATCGAAGATGATTAATAGAGCTTTAGCAGCCTTGTGCTAAGCATTCTTATATTAAGCGACCTTTATAGGAATTCTAGAGTCACTAAACCGCTCTATGTATTGACAGCGTTGGCATAGCTTCTCAACCAACTCCTTATTCTTAAAGCCCCTTAATATTGCCTGCGCTCGACTGGAAGCCAATATCTCTTTTATGGGCTGCTGAGTAGCATTACCAATTGGAATGGCGGCCTCTTTATCAAGGCAACATGGAACGACCGTACCATCTGCCAATATGCCAAAATGGGAAGAGAGACCATAACAAGTACCTTTAGTTCCTAACATAGGCAAATCCAAACTAGGCCAAATAAACTCCGTGTCAAAATGAAGATAAAGCCTGTCTTGAATCTTAATACTTTTTTTCTTACGAACGTCTATTTCTGATGGTGGTTCAAAATTAAATTGCTCGCAAATTTGAGCTAGCATTTGAGTATTCTGAGTTTGACTACCCATAGGATCATTAAGGTTCCATAGACGATAGTTCAAATATAGTTCAGGGCGTTTTTCTAACGCCAATCTTGTGAAGTTAAAAATCCGAGTCAAATACTTCTCTGGATTCTTATCGGGAAAGTTGTCAAAAAAACTGTGCAATGAAAAATTTATTTGATAAAAACGCGGATGTAACAAAAGCTCAAACTTTTCAGGTTTAAGTAATACACCATTAGTCACTAAGAAGATGTTTAAATCATATTCGTCACAAATATCAATCATTTCCTTGAGTTTAGGGTGCACCAGAGGATCGCCCATTAAGTGCAGGCAAACCAGCTCGGTCATTGGTGCAATTTGCTTCACTAGATCTCGAAACAAATCGAGCGACATCATTTTATTATCACGTTCAACAGGCGGACAGAAACTGCATTGCAGGTTGCAAATGTTGCTTATTTCAATATGAATTTTATGGAAACGCTTTCGCTGCTTTCTAGTCAAAAGATTGTCTCTAGCAGTTTTGCTAAATTATGATAATTAGATGGCATTAATAACACATTTTAACTCGCCATAACTGTATTGCCCATTAAATTCCTCAAATAATGGTTTTAATGAGGAATCTGAGCCGATATCTAAGAAATTTGCGGTTTGAATAATTTCCTCAATATCCTCCGAGCTTATAGTCAAAACTTGCTCATACTCTAATAATCCAGCGGCGATAGCTTGTGCAAAGTGGCTATATATTGAAGACTTGGTTAAGCCTCGCTTTTCTGCGATTTCATCAGCATTTAATTCTTGAAGCAACAACTCTAAAGTATCATTAACGGTATCCGATAATTGGTTATTTAAAATACCTGGCCTAGGATGTTCATTGATTACCGATAGAAAGACTCCTCCATAGCGCTTAAGCTTGCTCTCACCTACTCCAGAAATAAATTGAAACTCCTTTGTAGTTGAAGGTCTATCAGCAATCATTTGCTCTAACGTTGAATCATGAAAAATCATATAAGGGGGTATTTCTTGCTCCTCTGCTAACTGCTTACGTAATAGCTTCAATGCTTCAAATAATGGTTCGTCACTGCTTCTGATTTTTTTATTTATTTTATTTTTACTGGCTGCTTTAGTAGGAGCAATATACTTTCGCGCAAAAAACACTTCCAAGCCTTTTAGTAACGGTCGAGATTTTTCTGTCAATTCCAAAGCTCCGAAGCGCTCAACATTGGTGTAGAGATAATTTTGAGCAATTAGCTGCCGATAAATGCTACGCCACTCTGCGCTGGTTAAGTTAGCACCAATTCCCCAGGTACTAACTTTGTCATGCTGGTTTTTCTCTATTCGGTCGTCAATTTTACCAAGCAACACCTTGCTTAAATAGTCCACACCAAAACTTTGGCCTGTTCTATACACTGTGGATAGTGCTTTTTGTGCATCAACCGTAGCATCCCAAGTTTCAGGTGGATTGAGACAATTGTCACAATGACCGCAAGGTTCCGCTAATTCTTCAGCAAAATATTTCAACAAAGTTTGACGACGGCAAGTCACCAACTCACATAGACCTAACATGGCGTTCAATTTGTGTTGTGTGATGCGCTTATAATCTTCATTACCACTACTTTGTTGCATCATTTGACTCAAGGTAATGACGTCTTGCAGTCCATAATTCATCCAGGCGTTTGAGGGCCGACCATCTCTTCCTGCACGGCCTGTTTCTTGATAATAAGATTCTATATTTTTGGGTAAATTCAAATGCGCAACAAACCGAACATCAGGTTTATCAATCCCCATACCAAAAGCAATGGTCGCCACTATAATAACTCCACTTTCTTGTAAAAATCGCTTTTGATTATGCTGCCGAAGCTGATGACTTAAACCTGCATGATAGGGCAATGCCTTAAACCCTTGATCAGACAAGTGCTCCGCCACCGACTCTACTTTCTTACGCGATAGGCAATAGACTATTCCTGAATCTTTAGCATGATTGGCTTTTATAAAATTGACTAACCGGGCACGATCATTGGTGGCTTCCTCGATGGTATAGTGGATATTCTTTCGATCAAAACTATCAATATATACTTTTGAATCTTCTAACCCTAATAACGAAACCATTTCGTCGCGTGTACGTTGATCGGCTGTTGCCGTTAATGCAATCCTAGGTACAGTATCAAAGCGCTCCGATAAGATTGAAAGTTTTTGATACTCTGGTCTGAAATCATGCCCCCATTGCGAAACGCAGTGAGCTTCATCAATCGCAAATAAAGATATATTGGCTTGAGATAATAGCTGAAGCGTGCTTTCGTTCAACAATCGTTCCGGTGCGATGTATAAAAGCTCAATATCATTATTGAGTAACTGCTGTTCAACTAGTCTCTGCTCATCATGGTTCATGCTAGAGTTTAAAAAAGCAGCTTTGATTCCTAGCTGCTCCAAAGCATCCACTTGATCTTGCATTAAAGCAATTAATGGCGATACCACTACCCCGGTGCCAAATCTTAAAATCGCAGGTATTTGATAGCATAAAGACTTACCACCGCCAGTAGGCATCAGCACTAAAGCATTTTTCCCAGACAGCAAGTCATCAATAATAGCTAGTTGATTATGCCTAAACTCGGCATAACCAAAAGTATCTTGTAGTAGCTCTATTGCTGGTTGCATAGTTCCTGTTGTTTTGAATCTATTGTTGAGTAAATCGATTTGATGGTGAGACTTTATGCTATAACCAGCTTAATGTCATCTTGATTACAGCGAATAACGAAATAACTGAGGCCCACATAAGAACAAGCACATTATTCCTAGCATCAATTAAAAGCTATGATAAAATTGCATAAAATGTCATTTACAACGAAGACCTATGGCTGGCTCACTTCAAGATCAATTGCTTAAAAAAGGCCTTGTTAATAAAAACAAAGCAAAAAAAATACAACGCGAGCAACAACACCAGAAACGCATCAGTAATAAACATAAAACTGAACTAGTCGATGAAGCAAAAGTTGCAGCTCAGCAAGCCATAAAAGAAAAGGCCAAATTAGATAAAAAGCTCAACCAACAGCAGAAAGAAAAAGCTGAAGCCATTGCTATAGCTGCTCAAATAAAGCAGCTAATCAACAATAACAGTATCGAGATAGACTCCAAGGATATTGCTTTTGTATTCAACCACCATGCTAAGTCACGGACCTTGGTGGTTTCAAAACTACAAGAACAACAAATCAAGCAAGGTCGATTAGTTATCGTTCAATCAATAGATACTAAAAACCCTGATAATTATCATTTAGTTGCAAGCCCAGTAGCGGATAAGATTGCTACTCGCGATGCCAAATACATTGCATACCAAGCTGACTTGCAAGCATTAGAACAAGATGAAGAAGACCCTTACGCCGACTATCAGATCCCTGACGATTTAATGTGGTAAAGCTGTACTAATACCTACTCTACTAGTTATTAAATCTTTTGCTTTTGCAGCGTTTTATGGATTGCATTTACTTTCATTAAAGCGGCTGAGCCATAATACCGAGTTAGCTCATAGGTGAATATTCCAGCCATAACCGTGGGGTCGGTTTTAACTAATTCTTCGGCCTCTTCAATAGTTTTTACATTAAAGATGAATAAACCTCGCTTTGGTTTATTGCCAGCTAGAGGTCCTGCCAAAACCAGTTTACCTTGCTCTGCTAACCTTCCCATATTGTCAAAGTGGCCTTTAAATAATTTTGCTCTTCGCTCTTTATCAGTGATTTTCGAGTCTTCAGGCCCGGTATTTAAAACGACCATAACATAAGACTTCATACCGTAATCATCGGCACCTAACTCTTTTGCCAATTCAGCATTGTAGCTAACATTAATAGCTTGAGCTTTTTGGGAAGGCTGACCAGCCTGACAGGCGATAGCGCTAAAAAGGAAAGTCGATAAAAAAATAAGTTTAAATAGTTTCATAAGAATTACCCCTAGTTTTTCATTAGTTTAGTTCTAGCGGAGATGATAGGCAATGAATTCGATAAAGATATGACAGAAACTTAATAGGATTGCAGGCATAATAAAAGGCAGCCGTAGCTGCCTTTATACTATAAAAAAACTTTATTTAGCTTCTAGTAAAGCCATTTGTTTTTGATCTCGCAGTTGAATATTTCTTATCGCAAACGGAGCTTTAAGTCCCGTCGCAGAAAGAATTTTTTGATCGAACTGCATGTTAATAACCCCCATACCAGGAGTTAAATCGCTAGCAGCATGAGTAACCATGACAGGAACTAACTTGCCATAGGAATTAGTGCCATATAAAACGCCTCTAACTTCATAACGACCCAGACGCTTAACGTTCACCGGAATAGCCGTCGAAAGGTTATCTCCTCTAACAGTAACCAATGGCTGCATCTTTGACAGGTTTGCCGTTTTATCAGCGAAAGAAAATGCTACCTTTGCAATACGCTTTACCATTTGACCATCAACCATTGCCTCAGCTTCAGTCTCTAATGTCCATAAGGCACCCGGTACGCGACTAGCATTCATGTTGAGTGGCAATTGCATCTGACCAGATTTATTCGCCAATACCTTAAACTTCTCGCCAGTCGGAGAAATCAAACGTGATTGCAAAGCATTAAAAGGAAGTTTCTTTCCATCAAACCATAACGCTGATTTGATATTCATCGAATGACCTTTTAAATAATTACTTTTATTAGCGGTTAAATGCAGTTCTAAATCACTGTTTTTTTCGAACACATTCACCAGATAACGATCGCCATCGGCGACCTGCTGCTGAGTTTGTAATTTAAAGGCACCCTTACCAACTTGCTCAGAAATTTTAAAACCCGTAGTTCCACGCTGAAAACCGACGCCCGTTTTAGTCATCATTCGACTATCAACTAAAGTATCGAAGGCTGTACCCTTAGCAAACTTTTGATCAGAAACTACTAGGCTCAAATTTTGCGGCTCAATCGCATTGTTGTTATTAAAACCAGAAATACGCACTAAAGCGCCTGGAGCTGTGGTATTCAACTTTATACCTTGACGAAGTTGCTTACCGGTAACTTCCATTCGGTATTGACGACTTTGACTGTGAGCTTGCTTTTCAGAAAAATCCATAGCCATTTTATTAGCGACAGGAAAACTGAAACTAACCGATTTATTTTGAAACGGTTTTTGCCTGAAGGTATCAATATCTTCAGGTTCAAAATCACGAATGCCCGGCTCAAATCTTGGTAAAGCAACAGCTCGTTCTACTGCACCAATTTTATTGAAAACCATTCTTTCTTCTAACTCTAATGATTGACGCTCAGTTGCAACTGCTGAGATAGCGAAGCTCGACGCTAGAGCCATACTTAACATTGAAAATTTAATATTCATGAATAGCTCCTTATATGCGATCGCGTAAGAAAACGTCTAAGTTAAAACACTTTCGACGGCTTTGTTGATGACTTAATGGTTCTCTGCCTCGAGTGCGCGACTTATCTCTGAACCAAAGCGAACCTGCTGCCTCTTGCGAACTACAATTTAAGAAACCATCAGAACAATTGTCTAGCCAGTTTTGGGTAAACTCCAAACCAACTTGCTGAGCATAACCCCCACAATAGCTGTCTCCATCCCATATAGCTGACTCAACATCTGTTCCTACTACATTGACCATATTTTTTGGCAACGCAGGACGTCCAGTGGTACCAAACAACCAATTCTGATTGTAATAAGCCATCCAAGAAACTTGCTGCATTCTGACAGCGTTATTTTTAAATCCTAATAACCAACCTAAAGCAGATTCAAAAACATTGCCTTCTATCACTGCATCCGCTAACGGCGTACCAGCACTTGAAGGTGCTAAAGCAATAACTTCTTTAGTCTTGTTAATGATATTGGGGTAACGACTATCCCAAGTCGGGTTCGACATGATCCAACGAACGACATTGGCCCCATTTGAGTGAGTAATCAACGTCATTTGCGTAATGCCCTTGGCATTTATAAAACTAGTTAATTGCTCGGCAAGACAACCGGATGCTCTTGAGTCCCACATGTACTGCTCAAAATCACAATTGATAACCGTGTAATTACTTGAGTTAGGTAAACCTGAGACAATAGAGTTGACGTTTTGACTGGTCCAATAATCATTTAATGCGTCAGTTGCGTTTCCTGTGCCATGAACAAATGCGACTCCTTCATTGGCTTGTGCAGAAAATGCAATAGTAGCAAAAACGATTGCGATGAGTTTCTTAAACATAACTACCCCCATAGTTAATTGAAAAGATTGACTGCAATGTTTGCATTAGATTTTTTTTGCAAGACAGGTTATACCACTAGCCCATACGCTTGTAAAAAACATCCGTTTTAAACAAGCAAAGCAGCATAAATTTAAGTTTAACTCATTGAAAATAGTTATTTTTTAATTCGGATAAACAAAAATCAAACAAGGAGGCAGAAAAACTCAATGATAAGAATAATTAATCCGGTGTATTTCACCTCAAAGTGTGACGCAGTTTGCATTTTGTTTTTAGAGATTAAAAGAAAGCGAAAAAAAAGCCCTGAAATATCAGGGCTTTAATAAAGATGGTACCAGAGGCCGGACTCGAACCGGCACGCTTTTAAGGGCGGGGGATTTTGAATCCCCTGTGTATACCAATTTCACCACTCTGGCTAAACTTAGAAATGGCTGAATGAACTCAGTCATTTAAGTGGCGGGCATTATATCTCACTATTGATTCATTGCAATAGTGGTCTTTTGATTTTCGTTGCTATCTATACAAGAGCTTATTAATTGATAGTTTTTTGACGCATTTAGTAGGCACTCATTGGGGTTTGGTCGCGCAGTAGCTATCTTCAAATTACCGGTTACCTTTGTCGACAATTCATCAACCAAAGAAGTACAGTTTGGCGAACCCGATGCCTGACTGTAAAGCACCTCTTTTAATAAGATCGAAGCGCTAATGATTAATAAGGCTCCAATTAATAATAAATATTTAAGATTCATATTAGCAACTTTTAACTATTCGTCGTTTGAAGAAGTTAATGAAAACACTTCCTCCAGTGGTACTTTGAAATATTGTGCTATTTTCAGAGCAATAATAGTCGAAGGTACGAACCGTCCTACTTCAATAGTACTGATCGTTTTGCGAGAGACGCCTATGGCTTCTGCTAAATCGGCTTGGCTCATGCGATGCTCAGCTCGGAATACCCGAATACGATTATTTAATTCACTATTCATTGTTACTCCTCCAAATCTTCAACGTCATCATTACGAGTAAGATAAAAGAAACTCAAGCTTGCCGTTAACGTCATAAATCCAAATAAAACAATTAAGTAAAATGATGTCTCAATATTCCAATCGTCAATGTATTTTTGAAATGCCAGAGCCACTGTCGTAGTGATCATTGTCACCATCCAAGAGTTTTTAAAACTGGTATGCATAGCGTCGGTCATAAAGCTTTCCGGTTCAGACTTACTTAAAAGCTTACCTCCTGCCTTTAGCTTCATTACGGGGAAAATACCCCAAAGCGTCACACCCATAGTTAAGACAACACCCACGCCTGATGCAATGTCCAAAGCACTATTCAAAGCGCCAGGTTCTAACAGCTTTTCGGCCGCCTGCATAAAATAAGTTATCCCAACAAATAACAAACCCCAAGCCACTTTACGGTTCATATTATCGATAGCTTCGGCACAATTTACTGATTTACTCATATTTACTCATCCTCTTTTTTAGGTGCCACAAAGAAACCTATGAACACCTTTTTGATACCTTAAGGTTCCATTATGGGTTAAAAAGGTGGCTATGTCAAGTTGTAGATATCCAAGGGGGTTTAAAAAGCCTCATCAGGAGCGATGAAGCTTCTTCGTTCAAACTAAAACCAAAATATGAATTTACTTTTTGATTTCTTCTTTTTGAGCTTTGATAAAATCATCAATCTGCTCTTCCAGAACTGACAAAGGTACAGATCCCTGCCCCAGATGTAGGCACCAGCTCCTTTTGACCGCCAGACCAGAATAACCTGACCACCGAATCCAAAAAGACCTGACCAGCCTGCTAGTATAAATTGACCATTGAAAAGCAAAAAAGCCAGCAAAATGCTGGCTTAAATTGTTTTACACGTTTATGGTGCTATAGGTTTTAATGACTCAACCCATTTATTAGGTGTGTTATTGAAGTAATCTCGAAGTCTATCTTCTACATGTTCAGCCTCCCAAACAGCAGCACACTCTAAATATTTACACTCTTCATAGGTTGAAGAAGTAATGTCTCCGGTATTTGGATTGTATAATTCGAAATCTCCGCTGATGCTATCTTGGATAAACTTCATAGGAAGCTCTAAAAAATCATCTCTAATATCAAGCTTTCCAACTTTGAGCCAATGCCCTTTTGTTATAACATCGTCATACACCGTCGTAAAAAAAGCTAGCTCTGAATCATTCAACTTTAATAAGTCATTCTTTTTAAGCGGTTTTTCTGACTTTAGAGCAAAGAATGCCATAGAATCTTCTAATACCTGCGCATACGAATAAGCATTATCTTCTAAGATAATTTCTACAATCATTCCCGGTATCTTTCTTTGTCTTTTCATTTTTAGTCTGAAACCTCTCTATTTTTTAAACTCTTCATCAGCAGCTTTCATATACTGTTCTTTCTTAGGGTTTTTATCTGAAATACCGTTAATGGCATTTCCAGAAGAGCCCCCTTGTGATTTAGCCCCACCATTATTTTCAATTTGTTGCTGCTCCCTGCCTCTAATAGCATCTTTGTTTTTAGAGGACTTATCAAGCTTTGCAGGCCCAAACCCCTTTTTATTCATATGGTGGTTAGAATCCCTTTTTGCAACATTCTTTTCAGGTTTATCTGTGCCACTCGTTCGGCCAGTATATGTCTCTCCTGTTTCTTCATTCTTCTTTGTATAAGTTTGGTAGGTCTTTTCTGTTTTTTTACTATTATCACCTATTTTAGATGGATCTGATGCTTGATTATTAGCTTTTGGTCCTTGAGAATCATTTTTTCCATTTTCAACTTTCGGTGTATTAGGTTTGTCGAGCTTCTTAGCTACCGCCTTAACGGCATCTACAGCAACATCAGCTTTTCTTAACACAACTTCTTGAGCTGCTGTTTTTGCTAGATCTATAGCTGCATCTGAAGCATCAATTTCTCCTAATTCTACTTTTGCAACTGTCTCACCAGCTGCCTTTGCGGTTTCGACTGCTCCATATGCTGTCAAACCAGCAGCAATTCCTTTTACTATATAAGGCACAGCAAACCAAAATACATAGCCTGATGGATCTGTCCCAGCCATTGGGTTATTCATTCCATAACTGTACGGATTCATGCTTTGACTGTTGCCAGGCGCTTGTATAAACGGGTCAACGGATAAGAACCTACCCAAATTGTAATCATACGCGCGTCCATTCATATGAATGGGTGCACTTGCTAAGAATCAAACTTTAAAAGAACAATGCAATAACAGGCTGTTTTTTACAGCTAGAAGACCCAAAAAGCAAAAAAAAAAACACCGAATCTGAACAAATTTCAACCAAATCATGCTGTTTTTTTACGTTTTGGATACCCAGTTAATAAGTCTGAGACTCATATTGAAGGTATGCACGGCAAAAAAGTGAAAGTTTTGCATGTATGTATTTTAAAAATCAAATAACCTTATGAGTAAATCTCAGGAGAACAACAATGCTAATAACATATTGGACAACCATTGTCGCACCACTAATAGTTGGAGTTATCTTAATAGTCATAACCAAGCTATTTAGTAAGAATGGAAGTGAATCCGGCGGAAGTAATAATACCAACATCACGATGAACCAGATCAAAATTTACAATATCAATAACTCTAGAAACTATAACTCCAGGCCTCGGCGAAGAAATACTAAATCAGAGACTGACTTGATTATGGGGTTAGTTTTATTTGGAGGGTTGTTTTTTGATAAAGCTGTTCCTTACATGGTCGCTGGAATTTTATCTATTACATTTCTGATATTGGGGATTTTTGTTTACACGACGCTTTATAGCTACAGAAGGAGTATTATACATGGTGATAACTGGCTTTACTTTTTACTGACAACTGTCGGCATTACACTAGTTACTGGACTTTTAGCTTTAAACTTACTAGAACCAATTCATAAAATAGACTTTGCCGCTAAAGATCCTATGTTCGGAGCAATAACAAAAATATTCGCACCCTCTTATAGAACAATTGGCGTTTTATTTGTAGGGCTAGGTATGTACCTGATCGTCATGACACAGATACATTATTTATCTGGGTTGAGGTTACTAACATCAAATAGACAGAGTGGGATTGCGCACACTATATTTAATAGAACTCAACGATTTAGAAAACCATGGCTATTAGTTGCATTCGCTACGCTATCATTTTTAATTGCATTTTTCTTTATAAATAATTATGCATACCAATGGATTAGCTAGTAAATTCTGGCCTTCGTATTTGAAGGCCAGAATAATTAATCCATAGTTTTTCCTGTAGCAATTTTTTTCCCTTCCAAGTCATACTTACACCAACCTTCATCTACTTTTTGAGGGGGATAGATACTCATGTGATGCCAAACATGATATTTAGCTACCACTTCTCCGTCCGGCGAGACCTCATCATAATATGAGTCATCATTATCCATCCCCTTCTTTTGACTGCTCTTAAAGTCTGTACGAATTAGATGGTTTCCATCACTAACTGGTAAATATGGAAAATTACTCGCGTCAATCATTTTCACTCCTTTTTTTATACATGAAAAATCACTAACTTAAGTGCTTTCACACTTTTGGGTTACAACTATGACACCTATAAAGTGGTAATCTTCATCCCCATTCAATCCAAATTGCTGAATATAGGGATCATCTTGTTCCGGAAGGCTCCCACGACGAATAGTAGTGACATCAATTTTATGGCATAGCTTTTTTAATTCATCGTCTTCCGCTATGTAACCTTCATATTTGCGCTCCACTTTCTCAATATTCTTGGCTTCTTTGCTATCCGACCATACCTTCTGATAACTATGTAAAGCAACAAAAAATGCAAAAGGCAACTCCGACTTCCCTGTTGGGGAAGACAAATTAAAATAGTCCGCATTTCGCTGTAAATCTTTAACAATCTCACGTTTATTCGCGTTAAAACCTTTAACCTCAATTGGACAGAATGCCTGATCAAATCCATTAGAATCAATATAAATTGCAATATCAATCTTTCCTGGTCGTCTAGTATCATTTTGACACCGTGCCACACTTTTGAACCCCATAAAGTTATCAGCAGGCTTCTTTCCCAGGATTGGGGTGCAAGCTGTAGCAAATCTTTTAGTATTATCCTCAAGTCTTATTTTATATGGGACACCAAAACCTTGGTTTAACTCTTGAATAGCTTTTGCAGAGTTAACTGTCAATAAGTACTCAGCATCAATTAAGTTTGTTTCATCGTCCGAGAAGTAAAGCGCATCATCGCATGATGTTTCCATTGCTTTTTTAAGCTTATTTGAAATATCAAGCTCTGCTTGAATTATATTTATCATATTCACTACAGAAAGTTTTAGCTAGATTAGTAGGCATACCAATATAATCGTTTTAACTCTCTCTAAACCCATTATTTTTAAAATAATACTTTCCTCTTAAATCCAGAGAAAACCCGCCACCTCGAATAACACCGAAGTAGAAACAAAGTACAATTAGTGCATAGAAGCAAAATGCCAATAGTTGCGTAACAAAAGGCTCTATTGAATCTTTAAAGAAAGGCATTAGGTTAGATATCAGAGCTTGTTTACTGTCATTATAGGCGTAATAATTTAGAAGAATAGAAATCAAAAAAGCCAAACAGAAGTGCTCAAGCTGACTATCTCTATAGGAGTCCTCAACTAATTCATTATGGTAATTATAAGCTATAGAGTTATTATTCTTAATAGCGAACTCTTTCAGTTCACTAGTATAAAACGTATCTTCATGGCTTATATCTTTCCATTTATCGTTATGAAAAAAGTACAATATTTTAAAAGGAATCAAGTAGGCAATAACACGTAGCAACCACTGGACTAAAGGCACGCAGAAAGATAAATAAAATGCAAATAAGCATAAAAATATTAATATATGTCCAAAGTTTAATCCTGTTGTCAAAAAATCAAATGTAACTTGAGTAAGTGCCTTCTCATAAAATATTATTAAACTAAAATCTAAAAAGAAAAGGAATGAAGCTAACATAGCAAAATAACGGAAATCTTTCGCTTTATCTAATTGTGAGTTTGTAGTTTTGACAATCTTATCCCAAGACATATACTTTCCTCATAAAGTCATAATTATTAATAAGAAACTAATTATTTTCGATCCACAACTCGGCTTCTTTTACATAAGTACTATAAAACTCAAGCCCTAGCTCAGCTATTGATACGGGATGCAAATCTTTAATCCTCTTTTTAAGATGGCTCCAAGGTGGGTTATACCACTTTCCCCTGTTTTTTATTTTTACTAATGTTGGATCTGTAGGGACAATATTTACGTCAACGTCAGGTATAAGATCAGGTGTATCAATATCTATTATTAATGTTCCACATTCTAGCTTTGATGAAATCGAATTAATCAAAAGCCCTCTTCCCGTTTTATCCTTTAGAACCATATGCAGCGGCTTGTTTACAGTAGGGCTGATACTGTGCATTTCAGAGTTTCTGGCTTGTTTTAAGAAAACAAGCAGAGGGTCTTTTTTCCTAAAGTGAGTATAGGGCTTATGCCACTGCTCAATTCCTTTTCGCTTTTTTAGCTGCCTCTCTGTTAACTCCCAAGCTCGCTCAATGCGAAAAAGAAAATTTTCCCAGCTTTCACGGAACTCATCAAAACTTGTTGTTTGTCTCATATTTTTAATCTGTGAAGCAGCTATATCTAAATCCCTTTTAGGGCCAACTAAAGCCATATCATTTGAGTTTATGTGTATTGATGCTGGATTGTAACATCTTAAACTTGATGGTTCTTTAAAGAGCTGAGCTCTAATTTATGTGTATAGCCAAACGGATGCGTCTTTTTATACACTTTCTTTAGCATTCGAGGACTAACATGGGTATAAATTTGAGTAGTGGATATATCAGCATGTCCTAGCATTTCTTGAATAAAGCGAATATCCGCACCATTTTCCAACATTAATATAGCTGTTGAACGCCTCAAAAGGTTACAAGCGCCACGACGATTTATCCCTGTTTTCTTCATATACTTATTAACTAAATACGTTAATTGATGCTTACGGTATCGCTTGCCATCATTGGGTAAAAATAGAGCATTACCAGACTCAGGGATAGCCAATTTAGGCCGTATCAATTCAAAATAACGATTGATTTGATAGCAAGTTCTATACGAAATAGGAACCACTCGATCTTTATTACCCTTGGCATTTCTTATGACTAAAACCCTTTTCTCAAAGTCCACATCCTTTATGTCCAGATTAGCTAACTCCATGCAGCGCAAAGCGCCTCCCAAGTATACTTCTAATACTCCGATATCTCGAACACCTCTCCATCCACACAAAGATGCTTGAAATATCATTCGGTTGAACTCATCGAGTGTAAAGCTATCCGCAGGGATCACTCTGGATGTTTTAGGCAAAGGCAATCTTTCAGCAAAGTTAGCAGGAATAACTTCATGATAGTAAAGCCTAGATACGAATATCTTTACCGCCGTGAGCTTATTGCGGAGCGTTCCTCTACTTAAAGGTTGTTTAGTATTAGGCTGCCTATAAGAACTTAAATAGCGCCGATACTTTTCTATCAGGTGGATATCCACATCATCTATATTTATTGCTCCTTCAGAAATACAGAACCTAATAAAACCACCTATATTTGATTCTTTACCTTCTACTGTGCGAGAAGACTCCCCGCGTGCGAGGCAGTCTTCTAAATAAAACTTCAAGCACGCAAGAAGTGATGTGATATCAATCTTCGTCATTCATATAGTCCTTGAATGAGATCCCTAATGATACACAGGCATATTCAAGCTGGCTCCTAAATAGCTCATCCTCATCTGAGCCATTAGAAATAACCGATACTTTCTTTGTCGGAAATTGATGTAACAAATCATAGTAGGTATCTTCAGTAGCACCATTGCTAACAATGGCTACCGTATTATCGTACCCAGCTTGAATCATCTTTAAAGCAGTTAATGCACAACTAGTAACGTTAATATGCTCATAGATATCGGCTGCTCGTTTATTAACCATAGCAATACCTTTCCTGCTCCATAAGATTGGGCGAGACCTTAATTTCTTAGTTTTATGATCAACCCAGTAGGTTACAACCCCATAAAAAAGAGAATTAATATCTAGCTCTACAGGGATAATAAATGCCTTTGAGAACGTAAACCGCCCTATGTCATTTAACAACCCCAGGCGCTGCATCGCACCACGTTCATATCCACCTTCAAATGAGTCTCGATGTGGCAAATGTTTCAGGTAAGAGCCATCGGTATATCCCATTGAGAATTGATCGACCAAATTAAAGTCATGGATCCCCAGCTCATCAAGTTTATCTATGGCATCCAAGCTTTCCCGGAGAGCTTGATGACTGAAACTGCAAAACCTTTGGCCGGAGCTCAAGTCCAAGCTATCAGGTTCGTATTGCTGTAGAAAAATATCCGTAGGGGGAAATTTCATTTGAGTTCGACGGATAGAACCATTAGCTTTTGAAATAATATTCATATCTTTACCTCCTAATATTAATCTGCGGTGCGGCGTGATTTACCTGAAAGTTTAACGATGTGAGCTCGACTTATAATGCGATCTACTAAGGCGTCACCTATAGTTTTATCGCCAATGTAATCACGCCATTTTTCGTGAGGTAGCTGGGAAGTAATAATCAAAGAACCTTTTTGAGAGCGGTCTTCAACTATTTCCAATAAGTCTTGTCGTGCACGAGCAGTAAGCGGTGTAAGACCGAAATCATCCAACACCAAGATGGGAATTTTAGATAAGTAGCTACGGTACTTAAGATGATTACCTTCGCTACGTTTGATTTCCAAAGTATCTAACAACTCAGGAACTCGCAGCCACAGTACTCGCTTTTTCATTTTAATAGCCAGAATTGCTAGTGCCGATGCTATCCAGCTCTTTCCAACACCTGTAGCCCCCTCTAAAATGATATGCTGTAAAAGTTCAATCCAGTTCCCTTGTGTGAGTAACTGCAACTGCTCCTTGTTCTCATATCTCTCTGCGTCAAAATGAATATCACTAATATCAGCTGTTATTTCTTTAATTTTTGAGCGGTTTATCGCGCTTTGAAATGCGACTTTTTCATTATGGGCTAGTTGGGCACTAAAGTAATAAATTAGCAGCTCTTCGAAGCTCATTTGATGCCTGTCCGTTCGCTTCATATCCTGTTGGTAGAGAGACTTGACTATATGTAGTTTTAACGCCTCTAATAGTTTGATTAGTTCGGAGCTATTCATAATTGTATTCCTCTGTTTGAGAAGTCAGAATCTGGACGAATGTTATGATGAGTTGGTAATTGATAATTCTCATCGATCTCGATAAGCCAAGGTTTGGTACGCATTAATGACTCAATATCCGTAGCAGAAATGCTTAATCGGCCTTGTGAAATAGCATAATTACAAGCTTTCAAAAATATTGGCTGCTCATTCGTATCATCAAAGAGCTTTCGGATATTGCTACACTTATCAGCTGCCACTTTATTGATAGGCTCTTTACCTACATAAGCCAACTCAACAATAGTGATAAGCGATGAAGAGATACCGGCTGCCCAATGTAAATAGTCGTTTTTGCACGCTCCCCAGCGCTTGTAGTTTTCTGGTAAATGACTATCAATATATGTAAAGCCTCCATCTTGATAACTGCGTTTATGTGTAATGAAAGCCTTTTCATCTTCGTTAATAAAGTATACGAAATCGCTGTTGTATTTAGTTTCGAGCTTCTTACCAAAAAAATCACGGGGAACAGAGTAATAATGCCCCTCAACTATTAAGTAACAATCTCGGCCAACAACTCTAGCCTTCATCCATTCAAAATATTGAAATGGTGTCTTTGGAAGCGGCTTTAATTTTGATTTATCATGCTGTTCAAATCGGATATTGCGTGAATCACCGCCTTTACTACTACGCTCATTGAGTTCGAAAACCTTTTGAGAAATGAAACTTTGCACTTCATCTAGACTAAAGAATTTCAACTTGCGCATATCAGTAAAAATTCGTTCGTTGAATATTCTTACCGCACGCTCCACGCGAGCTTTGTCTTGAGGCTTCCTGGGACGGGCATTCATGATGATACAACCGTAGTGTTTGGCCATTGCCTCATAAATGCGGTTGAGCTGTCGTCGCTTACCCGCTTTTATAACGGCAGCCTTAACATTGTCGCAAACGACTATCTCTGGAACGCCTCCATAGAAAATAAACATAGCCACATGAGCTTTAATCCACTCTCGCGTGGACTGATTACGGCACGCAAAGGCAAAGATTTTCCCACTATCATCTATAGTGGCAACAAAAATGGATAAGTGTACCTTTTCACCATTGGTGTCGATGTACCAAGGTTGAGAACCAGCAAAATCAACTTCAATAAGATAACCTGGATACCGACGTAGTTTAGAGGTCAAGTTACGTTTTAATCGCTCTTTCTTTACTAACTTAAAGAAACTAGAGCGTTTATAACCGTTTGGATAGATTTCTTGATACTTCTCAAATTCCTTTTGAATAGTGCCATATTTTTTCTCTGTTTCTTTTAGAATAAGATCCCAATCAGGTTCATATTCTTTCTTATATTGCTTAGTAGTTTCATAAAATATTTCTTTCCACTCTTCAGTTGTCTTTTTATCTAACTCAGCGACTGTTAATCCTGAGGATTTAAACTTATCGTAGTAATCGTACACTGTAGTAGGACTAACAGAGCAGAATTCAGCTATTTGATTACAACTAAAAGCCGATTTTTCAAAAAAATTAAACATCCTCAAGAGGATAGCCCGTTCTATTTTCATAGCACTTCCCTCCATTTCAAGTTGAACTAATTTGAATTTCTTTAGTGTCGCTAAAATCTCGTTTACGAACCTCATTTTTATACCTTTTGTAGAACTGAGATTTTGAGAAACCATTTGGATGTATTCGATGGTATTCACACCATATTTGGTAAAGGGTTACTTTTTTAGACTGCTGACCAAGCCTGTTAACACTTGGACAGCTAATGCTTTTAGTTGGATTTTCTAAATTGTTTGATTTCATTGGGCAATACCTCTTTTGTACTGTGTAAGACACAGTATTACTAAGCAAGACAACGCCTTACTTTGGTTACTAAAAAGAGGTGAGCGCGTGCTTGACAAGCCACGCATAGAACAGGAAAATGAATATGTCAGGGCTCTGAGCTATGACAAATTCGAAGGCCGCTTGATATTGCAGTATCAAAGCGGCTTTTCCTTTTCAGGACTCACCGTTAAAACATTTAAGATTCAAGATTTTCTTCGGCCTCAATTCTTTTCTTAGCAAGAAAATGAGCAACATCTTTTGTTAAAGCAAACTTCCCTTTTCTATGTTCTATAGAAAAAATATGAACAGGTAATTGTTTACGAGTCAATGCTTGATTAAGGGCATACATAGATTTATAGCCTATTGCTTTCATAAGTGCTTCGCCGCTTAGGAGCATTCCGTAGCGATCGAATAATTGTGATTCCAGCTCTTTTTCAAGCTCTACAAGTTTATTTTTCAAAGACATTAACCAAATCTAATTGAATCCACCGTTTAGTTTGTAACAGCTCGTCTTTGACATCAATAATTTGTCTGGTAAGTTTAATTAGACTTTTTCTACCCTATGAAAATTAAAATTGCTTTAAAAACAATGCCTTATCAAAGACTATGTTTTCAGTATAAAGATGAAACTAAGATTAGCCGAGTAAATGTACTCCAAAGTCGTACTTGGTCTGATCTTGTGATCCCAAAAGATCCTAAAGAAAGGAACAAATGGGACGCCATGTACATATCTCATAATGGCAAAACAACAGGAACAGCAAAACAGTGGAAAATCTATGCCCGAATTGCATCGAAAATGCTAGTAAACAGGATTAACAAAAGAAAACCTGGTACTGGAGACTTTTATTTTTTAATACTATTCCCGTTACTCAGAAACAAAGACTACTCACCTGGAGAAGTGCGAGGGTTAATAAGGCCTTTTCTATCAAGTGAGCCTACTTTGCATAATCATAAATATACTGCTTTCAGTTTCAAAAAATTTGAAAATGTCAAAAAACTTTGCTGTAGCGATAGATATATTTATATGTTCACCTGTAAGTTAGCAGAACTAAGAATGGCTGAAACTGATTGCTATTATAAATATCACTATCAACTAATGAATGAGATTTATTTTGAATATTGCTTCCTAGCCAGAACAAGATACTTTAAAAAACATTCAGCTTTACTCTATAAAATACTTAGGATTTTACAAAAAAGGCATACCACTACGCGCACCTACTTCGTACCCAATTTCAAAGTTATGCGAAAATATCTAAGAAAACAGCTCTATTATCCAAACTTCAATAATAACCTACCTCGCTTTAACCAATCGGAAGGACTTTGGATGCTTTCAAGGGATGCTGAGCGTGCATTGAGTTGTTCGCTAATACCTAGAGCAAATAATAAGTTCACAAGATAAAAGTTAAAGTGAAAGACTTAATTTCACTTGTCATTGGATTTTATCCATTACAAAATGGATTCAATATGTATTGAATGCTGGATTAGCAAATCAACTCAACTGGATTATACACTTGTAGAATCCACACTCTATCGAAAACCCGTCCACTTTGTACTGGATAATCAGTCCATTTATATAACAATAAAATCCACTCCAAAACTAAATAAATGGATGACATATTCCGTTATAGCCAATTATGCGATCACTACCTCCAATAAAACTTACAACGTTTTTATAAAGAAAAGACAAGACCTGTATTGAATAAAGAAAGATAGTCCCTATATAAATTAGAGAATTTTTATAAAAATTGAAGGAATAATGATGTCCACAAAACATATAGTTAAGTTTTATCCTGTTGGTAATGGCGATACAAGCCAAATCATCTTAGACAACGGCCGTAGAATTCTTATGGATTACCATCACCAAAAATCCAAAGAAGACGAGACATCTCCCGAAATAGACCTCAAAAAAAAGTTAAAACATGAATTAGATACTGCTGATAGAGATAACTTTGACGTTGTTGCTTTTACTCATGCGGACAAAGATCACATTTCTGGGAGCACTGACTTTTTTGAGCTCCAGCATGCAAAGAAGTATCAAGGTGGGGATAGAGTAAAGATTGACGAACTCTGGGTTCCAGCAGCTATGTTATTAGAAGAGGCTGACAACGATCATCAGTCAGACGAGTTTGTAATTTTACGCCAAGAGGCTAGACATAGATTACTTGAAGGTAAGGATATTTTAGTTTTTTCTAAGCCAAAAGCGTTAAAAGAGTGGCTAGAACCAATATTAGAAGAAAGAGGCGAGAGTATTGATTCTCGTGATCATCTTTTTGTTGATGCTGGAACTGTAGTCAACAGTTTTACTCTATCAAAAGATGGGGTTGAATTTTTCTGTCACTCCCCTTTCATTAAACATTGCGATGATGGTGATATTGTTCGAAACTCTGCGTCCTTAATATTCAATATAAGGTTTGATGCTGATGGAGAAAAGTATGATTACTTAGCTATTGGCGATACTGAATGGGAAGACTTAGAAGAAATCGTCACTATCACGAAAAGGCATAAAAATGAAGATAGGCTTGCTTGGAATCTATTTAATGTACCTCATCACTGCAGCTACTTAGCCCTCAGCGATGAAAAAGGAGAAAAAGAAACCATACCAAAGCCATTAATTCAAGAATTGTTACTAAAAGGGGCTAAAGATTCATACGAAGTTAGCTCAAGTCGCCCTATCGATGACTCAAAGGAAGGTCAAGAACAAACTCAACCACCACATATTCAAGCAAAAAAAGCTTATGAAAAATATTTAGAAGAAGTAAAAGGAAGAAGATTCTTAGTGACAATGGAAGAACCCAATGTAGATAAGCCTAAGCCTCTTGAGTTTGAGATTTCAAAAGGCGGAGTCATATGGAAAAGAAACACTAAAGCTGGAGCTGCAGCTATAGTTACCACTACACCTCCAAGGGCTGGCAAATGCAAAGCAAGTATTATGAATTAAAAAATGCAGTGCAGGTATCTGGAAGCCAAGGCCTTAAGATACCTTCAGCAAGAAATATTGCTACTGCCATACAATCTAATAGAGACTACCAAGTTATTGATTTATTAAGTCATTCAGAAGATGGCAGCTTAAAATATGAGTATATCGTGGTTGATGTCGAGTGTGATGAGGTTCTTCCAAATAACAGTCCAGGAATTGAATTTAAAGAGCGCTTAGCTTTACGTGTATCAAAAGATCCAAGAAAATTAGTAGAAGTTTTGGCTTTGCGCAAAGACTTCCCTATTTTAATGCATCAAAACCAAGTTCCTTATAACTCTCCTGCAAGCCTGTGTTTATATTTTGAACCTGCTGTTTCAGTTATGAGAACGTGGACACCTCATAAATTTCTACGAAGAATACAGTGGTGGTTGATAAATAGTGCTAATGAAGAGTTGCATGTAGCTGATCAACCTTTAGAGCAGTTATTTTTCCAGAGCATTTATGAATTAGTAATTCCCATTGATTTTAAAGACAAAAAAAGCAAAAACTTTATTGCGCATCGAAGTCATCAAAGATTAAACGGTGGCTTTAGTTTTATATTAACTGAGGATATGTCAACACAAAGCAATGTAAATCTGCTTTATATTGAGTTGCCAACAATTGTTCATGATCGTATTGAGGGTGAACCTCAAAATTTAGGTGAGTTACAACAAATATTAAGTAATAGACAAATTGACTTAATTGAACACATAAACTCGTCTGTTGCTCAATTAGTAGATGCGAATGGAATAGGAATAGACAAGGATAATAACCAAGCAATATTATTATTACGTATACCAATAAGCCGTGATCAAGATAATGGACCTGAACGAATAACATATCGAGCTTTTTTATTTCTCAAAGGAGTATATGAACTAGGATATAACACAGGTGCTCTGATACAACATGATGGAAAGTATTACCAGTATACGCCTATAGCTGATCAAGCTCCTTCAACTTTAGATTGGGAAAACTTACCATTACTACCGATGCAGGTTCTTTGGGAAAATAATCACGATTCAGCGAGACTACAATCAGGAATATCGGAAAAGGGGCCTAAATCAGCACTTATTGGAGTCGGGTCGTTAGGGAGTGCTTTGCTTAATCTGTGGCATAGAAGCGGCTGGGGACACTGGACTATCATTGATAATGATCATATCAAACCACATAACTTATCAAGACACACAGCATTCTTTTGTAACATAGGACAACCAAAAGTTGATGCTGTTTCAGAACTACAAGCTGCTTCAAGAAGAGACACAGAAGTTCAGCCTATATTAGCTGATGCAACTGACCTCGACACTACGATTTCTGAAAGACTCAGTGATCTTGACTTGGTTATTGATGCATCAACCACGTTAGAATACCCTCGAATTGCCAGTAATATAGATAAATATCCACGGCATGCATCTACATTTGTAACTCATAACGGATGCTCTTCAGTTCTTCTTTTTGAAGATGAGTCTAGAACAATTCGTCTTAGGACATTAGAAGCTCAATATTATAGAGCATTAATTCAAAATAAGTGGGGAAAAGATCATCTAGGAGGAGTAACCTCTACTTTTTGGAGTGGAGCAGGATGTCGTGATATTTCCTTAGTAATGCCTTACTCTAGTGTGCTTGTCCACGCAAGTAATTTGGCAGAACAGATCCAAATCAAAACTATCAATAAAGAAGCATCTATTTGCATTTGGGAACGCAATTCTAAAAGCGGAGAAATAGCTATTCATGATATTGAGCCCCATAAAGAGAACTGTATCCAGAAAGATGGATATAGTGTGTTTTATGACGACGGTATAGAGGAAACAATAAAGGAGTTGAGGCAACAACAACTGCCAGATGAAACTGGCGGTATACTCTTAGGATATTTTGATCTAAACATAAATACTATTGTAATTGTAGATGTGCTTCCTGCGCCACCTGATAGTAAAGGCTCAAAAAGTTCATTTGAAAGAGGTGTTTCGGGATTAGAGGAACAAGTTCAAGAGGCCTCCAAAAGAACGGCTGGGATTGTAACTTATATTGGAGAGTGGCATAGTCATCCCGACGACTGCTCTACAGCCCTTAGCAATGATGATATTGTTCAACTATCCTATCTTGCGGAAAAAATGAAAGAAGATGGGTTACCAGTCATTTCATTAATTGCAAATAAGGATGACTTAGGTATTTATATAGGAGAGCTTTATTAATATGTTGGTTAATAAACCTAAAGAGATTGCATTAGCTTTATCTGGCGGAGGAGTAAGAGCTATGGTTTTTCATTTAGGGGTTATTAAATTCTTAGCTGAAGAAAACTTATTAGAACGAGTATCCAATGTTTCCACCGTCTCCGGCGGTAGCTTATTAATTGGCTTATTACTACAAAATAATAAAATGAGCTGGCCTACTTCTCAAGATTTCATTCAAAGATCTTTACCTTATTTCCAAGAAAATCTATGCACCAGAAATATGATGACAGATATTCTCTTACAACTCCGGTATCCTAAAAATTGGAAATATCTTTTTTCAAGAGCAAATCTACTATCGAAAGCACTGAAAACAAATTGGGGAGTTAATGCGCAGTTATCCGAGCTTCCATCAAAGCCAGAGATATCCATAAATGGAACTACCGCTGAAACAGGTAAGAGATTTCGATTTAAAAAGGAAAACATTGGCGAGTACGTATTGGGGTATTCAGCATCTGAAAAATTCAGCTTGTCAGATGCTTTAGCTGTATCAGCTGCTTTTCCAGGAGGAATTGGACCTCTTGTAATAGAGGCGTCAAAAAAAAGCTGGTTTAAAAGAAAATGGGGAGAGCCCATAGAAAAAAATTCGGAGGTAGTCTTGCCGTATAAACGCCTCCACCTATATGATGGTGGCGTTTACGACAACTTAGGAATTGAGCCTTTCTTTGATAATGGTAATCTAGAAAAGAAGCCATTACTAAACGCTGAAACTAAAATTATTGTATCTGATGCAGGAGCTCCCCTAGTAGACGGCTTTTCATTATCTAAACTAAACCCAAAAAGATTGAAAAGAGTTGCAGACATTATGTCTGAACAATCAAGAGCACTACGAGTGAGATCTTTTATGAGCTACCTTAATAAAGGTAATAATGGAGCTTATTATTGTATTAAAGAGTCTATTAGTAATCTTGGTGATTGTGAATCAGCAAGTTTTGCCTCAAACTTTCCCACAACTCTAAGAAAGTTAAAAAACAAAGAATTTGAAACTTTACTTAACCACGGATATCAAGTTGCTAAGAAAATCAGCTCTCGAGATTAATATATTCACAACTTAATATTACAATAAGTCACACCGTAACTAATAAATAAAGCGGTTTAAATTAGTAATCTTAAGCAAAAAAAACCTGCGCATTGCAGGTTCTTAAATTATGAAACGTGACATTTCCACTCTAATTCCGTGGTGTGAGAGGTTCCATATGCAAATGATATAGATCTTTCCCTGATTATTCAACGCTACCGATATTAACTCTACTTTTAAAAAACTTGTTGCACATATTAAAACTTCCTATATGAAAATAGTTTTGAGATAATAAGATCAAGAAAAACACCTGATTTTTATTATCTATAACAAAATGAAAAACTCATTGATAGCAATTTTTCCATATAAGTATGAAGGTACATGGGTCTTTGATGACGAGCACTTCGACCTCGTTAAAGAGCCTTTTGTATTTGGAATTCCTGAAATGATAGAGGAACTAGTTACTGAAGTTGAAAATGCAGAAAAAGGTTTTAAGCTTATTTTCTCACAAAAACCTTTCCCTGGTTTTCAAATGAAGATTAATTGGTTGAGAGAGGAATGCGAAGGAAACTGGTATGAATTGGAAGGTACTAATGAAGAAGGCTGGTTATGTCCAGCCTTAATGCATTACTTTGAAAGCCCGCCAATTCATATTTATGCTAAGGCAGAAACTAAATAGTTATTTAGTACCTAATGGAAACATTCTCAAAATACTCATAAGACCAAACATTTCTGCGCCTGACGGAGCCCATACCAAAACATCTTCATTTATTAAATGTAAGAAATTTGAATGTCTTTTGATCTCTTCTTGAGTAGCATTTTGGGGATGAAATACTTCTATGTCTTTAGCAATTAAATCTAAACTAGCAGAGTGTATCTCATCGTTAAAAAATGAATAAATATTTTCGACACCTAATACTGTCCAAGTATATTTATTATTAACAAAAGCCAAAACAAGCTCTTCATCCTCAATCCTTAATTTCTCTAAAATTAAGGATTTGATAGTTGGAGACAAACTTGAAAACAGTTCAGCAGACTTATCAAATAAGTCATGCTTACCAGCTTTCCATAAAATCCGTTCTTTATACCTTTCGTATTTATCTATTACTTTCGTCATAAGTCATAATCCAATATATAATCAGAGCCCTTAACATCACTCAATCTAACTTTACCGCCAACAAAAGTCCTTCCAGCACTAGCTTTTTTAAATAAAACTCTATCAAGTCCCGTATTCGCTATGAAGCCTGTTTGTACTTGAATACTTTTAGCTCCACTAGCTCTTAACGCATCCTTCATTGCTAACAAATCATTAGGGTTTAAACTATCCGTCAAATTTATTTTGATATGGGCTACACCATCTATTATCTTAACAGAGCCCAAATCAACACCCAGTCGTTTCGCTGCACCTCGTAAGTTTTCTAAACCTTTTGTTCCTTTTAATCCAGCAGATGCTGCATCACCTACAAAAGGCAAAATTCCTAATACTGCTCCACCTATATTAACAGCTGAAGGATCATTAGCAGCATCATAAATTGCTTTTATATCTCCTACTATCGGGGTTATATCGACCAAAAACTCCGGCGAGGCACCACTACCTACAGGCATTCCTCCTGCATCTTTTTGCTTACTGCTATAATTACAGCCAGAACGGTTTGCCCTACCACAGCCACCTTTTTTAGATGTACCACCAGAAACATATGTGTACGATCTAGTCCTTCCATCTTTAGTTACATCTATATAGCCTCTTTTATTTTTTTCAATAGTGGTTTCACTACCGTCCTTGCCTTTAATTATAATTTTCTCACCTTTTTGAGCTCTTTTAAGTAGCTCTTCAATAGTAACTTTTTTCTTCTCTTTTTCACCTTTACCATTGTCATCTTCGGGATCTGGTTTCTCTGGCTGTTCAGGGCCTCCAGTCCCACATTCCATAACTGTACCGCCACAATTTGCGGTATAGCCGGTAGGGTCTGTCCCCGCCAAAGGATTATTCATAATATATGAATATGGATTCATAGATTGTGAGTTACCAGGTGCTTGAATCACAGGGTCGACTGAGAGGAATCGTCCTAAGTTATAGTCATATGCTCTGCCATTCATATGAATGAGTTCATGGTCATCCAAATGCTCATGGTCAGTGAAGCCGCGCTCAGTGGTTCGGTTCATTTGCGTTAAGCCAGTGATACTGGTGAAGGTATTTTGGCTTGGCTCAACAAAGTCACCTTTACGCGGTTTACCAAATGGGTCAAAACTGCGGTGCTCTTTTAAGTTACCCATATGGTCAGTTATGGTCACCACTGAGCCTAAGCGGTCACGATGGGTAAAACCAATCTCCCAAGTGGAGTTCTTCTTAGTTTGAATGGCCACATCACCAATATAGTGCTTGTACTTGGTAGTACTGCCCTGCACTTCTTTTTCTAAAAGCTTATCAATGTAGTAAGTGGTGATAGTGCCACCAGCTGCTCCAGTCTTGACCTGCTTATAACGCATCAAATCAACACCGTAAGAGAAGCCCGAAGTGATGTTACCCTTCTTAATGGTTAACGGCTTGTTGAACTCGTTATAAGTGATGATTTTTTCTTGCGCCGTTTGTCTAACACCTGAAGCGTTATACACCAATTGATTTTTTAAATTGCCATTATTGTCGTAATAATACGTCATTGAACCTAAGTTATTAGGACGGACGATTCGACTCACCGCATTAGGCCCAGCCTTACGAACATCTTTACCTAAAACGCCATAGGTATAAGTATTGGCGTAATCCGACTTCTTAGTGAAGTTACCCACTGCATCGTAGTTGTAAGTGATGGTGTTGTACTGACCAGTAGTATTTAAAGTACGGTCACTTTGAATCAAACGGTGTAAGCTATCGTATTGATAGTCTTCACTGTTGGAAACGCCATTCGAAGCAATCATCACCTGCATGTTGAGGTTACTGAAATCATCGTACGAATAAGTCAACTCATGCAAGCGAGTAGCACCTGAAGTCTTCTGCGACTTAATCATGGTCATCTGAGCAGTCGCTGGGTCGTAACTCGCCGTTTGAGTCATAACGCCATGCCCCATCCACTGACTGGTGACTTTACCGTGATTATCCAAGTCTTTAATCTCTTGGTATACATAACCACCGTTAGCATTCTTAACCCTAGACATGTAACCCTGAGGGTTGTAGTCATAAGCGAGGGTTAAGCCCGTGGTGTTGTATTTCATGCCCTTAGGGCGGCCAAAGTTGTTATCGACGTAGTGAATAATGTCGTAATCGGTGAAGCTGCCACTTTCGTTATGACGATACTTGGTTTGAGTTTCGTAGAGCTTACCGCCAGTAGTTTTGCCGTAATAATGATACTTCACGCGAGCATTGGCGGTAGAAGGTCCATCATAAGACCAGCGCAACAAGCCTTGGTAATTTGCAACATTCCCATTATCCCAATACCAGTAGCCTGAGCGTGTTCCATTGGTCCAGCGCTGGGTCATTCTGCCTAAGGTATCGTAGGAATAAGTTAACTCAGTTAAGTTTGCGTCCTTCTCTTTTTCCACTTCACCAAAGGTGTTGTACCAGAAGAATTTCTTACCCATGTTCGGGTCATCAACGTACTCCTTCTGACCTAAGGCGTTGTACTTGGCGTAGATAGGATTGCCGTTAGCATCTTGCAAGGTAATCGGATTACCGGTGCCATCGTAGGCATAGCGTGTGTAGTTGTTATGCGCATCTTTAGTCCAGACCAATTGACCCAAGCCGTTGTACTTACGAGCCATCAATAAACCGCCAGCATTGATGTTGGTTACAAAGCCATCGTATTGGTAAGTCGTAGGTAAATGACCGCCATCCGACTGTGGTGTTTGCTTCTTGGTTAAACGACCTAAGGCATCGTAAGAATTAAAGTAAGTATACTGCCAAGTCGTAACACCACCGTTTAAAGTGGCTTCATGAGTTTTCTGACCTTTGTTATTAAACTTATTCCAAGTGTAATACCAATGGTCATCTTCAAAATTACGCGTAATTGAATAGTTTTCTCTATTAAATCCATCGAAATATTTTAAGTTTCTTGGTGTGCCATTTTTTATAGTGTAAACACGATATTTCTTTTCTGGAAAACTAAAGCACCAAGCACTACCACCGTTCACCCCGCTACACCAATCATAGGCAACCCACTGAGTCGGCTCACCTGGAAGCTTAGTCGAACGGACTCGACCAAAGGCATCGTAGGTCATAGTTGTGACTTGACCATTAGGGTCAATCACTTTAGTTGCTTGACCATGAATTGGATCAACTTCAGTTGCCGTTACGTGTCCTTTTGAGTTGGTCACGCTATTAACGAAATAACCATCTGCTGTGTAAGTGGTCGACACATTACGGTCAGCCATATCGGCGCCCGTATAGTGCTCACCATCACTGATTACTGAGATAGGCAAACCATGAGAGTTGTAGGCAGTGTGCACTACCGAATCTAAACCAGCTGCCGTACCCTGACCTTGTGTCGCTATGGTTGTGATTTGTTTCGGCTTGCGGTGTGAATTATCAAATACGTACGTTGTCTTCACTTGTTTCTGGAAATCCGTACCCGATTGAATAGCTGCATAGTCAGTTGCTCGACCTGAAACAGCTTTAGTGGTGGTTAATGAATAATTCGGCTTACACAACCACCAACTAGAGGTGTTCGGAGTATGATAATAATTATTACTCACTGCCTCTGAACGATTAACATTACCTGGTTCATGACTGAACTTTCTTTCGTAGGTTTGACAACCATTAGTATCAAAAACAAAGTTTTGATAAGTATGATTAATCCAATCACTAACTGTCATTGCTTGGTTATGACCTGACTTGGTTAGGTAATCATAAGAAAACTGGTTATAAGGACTCACCCAATAACGGTTGACACTTGTTTGGCCATCGAAAACTTGAGCAGAGAAGTCTTCAGCAGCATTATCGACCGTTTGCTTTTTAACTCCATCACGCCACAAATCCCATTTGTAATAGGCTTTATTAATCAACCCAGAATTACAGGCCTCGCTACCTGAGCTGACTAAACATGTACGAGTCTGCTCCAGCTTACCCGCCAACGGGAACTTCTGATGGAAGTCTGATACCGAACGAATGTGCTTGTTGGAATCTACATCCGATAAATCATCTACGATTACCGAACGGAAACCTTGGAAGCCTCGACCTTGGCGGTTGTATACCGCTTCTCGATAACCGTATTGAGTTTTGTTAAAGCCACCTATACCATCACTTTTATCCATAGCACTAACCACATGCATCGAAGAACCAAAGTAGAAGTATTTACTATTAGGTTGCCCGCCAACATAACGTTGATTGTCCGCAGTTGGGACTTTGTATAATTGTAGATCTGAAGCACTACGACCTGCATTATGCGCAATAGGTGAGTATTGCCATTTAACGGTATTATCTAAACCATTGGTAATCGACTGAATACTATCCACTGCGCTATAAGTATTTGCGGTTGTTTTAGACGTAGTGTTGTATTTAATGACCAACTTTCCGGCATTAGGAGGAACTGGAGAAAAAGCGCCTACTGTAAAGTCATCGGATAAACCGCCACACCAATTTTTGTTACGGTTATCTATGCAGTAGCCCTTAGCCATTTTAATCACAAAGTCTACTAGACCATCACCATTAACATCTTTCACTTTAAATGATGCATGCTCGGCAGTATTTAAGGGGGCATTAACTACATCAGGAGTAACCGTTGATGAGAAACTTCCGTTAGAGTTTTGATCAAACTTCAGAACACTCCATTTAAATCGACGAACGTCTTTTGTAGCATAAAAGCCTTTGTCCGCTCGAACTTTCGGATCTGCGCTGACTTTATTAATAGTTCGATGCAGATTGTCATTACAAATCGGGGCTTCTGACACGTCTGGAATAACATGGGTGTAACAGAACCCATCTATAGCTTCAGTCGGCACTAAAATTTCATCTTTACCATCAGCATCATAATCAGCCACAATTGCTCCACCAAAATATGGTTGAGCTTTTGAGTACTGGCTTTGGTAAGTTAGAGGCTTTGCAGTTAGGTCTGTGTGGTTCCAAGTTTTTACAACAGCATAACCATCCCAATAGTGGGTTCCAACGGCTGTGCCTAAACTTTTTACCGCATCAAAGGTTCCATTACCTTTATTAATTCTGACTGCCCAATAAGGAGATGATGTACCTTCTACAGAAACATAATCTTGTAAGCCATCACCATTAATATCAGCCCAAGTAAAATAGTTATAAAACGTATTCGCAGGGAGGCCGAAGTTAGATGCGGACTGTTTTGGGCCGAAGCTTAAAACGCCAGAATTAGAAATAGAACCTAAGACGTATTTATTCACTTCCGCTTTAGACAATTCCGTTCGAAGCGACAAAACGATATCGCTAATTCCATCACCGTTAATATCTTGTATTGAATAACGCTCCCAAACCGTTGGTTCATAAGCGCCAGCAAAGAAACTACCGGTATCTAAATTGGTAACAATACCCCAATAGTTAAAGTTAGGGCTTGTGGCATTACCATTGTGTAAATAAAGGGCTAATTTTCTTTGCGAACCTTGAACGGTTTCAACCAACACATCTTGAAAACCGTCATTATTTACATCTGAGAATGTTGCTTCTGGACGCGGAGAAGTTGGATGTTTAGTCACTGTTATAGCACTAGGAAATGCTACTTCTACTCCCTTTATTTGACTACCATCTATCCAGTCATAAGTAATTCCGGTCGCTAAAAAAGTTTTATAGTTAGCATCTGAAATTTTTTGCCATTTAAGCTTAGCTCTTTCACTTTTACCGTTTAGATCTAAATCAACCGTTTGTCCTTCATAGACATAAGGATTATTGATTTGAATAGTATTTTGAGCATTACCGCTTTCGTCTTTGACAATCACAGTACTATAAGCTGGCAAGCCAAATAAATAAGAAAGAATACTTCTTTTTAATTTAATAAATTCTGGAATACCGTCGCCATTTAGATCCGCAGCATCCAAGTCGTCGTATGGCTCAAAATCGCCTAAATAAGTGGGGATGTTTTCACTAGAATGAGTAACAGAATCATCGTACCAATCAAATGTGGTTTCTGGTAAACAGTAAGTCCCGCCAGTTAGGCCACATTCAGTTACACCTTGAATTAAACTTCTTTGGCTGGTTCCACTGGCTGCGTAACGTAAACGGTACTCTCTAATATAACTAGATTGATATTGTGTTTGAACTTTTAATAAACGTTTACTGCTTTGAGTTAAACCTCCGGCTAAGTAGGAGCGGCTCACATCAGGTCGGTTGTCATAAATCATTCGAACGTGACGATCACCATCAGAACCATTAGAACCAGTATAGTGGATAGCTGTTAGAAGATGTTCACCATTTCCATAATTATTGTAATCGTAGGTGATCGTATTTTTTGATGGATCTTGTACTTCTGCAATTGCCCAAGTCAAAATTTGAGATTTGCCGCCAGCTTTATGTTGCGAATTACTGCTTAAGCCATATTTAGAAATTCGACCGTCTTTATGGTAAACGGTAAAATTGGATGATGAGTTAATATTACCTGACTGAACAACTTTAGCGAAATTATCTAACTCGGTTCGGTATACTGCTCCTGAAACTCCGTAGGTTCCAGAGGTTCTGATTAACCTCTGTCCATCTAAGCAAAGTTTATCTGACGCTGAATAATTAACACCTCGACTATAACCATCTTGAGCAAATGTCGCGCCACAACGATGAATGGATGAGCCCCCAGATAGTGACCAACCCACACCAGCTACGCCGTTGCTTGAGCGAGACGAGTAACCTAACGATACTGACGGCTGCATACCAGCACGTCCCGGCGGAATGACGATTGGGATATTGTAAGTCGCTGCACCGCCGGATACACCGCCAGAGCCCTCAAGCGCTCCAACATTAGTATTACCACTTAATACCGGCGTATCTCCCGACCATGCCGCATCAGGAACTGTGCCGCCGGTATTTTGCCAATTAATATTACCTTGAGGAATGCTTACCACGACATTCGAAGAGCCTTTGGCGCTGCCACATCCAGCTGAATTACAACCTCTGGCTTGATAGGCATAAGTACCGTTGATTTTACCTGAGATAGACTTAGTACGAGAAGCACCGTTACTTATCCAAGCACCCCAAGTACCATTAGTGGCTTCTCGGTATTGATAGGAAGCGGGGCTATTCGATGAAGCTCCCCAAGACACTGTATAAGCTCCATCAGTACTTGAAGAACCATCGCTAATTGTTATTGATGAGGGCGGCCCAGGAACAACGGGAATATTGACTACAACATTTGAGGAAGTCTTAGCACTGCCACAACCAGCGGAGTTACAACCTCTAGCTTGATAAGCATAAGTTCCGTTAGCTTTACCCGTTATAGATTTAATGCGAGAAGTGCCGTTACCAACCCAAGAACCCCATGTGCCATTGGTGGACTCTCGATACTGATAAGATGTTGGACTATTTGATGAAGCGCCCCAAGATACTGTGTAAGCGCCATCTGCGCTTGAAGAATCATCGCTTATTGATATCGAAGAAGGCGTCCCTGGAATTAAAACTACCGATACAGCTATTGAACCACTGGTTGTGGCATCACTGCATTGAGGGCTGGCTAAAGCGTGGCAGCCTTTCACTTGATATCGATAGGTACCCGTTGAGCGACCACTGATACTAACACTGGTGCCAATAACGGTATTCCAGCTTGGTGACCAAACGCCATTAACTTCCTCTCGCCATTGGTAGTTCGCGGCATGATTGGAAGTCGTCCAGCTAACAGTATAGTTTCCTGTAGAAGATGAGCTAGGAACTGTTACTGAACTAATTGGCCAAGGTTGCGGCTGACTGGGAATACCTCCTCCACCAGGAAAAGCATGAGTGAATTGAGTTAGTGACACTAGAAGCAGCGTCATCGAGTAGATAATACGTTTGGAATTCAACATCTTAATACCTTTATAACTAATTAAAGCAAAGCAATTTCAATTGGCGGTATTATCCGTTGTATATAACAAAGTCAGATATCAAGAGAGGGACATAAAATATAGAAATGTCCATAAAAAGTTACGAATTTAGGACTAAAAGTATCGATTTATGTAAGTCATATTTGACTTTGATAAAAGATATAACTATTCTCGGCTGGAATTTAAAACAAGTACCGATTAGAGGAATTCATATGACTAAATTCTATAAATTATTTTTTATAGTTGCCGTTTTTTTATTAAGTGTTAATGCTAAAGCTAGCTTTTTTGATAATCCGCCACCTTTTTACCAGTTTCAACAATGCACTCATAATGGAATTGCATATAAGGTTGTGGCGTTTGGTGCAAAGTGCCCTTCTTTTAGCCACTCAAACCCTGCAATTCGAACAGTTATTGATGACCCAGAAGGGTTGATTAATCAACATCACGACCAAGATCATGTTATGGGAGTCTCAATAAATAAGGATGAAGACATTCATGATCCTAGTTGTGCACTAGGAAAAGAACCTATTGAAACTGTTTAGTTCGATACTTGTTACAACAGCCATACCAAATTTTGTAAAACAGGTATGGCTGTTTTTTATTGTTCTATTTACCTTCCCTTTCAGCGCTCAATCCAAACAGTTCAGTAACTTTTCGGTTAATGAAGGCCTGCCAGATAGACTAGTAAGAACCATCGCTCAAGACGAACTAGGCTTTATCTGGATTGGAACGCCTCAAGGCTTAGTAAGATTTGATGGTTATAACTTTAAATACTTTAAAACATCTAACAATGACCCTTATATACAATCAATACATAAAGATAACTTTAGTAATTTTTATCTGGGCCATAGAGCAAAGGGGCTGTCATTAAAAGAAAAAGCACTTTTCCGCTCTAGTTCGATAATTCACAATAACCTCAGTGTTTACAACATAACAAGTAACAAAACAAACTTATTCTTATCTACGACCGAAGGACTGTTTATCTACCCTTATACAGATGGTCAAGTTAACCTCGAAAAAAACACAACATTATTAGAAAAGAACGAAGCTGTAATAACCGCTTTAGAGTCAAATGATTTTTTATTGGTGGGAAAAAGAAAAGGATTAAGTATTTATAAGAAAGCTCCCAATCAACAATATCGATTAGCGAAAACAAAATTTAAAAGCCACAAGATTAACGCCATTGAAAGATTCGAAGATAAAATTTACGTCGGAACAAATAAAGGCCTTTATTTATTAAAAAAAGGCCTTGGAGTTGACTCACCAGAACAACCCATCATTAGAGAAACTGTGTCTAGATTAACAGTTATCCATGATGAATTATGGGTGGCTACTCAATTAAATGGGGTATATAAGCTAAAAAACACTTCACTTTCTCATATGTCACATAAGCCATTCGTTAAAAATTCGCTACCAGATAATACGATCAATACGAGTTTCCTAGATTATTCTAATAACATTTGGTTAGGCACTTTCGAAAAAGGAGTGATAGCGACTAATAATCAAAAGCTTGCGTTTAATAATATCGAATATGAGCAAAGCTGTATTTCCCAAAGAGTCATCAAAGCTTTTTTAAAAATTGATAACAGTTTATTAGTTGGTACTGATTCAGGTTCTTATTTACTAACAAAAGCTAGCTGCACACCTATCCAGAATATCGAGAAACCAAGTGAGAAACTTGCCATTTACTCATTCAGTGAACAATCTGACTCTGTAATATTGATGGGAACAAATTTGGGGTTAGCAAAAATAAATCTTGAAGAAACACCATCTTATTCATTACTAAACACACATAGAAAGCCCAATTACTTTATTTTTCCTTTTGAGAAAAACAACTACCTCGTAGGTAGTTATGATGGCCTATACTCTTATAACTCTGATAATCATCATTTTTCAAAAGTAACTGGTAGCAAAGCTATTGCTAATGCAGCCTTTTATCAAGCTGCAATATATTCAGGCTCAGTAATATTTGCCACATCTAACGGCATAGCTGAGTTAAATTCTGAACAGAAAATATCAAAATTTGCCGTCACCTCTGATATCAAGGAAAAGATTTTTGGGCTTTTAAATCATAGTGATGAACTGTTATTTTTTGGTGAGCTAGGGAAACTATACAAATACACTAAGCATAATAAAAAATTGGAAACCTTCTCATTACCATTAGCGGCTACCAATATTAAAGTTCTTTCTGCCAGCCAAGCTAATAATAAACTATGGCTTGGAACTTCCAATGGTTTATACACATTCACACTCTCTGATAGTACCTTTAAAAGATACACTATTGATGACGGTCTCATTGATAATAGCCTTGTACTAGCTAGTTCCTACCAAAGCCCTGATGGAAAACTTTATTTCGGTGGCCGTAATGGCTTTAATGCCTTCTATCCTGAGGATATCAAAGATAACTTGGTGCCACCGAAGGTGGCTTTAACCAAACTGACTCGCTTTAATGAAGAAGTCGTTGTTGGTGAAGATTACGAGGGCTTTTCGATTGAATCGCCCATTGAGTATTTGGATGAGCTGGAGATAGCCCATCGTGATTACGTGATGGGCTTTGAGTTTGCTGGCTTACACTTTGCCGACCCTATGCGCAATCAGTATCAATACAAACTCGAAGGCTTCCATGAAGACTGGGTGTCCACCGATGCCAAGAATAGAACGGCGACCTTTACCAATCTTTCTCCTGGCGATTACACCTTTAGAGTCCGCGCCGCCAATAAGGATGGTATCTGGTCATTAGAAGAAGACAACGTCGCTTTGAAGATTAAAGTCCACCCTGCTCCGTGGCTATCTTGGTGGGCTTTTACTTTGTATGGCTTAATAGTTTTAGGCTCCATTCTTTGGTTTATCCGCTATCGCACTCAAGCAGCCATTGCCCGCTCTCGGGAGTTAGAGCTTGAAGTCGCTTCACGCACCAAAGAGATAGCCACCCAGAAGAATGTGATTGAGTCACTGCTGGAGCGTAAGAATGAGCTGTTTGCGAATATCTCCCACGAGTTCAGAACGCCATTGACTCTAATCTTAGGACCACTGGAGAAAGAGCTCAAAGCCTTGGATTCCCCGAAGAATCCTAAACACCTGCAAATGATTCAACGTAATGCCACTCGATTGTTAGGCATGGTGGAGCAAATCTTAAAGCTGACTGAGCTGAAAAAAGAAGACACGGTCAATAAGGTGCCGCATGCGGTGAATCCTGCCCTTGAAGCCATTGTGGAATCCTTTGCCTCATTAGCGGAGTCCAAGCAGATAGCGTTATCGCTAAGCTTGGATACAGACGCTAACGTCATGGCCGCTAACGATGCCTTAGAGGTAATGGTGGGTAATCTCGTCTCTAACGCCATTAAGTACACCCCAGAAGGTGGGCAAGTCTTTGTTCAATCCAAGCTATTGGATAATACTATCCAAATACAAGTCACCGATACGGGTGTGGGCATGACCAAAGCCCAGCAAGACGAGGTGTTTGAGCGCTTTGTTCGTTTGGATAAAACCAGTGACATTGCCGGAACCGGCATTGGCCTTTCCATCGTCAAAGAGCTTATCCTTGCTCATGACGGACAAGTGCAGGTCGAGTCAGTCGATGGTCAAGGCTCAACCTTTACCATAACCTTGCCGACAACCGAGCAGGCAGCGCTCTCCGATACGCATTCGATTAAGTCCATTGAGCATTTAACCCAAGGCGACACTGCTGCTTCTGAGGTAACTCAAACTAGCGAAGAGAGTCTAACCGATACTCAACAAGAGCTGGTCCTTATCATTGATGATAATCCTGACATGAGGGATTACATCCAAGAAGTCTTAAGTTCAAACTATCATTGCATCACCGCCGATAGAGGCGAAGCTGGGATTGAGCTTGCCAAAGCACAAGTTCCTGACCTGATTATCTGTGACATTATGATGCCGGGTATTGATGGCTATGAAGTGGCTAAGCGATTACGAGACGATATCATCACCTCACACATACCACTGGTACTCCTCACCGCTAAAGGCGACAAAGAATCCCGTATTCAAGGCTGGAATGAAAACATCGATGACTACATGACCAAGCCTTTTGATGAGGAGGAGTTAAGAGCACGTGTCGGCAACATTATCGACATCCGAAATATCTTAAGCCGTAAAGCAGGACAAGAAGTTACATCGACTGAAAGCAAGCTTGATAAAGCAAGTCAGCCAGAAACACAAAAACCACCTGCTAAAACACTTAACAAAAAAGAGCAGGCCTTTGTCGATAAGCTCATGACTGTCATTGAAGACAACTACCAAAATCCCGAGCTAAAGCGACAAGATATAGCTTCTTTAATGGCCATCAGTGAGCGGCAATTGCAGCGTAAACTTAAGTCGCTTATTGATCAGAGCTCAATTGAAATTTTAAGAGAGTTGAGACTTGAAAAAGCTGCAGCTAAATTACAAGATGGCCTTCAAGTAAATTTGGTTGCGGATTCATGTGGCTTTGGCTCTCCATCTCATTTTATCTATAGTTTTAAAGCAAAATTTGGCAAGACCCCCAAGCAGTTTCAAACGCAACATTGAAATAAAAAACTTCTACAGTTAGTCGATAAAAAAAGCCTCATCGTGTTAGATGAGGCTTCTACTTTTAGACTAGAACTAAAGTAAGGTTTACTTTTTTATTTCTTCCTTCTGAGCTTTGATAAAGTCGTCAATCTGCTCCTCTAGGACAGATAAAGGCACTGAGCCTTGGCCTAATACAGCATCATGAAATTTACGAATGTCGAAGTTGCCTGCTAATGCCTTTTCAGCTTTTGCTCTTAATTCACGGATTTTAATTTCGCCCAATTTGTAAGATAAAGCCTGACCCGGCCAGGAAATATAACGATCAATTTCTGTTCTAACATTGTGCTTTGAAAGGGCTGTGTTTTCCTCCATCAATTTAATGGCTTCATCACGACTCATGCCCATCGCATGCATTCCTGTGTCCACGACTAAACGCATTGCTCGCCACATTTCATAAGTCAGGCGACCAAAATTTGAATAGGGATCTTGGTAAAAACCAGCCTCTAAGCCTAAACGTTCAGAATACAAACCCCAACCTTCACCAAAAGCAGAAATGTAGGTGTTTTGGCGAAAACTAGGCAACTCTGTTAATTCTTTTGATAAAGCAATTTGTAAGTGATGCCCAGGAACCGCTTCATGAAGGGATAGCGCCTCTAAATTATACAATGGGCGCGTTTTCAAATCATAGGTATTAACCCAGTACTCACCAGCTCGGTCACTATCAAGTGGAGCACCAGAATAACGACCAGTGGTATATTTGGGCGCAATTTCAGGTGCCACTGGCACAACCCCGTATGGTTGCCTTGGTAACTTTCCAAAAAACTTTGGCAGCTTGTGATCCATTTTTTTAGAAATATAGGCAGCTTCTTTTAACAACTCTTCAGGAGTTTTGGCATAAAACTGCGGATCAGTACGTAAGAAAGCTAGAAAGTCCGAGAAACTTCCTTCAAAGCCGGTATCAGCAATTACCTGCTCCATCTCAGCCCGAATTCGTTTAACTTCTTTCCGACCTATTTCATGAATTTCCTCTGGTGTTAAATCCAGAGTAGTATAACGCTTTATTTGCGCTAAATAGAATGCTTTGCCATCTGGGTAATCAGTTGCAGCAATAGTCTTTTTAGCACTTGGGTAATACTCTGTTTCAAAGAATTTCTTGTAGTCTTTAAATTCTTTAATAACTTTGTTGTTAATAACCATCTTGGCTTTACTAGACAATTTTTCAGCATCTTTTTTACTAATAGAGTCCGGGAAAGTTTTAAACGGTTGATACCAAACACTTTTTACTGGGTCTTCTTGAATATAGGCACTAATGCTATCGGTATAGCCTTCTAGGACTGCCTGCGGAACAGTGAAATTTCGAACTATACCCGCTTTCATATTATCAATATTTTGTTTAAAGAAATTTGGCGTTTGCTCAAGTAGAGTTAAATAATTTTGATAATCATCTAAATTCTTAAAAGGTAATTGAGTAGCGATAGATGCAGATTGAGCATGGAAACCATACTCAGCTGTTAGTGGCATTTCATAGGTTTTATAAGAAATATCTGAAATACCTATTTCAAGGTTTCTCATCATCATTTGATAACTGACTTTATCGGTTTTTGATAAATCAGTAGGCTCAATGTTAGCAAGTTGATTTTTGAAACTGGTAAGTTGATTGAGCTGAGCGCTATAAGCTTTTGGTCCTAAATCTGCAATTTTTCCTTTAGCACTTTCATCCCCTCGATTTGCAGCCGCAATTGGATTAAGCGACAATTGATAAGCCGAAACTTCATCGAAAAGTTTGTGCAAGGCTTCGCTCTTAGAAACTTCTTTTGCAGTAAGGCTGTAGATCATTGTCAGTGCTGACAAAGCTATAAGGGTTTGTTTAATGCGCATAGTGGTGTCCGAATGATTTGCATGCCTTTTTATAACAGGAATGCGTATTTGACGAAAGATGTTAATTGTAATTCAGGGAAACGCTTCGTCTAAACTAACTCCCTAAACTCTCCATCTAAACTCTAGTGGCATTACTAAGGTTTTGTTAAACTAGCGCCAACTCACTATTTATCTGCTAACTTTATGAGTAATACTCCGGTCACCACCCCTGCCCCACTTGGCAAAAAGCTAGGCGCATGGCTTTATGATGCTTTAATATCGGTAGCTATTTATTTTTTGTGGGTGACCTTTACATCACCGCTAATACGCTGGATTATTGGCGGAAATAAAGACTGGCTAGCTGATACCAGCTGGAAAGATACCACTATTTATCAGTACTACATGATAACGCCTTGGTTATTTGTGCTGCTTTATTTTGTCTATAACCACGTTAAGTCGGGGCAAACCGTTGGGATGAGTGCTTGGAAACTACGTTTAGTAAAACTCGATGGAACTCGCGTAACTTGGCTGCAAGCGACCGCAAGATCGATACTTTCAATATTAGGTGCAGGAATGATTTCCAGTGTTTTTAATGCACAAAAACGTGGCTGGCACGATCTAATGACTAGAACACGAGTAGTGCTAATGCCGGATCCAAAACCTGACCCAAAAAAAGATGCTTAGCGATTTGTTACTAGCCAGCTTTCCTTAAAAGATACCAAGCCAGCCCAGCAAATAATAATGGCGGTAACAAAGCTCCGAAGAATGAAGGCAATCCGAAAACCAGGCTAACTGGACCAAAAGCTCTGACCACGAAGAAGTAAATTAATCCTGTCACTACACCAACTAAAACTCTAGCCCCCATAGAGACACTTCGCATGGGTCCAAAGATAAACGAAGCTGCCAATAAGATCATGACCGCAGTGCTTAAAGGTTGGAATATTTTTCGCCAAAAGGCTAAATCATAACTGGTGGAATCTTGACCATTTGATTCAAGGTAGTTTGAGTATTCGTATAAGCTATAGGCATTAAAGTTTTCAGGCTTTAATTTCAGAACTGAAATATGCTCCAAAGAAATCTCAGTATCCCAAATTTTCTTATCGAAAGGCTGGCTAGTAATTTGCTCTTTAGAAACAAAAGACTCTTTACCGTCAAAAAGCTCCCATGCGCCTTCAACCAAATTAGCGGACTTAGCTTCGGTAATTTGAGAAATAGCTTGCTCGCCATTAAGAGTATAAATATTAATCCCTTTAAGTTGTTGCTCACCAATAATTTCTTCCAGATGAATCATTTGATTAGCATCTTTTAGCCAAATTCCTTTACCCGATTTAATAAAGGAATCACCATGGATAGCCCGATTCCTTAGACTCTCCGCTGCTTGGGAGGACTTCGGCGCCACATACTCACCAATAAAAATAGCTATCGCGATTAATATCAAACCGTAACTTAAAGCCGCACCAACAATTTGCCCAGTAGTTTTACCTACAGCTCGCATCACCGTTAATTCCGACTTGGAAGCCAATAGACCAAGGCCTGCAATGGAGCCAATTAAAACCGCCATTGGAAAGAAGTCATAAATATATTGTGGCGCCAACATTAAGGAATAAACCAGCCCGTCGGTAAAGTCATAATTGCCTTTACCTAAATCATTCATCTCGTCGATTAAAGTAAATAAAATACGAATAGCGGCAAGCGCAAACAAAGTCATCAACGAGGTTAATAAAATGGTTTTGCCTATATAAAAGCGAAGGATATTCATGAGGCCACCTCGCTTTTCTTTTTGGATTTATTGTCATGAGTATTGGCGCGGCTATGCAAATACAAAAGTCTCACCGCCAACAAAGCCATCGTTAGGTAAATAGGTATATAACCAACCCAACCAGGAATTTGGCCATCTTCAATCCACCGCCTAAAGACTACGATTGCAATGATGTAGCCAATATAAACAAATATAGCCGGTAATATTTTGGCAAACTTACCCTCTCTTGGCCGCACTCGACTTAGAGGGATCGCCAATAACAATAAAAATGGAACTGACATCGGAACGGCCAGCCGCCAATTAAGTTCAGCTAAGCTTAAAGCATCTTGGTCTTGCCAAAGTTCAATGGTTGGCTTTGCGGTAATTTTACGTCTAGAAGTAATACTTTGCTCGGCATCAAGTCGAGCATAGTAATGTTCAAACTTGGTGATTTTTCTAACTTGCTTATTTTCATCTAACTGGTAAACGTAGCCATCATTCAACTGCAAAAAGTTTTTATCTTGCTCTTCATCATAAAAGCGTTCAGCACTTTTTGCTGAAACTAACCGACTTTCGCCCTGTTCATCCTCTGGCAATTCAGCTAAGAAGAAATTACCTAATGCACTTTGTGAGTCTTCACTAGCTTCATCTACATAGACAACGCCCTTAGCTTTTTGGAAAGTTTGAAACTGGCCTGGGGATAACATACTCAGCTCTAACTTACTGGCCTGCTCATCTCTTAACTCATAGGTGGTTTCACTCGCCCAAGGAGCAACCCATAAGGTCACAATTCCGCCAATTATCGAAACGATAAAAGCAATCGGTAACAACATTTTTATCAGGCGATACTCGCTAACCCCTGAGGAGCGCAAAACCGCCATTTCGCTGTCCACATATAAACGACTGAAAGCGAGCAAGCAGCCAAGGAAGAAAGCCAGAGGCAATAAGAACCCAATTAAGACCGGCGAGAATAGCCCCACCATTTGCCAAACCATAGTGCCTGAAATATCGCCATTAGCTGCTTGGCCCAAATGTTTGACAATTCTTTGGCTGATAAAAATCGCAAACAAAACCCCCAGGATAGCGGTTGTGCTGGTAAAAACTTCACGATTTAAGTAACGACTGATAATCAAATTTGGGCCTAGAAACTTCTACTTTTTATCTAATTGAATTGGACAATAGAGGCTGGATTAAATCCCAATATCGGTTAAACTAATCCAACTTTTTCAACATTATAACGAAAAATCAATAATTTGCAGGTGTAGTATGGAATTCTTTGTTAAAAGCGGTAGTTCAGATAAGCAAAAGGCAGGTTGTTTAATTTTAGGGATTTTCGATTCAAGAAAATTAAGCCCGCAAGCACAGCTAGTCGATGAGCTCACTGACGGTTATTTAAGCGGCATTTTGCGTAGTGGTGATATGGAAGGCAAACTAGGTCAAACCTTATTATTGCACTCAATTCCAAATTCAAATTGTGACCGTATTTTATTAGTGGGTTGTGGTAAAGAGCGCGAGTTTAATGTTGCGAATTACCAAAAAGTTTCAAAGAAAATCATCAAAATACTACACGAAACAGGAACCACTGATGCCTTAAACTGTTTAACTATGTTAAATGTTAAAGGCCAAGACTTATATTGGAAGATCCGCTTTGCGATTGAAGCTGCGAATGATGCTTTATACAGTTTTGATCAATTGAAAAGTAAGAAGTCAGAAACTCGTAAGCCGCTACGTAAAGTAACCTACTTAATCGACTCTCGTGCAGATTTGCCGCAATCAGAATTGGCGATTAATCACGCAGAAGCGATTTCTAAAGGTCAAAGCTTCACCAAAGATTTAGCCAATTTACCTGGTAATATCTGCCATCCAAGTTACCTAGCAGAGCAAGCTACTAAATTAGCCGAAGACTACGCTGCAATGAGCGTCGATGTTTTAGATGAATCTGAATTAAAAGAAATGGGCGCTGGCGCTTTTGTTTCTGTTTCCCAAGGTTCTGCTCAACCCGGCAAAATGATCGCCATGGAGTATATGGGCGGAGAAAAAGATGCCAAGCCGCTAGTGTTTGTTGGTAAAGGTATTACCTTTGATACCGGCGGTATTTCGTTGAAGCCTGGTGCTGGCATGGATGAAATGAAATACGATATGGGTGGCGCAGCTTCAGTATTCGGCTTGATGAAATCCATCGCTGAAATGGACCTGCCAATCAATGTTATCGGTTTTGTGGCTGCGGCTGAAAATATGCCTGCCAGTAACGCTTCTCGTCCGGGCGACATCGTTACCACTCTTTCTGGACAAACGGTTGAGATTTTAAATACTGATGCCGAAGGTCGTTTGGTACTTTGTGACGCCTTAACTTACATTGAAAAATATGACCCAGAAATCGTTATAGATATCGCAACACTCACAGGCGCAGTGATTATTGCTTTAGGTCACCATGCAACTGGCTTAATGAGCAATAACAATCCTTTAGCGCATGAAATTGAAAATGCTAGCGACATGACTCAAGATAGAGTTTGGCGCTTACCCATTTGGGACGATTACCATAGCCAATTAAAGTCTAATTTTGCTGACTTTAGCAATTTAGGCGGACGCCCTGCTGGCTCTATTACAGCTGGTTGCTTCTTAGCTAAATTCACTAAAAAGTACCGTTGGGCGCATCTTGATATTGCGGGTACTGCATGGCGTAGTGGCGCACAAAAAGGCGCCACAGGTCGACCGGTCCCATTATTAAGCCAGATCGTGCTTAACCGCGTAAGTAAGGCTTCTTAAACTGCATGACACAGGTTGAATTTCACATATGTGAACAAGTCACTGGCGATAAGGCCTATCTAGAATTGATAGGCCAACAAGTTCAACAGCTTTATCGCCAGTCACGCAAGATCTATATTCACGCAGCTTCTGAAGAGCAAGCTAAAGAGCTTGATGAGTGGTTATGGACGCAAGGTTTAGAAGATTTTATCCCACACAATCTTGTTGGCGAAGGGCCTAATAAGCCACCACCAGTGCAAATTGGTTTTCAACAACCTCCAGAAAATCAGCATGACTGTTTAATCAATCTCAGCAATGAAGTGCAAAAGTTTTTTAGTTACTTCTTACAGTGTTTTGAAATTGTACCGAACCAAGACGATGCTAAAGAAAGTGCTCGCGAACGCTATAAATTTTATCGCAGTCATGGCTATCCTTTGAAACATCATAAGCATTAAGTCGTCTAAGGCCAACTTAACGCAATTACTACTAAGAATAAAAATGAGCCCTAAATTTACCAGAAATGCTATTAGTAATATAAAAAGCACAGGAACCTTTTTCCCAAGCTCTCGCTTTTTAGCCAACAAAATCAGTCGCCTAATTCCAGATAACGTAACTAATGTGGTTGAATTAGGCGCTGGTAATGGTGCGGTAACCAAAAGTTTACTCGCCCATATGTCTGCTGATGCAAGCTTAGATTGCTATGAAATCAATGCCGAATTTATTAAGCTGCTAAAAAATAACGTGTCTGACGAACGCTTGACCATTCTTGAGCGTTCAGCGTTGGAAATCGCCAATGACTTTGGTAATGACGCGATTGACGTCGTAGTTTCTTGTTTACCTTTAGCCTTATTTAACGACTCAATGAAAGAAGAGTTAATGGCTGAGATCCATAAATCCTTGAAGCCTGGAGGTCTATTTATCCAGTATCAATATTCACTAAAAGACCGTAAATTCATCAATAAGTATTTTGCCAAGAACACTCTAAAATTCGTTTTGCGTAACGCGCCACCGGCATTTATTTACCTTTGTGAAAAATAGTTTAGGTTTGAACCACTTCAAACCTAGATAAATCCCCTGCAAACGCTATAATTCAAGGTTTTACGCAAAACTGCAGCATAACATTCAGGCCAGTATAACCATGGATAAAGCATACGATCCCAAAGCCATAGAGCAAACCATATATCAGCAGTGGGAAGATAAGAACTACTTTGCGTCGAACCCGACTAATGAAGCCGGCCAAGATAGTTACAGCATTATGATCCCGCCACCCAACGTCACGGGCAGTTTGCATATGGGACATGCGTTCCAACATACCATCATGGACGCCTTGACTCGCTATCACCGTATGAAGGGTGATAATACGTTGTGGCAGCCAGGTACTGATCATGCAGGTATCGCAACCCAGATGGTAGTTGAACGTTTGCTTGGCGCGGAAGGCATCAGTCGCCATGACTTAGGACGCGAGAAGTTCATCGACAAAGTTTGGGCATGGAAAGACCAATCGGGTGGAACCATTACTAGCCAAATGCGTCGCTTAGGCGACTCATGTGATTGGCAACGCGAAGCCTTTACTATGGATGAAGAGCTTTCTGCTGCTGTGTTAGAAGTCTTCGTTCAACTGCATGAAGAAGGTTTAATCTATCGCGGGCAACGTTTAGTTAACTGGGATCCTAAACTCTTAACTGCGGTTTCTGATCTCGAAGTAGAGTCAGAAGAAGAGGATGGCCACTTATGGCATCTACGTTACCCGCTTGCTGATGGCTCTGGTTATCTAGTAGTAGCGACAACGCGCCCAGAAACTATGCTGGGTGACTCGGCAGTAGCAGTACATCCAGAAGATGAGCGTTATGCGCATTTAGTGGGTAAGACCATTAAGCTGCCCTTAGCCGATCGTGAAATCCCCATTATTGCTGATGACTATGTTGATAAAGATTTTGGAACCGGTTGCGTAAAAATAACGCCTGCACACGATTTCAATGATTATGAGATGGGTAAGCGTCATGATTTACCCTTAATAAACATTCTTACCGAAACCGCGCATATCAATAACAATGCTCCAGAAGCGTTTCAAGGGTTAGAACGTTTCGAAGCGCGTAAAAAAGTAATCGCTGATTTCGAAGCTCTTGGCTTACTAGAAAAAATTGACCCGCATAAATTAAAAGTTCCCAGAGGCGACCGCTCTGGCGTGGTCATCGAGCCATACCTGACCGATCAATGGTATGTAAAAATTGCACCTTTAGCAGAACCTGCTTTGAAAGCGGTTAAAGATGGCGATATTAAATTTGTCCCAGAAAACTGGGCTAATACTTACTACCATTGGATGGAAAACATTCAAGACTGGTGTATTTCACGTCAGCTTTGGTGGGGGCATCAAATTCCAGCTTGGTACGACAACAATGGCGAAGTGTATGTTGGCCGCTCTGAAGAAGAAGTACGCCAAAAATATGACTTAGCTGGTATCGAATTAAAGCGGGATCAAGATGTACTTGATACCTGGTTCTCCTCAGCGCTTTGGCCATTTGCTACTTTAGGTTGGCCGGAGAAGAAGCCTGAATTAGAAACTTTTTTACCGACTAATGTTTTGGTTACTGGTTTCGATATTATTTTCTTCTGGGTAGCCCGTATGATCATGATGGGCTTGAAGTTTACAGGTAAAGTTCCTTTCAAAGAAATTTACATCACTGGCCTTATTAAAGATGAGCAAGGCCAAAAGATGTCTAAATCTAAAGGTAATGTGCTTGACCCAATCGACTTAATAGATGGCATTGGTTTAGATGATTTAGTAGCAAAGCGTACCCATGGTATGCAGCAAGACAGAGAATCAGACAAAGCTAAAATCACTAAACGCACGCGCAAGCAATTCCCAGATGGTATTGAATCGTACGGTACTGATGCTATGCGCTTTACTTTCTGCGCCATGGCATCGACCTCTCGCGATATTAATTTCGATTTAAATCGCGTCGAAGGATATCGTAATTTCTGTAATAAGATTTGGAATGCCACTCGCTATGTCTTGATGAATACTGCAGATCAAGATACCGGTCTTGGCGATGACGAGAAAGTTTTAAGTGTTGCCGATCGTTGGATCATCAGTAAACTACAAAGCACTATTTCAGAATATGAAACAGCTATTGAGCAATACCGTTTTGATCTAGCCGCTAATGCTCTTTACGAATTTACATGGAATACTTATTGTGACTGGTATCTAGAATTATCCAAGCCGATTTTATATGGCGATAATTACAGCGATGCAGAAAAACGCGGTACTCGACATACCTTGGTAACTATTCTAGAAGAATTACTACGTTTGCTACATCCTTTCATGCCGTTTATCACTGAAGAGATTTGGCAAAAAGTGGCTCCACTTGCTGGAGTTCAAGGCGAGAGCATCATGTTCCAAGCATTTCCAGAAGCGAATTCAAGCTTACAAGATGCCAAAGCAGATCAAGATATCGACTGGCTAAAAACCATTATCGTCGGCATCCGCAATATTCGCGGTGAAATGAATATAGCTCCTGGCAAGCCATTAAATGCCCTGTTTAAAAATGGTTCAGAGCAAGATCAGCAACGGTTAAATAACTACTCAAATTTCTTAAGTAAGCTAGCCAAGTTAGAAACGACTCAATGGCTAAATGAAGGTGACTCAGCTCCAATGTCCGCAACGGCATTGGCTGGCAATATGGAAATTTTAATCCCAATGGCCGGTTTAATCGATGTAGAGCAGGAAATGTTGAGGTTGGCGAAAGAGTCTGAAAAACTCAATAAAGAACAAGCTAGGATTTCTGGGAAGTTATCAAACGCTAACTTTACTGACAAAGCACCTGCAGCTGTTGTAGAAAAAGAGAAAGCAAAACTAGAAGATATTGAAACTGCCTTGACTAAAGTCAAAGAGCAAATTGAAAGCTTAAAAGAGTTATAATTTACGAGACTTATTATGAAGCTTAGCTTTCTTTTTGCCTTATTAATTTCCTTAGCATCTTGTCAAGCTGCTAAGGATAAGTCTTTTGAAAAAGGACCTGAAAAGAAACTAGCGCATCATGGCATTATTAAGGGCAACAAAGGGCAGATTGTTGAGATCTGCCCTGAGTTAACTAAAGGGCAATCCATTAGCTTTACCTTCAATAGTAACTTGCCAGTTACGTTTAACTTTCATTACCATCTCGATAATGAAACTGTTTATCCAGTTACCGAACGCAACCTCTCAGAGTTCAATTACCGATACAAAGCTGAACAAGATAACGTTTATTGCTTTATGTGGGAGTCCCTATTGGACAATACCAAAACAAAATACCAGTACAGCCTGATCAATTAACTATTCGCAACATCAGTTAAATACAAAATTCTTCAGCAGGCTCTCGCAAGTTGTAACGATTACTCATAACGTGGCCATAAGCGCCCACCTTATCGATCAAAACAATATCCCCCTCTTCCGTTGTAGGAAATGGAATTTCTATTCCGAGTTTATCTGTGCTTTCACAAATTGGGCCGACGATAGTAGCTAATTTATCTTTCTCCGAATTCATTCGCGTAAGATTTTCTATCGGATGATATGAGCCATATAGAGCAGGCCTCATAAGCGAATTCATACCCGTATTAATACCCACATAATAATAGTTTTGCTTTTGTTTAACTTGCGTTACTTTGGATATCAAAACCCCAGCATCCGCAACTAGATACCTTCCTGGTTCTATCCAAAAAGTAAGATCTGGATAATCAGACTTAACCTCATTCAAAGCCAAATTCACCTCGATAAAGTTAAGCGATTCTTGTTCCGATTTTTCTTTGATACCAAAGCCACCACCTAAATTAAGATATTTTACTGTTGGTAATTCTGTGGCTAGTCCTGCCAATAATCGCGCATGTTCCGCCCAATGCTTCGGCGTTAAAATACCACTACCCGCATGGGCATGCAGGCCTACAATAGAAATATTATGCTCTTTAATTACATCTTTAATCAGATCTAACTCGTAAATGGGGATACCAAATTTAGAAGTAGCTCCAGCAGTCCTAACGTTTTCATGATGTCCTTTTCCTATATTCGGGTCAATTCTAAGAAACACCGACTGTCCTGAAAATATATCAGCCCACTGGGTTAGCGGATAAGTACTGTCTAAGGATAAATTAATACCTAATGATAAAGCTTGTTGATATTCTGCTTTATTAGCAAAGTTTGGAGTGAAAAATACTTTTTTTCTATCTATGTCAGGAAATAAATCTAAGATTAATTGTATTTCATTTAAAGATACCGTTTCAAAACCTAAATCTTGGTGATAAATATTTTCTAATATCTGTTTATTGTTATTCGCTTTTACCGCAAAGAAAACTTGCTCAATAGCTTCCAATGAAGATAGTTGCTCTACTTTTTCGTTTACCGTGTTTTTATGATACACATAGGCCTGATCTGTAGAACTCAAAATTTCCTCTAATCTATCAACTTGTTCTTGCCACCACCTGACTTCTTTTAGTTGAATATTTTGCTTTAATTCTGAAATTGTAGGTCCTAAGATCGAGCTATTAGGGTTATTGCTAATCAATAACTCATGTAAAGAAGCAATCACCTTTTCTGTAAATTCATCATCTATCACAAAGGTAAGATTTAGGTCTGATGCTGCTTGCGATAAAAGGTAGACGGGATAAGTTTCAAAGATGCTTAAGGCCGGTGATATTTTGTGTAGGATTGCTCTAACATTTTGACCTACAATAGATACCGCTGTGCAATTTGTCATTAATTCAACATCAGCAACCTCTTCTAAATCACGCATCAAGCGCGATAGTTCCTTTGTTTTTATCACCTGAGTCAAGCTGTCTAAGGTGACTGTTATGTTGGTTTCAGAAGTAGAAACTAGATCAATCGAAAAGTTGTGCTTTTTGAATATCGCAAAAATATCCGCTAAATAACCCGCTTGTTGCCACATACCCTGGCTTTCCATTGAAATCAAAGTAACTTTTTCTTTAGCGGTCACCGCCTTAACCATGCCTTTAGTCGTTTCAGCAGAGTAAATTTTAGTTCCTTTAATTTCAGGTGCCAAAGTCGAGCGAATATAAATTGGGATTTGAAATTCTTTGGTAGGTTGAATCGCTCTTGGATGCAAAACTTTTGCACCTGCCGAGGCCATTTCCTGAGCTTCAGTATAATCTAGTTGCTTTAATAACCGAGCATTTTGCACTTGATTAGGGTTGGCAGTAAAAATACCTTCAACATCAGTCCAAATTTCTAATCTTTCAGCTGTAATCTTACTGGCAAAGTAAGCTGCTGAAGTATCAGAACCTCCACGACCGGTTAATACGGTTTCCTGTTCTCCATTCGCGGCAATAAAGCCTTGTGTTACAACCAAAGATGATTGATTGATAAAGGAGATTAATTTTTTGTCAGGATCGTAATTACAATTAACCGTTAAATATTGAGAGTCCTCTGAAGTGCTGAGTAGATATCGCCTTGCATCAAGCCAAGTTGCGTTATTATTTAAAGTGCGATTTAAATACTCAGCGCCTATTGTAGTTGACCATAGCTCTCCTTGGGCTAAAACTTCTGCTCTAATTCGATCAGATACTTCGCCCAATAACAAAATACCATCCAACATTTTTTTTAGGTAAGACTGCTGCTCAGTTAACAGCTCCTGAGGTAACTCTAACTCCGAAACTAATTCTTTATGAGCATAAACAACCTCATTAAATAAGCTCAGAGTTTTTTTATCTTCACCATTAATAGCGAACTCTATGATTCGCTCTAAAGTATTAGAAATACCGCTTAAAGCGGAATGAACAATCATTACTCTTTTATTAGCAACTAGTTTTTTTTTGATAATCTTGACGATATTTTGCCAATTCCTTACCGAAGAAACGCTGGTTCCTCCAAACTTTAACACCTGCCACTGTTGTTGATTCATTACTTCACCTTTTACCAGCCATAAAAAAACCCGCCGAAGCGGGTTTTAAATTTAAACTATCTTTTTTACCCGCAATACGATGCCATAGCTTTATGTTTCAAAGCTTTTTTAGCGAACGATTTATTGCAGATGTTTATATTCATGGCCTTATACTTATATAAAATTCTGTAGATGTCAATCTACTCATTACTTATAGATTAGGAAACTGATAAGAAGTTACAATAAAACTCTTTATAGTTGCTAGTCTTTCTTAGTTAGTGCATCAAATAAACCTTTCAAGCCATAAGAGCCCAAGCACCAAAAGCAATAAGTAATAAAGCCCTACTCCTACAATTCCAAGCCAACCGGTTATATTAACTAAAGCACTATTTTCAACTGGTTCATCACCATAGGCATTTTTATGCTGTTCACCTGGCATGATTATTAATGCCAAGCCTATCAAGGGAATTAAGCTTGTGAGTGCAACGAAACCTCTATGCCCCATATCATGAGCTCTTTGTATAGAAAGCCAAACACCGTTAATAACGGCCGATATCAGAATCACTAACATACCAATCCAAAGCACAACATCTAAGCCATAGGATGTACGATCTGCAAAAGGGTCTCGATAATCTAAATAAAGTATCAGATATATTACAAAAACATAGCCAAAGAAAATGATGCTCGGCAGAAAGTAAGCCAACTGCAAATACTTCAGTCGATTCATTCGCCCTCTAAAATTGAAATATTTAAAGTGTTGCTTCTGCCCTATTTCCGCAACCTGTATATCTGCTTTCGGTGCTTGATATACAGAATCATCCATTTTTTCTTTTCCGCTTAAAAAACTGCTTTAGCTGCTCGCTAGCTTCTGCTTGCAACAAGCCCGACTCTAAATCACACTGATGATTAAAACTGTTATCTTGCAGAATGTTGAGCACAGAGCCCGCCGCACCGGTTCGAGGGTCATGAGTTGCAAAAACAACTCTAGCCACGCGCGCATGTACCAAAGCCATAGCGCACATAGCGCAAGGCTCCAAGGTAACATATAAGGTGGTATCTATAAGGCGATAATTATCTAGCTTCTGACCTGCTTGTCTTAAAGCCATAATTTCGGCATGAGCCGAAGGGTCATGATTTTTAATAGGCTGGTTATAGCCCTCTGCTAGAATCTCATTATTCTTAACTAGCACTGCGCCTACTGGAACTTCGCCTTTCTCTTCAGCGACTGCAGCAAGCTGTAAAGCCCGCTGCATAAAGATTAAATCTTGCTTAGAAAAATCCATTCGGCTAGTCATTAAGCATAAGGCTGAAAATAATTTCAGTTGCAGCCTTTAAGTTTCCTTGATGATAGACGGCAAAAAAAGACAAATATTATTCCCACTCGATAGTTGCTGGTGGTTTAGATGAAATATCATAGGTAACTCTCGAAATCCCATCAACCTCATTAATAATTCTTCCAGAAACATGCTCTAAAAAATCATAAGGCAGGTGCGCCCAACGAGCAGTCATAAAATCAATCGTTTCAACCGCACGTAATGCCACTACATAATCGTATTTACGACCATCACCCATAACGCCCACTGAGCGTACTGGCAAGAAGACCGTAAAGGATTGGCTGGTTTTATGGTAAAGATCCCACTTATATAATTCTTCGATAAAGATAGCATCAGCTTTACGTAGTAAATCTGCGTATTCTTTTTTTACTTCGCCAAGAATACGAACTCCCAAGCCTGGTCCTGGGAATGGGTGACGGTAAAGCATGTCGTAAGGTAAACCTAGCTCTAAACCAATTTTCCGCACTTCATCTTTAAATAGCTCTCGTAAAGGCTCAACTAGTTTCAATTCCATATCTTCAGGTAAGCCGCCAACATTGTGATGAGATTTAATCACGTGCGCTTTACCGGTTTTAGCTCCTGCTGACTCAATAACGTCAGGATAAATAGTTCCTTGCGCTAACCACTTCGCATTAACTAACTTTTTAGACTCTTCATCGAAGATATCTACAAATACCTTACCAATAATTTTACGTTTGGCTTCTGGTTCATCTTCGCCTTTTAATTCGCCTAAGAAGCGGTCTTCAGCATCAACACGAATAATGCTTAAGCCAAATTTCCCAGCGAACATATCCATCACTTGATCGCCTTCATTCAAGCGCAGCAAACCATTATCAACAAAGACACAAGTCAACTTATCACCAATGGCTTTGTGTAAAAGCATAGCGGTTACTGAAGAATCAACGCCGCCTGACAAACCTAAAACAACTTCCTCATCGCCAACTTGCTGTTTAATTTGAACAATCGCATCTTCGATAATATTGGCTGAAGTCCAAAGCTTTTCACAACCACAAATATCTGCAACAAAACGCTCTAAAATTCTTCCGCCTTGTTTAGTGTGAGTAACTTCTGCGTGAAATTGAATGCCATAGAAAGGTTTTTCTTTATGTGCCATCGCCGCAATTGGAGCATTGTCACTGGATGCAATAACTTCAAACGTTTCAGGCGTTTCGACAACCTTATCGCCATGACTCATCCAAACATCTAAAATAGCCTTACCATCAATAATGCGGTCTTCAATACCATTAAATAAATCATTATCGACTGCGCTAACTTCTGCATAACCAAATTCTTTCTTATCAGAAGTTCCAACTTTACCACCTAACTGATGGGCCATGGTTTGCATGCCATAGCAAATTCCTAACACAGGAATACCTAGCTCAAAAACTAATTCAGGTGCACGAGGAGTATTTTCTAGAGTAACAGACTCAGGGCCACCTGAAAGAATAATTCCTTTAGGGTTAAATTCACGAATAAAGTCATCGCTCACATCAAACGGTACTAGCTCACAATAAACTCCTATCTCACGCACTCGACGTGCAATTAATTGAGTATATTGAGAACCAAAATCTAAAATTAGAACTCGATGATCATGAATATTCGCTTGCATCAGCTTTACCTTCTTAGGTTAGATAGAACAGTCTAATTAAAATCTTAAATCAAAAAACCGCAGACTATCTACATTTTTAGTCCACGGTTTTCTTACAACTTTATAGCAACGAGAAACAATTAAATTGAGTGAGTTCGAGGCAAAGTTTAATGAGACTGCGCAATGTACATCAGTACATGAGCATGATCGATTTAAACTTTAACGAAGAAATCGCTAAATTTAAGCAGTTTATCGTCTGTAGTTGGGTGCTTCTTTTGTGATAGTCACATCATGCACATGGCTCTCGCTCATGCCTGCGTTAGTGACTCTCACAAACTCTGCTTTATTACGCATATCGTCAATAGTGCCACAACCTGTTAAGCCCATGCTTGAACGTAAGCCACCCATCATTTGATGAATAATTTGGTTCATTGCTCCTTTGTATGGAACACGACCTTCAATACCTTCTGGTACCAACTTATCTGCCGCATTTGAGCTTTGGAAGTAACGGTCAGCAGAACTATTCTTTTGGTTCATTGCGCCCAATGAACCCATGCCACGGTACGATTTGTAAGAGCGACCTTGATAAAGTTCAACTTCACCTGGAGCTTCTTCAGTCCCTGCTAACATTGAACCAACCATCACACAATAAGCTCCAGCTGCTAATGCTTTGCATATATCACCAGAAAAGCGAATGCCGCCATCTGCGATAAATGGAACGCCAGAACCTTTAAGTTCTTTAGCAACGTTAGAAATTGCAGAAATTTGCGGAACCCCAACACCTGTTACAATACGGGTAGTACATATAGAACCAGGGCCGATACCAACTTTTACAGCGTCAGCACCTGCATCCACTAAAGCGCGTGCACCTGCCGCGGTAGCAATATTGCCGCCAATCACTTGTACGTCTGGGAATTTTTGTTTTACCCATTTAACTTTATCTAGAACGCCTTGTGAGTGACCATGGGAAGTATCCACCAAAATAATATCCAAACCTGCATCAACTAGTGCAGTTACCCGATCTTCGGTATCAGCACCAGTTCCAACTGCCGCACCCACTCGAAGATGACCATAACGGTCTTTACAAGCATTGGGTTTATTCTCAGCATGACGGATGTCTTTAACGGTAATCAACCCTTTTAAGTTAAAGTCATCATCGATCACTAGTACTTTTTCAATACGGTGTTGATGCAATTTCTCTAACACTTCTTGGCTGGAAGCATTTTCTTTTACTGTGACTAAATCGCCTTTAGGCGTCATCACATTAGAAACTGGTTGATCTAGATTAGTTTCAAAACGAATATCGCGATTGGTTACGATCCCAACTAATTGATCACCATCGACCACCGGCATACCTGAAATACCATGACGTTCGGTCATAGCTTTCACTTCTCCAATGGTAGTGTTGGGTGGAATGGTAATAGGATCTTTTACGATACCGCTTTCGAATTTTTTAACACGACGAACATTCTCAGCTTGTTGTTGAATAGTCATATTTTTATGAATAAAGCCAACACCACCTTCTTGTGCTAAAGCAATGGCAAGACGTGCTTCAGTTACGGTATCCATAGCCGCAGAAACCAAAGGGATATTCAAAGAAAAGTCGCGCGTAATTTGGGTGCGTAAATCCGCATCCGCAGGTAGTACCGTCGAGTGAGCCGGAACTAATAAAACGTCGTCAAAGGTAAGAGCTTCCTCTATAATGCGCATATCGTTTACCACGTATTATGTGCCAGTAAATGGGCTGAAAACTATTATTCAATCCGCTACTCTGGCTTGATGAAGCGCGTTATTATACCTTTTAATGGAACCTTAGGTAAACAATTAAATAACGCCCTTAGTAACTATCTTTAGTTAGCCTATTTCAACCATAAATAATGACAGAAACATGATTCAGCCAATTTTACAGCCACAACAAGCAACGAATTCGCCAGGCGAGCAGCGGAAAGTCTTTTCAGTATCCGAAATGGCGCTGACCATTCGGAGGCAGTTAGAAAGAGAAATTGGCCAAATCTGGATCACGGGTGAAATCTCAAACTTCATGCAACCTGCTTCGGGCCACTGGTATTTCACACTTAAAGATGCCAATGCTCAGTTGAAATGTGCGATTTTCAAAAACCGTAATCGCTCTGCTCGTTTCACTCCTGAAGATGGACAACAGGTTCTGATTCGCGCAAAACTTAGCTTGTACGAGCCGCGAGGGGATCTACAGTTAATTGGCGAGTATATCGAACCGGCAGGTGAAGGCGCATTACAAGTTGCTTTTAATCGCCTTAAAGAAAAGTTAAAAGCCAAAGGCTTATTTGACGCTGCTCATAAGAAAACCATACCGAAAGTCCCTAATAAAATTGGTATTATCACTTCCGCCAGTGGCGCGGCCATCAGAGATGTTTTAACAGTATTGAAACGTCGCATGCCACAAGTACCCATAGTGATTTACCCCAGCCTAGTTCAAGGCGATAACGCTGCACAAAGTTTAATTCAACAAATCCAGCAAGCAAATCTAGATAAAGCTTGTGATGTATTATTGTTAACTCGTGGCGGCGGCTCGCTTGAAGATATGTGGTGCTTTAATGACGAAGCTTTAGCAGAAGCTATTTTTGCCAGCGAATTACCTCTGGTTTCAGCCGTTGGCCATGAAGTAGATATTACTATTAGCGATATGGTGGCTGACTTACGCGCTCCTACACCATCGGCTGCCGCAGAATTATTAGTGCCCGACCAAACTGAGTATCGTCAAAAACTAAATCAATTCAAAAGACGATTAGTTAATGAAACAGAACATAAGTTAGAAGTAGCTCAAGCACTGCTGGATAGGTTAACCGCGCAAATTGTTCACCCTAAAGAAAAGCTTATTGAATCCCGTTCCGATCTTAGAGAGCTAACACAAAATCTTTTAGTGGCTTTTAGAGATACTATTTCTGACCGCTCAACAAATTTAGTTGACTTGCAGTATCGGTTAAAAAGTTTCGACCCACAGTTTGAGCTAGAACATAAAACAGATGAATTGTTAATAGCCAAAGATAATCTTGTTAAAACATTTAATGATTTACTTAAAAGCAAACAGCAACAAATGGCATTATCAATGCAAAAACTGAATGACTTTAGTCCATTAGCCACTTTAAAACGGGGCTATACCATTACTGAAGATGAAAGTGGTAACACATTAACCTCAGTAAAACAGGCTAAAAAAGCTAAAAAATTAACAACTAAGTTTGTGGATGGGGAAATACACAGCAAACTGAACTAAACACTATTATTCCCTCGAAAGTCGGAATCGATTCGTTAGATATCACAGTCGTTCATTGATTCCAGATTTCGCAGGGATGGCAAAAGTCTTACTTTTTACCAAATCTTTTAATAGCTCTTTTACGCTTAAGCCTTTGACGGCGAGTTATCTCGTTTTTACGACCCTTAAATGGGTTATCCCCTTCCTTCAGCTCTAAACGAATAGGTGTGCCGATTAACTTGAGTTTATTTCTAAAGAAGTTAATCAAATAACGCTTATAACTATCACCTAGCTTAGAGCAAGCGGTTCCATGAATAACGATAATAGGCGGGTTATGGCCACCTGGATGCGCATAGCGTAGTTTTACCCGACGGCCTTTGATTAAAGGTGGTTGATGTTTTTCGTAGGCTTCTTCTAATAAAGAAGTGAGTTGAGAAGCAGACATTTCAACTTGCGCTGATTCCCAAGCTTCGTCAACCGATTCCCACAAGTTACCCACGTTTGAGCCATGCAAAGCAGAAATAAAGTGTATCTTAGCAAAATCGATAAAGCCCAAACGACGATCGATTTCATTTTTAACTTCATCGCGCTCTTCTTCGGTCATGCCATCCCATTTGTTAATGGCAATGACCATTGAACGACCTGCATCCACAATATAACTAATCAAGCTCAAATCTTGATCCGTAATCGGCTCGCGAGCATCCATCACCATAATGGCAACATTAGAATCATTAATTGCTTGAAGGGTTTTTAATACTGAGAATTTTTCAACTGCTTCTTTAACTTTACCGCGACGACGAACACCTGCCGTATCAATCAAGGTATAGTTTTTGTCACGGCGTTCCATTTCAATGTAAATGGAATCACGAGTCGTGCCAGGCATGTCATAAACCACCACTCGGTCCTCGCCTAAAAAGCGATTAACAAGCGTTGACTTACCAACGTTTGGACGGCCAACAATCGAAAGCTTAACGCCTTTAGCGGTTTCTTGTGGTTCTGCATCCGCATCCACTTCTTCAAGCTCGAGCTGCTCAAAAATATTATCGACAACGTTATTAACGCCACGACCATGTGCCGCAGCCATCGGTAAAACATACTCATAACCAAGGCTGTAATATTCAGCCATAGCCGCTTCTTCGTGTACACCATCAACTTTATTGACTAGCATTAATACAGGCTTATTTTTACGACGAAGATGTTCTGATACAAACTCGTCAGCACCTGTCATGCCAGTTCTTGCGTCCACTAAAAATAAAACAATATCGGCTTCTTCGATGGCCTGTAACGATTGCTCAGCCATTAAGCCATCAATGCCTTCTTCATCCCCTGCTATACCGCCGGTATCTACCACGATAAATTTCTGGCCTTTGAGTTTTGCTTGCCCATACTGACGATCACGTGTCAGCCCTGGTAAATTTGCAACCAAAGCATCTCGAGATTTTGTTAATCGATTAAAAAGCGTCGATTTACCAACGTTAGGACGGCCAACTAAGGCTATAACAGGTAACATACAAGAGTACCGAAATTAAAAAATATTCTATTCTAAAAAATCTATTCAGAATCCAAAACAGGTCTGGTATCTATAGATTGAAAATTAGGATTTTTAAATGCATACAAATAACCATAGCGACTAGTCGCATAGATCATTTCAGAAGTGACGATTGGAGCCCCTGCGACACCGTAATCATCAAGGTGTATTCGAGCAACGATTTCACCCGTAGATTTATCTAACCAGTGCAAATAACCTTCGAAATCACCTACGATAATGCTATTACCATTATCAGCAGCGCCGGTTAAGTTACGATACTTCAAGCCTTCAGCTTTCCATACTAACTCACCTGAAAGTCTATCTAACGCTTCAACTTCACCATCAGTATTGACTAAGTAAACACGATTGGTATCTACTAACGGCGCGCGTAATACTGAAGTAGAATGGCGCCATAAGAAGCGACCATTTTGTAAGTCTAAGGCAATCGCATAGCCATCATAACCAGCTGCATAGAGATTCGCGCCATAAATAACTGGGTTAGCATCAACGTCTACAATACGCGAAATATCAGAACTACCACGAGGAGTTGATAAACGCTGTTCCCACAAAAGGTCGCCATTTTGAATGTTAAAGGCCGCAATTTTACCGTTAGCAAAACCAGAAACTGCCAAACCGCCAGTGGCGATTGGTGCTGAGGTACCACGCAAAGTTAACTTTGGTAACACACGATCGTAGAACCAATCCTGCTTACCCGTTTGCAAATCTAAACCAAAGATTTGACCATCCGCAGTTCTAACCACAAGCTTACCACCATCAATGGCTGGTGGAGCCAATACTTCACTAGTCACTTCCGAGCGCCACTGTTCGGAACCATCTTTGACATCCAACAAAATAACTTCAGCATCTTTGGTACCAAGGGCTACCACACCAGCATCAGCTGTCACACCACCAGAAAGCGCTAATTCAAGGTTCTTTTCCCAAATCACATCGCCAGTCATTTTATTAAAGGCAGTGACTAAACCAGTAGGATCAGCGGTGATAATTTTATCTTCCCAAATCGCAGGAACTAAACTATTAAATTGTTCGTCGTCACTATTACCAATAACTTCACGCCACTCACGATCGAGTTCAAATTTTTCTTGAATGTCGGCTAACTCAGTTGGCTCATTCAATGGCGCTTCGGCACAAGCGGCTAATAAAGCAATGGAACTAATCATTGCCAACTTTGATATAGTGACTTTAGCCGTTGATAATTGATTTTTAAGTGACATAAGTATTCCTAATAAGGGCTTAAATTGTTTAGTTATTTGATGCCAAATTCAGTTAAACGCATAGAAAGCAAAGGCTCTACGGCGCCATCCGACGCTTCTTTTGCTTGCTTATACATAGCAATAGCTTCGTCTTTTTTATCTTGTCCAAGCAGCGCTTCGCCTTGCAGTAATAAACTGGTAGCTTTATTAGCATCAAACTCTACAGCTGCAGCAACGGTTTGCGCTTCAGCATATTTTTCTTGTTGTAATAAAACTTTAGCTAAACGAACTTGTGCTAAAGATTTAAAGGTTTCATTACCTTTGTCAGCAACCCAAGCCAATTGTTCCTCAGCTTCTGCATATTTATCTTGTTCAACGTATTGTTGGGCAAGCTTTAACGCAGCCATAGTGGCATAGCTAGTATCTGGGTAAGCTTTAATTAGTTCGCTGGCTTTTGCTACAAACTCAGGATTTTCAGCCTGACCTGCAGTAATTGCCGCAATTGCTTGGTTATAACTTTCTGAAGCCATTTCAGCCTGTTCTTTTTGGACACTCTGATAATACTTCCAGCCGAACAAACCGCCAAATCCGATGATTGCACCTAAAATAATGGCATTACCATTTTCTTTCCAAAAACTCTTTATCGCTTCCACTTGTTGTTCTTCAGTTTCATAAGCCATGAATGGCCTCCTGCATCTTTCTAATATTCTATAAATTTAAAATTTGTTTAATGGTTTCAATCAAGTCAGACTGCGAAACCATTAATTGTTCTTTATGCTCACGCAAAAACTTTACGCCAACTTGTTTATCTTTAACTTCTTGTTCACCAATAACCAAGGCTAGCTGAGCACCACTTTTATCGGCACGTTTAAATTGTTTTTTAAAATTACCACCGCCAAAATTATTTCTCACTCTTAATTGCGGCAACTCAGTTCTTAACTGCTCAGCAACTTGAATCGCGCTAATTTCAGCGTCTTCACCAATCGCAACCAAATACAAGTCTGCATCGCTAATTTCAATTGGCGCTATTTCTTCCATTAAAGCTACAATTCGCTCAATACCCATAGCAAAGCCGCTGGCACAAGTTGCATGACCACCAAGTTGCTCGGTCAATCCATCGTAACGGCCGCCGGCACAAATAGTACCTTGCGCGCCTAGTTTATCGGTCACCCACTCAAACACGGTTCGATTGTAATAATCCAAACCACGGACCAACTTTTGATTCACTTTATAAACTATGCCATTAGCATCCAAAATCTGGCGCAAACGAGCAAAATGCTCAACCGATTCAGTATCCAAATAATCTGCTAACTTTGGCGCATCAGCGACTAACTGTTGAACTTCTGGATTTTTGGAATCCAAAATTCGCAATGGATTCGTTTGCAAACGCTTCTGACTATCTTCATCCAATTGTTCTTTGAGTGGAGATAAAAACTCCACTAGGGCATCGCGGTAGTTTGCACGCGCTTCATTCGAACCTAACGAGTTCAACTCCAGCACCACCGAATCGTCGATTCCTAAAGCTTTCCATAATCGCGCGGTCAGCAATATTAATTCTGCATCTACATCTGGGGTAGCAATACCAAAAGTTTCTACCCCTAACTGGTGAAACTGGCGATAACGACCTTTTTGCGGGCGCTCGTGGCGAAACATAGGTCCCATATACCAAAGACGTTGTTCTTGGTTGTATAACAGTCCATGCTCAATACCAGCACGTACACAAGAAGCCGTTCCTTCTGGACGCAGACTTAAGCTGTCACCATTACGGTCGTCAAAAGTATACATTTCCTTTTCAACGATATCGGTGACTTCACCAACTGCACGCTTAAACAACTGAGTCTTTTCAACGATTGGCATGCGAATTTCGTTATAGCCATAGGCCGCCATTAGCTGACGCAAAATAGCTTCCAACTTATGCCAATAAGGAGTTTGCTGCGGCAAAATATCGTTCATGCCGCGAATTGCTTGAATTTTCTGACCCAAAGCCTGTGTTCGCTCGAATATTCTATTTTTTAGATAAGAGCGAGATTATAGCGGATTTCTAGGAAAACAGTAGGTTTTTAAAGCGATAAAAGGATAATTTTAACTCGAGACTAATACAAATTAATCGAATTGATAATTTAAAACATAAAAGTGCTTACCATCTTCAATTTTAATCTCCATATTGCCGGAAATACCTAGAAGCTCTTTAGTGCCAGAATCAGCAACGATATTCACTTGGAGTGAGCTTACGCCTTTATCCATTAAACCTTTATGCACCAAGGAAAAGCTTCCTTTTTTACCCTTTAATTCACCCTCAAAGTGCTCTAAGGCCACGTAAGCTGCTGAACCTTGAACTTCGGTTCGATGGCTGAGCATTTGCCCTTTAGCCTTTCCTGATAAAGCGCCAGAATAACTTTTGTCTAAAATCATTCTGCCAACACTAGTTTCATCTTCGGCTGGGCTAATCTTAACGTCAAAACTTCCAGTGACACTGTGCATAATATTTCCTGACTCTTTAGCGAATGCTTGTGGAAGCAGTAGTTGTAAGCACATCAACGCCAAACCTATTGAGAATAAACTAAATCTGCTTAATCGCAACTTCTGCTTCGCCCTTGGTTTTAGTTTCTTTTTGCGCCTGTTTGACCGCAATCTTATCGCGAATTTGTTTTTCTAACTCGTCCACTAGATCTTCGTTTGCCACCTTATGACTCTTCTCGCCATTGGTATAAAGCATCGATTTCTTATGGCCACCAGTTAAACCCACTTCAACTTCTTTCGCTTCACCAGGACCGTTCACTACACAACCAATCACTGCAACATCCACGTGCTCATTCACATCTTCCAAGCGCTCTTCAAGAGCATTCACGGTTTTGATCACATCAAACTGTTGACGCGAACAAGATGGACAAGCGATTAAGTTTATTCCACGCTGACGTAAACCAAGGCTTTTTAATATATCAAAGCCCACTTTTACTTCTTGTACCGGATCTGCTGCCAGCGAAATACGAATGGTATCACCAATCCCTTCAGCCAATAACATACCTAAGCCTACTGAAGATTTAACGGTTCCTGAACGGAAAGAGCCAGCTTCGGTAATGCCCAAATGTAAGGGGTTATCTATCTCTTTGGCCAAGATTCGATAGGCAGAAACGGTCATAAATACATCGGAAGCTTTCAGACTAATTTTATAATCTTTAAAATTATGTTTCTCTAAGTATTCAATATGACGATAAGCAGACTCTACTAGTGCTTCTGGTGTTGGCTCACCATATTTCTCTTGCAAATCTTTTTCTAAAGAACCGGCATTTACGCCAATTCTGATAGGTATATTACGCGCTTTAGCAGCATCGACCACTGCTTTAACGCGAGCTTCTGAACCAATATTTCCTGGGTTAATCCGTAAGCAATCCACACCGTATTCAGCAACTTGCAATGCAATCCGGTAATCAAAGTGAATATCGGCAACCAAAGGAACTGGCGATTGCGCTTTAATTAACTTAAAAGCCTCAGCAGCCTTCATCGTTGGTACCGAAACTCGTACAATATCTGCACCGGTATCTGCCAAGGCATTGATTTGAGCTAAGGTAGCGTCAACATCGCACGTTTCAGTGTTAGTCATGCTTTGCACTGCAATTGGTGCATCCCCACCAACTGGTACATTGCCGACCATAATCTGACGAGATTGCCGCCTTTTAATCCAAGAATTGTTGTTCATAAAAAACTATTAATTAAGTACTAATGGTAAAATTGCGAAGCTATTCTAATCGATTTTAGTCGCCAATGGTGAATTTTGCTACCTTAGCAGCTGAATAAGACGAAAGATCATATGGTTGACCATCTAAATTCATGGAAACTACGGAAGGATCACCTAAGGTTATTTGATAAGGCAGTTGGCCGGCCACATTAGAAATATGGCCTGAAGATTTAACGCCAGAAACTAGAATACGGCCAGTCCCATCTGAAATCTCAACCCAACAATCACCACTAAAAAACAAACTTAAACCGGATAAGCTATCTGAACTAACGACTGAACTATTTATATTATTAGCGTCACTAGTTACTGAGGTTTGTGAAGCTTCATTCTCCAATGGTAATTCATTAGTAATACTTAGTTCATTAGCTTGATTATTCGTTGATATGGCTGATTGTTCCAATAATGGAAGTGAGCCAGACATTGAAGCTTCAGGAATTAACTCACCTTTATTTGATCCTTCAGTATCATTTGAATCAATAGGTAATTCCTGCTGAGCTTCTGGTTTGTCAAAACTATTAATAAATTTATTCCAGTAGCCTTTTTCAACCAGTAAGTAATAAATCGAATACACAAATGCCAAAACTAACAAGAAAGAAATTAGCTTCATAAAAATACGAACGGCTTGCATATTTCTTTTTCGTTTGGCAGATTCGTCACGATAAGTTGGAGTTATTAGAGTTTTAGACGCTAAACCATGTTTTTTTGCATACTCATCGAAGCTTTGGCAGGCTTTTTCTGGATCAAGAGACAGTAACTGGGCGTAATTTTTAATGTAGCCTTTATAGAAGGTGAGAGGTATATCTTTGTAATCATCAGCTTCTATATTACGAACCGATTGCTCCATCAGTTTAAGCCGATCGGCAACCTCTGTAACACTCAATCCTTGTTGTTCACGTACTTCCTGTAATAAAGAGCCTGGACCTTGTTCTACTGGTTTAGATTCTTCGTCACTCATAAGAATACCGTTAACCGTTCATCCTGCGATAAATCAAAGCTTGTTCAGAATTTGGGAAAAGCTGAGTTAATTTTTCGCCATAAGATTCCATAGAAAAGCGATCATTTAAGCGTCGACCAATTTTATAACCCAACAATAAGCTGTCAGCATTGGGTTTAGATTTTGCTTCAAATTTTAATAAATAATTTTCAGCTTTATTGTATTGGGTTTGTTCAAATGACATTAACGCTAAACCATATAATGGACGCGTCAAACGAGGATTAAAGGTCATGGCTTTTTGGAAATAAATAGCTGCCATATCAAAATCTCCAGCTTCCAAAGTACAAAAGCCTGCGTTTTCATAGCTTTCACCCACTGAAGTGTATTCAGGCTTATCAACCGCTTTTAGGAAATAGGTTACCGCTTTTTCGTACTCTTTTTTTGAAGTACATAAAAAAGCGCCATAAGCATTGAGGTAATCTGGGTTTTTGGGATCAAGTCTTATCACTTTTTTGTAATAAGACTCTGCTTTTTCAACTTCTAATACACGTTGATAGTAATAAGCCAAACCGAATTGAACATCCGCAGAGTCTGGCGCATACTCTTCTGCTTTGAGTAGATTTTTTTTGGCTCTTTCAAATAAACCACGGTTGATATAGCCTAAACCTAAAGCAAGTCTTTTCTCTGCCGCAGCATCAAGATCTTGAGTTCTACCACTCGTCTGAATTTGATCATTGGTGGCATTTTGAGTAGTAGTCTTTTGCGTGGTCTCACAACCCATTAAAAGTGTTATAGCTAATAATGATGGCACTAGGACTAACTTCATTTATGGACTTCCTTTAATTAATTGCTGAGCTCCACCGGAATTTGTTTTTTGTACTTTTTATTTGAAACAGTTTCCGCAGAGCTACTCTGTTCTCTTCTTGTTTGACGCTTAGTTTTGTCATTAATTTTGCCCGCTAACTGACCACAGGCAGCATCGATGTCATCACCACGCGTTCTTCTAGTAACAACAACATACCCTTTCTTGATTAAAAAATCACTAAAAGAATCAATGCTTTGTCGAGTCGATGTCGCATAATCCGATTGCGGGAAAGGGTTGAACGGAATAAGGTTTATTTTACAAGGTGTATTTTTCAATAATGTTGCAAGTTCTTTAGCATGTTGTAACGAATCATTGACCCCTTTTAACATCACATACTCAATAGTAACTTTACGCGCAGCATTCGAGTTATCTAAATAATGATGAATGGCCGGCATGAGCTCTGCAATCGGATATTTTTTATTAATAGGCACTAAGATATCTCGAAGCGCATCGTTCGGCGCGTGCAAAGAAATGGCTAGAGCTACGTCAATATCATCAATTAAACGCTTAAGCTGTGGCACCATTCCTGAAGTACTTAAAGTCACACGACGCTTGGATAAGCCGTAAGCATTATCATCCATCATCAATTCCATTGAATTAACCACTGGCTGATAATTTGCCAATGGTTCGCCCATGCCCATCATCACAACATTAGTCACTGCCCGATTATCAGACTTGTGCAAACCATTTAAATGACGGGCAGCTAGCCAAACTTGGCCAATGATTTCTGCGGTTGATAAATTTCGATTAAAACCTTGATAGCCAGTCGAGCAGAATGTGCACTCAAGGGCGCAGCCAACTTGCGAAGAAACACACAAGGTCCCACGATGACGCTCAGGAATAAATACGGTTTCAATGGCTTGACCGCCTGGGATATGCAAAGCCCATTTAATAGTGCCGTCTGCTGACTCTTGCACGCTGACGATTTCTGGACCTTTGATTTCAGCAACTTCTTTTAGCTTAGCGCGACAAGCTTTACTGATGTTAGTCATCTCGTCGAAATCTTCAACACCGAACTGATGGATCCATTTCAAAACCTGAGTGGCACGAAATGGTTTTTCACCAAGTTCACTAAAGAACTCGACCATTCCATCGCGTGTCAGGTTGAGTAGGTTTACTTTTTCTTTAACCTCTGGAGTACTCATTATTGATACCTTTTTGCGATAATTTCTTCTTGGGACCTAAAACTTTTCTACAGTTTAGCTCGCCAATTCCGTTACCTATAAATAATTGTATGTATTTTACACTAAAAAAGGCTTTCCATCGAAATGAAAAGCCTCTTTCACATTAAATCTTTTAAGAATTAGATGATTTGCTTTAGTTCGCGGCAAAGCCTTTTGTGAGACTTGGAGTTAAGTGCTCGTTAATGAAACTCGAACAAAAGGCTTTAACAAAGAAATAAAGTAAAGCAGCAATTCTTAACGAGTTCTTGGGCAAATTTCATCCGCACTAAAGAAATAGCTAATTTCGCGCTCAGCAGACTCAGGGCTATCAGAACCGTGAGCGGCATTCTCATCTACTGATACCGCGTAATCTGCACGGATAGTACCACGTAAAGCTTCTGCCGGGTTAGTAGCCCCCATGATTTCACGGTTAGCTTTGATAGCATTTTCGCCTTCTAAAACTTGAACCATAACTGGGCCAGAAGTCATGAAGTCAACTAAAGCGCCAAAGAAAGGGCGTTCAGCGTGCTCTGCGTAAAAGCCTTCAGCTTTTTCACGAGATAAGTGCATCATTTTAGATGCAACAATGCGTAAACCAGCGCGTTCGAAACGGCTGTAGATTTCGCCAATTACGTTTTTCGCAACTGCATCAGGTTTTACGATAGAAAAAGTACGTTCGATAGCCATTTCGGACTCCGTTAAATTCATTAAAAATCAATAGGTTAAAATAAAAGCTCATAGGTTAACGCTAGCTAACCTTGAAATTGCGCGGTATTATACGAAAAGGATATAAATTGAGCAATGAAATAAACACAGATAATAAATCATGAAAAAAATAACTGTAAATATACTCATATTACTTTCGTCTTATTTATCACAGGCCAATGCGGAACTCAGTCCAGAAACAGCTACAAAATACAAACAAGATTTAGAATTTTACTTGTCTACAGTAAAAAACAATTATGCGTACTTTGATAAAAAAAAAACTGATTGGGGCAAAGTAACTGATTTTGCTTGGCAAAATTTTGACCAAGTCACCAATTACGCAGACTTTCTCACCTTGATAGAGCGCTTGCAATTAGAGCTCTATGATAATCATGTACAATTGCTCAACAGTACTCCCTACTCACCTAAACTTCTACCTTCTTCAGCTGACATATATGCCGAATATAAAAATAACAAAGCCAGTGTAATTAATTTGCTACGAGGTTCAGCTGCACATCAACAGTTAGAGCTTGGTGATGAAATTATTGCCATTAACCAAAAACCTACTTTAAAAGCGATAGACAGATATATTGGCACCAGTTTTGATTCAATCGATGACGAAATACGAACTTGGGCACTCAATGTCACTTTAGCGGGCGATAGAGGTAAACCTCGAAGTATTACTGTAAAACGATCCGGTAAGAAACTGACATTATCTCTTGCAGAAACACAATTTATGTCTTTCGATACTTCACTATTTTCTGAACAGATTGACTCCATTGGTTATATCAAATTCAATAATTCATTAGGTAATAACTCTATACTAGAAGAATTTCCAACCTTATTAGAGTCTTTTAAAGAGACAGAAGGCCTGATTTTAGATCTAAGATTTACTTCCGGTGGAGGAAACAGTTTAGTAGCTCGTTCGATTTTAGGTCACTTTGTTGATAAAGATAGTTTCTATCAAAAGCATGAGTACCCTAATGACCTAAAAGAGTATGGTATTAAAAGAAGCTGGGCAGAAATCGTTAGCCCTCTAAAGCCATACTATTCGAAGCCTGTGGTCGTTCTGGTAAATCAATGGACTGGCAGTATGGGGGAAGGCACCGCTTTAGGTTTTGACCATATAGGTGCTACCGTAATAGGTACTAAAATGGGGCAGCTACTTGGTTCAATGTGGGATTATAGGATGCCAAATAGTAATATTGGTTTTAAGATATCAACTCAAAAGATGTACCATGTAAATGGCACTCCACGGGAAGACTATCGTCCTAAAATTCAAGTGAAAATTTCTGATAAGAAAGGTGATGAAATTCTGAAAAGGGCATTAAAATATTTAAAGACTATAAATACAAAGTAGGATCTTTTATCCCCTGCACCTCAAAACCCTGCGCACGCAAGATACAAGAGTCACACTCACTGCAGGCTAAACCGTCATCTGTAGCTTTATAGCAAGATACGGTTTGGCTGTAATCAACACCTAACCTGATACCAGTAGCTATAATCTCTTCCTTAGTCATATTTATTAACGGAGCTGCAACAGTTAATTTATTTCCTTCTACTCCAGCTTTAGTTGCTAAATTCGCCATAGCTTCAAAGGCCTGTACAAATTCAGGACGACAGTCAGGATAACCTGAATAATCCACCGCATTAACGCCGACATAAATATGACTGGCTTCAAGAACTTCTGCCCATCCAAGAGCAATAGATAAAAATACCGTATTTCGAGCAGGTACATACGTTACTGGAATAGCTTCTTGCTCAGCAATTTGCTCATTAACCGGAACATCAATTGAGTGATCGGTTAATGCAGAACCACCAATTTCTGTCATGTCCAGATTTACTTCTATATGCTTAGTAGCATTAAAGGTCTTAGAAATGTTTTTAGCTGCATTTAATTCAGCCAAACTGCGCTGACCGTAATTAAAGCTCATCGTATAGCACTCAAAACCTTGCTCGACTGCCATGGCCAAAGCCGTAGTGGAATCTAAACCACCTGATAGTAGAACTACGGCTATTTTAGACACCAGTTTTCTCTCCCCAAATAATTTTATGGAGCTGCACCTGCATTCTCACTTTTAACTTATCTCTTAAAATCCACTCTGCTAATTCTTGATATTCTACTTGCCCATAGCTCGGTGAAAATAACACTTCACACTTATTAGCAATGGCATGCTGCTCAATAGCCATTTTTGCCCAGTCGAAATCTTTACGGCTACAAATAACAAACTTAACCTGATCGCCAATTTTTAAATGATCGATATTTGAATAAAGATTTTTATCCATCTCACCAGAATCAGGGGTTTTTAAATCCATCACCGTCATTACTCGTGGATCTAGCGGCGATATATCATTGGCACCACCGGTTTCAGTTGAAACCTTAAAGCCCTTATCACAAAGCAGAGTAAAGAAGTCGAAAACTCTCTTTTGGGCTAATGGCTCACCACCGGTAATACAAACATTGTCACAACCATATTGAGCAATTTGCTGGAGAATTTCATCATAAGTCATCCATTCACCTCCGCCAAAAGCATAATCCGTATCGCAATAGACACAGCGTAACGGGCAGCCTGTCAGACGGACAAAAACCGTGGGCAGGCCAACAGTTAAGCTTTCACCTTGCAGGGAGTGGAATATCTCGGTAATCCTAAGCTTGCTCAAAATTCATTACTCATAACAACAATTGCGCGAATTATAGTCGATTAATGCCACGAATGAAAAACAAAAGGTAAAGAAAAAGGCGCAGAAAGCGCCTTTATTCATGAGCATTTAACACTAAAGAGCTTCTAGTTTAGCAGAGGCTAATTTGCCAGCGGTGGTATCAGGAAACTCCTTTGCTACTCTCTGGTAGTATTGCTTTGCAGCTTTCTTATTACCACGAGCTTCTTCCAGTTGTCCCAATTTTAAAATGGCAACATCCGTTTTATTAGCACCTGGGAAAGTCTCGAATACAGCCTTAAACTGAATTTCAGCTTGCTGATATTCTTCATCTTTCATGTGAAGCTGACCTAACCAAAAGTGCGCGTTAGAAGCTAATGCTTCTTTAGGGTAAGTTTCTAAGAAACCTTTAAAAGAACTTTTGGCAAAAGCAAACTCTTTGTCTCGATATTGAGTAAAGGCTTTGTTATATGCAGCTTGTACATCAGAGTCTGCAGCCGGTGAGCCTTCGGTGCCAGAATCTGAAGACTCACTTCCGCCTTCAGTCTGAACCACCCCACCCGCTTGAATACGCTGATCTAAATCAATATAGAGATCACGCTGCTGCTTAGCCAATTGATTCATTCGGTAATCTTGCTCTTCAAGTTGTCCTCTTAATTGACGAACTTCTTGTTGCAACTGATTAATTTGTAAAACTAACTCTGCAATTAACTGACTTTGCTGATTGGCACGAGCCTGTTGTTTTGCTCGTGCATCTTGCGCATCAACTACAGGAGCAGCCGCTTGTAAGTTATTTGAAAATAACACCAGTGATAAAGGCGCTACTAACAAGGTCATTAGTTTAAATCTCATAATGCTACCGTTTGAATCCTATTAACTATTACACGGGTTACTTATAGTTAAGTTCTACACGTCTATTTTTAGCCCATGAAGACTCGCTATGACCAGACATTGCCGGTGACTCTTCACCAAAACTTACTACTTGTATTTGGCTATCCGATACACCAAAGGTTTTTAATAATTGTGCAACTGCTTTGGCACGACGCTCACCCAAAGCCAAGTTATATTCTGGCGTACCGCGCTCATCAGCATGACCTTCTAAGGTTACACTACGATTTTCTGCAACCATACGCTCTGCATGTAAACGCAACATTTCTGTATACTCAGAATCAATTAAATCTTGGTCATAACCAAAGTAAATGGTAGTGCTATCTAATAAAGCTTGAATACGCGCAGCTTCAGCAGCGGCAGCACGACGAGCTTCTTCTGCTGCACGTTGTGCAGCTAATTGCTCAGCCGTAGGGCCTGATTGAGTAGTACCCGTGTCAGTCGTGTCCGTTGGCTTAGTAGTCGTACAAGCAGAGATTACTAAAGCAAAAACTGCTAGCGCGGCCAATTTCGTTAAATGTTTCATTGTTTTCTCCAGTTAGGTTACTGTTTTATTTTAGTAAAAAATTAATTTAAAAAAGGTGACCAAGCAGGCGCTTTCACTTCACCAGTAGTGCTTGGTATCGGCATCCCAAAGCGCCCATCCATCGAGATAGTACTTAATACTTTCTGTCTACCGCTCACTGTCGAGTAAATTATCATACTTCCATTTGGTGCGATAGATAAGGACTCATCTAAGTTGGTCCTAGTTAGAATATTTATTGCTCCTGAACTTAAATCTTGAGTCGCCAGATGAAACCCTTTGCTAGATTGGTGCACCATAACAATAGAGTTACCGTCAGGAGAGAACTCAGCTCCAGCATTATAACGACCCTCAAAGGTCACTCGTTTGGTTTCTCCAGAGCCTAAAAACACACGATAAATCTGTGGACGACCACCGCGATCAGAAGTGAAGACAATACTTTTTCCATCAGGACTCCACGACGGTTCGGTATCAATCGCATAGTGACGCGTTAAACGAGTTAATTGTTCAGTCGCTAAGTCCATTAAATAAATTTCAGGATTTCCATCTTTGGATAATACCATGGCCATTTTAGAACCATCTGGCGACCAAGTTGGCGCACTATTAAAACCTTTAAAGCTAGCTAGTACATCTCGTTGTGCTTTAGCTAAATCTTGCCTAACAATTTCAGAACGGCCATTTTCAAAAGTAACATAGGCTAACTGTTGACCATTGGGCGACCAAGCTGGCGACATAATAGGCATTCTAGAAGAAAAGATTCTCTGGGCACCAAAGCCGTCACTATCCGAGACAAATAATTGATACGGGTTTTGCTGGCTTCTATCCACTTCCACATAAGCTATTTGCGTTGCGAAAGCCCCGCGCTCGCCGGTTAGTGCTTCATATATCTCATCCGCGGCAATATGCGCATTCCAACGATAGTTATCTTGTCCAACGATTTTATCTTTAAGTAACATTAGGTGTTGAGACTGAGTTACTAATGCATAACTACCCTCTTCAATTTGTGAATCAAAAATGGCTTTATCGTTATAAGGATCTAGCAAGTCGTAAGAAACCTGATATACGCCAGGACTTTTTTCTTTGACCAAGCCATAGACCACAGCATCTACACCCAGAGTTTTCCAAAGATTTAAATCAACCTGCTCAACAGAAGAAGGATTTTGCGGCAAATCTGCTATTGCAGTTGGTTTAAATTTGCCAGAACGCGCTAAGTCATCAGCGATGATTTTTGCAAAGTCAAAAGGCGGTGCTGCAATTACTCCAGCGGCCTCAAAAGCAAACGGCACTATGGCAATGGGACGAGCATCATCACGACCTTCGGTAATTAAAATCTCAATCTCGGCCTTCACTGGTGATATCACCAATACCATCATTAATACTGCTAAAAACTTTTTCATAGTTTTCCTATTCTAATTCTCTTTTTGACTGGGATCGAAAGTCATTCTTAAACTTTTTAACTCTGCCATGACTTGTGGGTCATCTGACGAAGGCAACGGTGCCGAACGACTGATCGCAGTTTCAGCTGACTCACAATAATCAAGCCCACCATCTATTGCTTCAATATTTAAAACAATTCCACCAGGCCCCATGGTAATTCTCATAATGCAACTACCTTCAAAGACTGGCTCATCCCAGTTTCGAATGATTTTAGCCCTAATAGCTCGTTGAATCTTAGACACCTCACTCATTATTTGAGTTTGTCTCACTTCGCCTTTTGCTGCCTCAAACAACTCATCATCCAAAGATTCTTCTAAGGCTTCCAATTCTTTTCGCTTCCGCTCAGCTTCTTTTCGTTTTCGTTCGGCTTCAGCTTTTTTCTTTCTCTCAGCTTCTGCTTTACGTTTTTTTTCGACGTCCGCCTTACGCTTTTTCTCGGCCTCTTCAGCTAACCGTTTCTTTTCAGCTTCTGCTTTTTTTTGCTGCTCTAACTTTTTTTGCTCCGCAGCTTTGCGCTCATCTTCTAGTTTCTTTTGTTGTAGTTTCTTTTCTTCAGCCAGTTTTTTATCTTGCTGCAGCTTTTTTTCTGCTTCTGATTGTTGTTGCTCTATTTCTTTTTGCTTCTGCTCTTCCAGCTTTTTTTGTTCTAACAATTTCCTTTGTTCTAACAGCTTTTTAGCTTCTTCTAGCTCTTTTTGCTTCTGTTGACGTTTCTTTAAACTGGAAGCATCTTTCTTCGGTGTTTCAGGCGCTGTCACTAAACGAGCTTTTACAGGTGAGTCAACAAACTGCTTGTCTTGCTCATCAGGTTTGAAAGCGAAATTCCAAAGCAATAAAGCAATCAACACCAAATGCAGTAATACTGCTAAGGTCATTGGAATAATATTTTTTTTATATGACAACTAGATTACCTTACTCTGTTTCTTTATCACTGCTTATTTCACCGGATTCGTCATAAGACTAACCTTATCGACACCCGCCACCTGATTCATCATGCTTAAAAGCTCAACGACTTTGCCATAGTCTGCGCCTTTATCACCGCCAACTAAAACAAGCAGCTCAGGTTTTTGTTCTAACCTCGCTCTCACTAAATCCACCATATCATCAAGGTTATAGGTCACTTCATCATCGGCAAATTTGTATTCGCCTAAAGGCGTTACTTGTAAAATAATAGAGTTCTCATAAGTTGCTTCCGATGGAGGCGCTGCAGCATTAGGAAGATCAACTTCCACGCCTGCAGTAATGGCGGTGGCAGTTATCATTAAGATGACCATCAATACCAACATCACATCAATGTAAGGAACTACATTAATTTCAGCTTTAGGTCGGCGCCTTTCTCGGCGTACTAAATAAGCCAAAGTAACACCCTAGCCTTTTTTGCTATGTGCTTTACGATGCAAAACGCCCGAGAACTCTTCTAAGAAATTCTCATATTGAGTTTCAATGCGTTGCAAGCGGTTAGTGAAGCGGTTGTAAGCAATCACTGCAGGTATAGCAGCAAATAAACCCATGGCTGTAGCAATCAATGCCTCAGCAATACCCGGTGCAACCATCGCTAATGTAGCCTGCTTTACTGAACCAAGCGCGATAAAAGAATTCATAATGCCCCAGACGGTTCCGAATAAACCTATATAAGGCGTTACCGAGCCGACAGTAGCTAAAAATGATAAATTTCGCTCTAACTTCTCAATCTCTCGGCTATGTGAAACACGCATCGCTCGATGAGTACCGTCCATGACGGCGTCTGGGGAAGTGCCTTGTTGACTACTCAAACGCATAAATTCACGATAACCTGATTGGAACAGGGACTCTAAACCCGTGGCAGCTTTCGCTCTTTGGTTAAGGTCTGAGAATAGTTTACTTAGATCGATACCTGACCAAAATTGATCCTCGAATTTGCGGCCGCTTCTTGCCGCTAAATTTAACACGGCACTGCGTTGAAAAATCATAGCCCAAGACACAACGGATATTAATAACAACAATGCCATAATGGCTTGCACGACCACACTGGCTTTAAGAATTAAATCTGCTATCGACATTTCAGCACCAGTCACTGGCTATCTCCTCTACTAGATAATTTGGTATGGACTTAGGTTTCATAGTCTTAAGATCCACACAGGCAACTTTAATCGTTGCTTCATTTAATAATTTTTCTTTACCGTTATCATCCAAAACTGTCTCTGAAACAATTTTTTGATGAAATACCATACTCGCTTTGCGCGATTTAGTAATTTTCGTGATGACTTTTAATTGGTCATTAAATCGCGCTGGCGCAAAGTACTTTGCATCAACATGTGCAACCGCAAATGCCAAACCCTGCTTTATCAAAACGTCCTGATCATAACCGAGGCTTCTAAGCCATTCTGTGCGAGCACGCTCATAAAATTTTAAATAGTTAGCGTAATAAACCACTCCTGCAACATCGGTATCTTCATAGTAGACTCGGACTGGTAAAATAAATTCTGCTTGACTCATATTTAAACGCAAAGATTCAGTAAAAAGTGTTAATAGTTATGTATATTCTTATCTTATCAAGAGATTTCTTTGCCAACTCAGCCAAATAAACCATCATCACTTGGGATAATATCAAAGTGTTGATAAGCCAATTTAGTAGCAATTCGCCCTCTTGGTGTTCTTTGAATAAAACCCTGCTGAATCAAAAATGGTTCTAAAACGTCATCAATCGTATCTCGCTCTTCGCCAATCGCGGCAGCGAGCGTATCTAAACCGACCGGGCCGCCACTAAACTTTTCAATAATTGTCAGTAATAATTTTCTATCCATCATGTCGAAGCCGCGATCATCAACATCTAGCATGTCTAAAGCAAGACTCGCCGTCTCGTGATTAATTACGCCATTCGCTTTAATTTCTGCATAATCTCTCACTCGTCTTAAAAGTCGGTTAGCAATCCGGGGGGTTCCGCGTGAACGTCTTGCAACTTCACGAGCGCCAGCTTCTTCTATCTCTAAACCTAAAATGGTGCCAGAACGCATGACAATAACAGTAAGATCTTCAATATTATAGAACTCTAGACGCTGAACGATACCAAAGCGGTCTCTCAATGGCGAGGTCAATAAGCCTGCTCGAGTAGTGGCGCCAACAAGAGTAAAAGGTGGCAAATCCAGTTTTATAGAGCGTGCAGCCGGCCCTTCACCGATCATGATATCCAATTGATAGTCTTCCATCGCAGGATATAAGACCTCTTCAACATGCGGGCTCAAGCGATGAATTTCATCAATAAATAACACATCATTCGCTTCTAGGTTAGTGAGCATGGCCGCTAGATCGCCTGCTTTTTCCAATACTGGACCTGAGGTATGCTTTATCCCAACATTCATTTCATTGGCAATGATGTTTGCCAGAGTCGTTTTACCTAAACCAGGAGGACCAAAGATTAATACATGATCAAGCGCATCTTTTCGCTTTTGTGCTGCTGATAAAAAGATCTCCATCTGCTGGCGTACTTTTTCTTGTCCAACGTAATCTTGAAGCGCAGTTGGTCGTATCGCGCGGTCGAAGTGATCTTCTTCAGCAATCTCAGTAGGATTTATTATTCTATCGTGCTCAATCATCGGGTTTTGCTATAAATTATATGGAGTTAAGTCTAACAAGGCTGCGAGCGATAAGAAATGCCAATTGTTTAATATTTTTATATTTCCATAATTCGTCAGTTTTGGCTATTCTAAGCAAAATTACTATAAAACTAACTTAATGCGCATCATTCCAAAAAATCCTTTTTTGCGAGTTCTATTATCAGGCACACTAGCCTTCTTAAGTTATGGCGCATGGGGATATATAGCGAATAGCGACGCTGGCCACGATATTGCTTTACGCTCAGGATTAGTCCAAGGCGGAATGAGCTTTTTACTGACTTTTGTAGGTAGCGCCATTATGGAATTTATGGTGCGTTTATCAAAAGATAATTTAAAGCGCTTTTTAATGGCGGTTATTACCAATCTAACTGCTGTCTACAGCTTTATAATTATTGGCCACCTACTCAATGGCACCCCTAATATTTTCCTGAGTATTTTGCCCGGTCTAATCATTACCTGTATTTATTGCTTTAGTTACTCTTGGTTTTTAACCTTCGGTCATGCCGCTGGTGGCGATTATAAGATGGTGCAGTTAGTCAAAGTAATGGATAGCCCTAAATTATTGGATGCACAAAATCTAATCGCGGAAACCACCACTGCCGATCCCATTCAAGCAAAACGCGTTATTGATGATATAGAAATGGGCCGAAAATCATCGCTCTATGTTAATAATTTTGAGCAGCAAACCAGTTTAATAGAGTCGTTACATAAACTTGGTATCAAATCAAAACCCCTTTAACCAAAACCCTTTTAATCAATCCGAAAAGTGATCACTTATGTTGAAAAGAATTCTGTTTTGGCTTTTGATGCCGTTCGCCATTCCACAAGGAATTCGTCTTAAAAACAATGCTCCAAGGTTTGAAGAAGCTACAGGCATACCTGAAGGTGTAGTGAAGAGAGAATCGACTGACTCTAACCTGGCTGACATTAGTATTTTAGGTTTTGGCGACTCAATCATAAGTGGCGTAGGTATCGATATTACTGAAAATACCTTGATTGGCCAAACCGCTAAGCTGTTATCCAGCAATCTTCATCAATCTGTCACTTGGCAACTCGTGGGTAAAACCGGCTATAACTCAGGTCAAATGGTCAAAAAACTCCTCCCTCATTTACCCGATACTGAGATAGACTTTGTTATCACTTCGGTAGGTGTAAATGACGTCACGAGTTTTACTCGAACTAATGCTTGGCAAAGAAACTTACAAACATTATTTGAATCTATCCATACTCAATATCCCAAAGCGCAAATAGTTTTCAACGGTATGCCTCCATTAGGTGGTTTTCCACTATTACCAAAGTTTTTACAGTTTCTATTTGGGCTAAGAGCCAAAGGTTTTGATAAGCTTTCTAAAGAGCTTTGTCAGGGCTATAATTATGTTCATTACTTAGAGTCTGATTTTGACCCGCGTCCTGAAAGATTTGCAGGCGATGGCTATCATCCGAATAAAGACAGTTGCACCGAATGGGCTGAAGAAATTAATCAGTTAATCTTACAATTAGTAACCAAGAGCTAGTAAAGCTGTTTAATCAGTCGCTTGATAAGGTTTCTAGCTCCTCATTCAACAAGAACCACTCTTCTTCTTGCAATTCAATTGCTTCCTTAACAGATTGAGACTGGAGAGTAATGATGAGCATTTTTTCTTTATTCGTTTCTTCGTACAAACTTGGTTCAGCCATAGCTTGATCGAGCTCATCCTTTTCAGTTTGCAATAACTCCATTTGTTTTTCGATTTTTTTGAGTTTGTTCTTCAATGGTTGTAGACGTTTACGTTTTTCTGCGTCTTGCTTTCTTTGTTCTTTCTTTGAAAGCGCTCCAGCAGAAGGTTCATCCATTAAATCTTCCCTGCTTGTCTCAGCAAACAACTTAGCCTGCTCAAGAGTCCACTTTGCATAATCATCGAGATCACCTTTAAACTGCTTGACAGAACCATCAGCGACCAAGTACAAATCATCGCAAACCGTTTTAAGCATATGACGATCGTGTGAAACCAATAGAATCGCACCTTCAAAGTTTTGAAATGCTATAGTCATAGCATGGCGCATCTCCAAATCTAAATGGTTAGTCGGCTCATCCAATAACAACACATTAGGTTTAGAGTAAACAAGTAATGCTAAAACTAAGCGTGCTTTTTCACCACCAGAAAATGGTGCTACAGGTTCCAAGGCTTTATCACCATTAAAGTCAAATCCACCTAAAAAGTTTCTCAGTTCTTGTTCAGTAGCATCCGGATAGTCACGTTGTAAGTGTTGAATCGGCGACATGTCAGGATGCAATTGATCCAACTGATGTTGAGCGAAATAACCTATATTAATCGTTTTGGCTGCAACTCTTTCGCCTGCTAATAAAGGGATATCTTCTACTAATGATTTGATTAAAGTCGACTTGCCAGCCCCATTTTTACCTAGTAAACCAATACGATCGCCAGGCACTAATGAAAAACCAATCGAATCCAAGATAGTCACTTGACCATCGTTTGTCGAGTAACCTGCCGTTGCCATTTTTAATTGCAACAATGGTGCTGGCACATGACCTGATTCAGGAAAGGCAAAATTAAAAGGTGAGTCCACATGAGCAGGAGCAATGAGTTCCATCCGCTCTAAAGCTTTAACTCGACTTTGCGCTTGCTTGGCTTTACTCGCTTTAGCTTTAAAGCGAGTGACAAAAGATTGCATATGTGCAATTTCTTTTTGCTGTCGCTCAAACTGACTTTGTTGTTGTGCTAAATGCTCAGCCCGTTGAATTTCAAAATCAGAATAATTACCCGTATAAAGTTTGACGCCCTGCTGCTCAATATGTGCAATGCGATTAACAACTCGATCAAGAAAATCTCTATCATGGGAAATTAGCATCACCGCACCTTGATAAGCCTTGAGCCATTTTTCTAACCAAATCACGGCTTCGAGGTCCAAGTGGTTTGTAGGCTCATCCAGTAATAAGAGATCTGAACGACACATAAGTGCCTGCGCCAAATTCAAGCGCATACGCCAACCACCAGAAAAACTATTTACTACTAGATTTTCTTGCTCTGCGGAGAAGCCTAAACCATGCATCAAAGCGCCAGCACGAGAATGTGCGGTATAGGCATCGATATCGGCTAGTTTTTGATGTAGTTCACCAATCGCTTCGCCGTTGTTGTTATTTTCAGCTGATACTAACTGGCTTTGTAATTGAATTAACTCCTCATCTCCCTGCAACACATAATCAATCGCAGGAATCGCAACACTAGGAGTTTCTTGTCGAACACTGGAAATAACAATACCATTAGACTTTGAGAAATTACCCTCATCCTCTTCCAGTTCATCACGCACCAATGCAAATAATGACGACTTACCGGTTCCATTAGCACCAGTAACGCCAACTTTATCTTGCGGATTGACAATAAAAGACGCCTGTTCGAACAGCACCTTTTTACCACGCCTTAAGGAGGTATTCTCGAAGAAAAGCATATAGTTTAGATTTTGTTAAATGCCGCTATTATAGTAGGATTTCAAAGGTATGAAACTTGAATCTTTATAAATTGGAATGATTAATGAAAACAAAAATATTAGCTGCTTTACTTTTATCGATAGCTTTAAAAGGTCATTCTCATGAGCAACAGAAAGTCACCTACTTGGGAAACGAAGCATTATTAGTAGAATATGGTGCTTCAAAAGCTTTGTTCGATCCTTTCTTCCATAGCCATTTTGATACCTACTCTTTAGTGCCCTCTGAAATTAGGGAGAAGATTTTTTCTAAAGAACAGCCTTTCGATAAGATAAATGCTATTTTCGTTAGTCATGCTCACGGCGATCATTTTTCTGATACAGATACATTAAAATATTTATCAGCCAACCCTAGTATTGCCTTAATCGCACCGCAACAAGCCATTGACATGATGAAAAAGCATGCTGAGTTTTCACAATTGAAAAACCCAATGATCGCTTTAAAACTAGCATTTAAAGATCCTGCGAAAAACTTTAAAGTTTTAGGTTTTGAAGTTGACGCCATAAGAATCCCACATGCTGGTTGGCCAGCAAGAGCTGATATACATAATATGGTCTATCGAGTATCCGCTGATAATGCCACTGTGATGCATATGGGTGATGCCGATCCTAATAAAGATCATTACCTTAAACATCAAAAAGTTTGGAGTGAAAAAACAACTCATCTTGCTTTTCCGCCTTATTGGTTTTATTTCTCGAAGGAAGGTAATGACATTCTTGATAAGATCCTAAACATTGAAAAAAGCATTGGCATTCATGTGCCGGTAAAAGTACCAACAGGACTTAATGGTACCGGTAAAGATTATTTTCGTATTCCTGGTGAAGCAAGAATTATAAAAACTTCAGTGAAATAAAAAAGGCCAGTAAAAACCAGCCTTTTTTATTTATATTTTTTATATCCTTTTATTCTACTTTTTGACCAAAGTCGCCATTCATTTGAGCTGCTAAGTAAGCTAAAACTACATAAGCAGCAGTATTTTGGTCAAGCGCCTCTTTTTCAATTTTATCTAAAGTATCATCTGGCGTGTGGTGATAATCAAAATAATCGGTTCCGTCCTGACGTAACGAAAATACTGAAACACCTAGTTGACGCAACGGAATCAAATCAGGCCCACCGCCAGCGCGGTTATTACCGTATTTAATTCCTAATGGCTCCATCACCTTGGCTATATCTTTTGCCACTGATAAAGCTTCCGGTTTTACACGGGAATCAATGCGCCAAATTCTATCTGCCCCAAAATCTGACTCTGCTCCCGTAATAAGATTGGCTAACTTGTCTTTATGCATTTCTGCATAAGCTCTTGCGCCAACCAAACCTTGCTCTTCATTAGCCCACATAATCACACGAATCGAACGTTTAGGACGCTCTGGCAAACGTGAAATCAGTTCTGCTGCCGCCGTAGTAATGGCAATACCTGCACCATCATCTAAAGCCCCAGTTCCAAGATCCCAAGAGTCTAGATGGCCACCAATAAGGACATACTCTTCAGGCTTTTCTGAGCCAGTGATTTCTCCAATGACATTATATGACGTGTACTCAGGGCCATCGTAAGAGCCTAAAGTCAATTTTACTGTGACTGGCTTACCGCGAGTTAACATATTCTCTAGAAGATCAGCATCAGGCGATGATAAAGCCGCCGCTGGAATTTTATTCACATCTTTTGCGTAACGCATCATGCCGGTATGCGCCATTCGATGTGATTGAGTACCAATCGATCGGATCAAAATACCAACCGCGCCTTTTTTGGCAGCCTCTACTGCACCAGAACCACGGGCAGAAACGGCAGGTCCATAGCCAGAGCCATCGCGCGCTTTTTTCATACGATATTTAATAAAAACAATTTTCCCTTTGGCATCATTTTCAGGCGCATCTTTTAAATCTTGAAGCGTTTCATATGCTTTGATTTCAGCCGATAAACCGCCTTTAGGTGTGCCCACACTAAAGCCTAGCGCGGTGATCACTAAAGGTTGTGGAAACGGAGAAACAACTTCAGCAGTTTCAACACCACGTTTCCAGGTTGGGAATGTCACAGGTTCCTTCCAAACTTTATCAAAACCTAGCTCTTTTAATTTAGCTTCACCCCAAGCAACAGCTGCAGCATCACCTGCTGTACCTGCCATACGAGGACCAACTTCGGTGGTTAATGACTCAACAATGGCATAGCCTTTTGAGGATTTAAGTGCTTCATCCCGCAATTGCTCAGCAATCTTAATATCTTTAGCCTCAAGGCTTGGAGTTTCAGCAGTTAATAGCGCAGATTGGCTAGCTAAAAGCAAACTGGATATGAATAAGGATTTAAATTTCATAAGCGCTCTCAATGATTGTTATTGGATTGGCTTGACAGCGATAGGTTGTAAAGGTTGAATACCATTATCACATCTAACGGAGTCAATTCGATGTCTACCATATACGATTATTCAGCAGTTTTAAATAATGGCAAAGAGATTTCATTAAAAGAATACCAAGGAAAAGTGTTACTGGTTGTTAATACGGCTAGTGCCTGCGGTTTAACCCCACAATACGAAGGATTGCAACAGCTTTATAAAAAGTATCAAGAGCAAGGTTTTGAAATCCTGGCTTTCCCTTGCAATCAGTTTAAGAATCAAGAGAAAGGATCTGCAGAAGATATTAAAAACTTTTGTGATTTAAATTTTAATATCTCTTTTCCTCTGTTCGATAAAATTGAGGTAAATGGCAACAATACCCACCCAGCTTTCGCTTACCTTAAAGATAATGCTCGTGGATTTTTTGGCAGTACTAACATCAAATGGAACTTCAATAAATTCTTAGTCGGTAAAGATGGGAAAGTCATCAAGCGCTTCGCACCGGTGACCAAACCACATAAACTTGCCAGTGCCATTGAAAAAGAGTTAGCTAAGAAATCATAAGCTTATGCCAAATATAAATAACACCACTTTAAAAGATAAGGTCATAATCATCACCGGTGCTAGTCGAGGTATAGGTAGAGAAATTGCCATTAGTTGCGCCAAAGAAGGTGCCATCGTAATTATTGCCGCTAAATCAGCTGAACCGCATCCAAAACTACCCGGTACCATTCATACCGTAGCTCAAGAAATTGAAGATGCCGGCGGTCGAGCAGTTCCAATTCAATTGGACGTACGTGATGAAAAAGCCATAAAAAAATTATGCAAGTCAGTTGCTGAAGAGTTTGGAGGTATTGATGTAGTGGTCAATAATGCTGGCGCTATCAGCCTAACCAAAGTCGAGGATACCTCACCGGTACGCTACGACTTGATGCAACAAATCAATTCTCGTGCAGTGTATGCCTTTGCCCATTACGCACTTCCTTATCTGAAACAATCCGATAATCCGCATATCTTGAGCTTATCGCCGCCAATCAATATGAATATAAAATGGCTTAAGGGTTACTCACCTTACACCTTATCCAAATATGGTATGAGTTTATTATCCAAAGGGATGGCTGAAGAATTTAAGGAGTATGGCATTGCTGTTAACACCCTTTGGCCTCAAACTTATATCGCCACAGCAGCCATTGAATTCGCTGTTGGTAATAAAGACATGCTCAACTATGCTCGTAAACCCGCAATTATGGCTGACGCGACAAAAGTAATACTGTCACACCCCAGTCAGAACTATACAGGTTTATGGTTGATTGATGAGGAAGTGTTAAAAGCTGCAGGCGAAAAAGATTTTACTAAATATGCTTACAACCCTGAGTATGCACATCAAATAAAAAAGGATTTGTTTTTAGATTAATCTAAACTTATTTTTAATCTTGAAAATTGCTCTTTTATTCCTGCTTTTGCATTAGCACTCTGCTAATGCAAAAGCCAGTGCATAACTTTTTTCATCTGAAATTGTAACTTGCACTTTTTGGATATGATTCTGTTTAGCCCAAAACTCTGCTTTACCCGACAGTGCAACGAGAGGCTTACCTAGCGCATCATGAACAATGGATAGTTGCACAAAATCAATCCCTTTCCTCATTCCTGTTCCTAAGGCTTTAGAAATTGCCTCTTTTGCGGCGAAGCGCTTAGCTAAAAAAGCTACCTTATTATTTGGATGCTGTTCAGAAAGCTGGCGGTATTCTTCTAGTTCTGTTTCAGTAAGAATTCTCTCAGCAAACTTTTCACCATTCCTTTCTAAGGACTTTTCTATTCGCTCTAAAGAAATAATGTCTGTGCCGATACCAAAAATCATTGCATTAATCTCTTGCAGCTCGACGAGCTTCAATCATCAATTGTTTCATATCATAAACCGCTTTGTCTAAACCTGACAAAACAGCTCTGCCGATAATTGCATGACCAATATTAAGCTCAATAATGTCTTTAATAGCTGCGATTGGTTGTACATTATGATAGTGCAAACCATGACCTGCATTGACTAACAAACCTTCTCCTACTGCACGAGAGACTCCATCTTGAATGCGCAGTAATTCTTGCTGTTGTAGTTTCTCGCTGGTTGCATCAGCATATTCACCCGTGTGCAATTCAATATATTCCGCGCCGGTTCTAGCTGCCGCCGAAATTTGCTCATCGTTGGCATCAATAAAAAGAGAAACTTTAACACCTACAGCCGACATACGCTGACAAGCTTCTGTAATTTTAGTTTCCTGTCCTTTTACATCTAATCCGCCCTCGGTAGTCAACTCTTCTCTTTTTTCTGGAACTAAGCAAACGTACGCAGGTTTGATTCTCTCAGCAATGGTAAGCATTTCATCTGTAACAGCCATTTCAAGATTCATTCTAGTTTGAATGGTATTGGCTAACAGTTCGACATCGCGATCCGTTATATGACGGCGGTCCTCTCTAAGGTGAATTGTGATACCATCAGCGCCATTTTGTTCAGCAATAAATGCCGCTTGCACCGGATCGGGATAAACCGTGCCTCGAGCATTTCTCAAAGTGGCAATATGATCTATATTCACACCCAAGAGTATTGGGTTAATGTTAGTTGTAATGAGCACTACTAGCTCCAAAAAAGTAAATATAAACGTTAGTAATAGGCTAGTGGGCTTAGGCTTTAAGTGCAAGAGTTTGTTGTAAAAGTTTACGGCTATTCAGCTCTTTTCCGTCCAACAAATGGTCAATCAAAGATTTTGATACTTTTCTAGCAAGCCCAACTGCTCCTTTGGTTTGCCAATCATACTGCGCAACCGAGTGAATCAGCTTTCCGCTAATAACTAAAACGCCTTGCTTGAACTGCTGCAAAACAAAGCCCTGTTGCGGTATGAAAGCATAATCTTGATTGATATCAATTAAATCACCATCGATGTCACAATTCCAATCAATCGAATAGCCCAATTCATCCAATAAATAGAGTTCAAACTCTCGCAATATAATTTGCGGTGTTTGATTAGCGGCTAACCACTCCAATGCTTTTTGATAACTTTTGAAAATCTCAGGGTGGGGATCCCACTGAGTCAAAAGCTTTAATAATAACTCATTAAGATATAAACCGCATATACTCGGGGTAGAGTGTAATTTAAAAGGCAGGCCTTTGGCTTCTATTTGATTTAGATTTTTTAAATTACTTTTGCCAGACCAACTTATTTCTAGAGGAGTAAAAGGTTGTAATAGAGCTCGCTTTTGATTTTTTTTAGAGGCGGAGCGCGCGCCTTTTGCAACTAAGCTAACTCGTCCTTCCGCATGAGTAAAAGCCTCGACTAACAGGCTGGTTTCCTTAAATGGTCTAGTATGCAGAATAAAAGCTTGGGTAGAGGTTTTTTGCATTGTAGTTAAGAAACGAGTTACAGGTGATCTTCAAAACCTAACGATCTCAAAGCACGCTCATCATCTGCCCAACCATCTTTCACTTTAACCCAAACCTCTAAAAATACCTTTTGCCCAAATTGTTCCTCCATGTCTAAACGAGCGTCACGACCAATTTGTTTCAAACGAGAACCTTGCTTGCCAATAATAATGGATTTTTGACTGTTACGTTCCACTAGGATCAATGCGTTAACGTGCAAAACTCCATTATCCTGTTGTTTGAACTGCTCAATTTCAACAGTAGAAGAATATGGGATTTCATCCCCTAAAGTACGCATCAATTTCTCTCGAACTAACTCTGCCGCCATAAAACGAGAACTGCGATCGGTAATATAATCTTCTGGATAAAATAAATCACCTTGCGGTAACCATTGTTTTAATGTTTTCAATAACGAATCTAAGTTATCACCTTTTAACGCTGAGCCAGGATAGACAATATCAAAGTTATGCTTCTGTCCGACTTCTTCTAAAAATGGTAGTAATTCTTCTTTGTTCTTTATCTTATCGACTTTATTGACAAACAAAATGCTTTTGCAGTTTGCCTCTTTGAGCTTAGTCAGCGCATGCTCATCATCTTCCGACCAAATGGTTCCATCGACTACAAACACAACAATATCAACATAATCAATCGAACTGGTTGCAGCTCGGTTCATATAGCGATTGATGGTTCTGGCTTCTTTCTTATGGATTCCGGGAGTATCAACAAACAAAATCTGCGCATCATCATCAGTATAGATACCCAGAACGCGATGACGGGTAGTCTGTGGTTTACGCGAAGTGATACTGACTTTTTGGCCAAGAATATGATTCATCAAGGTGGACTTACCCACGTTTGGCCGGCCTAAAACAGCCACATATCCGCAACGAAAATCAGGATTGGAATCTTGTCCCATAAGTAAATCCTTATTGACTCTTTTGCAAGTCGAGCAATAAATTTAGCATAGTTTCTGCTGCTATTTGTTCAGCACTACGACGACTTGCACCAGCTCCAACAGTAAGTTTTTTCCCCGAATACTCTACTTCACACTTTACCTCGAAATGTTGCTCATGAGCTTCACCAGTAACATTCGTAAGTTGATACTCTGGTAACTCCAGCTTTCTTGACTGTAGCCACTCTTGCAGGCGAGTTTTAGGATCTTTTACTAAGGTATCTATCGATAGTTGCTTCAACCTATCTTCATATAAACCTAACGTGATGTCTTTTACTGATTCAAAACCAGAATCTTGATAAATAGCGCCTATTAGCGCTTCAAACGCATCGGCTAAGATAGAGCCTCTGCGATAACCGCCAGTTTTGAGCTCTCCATCACCTAAAAACAAGCAATCTCCAAGTTCTATTTCTTGAGCAATAACCGATAAGGTTTTTCCTTTGACTAAGCTAGCCCTCAGACGGCTGAGCTTTCCTTCATCTACTTTAGGAAATTTTTCAAACAAGGCTTCGGCAATAACCATCCCCAAAATAGCATCACCCAGAAACTCTAATCGTTCATTATGCTGACTGGAAGCGCTTCTGTGAGTTAAAGCTCGTTTAAAAAATGAAGTGTTTCTGAATTGATAACCAAGACGCCTTAATAAACGTTCTTGCAGATTTTTTTTTGCTGGCATTTATAGCATCTTAGTTATTAAAATTTAGAGTTTTTGTTTATGTTCGAATTCTATTAATACCGAAATATTACCAAACATAGATAGTTTTTTATCATAATCAACAATCAGATATTTCCCTGTCGCTTCCTGTTCAATTCTATAATTATCCTTGTTTAATAGTTTTGTCATTCTTGCAAAGCCAATTTTAGTCTGAAATTTCTTCAAAATTTCTTTGTTACTCTCTTGTGAAATACCGAGATCTGCAGTTGACTTCATCAAACTAACAACATTTCCATTCTCAACGTACGCAGGAATAATCTTAATTGCTAAATAACTAAAAAATAAAACGACCGCAATAATAATCATCCATCCAGCAGCCGTCATACCTGCAACTTTTCTTATATTTAATTCCTTCATTTATCTCCCCTTTGATCAGTAATAGTATCGATTTCCTTAATTGATAGTGCCTACTCTATCAAAACTTATGCCTCGAGGTAAATACACGGGCTTATCAAACAATGGTATTGTGAAATCAGGTGTATCTTTAAAAGTCATGTATAACCACTTGCCCGCAGCACGGCCAATAATGGCCTCTCTATCAATAAAGGCATTAGGATTGCGTTGATACCATGCTCTTGCATCAGTGCTATTGTCACGATGATCGCCCATAGCAAAGTATTTGTCTTTAGGGATTGTTATACTCCATTCGTTACCCAGTGCGCCTAAATAAGGTTTAGCCACAAAAAGTAGTTCATGATTTTTCTCGCCAATAGATTGCTCAAATAAGTTAAAATCATAGTTATCTTCCCTAACTAACTCAGGAGCTTCTAATGATTTCAACTTTGCTTGTACTACAATTGGAGCGCAGCTTTCACCTGTTCCGCACTTGGGTGTAATAGTCAATACACCCTTATTCCAACTTAGCGTATCTCCCGGCAAACCATACAACCTTTTAATGTAAGCATCTTGAATAGCTTTCGTTGGGTCTTGCAAATTAGGCGGATGAAACACGATAACATCACCACGCTGTGGTTCGCCTACTGGAATAATCTGAGTATTGGTAATAGGTAGACGTATACCGTATGCATATTTATTGACGGTAATAAAATCTCCCGCATACAAACCCGGATTCATACTGGCCGATGGAATTCTATAAGGTTCATAAATAAACGAACGAAGGATTAAAATTACAAAAATAATTGGAAAAATGGAACGTGAAATATCCACATGAAAAGGCATCACTTCATTGCCTTTTTCATCATACTTTAAACCTTTTTCGACTCGCTGCGGACGCCACTTGTACTTATCAATAAGCGTTATAACGCCGGTTACTAAAGTTCCAATGGTTAAGTAAAATCCAAAATCGTAATAAATCATTTATCGCCTTTTATATTGATATTATTTATCTTTACCCACATGCAGCACTGCTAAAAATGCTTCTTGTGGGATTTCCACTTTGCCGACTTGCTTCATACGTTTTTTACCGGCTTTTTGTTTTTCTAGTAGTTTACGCTTACGCGAAACGTCACCACCGTAACATTTTGCCAATACATTTTTACGTAGAGCTTTAACTGTTGAGCGAGCAATTACGTGGTTACCAATCGCCGCCTGAATAGCCACTTCAAACATTTGACGTGGAATAATCTCTTTCATCTTTTCAACCAATTCACGACCTTTGTATTGCGCTTGCTCGGTATGCAAAATCAACGCCAGCGCATCCACTCGCTCGCCATTAATTAAAATATCAGTTCTAACTAACTTATCTTCCTGGAAACGTTTGAAGCTATAATCCAGTGAAGCATAACCTCGACTAACTGACTTTAATCGATCAAAGAAATCTAGTACGGCCTCATTCATTGGTAAGTCATAACTTAAGGCAACTTGATTGCCTGCATATTGCATTTTAGTTTGTACGCCACGCTTTTCTACACACAAGGTAATCACTGCACCAAGATGTTCTTGCGGCACTAAAATGTTCGCTTCGCAAATAGGTTCTCGAATAGCCTTAATATTTGAAACTGGCGGCAACTTAGATGGGTTGTCGACATATAAAGTTTCGCCGTCTGTGGTTTCCACTTCATAAATTACCGTTGGAGCAGTGGTGATTAAGTCCAAGTTATATTCACGTTCTAAACGCTCTTGGATAATTTCCATATGCAGCATTCCTAGGAAGCCGCAACGAAAACCAAAACCTAGTGCAGTCGAGTTTTCTGGCTCATAGAAAAGAGAGGCATCATTGAGGCTTAACTTTGCTAAAGCATCACGGAAATTTTCATACTCGTCTGAATTTACCGGGAATAAACCGGCATACACCTGAGGTTTAACTTGTTTAAAACCAGGTAGCGCTTCTTCAGCAGGTTCTTTTAATAAAGTAATGGTATCACCAACCGGAGCACCTTGGATTTCTTTGATGCCAGCGATAACAAAACCCACTTCTCCAGCTTTAAGCGTATTAGTATCATGACGCTTTGGAGTAAAAATGCCTACATGATCAACCACATGGCTTTTCCCTGTCGACATTACTTGCATCTTGTCATTTTTATTAATGGTTCCTTGCATCACTCTCACTAGCGACACAACACCCAAATAATTATCAAACCAAGAGTCAATAATTAAAGCCTGTAAAGGTGCGTCAGGATCGCCATATGCAGGCGGAACATCCCGCACTATCGATTCTAATAGCTCTTCGATACCAATGCCTGTTTTTGCAGAGCATTGCACTGCTTCCATCGCTTCAATGCCAACAATATCCTCAATCTCTTGAATCACTCTATCAGGATCTGCAGATGGTAAATCAATCTTGTTCAAAACTGGCACTACTTCGAGCTCTTGCTCAATCGCAGTGTAACAATTGGCCAAAGTTTGAGCTTCAACCCCTTGCGCCGCATCCACCACCAGTAAAGCACCTTCACAAGCAGCTAACGAACGTGAAACTTCATAAGAGAAGTCAACATGCCCTGGCGTATCAATAAAATTCAACTGATAAGTATTACCATCTTGAGCTTTATAATCCAAGGTCACGCTTTGCGCTTTAATGGTAATACCTCGCTCTCTCTCCAAATCCATCGAATCTAGCACCTGTGCTTCCATTTCGCGCTCAGATAAGCCACCACAATATTGGATCAAACGATCAGACAAAGTCGACTTACCGTGATCGATATGAGCAATAATGGAAAAATTTCGAATAAAATCTGTATAAGCCATGTTTGGGGCGGTTTCTCTTTTAGAAAAATTCAGTTTTAGCTGATATTAAAGCGCCGTATTGTAGCTGAATTAACCTACAATAAGAAGCATCAATGCAACGCTATATCACCTCATAAAATCTTTGTGCGCACTGAACAGTAAGCTATAAAAAAGCCAGTCGTTAGTGACTGGCTTTGCTCAATTTACCCGATTAATTCAAGTAAACAATTCGATAATCACTGCCTGATGCATCCGTGATTAAAATTAATAGCTTATTAGCTCGGCGGAAGTCTTCAAGTGCCTTATTAAAATCATTAGTATCTTCGATCTGGCGCTGGTTCAGCTCACTAATAATATCACCTTGTTTAATACCTGCTCTTTGCGCTGGGCTCCCTGGCTCAACTTGAGTAACAACAACCCCACTTTCAACACCTAATTGCTGACGAATGCCATTGCCAATATTATTCACTTCAATCCCAAGACGATTTTCCTCGCTAGCGGCTGGTAACTGCTGGCCTGTTGCTTCTCGCGCAACCAGTTCAGCGAAAAAGTTTTTCGATTTACCATTTCGATAACCTTTTAATTTCACTTTGCTTCCAGGCTCTATTTGCGCAATGAAATAAGGTAAGTCTTGGTGACTTTTAATACGATTACCGTCCACTTCAGTGATAATATCACCGCGCTCAATACCTGCTTTTTTCGCTGGCGAATCGGCTTGTACATTATTAATTAATGCACCACCAACAGTAGGCAGTTCAAAGTAATCAACCACTCCTTGATCAACTTCCTCATAGCCTACGCCTAAATAACCACGGATAACTTGACCATTCGCCGCCAACTGGTCACTGACCGAATCGGCTAAATCAATTGGGATTGAGAATGACAAGCCCGTAGAAATCATGGGGTTATAAATCATCGAGTTAATACCCACTACTTCGCCATCAAGGTTAATTAGAGGTCCCCCAGAATTACCACTATTAATCGCAACATCCGTTTGAATAAAGGGCACAAACGGTGAGCCAACTTCACCACGGCCTTTAGCGCTAACAATTCCTGCTGTAACCGTTTGCTCAAGATTGAAAGGAGCACCAAATGCTAATACCCATTCGCCAACTTTAAGCGTACGCGAACTACCGATTTTGACAGGTTGTAAATTTAATCCCTTTGGATCGATTTTAATTAGCGCCACATCACTAAATTGGTCGCTTCCAATAATCTTAGCTTGATACTCGCGACCGCTATTAAGTTTGACCGCCACTTTATCCGAATTAGCGACCACATGGTGATTGGTCAAAATATGTCCATCTTTATCAATAATAAATCCTGAACCGCCCGCCTGACCAATTCTACCGCGCTGTCTGACATCGACCTTGATGCTAACCACACTTGGTTGGATTTCTTCTACTAACTTCGTGAAATCGGGGAAGCGCTCTGCTTTGACGTTTCCGGTTAGGGCAAAAAGCCCGACTAACATGACCAGTAGTAAGGAAATTTTTTTCATTGGTAATATACTCTCTTTCTTAGTTATCCAATAGAACATCTATAAGGTTTGAGTTTATAAAATTCAATGGGTTCCAGCGTGAAACCAGTTAAAAATTGCTTAAGGTGTATCGATATGTTTCACATCAATCACTCTCTTGACAGTTCTTAACAAAACTGGTTCTAACGGTTTGTTTTTGTTCATTTTTTCGCCAAACTTGCGGACTAAATAAAAACTCAAACCCAAACTGATAATGGCCGCTAATATAAGAAACGGCTCAGCCAAAAGATAATTCACTTGAGCGCTTATAAATTGCAATAACAATAGCATCACTAACATGAAAATTATGGGAAATAGATACACTAACAATGAAGTTTTGACAATTAAGTCTTCAGGGATCCCAACTTCAACTTGATCTCCGATTTTTGCCTTAATGTTATTCGTCATTGGGGTAATAAAAGAGCGCTCACCAAAGGCTTTGCTGATAATGCCAGTGCCACAAGAACTATTAACCTTGCAACTGTTGCAAGAAGCTTTGCTTACGGTTTGCACCATGGCCATGGAGCCACTCAGCTCCACTACTAAACCTTGTTCTTTTATCATAATACGGGCTCTTTGATCACAACGCTTCTATCTCATCGTCTTTTATCACAACCATAGGAATCTAGTTTCTGAATATAATGAACGACTAATAATTCTGGGCAAAAAAAACCCATCAATCACTTCATTGATGGGCATTATAGCTTGTTGAGCACTTATGAGGGCAATCGATAAGCGCTCAAAACTCGATTATTTTTTTATATCCATAGATTTGGTTTTATCTGCTTCAGCTTTATCTTTAGTCTGTTTTTGAGTAAGAGGCTCATTCGTTGAAACCTTAACCGGTACTTTAATAGCTACTGCTTGCTGGTTAGAAACGGTTTGAATTACGGGCAAAGCAGTATTCGAATTAGCGATTTCGGTAAAGAGGCTATGAGCTTGTTGCAACTGCTCTCTATCCACAGCAGGAGCAGAAGCTTGAGTTAAAACTACTCCGCCGTTCGCAGTATTGGTTACGTCAAGGGCTGGATTACCTAAATTGATCAGTGCCACTAAGGCTACAGATGCAGCTATTGCCATACCACCTAAGGGCTTTAAGAAGCGATTTGGCAAGGAAACAACATCAGCTGACTGCTTTGCTTTTGGGCTTGAAAGCTTTGTTTCTGTTGAAGACTCTCTCTCTGTTGAAGACTCTGTTTCGAATTGAGGTGATAATACGGTTGCCTCATGACTTAAAGCCGACATCACCGAGTCAGCAATACACACATCCGGCGTTACCGCGTTATTATGCATAAAGCTACGAATCATTTGATAACGGCTAAAAGTTTGCTTTGTTTTTTTATCCGCTATCAGTTGAGTGACGTCACTGTTCGACATCAAATCACCATCAAGAAATTTGCTGGCCATTTGTTTCGAATCAAAAACCATAATTAATCCTCTAAAAATCCAAATACTTGAATAAACACTAAGAAAATCAAATATTTAAAATAAAATAAATACTTCAAAAGGTGATTTACGGTGCATAAATTCAGCATAAATACCTAAAATAGTTAACCAATTGACTTAAGCTTTAGTAAAAAGTTCACAAAAAATGTAAATAATTTTGTCATTTCCCTATATTAAGCATTTATCGGCGCTGCTAGTTACTCTTGATAAATACGACACTAGGTATACAAACTACTTAAGAGCGCCAGCCTTGCTCTAGTAAAGGCGCAATCTTTTGGTCTATCGCATCTCGAGCTCTAAAAATTCTGGAACGAACGGTTCCAACAGGACAATCCATGACTTCTGAGATTTCTTCGTAGCTTAACCCTTCCATCTCACGAAGCGTGATGGCGGTTTTTAAATCTTCAGGTAATTCATCAATGGTCCCAAAAATCAGATCTCGAATCTCGTCTCGAAACATTAATCGCTCTGGACTGCCTGTATCACGAAGAGCGTCACCGCCATCATATTGCTCCGCATCGATAGCATCGATATCTGAACCGGGCGGCCTCCGCCCTCGAGATACTAGGTGATTTTTAGCGGTATTAATGGCAATACGATAAAGCCAGGTATAAAAAGCACTGTCACCTCGAAAGCTAGGTAATGCTCGGTAGGCTTTAATAAAAGCCTCTTGCGAAACATCCAAGACTTCGTCTGAATCCTTAACGAAACGTGAAATTAAGTTGATAATTTTATGCTGGTACTTACGCACCAATAGATCGAACGCAGCCTTTTCACCCGCTTGAACACGAGCCACCAATTCTGAATCTTGATTAGGTTCCGGGCGTTTGGCCTTAACCTGATTATTATCAATATCTGTTCTTTTAATAATTGTTCTCTTGCCGCTTAGCATAATGCACCGCTGATTGATTTATTGTATAGGCTTACCGCGATAAATGAAAATCTGCTTGTTTCAATGGGATTGCTTGATGCCTTATGATAGAGTCCCCAATAATTAGCGATAGACCGTGATTTAGTCACATATAACTAATGACTGAAATAACTTATCAAAAGTTCCGCAGAAAATTTTTCTTTACACTAATTTACTAAGAAAAGGTTAAGTTTTGCACTCTAACAAATCGCAAATACAAACAGACGTATTAGTTATAGGCTCTGGCGCGGCGGGTTTATCGGCAGCACTAAGATTATCTCATTTAGGCAAAGTCACTGTGCTAAGTAAAGCTGAAATTACAGAAGGCTCTACTTTCTATGCCCAAGGCGGCATTGCAGCAGTATTACACAAAAACGATAGCGTAGACTCGCATGTAGCTGACACTTTAATTGCTGGCGGTGGTTTGTGCGATGAAAAAGCCGTTCGTTTTACCGTAGAACACTCGACCGACGCGATTCATTGGCTAATTGATCGGGGAGTTGCTTTTAGTAAGCAGGATCAAGAGTACCACTTAACTCGCGAAGGCGGTCACAGTCAAAGGCGTATTATTCATTCTGATGATGCTACAGGCAAAGCCGTTTCAACCACATTAGTCGCAGCCGTTAAAAATGAAACTAGTATTGAAATTTTAGAACATTACATCGCCGTGGATTTAATTACCGAGCATAAGCTTGGTAATGATGACAGAGAAAATCGCTGTATCGGTGCATACGTTTTAAATTTAGCACAAGATCGAGTTGAAACCATCAGTGCACGCTTTGTGATTTTAGCTACAGGCGGTGCCAGTAAAGTGTACCTATATACTTCAAACCCTGATGTTGCCAGTGGTGATGGTATCGCTATGGCCTGGCGCGCCGGTTGCAGTGTCACTAATCTAGAATTCAATCAATTTCACCCAACTTGTCTGTATCACCCTGAAGCCCGCAGCTTCTTAATTACCGAAGCACTCCGTGGTGAAGGCGCACTTCTACGACGTCCTAATGGCGAGCGCTTTATGCCTGATTATGATGACCGTGCCGAATTAGCTTCTCGCGATATTGTCGCCCAAGCTATTGACCATGAGATCAAGAAACTAGGTATCGATTGTGTTTATTTAGACATTAGTCATAAAGATCCTGAATTTATAAAAAGCCACTTCCCGACTATTTATAAAAAATTGCTGAATTACGGCATCGATATAACGGTAGATGCGATTCCTGTGGTTCCAGCAGCGCATTACACCTGCGGTGGGGTAACCGTTGATCTCAATAGTCAAACAGATATCGCAGGGCTCTACGCGATTGGTGAGGTCGCTTACACTGGTTTGCACGGAGCCAACCGTATGGCCAGTAATTCTTTATTAGAATGCTTGGTATTTGCACAGTCGGCTGCTAATAATATTGAACAGCATTGGCAAGCCAATCAAGGACAAAGGATCCTTCCTTGCTGGGATGAAAGCCAGGTTACCAACTCTGATGAAGAGGTGATTTTAAATCATAACTGGCATGAACTGAGGCAATTAATGTGGAACTATGTTGGTATTGTCAGAAGCGACAAGCGACTTGAAAGAGCATTGCGTCGAATTGAATTACTGCAGCAAGAAATTCATGACTACTATGCCAATTTTAAAGTTTCAAATGACTTGATTGAGTTACGTAACTTAGTAGTGGTGGCAGAGTTAATTGTTCGCTGCGCGCTAGAGCGCAAAGAAAGCCGGGGGCTGCACTTCACTTTGGATTACCCTTTAGTGCTTGATAACGCTGTGGAAACAGTTTTGAAGCCCAACAGCCTAATTTAAAAGCTTATCAATTACCTTAAATTAGCGAATTGCTATTGAATTTGATCATTGTCAGTTGGTAGGTATCGTAGAGTTCGACAGAGATCGCGGTAGTTTTTATCACCGAGCGTATGTTTCGACAAAAGTAGCTGATGATTGACTAGTTTCATCGATTCATTAAATCGAAAGCTTAGTAACACCCAGCCCATTAACACTCGCGTGCCAGACAAAAGGTAAATGGCTATTTTCTGCTCTTCCACTAGCATATACCAGTTATCTCCATCCCAATAAATCCTCTGGAATTGACTTAGCTGTCGTCGGTGCAGCCATAGATGCAATAAACCTAACGAGAAGATCAAGACAATAATTAACAACTTCAGCAATATACTCAGTTCTAAATCAAGAAATAACAAAAAGGCTGATAAGATCAGTAACAGCAATAACCAAACACTAGCGATAAAATAGTAATCGCTAGTAGAAGTTTGAATAGGTAACGATAGTTTCAAGCAAATTCCTTTTGCTATTGAGCGTATTTATTTTAGCCTTTTGTTAACTTTTCTTTCAAGTAAGCTTGTATCTTATGCACTAAACTTGAAAATTCGGCAGTAGGGCTCTCATAACCCATAAGCCAAGCATATAAATCTGGATCGTCATTGGTTAGGAAATGCTTAAAATGATCCACTTCGGCGTCTTCCATCTTGGAAAAACTCACCTCTAGGTATGGCGCCAAAATTACATCAAGTTCGAGCATTCCTCGACGCGAAGCCCATAGCAATGCTTTTAATTCTTCCTTTCGATCCATATATTTTAGTAAAGTTAACTTTAAATGCGTTATTCTTACCCCATTATAACTTCATTGGTGTAAAAGCACTAAGTTTCAAAGGAAAAATTATTTCCGCTGAACTAGTGTAAATGTCACTCTAATAACTAAATACAGTATCTTTGCGATGAATAATTCCAATCAATACCAAATCTTATCCGATTACCGAGTGATCCGAATTAGCGGTGATGACAGCGAAAAATTTTTACAGGGTCAATTAACCTGCGACCTCAAGGATGCCAATGGCGAAAAAGTCGTTATAGGCGGCTATTGCAATGTGCAAGGTCGATTACATGCAACATTCTATTTGGCAAAAATTAATTCTGGCTACTTATTAGTTTGCCCTACGGTTGTTGCTGAGCACTTAACTGCAACCCTCGCAAAATATGCAGTCTTTTTCCAAACCTCGATTAACCTTGAAGAGTCACTTGCGCTTATAGCCTATACGAATAATCATCAACAAGAGGATTTAATGCAAATGAACCTGACGAAGGATATTGCATCTAAAGTCAAGGTGACCTTTGCCTTAGGTGAGTTGGCTGTTGCCATACTGGAAACCAACCACCTTAATGACTTGTTACAAACAAAATTAGCTGCTTATGAAACGACTTCGACTGATATTTTTGCTTTACAGCAAATCCGTAAGCAAATCCCTATGGTTCAAGTTTCGACTATTGAAACGTTACTACCGCATTATATCGGTTTACCACAAGTAGGCGGCGTTAATTTTGAAAAAGGTTGTTATACCGGACAAGAGGTAGTAGCGAGAATGCATTACCGCGGTTCTTTAAAAACTCACCCATCTATAGCTGAAATTGAAAGCCAAGCAAACCTCGAAGCTGGTACACCTATAGTAAATCATCTGGATAAAAAAGTTGGGGAGTTGATCAACAGCGCTGTTCAGAAAGGCTCAAAAAATAAGCTAGTCGCTTTGATAAGTCTTGCTGATAAAGCTTTACAAGATGAGCTGTCAGTTGCTGGACACCCTTTGCAGCTATTAAGTGCAGACTAAAGCCTGCACTTAATTTTAATCCTTAATTGTCAAGTTTAACTTGATAAGGCAACCTTTAAATTATAAGAAGGAACTTAAATTCTCATTCTTCCAACGCATAACGAGCCGCGTCTAATAACAACTCAGGCTTGATTCTCACGCGGAAATTTGGATTAACGTATTCAAACTGAATAACACCTTTTTGATCCAAAATAAATACCGCCGGAACCGGTAAAATGCTTCGCTCATCACCTTCTATCGATTGAGTTTTACCGCCAACCGATGCCACTCTATCTGAATAACTTTTAGGGATATAGAAACCTAAACCAAACTGACGAATAGCATCTAAAGCAAAATCTGATGCCAATTGATAATCCAAATCCTTGTCAGACATAGCCTTTTTTAATGCATCTGGTGTATCTGGGCTAATGGCAATCAATTGATAACCTAAGTCGCGAATTTGCTTTTCTACTTTCTGGATTTGGCTTAATTGAGCATTACAAAACGGGCACCAACCACCACGATAAAATAAGAGAATGGTAGGTTTTTCAGCCGCTTTTTCCAATAAGTTAAAAGGCGTTCCTTTCGCATCGAATAAAGTCACCGCAGGAATCGTCTCGCCAATCAAAATTGGTGAAACTTGCGCAGCATTTTCAACGATTTCAGTTCTATCTCTAGCCTTCAAATCTGACACTAATGCAAAAGAAAAAACCAAAGAAAGGAAATAAGTCATTGTTTTCATTAATTGTACCCTAGTTAAAGTATTGATTTACCGTCTTTAGATAAAGAAACAGCTTGATTATTACATTTTGGACTAGTTTTTATAAATGTAAAAGAAGGTTAAACCGAGCCGAATGAGTTTCATAACTGACCAGCGGTCAGTTACAATAACAATCAAATCTTGCAGCTGGTCATACCAGCTTGCTTTGGTATAAATGAGGTCTTTATGGTTGCTACTCGAGCTTATACAAAAGTTGATAAATTAGAGCGTAAACAAGAAATTTTGATGTCTGCTGAAGATTTGTTTATCAAGCAAGATGGTCAGTTTCCTACGGTTAGTGCTATTTGCACATACAATTCTATGGCTAAAGGCACTGTTTATCTATACTTTTCGAATAAAGACGAAATCATTTTGGCCTTGTTGGAGAAATACTTTAATCAATGGTTAGATCCAAAAAATGTTAATGATTTTGATCTAAACATAGAAAAAGTGGTGGATTCTTTGCTTGGTTTCATCACGCGAAATCCTTATAAATTTCGATTAATAAATACCAATAACTTTTTAGAGAATAATGCAGGATCAGAAAAAGTTATTAACTTCTATCAAACGGTTATGGAATCTGTCGAGAAGTTAAGCAAGTACATTTCTAGAAATCTTGATCAACCAATTGAAGTTTGCCAACAATGGTTACAAGATTGCTATTATTATTTGCAAGGACTATGGAAAATCGCTAACCCTAGTTATCAAAATAAGGTCGCTTTAAAAACAATTAATGAGGGAGTGAACTTTCAATCATTAGTTCCAGAATTTGAAACTGAAGCTAAACGCTTTATGACAAGACTTTGGCGACAAATGGCGCAATCATAAACTGCAGATTAAAAAAGCCCTAGTAACTAGGGCTTTTTTAATCTATTGAGAACTCTCAATCCATTTTAGAATTTTAGTTTCTAAGATATTTAAAGGAAGGGAGCCATCTTTCAAAATTTGGTAATGAAACTCTCGTACATCGAACTTATCGCCTAACGTATTTTCAGCAATATTCCTTAGCTCACGAATTTTTAACTGACCGATTTTATAAGCCAACGCCTGGCTTGGAATGGCCATAAATCGCTCAGCTTCAGACACTCGTCTTGCTTCAGCAACTGGTGAGTTTTTTTCCATATAATCCAACACTTGTTGTCTGGTCCACCCTTTTGCATGAAAACCTGTGTCCACTACTAAACGAATGGCACGCCACAACTCAGCAGCAAGAGCACCAAAGTATTGATAAGGGTCTGTGTAGACACCCATCTCTTTACCTAATGACTCTGAATATAATCCCCAGCCTTCTATATAAGCAGTTGTACCCCCAAAACGTCTAAATTTAGGTAAGTCTTCTAATTCCTGCTGCGTGGAAATTTGAAAATGATGTCCAGGCACTGCTTCATGCAAATACAGTGATTCAACTGCCCAGCTAGGCCGTGCGGATAAATCATAGGTATTCACATAAAATATTCCAGGGCGGGCACCATCAGGAGAAGCACTCTGATATGAAGCACCAGATGCTGATTGCTCTCTAAATGGCTCCACCGCGCGAATTTCAAACTCAGCTTTAGGAATCACTTTAAAAAAGTTAGGCGCTGCGGTATCAAGCTGTTCTCTTAAACTCTCATAGGCATTCAGCATGTCCTGTTTTGACTCAAAATGAAATTGCTTAGAGCTTTTGGTGAACTCAAAAAACTCCTGTAAAGTGCCAGTAAACTCGACTTCTTTCATCACCTGGTTCATCTCAGCATGAATTCGCTTTACCTCATCAAGACCAATTTGATGAATTTGTTCTGGCGATAAATTGGTACTGGTGGTTTGCTTCACCTTAAATGCATACCAAGCTTTACCATTAGGCAAATCTACCATGCCATGAGTATCACGTGCTGCAGGCAGGTATTCATTTGCTATAAACTGATGCATCTTGTTATAACTTGGAACTACAATTGCCTTAATGGCCTTAACATAAGCTGAAGATAAACGCTTTTTATCCTCATTCGAAAAACTGTCAGGCATATTTTTAACTGGTCCATAAAATAGGCTCTTCTCAACATCATCAACAATATGAGCTTTAAGTTGCGGCAATACTTTTTGCATCAGAACTTTTGGCCGAATGATGCCTTTTTTCATGCCTTGTTTCATATTAGCAATAGTGACATCGACTGCCTGAGGAACTTCAGACAAGCGACCTAACCAGTTTTCATAATCTTCAACAGTCTTAAAGGGTTGCGCTGACTGGCCAGAGCCAAGCATTGCGATAAAATTGAAGGGGTTACGGAATTGCTGTATTGGTTGTAGATGGTCCAAATACTGTTCAGAGGTTTTTTCAGCCAAACGTTCGTCTCTAAAAATTTGATAACTCAATAAGTCTTGTCCAGTCAATTTTGACGAATCAACTTGATTGATTTTGTTCAAATACTCTTGATTAAAAGCTCTTTGGGCAGCCAATCCTTCTGCGGAACCAAAATCTCCTAACTTATCATTGTATCGCTTGTCACCTCGGAAAGTTGCCATTATTGGGTTTAACTCCAGTGAACGCTCCCAATAATCACTATATATTTTTGCTGCTTTATCAGCTTCTGAAGTGGCTTTTGAAGCCGCTAAAGTGTGAGTTATTGAATCAGGTTCTAGAGTGTCTTTATTGGCATCTGCAACTGTGCTTTTTATAGCCTTTGCTTCCGCTTTTACAGCTTCGGCACTGCTTTCTAATAACTGCGTTTTAGTGGTTTGAGTATTCTCATCCCCAGATTTCGGGGCTTCTGAGCTACAAGCTGCTAATAGGGATAAAGAAATGACAATGCTTAAGCCATGACCAACTAATCGATTCACCTTCAAACTCCATATTATTTATATTCTATCCAATCATACCCAACAGTGCTCGAATGGCAATAAACTATTTCACGATAAGCTAAAAGAATTTTCTTAAGAAACAATTTGTTACATGCTAATTCGGTCTGGCTATAAACCTTTTAATACACCTCTACATCTAAAGAGTAACTCAACAACAAATGAATAGAGGGATCCCATGCGAAATTTAATCAGTTCAATAGCGTTAATCTCAACTCTTGGCTTTTCAAGTAACTTGTTTGCGTTACAAGATACCAAAGAATTAAACCTTGCAGCTAGTAGCCTAAAGTCTTTTTTTATCGATTCTGGTGCCGGTAGTTTAGAAGTAGTCGGTAAGCCTAATCTTAACCAGATCCAAGTTACTGCCGATATCTACGTAGAAGGACTTGATGAAGACGATGCGCAAGAATGGTTTGAAGACAATATGAAACTCACGTTACAAGAGTCGCGTGGTCGCGCCACGCTTAAAGCTACTTTTAAATCTAACTCAAGTTTTTTTGGTTGGAATAAAGAAAAGAAAATCGACTTAACGGTTTATATGCCAGAAAATTTGGAATTAGAAGTCGATGACGGCTCTGGCTGGGCAAAAATAAGTGATATTAAAGCCAATGTAATGGTTGATGATGGCTCAGGCTCATTAGATATTGCCAATATTCAAGGCAGTCTAAAGGTTGAAGATGGCTCTGGTAGCTTATCTATTGAAAATGTCGATGGCGATCTCTGGGTTGATGATGGATCAGGCAAACTGGTTATAGACCAAGTTACTGGCAAAGCTGATATTGATGACGGTTCTGGCAGCTTAAAAATCAGCAATATCGGCAAAAACGTATATATTGTCGATGGTTCAGGGTCCATCGAGGCTTGCAACATCGATAACAAGCTCACCATTGATGATGGATCTGGCAGCGTTAAAACCTGCTCAGACTTTAAAGGCGAATTAGTACTGAAATAATAGTAAGCCGCAAATAATGCTTCCCTAGCAAGTCAAAGCGGTCTTTATCCTTCAACAGTACAACCAACTGTGGCTGCTTTGATCTTCGCCCTAGCTTTGGCTAGGGCTTTTTTTTGCAAAATAACCTCATTTTGTTTGAATTCCATCTGATCCAACCAGATTAAGCCTATTATTTGTGCATAATAGCCATCCATTTAAATTAGGCAGCGTTTGAATCTGCCCTATGAGTGTTATTATGAAGCTTGAACAACCAGAAGCTAAGCAGCGCCCTGCTATGCTTAGTAAAGAAGATTTACTCGATTGCGGTCATGGCAAAATGTTTGGTGATGGCAATGCTAAATTGCCCCTTGGCAACATGTTAATGATGGATCGCATTACCAATATTCAAGACGATGGTGGAGAGTTTGGCAAAGGTCAAATCGTCGCTGAGCTTGATATTAACCCTCAGCAATGGTTCTTTGGTTGTCACTTCGAAGGTGATCCAGTTATGCCTGGCTGCTTAGGTGTTGATGCTTTATGGCAACTGTCAGGCTTCTTCCTTCCTTGGCTTGGTCACCCGGGTAAAGGGCGTGCTTTAGGCGCTGGCGAAATAAAATTTACGGGACAAGTACTTCCAACTTCAAAGCTAGTCACTTATATTATCGATATTAAAAGAGTGATTACTCGCAAGTTGAAAATGGTTATTGCCGACGGCCGTATGCTAGTCGATGGTAAGCAGATATACACCGCTAAAGATTTACGTGTTGGGTTATTCCAATCCACTGAAAATTTTTAAGCAAGCCATTTAAGTAGAATACTGGTAATCACAAATACCATAAAAACAAACAGCTAGGTTTTTTCATGAAAAGAGTTGTAATTACAGGCATGGGCATAGTGTCTTGCCTTGGTAATAATGTTCAGCAAATAACTGATTCATTAAAAGCAGGTCGTTCCGGCATTAAAAAAATAGATGCATACGAAGAGTATGGCTTACGTAGTCACTTAGCAGGCAGGCCAGATATCGATATCAGCGAACATATCGATCGTAAAAAACTACGCTTTATGGGTGATGCCGCAGCCTACTCTTACATTGCCATGCAGCAAGCCATTGATGACGCAGGTTTAACTGAAGACATGGTATCTAATCCACGTAGTGGGTTGATCATGGGCTCTGGTGGTGGTTCGCAAGGAACACAAGTAGAAGCCATTGATATTGCCAAAACGCGTGGTCCAAAACGTATTGGCCCTTATGCTGTTCCTAAAACTATGGGCTCCACAACTTCCGCTTGTCTTGCCACCCCTTTTAAAATACTTGGAATCAACTACAGCATTACCTCTGCTTGTGCCACTAGTGCCCATTGTATCGGTAATGCCTATGAGCAAATTCAGTTAGGCAAACAAGATATTATGTTTGCCGGTGGTGGTGAAGAAGAAGATTGGCGTTTAACGGTTTTATTTGATGCTATGGGCGCCCTTTCGAGCAAATACAATGATTCACCAGAGACTGCTTCTAGACCTTACGATTCGACACGTGATGGCTTTGTTATTTCTTCTGGCGGCGGCTGTTTAGTGTTAGAAGAGTATGAGCATGCCAAGGCTCGCGGCGCAAAAATTTATGCAGAGATCACTGGCTATGGCGCTACTTCAGATGGTTACGACATGGTAGCACCTTCTGGCGAAGGTGCTGCTCGCTGTATGCGGATGGCATTAGCAACAGCCAATCAAGATATCGATTATATTAATACTCACGGTACTAGCACCCCAGTTGGTGACACTGCCGAATTGGGAGCCATTCAAGAAGTATTTGCTGGTAAAGAAAAACTTCCTTATATAGGTTCGACTAAATCCCTAGCAGGTCATTCGCTTGGTGCAACCGGTGTGCATGAAGCTATTTACTCGCTAGTCATGATGCAAGATAGCTTTATTGCCGCTTCTGCCAACATCACTGAATTAGATGAAAAGGCCGAAGGTTTACCTATTGTGAGAGAGCGCGTAGATAATGCTAATATTCAAAGTTTCTTATCCAACAGTTTTGGTTTTGGCGGTACTAACTGCTCGTTAGTGTTTGAAAAACTATAATTCTAGTTCTAAAAATAAAAAAAGGCGCTTAAAGCGCCTTTTTTTATAGAAAGTGGAAATTAAGGTTTCCTAAATTTTAGAGTCCAGCGATCCGTTTTACCTGTCACTGTTTCGTGCCCTACTTCTTTAGTTAAATCGTCCGCTTCTTTGTAGTGGAGCATTGAGTAGTCAACTAATACAAAGCCAGCATCTTGAATTTCTTTAATCGCTAAAACTGGATCAATTCGGCGACGCATATCAGCACTAAAAGGCGTCATATGACGACGAGTGTGATCAATAACGCCATAGATACCGCCTGATTTAAGTGCTTTAAAAGCAGCTTTATTCATACTCATGCGGCCAGTTTTATCAAAGTTATGATAGTTACGGAATGTTAGCACCATATCCACAGGCTCAACATCAAACTCGAACTCTTCTACACTGCTTAAACGAAGCTCTTCATTACGACTCGCTTTAATTTCAGCGTCCAAAATCTCCATTTTTTCGAAGCCCGGTTTATCGGCTAAGCTTTTACCCATACGTCCAGCAAACATACCGGCATAATATTTACCCTTTTCGGCCAAAGTTGGCGCTAGTAATTTTGAATACCAACCGCCACCAGGGATCAGCTCAATGACCGACATATCATCACGGAAATCAAAAAATTCTAGCGTTTCAATAGGCTTACGATTCGTATCGCGCTTAATATCGGCTTCACCACGAACTTCAGCTTTCATCGCCTTAGTCATAGTCACTTTCCAAGAAGCCATTTTCTCTTTTGCTATAAGGTTAGAACTAGTCAATGCTAAACCAAGCCCTAAAGCCACAGCTGCTGTAATCATTTTTTTCATTGGGATCCCCATTCATTAAAAGTCGACATATTAAACATTAAAGATGAATAAGCTGTCAAAACGCTACAATTAGTATTAATTATTTTAACTGGTCTATTTTTAAAATTTTTTGATAGAAGTCTTCTTTTTCAAAAGCATTTTTGGCTTCAAGCTTATATTTATTGTGAAAGAACACCGATAAATGCACCTTATCATCGGTCAACTCAATGGTGTAACCGTCGTAACTAGCCACCGCAAACAAGCCTTTATAGAAAGTACGAGCCCCTTGCTTCTCCCCTCTTTCCAAAACCTTCTGATAGACGCTTAAAATAGTTTTAATGTCATGTTCTATGCTCAATAGTTACACCTCTGCTTTGATAATGATATGAAATTAACGGTAAATAGGGTGTGAAAGCTATCGGCCTGAATAGAAAAAAAGAAATAATAATCAAATTAACGATAGGCACAAAAAAACTCGCTTAAAGCGAGTTTTTTTTATTTAGAATGACAACTTACTCCACCTAAAGAATCCTCAAAATCTACTCCAGTTACTTTATTATCATTTTTCTTAACGACTTCAATAAAGCAACCTCCTTGAAGCAACTCAAGGTTGACTATGTACTTTTGATTTTCCAAAGGAATAAAAGATGCTTTAGGGCCACACGAATAACTCATGTAGCCATGATCCATATAGACCCATTTCATTATAGTAATTCTTTCATTAGCAGGCACTTTTAATAAACCTGACTTTTTATCTAATGGTACATCATAAAAAGTTGAGTCTTTACATATACTAACAGAACCTAAACCCATGTTTTCTACATAGGCAATTTTTTCACCGTCTTGGAACTTATACTTCTCCATACAACCGGTAAATAATAAACTGGCAAAAACAATGATAGTCAGCTTAATTTTCATGATTTACCTCTCTTATTTTTTTCTTTTTTTGGCGGATTGACTATGTGATTATACTTTTCAATCACTTCATCAGCATTTAGAGAGTTTTCATTTGGGTTTTCTAACAACAAAACGTATGCAAATGCAGTTGGTTTGCCTCCCACAGAGCCAAGCATAACTGTATCACTTGTTATATCCTTTGAAGCATTTATCAAACTAGTATACATTTGGAAAAAGCTCTTCCCTTGTTCTTTTGTATATTCTGCTGAGCGATAAAGCGCATAAATTTTAGCTGTTTCATGCTCAATAAAACCATTACCTGAAAAGTATACTTTTGTGAGTTTTCCTGGGCCTGGGGTTTCATCGAAGCCTCCAGACCAAGAAAATAAACCCGAGCTTTGATAAGGTGTTGCACATCCATTAAGCAATAAGAATATAAATATAATAATTATTTTTTTCATTTTCCCTCCTAAGTTAGTATTTATTCTGGTCTCATGTGAGGGAATAGTAACACGTCACGAATACTTGGCGAATCCGTCAACAACATTACCAAACGATCAATACCAATACCTTCGCCTGCAGTTGGTGGTAAGCCATATTCTAAAGCGCGTATATAGTCCGCATCAAAATGCATCGCTTCATCATCACCGGCATCCTTTGCTTCCACTTGCGCTTTGAAACGCTCAGCTTGATCTTCCGCGTCATTCAGCTCCGAGAAACCATTGGCTAACTCGCGACCGCCAGCAAAAAACTCAAAACGATCAGTAATGAACGGATTATCATCATTGCGTCTTGCTAAAGGCGATACTTCCGCTGGATATTCTGTAATAAAGGTCGGTTGAATTAATTTGTCTTCTGCTAGTTCTTCGAAGATTTCGATTTGAACTTTGCCTAAGCCCCAAGAGTCTTCAAGTTTTACATGGAATTTTTTAGCCACTTCACGCGCCGAATCTATATCATTTAATTGCTCAAGGCTGATTTCTGGCTGATGTTTTATAATGGCTTCTAAAACCGACATACGTTCGAAAGGTTTACCGAAATCGTATGTAGCCCCAGCAGATTCAAATACCGTTTTTCCTAACACTTGTTCAACAGTGTAACGCAGCATATCTTCGGTGAGGTTCATCAAATCTTGATAGTCTGCATAGCCCCAATAAAATTCCAACATAGTGAATTCAGGGTTATGACGAGTAGATAAGCCTTCATTACGGAAGTTACGGTTGATTTCATACACTTTCTCTAAACCGCCAACGACCAATCGCTTTAAATACAGCTCAGGAGCAACACGCAAGAATAAAGGCATATCCAGTGCATTATGATGGGTTTCAAATGGACGCGCAGTGGCGCCACCTGGAATCACGTGCATCATTGGAGTTTCTACTTCTAAAAAGTCACGTGCTTCTAAGAAATCACGAATCGCTTTAACCACTTTTGAGCGCGCCACAAAAGTTGCTCGCGAATCTTCATTCACGATCAAATCCACATAACGCTGACGGTAGCGAGTTTCTTGATCCGCAAGACCGCCCCATTTATCTGGTAATGGACGTAACGATTTTGTTAATAGTTGAATCGATGAGGCTTTGACTGAAAGCTCACCTTTATTGGTTTTAAAAACAGTTCCTTCGATACCGACAATGTCACCGATATCCCAAGTTTTAAAATCATCATAAACTTCATCGCCAACTTGATCTTTACGCACGTAAGACTGGATACGTCCTGACATATCTTGAATGGTGATAAAAGAAGCTTTACCCATATTACGGAATAACATGATACGGCCAGCAACCTTCACCTTCTTACCGATTTCTTCTAATTCTGGTTTTTCAATTTCACCAAATTCAGCAATAACATCAGCCGCAACCGTGTCACGTCTAAAATCATTCGGGAAGGCAATCCCCTGTTTTCGTTTTGCCGCTAACTTCTCTTTACGTAAAGTAATTTGCTCGTTAACGTCAACTACTGGGGTTTCTTGATTGCTCATGTTTTTTGTTTCACCTCTTTCATCATTATGATGATAGTTTTTAAATTATCTCTCTAAATTTGTACCAATATCTAAGCGTTATGAGCGCAGCAAAGGCAAGGCTTTCATGAATTATAACGCGGAGATTACCTATAAGGTAATTGAGCATTTAGAATTCATGTATAACGCAGCACTTGCAAGCGCAATAGCTTAGATTAAACGCCGGCTTTAAGGCTGGCCTCTATAAAGCTATCCAAGTCACCATCTAATACCGCTTGAGTATTACTCGACTCGTGACCTGTTCGTAAATCTTTAATTCTTGATTGATCTAATACATAAGATCGGATCTGACTACCCCAACCGATATCCGATTTACCATCTTCCATAGCTTGTTGTTCGGCTTGTTGCTTTTGGATTTCTAATTCGTACAACTTAGCTTTTAACATCTTCATCGCTTCAGCGCGATTTTTATGCTGCGAACGGTCATTCTGACATTGCACTACCGTATTGGTTGGAATGTGAGTAATGCGTATAGCTGAATCGGTTTTATTGACGTGCTGACCACCTGCGCCTGAAGCCCTAAAAGTATCAGTTCTTAAATCCGCAGGATTAATCTCAATATCAATATCATCATCCACTTCTGGATAAACAAAAACTGAAGCAAATGAAGTATGACGCTTACTGTTTGAATCAAAAGGCGATTTGCGCACTAAACGGTGAACACCTGTCTCAGTTCGCATCCAACCGTAAGCGTATTCACCGGAAACTTTAATGGTCGCATTTTTAAGACCAGCCACCTCGCCTGCTGACTCTTCAGTAATCTCAACTTTAAAACCACGACTCTCAGCCCAGCGTAAATACATACGGAAAATCATACTGGCCCAATCTTGGGCTTCGGTACCACCAGAGCCTGACTGAATATCAAGGTAACAATTGTTCTCGTCCATCTCACCAGAGAACATGCGACGAAACTCTAGCTTGGCTAATCTCTTTTCGAAGTCACCGGCTTCTTCTTCAATCATCTCTACCGAATCAGCATCGTTTTCTTCAACTGACATTTCCAATAAATCTTGATTATCCGCGATACCTTCTTCTAGCTTAAGAATGGTTTCGACAACCTCTTCTAATTTAGCGCGTTCTTGGCCTAATGCTTGAGCTCGCTCCTGATCATTCCATACATCAGGCTGCTCTAATTCGCGGGAAACTTCTTCTAAACGTTCTTGCTTAATATCGAAGTCAAAGGTACCCCCTCAGCGTTATCAAACGCTCAGCCATACCTTTTAAATGTTCTCTTATAGGATTTACTTCTAACATTGTTATGATTCTTCTATATTACCGCCGGCAGAGCCACTATAGTCAATGCCATAAAAGTCGTGTATTTTATCGGATATAGTGAAAGGTGCCTAGCCAAATTCTGCTTGGAAAGTCACTAAATTCAATAAAATAGCAAACTTTATGCCAAATCAAACTTACCCGCCGTCAATCCACCTTGAAAATGACTTAGATAAACTGCTACCGCTCATCCAGCAGTTTCCTTTCGCCACCCTGATTTCTAGTCATAATGATGAAATTGAAGTCACTCAAGCACCGCTAGTGATTGAACAATCGGCTGGCAAAATCTATCTGCATGGTCATCTGGCAGGCGATAACCCTCATGGCGACCTTTTAAATAACAGCAAAGTCACCGTTATTTTTCACGGCCCAAACTGTTATATCTCTCCTAACGATTATGCCAGCAAGCAACTGCCTACTTGGAATAGCGTATCGGTGCATATCAAAGGGAATTGCCAAACCACCAAAGAGCCCGACGAGCTTTATCGAATACTCAAAATAATGGCCGAGCAATTTGAACAAGATAGTCCATCCGCTCAACCTAATTATCAGATACAGCGCAGCGAAGAAAAAACCGCCCGCCTCATCCACCATATTACCGGCTTTAAAATTGAAGTCGCCGAAATAATTGGGCGCTATAAATTATCAAAAGATAAGTCCGAAGAGGATATGAAGTTAGCGGCCGAAAAATTAAAAGCCAATGCAAATCAAAGGGTAGATGAATTATTAAGCAAAGTCCTTCTACTACATGAAACATAAAGCTATCTTATTAAACAAAATAACCTCCCCTTTTCTTTTATTAAGCCCTTGATTTTGTTATGGTTTGTAAAACACTACGGGAACCAAATTGTCCGCTTTCAAGGGGTAATTAAGAGCAAAAGGGATCTGAGAAATAAATGTTTTATAAATCAATCAATTATGTGCGATGTCGCATATACACCTGTTATGTGTCAAAGGAGGACTAATGTCTGAGCCGAAAGATAGGGTGGTTGTTGCTAGTGATGTTAACCCTCGTGACGGCATTGGCGTTGAAATTTATCGAGATGACGAACTTGTAGTTGAGATATTTCGAGATGATACAAATAGAACTCGTACCGTTACTGTTTTCAAAGAATCTATCTCTTTAGAACTAATGGAAGAGTGTATTCAAACTTTTAAAAAAAAGAAATTCCGTGGGATTTCATAGATTATGACGAGTAAACACATAACAAGAAAAGGCAGGATGCACGCGCTACCGCGCGTCGCTGCTTTAAGCGTTATGCGTCAAGAGGTTTTTATGCGTAATTTAAGTATTGTTTTAATTTTTATTAGTTACCTCCCACTCGTTTCACTTGCTGATCAACAAAGTGTTGTTCCGTTGAAAGTTGGAAATGAATGGAACTATGTCGTTAATAACAGCGAAGACAACATTCGTAAATCTGAAATCCTCAAGAAAGAAACAATTGATGGTGTAGATTGGTATCTATCGCAAGAGTTTGGAGACTTGTTTTGGGTTTCAAACCAAGAAGCGGGGCAGTTTGAAGCGATAAATAGTTTTGGTGAGATGAAACTTCAAAGTGATCCTCTTGAACAAGAGCTTATACTCAAATTCCATGATGGTAAGAAGTTTTCATATAGCACCAGTGGTGGAGATATACAAGTTGAGCCATGTGAGGAAAAATTGGTAGTTCCCGCCGGCGAGTTTGAATGTGTAAAATACACGTTTGATCTTGGCGGAGGTGATTATTCAGTGAGTTACTATTCAGTTGGAGTTGGCCTAATTAAGAACGAGTTTAAAACCAATGAATCAGTTGAAGTTTCTGAGCTCAGCTCATTTAAGCTCTAGACGCATAACAATGCAATGAAGTACGCTCCAGTACCTGACGATGCTTCCGCCGGACATTTCACTGCGGGTAGCAATTTGTGCGTTATTTCATTCTCGCACAAATTACGTCCCTCCGTAAAATGCCGCTTATTGCGACGTTAGGGCGCAAAATGATCAAGAATCTAATTATATTTGGCCTTTTATTTCTTTCGGTTCAATCTTATGGAGCAGACTCGATGTTCATGAAATCTATTCCGGAGAACTTTAAGGCTCCAGATCCTGAAAGTGAATATGATATCCAGCTTCTAAAAAATATTGACGAGCTCGGTTGGTACAATTTGCATGTTTCTGAGGAGGGTGGGAGGCCAGCCTTTGCCTTCTCGTTGGGCCACTTTCATAAGAAAAATCATCCAGAAATAATAGTGATTGGCCTTCCTGCAGAAGTTGCTCATCAACTGCTAAATATTGCGGTGGTTAAGATTGTTGGGGCACAAGAAAAAATTGAGCCCTACAAAAAATATACGGACTTTACAGAAGGTCTGTCCGTTGCATTTGTGCCCGTTGGTCTCGAGCATTATGGTGAATACTTAGGCTATGCAAACTGGTACTATGGGGCATTGGAAAAACCGTTTCCTGCCATACAGATGGTATGGCCTGATCGCGAAGGCAAGTACCCGTGGGAGAGTGGCTATGACAAACGCTATCTTTCAATTCAGCAAATCTTGGGGCCAATGCCCTAACAAGGCGCCCCAATATTTCCCTAGGTTACCGCGGCGTTAACGACGTTTAGGAACCCAAGCCCAAATCATTTCTGCTTCAATCGGTTCTTTTCCCTCTTCATCGGTAACTGTCACAGCAACCGTGACCTCGCCTTTTTCGGTAGTTAGAATCGCATCAATTTGCTCTTGAGTAAGATGCGCTTTTGCGGTCAAAGCACCAACGGCTCTTTTAACGTAATTAATATTCATGCTTTTTATCACAGGAATTTTATCATCTGGCACATGCATACCAACTACCATGCCTGTGGCTGTTTCCGCCAATAGCGCCATCGCTGCAGCATGTACTGAACCTATATGGTTTTGTACTTTAGTGCGGTTCTCAATTTTAAAAATAGATTCTTCTGCGGTTAGTTTAATGGCGTCGACCTTAGCTGTGCCGACTAATTTGACCGTCTTTCTTAAAGCATAATTCAATGCTGGTCTTTGTAGAAACTTAGGTAACTTTTTAGTTTTGGCAATGGCGCGAACGAGTCGATTGGGCTTAGTCATCTATCTTTTACAGGTAATGTGAATTGAATTTAGATTACCCTTTCAGAGCATTCCTGTAAAGTGGTCATACCATTGAGGTTCGGGTATGACTGTCTATTGAATAATAGCGATTTAACTATAACCTATTTGTAACATTTAGGGTTTGTGCTAGTTTGATCATTCATTGTTACTAATAAAAAATACCATGAGCAATTTACTAAAATCTTTATTCATTAGCCTCGCTTCTGTTTTTGCATTTGTGGTTTCTATTCTGGCTATCCAGCAGCTTTTCTTGGGATTTAATTTAACTTGGTTAGGCACTTTAGTTGCGGCGGCGCCCTTTGCCCTATTGTTATCTTGGTTATTCTTGATTGGAACTGCGAGAACCAGCGCTAATTTAATGATGATGTTAGAGGTTTCAATTATCGGACTTATTGTTAGTGTGGTTGGTTTTATCTTGCACGATTTAAACGATTATTGGGCGCTCGTATTATCGATTACCGCGACATTAAGTGCTTTGGCTTACATCTTTTGGTACTCAAAATTTAACCAGCGAGATTGTTCAAAATTAGCTGTGGGTAAACAGTTACCCAATGTGGAACTGGCCGATATTAATGGCCAACCAATTAACACCGACAGTTTTAAAGGCAAGAAAACGCTAATGATCTTTTATCGAGGTAATTGGTGCCCTTTATGTATGGTGCAAATTAAAGAATTGGCGAGCAGTTATCAAAAGCTTGCTGAGTCGGGCGTCAGAATTGCTCTCGTTAGTCCTCAATCACCGAAGCACACACAATCTTTAGCAAAAAAATTTGAAGTCCCTTTCGAATACTATATTGATAGAAATAATCAGGCTGCCAAAAAGTTAGGGATATTTGCTAAGAATGGTTTGCCCTTTGGGCTACAGATTTTCGGTTATGAAAGCGACACTGTGATGCCAACGGTTGTGATCACCGATAGTAACAATCAAATTCATTTCGCTGATCTGACTGATAACTATCGAGTCCGGCCTGAACCTGAAACATTTACTGAGGTTTTAGCCCAAATAAGTTAATTATATTTACTGTAAAAATCTGTTTCAAAGCGCTTTTTTAGCGCTTTTTTTATGCTAGTCTAACTGCTTATTCATTATTAACTGATTGATTACTATGAAAATAAAATTAACCTTAACCGCGTTAGCTGTGTCATTGGCTTTAGTCGGATGTAATGACTCAAACGAGCAAGAAAGAAGCATTCCTGAGCAAACAGCTACTCAAACATCTACCCAAGAATCAGCCAAGCAAGAAGCCGCTCAAAAAGCTGCTGCAAAACCAAGCATGACCGCCGAGCAAGCCTCAGCAAAACTGAACCAATTATTTGAAGAGAATTTCCAAGCGGGACTAAAACTAAATCCTATCCAAGCCACGGCAATTGGGATTCCCGGTTACAACGATAAATTACCCAATTTTCTATCGCCTGAGTTTCAAGAACAATCTCGTCAGTTTGGCGATGAATGGTTAGCTAAAATTAAACAGATCGATCGTAATCTACTTTCGGGGCAAGACCGTTTAAGTTATGACATTTATCTTTATAACGCCGAGTTAGGCAAACAAGGTGAAGAATTTCCTGGTGAGTTAATTCCAATCAATCAATCTTCTAATATTGCCAACTTCTTTGCCCAATTAGGTTCAGGACAATCTTTCCAACCTTTTAAAACCGTTGAAGACTATGACAATTGGCTTAAACGTATTGATGGTGGCGTTGCCATCATGCAACAAGCTAAAACTAACATGCAACTTGGTATCGAAAAAGGGGTGACTCAACCTCAAGCATTGATGGAAAAGGTATTACCACAATTTAAAGCGCATATTGTGGATGATGTGACTAAAAGTGTTTTCTATCAGCCGATCACAAATTTTCCAGAAGACTTTTCTGAGGAAGATAAGAAGCGTCTAACGGAAGCTTACCGTTTAGCTATTAGCGAAAAATTGGTTCCAACTTATAAAGAGTTGCATCGTTTTGTTGAACAAGATTATTTACCTAAAGCTCGAACAAGCTTTGGTTTAAGCGAACATCCTAATGGTGAGGCTTGGTATAATTATCAGTTAAAAACCTTTACCACAACGGATCTAACCGCGGAACAAATTCATCAATTTGGCTTAAATGAAGTAGCGCGCATTCGTAGCGAGATGGAAGGCGTGATGAAAGAAGTCGAGTTTGAAGGTACTTTGGCTGACTGGTTTAAATATGTGCAGACTAATCCAGAGTTCTATTATGACAATGAAGAAGACTTGCTGCAGGGTTATCGCGATCTGCAAGACAAGGTTAATAAACTCTTGCCGTCGATGTTTGATATCCAGCCGAAAGCAGACTATGAAGTCAGAGCGGTTGAAGCTTTCCGCGCAGAATCTGCTGCTGGCGCTTCTTATATGTCAGGAACACCTGACGGTTCACGCCCAGGCATTTTCTACGTCAATACTTTTAATCTAAAAGGTCAGCCTAAGTTTGGTATGGAAACTTTATCCATCCACGAAGCTGCGCCAGGTCACCATTTCCAAATCTCGCTTCAGCAAGAAGTGGAAGGTTTACCGATGTTCCGCCGTTTTGGTGGTTTGAGTGTGTTCTCCGAAGGCTGGGCACTCTATGCAGAATCTATTGGTAAAGAGATGGGTATGTTTACCGATCCTATGCAGTATTACGGTCGCTTAAGTGATGAAATGTTACGCGCCATGCGCCTAGTGGTGGATACCGGTTTACACGCCAAAGGATGGTCACGTCAAAAAGCTATCGACTATATGATGGAAAATTCATCCATGGCCGATACTGACGTAGTGTCTGAAGTTGAGCGTTATATCGCTTGGCCGGGACAAGCGGTGTCCTATAAAGTTGGACAGCGTGAAATATCCAATATGCGGGCAGATGCTGAGAAACGCTTGGGCGATAAGTTTGATATTCGCGAATTCCATCGCCAGGTATTAATCGATGGTTCACTTCCAATGCCCGTACTTAAGACTAAAATTAACGAATGGGTTGAATCTAAGCTTTAATTTAGATTACCGTCATCTCCGCGAAAGCGGAGATCTTGTTTAGATTTAGCAATCAACTAAATTTGATTCCCGCTTACGCGGGAATGACATAATATTAGTCTATATCCAATCTAAGTCTTCAGCTTCTAGCCTTCGTTCATCAGAACTCTCGCCAGTGTTGATCACTGATTTAGGCTCAATCATTAAAAAGTGTGTTTCTTCCTCAGCATAAGGACAATGCTGAACTCCTTTGGGAACAATAAACATTTCTCCGACATTTAAGACAATATCCTGTGACTCTAGCTTTAAAGTTAATTGCCCTTTGAAAACAATAAACAGTTCATCAGCATCATCATGCTGATGCCAAACGAGTTCACCCTGACCTTTAGCTATTTTAACTAGCTGTTCATTTGATTCTGCCAGCACTTTGGGAGTCCAATGCTCATCAAACAAACTGAATTTTTCTGCTAAGTTGATTTTTTTCACTTTATAATTAAATCTCTTTTTAAGACCCCATATGCCAGTTCATCTTGCCATGTGTCACCAAACTTAAAATGCTCTTTAAAATGACCTTCTTGCTGCATTCCATGGCGTTGCATCAATTTATAAGAAGCCGTGTTTCTAGGATCGCAATAAGCAACTAATTTATGAAAATCCCAATGCTCATTGATATGCTTAACCATTGCATCAACGGCCTCGGTACCAAAGCCTTTACCATGGAAATCTTTATTAAACTTATATCCTAGTTCGATTTGCAAATGCTCTTTATTAGAATATCGAAACCCGACATCGCCAATTAAAGCTCCACCATCAATTAATTCAACCGCTAACGCCATCCATTGTCCCTGTTCGCCTTGCCAATCTTTTTGAAAACCTTTAAAGGCTTCGTGAGTTTCTGCTTTTGAACCCACCGGCCGAATGAACTTCATCACTTCTGGATCTAAACCGTATTTGCAATAGTCCTCAAAGTCGGACTCCAGCATTGGTCGTAAAATTAATCGTTCAGTTGTAATCGTTGGTATCATATCACTTCCACAAATTTTTGATGCATAGGATAATAAAGTGCTTTTTTGATTTCACGGTTTTCTAGTTGTTGCAAAGCTGCTTGATACTTATCTAACTGCGGCTTGTAACGCTTCATTTCCGACTGTATAAAACCCTCTAAATCCGAGCCCAAATGTTCACCTGATTTATAATCTATAATCCATCGTATATTATCTGCATCAACAAAGGTCCTATCAATGATCATATTTTGAATTTCTTGTTCGCCCTCTGCGTTAATCACACAATGAGATAAAGACCACTCACAAAATGCTTGCTGATGTGGCTGTAGAATCCAAGACATTTTTGGATCAGTAGTCATCAACTCAATCGCTTTTAGAATTTTCTTAAAGGCCTGTTGCTGCTCTTGCTTATCCGCCAATTGCTCAGCTAGGGCTGTTTTCACTAATGAATATTCGCTATTAACTAAATCAGCCCACTGGAGTTGACCGTTACCAATCGATTCCAATAGCTGATGTATTACTAACCCAGCCACTCGAGCGACATCACTCGCCCAATCAAAATCAATGTCTGTTTCAACCGGCTTCACCTTTTCAATCTTACCCAAAATTGAATCAACTTGCGGCAAGGAAGTATTAGCTTTAACTCTATACCACTCATAACTTTCATTTTGATTAGTCGCATCATTCTCAACTTCAAAGCTTAAATCATTGAAAGTCTCCTCAATCGAACTATTATAAAAAGGAGTCAAATAATGTAGTAAGGATTGTTTAGACACTGGATTAAATGTCCATTCATCTTTTCTATCGTCATATTTAGTTTTTAACTCGCAACTCAGATACAAACGCTTTTTAGCACGAGTAGCAGCCACATATAAAACCCGAGCATCTTCATACTGAGATTTCTTGTTCTGAATATCACGTGCCAATTGATAAATAGGTTCTTTGGTTTCTTGCGCTTGGATGGGTGCTAATAGATAGTGTTGCTCATACCCTGAGGTAAACTCTTCCCAAATTAATAATTGATGATCATCCGCTCGTTTACGCTTTTCTAACGAAGGCAAGAAGACGGTATCAAACTCTAAGCCCTTGGATTTATGCATGGTCATAATTTCCACATCATCATCCAACTTTTTCTGCTGTGCATAAAGTTGCGCTAAGGCTGATTCGATAACATCTATGGTCACGATTTTTTGCGCTTGCTCTTGCTTGAGCAGCACTGTAAAGAAAGATTCAGCTTCAATTAACGCAACTTTATTAAGAAGAGCACTGGGGCCTCCCACTGACAGCCATAGAGTTTCGAGTACTTGTGACAAAGGTTTACGGCCGGTTTGATCTAGCGCATCTACTAGATACTGGGCTTTGCTTGCCAATATCTTATAAGCTAATTCACTAAGTCCTGTAACTTTATCAAATTGAGTTAAAAAACTTAAATAATGAGAGCCGAATCTTTGTTGCAGTTGGCTGATGTCTGCTAAAGGTAATCCAAAATATGGAGATTTTAATGCCGCAACAAAAGCAATCGCATCAAACGGTTGTAGTAAAAACCTTGCCATACTGATCAAGTCAGTAATGACGGCTTTATGCTTTAGAAGCTGCATATCCTTGGCATAAAAACCAACTCCAGCTTCATTCAAAGCTTTCGCAATCGGCTCTGCATGACTGCGACCACGAACTAAAATAGCAATAGACTGCTCGGGGTTTTGTTCCTTTAGTTGTGTAATTTGCTGAGCGATATTTTCTGCTTCTGAAACCTCTGACTCATCAAAACTGCTGATAAAGTTAACCGAATCATTAGTAACCATTGGCTTCATAGCTATTGCCGGTGAATAACTCACGGCGCCTAACAAGGCATCATTAAATTCTGGGAAAATTTTCGAGAACTTATCATTCACCCAATCGATAACCACTTGTGACGATCTAAAATTAGCCGTAAGTGTTAACGGCACTATATCTATATCGCCAATGCCATCTTGCTGCGTTTTAATAAACAAACCGACGTTAGCTTCTCTAAATCGGTATATCGATTGCATCGGATCGCCGACTAAAAAAAGCGTTCGCCCGTCATGTCTTTGCCAACCGGCAATCAGCTTATTCAATAATCGATATTGGGTAAAAGAAGTGTCTTGAAACTCATCCACTAATATGTGAGAAATCTGGTAATCCAGCTTTAAGGCCAAATCACTGGGCTCATCAAAATAGCCAAGTGCTCTATCAGCTGCTAAAGAAACCTCAATAAAATCAGCTTCCGAGCGAGACTGAAAATCTATATTGAGTTCAATCGTTGCTAGTCGCAAGAGTTTCAACAATGAACTCAATAACTGTTGTTGATTATCACTATAGATGGCTAAAGGAAAATTATTAATATCCGATATTGCTTCAGCAAAACCCTTAACTTCTGACCAAGTTTCAAATTGCGCTTTTAAGTCCGCTTTAATTTGTTTACCAACGACTTTATCCTCGCCTTCAAGATCTTTATCTGCCAACAGACCTTGGTTTTTATTCAGGCTCTTTCTAAAAGTCCCAGATGCAGTTAAACAAAAATCAGCAATGGCTTTCCATTGAAGGAGATGATCTGCATTAAACTCAGGCAAGGTTTGAATTTGCTTTAGTTCTGCTGACGGATGTGATTTATCGATAAAACCTGCTGCAAATTGAATCGCTGTAATTAATGAAGATGCTTCAAAACTGGTTTTAAATTGAGACAGCTGCTGTAAGCGTAAGTTAGCAATTTCGGTAATACCTTGCTGAAGTATACTGATATCTAAATCGCCAGCACCTAATAAGCGCAACCATTGATCACGCTTTGCTAACATCTTTGCCAAGAGACCAATCAAGCGCTCTACTTGATTATCCAGATGGCTTAATAGCAAAACTAAATCTTCAGAGTAATCATCATCGTTTAAGTAACTCAACACCGCTTGAGCAGCATCTTGATAGGATTCTTGTGGAAATTCAGTAATCCCTAACGAACCTCCAAGGTTACTAATCAATGGCATTTGATTAGCGATCAAACTAGACAAGGAATCTATCGTCAAAATTCTTAATCGGTGCGAGTTCTTTAATAAATTCCATTGCAATTGTGCATCGCGTTTTAAAACTTGATTGGCGAGTTGCCAACTTCTTTTTTCATGCTCCAACTCTGGTTCTGGGCCTGATGCCTGATGTAAAGAGTCAATCAAGCGATGACGCATCTCTGCAGCGGCTTTTCGAGTAAAAGTTACGGCAACAATTTCTTCTGGATTATCGACAATGGTTAAAAGATTTAAAATCCTTTGCGTTAAAAGGCTGGTTTTACCTGCTCCCGCTGGGGCTTGCACAATAAAGGATTGCTTTACATCAATCGCCATATCACGAACCATTTGATCAGGCGCTAAAACTGCATTACTCATGACCATGATCCTCAGCAAATGCTTGTACTGCCTTTTGATACTCATCATCTCTTTCTAACCAGCGACTAACAGGATAATGGTCAGCGAAGTTACCACTGTAATCCGTAAGTTTAGCCTCGCCCTTTTTAAAAGATTCAGCAATTTCATTGAGCATTTTACGCCATTGCTTTATTGCTAATTCGAATTCCTCAGCGTAGGGGTTACTAGCTAAATCTTGTAACGCTTTCACACCAGGTATCATTTCAGAGGCTTCAGTAAAACCAATATATTTACTACCTTTCAAATGCGCTTGATAAAATAAAACGCCTGCTACAGGTTGAGATTCTTTATGCTCGCTAATGGCATATAATAAAAGCTGAGGCTCACCAATAGGATCATTCATTAAATCAATTAAACGTGGCACACCGGTTTTATAATCAATAATGATCAAGCTGCCATCGTCTAGCTGATCAATCCTATCGATGCTTATATTCAATAATAAACCACCTACTTCGACTTGTCGTTTTGCTTCAGTGGCAATCACTTCAAAAGCCACTCGCTTTTTATCAAGCTCTAATGCCGACAAAACTAAACTTTTCAATCTGGATTGTTCAGATTCAAAAAAGCCTTGATGATTAAGCAGGTATAAATGCTTAGATTCAATATTCAATGTCGTGGTTATAGTTCTATCCACTAAGGAATGAAGCTCAGTATCCGAAAGGTTTAGTAAAGCCTGCTGAGTTTTTAGGTGCTGCCAAATGATTTGCATCACTTTATGAAAAATATTTCCTCTATCCATAAAAGAAACACCCAAGTCATCGGTTTGCAAAGGGTATAAGTTCAATCGATAGCGAAGGTAAGCATCAAAAGGCGAAGCAGCTTGTGCTTTTAATAGGCCTGTACCACCAGCGGTATAACCATCATTTGATAAGGGCAAACCATTATCATCACTATAAGTTTCCACCTCTGATAAAGGCCAATCACTGATATATGCTGGTAACTCTGTTGCTAAAGATAAAGGCGATATTCCTACTTCATCGACCAAAGGATTCAGTAGTGGACTTAACAATTGTTCTTGTTCTTCATCATGTAGAGCGTAACTGAAAATTAACTCGTCCTGAGCTTGTAAAGAAGCTAACACCGCTTCAGCATACTCAAGTTCACGTTGATGTGATGAACCCGGTAAATTGTATTTCAGCTGTAATGCTTTTGATAAAAAAGGATTAATGGTAGCTTTGGCAGGCAATAACTTATCGGTCGCTCCAACCATCCAAATAGCATCAAAACCAATCGTCATGGCCTCTAGCATACCCATAACTTTTATCGCCGCTTGTGGCGTTTCTTGATGAAAATTCTGCTCTTGAATAAAATTCTGCAATAGATTTAATGCTTGCGACCAATTAAGTTTCGAATTACTGACAAGCGCTAAACTAACCGCAGCTTTGATAAACTCCATCAGTTTTTGTTGCAGTTGAAACTCTCGACTTGACAAGGATTGATAACCGCTCCAATGCAAAGCCTCTAAATTCGATAATACTGACTGAATAAATTCTTTGAAACTGATCGACTTGAGTTCATCACTGCTTTGCATTCGCGCATTTATCAGGCTAAGCCAATTAAATTCCAACTCGCGCTTTTGACACAAAAGATTAATCGCTTCTAATGAGTAAAACTCTTTATTGGATTTTCTGATTTCAAGCTCTAATTGGCGAGCTTGCCATGACTGTTCTTGTGTTGAATAAAGATAAGGCGTTAGTAATAAGGTTTGTAATTGAGGTTTATTTAAACTGTTATCAAATAATTTTAGCCATAAAAACACCACCTCTATCATAGGTTGCTGCTCTATATTTTCAGCCACCGAAATATCGTGCCAATGATGTGTGGTTTTTCCTGCTAAAGATTCATCTGGGTACAACTCTCTTTGAATCATTCGCTCTATTTTAGAGCGCTGCTGCTCAAGATCAGGAACTAGAATAGCGATGCTTTGTTCACGATTAGTTTCTAACCGCCCTATTGCCCAGCGAACAGCACTGAGGATTTCTTGATCTTGGGTGTCGGCTGAGAATACTCTTTGTTTACAAAGATTAGTTGCTTCCTGCTTTAATTCTAGCTTCCCTTTTTTGAAATGAATGGCATCAATAATGATCTTTTGTTGAGGCGTTATTTGTTGAAAGCCATAAAAGGCGATGTTTGTCGGTAACTGATTAATATAGTTGCCAATCTTGTCAGCCAATACTGAGCCTATTTGGTAGCTATCGAGCCATCGGTTTTCTGATAATTGCTTTTTATATTCAAAGTACCACTCTGCAAAAGCTTCTTGATCAGTATCCCCATGAATAAAACTAAAATCTTTGATTTGCCACTGATTCAACATTCTCCAAGCGTCAAAAGACAACTTAATGGTTTGCTTAACATTCAGTAAGTCATTGGTATGTTTGGAGCTTGTAACTATGGTCTGCCATAAGTGCTGGCTTTGCGCTTTATTCAGTCTTATCGGTAAAGTATCTTTAGCTGTTAGGCTATAAAGTCCCCAACACTTATCCAAAAACGCATTCCAAGGCATAATCGTCAATGCCTGCCAAGCGTTTTTACCTTGAGCGATTTGCTGCTGCTGATATAGCTCCCTAAGATAGCGAGCTTGCCGATTACTAGCCGTGACAATAAGACTCTGATTGGCTTCTAAAGTGCTAGATTCGAATGAGCTAAAATCCATTAATAGCAGTCCTTATTACTGACAATTAACGATCAATCTTCCATGATGTTTTTTATCAATCAGCTGATCAAAATAAGGAGAGACATCTGCTAACTTTATCTCTTCGGAAACAATTTTTTCAAAATCTGGCAGCGGCAATTCATTACCAAATTGTTGCCAAATTTTAGTCCGCAAATCCATTGGACAGTTGGTTGAACTTATTCCCAGTAGACTGACGCCTCTTAAAATAAAGGGAAACACCATCGCGTTTAATTTAGGACTATCGGCTAAACCAATACTGGCAACATTTCCCCATAAGTTGGTATGAGCAATAATTTTAGATAAGGTTTCACCACCAATGTTATCAATGGCCCCGCCATAGACAGCCTTAGCCAAAGGCTTATCCGACAAATCGAGCTTATCCAGTTCTGTAATTTGGCCTGCTCCTAAACCTTGTAAATAATCGCGCATTGATTGGCGGCTGGTTAGAGCAATGGTTTCATAGCCCATTTTACTTAATAAGTTAACCGCGAAGCTGCCAACTCCGCCACTCGCACCAGTTACTACGATAGGGCCTTTATCTGGCGTTTGACCATTTTGCTGCATACGATAAATCGCCAACGCCGCGGTAAAACCAGCCGTTCCTATAATCATCGCTTGGCGTGTGTCATAAGCTTCTGGTAATGCAATCAACCATTCACTTTTGACTCGGGCATATTCGGCTAAGCCACCATCATGATTTTCGCCAATACCACAGCCATTAACTAAAATTTTCTGCCCGGCTTTAAAGTTAGGATTGGAAGTTTGTTCAATTGTGCCTGCCAAATCGATTCCTGCATTTAGCGGAAATGATTTCATGATCTTGCCACGACCTGAAGCAGCTAAGGCATCTTTGTAATTAATACTGGAGTAATCCACCTTGATGACGGTGTCGCCATCAGATAAGTCATTCAGCTCTAACTGAACGAGTTGATGGTTAACTTCTGGGGAATCAAAAACACGACACGCTAAAAACGGCATATAAAATCCTAATGATTAATAATATTTCTAAAAGTTAGGTTTATTCTTGGCTCTAAGATCTTAGGTTCTTTTGGGATTTGATGAACCCAATGAGTCTGAGTCTGACCTTTCATGATTAATAGACTACCAGATGTTAAAGAAATTTTATGCCTTAATTTAGGCTTAACCCTATGTTTTAAATGAAAATTGCGAGTTGCACCATAACTGATTGAGGCAATAACTGGATTTACCCCAAGCTCTTTTTCATTATCACTATGCCAGCCCATACTATCTTGGCCATTTCGATATAAATTACACAAACAACTATTAAATTGCTCGCCTGTTATTTGCTCTAGTTGAGTTTTAATCTTTAAAAGCGATTGGTTCCAAGGAGTGGTTATATGATCCACCCCTGAATAGCGATAGTGCACTCCTTCATCGCCATACCAAGCAACTAATCTAGGTACTACCCTTTCAACGCCATAAATCTTGAGGGTTTCTTCTTGCCAGCTAATTGAATCCATCAACTCTTTGAAACTTGGCTTACCATTAAATAAGTTTGGCCAATATAAAAGCTCTCCACCTTCTAAAACAATGGATTCCCCTTTATCAGAATTGATTAAATCGAATTGCTGCATAAACCTTAAATTCAATACCTTCAAAAAAAATGGCCAAGCATTAATGCTTGGCCATTTAATTTATAACAAAGAATTAAGAGTTTATGAAGCCTCTTCTTTTTCCTTGTACTCAACCACTTCTTGCTCCCACTTTTTACTAAACATACCTATTAGTAAAACTACAGCGCCGATACCGATACTGAAGGTCGCGATGAATTGGAATAAGCTAGGTAACTCTTTTACATTATTAGGATCGAAGTTACCTGCCATTAAGCCAGCAATGATGTTACCTATAGAGTAGGTAAATACAAATAAGCCCATCATCTGCCCCATATAACGTCTTGGAGACAACTTACTTACCGCACTTAAAGCGATTGGGCTTAAGCATAACTCACCAACTGTATGTAAGAAGTAAGTTAAGATTAAATAGAAGGCTGCAGATTTACCGCCGCCAGCCGCTACTTGTGCTGCAAATACCATAACCACAAAGCCACTACCCATGATAATCAAACCAACGGCCATCTTTAAACCATAGCCAGGTGTTACCATACGTTTGCCTAATCTAATCCAGAAAGCGGCAAAGAATGGCGTTAATAGGATAATGAAAGCTGAATTGATAGATTGGAACCAAGTGGTAGGAATTTCAAAAGTCCCAATAAATCTATCAGTATAATCACGAGTGAATAAATTCAGTGAAGAGCCAGCTTGCTCAAAGCCTGACCAGAAACAGGCCGAAGCTACACAGATGAGCAGTAAAGCCCACATGCCTTTCTTTTCGACTTGATTTAAGTTTCCGCGGAAATAAATGACGGCAAAAAAGATAAAGAAAGTAGCGGTCAATACGATAGCTGTTTGTTTAGCAAGACTGACTGCGTTAATTGAAATAGTGCCTGCCAAAGTTAAGGCTGTAACTACCGCAACGGCAAATAAGAATATACCAATACCTGCCCAGCTTTTCTTACGAGCGCTTTCAGTTATCTCAACAGAAGGCTTAGCACTCACTTCTGGTAAATTACTATTGGTTAAATAGAATTGAATTAAGCCTAATGCCATACCTACTGCTGCTGCACCGAAAGCCCAGTGCCAGCCAACATTTTCCATCAAGTAACCACAAACAAAATAACCAATCAGTGAACCGATATTGATGCCCATATAATAAATGGAATAACCCGCATCACGGCGTTCATCTTCACTGCTATAGAGCTGGCCAACCACTGCGGTAATATTAGGCTTTAATAAACCGGTACCCAAAGCAACTAAAATCAGGCCGACAAAGAAACTACCCTCATTAGGAATCGCTAATACTATGTGGCCACACATAATAATAATACCGCCATACCAAATGGCTTTCTGTCCACCAATTAAGCGATCAGCGATCCAGCCGCCTGGTAAGCCCATGAAATATACCGAGCTGGTATATAAACCATAGATTGCAGTAGCGATTGCAGCTGTCATTCCTAAACCGCCTTCTTGAATTGCAGCGGTCATGAATAGAACTAAGATTCCTCGCATGCCGTAGTAACTCATGCGTTCCCACATCTCGGTCATAAATAAGGTCTGCAGACCTTTAGGATGCCCAAAGAAGGACTTGTCTTTTGTTTGATTTGTCATTGATATACCCTTAAATACTCAAAACTTACTGCTGATATCTTGATACCCATTCAGTAAGTGGAGGTGATTTAGTGCTTTTTATCTAATTGAATTCTTATCGTTGAACTGAATACTAAATAAATCGCTAATTATTTTAATATTTATTTGAAGGCCTTAGATTAGGCTCAAATAAAGCAATCCATTGTTATATAACGACTAGAGTTCGTCCAGTCCTTTTTAGTAGCAAAACACTAGTCGAACCAGATTAGCCTTATAAAACACTGATTTTTAATTGCAAGTGATGACTTAAAGGGATTGATTCTAGAGGTAATGCCTCTAGTTGTTCGACGTGGCTTCATGCTCAAAACTCAAAGATTCTTTAAGTAGCCATTGTCCATCGACGAAAATCCAGACATGGGTAAACTTTGCTTTTCCCGTTTTATACAGTGGCTTCCCTGCTTCTTTTCTATAAAACTCATGATCCGCTCTTTGTATAATCCCATAAAGCTTGCCATCTTTTTTAAGCTTAAATACTTCAATGGTTCCATCAACTAATTTGCGAATAGGCTTGGCGCCGGTTTTCGGACAGATGTTTTTGGCCATCGCCTCCATAAATTCGGACTTATTCTGAGTGCCGCCAATATCATGATAAAAATCTAAATCTTGATGCAAGAGTTCCGCTAACTGTTCTAGCTGACACTGATTAAAGCCCAATTCAAACAATTGATAATCCAGCTTTTGTACTATCGCTTTTGCGTCATTTTTATTTTGGATTGGAGATTCTGCAAAACTTGTTGAGCTGATAAGAACGCTTACCACTAAAGCTATATAGGAAAATAATTTCATCGAGGTGCCTGTTTGTTATTATTGACACTTTCATTTTGCAAAATCATTGATCTTACAGCAATAACAAAGATGTATGATTTATCTTAAATATGTAACAAAGCCTATTGTCGACTTAAACGAAGATTCTTTACGGTTTGCTTTTTATTAGTTCTAAAAGGGTTAATGTCTAAACCACCGCGACGAGTATAACGTGCATAAACGGTTAATTCTTGCGGCTGGCAGCGCTGCATAATGTCGTTGAAGACTCGTTCAACGCACTGCTCATGAAATTCATTATGAGTCCGAAAAGATATCAAATACCTTAGTAATGCAGCACGATCGATCCTAGAACCTTTGTATTCAACGCTTACGCTTGCCCAATCTGGTTGATTGGTTATAAGGCAGTTACTTTTGAGCAAGTGACTAACTAATGTTTCTTCTACTATTTCTTGGTCCGACTCTAAACACAAGAGTCCTTTATCGTAGTCATAGTCTTTTACTTCAATATCCAACTCATCAATACATAAACCATCAAAATCTACGATCGGAAACTGCTGCTGATAATCTTTTAAGGTTAATAATGTTACTTGAACTTGCCCAACTGTGACTGAACTTAAATCATTAATTAAAACCTTCTCGACGGCTTGCCAAGTTTGGAATTTCGATTGATTAAACGAATTCAAATAGAGTTTAAACGACTTAGACTCCACAATATTGACGGTATTGAAATCAAACTCAAAAATGCCAATTGCTACTTGCGGCTTACCTTTTGCATTCAACCAAGACATTTCATAAGCATTCCAAATATCGCTGCCTTTAAATGGTAATTCACCACTAAGTGCTAGTTCATCACGCTTAATCTGACGCGCAACTGGGAACAGCAGTGAAGCATCATAAGTTTGCGGATATTCAGTCTCTTTGCCTAATGGAATTTCGTTATTCATATTATGTCTATCTAAATGGTTTATCTAAATGATCTAGCTCATTTGTCTAACTAGTTTAATTTTGGCATCTTACGTCTAAAATAAACGGTTATTTCTTCGCGGTCATGATATAGATGTTTTGCTTGCCAATAATAATTTATCTCATGCTCATCAAGCTGATCGCACATATCACCAATACAATCAGAAACTTCTTGGAAGCGCTTTTTCATCGGTAATTTTAAATTAAAAATAGCTTGTTCAGTTTTAGCTTGAATAAGCCATTTGGTCATAAGTTGTGCTACTAATGACGGTTTTTCTACCATATCACACACTAGCATTTGTACCGGTTTTTGTGGCAACCAAGTTAAAGCGTTTTCCTTTAAATGGATCACATGTTCAGTCGCCATCAACTTCTTATCCATAGGGCCATTATCAACCGCCGTTACTTGCATCCCACGTTGAACCAGTTGGTAAGTCCAACCACCCGGTGCAGCCCCCAAATCAACGGCAGTATGCCCTAGTCGAAATATAGCCTGACTTTGTTTCTTAGACATTAATACTTGAATCGCTTCATCTAATTTCAGACTCGAACGACTAGGCGCATCTTTCGGCGATTTTAAGCGCAAGATCCCGCCTTTCAAATTAGAGGCTTTGCCCACTAGTGAACAGCCTAAATAACAATGGTCATTAGCCATAAACAATATATGCAGCTGTAATTCAGCTTGCAGCTCAGATTCTTTCAGTTTTTTTGCTTTTTGAACAATCCCCTGTTTTTCACAAGCAATGGTTAAAGGTGTGCTTATTTTTTTGCAAAACTTGGATAATTCGCGCCCCGAGTCGTTATCAAGATGTTCTACCAAAAGGTTCTGACACAACCCAAATTGGCCTGCAGCCTCAAGAATTGGTGTCACCCGGTCAGCAGGATCTAAGTTTGTTAATTCTGCTTTTGCCCAGAACCATTGACGTGCAAAGATCAGCTCAGACAAATCCAATTCTTTGAAGAATATTTCTTCGCTGGTTTGATCCAGAACGTAAAAACGTACGTAGCCATCGTTCAGTTTAGTATTAGCATAACCGGGAAGATTATACTCATTGGCAAATGCCTGAACTTCTGCAGCGCAGTCATTTTCAAAACCAGGACGACAAAAGAACAGAAAAGGCCTTTGCATGAATAAACCGAAATTGGATAAGGATAATAATTAGCGCGCATTCTATCACAAGACTTTTAGCGATGAGATAAATTAGGGTTTATTGTTAGCTGGTGATAAAATCAGCTCAGTTTTTATCATATTCAAATACCATGGCGCACTATACTAAAGAACAAATTGCTGATCTTAAAAACGATCTGTTAATTAAAGATTCCATTTGCGGATTTCCAATGAGCTTTAAAACCACATGGGGTCTCTTTTCTCCTAAAGCCATTGATGATGGTTCAGTGATGCTGTTGAAATACCTCGATATAAAACCTGAAGATAAATGTATCGATTTAGGTTGTGGTTACGGGGTACTGGGCCTTGCAATGGCCAAACAAGCCAATCAAGGCCAAGTGATTATGGTCGATAAAGATTATTTGGCTGTCGATTATGCCAACACCAATGCTAAATTGAATAATCTTGCTCACGCGTCTGCTCGTTTGAGCAATGGTTTCAGTGATATCCCCGAAAAAGAGTTTGATGTTATTGTTTCGAATATACCTGCAAAAGTCGGCAACGAGTTGTTATATATCTTTTTGAATGATGCTTATGAGCGCTTAAAACCCGGTGGAACCTTTTATGTCGTCACCATTACTGGCCTTAGAAACTTTATGAAAACTGGCTTTAAAGAAGTCTTTGGTAACTATAAAAAGCACAAACAAGGCCCTGCTTATACCGTCGCCAGTGCCACAAAACCAACCTAAGCTTACTTGCAGAGTCATAAACTTATATTAATCAAGAAGCTGAGTGTCATCTGACCACTTAGCTACTTTTGTCTTGTAATAATTTCTTCACAAATTCTGTGGATAACTTTGGGGAAAAATTCTCTAAAAAGGCTCAAAAGCAATAAAATCAAGGGTTCTAATTCAAACTGCTCATTTTTTAAGCTATATTTTAAATAACCATTAATATCAATAACTTAACTCTTAAAATAAAGCTTTTTTATTCACTGCTTAAATTATAATCGGCTTGAAACCCTTGTTTTTACTACCTTTGCTGTTACTTGTGGACTTCTTGCATCTGCGTCAGAATTTTTTTCAGGATTTCTATGTATTTTTCTTGACAATTACAAAGTCATATTTGACTTAGGTTAAGTTGTAAGTGTCCACTTTTTTAACATCTACAGCTCAAGCGAAGAACCAATAGCTCAATAGTATTGCTGCGATGATTCCAGCCAGATCTGCCAAAAGACCACAGGCAAGTGCATGGCGTACTTTTTTGATGCCCACCGCGCCGAAATAGACGGTTAACACATAGAAAGTAGTTTCGGTACTGCCTTGAATAATCGACACCAAAGTTCCAGCAAAAGAGTCAACACCATGAGTTTCCATCGCCTCCAACATCATAGCCCGTGAGCCGCTACCGCTAAAAGGTCGCATCAAGGCCGTTGGTATTGCATCCACAAAGGCGGTGTTACCGCCAAAATAAGTCACCACTTTACTAATAAAACTAGAAAAGGCATCCAAAGCGCCTGAGGCCCTTAGTGCACCTATCGCCGTTAGCATTGCCACCAAATACGGAATAATGTTAACCGCGACTTTAAAACCTTCTTTAGCACCGTCAACAAAGTCCTCGTAAACTGCTACGCCCTTTCGCAAGCCATATAACAGAATGGCTATAATGGAAAACATTAATAAAAAATTACCCATGGCTGAACTAAGATCTGTCATCTGCTGAGTCGGTAAACTCGTTAGGCCATATACTATGCCCCCTATGATGGTGGCAAACACCAAACCATAGGCTGCTATCACTCGGTTAAAGAGTGATATTTTTTGAACCATCGAAACAGCTAATAAGCCCACCAAAGTTGAAGCACAGGTGGCGAGCAACAAGGGTAAAAATATCGCTGCAGGATCAGCAGCGCCCATTTGGGTTCGATAGACCAAAATCGTGATGGGGATAATAGTAACGGCAGAAGTATTGAGTACCAAAAATAAGATTTGAGCGTTTGAAGCAGTATTTTTTACTGGATTAAGCTCTTGCAGCTGTTCCATTGCGCGAATACCCATTGGGGTGGCTGCATTATCGAGTCCCAACATATTAGCTGCCATGTTCATGCTTATGGAGCCTAGCGCAGGATGCCCGGTAGGAACTTCTGGCATCAACTTCCTAAATAAAGGCGCCAAGGCTTTTGCTAACAAATTAACCAAGCCACTTTTTTCTGCGATTTTCAGCATCCCTAACCAGAATGCTAAAACCCCTACTAAGCCTATAGAAATCTCAACACTTAGCTTTGCCATATCAAAAATAGCTTTGACTAACTCAGGGAAGGATTGGGCGTTGCCGAGGAATAGCCACTGATACAGAGCCAATAGGAAAGCTATAAGAAAGAAAAATAACCAAAGCAGGTTTAGCATTTATTATTAATTGTCGAGAAGAGATTGGATAACTTCAAAATACCCTAATTTGCCCAGAATGAAAAATAAAAACCCCGTAAATCGCTTTACAGGGCTTGGGGTCTTAGAAGCTATTGTTATATCCTTTCTACTTATATTGTTTTTATTATCTTATTGTCACTCCATTGACAGTTATTTTAAGCAGAAACTAGAACTCCAGTTATCATCATTAGGACATAAAATTATAAAATTAGGACATCTTAACGGCTTACTCTACCATTTGCCTTATTAACTCTCTTGTCATCACTCATTAGTAAGGATGGCTCTACATCAAAGGCTTTGAGCTTGACCTTTTTATACTTTTCCTTACCTAAGCTTTTGAACAATTGCGGGCTAATATCTCGACTAAGTTTATAAAGATATTCTACTTGATCTTTACGAGTTTTAAGTTTTAAAAAATCTAATTTCACATTATATTTTTGTTCAATTAAAGCCTTTACTATATCCAGTTCAACTTTAGATAATTCAGACCTCAATAAGACTCTTTGCTCAGCTTTAACCGTAAAACTGGAACAGATTATAACGAACAATGTAACATTCAATAATTTTTTCATATACAAAACTCCTAATAATCTGCAGCATCTGAGCTGTACTGAATTGGTATAGTTAACGTTATAACTCCTTGATCTAAAATATCGGCAGTTAGATTAACACTAGTATCGCCAATTAAGCCTCCAGAGCTGGCTGAACAGCTTGAACCAGCAGTTGATGCGCAAGTCCATTCAGCTGATAACGTAACTCCGGACGGTAAGCTATCGCTAATTACAACACCGGATACATCACTAGGCCCGCCGTTTGTAATGGTAATAGTATAAACACTGTTACCACCAGGAACATAATCCGTAGGTGTATCACTTTTAGTCACCGAAATATTAGCGGAAATAAAAGGTGTGATAATTACGCTAGTTTCATCATCGTCAGCCACGCCATCAGATAAATCATCAGTGGCAATTCCTATTGTGAAATCTGAGTCAGGATCTACTCTATCAGAATTAGTGATGGTAGCTTCATTAGTTATTGTCGAAGCTGAAGTAACTTCAGCTGTTATTTCTAAAATTACTGAGTCTAAATTTGCAACAGTCCCAATATTCCAGAGCCCAGTTGTCTCATCGTATGTTGTGCCTGAAGGAACCGTCGCTGAAACAAAATCTAAACCCGCAGGTAATAGATCATTTACTGCAACGTTATTGGCATCGTCAGGTCCACCATTAGTTAACGTCAGAGTAATGGTAATATTTTCACCAACAGCAGGACTCGTTTCGCTAACTAGCTGAGCTAAAGAAAGATCTGCTTGAGGAACACAAATTACATACTCCATAGCGTCTCCACCCGCCCCTTCAGGACCGCCACCATCAAGAGCCAAATTAACAGAGCTATAAGCGCCGGACAAGACTACAGAGCCAGCAGCAGTTCCTGTTGCAGAATCTAAACTTGATTCTGTATTACTAGAGGTAGCAAATAAATCTCTGTAAAAACTATTATTGCTGTAAGTTTCAAAATGACTAGGGCCAGCTAATCGGCCTAAAGTCACTCCCGAAGTTGTTATTGTATGACGTGCACTATTTGCAGTGGTACCACTAGTACCACCCACTCTATCAATATGAAGAATGGCATTATAAACTGTCCTACCACCAAAACTTAAGGTGATGTCCCCAGTTGTTCCATCACCACCACCAGTCGTGCCGTCTGAGGCTAATGACGAATAAATTGCCTCTCCACCTGCACCTACTGTTGAGTCCCACTCAAAAGTTACTCCCAATGAATCAGCGCCTTGAACATTTGTATCGCTCCATGCGTTAATGGCGTTCATATTTTCATTCAGAAAATCAACCCACGCTCCTGTAGTGCTATCAACAGCAAAGTTCATAGACACAGGAATAGAGCCAGATGTTGCAGTCGATGTTAAACCCGTTGACCAGGCCCCTGTCAAAGATGAAGTAGAACAAGTTTGAGTTGTTACCGATAACTGGGTGTCAGTTACTGTGAAAGCAATATTCTCTGCGGAGCCTCCAGCCGGACCAGTAGAGTTAACAACTTGGGTGCCATTTACTCTCACCCTCACGTAAGCACCGGCACCATCCCAACCGTCTCCGAAATTATCTAGAATTCGAATATCATAATCGGCGGCAGGAACATCATTAAAAGTAAAGGTGAGAGGGCCGTAAGGAGTATTTGCAGCGTTGTTGAAGCAATTAGTAGGATTACAAATATAGTTAGTGCCCCCGTTAAGGGTCGTAACACGGTTGCCCAGCGCATCTCGAAAAATAACAGCATTTTCTGTTGACCATTCAGGCCAATTAACTTCTATCTCAACGGTCGCAGCAAAAGCAATCCCACTAGATAACAGTAGAAAGCCTATAATAAGTAATTTATATGCACTTTTTATCAAGACTAAGCCTTTGAAATTAATATAGAAATATAATATTTAATTATTATTACGGTACTTTTTTTGATATGCAATGCAAATTTGCATCAATTTTAACTTTTTTACAATGAAAATGACTATAATTTGTATCCAAACTGACGATGGAGTGCGGTATAATTTCGCCCACTTTAATTAAGCACCATGATGATGCTAAACCCAAAAGATAAGACTGACTTTACTAAACTGCACAAACGTTTACGACGAAATGTTGGCCAGGCCATTGCCGATTTCAATATGATCGAGGATGGCGATAAGGTCATGGTCTGTTTATCTGGCGGCAAAGACTCTTATACTTTGCTGGATATATTGATGAGCTTGCAGAAAAGTGCACCTATCAACTTTGAATTAATAGCTGTTAACCTTGACCAAAAACAACCAGGCTTTCCCGAAGCTATACTGCCAAATTATCTTACATCTATTGAAGTACCCTTCGAAATCATCGAAGAAGATACCTACAGCATCGTAAAAGATAAAACTCCAGAAGGGAAAACCACCTGTGGGTTATGTTCAAGACTACGCAGAGGTATTATCTATGGCTGGGCAAAGCGCAACGGCATTAATAAGATTGCTTTGGGTCATCACCGTGACGACATTATTGAAACATTATTTTTGAATATGTTTTTTGGCGGCAAATTAAAATCAATGCCCCCTAAACTCAATAGTGACAATGGTCAACATATAGTCATCCGTCCTCTAGCTTATGCCAAAGAAAAAGATATTGCCCAATACGCTAAGATTAAAGAGTTTCCAATCATTCCTTGTAATCTTTGTGGTTCACAGGAAAATCTGCAGCGTCAAAATATAAAAATGATGCTACAAGACTGGGACAGAAAATATCCAGGTAGGATTGAAGCCATTTTCAAATCTATTACTAACGTAGCCCCTTCTCATTTGGCGGATACCGAGCTATTTGATTTTGTAAATTTAAAACAGGTATCTACTGACGAAGAACTACTATTTGATTCTCCAGAGTTTAAAAGCGCAAAAATAGGCACGGATAACAGTCAAAATTTGAATATCGTAAACTTAAACTAAATTAACCCGCAAAACTTACAACCCGAGTGACGACACTATGACATTTGAAGAATTTAAACAGGCTTTCCCAGTTATTGTTCCCGTCAATGTGGCTTGGGGTGAAATGGATGCATTTCAACATCTCAATAATGTTATCTATTTACGCTATTTCGAAACAGCTCGTATTGCCTATATGCAAAAGATTGGTCTTAACATTAATGTAGCCGATGCTAAAAATAATGAGAATCCTATTGGCCCGATTTTAGCGGACTCTTATTGTCGTTACCGCAGGCCGGTAACTTTTCCTGATACCTTATATATTGGTTGCCGTATTTCAGAACTACAGGAGTTTGGCTTTATGATGGAATACCAAGCCTTTAGTGAACAGCAACAAACCATCGCAACCATTGGCAATAGCCGAATCGTTATGTTGAATTACTTTACGGGGCAAAAAGAGCAGCTGCCCGAAAAACTGCTCTATGCTATAAATCAATTGCAGAGCCTCTAACTTAAATTCTTACTCTAAACTTTATCTCTGGTAATACTCTGTTACTAATACGAACGCTAGGGTACTTCCCATAACGATTTGTTCTGCTAGTATGATCTGCTGAATTAACATTATTTCTAAATATCAATAACTTAGAGTAAATAATAGGTGTTCTTATGAAAAAATTTATAGTCAGTGCAGCGTGTTTAGCTGTTGTAGCTGCATGTTCTGATAATTCCAATCACGCTGAGCAAAAGGCAAAAACAGCAGCCAAAACTGAAGCTCAAGCGCAAGCCAAGCTAGACAAAAAAGTAGAAGCGCCAAAAGCATTAGTCTCAGGTATCGATCTTGCTAACTTCGATAAGTCAGTTCGCCCGCAAGATGATTTATTCCGTCATGTAAATGGATCTTGGTTAGAAAATTTTGAAATCCCGGCCGATAAATCCAACTATGGTTCATTTACAAAGTTAGCGGAAAAAGCCAAAGAAGATGTCAAAGCTATCATTGAAGATTCTGCGAAAATGCAGGCAGAAAAAGGTTCTGATGCGCAAAAAGTTGGCGATTTATATAAAAGTTATATGAATACCGATTTAATTGAGAAGTTAGGAGTATCCCCTTTAACACCTGAATTTGCCAAAATCGATGCGATTAAAAACGCCGAAGATTTATCTAAGTACCTTGCCTATGCGCAAATGATTTCAACTGGTCCATTCGGCGTTTTTGTTTATGCAGACCCGCGTGATCCTGAAACCTACATTACACAAATGGGACAAGGGGGATTAGGGTTACCCAGTCGTGAAACCTATATCGATGACGACGAAAAAAGCGCCGATATTCGTAAAGCTTATGTTGAGCATATGACTAAAATGTTTGATCTGGCAGGGGTAGATAATGGAGCAAAGCATGCTTCACAAATCATGCAATTTGAAACCGAGTTAGCTGAGAAACAATGGCCAAAAGAAAAAATGCGAAATCCGGTCGCTCGTTATAACAAAAAGTCACTATCTGAACTGAAAACCTTAATGCCAAACACTAATTGGGATGCTTGGAAAGCAGAAGCTCAACTCGATGATATGCAACAAGCTATTATTGGTCAGCCTGATTATTTTGTGGCCGTTGATAAGATGATGGCGGACGTCGATTTAGAAACTTGGAAAAGCTATTTCAAGTGGCACATGCTATCAGGCGCAGCGCCTTTCTTAAATTCTGCTATCGCAGATGAAAACTTCCGCTTCTATCAAGGTGTTTTGAGTGGCGTTGAAGAGCAAGAACCCCGTTGGAAGCGTGGTGTTGATGTGATTAATGGTGTTTTAGGTGAAGTCGTAGGTAAGATTTATGTACAAAAACACTTTAAGCCTGAAGCAAAAAAGCGCATGACGGTGTTAGTTGAAAACCTACGCAAAGCTTATGGTGAAGGCATTAAAGGTTTAGACTGGATGGGCGAAGAAACCAAGAAGCAAGCTTTAGATAAGTTAGCTAAATTTGATCCTAAGATTGGTTACCCTGATAAATGGAAAGATTACTCTGAATTAACCATCGAAGCAGATGACCTAGCGGGCAACATGCGTCGAGCCACAATGGTTTCTGTGAAACAAAACCGTGAAAAGCTGGGTCAGCCTATTGATAAAACTCAATGGTTTATGACACCGCAAACCGTTAATGCTTATTACAACCCTGTGATGAATGAGATCGTATTCCCTGCAGCTATTTTGCAACCTCCATTCTTTAACCTTGAAGCCGATGACGCGGTAAATTATGGTGGTATTGGTGCTGTAATTGGCCATGAAATGGGACATGGTTTTGACGATCAAGGCTCTCAGTTTGATGGTGATGGTAAGTTACGTAATTGGTGGACAGAGACTGACCGTGCGGAATTTGAAAAACGCGCCGATAAGTTAGTAGCGCAATACAATGACTTCACTGTGCTAGATGATGTCCATGTTAATGGTGAATTTACCTTAGGTGAAAATATTGGTGATTTAGGTGGCATGACCATTGCTTATAAAGCTTATCAATTATCCAAGCAAGGCAAACCAGCACCCGTCATTGATGGGATGACAGGCGATCAAAGAGTATTTGTAGGCTGGGCTCAAGTTTGGGCACGTAAATATCGCGATGAAGAACTGCGCAAGCGTATTAAAACCGATTCGCATTCACCTTCAGAATACCGCGCTAATGGTACTGTTATGAATATGCCTGAGTTCCATGAAGCCTTTGATGTAAAACCTGGTGACAAGATGTATAAAGCTCCAGAACAACGCGTCAAGATATGGTAAACCGTAGATATTCTAGACTTTTGTAAGATTAAAAAGGCCTGCAAATGCAGGCCTTTTTGCTATTTAGCTTTTTACATTTTATTAGTTTTTTTCAACCTGATAACTCACTCGATAAATAACACTAAAACCATCATCTGAAATAAGAACAGAACCATCGGGCAAGGTAATCAAATCCACTGGCCGTCCTAATACTTTTTCGCCATCTAACCACCCAGTCACAAAGTCATTCTGCGCAATCACATTACGGTTCTTATCAAGCTGCATGTTAACTATTTTGTAACCGACTTTCTTAGAACGATTCCAGGAACCGTGTTGCGCCACTAAAATCGAATTTTGATACTTTTTGGGAAACTGCTTACCTTGATAAAAGATCATGCCCAAAGGGGCTACGTGAGCTTGATATTCCCATTGCGGAAGCACAAAGTCGGTATTACCTTTGTCCTTTTTGAAGCTACTGAAAAACTCAGGATCTTTTACAGCATTTCCATGAACATATGGAAAGCCAAAAAAATCACCACTCTTACTGACCTTATTCAATTCACAGGGTGGTACATCATCTCCCATCCAATCACGACCATTATCGGTAAACCAAAACTCCTTTGTTAAAGGGTCCCAATCAAAACCAACACTATTCCTAACACCGGTAGCTATATATTCAAACTCACCAGATTCAACATCTAAAGCAATAATAGTGCCAAAACGTTTATCTTCCTCATTACACACGTTGCATGGCACGCCGATCGGAATGTATAAACGCCCATCAGGACCAAATTTTGCGTACTTCCAGCCGTGATGAGATTCATCGGGCAAATTATCAAACACAATTTCGGGCTTTGGAGATTTATCGTAGTTTTTGTCGATATCTTTAAAGCGCAAAATTTTATCTACTTCAGCAACATAGAGATCGCCGTCTTTATAAGTCAATCCCGAAGGCATATAAAGATCATCAATGATTAAAACCGTCTTATCAGCTTTGTAATCACCGTTGGAATCAATGACTGCATGGACTTTCCCAGGTCGTCTTGAACCTACATAAATAATTCCTGTATCAGATAAAGCCATTTGTCTGGCCCCATCTACTTTTTCGGCAAAAACTTCAATTTTGAAACCTTCTGGTACTGTAGCAGCATGTAGTAAACCTGGAAGCGTTGCTAAAAACGTCAGAAACAAGAGCTTTGTTGGATTGTTCATAGTATTTGATTGACCCCTTGGAGGTGAAACTTTAATATCAAGCTTAGCGTTATCAAGAATATTAAAATACTAAACTAATGTCAGAAAATACAGGCTTCTTTTCACAAATCACAAAACGCAGAATCCCTCAATTTTTAGGAATATATTTAGCTGCCAGCTGGACCGCTATGGAGTTTACTCAATGGGCAGTCGAAATATATGGTTTATCCAGAAACTGGGAACAGTTGCTAGTAGTATTACTTTTACTTTGCTTACCCCTAGTAGTCGTTCTAGCATGGCAGCACGGAGCTCCAGGAAAACAGAAATGGAGTTTATTTGAGAAGATTTATATTCCAATCAACCTTTTGGCAATTCCTTTAGTATTGAGCTCTATTTATTTAAAAATGGATTTTTCGCCTTCTACTAATAATATTGCAAGCTCCGAAATTAGTGCTTTCAAATCCACCTCAAAGCAAAGCAGTATTAAAAAAATACTGGTATTCCCTTTAAATAACATTAGCAAAGATGAATCATTAAACAGCGTAGCTATAGCCAGTTCAGAAGTTTTAAGAAGAGACCTTAGTCAAAATAAATATATTATAGCAGGCGATAGTTTTGCCTTGATCAACGATTTACAAACAGCACGAGCGCCAATTGATTCCATACCACTCTCTCTGCAGATAAAGCTAACAAAAGAAAAGTATCTAGATTACTTTGCAAACGGGACATTAAACTTCGCTGGCCAACAATATCAATTAAAAGTCTCTCTATACACTTCTGTAACGGGTAAAAAATTAAAAGAATTTATTGCAGAGTCAACCGACTACTTCACTGCTATAGATATCATATCAGAACAAGTAACAAACCATTTATTAGATGAACAAGATCGCCAACAAACCGACTTACCGATAGGCGATTTATATACCTATAACTTCAAAGCTTTTAAAACTTATGCCAAATCTCGAGTGTTAATGACCGATTATGGCAATCATGAAAAAGCAATTGCTTTACTTATAGATGCTGCTGAACAAGATGACAAATTTGCATTAGCTAATCTTACACTTGTTACTTATTATGCTGGTCAAAATCAGATAGCCAATGCTAAAAACAGACTTGATAAGGTTATGCCTTACAAAGAAAGTAAGTTCACCGAAAGAGAAAAGTACTCTTTGTCTTTAGTGCAATTAAGCTTAACCAATCAACTTAGTAAAACGCCAAGTCTGGTAGAACGATGGATAACTGCATTCCCAGACGAGCTTGAGCCTTATCAAGCCAAAGCTAGCATAGCTAGAGTGCTTCTAAAGAAAGATAAAGCGATTAAAGCTTCAATTGACGCCTATGAAAACATATTACGAATTGACCCTACCCTAGTAGCCTACTGGGGTGCAATCGGTGACGTTTACCTGTCCCAGGCTGACTACGATAACGCCATTATCGCTTACAATAAATTTATAGATCTAGACCCTACTAATCAAGATGCCTACCGCAAATTAGGTAACTACCATTTCCAACTGGGAAAGTACGACTCTTCCAATAACTACTACCAGCAAATTCTTCTTCTTAACGCAGAAGACACTAATGCCCTTTCAAGATTAGCGCTATCTAATGCAAGACTTGGTAAATTCGAAGAGTCTCTACGGTTTATTAATCAAGCTATTGAACTAAGCTTAAACCCTGCTCAAGAACATAGCTTTTTATCGCAAAAATCTCGACTATTTTGGAATTATGGGCAGTATCAAAATGCTATCAAAAGTCATGAACAATCCGTTGATGCATTTAGAAAAGTCACTACAACTAGTAGCTTGGCCCTTTACGAAAGTCAGTTTGCAGTTAAATATTTTGTTGCAGGCGAAGCGACCAAGGCGCAAGAAACTCTTAAATTCTATCAAGACTGGGCTAAACAAAACAATGCAACAGCTATTTTACTAAACATCGATTTGCATAGAGCTGAATTATTAGCAGAGCAACAAAAATTTGACGATGCCATTGAACTAGCTCAAAAAGCCAAAATTTCAGCACAACAGCTTGCAGAAAATACTTCGGATAGCTATATAGAGTATTTAACCGGAAGATTTTACGCCTTCAAAGGTGATGGGGAAAAAGCAATCTCTTCTATAAAACCATACACAGAAGAGAACCCGGATAATATCAATAATCTGAAGTGGTTGGCCAGAGCATACATGGTCGATGGTCAATATACTAAAGCCCAAGAAACCCTCAATTTTATGCTGAGGATTGCTCCTGGTTACCCTGAGTATAACTTACTGATGGCTAAAATCCTCATAGCTTCTGATAAAGCTAATCTCGCAAAAGAATACTTAGCGAAGTCGCTTGTCGGCTGGAAGCTTGCTGATGAAAATCATATGGAGCTTGAGGAAACCAAAGTCCTGATTAGCCAATTAGAAAAAAAGAGTCGTAGCATTTAATATAAATAGTTTGACCCTATAAGGGCTAACCCTTAGTATTTTATTAAATAATCGATTCTTTAGTAGTTAAATGTCAGAAAATACAGGCTTTTTCTCAAAAATTTTAACAAGGCGTATCCCGCAATTCTTCGGTATCTTCTTAGCAGGCAGCTGGACGGCGCTCGAATTCACAGGCTGGGCGGTAGAGCGTTATTCCCTATCTCCCAATTGGGAAGAAGTCCTGATAGTTACCTTGTTGCTTTTTTTACCTATGATTTTAGTGCTGGCATGGCACCATGGCGCTCCTGGCAAGCAGAAGTGGACCTTATTCGAAAAAATATTCTTACCTCTATACCTATTGGTTATTCCTCTGACATTGCACCATTTATACAAAGATGAAGACTTAGGGAAAACCGTTGAGATGGTGATGGTAGAAGATGAAACAGGGAAAATGCAAGAAAGAGAAATTGTTAAGTCTCAATTTATTAAGCCTATTATTCTTTTCCCATTTCAAAATAAAACAAACGACTCTAAGTTTGATATTTTAGCAGGGATAACTTCGAATGTACTCAATAGAGACCTGAAGCAAAATATTTTTTACTCCAGTCCTGAAATAGGTCAATTAAGCGAATCAATTAAAAATGATAAGCAAAGTATAAAAAGGCTGCCGCTTTCTTATCAGCTCAATCAAGCTAAAGAACGTGGTAGAGACTATTTGCTCTCAGGCGAATTATTACAAGCTGGGGCTAATTATAAAATCAAAGTCAGTATTTATAATGCTAGTAACGGTAGAAAAGATCTGGAATTGATTGAGGAGAACTCCAACTACTTCTCGGCAATTGATCAGTTAACAATAAAAATCAATGAACACTTTAAAACAGGTTCTGAGTATACCGACTTACCCATTGAAGACTTGTTTACTTATAACTGGGATGCATTCAATGACTACGCTCAGGCCGTTTTAATTTTTAATTTTGGGGACAATGTCCAAGAAGCCGAGCCATTATTTATATCCGCGATTGAAAAGGACGAAACCTTCTCTATTGCTGCGTTTAACTTTGCATTATTCAGCATTCGTCAAAACAAAGTCGTCAAAGCAAAAAAATACACTCAGTTAGCGCAACAACATCAGACTTATCGCTTAACAGAAAGAGAAAGATTTCCCATCAATGCGACAGCCTACTACCTTAATCAACAATCACAAAAAGGCTTTGGAGTTCTAGACCAATGGATCAAACTTTATCCAACGGATACTTTTGCCTATTTGCTCAAAGCTGAGTTTTTAAGGTTCAATACCGATAGTTATGAAGAGTCTATTGCCAATCTGAAAAAAGTCATTGAGCTAGATCCTTCACAACATGCGCTATGGGATGCTATTGGCGATATCTATAATAGTGTGGGTCAGTATGATAAAGCCTTAGATGCCTATGAAAAATATTCTATCAAGAATTCATCTAATCCTATTGCTTACAAAAACTTAGGTGATCTCTATAAGAAAACCGGTAACTATGACTCCGTTATCAGTAACTATCAATCTGCACTTGGTTTAGAGCCTAATAATCAAGCTGTACTATCAAATTTGGCTGATGCCTACTCTAGGATTGGTCGTTTTAGAGATGCTGAAGCTACCTTTAAAAAAGCTATTCAAAATAGTAATACTTCAGCCAGTATCGTTAACAATAAAATACGGCTATCTCAATTTTATTGGGATTATGGCGTCCGAGAGTCTTCAACAAAGTACCTACAGGAAGCTTTTAAAGAGTTCGCCGAAACCCAAAGTGTTGATACCAGTTTACAGAGAGAAGCACTATTTGCATGGCAATACCATTTAGCAGGCCAAACAGAGTTAGCTCAAACCACCATCGATAAAGCGGTAAAACTTGGCGTAGACTCTGGTGAAGATATTTTATTTATTAATACTCAAATCGCTCAAGGCATGTTGCTTAATTATCTAGGAAAACCTGAAGAATCATTAATTGTATACGATGAATTGTTAAAAATTGGCGGTGCCTACTCTTCAGCAAATATAGCGATTATCAATCACTTTAAAGGTAGAAGTCTTTACTTCAATCAGCAGTACGAAGAAGCTCTGATTGCGTTAGAGCCTATATTAGAGCGTTCGCCTGATCGTACGGACTTCCTTCTTTGGACAGCGATGAATTATTTAGCATTAGGTAATTTAGAAAAGTCTGAATCACTTTATAAAAGACTACTTATCCTTGCTCCAGCTATTCCGACCTATAATCTTGGAATGGCCAAAGTGCTACTAGCTAAGAATGAAGTTTCTGGTGCTAAAGAGTATTTAGAAACAGCCATCTCGAATTGGCAATATGCTGATATGGAAATAGCCGAACTCACAGAAGCACAAAACTTACTCAGTTCGCTATAAAAAAAGCCCTTCAAATGAAGGGCTTTTTTAAGCTTTGATATTATTTTAAATGTTTCTCAAAATAATCGGTAATGGTATTAAACACATGAGTTCGAGTTTTCTTTCCCCAAATTGAATGCTTTGAACCTGGATAATTCATTTGGTCAAAAGGTTTATTCGCGTCTTGCAAAGCTTTATATAACTTAGTGCTATTGGTAAATAATACATTATCGTCGGCCATGCCATGGATTACCATTAAATTACCTTGTAAGCCTTCTAAATAAGGGAACACATTAGATGCTTCATAACCTTCCTTATTATTTTTAGGGTGATCTAAGTAACGTTCAGTGTAATGAGTATCATACAAGTACCAGTCGGTAACAGGTGCAACAGAAACCCCTACTTTAAAAATTTCAGGATTTTTAAACATCGCCATAATGGTCATGTAGCCGCCATAACTCCAACCAAACATGCCAATTTTGTCTTTATCCACATAAGGCAGAGAAGTTAAATACTCAACGCCCTTAACTTGATCCACCAGTTCAATATTACCGAGCTTACGATAAATAGGGTCTTCAAATTTTTTGCCACGATTCCATGAACCACGATTATCTAAAGAAAAAACAACAAAACCTTTGCTAGCCATTAAGTGATGCCAGTAAGTGTTACGGGCACCCCAAGTATTGCGCACACGCTGGGCATGTGGACCACCATAAACATCAACAATTACTGGATATTTTTTATTAGCATTAAATGGTACCGGCTTGTAAATTCGATACTGCATTTCTTGGCCATCTTCCGCTTTTATTGTGCCAAATTCTGGTTTAGAGGCCTTTTTATAATAGTCATAATAAGGATGTGTTTTATCCAGTTTATTTTGTTCAAGCCAAGTTACTAAATCGCCATTTGCTTTTCGCAAACTCACCTGTGAAGGCTGAGTGGTCGAAGAAAAATAATCCACGAATACGTCCATCGATTTTGCAAAGGTTACGCCGTGCACGCCACTTTGTTGAGTAATTTTTTTAAGCTCCCCGCCAGCTAGCGGAACTGAATACAAATGCTGTTCTAGGGGACTTTCCTTGTTAGCATCAAAGTAAACCAAGCCATTCTTTTCATCGACTCCGTAAACATTATCAACTACCCAGTCGCCTTGGGTTAATTGCTTGATAAGTTTACCCTCTAAGTCATACAGATAAATGTGTCTAAAACCATCTCGCTCCGATGTCCAAATAAATTGTTTCGACTTCTTTAAAAAACGAAGATCTTTAGTCAGGTTTATCCAAGTATCAGCAGCTTCAGTTAATACCTTCTTAAATGAGCCATTTGCTATATCTGCAAAGCGCAACTCTAAAGTTTTTTGGTCACGACTTTGCCATTGATAAGAAACGCTTTTGGAATCTTTAAGCCACTTAACTCGCGGAATATAAATATCAGTTTTTTTACCAGTATCGATCCAAGTTGTTTTATTCGAGTCTAAATTTAATACCCCCAATTTAATGGTCACATTATTGGTACCAGTACTGGGATAGCGTTGCTCGAAAACTGTAAAATCTTCAGCATTAATTTCATAGCGCTTTTCAATATTCACTGGCGACTCGTCAACTTGTAAGTAAGCAACTTTTTTTGAATCCGGTGACCACCAATATCCCGTTAAACGCCCCATTTCTTCTTGCGCCACAAACTCTGCCATACCATTTTTGATGGTACCTTCACCATCGAAGGTTAGCTGTGTTTCTTTGCCAGTTTTGACATTAACCATAAAAATGTTCTGGTCACGAATGAAAGAAACATAGTCACCATTGGGTGATAGCTTAATATCCGTTTCATAGGTTTCAGTTTTGGTTAATTGCTTGGTAGCGCCATTACCTGCTTTAGTAATATCGTAAGCAAAGATATCGCCGCCTAAAGGAAATAACAATGTCTTACCATCATCACCCCAGTAGTAGCTAATGATACCCTTAGCAAATAATCGCATTCTTTCACGACGCGCCTTTTCTTCATCTGACAGGTTTTCTTCGCCCGGCAATAAATCACGAGAATCAACTAACATACGTGACTTCTTGTCTTTGAGATTGTATTCCCATAAGTCCAAGCGCTCTTGTTCATCCTCCTTGCCCTTTAAAAAAGTCACGCGCGAACCATCAGGTGACAGCTTTACAGATCTAGGCGCTGGCCCATCTAAGGAAGGATCTGAGTAGATTCTTTCTACGCTTAATTCTTTTGCCTGCGCGACAGTAGTTGAAGCCATACCTAAAGCTCCTATCAGAATGGTTGTAATTATTTTTTTCATAGCATACACCTATTTTTATAGTGCCCTAATCATAGAAGCAATAGTTTGAATATTCAATGCCAGATATGGCTAGTTTCATACCTGGATATACTGCATAATCGACACTCTCTCTTTAAGACAGAACAGTCTTATGCACAAAGTATCAGGAAACTGGAAATTAGGTCTAACCCTATCATTAACCACCGCTTTTTTATGGGGTTTATTGCCGATTGCTTTAAAAGGATTACTGTTGCAAATGGATGCGGTCACTGTGACCTGGTATCGTTTTTTAAGCGCCGCAGTATTGGTCTTTTTGTTTTTAGCATTACGTAAACGCCTACCGAGCCTTAAGCAATTAAAAGGCGTTGTAGGACTCTTAATGCTAATAGCTATTTTAGGGCTTGGTTCTAATTATGTCTTCTACCTAGTTGGGTTGGAATTAACCAATCCTAGTTCCGCTCAGGTCATGATCCAAACAGCTCCTATGATGATGCTAATTGGTGGCTTAGTTATTTTTAAGGAACCTTTTAGTAAGTGGCAGTGGCTTGGCTTTACTACTTTTGCGTTAGGTTTAATTTTATTTTTTAACCTACGCTTTGGAGAAATTTTTAATTCATTAGGAAGTTACACTATAGGTTTGTTATGGATATTCGCCGCCGCTGTTACCTGGGCGACCTATGCCCTAGCTCAAAAACAATTACTGAATGAATTCTCATCCAATCAAATCATGTTTATGATTTATTTGGCCTGTGTCCCTTTATTGATACCAATAAGTAATCCTGAACAAATCATGGATATCAATGGTCTAGGCTGGTTCTTGCTTATATTCTGCTGCTTAAATACCTTGGTAGCCTACGGTGCCTTTGCTGAGGCTCTTGCTCACTGGGAAGCAAGCCGTGTTAGTGCGCTTCTGGCTATAACACCATTACTCACCATAGTATTTATGAAAATCTGCGCCTACTTCTTCCCAGACTATCTAATCGCAGAGCCGCTTAACGCCTTAAGTTTAATCGGCGCAGGAATGGTGGTAACAGGTTCGGCCATCACAGCTTTAGCTGGAAGAAAGAAAAGTAACCACTCTTAAAGTGACATGACACAAAAAAAGGCGCTCAAGGCGCCTTTTTTATATTAAGAATATTTATTTCTTTTTGCGAGCTGGTGGAAGGTCGGTACAAACTCCCTCATAAACTTCTGCTGCAAAACTAATTGATTCAGAAAGTGTTGGGTGAGCATGAATCGTTAAACCAATGTCCTCAGCATCACAACCCATTTCAATTGCCAAACCGACCTCAGCAATTAATTCACCAGCGTTCACGCCAGCAACAGCACCACCGATAACACGATTGGTTTTTTTATCGAATAATAACTTAGTCATACCTTCAGAGCGGTTGGCACCAATAGCACGGCCAGAAGCTGCCCATGGGAAGTTGCCTACGCCATATTCAATACCTTCTGCTTTGGCTTCTTTTTCAGTGTAGCCAACCCAAGCTAACTCAGGGTCAGTATAAGCTACTGAAGGGATAGTAATTGGGTCGAAGTAATGTTTTTTACCAGCGATAACCTCTGCAGCAACATGAGCTTCAGCCGTTGCTTTATGCGCTAACATTGGTTGCCCTACAATATCTCCAATCGCATAAATGTGCGGAACGTTAGTACGCATTTGCTTATCTGTTTCGATAAAGCCACGATCAGAAACGGTAACGCCAGCTTTTTCAGCATCAATCAAATCGCCATTTGGACGACGACCTACTGCTGATAAAATCATGTCGAACTTAACCGGGTCAGCTGGAGCATTCTTACCTTCGAAAGTCACGTATAAACCATCTTTCTTAGCTTCAACAGCGGTTACGCTAGTCTCGAGCATGATGTTTTCGTATTTTTTGCTAACAAACTTTTGAAGTACTTTAACGACGTCTTTATCAGCTGCTGGAATTAATTGGTCAGCCATCTCAACCACAGAGATCTTTGTACCTAGAGCGCGGTAAACGGTTGCCATCTCTAAACCGATAATCCCGCCACCCAAAACTAACATGCTCTCAGGAACTTGGCGAAGCTCTAGAGCACCAGTTGAATCAACGATACGATCGTCTTCTGGCAAGAATGGTAGTTGAACCACGCGAGAACCAGCTGCAATGATCGCATGTTCAAATTCTACTGTTTGTTTGTTACCTTCGTGCTCAACTTCTAGAGTATGAGAACCCGTAAATTTACCGTAACCTTGCACAGTTTTTACTTTGCGCATCTTGGCCATACCGGCAACGCCTTGAGATAAACGACCTACCACACCATCTTTATAAGCACGGATTTTATCGATATCAATTTCAGGCTTACCAAAACTTACGCCATGTTTTGAAGTTTCTTCTGCTTCATCGATGACCTTAGCTGTGTGTAGCAGTGCTTTTGAAGGGATACAACCCACATTCAAACATACACCACCTAAGTCGGCGTACTTTTCTACCATTACCACATCTAGACCTAAATCCGCTGCACGAAATGCCGCTGAATAGCCGCCAGGACCACTACCTAAAACAACAACTTGAGCTTTGATATTACTCATGAGTTTCCTCTGAAAATTCTTTTTTAAATGACCAACACCGACCAAAACCAGTGTTTTATAGCCACCTCAATTTTGAAGTGGCGTATTTTACCTTAATTGGGCGAAAAATCACCACCCTAATTACAATATTATCCGTCGAATATCTTCTAACACTTTCGATAAATGCACGATAAACCTTGCGGCAACAGCGCCATCGATAACCCTATGGTCATAAGATAATGACATAGGCAACATCATGCGCGGTTGAAATTCCTTACCATCCCATACCGGTTGCACCTTGTTTCTGGATAAACCCAAAATCGCTACATCGGGCCAATTAACGATTGGGGTAAAGGCTGTGCCACCAATTCCACCCAAACTTGAAATGGTCATGGAGCTGCCTTGCATGTCTTTAGCGGTCAGTTTTTTATCGCGAGCTTTTGCGGACATTTCACCAAGTTCATTCGCTAACTCATAGACAGACTTTTTGTCCACATCACGAATTACCGGTACTACAAGCCCATCAGGGGTATCAACTGCCACGCCAATATTAAAGTACTTTTTCAAGACCAATGTTTCGCCGTCTGCCGCCAAGGAACTATTAAAGGTCGGAAAGTCCTTCAAGCTGGCAACTAATGCTTTCATGATAAACGCTAAAGGTGTTAAGCGTACACCAGATTGAGCTGCCTCTTCTTTCATCGATTTTCTAAATTTATCCAACTCAGTAATGTCCGCATCTTCATGCTGAGTGACATGCGGAATCAAATTCCAGTTACGCTGCAAAGTGACGCTGGAAATTTTTTGAATACGAGTTAACTGCGTCGTTTCCACTTCGCCAAACTTAGAAAAATCGATTTCAGGCAAATCAGGAGCCGCTTGCGCTGAACCAGCAGTGGCTTTTGGACGCGATAACTCAAACTTAATGAAAGCCTGAACGTCTTCTTTAAGAATGCGATTTTTCGGGCCTGTCCCGTTTACTTTGGATAAGTCAGCGCCAAACTCTCTTGCTAGCCTTCTTACCGCAGGACTTGCATGAATAACGCCATCTTTTTTAGGCGCTTGAACTGGGTAATCTGATACTGGAGCTTTTGCCGGAGCTTTAGCGGGCTTTTCAGCCTTAGTTTGCTCTGACTTAACCGGTTCTGATTCAACCGCAGGTACCTTCAACTGCTCTCTCGTTGCCGTAGCTAATATAGTTCCAATCTGATCACCTTGACTCACTTTATCACCAACTTTTACTGTCAAAGCTTCAATCGTTCCAGCGGTCTCCGCCGGAACTTCCATAGTAGCTTTTTCAGTTTCAAGCACAATAAGGCTATCATCTTTTTCAACGCTATCACCAACCGAAACTGAAATCTCAATCACGTCCACGCCATCCGCATCACCTAGATCTGGGATGATGATTTTTTTACTTTGTGCTTCACTACTAATTTCTGGCTCAGTTATTTGCTCTTGCTCTACTTGCGCTGGCTGTTGTTCTGACTCTAACTTGTCTTCTGCAACGGAGCTATTTTCTGAACTAGTGTCGTCATCCGCCATTTCAACTTCGAGAATTAGGTCTCCTTCCGAAACTTTATCACCGACATTGACCACAATGGATTTAATGACTCCAGCAGCACTCGATGGAACTTCCATAGTAGCTTTATCGGTTTCTAACACGATTAAACCATCGTCTAATTCAACCGTATCACCCACGGCAACCATTAATTCAATGATTTCAACCCCATTGGCATCGCCAATATCGGGAACTGTTACTTTAGTTAATTTGTCCAAAGCTCTTCTCCTTCAATCAGCAGTTATAGGGTCATCGGATCGGCTTTATCAGCATCGATCTGGTAACGTTTAATGGCCTTAGTAACTTCTTTGGTATCAATTACACCTTCGTCGGCCAGTGCTTTCAGTGCAGCCACTGCCACATAGTAACGGTCCACTTCAAAGAAACGACGTAAATTCGCACGACTGTCTGAACGACCATAGCCATCTGTTCCTAAGACACTGTAATTAGCAGGAACAAAATTTCGAATTTGTTCAGCATAGGACTTCATATAATCGGTTGCAGCAATCACCGGACCATCCTGTTTAGCTAAACACTTTTCAACATAAGAAGCCTTGGCTTTCTTCTCAGGATGTAATAAGTTTTCACGCTCTACCGATTGACCTTCGCGCGCTAATTCTGTGAAACTGGTGACTGACCAAATATCTGAACTGACACCGAAATCGGCATACAAAAGTTCTGCAGCTTTTTCTACTTCAGGCAGAATTGCGCCCGAGGATAGCAACTGAACTTTAAGCCCTTTCTTTTTAGATTTTTTGCCCTTAGCTAATTGGTACATGCCCTTGATAATGCCGTCCTCAGCACCTTCAGGCATTTCTGGATGCGCGTAATTTTCATTCAACGTGGTAATGTAATAGAACACATTTTCTTGATTTTTATACATGCGACGCATCCCTTCACGCATAATAACGGCCACTTCATAGGCATAAGTTGGATCGTAACTGATGCAATTTGGGATCGTACTTGAAATCATATGGCTGTGACCGTCTTGATGCTGTAAACCTTCGCCGTTCAATGTTGTACGGCCAGAAGTAGCACCAATAATAAAACCACGCGCTTGCATATCCCCAGCAGCCCAACATAGATCACCAATACGCTGGAAGCCAAACATCGAATATAGAATATAGAAAGGAATCATTGGCAAATCGTTACTAGAATAACTGGTCGCTGCAGCCATCCAAGATGACATGGCGCCGGCTTCATTGATACCCTCTTCTAAAATCTGACCAGATTTGTCTTCGCGGTAATACATGATTTGGTCAGAGTCTACAGGCTCATATAACTGGCCAACAGATGAGTAAATACCAATTTGACGGAACAAACCTTCCATACCAAAGGTACGGGCTTCATCTGGAATAATGGGGACTATGCGTTCTTTTAAGGTTTTATCTTTCAACAAAACATTCAAGGCACGGACAAATGCCATGGTGGTTGAGATTTGTCGCTCACCCGTAGATTTTAATAAAGCATCAAACTTGCTTAATTCCGGAATATCTAAAGATTGAGACTCTTGTCGACGAGCTGGTAAATAACCACCTAGTTTGGAGCGGCGTTCATGTAAATATTTAATCTCGGGGCTATCATTTCCCGGATGGTAAAATGGAATCTCTTCCAACTTTTCATCTGGAATTGGTACATTGAAGCGATCCCTAAAGTGCTTCAAGGCATCTAGGTTCATCTTCTTAACTTGGTGAGAAATATTTTTACCTTCACCAGAATCACCCATGCCATAACCTTTAACGGTCTTGGCTAAAATTATCGTTGGTTTACCTTTGCTATTTACCGCCTCATGATAGGCCGCATACACTTTATGCGGATCGTGCCCGCCTCGGTTTAAGCGCCAAATATCTTTATCAGACATATTAGCAACCATCTCAAGTAGTTTTGGATCTTTCCCGAAGAAATGTTCTCGAGTATAAGCTCCGCCTTTGGCTTTACAGTTTTGGTATTCGCCGTCTACGGTTTCTTCCATCACTTTTAATAGTCGGCCTTCAGTGTCACGAGCAATTAATGGATCCCAATAACGTCCCCAAATTACTTTTAAAACATTCCAACCTGCGCCACGGAATTCACCTTCTAGTTCCTGAATGATTTTACCATTACCGCGCACAGGGCCGTCTAGGCGTTGCAAGTTACAGTTGACAACGAAAATTAAATTATCTAAACCTTCTCGCCCCGCTAAGCCGATAGCACCTTTGGATTCAGGCTCGTCCATTTCACCATCTCCAAGGAAAGCCCAAACCTTACGGCCTTTAGTATCCGCTAAACCTCTATTTTCCAAATACTTTAAAAAACGGGCTTGATAGATTGCTTGAATAGGGCCCAAACCCATAGAAACAGTCGGGAACTGCCAAAAGTCTGGCATCAACCATGGATGCGGGTAAGAAGAGATACCTTTACCGTCAACTTCTTGACGGAAGTTCGCCATTTGTTCTTCAGACATACGTCCTTCCAAGAAAGCACGTGCATAGATACCTGGAGCACAGTGACCTTGATAGTAGATAAGATCACCACCATGAATACCGTCGTCTGCATGGAAGAAGTGATTAAAGCCCACATCATACAAAGTTGCGCTTGAGGCAAAGCTTGATAAATGGCCACCTAGGTCCAAATCCTTTTTAGTAGCCTGTAAAACCATCGCAATAGCGTTCCAACGGATAATAGCTCGAATGCGCTTTTCCACTTCAGGATCACCAGGCATATGCGCTTCGTTAGAAGGTGAGATGGTGTTTAGGTAGGCAGTAGTTAGGTCAAAAGGTAAGTGAGCACCCGCTCCACGAGCTTTGGTCACTAACTTTTCTAATAAATAATGAGCTCTTTCAGCGCCCTCTTCACTAATTACGGCTTCTAGTGCATCAATCCACTCTTGGGTTTCAATTGGATCAACATCCGTTTTTAAGGGATCTAACTCCTGATTATCTGACATAACATAACCTTTTCTAGCTTTTTAGCTTATTTGAAGCACCAGAAAAGCAATAATTTCAGTCTTGCTAGCATAACTTTTTTATGTGCAACTTATTGAAATTGAATGCTTTTTGGTGGTTTAAAACTACAATTGATTAACCTCTGTTAATTAATTGGAAGTTTTTATTTATGCACATACTAGTAGTTTAAAAGTAAAAAAGATAGTAATTATTAACAATATTCGTTGTTTGAAATTTGTAGAAAAAAAAACCGAAATTGCTATTTCGGTTTTTTTCATTAATTAACCAGTGTTAATTAATACAGTCCCAACCCTAACAAGGACATCACAGCCACTAAAGCAAAGATTATCACACCAGCTCTTTCACACAGCTTGAGCGCCCATCTTGAAGGGCCACGTTTATCGTCCGATTCGTAAAAGCCTAAACTAGCGAACCCTGCATCTTCTACGAATTTTACGCCATCCACATCGAAGTCTAAGAAGTCTGATTTAATTTTCTTAACGCCTGCACCCATGTCACCTGCCAATAAAAAGGCTAAGGCCGTGATTCTAGCCGGGATCCACTCGAGTATTAGGTTAAGTTTATAAGCAAAGCCTTCTTCAGGGTGGTCCTCTACAAACCAATTAGTTAAACGGTATAACAGTGCTCCAGCGGGACCTAAAATCATAAACCAAATAGCAACGGCAAAATATCGCGTTTGAGATTTTTGGAAAATCAATTTAGATACATGCTGATCGAGTTCTTCAACAGAATTGATGCCCTCAATATCAATTAGGTCGCCTACTGACTCAAACGCTGCAGCATCATCATGCTCCGTGCGGGCTTTATAATAAACATTTAGTGTTTTTCGAGGTGACTCAGGCCCAAGGCACAGTACCAATACAGACACAGCCAGCGCCAACATAAATAAAGAGCCAAATAAGCCGCCGTAATACCAAAAATCGTGGTGATACCATGCAAAAACCCAATAAATAACTAACACTGGAGCTAACAGTATCAATGCATGCCCAAACCACTTTTTAAACCATGATTGCTCACCAAACCACCCAGTCATCGCTTTTTGGTATTGGGTAAACCATTTACGATGGCTCACGGTTTGATTGAGACCTTTTTTATCTCTATGAAAATAATGTTCTACAAATAGTGCGATTATCAGTGCTAATAAGGCCATTTATTCCTCGTTATCTTTATGATTATTGCTATTCTAAGGAAAATTCTAGCAAAAAGTATGTTTCAGTTCGCCCGAATGTTTTACCCTTCTGTAACAAATCATTTTCAGTTATCAGAAAAACTTGTCATTCATAACAACTCTGAGTCAATTTGATCTAAATAATATGACCATTGGAAATAATGACCAGGATCGGTTTTACGGCCTGGGGCTATATCCGAATGACCGGCAATCCTATCTTTGGTTAGCAATGGATATGCTGTGATTAAAGCATTGGTTATGATTACTAACTGATTATATTGCTCTTGAGTAAAGGGTAAATCATCGGCCCCTTCAAGCTCAATACCAATTGAAAAATCATTACAAGCTTCTCGCCCCTCAAAAGTCGATATCCCGGCATGCCATGCCCTTTGGTTAAAGGGTACAAATTGAACTATTTGACCATCTCGTTTAACCAATAAATGGCTTGATACTCTTAAATCACTAATAGTTTCAAAATAAGGATGTAACTTTGAATTGAGCTTGCCTTGAAAAAAATCTTCAATGTAAGGACCGCCAAACTGATTGGGCGGCAAGCTAATATTATGAATGACCAAGAGACTAATATCCGCTTCATCTTGGCGTTCATCAAAATGCGGAGACGCAATTTGTTTGGCTTCGACTAAAAGGTGATTTTGAATAAGACCCATTGAATGTTTAAAAGCATTAGAATAAAAAATTAAACTCAGTATATAATTGATTTTGAAATGTAAGCAAACCAAAACTAAAATTACAAACAGCCATTACCATAAGACTGTGAGAAAAAATTATGATGGACATTCCTTATCAAGAAGCGCTTAAAAAAGAAATTGATCGAGCAGTAGAGATTGCCTTAGCAGAAGATTTAGGCGCTTTCGATTATGATAATCGTGGCATTGACGTTACCGCCGAATTAATCGAAAACGACAAAATAGCCTCTGGTCGATTAATCACTCGTGAAGATGCAGTTATTGCTGGTCGTGATTGGTTTCAAGCAGTTTTTGATAAGCTCGATCCTAGTCTTGAGATTGAGTGGTTATGCAAGGATGGTGATAAGGTCAGTGCAAACGATATCATTTGCCGTGTCAGGGGTAATGCTCGAAATATCCTCACTGCAGAAAGAACCGCTATGAACTTTTTACAAACTTTATCTGGTACTGCCACCACCGTTGCCCGCTATGTGGCAGAGCTTAAGGGCACTAATTGCCAATTACTGGATACTCGAAAAACTATACCCATGCTTCGATTAGCTCAAAAATATGCCGCAACTTGTGGCGGTGGGCGTAATCACCGGATAGGCTTATATGATGCGTTTTTGATCAAAGAGAATCACATCGCTTCTCATGGCTCAATTGAAGGAGCCGTAAAACAAGCTCGCAAAAATCACCCGGCAATCTTGGTTGAGGTGGAAGTCGAGAACTTTAATCAACTTGATCAGGCCCTTGATGCTGAGGCTGATGTGATTATGCTGGATAATTTTACCATTGAAGATATGAAAACTGGTGTGACTATTAATAAAAGCCATAGGCATACCGCAAAAATAGAAGCTTCAGGGAATGTGACCATCGAAAACTTGCATCAAATAGCCCAAACTGGAGTGGACTTTATTTCAGTCGGCGCATTAACAAAACATATCACGGCAATAGACCTATCTCTTAGGTTAAGTATGTAATCAATTTGCTGTTTTATAGGCCTGTTTACGCTTTCTTGCAGTGACATTTATTGTCAATTTAAAGGGATAAATGCCAACCCGTACAATATTTTGGAAGTTAATACGATCTTAAAAAATATAATTTTATCCTCTTAAGCTATTGTTTTATTTATCTTATTTTACTTTTTCCAGTAAAAGAGAAAAGTTCTAGCTTGTCGATGTTTTTAAGCCACTTTAATATCTAATAACAATTTGTGCTTACAACCTTAGCGAGTATTTTGATCGGTTTTATTCGTGTTGCTTACTGTAAGCTATGTCTTTGAATAGGAAAGCTTTATGAATAATAAAAGTTCTGGTTTTACTCTTATAGAATTAATGATCGTTGTAGCTATTGTTGCAATACTCGCAGCAGTAGCCATACCCGCCTATCAAAACTACATTATTCGAGCTAAAGTTACGGATGGATTAAGCTTAGCAGTTGGCGCTAAGACTTTAATCTCCGAAAATGCTTCAGCTGGAAACCCTCTAAATCAAGGATTTGTCGCACCAACTGCAACGGCTAACGTTGCATCTGTTGCAATAACTGCTGCTACTGGCGTTATCACTGTTACTTATACGGCGGCCGTTACTGGAGGTACCATCACACTAACTCCTACTGATGGCGCAGGTGCAGCACTTGTTAGTGGAACCGTGCCTACAGGCTCAACTAGTTGGAATTGTTCTACGACAATTGCAGTTCAATATCTACCAGCTAGCTGTAGATAAAATAATGTTTATAATCAAAGCGAACACTTTGTTCGCTTTTTTTTTGCCTAAAATCATTTCATTCTAGAAAAGATGAATATCTATTAGGTAAATCGACACAAAATTAAGTTTGATTAAGGTGCTAAATATTGAAAATTAGACTACAGGATGCAAATTTGATGACAGAATTTGTCAGTTTTTATCCCAAAAGGTCTTTTATTTGAACTGCATCACAAACTTACAAAACTAAAAAAAAACACATTTAATGTTCCAAAGCATTGATTTTAAATGTTTTTCTTTGCTTTTTTAATAATTTTACAAAAGATACTTGTCGATTTTTTTTACGGCGATTACTATTAACCTCAGAATTTGCTTACACAAGAAAACTTTGACTTGGCTTGTGTTAACAAACTAACAAAGCGGATTCTTATGTAAGTTTTTTTATATATTTTATTTTAGGAGATTTTCTCATGCAAAAGAAAAACCAAGGTTTCACCCTTATCGAATTGATGATCGTAGTAGCGATCGTAGCAATCTTAGCAGCAGTAGCGATTCCAGCTTATCAGGATTACTTAATCCGCGCTAAAGTTACAGATGGCTTAAGCTTAGCTTCTGGCGCTAAAACTTTGATTTCTGAAAATGCTGCTTCGGGTAACGCTCTTGATCAAGGTTTCGTAGCTCCAACTGCAACAGCTAACGTTACATCTGTAGGCATAACAGGCGCTACTGGTGTTATCACAATTACATATACAGCGGCAGCTTCTGGCGGTACTATTACGTTAACTCCGACAGCTGGTGGTGCTGCTTTAGCATCAGGTACAGTTCCAGCTGGCTCTGTATCTTGGGCATGTGCTGCAGGCACAATGGCAACACAATACTTACCTGCTAGCTGCAGATAGTAATTAATATTTGCTATAAAAAGCGAGCTTTTAGCTCGCTTTTTTTTGTCAAAAAATTGACTTTTTATCTTTTTTATTCAAGGATATAGAATAGATTTCTAAGGATAATTCTCGAGCTTAATACTAGTGATTCAAAACAACTTATCGGGCTTAGCCCACCTTATTGTCAGCGAAGGTTTGTTGACTGAAGAAAAAGTGATTGAAGCGAGATCAAATGCAGACAATGAAAAACTAAAACTGCTTGACTGGTTAGTTTCAGCTAACTGGATCAATCCTACTGAGATTGCCAAATTACAGTCTATAGCTTTTGGTAACCCTTACTTTGATCTTTCCTCTATCGACGTTTCTAATATCCCCGAGGATATTGTCGACCTTAAACTTTTAAAAAAACACCGAGCAATTCCTCTTTATAAACGGGGTTCTAGGCTATTCGTTGGATTAACCGACGCCACAAACTTAAAAACACTTGAAGAGCTTCGTTTCCAAACTGGAATGTCTATTGAAGCGGTATTGGTTGAATCGAATAAACTGGATACTGTAATAGAAAAATTAATTGAAGCTAAAGAAAATGAAGCTTTTGCTGACATGGATGACGGCGATCTAGATAACATCGACTTAGATGCGGTTGATGAAGATCAAGCGGACCAGCATCAAGACGAAGGCGGTGATGCCGATGATGCCCCGGTGGTTAAATTCGTAAAAAAAATGCTTGTAGATGCCATTAGAAAAGGCGCATCAGATTTACATTTCGAGCCTTATGAAAAAAAGTACCGTGTTAGATTTCGAATCGACGGCATGCTGCATGAAATCGCAAGCCCGCCAATGCAATTATCTTCAAGAATTTCCGCTCGTTTAAAAGTTATTTCTGGCTTAGATATATCCGAACGTCGTGTTCCACAAGATGGTCGTGTCAAATTAAAAATATCAAAAACTAAATCCATCGACTTCCGTGTTAACACTCTACCAACTTTATATGGCGAAAAAATCGTAATGCGTATTTTGGATCCTACCAGTGCAATGCTAGGTGTGGACGCGCTAGGATTCGAGCAAAAGCAAAAAGAAGATTTTATGCACGCCATATCAAAGCCACAGGGTATGGTTTTAGTTACTGGCCCTACAGGTTCTGGTAAAACAGTAACCCTTTATACTGGCGTTAATATTCTCAATGATGAGTATAAAAATATTTCAACTGCAGAAGATCCTGTAGAAATTAATTTACACGGGGTTAATCAGGTTAATGTCAATATCAAAGCTGGTTTGACTTTCGCTTCGGCACTGCGTGCATTCTTGCGTCAAGATCCTGATATAGTTTTGGTTGGTGAGATTCGTGATCTTGAAACGGCTGAAATCGCTATCAAAGCATCACAAACAGGTCACTTAGTATTATCGACACTGCACACAAATTCGGCACCAGAAACTCTGACTCGTTTGGTCAATATGGGGGTGGCACCATTTAATATTGCAACGACTGTTAACTTAGTAGTGGCTCAGCGTTTGGCAAGAAGGTTGTGTGAACATTGTAAGAAAGCTTCAGATTTACCTGAAGAAGCACTTTTAAAAGAGGGCTTTAAACAGGAAGAACTGCCAGATTTAACTATATTTGAACCGGTAGGTTGTGATAAATGCACCATGGGTTATAAAGGGCGAGTTGGCATTTTCCAGGTAATGCCTTTGTCAGATTCAACTGGACGTATTATTATGGAAGGCGGTAACGCGATAGATATAGCCGATCAAGCAAAGAAAGAAGATATTCCAGACTTGAGACGTTCAGGTTTAAATAAAATTAAAATTGGTTTAACAAGCCTTGCAGAAATCAATCGTGTGACACAAGATTAGCGATCTGAGATAGCGAAACAATTAAATAGGAAAAATTTATGGCTACAGCAGTAAGTAAAAGAGGGTCCAAGTCAAAAAAAATTAGGACCAAAACTTTTCAATACACAGGCGTAAATAAACAAGGACAAAAGATTAAAGGAAGCATGCTGGCTGACGATGCTGCTACGGTAAAAACTGCTTTACGTAAACAAGGCATTAACCCGCAGAAAGTTCAGGCGGAGTTGTTTTCTTTTGGCGCTGCTAACAAAAAAGCAGTTAAACCTGTTGATATAGCTGTCTTCTTACGACAAATGGCTACCATGCTCAAAGCTGGTGTACCATTAGTCAAGTCATTGGATATCGTTGGCAAAGGTCATGAGAATCCTTCTATGCAAGATCTTGTGATGGGCATTAAAAATGACATTGAATCAGGTAGCCCAATAGCCGATGCACTTCGTAATAAGCCTAAACATTTTGACGATTTAGTCTGTGATTTAATTCATGCCGGCGAGCAATCAGGTACTTTAGAGCAGATGCTTGATCGTATAGCAACCTATAAAGAAAAAACTGAAGCATTAAAATCAAAAATCAAAAAAGCAATGATGTACCCCACAGCAGTGCTTGTAGTGGCAGTAATTGTTATGGCCATTCTTTTAATCTATGTAGTTCCTATGTTTAAAGATTTATTTTCTGGAGCGGGGGCAGATTTACCAGGGCTAACCCAAATGGTTGTAAGCGCATCGGAAAGTGCGCAAGAGTATTGGTATATTTACCTAGGTGTAATTATGGGTACGATTTTTGCTTACTCTTATTTCAACACCAACTCCAAAGTTTTTAGGGATACAAAAGATAGGATTTTACTGAAGTTCCCCATATTTGGTCCGCTGATTCAAAAAGCAGCCGTTGCCCGTTATGCCAGAACACTTGCAACAACTTTCGCTGCAGGTGTGCCTCTGGTCGATGCCTTGAAATCAGCTGCAGGGGCTTCGGGTAATGCAGTATATCGCGATGCCATTTTGAAAATTCGAGATGATGTAACTACTGGTATGCAAATCAATATGGCGATGCAATCTACTGGAGTATTTCCTAACATGGTTAACCAAATGGTCGCCATTGGTGAAGAGTCAGGTGCAGTTGACACCATGCTTTCTAAGGTTGCGGACATTTATGAAGGTGAGGTTGATGATGCTGTCGATGGTTTAAGCTCTTTAATCGAACCCTTCGTAATCGTTTTCATTGGCGGTGTAGTAGGTACTATTATCGTTGCAATGTATATGCCAATCTTCAAACTAGGTGATGCCTTCTAAGAAAAACTATGATAGAACTTCTTTCAACAAACCTACCTCTTTTGGTAGGTTTTATTTTTGTACTCGGTCTTTTATTGGGTAGTTTTTATAATGTGGTGATCCATAGGCTCCCCAAAATATTAAACCGCGAATGGAAACAAACAGCTACCGAAATACTCACAGATGCAAAGTGTAACGTATCTTGTCCTGCCGATGAGCTTCCAGAAAAATATAACTTACAAACGCCACGCTCGAAATGCCCTAAATGTTCACACTCTATTTCAGCTATAGAAAATATTCCTGTGATCAGCTGGCTTGTTCTTGGTGGTAAATGTAAAAACTGTAAAACGAAAATTTCTGCACGCTATCCTTTCGTGGAATTATTAACGGCGACTCTATTCGCTCTGTGTGCATATCATTTCGGATTTAATTGGTCGCTAGCATTTGCACTACTATTTGTCAGTTATCTTATTTGTGGTTCATTCATCGATTACGACCATAAAATATTACCCGATCAACTAACTCTGCCTTTAGTATGGTTTGGGTTGTTTGCAGCCTTAATAGTAGAAAACCCTAAGACTAACTTTGCATCCAATTTAGAGTCAGCGGTTATTGGTGCTTTAGCAGGTTATCTTATACTTTGGTCTATTTATTGGTTATTTAAAATAATCACAGGCAAAGAAGGCATGGGGCATGGTGATTTTAAGCTTCTAGCAGCGATCGGTGCTTTTGTTGGCTATCAAATGCTTCCTCTAGTGATTATACTATCAACCGTTGCAGGAGCCATCATCGGAATAGTATCAATCGCTGTTAAAAAACAAGGAAGAGAGCATAAAATACCATTTGGCCCTTTCCTTGCCATTGCCGGCTTTGTCAGCCTTATTTGGGGGAAACTTATCACTGAGCAATATGTTCAGTTCTTTAGCATTTAAATGAGCTTTAAAGTTGTTTTAACTGGCGGTATTGCAAGTGGCAAAACCGCTGTATCAAATTTTTTTTCTGAACTAAACGTAGACGTCATTGACGCTGATATTGTTGCCAGAGAAGTCGTTGCTCCAGAAACCCCAGGGTTAGAATCTATAAGGAATTACTTTGGTTCCGAAGTTATCCTCTCAGATGGGAGCCTTAACAGAGGGCTGCTACGGTCTATTGTTTTTGAAGATGAACAAGAACGTGAATGGTTAAATGGTTTACTTCATCCACTAATAAGGAAACGAATGGAATCGCTACAAACACAATCCAAGTCTAGTTATTCGTTAAGCGTTATACCTCTGTTGTTCGAATCTAAACAATATCAATTGTACGATAGAGTCTTAGTGGTTGATTGTGCCGTAGAGCAGCAGCTAGCACGACTTATGGCAAGAGATAACTCTAGCAAAGCTCAGGCTTTAGCCATTCTTAATTCTCAAGCCAGTAGAGCTGAGCGTTTATCAATTGCTGACGATGTAATAGAAAACTCAAAGGATTTGCATTACTTGCAACATCAAGTTATAAATCTACATAATAAATATCTATCAATAGCAAAAAATTAATAATCTAATGACTGCTCAACACAGTTCAGACAAAGCGATGACTATCTTGTATGAATTCCCATTAAATGAGCAAGTCAGAACCTATTTGCGTCTTGAAACACTTTTTACTCATCAAATACAATTAACACAATCTACTACTCACGCAAGCCATATATCTGCACTTCATAATTTATTAGAAATATTAGACTGCTTAGACCGTGGTGATATCAAGGGTGATTTACTTAAAGAACTTGAACAGCAAAAACTTCACTTTCAGCAATTAGCTGACAATCCTTACATAGACGAAGTAAAACTTAATAAGTTTCTTTCTCAAATCGAACAAATTTTTAAATGGCTTAGTAATTATCCTGGAAAGTTTGGTTCGCAATTACGCAAAGAGCGATTTATAGAGTTAATAAATAATAGAATGCGGATCCCAGGTGGATCCTGCAGTTTTGATCTGCCTGAATTACATCGCTTTTTACATCAGTCTCTTGAAAAGAAACAACAGCAATTTAGTACCTGGTTCAAACACTTTGACGGCTTGTATCAATCGATAAAAATCTTATTGCGCTTATTTAGAGAAAATGCCAGCTTCGAACAAGTTTGTACAGAAAATGCTCATTTCCAATATAGCTTCGCTAAAGGACAGTCGGCACAACTACTACGAATCCGCCTGCCCGAAGAGTCCTCGGTTTTTCCCGAAGTCAGTGGTTCTAAGCATTGCTTTAATATTCGCTTTTTAATCGCCAGCACTGATGATATAGTTGCCTCCACTGAAGATCACAGCTTTTCCTTATCCATTTGCTAGTTACATTATGACCAAAGATTTGATAGTACCTTGCCCCACTTGTAAACAATCTGTCCGCTGGAGAGAGTCAGAGCAATACAAACCTTTTTGTTCTAAACGCTGCAAATTAATTGATTTAGGTGAATGGGCTGGTGAATCTCACCGTATCGCTGGCGCGGAACTTGATCCTGAATTGGTTGAGCAACTCGCAAAAAAGAATTAAGCCATTAAAGCTTCTAGGATTGCTTGGTTAGCTTCAGGAAATTTGTAGTTATTCAGATCTTGCTTGTAAATCCAAACCAATGGCTGCCCTTCTAACCCTTGCGGCACACCTAAATAGTCCTCGACTAACCAAACATCTAGTAATACTTTTTTTTCTGGATAGTAATGTTCAATCTTTTGTAATGAGGAAGTTTGAGTAGGTATAATATTAAGCTCCTCTTGGCACTCCCGAACCAGTGCATCTTCGATAGTTTCATTTGGTTCGACTTTACCGCCTGGGAATTCCCAATAACCGCCTTTGTGTAAATGCTCTGCTCTTTTAGCAATTAGCACTTTGTTTTTTATAATAATGACGGCAACAGCAACGTGAATAGTTTTATGCATAAAAATTCGTTCTAATAGTAGATTTGAAATCGCTAAATTTTTCTCTCAGTTATAAAAAAGGGAAGCTCTTGCTTCCCTGATATTTTTACTGAGTCACCCGACCATGACACTGTTTAAATTTCTTACCTGAACCACAAGGGCAAGGTTCATTGCGGCCAACTTTTGGTTGTTCGCGAACAAACGTTTCAGCCTGCTTCGCCGCCGTTTCTTGCTCGGGCATTGCAGAACTAGATTCATGCTCAAAGTTCATGGTTTGTTGTTTTTGCTGCTGCTCCATTGCCTGCACTTCTTCTGGCATTTGGAATTGAACTTTTGACAGTACCGTAACAACATCATTTTTTAATCTGTCTAGCATCACTGAAAATAATTCAAACGCTTCACGCTTATATTCTTGCTTAGGATTTTTCTGCGCATGTCCACGCATCCAAATACCTTGCCGCAAATGATCCATATTAGCCAGATGTTCTTTCCAGTGCATATCTAAATGCTGTAACATGACTTGCTTTTCTAAAGTGCGCATTAATTTTGGCTCTGGCAAATTAGATTCTTTAGCTTGGTAATTCTCTTGTACAGATTGATAAATCTTCTCACGCAAGCCGTCTTCATCTAAATCATCATCACTGTCTAGCCACTTGCGCACAGGCATGTCGTTCGCGAAATCTTGATAAAGTCGCTCTTCAAGGCCTGCTATATCCCACATATCTTCGATCGATTGACGAGGAATATACTCACTAACGACCTCGTTTACGACATCTTCACGCATAGCCTCAACGGTTTCAGAAATATCTTCTAAATCCATTAAGTCATTACGTTGCTCGTAAATTACTCGACGTTGATCATTAGCCACATCATCATATTCAAGCAAGTTTTTACGAATTTCAAAGTTACGCTGCTCTACTTTTCTTTGTGCATTTTCAATTGCTCTTGAGACCATGCGGTGTTCAAGTGCTTCGCCCTCTTCCCAACCTAAGCGCTGCATCATCATGCCTAAACGTTCTGAGGCAAAAATTCGCATTAAATCATCTTCTAACGATAAGTAAAAACGACTTAAACCAGGATCACCCTGACGGCCTGAGCGACCGCGTAACTGATTATCAATACGACGAGACTCATGACGTTCGGTACCAATAATGGCTAAACCACCAGCATTCAAGACCGCTTCATGGCGCTCTTTCCACTCGCTATTTGCTGTATCTAAAGCTGACTCTGAAGGGTTATCTCCCAAAGCAGCAATATCAGCTTTTAAGTTACCGCCTAATACGATATCGGTACCACGGCCGGCCATATTGGTAGCAATAGTTACCGTTCCAGGACGACCCGCTTGAGCTATAATTTCGGCTTCTTTTTCATGAAACTTTGCATTCAGAACATTATGCTTAATTTTAGCTTTCTTTAATTCTTTTGAGATCAGTTCAGATGATTCGATAGTGACTGTACCGACTAATACTGGCTGACCTTTTGCTTGTAGTTCTTTAATTTCTTCAATAATCGCAAGATATTTTTCTTGTTGTGTTAAGTAAATTAAATCGCCTCGATCATCTCGCGCCATAGGTTTGTTTGTTGGAATTACCACCACTTCCAAACCATAAATGCTTAGCAACTCAGGTGCTTCAGTATCGGCTGTACCAGTCATACCTGAAAGTTTTCCGTATAGTCGGAAATAATTCTGGAAGGTAATCGATGCTAGGGTCTGATTTTCGTTTTGAATATTAACCTTTTCTTTTGCTTCTACTGCTTGATGTAGACCTTCTGACCAACGGCGACCTTCCATCGTACGCCCCGTATGCTCATCGATAATCACGACTTCACCATCGTTGACAATATAATCCACATCTTTCTTAAATAACGTGTGTGCACGAAGTGCGGCATTAACATGATGTAATAAAATCAAACTAGAAGGGCTATAAAGGCTTTGTCCTTCTTGAATTAATCCGCTATTGATTAATAACTCTTCAATTCTTTCCTGACCACGCTCAGTTAAATGAGCACTCTTACCCTTTTCATCAATAGTGTAGTCGCCGGTATCTTCTTGGCCTTCTTCGGACTCTTTTTCTTGTACTTCTAACTGAGGAATCAAGCGATCAATTGCGCGATACAATTCAGAGCTGTCTTCAGCGGCACCAGAAATAATTAAAGGGGTTCTTGCTTCATCGATCAGAATCGAATCCACCTCATCAATAACCGCGAAATTTAAATCGCGCTGAACGCGCTCTTCTTTTTGGAAAGCCATGTTATCGCGAAGATAATCAAACCCGTATTCATTGTTAGTACCGTAAGTAATATCCGCATCATAGGCTTCTTGCTTTTGTTGGTGGCTTTGGCCAGACAAAATGACTCCAACACTCATACCTAAGAAGTCATAAATAGGTGACATCCACTCAGCATCACGCTGCGCCAAATAGTCATTCACCGTAATAACGTGAACACCTTTCCCAGAAATAGCATTCAAATAAACAGGTAAAGTTGCAACTAAGGTTTTACCTTCACCTGTCCGCATTTCGCCAATTTTTCCGCTGTGTAAAACCATCCCGCCGATAAGTTGTACATCAAAGTGGCGCATGCCTAATGTTCGCTTGCTCGCCTCTCGCACGGCTGCAAAAGCTTCAGGCAGCAAGTCGTCTAATGACTCACCGTCTTGATAACGTTTTTTAAACTCTTCGGTTTTCGCTTTGATATCATTATCTGATAAAGCAGCAAAGTCATCTTCTAGCGCGTTAATTTTGGCTAACGGCTTACGTAATTTCTTTAAATTGCGTTCATTTCTGTTTGGGAAGAGTTTTCTTAAAAAGGCCATAATTTGTTTATCTTATCTAGTTATGAGGCTTAGTTTTAGCGCTCTTGAATAGGCTTGCGTTATTCTATAAAGCCATTGATTGTACCGATAATCGACCGACTGTAAATGAAAAAAGTACCGTTCCGACCAATAGCCAGCTAATTAAAGTTACTTATGGGGTTTAAGTACTTAAAAACAAGGGCTAAAAGAAATTTTTGCCATAAAAAAAGCTCCAGTTTGGAGCTTTTTTGTACAATTTTTAACTATTGCTTGATATAACGATAAGGGTTCAACTTTCGACCATTACGCATCACTTCATAATGCACATGAGGCCCAGTAGAACGGCCAGTATTTCCTACTTTAGCAATAACCTGTCCTTTTTTAATCATATCGCCTTTTTCTACTAACAATTCTTTATTGTGAGCATATCGAGTACTGTAACCATCACCATGGTTAATTTCGATAAACTTACCATAACCAGACTTAACTCCAACTGAAGTTACCACGCCTGCGGCTGTAGCAATCACTTCAGATCCAGATAAGGCTGCAAAATCTATTCCTGGATGCCAATCTTTTTTACCTGTAAAGGGATCGGCACGATTGCCATAAGGAGATGACAACCAGCCTTTTTTAATGGGTCTACCCGATATTTTTTGCTCAGCATTAATATCCTTATCGAATACGATAGCTTCTAAGGCGCTCAACTGCTGTTCCTGTGCCAAAATGCTATTTTCTAGTTTATCTAAAGAGGAGCTGACCTCATTGAAGCTTGGGGTAATTGCTGTTTCAGAAGCTTCAGCACCGCCAATAGCTGGTTTATCATTGAATGCAAACTCGTCTGCAATACCCATATCATTTGCTACGCGATTACCTACAGCATCCAAGCGCAATATATGTGCTTGCATTGTTGCCAGGCGGCTTGAAAGCGCTTGAATTTGCTGTTCTGAGCGAGCTTTGGCGCTTGCTAGCTGTTGTCTTTGCGTATTAAGCTCTTGGCTCCATTGATTAATGGCAGCTTCGCTCACTAGATTTTGTTGAACGCTCCATTTAGTCACAGCTACCGTGATCACTACGATAGTAACCAAGGTTAGGGCTGCTAAAATAAGCGTTGCAATAATCTTTGCACGATTCATTTCTAAAGCTTTAATTCCTTGCTGAGTACTTTTAATCAGGGTAATTCGCATCTATCAAACTCATCAATTAACCACCTTACAATTCCTAAAATATCCACTGGAATTTAGTGGTGGTAAAACAACTCAAGTCGGCTTAAAATCTAAAGCTGACCACATATTTAGCCCAGAATGCTTGTTCAACAAAACTGTAGCTTATGAAGCGTCCATTCCGAGCCAAATCAGTCACTGACTCTTTAACTAATCCAAAAGGAGAGTTAAAGGCATTGCTTGATAAGGCCAATTGCCTAAATTCCGTAGCTCAAACAATTGAGAGCTATATGCCTGAAGAGCTTCAAGCTCATTGCCGTGTTGAGTCTATAGAAAATAATGTACTCAACCTGGTTGCAGATAGCGCCATTTGGCTCAATCGTTTGAGGTATTTTTCCTCAGAACTCATGTCTCAACTAAGAGCCAATGAGTTTCCATCTTTAATTAGTATCGAAATAAAAGTGCGACCTAATTTTTAACTCTCCAATCGAGTAATTACTTTAGAATTTCTCGGTTGTCAGAGACGCAATTGGCGCTTATTTCAGCGCCAATTCCATTTTATCTTTTAATAACAAGCGTTTATCTTTTAATCCGTTATTAGTTATCCTAAATTTGCCCCTAACTTTATACAGAGAGAGCCGGATTCATTATGTAGGATATTGGTGCTGCTTTGGCATCATCGAAAGTCGCTAGTTCCCATGCACTTTCATCAGCCATCAAAGCTCGAATCAACTGGTTATTTAGCGCATGTCCTGATTTGCAACCTGAGAAAGCACCCACTAAAGAATGACCTAACAAGAATAAGTCACCAATAGCATCTAAAATTTTGTGCTTCACGAATTCATCGTCATAACGCAATCCGTCTTCGTTTAGGACACGATAGTCATCCATTACGATGGCATTTTCTTGGCTTCCGCCTAATGCTAAGTTATTTTGACGCAAAAACTCGATATCCTTCATAAAACCGAAGGTACGAGCACGGCTAACTTCTTTCACAAAAGAAGTGCTTGAAAAGTCGATGACCGAAGTTTGTCGACTTTTCTTGAATACTGGATGATCAAAATCAATAGTGAAAGAAACTTTAAACCCATCAAAAGGCTCAAAAATTGCGTACTTATCACCGTCTTCAACTTTGACACGTTTTTTAATACGAATAAACTTCTTAGGCGCATTCTGTTCTGAAACGCCGGCAGATTGAAGTAAGAACACAAATGGGCTCGCACTACCGTCCATAATAGGAACTTCTGGTGCTGAAACATCGATAAAGGCATTATCAATTCCTAAACCAGCCATTGCCGACAATAAATGCTCTACCGTCGAAATCCGCACTCCATCTTGCACTAAGCAAGTTGACATAGTGGTATCACCAACATTTTCTGGTGCTGCTTGAATCTCAACTACAGGGTCAAGATCAACTCTACGAAAAACAATACCGTTATCCACTGGCGCAGGACGTAGAGTCAAATAGACTTTTTCACCTGTGTGTAAGCCTACTCCCGTAGCACGAATAGTCGTTTTAAGAGTTCTTTGTCGTATCATTTACTTCTCCGTTTTTAAGAAAATCCTTCTTTCCAAAAATCATTTACTTAAAAATCAATAATTTATGCAATTTCCATGCATAATTTCAGCGAATATTAACACAAAGTTTCACTTGTTTGAACATTTTTTGAACATTTTTTGAACAAGTGTTTGAATTTTCTTTGCAAAGAATTTCATAACGCCAAAATTTCAATCAATATCCCATCTTCAATTTTGCCCTAACTAGGGCGAGATAAGGAGGGATGAAGGGGCCCTATCCTTATCTCTTCGAGCACTAATCATTCGATTAGTTTCAATCTTTTTTTGCTTAATTCAACTTCTAGCTTTAATCCGCTTGCTTGCGCAAGAATGCTGGGATATCCAAAAAGTTATCAACATCACTACCAACCGCCATTTTCTGCTGTGACTCTTTAGCAAGCCTTTCAGTTTCGACAGAACCCGCTTGTTGACGTAAGGCTGGTGGTAAGTCCAACTTATTATAGTCCATCTCGCCCGAGTTCTTGCGGGCAGTTTCTTGGTTATTGCTGACCAAACGCATACCGGCTTCTTGCCCCAAACCTGTTGCAACCACGGTAACACGGATTTCATCACCCATGTTTTGGTCAATAGCAGTTCCCACTACCACGGTAGCATCTTCATGAGCAATATCTTCAATTACTTCACAAACTTCAGAGAATTCATCAATAGTGAAATCTTCATTAGCCGTAATGTTAACTAAAATACCGCGCGCTCCTGATAAATCAACATCTTCCAGTAATGGACTCGCCACTGCCATATCGGCAGCAATTTGTGCACGACCTTCGCCAGAAGCAATCCCAGTACCCATCATCGCTTGGCCTTGCTCAGCCATCACAGTTCTTACGTCAGCGAAATCTACGTTGATTAAACCAGGGCATGTGATCAACTCAGCGATGCCTTGTACCGCACCATGTAAGACTGAGTTTGCTGATGCGAAAGCTTCCGTTAAGCGTAAACCTGCAAATTGAGCCACCAACTTATCATTTGGAATGATAATTAATGAATCAACGACATTGCGCAATTCATCTATGCCCTGTTCTGCTAACAGCATGCGTTTTTTGCGCTCAAACTTAAAGGGCTTAGTAACCACAGCAACCGTTAAAATGCCCATTTCTTTTGCTATATCAGCAATAACTGGTGCCGCGCCAGTACCTGTGCCGCCGCCCATACCTGCGGTGATAAATACCATGTCTGCACCTTGTAGTGCTTCCATGATAATTTCGCGGTCTTCCATTGCTGACTGACGACCCACTTCTGGGTTAGCACCGGCGCCTAGACCACGGGTAATGTTTTGACCAATTTGGATAGTGGTCTTTGCAGAAGAAGCCTGCAAAGCTTGTGCATCCGTATTGGCACAAATAAATTCAACACCATCGATGTTGGCTTGCACCATGTGCTCAACGGCGTTTCCACCACCACCACCAACACCAATAACTTTAATGACAGCGCTGTTTTGACAACTGTCTACTAACTCAAACATATTAGGCATAACCTTTCCCCTTCATTTTTGTTTACCTGTTAAACAACTCTCTTACTTTTGCTTGTTTAATCGCTATTTACCAGCCACTAAACCAACTCTTCATACGATCCCAAATACTGTCGAAGCTATTGGTGGATCTTTCTCTGTGATGACCTTCGTCATCTTTGCCATACAACAACAAACCAACGCCAGTTGCATAAATTGGATTTTTAACCACATCTACTAAACCTTTAATATGCTGTGGCATACCTTGACGCACTGGCATATGGAATACTTCTTCGGCAAGTTCAATAACACCTTCCATCTTCGAACCTCCGCCAGTAATCACCATTCCAGCGGCAATAATGCTTTCAAAACCGCTACGACGAATTTCAGCTTGTACTAACTCGAATAATTCGCTGTAACGCGGCTCAACCACATCCGCAAGAATTTGACGTGATAAGCGTCTAGGGTCTCTATCACCCACACTTGGCACTTCAATAGTTTCATCTTGATTTATTAATTGTCTTAACGCACAGGCATATTTAATTTTAATTTCTTCGGCGAACTGAGTTGGCGTTCTTAAAGCAACAGCTATATCATTTGTCACTTGATCGCCGGCGATTGGAATGACCGCTGTATGACGGATTGCGCCACCAGTAAAAATTGCGATATCCGTAGTACCGCCACCAATGTCAATTAAGCAAACACCCAATTCTTTCTCATCATCTGTCAGCACCGCATAGCTAGAAGCAAGCTGCTCTAAAATCACATCTTCGGTATCGAGTCCACAACGAGCAACACACTTAGTGATGTTTTGCGCGGCAGAAACTGCGCCTGTCACCATGTGAACTTTCGCTTCTAAACGAACGCCTGACATGCCCACTGGCTCGCGAATACCTTCTTGATTATCGATAATAAATTCTTGTGGTAATACGTGTAGAATTTTTTGATCCGCAGGAATTGCCACAGCTTTTGCAGCATCTATGACACGTTCCACATCTGAACTACCTACTTCGTTATCTTTAATCGCTACTATGCCGTGCGAGTTCAAGCTCTTGATATGGCTGCCGGCGATACCGGTGTAGACGGAATGAATTTGGCAACCCGCCATCAGCTCAGCTTCTTCAATTGCTCTTTGAATTGATGCGACCGTAGATTCAATATTAACCACCACACCTTTTTTCAAACCGCGCGAAGGATGTGAGCCTATGCCAATAATATCGACACTATCGTCAGCACTCACCTCACCTACAATGGCTACGACTTTTGAAGTACCAATGTCTAAGCCAACGATTAATCTTTTTTCCCCAGTTTTCGACATAGCTTTACCTATTGCTGTTGTCATTTAAAACGCTTGCTTGTTCAGAGCTATCTGTATTCCAAGCAACCACTAAACCATTTTGATAACGTAAATCCACATAAGCCAATGGATCTTTTTTATAACTCTTTAAGTTATCTACTTGTGATAAAAATCGTCCTAACCTTTCTGCCACTTGGTAGTTACCAAGCTTTACTTCAATTCCTTCAGCTAGTGTGATATCCACTGCTCCGCGTTCAGATAAATTAATGGATGAAACCACCAATTCTTTTTTCGAAAGCTCTAACTGATAATCCTGCAGTAACTCTGTCAGTTCAGAAGCTATTTTTTCAGGCCCATTTAAGCTAACCCAGTTCTCATTAGGCAACTGTTCCGGATAAAAAACGGTACCTTCTTTAGAAACCACACCAGTGCCGCCCCAAAACGCCAAAGGCTCATGTTCAATTACCTGTAAACTTAAGGTCGCCGGCCATACTTTGCGTAGCTGAACTCGCTTGATCCAAGGCAAGCCAATAATCAGTTCTTCTGTTGCGGCAACATCCAAGCTGAAGAAGCCACGCTTTTCAATATTATTAAAAGCCTCATACAGTTCATTTGCTTGTGTATACTTTTGACCTTTAACTTCTAAACGGTTTAGCTGAAACCAATTTCCTGTATCGACACCCGCGGTCCAAATAGCGACAAACACTAAACTTAAAGTCAAAGTAACGCCTGCCATCAATCCTAAAAACCACTTTAGGGATTTTTTTAATCTTTGGCTAAGTTGAGTAAAACCACTTTTTGTTTCTGTGGCTTTTCTCACGTTGCGTTTGTTTACTTTTTTCGCCATAACTAATAATTATCTATTCTCTATAAAACTAGTGTCTAAAACTTTCATCACTAAATCTTCAAAGTTCATGCCTGCCACTTCAGCGGCTTTTGGAACCAAGCTTGATTCTGTCATTCCCGGCACTGTATTGATTTCCAGCAAATACCATTGCTTTGTTTTTTTATCTCTTAAAAAATCAACCCTTGACCAACCGTGAGCATTTATAGCTGTAAACGCTTGCTCGCTGATTGCCGCTAATTCACTTTCTTCTTTGTCACTTAAACCGCTAGGGCAATGATATTCTGTAGTGTCACTTTCATACTTAGCGGAAAAGTCATAAAACGTATTGGGTGTTTCCATTCGAATACTGGGCAAAGCTTTGCCGTTTAAAATCGTAACCGTGAATTCATCACCATCAATCCATTGTTCCAGCATAATTTCATGATCAAATTCGCTCGCGGCGGCAACTGCAGTCTGTAATTCTCCAACTGTTTTAGCTTTGGCCATACCTACACTTGAGCCTTCGCGAATAGGCTTAACCATTACGCAACCATTTAATGAATTTAAAAGTTCTTCTGCGTAGCTCTCTGATATATTTCCAGTAGCGACCATTGCATGTTTGGCTACCGGTAATTTCAAGGCTTGCCAAACTAACTTGGTGCGCAACTTATCCATTGCCAAAGCCGAGGCCATTACACCGCAACCCGTATAAGCAATCGATTCCATTTGCAAGTACCCTTGTATCTGCCCATCTTCACCGCCACGTCCGTGCAATGCATTCCAAACTCTAGTAATTTTTTTTGTTTTTAAATTACTAAGCGATTCCTCTTTGGGATCAAAAGCAATCGCGTCGACACCATTATTTTTTAATGCTTTAATGACTGCCCCACCAGATAATAGTGAAATTTCACGCTCAGCTGAAAAACCGCCCATCATTACAGCTACTTTTCCGTACTTATCATTCATATCTGAGTTATTCGTGCTCATTCGATTAATCTTTTAACTCTGCAAAATTCATTTTATGACTAGCCCAGCGAGGCGCTAAGACACCAACATTGCCAGCCCCTTGAGTCAGAACCAGGTCTTTATCTTGTAATAAGCTAGGTAGCACTTTTTCTAATGCTTTTTGATCTTCAACAAATATTGGATCCACCTGTCCTCTTTGACGAATACTACGGCACAAAGCCTGACTATCTGCTCCCACAATAGGTTCTTCACCCGCAGCATAGACTTGCAACATTACTAACACATCCACTTCCGATAACACCTGACAAAACTCTTCATATAAATCTCTTGTTCTAGTGTAACGGTGCGGCTGATATACCATTACTAAGCGACGCTCGGGCCATGACTGACGCATGGCTTTAATAGTCGCTTCTACTTCACGCGGGTGATGCCCATAATCATCTATTAGACCCACAGTCTTAGATTCGTCATTTAAGTGAATATCAAATTCACCATACATCTCAAACCGTCGGCCTATCCCTTGGAATTTTTCTAATGCTGTTTGAATTGCTTCGTCAGACACGCCATCTTCAGTAGCTACGGCAATCGCAGCTAAAGCATTTTGTACGTTATGTTCGCCAGGTAAATTTAGGTGTATTTCTAAAGCGCCTGAATGACCTTTGCGAACTACTTTAAATTTACTTTGGGTACCATTTTGTTGAAAATCAATAGCTCGAACGTCTGCTTTCGGGCTAAAGCCATAAGTGGTAATCGGGCGAGTAATTCTTGGCATTAAACGCTCCACGGTTTCATCGTCAATACACAGAACTGCAAGACCATAAAACGGTAGGTTATGTAAAAATTCGACGAAGTTATTTTCGAGAACTTTAAAATCACCACCGTAAGTTTCCATATGATCAGCATCAATGTTAGTAACGATCGACACCATGGGTTGCAAGTGTAAAAACGAAGCATCACTTTCATCTGCTTCTGCTATAAAATATCGGCTGGTGCCAAGGCGCGCATTGGTTCCTGCACTATTTAATAAACCGCCAATAACAAAGGTTGGATCCAAACCAGCTTCGGCATAAATAGATGCCGTCAAACTGGTAGTAGTTGTTTTACCGTGAGTTCCGGCAACCGCCACTCCATGGCGATAGCGCATTAACTCTGCCAACATTTCTGCTCTAGGCACTATTGGGATTCGTCTATCATGAGCTGCAATAACTTCTGGGTTTTCCTGACTAATAGCAGTTGAAGCAACCACTACATCGACTTCAATAATATTGCTTTCTCTATGCCCAAAAAATATTTCAGCTCCAAGCTTTGTTAGACGCTCAGTAACTGCTGACTGCCTCAAGTCAGAACCTGATACTTGATATCCCAAATTAACTAATACTTCTGCTATCCCACTCATACCAGCACCACCAATGCCGATAAAATGAATGCGTTTAATTCTGCGCATTTCTGGGATCTGTTGCATCATTGCTGACTGACTCATGAGGATGCACTCTCTTGTTTAAAATTCAGTTGATTCATACTTGCTTTAACACAGATATCTGCTACTTGTTCCGTCGCATTTGGACTTGCTAACTGTCTAGCTTTTTCTGCAATTTCTATTAAATGTTGTTTGTCGTTTGCCAAAGCAGTAATTTGCTCTGCCAATCTTTGCTCTGTTAAGTCGTGTTGCTGAATCAATAAGGCTGCTGACTGATCAGATAAAAATCTTGCATTGTGAGTTTGATGGTCATCCACAGCATGTGGGAATGGTACAAATATCGCACAAGAACCTGCCATCGCAACTTCTGCAACCGTTAAAGCTCCAGCTCTACAGATCACAATATCGGCCCAGCTGTATGCAGTGGCCATATCGTCAATAAACTCAGTTACTTCATAATTCACTCGAGCATTAGTCCCGGCTTCATAAGACGTTATTACTTCTTGATGCTTCCCTTTTCCTGATTGATGTCTCACATCAATATACAAACCATCATTAACAATATTTAAAGTCTCAGGGATTTTTTTATTAAAAATTTCTGCACCCAATGAGCCACCTACAATCAATATTTTTATTTTGCCATCCGCTTCAGATAAACGCTCAGCAGGCTTAGCAATCTGATAGAAATCATTACGGGTTGGATTACCCGTTGTAATCAATTTCTTGTGAGCCATGAATGCCTTTGGATAAGCTTGCAAGGTAACGCTACTGACTTTATGCAATAATTTATTGGTCATTCCTGCAACAGCATTTTGCTCATGGATCACTAATGGAACGCCTGCTAATTTTGCAGCCAAACCACCTGGACCGGACGCAAACCCACCCATTCCTAACACTACATCTGGTTTAATTTTTTTAATGATTTTTTTAGCTGCCAATATATTTGAGACAATACTAAAAGGTGCTTTCAGTAGTGATAATAAACCTTTGCCGCGCAAAGCTTTCACGGGCAACAAGCTAATGTCTATTCCGTGCTGCGGTATCAGTCTCGACTCCATTTTTCCTTCAGAGCCTAACCAATGCAGATCCCATCCCTTAGCTTGCAAATACTTGCCTACAGCTAATGCCGGAAAAATATGACCGCCAGTTCCACCAGCCATTAGCAATATGGTTTTATTTTTACTCATCGTTGCCCCCGTAACTTCGTTTAACCGAGGCGTATTCATGTTCTTTACGACGAGTCTCGAAGTCGATACGTAGAATAATCGCGATAGCCATACAACTCATAATTAATGCATTCCCACCATAACTAATAAATGGCAAAGTAAGCCCTTTAGTGGGTAAAGCACCGCTGGCAACACCTATATTAATAATCGCTTGTAGGCTTAACCAAAAACCAAAGCCATAACAAATATAAGCTGAAAAATATTCTTCCATCCGTAATGCTCGTCGCCCTATTTTTAAACAGCGGTTAAAAATAATCACAAACAAGGCCACGACAAATAGAACTCCAATAAAGCCAAACTCTTCTGCATAAACCGAAAAAATAAAATCCGTATGCGACATCGGCAAATACGACAACTTTTGTACACTGTTGCCCAGCCCTACTCCAAACCAATCACCACGACTAAAAGCAATTAATGATTGAAACAATTGATAATCAGTACCGAATTGGTCATCCCAAGGATTCATAAAACTGGTTAATCGTGTTAAACGATATGGCGCCTGCACCAATACCAATGCCATAACACTGCTAACACAGGCGGTTAGACTCACAAACTGCCAAAGCTTAGCACCAGCCATAAACATCATTGCCAATGAGGTAGCTACGATTACTGCAGAAGAACCAAAATCAGGTTGAACGAGTAAGAAAGCAACTATTAGCCCAATCAATACTAGTGGCTTCATAAAACCTTTAACTTGTGTTTGCAGCTCATCGCTACGACGCACCAAATACCCTGCTAAATAAATTACAACAAAAAACTTCATGATTTCTGCAGGCTGAATGGTTAAAGGTCCTAGTCCAATCCAGCGTTTGGAACCATTAATTTCGCGACCAATAAATAACACCGCAATCAGCAATAAAATACCGAATAATAAAAAGTAAGGTCCATACACCTGCCAAAAACGGGTTTCTAATTGCATAACACAAACAGCAGCAGTGAACGCAATCAGCAGATAGATTCCATGTCGAGTTAAAAAGTGGTATTCATTACCTGACATTTTATCTTCTGCATATGGCATTGAACTAGACGCAACCATAACCAAGCCGATTGCTAGTAAGATCAATACAGGACCTAATAACCAAGGATCTAATTTCGTTCTTGGATCAGAAATTTTTAGCTGTTCTACAAAATCGCCAACTTTCAAAATATTCTGCGCTAACATGCCTGTGCCCTCGCCAATTTTGAAAATTCATTGCCTCGTTCTTGATAATTTTTATACTGATCAAGACTCGCACAAGCGGGTGACAATAAGACTAGAACTTGATTAAGAGATTTGCTTTCAATAATTTGTTTGGCTTTAGCTAATGCTTGCGCCATATTCTCTACAACATGGCTTTTTTCTTTGCTTAACTCTGCAATTTTGTTAGCGTCTTTACCAAATACTACTACTGAATTAACGGTAGTTTTTAGACTATTTTTTAAGCTACTAAGGTCAACACCTTTGGCATCACCGCCTGCAATTAAAATGATATTTTCAAATAAAGGTGCAAAACTAGTTAAAGCTGCAATAGTTGCACCAACATTGGTGGCTTTTGAATCATTAATATAACTTACATTTTCAGTCTTAAAGACTAACTCACAGCGATGCTCTAAGCCTCGATATTTTTTGACAGCGCTTATCACTTTATCGTTAATTTCTATGCCCGACTGTTCTACCAATGCCAGTGCAGCTAATGCGTTTAACGCATTATGAGTACCCTGTAGTTGTAAATCCTCTATAGGCAATATTTCTTGCTCTGATTTAGATAAAACCTTTCTATCCAAATCCAAACAATAATCTGGTGATATCTTTGATGATTTCAAACCAAAGCTCACATTTTTATCGGCTTCAGAGTTAGCAAAGGTATTCTCATCATCCACATTAAATAATCTTTTTTTAGCATTCAAATAAATACATTTTTTAGCATTGATATAATCTTGATAGCTGTCGTATCGATCTAAATGGTCTTCACTAATATTTAAAATGGTTGCCACTTCTGAATTTAATGAGTCAGTCGTTTCCAGCTGAAAGCTCGACAATTCCAACACAACATAATCACATTTTTGCCCAAGTGTTTCTAAAGCCGGAAAGCCGAAATTGCCAGCCGCAACAGCTGAAAAGCCTGTTGCACTAATTGCATTTGCCACTAGATCCGTCACGGTGCTTTTACCGTTAGATCCAGTTATCGCAACCACTTTTGCCGTGTTTACTTGCGCAAACAATTCAATATCACCCACAATCGCAACGCCTTGCTCAGCTGCTGTTTGGATATCTGGTTGATTGATTGAAATACCTGGACTCACTACTAATTCATCGTAGTTTACAAAAAGTTCTGGCTGCCATTCTAAGTAGCTCTCTGCTGCAAATTGATCCAGCTCTTCTATTCCTGGAACTTCTTTTCGTGTATCCATTACATTAAAAAACTGTCCCGCTTTCTTTAAAAAGCGGGCAACAGACAAGCCAGTTTGACCCAAACCTAGAATCAAACGCTTTTTATCTGTTAGTTGTTTAATGCTCATAATTATTTAATTACTCAGTCAATCGATTAACGAAGTTTTAGGGTTGCCAATCCAACCAGTACCAACATCAGCGAAATAATCCAGAAGCGCACAATGACTCGTGGCTCTGGCCAACCTTTGAGTTCGTAATGATGATGCAATGGCGCCATTTTAAAAATTCTTTTACCCGTTAATTTGTAAGAGCCTACTTGTAAGATGACTGAAACCGTTTCAATCACAAATACACCGCCCATAATAAATAGCACCAATTCCTGTCTTACTAAAACCGCAATGGTGCCTAATGCCGCACCTAAGCCTAAAGCTCCTACATCACCCATAAATACTTGTGCTGGATAGGTGTTAAACCATAAGAAACCAAGACCTGCACCTACAATCGCTGCGCAGAAAACAATTAACTCACCTACCCCTTGAATATATGGGATCTGTAAGTATTCAGAGAAGATTTGGTTACCCGTTAAGTAAGCGAAAATACCTAGACCGCCAGCCACTAGTACCGTTGGCAAAATGGCCAGGCCATCTAAGCCGTCAGTTAAATTCACTGCATTGCTGGTACCTACAATCACAAAGTAGGCTAAGAAGATAAATAAAATACCTAACTGCGGGGCTACATCTTTAAAGAATGGGACTAGCAATTGTGTTTCTACAGGGCTTGCGGTATAGAATAAGTAAATTGCAATACCAGCACCTAATACTGATTGCCATAAATATTTCCACCGAGCGATTAATCCTTTAGGATCTTTACGCACTAATTTGATGTAATCGTCTGCTAATCCCACTAATCCAAAACCTACAATCGCCACAATACAGACCCATAAATAACGACTCTCTAAATCACCCCAAAGTAGAGCACTCAACACAATTGCTACAATTATTAATGCGCCACCCATAGTCGGGGTTCCCGCTTTAACTAAATGGCTTTGAGGTCCATCGTCGCGCACCGTTTGTCCAATTTGATATGAACTTAATTTGCGAATCATTGTTGGACCAACTAATAATGAAATCCCAAGCGCGGTTAACACACTCAAAATTCCGCGCATGGTTAAATATTGAAAGACATTAAAGCCTGAATAATATTGTGATAAATATTCCGCCAACCAGGTTAGCATTGTGAACCTCCCCCAAAAGTTTTTTGTTGCACATCCTGATTGTTGTTTTGTTTGGCTTCTATTGCAGCCACCACCCTTTCCATTCGCGCACTTCTTGAACCTTTCACTAATACTTGTGACTTGACACTCAATTGTAATGCTAAATAATCGATTAAAGTTTCAACCCTATCGAAGTGACGTGCGCCTTTGCCAAAAGCATTTCCAGCAAATTGACTTAAACCACCCACTGAATACAAATGATCAATATTTTTATCTTTAGCATAAACACCCACTTCTTGGTGGTATGCAACACTGTCTTCGCCTAATTCAGCCATATCACCTAACACTAAAATTTTTGTACCTTGCCAATTGGATAAAACATCCACTGCTACTTTTACTGATTGCACACTAGCGTTATAAGTATCATCAATGACAGAGCTACCATGAATACCTTTTAAACGGTTTAAGCGACCTTTGACGACTCCTGAACTTAACAATCCTGATTGAATATGTTCATAATCAATACCTACTGAAAAAGTTAGCGCTGCAGCAACCAATGCATTTGATACTTGATGCTCTCCTGGAACATTTACTCTAATATTAAAAACATTGCTTTGATGTTGCATTTCGAACTCTGCACATAAATCTTCGTTTAGCTTTATATTGTGCGCATAAAAATCGGCAGAATTGTGACGAGAAACAGTTACTTTATGGAAATCTTCCGTATTCAAATAATCTTCTGAAAATTCCGAATCTAAATTTACGATACCAATACCTTCTTTGGACAAGGCTTGGTATATTTCGCCTTTGGCTTTAGCAACCCCTTCAATAGAGCCAAAACCCTCAATGTGTGCAGGTGCGACGTTATTGACTACAGTTACGTCGGGTTCCGCAATCAAGCAGCAATAGGCAATTTCACCTATATGGTTTGCCCCCATCTCAACCACCGCGAACTTTTCCTTACCCGTAAGCCTTAGTAAAGTTAATGGCACACCAATGTGATTATTAAAGTTTCCAAGAGTCGACAAGACTTCTTTCGCGCTAGTTGCACTCTGTAAAATTGTTGCAACCATTTCTTTAACGCTGGTTTTGCCTGCACTACCTGTAATGCCAATGACTTTTGGATTAACCTGTTTTCTTACATAGTTAGCTAAAAGGCCTAAACTTTTCTCGGTATCTGAAACTTTTATTTGTGGTAAATTCGAATCAACTTCTTGCGATACCATAAGCGCAATAGCGCCTTGCGTTTCAGCTTGTTTAACAAACTTATGAGCATCAAAGTTTTCACCTTTTAAAGCCACAAATAGGCTATCGGCAACAGCATTTCGTGTATCGGTAAATACTTCTGAAATGACGGTATCGCTTCCTATTAATTCTCCATTCACTGCATCAGCAATAACCGAAAGAGGCAAACTAATCATGAATGCGCCTCCAGAATATTTGCAACGGTATCAATATCGCTGTAGTGATGTTTTACAGAGCCTATCTCTTGATAATCTTCATGTCCTTTACCAGCGACTAACACCATATCCATGGCTGTTGATGATGCATAAGCATTCTCAATCGCTGCTTTTCTGGATGCAATATACGGTATTGTCTGATCACTAAAGCCATCTCTGATCATCTCAACGATCAACTCAGGAGCTTCAGTTCTTGGATTATCATCCGTGATGATAATTTGCTGTGCATTTTTTTCAGCAACCATTCCCATCATCGAGCGCTTGCTGCTATCTCGGTCGCCTCCACAACCAAAGATGCACCATAAATCACCTTGGCAATGATGATTTAACGTCTGCAGAGCTTTTTCTAAAGCATCAGGTGTATGCGCATAGTCCACCACAAAAGTAGCAGCGTTTTTGCAGCTAAATTGTTGCATACGACCTTTAACAGGTTTAGCAGCATTCAATGCAACTAGGAACTTATTTAAGTCGCCTTCTATAGAGCCTAAAATACCTGCAACAGCTAATAAATTAGACAAATTAAAATCACCTAATAAACGGCTGTTGATTCGACCTGTACCCCAGGGAGTCATCAGATCAGCGTTGATTCCGTTTAAAGTAAACTCTTCATTCGAACTTTCAATCCAGCCTTCTATCTTTCGAACTAATTGTTTATCTAACAAATCTTTATTGCGAGTGTAAGCCACTTTTTTAGCGATAATTTCTTCATCTAACAGTAAACGTTGTCCATACAAATCATCTGCATTGATCACAACTGTTTGTATTTCATCTCTTATGAAGAGCTTTCTTTTAGCTAAGAAGTATGACTCCATATCTCCATGATATTCAAGATGGTCATGACTTAAATTGCTAAACACTGCAATACTATAATTTAAACCTGATACTCTGGCTTGATCTAAGCCATGCGATGACACTTCCATGCAAAGATGATGGCAGGCTTTGTTTAAATACTCAGCTGCTTTGGCTTGAAGAGTTACAGGATCAGAAGTGGTATTTGTCGTCACTTCTAAATTATCTATTTGCCCATTTCCTAGTGTGCTCAACAGCAAAGTTGGCTTTTGCATAAACTCAAACGCTTGTGCTGCCAAGTAGCAAATACTTGTTTTACCATTGGTTCCAGTGACCCCAACTAAGGACATTTTCTTTGTTGGTGAGCCATAATATTTCCCAGCTATTTGGCTAACTTTGTCTCTTAAGTTGGGTACTGGAACGATTTTGATAGCTTTGTACTCATAGGCTATCACTTGCTGGTTGTCATCAAGCAAGACTTCAAATTCTTTTGCAAAACCCTCTAAGCTTTTGACTTCTGCTAATACTAAAATTGCACCGTTTTCTATAGCCGATTTAATAAACTTTCGACCATCAGTTTCTTCGCCTGGATAGGCCATAAACAAAAAACCCTGCTCCACTGAACGGCTATCGATAGTTAAACCAGCTATGTCTATATGCTTGAGTTCAAGGGCTTTAACAACACTCTTTTCAACAAAGTGTTTCAGCACTTTTTTTGCATTAGTTATTAGGTTAGTCATGACTGACACCTCCTACTGCAAATGCTTTTACCGTTTGCTGGTCTGGTGCAACGTTCATCAAATCTAATGCTTTGTCGGCCACTTCAGAAAAAATTGGTGCAGATACTGTGCCACCGTAATAGGCATCGCCTGCTGGCTCATCAACCATAACCACGATCGCTAACCTTGGAGCTGTTGCCGGTACCAAACCTGCAAATACCGTAACGTACTCGTCACCATAACCGCCGGTTTTTGCAACTTTTCTAGCTGTACCTGTTTTTCCCGCTACTCGATAACCTTCCACTCTTGCCTTTGTACCTGTACCACCATCAGCAACTACATTTTCCATCATGCTCACAACTTCTTGAGCGATGGTCGAATCAATTACTTGTTCACCTTGCTCTAAACCATTTTGCTTGATGATAGTTAAAGGTCGTTTTATTCCATTCGCACCTAATACACTGTAAGCCTGTGCTAATTGAATAGAGCTCACCTGAAAACCGTAGCCAAACGAGAATGTCGCTTTTTCTATATCGGACCAATTATCTCTTGGCCGAAGGACACCTTTGGTTTCACCTTGCACGCCCAAGCCAGTGGACTTACCAAACCCAACCTTATAAAAACTGTTCAAAAACTCTTGATCAGATAAACTTAATGCAAGTCGACTTACTCCCATGTTGCTGGATTTTTTTATGATCCCACCCAAATCTAGAACGCCATAATTTCTTGGGTCTCTGACCGTTTTTCTATTCAATTTCATACGACCTGGAGAAGTATCAATGGTTGATTGCGGCTGATACTTACCGCTCTCTAAAGCACTTACAATAGTCAATGGCTTTACCGTAGAGCCCGGCTCAAATAAATCGGTAATTGCACGATTCCGAGTCATATTTGGAAAGCGTGAATCTGAGCGATTAGGATTAAAAGAAGGCTGACTTGCCATGGCTAATACTTCGCCAGTATCGACATCGACTACAACTACCGAGCCACCTTTAGCATTATGATTCAATACTGTTTTTTTCAATTCACGATATGCTACCGCTTGGATTCGAGAATCGATACTCAATTGCAAATCATTGCCTTGCTCTGCTTCCGCCAATACACCGCGCTCTTCAACTACTCGGCGATATAAATCAACCACCACTTTTTCTTTTCCTGGCTGCCCCGTCAAATAGCTATCAAAAGCTTTCTCAACACCTTCTAAGCCCTTGTCATCCACGCCAGTAAAGCCGACTAAATTTGCCGTGACCTCCGCACTTGGATAATACCGGCGGTACTCAGATTTCAAGTTCACACCATTTATCGCTAAACGCTTTATAAATACCGCATTATTAGGATCTAGGTGTCTTTCTAACCACACGAAGCGCCTGTCAGCTCTATCTAAAATCCATTTTGATAATTCTTTCTCATCCCGATTAAGTGCTTTAGCAAAACCTTTCCATGCAGGACTTGTTAAAACTGATTTATCTTTCAACAAAGTTTTAGGGTCAATCCATAATGATTCAATGGGAACAGACCGAGCTAACTCTTCACCGTTTCTATCTAGAATTAATCCACGGTGTGAAGAAATACCCTTAACTCGAATCGAGCGTGACTCACCGGCTTTAGCTAAATCAGTTGCATTCCAAACTTGTAAATAAGCAGTTCTAATTATTAAACCAATAAAGCATGCAGACACCACAAACAGCATGGTGACGTATCGCCACTTGCAATCAGGTACTGTCATAATTTTTCGGTTACGTATTTTCTTCACAATTAGTTTTCTTTCTTTATTTCAATAATGACTTCAGAATTTTTATCTAAATGCTTCATTTTTAATTTTTCTATCGCAATTTTTTCAATACGACTATGCTCTGCTAACGCACTTTGTTCTAACCGTAGCTTTTGCCAGTTCAGATCGAGTGCCGTTTGTTCATCTTGCAATTTATTTAACTCACTAGTAGCAATTCGAAATTGATGTGTTTGATTAGCTACTAAAATTGCTGAATACACCACTAATGCGCCGATAAAGATTAATCCAAAACGTCGGCTAAAAGCCGCCACCAAACTATAGAACGGCCATAAACGGTTGGTTTCACTGTTTACTTTAGCCATAATAGTTAACCTATTTTTTCCGCCACTCGCATGACAGCACTTCGCGCACGATTATTACGAGCCAACTCTTCTTCTCCAGCTTTAACAAATTTGCCGACTTTTTTCATACGACGCTCGATCATGTCTTCAGTAATAGGCAATCCTGCTGGAAAATCTTTGCCTTTTTCTTGGTCTCGAATAAACTGTTTTACAATACGGTCTTCTAAGGAGTGAAAACTGATAGCGACAATTCTTCCGCCAATCGATAATGATTCTAGTGATTGCTCTAACACTGCTTTCAAATCATCCAGTTCGCTATTGACAGCAATACGAATAGCTTGAAAACAACGCGTTGCAGGATGCTTATGCTTTTCCCAGCGTGGATGTGCTTCTGAAATAATATTGGCTAATTTTTTTGTGCTATCGATCGTTTCTTGTTGACGCTTTTCGCAAATAATTCGAGCGATCCGCTTGGCATATCGTTCTTCACCATAAGCCTTAAAGACAAATATCATGTCTTCTTCTTTAGTCAACGCAATCCATTCTTGCGCCGTGATTCCTTTATTAGAATTCATCCGCATATCTAAAGGACCATCATTCATAAAGCTAAAGCCACGCTCAGCTTGATCCAACTGCGGAGAAGAAACGCCAAGGTCCATTAAAATTCCATCAACTTTTCCTGACCATCCACGTTTTTCAATTTCTTGAGATAATAAAGAAAAGCTGTCATGGACTATTTCAAATCGCGGATCTTGATCTGCTAATTCATTGGCGACAGCAATGGCCTGTGGATCTTTATCGAATGCTAAGAGGCGAGACTTTTGACCTAATTTGGAAAGCAGATGGCGACTATGGCCTCCTCGGCCAAAAGTACAATCAATAAAGATACCATTTATCTTTTGTGAGCTTTCACTGCTGCCTATTGTATCGTTACCAGGCAGTTGCTTACCTTGCACGAGAGCCTCCACTGCTTCGTTAAGTAGAACTGCATCATGTGGCTGTTGAGGGTTCATCGTTAGAAGCTCAACTCCGGTAAACTATCCGGATCCAATGGCATTTCAGCCATCGCCGCCACATCGTCACTAATTTTCTGGTGCCAGTTTTCTTCTTTCCAAATTTGGAAAGTGTTTCCCTGACCGGCAAGCATCAACTCTTTTTCAAGTTGCGCATGCTCTCTTAACACTGGCGGTAATAAAATCCGGCCATTCCCATCAATTTCATGCTCTGAAGCATGGCCAAGCAACATTCGCTTTACTCGGCGTTGCATGGGATGAGTGCTAGAGAAACTTTCTAGTTTGGATTCCAATTGCTCCCAATGAGGCAATGGGAACAATAAAAGACAAGGATCAATCAAATCAATGGTGACCACAATTTGATTAGCGCAGACATCATGAAAACGCTGACGGTATTTCGCTGGTATTGCGATCCGTCCTTTTGCGTCCATATTGATGGCACTTGCGCCTCTAAACATTATAATAACCCATTGTTTTATTTAAATTTTAAGGAAAAAGCTTGTTGCAAATAGCCATTTTAGAGTGTTAAAACTAACTGCGATCCACTTTATGACACTTTTTCCCACTTCTCGCCACTATAGGAGTTTGATTACTTTTTTGCAAGTAAATTAGCTTCTAAAAATGTGAAAAATGTCTTTATTTTCCAAAGACTTAGCCAACGTTAGTGAGCGCACACAAACTAAGAAAAATAAATTTGTTATTTTTCATTTGATTACGGATATAAGTTAGAAACTACTTTAAGTTAGGGAAATTTTAAGATAAGGAATTCTTTATTTAGGTCCGAATTTCTGACCAATGATTCAATAAATGCATAACATGCGCGATTTCGTAATCGCGCTTATTGAGTTTGCCGTATGCAAAATGCTGCTGCAATTGTCCGGGATAGGTTTCAAAAGCTTGAAAAGCAGACTTCAGGTTGAAGATGGCCTCTTCGATAGTTTTTGAAGCATTCGGATATAAGGCACCGGGGATTTCTTCGGCTAAATTATGACTCATAGCGCCATTGGCTTTAAATAGAGCAAATGCGCTAGTGCCAATGGTACTTTTAAACGCAGATGATTTATGCTCAGGAAAGCCGATCATCGAGAACTCAATGCTTTTAGCACAGTGATCAAAAATATGCGTCAACTTCCATTGACCATTTGACTGAATGGTTGTGCTATCGATGGAGTCTAAAAGATCCAATGCAAGCTCAACTCTAAGCTTATCTGAAGCGCTAGAAAGCTGAGTCCATGTAAACCCTGCGCCCGCTAATGCCGCAACAGAAATACCAGTACCTAGTAAAAATTTTCTACGATTCATTCAAAGCCAATTACGGAATAAAGATAAGAGATTCTGTCGGCGTGTGGGAAGTCGAACCACCAATTTGATTAAACCTGAAATCATCTTCAAAAGCTTTAATAATTGAGTTCTTAGAGATCGAAGGATACTTATCTAGAAAAAGCTGTGAATCTCGGTGGTAGGCATTTATATGGAATACATTAGCATCTACTTGCCACATGGCGGTGGACTTTGCTGAATCGAAATGATAATTACCAATATATACAACCTTTCCTGCATCAACATTAAATTCAATGTCAATTGGTTCAGATGAGGAATTATTATAACTGCCAGAATTAACTCCCCATCTGAATACTTTGTATTTACCCGCAGGCATTTTGATAGCAAATAATTTTCCTTTGGCATCTTTACTATCAATATCTTTTGTTTCAAACAAACTGGCAGGAGTACCATAAGCAAACTTTACAAACTCACGCTTAGTTGGTGTTCCAAAAGTTAAACTATAATCAGAAATGACTCCATCGACAGTAAGAGTTAAAAAGACTAAACCTTCATTTGAGCTTTTATTTAATTGATAATTTTTACTGACATTAGATACGGCGCAACCTTGAAATAGAAGCACTGCAAATAAAATTACGGATAATTTAAAGTTCATGATCAATCCTGCAGATTATTGTGAATAAGTGAAGCTGGCCGATAAGCCGGATTCTGTCGTGGACAGTCATTCGTCTAGGCCATTGATCACTCAATGGCTCCAGCAACCTACCCGATTCCAACGCGAGCCACGCCGTACGGAATCCTATTTGGTCTTGCTTCAGGTGGGGTTTACCTCGCCATATACTGTTACCAGCAATGCGGTGCGCTCTTACCGCACCATTTCAACCTTACCTGTGAACACTAAAGTGAACCATCGGCGGTATATTTTCTGCTGCACTTGCCGTCGACTTTCGCCGCCCAGGCGTTACCTGGCACCCTGCTCTATGAAGTCCGGACTTTCCTCTCTCTTTTTACCCGAAGATAAAAGGACAGCGACTGTCTGGCCAGCTTCTGTGCGGAATTTTCCGCACTTAAGGGTAAAAACGCAAGCTATAATTGAATTAATGTCAGGCATAAAAAAAGCCCAAAAAATGGGCTTTTCAATATTATTTGTAGGACGTTAGCGTCTTTTAACGAAAATACTGGTCACGTTAGAGCCTTTTAAAGACAGTTGCTCTACTGGTTCATCTGCTTCAACTTCAGATTGATAGTAGTTTCGGTTTTTTTGAACATGTTGATCGAGTTTACGCACCCACTGAATAGCATGATTGGTCTTATGCACATCATCGTAACGACCATTAACCGCTTCAGCATATTCCATAATCAATTGTTTTGCTTCTATTTCAGCTGGAGTTTCTATTTCATCAGACACAGGTCTATCTAAAGCAGACAATATTGTATACCCTCGGTCCTGCGTTTTAGCGAACAGATAACCTTTGATAAAAACAAAAAGGCTTACCCCCATTATCGCTAAAGGTGTAATGATTAGTATTAAATCTGTCATCATTTCTATAATTTTATTTGAATCTCTTTATAAATCAATGCTTAGCCGACATACGACTTCGTATAGACTTTACCAGAAGTAAGGCTATAGGTGCAAATAAATATGCAATTATAAGCCAGTTTACTGCGGTACTACCTACTGAATAGATTGATTTGAAAAATGACCACTCAGTATAATGCCTTTCAAAATATCGACCTACTTCAAGAGTAACAACACCTAAAATTAAAAAACTTATGGGCACAGTAACTTTTTGTAGGTTTGGATATCTCTTTGTTTCTCTAGCTATAATGTAAATCAATAACAAAGAAATCGTAGCCCAAGTTAAATACCAAAGGTATTCTGCGTAAGGAAGCTTTAAAACACTTGTAAAAATTAGCCTTGAAAAAAGTTCGATCGCTAAAATATATATAGTCACTCTGAACAAAGGCATTACATTTTGTAATAAGTAAATTAGAGTTATTATTATTAGTGCCAATAGATAACTATCTATAAAGCTAAGTGCAACCTCTAAATTCATAAAAGCTAACTAACGGTTAAAAAGCACATTCTGTATATGATACACCGAAAGCTATATCGTTCGTACCACTAAACTAATACTTTAGGCTCAACACCACCGCCGCCTACTGCTATCGGCTCAACACCACCGCCGCCTACTGCTATCGGCTCAACACCGCCGCCGCCTACTGCTATCGGCTCAACACCACCGCCGCCTACTGCTATCGGCTCAACACCGCCGCCGCCTACTGCTATCGGCTCAACACCGCCGCCGCCTACTGCTACCGGCTCAACACCACCGCCGCCAACTGCTATCGGCTCAACACCGCCGCCGCCTACTGCTATCGGCTCAACACCGCCGCCGCCTACTGCTACCGGCTCAACACCGCCGCCGCCTACTGCTACCGGCTCAACACCGCCGCCTCCAACTGCTATCGGCTCAACACCGCCGCCGCCTACTGCTATCGGCTCAACACCGCCGCCATCTACTGCTACCGGCTCAACACCGTCTTCGAAAGTTTGAGCAGAAAGATTGAAAGATAAAGAACAACTGCTGACAATCAAAGTTGCCACGAATAAATTACGGATATTCATGAATTAAGCCCCTAAGCTATATGAGAAGTAGTTAATATAATAAAGGGCTAAGGTAACACAACATTTGTAAAATAAATGTTAACTGTTGGGAATTTTTACACTCAACCCATTGATTTTATGAGCGTAATGTTATAAAGAGGACTCTTTTAAATCCAATGCTATTTGATATATTTCTTTTTTAGATATGCCGGTAAAATTAGAGACTATTTTGCTGGCTTTGTTTGGCGGTAATTCTTTCAGCAACTCTTTTAGTAAGCGCTCACTATCAATGCTTGCATTATTTGCTTTTTTATCTACTCCCGATATCATCAAGACAAATTCGCCCTTCGATTGGTTATGATCTTGTTCTAATATGTCGACCAATTCAATCAAGGGAGCATCTAGAATAGTTTCAAAGGTTTTTGTGAGCTCTCTAGCCACTACCGCATGCCTATTACCTAAGGTTTCTAGAGCATCTTGGAGACTGGCAGCAATACGATGGGAAGATTCATAAAAAACCATCGTTTCGGTTCTATTTCCCAATTCTAGATATCGTTGTTTACGAGAACTGGATTTTGCCGGTAAAAACCCAAAAAAACTGAAGCTATCGGTAGGTAAACCAGCAACAGACAAGGCTGTAATAATAGCGCTAGGACCAGGAACAGGGCTCACCTTATAACCTTGTTCGCGCAAAGCTCTCACCAACTTAAAGCCAGGATCGCTAATTAAGGGAGTTCCTGCGTCCGAAATAAGTGCAATAGACTCATTGGCATCCAACTTGGCAGCAATTTGGGCAACCCGACTTTCTTCATTGTGCTCATGCAAAGATATCATGGGCGTATTAATCCCATAATGCTGACATAATCGCTGACTATGGCGAGTATCTTCAGCCGCAATTAGAACCACTTGCTTTAAAGTTTCAATCGCTCGGGCAGAAATATCTTCTATATTCCCAATCGGGGTTGCTACCACGTAGAGGCAGGCTGAATTTAAATCATTCTTCATGGCGACTCATACATAATGAACTAGTTAATAGTGACTCTTGTTAAAGGTTTATTCATAAAGTTTTAATACAATAAGGCTTTAAAAGTCTGATATCAGACAACATTAGTAAGGTGTAAAAAACTGCGAACTTTTTGGATACGAGTCCGAAAAGTCGATTACTACCTTTGCCTAAATTGTTAATAGAGCTTAGAATATCAATGAATAGATAGGCAACATAACTTCTTCATTTATTTGTTATTTTACCCGACATTGCGAGTCATAGGAATGATAAATAATTGGAACTTATACTAGACTTTATAAGTCAGTAACTAATATCAACCTGAGTATATAAGCATGACCAAAAACCACGCTTGCAAAGCTTTTATTATCAGCCTCAGCATCTTTTTGCTCGCGGCTTGCGTTACGAATCAACAAAGTAAACGCAGTAACTCGAATATTTACGGCGCTAGCTCAGGTGAATCGGCAGAGTTCTATTTAGCAGAAGCGCAAAAGTATGAAAATGACCAAGCCGCAAATTTCAAGCTAAAGGCTGCTTCTGTTTTCGCACAACAACAAAGATTTGAGCAAACCTATGAAACCATTGTTAGCTTTCAACCAACCCAACTAACTCCCAATAAGCGCAACGCATATTACCTATTGAAAGGCGAGTCAGCTTTAAGGCAACAAAAACCGTTCGAGGCAATTCGCGCATTACAATCCGTTACCAGTCCCGAGTTGCAAAGCCCTGCCTGGAATTTGCACTACCAACTAATTTCAGCGGATGCCTTACAAGCCAATCAAAGATACGTTGATGCTGCTATTACTCGAATTGAAGCCAAAGATTTAATTAAGGATAAATCTCAGTTTGAGCAACAAATGCAACTAGCTTGGCAAGAACTGTCTCAATCACCATTGGGCGCTCTTGAATCAAAACGCAGCCGTGCTGAAAGTTATGATGCAATGGCTTGGCTAGATCTTGCTATCACCAATCAACGCTTTGCAAATAATGCTAGGTTATTATCAGAAGGCTTAAACTCATGGAGCAAGACCTATCCTGAGCATCCAGCTTATCAATATCTATCTACAGAATCTATGACAGTTAGAGATATAGAATTTCTTGCACCCAAAAAAATCGCCTTAATAATTCCTTTGTCAGGCAGGTTTTCTAGTGTTGGTGGCGCCATTCGCGATGGCTTTTTAGCAGGTTATTTCCAAAGTCGTCAAATCCAAGGCGAACAGCCAGAAGTGGTGATTTATGACAGTGCTAATGGAGAATCTATTGAGCAGATTTATCAAAACGCAATGTTCGATGGCGTTGAAATGGTGGTAGGTCCTTTACTAAAAAATAATATCGATGAGCTAACTCGTTTTAACGAGCTGCCAATCCCAACTTTAGTACTTAATCGTTTAAGTAGCGATTTCGCGCCCGCCAATATGTATCAATTTGGCTTGCCAGTTGAAGATGAAGCAACCCAAATCGCCCGTTACGCCATGCGTAATGGTCAAACTAGGGCCTTCGTTATAGACGCCGAACCCAGCGTCGGTCAGCGTGCTATGCAAAGCTTCACTCAAGCTTATGAGGAGCTTGGCGGCACGGTAGTGCAAACCGCAACCATAGGCAGAAACCAAGATCCGAAAGAAGAAATTACTCGCTTACTAGGTGTGGACAAAGTTGAGCAGCGTACGGATGAATTGCAGAACTTATTAAACTTACCAATCGAATCTTCTGGTCATGGTAGTGCTAACGCCGATGCAATATTTTTGATTGCAAATGCCAAGCGTGCACGAATCATTAAGCCTTACTTAAATTATTATTACGCTTACAATTTACCGGTGTATGCCACTTCTAATATCTATAATGGTACTAGTAACACCCGCATTGATAATGATCTCTCAGGAATCAGATTTACCGACTCGCCTTGGATGCTATCCACAAACAAGGCCATCTCAAAGCTGAAAAATAACTTAGCAAAGACTTTACCCAGTAGCAGCAAAAACCTCGGCCGCTTCTTTGCATTAGGTCATGATGCTTTTATGGTGGTTCCCGAAATAGGACAACTATCAGCGCTTCCAGACTCCGCAATGGAAGGTATTAGCGGACTGTTAAGCATTGATTCCTATGGCCGAATTAAGCGCCAACTGGCTTGGGGACATTACGTTAAAGGTGAAGTGCAGAACTATATCGAAAGATAATGTATTCTTAAGACCTTGTTTATGGAAAAGGATAGCCAAGCGATAGGACAAGTAGCAGAAGCTTGGTGCAAAGATTATCTTTGTACCAAAGGGCTACAGTTTGTTGAACAGAACTACCACAGTCGCTTTGGCGAAATCGATCTGATTTTTTTAGACTGTAATAGCGACCCAGAAACTCTAGTATTTGTAGAAGTGCGTTATAGAGCTAACTCCGATTATGGAACTGGTTCTGAAACCGTTACTATTTATAAACAGCAGAAACTAATAAAAACTGCACAAGTTTTCTTACAAAAAGAACGGGGATTTCTCAACTATAATGCTCGATTTGATGTAGTATCGATTTCAAGTGCTAATGACAATAAAGAAAGTTTTGAAGCTGATTGGCAAAGCAATGCTTTTCAAGCCAACGCTTGGTAAACTAACAAAAACCTAAAGGCTTTTTCGATTTATGGTACAACGAATAAAAGACATTTTTACAGAAAGTATCCAAACAAAAATAGCAGCGGCTGATGCATTGCCTGAGTCTATTGCGCAAGCTGGTCAAATAATGGTGAGTGCTTTGCTGGCAGGAAATAAAATACTGACCTGTGGTAATGGTGGTTCTGCAGGCGATGCACAACACTTTTCTTCTGAGATGTTAAATCGATTTGAACGCGAACGCCCAAGCCTTCCGGCTATTGCTTTAACGACCGATACCGGAACTTTAACTTCCATCTCCAACGATTACAGTTTTAATGATATTTTCTCCAAACAAATTAGAGCACTCGGTCAGGCTGGCGATATATTGCTAGTATTTTCAACCAGCGGCAATTCGCGAAATGTGATCAATGCCATGGAAGCCGCTGTATCAAAAGATATGCTGATCGTAGGCTTAACAGGCAAAGATGGTGGCGAAATGGCTGGTTTATTTGGCGCTAACGATGTAGAGGTTAGGGTCCCGTCAAACTCTACCGCTAGAATTCAAGAAGTTCACCTAGTCGTCATTCATGCCTTATGTGATTTCATTGATAATGCTTTATTTGGACAGGCTTAATTAAATGAAAACATTATTTTTTATAACTTTTTTAATCATTCTAGCTAGTTGCTCAACAACAAAAGAAACGACACCAGTAGATTCTAAAAATCTTATTGAGCCTATTATCCCATCTTATTCCCTTAACTCTGTCCCAGTTTATCCAGGTTGTGATACCTCTATAAAAAATAAAGATTTGATAACATGTTTGTCTAAAGGGGTAGGGAATCATGTAAGAAGCAATTTCAATATGAATTATTTAATCAATAATAATATTCAAAAACGTAGAATCATTGCTTCATTTGTAATTAATAGTAACGGTAAAGTTGCAAAAGTCACTGCTAACGAAAAGAACCCTATATTATTAGCAGAAACAAAAAGAGTATTGTTTTCTATCCCTCGGATGATACCGGCAAAAAAAAATAACCAAAATGTCGCTACCTCTTTTGCACTCCCAATAACTTTAGTCTTAGAATAAAACCGGAATTATCATGCTCTCAACTCAATTACTTAGAAATGTATTTATCTATTTACTAACGATATTTGTTTTAGCGGGTTGCACCACTTTTGGTACTATCTTTGAAGACAATAGTATCGAATCTCGTGTTTATAGCTTACTGAAAGATCTCGAAGCAGAAAATCAGCCTGCCAAGATCGAGGTTGATAGCCATAACCTATATGTTTTAATTTACGGCCAAGTGCCTAATGAATCAGTTAAAACCCAAGTTAGTCAGATCATCACAGGCGTGCCAGAAATTCGCAAGGTTTTTAATGAACTTAGAGTAGGCAGCCCCGATGATGTTAGTGGTTTTGGCGATACTTGGATATCAACTAAGGTACGCTCAAGCTTGACTGCTGAGAAAGGACTAGATTCAAAGCGAATTACCGTGCGCACAGAAAATAAAGAAGTATTCTTAATGGGCTTAGTCACTAGAGCTGAAGGAGATAAAGCTGCTTTAGTTGCGCGAAATATTAGCGGTGTAAATAAGGTCGTAAAGATATTTGAGTACATTGATTAAGCTTTCTCTTTAATGCTGAGCTTTACTCAACATATAATCATAATAGGCGCTGTTCAAGGAATACTACTATTCGTATTATTAAACCTTGATAGTAGAGCAACCACAGCTAATCGACTTTTAGGAGTATTCTGCTTACTGCTGGCTTTATACTTTTTATCTCCCTTTATAGCGCTTAATGCCGAACTCAATGCTTTTTCTGGATTATTAGGTTGGGGCTTTTTCTTACCGGCTTCTTTTGGTGCTCTTAACTTTTTGTACTATCGCCATGCTGTTACCAATACGAAGCTCAGCTGGAAAGATTTATGGCATTTAACCCCTGTTCTAATTTGCTATTTATTAAACTTACATTGGTTAACCGAATCCACCGAATATCGACTTAACCTATTGCAAACCTTTGATCCAGTACCTACTGGATTTAAAACCAGTATATTAATCTTTTATTTTCAAGCCTTTGCATATAACGGATTTAGTGCATGGCTTATCTTTCGATATCAAAATAAAGCGCAAAACACTTTAGCCAATTTTAATCCTGATATATTTAGATGGCTTTGGGCTTTTTTAACCATAACACTTATCATTTGGAGCTTTAAAATTATCGCTGATTTTACCAGCTTAAAGTACCTATCTCGATGGGCAGATATTTTGATCGTAGTGTTCATCTATAGCGTAGCAATTGCCCAGTGGCGAAACCCTAAGTTATTTAGAGTTGAGCAATTACAAAGTAAACCTACTAGTAGCGACAGTCATGATCTCTATACAAGCACACACAAATCTTCGCCTGGCTCTTTAGATGAAGGCACCAGAGAAGTCTTATTAAAAAGTACCAAAGAGTTTATGCAACAGGACAAGCCCTTTTTAGATAGTCAATTAACTTTAAGTAGTTTAGCTGAATCTATTGGTTTAAGTACCCATCACTTATCAGAAGTATTAAATCAACAAGAAGGAAAGAACTTCTACCAATTCGTCAACCAATACCGAGTAAGTTACTTAATAGAACAGCTTAAAAAAGATAAAAAAGCCAAAATACTGGATCTGGCTTTAGCTTCAGGTTTTTCTTCCAAAAGCACTTTTAACGCAGTTTTCAAGCAATTTACCGATCAAACTCCTAGTCAATTCCGCAAAAGCCTCACTTGTTAGTCTAAAAAAGTACGAATCGACCCATTCGTACGTCTAAATAGCTCGGTTAAGACGATCGCCACCTTTTTTTTTGCTGAAATAGATTCAAATCCAACGTCAGACGTTTTTTGAGGTTTTGAATCATGACAAACAACTATTTATTAGCAGAATTTACAGCAAATCAAATTTTTGCATTCTGCAGTCAATTAGCAATGCTTGGCTGGCTGATTTTAATATTATTGCCCAGAGGTCTAAAGCTTATTAACTTTATTCCTCTGTACTTAATCCCTTTTACAATTTCTAGCATTTATAGCGTCCTAATCTTTAAAACTTTTTTTACTGTTGATGGAGGATTCAGCTCATTAACAGATGTTCGGCTCCTGTTTCAAAACGATGGAGCCCTGCTCGCAGGTTGGGTTCATTATCTTGCTTTTGACCTTTTTATAGGAGGATGGATAGCCAAAAAATGCGATGAGTTGAAAATATCACGAATCATTCAAACGCCAATCTTAATCGCTACCTTTATGTTAGGCCCGATAGGTCTAGCACTATTTTTGATGATTCGAAGCACTACAAGATTAGTAGAGGAGCCACAGAATGCTTAATATTAACCAAAACCAGCAACAAAAATACAAAACGCTATCAACATTTTTGTTATCTCCGAAATTTGCCGCAGACAAAGTCACAGGTTTGTTTATTTCTTGCACTTTGTTTCTGTTAGCATTTCTAGCACTTCTTTTACTTGTTAATGCTTTTGACAGTCGTCTAATTGATGGCATGCCTGTATGGCATAAGCCCATTCGCTTTGGCTTGTCATTTGTTTTGCATTTTATAACCTTAACCTACCTAGCTCAGCTGGTTGACGAAAAATATAGAACCAAGTATAGATTCTCATTTTTTGCTGTTGCAGCTGCAATCTCTTTATGGCTCGAGTTTTTATATATTACAATTCAAGCTGCTAGGGGAAGACGCTCACATTTTAATTTTGAAACCGATATAGAAAACTATCTCTATATGGCTATGGGTGTAGGGGCATTATTTTTAGTATTAGTGGCTTTTGTTCTAGGCATAATGATTTGGAAGTATGGAAAAAAAGACCAATCTGGACTTCGCCTAGGTTCAATTGCAGGCCTTACCATTGGTTCGGTACTGACTTTAGTTTTCGCTGGATATATGTCTGTAGACATCCCTTACATAACGAATAGATTGAACCATACTCCTAATGTAGTGCCTTATTTGGGTTGGTCAAGAATCAGCGGTGATTATAAACCTGCCCATTTTATTGCGACCCATATGATGCAATTATTGCCATTGATTGGAATCTGGGCTGATAGGTCAAAGTTAAAATCATATATCTCGCCAAGAAAAATAGTCATGCTCGGTATTATTATTCTTACCCTCCTATCGATATTTGCCTTTATATTAGCAAAATTGGATATCCCTATATTCCCGGTATGATAAGAATGCTGACTTTTAAAGAAGCTATTATATTGCTATTCTGTCTATGAATTATAACCAATAACATTTATGGAAAAATCAATGAAACTTATTAAATACCTTATAATAACAGTTGCTACTTTACCGTTAGCAGCAATGGCTTCTAATATAAAATTAATTAATGATACCGGTAGCAAGCAAAGTATTCATACTGGCTCAGGTTTTGTTACTTTAAATAAAGGCAGTAGCACTTCTTTTAGTTGTAAGAAAGGTAAAGAAGTTCGAAAAGCAAAGAGCGGCTCAAAAAAAGAAGTTATTTTTAAAATCCAATCGAAGCACTGCGGTAAAACAGTTAAATTATCAGACGTGATGTAAGCAACAAGTAGTCATACAAAAAAGCCAGCAATTGCTGGCTTTTTAATAGTTATTTAACAACTCTTAAGCTCGGCTTACCCTTGCTAGGTTTTGGTGGTTCATCGTCAGGGTTGTCTGAACTCTCACCTTCGTACATTTCAGGCGAGAACATAATGCCTTTGTCATTTTCACGCGTATAAATCGCTAAGATGGAATTTAATGGCACATAAATATTCAATGAAGAACCAGAGAACCTCGCTTTGAAACTAATCGCGTCATGATCCATATGATAATCACCTACCGCACTTGGTGATATATTCAAAACAATCTTGCCTTCGTTAGCAAACTGTTGAGGAATATCCACTTGCGGATGGCTGGCATCCACTAGAATTTGAGGAGTCCAGTCGTTATCAAGCATCCACTCATAGTAAGCAATAAGCAAATAAGGCTGTAATGGCGTTAGGTTAGCCATAATCCTTAGCTCAAAGCCCCATTCTAAGTTCTTGCTCTTCTTCCGTTAAGCTGACTTTGAACGACTCACGCTCAAAAATACGATCCATGTAGTCGTGAATAGCTTTAGAACCTTTACCAGAAATTTCTAAACCCAATTGTTCTGCACGCCATAACAGCGGAGCTATCACACAATCAACTAAAGAAAATTCTTCACTCATAAAATAATCACTAGCACCAAAAACTGGTGATAACGCCATGATACTTTCTTGCAGCTGCTTACGCGCTTTTTTCGCTTTAGCTTCTGTACCATTGTTAATGATTTCAAATTGGGTGTACCACTCTTTTTGAATACGGTGAATCATTAAACGGCTACGCCCTCTTGTTACGGGATAAACCGGCATCAGAGGCGGATGGGGGAAGCGCTCATCTAAATATTCCATGATGATATTAGCTTCATACAATACTAAATCACGATCAATTAAAGTTGGAACTGAACCGTAAGGGTTTAAATCGCGTAAATCTTCAGGGATATTATCGCCTGCAACTTCTACCACTTCAAAATTAACACCTTTCTCTGCCAGCACAATACGCACTTGATGGCTATAAGCATCATTGCCTGAGAATAAAGTCATTACTGAACGTTTGGCTACAACTGCCATAGATGTTCTCCTAAATAAAAAGGCTTAGCACTTTAAAGTGCTAAGCCTACGAACTTTTAATGAATGTCTTTCCAGAATTCTTTCTTCAGGAAATACGCAGGGACTAGCAATAATAATAAGAATAAAATTGCCCAAATACCCATGCTTTGACTTTGAAGCTTGACTGGATTAGCGGTATAAGCCATGAAAGCTACCAGATCACGCATTTCTTCTTTGTACTCTTCGGCTGTTAATTCACCTTCTTGAGTCTGTACAAAGATTCCACCTTCAGCTGAAAGTTGTGCTTTGGCCTCTTCAGCTTCTGCTAAGCTCGCATTTGCTTCAGACTTTTCTGCATCCGTAGCATTAGCATCAGCAATAACATTTTTTGCCGCTTTAATCGCAGACTCTGCTGCAACCCACTCTTCAGTTAATACTTGCTCGCCTTGTAAATCAGCAAGAATATGCGGCATACCTACATCTGGGAAAACTGTATTATTCATGCCATAAGGACGTGAAGGATCGGCATAAAAAGACGTTAAGTAGTTATAGAGCCAGTCTTCACCACGTACACGAGCAGCTAAACTTAAGTCTAAAGGATCGACACCAAACACTTTCTTTGCATAGCTTTTAGTCATGCTTTTCTTGATAGGGTCGCCAAATTTTTGATCACCCACAACCAAGTTAGCCATAACCTGTTCTTCAGTAAGACCTAAATCTTGTGCGATACGCGAGTAGCGCACATATTCCATCGAGTGACAGCCTGCGCAATAGTTCAAATAAAGTTTGGCACCATTTTGCAGAGACTCTTGATTGGCTAAATTAACATTAGCTTTTTCATTTGGGTAAGTCGTGCCGCCGCCTGCCGAGAAAGCAACTGGAGCAGCTAGCGATAATGCAGTAATAGCAGTAATAATTAGCTTTTTCATTAGTGTGTCACCCTCTCTGGCACTGGCTTAGTCTTCTCGAACCTTGGCAATAATGGCAAGATCACTAAGAAGAACAAGAAGTAATAGAATGTCGCTATTTGGCCTAACAATGTTTTAACTGGTGTTGGGCTTTGAACGCCTAACCATCCCAATAAAATAAAGCAGATTACAAACAAGGCTAATGCTAATTTGTAAGAAGTGCCGCGATAACGGATGGACTTCACTTTTTGTCTGTCTAACCAAGGTAACAAGAATAAAACAACAATCGCCGCTGCCATTGCTAGGAACCCTAGGAATGGATCAGGAATGGCACGTAGTACCGTGTAGAACGGTGTGAAGTACCATACAGGAGCAATAACATCTGGTGTCTTTAACGGATTCGCCGGCTCAAAGTTAGGGCGCTCTAAGAAGTAACCGCCTAAATCTGGTGCGAAGAATACAATCGCTAAGAAGATGATTAAGAACACTACCACACCCACAATATCTTTAACTGTGTAGTATGGGTGGAAAGGAATACCATCTAAAGGAATACCATTTTCATCTTTATGTTCTTTAATCTCAACGCCATCTGGGTTGTTAGAACCTACTTTATGTAAAGCAACAATGTGTAAGAAAACCATCGCTACTAAAGCTAACGGAACTGCCACTACGTGCAATGCAAAGAAGCGATTCAAAGTTGCTAAAGATAAAGTAAAGTCGCCACGAATCCATTCAACTAAGTCTTCGCCAACCACTGGGATAGTACCAAACAGGTTAACAATAACCTGCGCACCCCAGAAGGACATTTGTCCCCAGGGTAATAAATAGCCCATGAATGCTTCAGCCATTAATAAAACAAAGATGATCATGCCGAAGATCCAGACTAACTCGCGTGGCTTCTTAAATGAACCGTACATAACACCACGGAACATATGTAAGTAAACCACTACGAAGAATGCTGAAGCGCCAGTTGAGTGTAAGTAACGTATCAACCAACCCATTTCAACATCACGCATGATGTATTCAACCGATGCAAAAGGCTCGCTTGGACTGTAGAACATGGTTAACCAAATACCTGTTAACAACTGGTTAACTAATACTAATAACGCTAATGAACCAAAAAAGTACCAAAAGTTAAAGTTTTTTGGCGCGTAATATTCTGCTAAATGCTCATTCCAAACCTTAGTTGCTGGAAAACGTGCATCAAACCATTCAAACATGCTTTTAAACATTAGCTTTCTCCTCCAACCAAAATCGTTTTATTGATAGTATCAATGGTATACGGAGGAATTTCTAAGTTAGCATTCGCCGGTACCGATTTATAAACACGTCCAGCCAAATCAAATTTAGAGCCATGGCAAGCACAGAAGAAGCCACCTAACCAAGTTGCATCGACAGAACCTGCATCGGCAAATAGTTTCGGTGAACACCCTAAGTGAGTACATAAACCAATTGCAACAAAAATTTCTGGCTCAATCGAACGGTATTCATTCTGGCAATTTTCTGGTTGTTGCTTTTCGTTTGTAGAGTCCGGATCAGCAACTAATTCGTTAGAAGCCGTAACTGCTTTTAACATGGCTGGATCTCGGCGCATTACCCAAACTGGTTTGCCGCGCCATTCGATAGTAATCTGCTGGCCATTTTCTAGTTTACTGTAATCAGTCTCAACTGGAGCGCCGGCAGCTTTTGCCTTCTCGCTTGGCTTCCAAGATTTGACGAAAGGCACAGCCGCGAAAACTGCTCCAACAGCACCAACACCTGCGGTGGCGCCGATCAGCAAATTCCTGCGTCCTTTATTAACGCCTTCATTACTCATTAGGTATATCTCCCCACTTCAAAAAGGAGTATTTATCTCATATCAAAACAAAGTTGAAACTACGATAAACACTTGAAAAATAAGATAAAGCTGGCAGATAAGTTAAGGTTAAACAATAACCTTATAAATCTTATGTTTATTACTGCCATACAGGCTGGGCATCATACTGGAATTATAAGAAATACACAATCTGGTCTGACCAATCTCATGCCGATCACAGATCTAAAAAATATTACAACGACCAAGAGTAACCAATAATAGAGTTCTAGTTGCAATTTTGGGCTCAAGCGATTATTTAGATATTATTACTTCTTCCACTTAATGATTTGAATATCGACATATTTATTAAAATCATTAACAGCCACTTCGGCATAAGAATAACCGGGAAATGGCTTATACTTGCAAATTAAGTTTCCTTTTACCACCTTACTGCATGTCTTGTTTTCTTGCGGCTTTGAGTAAAACTCAGCCACTTGCTTAAAAGGCTTTCTGACAATGTAAAACTTCCAGTTAGCATAAGAATCACTCTCAGTATTTTTCCACTTAGCACCTGGCATGACTGGAATTATGTAACTAGCGTTAGTTCCAGCTGGTTGCTGATCAAAATCTTTCAGTTCTTCCTTTGCACCTTTTTTACAGGGCTTATCTTGAAAAGCGATCTTGCCATTCGACGACGTACACTTATACATTTTAGCTTGAGCTGGCTCAGTAAAAAGAATGAAGATTAAGCAGAAAACTAAAACCGGGAAGTTTAATTTAAGCATGAGCTATTTTTCGTAAATTATTTTCTCCAAAAGTATAAAGTAAATGATAGTAATCACAATACAAACAAAAACGCCTGCATAATGCAGGCGTTTTGTAGAACTCTTGAATTCTCGCTCTCGACAGAGAGCTGGCGTAAAATTAACGCTTAGAGAATTGAGGTTTCTTACGTGCTTTGTGTAAGCCAACTTTCTTACGCTCAACAGCACGAGCATCACGAGTAACGTAACCCGCTTTACGAAGTGCCGGACGTAATTCGCCGTCATACTCCATTAAAGCACGAGTAATACCGTGACGAATTGCACCAGCTTGGCCAGTACCACCGCCGCCAGCTACAGTTACGTATACGTCGAACTTTTCTAAAGTTTCTGTTAACTCTAAAGGTTGACGAACGACCATGCGTGACGTTTCACGACCAAAATATTGGTCTAAAGATTTTTGGTTTACTGTAATAGAACCACTGCCTGGACGTAAGAATACGCGAGCAGTAGAGCTTTTACGACGACCAGTTCCGTAATATTGTTCAGCCATAGTCTTCTACCTTATATTTCCAAAGCGATTGGTTGTTGAGCAGCGTGACCGTGCTCAGAACCCGCATATACTTTTAGTTTACGGAACATAGCGCGTCCAAGAGGATTTCTTGGCAACATGCCTTTAACCGCTTTCTCGATGATCATCTCAGGCTTACGTGCTTGTAAGTCATTAAAGTTGATCTCTTTGATACCGCCAGGGTAACCAGTATGACGGTAATAGATTTTATCTTCCGCTTTTTTACCAGTAACCGTAACTTTCTCAGCGTTAATGATGATGATGTAATCACCAGTATCAACGTGAGGCGTGTATTCCGCTTTATGCTTGCCTTTTAAACGACGAGCAACTTCAGTCGCTAAACGACCTAAAGTTTTGCCTTCTGCATCAACCACGAACCAGTCGCGTTTTACAGTTTCAGGCTTTGCACTAAATGTTTTCATCTTTCCGAGCTCCAAAAGCCGTTTGCACTCTATAGTAGGGTTCGTAAGAGCTGTGATTTCGACACACGAAAGCCTTACGCCACCTAAAAATTCAGAGCGCGAATTGTACAGAAACACCACCCCATGCACAAGAGGTAATGCCAGATAATTAAATATTTTTCGTTGTCCTAGAGATATTTGCGAATTTTAGCCTTAATTCACAACAAAAGACTTTATTTAACGGGCTTTTAGCGCTATAAAAAGCGCTGGGGGAGTCAATTTTGCATTACTCGCCAAGACGAAAGCAATTTTAACAGTCATTTAACATGAGGCAAAGGAAAAATAATGGCAGACCGTAAAATAACTGCAGTAAAAGACAAATTCACAAAAACACAAATCCTTAACGAAATCGCAGAACAAACAGGATTGACCAAGAAAGACGTGGGTGCGGTAATCGACGAATTAGGCGTAGTTATAGAGCGTCACGTTAAAAAGCGTTCTTGTGGCGAATTCACATTACCTGGCTTATTGAAAATTAGCACCGTTAAAAAGCCAGCGAAAAAGGCTCGTAAAGGTATCAACCCTTTCACAGGCGAAGAAACGATGTTCAAAGCTAAGCCTGCTTCAATCGCGGTAAAAATCCGCCCATTGAAGAAATTAAAAGATATGGTTGGCTAAGTTTTAGTACGTGAAACAAAAAAGCCGGCAGTAGCCGGCTTTTTTTACAAGCTTTCAAACCCAGCTATCGATTCGGTTAGTTGTTTTAATGTGTTATCAGCTAGCTCCATTTCTTTCTTATCTAATGTTTTGACCAAAGGCGTCACCGCATCTAAAAAATCTTCATTCATCTGACGAAAAGTATCCGCACCTCTATTTGTTGCCTTGATTAAATAAGATCTTTTATGTTGTTCATTGTGAACTTTCTCTACTAAACCATCTGCAACAAGGCTGTTCACAAATTTTTGAATGTATTGCCTAGAAACCCCTCTCTCTTTGGCTAAATCTGGCACAGTCAGTGGCTGATTTATAATTGATTTTAAAATGTTCCATACAGGTACCTCACCTGACATCGCATCTAGCTGATTTCCAAGCCCAAGAATTCTGTAATGACAAAAAATTACAGTTCTAATTAAATCTAATAATTTCTGCTCTTTACTAATAGCCATAATAAAACACTTTACATTTGACAACTTAGTTGTCATCATAGCATGAAATCCATAACCAATACCATTGTTATGTTTCTTAAAATTAGCAATAAAACTTTCATCAAAGTCTTTGTGTATTTTTTAGGCTTCTCATTGTTATACGCATGTTCAACACAGCCCGATCGACAAGAAACCGTTGGCAGGATTTTTAAAAACTATAAAGATGTTTCCCGACAGAACTGGCTAACTGAAGGCGATAGACCTATAAATACCATTGTCTGGTATCCCGCGGATAATGCATTTTCAGAAGAAGTTTGGGACATTGGCGTTTTTACTGCAGGCTGGTCAGCGCCGAATGCTCCCATCAAAAAAGGACTGGATAAGCGACCATTAATTATTCTTTCGCACGGTACGGGGGGCGCAGCTGCACAATTATCCTGGCTCGCCGAAGCGCTGGTAAATCATGGGTTTATTGTAGCTGCCATCAATCATCATGGGAATACAGCGGCAGAAGAGCGCTATTCTGAAAAAGGGTTTGCTTTATGGTGGGAGCGCTCTAAAGATATTAGCGTAGCTATTGATAAACTTCTACAGGATGAACTATTTTCAAGATTTATTGACCCTGAGCGCATTGGTGCGGCGGGCTTTTCTTTAGGCTCCTATGCCGTGCTAACAGCTGTTGGCGCAGAAACAAGCTTGAGCCAATTTAAGAATTACTGTTCTCAACACAAATCTGAAATTGAATGTGCGCTACCGCCTGAAATTAAACAGTTGAATGTTAATTTTGAAGAGCTTATTAAAACTCAAAATGCAGCATCAGAGCCATACCAAAATAAAGCTGGAATGATCCTGCACAAAGATACTAGGATTAAAAGTGCCTACCTTTTAGCACCAGTCCATACTCCTGCGCTGGTGAAACCAAGTTTAAAAAGCATTAACATACCAGTAGCTATCGCTGTAGGTAATAGCGATGCACAATCTAGATTAACCACCAATGCCAATATTCTTAAAGAACAGATCACTAACAGTAGATTAGAGATATTAGATAAAGTTGGCCACTATACTTTTTTAGCGCCCTGTGGTTTCAAAGGTAAAATGACGCTTGCAGAACTATGTTCTGATCATTCAGACATTGAAAGAAAAGAGATACACAAAAAAGTATCAGAGGATGCGGCTAATTTTTTTAAAAACTCTTTATAGCTACTTTCTAAACAGTATTTGAAGAATAAGAACATTAAGCCAAATGCTCTTTAGCTAAATAATCTTTGGATTGCATTTCTTGTAGTCGACTGATGGTTCTTTCGAATTCAAAGGCTAGACCCGTACCAATATATAGTTCTTCAATAGCAACTTCTGCTGAGATTATTAGTTTTACGTGTCGTTCGTAGAATTCATCTACTAGCGCTATAAAGCGTCTAGCGGCATCATTAATAGAGTTATCCATTCGCGGGACTTGGCTGATGAAAACGGTGTTATAGCTTCTAGATAACTCAATGTAGTCGGCCGCTGAACGGGGACCTCCACAGATGGCCTCAAAGGTAAACCAAACTAGGTTTTCCGATAAGCGAACAGTATCAATTAAACGTCCTTCCACCTTTAACTTACAATGCTCTTCGCCTTGCTCGCCCGATAATTGCAAAAAATATTCCTGCATATTTTTATCTGCGTGCGCATCTAACGGATAATGATAAATCTCAGCTTGCTCTAAAGTGCGCATTCGATAATCAGTACCACCATCTACATTCATCACCTGACAATGCTTTTCGATTAAAGCTATCGCTGGCAAAAACCTGTCACGCTGCAACCCATTCCAGTACAACTTTTCAGGAGGTATGTTAGAAGTGGCGACTAAAACCACACCTCTCTCAAATAGTGCTTCAAATAACCCCCCTAAGATCATGGCGTCGGTTATGTCCTTAACAAAGAATTCGTCAAAACAAATCAGTTTTGCTCGCTCAGATAATTGATCGGCAATTTTAGTTAAAGGATTTTTCTCACCAGCCAGTTTTTTTAATTCGGCATGAACTTCATGGATAAAGCGATGAAAATGCAGTCGAATCTTTTTATCCGTGGGCACGCAGTTGAAGAAAGTATCCATCAAATAGGTTTTACCTCGCCCCACTCCGCCCCACATATAAAGACCTTTGACCGATTTAGAGGTGCCAAATAACTTGCTAAAAAAGCCCGTGCCTTTTTGAGCATTTAATTCAAGAAAGACACGATTTAAAGCTTCGACCGCCTGTTGCTGGGCTTCATCTTTACTAAAGCCGTTGACTAGATCTTGTTGGTATTTTTCTATTGGACTCATATTTGTAGGAGGTTGCATTAAAGATTTGACTCCAACGATTGCTCTAGCTCTTCTCGCAAATCCACCAAGCGACTATGAAAAAAATGACCTGCGCCTTCCATTTTGATTAATTTAGGTTGTGGTTCTAAATCATCAACCCAATCGAATACCGCTTGCGGCTCAACCACTTCATCAGCATCACCCATTACCACCAACCAATCACAATCAGGGATAACAAAGTTTTCAAAGCTGAATCGATTTACTGGAGGAGCGATGCTTATTAACTGAGTGGGTAATTGCTTATGCGCTTGCAATGCCGCTATCCAAGAGCCAAAACTAAAACCTGCTAACCATAATTTCCTATTAGGATATTGTATCTTGGCATACTCTATGGCTTTAATGAGATCTTGTTGTTCGCCACGCCCTTGATCGTAAGCACCTTCAGAATGACCCACACCACGAAAGTTAAAGCGTAAGGATGGCATTCCTAATCCCGCAAGAGTTCGCGAAACGGTATAAATGACTTTGTTAGTCATAGCGCCGCCATGCTGCGGATGCGGGTGGCAACAAACCGCGACATAATCACCGCTATCCTTTTCGGGCAAATCCCAAACCGCTTCGAGCTCGCCAGCCATGCCTTCAATTAAAATATGATTTTTATTCATGAAATTATTGTGTTCATAAAAAAACTCAAGATAGCGCTATTTTCGCACAATCTTGAGTTTTTGCTAAGTGCTTGCTTACTTTTAAATACTCGGTGATTTGATTACCATCATTTTATCTACTTGCATATCTTCTATGGTATGCGGAATTCCGCCAATACCATAACCAGAATCTTTCAGGCCAGCAAAAGGCATTCCATCAATTCTAAAAGCCGTATGATCATTCACCATAATCGCTGCTGCATTAATATGTTTACGTACATAAAAAGCATTATCTATATTTGAGGTCCAAACTGCTGCTTGGAAGGATACCTCTAGACTATTGGCAAGCTCAACCGCCTTACTCATTTCATCCACTTCGTAAATGCAAATCACTGGGCCGAAAACTTCTTGCTGACTGACTTTAGAATCCAATGAAGGATTGAGTAAAATGGTTGGTTGATAGCAAGTATCAGAAATTTTATTACCGCCCGTGACCAGCTTCGCACCAGTAGCAACAGCTTCTGTTACCCACTCATGAATACGGTCGCACTCTTGCGGCTTGATTAAAGGTCCTACTTCTGTTTTATCACTTAAAGGATCGCCAACGACTAAACTTTCAGCCAAAGTTTTTAAGCCCGCAACAAATTTTTCTGAATAATCTTTTTGCAGGTACACTCTTTGCACCGACACACATACTTGTCCGGCGTGATAAAAGCCACCTTTACCAAGTAGCGTAATTGCTTCTGCATAATTTGCATCAGGGTAAACGATTGCTGGAGCTACGCCACCATGCTCAAGGGCACAACGTGTACCGCTTGAAAGTTTCGAGCGCAGCATCCAACCAATTTTTGCACTGCCGATAAAGCTAAAAAAGCTAACACGCGGATCGGTCACTAACTTAGTAGCGGTAGTGCTTTTATCGCTAATAAAAACCTGACACCATTCTTTGGGCAAACCGGCTTCAATTAAAATATCACGAACTGCTATACAAGATAGCGGAGTGTCACTGGCTGGCTTAACAATGACCGGGCAGCCAGCTGCAATAGCGGCAATTACTTGATGAATAATCAAATTAAAAGGATGATTAAAGGCGCTAACGGCAACTACAACACCAATGGGCTCTTTTAATGTAAACGCAGCTCGATTAGCACTATATTTATCACCACCCATGGGAATGACTTCACCATGCTCATTACGGATAGCTTCTATTGCTAGCTTACAACCGTCAATGGCGCGGTTAATTTCTACCTGTGAATCTAGGTAAGGTTTACCGCCTTCGCTAGCGGCTAACTTGGTTAGAGCTTCCACTCTTTGACTAATAATTTCAGCGGTTTTTTCTAGGACCACCACTCTTTCGTGGACACTCATCCAGTTGGCTTTATCCAAATACAGTTTCTCAGCACTCGATAATGCGTCTTCTAAATGTTGCTCGCCAACGGTTGCAACTTCCGCAATTTTTGAACGATCGAAAGGATTAAAAACTTCTAAATCGCCCGCTTTTGGGATCCTAGAATTTATTTTGACATCATGAATAATCATCTTTGCTTCCTAAATTTATGTTCAGCTTTAGCCTTTGTAATTATTATATGGGACAAACAATCTTACCTAGTTTTTCAGTAAGCTTCGGATTTTCAGAGTAATCGATTGGGATCACCAATAAACGTGGACCTTCTTTTGCTAAAGCTTTTTCGAGTGTTGAGGCAAAATCAACCGAGTTTTTAACAAAGTAACCATCCCAACCAAATGCTTGCGCCAACTGTAACCAATCTGGGTTGCCAAATGCTAACTGAGTATGCCTACCGAATTCCGTATCTTGTTTCCACTCAATAAGTCCATAACCACTATCTTCCCAAACAATCACCAAAATATTGCTGTTCATTCGCTTAGCCGTTTCCATTTCCTGCACATTCATCATGAAACCACCATCACCGCAAATCGCAACAATATTTCTATCAGGATAAACCATACTGGCGCCAATCGCGCCAGGCAATGCAAAGCCCATCGAACAAAAACCATTCGGAATTAAACAAGTATTGGGCTCATTACAGTGATAGTGGCGCGCTATCCACATCTTATGCGCGCCTACATCAGATAATAAGATATCTTGAGGGTTAAGCGCTTTACGGAGATCCCATAAGCATTTCTGCGGCTTAATCAAACCTTCGGTATCATCATCTTTATATTCAGCTAATTCAGCCTGCATATCACGACGCACTGCCTGCTGTTGACTGAAGTCAAAATCATACTCTAGCGATTTCATTTCTTCAGTTAACATATCAAGTGCGTTGGCCAGATCGCCGATCACTTCTATCTGAGGATTGTAATGCTCATCAATTTCTGCAGGCAAAAAATCAATATGAATAATATTTTTATCCGCATTCTCATTCCATAAATGGGGATGATATTCCACCATGTCATAACCTAGCATGATAATCAGATCGGAGGCATCAAGGGCACAAGCTGTTAAATCTTTTGCGCCCAAACCAATAGTATAAAGGCAATGCTCTGAATCCATATCCACGGCACCTTTACCCATAAAGGTACTGATAACGCCGATCCCCGTTAACTCACATAACTCACGCAAACTGGCGCTTGCTCTTTCTCTGATACAACCATTACCAGCGACAATGATCGGCCTTTTAGCTTGTGCAATGCGTTGGGCAACTTGCTGCACGATATTTTTCTCAGGCACCGAGCGGCGAAAACGTACTGGCTTTATTGGCGTTTTCTCAGTCTGCATAGCAGCAATATTTTCTGGTAGCTCAATCAGAACCGCTCCGGGCTTTTCTGTGCGAGCTAAACGCACCGCTTTGCGAGTAATTTCTGGAATATTGTCTTGATGAGAAATGCTCACCGCCCATTTAGTCACGGGTTTGAACATATCTACAACATTCATCGCTTGATGAGACTCTTTATGTAAACGTGTAGTAGCGCCTTGGCCAGTCAAAACCAACATAGGCGCTCGATCCATATTGGAATCCGCCACACCAGTGATCAAGTTAGTAGCTCCGGGACCTAAAGTACCCAAGCAGCCGGCGGGATTACCCGTAAGGCGACCATAAGCTTCAGCCATAAAAGCAGCACCTTGTTCATGACGAGTCAGAATAAATTGAATACTGTCAGAGTTTTCCAAAGACATCATAAAGTCAGCATTTTCTTCACCAGGAACACCGAAAATGTACTCTATTCCTTCTTCTTCTAAACACTTTACTAATAAATCAGATGCTTGCACTTGGCTTCCCTCTTCATTTTGAATTCATTATGGCCATTGTAGACAGGAATATTCATTAATTGCCATTGAATTTATCTATAATTGTGATTTAAAAAACCCACTTAGTATCAAGTGGCACTAAAACCTTATTGTGATAATTGTTTACACATTTTTAATGAAAATATGTGTATCATTATCTCAAAGGACATTAGACTTATATTACTCTTAAATATTACTGCGTCGTATAAAAACGAGGAAAAAATGACAACCGCTTTAGTTACCCTTGGAATATTTCTAGCTTTGATTGCAGGATTTTTTGCCGGTCGTTGGCATGGTATGTCCGAGCGCTCAAAGCAGCTTTCGGAAGAATTAGAAAAAAAAGATGAAGAACTTGAGTCTCTAAAATCAGGTGTTGATGAGCACTTTGCAGAAACAGCTCGCCGCTTTACTAATCTGACAGAAGAATACAAAGAGCTCTATAAACACCTAGCTAAAGGCGCTACCGAACTTAGTAATCAAAGTTTTAAAATAGCGTTGTCGGCGCCAAGTGAGCAACTCATCGATCATGAAAAAGTTGCTGATGCTGAAGAAGATTCAAAAGGTGAAGAAGATACTGACAAACAAGCTCAACAGCCTGTCGATTATGTTAAAGATGATGCCGTTGAAGACGAGGATTCTGAGTCAGTGAGTTCTATAAAAGAGCCCTCTGAGCAAGAAAGTTCAGCAGTCAACGAAGCAGAGCAAGAAAAGGTAGAGATAGCAGGTTCTGAAAATGAAGTGAGCACTGAACCAAACCCAAAATCATAAGTCTGACTGAAAACAAAAAATATTATCATGATGAAATTTTTAACCAGTTTAACTTTTATTGCTAAATACATTCTTATCGGTTTAGGCTTTGCTGCATTGTTGATATTACTAATGCCGAATCGATTTGGCTTTTCATTTAATCAACAACAGACTGTGATACCCATTAAGCCCGACAATACCTCTGAAATGCTAGCAACTGCCAAAGCTGCTGTGGTTACTTTGCAAGTTCAATCTAAAGCCTACCCGATTAATTCGCGTCAGTGTTTTGAAAGTGTTCAGAGTTTTAACAACCAGCAGAATGCTTGCCGTTTCTTTAACAATGGCTCTGGTGTTATTATTGATGAACATGGCCACTTAGTGACTAGTGCCCATGTGGTGACTTTCTCTTCTCGCGGACAAGTATTTGATCAGGCTGAAACTTTATTAGTGGAATTTTCTAATGGTCTGAAAACCACCGCTGAAATCGTTGGGCTGGATTTAGAGTCCGATATCGCTTTACTCAAAGTCGCATCTGATAAAACACCATTTTTACCTTTAAGCTCAAAGGATTTGCAGGTAGGCGATCCAATTTACGCCATAGGCACTCCTTATATGGGCTTTCATCAAACCATTACCAGCGGTATCGTAAGCGCAAAATTCTTTGCAAAGGTATCCAACTATCTGCAAATAGATGCGCCATTAAGAACAGGTAATTCGGGTGGCGCTTTAATCAATGCTAAAGGCGAATTGGTTGGGATTACTCAACTTAGCACTCAAGAAGGCTCTGAAGAAAAACTATTGCAAAGCTTTGCGATTGCTTCTTCTGACGTAGCAGTGATCGTGGCTCAGCTCCAAACTAATGGTGAAGTGGCTCGAGGCTGGTTGGGGCTCAATGGCGAAATGAGTTTGAATCTAGAATCGATTGTCCAAGAAAATCAGCTGAGCAACGAACAAACTAATAAGTTAAAAGATGAAATATCGAAATTGCCTTTCAGCCAAGGTATCGTAGTGACTGGAATCAACCGAGGTGGACCTGCCGATGAAGCTGGTTTGCAAGTTTTAGATATCGTTACAGAAGTGAATGGTAAACCTTTATATAGCACCAGCGATTTACTGGGCGCAATTTGGAATAAAAAGCCCGATGATAAAGTCAAAGTTACTTATTGGCGAGATGGAAATAAGTTGCAATCAGAAGTGGTTTTGGGCATTAAAAACTAATTTTGTGTAGGAAAGTGATAACGATGTTCAAATTTAAAAATAACCTTATTATCAACCTTGCACTCAGTTTTTGACCTAAGTATCTGTTCCTCACTATCTGCTAAAGAAAAGATAAAGTATTGTGGGTTATAAAAGCTTCCTTCCTTCTTCTCTAAAGTAAATGAGTAGCTTCCTTTATCATCGTAACCAAGAACTTCATTTGGATTTCCGTGATTTATTCTGGTCGAAGTAACATAGTCACAAAATATTTCTTCACCTTTATTGCTCTTATAATCAAATTGAAAACCATGCCAAGTACATGGTTTCTCTTTGCCATCATATACACACTTACTCTGACCAGTTATGTAAATATCTTTTGTTTCGTGACAAATCCATCCAAAAGTTTCATTATCTGTACAAGCGTAGCCAGACTTAAAATTAGATATTTCTAGCGCCTCACTGTTAGGTGTTAATAACAAAAATAGTAGTAGTAACTTTTTCATCCACTCACCCAACCCTGCGGATACTTGCACCAATATTTTGTAGTTTTTCTTCGATGGTTTCGTAGCCACGATCGATATGATAAATACGATCCACCAATGTTTCACCATCAGCAACTAAACCCGAGATCACTAAGCTAGCTGATGCTCGAAGATCGGTTGCCATAACCTGCGCACCCGAGAGTTTGTCGACACCACGACAAATAGCCGTATTACCTTCAATGGTAATATCCGCTCCCATACGCTGCATTTCTAACACGTGCATAAAGCGATTTTCAAAAATCGTTTCTGTAATAGTACTGGTGCCTTCGGCTACTGCATTTAGTGCACAAAACTGTGCTTGCATATCCGTTGGGAAAGCTGGGTAAGGTGCCGTTTTAATGTTTACTGCTTTTGGACGTTGCCCTTTCATATCAAGCTCAATCCAATCATCACCAGTAGTCACTTCCGCCCCCGCTTCGCGCAATTTCACTAAGACTGCATCTAGAATAGTAGGATCGGTATTCTTACATAAGATACGACCACGAGTAATAGCGGCAGCAATCAAATAAGTTCCGGTTTCTATTCGATCGGGTTGCACATCATGGTGACCACCATGCATTTTCTCAACACCTTCTACGGTAATCACTGAAGTGCCGGCGCCAGAAATCTTTGCGCCCATCGTATTTAAACAATTCGCTAAATCCACAACCTCTGGTTCACGGGCAGCATTTTCAATAATCGTAGTACCTTCTGCCAGTGAGGCCGCCATGATTAAATTTTCGGTAGCGCCAACACTAACCATATCCATTACGATGGTTGTGCCTTGTAAACGGCCATCAACTCGAGCTTGAATATAACCATGATCCATATTGATTTTAGCACCCATGGCCTCGAGTCCTTTTAGATGTAAATCAACCGGTCTAGAACCAATGGCACAACCGCCTGGCAAAGACACATCCGCTTTACCAAAGCGAGCAACTAAAGGTCCAAGGCATAAAATAGAGGCACGCATGGTTTTCACCAATTCATAAGGCGCTTCATAACTATGGACATCACCAGTCTCCATTTCCACCATGTTTTTCTCACCGATGGTCAGTTGTACGCCCAAGCGGCTTAATAATTCCAAACTGGTTGTTACATCATTCAAATGGGGTAAATTACCAATGGAAACATGGCCATCACATAACAATGTGCCCATCAAAATTGGTAAGGCTGCATTTTTTGCGCCAGAAATTTTAACCGAGCCATCTAATGGTCCGGCATCTTGAATTAGTAATTTATCCACTCGAATTGTTCCTCAAATACTTTTTGGCAGGTGGTTTATTGAAAGTGCTTTACTTTTTGCCATTCTTCATCGGTGTAAGCTTTAATTGTTAAAGCATGAATGGCTCCACTCGCAATATGCTCATTAACCGTAGCGTAAACCATTTGTTGGCGTTTTACAGAGCGTAAGCCAACAAAAGCTTCACTCACTAAAGTTACTGCAAAATGACTACCATCACCTTCAACTTTCATGTGTTCACAATCAATCGCATCAGAGATTAATTGTTCAATTGTTTCTATCATAATTCACCTTTGATTGGATTAACGCCAGAATATCCTTTAAAAATATCACTATTCTTAGAGAAAATGACCAATCTATTATCAAGTCTGTCAAAATCTGGCGAGATTTTACCTTAATTTACTCCTAGAAACAGCTATATTCTCGAAACACAGATAAGATGACAGGCTTTATAAGAATCAGTTACAATAGGCGGCTTGGCTAAATGCAGTAAAGGCAATGCTTTGAAACAAATTTGAGCTTGCTTTAATTTCCTGCCTGTTATGTCATTAAGATAGAGCTTAACCATGGACCGAAGTCCATAACAAGAATATTGGCCGTTAATATCAATAACATTAAAACCGCAGTCAGAAATTAAACTAGGAATTCCATGTTAGAGTATCTAGCTTACCTATTGGTAGGTATTAGCTTATTAGTTTGGAGCGCAGACCGTTTTACCGACGGTGCAGCTGCCATCGCACAAAACTTTGGCGTATCTCGCTTAATTGTAGGCTTAACCATTGTCGCCATTGGTTCATCTTCTCCCGAGATTTTCGTTTCATTAATGGACTCTATTAAATCTTGTGAGCCAGGCGAATTAAACTGTGGCCCTAAATTAGCCATTGGTAATGCTATTGGCTCGAACATTGCTAATGTTGCCATGGTTTTAGGTATTACCGCTATTGTCCGACCACTATTAGTCGACTCAAGCACTCTTCGCCGTGAAATTCCGATACTCTTTGGTGTCACCATAATGGCATTAGTATTCCTTTGGAATTTAAAACTAAGCCATTTAGAAGGTGCCATTTTATTAACGTCTTTACTCATATACTTTATATGGCTGGTTCGTTTGGGGCTTAAGTCTCGAGTAAAAGATGATCCCATGTTAGAAGAAATTGTTGAAGAACTACCCGATCGCATGGGCAACGGCAAGGCTATATTTTATCTAGTAATTGGTCTTGTTTTGTTAGTTTTCAGCTCAAATATCTTGATTAAAGGTGCTTCAGGTATTGCGTTACATTTTGGCGTATCGGAAACTGTGATTGGTTTAACCATCGTAGCATTAGGCACTAGTTTACCAGAGCTTGCAGCTTCTATCGCAGGCGTCTTAAAAGAAGAGTACGAAATTGCTATCGGCAATGTTATCGGCTCCAATATTTTCAACCTTCTAGCAGTGCTCGGGATTCCGGCCTTAATCGCTGCACCAAGCATTGAAGAAAAGATTATCACCTTTGATTACCCGGTAATGTTTTGCTTAACAGTTGCCATGGCAGTCATGGCCTATGGCTTCAAAGGCCCCGGTAAAATCACTAGGCTTGAAGGAATCATTTTATTAGGCGTCTTTATCGGTTATTATGCGGTAAGATTCTTTTAAAATCAGATAATTAAGTCTCTGCTAAACTGTAACTATTGACAGTAATTAGTGGTGATAATTAAACATATGAACCCTACTAAGCATTCATTTATAGAAAGCGCGAAAACTGTTTTTGCTATTGAGCAAAATGCGATTCAAGAGTTAGCAGACACTCTTGGGGATGACTTTATTCGCGCATGTCAGAGTATTTTGGGTTGCCATGGCAAGGTTGTGGTCATTGGTATGGGCAAATCAGGCCATATTGGTAATAAGATGGCCGCCACACTAGCTAGTACAGGTACTCCAGCATTTTTTGTCCACCCTGCCGAAGCTAGTCATGGCGATTTAGGCATGATCAGTGAGCAAGATATTGTAATTGCCCTATCCAATTCTGGCGAAACTCATGAAGTGACCAGTTTATTACCAGTGATTAAGCGTCGCAGTATTCCTCTGATATCAATTACTGGCAACCCTAATTCACAATTAGCCAAAGCAAGCCAGGTTCACCTTACCGTAGCGGTAAAACAAGAAGCTTGTCCACATAATTTAGCTCCTACCGCCTCAACTACGTCGGTATTAGTATTGGCCGATGCTATCGCTGTCAGTCTGCTAGAAGCGCGTGGTTTTACCGCTGATGATTTCGCACTTTCTCACCCTGGCGGCAGCTTAGGCAAAAAGCTGTTATTAGCCGTTGACGATTTAATGCATGCTGGCGATGATTTTCCATCGGTTTCAGAAGCAGTTTCTGTAAAAGAAGCTTTACTTGAGATGACTAACAAGCGCTTGGGAATGACCGCCATTGTCAATGCTGACAAGCAGCTCTTAGGTATTTTTACAGATGGCGATTTGCGTCGAGCTTTAGAAAGCGAAACCAATATTTTAGCTAAGTCCATTGGTGAATTAATGACTAAAAACTGCAAGACTGTCACCACCGGAGCTCTGGCTTCTGAGGCAGTTCAAATAATGCAATCGAACAGCATTAATGCTTTGGTCATTTTAAATGAACAAAATGAACCTATTGGCGCTCTAAACATGCATGACCTGCTAAAAGCTGGTGTTGTCTAACAAAACCATTATGACAAAATTAAATCCTCAACTAGATAACTTATCAGAAGACTTACTCGAGAAGGCGAGCAAAATTCGTTTGCTCATTTGTGATGTCGATGGCGTTTTAAGTAATGGTCAAGTGATCATTGGTAACTCTGGTGAAGAACTTAAGACCTTCAATATCAAAGATGGCTTTGGGATTAAAGCCTTACAAAAAGTTGGTATTGCGACAGCAATTATCACCGGCCGTAATTCAAAAATTGTAGAAAAGCGTTGCCAAGAGCTTTCCATTCAAGACTATTATCAAGGACATTTAGATAAAACATCTGCTTTTGCAGAGCTTTGTAAAAAATACCAAATAACTGAACAGCAAGTTTGTCATGTTGGTGATGATTTACCGGATCTCCCTTTAATCCAAACAGCAGGTTTGGGCATTGCCGTTTCAGATGCCCATTGGTTTGTCCAGAAACATGCGGATTGGATAACTTCGCAAAAGGGAGGATTTGGTGCCGTAAGAGAGGTTTCAGATTTAATTTTGCATAGCCAACATTTATTAGAAGGTCATTTGGCTAGTTATTTACAGGCTGATTTAAAAGGTTAAATATGAACTTTTTAAAAGGCCGCGCCATTTTATGGCTACTCATTCCAATAACGGTTATCGTTGCTTTTTTATGGGATAAAACCGAAGTTGCCGCGCCCAATTTTATACAAGAAAAGACTAACCCTGATTACTTCCTTATCAATACCGAGTCTTATGATTTTAATGGTGAAGGGTTACCAGAAAGACGGTTTACTAGCGCTAAAACTTTGCATTATATATTTAAGCAAGAAACGGCAATGGAAAATCCAGTTTTAACCATCATCAATAGCAACAATGAACAATGGAAAGTAACCGCAAATAGAGCAACCAATAAAGAACTAAGCGAAGAGCTGCTACTAACCAATGGCGTAAGTATTCTGATTAATGATGCCGGTGGTGCTAGCGCTGAGCTAACGACAGACAATTTATTGATAGATCTAGCATCCGAAAATGCTTCCACAGAAAGTGCTATTTTATTAAAAAGTAATTTATATCAGCTAACAGCCATAGGTATGGATGCAGACCTAAAAGAGAATGTTATTCACTTTAAATCTAAGGTAGTATCAGAAGAACTATGAGACACTCTATAATTTCAATTTTAGCTTTTACTGCTGTAGCCTTATCTTCTTCTGGATTTGTAAATGCTGCTGAATTAGAAAAAGCAAAAATTAAAGCCAAGCAATCTTTTATCGATAGGAATGAATTTATCTATCAAGGTAATGTTAGTTATCAGCATGGCCAACTAACCATCTCTGCAGATAAACTGATTAGAGTTAATAATAATAGGAAAAAAGTCAGCGTCATTGGTAATCCGGTTACGGTAACTTTTATTGATGTTCGCGGAGAAACCACAAATATCCAATCTCCTGAAATATTGTACTGGGAAGACTCGGGAGAGATCATCGCTTCAGGTTCTGCTAATGATGCCATTAAGATTGTGCAGACTTCAAAACAAGATACGCTCACATTAACGGGAAATAAACTCAAAGCAAACCGAAAAACATCCGGTGGTTTTAGCTTCACGCTTACGGGTAGTCCAACATTTTTCAAATTACAACGCCCTCAACAACCTTTAATTGAAGCCCGCGCTGCCAGCTTAAGTTCTAACGGTAAAGTACGCCAAACTGAACTCAGAGGTAACGTTCAATTACGCCAAGGAGACTCACTAATGGCGGCAGCTTCGATGACTTATGATGGGGAGACCGAATTGATTTCTGCTCAACAAAGTGAAGACGGCAGTCAAAGAGTAGAGACGGAGTTCTTTTGGCAAAAAGATACTGAAAATCAAGACTCAGATAACAAAGATAAAAAAGAGCAACCGTAATATGAGTATTTTGTACGCCAAATCGCTAGCCAAAAGTTATAAAAGCCGCAAAGTGGTTGAGAGTGTTAGCTTACAAGTTGAACAAGGTTCCGTAGTTGGATTACTAGGTCCCAATGGAGCAGGGAAAACTACCTCATTCTATATGATTGTAGGACTAGTCCCCTCTGATGATGGAAAAATATTGTTGGATGACACCGATTTAACTTCGGTAGCCATGCACAATAGAGCAAAAATGGGTATCGGATATTTGCCGCAAGAAGCTTCTATTTTCAGAAAACTGACGGTGCAAGATAACATTATGGCAATTCTGCAGCTACGCAAAGAGCTTTCAGCTCAAGAGCGTGAAGAAAAGCTTGAACAACTCCTTAAGGAATTTCATATTGAACATATTCGTCGCAGCCTTGGCATGAGCTTATCCGGAGGAGAAAGGCGCCGCGTTGAAATTGCTAGAGCGCTTGCAAACGACCCTAAGTTTATTTTGCTAGACGAACCTTTTGCTGGTGTTGATCCGATATCAGTAATTGACATTAAAGGCATCATCGAGCAACTTAAAGAGCGTGGTCTTGGAGTCTTAATCACCGACCATAATGTTCGTGAAACTCTTGATGTTTGTGAACATGCCTACATTGTGGATTCAGGGAATATTATCGCCGAAGGAACGCCTGATGAAATCCTGAATAATAAATTGGTTAGGAAACGTTATTTAGGCGAACACTTCACCATGTAGTTCGATCTTTCCCTGATTCTATTTTCTTTAGACAAGTTGTTGAATTTACAAATTTTAACCCCATCACTTTAATAAGCACTTGCAAGCTATTATTCTTAGGAGTAACTTGTAAGTTAACGGATGTAAAACGGATCAAAGAATCATAAGATATTAATGAACCAAGCGTTAGAGTTACAACTCAAACAGCAGATTAAACTCAATCCTCAGTTGCAGCAATCAATTAAACTGCTCCAGCTATCTCAGCTAGAATTGGCTCAAGAAATTCAATATCAACTTGATAATAACCCACTACTTATTTGCGAAGACTCGCAAAACAACCCTGAAACGGATGAGTTCAACAGCAAACAGCTGACTGCTAATAATCTAATTTCAGCTAGCAATCTAACCAACACGAACTCTCACACTCAGGAAAACTATTGGGAAGCTATTCCAGATCAGGTAGACTTTAAAGAGTCTTTAGAATCTCAGCTACAGCTCCACCATCTGTCTAGAAAGGATCTTGAGATTGGCTACTATATTATAGAAAACCTCAACGAATCAGGCTTTTTGACCTTAAGTGAAAGAGAAATAGCCAATCAGATTCGACGGGATACACAACTAGAAACTGACGAAGATGAAGTGCTGGCCATAAAACATCTGATTCAAACTTTTGAACCGAGTGGTTGTGCTTGTTTGGATTTACAAGAATTTTTGTCTTTCCAAATTACCCATAACCGTAACTTAGCCATTTCGCAACAACGAATGTCGCAATTAAAAATATTATTCAATCACCACTTTCAGTTATTAGTGGCTCACCAATATGAAAAAATTGAAAATAAATTAGGCATAAGTAAAGATAAATTAAAAACACTACTAAGTATCGTTCAAACACTTCGGCAAAGACCCAATGACTATCGCGCTGATGACAGCGTCGACTATATCAAGCCGGATATCAATTTCTCGCAGAGTAACCACCAGTGGCAAGCAAAAGTTAACACTAGAGAGTTACCAAGGTTACAAATAAATCCTGACTATCTGGAGTTGGCCAAACAAACGGTTAAGACCGATGAAAAAAAATATATTAAAGATAAGGCTCAACTAGCACAGCAGTTTCTAAATTCATTAGCAGCTCGAAAGTCTACTTTGCAAAGAATTGCAGACTATTTAATAGTCCACCAAAAAGATTTTTTTGAAAAAGGCGATATTGCGCTAAAACCATTAAACCTAATCACTATTGCAACTGCTTTAGATTTACATGAGTCAACAATCTCCAGAGCTACCAGTAATAAGTATTGCCAAACTCCCAGCGGAGTTATCCCTTTAAAATCATTGTTTTCAAATGCTATTAATCCTGAAAAAGGAGGTGAATGGTCACAAACTGCGGTGAAACATCAGGTCCAAGAAATCATTAAATCTGAACCTTCCCAAAAACCCCTTAGCGATAGCTCAATAGTCAGTTTATTAGCTGAATTAGGAATCACAGTCGCCAGAAGAACCGTGGCAAAATATCGTGATGCTCTTAATATTCCTAGCGCAACTAAGCGCAAACAGTTATCGACTATCCTTTAATTTAATACCAACAAAAGGAATCATACTATGCAAATCAATTTAACTGGCCGTCATATGGAAGTCACTGATGCTTTAAAATCTTTCGTTAATGATAAATTTGAAAGATTGGAACGCCATTTCGATCACATCAATAATGTTTACGTTATTCTCAGCGTTGAAAAAGTACGTCAAATAGCTGAAGCTACCCTTAATGTAAATGGCGGTGAGATTTTTGCCAACAGTGAAGCAGAAGATATGTACGCTGCAATTGATTTATTAGTTGATAAACTAGACCGTCAAGTGATAAAACATAAAGAGAAACTTACCAGACACTAATGTCCCTCGATTATTAAATGCAAATTTCTGAAATTTTGTTCCCTGAGCTTTGTTTGCTTGGGGAGCAAGCTACTAGTCGTAAAAAAGCCTTACAAATTCTCGCTCAGTCATTACAACAGCATGATAATGCTTTAGACGACTTTGAAGTTTTAAAAGCGCTAATTACTCGTGAGCAATTAGGCTCGACCGCTATTGGTAATGGCGTTGCGTTGCCTCATGCGAGAACGGCTGACTGCCAAAAACCCGTTGGCGCCCTTCTAAGTTTAGAAGAAGGTGTCGATTTTTCTGCACCTGATCAAGAAGTTGTTGATCTCATGTTTTGTTTATTAGTCCCAGAAAATTATGACTTCCAAAAATTAGGTGGCCTCAACCAAATAGTTGAACTATTTCAAGATAAAGTATTGCGTGCGCAAATAAGAAATGCACATAATGGACAAGCGCTTTATGATATTATGCTTGGCGCGCTAGAAATGTGTGACTCAGTAGAACTCAAGGAAAATGCACCCAACAATGAAACTAATCATTCTTAGTGGCCGCTCGGGCTCTGGCAAATCGGTAGCACTTAATGCACTTGAGGATGCAGGTTATTATTGCATTGATAATTTACCGTTAGAGCTAACCCTTGAAGTTCGTAACCGTCATTTTAAGCATACCGATGCATTAGCTATCAGTGTCGATGCCAGAAATCCTGGAGATTTAGAACGCTTCACCCAGGAAATTGAACGAATCAAAATAGTACACCCTGATCTAAAAGTTATTTTTATTGATGCAAACGAAACGGTACTGCTAAAACGTTTTAGTGAAACTCGAAGACGTCACCCACTAACTCATAGCGGTATTTCATTACGAGACGCGATGCAACAAGAAGAACAACTGATAAGTCCGATTCGTGCAATTGCAGATCTGGTGATTAATACTAGCACCTTAACACCGCACGATTTAAGAGAACAAATTCGTAGCCGAGTTACTCAAAGTACTCAATCCAATATGGATATTTTGTTCACTTCATTTGGTTTCAAACATGGCGCACCACAAGATGCCGACTTTATTTTCGATGCTCGCTGCTTACCCAATCCTCATTGGGTGCCAGATTTAAGACCTTTTACCGGTAAAGATGAACCTATTCAAAATTACCTAGGCGCGGATGATCAGGTAATGGAGTATCTTTGGCAAGTCAGGGTTTTTCTTGATACCTGGTTGCCTGCCTTTGCAAAACAAGATCGTAGCTACTTTACTTTCGCTGTTGGCTGCACCGGAGGTAAGCACCGCTCAGTCTATATCGTAGAAAAACTCGGGGAATACTTCCTGACCCAATATCCCAATCTACAAATACGCCATCAACAACTTGAGAATATTGGCAAATAAACATAGCTAGCCAGCTCTAGCTGTTTTATGTAAAATTTGAATCAAATCAAAAGCTAAGAACGGCTTTATGACCGATAATCAAACAAATCAAAGTAAAGAACAACTGCTTCAGCTGAATAAAGCTTTAGAAGGCGGTCAGCTTATTACTTTTGAAAATTTATTATCCGAGTTGTTTGCCCCTGATATTGCATTATTCCTTGAATCATCGCCACCCAAAGTTCGTAAAACTGCTTGGGAGCTGATTGATATTGATCACCAGGGTGAAGTGCTGCAATATTTATCCGATGAAGTACGCCAAGACTTCATCGATAAGATGCAACCGCAAGAATTGGCTGATGTTGTTTCCGAAATGGATACCGATGACGCGGTTGATATCATCGAGGATCTTTCTGAAAAATTAAGCTCGCAAGTATTAAGACGATTAGACGAACAGAATCGTTCGCAGATCGAACAGGCCTTATCTTATCCTGAAGATACCGCTGGCGGCTTGATGAATATTGATACCATCATGATCCGCCCTAGAGTATCTGTGGAAGTGGTATTGCGTTATCTTAGAATAAGAGGAAGCCTGCCAGATAATACGGATCAGCTGTATGTTGTTGACTCGAATGATCATTTAATTGGTTCTGTACCCATCAGTTCGATTTTAACCCACCCTCCTGAAACACCAATTTTAGATTTGGTGGTAGATAATCATTTTCCAATTTTGGCAGATACCGATGATGCTGAAGTGGCACAGCTATTCCAGCGTCATGATTTGGTAACAGCGCCAGTGGTTGATAGTAATAACAAATTACTCGGCAGAATTACCATTGATGATGTTGTTGACGTTATTGTTGAAGAAGCTGACCACTCCTTATTATCCATGGCGCGATTAGATGAGTACGAAGATACTTTTGGCTCTATCAGTAAAACTGCTAAAAGGCGCGCTATTTGGCTCGGGATAAATCTAATCACCGTTATTTTAGCGGCCTTAGTGATAGGTCTGTTTGAAAGCACCATTGCGAAGGTGACTTTATTAGCCGTATTACTCCCCATCGTTCCTAGCATGGGCGGTATTGCGGGAACTCAAACTTTAACTCTAGTGATACGTGGTATGTCGCTAGGACATATCAGCGAAGGCAATCGTGCTTATTTAATGAAAAAAGAGCTAGCTGTAAGCATTATTAACGGTATTCTATGGGCATTCGTGATCGCTAGCCTAGTCTACTTCTTTGCACTCTACAAGGCGGTTGAGTTCAACCATTTGCATCTTGCCATAACTATTGGCGGCGCCATGTTGTTTAATTTAGTGACTGGAGTTTTAGTCGGTGCTACTCTGCCAATGATATTAAAGAAAATGAACATTGACCCAGCAATTGCAGGTGGCGTCGTGCTTACCACCGTTACTGACGTAGCAGGTTTTTTTGCGCTACTAGGTTTGGCAACTTTCTTCTTTGCCTAAAATTATTTTTTGTTAACCGTTTTTTCTATCAAGTGTTACTCAAGTAAACTTATTGAGAAGCAACAATTAAATGATCAATAGCCATAGAGCCCGTTAAGATACTTGAACGGTGATCGATATCATTTGCTAGGCCGATAATATTCAACAACATATCATTTAAGTTGCCGGCAATAGTAATTTCTTGCACAAAATGCTTTATCTCACCATTTTCTATCCAAAAGCCGCTAGCACCTCTAGAGTAGTTACCAGTAACTATATTGACACCCTGTCCCATCAGTTCAGTAACCAATAAACCTGTGCCCACTTTTTTTATCAATTCTGTTTGAGAAATTTCATCATGACCAATTAAGATATTATGAATGCCGCCAGCACTTGCAGTAGATTCAAGACCTAACCTTTTTGCAGAATAACTACTTAAGAAATAATCCTTCAAAATACCATCTGCCACTATATCTCGTTTATAAGTCGCAACACCCTCGGAATCATAACACCCACTACCAAAACCTTTTAGGATAAAAGGATCTTCTACGATTTGTACTGTGCTAGGCAAAACTTTTTGATCTTTTTTATTCAACATGAAGGAAGATTTTTGATATAAAGCCCCCCCTTTTAGAGCACTTAAAAGGTGCCCCCAAATAGTCCTTGCTGTTTCGGGCGTAAAAACTACGGGATATTTACCAGCTTTGATAGTTCCTTGACGCAATCTTCTTTGTAGGCGATTAGAAACTTCTGTTCCAATTAATTGGGCCGGCTCTAAATCCAAGTAATCACGACCGACACTATAATAAGCTTCTTTCAGCATACCACTATCACTATCGGCAATCATAGTAGTCGATAAACTGTACCTGCTGGTAAATTTCTTTGCTATAAAACCATGGCTATTGGCACAGATGCTTGCTGAGCAATGACCGTATATATTAGCGCCTTCTGATTGTTTAATTATGAAGTTATCTAAGGCAGTACTTTCAGCCATCTTCGCTTGTTCAATAGATTCCTCAATAGACATAGAGCTTGGATGGCACAGCTCTAAGTCTTTAATGTCTGTTGCCATTCTATCTTTTGGAGCTAATCCAGCATACTCGTCAGCTTGGGTAAATCGAGCAATATCAGAAGCCGCTTTAACGCCTTTCTCAATGCCGCTTCTAGTCACATCATTGATAGAAACTGAACCCTTAGATTGATTGAAGTACAAAGTTAAGCTTAATGAGCTATCCTGGTTAAACTCTAAGGTTTCAAGCTCTTGGTTTCGAACTTCAATCGAATTACCAACAGTATTATGACACCATATCTCAGCTGCATCAGCACCAGCTCTTTGTGCCATCAAGAGTCCTTCTTTTACCAGTTCTTGATATTTACTGGCAGTGATAGTTTGTTGCTCTGCAAGTTGAGCTAAAGTCAATTGCTGGCTTTTCGCATTCATTAAATAAGGGCCTTAGAAATCGTCTTAAGTTTTACTATCTTAACAAAACTATCCGCAGCGGTTGTAATTATCTTAATGATGACTTTGTATTAAGCATCATATTTACATAGAATACTAAATATAGATTCTATGTTGATAACACTACTCTGCTGTTGCAGCTTATATTACCGGCGATTTATATTATGTCTGAGCAAAAAGCAATCGAAAACAACGACGATTACCGTTCTAAATCAGAACAGAAGAGAGATATCCAAAAAATCACCAAATTAGGTAAGCGGCTGTTAGAAATCCCTAAAGATAAGTTGATAACTTATCCCTTAAGCGAAACCAGTATAAAAGCCATTCTTGAAGGAAAAAGAATAACGAGCCCTATAGGTCGCAATCGTCAAATAAAGTACATAGGTAAACTGCTTAGAAGCGAAGATATGGATGCCGTTCAAGAGCAGTTAGATATTCTTGATCAAGAAAAATTATTAGAAAACCGAAAGTTTCACGACCTTGAAGCGTGGCGAGATAGTTTGATCACCGACGGTAATAGTGCGCTAACCGACTTACTTAACGAATATTATCATTTAGACAGGCAGCATCTTCGTCAATTAATCCGAAATGCCATTAATGAAGAAAAACGCAATCAGCCACCCAAATCAAAGCGACTCATTTTTCAGTATCTAAAAGAAAATATTTAGTTGAAATAGTCCTTAAGACGGCTAGCTTTTAGTACCGCCAACCGTTAACTCATCAATTTTCATGGTTGGCTGCCCAACCGAAACAGGTACGCTTTGACCTGCCTTTCCACAAACACCAATTCCAGGATCAAGGCACGAGTCGTTCGCAACCATACTTACTTTTTGTAAAACCTTAGGGCCGTTGCCAATCAAAGTGGCGCCTTTTATCGGCGCGGTAATTTTTCCATTCTCAATAAGATATGCCTCGCTGGCACTAAACACAAAGTTACCCGAAGTGATGTCAACCTGACCACCGGCAAAGTTAGGCGCGTAAATCCCTTTTTTTACGGATTGAATGATCTCCTCTTTTTCAGAGCTGCCAGAAAGCATAAAAGTATTCGTCATGCGCGGCATAGGTAAGTGCGCGTAAGATTCTCGCCTACCATTTCCGGTTGGCTCTACACCCATTAACCGAGCATTATGTTTATCTTGCATGTACCCTTTTAAAATACCCTTTTCGATCAATACATTAGATTGCGCAGGGGTTCCCTCATCATCAACAGTAAGGGAGCCACGCATATTTTTTATACTGCCATCATCAACCACGGTACATAAATCTGATGCTACTTTTTGGCCTATTTTATTTGAGTATGCGGAAGAGCCTTTTCTATTAAAATCCCCTTCTAAACCATGGCCTACGGCTTCATGTAATAACACACCTGACCAACCATTACCCAAGACTACGGGCATACTGCCCGCGGGCGCTTCTTGCGCATCCAAATTTCTTAATGCTTGTTGCACAGCTTGCTTGGCTAGATCTGAAAAATCTGCTGCCAATAACTCTGCCCATAAGTATCGCCCGCCGATACCTGCCGAACCTCGCTCTCGCTTACCTTTAGATTCGACTACCACCGTTATATTCAATCGAATCATAGGTCGAATGTCGGCTGCTTGCACCCCATCCGTGGCTAACACTAAGATTGACTCATCAGCTGCGGATAAACCAATAATAACTTGGCTGACTTTTTCATCAAGACCACGAGTTAACTTATCAATGTCTTGCAATAAATTAATCTTCTCTGATTGTCGAACATCAGTCATAGGGGAAGCATGCTGAAATATATTTTCAGATGCAGAGGTCTTAAAGCTTACGTGCTTATTTTGACCAGCCTTACTAATAGAAGCCGCCGCTTTTATTGCATTGGTGAGCTCTTGCTGTTCAAATGCATTAGCATAAGCAAAACCCGTTTTATCTCCTAAGATTGATCTAACCCCCAATCCTTTTACCAAATTAAAGCTTGAATCTTTAACCAGACCATCTTCAAGCTGCCAATACTCCATACTTCCTTGTTGTAAATAAATATCAGAATAATCCAGCTGATAACTGTTGAGTCTTTCTATTGATTGGCATAAATAATCTAAACTTAAGTCAGACTCTTGAAATAATTGGCTTTCAACTTGGTTAAGTAAATTCATAATCTGACTCAATAATTATTGGTATGATGGTTAATATTACAAAAAGTTAACTGTGTGGGTATGGGCAGGGAATCTTTGTCTTATGGAAGTTATTAGTCCCTTCGATAATTGATGACTAATTACCCCTTCTTCTTCTGTAAGCTGTATCAAATCTGCTCCCCAAGGATCAATTATTTTACTATGCCCATAAGTGCGCCTTTCGTTATCATGCACACCAGTTTGATTAGCTGCTAGTAAGTAACATAAATTCTCAACCGCACGAGCTTTTAATAACGTGTCCCAATGCGCTTTACCGGTGACATAAGTAAAGGCAGATGGGGCCACAATAAGCTCAACACCTTGCGTTTGATAGTACCGATACAGCTCTGGAAAGCGCAAATCATAGCAGATGGAAAGACCAACCTTAAATCCTTTAATATCGACTATCACAGGATTAGTGCCGGCCATTGTATCAGCGGATTCACAATATGACTCGTTAGCAGCGACCCCAACATCAAATAGATGTATTTTGTCGTAATAAGAAATTAAATGACCTGTATTATCATAAACTAAGCAGCGAGCATAAGGTCGCTTAGGATCGCTAGATGCAACAGGAAAAGAGCCTGCTATTAAATAAAGTCCAAATTTAGCACTCATCTTTGTCAGCCATTCATGCACTCGACCTTTTTGATGTGGCTCTTGTATGGCTAATTTTTGGCTTGAAGAGACTGGCATTAAGGCAAAATTTTCTGGTAATAGGCACAAATCGACTTTAGTTTGATAACAAGTTTTAAGCATTGACTCTAGCTTTGCTAAGTTAGCATCTAGGTCTGCGCTGGCAGTGTATTGTAATGCTGCCACCTTCATGGTGTAGGCTCTTTAGCTTTTTCAATTTTCTGATCAGTCTTATTATCTTGAACTGGGTTAGTGATTTCTTGAATATTTTGCAAAGCCTTCTCAGCTTCAATCTGCTCATCAGTGATTTCGATTTCTTTAGCTTTTTTCGAGACTTCAAGCACTTCTGGGTCATCGAGTGGTCCCGTAATTTTATATTCGATACTCGATACTACATTTAAAGCTGGTTCAAAAATTTTGCTAATCACTAGCATTATCAAGCCAGTGGTTGGCTCGATTGCCCACCCCGCTAATACAGGCAAACTAGAACCAAGTTTAGGAGTTACCAGAACTTGTTGCTCTACTGATTGTTGATTCAAATCAACTTGCCCATTGACCACTACATCAGCCGCAGTACCATTTATCTCTACCTTCTCACTTAATAGAACGCCTTTTTCAATTTTAAAATTTCCAATAATATCATCATAGAAGAAACCATCTCTAAATAGATCACTAAAATCTAATGATAGTCGTCGTGGAATTGATTCGAGCGAAAACAAACTAAAGATGCGCGCTTTTTTATCACTTAGTTCCCGTATGGATCCTTTGCCTGCTTTTAATTTGAAGTAGCCATCAGTTTGGCTTAACTCAAAATCATGCAAACGGCCTGGCCAGGATAGAGATAACTCACCAGATGTTTTTGAATCTCTAAGTCCACCACCTAAATTCCAAAAGTCCATCAAGCCTCTTGGCTTAGGTATATCAAAATTCAAATTAATGTTGGTGCTATTTTGATCGATTGTGCCTTGAATTTGAGATAGCAGTTGATCACTTACAAAAGCTTTGCCTTCAATAGTAATTTGACTACTGGAAAATTTACTTTTCAGTTCCACTGGTCCAAATTGATAACCATTGATAGTGCATATTTTGCACTCCAGTATCCAATCATCATATTCAGCTAGATCTATATCGACTGAATTTTGCTCATTAACTTCATTAGAATCTAATGATAAATTCATATTTAGATTTTCAATAACTAATTTTTTTTGACCATTTTCTAAAAAATTAATATTGGCTCTAGCTTGCTCGGAATAAAAATTAAAACGTATCGCATTTTTTTCATCACTTTCCCCTTTGATATCATTAATTCTGACATTAGTGAAAGCTTGATCAGCAAAGATAAGCTTAGGAGTCGTTAAGTTTATTCGCTGAATCCAATTGGGCCAATTTGAGTCGCCTTCTGACTTAATGTTAATTGCATCTAACCATTCATTTACATATATAGAGTTAAAATAACCCTCTATAGCAACGCCCTTCGTAGGTATTTCAAGTTTCTGTGTCGCTAAGTCGCCCAGTTTGATAATACCTGTTGGAAGGTAGTTGCTTGCTTGATTTTGCTCAATTTGAGCCGATAATTGATTGCCATAGGATGCTCTTACTTGTAAAGTTTCATCTTGCTTAAAAAATGTTGCTAAAAAGTTTGTCACCTTACTCTGGCTTTTCTTTATCCATTCAGGCCCACTAATAGCAGTACCGACTAGATTACTTCTAACGATTAACGACTCTTCAAAATTCTCTTGTGTTGCGACCTTGTAGTGCAGCGAAAAGTCACTCTTCCCACTGGTATCTAATAGCTCATAACCCATAAGTTGTCGACTGACTTTGGCCAAACTAACTTTTCCATTTGCATCGATTTGGATAAAGTCATCATCATCTGTAAAGTTCCCTATCTTTACATCAATACTCAAGGGGCTATCGAAAAGAGTACCTTTTAGTTTTCTAGTTACAGCTCCATTCTCTGTAAAACGAAGCTGCCCATTTGTGTTATCCAAAATTAAGCCATAAGGAATGCCTGAAATACTGGTATCAGAAAAACTAATAAGGCCTTCTATCTTAGATTTTATTTCCGTAGCTAACAAAAAATCCAAATTAAGATCTGCTGCCAAATAGCCTGAAAATTTTAAATTAAGAAGATCACCCCCTAATTTGTCAAGCATAGGAGATTGCAGATATATTTTCTTATAGCTTGGATAGTCGGTTTTTACGGATAGTTTTACCGAGAGTTCTTCATCTGGAGCTTTTATATCGGGAATAATAGCTACCCCCTTTAAAATCTTTACACCTTCTAAAGTTCCATCTGTTGTCGCAAAGGATATTCTTTCATTATCAAATATCGCTTTGGCGTCAATGTCTGTAGCTATCGGCCAATCTGGCTGAAATTTAAAGTCCGTATCTGTTACATTAGCTTGAACGTTAAATACTCCATCATTATTCTTAAAAGGAAAGTTCTGCATTGACCCTTGCCATATGAACTTTGCAAAAGGTACTTGTCCAGACTTAAGACTCTGATCTAAATAAGCTAAAGCTTTTTTTGATAAGCTGCCCTGTCGTGGCCAGTAATTCTCAAGTTTAGCCACATTGATGTCTTCACCTTCAGCATAAAGTGACATATGTAGATCATCATCAAATGTTACAACTCCTCTTGCTTTGACTTTCGCATCTTGATTTTCAAATGAAAACTGCTCTATAAGAAAAGTGCTAGACTGCTCTATCTCATAAATACCACTTAGGGTTAGTTCTTTAACAGCAGTTTTTTCCTTGAGCATAGGACGAAAATCAAAAGAGACGTTATTTGTTTTAGCGTTTACAAACCAAGAGCCTTGCTCTCCTTTTATAATTATATTATCTAACTCTACCCCAGGTATTTTCCTAAATGGATTTATCTTAATGTCACTAAAGTCTAATGTCCCACTAAATGGTTGAATAGCGTCTTTTGAATCTATTAGCACTAAATCTACCGAATTGACGATTCCTTTGGGTTGCAAGCCAGTTAAAACAGTTAATTGCTCGTCGGTTAGTGCAGGCGTTATTATTCTTGTCAAAAATCCAAAAGGTAAAACTCCCGTTTTTAATCGGTAGCCAATCTGATTATCACGGTTCGATGCTGTCAGTTCAATATAACTTTGATGCTGCTCATAGCCATCATTTTCTTTTGTTGAAATTAATAACTTGTCACTCTTTATGGTGTAATACTCACCTTGCTTAGAAAGATTAAGAGCGATATCGACCTTAGCTGCTGCCCTTTCAGCATTGTTTATTTCGAGCCGTCCAGTCTCTAACTTTCCATTAGTTTGAGTGAGCCAGGTTTTTAAGTTGACCTGTTGATAATCGACAATATGTTCTAAGTGAACTAATTTGTTCAGCTTCTCTAATTCTAAAGATTTAATATCCAAATAATATTGCAGCTGTTCCTCGCTATCAAAAAAGCTGCCTTGCGACTCTATCACTAGCCGCCCTTTTTTAATAAGGTCACCATAAGTATCTAGTAATAGTTGGCGCTCATCTTTATCATGCTTATAAATGAGTTGAGATACTCTTTGAGTGAACTGCTCTTGCTCAGCTAATGCAGAAAATTCCAAATCAACAATTGAAATATAGTCATGGTTAAAATCATTAATAAAATTTCGTGAAGACTTTTCAAAGTCTTCTAGTGACATCAACTTATTAGAATTTGATATTGTGGAGGAAACAAGGTTTAGCTTAACAGATGATAATTCGATTTCTTTGGTTACTAAATTTCCACTATAAACTGTGGCCCACAAATCTAGTTTTAGTTTATTATTCTTACTACTAAATTCAACGCCTCGACTATTATCTAACCACTGTAAGTCAGTAATTTCTACAATCGGATGAAAACCAGACCAGTCAACTTGTAAATTTTTATAATCTAGCTGTCCACCAACATAGTCGGCCACATACTCTTGAATGATTGTTTTTTTCTGTAAGAAATAAGGTAATGAAACTTTGATTAATGATAGCAGCAACACGAAGATGATGAGTAATATGGATACTAACCAAATAGATTTCGATATTAATTTAGATAAAAATTTGCTGAATGCTGAAGCCATAAACTAAATCAGCACCACATCGTATTGGTCAGTGCCATATAATGGTTCAGCTTGTAAGCGAATCGGCTTGCCTATGGCATCTTCTAGTTCCGCTAAACCGCTCGCTTCTTCATCAAGCATACATTCAACAACATCTTCACTAGCTAATACTAATAACTTTTGAACATCATAAGCGCGCGACGAACGGCTAATTTCCCTAAATATCTCATAACAAATAGTTACTGCAGTTTTGATAAAGCCACGACCATTACAATACTGACATGGCTCGCACATCAACTGTTCAAGTGACTCACGAGTTCTTTTGCGCGTCATCTCAACTAAACCTAAAGAGGAAACTTCCGTGATCTGGGTTTTAACATGATCTCGATCCAAGGCCTTCTCTAATGTTCGTAGTACCTGTCTTTTATGCTCTGCATCTTGCATATCAATAAAATCGACAATAATAATTCCACCCAGATTTCTTAATCTTAGTTGTCTAGCCAAAGCATTCGCAGCTTCAAGATTGGTTCTGAATATCGTTTCTTCTAAGGTTTTGTGTCCTACAAATGCACCAGTATTGACATCAATGGTAGTCATCGCTTCAGTTTGATCGACAACAAGATAGCCACCGGATTTTAATTGCACTTTTCTTTCCAGTGCCTTGTGAATTTCTTCTTCGATATTATACAAATCAAATATTGGGCGTTCACCATTATAAGCTTCTATTCTTTGTGTCAGAGCTGGTGTGAATTTTTTTACAAACTTATTAACCTGATTAAAGGTGACTTCGTCATCAATCCTTACACGCTCAATATCTTCAGCTAATAGATCCCGCATAATTCTAAGTTCTAATGGTAAATCTTCATGCAATAGCCCGGGCGACTTAACTTTCTTTTTTTGCAGTTGAATTTCAGCCCATAACTTTTGTAAAAAAAGACTATCACGAGTTAACTCTTCCGCTTCTGCTTTTTCTGCTGCAGTTCTGACTATATAGCCATATTCTTCATTAGAACTCTCTTGTAAAATTTTTTTTAATCGCAGTCTCTCTTCTTCTTCTTCAATTCGCTGAGAAACACCAACATGTTTATGATCTGGCATCAAGACTAAGTAGCGTGATGGAATAGTGATGTGAGTTGTTAATCGCGCCCCTTTACTACTGATAGGATCTTTGATTACTTGCACTAAAATCTTTTGGCCCGCTCGAATTAAATTAGTAATATCTTGCGGTTCATCAGAGTCATCAGAATTTTTTTCGCTTGCGGAGTCAAGATCTTGCTCCATAAAGATATCTGCGGCATGTAAAAAAGCAGCTTTATCTAAACCTATATCCACAAAAGCCGCCTGCATGCCAGGCATGACTCTCGTCACAATACCTTTGTATATATTTCCTGCAACACCTCGATTAGCAGTCCTTTCCAAATGCACTTCTTGCAGGACACCATTCTCTACTACAGAAACTCGCGTTTCTTGTGGCGTTACATTAATTAAAATTTCTTCGCGCATAGCAACTTTCTATTTTTGATAAATTTTAGTGTAGCAATTAACCCGTCAATTCAATAGGTATTTGATGTTAAATTCATCAAGCATTTGTCGAGTCTCAAATAAGGGTAACCCCATAACACCTGAGTAACTTCCAACTAATCGTTTTATAAAACTAGCAGCAACACCCTGAATCGCATATGAACCAGCTTTCCCCATTGGCTCTAAAGTATCGCAATAGGTATTGATTTGAGAAAGATTAATATGCTCAAAGGTGACTGAACTTTGACTGGTTTTTTGGACTTGTTGCTCTGAATCTACCACTACAACACTCGTTAAAACTTGATGCGTTTTACCAGATAATTTGCTTAACGTATTAACAGCATCTTGCTTATCTACTGGCTTACCTAGTACTTCATTTTCTAATACTACTATAGTATCCGCTGCTAAAATTGGAACCTTATAGCTATTCAGCGATTCCATATTCATTGTGAGCACCTGAGTGCTTGTAGCTAAATTTTGTTTTGCCGATAAAGCTTTTCCCATTGCTAATCGCTCCACATACTCAAGTGGAGTCTCATTGGCCAGTTGAGTTTCATCAAATTCGTTGTTTATATGAGTGAAGGCTACTCCCAACTGAGTGAGCAGCTCTTTTCGACGAGGTGAATTAGATGCAAGATAAATGCTCTGATATTGATGAAGCATTCTTATTTGACCTTAAAATAACCAGCTATTTGCTTTAACAAAAGGTAAATCCAAGGCCATAAGACTCCATTTAAGACAATTCCAATCCATGGCAATGTATCAATAGATTTCCCCGTTAAACGACCTAACCAATAGGTTATGGCTAAATAAACTGCGCTTACAATGGCTAGTGATAAACCTTGTTTCCATAAAGGGAAGAGACGAACTCTCTTATACAATAACTGCAGAATAAAAGTCGTGATTGCCAATGCAAAGCCATGCAAGCCCATACTGGTATTTAAAATCACGTCAAGCATTAGCCCAACTATCAATGCCCAAAACAAACCGACTCTTTCCGGGATATATAAGACCCAAAAGCTCAATACCAACATAACCCAAGATGGTCGCCACATTTGCCATGAATCAGGTATCGGAAACAAAGTTAAAACCATGGCTACCATTAAAGACAGCAATATTAACCAGGTTCCTCTTTTGCTACCGCTCATTGGTTGCCTCCAACTCTTGAGTTGCTGTTTCCCAAAGTAGCAACACATGATCTGCCGTATTGATATTGGCTGTCGGTTCTGCAATAACTTCTAAATAAGGTTGATCCGAATTTTTAGTGACTGATACTACTTTAGCGACAGGGTAACCATCAGGGAATTTTTCACCCAAACCCGAACTTAACAATAAATCACCTTGTTTAATATCGATAGTACTTGGTAAATGCATCACATTTAAGTTAATCCCATTACCTCTAGCTATCGCCCGAATTCCATTCCGGTTATTTTTAACTGGAATTGCATGATTGGGATCATTAATCAAAATAATACGACTCCAAAAAAGGGTCACCTCAATTACCTGCCCCATAACACCATCAGAATCGACAGCGGACTGACCGACATATAAACCATCACTAGAGCCTTTGTTAACCATTATTTCTTGCGCATAATTATTAGTGTTCACATTAATAATTTCTGCAATCAGACGCTTACCTTTTAATTTTCTTGATGAGTTAAGTAGTTTACGTAATTGAGCATTATCTGACTCTAATCCTACCAATCGTTGATTCTGGGCTTTGAGTATCATGAGCTGATCTTTTAAGTTTTGATTCTCATCAATCAGATCGGCTCGACTCACAATGTTATCATCAGCCCAGACGCTGATTTCACTTGGTAAATTTGCTAAATAATAAACTGGAGATGCCAATGTGGAAAAAGTACTGCGAACTGAATTCAAATATTGATAGCGGTAATCAAGTACCATCATGCTAGAGCAAGTTATAAGCACTAATATTAATTGAATTAATAAAGAAGGACCTTGAGTGAATATTGTCTTAATAGCTAACTACCCCTAACTATTTAATTACTACTTTTAAATACTGTATTTTAATAAAACCATCATATAAAAAAATCGGGCTTTAAGCCCGATTTTTATTGTAAACTTTAATTATTCCGCGGAAAATAAATCGCCAGCGTGCTCTTCCAAAGTTTCTAAAATTTTACCGCCGCCGCGAGCTACACAAGTCAATGGATCCTCTGCCACAATAACTGGCAAACCTGTTTCTTCCATTAACAACCGGTCAAGATCTCGAATCAAAGCACCGCCGCCCGTTAGCACCATACCGCGCTCAGAAATATCCGCAGCTAATTCAGGCGGAGATTGCTCAAGAACAGCTTTCACCGCTCTCACAATTCCATGTAAAGGGTTCTGCAAGGCTTCTAATACTTCATTCGAGTTAATAGTAAAGCTTCTTGGAATACCTTCTGCTAAGTTACGACCACGCACATCCAATTCACGAACTTCAGTGCCAGGATAAGCGGTACCAATTTCATGCTTAATACGCTCAGAGGTAGCTTCACCAATTACCGTGCCATAATTGCGACGAATATATTCGATAATGGCTTCATCAAAACGATCGCCACCAATACGTACCGAATCCGAATAAACCACACCATTTAAAGATAAAATCGCAATCTCAGTAGTACCACCACCAATATCTACCACCATCGAACCGCGAGCTTCACCAACGGGTAAGCCTGCACCAACTGCTGCTGCTACCGGCTCTTCAACCAAATGTACTTCACGAGCACCAGCGCCTAGCGCTGATTCTTTAATTGCACGTCTTTCAACTTGCGTCGAACCACAAGGAACACAAATCAAAACTCTAGGGCTTGGGCGAAAAAAAGTATTATCATGGATTTTTCGGATAAAATGCTGCAACATTTTTTCGGTTACTTCGAAGTCAGCAATGACGCCATCTTTTAACGGACGGATCGCAACGATATTACCTGGGGTCCTACCCAACATCCTTTTAGCTGCTTCACCAACCGCTGCAATTGACTTAACGCCACCGACTCGATCTTGTCGAATCGCCACCACCGATGGCTCATCCAACACGATACCTTGATCACGTACATAAATAAGAGTGTTTGCTGTCCCTAAATCAATCGACAAATCTGTCGAAAACATACCGCGTAATTTTTTAAACATAGAAAGGAGCAGTCCTAATGTAGAAATTTTGTGTTTATCGCTCTAAAAAAGCATTTATTGATGCTTGAAACTGCCCCAAAAGGCTTGTGTTTATTGATAAAGCGCATTTTTTTACTTATCGCGCTACTCTAACAATAGTCACCCTTTGGGGCAAGTCAAAACCAAGCATAAAGGGATTTATTTGAACTATTGGTGAGAATAATTTTTTAGATGTAAATTCAATCCAACTAGTAGACAAACATATTGCCAACTAATTCCAATTTTTAGCAAGCTAATTGGCTGGTTGTGCGATAGTCACTCGATCAAGCCCTGCTAGATCTTGAAAAGTTTCAATTTCAACATACCCTAATTCTTGCAAAATGGACTGAATAGTTTGAGCTTGCTCAAAACCGTGCTCAAACATTAAATAGCCTTTGCTAGTTAAAATAGATTTTGCTTGCTCAGCGATGATTCTAATATCAGCGTAGCCATTATCTTGAGAGACCAAAGCAGAATAGGGTTCAAAGCTTAAATCCTTTAAATGAGGGTCGTCTTCAGCAACATAAGGAGGGTTTGATACAATTAAATCGAGTTTGCCCTTTTGCCAATTTACTAACCACGAGTTTTGCAGACATTTAACATTATCAAGACTTAAACTACTGACGTTTTGCTGAGCAACTGCTAATGCCCTCTCACTAAAATCTACTGCAAAAACAGTTGCTTGAGAACGCTCATAGCCCAACGCACAAGCTATAGCGCCACTGCCTGTGCCTAAATCAGCCACATTAAAGTCGCCTTCCAAAGGAATTTTATCAAGGGCTAGCTCAACCAATAATTCAGTTTCAGGTCTTGGGACAAGGGTGTCTTGAGTGACTTTCAGGTTAAAAGTCCAAAAATCTTGCGAACCGATAATATAAGCTAACGGCTCGCCAGTTAATCTTCTTTCTATTAATTGACAGAATAACTGATCATCACCATTGGTTAATTGAAATTCAGGCCAAGTTTTTAGCCAAGTCCGACTTTTGTGCAGACTAAATGCCAATAAAAGCTCTGCCTCTAATTGGGATTCACGCTCATCCGTGACCGCCCGCAATTCTTGAGTCGCGGCTTTCAGATATTCATTAACAGTGTTTAAAGACTGGAACACTGAAGCTTTACCCAATCCTAGTTAGCTGATTCTGCAAGTGCAGCTAATTGGTCAGCTTGATTCTCAGCCACTAAAGGTTCAACAATCTGATCGATGTCTCCTTCCATAATTTCATCTAACTTGTACAGGGTTAAATTAATGCGATGATCCGTCATGCGGCCTTGCGGATAGTTATAAGTACGAATGCGATCTGAACGGTCACCTGTTCCTACTAGATTACGACGCATTTCAGTTTGTTCTTGTTGTGCTTTAGCATCTTCCGCCGCTTGAATTCTAGCTTGCAACATGGCCATGGCTTTGGCTTTATTTTTATGTTGAGAACGTTCATCCTGACATTCAACTACTACCCCAGTTGGTAGGTGAGTAAGACGAATCGCTGAATCCGTTTTATTCACATGCTGACCACCTGCGCCAGAAGCACGAAAGGTATCGACTCGCAAATCGGCTGGATTAATTTCAATTGCATCCACAGCATCGGCTTCAGGCATAATCGCGACGGTACAAGCTGAGGTATGAATACGGCCTTGAGATTCAGTTTCTGGAACTCGCTGTACTCGATGAGCGCCTGACTCAAACTTTAAACGTGAATAAACCATATCACCACTGATGCGCATAATGATTTCTTTGTAACCACCTTGATCGCTACGGTTTTCATTCATCACTTCAACCTGCCAGCGCTTCTTTTCTGCGTACTTAGAGTACATACGGAATAAATCACCAACAAAAATTGCTGCTTCGTCACCACCGGTGCCAGCACGAATTTCTAGGAAAGTATTTTTATCGTCATTCGGATCTTTTGGTAGTAATAACTTTTGTAGCTCATCTTCTAGCTCTACCAATAAGCCTTTATATTCTTTTAATTCTTCTTGCGCCATTTCACGCATATCAGGATCACTATCACTCAGCATCTCTTCAGCTGTAGCCAAACCGTCAATCGCTTCTTGATATTTTTGGAAACCTGCAACCACTTCTTCAAGTGCAGAATATTCTTTAGATAAATCTCTAAACTTATTCTGATCGGTTATCACATCTGGATCGCCCAGTAAGGCACTCAACTCTTCATGACGATCAACCAAGCCTTGTAACTTTTCTATAACGGATTCTTGCAACATGGGTAAATTCTTTTCCTATCGCTATTATTTTTTGTTAGTCATCATCAAGTTTAAAAATCTCACGCAACAAATCATCCTGCTCAATTTCCACTGTCGACTCTGAGTTCGATTCTTGACGCAGCCAAACCAGCGGTTGATGCATAAACTTTTTTAATAAACGATGCGCTAAAGCTTCAAGTGCATCCTCTGCTTGAGCATCATTTTGCAATTGGGCTTTAGCCCTTTGCAACTCTTGTGTTGCGATTTGTTGGTATTTCTTTTGTAAATCACGCACTGTATCATGCTTTTTCTGATTCTCCAGCCAATGCCAATAAGATTCAACAAAAGGCAAGATAATAGCTTCAGCTTGAGTGGCAGCCTCTTGTCGAGCTTGCATATTGTCTTGAATAACACCTTCCAAATCATCAACCGTGTAAAGATACACATCATCCAAATCAGCTACCGAAGCTTCTATATCTCTTGGTACAGCTAAATCCACCATAAAGATACTTTTGCGCCTGCGCTTTTTTAGCGCCTCTTCCACCATACCCTTACCAATGATCGGTAACATACTACCGGTGGAAGAAATCACTATATCCGCTTGTGAGAAAAAGTGAGGAATAGCTTCTAAACCAATGGCCTGACCGGAAAACTCTTGCGCTAATTTCTGTGCATTAGCCAAAGTTCTATTGGCCATTAACATTTGCCCAACGGTTTGTTGCTGCAAATGCCTTGCCGCCAATTCAATTGTCTCACCTGCGCCGACAAACAACACTGTTAACTCAGAGAAATCTGCAAAGATGTGTTTGGCCAAATTAACTGCCGCAAATGCAACCGAAACTGGGTTGGTACCAATATCAGTATCATGACGAACTTTTTTAGCCGCAGAAAACGCTTTTTGGAATAGGCGCTCAATATCCACACCTAATGTGCCCGCTCGTTTAGCTTTTTGGTAGACCGCTTTTAACTGACCTAAAATTTGTGGCTCACCCAGCACCATAGAATCTAATCCGCTAGCCACTCGCATAATGTGACCTACCGCTGCTAGATTGCTATGAAGATACAAATAAGAATCAAGCTTTTCTTCCAGCTGATTATAGTTCTGAAGCCATGATTTGGTTTGCTCCATCACTATTTCAGGCTCACAGCCCGTAGCGTTTATGTAAAATTCAACCCTATTACAGGTTGAAATAATCGCAACCTCTGAGGGCTTTTGCAGGCTAATCGATAACTCTTGATTTAACCAAGACTGCAAATCAGCCATGGCTTGAGCTAATTCATGCTCAGCAAAGGCTGCTTTTTCCCGCACCGATACCGGCGCAGTCTTATGATTAATTCCCAAAGATATCAATGACATAGAGAGTTAAACTATTTCCAGAAATGTTCGAAATGCTTTAATGGCGCGAATTATAGCATCGGCAAATATTATCTGCGAGATTAATAGCTCTTCTCACTTAAGTTGATAGTTTTATAAAAATTCACTGTTTTTCAAAAGCAAAACTGATAATCTAACTTTTTATGAGTTCGAGTGGATTTTTCTTTGCGCAATAAATACCTTTTGCTATTGACTATTAGCACACTGATGCTCGCTGCTTGCGCGTCTTCACCAAAGCTTTTACCCAATGAAACTAATTCCACTAAAGCTTTGGTGCACACTACTACTGATGTTAGTCACTTAAGTCCTGACCAACGTAGTCAATTGTACTATTCCATCTTATTGGCAAGGCTGGCAGAAAAAAAACAGTTCTTAGATATCGCTCAAAGCAATTACCAAGATGCTTTAGGAAAAACTCAAAGTCCTCAAATTGCTGCTCTTAGTACCAAAATAGCATTATTTCAAAAAGACTTTATTGCCGCTGAAAAAGCTCTAGACATATGGCAAACCAGTTCACCTGATTCCAGCGCCCCAAAAAGAATTGCCCTATTAATTGCACTTCATAAATCTCAATACGAAAAAGCTTATAATAATTTACTGTCACTTTATCCAGCAGAAATAAACTCAAACGTTGACGCTGATGCAAGCTATCAAGTTTCTGCTAGTGTACTCAAAAATAGCTTCAACGATTTGCTGACCTTAGCCTTTTCGAAAACCCTCGATCAGCAAGGGCTGGAGCACCAACAGTTAGGTCTAGCTTCTCTCTTAGAGCGATATAATACGGAAAACCCTCAGTCTTTTTATGGCGACGCCACGCAAACCGCAGAAGCCTATTTACACCTTAATAGCCGAGGCCCATTAACAAAGTTAGCGCGAATTCACTTACTTCTAGATAGGGTTATTGAGAAGAATCCAGGTTTCATTGCCGCCATAAATACTAAGGTTAAAGCTTTGAGTCTTATCTCACTAGAAAAGAGCGCAAGTTATTTAAAAAAAATCTTGTCCCATCAAGCTCTAAGTAAAGTTCAAGTTTCAGAGTTAGCCAACTTTGCCTATCGACAAAAAGATTATTCCTCAGCGACCATTGGCTTTCAAAGAATTGTAGATTCAGAGCCGGATAATTCCGAAGCTCAGTTTCTATTAGCCGGAAGCCACTTTGCCAATAAAAAATATCAACAAGCAACTGATATCTTTTATCAACTAGCCATTGATGATTACCGTAAAGAAGCTAGTGCTTTTTATTGTGGTGATTCGGCAGAGCGTAATGATGACATCATTAGAAGTTTAAGTTGCTTTGAAATGGTTCCTGTGAGCCAGTATTTTTTAGAAGCTCGTCAGCGGATGGCAACGATTTATGCCAATAAAGAAATGTATCGTGTTGGAGCAGAAAGCTTACAAAAAGCGCAAGACTTAGTTGATTTCAATCAAAGACAAATGCTACTGAAATATGAAGTGAATTATTTATTGGAGTATGAGCAGTATCAACTGGCTAAGTCCAGACTTGAATCAGCCATTCAGTTAGAACCCAATAATGGCACTATTTATTATTTACAGTTATTACTTGCGGACAAAACCTTATCGCAAACCGGTTTTTTAGATAAAGTCTATCAACTGCAACAACAAGCCCCTAATGAATATTTACGTAAAGAAGTCACCTTCAGTGCTGTGAATATTTTAACTCAAGAGAAAGCTTATGAATTAATTTTTGCCGTGCTTGATAAAGAAGTTAAGGCCTTTCCTGAAGACTTGGACTTATTGTATTCACGAGCTTTATCAAACGAGCCTTTAAAACGATATGATCGATTAGAAGCAGATTTACGCTATTTATTAAGCATTGCCCCAGATAATGTTAATGCACAAAATGCATTAGGTTACACCTTAGCCGACACCAATAAAAACTTAGATGAAGCTAAAAAGCTCATCGAATCCGCTTACCAAGCTGAACCCGATAATGATGCTATTTTAGACTCAATGGGCTGGATTCAATATCGCTTGGGTAATTTAGAGCAAGCTTTAAAATACATTCAACTCTCCTACGATAAAGCACCAGTTCCAGAAATAGCTGCTCACCTTGGTGAAGTCTTATGGCAAATGGGGCAAACAGAAAAAGCGATTGCTGTCTGGAAAAAGGCCTTGCAACAAGAGCCCTCTAACTTATATATTCGCGACACGCTGCTACGCTTCCCGAAAGCCAATTTATTGCCTTGATTTATGAATACAAAATTTATAACGCTTATCTTTGTTAGTTTTTTGCTGCCAGCCTGTGAGAACAAGAGAGCCCCACAAGCAACGACTGAATGGGATGATCCTTTATGGCAAGCAAACTATAAAGCATTAAAGCCGATCCAAACCTTTGCCTTAAAAGGCCGCATTGGCATTAGTAATCCGCAAGATAGCTTTTCCAGTAATTTCCACTGGCAGCAAAATGGTTATAAAAGCTTTAAATTCAGGATGTATGGCGCTTTTGGTAATACTTATGCCTTGATGAATTCCACTCCAGATTGGACTACCTTGGAAACTGCTGATGAACGTTTTTTTGAAGGTCCAAATGCCAGCGCCTTAATTGCACAGACATTAGGCTGGAAGTTACCGTTAAACTATTTATCAGACTGGATAAAAGGCGTACCCACGGGTGTTGGCAGAGATAAAATCGCTATCAATACCGATGGTACTTTACAATCGCTCACCTATATCGAGCAAAGCTCTGCACAGCAAAATAAAGTATTTAATGTCAGTTACGAGAAATACCTATCGAGTGATAACAAGCAAATGCCTGCGAAAATTCGTATTATTGAAGGTGATAATAAATTGATACTCTCGATTCGTAGCTGGGAAATATAGTTGGGAATTATAATTGGGATTTCTAAGTGACGCCTTATAACTTGCACTTCACTCATTCGACGGGCTTGACTGATGAAAACGGTTATAGCTATTGGCCAGCACCAGTAAAACTCAACCTTGAGCTAAGGGTCTTAGGCAACAGAGCCGATGGTTATCATAATCTGCAAACCCTATTCCAATTGCTAAATATTGGTGATGAGCTTTGGATTAAACCCAATATGACTGGCCAATTAGAGCTAATCACTGACTACCAAGAAGTAGCTAATGAAGATAACTTAGTCATACAGGCAGCCCAAGCACTTATAACTAAAGCAGAAAAACATCAGCTTGGCGCAACTATTAAATTAAATAAGCGCATGCCTTCAGGGGCTGGCTTAGGCGGTGGCAGTTCTGATGCCGCTAGCACTTTAGTGGCTTTAAATACTTTGTGGGGGCTGAATTTATCCAATTTTGAGTTATGCACCATAGGCGAACAATTGGGTGCAGATATACCCGTTTTTGTCCATGGTTATAGCGCCTGGGCAGAAGGAATTGGAGAAATTTTAACGGCAGCCAAGTTGCCCCAAAAACACTATCTTATTGTTTATCCTGAGTGCTCTATCAACACCGGCAAAATTTTTTCACATCCAGCGTTGACAAGAGACGATAAACCCATTAAATTACGCGCCTCTCGCTCAGAGGTGGACTTGGAAAGCTTAGGTTATAATGCTTTTCAGCCATTAGTAGCAGAGCTTTATCCTGAAGTGAAAGAGGCTTTAGAGTTTCTAAATCAATACGGTAAAGCCATGCTCACAGGTACTGGAAGTTGTGTCTTCTTAACCTTTGACAATAAGCGAGAAGCCAGTAAAATATCGGCACTGTGCAAGCAGCGCTGGTTAACTCTTGAAGCTCAAGGTATCAATACCTCCCCGCTGATAGAGGAATTTAAAAATAGGGGTATCGCCAAGCGGTAAGGCAGCGGCTTTTGATGCCGCCATTCGTAGGTTCAAATCCTGCTACCCCTGCCATTTTCTTCTTATACTATCCAGCTCAACTGCTTGAAACTTAATTTTTCAATTTTATTGCTTTTTGGGGCCTTTTTTCATGTCTGACTTGATGCTGTTTAGTGGTAATGCCACACCAGATCTTGCCGCTAGTATTTCTTCATACCTTAATGTGCCATTAGGCAATATCACTACTAACCGTTTTAGTGATGGCGAGTGCAGTGTAGAAGTTTTAGAAAATGTTCGCGGTAAAGACGTTTTCATTATCCAATCAACTTGCGCTCCAACCAATGACAATTTAATGGAATTGATCATTATGGCTGACGCATTAAAGCGTGCCTCAGCAAAGCGTATCACTGCAGTGGTTCCTTACTACGGTTATGCACGCCAAGATAGACGTGTTCGTTCAGCGCGCGTACCCATTAGTGCTAAAGTGGTTGCCGATATGATCGGTGGCGTTGGCTTTGACCGTGTATTAACCGTTGATTTACATGCGGATCAGATTCAGGGTTTCTTCAATATCCCTGTTGATAATGTTTACGCCACTCCAGTTCTACTGGAACACATTCTACAAGATGCTAGCAAAAACTTGATGGTCGTTTCTCCAGACGTTGGCGGTGTAGTGCGTGCTCGTGCTATCGCTAAGCGTTTAAACGATGCAGACTTAGCTATTATCGATAAACGTCGTCCGCGCGCTAACGAAGTCAGCGTAATGAATATTATTGGTGACGTTTCTGGTCGAGATTGTGTCATCGTCGATGATATGGTCGATACTGCCGGTACACTTTGCCAGGCAGCTCAAGCCCTTAAAGACCATGGCGCTAAAAGCGTCTCAGCTTATGCTACTCACCCAGTATTATCAGGCAAAGCCATCGATAATATTAATGGTTCTGGTTTGGATAAATTGGTTATTACCAACACCATACCTTTATCAGAAGCTGCACAAAGCTGCGATCGCATTGAAAGATTAGATTTAGCCCCTCTTTTGGGTGAGTCGATCAGAAGGGTCAATACCGAAGAATCTATCTCTACTATGTTTTTAGATTGATCTTGAACAACTTCTTGATCTGATTATAAATTTTGTCGTTCCCGCGTTTCATTTAAAGAAATGCGGGAACTCAATAAATATTATTGCAAACTTGTGCTTGGAACTAGCCTCAATTTAAAATTCCCAGTCTATTCCACACCATTTGGCTCAAATCTTGTTAAAAACCCTAGATTTCCTCGCTGAAACACTAGCTTAAAAACGCTTTATCGGTGTATAATCGCGCTCCAAATTTTTATGGGCTTTTGGCTGGTCGCAAGTCATTGGCTGTTTTTCAAACTCATAGTCTACCCGTAAGGGTACATAATTGGAGACAAATATGAGCGATTTTGTATTAAATGCTACTAAGCGTAGCGATATAGGGAAAGGTGCGAGCCGCCGCCTACGTCGTGAAGCGAACATGATTCCTGCTGTTGTTTATGGCGGCAAGGAAGAAGCGCAATCATTAACCTTAAACCACAACCAAGTAGTTCGTCTTTTAGAAGAAGAAGCTTTCTACTCTTCAATCATCACTTTAGATGTTGAAGGCGCAACTGAAGAAGTTTTATTAAAAGACTTACAACGTCACCCGTTCAAGCCAAAAGTATTACACATGGACTTGAAGCGCGTTGTACGTGGTCAAGAAATGAACGCTAACGCTCCATTACACTTCATAAATGAAGAAGACGCTCCAGGCGTTAAAGAAGGCGGTGTAGTTTCTCACCAAGTAACTTCTGTTGAAATCATCTGTATGCCTCGTAACTTACCTGAGTACATCGAAGTTGACATGGGTTCAATTGAAATGGGTGGCGTAGTTCACTTATCTGATCTAACTATGCCAGAAGGCGTACGTTTAGCTGCTTTCGAGCAAAACCAAGACAATGATGCATCTGTTGCTAATATCGTTCCTCCTACTGTTTCTGCTTCTAGTGATGATGAAGCTACTGAAGAAGCGGCAGAAGACGAAGCTCCAGCAGCTGAAGAAGGCGGCGAAGAGTAATTCTTCGCTAGCTTCTAACCAAGCTGTAGTTAGACATAAAGAAAGTCTAAGCATGTCTAGCATCAAGTTAATTGTGGGCCTGGCCAATCCAGGCTCACAATATCAAGATACACGCCACAACGCTGGCGCCTGGTATGTCGAAGAGCTTGCACGCTCTTATCAAATACAACTCAAAACCGAATCTAAATTCCATGGCTTTTTTGGCAAAGGATTCATCGGTGGTTTTGAAGTTAAATTATTAGTCCCCACAACTTTCATGAACCTAAGCGGTAAAGCCATTCAAGCAGTTGCGAATTTCTACAAGATACCACCAGAAGAAATTTTAATTGCACATGATGAACTGGATATAGCCCCTGGCACTTTAAAGTTGAAAAAAGGCGGCGGTCATGGCGGCCATAATGGTTTAAGAGATACCATTAGCAAACTTGCTAACAATAAAGAATTTATCCGCTTGCGCGTAGGTATTGGCCACCCTGGACATAAGTCAAAAGTCTCAGGATATGTGTTGAATAAACCAAGCGCAGACGAAAAAAACGCTATCGATATCGCGGTTGATGAAGCGGTACGAGAAACAGAAACCTTATTAAAAGGCGAATGGGATACGGCAGTGCACCGTCTGCATAGCTTAACCTCACCTTTCAGCCAGTAACGAGAGAAGATAACAATGCCATTAAATTGCGGAATCGTAGGTTTACCTAATGTTGGAAAGTCCACTTTATTCAATGCGCTCACAGACGCTGGCATTGATGCGGCCAACTACCCTTTCTGTACCATTGAACCCAATACAGGTGTGGTGCCAATTCCTGATCCACGTTTAGATGCGCTAGCTGGGATTGTCGATCCTGAAAAAGTCTTACCTGCGACTATGGAATTTGTGGACATTGCTGGCTTAGTAGCTGGAGCTTCAAAAGGTGAAGGCTTAGGGAATAAGTTCCTTGCGAATATTCGCGAAACTCATGCTATTGCTCACGTAGTCCGCTGCTTTGATAATGATGATGTAATCCATGTTGCTGGAAAAGTTGATCCTATTGCTGACATTGAAACTATCAATACTGAATTAGCATTGGCAGATTTAGAGTCAGTTGAAAAGCGTTTAATTAAAACCGCTAAAATCGCAAAAAGCGGCGACAAAGATGCTAAAGCAGATTTAGAAGTTTTAGAAAAGTGTAAAGCTTGTCTAGATGAAGGTAATGCATTGCGAGGTTTAGATTGGGATAAAGACGAAAAGAAAGTTTTGTCTCGCTTCCAACTCATTACCACTAAACCAACTATGTATATCGCCAATGTCAGCGAAGATGGTTTTGAAGATAACCCACTTCTCGATAAAGTTCGTGCGTTCGCTGCTAGTGAGAATGCTGAAGTGGTGCCGATTTGCGCCTCCATTGAATCTGAAATTGCAGCATTGGATGACGAAGATAAAATCGATTTCCTGGCGGACATTGGCCAAGAAGAACCTGGTTTAAACCGAGTGATTCGTGCTGGCTATGATTTGTTGAGCCTGCAAACCTACTTCACTGCTGGCAAGAAAGAAGTTCGAGCTTGGCAAGTAAGAGTAGGTGCAACTGCACCGCAAGCAGCTGGCGTCATTCATACCGATTTTGAAAAAGGGTTTATCCGTGCCGAAGTCACAGCATACGATGATTATATCGCCGGTAATGGCGAAGCCGGCGCGAAAGAAGCAGGTAAATGGCGCCTTGAGGGCAAAGATTACATAGTGCAAGATGGCGACGTTATGCACTTCAGATTCAACGTATAGATAATACTGTTTTTTGGCGCTATTTAGGCTAAATGGGCTTGACAAAAAGCTCTAAAATCACCAAAATACGCGCCACTGAATTTATGGCTATGTAGCTCAGCTGGTTAGAGCACAGCATTCATAATGCTGGGGTCGGTGGTTCAAGTCCACCCATAGCTACCATATTCTTTCAGTAATAAGAAAGTGATTCCAAATAACGATTAGTTGAGGTATCATTTCGCTTCTTCGGAGAGGTGACAGAGCGGCCGAATGTACCGGTCTTGAAAACCGGCGTGGGTTAATAGCCCACCGTGGGTTCAAATCCCACCCTCTCCGCCATATTAAAAAGCCTGCTTAATTGCAGGCTTTTTTGTTTTATAACTCAGTAATATTCAATTCGTCTTTTAGCTTGGCGATAAACGACTCGATATCACCTTTAATTTTTAAGTTCTTGGCAATGGTGTGCTTTGCTCCATCATTAGTGTGTACCAATATATTGTAATACTTAGTGTTGCCTGAGCTGGTTTGAGAAATGGTATCGAATTTTTTTATATTTTCTTTGCGAATGCTTTTTGTTTCACTAAAAGTAATATACCCAGTTTGATAATAAAGATTTGCACCATCGACATATACTCGGCTTTTAAACAACGCCGCCCTCATCCCTAAAACTCCAAAGAGTCCGCCCAACAATCCAAATATGATCGGGAATAATACTGGTGCTCCATGCATATAGACACCAAAGCCCACCGCGACAAACACCCAGCCAATTAGTGACATTATTGACCATAGCAAAGTGTTCATTCTTGGGAATAAGTATTCTACCCCTTGATTAGAATAGGACTGAATAACCCCAATTTTGGTCCAGTCGCCTCTTTCGCTTGCTCGACTGGTAAAGGATTGAGAAGAATCAGTTGTAAATAAATCCGATTCATCTCTTTCTTTTTCTAACAGCTCTTCTTTGGACAATTTAAATGCAGGCACTTCAAAGTCTAACTTGAGATCCGGACCTTTCTGTTTAGAATCTATTGATATTCGCCATAGATATTGTGAGCTTGAGTTTGAAGCATCGGTTTCTTTAAGGCTTGAAGGTACATTAAATTCAAATCTAGATTCTGAAGAAAAAATATCGACTCGTTGAGTGTCCTCCCACAATATCTTTTCTCTGGTGGAACGATCTTCACCCGAACCTGACTCATATCTATGAATCGATTTAAGGCTGATAATGGCTTCGGAATTATCCAAGCGCAACGTCGATAATTGGAAATGCCCGCGATTAATGTCGCCAATCTTAATCCGCTTATCATCTACATAGAGTTTAATACCACCGTATCGTTTATGCCTTCGGTAAAGAGCAATAGCCCAGCCAGCCATAAATATGCCTACCATTGGGAATAGCAAAACAAATAAACCTACATACTCACCTTTCTTAATGATATCTGGTAAAGCCAATATCGCTATGGGGAAAGAAATTAAATTCCAGAAAGCTGCAAATATACTAATAGCAATATAGCTACCTTTCGAGTTGGCTGTAAAGAACTCTTGTTGCCATTCTGTACGCCATAACCAAGGCTTATCTTGATATTCCGTTTGTAGCTTTTCTTCTTCGTTATTCTTTCGCTGCCCCCAGAATCCAGCAAAAATAATGCCGCCACCTGCGCCACCAAAAACCAATAGAAAGATAGAGCCAAACCCCAACATCCCCCAACGAATACCTTTATCAATGACGGCTTCTGATGGATTATCTGGGTTCACATAAGCGGTAACAGTCCTATCAATTCTTTGGGCATTTTTTAAGCGTCGGTAAAAGTCTTTTTGATAGTCGCCAATATTGTCAGTCCCTGAAGAAAAGTTTAGTTTTGAAGAGGTATAGCTTCTACCTTCATATTGATAACTAAAAGAGCCTTTTACGCCATAAGTAGTACCGCCTTCATTCGAGTTAGAGTTTGTTTGTTTAACACTAATGATTTTTGCATTAACCGATTGCCAATCATTAGCCTGTAATGAATGATATAATGGAGCTGCCTGCATTAGGAAAGCTCCAATGCCCGCTAATAAAAATATGCCTCCAAAAATGATTAAACAACCTAAGCCTTTTTTATCAGTTTTTTCCTTCATTGTTATTACTTTTGGTTATATAAAAATCGTTTAATAGTAGAATGCTCTTTTAGGGCCTCATCTAATTCCACGGCCTTTTGATAATAAAGCTTCATATTAACTTTATCCCCTGCCCTGCGATAAGCATCGCCTAACCGCTTCACTGTAATGGCGTCATAAGGAAATAAATTCACTAGCCTTTGGTTATATTCGATATCTTTTTCATGACTCTGGGTTACTTTAGTCAGTTGAGCTGCGGGGAAAAGTAATTCTTGAGCAAATGGATATTTTTTCAATGCTATTTCAAGTTTGTCACTAACCTCAGCTGTTTTATCCAATTCTATTGCAGAGTTAAATAGGATCACATGAGCATTTTTATGGTAAGGGTTTCTTTCAATAGCTTTGCTCGCAGCTTGATATGCTCCAGCAAAATTTTTATCTCTTAGCAATACTCTAGAGTCCACATAATCTAATCTAGCCGTATAGGCATTCATCACAAAAAAGCTTGATGCCAGCGCTAAGCCTGAAATGACCACTAAGACAATATACTTATTGATAGATAGTTCGAAGTTTTTATTATTGGTTAACTGTTTAGTGATAATAACCAAACTAAATACCAATAGCATAACCGGCATTGCTAAGTGCATACTAAAACTAAGATTTGCTTGAGTTAGAATCGATAAGGCACTTAATACGACTCCAAGATTGGTGTAGCTGAATGTATTTTTGAGTAAACTCCAAGCTGTAGTAACTAATGATGCTAGCCCGAAAACCACAAGTACCAATCCCCAAATACCATATTCAGTCATGATTTGAATGTAAGCATTATGGACTTTTGAAGCTCGAACTTGGTAATTGATATGATCATCAGCGACAACGGTATTCATATAGTCGCCGTAAAATACGCTCCATTGACCAGGGCCAACGCCGGTAAGCCAATTTTCTTTTGCCATATGCAATGAATTAATAAAGAGTTTATAGCGAGCTTCTCCTTTATTTTCTAGACTTACCGCTTCAGTAATTTGATTCGCTTCATCAAATACCGCTTGAAAGAACCAATGCAAACCTTCCGCATTGAAATGTACTAAAACTAAAGTTGCGAGCATGCTTGATAACAAGTAGCGCTTTTTTAAATGACTCAATGATTGTCGGTAAGTGGAGAAAACCCCAACGGCGATTACAGCAGCTAATAAAATTATTATTAAGGTCAGCCATGCTGCGCGAGTTTGAGTATAGGCGATATAGGTAAGCATCAAGCAAAAAGCAACGCTATTAAATAACAAAGCTTTATTGTCTTTTGGTTTGCAATGCCAAAAACGGACTAATGTTATAGGAAGCATAGCCATCACAAACTGCGTGGCCATATTTCGATTGAAGAAAACAGACGCTGGCTTCGCACCCTGTTTAATTTCAGAAAACTCAAATAAATGCTGAATAATGCCAATAACCGCAGTAAATGTTGCGCTGATAATAAACACACTCAACCAGCGTTCCACCGATATTTCGTTATAATTCCATTGCCATAAAAGCATCGCTAAACATAAGGCTGCTAGCCAGTGAAAGTTATTCATGACTAATTCAAAATAGTTATGCGCCCAAAATAAGCCAACAAGCGTGAGCCCAATTAATCCAAGCATAGGAATGCTTAGCAGCGGTATCTTATTAAGTGTAAATTTCCTTTTGCTGACTAAATAAGCAACCAAACCACCGGCAGCAATTAAAAGAAAAATTAACTTCATCAACATCTCAGCTGGATAAATCTTTTTTGAAGAGATGATCAGTGCCAGAAAAGGAATGGCTGCCAATGATATAACCAAATAATCGAAAAACTTTTCCGCTTGTCTTGTTTTTGAAGTTTTAAGCATAGTGTTTAAGAGTCTAACGTTTGCTTAATGCTACCAATGGTAGTACCTCTTTGCTAGAGAAAAGGGTTACAATAGCGCCAATTTTAAAAGTAGTTTCCAGTATTCGGAGAATCTCATGGTAATAAAACCAAAAGTTCGCGGCTTTATTTGTACCGCCTCTCATCCAAAAGGCTGCATAGCTCATGTTCAAGAGCAAATCAATTATATCAAGCAAGAGATTACCGATGTACCAGCTAATGCTCCAAAAAATGTTTTAGTCATCGGCTCATCAACAGGCTATGGCTTAGCTTCTCGTCTAGTTTCTGCCTTTGGTTATGGTGCCAAGACTCTAGGCCTATTCTTTGAAAAAGAAGCTTCTGAACGTAAAACAGGCACCGCAGGCTGGTACAACAATCGTGGCTTTGAGATCGCAGCAGATAAAGCAGGTCTTTGGCATAAAAGCATCAATGGCGATGCTTTTTCTCATCAAGCCAAAGAAGATGCTATTAAAATCATTCAAGAAGAAATGGGTAAAATTGATCTAGTCGTTTATTCGTTAGCTTCACCTCGTCGCCAAGATCCTGATACAGGCGATGTCTATAAGTCGGTACTTAAACCGATTGGCGATATGGTTACATGTAAAACATTAAATACTGACAAAGGCGAAGTTCATGATGTAACTATTGAGCCTGCCAATGATGATGATATCCAAAACACCATCAAGGTTATGGGTGGCGAAGATTGGGAGTTGTGGATGAATGCCTTAGATAAAGCAGGAGTCCTCGCTGAAGGTGTTGATACCGTCGCTTACACTTACATTGGCAAAAAGCTCACTTGGCCAATCTATGGTCATGCCACTATTGGTAAGGCTAAAGAAGACTTGGATAGAGCCTCTCATACCATTCATGAAAACCTGCAAAGCAAATACAAAGGCTCTGCAAACGTTGCGGTGTTAAAAGCCGTCGTTACGCAAGCAAGCTCAGCCATTCCCGTGATGCCTCTTTATATTTCATTGCTATACAAAGTCATGAAAGAAGCTGGGGTACATGAAAACCCAGTAGAGCAAATTAAAGGCCTTATTCATGATCAAATAGTCAATGGCCAAGCCATCTATGATGATACCCGCCGTTATCGTTTGGACTTAAAAGAGTTGGATGATTCTATCCAAGATAGAGTTGAATCTCTTTGGGATAAAGCTTCCACGGAAAACATTTCAGAAATCTCTGATTATCATGGCTATAAACATGAATTCTTTAAGTTGTTCGGTTTTGAAGTTGATGGCGTTGATTACGAAGAAGATTTAGATCCCAGAATTTGATTCCTAATTAAAGTTTTCAAAGGGCACATTAAGTGCCCTTTTTTATTGTTTTGAGTTATATAGACTGTTCAAATTATTTACAGTTTAACTAAGAAATAACTACTTAGAGTCATATAAGAAAAACAAAACAATATAATTCAATAACTTAACTGGATTGGCACACTTTATGCTTATATTAATATGTATGCACTCCTAAGTGCAGACTATCCCCGGCTAACTGAAGGCAACTACCCGCTTAAGGTTAGCCAATCAATGCGCAAGCCATTTGCCCATCAAATGATGGGCATTTTTTTGACCAGGATAAAACACTTAACTTAGGAAGTTATTATTAACGTATCCAATTCAGCATTTGAAACAAGATTGCTTGCCTTAGTTCAATATCGGTTGTTTCAAGAATGGATTGTTTTTGGCGTTCTGAAATTGGCATAAACTCAGTCAAGCGATCCATAACAAAACCTAGCTGACTCCATTTCTGTTCATCATCAATAATTTCTACTTGAGGATGATCTGACAAATCAGACAATAAATTAACCAACTCAGCCTGCTCGTCTAATACTTGTTTTTGATCGATAGGCTCTAACCATGAAACGTTAGCGGTCAGCAAATTAGATTCTAAGATTTCTAGGCTGTTAATTTGAAAACTGCGTTGTCCCAAACAAATTATTTTTAAAAGACCTGACTCAGTTTGATCAAAATCAACGATTTCGACATAAGTGCCAATGGTAAAGGGTGTTGCAGGGATACCTGCTTCATTACCTCTTTTAATAAGGCAAACACCAAAGCCTTCTCCTTTCGATAATTGCTCAGAAACCATTTTCAAATAACGCTGTTCAAATATTTGTAATCTCAGCAGGCTATCAGGGAATACCACTCGTGAAAGTGGAAAAATTGGAATAACGCTATTATTGCTAAAATCCATCTAGGATCTTAACCCTTTACCTTTGTGCAATAAATACAAACAAATGCTCGCTAGAATCACTATAAAGACCATAATTAAGCCAAATGCTATACCAATTGATATATCTGATTTACCTAAAAAACCATAGCGGAATGCATTAACCATATAAATAATTGGGTTAGCTTGCGATACTCCTTGCCAAAATTCCGGCAGTAATTTTATCGAGTAAAAAACACCACCAAGGTAAGTTAATGGAGTTAACACAAAGGTAGGAATTATCGATATATCATCAAAAGAACGAGCAAATAAAGCATTTAAAAAACCTGCCATAGCAAATAGAATTGAAGTTAGAATAACTACACTTATCAAAACTATAATATTGTGAATTTGAATATTATCGATAAAAAATAATGAAACCAGTGTCACTATGAAACCGGTAAGCAAGCCTCTTAAAACGCCGCCACCCACAAAGCCGGATAAAATAATCCAATTAGGAACAGGCGAAATCATCATTTCTTCAATTGAGCGTTGATACTTAGCGCTAAAGAAAGAAGACACAACGTTAGAATAAGAGTTGGTAATAACCGACATCATGATCAAGCCAGGAACAATAAACTCCATATAAGGAAGTCCATCCATTGTTCCCACACGCGAGCCAATAAGGTTACCAAAAATCACAAAATACAAACTCATAGTTATGGCAGGTGGCAAAATAGTTTGTACCCAAATACGAGTAAATCGAGTGACCTCTTTTAACAGAATAGTCTTAAAAGCTACCCAGTTAGAGCCTTGAATAGGAGTGGTATTAATATTTTGCATTATTATTCTCCCGACACTTTTGTCGAACTAGTTTTATCGCCATTTTCTACCATCCGCACAAACAACTCTTCTAAGCGATTTGCTTTATTACGCATACTTAAAACATTAATATTTTCTTGTGATAAGGCTGAAAAAACACCATTGATACCAGCCCCTTTTTTTACATCCACTTCCAAAGTTGTCTCATCTCGTTTACGTAACTCGTAACCAGTATTCGATGGAAGCTGTTCAGGTAAACCTTGCGTATCTAAGACAAACGTTTCCATATCCAATTGTGCTAATAAAGATTTCATGTCCGTATTTTGGACAATTTCTCCCTGACTAATAATGGCAATATTGCGGCATAAGCTCTCGGCTTCTTCAAGATAATGAGTGGTCAGCACAATTGTCGTACCTTGCTCATTCAAGCGCTGCATAAAGTCCCACATTGAGCGCCTTAGCTCAATATCAACTCCAGCAGTAGGTTCATCTAAGATTAACAACTTAGGGCTATGGATTAAACCACGCGCAATCATTAAGCGGCGTTTCATACCGCCAGAAAGTTCACGTGAAGCACTTTTGCGTTTATCCCATAGACCTAATTCTTCTAATAAAGGTTGTGCTCGCTTTTTCGCTTCTTTACGACTGATACCGTAATAACCCGCTTGCTGTAGAACGATCTGCTCTACACCTTCAAACATATTGAAGTTAAACTCCTGAGGTACTAATCCCAAGTTTTGCTTAGCAGCAGTTAAGTCAGTATCGATATCATGTCCAAACACACTGACTTTACCCGCTGATTTATTCACTAAAGAACTGATAATACCGATAGCGGTGGACTTACCGGCACCATTAGGCCCAAGTAGTGCAAAAAAATCGCCGTTTTCGACTTCTAGATCAATGCCTTTCAGGGCATGGGTGCCACTGGCATAAGTCTTGGATAAATTGGAAATAGATAATGCTTTGCTCATTGTTATCCTTTTGTACTTTTACTACTTTATAATGGATTGCTAAAAATAAATTACTAAGGCTTAATTACCGCTGTAACCCCAACGATGGCCAAGTTTATGATCGAGATCCAGGTGGTCTAAAATTCTCGCCACGATAAAATCAACTAAATCATTAATCGAACTAGGCTGATTATAAAAGCCTGGCGATGCCGGTAAAATAGTCACACCAACTTCAGACAGGCGCGTCATGTTTTGTAAATGAATCGTATTATATGGCGTTTCGCGAGGTACCAATAATAATTGACCACGCTCTTTTAAAACCACATCTGCTGCCCGCTCTATCAGATTATCCGAAGCGCCAGTTGCAATTGCACTTAAAGTGCCTGTAGAACAAGGGCAAATGATCATTTGCTTGGGTGCACTTGAGCCGCTAGCTACTGGAGACATCCAGTTATCGGTAGAAAAAGCCTTAATAAACCCTTCTGGCAAATTTAATTGCTTGGTTAACTCTTTTTCTACTACGCTTGGTGCTTTATTGACTTGTATATCGCACTCTGTCGCCAGCACTACGCGCGCAGCGCTGGATAACATTAAATAGCAATGCTGATAATGATTAACTAACTGTTGCAGTAGCCTAAGCGCATAGGGTGCTCCAGAAGCCCCGGTTATTGCTAAAGTTATCGCTTTAGTTTGACTCATAAATTCCCCGAAAATTATTTAGAGATCTATTGTTTAAGTAGAATTAGTGATAGCTGCTTAAGGGTTACCTAAGAAATTACTTCGCCAAACTATCTAATATTTTTTGATGTATTCCACCAAAGCCACCATTCGACATCACTAAAATTTTATCCCCTGATTCTACCACGGATTTTACCTCCTTAAGAATTGAAACAACATCCGGCAAAATGGATAACTCACTCAGCTTTTCTTTTTCAGACTGTGGGAAATCCCATGCAAAATCGCCCGGCTTATGAATAATAACTCTATCGGCATCAACTAATGAACTTAATAAAACATTCTGGTGGATACCAGAGCGCATGGTGGCCGAACGTAAATCCACAATCGCTATAATTTTTGCGCCATCTACTTTAGCTCTGAAACCTTCTAAAGTTGTCTCAATCGCCGTCGGGTGATGAGCAAAGTCATCATAAACTTCAACTCCACTAGACTCACCTTTAAACTCCATCCGCCTTTTAACGTTTTGGAACTCATTAAGTGCATCACAGCAATACTTCGATGGAACCCCAGCATGACGCGCAGCTGCTATCGCTGAAAGCGCATTATTGGCATTATGCAATCCAATCAAGTCCCAATTAACACTACCTTGCAATTCGCCTTTGAAATACACCTCGAAATGGCTAGCATCGTCAGCTTGCAAAGCATAAGACCAGCCTTGTGAAGATTGAGTTAATTCTGAAGCAGACCATAGGCCTAGCTCAATCACCTGCTGTAAATTACTTTCAATCTCGGGATAAATTACCAAGCCATTTGCAGGAACAATTCTTATGGCGTGATGAAACTGTTTTTGAATCGCAGCTAAGTTTTCAAAAATATCCGCATGATCAAATTCTAAATTGTTCATAATAAAAGTTCGCGGGCGGTAATGGACAAATTTAGAACGTTTATCAAAAAATGCCGTATCGTACTCATCCGCTTCTACCACGAAAAAGGGGGATTCGGTCAAGCGTGCCGACAGACCAAAATTCTCAGGAATACCGCCGATTAAAAAACCAGGCTGCAAATTCGAATACTCTAGAATCCAAGCGAGCATACTGGCAGTTGTGGTTTTGCCATGAGTTCCAGCGGCAGCTAACACCCATTTATCTTTAAGGATATTCTCACACAACCATTGCGGACCTGAGCGATAGTTAAGCCCTTGCTCCAACACATATTCAACCGAAGGATTACCGCGAGACATGGCGTTACCAATAATCACACAGTCGGTTTCTTCAGGAATGTTTTTAGGATCAAACCCTTGAATCAGTTCAATCCCCTGCTCTTCAAGCTGGGTGCTCATCGGAGGGTAAACGTTTTGATCACTCCCGCTTACCGAGATGCCTTTTTGCTTGGCCAGCAAGGCGATACCTCCCATAAAGGTGCCACAAATTCCCAAAATATGAATGTGCATACTTATTATTATGAAGTTTTAATGAAATCCTAGCTTAATCATATGCTAAGCCAGTTTTTTCGTCATCTTTTCAAGCGAGAAAAGGTGAAATAATGTAGAATCGCCTTAATTTCAATACTTAGCTAACTTCTTAGGAATCTGAAATGGCGAAGAAAAAATACAACGCATTTTACGCCCAATCAGGCGGCGTGACGGCAGTAATCAACGCAACAGCCGCTGGCGTTATCGAAACAGCTCGTAAATCTAAAAATATCAATAAGGTGTATGCCGGTCGTAATGGCATTATTGGCGCATTGCGTGAAGAGCTTATCGATACCAGCAAAGAGTCTAAAAAAGATATCGCAGGTTTGACCCATACACCATCTGGCGCCTTTGGTTCTTGTCGCTATAAACTAAAAAGCATTGAAGAAAATAAAGCCGAATACGAGCGCTTAATTGAAGTCTTTAAAGCTCATGACATTCGCTACTTCTTTTACAATGGCGGCGGCGACTCACAAGACACGGCACACAAGGTTTCTCAGCTGAGTGAAACTATGGGTTATCCAATCACCTGTATCGGAATTCCAAAAACCGTTGATAATGATTTACCAATCACCGACAACTGCCCTGGCTTTGGCTCGGTAGCAAAATACGTTGCCGTTTCTATTCGAGAAGCAGCTTTTGACGTAAAGTCGATGGCTGAAAGCTCGACTAAAGTTTTTGTAATGGAAGTCATGGGACGTCACGCTGGCTGGATTGCTGCGGCAGGTGGCTTAGCTTGTGAAAAAGAAGGCGATGCGCCGCACATTATTTTGTTCCCGGAAATTGCTTTCAACAAAGAAAAATTCCTTAAAAAAGTTAATCGTAGTGTTAAGAAATTTGGTTACTGCGCCATCGTGGTTTCCGAAGGCACCGCCTATAAAGATGGCACCTTCTTAGCCGATGCTGGAACCGTTGACTCATTTGGCCATAAACAGTTAGGTGGCGTTGCGCCGGTAGTAGCGCAAATGATTAAAGAAGAGTTGGGTTACAAATACCACTGGGCAGTGTCAGATTATTTGCAACGTGCAGCGCGCCATATCGCCTCAGCTACTGACGTCGAGCAGGCATACGCTATGGGCCAAGCAGCAGTTGAATTTGCAGATGCAGGGAAAAATGCAGTGATGCCAACCATTGTTCGTAAGAACACTAAAAAGTACTCTTGGAAAGTTGGTGAAGCCAAGTTAGCTGACGTGGCCAACGTTGAGAAAATGATGCCCCGTAAATATATCTCCCGTGATGGCTATAGCATCACCGAAGAATGTCGTGAGTATCTACAACCATTGATTCAGGGTGAGTCCTATCCACCTTATAAAAATGGCCTGCCTCAGTACGTTGAGCTTAAAAATGAGCTAGTAAAGAAGAAGCTCAAAAAGAAATTTAAAATCTAAATACAGCCCTCTCTTGAGGGCTTTTTTAATTCAGCCCAATATCTCATTCATAAAAACTTCTTTCCAGAAGTCAAAGAATCCGATTTAATTACCGATATATATCTGCCAATAGAGTGATTATGACTTTAATTCTAATGCCTGGCATGGATGGTTCAGGCTTTTTATATCAACCATTAAGCCGATACCTAACGAGCAAAGGCTTCGACAGCTCTATTGAACCCTTAAACCCGCATAAAGATAAGCGGGCTTATATCGAGCATTTAGAGCAGCAATATTCTAATGAGCCTGTGGTTTTAATTGCAGAATCTTACTCTGGTCATATAGCAACCGAGCTAGCCTTACGTGGAAATTTAGAGATTGAAAAGCTGGTAATTATTGCTAGTTTTTTAGAAAACCCGTCTAAATTTACCTCTCTGGAAAAATACCTTTCGATGGGATTATTAAGAAAGCCTTTGTTGCCGAAAAGCATTTTAGGTCATGTCTTGTATGGCAGGGATGCAACCGATGAGTTGATTCTCTTGTTCAAACAAGCCATGCAAGATGTTAGCACTGAGCAACTAGCTACCAGAATAGCTGATATGAGAAGCTTGGAACTTCCTGCCAATAAAGTTTCAGTTCCTACTGTTTATATTCAAGGCGCGAAAGATTGGTTAGTACCGGCCAAAAACTTAGAATCTTATCAAAAGGTTTTTACTCAACTAGAAGTCTTGCAGTTAGACTCACCTCATTTAGTAGCTCAAGCTAAGGCTAAAGAATGTGCTGAAATCATAGAGTCTTTTATAAAAAAAACCAGCAGTTCTGTTAATTAGACCATAGAACTGCCGGGTTGGGTAAGCTTAGTTATCAGTTAGGTTGAATTGCATGGTGACCGATTGATTATCTAAACCTTTATCAATACCGCCTCGTTTGCCGGGTTTGAACTTCCACTTTTTTAAAGCTTTTTTAGCTTCTCTATCAAAAATTTTCCTGTGACTAGCAGAAACCACTTTTATGTTTTTTGCAAAGCCTGACGCATCCACATCAAAAGTTAACTTAACCCAGCCTTCAATACCTTGTATTAAAGCATCCGCAGGATATGCAGGCGCAGTTTGAATCAATGGTATGGCCTCTTGATCCATCTCCACCAATCCTAAATCAGTAGAGTTCGGAGCATTAATTAGTCCAATAAAATCTGTTTTTACCGGAGAAAAATCTAAAGTTTCCAGATTCACCATAGCTTGTAATTCAACTTGGATATCCTCATTCGCATCTATTGAAGGCAGTACAGAAATACTAGGTTTAATTATATTAACTGGCTCTTGTGGCGCTGGATCTTTTTCAGACGGTAGCACTTGCGGGGCAGGTTTTACCGCCTTAATTTTTGCCATAGGGGCTTGCGGCTGAGCTATTAAGCCAGTCATTAATAACAGCAATGCTAAAGTTACCAAGCAAGCAGTAGCGGCATAGATTAGTTTCTTCATTTTTATCTCCTTCTGCATTAGTCTCATTTCTATAAACGCTGGGTTAAAAATAAAGGGTTAATTTTGTATAGGGCTGTTATAAAAAAAGCGGCCCAAAGGCCGCTTTTTTACAAAGACTTCTTAACTAACTATCTCAATAATGGCGCTATCACCAACGATACAATCGCCATGACATTTATTAAGATGTTCATCGATGGACCCGAAGTATCTTTGAAAGGATCGCCAACCGTATCACCAACTACCGTGGCACTATGAGTGTCTGAGCCTTTGCCACCAAAGTTGCCTTTTTCAACGTACTTTTTCGCGTTGTCCCAAGCACCACCAGCGTTAGCCATCATCAATGCCATCAAGACACAACCTAATAAAGCACCGGCCAGCATGCCAGCTAAACCAATCGCTCCTAATGGCGACATGCCCACAATAACTGGTGCTGAAACAGCGATAACACCCGGAAGTAACATACGCTTTAAGGCTGCTGTAGTGGCAATATCCACACACTTAGCGGTATCTGGTTCGGCTTTACCTTCTAACAATCCTGGAATTTCCTTAAATTGACGACGAATTTCATTAATCATATCAAAAGCTGCATCACCAACTGCAGTCATAGTGATAGACGCAATCAGGAACGGAATAGTACCGCCAATCAGCATTCCGACTATGACCGTTGGGTTGGATAAATTAATGTCCGCTGGATTAATGCCTGCCGATTTAATAAATGCGGCGATAATTGCCAAAGCTGCTAGTGCCGCTGCGCCAATCGCAAAGCCTTTACCAATTGCTGCTGTGGTATTTCCAAGCTCATCAAGTGAGTCGGTAATTTCACGAACTTCCTTACCCATACCGCCCATTTCAGCAATACCCCCAGCGTTGTCAGCAACAGGACCATAAGCATCAATCGCCATAGTAATACCAACAGTAGACAGCATGCCAACAGCAGCAATACCAACACCATAGAGACCGGCTAACTCAGTCGAAGCATAAATAATTCCGCACAAAACAAATATTGGGATCACCACAGATTGCATCCCTACGGATAGACCTGTAATCATGACTGTCGCCGAGCCGGTTTCGCCTGATTTAGCGATTTTCTTAACCGGTGTTGAACCTGTGTAGTACTCCGTGATTAAACCAATGGCCACACCTCCCACAGCGCCAGCAACTACTGCCCACCAATAATTTGTAGGGATCTCTAGTTGCACTGCTAACCAATAGGCTGCAGCAATAAATATAACTGGGGCGCCCATGGTCCCAATTCTTAAGGCTGTCGCTGGAGCCGAACTTGAAAATAGTCGTACCACAATAATCATGACGATAGAAGCAACCATACCCATCGAGGCTAATAACAAGGGGAAAGACATTAAAGCTGCTTGGTAATCTAAACCCGTTAAAGTGGCAGCAATGGCAATTGATGCAATCATAGAGCCACAGTAGGATTCAAAAATATCCGAACCCATGCCCGCAACATCACCGACATTATCACCCACGTTATCAGCAATAACACCTGGGTTACGAGGATCATCTTCTGGAATGCCAGCTTCAATTTTGCCAACTAAGTCAGCACCAACATCCGCCGACTTGGTGAAAATACCACCACCTACACGGGAAAATAGAGCAACACAGGATGCACCCATACCAAAACCTTCAAGCGCATGTACTGCACTTACATCGGTTGCTGGGTTGAAATACCAGAATAAACCGCCTAAACCAATAAGACCCAAGGCTGCCACGCACAAGCCCATAATAGAACCACCAAAAAAGGCAACAGATAATGCCGCCGAAGCACCTTCTTTTTGCGCAGCAGTTGCGGTTCTCACATTTGCTTTAGTTGCTGCATACATGCCTAACCAGCCAGCGATTGACGATGACAAGGCACCTGCAATCACAGCTATAGCTGTCTTGCTTCCCAGTTGCCACCAAACCAATGCCACTAAAACCGCGACAAAAGCAGCTAACATCGTGTATTCACGTTTCATGAATACCATCGCACCTAAATGGATCTGATCAGCGATTTTCTTGATGGATGACTCCCCTTCAGGATACTTTTTCACCAAGATATAAATCACAAAAGCAAACACTAAACCCACCAAGCCAAGAATTGGCGGCAGCGCAAGATTCTCTAACATAGATTCTTTCATACTATCCCCATTGCTCACTATCTATTTGATTATTAAATGATTTTTAATTATTGCGAATCCAATCTAACAAACTTATCCAAAATGTACAATTTTTATGCAAAAAGTTTAGAGTTTAAGCAGTGTTTTTTCGATTTAAACAGTTGTATAATGCGCGCCGTTTCTATACCCCACGAATGAAAAGGTAACCCCATGAGCTTGGACAATGTATCAGCGGGCAAAAATGCTCCAGAAGAGATTAACGTAATTATTGAGATCCCTGCACACAGCGATCCAATTAAGTATGAAGTAGACAAAGAAACTGGTGCCATGTTCGTTGATCGCTTTATGGCAACTTGTATGCATTACCCAACTAACTACGGGTATGTTAATCACACTTTATCGGCTGACGGCGACCCGGTGGACGTTTTAGTTCCAACGCCATTCCCATTGATAGCCGGCTGCGTTATTCCTTGCCGCCCAATTGGCGTATTGAAGATGACTGATGAGTCAGGTGAAGATGCTAAAATCGTTGCCATCCCAACAGGTAAATTAAGCACCATGTATCAGGGGATTCATGAGGTTCAGGAATTACCGGAATTATTGCTTAATCAAATTCAACATTTCTTTGAGCATTACAAAGATCTTGAGCCAGGCAAATGGGTTAAGATTGCAGGCTGGGAAGGTTCTGAGTCAGCGAAGAAAGAAATCTTAGATAGCATTGCTGCTTACGAAAAAGATTAAATCTTTTTAATATAGTTATTGCATTAAAAAGGCAGCCAATGGGCTGCCTTTTTAATTTTGTACAGAATGTTAACTCACTAAATTTTTTAGTAGCTCTCTCTCGGTTTGATAAGTTCTAATCAGTTTACGGTAAATAGCCGTGTTGTTTGGATCATCAGTAAGCTCTAAACGATAACTAGCTTGCGCTTCGCGTAAATCTTTTAAGGTGATTTTTAATCCATTCGGTAAAGCCGTAGCTCTTGCTTCCATCACATTTCCTAATGCAGAATAGTACTGATTATTGGCTTGTTGCAGGCTATTCAAAACTTTAACTTGAGCATAGTTCAGTTCAGTTTCTGTTGTATTTTGTGGTAATTGCATAGCTAAAAAAGCAACCACAAAAACTGAAGCCGCAATAGATACAGGATATAACCATTTACGCTTAGCAGAATTTTTAACCACAGTTTCTTTAGCCTGTATTTTCGAGTCCATGCTTTGAGAATTCATAGTTTGAGAATTAATGGCTTGCTTAATTTGCGCCCACTGATCTTTTGCCTCAACTGTTTTTGGCAAATCTTGTAACTGCTTAATCAATTCTTTTTCATTCATAACATTCACTATAACTAAACTATCGTCTCCAACTAGACGTACTCTAACTAACTAACTGCTCTCTAACTAAGGTTCGTGCACGACTTAAATGTGCCTTGCAAGTGCCCACAGCGATATCTAACGAGGTTCCGATTTCCTTATGAGTCATACCCATCAAATCATGCAAGATTAAAACGTTCTTTGCCTGCATTGGTAAGTTTCCAATGGCCTTTTCCAGATCCATTTGTTGAGGGTTATGAGAAACTGCAAACTCATCTTCAAAGGCTTGCTGCCAGTCTTGATCAGCCAAAACTTCATATTGATATTTACGCTGATGGCCTAAAACAACATTTACCGCAATCCGATACAACCAGCTACTAAACTTACTTTTACCTTGAAAATTTGCCAGCGCCTGCCAAGCTTTGATAAAAGCCTCTTGGCTATGATCTTCCGCTAGCTCTTTACGCCCAGTCATTCGCAAGCAAAGCAAATAGATTTGCTTGTAGTACTGACGATAAAGTTCCTCAAAAGCACTCAAATCACCAGCCATAGCCATCTTAACTGACGATGACTCGTCAAAGTCATCGCTATTAATGATTCCCTGCTCGCTAGGCTTACTCACTTGTTGATTCAAGGGCTAAAGTAATTAAGTGTTTAGTATTAGATGTTCAATATAACAAAAAGGTTTAGTCTCTTCTTAAAATTGGTTCATAAACTTCAATCAAATGGTTAGTGAAAGGAACATCCCCTAAATATCGCGCTAAATGCGTAGCATCGCTAAACATTGTATAATCATACCTGCCACTTCTATCGAAGTTTCTTACCTTAGCTTTTGTTTCGTTTTGAATTTTCTCTACTGCCCTATCAAATCTTGCTATCGCCTCAGGCGGATTTTTTATCCATTTACGATTTTGCGGAAGAATGACCACTTCTACTTGGTCAGAAAATTGCTGGAAGGTTTTAACCAAATTAATGAAAGAATCCATTAATAAAGGATCAAAATTTAACTCTTCAATATCTGCTGTGTGAACTCTATTGAGTCGAGCATTATCCATCCGATGATCAGATTGTAGCAACGCATAGTATTCATCAAATAGTTTAAGGGTTTCTTCGGAGCGTTCTTCCGGAATAGTGCCACCACCCTGCCAATCCATAGACCATTGCGAATCTACAAAGTTAGGATATTCCTCATCAAATTTTTTATTTAAAGCTTCTCCAACTTCTTGCAAACGCTTTTGATGCTCTTCGCTGTCTCGCGGCAAATCAGTTCTCGGCCTTGGTTCTGCAAACATTCTTCCATAAAAGCTAGTAACCATTTCTGCAGAAATGCCATCACGCAAATATTTGATATTCGCCATCCGAATCCCTTTTCGCAAATCTGATTTAGCGATATTTAATAACTCTTCATCTGTGCCTAATAAGCCTAAAAATGATTCTTCTAATGCTATGGCACCATTTCTACGAGTAGTTGTGGTTTGGAACGGGTTGAACTCAATAATGGTTAATTTTAAGCGCTTATTTCCAGCATCAAATTGCTCTTTAATTCTAGTGGCTAAGACGTCTTGAAAATACGGATTTAAACCTCCAAAACCAAAGTTATATGACTTGACCAAAACACCAGCATTTTTCATTTCACGATCAAACTGCCTTGGAGAAAAACCAGCCCTTACCATTGAAGAACCAAACATCATCACTAAATCTTTTTCTTCTTTAATAATTTCAGGTAAAGCATTTCTAGCTTGATCCACCCGCCCCATCAAGGTATCACTTCCAACACCCATGATCTTTGTAAAACCGCGAAAGCCCACAACAACCACTAACATACTAAGGCAAATAGCCATTAGGATTTTGAAATATATTTTTCTTTCACTCATGATTTTGCCTCCTTAAAATTGAAAATAGATAAATTCAGCACTGGGCTTGCCAATCATATAACACAAGAAATGCCCTATGATTAATAAAGGCCAAAAAAGCCACCACTTGGATTCCAGCTTCTCAGATTTATGCAGAATGAAATAATCCATTAAATGGATCAGCAACAATGACATACTCACCAAACCAAGCACTAAGAACGCAGAGTTGGCCGCTATGGCGGTTGATGCGAAGGTATGCATATTAACCAGCATAGTCCAAGCGCCGGTTAAGGTTTCCGCTCTAAACAAGACCCAACCAATTAATATTAAGTAAAAGGTTATGGCCCACTGCAGCAGTTTAATGGCTTTCGAGTTTGATTGAGCAAAGCCTGCAAAACGTTCTTGTTCTCGAAAAAAATGAGTCGCGGTAATTATCACGCCATGGAAAACTCCCCAAGCAATAAAACCCCAAGCGGCACCATGCCATAAGCCGCCCAATAGCATTGTGATAAAGATATTTCGATAACGATGGCCATTACGATTGCCGCCCAAGGAAATATATAAATAATCTTTTAGCCAGCTCGACAAGGAAATATGCCAACGTCGCCAGAAATCCACTGGCGATAAAGCAAAGTAAGGTACTCGGAAGTTCAACGGAATTTGAAAACCCAATAATAAAGCAAGACCAATTGCCATATCACTATAACCTGAGAAATCACCATAAATTTGCCCCGCGAATGCCAATACCCCAGTCCAGAGTTCTAAGGTAGAAACTGCATTGGGGGCATCAAACGCCAGCGCAGCGGGTGCAGCCAATAAGTCAGCAACCGTTTTCTTAATTAAACCTACCGTGATTAATAAAAAGCCATGCTTGGCATTCAACCAGGTAGGAATCGGTAGCTTGTGAAACTGCGGTAAAATATGTCTAGCCCGTAGAATAGGACCTGCAACCAACTGCGGGAAAAACGCCAATGCTGCAGTAAATTCTACTAAGCCTTTACGTGGTTTCATATCGCCACGATAAACATCAATGGTATAGCTTAAGCTTTGGAAGGTGTAAAAAGAGATACCGACAGGCAGAACCCAAGAGAGTGTTTCAAAGGATACTTGATAGCCAAAAACATTAAGTAACTGTGCTACCGATTCAATTGCAAAATCCGCGTATTTAAAGAGTGCCAAAATACCAAGATTAATAAACAACGATAGCGATACTAACCATTTTTTCCGCGATTGACTCGAGCTATTGCCTATCGCTTGCGCAATAAAGTAATCCGCTACTGCAGAACCAACCAACAATGGAATGAACTTATAGTTCCAGGCGCCATAGAAAACTAAGCTAGAGACCAGAATAAAATAGACCTTTGGTTTACGTTGTAAAAATACGAAACCGTAAAACAAAAGAAAAATGACGAAGAAGATAAAAAATATTGGCGTATTAAACAGCATTAATTATTCCCCATTATTATTGTGCTTTAACTTTATTAGATGCAGCAAGGTGCTAAATGGTTTAGCTATAAAAAAGCCCCGTCATACGGGGCTTGATTTTAAATATCTATCCTCTTCTTAATAAATCGACCAAATCGATTATGGCGGCGTTAGCTCTTGAAATATAAGAAGACATGACTAACGAGTGATTAGCAACAAATCCAAACTCTCGACCATTAACTACCATTGGGCTCCACATAGGATCTTGCGTGGCTTCTAGTTCTAAAATAATTTGTCGGAAACTGGCTAAAGCGTTTTTATCTTTGATCACTGAGTCGAAGTCTTGCTCTACCGCTTTCATCATTTGCACAATAGCCCAGGTAGAACCGCGAGCTTCCCAAAAGATATCGTCAATCTCAAGCCAAGGCGTTTTAACTTCTATCAGCTGCCCTGTATTGGTAGATTGTTGAGCAGATGTATCGCCAGCCAAATCAGTATTAATACGAGTTCGTCCTACACTAGCACTCAAACGCTGCGATAAAGAGCCTAACCGTTTACTAACAAAATATAACCAAGAGCGAAGATTATCGGCACGAGCAAAAAACTGAGTATTGGTTATTTGGCTATCGGTCAGCTCATCACGATATTCGCGCAAATGCTGAATCCCTTCACGATACTGACCTTCTGCTCTTGGAAAGATCCACTTAGTGTGAGCAATGTTAAAACGCTCTAACGCGTTTCTTAAGGACAAATTCTCTGTAGATTGGGATTGTGCGCGGCTTATATCATCCCTTAAAACAGTGACCATATCTCGAACTTGTACCAAAGCCCCAAACTCGTAGCTTGGCATATTGTCCATAAAAATGCTTGGCGGCAAAATATCGTTACTCAAAAAACCACCACTTTTATCCAACAAGCTTTCAGCGACTTTTGCCGTTGCTTCAACTGTTAGATAGCCGATGGGCGGCTCTCCAGCAGGATACGATTGTCTAATAGATACCGGATCAATTGGATCTGGTTCATTGCTCCATATAAAAGCTAAAACAATCATCACCAGCAAGATAACAACAAAGGTAACTAATATGGCGCTAAATTTTCGATTCTTTTTTGTGTTTTCCATAGTTTTAATAATCTACCGTTCTTCTATCTAGGTTCGCCTACTTGGAAGGCTACTGCAAGTGGTTCGCGCCCTGAAAAATGTAAATGAATATTATAGGTTTGCTTTTCATCAAGCGGTCCATCCATACCCATAACCATGATATGCAGTCCACCTGGAGCAAAATCAACTGTATCACTGATCGTTAATGCATCTTGATGAATCATTTTAGCCATTCCATCGACTACTTTAGATTCATGGATCATGCCCATACGAGCCCAGTCAAGCGATACATCCTCTAAAACCAAAGGCTTTCCCGTTTCATTTTTTATTTGCATAAAACCGGCGGTATTAGAAACCCCCTCAGGCATTTTACGTAACCACGGGTTGATAATTTGAATACCGTCATGTTCGTAGACACGTACATCGTTAACACCAGTATTAGGCTCTTCACAAGCCACTATCAAGAAAAGAAATGTTACAGATAAAGATGACTTGAACAATTTATTGAGTATCATAGTGCTTCTCGTTATGGCTAACTTGTCATTGATATATAAAGCCGATATTGTACTAATAATCCAATCTAAGCACTAGAAAAGTCTAATGAGCTACGCTTTTGAACCTCTAATAACTGCAGTTCCGATAATTGATTCGCATGAAACTTTTCCCGTTAGAAGAATATACTGCGTAGGTCGAAACTATGCCGAGCATGCTATTGAGATGGGCCACTGTGAACGTGAGGCGCCTTTCTTCTTTACTAAACCTGCTGATGCAGTAGTGGTTAACCCTAAATCTATCCACTACCCAAGCATAACTAATGAATTGCATTATGAAGTAGAGTTGGTGATTGCTATTGCTAAAACAGGTTTTGAAATTGAATTATCAAGTGCTTGGGAACATGTCTTTGGCTGTGCGTTAGGAATAGATTTAACTAAACGCGACTTGCAAACTGAGTACAAAAAGAAATCACGGCCTTGGGATTTAGCCAAAGGTTTTGATCAGTCCGCTCCTGTAAGTTCAATAATCGCCTTTAAGGAATTTGGGGAATTAAATGAAGTTAAGCTTCAACTCTCGATTGATGATGAAATTAAACAGAGTGGAAATATTAATCAAATGATTTGGTCCATCCCAGAAATCATTGTCGAACTTTCGAGGCATATTGAATTAAAATCCGGTGATTTGATTTTTTCTGGAACGCCAAGTGGCGTTGGTGAAATAAAAAAAGGGCAAACCGTTAGTGCTACCATGAATGCAGCTAGGTTTGACCTTAATTTAAACTTTACTGTTTATTAAAGACTATTATAAATTGCCGTTACAATTTGCTCAGGTTTGATAAAAGCAACGCCATTTTTTGCATCATACTTAGCACTAGGTTTAGCGGCTATCGTCGCTTCTAATGATTTACCATCTGCCTTTAATTCGGCTACATTTTGACGAATATCTTTTAGCATTTGGGTATAAGCTGCTAGCTCAGATTTATTGGCCATAGGACCATGGCCTGGGATAATCTTAGTTTTATCATTGGATAAAGCTAAGCCCGTTTCTAACGCATTAATATAACCATCAATCGAACCGCCTGAACCTAAATCAATAAAAGGGTAGCCAATTTTGAAATAGCAGTCGCCCATGTGCAATACATTATCTTGTTCAAAGTAAATTAAAGAATCGCCATCTGTATGGGCATTAGCAACATGCACTATGCGCATCTTGTCATTATTTAATTTCAAGCTCATCTCTTTTTGATAAGTCACGCTTGGCTGAGCGACTTTAGGAGCAGCTTCAACCACTCGATTGAAGGCTTTCATTTCTTGACGTGTACTCATTCTTTTGTGCACGTTTTCATGAGCCACGATCACAGCGCCTTCTTTACCAAAGTTTTCATTACCGCCCGTATGGTCAAAATGCCAGTGAGTATTTACCACAAATTTTACAGGCGCCTTAGTGATTTTATCAATTGCAGAGTTAATTTTTTCACTGAGTGGCGCAAATTGATCATCAATGATGTAAGCACCATCTTCTCCTACGGATAAGCCAATATTACCGCCTCTTCCAAAAAGAACATAAATACCATCCGTCAACTTTTGGCTTTTAATCTCAACTTCAGGTCTTTCTTCAGCATGAGATTTCACTGCTGGGGCTATTGCTATTGATAATGTTGTTAGAGTTACCGCTAACGCGATGATATTGCTTTTAAACATAACGACTCCTAAATTCATTGCTACTCTATGCTTAGTTTACATAAAACCATCTTTGAGTGTAGAGTATTATTATCTATTATTGTTACAGTTTATCATTAGTCGTTATTTATAGCACATGAGGCTCTAGTTATGGCTTTAAGTAGTTCGAAATCACAAGTGTTTGTTGATAATAAAAAGTGCACAGAAATTATTCCTAAACTTATTGAACGTCTCCAAATTCCTGATAAAGGTATAAAGTTGCTTTTTGCTTTTTGTTTAGCTCTCTTGAATCTTAGCTGTAACACCAGTTATAAGCCTGATTTAAAAAGGTTGCACAGCACCTCTACCGCTTATGAAAATCAACCGCCTATCATTTTTATCCCAGGTATAACAGGTAGCAAGCTAGAAAACAAAAACACTTCTGAAGAGATATGGCCTAAGAGTTACTGGCAATTACTAACACATAATTATCAAGAATTAACAGTGGATATCAATCCTCAAACACTTGAGGCCGTTACCGAAAAACAAAATCCTTATTCAGTCACTGATAGAGTCGCCGGAAGAGATTTTTATCAAAACCTTATAGAGGTTTTAGAAAACTATGCTGGATTTCAAAAAGCCATCGCAGGTAACGCTCAAACCAATAGACGTAAATATTATTTATTTGCTTACGATTGGCGACAAGATAACGTCAAAACGGTGCAAAAGTTAGATCAGTTAATTGAACAAATAAAAATAGACTACAATGACCCAAATCTTAAAGTTGACATAATCGCTCATAGTATGGGGGGGTTAATTAGCAGATACTATTTACGTTATGGGAAACTCGATGTATTAGATACTAATGAACTCAAAACAAACTTAACAGGAGCTAAAAATTTACGAAGGGTCATTATGCTGGGGACACCAAATTTTGGTTCCATTGATGCAATTAATACTTTAATTGAAGGTTTACCTTTGGTTTTTAGTAAAATTGAACCTGAAACATTGGCAACCATGCCTTCCATGTATCAACTGTTTCCGCACACTTTAAATCACTGGATTATTAAGCCTGATGGTACTGCTTTAGCTAGAGATCAATTTGATGTTGAGCTTTGGAAACGCTTTCAATGGTCTATATTTGATCCTATGGTAAAGAAAAAAATTATAAGTACTAAGGGCCAAGACTATTATGATTTGCTCGCGGATTTTTTCGAAAAGCACCTAGAAAGAGCTAGAAGATTTGTGTGGGCATTGACAGTTCCCTACCCAAAAACTGATGTAATCCTGATCGCCTTTGGCGGTGACTGTCATTTAACACCTGCAAGAGTTGTAGTTGAAGAAACCAATAAAGGTTCTGAGCTGAGAATGAAACCGCAGCAGATAAGTAGGAAAGTAGCAGGAGTCGACTATGATCTGTTAATGTTAGAGCCTGGCGATGGCACAGTTACTAAGGCATCCCTATTAGCGAGACATTCACTAGATCCTTCAGTACCACGACATAAGTATAGCTTTTTCCCGCTAGATTATTCCTTCTTTTTATGCGAAAAACATAACCAGTTAACATCGAACATTAATTTTCAGGATAATCTTCTACACGTTTTATTAAGCCGAGATTTATAGCCAATCAGTTAATACAAAGCCAACGCCCAAACGATTAGTACGGCGATTGTAATCAATCAAGCTCTCACCATATCCATTAAAATACTGCACATAACCTCTTAGCTTCCCTTTCTCATCAAGTGGAAAAGTCCAATCCAGCTGAACGGCACCTCGGTTTTCACTGCGTAAATTATTTCGCAATAAGATTCCAAAATTGTGGTCATCCCATTGGTAGCGAGTTTGCAATTCAAAGTAACCCATAAAGTCATCAATGTCCGGATTATCATCACCTTTTGGATCAAGCGGGTCTTCTTTTTGCTTTTCAGGAATTCTCCACCAGGGCTTAAACGCCAGCACCCAACGATCTTTTTCAAAAGCCCATTCAGTATAAAGGCGATTCCAACTACGAGAGCTTAAACCGCTACGGCCATTGGACTGATGTTCCACACCTACTGAAAAAGTCGGAATTTGCCAATCTAAAATTTCCCAATCCGTCGACCAGGCGGCAAAAATTTCGGGTTGATGATTAGTTTCCCTAAAAGGACTCGAAACTTCTGAGTTATAAGCTTGCCAATAAGATTGTCCGGTGTAGGCAAAAAATAGTGCGCTATTCTTGCCAAAAGGGGCTTCCCAAAAAGGAGTTTTAAAACTGACTTGAAATTTAATTTCCACATTGTCAATTTCACGCTCATCACCGGCCAGATCAAAACCCTCGTTATTAGGCGAATTGTTAAAGGTCAACGGTAATAGGTAATTGGGCTTATGCGGTAATATAGCAAACCGATTTTTGCGAGCGCGATATTCTTGACGTAAGCGGTTTTTTACTAATGTTGAATTCTTGCTTTGCTTTGCAGAATTAATTTCTTTTTTTTCTTGAGTCGCAAGCTCCTCTTTTTCAGCCTGTAATTCTTGCTCACATAAAGTTTTCAATTGACCAATAGTGGTACTTTCATCTTCTGTCAAAACCTTGGTTGTAATACATTGATTAAGGTTTTCTGATGCAGCCAATGGTCCTGCCATTAAGCCTAATAGTATTACCACTAAGTTTATTCGATACATTGCTTATCTCTCTCCTTTTTAGCTGCTCAAAGTGTAGCAGAAAATATAGACCATTAATATTTAAGTCTTATAAACCCAAGCATAAAAAAGGGGCTAATAAGCCCCTTTAATTTAACCTAGATAAATGATTATTTTACAGGCTGCCCGCTGGCATCAAGTTCAATAATTTCATAACCCAACTGCTCTAAACCAGGTAGGATAGATTTCTTATCGCCAACCACAACGACAATCATTTCATCTCTTACCAAATACTGTTTAGCCAAATCATTAAGCTCATACAGCTCAATATCTTCTAGTATTTCATTTTGCTCTTCAATGTAATCATCATCTAAACCATAAGTAAGAATTCTTGAAAGCAACCCTAACTTTTGCGATGGCGTTTCATAACGACGTGCATCACTTTGACCTAATGAATTTTTCATAAATCCAAGCTCTGAACCAGTCATACCAGCTTTTTGATATAAATCGATTTCTTTAAAGAATTCTATTAATGATTTATCGGTTGCATCTGAACGAACACCTGCACTTGCAGTATAAGAACCATAATCTTTTGAACCTGAGAATCTTGAACGAGCACCGTAGGTGTAGCCTTTATCTTCACGCAAGTTAATGTTGATACGTGAATTAAAAGCACCGCCTAAATTGTAGTTCATTAAGCCCACACGATAATACTCGCCATCTGCATCATAAGGTAAAGCACGCTTACCAATACGAATTTCAGACTGAGCCGCACCTGGTTTATCCACCAAGTAAATCGCTTTCTTCAGTGTTGGGAAATCGTTTAAAGCTGCTTTAGCAACCTCACCACCTTTCCAAGACGAAAAGCGCTTTAGTTTATTAATAACAGAGCTTTCAGATAAATCAGATACTACCACTACGTTAGAAACAGCAGGAGAATACTGAGTTTTATAGAAGTTCTTAACGTCATCCAAACTGATGTTGGCTAGCGATGCCAATGTACCACCTGTAGGCTCAGCAATGGCATTCTCACCATAAAGCAGTTTGGTATAGACATTAGATGCTACTGTTGCTGCTTGCTTTTGAGAGAATTTAATGCCTTCTATCGCTTGATCCTTAATTCGCTTGAAATCTTTCTCATCGAATTTAGGCGTGAATAATTTTTCTGAAGCAATCCACAAAGTACGATCTAAATTCTCAGTTAAAGAAGATATCGTCATGGTGGTGTAGTTTTCGCCTGCTGAAAAGCTAATTGAACTTCCCAGTTTTTGCAGCATATTACTTAAGTCTTCACTAGAGTAACTTTCCGTAGCTTCATTCATCATCGATGCAGTCATTGACGCTAGGCCAACTTTTGCTAATGGGTCGTTACGATGGCCATTTTCTATTCTAAAGCTAATCGCAGTTGTCGGTGTTTCGCTATTATTAGCACCCAAAACTTCAATGCCATTGGCTAATTCTGAACGCCAAACAGATGGTAAACTAATCGACGGGTTCTCGCCCGAAGCCGGCTTGACGCTTCTATCAAAATCATCTTTAGCAATACGTAGGGCTAAACCGGCATCATCATTTGATTTTGGAATAGTTCTATCTTTGATTTGGAAAGTATCTTTTTTTGCAATCAGCTGCTTTTGACCTTTTGGTACTATGCTCATGATCACTGAAGATTTATTTTTGATGTATTTGTTATATACACGCATAACATCTTCCGCAGTAACATTTTGATAACGAGCCAAGTCAATAGCAATTCTATTAGGGTTACCTTCAAATGTTTCATTAGCGGCTAATTGAGAAACTTTACCTGATACACTTTGCAAACCATAAATGGTTTGAGATTTCATACCAGCTTTCACACGCTCTAAATCATCTTTCTCGACGCCACGCTTCTCAAACTCAGTAAAAGTCTCACGCATGATTTTTTCTAAATCTGTTAACGATTTACGTTTCGCAGGATTTGGAAGGGCATACATAGTGAATTGACAAGCTAGCTCTGAGCAAGGGTGACTTACACCAGACTGAACCGTTAACCCTTGTTTATCTAAATTCTTGTAGAACAAAGAAGTACGGCCTTGACCAATAATTGAAGACAAGACATCTAATGCAGCCTCATCATCACTTCTACCGTAAGTAGTTGGAAATGCCATGTAAATCAATGGCAAGGATACATTATCCTCCATAGAAATATAACGATCTTTATCCAAAGTTACTGGCATTGGTGCTGGGTCGCTTACTTCGGGGCCGCGAGGGATAGAGCCAAAATATTTGTTTACCCATGCTAAAGCTTCATTCTGCTCAAATTTGCCGCCAATAGTTAAAGTCGCATTGTTTGGACCATACCAGCGTAAGAAGAATTTCTTTAGATCATTTAAATCAGCGCGATTTAAATCTTCCATAAAACCGATTACAGGCCATGAATAAGGATGACCTTCAGGATACAATGCTTGTGAAACGCGCTCGTTCAAACGACCATAAGGACGATTATCAACGCGCTGACCTCTTTCGTTTTTAACAGTCTCACGCTGCACTTCAAACTTTTCTTGTGTAACCGCATCTAACAAAAAACCCATACGATCGGCTTCTAACCACAACATTTTTTCTAATTGATTCGATGGGACTGTTTCGAAATAGTTAGTTCTATCACTGTTGGTCGTACCGTTTAAAGTACCACCTGCTTCAGTAATAATTTTGAAGTGCTCTTCATCTGCGACATTCTCAGAACCTTGGAACATCATATGTTCAAAAAAGTGAGCAAAACCTGATTTACCAATATCTTCTCGACCTGAGCCAACATGATAAGTCACGTCAACATGAACTAACGGGTCGCTATTATCTTCGTGCAAGATAACGGTTAAGCCATTTTCAAGTACAAACTTCTTATATGGAATAACGATTTCATTGCCCGTTTTAGATACTTCTTCAATCAACTTAATGCCTCGCAGTTGCTCAGAACCGTACTCAATCTCTGGTGCTGAGGAACAGGCGACTATCCCCGTTAAAGCTGAAGCTACGGCTAAGACCGCTAACTTTGGCAATTTACTTTTTGAATCTTGTTTTTTCATACATTTTCCCACTTAAAATTATTTGCCCTATTGATGCACAGTGATTGTACTCGTTCAAGATGATAAAAACGTGCATAGGTGCAAATTGTCACAAAATAAAAGCCACCTTCGGTGGCCTTTCTATTTAATAATTAACTACTTCTCTAGTTTATTTTTTAGGTTGCGTAAACCATCTTCATAGGTGGGTCCAATCATACCATCCATCATCAAACCCATATAACGACCTATTATGTTGTTGCCAAAGTCAGCACTAAATGTCCAAGTTACTCGAGTTTGGCTATAGGTAATTTCTTCAATATCAAAAACTGCGTAACCGGGATTAGGATCATCTCCAAAAAACAATTCTGTTTTAATCATACTAGGGTATTGCGACTCAATAATTTCTAGAGTCCCTTTCCCTAAATTGGGATCTTGGCTATCCCAAGACATTTTATTGCCTTTGCCGTCAGTCGCCCCTGAATACTCATATTTAGCACTGGGATCCATTTCGTACCAAGGCGACCATTCGTTAAATCGCTGCATACTATTAATCGACGTAAAAACTGAGTCTTTATTGCTACCGATAACTATAGAACGCTGTACCTCAACACTCTTTGGCAAGAAAAACCCTATTACCGCCAAAACAACCACTAAACTTACTAAAACAATCAAGAACCATTTTAAAAATTTCATATGCTTCATCTCCATCTGTTCAAAACCATTCTAAAACAATGAGTTAGAGGCTTGCAAATGTGTGAAAAGCCTTAGCGGAGAGGATTACGGAGGAATGCAGCACAGAAAAACAACCCGTTGTTAAAAGCGTTTAATATTCAAAGGCTTAGCAAAGGCGTTGAATTAATACCTTGTAACATTTTAGTTCCAGTACTGGTCGAAAATTTGTATTAGGTAGGCTTCCCATTTTGCTTTTAGCAACTTTAGGAGTATTTTTTGCACTTTAAATGGCCTTCCGGTAAACATTTTACTCAAAAGGTTAATTAACTTTATCGGATATATTTAATTTTACTTATGGTTTCAGAACTAACAACTTTAAAGTTTACCCCTTTACTTAGCATTTTTTTAATCTAAGCTTTAATAGTCTGATTTAAGACAAACTGCTATATACTTTTCGGCAATTTCTTTTAGCTGTCCTTTAATTATTTTAGGATATGGCTCTTGTCCATAATAACGTCTTGATTCTATCCACGTTATGAGCGACTCATCATACTGTGCTTCTGCTAACGACTCCAACTCTTCAATATCAAGCGTTCCTAAATCAGAACGAATCCGTTTTACGTTATGCCACTCAGTTTCTATAATTCCCCTCAAACTCATGGGCTTGAATTCTTTTATAGACGTGTTATAAATCAAAGCCCTTAGATACGGGTCATTTTTTTTAGATTGATTTACAAGCTTATAAGTAACTGCTGTATTGATTAAAGCTGTTTTGAGTAGTGCCATATCAGACAGTTTATTCTTTCTAAACTTCTCTAATATAAATGAGTCACCTACCCGACTTTCAACTAGTGAACCTAAGTGCCCCATGTATGCAGCCTTGAGTAATAATCCCTTGCCTATGTTAATAAGTTCTAAATCTAATTTGTGACTTACTATTTCTTTATTCGAAGGTCTTTTGTAGTGTTGCTCATTGAAAAAAAACTTTATCCCTACGCCACCTTCCCACATTAAATTAGTACCGTAAACATGCAGAGCTTTTACATCATTAGCTTCAGCTAGAATTCTTATGTCCTCAGGAGTTAATGTCGAATATGGGCCAACGTTAGCAAATTCTTCTGGGCTAAAATAATAACGATTAATTTCATCATAAAGTATACTGATTTCTTGCTCATTATCATTGAAGTATTTATCGCATTGCTCATTGCTAGCTCCAACATTTTTACTTTTTTTAACAGTCTTTTTTTCAATATCACTTTTTTTAATTAATAATTCCATTTCGGGTTTTATAGTGTTTTCATCTATAGATTTCTGCATAATTAATGCAGAAGTATTTTCTTTAAAGATAAAAAAAACAAAGGATATAGACAGTAGCAATAACGCTATTATAAGAATTGCTTTCTTCACTCAAATAACTCCAATGCTTTTTGAATAACTTCCGCGCCAGCTCCTTTTTTATAAGCATTTTCGCTTAAATGTCGGCGCCACAATTTACCCCGAGGTTGGGCATGAAATAGTCCTAAAATGTGCCGGCTCATATGCCCAAGATAGACACCTTGCTCGAGTTGAGCTTGCACATATTGAATAAATTCTCGGGCGATTTCTTGTCGGGACAATACGGGGGTTTCATCAGAATAAAACTTTCTATCCGTTTCAATTAAGTGATAAGGGTTATGATAAGCTTCCCTCCCAATCATCACTCCATCAAGATGCTGCATGTGTTCTTGTGCCTGGTGCAAATCTGTCACGCCGCCATTTAAAATAATTTCCAACTCTGGGAAATCTTGTTTCACTTGGTACGCCACGTCGTATCTTAATGGTGGTATTTCACGATTTTGTTTTGGACTCAGGCCAGATAACCATGCTTTTCGCGCATGGATAATGAAAGTTTCAACGCCAGCTTGTTGAACGGTATTAATAAAATGATGAAGATGCTCATAAGAATCCAGCTCATCAATACCAATACGACTCTTAACGGTTGTCGGAATCGAAACTACATTCGCCATCGCATCCATGCATTCAGCAACTAATTCTGGCTCTGCCATCAAGCAAGCACCGAAACGACCGTTCTGAACACGATCGCTTGGACAGCCAACATTTAGATTAATCTCATCATAGCCGTAGTCCTCGCAAATTTTAGCGCACTGAGCTAAATCTTTTGGGTTACTACCGCCTAGTTGAATCGCCACTGGATGTTCTTCAGAATTAAATTTTAAGTGACCATCTTTATCACCGTACAAAATTGCGCCAGTGGTTATCATTTCGGTATATAGAACTGCGTGTTTTGTAATGATACGCATAAAGCGTCTTTGGTGGCGATCAGTCCAATCGAGCATTGGCGCAATACAGATCTTGCGATTAAGTGATTTACTATTTTTCAAAGAATGGCCTATTATTTTTGCTTGGCATTATGACTTTTACCGTTCAACTTCCTTATCATTTTCAAAGTACTTTACTTGCTTGGTGATCCCTTTCTGCTCAAGATCATACTCAATCCACTTTCCATGCAGCTGACCTTGTTGGTAGTGTTTTTTTATCCATAATTTACCTTCCATAAACATGTTAGCAGTTCCGTGATAGCTGCCCTCTGTATAATTTACTTCAAATATTTTTTCACCATTTGTATTCAACTTCACATGGGTACCGTGTAATTTATCATTTTGGTAATTCTGACGGATTTCTAAACCGCCTTCTTGAAAATATTGAGTTTGCTCACCATGCTTAACTCCTAGCACGTAATTAGTGCGGGTCTGCACAGATTCAAGGCCATTGCTGAAATAGACAACCTCCACCCCATTTTTTACACCTTTAAGATAACTAGTTTTTCTTAGTAAGCGCCCGTCTTCTGAGCTATAAATTCTCACCAATCCTTCAAGTTGATTCCATTTGTTATAGTTCTTATCTTTTGCGATTTTGCCATCTGCAAAAAAGCTCTTATAGGAACCGCAAGGTTTAGAATCACAGTAATCGATCAAATATTTAAGCCGATTACTCTCCACTTGCTTAAATTGCCCGTGAAAAAATCCGCGTGAGAAAGTTGCTTGAATATAACCATTGTCTAATTGAATTTGGTAATAACCGTCCAATGGTTTTTGCTTTTGATTAAAATACTGTAACTGCCCTGCTATATTTTTCTTTAAAGTTAAATCTTTTTGCCATAGATACTCAGGTTCTTGTTGCGGCTCAACAACAGACTCCGCTGTGGCCGCGAAAAAGCAAAGGGATACTAACAATATTCTGTAAAGCAGTTTCAAAGGGAGCTCCATTGGTGTTTTCAGTCATTTTACCTAAGTCTTAACTTAACTCCAAAAGTAAAAAAAGCGGGCTATGCCCGCTTTAACTTTATTAGAAATTCCTAAGCGCTTCTATACGCTCATCCAATGGCGGATGGGACATGAACAAATGACCAAATTTTTCTTGGAAAGAACCCGTTTTACCGTTTTTCAAACCAAAAGCGGTAAAGGTTTCGCCCATATCTGAAGGCATATCATATTCAGCCTTTAGCTTTTCTAGAGCTGAAATCATAGCTCCTGTTCCAGCTAACTGAGCTCCAGCTTCATCTGCTCTAAACTCACGCTTACGTGAAAACCACATCACTACGATGCTGGCCAAAATAGAAAATACTACCTGGGCAATCATCACTGAAACATAATAGCCAATGCCGTACCCGCGCTCATTTTTAAGCACGACTTTATCAACAACATGACCAACGATTCGAGCAAAGAACATCACAAAGGTATTCACTACGCCTTGGATCAAAGTCAAAGTGATCATATCGCCATTGGCAACATGGCCTACTTCGTGCGCTAACACTGCGCGAACTTCATTTCTGTCCATTCTGTGCACCAAGCCTTCACTGACGGCTACAAGGGCATTATTCTTGTTCCAACCTGTAGCAAAAGCATTGGATTGTTCAGATGGAAAGATACCGACTTCCGGCATACCAATTTTTGCATCATGGGCTAAACTAGTGACCGTATCAATTAACCACTGTTCACGCTCGGACTGAGGTCTATTTGGATCAATAATATGGACACCCATACTCCGCTTAGCCATCCACTTTGATATAAATAAAGATATCAAAGAGCCAATCATGCCAAATAAAGCACAGAATATTAGCAAACTGGTTAAATTCAAGCTGGAACCATTTTGCGACAAGACTTGCTCAACGCCCAAGGCGTTCATAATAAAGCCAGCCAAAATTAAAACTAAGAAGTTAGTTAATAAAAACAAACCTACGCGTAACATATTTTCTCCACGCTGAATAAACTAAAAGTTATATACCACCACTATATGGGGACAATGTTAAAACTGGCAAGCAAGAAAATCACAATAACTGTAATATTTTATGTATTTTCATACATAATAAAAGTAGAGTTAGATTAAATATTTAAATATCAATAACTTAAAAGCCCAGTAAGCAATAAAAATGCCGACTGTTATCCAAATCCCTACATGAATATTATGCTTTTTTTGCGGTTCTTTTGGCACGTTCTGCTCTTCTTAAAAAAATCGTTTTAACGACAAGGTAAACGCCACTCAAACTAAATAAGACGCCTAGCAAAGCAGCTATAATAAGAAGTGGGTGATTAAAATCGTCCCTATCTTGATAGTCCATAATGTGTAGCATCCAAAAAAAATCAAATATCCGCCAAGTATCATTACGACGAGCTACCACCTCGCCAGTTTCTTGCGAAACATAAATACGAGTGTTATCCGCATCATTAAACTGGATTCGCCATAACGGTAGTTTTCTTCCACGGATTTCATAGTGAGCTTCTGTTTGTAATCCAGAAGAGACTAACTGACCATCACCCGTAAAGTCAGCCATTGCGACTTGCTCACTCACGGTTTGTCCAAACGGAGATAAGACGCGGCCACTTTGGGCATCCACAATTTGTACTCTATTATCGCCGCTAGCTTTCCAAACTAACTTCCCTTGCCAGTGGGTTAGCTCGATCTTGGAAGCCTTAAAAGGTAATGAAGCAATCAACTGAGAACTGTCGAAAGCCACACTACTATCAATCGTGATAACTTGTGGCTTAGCAGCATTGTGCGCCCCTCTGACTTGGTCAATATCAAAGAAACTCATAACCAAGCCGCCTGATAACCAAAGTACGACTTGTAAACCAATCAGCAAACCTAACCAGCGATGGAACTTCCTAAAAAAACGATGCATTTTCATATGTTGTTATTCTGTAATAGTGACAATAATATTTCTATTATGGTTGGAGTGCCGATGCTCCCAACGGCAATACACGTTAGTGACAATTTACCCGACATTTATTAGCCCCTTATTTTAAGGTTTTTTAGACAAAGCTGTTTTGTCAGCTGGTATTGTCCAAAAATACCTCTTTCAAAGCAATTTAAATTGTCGAGTGTCCAGATTTAATTTCTCGCTTAGCGAGATTATTCTAACCATAAAAATGGCCACAAATGAAGAGCTGTGCTTTTAGTACTTCAAACGTCTACTTTGTTCGAAAAGCGGACGCTCTATCCACTATTAGTGTGGTGGCCTTTTCACCTTTCTTCTCCTAAACACTTGAAATAATAAAATAATCCCGCTGATAGTAAATATAAGCGCGCTTGCAGCAAAAGTTATTAAAAGTGGGTTGTTAAAGTCATCACGAGTGTCGTAATCCATAATATGAAGCATCCAAACGAAGTCAAATAATCGCCATATATCACTTCTAACGGTAAGTAGCTGTCCATTGTAGGGATGAATATAAAAAGTGGTATCGATGATGTCATCAAAAAATAACTGCCATACCGGCCCTTCCAATTTAGAGGCTTCCAAAGGAATGTTTTTAATGAGTTCTGAGCTTTTAATAGGTTCATTTCCTGTAAAATATCCTTTAGCCAATTGCTCTATTTCTAGTTGAGAAAGCAACTCTAAATGATTACCAGTTATGCCAGAATAGTAATATTTATCCTTATCTTCGATCTCATAAGCAGGAACATCTTTAACGCGGTAAAATTTAACTGCAGTGGGGTTATGAGAATATTTACTTAGAATAGTCTCTAGAGACACCTGATAATCAGCAGTTGAAACTTGTTGTTCTTTTGAACTCTTGTGCAAGTGTTTCCCATGAACTTTTTCAAGAGGTATAGAGCTCATAACAAGCCCGCCTACAATCCAAAATAGCACTTGAATCGCAATAAAAAGCCCTACCCACTTATGAATTTTTCGACTGTATCGATATAATTGTTGCTTATTCATATCTACCCTCTTTTCAACCTCTCATCAAAACCAAACCCATATGAGCTTGGTTAAATAACTACAAAATCAAATTCTATTAGTTAACTATTAATGCTTGTGTTTCTTTGGTTTATAATCGCGTGCAGATGAGTGTGTATGGACAACTTTCCACAAATCATTAACTTTTCTAAATAGAAAAGTTTGGTATCCGCTTTTATCGAAAACTCTTCCACTCTTTCTAACTTTCCCTTTGACTCGTGTACCGGCTAAGGCCCAAGCAAAATTATTCTCAAAATGAATTTCTACATTTGAAAAGTCTAGCTCTAAATACTCTAGGGCATCTTTTTCAGGTTCAACATGATGCGTTACCAAACTATCAAGCCCTTCGTTTTGTCCTCCTGATTCAATAAAGCGAGCGCCTTCAAAATCTAAAAAGTGCTCACGGAAAGGCTTACCATCACCATTTTCCCAGCCATATTCTATGCCATCTATAATGCTTTTTATTTGCTCTTCATCTTCAGAGCCTTTAATGTTTGCTTTCTCAAACATGCCTGCTTCAAAATGTCCTGGAATATTACAAGCGATTACAATCTCGTTAGTGCCAGAGAACTTCCAGGTTAGCTCTTTAGTCTCTCCAGGTTTTACCGTAACACTATTACCATCTTCATGTACCATATTCGGCATTTCACGCATCATCTCAAGGTGAGCTTTTTGTTCCTTTGCATCGCCAACAGAAAACTCATGATTTATTTTGCCTTCATTGAAAACAATAAATTTAATGACTTCACCAGTCTTAGGCGCTAAAGGTTCTGAGAATTCATAACGCATAGAGTCTTTAGTTACTACGCGAATGGTTCTTGTTGCTTTAGAAGAATCTGCAGGAGCTCCTACCGAACTCGTAACTTCATGGGAATGCTTATCATGATTATGTTCATGTTTACCGCCCGCAATCGACAGGCCTGGGGATAGTGTTAATGCCAAACTTGTGGCTAAAGCTAATTTTATGTTCATAGTATCCTCTTCATTAATAATTACATTAATTCATTAAAAGTCAGTATTACTCTATTACTCGTTTGCGCCATAAATAGTAGATGGCAGGTAAAACTAATAGCGTAAGAATAACGGCACTTAGCATTCCTCCAACCATTGGGGCTGCGATTCTACTCATTACTTCGGATCCCGTTCCTGTTCCATACAAGATAGGAAGCAAACCAACAATAATCGCTGCTGCTGTCATCATGACAGGCCTAACACGCAAACCTGCACCATTGATAACAGATTCAAGTAAGTCGTTTCTTGAAATTCTGCTCGTATCTGATTGATGTTTTTCTAATAACTCTTGATAAGATTGGTTGAGATAGACCAGCATAATCACGCCTATTTCTACAGCGACACCTGCCAGTGCAATAAAGCCTACTCCAACAGCGACTGAGAAGTTGAAGCCTTGTAAATACATTAGCCAAATGCTTCCAATCATGGCAAATGGTAAGGTCCCCATGATGATGGCAACTTCGGCAAAACTTCTAAAGTTCATGAACAACAAGATAATAATAATGGCTAAAGTAAGAGGAATTACGTAGGTTAATTTCTCTTTGGCTCGCATCATGTATTCATATTGACCTGACCACTGAACAGAATACCCAGACGGCAATTTTAACTGCTCTTTTACAACTGCTTGCGCTGACTCCACATAATTACCTACATCGACATTTTCAATATCGATAAAAGACCAACCGTTTAATCGTGCATTTTCACTTTTGATACCTGGAGGTCCATCTTCAACATAAATACGAGCAACTTCTCCTAATGGTACTTTTTGCCCAGATGCAGTAACAATAGGTAAGAGTTCTAATTGTTCAGGAGAGTTTCGATAGTCCTGGGGATAGCGAACATTAATGGGGTAACGTTCCAATCCTTCTACCGATTGCGAAACATTCATGCCACCGATAGCGGTCGCGATCACTTGCTGAACATCTGCAACATTTAATCCATATCGAGCGGCATTTTTTCGTTGAATATCAATTTTAATATATCGCCCACCTGCGACTCTTTCTGAATACACTGAAGCTGTACCAGGGACATCTTTTAATATTTGCTCAAGCTGCTGCCCTATTTTTTGGATCTCGCTTAGTTTTGGACCTGCAATCTTAATTCCGACAGGCGTTTTTATACCCGTAGCTAACATGTCGATCCGAGTTTTAATCGGCATAACCCACGCATTTGTAAGGCCAGGAATCTTCACCAATTGATCGAGCTCTTTGATCAAATTTTTGGTAGTGATACCCTCTCGCCACTCTGATCGAGGCTTTAGCTGAATAAAGGTTTCAATCATGGTTAAGGGTGCAGGGTCTGTTGCGGTTTCTGCTCGCCCCACTTTGCCAAACGCATTTTCAACTTCAGGAATTGTTCTTATCAATTTGTCAGTTTGTTGAAGCAACTCTCTAGCTTTACCAATTGATATCCCAGGATAAGTAGTTGGCATATACATCAGATCGCCCTCATCGAGAGGAGGTATAAACTCGCTACCAATTTTATTCACAGGCCAAAGCCCAACGACCAAAACCAATACAGCCATTACCAAGGTTTTTTTAGGATGATTTAAGACCAGTTTTAGTGCTGGCATATAAATACCCGTCAAAGCTTTATTAATCGGGTTTTTATGCTCTGGTAATACCTTGCCTCTAATAAAGTAACCCATTAATACAGGCACTAAGGTTATGGCAAGCGCTGCTGATGCAGCCATAGCATAGGTTTTTGTAAACGCTAAAGGTGAAAACATTCGACCTTCTTGCGCTTCTAAGGTAAACACGGGAACAAAGCTGATGGTAATTATCAATAAACTAAAGAAAAGCGCTGGGCCTACTTCTGATGCTGAACGTATGACAATTTCCCATCGATTGGATTTGGTTAATGGTGTTTTTTCCATATGCTTATGCATATTTTCGATCATAACAATGGCACCATCAATCATCGCACCAATCGCAATAGCAATACCTCCCAAGGACATGATGTTGGCGTTTAATCCTTGCCAGTACATAACAATAAAGGCCGTTAAAATACCTACAGGCAAGCTAATAATTGCGACAAGTGAAGAACGGATGTGAAACAAAAAGAGCATACACACCAACGCAACTACGCCGAACTCTTCCAGTAACTTAGTCCATAAATTATTAACGGCTCTTTCAATTAACCCGCTACGATCATATACAGTGACTAGTTCTACACCGTCAGGTAAGCCTTGCTTTAAACTTTCTAATTTTTGTTTAACACCTTGGATAGTCTTTTGCGCATTTTCTCCATAACGCATCACCACAATGCCACCGACAGTTTCACCTTCACCATTTAACTCAGCTATGCCGCGACGCATCTGAGGTCCAATATTAATATCTGCCAAATCTTTTAATAATAACGGTGTCCCTTTAGCGTTAACTCCTAAAGGAATGTTTTCTAAGTCTTCGCGCCTTTGGATATAACCATTGGCTCTGACCATATACTCAGCTTCAGCCATTTCAATTACAGAGGCGCCGACTTCCTGATTACCTCTTTTAATAGCCATTTGAATATGTGCTAAAGGTATGCCGTAAGTTCTTAGTTTTTCAGGATCAATGGTGACTTGATACTGTTTAACCATGCCTCCTAAACTGCTTACCTCAGCAACTCCAGGCACAGTCTGTAATTCATACTTCAAAAACCAATCTTGAACACTTCTTAGCTCACTAATATCGTGCTGCCCTGTCTTATCTACCAAAGCATACAAATAAACCCAACCGACACCAGTTGCATCGGGTCCAAGTTGAGGTCTAGCTGTCGATGGTAAACTAGGAGAAACTTGGCTTAAGTACTCCAAGACACGGCTTCTAGCCCAATATAAATCGGTTTTTTCATCAAAAATTACGTAAACATACGAGTCTCCAAAAAAGGAGTAACCTCGAACAGTTACTGCGCCAGGTACTGATAACATTGCTGTCGTTAGTGGATAAGTGACCTGATCCTCGACTACTTGAGGAGCTTGACCTGGATAGCTTGTTTTAATAATGACTTGCACATCTGATAGATCAGGAATAGCATCTACGGGCGTGTTTTTTAAAGAAAACAAGCCTATGCCTACCAATATCAAACTTGCTAACAGTACGAAGAACCGATTAACAACTGACCAGCGAATAATGGATTTAATCATCATATTCTCCTAGTGAATGTCAGCATGGTTTTGAGATTGTTCAGACTTAGAAAACTCTAAAATAATAAACTCATCCGCTACTTGAAAAGTAAATCTAATCTCCTCGCCGACATTAACCTCATTAATATCAAGGTCATCAGATAATACGAAATCCATAGTTGCTTTAGGTCTATTCCATTTTTCAATAGGGCCACGACTAATGTTGATCACTCTAGTAGATGTATCGATTGAATTAATAACTCCATCTACAGTGGCGGAACTCGGCTCTGAATCTTTGCTATTCATATCCATAATGTGGATATTCGTAATTGAAAAATCACCGTTTTCACTTTTACTAATTTCAAGATGCAAACTCATGTTATTTTTCAGCTGATCAAAATCTACAGAGTTACCTACTAGGAAATCCATTGTCATCATGGGCCACTTCCATTCATCGATTGCTTCGTGATCCACATTAATTGACCTTTGGCTTGGATTGATTTCATTAATAGTAGCGCCGACCCAAACAGAATTAGGTTGGGATTCGGCAGATTCCATTCTTTTAAAGTCCGAAGTTTTACTAGACTCAGAATCAATTAAGAATTGTGCTGAAACTACAACCTCTTCTCCTTCCTTTAAGCCTTCTTTTATTTCTACAAATTCTTGATTTTGAAAACCAGTTGTTACCTCTATAGATTTAAAACGACCGTCTCCTAAAGCCAATACAACCTTATCTTGGTATCCTGTTCGAATAACTGCTTCTCGAGGGATCGATAAAACATCCCCTGTTTGCTGTGAATTAATCTTTATTTTGGCATACATATTTGGCTTTAAAGATTTGTCTTGATTAAAGAACTTAAGTCTAACTTTTGCAGTTCGAGTCATGCTATCAAGAGTGGGATAGATAAAATCAATGGTGCCATTCCATTTTCTTCCAGGTAAAAAATCGACCATCATTTCTGCTTCAGCACCAATTCGAACCCAAGGTAATTGTTTCTCAAAAATTTCAACATCTACCCAAACTTGCTCAATAGAGCCGATACTCATGATTTGTGTGCCAGGTTTAACATGATGGCCTTGACGGATATTCAGTAACTTAACGATGCCGTTTTGAGGGGCAAAGAAAGTAATGTTCTTCTTTACCAATCTGGTCTTTTTGATCGAATTTATAATAGAAGGAGCTATTTGGTAAGACTCTAATTTTTGTAGCGCAGCCTTTGTAAGGCGCTGATTGCCTCGTTTTAGCGCAAACAATAATTCTTCTTGAGCATTAACCAACTCTGGAGAGTAAATGGTATAAAGGGGCTGTCCTTTTGTAACCGATTCACCCTCTGCTTTAACGTTTAATGTCTCAATCCACCCATCTACTCTTGGGTGAATATGTACTAAAAGATCCTCATCGAAAGCAATAGTACCTACCGTGTTGATGTTAGCGGTCATAGGTGAAGTTTTAACCTTAGCTAGCCTAACTCCAAGGTTATTCACAATTTCAGGTGATATTTTTATAGCTCCTGGGCTAGCATCCATACTATCCATTCCTTCTTCATACACAGGAACCAAATCCATTCCCATTGGAGACTTTCCAGGTTTGTCCCGACGATAATTTGCATCCATAGGGGCTACCCAGTACAGGACCTTTTTTTCAGCAGACGCATTACTGCTGGTACTAGCTGACTCTTCTGATGTAAAAAGTAAAAACACTACAGTCGTTACAGCAATCCCAATAAGAGTGCCTATAAATATTGGTAATATTTGTTTATTCATTGCTATCTCCAAGAACTTCTACTGCATTAAGTAGCTCTTCTGAGTTCTGTATAAAATAATAATTAAGTTGCATTATCGATTTAAATTTTGCTGTGTGTATCGATAGGAGCTCTAAGCTAGCATCCAACTCAGCTATTCTTGCTCTAACTACCTCTGCAAAGTCACTGACGTCATTACTGTAAGCATTGAGAGCTGCTTCTGCTTGCTGGCTCATTTGGGGTAAGAGAGACTTTTGATAAAGTGCCAGTCTCTCCTCTAATTTTTGTAATTTAGCTGTTTCCGCCTCAATATTTGAAAGAAAATTTCTTAAGGTTAGCCACTTATCATCTTTCATTGCTTCCTTATTAGAAACTGCCGACTTCACTTGGCTATCCTGCTTTGTTGAACTGAAAAGCGGCAAACTAACGGTTACCCCCACACTAAAAAAGTCAGATCTACTCATTCCAGATGGCGCACTATCACGATAGGAATAGCTTGCACTCAGTCCCCACTCAGGTTTATAGGCTTGTTTAGCTAATTCGACGCCCACATCACCAACCATGATCTTCTTATCAATACTGATTAATAATGGATGTAGCTTAACCTTCTCTATCACCTCAGTAGAATTGAAAATATTGGAATTAAGATCTAGTAACTTTTCAGGATATAAGCGCTTAATTTTTGGTAATTGAGAACTTACTTTTGTTGAATTCAGAGTTTGTATATCTAAATGATTTTCAGACTGCCCATAAAAATCATTTGAGCCAATCCATTCGTTAAGCTTTGTTATGGCTACTTTTTGATTTTGTTTTAATTGAAACAATTTATCTTCAAGCCTTGTTAGCTCTAGCTCTGCGCGAATGACGTCCTGTTGGTGAACTTTACCAAAACTTGAACCATAACCAGCCTCAGCTACCTCTGTCAGCTGCTCAAAAAGCCCTTTATTTGTTTCTAGAATCTCAATACTTGCTTGTGCTTTATAAGCATCTAGCCATAAATTAGCCGCCATTAAGCTTACACTAGCTTTACGGTTCTCTCTTAGCCAAGGTTGCTGCTCACTTAGAGTTTTAAATTGCTTCGACTTTAATTCCAAGCTATCGCCTCTAGGAAGCATTTGGGAAATGCCTACTTTAAACTGAGTCATGGGCTCTTGATTAAACTCGAAGGTATCTGTAGGCAAATTAGCCAAATTCACCGAGAGTTTAGGATCTGGCAATACATTGCTCGCTAAACTTTGCTCGTAAAGTGCAGCTTGACGATTTTTACTTTTGCTTAACCAAGGATCATATTTTTGAGCTTGACGAAGCACTTCTTTAAGGCTCAATTTACCTTGGGTTTCAGCCTTAGCTTTAGCAGATTGTATTAAAACTAAAATAACGATTAGCGTGTATTTTAATACCTTACTAGGTAACGTATATATAGGCATACTTGCCTCCAACAATAGATAAGCAACAGGGATTAAGTCTCAGTCTGACTAAATACCAATTAAATTGATCGATTTTGTACCAGTGAATTACTGGTTTGGCTTAACCTAATATTGGGGGTCGATATGGGGTGTCTAAATAACGACTAGAGTAGGATGTAGAATAAGTATATGTTTTAGAATGCTGTGCATTGAACTCATACAGAAAGCTAGCTTGGCTTAAATAGACAGGCACCGTAACGGCACATTGTTGCATTGGGCAAGAATCAGCTGAGTCACAACAGTCAGAGGGTTTATCTGATTCCATTGTGTTTGTATGGTCCATTTGATGCATTAAGTGCATGCTATGATCCATTTCAACAGCTTCCATAGCTTGTTGACTCATGTTTGAACATTGAATTGAAGCATCAGCAAATACTTGATTTGTAGAAACCAAGATAAATACTAAAACTATGACTTTTAATAAAAGGTGTTTCAATTCAATTCTTCCGAAGATCGTATACCAGGAGAATTAGACCAGATATAATATAAAAGTTCAACTGAGAGCATGTATTACAATTAATACTATATGAAGTAACCTACATATACATTGACCATTCAGTTCCTTAATTCAATGTCGGCTTAGTGACGTTTCCAGACTGCTCAGTTCGAAAAGCAGACACTTAAAATCTAAATAATCACACTTAAATTTGTAAGCACCCTTTACACTATATGACTAGATCAAATTTCAGAGAAGAGTTAAAATTGCCCCGTATTTCTTAAAAAGCCAATACTTTTGAAATTATTTCTAGCCATATTATTAACAATTATGACCTTGCAAGCGTCCATTCAGAATGCAGATGCTCATAGTGCTATTGTTGATCAGTATGACTTGCATGAAGTTTTAGATATTGATTCCTCCAATGAAAATGAGCACGACTCCAGTCATTGTTGCCATTGCTATAATTCAAGCACTCTATTTGTTAACTTTCCTCAAGAAGGTATTTTACCTATAGGTAAGAAAAGTAGCTTTTCTACTATATCAAACCACTACCAAACCTATCTCAGCAGGTTGTTTCGTCCCCCGATCCAGTAATTTCCTACATTTTTTATAAATTTAAAACTTAAATCTTTAAGGAAATTATTATGCGCAAATACTTGTTTGTGCTGCCTTTTCTATGTTTGCCGTCTATAGCAACGGCTGACTGGGGAAAGCAGCTCGTTAATTCTGTTGAAAGCAGCGATTATTATCAGCTATTAAAGCAAAAACTGATCACTGCTAATTTTGAGAAGGAAGCATATTCTCAATCATTTTATAACCCTGAAATTCAAGCCGACTATAAAAATTCTGAAGTAAATGAGTTTTCTATCGGCATTAGTCAAACTATCGACTTTTCGAGCAAACGCCAATTTAGTAAAAACTATGGTCAAATGCGCTTGCTGTCAGCTCAAGCTAATGCAAAAGAAATAGAGAGGCAACTCCTCTTCCAAGCTATCAATGCGTTAGTAGAACTGAGAAAGCAGCAACAATTAGAGCAGCTGAATTTGCAACAAAAGCAACTATTAAGCCAGTTATCCAAGGATATTCGAGAAAAAGAACGCATTGGTGAACTAGGCAAACTAGACAGTCAAGTGTCTGAAATAGCTATGGCTAATTTCTTAAGTCAAACAAGTAAGCAGTTACTAGATTTGAACTCGGCTAAGGAGCAGACTAATATTTGGTTTTCTAACAGTGAGTCTCTTCCTAAGAGCCTTCCAAAAGCTCTAACAACTAAAATCAGGGCTCCTTTTATTGAAAAGTTAATAGAGCAAACTCCACAGATCTTACTGGCTCAATCTCAAGTTAATTTATTGAAAGCAGACTGGAAAAGAACCGAAGCGTTAAACAAATCAGATCCAACGGTAGGCGTTAATGTCGGTAAAGAAGGTGATGCCAATACGGTTGGAGTAACTTTTAGCATGCCCCTCAATATTAGCAATAATTATTCCTCTGCTAATTCAGCAAAACACTCTGAATTTCTTGAGCAGGATTATCAATTGGCAATTGCAAGGAAATTGATGAAGCTCGAATTCAAAAAAGAATTTTCCGCATATACGCAACTATTTGATAGTTATCAAGACTGGAAAACCATTGCCTCAGAAAGCATTAGAGGGAATGAAAAGTTGTTGGTTAACTTGTGGCAAGAAGGTGAAATTACAACCTCCGAATTTATTGTCGCCAATCAACAGCGATTAAACGCACTCAAATCAGGTATAGAGTTACAAAATAATCTCTATAAGCAATACATACTGTGGCTATCAACTTCTAATCAATTAAGAAGTTGGTTAATGAATCAATAAAAGGGCCAGAATCATGAAAAATATTTTATTACTATTATTGTTACTCAATATTATGGTTTTTTCTCCAGTTTCTATAGGAGCTACAGAGGAGCACGACGATGATGGCTTGATAGAGCTCACTGATGCTCAGCTACAGGCTGCAAATATTAAAACTAAAGTAATGATTAAAGAGAGCCTTTCTGAGCGAATACTGGCTTTTGGTGAGCTGGTTAATAATGACTATAAAAGTTATGTATTAACTAGTCCCGTTAAGGCAAGAATTATTGATAGGAAAGCTTTCTTAGGTCAGAAAGTTAGTAAAGGTGATGTTCTTATCAGTTTATACAGCGAAGACATTGCAAGCTTACAAAGTCAGTACTCTATCGCTAGTTCTGAATGGAATCGAATACAGCGCCTAGGAAAGTCTACCGTAGGTGCAAAGCGATACAATAATGCTCAAGTTGCTTTCCAAGCAGCGAATTCTAAATTAGCTAATATTGGGATCAGTTTAACTGATCCAAAAACCATTGATACAAAACCTCCGTTAGGCACTTTTTATTTAAGTGCGTTGGCTGATGGCGTGATTTTGGAAGATAAGTTTACCCAAGGTCAGATTGTTGAGTCTGGTCAAGTATTAATGACTATGGTTGATGAAAATACTTTATGGGTTGATGCAAAAATCACTTCTAATAAATTAATACCTACTAATGCCAAAGCAAAAGTCATCATTAACAAAGCTTCCGTAGATGGTGAGATCATTCAATTTGGTCATGCTATTGATGAAGTTACACGAACCAGAAAAGTGAGATTGTTGATTGATAACCCAAATGACAGTTTTCATGCAGGGATGTTTGCCGATATTGAATTTTATATTCCTAAAAGTGAGCAAGGATTTTTAATTAATCAAGGTTCAGTATTAAGAACTTCTGATGGCGATTGGGCTGTATTTATTGAAGAGAAGCCTAATCATTTTAGGCAACAAGAAGTTGAGTTAGGTATTAACCTTGGGGACGTGGTTGAAATAAAAGGCATTAATGAGAGAACTAAAGTGGTTACCAATGGTGCTTTTTACTTGCAATCAGAAGCTCAAAAATCTGGCTTTGATATTCACGGCCATTAGGAGGCAAAATGTTTCAATTTATAGTAAATTTTGCCTTAAAAAATAGGCTACTAATTGTTATTGGACTCATAGCTTTATGCATTGTAGGTTATATCAGTCTGCAAAAATTAAACCTCGATGCTTTTCCTGATGTTACCAATGTTCAAGTATCTGTGAATACTGAAGCTCCCGGCATGGCTGCTGAAGAAGTTGAAAAACTGATTAGTTACCCTATTGAATCCGTAATGTATTCACTTCCAGATGTTGCTGAAGTTCGTTCAACGTCTAAAACGGGCTTATCGCTTGTAACCATTGTTTTCAAAGATAAAGTCGATATTTATTTTGCTAGACAATTAGTATTTGAGCGCTTGCAAGCTGCTAAAGCATTAATTCCAGAAAGTGCAGGCATACCTGAAATGGGGCCTAACACTTCTGGATTAGGTCAAGTATTTCAGTACTTCTTGCTCGCGGATGAAAGTTCGAATATGGATGCAGTCAAATTACGCTCCTTAAATGACTGGGTCATTAAGTTATTACTCATGCCTGTAGATGGTGTAACTGATGTACTATCATTCGGCGGTCAAGTATTACAATATCAAGTCAATGTTAATCCATCTAAACTACTCGCTTATGAGCTGTCTCTAGATGATGTTCAACAAGCAATAGAAAATAACAATCAAAATGCAGGCGGCTGGTATCTCGATAGAGGTCAAGAGCAGCTAATTATCCGTGGTTTTGGTTGGTTAGAATCAGGTGATAAAGGCTTAGAGCAACTACGCCAGCTTCCTATCCGTTCAGTTGATGGAACCTTTATTAAGATTTCTGACGTTGCAACAGTAGGGTTTGGCGAAGAAATCAGACAAGGCGCTGTGACCTTAAGCAGGCGAGATATAAGTGGTGCTATAAAAGCTGAAGGAGAAGTGGTTTCTGGCATTGTTCTTAAGCGAATGGGAGCCAATACCAAACAAACTATTGATGGCATTCAATCTAGAATTGATTTAATTGAACAAGCTTTGCCTGATGGAGTTAAGTTTGTAGCTTATTATGATCAAGCTGATTTAGTGACTAAGGCTGTCGATACAGTTGTATCTGCACTGCTCTTGGCTTTTGTCTTGATTGTCGTAGTGTTATTACTCTTCATGATGAACTTAAGAGCCGCCTTTTTGGTACTCATCTCTATTCCCATTGCCATATTGATAGCATTGATGATTATGTCTTTTTACGGTATTTCCGCAAATCTTATGTCACTAGGAGGTATAGCTATCGCTATTGGTATGTTAGTTGATGGCTCAGTTGTAGTAGTTGACAATATTTTTAAAAAGTTACAAACAACGCAAAGCACAAGTAATGAAAAAGAAGGAAATAAAACTAGTTTATTGCAAATTATCAAGCTGGCTACTCATGAAGTCGCTCGCCCAGTATTTTTCGCAGCCATTATTATTATGGTGGTATTTATGCCTTTGTTTTCTTTCGAAGGTGTTGAAGCGAAACTCTTTCAGCCAATGGCAATTAGCATTATCTTAGCTATTGCAGCAGCTGTATTAGTCGCTCTAGTTATTGTGCCTGCTTTAGCCTCCTTAATTTTAAAGCGAGATTTAAAACTCAAACAAAGTCCTCTTTTAAAACCACTAAACGCGCTTTATAGCAAAGCCTTAATCTATGCTCTAAAGAAGAAAAAAGCGTTAGTTACTTTAGTGTTACTATTAAGTTTGTCTGCCGCTACCATGATCCCTTATCTCGGCACAGAGTTTGTTCCTGAGCTTGAAGAAGGAACTATTAATCTTAGGGTAACGCTAGGGCCAACTGCCAGCTTAAACACAGCTTTAGAGTTATCACCCAAACTCGAAAAAGACTTATTGTCATTCCCACAAGTTAATTATGCATTAAGTCGTATAGGCAGGCCTGAACTTGGTGGCGACCCAGAGCCCGTTAGTAATATTGAAATTTATCTTGGTCTAACGCCTGTCTCAGAGTGGGATAAGTTTAATTCTCGTCAAGAGTTGCAAAATGCAATGGCGCTAAAGCTACAAAAATATCCAGGCCTTCTACTCAACTTTTCTCAGCCAATTGCCACTCGTGTCGATGAGCTGCTATCTGGTGTAAAAGCGCAGTTAGCGATCAAGTTATTTGGGCACGAATTTGACGAGCTAACGACTAAAGGGAAAGAACTTGAAACGATAGTCAAAGGTGTCGAAGGTACTAAGGACGTTTCACTGGAACAAATTTCTGGTGAAGCGCAATTAGTAGTGAAACCAAGACTTAGCAACCTTTCAAGGTTTGGTTTATCTGTTGCCGACGTAATGCAGTTGGTCTCAACAGGTCTAGGAGGAGCTTCTGTTGGACAAATTATTCAAGGCAACGAACGGTATGATATTTATTTACGCTTAGAGCAAAGCCGAAGAGACAATTTGCAGAAAATTAAAGATTTAACCATCCGTACCGATGAGGGGATCTATATAACTTTGTCACAAATAGCAGATATTACTATAGAGACAGGGCCACCTCAGATCCGTCGCGATAAAGTCCAGCGCAGAGTGGTTGTTCAAGCAAATGTTGAAGGTCGAGACATGGGAACGGTAGTTAGTGATATTCAAGCTAAGGTCGATACTGAGCTTGAGTTAGAACCAGGTTACAGTGTAGAAATTGGTGGGCAGTTCGAAAACCAACAAAGAGCTCAACAAAAGCTATTAATTGTAGTCCCCATTTCTATTTTGCTAATAGCTTTACTCTTGTACTTTGCATTTGGTTCTTTATCACAATCACTATTAATATTAGTGAATATCCCTTTAGCACTGGTGGGCGGTGTCTTTGCGTTATGGTTAACGGGACAATACTTATCGGTTCCAAGTTCTGTAGGTTTTATTACCTTATTTGGAGTAGCTGTATTAAATGGAGTTGTGATGGTTGAAGCGATTAATGAGAGATTGCGACAAGGGGTAAATCTAGACGAAGCCATAACTGTTGGAGCACTCTCTCGACTTAGACCTGTATTGATGACGGCTCTAACTTCCGCACTCGGTTTAATACCGATGCTCTTATCTAGTGGTGTAGGCTCTGAGATTCAAAAACCATTGGCTACGGTGGTTGTCGGTGGCTTATTAAGTGCAACACTGCTAACCTTAATTGTAATTCCAGCATTTTATTCTAGTTTTTCAAAGGGATTTGTATCCTCGAACCATGAATAATATGACAAGAATACAAGGTATTATTACCACAACAGTAATGTATGTTTTTACGATTTTTTAAGTAAGCAAGTAGCTCCTTATGTCACACAGTCACACTAACGATAATCAACATTCTCATGGAAATGCTTGCAGCGGACACGGAGAAGGTTCCAGCAAAAAAGTGTTACTAATTGCATTAATTATTACCAGTATATTTATGGTAGTTGAAGTGATTGGAGGGATAGTCTCTGGATCCTTAGCATTGATTGCAGATGCTGGACATATGCTGACCGATGCAGGAGCGTTGTTATTAGCATTTGCGGCAGTAAAATGGAGCGCTAAGCCTAAAGACTCTAAAAGATCATATGGCTACGCACGATTACAAGTACTCGCTGCATTTGCAAATGGCATTGCCCTATTGGCATTAACAATATGGATAGTTGTTGAAGCTGTTGGGCGGTTTAATTCCCCAGAGCCGATTGAGTCAATGTCTATGTTTATTGTCGCACTCATAGGACTGCTCGTTAATATTATTGTGTTTAAAATGCTCCACAGTTCTAGTAAAGAAAACATTAACGTACGCGGAGCTATGCTCCATGTTCTTGGTGATTTACTGGGATCTGTAGGAGCTATTTTGGCTGCTATTTTAATCTATTGGAAGAATTGGTTATGGGCAGATCCTGTTTTATCAGTGTTTGTGTCTTTATTGATAGTAAAAAGTGCACTGCGCTTAATAAAAGAATCTAGTCATATCCTACTTGAAGGGACTCCTCCTAGTTTAGATGTAGCTAAGATTGAAAATGATCTTTCAGCAATTAATGGTGTTAATAATATCCACCACTTACACGTTTGGTGCCTTAATGAAAATAAAATTGTCGCAAGCCTTCACGCAACTGTAGAGGACTTAAAGCAAGGAGACGATATCATAGCAGCCATAAGCAGTAAGTTGAAAAGCGAATACGGCATTGAGCATAGCACTATACAATTAGAAACGAAGCATTGTGATTTTATTGAGTGCTAACAAGATAGGACGAGTAAACTTCTAGCTGGCATTTAGAATGCTCCATAGTAAAGATTACATAGCTACTTCAAGAAGTATCTGTAAGGAGCAATAACAATACTTGTCGGGTTTGCTAAGAACTATGATTGCGCAGATCCCACTCATCAACGTCCGATTTGTGACGGTTTCAGATTGCTTGGCTCGAAAGCGGACACTCAGAAATTAACGCCTAGCTAAGCCGAGCGTGATTTTTGCGCGTCGGCTTGAGCTTTCTGTTAAGTTTTGCTTGGTATACCAAAGAAGCGAGGCACTCGTGCTTTGTATGATAAAAATTCCTGACCATATGTTTTTTCTAGCCATTTTTCCTCTATAAAGGGGGCCACGATATACATGACGGCCCATAAACCCAACAAAATATAAACATAAGTGGAATTGATAAATAAACCCAAACCTAACATAGCAAATAATGAGAACACATAAATTGGGTTTCTACTCCATTTGTACCAACCAGACACTACCAAACCTTTTGCCTCTCCATGTGCATTAGCCCATCCTAGCTTTAGGCTAATATAACTGGCTAGGCCAAAACCTAAAATAAATAATGGAAGCCATATAAAAAAGCGCACTGAATAACTGAATACAGGGGTGTCGTTGTATGAAGTAAAAGAAAGCACAGCCAGTCCAATGATCATAACCCTAAACAAGAGCCAGAATAATCGATATTGCCATGACTCTTTGGAAGGAGGAGGAAAAAATACAAAAGAGGACTTCAATAATGACGCAACTGAAATAAATATCAGTAATATAGCGGCTATCGATGAAACGGTGAAAATAATCTCGTTCATACGTTTTGAAACTTAATGCCTTAAGCAGCGGCGCATTAGCGCGTCCAACCACCAAGTGGCATTGCTACCTTGGCTTGTTATGTGTTTTTGCACGTTATTCAATAATTTTTATCTCACTAGACCATGCATGATCTGGAAGATTTTATCAAGCACACTTCGAATGTCTGCTTTGTGACGCTTACAGACTATTAGATTCTTTCATCTGCCATCCCCCAATTTTTTCTTTAATTCTAGTATTCGTCACTGGCAATTTTTAGAACCAAACAGCTCTGCTGTACTAATATTGCATTAATTTCTGAAGCTTCACCGAACGTTAATAGCGATAAATGGAGCGGTAGGGGTAGTGAATCAGTGTCAATACTGTATCTAAGTGTATCCGCCTGAGAATCACTCCGGCAAAGAATCATTAAATCAACATCAGAAGCATTTGGCTCATCTCGGTTAACGGAACCAAACAAGTGCCAATCAGTTCCATTTGCAATCGCCCCAAGTGATTGAGCAAGTTCTTTGATATGAAAGATAGCATCTGAACGAGTTAACTTGCTAGACACCCTAGCAACCCTCGAAAGGTTAATGCTTTAGCCCCCATAGATCTAGCTGCCTCTTCTGCTTGTTTAGTTATAGAACCATAGCTTGTGGACTTGACCACAATATCAAAATTACCAAAGCGAGCTCTGGCATTACGTACATCTTCAGCACTCATATTGTACGCTTCTATAACAGCCACAATGAGTCTATCACCCATTAGGCGACTAACCTGAAATACGGTATCGTATACATAAGATACGCTTCGCACATTACTGTGCTGCTGCATGGCATTTATGAAAAAGCCCATATTTTTATCACGAAAATCACCGACATTGCTTACTCTTGCTGAACGATTTATATCCCCCATCTTACCGAATGCTGCGTTATTTGAGTGAATATAGTCTATTGCAGAGCCACTCCACAATATATTTGAAGGGACGTTAATTACAAGTTGAGGCTTGTTTTCGCCAGAAAAAAGAAGACGAACTGCATCGGCTCGAATAATTCCTTTAAGCCCTAATACTGCAACAATAAATCTATTGCCATCTTTCCTTTCAATAACTAAAAAGTCTTCAGCGGTTTTCTCTACAACTTTTATTTCATCCTCATCTTCTGATAGCCTTTTAGCCACCCAGGAGCTTATATTGCTCATACTTTAATCCTTATATATTCTTGATAATTCTGCTGGAAAGCGAGAAGCATCCTCCATACTCCCTTCAATATGGAAGGCTTCAAGGTCGTCTATGTGCTGCCGAAATAACTCAACTGTATGCTTTTCGTCCTTAATAAGAATGTGGCGATTAGTATCCAAAATAGTAAGAAGTCTTCTATTGTTAGGTAATATTCGAGAAAGAACTTTGCGCTTCCATTGCTCTGCTGCCCCACTTTCGGGATTCTGGGCAGCTTCTATATGAGGGCCATACAGCTGAAAGGTTGTATGATTTTGTTCGAGAATTGGCTCTACTACTTCACGAGCAGAAGCACGATCATCAAACTTTACAGCCCCAAAGAGCTGCTGAAGCTTATTAGCATGCTCTACCTTCCATTTTCGCATCATTGAGTCAGGGAAATTAGAAGGGGATTTATCTACTTTCGTATGACAGTTTGAGCACAGAACAATTAAATTCTCAAAAGTTCCTCGCTCTTCTTTACTTAACTCTGGCTTAGCTCTAGGGCCTTTATCACTTGCCGCAAAAACATGTGCCAATTCAGCTATATGAAAAGACCCTGAAGGAGTATCTATAAACAGTTCTTCTGCACAACTAGGGTTCTGACAATACCCAGCAGAAGAAGAGAAAAGTCGACGTTGTGTATGCGCATCTGGCGACGCAGTCCCTTTAGAGCAAGACACCATCACACCACTTATTCATTATTTTCCTTTTTTATTACAAGACTCCAATTATTAAGGATAATATTAGCACAGTAGAAAACGATGTACATTCAGCAAATAGTATTATCTTATCTATATAATCATCAAAATATCCAAATTCATTACTTTTAAATAATCGAATATCAAGCCCTTTGTACTACATTAAAATAATCTTGCTAGATGGAAAATAGTTGATATCCTTTATTGAATCCTTCGTAATAATTTTTAACTAGCTGTTATAACTAACTATGGACTTAATAATAGACTCTCAAGATAAAGATATTATAGATATTTGTACTCGCTATTGGTCCCACAATAACGGGCAATTTAACGAAAGCGTTAAAGACATTCTTAAAAGCTATAACAATCTTAAAGGGTTAAACTCTATTGTAGAAGTGAATTGCACGGCGTACTCTGTAATAACTAGCTGCCTTACTTGTGGTGACAAGTATATCTATAAAAATAGAAATGACTTTAAAAAAACATTTAATAACGAAGATGACTTCATTTGGGAGTGCGATGACTGCCTATATTTTCAGACCAAGCAATTAGAGGAAGCTCAAAGAAATGAACTTGTTTCGAGCTACAAAACAGCTATACAACACCCTGTGAAGATAGAGGAATTAACTGTAAGAGAAGCTGTTGTTTTACGCTCTTTAATATTGCACCTAGCTACAGAAGATATGGAGTATTTAGAATATCTAGACCAAGTCGATGGCGAGTTCTCTCTGAGCCCACTTAGGGATTACAGTTTAGAACTACTTCGAGAAATGTATCGTTCCTCCGTAATTAGCATTCACCCATATATTTCTTTAAATCGAATAAACTTTACTGCTGATTTAAATTTCTCCTTTTCACTTTCAGAAGTTCCATGGCTAATTAACATTCCTGAGGGTAAGACGATGGAAGAGTTTTCCATTGCACTGTCAAATAAAATTTCTTCATTAGAGTATATTGAGGAAAGGCCTGACGAAGTAATGGAGTTATGCCATGAAATAAGCTTGAAAGAGTGCATATCATATTTAGAGTACTTAGGCGACGAGTATGGATTTGACTTTAAAGTTGGTCCAAAAACTTTAGAAGCATTAAACAAAGTACTTGCACACTTTTCAGTTGCTCAGGCATATAATTTCATATGGCGAGCCTGCAAAGATGCGGCTGCGTATTATCAACGCTCGCAAATATCTAAACGCCAAGCTGCCAACTCCATTGTTGGAAATATTGATAGGGCAATTGATCAAGCATTAGCTAATAACTGGGATGTTAAAGCATATAAGAGAAGATATGACGCACCACAATCCGTTATTAGCAAAGTATTATTCAATCATTTATTACATACAGACGATGGAGGGTTTAATTCCAAACTAACAAGCTTGCTATAAAAAGAACTACTTTTTATTATTCTCACTCTTTGAAGTGTAAAATCTTCTGCTCCTTTAAAAGACTATTTTCATACTCTAGTTGTTCATTAACTGTCGTTAAAGCCACAACTATATTAGTTAGATTTTCTATTTTTTTATTCAAGCGTTTGATTTTTTTTACATCAGATTCTCTTCTCTTTTTCTTTTTTTTCCCACTAGAAGGAGGAGCCCTATGTATTTCTGAATATGCTTTAACCTCATTATGCAGCTCTGGATATCGATCGCTTCTGAAGCTGGCAGGGTTAATACCAGCTTCTTTTGCTACATTTGTCAATGTGATAGGAGCCCCCTGATCTAACAAAGACGGTTCACCATTCTTTAAACGCTCAAATGCCTCTCGAAGGGGAGATTCAACACTTTTCTGACGTGGCATGAAAAAACACCTCTATTGCTTGGTTTTCAAGTTTAAGTTTTGAATGACGCGGGGTATTCTCTTGTATTGATTTCAACTCTTCCTCATTGCTTTCTTGCAGCTGCCTTAACCTCTTACTATTTTTCTTGACAAATACGGCATCTTTGCAAGGACCACGTCCATCGACGCCAGCGCAGTGTACCGCTGACTCGACACCTCCATATTGGCAACTTTCGACCATACAAAATCCAAGAAGTGTTTGGCGTGCCCCAACTAGTCCTTTTTTAACAAGCTCTTTCAATTTCTTATGCTCTCCATCACTAATCAATTTAATAACTTTAGAGTCCATAAGATTTTCTCCCGTAGCATAAATGTATTCACTCAGGTTACTTTTAGTTATATTTACTAAATTTCGTACCGTTGTTTGATATGCTTCTATCATTACAGCTCGAGTAACTTCCCCATTCACTCTAATTCGCGTGTAATTTCTCCCATAATAATAGCTTTGTTGCAATGTTTTATGCTTCATCATCCATTGAATAACGCTGCCAGGAACATCTGATGCAAACAAGTTAACTGACAAACTTCTTCTTAACTGGTGTGCGGAGAACGACCAAATACCGCCTACTTTAAACCAGGCTTTTTCTGTGAGACGAGGTGTAAGCTGATAAGCAATTTTGTAGTCTTCTTCAGAAATCATTAGATCTTTTCTGTTAAATGCAAGCGGGTATCTAATAATTACACTGCCTAGGCTCCATTGGTTTATTTTTTTAGCTTTATGCGCACTAAAAGGTTCAAGCCCTCCAATCATTAAATATGGATTATCCGTATATTCAAGATCAATACTTTCTAATGTTGACCGTAGTCTAAGCTGAGTGATGTAATTCAATATATTTACTGCACGTTCTACCGACAAAGGTACTACCCAATAAGCATCACTATCTGGATCTGTTTTAGTTGTCTCTCCAACTATCAACCCAACTTTTCCTAGATTAGGGTCATCGTCTGTTTGAAAGCAGTCAGAGCGTAGCGATAGACCTTCACCAACTCTTTGAATACTATGTGCTAAGATGTATGTAAATGCAGCATCTCGAACCAAGTTAAGATACTCAGACATCATATTCAGTTTATGGGTAAAATGCTTTGACTCATTCAACCATCTATAGAGAAGTTCGTCCAAACCACGATCTTTATAAAATGCTTCAATCCCACCTTCGTAAGAGCATCGAGCACCTCTCTTCTTATCTCCATACGAAACACTTTTCGTATTAATAAATGGACTCACAGAGGAATATCCTTCTTCTATATTATGTTTATATGCTTCAAAGACCCACATCCATGCATCTACAAAGGTGTTTTTGTTAAGTTCAAAATCAGCCATTACTCTCTCCGTTGATTGTATTAACGACATCCAAATTCGTGGAGGGATATATGCATGTTGAATAGGAATATGTGGGACTCTTAGTTTTTTTAATTGCTCAATGAAATGTAAATCTGCAATTTTCCACCCAAGGACTTTTTCTTCCCTCAGGATTGAAGACAAAGTCCAAATCAACTTCAAATGCTGCGCAGGGCTTGTTACCTTAATTACCTCTGTAGCTAACAATGGGAGCCTATAAAGTTCATCAATAGAAATCCCGTGTTTATCAGCAACCTTACATATCTTACAAAGCACTTTAAATATGTGACCCAGTGACACAATTTTACCCGGAAAAAGAGGCATGTGATAAAGGTGAAGAAACATCAACTGTTTAAGCAAATGATTATTTTCATAAGAGAGTTGCTGTCTTTTAAAATTAAAACCACAATGACCATATGCTTTAAAGTTCCAATAACTATCGCCATATTTTGAAAGTGGATTTCCATGTTCATCCACTGAAACTACGAAATCACTTGGAGGAGGGAAGGATAAAGGTTTGTAATTATCTAGCTTTGATGCTTCTTGCTCCTTATCTATGTTAGCGCAAAATCGCAATTCACTAACGTTCACTTCCCCTCCCAAAATTTAATAATATCAGCCCATATAGGGTGATAATTTCCCTCATCTACTTTCAATAAAGCTTCTTTAACCCACGACATCGATTGTTTACTTAGATTGTTAAAAGTTTCAATTTTTTTATTCAAACGCTCTACAGCTATATCAGCAGGCAACTCTCGACTCACTGGCTGAGCCGCTTCAATAAGTTTTAGTTTGCGAAAAGATACTAGTGACCAAACATATTCCTCCGAATTAACATCTCTGTGATTTTTACAAAATAAGCATCCTGACTGACTAATGCAGTTTGGTTTATTTATTCCACTAGGTAAATTATCAACAGGTTCCGGGGCTCCTGTACACCCTCCTCCAATAAGGTTAATTGGATTGCCCCTCCAAAAATTTGTCAACGCAGTCATAGCACGTTGCTGAGAAGGTTTGTGATAGTGTTTCGCAAAGGTTTCTTTAGCATGCTGAGCTATTTCGCTGCTTACTTTTGTATCATCAATCAAGCGACTTAAAAAATTAACTCTTGTATTCCTAGTTTTACTGGGAGGTATCCAAGGAATCTTATCCCGCCTAAGGTGCTTCTTGAGTAGATTGTAGTTTACAAGTCCTTTTACTTTAATTAATGAGCGAGTTAAAGGAAAAAGATAAGGTTGCTCTGGCCGAAACCGATCTATAAATGCAATAAACTCTTTGAACCGCTCTTTATAGTCTTTATATATTACAAATGATTTCGGACCGCCGGCTCGTGCTTTATTTTGCGTAACTAACCAATCACTATGCCCTTGTAATTTATATGAAAAGCCCTTCCTAGAAATATGCAGCACTTGGGTAACATTCATTCCAGTTTGATAGACAAAAATTACAAGCTCCACTAGAATTCTCAATGTTATTAAACCTCTTCGATATGGGTCTAGATCTTCATATTCCATTACATCAACTGGCTCACAAGCATTCTTAGCTTTCGTTTGGCATGTTTTTCTTTCTGACTTCAAGCCATTCTCAATACTAACAGGCAATTTAACGCTTACATTCATGCCATCTGGTTTAGTTAAGTTGACTTTTATGGGTAATCGGCCAATTACTGCTTTTGCTGTAAGGCTGTTTGCAATATCTACACAATAAAAGCCAAGTTTTTGGGAGTCACCAATATGCTGTTTTTCTGAGTCTCGACTAACAGCTACTTTCGCGGGATGTTTAAATGCTTTAACAACTCTTGATGAATATCTAAAATCCTTATATACAGGAAGTTTTATTGCATTCCCTATAACTTTAGCCACTTGAATAACTAGGCCATATGCACTTTCTTGTTTAATTTCTTTTTTTATCCATGCCCTATAATATTGATATTCATCAAAATGGATGAAGTTATCTTTCAAATTATCTTCATCAAGATCTAACAACAAATCCCTTTCATCAATAAATTTTATAAACAGTTGAAAACTAGATAAGTAAGTATAAAGTGAAGAATCTGGCATACCTCTTGTTCTTTCAAGATTGAAAAAATCAGTAACAGCCTCAATGAATGGAGTGCGCTCTTTTATAAGACCTTTCCATTTAGTATCGCAATCATTTTTCCGAAACCACCATCTTGCATCGCTTGAGGCGCCGCCTTTAATAAGAAATCTCCTTAAGTCTCCAGCTTTGCGGTTATAATCTTTTATCTTTAAATGCTGTATCTCATCCATAATTTTCAACTAAAGTTCGGGCCTAGAAAGTACCTTATAAATGCCTTATTAGCTTTCCTAGCTGTTTTAGAGTTCTGCAAAAATTTGACATATTTCCATGTTGTAGCTTCATTCTTGTGCATCAGCCAATCTCGAACATTATTTATAGCATCATTATCACTTTGCTTCATGAATTCTCGAGCTAGTTCTGTTCCACAAGTAGCTCTGGATTGATGAAACTTAAGGTCATGAAACTGAGTATATCCATCTCTAATTAATGATCTTCTTAATTCACTCATAGCTGTATTAATACTCCCTTCACTATACCGCTGCCCATCTTTTGTAAGAAATAACAGCGATTTATTATCTTTATGTGCTTTAGCCTGTCTTTTAAGACGAGTTATATTCGTTTCAGCATAATCAAGAATAAAATCATAGACAGGCTTCAAAAACCTGATGAAACCTCTCACATCATACTTAGTATTAACTCCTGTCCCAGGGCCAGCAGCCACCAGCATAATATTTGGATCAATTTTATCTGGTATTGCTCTTTTTAGGTTTTCAATCTTCATCGTTCTGATAGAACCAATACGTGATCCTGTAAAAAAACCAATTACGAACATTGCGTGTAAAACCGTATTGCTCTCGCTTTTGTGTTCATTCAAATATGTTAAAAGAGTGTCACGGTCTTCGCCTGAAAGAGGCAAAAGCCCATCTTCAAGCTTTGAAATATTTGCTTTTCTATGTGAAATTCTTAGATCGGTTGTTGAAACCGTTAGTGTTCGCTGGAAGCCAGTTTTATTGAAGTATGTTACTGATATTTCTTGCTCTCCCCACATTTTTATTTGTTTATCTATATAACCACGCTTTTGAGCCCATTTATAAAAGTTAACAACTGCATTCATCCTTCTAGAAGGAACTGCACTTGTTCCATTAGACGATCTAATAAGATGACCTCTAAAGCGCTCTAAACAACGCTCGGCTTGCCTAATAGGAAAATGTAGCCATGTGATATTATTATCTTCTAACCAATCAGCATATGCTTTTAAGTCATATGCATTACTTCGTAATGTCGAGCTTTTGCTTCTTTTTTCGGATAGATAGATTAGAGCTTCTATCCAAGGCTTACAATCAGACCAGAAAATCAAATAATTTGTTTTAGACTTTCTTGCATCATCCTTTCTCCATTTACCGCTAACGAATTGATACGGTTGAGCTTTATAACTTTGTATATATGCCATCGGTAATTCAGCATCCTTATATTAATTTTTGAAATTATCAACTTTAAGAAATACTAAAAATAGAAAAGAAAACTGCATTCGTAAAGAAAAAACGTAGGAATATCTAAAAATGTCAGGTTTAAAATTACTAATGTGTAGTTATGTCAGATCATGCACTAATGTGTAAGGTAAACCCCCTGCCAAGTCCCAAGCGCTAATCGCCCCTCAATAATGGGGATACTCAAATTAGTCGCGGTTAAGATTGACTTGATATGAGCAGGCATATCATCAGCCCCTTCAAAAGTATGAGTATACAAGGGATCATTTTCAGGCACTTGCCGATTCATCCAATTTTCAAGATCTCGTTTAGCACTCGGATCGGCATTTTCCTGAATAATTAAACTACAAGAAGTGTGTTGGACAAAAAGATTACAAAGGCCATTGTTAGTATTCGACTTATTGATCAAAGCTACAATTTTTTCGGTAAACTCATAGAGCTTTTGACCCTTGGTTTGAATCGTAATTGTATTATGAATAGCCATTTATATATTCAAACTTTACTCTACGAGTAACACCACAACAAAGGGTATAAGCAATGGTTTCAGCATGCGGCGCAACTTTTTCCATCGGTAATTCTTTTCCCCAAAGCACCACCCTATCACCAACAGAGTCTTGAGAGTCTGAACCTAAATCCACTGCTAGCATGTCCATTGACACTCTGCCGACTAAAGGCACTTCGCGGCCATTGACCCAAACTGGCGTGCCATTTTTTGCATGCCGCGGATAACCGTCACCATAACCAATGGCCACTAATCCAATATTGGTGTTTTGGTCTGCAAACCAATGACGACCGTAACCAACTGACTCGCCCTTAGTTATAGGCTTTATAGCCATCAGTTGCGACTCTAAGGACATAACTGGTTGTAAATCATAATCCGAGCCTTGGGTATAAGGCATAGGGGATGCGCCATATATTAATAGACCTGGTCGCACCCAATCCCAATGAGCTCGCTTATGCGCCAAAATCCCTGCTGAATTTGCCATAGATCGTTGACCCAGCATTTCTTTAGTGGCATTGGTAAATTTTTCGATTTGTTCTTCAGAAAAATTTTGATCAGAGTCCGCGCTTGAAAAATGTGACATTAATTTTACTGGTTGTTCAACGATATTTAATTGACTCAATTGACTATGAGCTGACTCAACCTGATCTAATGCGAACCCCAAGCGGAACATACCTGAATCGCATTTCATCCAAACTTTAATTGGCGCTTTGATTTGTGCAGTTTCTTGATAGCTTTTTATCAAATCAATTTGGCTTTGATGGTGTAACACCAACTGCAGATTTTGCTGCTGAATGATCGGCAACTCTTCTAACTCAAAAAAACCTTCGAGTAATAAAATAGCTTGCTTAATATCAGCTTTGCGAAGCGATAAAGCCTCTTCTAAAGTTGCAACGGCAAACATATCCGCTTCAGGTAACGCTGAGGCAATTTCAACCAAGCCATGACCATAGCCATTAGCTTTAACCACAGCCATAACTTTACTGTTATTAGCAATGGCTTTAACGGTTTTGAAATTATGTTTGAGTGCGGCTAGGTCAATAACTGCCTTAGTGGAGCGCATGATTATGGCTCCTTTTAATAGCCCATGGCTTCGTAATCTTGGTGGGCTATATTATCAAACCGACAAACTTCCCCGCGGAAGGCCAGTTCTATTTTACCAATAGGGCCATTACGTTGCTTACCGATAATAATTTCGGCGCGGCCTTTATTTTCTTCTGAATCTTTATTGTAAACTTCGTCGCGGTAAATAAACATGATAACGTCAGCATCCTGCTCAATCGCACCAGATTCACGCAAATCAGCCATCACAGGACGACGATCAGAACGTTGCTCTAAAGCACGGTTAAGTTGTGATAAAGCAATCACTGGGCAATTCAATTCTTTGGCTAGGGCTTTCAATGAACGCGAGATTTCACTGACCTCTTGGGTACGGTTCTCACCATAACCTGGCACCTGCATCAACTGTAAATAGTCCACCATGATTAAGGCCATACCACCTTGCTCACGATAGACTCGGCGAGCCCGTGAGCGCATCTCAGCAGGTGAAATACCCGCAGTGTCATCAATAAATAACTTAGTATGGTTCTTTAACTGTAAAGTTCCGCTGTTAAACTTATCCCAGTCGGCTTGCTCTTTAATTTGTCCCGAACGGATTTTATTTTGCTCAATACCGCCTAACGACGAAATCGAACGCATGATGATAGATTCACTGGGCATCTCTAAGCTGAAAACCAACACTGGCAGTTCACTGTTTAAAGCCGCATGCTCTACTAAGTTCATGGCAAAAGTGGTTTTACCCATCGAAGGGCGCGCTGCAACAATCACTAAATCCGCTGGCTGCAAACCTGAAGTCATGCCGTCCAAATCGGTAAAGCCGGTTGAAATACCCGTAATGCCGCCTTTATTCTTTTGGATCTCTTCAATCCGATGAATGGTCGATTTTAGGATTTCTTCAACACCTGTCGGGCCTTCATTATCCGTTTCGCGAGATTCCGCAATCGCAAAAACTTTCTTCTCGGCATAATCCAATAATTCAGAAAGCGATCGACCTTCTGGATTAAAACTAGCATCCGCAATTTCATTGGTTGCAGAAATCAACTGCCGAGTAACTGCTTTTTCACGAACAATTTCTGCATAAGCGCGAATGTTTGCAACGCTTGGAGTGTTCTGCGCTAGCTCACCGACAAACGGTAAGCCGATATCAGCTTCACCCTGCTTCTCAATAAATTCAGAAACCGTGATCACATCCATTGGCTGCCCCACATTTGCCAAGGATTCCATCGCTTTGAACACTTCACGATGGTTTTTCACATAAAAGTCAGTCGCTAACAAGACTTCTGATACCATTTCCCACATCTCATTATCCAGCATCACGCCGCCCAGCACCGATTGCTCAGCTTCGATAGAATGAGGAGGAACTTTTAAGTCTTTGATTTTATTATCTGTGTATTGGGCTGCTAGCATCTTTTATTTATTCTTTGGAAGTAAACTGTAGTTTATGTATCTATAAAATTATCAGTGGATATTCTGACACCCAAACCCGTTTTCATCAAGCGAACAAGTCTGTGTAAATGCTTGTGGATAATTATTGAATAACTGTATTTAACTCGCAGATATGGGATAATGAGTATAACGATTTGAAGCTTTGGTGACGAATATTAAAGGACGCATTATTCTCTTCGATAGTGAATGCAAGCTGTGCTCTGCTTGGGTGCCATTTGTTATTAAACGAGATCTCCATCAGCAATTTAAATTTTGCTCCGTTCAATCGCCTAAAGGGCAACAGTTTCTGGAAAGCTTTGGATTAGATACCCAAGAATTTGAAACCATGGTTCTAATTAAAAATGGTCATCCTATTTATAAATCAGAGGCTTTTTTTAATATCACCAAACACCTCGAAAACCCTTGGCCTATGCTCAATCTATTAAGAGTGTTCCCCTTAGCAATGCGTGACTGGTTATATGATCGAGTTGCACTGAATCGCTACAAGATCTTTGGTCGTCATAATTTTTGTATGATTCCCACTAAAGCAATACAGCAACGCTTTATTGACTAACTTAAGAAATCGTATGATTAAACCCGCTCTTGCAGAAAAATGGCTTAAAGCCTTATCCATCATCCATATTGTTGGTGGTTTGCTACTCCCTATTTTAGTTTTTAGCCATTGGAGCGACTCATACTTTGCCCAAATAGCACAGCAATTTCCGGATTCAAACCCAGAGTCGTTACGTTTTTTAATTGGAATATTTGGGCCTACCCTAGCCAGCTGGGGATTATTGTTTTATTTTGCCGTATCCAAAGCCTTTGAGTCATTGAAACAAAAAGATTGGTGGTTTCTCGTAGCCGCTATTTTGATATGGGGAGTTTTAGATACTTCCTACTCACTTTATTTCAATATACAAGCGCATCTATATCTCAATGGATTTGTGATACTTTCTTTATTACTACCATTAATGTTTACTAGAAAATATTTCTTAAAATAAAAAAGGCGCCAAATAGGCGCCTTTCTCATTCTTTAGTAAAAGAATTATTCGTCTTCTGCAACAACGTTAACTTTAACCGTTGCATCAACATCAGTGTGAAGACTCACAACGATATCGAATTCGCCGATTGAACGAATTGCGCCTTCAGGCATACGAACTTCTTTTTTCACTAATTCAACACCAGCTTCAGTTACCGCAGCCGCGATATCTGCTGTGCCAACAGAACCGAATAATTTGCCTTCATCACCAGCGTTAGCAGGGATAGTAACAGTTAATTCAGCTAGCTTTTCAGCACGAGCTTGAGCAGTTGCTAATTCGTCAGCAGCTTTCGCTTCTAACTCAGCACGACGCTCTTCAAAGTGTTTAACGTTTGCTTCAGTAGCAGGTACCGCTTTACCTTGAGGGATTAAGAAGTTACGACCATAGCCTGCAGCTACAGAAACTTGCTCACCCAAATCACCAAGGTTACGGATTTTTTCAAGTAGAATGACGTTCATTATCAATTTCCTCTTAAAAAAGCCGCTTATTCGTGGCTATCAGTGTAAGGTAATAAAGCGATATAACGAGCGCGTTTAACAGCAGACGCCAATTGACGTTGATATTTTGCGCTAGTACCAGTGATACGGCTAGGAACGATTTTACCGGTTTCAGTAATGTAGTTCTTTAAAGTTGCTGTATCTTTGTAATCGATCTCAGTTACGCCATCTGCAGTGAAACGGCAGAATTTACGACGACGATTAAAACGAGCCATGATAATTCTCCTATTATTCAGCCGCAGCTTCGGTTGATTCTTCTTTAGCTTCCGCTTTCTCTTCAGTGCGAGCTGGACGAGAAGGTTTTTCTTCGTCTGCTGCTTTCGCCATTGGAGAAGCTTCAGTTATCGCGTCTTTACAACGGATAACCATGTTACGTAGAACTGCGTCGTTGTAACGGAAAGCGTCTTCTAATTCTTCGATAACGTCACCAGTAGTCTCAACGTTCATTAAAACGTAGTGAGCTTTGTGAAGTTTCAAGATAGGGTATGCTAATTGACGACGACCCCAGTCTTCTAAACGGTGAACAGTACCGCTAGCGTCTGTAATCATCTTTGTGTAACGTTCGATCATGCCTGGCACTTGATCAGATTGATCAGGGTGCACCAAGAATACGATTTCGTAGTGTCTCATTTAAAGTCTCCTTTCGGTATCCAGCCATCGATAACCTATTGATTTACATCAATTATTAGCAACAGCAAGGAGTAAACCTAATTGTAAAAAACTTAGCCGCTTATCAGGTTGAATACGACTAAGGGCGCGTATTTTAAGGGTTTGCGCTAATTCGATCAAGCTTTTTAAGCTTTGAAACCCTTAAATTTCAAGGCTTGCGCTTAGTTTAGATTCTCTTTATCTTAGGCTAAGAATTTACAATAAGAACTCTCATGTCAAAGATTAAAAGTACCTTCGGGCCCGCCACTCTAGTTACTGCTGCTTTCATAGGGCCTGGCACTGTGACCGCGGCAACTAAAGCCGGGGCCAATTTTGGCTTTGCGTTGTTGTGGGCTTTGCTATTTTCAGTCATTGCCACCATGATTCTACAGGAGATGACTGCTCGACTTGGAGTTGTTGGTAGAAAAGAACTGGGGCAAGCTATTCGTGAGCAATTTTCTAATCCTTTTTCCAAAGCTGTTGCAGTAATACTAGTTCTCAGCGCTATTTTAGTAGGAAATGCTGCTTACGAAGGTGGCAACATTGCTGGCGCCGCTCTTGGTATCAATACTTTCTTTGAAAATGATTTAACCGCTAGTTTAGGTTTCGATCCCATCGCAGTCATTATTGGTCTTGTTGCTTTTGTACTGCTATGGTCTGGCAGTTATCAAATAATCAGCAAAGCTATTATCATTTTAGTGCTTTTAATGAGCATAGCTTTCATCACCAGTTTTGTTTTTATCACACCAAATTTTTCACAGTTATTTTCAGGACTATTAATACCTTCAATACCGGATGGCTCAACTTTAACCATTATTGCTTTAATCGGAACCACTGTCGTCCCCTATAATTTATTTTTACATTCTGCCAGTGCCAAGAAACACTGGGAGAGTGAAGGTGACTTACCTCTTGCTAGAAAAGATATTTTCATCTCGATTCCATTAGGTGGGCTAATCTCCATCGCTATTGTATCAACCGCGGCCACTGCTTTTTTTGGCAAACAAATCGAAATATCGGGCGCACAAGATTTAGCGCTAAGTATCCAGCCCTTGTTTGGTATTTCCGCTAAATACTTAATGGCCATTGGTTTATTCGCAGCCGGAATTTCTTCAGCAATAACTGCTCCGCTGGCCACAGCTTATGCGCTTTCAGGACTTTTAAATTTGAGTGGGGATTTGAAAGCTTTAAGCTTTCGCGCCATTTGGGTTTTCATCTTAATTGCAGGCGTGCTAGTCGCAAGCTCAGGTTTAAAACCGATAAACATTATTTGGTTTGCTCAAGTTGCTAACGGCATTTTATTACCTATAGTCGCCATTTTCTTGCTCTGGACTATGAATCAACAATACCTAGGCAAGTACAAGAATAATGTATTACAAAACACCTTAGGACTCATCGTTATCTTAGTCACGCTAATGCTAAGTACTCGCAGTTTAATGTCAGCTTTTGGATTACTTTAAATGAGTCAAGTTTCTATTGATATTAACTGCGATCTTGGCGAAAGTATTTTTGCAGTTGATTGGGAAAACGATTCTAAACTAATGCCCTATATTTCATCCGCCAATATCGCCTGCGGAGGTCATGCTGGCAATATAGAGAGTATCAAGGTTTCTATAGTAAACTCTAAAAAACATAACTTAAAAATTGGAGCTCACCCTAGTTTTCCTGATAAAAATAATTTTGGTCGGGCCGTGATGAATATTTCTAATACTGAACTTCGTAGTTCCATTCGACAACAACTCCAGCTTTTTAAGGACATTGCTGATAAAGAATCTTCTGATGTTAATCATATAAAGCCGCATGGCGCGCTTTACAATTTAACAGCTAAAGATAAAAACTTTGCACTGCTCATAGCAGAAGAAACCGCACGTTTATCAACCGACATTAAGCTAATGGGGCTTGCAGATTCAGAGATGGAACAAGCAGCTAAGTCCACAGGCGTAGAATACATTAGCGAAGCTTTTATGGACCGCCTGTATCATGAGAACGGTACTCTAGTCAGTCGAGAGCATCTAATGGCAGTCCACACTAGTATCGATACCTGTACCGAACAAGCTTTAGATCTTGTGCTCAAAAAACCTATTGTTACTTTTGAAAACACTCATAAAATCATTAATGCCCAGTCGATATGCTTGCACGGAGATAACCCTCTAGCCATTGAAATAGCTAAAGCGCTGCAATTAAAACTTAAACAACATAAGATTTCTATTCAATAATGCTGTTTCACAATTTTAGTATCCATATTAATAGCGATTGCTCTTTATTAGTTCAATTTGAAGAAAAGCCAAATTTAAAACTAACTGAATTTATCCATTCGTTTATTGCTTCAATACCTCAGTTAAACTTAAAAAGTTATACAGAATCTGTTGCTGCATACCAATCTATCTTGTTGATTTTTGATCCTTTGAATTGGAATTATCAAGAATCTATTAAGCAATTAGAGCAGTGTCTTAGTAAATTTGAACCATCAAAGTTCTTTGAACCCAAGATCATAAAAATTCCTGTTTGTTATGATTCGCGTGTGGCAAAGGATTTAACTGCTTTTTGTGAAGTGAAAAACATATCCATTAAAGAATTAATCGCACTGCATACCAAACCAAGTTATAGAGTTGAGATGCTAGGTTTTCTACCCGGTTTTTTATATTTGTTTGGCCTTAATGAAAAAATTTCTTTGCCTAGAAAATCTGTGCCTGATGTTAAAATACCTGCTGGCTCTGTTGCCATTGGTGGTACACAAACAGGTATCTATCCTATAGATAGCCCTGGTGGTTGGCATATTATTGGAAGAACGCCTATCAGCCTATTTACTCCTAAACAAAAGCCGCCTGCTATAGCGAACCCTCTAGATTTTATCCAGTTCGAAGCTATCAGTTATGACGAGTATTTAAATTATGTCGATTAAAGTACTCAAGCCTGGATTGCAAACCTCTATACAAGATTTAGGTAGGTCCGGATTTCGACACTTAGGGGTGTCTCAAGCTGGAGCTATTGATAGTTACCATTTAAAGCTAGCCAATTGGCTCGTTTCAAAACCGTTAGATTCTGCTTGTATCGAAAGCTATTTAATTGGTCCTGTCATAGAGTTTCAATCGAATATGACCATTGCCATAACTGGCGCCGAATTTGAAATGTATTTGAATAACACTCCGATCAGCAATAACCGAAGTTATAACGTTCACTCTAGTGATCGACTAGAGTTCGGCAAGCTGATTTCAGGCGCAAGAGCCTATATAGCCTTCTCTGCAGCACTAAATTGCCAAACAGTAATGACCTGTTATTCTTCTGATACCACCTCAGGAATTGCCGCAACTCAAACGCCAACATTAAGCGTTGGTGAAATTATTAGTACTTTAGATTCCATAGACGAACTTCCAATAAGAACCTTACCCAAAGAACTGGTTATTCCTAATCAAAAAAATATTATAGTCAGAGTCATTAAAGGGTTGGAATACTCACGACTCACTAAAAAGTCTAAGCAAATTTTATTTGAATCCACATTTAAAGTTGATGCAAACAGCAATCGAATGGGCTTAAGGTTAAATGGCGAGCATCTTGAATTAAAAGAACAGCATGAAATGGTTAGTAGCCCAATAGTGCATGGAACTATTCAGTTGCCTAAGAGTGGTCAGCCGATTATTGCTTTAAATGAGGGGCAAACGATTGGCGGCTACCCAAGAGTAGCCCAAGTGATCAGCGCTGATTTGCATTTGCTCGGCCAAGCAGCCCCTAACTCAAAGATTAGCTTTTACCCTATCACCATTGACAAGGCTGCAACTTTGCAAAAGCATAAAACTGATTTTCTAAAAGAGCATATTACTTATTTTTAATTAAGTACATGGTTGTGAAGTGAGCTCCATCTTTTTCATCAAGCTTAATTTTAGTATCGAAACCTTTAAGATCACTACCCATATGAATTGCACTTGAAGCACTTATGCCAGCCATAACTGCTGAGTGTTCATTTTGCTTGTAAGGCTTTAAATTAACTTTACAAATAGTTGATTTACACTGAAGATCTTCAACATTATAAGAGCTTGTATCGCCTGATTCGTTTAGAGCTTTAGTAATCGCATCTTGTGTTTGATATGCCCAAGAAGAGTCTACCGCTTCCTGCTCATACAAATTAATCATTGCTTGACGTTCCTGCTCCATTTTTTTCATGGTTTCATCACTGAGAACATTCACATTTTCAATAGACTCCATGGTTTCATCGTCAATTGTCTTGGATAACTTCGCTAACTCTTCACGGTCTTTAATTAAATCTAGCTCTTCTTGCAGTTTAAGCATTTCGTTCTCAAGTGCTGCAATCTTTTCGTTGGCAGACTCTAATGCTTTTAATGCACCATGATCTTTTACACTAACCACTTCGGTTTCTTTAACAATGATTTTTTCAGGCTCTGCCGTTTCTACCAACACCTCTTGAGGTTTAAAAAAAAGATAAGCATTTCCTGCGATTGATAAAGTTAATAAACTAATTAATATTTTATTCATATTATCTACCTTTTATTGTTTTAGCTTTTTTAAATAATTTAACGTCTCTGCCTGACCACTTCAAAGAGCGTTACTCCAGTGGCAACTGAAACATTTAGACTCGACACTTCTCCAGCCATTGGGATTTTTATCAGGTGATCGCAGGTTTCTTTGGTTAACCTACGCATACCATCGCCTTCTGCCCCCATAACAATAGCAATAGGACCATTTAGCTTAGTTTGATAAATGTCATGTTCAGCTTCTCCCGCTGCACCGTAAATCCATATCCCTCTATCTTGCAGCTGCTTAATGCTTCTGGCTAAGTTAGTCACAGTAATAAATGGAATGGCTTCTGCTGCACCACAAGCAACTTTTCTAACTACATCTGTAATAGTTGCAGCATTGTCCTTTGGCGCAATCACCATATTGACTCCAGCGGCATCGGCGCTTCGCAAACAGGCACCTAAATTATGCGGATCCGTCACGCCATCTAAAATTAATATAAAAGGCTCACTTCCGGCAGCATCTAATAATTCAGGAATATGCTTTTCATGGTAGCTGGATTTTTTTAACTCACCGCACTCAGCAATCACGCCTTGATGACGTTGCTCAGTGAGTTCATCTAAATCTTCGCGGCTTTTCTGAACAATTTTGATATTATTACTTTGCGCTAACTTAATTAACTTGTGCAAACGTTGATCACGTCGATTATTTTGCACCAGAACTCGACGAATAGATTCACTATTTCGTTTTATTAGTACTTCAACTGCGTGAATCCCAAAAACTATTTCAGACATTTATCTCTCAACCATTAAACCTTATCGTCACTATTTGCGCTTACCACTTTTACCACGCTTTGGCTTAGTGTTTTTGCCAAAGGATTTATTGCCGCTTTTCTTAGATCCTTTTTTTGCAACAGCTCCGCCCTTCTTATTCTTGGCGGACTTACTATAAGCACTTCCTTTACGCTCATCTTTTTTTGCCGTAGAACCCGAGCGCTTAGCTTTAGAGTATAGCTTACGCCTTTCTGAGCCTTTAACCTCTTCTCGCTTAACAGATTCACGTTTCACCAAATCAAAATCTATTTTTTTATCTTCTAGATCAACCCGACTTACTTTTATTAAGCAACGGTCACCGACTCTGAAACTTTGCTTTGAACGCTCACCGATAAGACGCATTTTTGCTGCATCAAAGTGGTAATAATCACCGTCAAGTGCACTAATATGTATCAAGCCATCAACGTGCAATTCATCAAGTTGCACAAACAAACCAAAGCTGGTGATAGTAGAAACAGTTCCCCAGTATTCCTCACCTACTCTAGTCAGCATATACTCGCACTTCAGCCAATCAGTTACATCTCGTGTTGCTTTGTCTGCGCGACGCTCGGTCATCGACGAGTGATCGCTCATTTGTACTAACTCAGCCTCCATATAAGACTGGCCAGACTCAGTGCCAACTAACAACTCTTTTTCTGCCAAGATACTTTTGATAATTCTATGAACCAATAAGTCAGGATAGCGCCTGATTGGAGACGTAAAGTGAGTATAGGAATCAAATGCTAATCCAAAGTGCCCTTCATTTTCTGGGCTATAAACCGCTTGCATCATAGAACGCAGCATCATGGATTGTATTAACTCATAATCCGGCCTTTCAGAGATTGAGTTATGCAGCTCTCGATAATCCTTTGGTTGAGGCTGCTCTCCACCGAATAAAAACAAACCCAGCTCACCTAAGAAAGCTCTAAACTTTTCTAATCGTTCTTCAGAAGGCCCTTCATGAATTCGATAAATCCCGGGAACCTTATTTTTTAGTATAAACTCCGCTGCCGCTACATTGGCGCAAATCATACACTCTTCAATAATTTTATGAGCATCATTACGCGTTCTACCAACTATTTTCTCTATCTTTCGATCTTCATTAAAAATAATTTGCGTTTCTGTGGTTTCAAACTCTATCGCGCCACGCTTGGTTTTAAGTTCTAAACGAGCTTTAAATAAATCATACAAATTTTCTAAGTCAGGAACTAAGTCAGCATACTCTTTACGAAGCTCCTCATGATCTGACTCTTCTTGACTTAAGATGCTCCATACTTTGGTATAGGTGAAGCGCGCATGAGAGTGCATCACGGCAGGATAAAATTCAGAGCTAATAACCTGACCCTGCGCATTCAAACTCACCTCAGAAACCATACACAATCGATCAACTTTTGGGTTTAATGAGCAAAGACCATTAGATAATAATTCAGGTAGCATCGGCACTACAAAATTAGGGAAGTAAACCGAGTTACCCCTATTAATAGCTTCGTTATCTAATGCCATATCAGGCCTTACATAATGGCTGACATCTGCAATGGCAACCCAAAGCGTCCAGCCGCCATCAGAATTTTTGCGGCAATAAACCGCATCATCAAAATCACGGGCATCCTCACCATCAATAGTGACTAATGGTAATTGTCTTAAATCTTTTCTTGCGCCCGAACCTTTTTGCCAATCATTTTGTGAAATTTCTACCGGTAACCCAGTCACTTCCTGATTAACAGCTTCCGGCCATTCATGTGGAATACCGTGAGCGCGGATAGCGATTTCTATTTCCATACCTGCCGATAGGTAATCACCTAAAACTTCGGTAATTACGCCGCGAGCATGTCGATTTTTTTGTGGCCTTTGGATAATTTCAGCTACTACGACCTGACCTACTTCGGCTTTTAAGCCCGAACTAAGATCAACAAATAGATCATGCTGTATTCTTGAGTCTTCCGAAGAGACAAAATATAAGCCATTTTCTTCATATAAACGCCCTACAACATGTGTGGTAGAGCCATCTAAAATCTCAACAATATCGCCTTCAGTTTTTCCACGGCGATTAACTTTTTTGATCCTAGCTAAAACCTTATCGCCATGAAAAACATTGTGCATTTCACGTGGAGATAAATACCAATCTTCTCCGCCTTGTTCAAGGTCAAGATAACCAAATCCATCTCGATGTGCCAATACAGTCCCTCGCACCAGATCGGTAGCATCTACCAAACAATAATCGCCCTTACGATTACAGATCAATTGACCATCACGCTCCATTGCATTCAATCGTTTATGCAGTGCACTTTTATCGTCCGATTGCTCAATTTTTAATGATGTCGTTAGTTCATCAAATGATAGGGGCTCACCTGATTTTTCTAGAGTCTGTAATATAAACTGGCGGCTAGCTATCGGGTTTTGATAGCGCTGCGCCTCGAGCTTTGCTTGCGGATCAGAGCTTTGAGATTTGCTTTTCTTTTTTGGCAATGGATTTAATTCTTAATAAACTTACATCTATTGTATAGTTTAGCGGACTAATTAGCGATAGCTGGCATAAATTCTTCAAACTAACTTGCGGAAAATTTTAAATTGCAATGGCCAAATACATTTTTTCATATGGCCAGTATCACACCAAGCAAACTCCAGCGGTTGTAGAATTTGATTTACTGGATCCTCACCTTCCATGATCTTATATTTTTGGACTGCAGACCAGGTTCTTAAGTAGTCAGCAAATTGCTTATACGACCAAGTGATTTCCATATTCAAACTAGGCGCTGATAACAATGGATGAGGAAATTCGAAATTGTTGTAGCCTTGCTCGATCCAACGGCGACGCTCAGACCAATAATCGCCTAAAATATCCTCATACAAAACCTTTATGGTTTTATCAATATTAGCGTTGATACGCACTAAGTCATAACACCAAGCCGCGAATATCCCACCAGGTTTCAATACTCTATCGACTTCTTGCATAAAATTGTCAAAATCGAACCAATGCAATGCTTGCGCCACAGTAATTAAATCCACGCTAGAGTCTTCTAAAGTGGATTGCTCCGCCTTTTCTTTTCGATAGTGTATGTTTGGTTCGGGCTTAGCATGACTAATCTGCTCAAGGCTTTCATCTGTAGCCATCACTTTATCGAATTGTTTAGCTAATTGACTGGCTGCTTGCCCAGTTCCAGTGCCAACATCCCAAGCTAATTGATGATTATCACAAACCATAGCTAAATATTGGAAAATTTCTGAGGGGTAAAGCGGACGATTGCGTTGATACTCTTGCGCAATACTTGAAAAGTAGTTTTTATCATCCATGACTCTAGTTCCTTGCGTATCTTTACTAACCACAATACGCTCAAAGTTAATAAAGATCAAAATCTATGATTGCCAGACTAGCTTGTTCCTTTCCATCTGATTAAGAGTTTATTTTACAAATTTAAACCGACTCATAAACTCTTCATTTCTTTCAATGGTTTCTGTAAACATATCTAAAGGCCTAATCCAAGTTCCAAAGTCTCCGTAAAGTGCTTTATAGACTACATATTGCTCACCAGTTTCTGAATGAGTTGCAACGTCTAGAACTTCGTATTTTTGCCCTTTAAAATGTTGGTAGATACCTTTTTTAATTTTGTTAGTCATTATTATTCTCTTGGTAAATATTTGGAAAGTACCGTTCCATCATACTGGAGGGGTTATTAAGTTCGGTAAAACCATATTTTTCATATAAGAACTTTGCTGTCCAAGTCGCCAAAGTAAAACGTCTAATGTTTTGTAAGTCAGGGTGTGCATCAATAGCTTGCATTAAATAATGGCTTAGTCCCTTACCTTGCTCTTCTCGCATAACAAATACATCTACCATATTGGCAAAAGTAGCTTTATCAGTAATCACTCGAGCATACCCTACCATATGAAAGTCTCTATAGAGACCAAAATTAATCGAGTTGCGAATAGATTTTTCAACTAACGGTTTTGAAATCCCATTTGCCCATGTTGATTCTTTATCGAGAAACTGATGAATGCACTCAATATCTAATTTATCGATATCAGTATCCACTGAATAACCGTCAAATTGCCACTGCATAATTAACCTCTTTCGAACATAAAAAAAGCGACCTAATGGTCGCTTTAATCTAACTTAATTATGATATTAATCAAGCTTCAAACGGGTGACGCTTAATAATCGTTTCTACACGATCTGGACCAGTTGAAATAATGTCTACCGGCACACCTACAATCTCTTCCACTTTAGCGATAAAGTCTAAAGCATTTTGCGGTAAGTCAGATAATGATTGAGCGCCAAAAGTTGTTTCGCTCCAACCTGGCATTTCGATATAAACCGGCTGCAAGCTAGTGTAATCATCAGCACCGCAAGGCGTATTATGTAATTCACCTTTTTTCTCACAGTTGTAAGACACGGCAATCTTTACGGTTTCTAAACCGTCTAAAACATCTAACTTGGTCATGCAAAGACCAGAAACTGAATTAATATCCACTGCACGCTTAAGTGCCACGGCATCCAGCCAACCACAACGACGTGGGCGGCCAGTAGTAGCGCCAAATTCGTTACCGATTTTAGCTAAACGAGCGCCAACGTCATCGAACAATTCTGTTGGGAAGGGACCACCACCCACACGTGTGGTGTAAGCTTTAGTGATACCAAGCACATAATCAATATGACGAGGGCCTACACCAGAACCGGTAGCAACGCCGCCTGCTGTAGTGTTTGATGAAGTTACGAAAGGATAAGTACCGTGGTCAATATCAAGCAAAGTACCTTGGGCACCTTCGAACATTAATTTATCACCGGCACGACGCATATCCGCCAAAGTCGCGGGTACATCGTCCAGCATCGGCTCAAGCATCACGGCAAACTCTTTACACAAGGCCAAAGTCTGATCGTAATCAACTGCATCAACACCGTAAAATTCAGTTAATGCAAAGTTATGCAACTTCATCACTTCTGAAAGCTTTTCTTCAAGACGATTTTGATCAAATAAATCTTCAACCCTTAAACCACGACGGGAAACTTTATCTTCATATGCAGGACCTATACCGCGACCAGTAGTACCGATTTTCTTTTCCGGATGACGTGCCGCTTCGCGAGCGTTATCCAAAGCAATATGATACGGAAGAATTAATGGGCAAGCTGGGCTAATACGTAATTTATCTTTAACCGGAACACCTCGCGCTTCAAGCATGTCCATTTCTTTTTTCAAGGCATCAGGAGCTAGAACCACACCATTACCGATGTAACACATAACGCCATCATTTAAAATGCCCGATGGAATAAGGTGGAGAACGGTTTTTTCGCCTTCGATCACTAGGGTGTGACCCGCATTGTGTCCGCCTTGGTAGCGAACAACCGCTTTTGCTTGCTCAGTTAAAAGGTCAACAATCTTGCCCTTCCCTTCGTCACCCCATTGGGTGCCTAGAACCACAACACTTTGTGCCATTGCTTCAACTCAAATTAGTTAATCTGATTCGCATTTCTGCGACAAGAAACCGCGCATTTTACCGCCAACGGCAAGGAAAATCCTCTATTTTTTGATATTTATCACAAATTAATCCATTAGCAAAATATTGGCAACTTCAAGATCAAGTACTTAGTCTCAGCTATTCATGCGATCTGCTATATCACCCAATAAATCCAAGCCAAACCAATCAGCATACTGATGATTCCAATTATTCGTAACTGGTTATCTGAATTTTTAATTGCTTCGCTCATGGTTCTTTTCCACACCTTTGGAAACAAAGCTGGCATCAGCCCTTCAAAGACCAGAAATAAGCCCATTGCGATTAACCACTCTTGTGACATTTAAAATTCTCTCTGTCTATATACTTTCTAAAACCTAAATAATCTCGCCTAACAAAAAAAGGGACAAGCCAAGCTCGTCCCTTTTTGCGTTGCGATTAACTCTTATTTACCGTCAGCGTCTTTAAAATACTTAAAGAACTCGCTATCGGGTTTAATGACCATAATATCGTCTGAGCTATTAAACGAAGCTTTATAAGCGTCTAAACTTCTCAAGAAGGCATAAAACTCAGGGTTCTTATTGTAAGTTTCCGCATAAATACGAGCTGCTTCAGCGTCACCATTACCACGGATCTCACGAGTTTGTTGTTCCGCTTCAGCAATAATGATCGTTGCCTTAGCATCGGTTTCTGCTCGAATAATACTGGCAGTCTTTTGGCCTTCTGCACGGTTTTTCTTAGCAAAACGATCACGCTCAGCTTTCATCTCGTCGAAAACGTTCTTACGAATTTCAGCAGGATAGTTAACTTTCTTAACTTGAACATCAACTAACTCAATACCAAACTCTGGTGTTTTCAACTTAACCGCTTCTAAAATCGCTGCCATGGTTTCTTCACGTTTAGTTGCCACGATTTCTTGAGTATTGCGCAAACCTACTTGGGTACGAAGCTCAGAATCAATAAAGCGTTCTAAAAATTCATTCGCTTTATTCACTTTACCGCCAGTACGAAGATAATACTGACCAAAGTCTTTTACTCGCCAGTTGGCATAAGTATCAATTTCTAAATCAAACTTATTAGAGGTCACTACACGATCAGGAGCACCATCTAATGTTTGAATACGAGCATCAATTTTTAAAGCTTTATTAATAAAAGGGATTTTAAAGTGTATGCCCGGCTCATATACGGATGGAGTTCCATCAGGGTCTTTTTTTACTTTGCTGAATTCAAGGATAAAGCCACGTTGTTGCTCTTTGACGATAAACATTGATTGAGACAATACAAAAATCAATGCCAGCGCTAAAAAACCTAAAATTGGAGACTTATTCATTATTTGCTCTCCTTATTGCTTTTCTTTTTATTCACGATTTGATCCAACGGCAAATAAGTTAAGTTACTACCACCTTCAGTGTCTAATATCACCTTACTGACTTTGCTCATCACTTGCTCAACAGTCTCTAGGTATAAACGCTGGCGAGTTACTTCTTTAGCAGCCTCATATTCTGGTAATAACTTAGCGAAACGAGCCACCTCACCTTTTGCTTCAGCGATTACTCTTTGACGATAAGCTTCTGCAGCCTGCATCATGGTTTCCGCTTCTGCTTCAGCAGTTGGAATTACTTGATTCTCATAGGCACGAGCTTGCTCTTCATAACGCTTTTTATCATTAATCGAACGGTTTACATCATCAAAAGCTTCTCTCACTGCGGCGGGTGCTTCAGACTCTTGAAGGTTAACTTCAATCACTGTTATACCCATTTCTAGAGGGCCAATGGTTTTATTAATTTCTTCCTGCACCATTGCCATAATGCCGGTTTTATTATCCTTTAAAACTTCATCAATATTAGAGTTACCGACAGCTTTTCTTAGTGCAGCATCTGTTGCGTGCTTTAAAACCGAGTCAGGTTTGTTCACATTAAACAAATAGTCTTCAGGTACGGAAACTCGATATTGGACAGATAATTTAACATCTACAATGTTTTTATTTCTAGTCAACATAGTGCCTGAAAAATACTCAGGTTTTACTGTATTTACGTCAACTTTATATAGACGGTCAATGCCCCAAGGCATCCAACCCAAGCCAGGCTCTACCGTTCTATCATAAGCGCCAAAACGTGTAATGACACCCTGCTCCGCTTCCTTAACCGTATAGAAGCCTTTAATCACGTAAAAAGCGACTAAAACCACTAAGCCAATAACAAAGAAGCTTTTACCGCTATTTGCACCTTGACCACCTTTGCCACCAAACATTTTGCCGAATTTATCGCCAGCTTCTTTGATCATCTTATCGAGATCGTTTTGATTGTTTGGGCGTTTTTTACCCCACGGATCCTGGTTATTACCATCTCCGCCCGGTTGATTCCAAGCCATTTGACTCTCCGAATTATAGTGAATATTCAATCTAACTTAATTTATTGTAGGGGCGCGCCTACTAGCTTTCAAGCGATAACGCCCTTTCTAGCTCGATTAATCTGAATTTAAAATGTAACCAGATAAATCTTTATCTAACTTTCTTTCCAAACGAACCCAGTCTGCTTTTGGCAACTGAACCTTTAGTAATAAGTCACCATGCTCCGAGTAAGCCTCTTCTTCTATGGCACTGAGTTCATATAAATAACCGCGTAAACGACCTTCTGATGGAGGAATTTTTAAGTCTGCAATCAACTGCTCATCCATTGCTAATTCTTCAATCGCATCTTGCAGCAAACCCATACCAATGTCTTTTAGCGCTGAAACCCATACTCGAATAGGTTTACCAGTATCATCACGATCAATCCGAGGTTCAGCGCCTTCGATGGCATCGATTTTATTAAACACCTGAAGCATTGGAATTTTATCAGCACCAATTTGCGTTAGCACTTTTAACACTTCCTCGATATTTTCCTCTCTTCTATCAGAGGCCGCATCAATAACATGTAGCAATACGTTCGCTTCTACCGACTCTTCCAAAGTCGCCCTAAAAGCTGCCACTAGATCATGAGGCAAATGACGAATAAAACCTACCGTATCTGCAAGAATCACATCGGTGCCTTGAGGTAAAGACAAACGCCTTAATGTAGGGTCCAATGTCGCGAATAACTTATCTTCCGCTAAAACGTCCGAGTCTGTGGCTAAATTAAACAAGGTAGATTTACCAGCATTAGTATAACCGACGATAGATATCGTTTTAATATTAGCTCTTTTACGAGAACGGCGACCTTGTTCCCGTTGCTTACCGACTTTATCAAGACGCCTCTCGATATATTTAATTCTATCGCGCAGTAAACGTCTATCAGTCTCAAGCTGGGTTTCACCAGGGCCACGCATACCAATACCGCCCTTTTGACGCTCAAGGTGCGTCCAGCCACGCACCAGTCGAGTAGATAAGTGTTTTAATTGAGCCAGTTCAACTTGTAGTTTACCTTCAAAGGTAAAAGCTCTTTGCGCAAAAATATCCAAAATCAAGCCTATCCGATTAATCACTCTAGCTTTAACTTCTTTTTCAATATTTCTTTCTTGAGCCGGTGATAAAGAGTGATTAAAAATAATCAGCTCTGCATCTGTGGCATTTTTTATTGAGATAATTTCATCAATTTTTCCGCTACCGATAAAATACTTAGGATCAGGTGAGCCTCGCTTAGCAGTTACGATATCCAAAACCTTTAGTCCGGCCGAACGCACCAGCTCAACAAACTCCGATAAATCTTCTTGGTTTTTGTCTTGGCTAAGATCATGCCGAAAATCAATGTGTACTAGAACTGCTGATTCACCACCAGCATGACGATCAAACACTCGTCACCTCTATTAATAAAATAAGACAGGTAATTATAGGAAATTTAGACACTAGAAAGCCAGTTACTTCTGCAAAGCAACTGGCTTCTTACTGAATTCTTTAACTTTTGGTTATTGACCTAAAAACCTTAGATCTAAAGCTAGAGACCACCCATTTGGCCGCCAGTATAACCACCACCCATTGTACCGGAACCCATGCCGTCATCATCTGAAGAATCTTCAGATTGTTGGCCATTTTCATTTGTTCCATACTGAGTACGAACATTTCGGATTGGCACTACCGTTGAAACCGCATGTTTATAAACCATTTGGTTGACAGTGTTTTTTAGCAAAATCACGAATTGATCGAATGACTCTATTTGTCCTTGTAGTTTAATACCATTTACTAAATAAATAGATACCGGTACTTTTTCACGACGTAATGCGTTCAAGAAAGGGTCTTGTAGCGATTGCCCCTTTGACATAATAACTACCTCTTTTAATTATAGTGCTCTTTGAGCCTATTGTTATGGTTCGTCCCAAGTTGGATTTTTTATTCTCCAGCTAAGAGTTTATATCAATCACTATACTAAATCGAGCCCCGTCAATAACTTATGAAGAGTGTAAAAAATTTTTCAAAAGTTGATTTACTGATTTATATAGGCTTTTAAAATCTTGATCCGATTGTAAAGAATTGAGGTTTGACCAGCTACGAAGCCATGTGAATTGACGCTTAGCTAACTGGCGTGTAGCAATAATGGCTCTTTCAATCGCTTCATCTTTACTGAGTTCGCCCGCAAGAAATTGCCAGATCTGTCGATAACCGACTGATCGAATTGCTGGCAGATCTATATTTAAATCTCCCCGCTGGTATAGTTTTTGAACTTCATCCAGTAACCCTTGGTCTATCATTTGGTGAAAGCGCTGCTCTATTCGTTGATGTAAAACCGCTCTATCACTTGGCAACAAAGCAATTTGCAGAACATCGTAAGGAAACTCCTCAGTTTCTTGCTCATTATGTAACTGGCTTAGCGGCTTGCCACTGATGGCAAAGACTTCTAGAGCTCTTAAAATGCGCTGAGGATCATTAGCATTAATTCGCTTAGCGGAGTCCGAATCAACTGCATTCAACTTTTGATGCATATAAGCAAGGCCTTGCTCATTTAACTCTTGTTGCAGCTGCTGTCTAATGTCAGGATTAGAGTCTGGTAGATTGTTCATGCCTTCTAATAAGGTTTTGTAGTAAAGCATGGTACCTCCTACGAGTAATGGAATTTTCCCATTAGCAACGATTTGAGCCATTTGTCTTAAAGCATCATCTCTAAATCTAGCCGCAGAATACGGTTCACTCGGATCGCAAATATCAATTAAACGATGAGGCGCTAATGCTAACTCTTGCTCGCTCGGTTTAGCAGAGCCGATATCCAAACTTTTGTAGACCATCGCCGAATCAACGCTAATAATTTCACAATCATGCTCTTGCACTAACTTTATCGCCAACTCCGTTTTGCCTGCCGCTGTAGGCCCCATTACAAAGATAGCTTGTGGTTTTGTTTTTAATCTATTCACTGCAACTCTATCAATTATTTTTTGGATAAAGTGGTTAAAAAATTACCCATAGTTTGGGGGGAGATCTCGTAATAATATTGAGACTTTTGCCATTCAAGAATATTAGACTTTTGCTGTAAGTAATCTGACCAATGAGTTTTTGATTCCGGTTGCCAAGCATCGCTCAAACATTGAATTAAAGCTGCTGGCAAGTTCTCTATTGTATCTATACTGTCAAAAGCGCTTTGCAACCAGCTTGAATAATCGCAGTGCTCAATACAAGAAGGAACTTTACGAATAACTAATTGATTAGGTCCTAATTGTGATAATTCAAAGCCAAATCCAATACAGCTATCGATTGTTTCTTCTATAGGCAACCTTTTTCGAAGCTGTATGCGTATAGGGATCAAAATAGGTTTATTCTTAACGCTTTTATCTTGCCATTCCTGCTTTAAAACACTAGTTATTAAATCAATCACAAAAGATTTCAAATCAAGTAGCTTTACTTTTGATTCTTGCGGTAGCAGATAATATTGCCCGAACCATAGTTGTGATGACTTATCTTGTTTTGGCTGGTAATAACTATTTTTTTCGCTGATCTTTAAAGATGAATTATTTTCAGGCCTATAGCTCCCGTGCATTTCGTTAGCGGAATTAACTTCTGTGGATTCAGCGTAGCTAGAATAAATAGCATCATGGATCGATGCATGATTTTCAGGCTCTGCTTGCGATTGAGCTATTGGTTGAGCAATCACATCAAAACTATCAGCAGCTGCAAAATCCTCAAGCCGAGTATTTATAGCTTTAATGATGTAATCATGGACTCTCCTGCCTTCTATGAACCGCACTTCATGTTTGGTGGGGTGAACATTAATATCTAACTTATCCGCAGGTAATTCTAAGAATAAAACAAAAGCAGGCGAACGTCCGGTCGGCAACCAATCTTGATAAGCTTGACGAACCGCATGATTAATAGTGCGATCTCTTACTGGTCTACCATTGACAAAAAAATACTGGCTTAGACTTGAGCTCTGGTGATAATCGACTGGGCCCAACCAGCCTGATAACTTAATATCTTCTAATTGAGTATCTAAAACTAATGCTTTTTGGATAAAAGGCCGACCGACAATGGCACCAACCCTCTGCTTAATTTGTTCGGATGAATTGGCGGCTGGTATACGCTTAGTAACTTTGCCATTATGTTTTAGCGTAATAGCGACATTAGCATTCGCCAAGGCAATTTTTTTTACCACATCCTCAACATGAATATATTCTGTTCGCTCTGCTTTTAAAAATTTCTGCCTTGCAGGAGTATTAAAAAATAAGTCTTTCACTTCTACAATAGAACCGAAAGGTAACGAATGCGGCAATAACTTCACTTCCATTTGCTGACCTTCGGTATAAGCAGACCAGCCAATATCTTGAGATTCAGGCTTTGAACTTAAGGTCAGCTTAGATACCGAACTAATACTAGCCAGGGCCTCGCCACGAAATCCTAAGGTACTAATCGCTTCAAGATCTTTTGCCTCTAAAATTTTACTAGTGGCATGTCGAGCAAGTGCTAAGTTTAATTCATTCCTGGGAATACCATGTCCATTATCTGTAATTCTTATGAGTCGAACACCGCCACGCTCTAAATCAATTTGAATACGATTAGAACCTGCGTCAATAGAATTTTCAAGCAACTCCTTAACCACAGATGATGGACGTTCAACCACCTCACCAGCGGCAATTTGGTTTGCAATTAATGGGGAAAGTTTTTGAATTGTCACGAAATATAATGAGCTTAGTTTGCGGTAGGGATAATTAATTTTTGTCCAATGCGAACCGTATTAGATTTCAAATTATTGGCCACTTTTAATTCTTTTATTGAAACATCAAAACGACTCGCCACTTTACTTAAATTATCGCCACGCTGAATGCGATAGATACTTTGACGATACATAGAGGCGTATAAAGTTCCATCTGGAGCCTTAGCTTTAAAGTATTGCTTAATACCATCTTTTACCGCTTTGGCTAGCTTTTTGCGATACTTTTTTGACTTTAACAATTTCTCTTCTTGCGGATTAGAAATAAATCCTGACTCGACTAAGATTGATGGAATATCTGGATTTTTCAATACCAGCAAATTATTTTCTTCTACATGCGGTTTATGCATTTTGGGGGCAACCTTATCCATTTTTTTATGCACTTTTTGCGCTATTTGCATACTTTCGGCAATCGAGTTCTCCATTTGCAAGTCGAGCAAAACCGATCTTACTGATGAGTCATAGTGAGACAATCTAATTTTACTATCAACACCACCCAATAGTTCTGACTTTTCTTCTTGTAGCTGCATCCAGCGCGCGATTTCAGATTTAACCCCGCGGGTGTTTAAGATCCAAACTGATGCACCGCGAGCTTTTGGGTTTTTAAAGCCATCAGCGTGTACTGAAACAAATAAATCAGCGCGATGATTGCGTGCAATATCGGTACGCTTACGATGACGTAAATAATAATCACCTGTTCGCGTTAAAATTGCCTTCATGCCTTTTTCTTTATTGATTTCATCGACTAAATCTTTCGAAAGCTTTAAAACTATATCTTTTTCATGAGAACCGCTTGGACCCAAAGCACCTGGGTCTTCTCCGCCATGTCCTGCATCAACTGCAATGACAATATCTCGCTTAGACTCTTTAGGCGGAACCGCTTTTAACTCTTCTTTTGCCGCGACTTTTTTCTTATCAAATAAGTCTATAACCAACCTATCGCCATAATCTTGATAAGGCTTCAGGCTGAAACTCTTTGGATCTGACTCTTTAGTTAAATCCAAAACCAAACGTAAATCTCCAGGATTTACGGGGGTTGATTGACGTACTTTTTTAATCAAATCACTTTTGATTTCTAATTCAGATAAATCCACTACCACTGAGGAAGCCGGTATATCGATCACCACTCGGTAGGGATTAGTAAGAACTTTGATACTGTGCTCAACTTCAGCGCTCAAATCGAGAACCACTCGCGTAGACTCTGGAGACTGCCAAAAGCGCATACTTTTTACTACCGCTGCATTAGTTGCAAAAGCAAAAGTAGTAAAGATAAGACAACTGAATACCATTAAGGCAGATTTAAAAGTCATTAGCCGACGATTACGGCCTGTGGTTTGCAAGTCTTGCACTGTCATTCTGTCACGCTTGTACGGTTTTTAACCTATAATTATTAATCATCATTTTGGCACAAAATATCATCAAAATTCCAGTGATTCGGTAATTTAGCGTTAAAGTCAGTTATTTGCACTTTGCGCCCAGCTTCAAAATAGCTTAATTTTAATTCGAGATCAGCCGCTGGAATCATACCTAAACCTTTATCAGGCCATTCAAAAATCAATAAAGCATTCTGTTCTTGATATTCCCGAATACCAATAAACTCAAGCTCTTCGGGATCAGCCAAACGATACAAATCAAAATGATACACCGCTAAATCCGCAAGCTGATAGGGCTCAACTAAAGTATAAGTTGGACTTTTAGTAGAACCTAGATGACCCAGTCCTCTTAATAAGCCTCTTACTAAAGTAGTTTTGCCTGCTCCCAGTTCTCCTTGTAAATAAATCACACAAGGCATATCCAAAGACTTCGCTAAGGCTAAGCCTAATTGTTCAGTACTAGAATCATCCGCTAGAAAAAGCTCTTTTTGTTGCATACTTCTTTTCTGCATAGGTTAAGACTATATTCTATTTAAACTGACTGGCAGCTTAATCAAGATTTATAAATTCCTTACGATAGAAAGCACATTCAGCAATCGACTCACGAATATCATCCAGTGCTAAATGCGTTGCTTTCTTTGTGAAATTTTTAAGTATCTGCGGCTTCCAACGAACTGCCAACTCTTTTAATGTACTAACATCAAGATGGCGGTAATGAAAATATGATTCTAGCGATGGCATATGTTTCACCATAAAACGTCGATCTTGGCAGATTGAATTGCCGCACATAGGTGACTTGCCTTCAGGAACCCACTCGCGCAGAAAATCCAGAGTTAGTTGACTGGCCGTTTCTTCATCGATATCACTTTGTCTTACCCGCTCGGTCAAGCCAGATTTACCGTGCTGCTCCACACACCATTGATTCATGTTCGCTAAAACTTCATCAGATTGATGAATAGCCAATACAGGACCTTCCGCCAAAATATTTAAATCTTTATCAGTCACAATGGTGGCTATTTCAATAACAACATCCCGATCTGGCTCTAAACCTGTCATCTCCAGATCAACCCAGATTAAATTATCAGCTAATCCTTTTTTATCACTCATCTCTTCAACCTGTTTCTTTATCTGCTCTATGCTCATTATATTTATACTAAGTCTAAAATAACGCATCAATTTAGGCTATTATAGTCGCAAACTCATTTGAATGTTTAGTATTTAGTGGCGGCTCATACTGCCAATAGGGAATCATTATGCTTTTGAACGAACAACAATGTGTCCACAACGATTCAGCTCGCAGTCCAATTGATGCAAACACGCGCGATCAACTATTATCTGAGCAATTAGATCAATGGCAATTTGATGCTGATGCAGGCGCTGTAATGCGTAAATTTAAGTTTAAAAATTATTACCATACGATGGCATTTGTAAATGCGGTGGCCTGGATTGCAAATAAGCAAGCACATCACCCTGATCTAGAAGTCAGCTACGGTCACTGCATTGTTCGATATACCACCCACGATGCCGGCAATAGTTTATGCATGAATGACTTAATCTGTGCAGCGCATATTGATGCATTAGAAACTAACGGTTCTTTTGGGCCAAACTTTGTTTCTGAGCAATAGAATGTTGTTTCAATAATGGCTAGACGGCAAGGTAAGCATATTACCGACAAGCAGCATAATAAAAAGAAAGTATCCATTGATGAGTCTAGCCTTTTGGCACCTGAAGAAGGTGTGGTTATCAGCCGTTTTGGCCAACAAGCCGACATAGCCGATAAAGACTTTAAAATCATTCGTTGCTTTATTCGTAAATCCTTAGATATTCCCGTGGTCGGAGATAAGGTTATCTTTTGCCGACAAGCTAAAACCGATCAAGGCCAAGAAAAAGGTGTGATTAACGAATTGCTACAGCGTCACTCGTTACTGAAACGCCCAACACCGCATTATGGTATTAAACCTGTAGTTGCCAATGTGGACTTTATTGCCTTATTACTAGCTCCTGCCTTAGGCTTTTCAGAAATGATGTTGGATCGTTATTTAGTGGCCGCTCAGGCCAGCGAATTACCGGTTTGGATTATTTTCAATAAATGGGATTTGCTGAATGATAATGAAAAACAGGAAATCGAAGGCCGCTTAAAACCCTACAAAAATTTAGGCTATCCTATTCATATTATTAGCGCCAAGCAAGGCTCAGGAGTCGATGAGTTTATCTCACAAATAGGTAATAAGAGTTTATTACTAGCAGGTCAGTCAGGTGTTGGGAAATCCACCTTGATAAATCGCTTGTTCCCGAATAATACAGTTGCGACTTCTGAAATCTCGGAGACTTCTGGCTTAGGCACTCATACCACTACAGCCTCTCGACTATATCGCTTGGCTAAAGACTCTTATATCGTTGACTCTCCTGGTGTTCGCGAATTTGGTTTATGGCACCTAGATGCGGAACTGATACAAAATGGTTTTATAGAAATCTCGAGGATTTCTGAGCAGTGCAAGTTTCGTAATTGCCGTCATTTGAATGAACCTAAGTGTGCTGTATTACAGGCAGCAGAAGATGGCCAGATTGCTCAAAGTCGATTGAATAACTATCAATACCTCATCCAAAATTTTGACCAAGTAAACGCCTAACAATTTTTAGATTGTGATGGTAAAATCCTCAACATTAATAAAAACCTTTTTTAACTGGTAATCACAACATGGCCGAGTCCTTCTCAAATCAACTAAAAGTTTTGTCGCAATATTTGATACCACAGCATGGTCTTTCATTATTGATGGGAAAAATTGCAGAATCAGAAAGCTCTCGTGTTAAAAATGGTTTTATCAATTGGTTTATTAAGCAATATGGTATCGATATGTCTATTGCCGAAAGAGAAACTGCTGAAGAGTATAAAACATTCAATGATTTTTTTACTCGTTCACTCAAAGATGGCGTACGCCCAATTGAAGGCGATACCAATACCATCGTAAACCCTGCTGATGGAAAAGTTAGCCAGCTTGGGAAAATTGAGAATGGCTTTATTTTTCAAGCTAAAGACCACTTATTTTCAGCCAAGACTTTATTAGGTGGCGATGAAGAGTTAGCAAAACCATTTAAAAATGGTGAATTTGCAACCATTTATTTATCGCCAAAAGATTACCATAGAGTCCACATGCCTATGGCTGGCCGCTTGACAAAAATGATTCATGTGCCTGGCAATCTATTCAGCGTCAACCCATTAACAGCGCGAAATGTTCCGAACCTTTTTGCACGTAATGAGCGAGTTGTTGCTATGTTTGACACTGAAGTAGGGCCAATGGCGATGGTATTAGTGGGCGCTACTATCGTAGGCAGCATTGAAACCGTTTGGCACGGCACTATCACGCCACCGACTCGTGATAAGTTACAGGTCTGGGATTATCCGGTCGATGGTGAGTTCTCACTAGAAAAAGGCCAAGAGATGGGGCGTTTTAAGTTGGGCTCAACCGTAGTATTATTGTTCCCCGAAAACTCCATCGATTGGGCAAAAAACATGAAAGCCTATGCTCCAACGGTAATGGGAAGCGTGCTTGCCACTAAAAAATAGTATCTCATCCAAATTCTTCTTCAAATTTATTTGAATCTTTCTATCTCCCCTTTTATATTGAACACATAATTAATATAAAGGGGATGATAATGCAAAAATACACTCTCACTATGCGCCTACTGCATTGGTTCATGGCTATTCTAATTTTAGGTTTGATTGCTACCGGCTGGTATATGGAAGGCATCCCAAGAGACGCGCCGAATAAATACGACTTATACTCTTGGCATAAGTCTTTTGGTTTAACACTGTTTCTACTAGTCCTAGTTCGCTTTATAGTTAGAATCACTTCAAAAAGACCAAGTCTTTCCGAAAAGATGCCAAGCTGGGAAAAACAATTAAGTCGTGCCGGACATTTCTTTTTATATTTGCTGATGTTTTTTGTGCCTTTGTCAGGAATCATTATGTCTGATGCTGGCGGACACCCATTGAATTTCTTTTTCACCAGTTTTGATATTTTAGTTACCGATAAAAAACTAGCTAGCATTGGTGCTGACTTCCATGCCATCCTACCTTATGTGTTATTAGGCATTGTGGTTTTACATTTATTTGGCGTTTTAAAGCATAAATTTATTGATAAAGATCCAGAGTTGGACGTTTTGAAAAAAATGCTTTAATAAATACACTATTGAACATAAAAAAGCCCGCAATTGCGGGCTTTTTAAGTCCATACACAGACGATATTAACGGAATAACTTTCCCGCCATCCCCATGATGTCATCCATCATAGAGCCATCACCATCAGAATCCAGCAAACCTTGTAGCATGCTAGGATTTTTCGCCATAGGCTGCTGTTGATTTTGCTTACCTAAAGAGCCCATCAAAACAGTGGCTGCCATAGGTAACATTTTCTTCAAAATAGAAGAGTCTAAACCCGATTGAGCAGAAGCTTGTTGTGCTACTTGACGTGACTGTTCTTTAGAACCTAAAAGGTGACCTAAAATAGAGTTACCATTATCAATAGCTTGTCGTTGACCTAACATTTCAGGTTGCTCTATATATTGTTGATTTTTATTTTTTGTTAATGCTCCTAGCAATGACTCTAGGCCACCTTGAGCAACATTATTCTTCATACCGCCTTGTAGCGCAGGTAACAAAGAACCTAAACCTTTCATAGCATCGCCTGCATCTAGATTTAAACTTTTGGCAATTTGACCAATTGCGCCAGAGTTTTGTTGCCCGAGTACCATTTCTAATAAATTACCCATCGATTCGATCTCCTAAGTAGTGCAGAATCCTGCGTTAAATAACCAATACACTATATGGCGTTGAATGGTTATAATCCAATAGTAGAACGAATCATTTAACACTATTTAACAGATCATGTTCAAGCAATGAGCTCACAGCTAGAAGAATTTAAAAACGCAGTTTATTATTGGGTTGCTCAAATTCCGAAAGGAAAAGTCACCAGTTATGGCTATATAGCACGTCTAGCGGGCTACCCAAGGCATGCTCGGCATGTATCAAAAGCGCTAGGTTCGGCTGATAAGTCATTGAATCTTCCATGGCAACGAGTGATAGGCTCTACCGGCAAGATAGCCTTTTCACCCGACTCTAATGGTTATGCCAAACAGGTGGCTTTGCTAAAAAAAGAAGGCGTTACCATTATCAATGGAAAAGTTAATTTGAAACAATTTGCTTGGCAGTTCGTCGAAAAAGACAAGAGCACAAGTAAAGCTTTTAACCCAGAATCTTTTTTTAAATAATGACGACTGATATCAAAAAATCACAAAAGCCCAAAAAAACCTGGTGGCGACATGCTTTAGAAATTCTAACCCTAGTTAGTATTTTTTTTGCAGTGATGCTTTGGCAAGAAAGACACTTGCTAAGTAATGATGGTCATCAAAAAGCTCCTGAGCAGGTTTTAGTTGGACTAGACGAAAATACTCATGCGTTACCCATTAACAATCAAAAACAGTTACTGTACTTTTTTGCCCCTTGGTGCACGGTTTGTGATATTTCTATAGGTAATATAGAACTACAAAAAAGTGCTCTATTAAATAAAGGCTATCAAGTTCGCTATATTGCACTGGATTGGAAAAGCCAACAAGAAGTGCAAGCTTTTGTTGATGAAAATGACCTTACATTTCCAGTGCTAATGGGAACCAAAGAAACTATGCAACAATATTCGATTAAAGGTTTTCCCACCTATTATTTAATCGACGATAATGGCGTTATTACCGCAGGCTCGCAAGGCTACTCCACCAGCTTAGGTGTCTGGATTCGTAGCCTTGGACAGTAAAGTTTAAGCTAGTGCAGCTCTCGCTTTATTCGTCATATCTACTAATGCTTTTCTAATGCTTCCGCCTGTTCGAGCAATTTTAGAAAAGCTAATAAAGAGTGGTTTCTGCTCATCAGCTTTAACAAAAAAACCATCTGGATTCACTGCTAACATTTCAACATCCTTTGCCTCTACACCAAGTTGGTCTTTTAAAATCAATTGCATGGCATCTTTATGGTCATCATTCATATGAGTAATCATTCCATCTTCAGCCTCTAACCAATCCGGTTCATCAAGCAGCCAATCCTGTTTACTTATCCAGTGTATTTCGCCAAAGCCACCAATGTATCGAACTTTATGGCACCTCAAGATAAAAAAATTAAAATCATGTGCTTTTTTATACTGTGTACTTGACGGGAAAATTCGATAATATCGCTCAGCAATTTTTTCAGCCTGCTCCTTCTCGATTTTCACGGCTTCACCCATAACTGTAAGCCTAGCGCCGGCGTTAGCGTCATCATCATCGCCAGTAAATGCAATTAAAGACATTCTAGGATCTTTAAGAATATTACGGGTATGCTGCGCCAAATCACTAATGTAAAAGATCGGTTCGCCATTTACAGTACTAATATATGTCGTTACCGAACCAAACGGGTACCCTTCCATAGACTTAGAATGCGTGGATAAAACGCCTAACTCTTGTGTGCGTAACAAACGGCGGGCATCTTTAATCACTTCTGTTTTATCTTTCATTACAAATATCTCTTTAATTAATTTGGTTCACCATTAGCGGTGATGAGGTTTGCGGATGCTGCATAATCAATACATCCGTTTCAAAAGTTTTACTGATTAGTTCTGGTTTAAAAATATTTTTTGGCGTATCGAAACTCACTAACGTACCCTGCTTTAATAATAAAATTTTATCGCAGAATAAAGACGCTAAATTTAGATCATGGATAATTATAAAAACTCCAATACGTTTCTTGCTCAGCTTCTTTAACAGCTTCAATACACTTACTTGATGCTTTAAATCTAAAGCCGAAGTTGGCTCATCCAGTAGCAGATATTTATTCTCTTCCTTACTTGAGTATAGCTGAGCAAGTACTCTAGCCAGTTGAATACGTTGTTTCTCACCACCGGATAAATAAAGATAGTTGTTTTGTGCAAAAGTATCTGCATCCACTTCTTCCAGGCAGTCATTTACTACTTCGTTTTGTTGCTCAATACTTAAGCTGGATAAACTTAAGCCTAAACGAACAACTTCCCGCGCTTGAAATGAAAATATCAGATCATTATTTTGTGGAAGTACCGCTCTTAGTTTTGACAGCTCTTGATTACCGTAACTTTCTAACGTTCTACCATTTAATGAAATTTTTTGCTTGCTTGCCTCTAAACCAGATAAGCAATGCATTAGCGTTGATTTGCCGGCACCATTTTCACCAATAATTCCAATTAACTCTGGTGCACCTATCTCAAAATTAATTTTAGATAGCAAAGTTTTTTCAGACTTCACAATTGATAAGTTATCTACCTTAATAGTCATATACCTAGTACCAGTTTTTTCTTTTGCTTAATTAAAAGAGCAATAAAAAATGGCGCACCTAATACCGCCGTAACTAAGCCAATAGGTAATTCTGCTGGACTGATCATAGTTCTAGCGATAACATCGGCTAGGATCAATAAAGCCGCACCAAGTAGTGCCGAGTTGAGCAACAAAAATCGGTAATCCGCGCTAGAGCCTAAGCGCAAAATATGTGGAATCACTAATCCAATAAAACCAATAGCTCCTGTTACTGAGACGGCAACGCCAACACCAATAGCATTAAGCCATAACAACTCCCTTTTGACCTTATCAACTTCGACACCGACATACCGCGCATTAGCTTCACCCAGTAACAATAGGTTTAACTCATTCTTCTTCCTCAGCATCAAAACTATACAAACAATAAGAACAGGACTAATAATGGCCAGCATCTTCCAGCTAGCACTTGCAAGCGAACCCATCATCCAAAAAGTAATCATTCTAAGTGCCTGGTCATCAGCGATGTAGCTAAAAACGCCAATTAAAGCGCCTCCTAAAGCATTAACCGCTACCCCTGCTAACAACAAAGTAGCAATCTGCATATTGCCTTTCACTTGTGCTAAACGGTAAATTACAAAAGTGGCTACTGCCGCTCCAGTAATAGCTGCTAGCGGCGTGAGGTATGGCTGCATAACGCTTGAAATAGCCAATTTATCAGCCATCACGATAACCGTTACAGCGCCCACTGCCGCACCTGAGGAAATACCCAATAATCCAGGATCTGCTAAAGGGTTCCGGCATAATCCTTGTAAGCTCGCGCCGCTAATGGCCAAGATGGCGCCCACTAAAATCGCCAGTACCACTCTGGGAAGGCGAATATTATTAACAATAGTGACTAAGTAGTTTTCACTATTATTTAGTCCAAACCAGTTGGCTATCAACTCAAAAGGAAAAGCGAAGTCCACCTTAGCCGCTCCTACTGAAATGGCACACCAAACAACAGTCAGCAGCAAGCCTAACAACCAATACCTGTGGCCCTGCTTTTGAAATACAGAAGAATTCATAGGTTAAATTTACTGACTAGCTTTATAGATTAATTTGATTGGCATATTCGGTTAATTCTTTGACCGCTAGATCAATCCGACTGCCCATGCCTAGTGCTAACAAAGGGTCCATCACATACAAGTTACACTCACCTTTAAGCGACAATATAATCGTTGGATTCTCACAAATAGCGTCTTTTCCACCTGATGATTTAACAACATGGGCAGGCATTACAATCATGTCTATATTCGCTTGAACCAGTCCTTCGTTGGTCATAGTTTTGTAACCATCAATTGTCAAAGCAACATTATTCAAACCAGAAAGTTCAAACAATAAATTTGGCATGGTATTTTCACCAGCTACCATTACTCCCCTCTGCCCGGCACTCATTAAAAGAACTGCATTTATAGTATTCTGAGCGTATTTACGATTTTCTTGAGAAGTTTTTATCGCTGCTAACTTTTCTTTCATAAAGTTTTTTGCAAAGTCAGTTCTTTCGAAAAATTTCGCTATATCCATTACTAATTTTTGCCAAGCATCTAAACTATAACCGTACTGTTCGAACAACTTTACTTGCACTCCAGCTTCAACTAACTGCTGTAATACAACATCAGGGCCGGCACCTTTTGCCGCAACCAATGTAGTTGGCTTTAACGATAAAAGACCTTCTGCAGACAACTGACGGTAGTACCCTACTTTGGGTAACTTATTTAATTCTTCATACGGGTACATGCTCGATACATCCACAGCAACAACCTCATTACCAGCATCTAAGGCATAAACTATTTCAGTTAGTGCCCCTCCGGCACTGATGACTCTTTTAACGTGATTTTTCGATTCTTCGGCAACAACAGTTGATACGAAAAGCGATAAAGCTAGAACGATTTTTAATCTAAACATACTGTAAATCTTAATGAGAATGATTTGCATTTAGATTTATTATCCTTTATAGTCCTTCCCCGTGTCAACAACAACCTATCAATTAAGTAGTAAATACAATGAAAATTAACACAACTGCTTTAGCAGTGACTCTAGCACTATGCCCCCAAGCGCTGTTTGCAGACGATGAAGCCAAAAAAGAAGATTATAATGTCATCACGGTAACTTCAGACCGTAATGACGTTGCAATTTCTGAAACTACTAACACCGTATCTGTTATTAGTGCCGAACAAATGGAAAAAGAACAAGCTCGCAATATTAAGGACTTGGTTCGTTATGAACCAGGTATAAGCGTTCCTTCCAATGGTCGCTTCGGGTTAACGGGCTTTAAAATCCGAGGAATCGGCGGTGACCGTGTATTAACACTAATTGACGGCGTTCCAGTTGCCGATGAGTTTTCTTTTGGTCCTAATTTAGCTGCCGGGCGAAACTTTATAGACTTAGACAGCCTTAAAGCCGTAGAAATTGTTCGCGGTTCAACTTCTAGTCTTTATGGCAGTAACGCTTTAGGTGGAACCGTTAGTTTTGTTACCAAAGATCCTGAAGATTATATTGGTATACACAACGATAACTATTATGCCAGCGTTAAAGCCGGCTTTAATTCAGCGAATTCAAGCAAGCACTTAACCGGGACTTATGCTGCAGGCGATGATGTTTGGCAAGGTCTATTAATCGCTACTAGACGCGATTTAGATGAGTTCGATGCAGCAGCGACATCTTTGGTTGACCCTGCAGATGGCGACAATACTAGCGTATACGGTAAATTAGTATATAAGCCCAATAACGGTCATCAGTTCAAACTAATTTTAAATCAATTAGATACCGAGCTAGAAACTACTGTCGATTCAGCTGCAGGGTCACAAGTGCTTTTAGGCCCTCCAAATTCAGGCGCCCCAGTAATTACTCGTACTAGTATCATTGGCAAGGATGAACAGCAGCGTAACTCAATTTCTTTTCAATACCGCTACGAAGGTAATACAGCAATAGCTGATAGCTTGGATTTTAATTTGTATCGTCAAGACTCTAAAACTAAGCAAATTACTGATGAGGAGCGGACCCTAGTACTAGGTCCAACCGCTTTCGACTACAATCACTTCCGTGACTCACGTTTTAACCAGGATAACTTAGGCTTAAAACTTCAATTAAATAAGACTTTGGGAACCCATGTGAAACACTTGTTAAGCTATGGAGTGGATTGGGACAGAATGGAAACGGACTCCCAAAGAATCGGCACCCACAACCCAATAATTTCCGGTGTGACAACTGATTTTAATACTCGTGATTTCCCTAACTCTGTGTACAAATCAGCCGGGGTATTTATTCAAGATAGAATTAGTTTTACTGACGGCAACTTCATTTTAGTACCAGCTGTGCGTTTTGATAAGTATGAACTGAGCCCAACAACTGATCCTATTTTTTTAAATGGAAACCCGGGTGCTCCTACCCCAGCAGGGTTTGACGAGTCTAAAGTTACAGCCAAACTTGGCGGTTTGTATAAAATCAATAATGATTGGGCTTACTTTATCCAATACTCTGAAGGCTTTAAAGCACCTCCAATTGATGCGGTTAACACAGCTTTTACAAACTTAACTCGAGGCTACACGACTCTACCGAACCCAGATTTAAAACCTGAGAGCAGCAAAAGTGTCGAAACTGGTTTTAAATACTATGGCGATAGTAGTTTTTTTGAACTGTCTGCTTTCGACACACAATACGATGACTTTATCGAAACCTTAGCATTCAAAGGTTTTAACCCGACAACTAACTTACTTGAATTTCAGGCACACAACCTTTCAGCTGTAGAAATTCGTGGATTTGAACTTAAAGGGGGCTTGGATCTAGGCTCTGAGTTTGAAAATTTAGAAGGTATGAGACTCCGTTATGCTTACGCTTTATCTAAAGGTAAAGACAAAGAGACCGGCGCTCCAATCAACTCTATTGACCCTCAAAAATTTGTAGCAGGGATTGGTTACGACTCAACAAATGATTTCTGGGGAGCCGAACTTGCTCTAACTTTAACCGAAGGCCGTGATGAAGGCGACTTATCAGATACCAATCCTGATACCTTTTACGCACCCGGTTATACTAGTGTTGATTTAATAGGTTACTTCGACTTCACTGAAAAATTTAGTGCCTACTGGGGAATTTATAACTTAATTGATAAAACTTATTGGGAAGTTAGCGATACCATCGGACGCAACAATGACGACGAAGCTTTAGCCCGCTTGACGCAACCAGGGCGTAATTTTGCGGTAACCTTAAAGTACGAGTTGTGAAAGACAAACCCATACTTTAATTAACAAAAATTATTATAACTATAAGCTGTTCTTAAGAACAACATCTCTTCACGCTAATCAACCCCGCTTCAGCGGGGCTTTTTTTTGCATTTCGGATTAATGCAAATGACTTACATGTGAAATCTCATCAAACTTCCGTAAAGCATCAAGCAGCGCCTTAGCACTAGAGTTATTTTTATAGACTTCTTCCGCAATGGGGAAAATTTGCGCGGGTCCAGGTGGCAATTGACCATTTGCAAGCGACTGTCGCATTCTAGGTAAAAAGATAAACTGTAACCATTGTTCAAATGGCATCGCGTCTACAGCGAAAGGCATGGTGGACTCCATAGCTTCTTGGCTTGGTGCTTGAATCGACCACAGCTCACTTTCTTTCAAAGCACTTTCGATCAAGTCGAAGTTGTCATTATATTTTTCAAACCAATCTATTTGACTCATGTTTTGCCTTTTTTATCTTTAAATTTTCCTGGTGCAAGCACTTCTATTACATCGCCATCGGCAGCAAAACCATAACAACTATTGATTAACCCTTCTGTTATTGGAAAAGTGCCATCTTGCTCAAAGGTTAAGTAAGGATAAATCGCTTGTATAGCCGTGGTAGCCATAGGTCTTAACAATTCTACAATATGCGAACAACCCGCAACGCTCCCTATTTGCTCTTTTGCTTTTTGAGTCCAACCGCTTTCAATTTTTAAACCGACCAACCGTTCAACATTAGTTTCAATGGCAGGACATCGCACAAATGGCGTGGTTAATAACTTTGCTTCAGCCGCTTGTATCACCAATTCATTATTCACGGTTAAACGTAGCCATATATCGTGAACTAACTCGCCAACGGGTAAAACCCCGCGCTGAAGCGTAGGGAAAGGATAAGCTTTGTCATCGGTCAAATTCGCTTCAATATCCCATAAACCATCTTGGCGTAAATAAGCATTAGGATGGATACGTCTTTGGTGAATTAATTTTCGAGACTTGGGTTTTGATAAACTCATATTGTTAAGAGTCGATTAATTTAAAAAGAATTTAATAGCAAGCATATAATTAGCCACTCTTATTGCGGCCTTTTTTCTCATAGTCCATCAAGTTTTCTTGATGAACGTAATTGAATTGACAACAATCATCATAGTTTTTCTTCAGAAGTTGTCTACTCTTTTAGCGCGTGATCATAAAGATTATTTAGTAAGCCGTTATTCAGAGCGTAAAGAAGCTATTAAGAAAAAGGAAAAAGACAAATGCTGTCTCAATCAAGCTGACAGCTGTATTGCCAAGATGTAGAAAAGCCCGCATAGCGGGCTTTAAGAGGCTTTAATTTTATGACAAAAAATTAAAATCTATCGAACATCGTTAACTAATACCTTATAAAGTTAACATCCATCTAACAAGTACGAAACCATAGTAGCTTCTTGCTTATTAGGTATAAGATATTTGGCTTAGAAGTTCCAATTAGCTGTCAAGCGCGCATTGAAAGGAGCGCCCACGGTAACTTGATGAGTACTGTGCGAGTTAGGGAAATAAGTTATATCAGTTAAATTTTCAATGTTTAACTGTAAGCTTAAATCGTCATTAACGTCAAAGTAAGCCGCAGCATCAAAACGAGTGTAGCTTGGTAACACGGCAGTGTTACTGTTGTTGACAAAGCTCTGGCTTTGGCGCGACAAACCAATACCGAAACCGAAACGTTCGGTGACTTGGAAATTGTTCCAAATCGATAACATTCTTTCAGGCAACTCGCGAGGCTTCAAACCAGTCGGGCCATTGCGATCCACTTGCTCCCCATCAAGCGTGCTTAATCCTGCAGAAATGAACCATTTTTCATTAACCTGCCCCTTCAACTGAACTTCAAGACCATTGATTTCTGAATCAATGACATCGAATGTCGAAGGATCGTTGTCAGCCACTTGTGGGGAGCTTTGTTCTACTTCAAAAACAGCCATAGTTAAGCTTAAAGCATTATTCATGTCCCACTTCAAACCAATTTCGCGATTGGTAAAGGTGTTAGGATCTAATTGATTATTATCACCATTGATATTAGCAAACTGCTCGCCGCTTCGAGGTAGGAATGATTCGCTATAGCTACCGTAGATAGATACATTCTCTACTGGTTTATAGATCAAGCCAAAACGTGGAGAGATCTCCTCATCTTTACGACTACGGTTTTCGTCAGACACGGCGTTATAAACGTCAATATCAAAGCTGTCAAAGCGCGCACCCAATACCACATCGAAGTTATCAGTCAACTGTATTTCATCTTGCAAGTAAAGTGACGTCACTTCAATGTTAACGCGAGTATCATCGTTTATATCAACACTAAAATCATTAATAGTTTGAATACCGCCAGCATTAATACCAATGCCGCCTGATAAATTTAATGGCCGACCAATAGAAAAGATTTCATTGTCATCCATAGTCGTGTCCCAGAATGCATTGAACCGATCTTGATTAGATGTGGTATCGACCACTTCGAAGCCTGCCAATAAAGTATGTTCAACGTTACCAGTTTCAAACTGCCCGACCAAGTTCCCGCTTAATATCAAATTTTCACGCTGAGTAGTATCCAAATAACCATCCAATGTTACGACATCAGGCGTATCAGTTTGGTTATAGCTGGATGCATAGAAATTCTGATACAGCTTGTCATAATCACCATAGAACACGCTGATGTTACCCTTTAGGTAATCATTAAAATCGTGTTCTAACGCGCCTCTGAATAGGTGAGCTTGTAACTCAGTAACATTCAGATCAGGGTCGCCAAATACGATACTATCCAAAGCCTCAACAGGACGGCCATTACTACCTGTGGGAATACCACGGTCAATGAATCGCTCATGATCTATGTACTCGTAGGACAAATCTAAACTGGTAGAGTCAGAAAACACAAAACGAGCGGTAGGGTTGATGCCAACGCGTTCACCATCATAGAAGTCACGGTGATTGTCCAAGCCTTCGAACATGGCATTAATACGGAAAGCAGAGCTATCGCTACTTGAGATATTGCTGTCAATTTGAATACCGTAGCCGCCAAAAGAGTCTAAGCTTGCTTGCATGGCATTAAAAGATTCGCCCACAACCCCTTTCTTTGTGACACGGTTTAAAACACCACCAGTACCGCCACGCCCAAACAATAAAGCATTAGGTCCACGCAAAACTTCAACTTGCTCCAAATTATACAATGGACGGTAGTATTGAACATCATCTCGCATGCCATCAATGAAAAAGTCCGCTGTAGAGCGTACACCGCGGAACACGATTGCGTCTCGATGACCTTCGCCTTGGGAGTTGTTTACGCCAGGAGTGTAGTCAATGATGTCACTGATACTGTTAAAGCCTTGTAAGCTGATTTGCTCAGCAGTAACGATACTTAAACTTTGTGGCACATCGATGATTGGAGTCGGCGTTTTCACTGAATTAACTTGATCGAATGATAAGTATTCTCCCTTTACAACAATTGTTTTAGATTCTTCTTTTATTGATTCTTTATCAGCTTTGTTTTGCTCAGTTTCGGCAAGTAAACTCATTGGTTGCATGGCCAATGCTACTGAAGCAGCAATCGCACTTAATTTTACTAAGGTCTTCATGGTCTCTCTACTATTTAATGATGTAATTAAAATTCGAAGGCATTATAAATGCAAATGATAATGATTATCAATAAGTTTCTGTTTACACCAGGAGTTTTGTAAAGTGACGGGGTTTTTGCTAGGTTTTCTTTGCAAGGTATGGCACTCCATACCTAATACTCTTGCTAGTGCAATATACTTTTTGATACTAAAACCGAGCACTATCCACTAGTTAATAGACAGCTTTCGCTGGCTTTTATTTATTAAAACAATTTATACTAAAACCAGTGGAGGAATTTATGAAAGTTTTACTCAGTACAGTTCTACTAGTAGTAACCGCCTGCTCTAATGAGCCCAAAGAAAGCGATAAGCTTATATCTGACTATAAAAAACAACAGATGCAAAAGGCTCAACAAATCGAAGATGAAATGAATAAAAGGCTCGATAATCTTGAAAGGCAACTTGAAGATATCGAAAAAAAGAAAAAAGACGACCCTCAATAATTATTACTATTCTATGAAACGCTCTAACCTGATCACTTTGGCAGGCGCTACGACCTTGCGCAATGAATTAGCACATATAGTTCGTATATTAAGACCTGAAGTCACCAAGGCCTTAGGCACTGCCGCTGCTGAAGGTGATCGCAGTGAAAATGCTGAATACATTTATCGCAAAAAACAGCTTCGAGAAATTGATAGACGGTTACGCTATTTACAAAAGCGTTGTGAAGAGTTCCAGGTGATAGAACACAAGCCACAAGACCGAGACTCAGTGTTTTTTGGGGCGGAAGTTACACTTGAAGATGAATCTGGTGCGGAAGTCATGTATCGAATTGTTGGCTCTGACGAGTTTGACCAAGCAAGCCATTACATCAGTGTTGACTCGCCGATGGCACGAGCTCTACTCAAAAAACAATTGGATGATGACGTGAGAGTAGAGCTACCGGGTGGGTATAAGGACTATTGGATAACAGCTATTGTTTATCCTGATTTGGATTAAGTTTACTGTCAGTTGAGCTCGACTGCTCACTGTCATCTTTCGGAGTTTCGGAATTAAAACGATTCTTTAAAGCTTCCTTAACGGCATTAATTCCTTTTTCAGTTAACTGGCCTGTCTTTAACTCATTAACCAAAGTATCTTCAACCACTTGAGCCGCATCATCCACCGTCATCATACCTTTTTTGTAAGAGCGACTATGTTTAAAAAGATTAATATGGTGATCAGTACGGCGCCCAAAGGCCATCAATTTTTCAAAATGTGAATCTTTTTTAGGACCATCATGACTTAGATCGAGAATATAGCAAACAATAGCAACTGGACTTAATAATAAATCTCTAGCTGCATCTGCAAAAAGCTTTAATTGAAATAAAAGTAATTCTCGAGTTTTAATCCAAATATCTTTTTTATCTTTATTTGTCATCGATTGACTACCTTTGTTGATATTTTTTATGTTTATGGTTCAAACCTATAAAAGAGTAAAAATAGGCTTAATATTTTCGGTTATAACGCTCACGATTTTCTTGTTTCGCCCATTCACTCTTCTTGAGCATGACATACACTGATCCTAAACCACCATGCTTAGGCTGTGCACTATGAAAAGCGATAACATCTGTAACTTCTTGTAACCAATGATTAACATGACTCTTGATTACTGCCTGAGGCTCGCTTCTTTCTCCCTTGCCATGCGTAATCAATAACAACCGCTTATCTTTCTTTTTACAATTTTGAATAAAGTAAAAAACGTCCTCGCGAGCTTCCTTTACCGTACGTCGATGCAAATCGATTGAAGCTTCTATCGGATATTTCCCTAATCGCATATTCTTGTACACAAACTCTTGAACGCCATCTTTTTTATACTCTAGCCAATCATCTGGTTTAACCATTTCAACAAACCCTGTCGTCAAAGGATTGGGGTCGCTGCTAGGCTTACGACCAATAGCGGCTTCTTGTCGAGCTTTTTGCGCCAGAGTTAGTTCATCATCTTTTTTAGTAAGATCGACACGGTCATTTTCGATTTTTTTTACGCCCTTCAGCTCTTTTTTAAATAATTCTAAATCATCTATCATGTTCAAATATCCAGTCTAACCTGTTTTTAATCCTTCCAGGTATTCCCAACGTTCAAAGACGCCTTCTAAAGACTCTTCTAATGCAGCCATTTCTTCGTTCGCTTGTGTAATATGCTCTTTAGCTTGCTGATAAAAACCTGGATCAGCCATGCGCTTTTGAATCTCTTCAATTTTTTCTTCTAATTCAGCGATGCTTTCAGGTAATTTATCAAGCTCCCTTTGATCCTTATAGCTCAGCTTCTTAGCTGACTGCTTTACTTGCTTGCTTTCTTGTTTGATGTCTAAATCTTTATCGCTATTGCCTTGTTGATTGATTTTACTTTTTGCAGCCTTTTTATTTGCTTGTTCAATCGAAGCTTTCTGCCTTAACCAATCATCATAGCCACCAACATACTCTTGTACTTTGCCATTACCCTCAAAAACAATACTACTGGTAACTACATTATTAAGAAAATCTCTGTCGTGAGATACCACTAAAATAGTTCCAGGATAGGAATCAAGCATTTCCTCAACTAGCTCTAATGTTTCTACATCTAGATCATTAGTTGGCTCATCAAGTATTAAAAAGTTAGAGGGCTTAGCAAGCAATTTCGCCAATAGTAGGCGATTTCGTTCACCACCAGATAATGCAGTAATAGGTGCTCTTGCTCGTTCAGGCGTAAATAAAAAATCTTGCATATAGCTAATAACATGACGATCTTTACCATTAATAGTCATCATGTCTTTGCCATCTGAAACATTATCTTGCGCCGATAATTTTTCATTCAACTGGGCTCGATGCTGATCGAAATAAGCTACTTCCAACTTGGTACCTAAATCAACTTCACCATCGTCAGGCTGTAGTTTTCCTAACAAAATATTGATTAGAGTCGTTTTACCTGTTCCATTTGGTCCAATAATCCCTATTCGATCGCCACGCATAATAATTGTTGAGAAATCATCTATTAAAACTCGTCCTTCATAAGCCATATGAATATCGCGAGCTTCAATTACTTTCTTTCCAGAAGCTTCACTTTGCTGAACCTTCATATTGACATTGCCGATCAAGTTACGACGCTCTGCTCTTTCTCGACGAGCAGCTTCTAACCGCCTCACCCGACCCTCATTACGAGTACGTCGCGCCTTGATGCCTTGCCTTATCCAAACCTCTTCTTGTGCTAGCTTCTTATCAAACTCAGCATTGGACTTTTCTTCCGCAGCCAGACTTTCTGCTTTATGGCGTAAATACTTCTCATAATCGCCAGGCCAAGAAGTTAACTCCCCTCGATCAATCTCTATAATTCGAGTGGCCAGATTTTTAAGAAAACGTCTATCGTGTGTAATAAATAAAATACTACCCTCATAGGATTTCAAAAAACCTTCGAGCCATTCAATTGACTCAATATCCAAATGGTTAGTAGGCTCATCCAATAACAAGATATCGGGTTGCTCAACCAAAGCTTGGGCCAACAACACCCTTCGCTTCATACCCCCTGATAATTCTTTAAAAGCCTTGTCACCATCAAGGCTTAATCGCTTAATGACTGTTTCTACTTTTTGATCGAGGCCCCAAGCTTCCATCTCTTCAATCTTCTGCTGTACATCAGCCATTTTTTCAAATGATTCAGAATCCATTTGCTGTGATAGATGGTGGAATTCTTGCAATAAGCGTCCCGCCTCACCTAAACCTGATGCCACTACTTCAAAGACACTACCATCAGTACCATGAGGTACTTCTTGAGTTAACTTAGCGACCTTTACGCCTTGTAAAAACCGCAACTTGCCATCATCAGGAATAATTTCCCCATTAATAACTTTTAAAAGAGTGGATTTACCGACGCCATTTCTGCCAATCAAACAAACACGCTCGCCGGTCTCAATGCTAAAGTCGACTTTGTTCAGTAAGGCGGGGCCGCCATAACTGACTTCTACTTGGTTTAAGGTTACTAATGCCATACGAATTATGCAGGTGATCTTAATAGAGATATTCTAACTCAAACTATCTACTATGACTTGTGAAGTTTACACGTAAAGCTAATATTTTTTATATATTAAGTGCTAATAAAAGGCCTGCAAATTGCAGGCCTTTTATTAGCACTTTAAGGTAGGGTTTTCTTTAATTGCTTATAATATTGATTAAGGTTAGACGCTTTTGACTTTCCTAAGTCATTTTCTATCTCTGACAATAAGTCCAACTCAAAGGAGTTACTTTCATCCGAAACCTTAATCCAGGCATAGGCTTTCAAGAGATTTTTTTCAACTCCCACACCATCCAAGTACATTAAACCAAGATTATATTGAGCATCTTCATTCCCTTCCTTAGCTAATTTCAAAAACACTTGATAAGCAAGCTCAAATTGTTGCTCATCATATGCTTTCATGGCTTTATCAAAATTAGCTGTAGCATTAGTCGAGAAAAATAGAAATGATACGACGAACAGTAACGTTAAATGCTTACTCATAATTATCCCCATAAATTGCTTAATACACGATTGTATTAAAAAATAAGCTCGGCTTATTGGTGAGGCTCACATATTAGTGCGAGAATAGTTTTAAACAAGATCCTCTCCTAACGTTTGTGAAAGTTTTACATTCGGATGACAAACTACCGTTTACTTACATTATAAAAAACTTATTGAACTGTCCCGGAATAATCACAACTGATTTACAACATCCCCTTCTCTTCACTTTGAACCATGTTCAAGGGGGGATAATAATATTGATTAAACCTAGAATTTGGCTTGCCAAAAAACAGACTTGAGGTAAAATGCGCTTTCTTTCAGGACTTACCCTGATTCTATAAGGGCCCGTAGCTCAGTTGGTTAGAGCATCCGACTCATAATCGGCAGGTCCCCCGTTCAAGTCGGGGCGGGCCCACCATTTCTTCAGTTCACTGTTTATAAAGCTATTAGTTTAACTTTTCTTAAATACATTTAGGCATAAAACAAAGGTAGCGATAATCCCCCAAGATAACCCTACGACTACCCCAACATCTAAAATCCCTCGCCATGGTTGAGGAATATAACTAAAAAAGATTATTAAAAGAACAATTGCAAAGGTAAGAATATAAGCTGATAGGATATTTCTTCTATCCGCCGCAAAGTAACTCATACAATACAATGGTGCCAGTAGACCAATGGCAATGCTTGGATTACTTTCAATTTGACGTAAACGATTGGAAAACTTAATAGAGTAACTTTGCTGAAAGCCTTTATAACCCTCGGAGTAAGCCATAAAAGCAGTATTCCCAACCAAAATTAGCCAGTGGTACCACTGATATTCGTACTCCCACGATAGCAGAAAATGACCAAACAACCGATAAACTGCATAGCCTAATATGGTTATAAAACCCAGAATAGCCCAAATCTGGGCGTAACGAACAAAAGACATTGAATAGTTTGCAAGAATTGTTTGTACGAATTTTATCACAACAAAATACACAAAGCTTTACAATTCAAGTCTTGTACGGTTGTCAGCAAAACCTAATAACCTATTTAGAATCAAACGTTTAGCTATTTTATTGTTAAATTGTAGCAATTAAGGATTAGCAGGGTCATTTTCTGTATAATATTTGGCTGAACTTATAAGGTATTGATATTGGAGTGATAAATGAAGTTAATGACCTCGATACTAGCAACAATAAGTGTTTTATTCTTGTTAGTTTCATGCGGTTCGACGGATGATAAATTAGCCAAACCGGATCAAGGCAAACAATTAATCGTAGCTTTCAAGAGTGATGCTACTAAAGACATAGTTGAGAATTATTTATCTACTTTGAACCTTGAAGTGGTTAAACCGATTACCAAAGACGGTACTCTTCTTGTGCAAGCGAGTGAGAATGTTGATATGGATGCAATATTAAATCAACTGAACTCAAGTAATTTGGTCAGATATGCTGAGCCGAATTACCCTATGAAAAAATCAAATTAATGGTCCTATATATGAAAAAACATTTTTTTTATTCTTTATTAGTAGCGACGTTAGCTTCGACGCACTCGACTAATATCAATGCAAAAATTCTTCCGCAAGTTGAAAAAGAAGACTTCATTCCAAATCAACTTGTTGCCAAATTAAAACCTGCTCCTTATCAGAAAAATTATTCTTTGGCTAATTTAGGTGTTTCTATCGAAATGTTAGAAACTTCAAATGATTATGCGGTTATTAACATTCTAGATAAAACAGTAATTCTGGAAGATAAAATTGAAGAGTTAATGGCAACTGGCTTATATGAGTACGTAGAAAAGAATTATACATACTACTCAACTCTTACACCAAACGATCCAAGTTTATCATCTCAATGGTATATCAATAACACCAACCTAAATGGTGCTGATATTAACATGTTGGCTGCTTGGGATATTCAAAATAGCGCGCCAAATACATTGGTCGCCGTGATAGATGATGGATTCGATCTAAACCACCCTGATCTTAGTAGCAACTTTATCAATGATGGTAAGTGTTTTGCCTCAGATGCTACTTATTGTGGTGGTAATACCGATGCTGGATTCACTGCTAATGACCAAAGCCATGGAACACTTGTGACTGGTACTTTTGGCGCTACAGCTAATAATGCCGTAGGTATCGCTGGTGCTAGCTGGGCTGTTCAGGTGTTGCCACTAAAAGTCGACTTAACTTCATCAGCAATTATTCAAGCGGTTGACGAGGCAATTGCCCAAAATGCTTCTATCGTCAACATGAGCTTTGGTGGGCCAAGCTTTAGCCAAGCTCAATTCGACGCTTATAACCGAGCATTAAATGCAGGGATTTTGTTAGTTACTTCTGCAGGTAATGGCGATATGAATAATGACAAAGGTCGAATTGTTTTCCCAGCAAATTATGATTTACCGAATATGGTTTCAGTTGCTGCGACTAGTAATAACGACTTAATTACAAGCTTCTCTCAATGGGGCCCATTCACTGTAGATATCGCTGCACCTGGTCAAGGTATATTTACTACTAGCATTAACTCATCGTATTCATCAACTGCAGGAACCTCTTTTTCGAGCCCTCTAGTTGCTGGTGTTGCTGCATTAATTAAAGAAAATACAGGAGCAACTGACTACAAACAGTTAAAAGCTCAACTGCTAAATGGTGGCGAGAGAAGTGCATCTACTATTCAAGCAAAAACTTCTTTCAACGGCACCACTGCAACAGGTCGCCTAGATGCAGCTAAAGCATTAGCACCTTTAACAACCGGTGTAGTTGTAATTAATAAGTTAACCATTGATGACTCAGCGACAGGAAATAACAATGGTATTTTTGATCCAGGTGAGACCGTTGATTTAGTGCTTACCCTTGAAAATGTATGGACTGCTGAAAACAACATTAGTGCGACACTATCCACTAATTCTTCACTTTTCACCATCAATACAGCTCAAGCTAATGTATCGACTATTGCTCAAGACTCTACTGCCGAAGTTAGGTTTGAAGTTTCTGCAAGCGACTTCATTGGTAACGAAACAGAGCTGTTTACTTTAGCTATGACTAGTGACAATGGTGATCTTGCATCTAGACAGTTCTACCATGAGATTAGTAAAATCAACCCTAATGAAGTGCACAGCCAGCAGTTCCAGCGTTGGTTTTGGGATGAGTACCATGCATATACCGTTAATGTTCCAGCAGGTGCTACTGATTTAGTTATTAGTACTACCACTACAAACTCAACAGATATTGATTTGTTGGTTGGCTATAATGAACCGCCTGTTTATAACATTACATTAGATCCACCAGAAGGCTCAGGATTCTTTGAGTACGACAGAACTAATCCTGACGTTTTTGTAAGTGGTAACCAAGATGGTAATGAAAACGTTACCATTGCAGCTCCAAAAGAAGGTGTTTATCACATTGTTGTGGTTAATTTTGCTCAAACTTTCCATACCTACACTATTGAAGCTAGTTTTAATGCCCCTGCTCCTGGTTCATTTGAAATTAACCCTGCTGCTATAACTGTCAATGAAGCCGATGGTACTGCAACAGTCACCGTAGAAAGAGGCGGTACTCAAGGTGCTGTAACCGTAGATTTTGCGACAAGCGATGGTACTGCAATTGACGGCTCAGACTATACAGCAACCACAGGCACTTTGAGTTGGGCTGACGGCGAGAACACGGCTAAAACATTCACCGTCGCCATTTTAAATGACGATACTGTGGAATCAGCCGAAACCATTAATGTAAGCTTGAGTAATGCTACTGGCGGAGCAGCTATCGGAGCTAATGGCTCTGCTGTGATAACCGTCAATGATGATGATAGCCCTGGTACGATTCAACTATCAGCAACAAGTTATAGCGTTAATGAGTCAGCTGGTACTGTTACCATAACTCTAACAAGAGCGGGTGGTAGTAAAGGCGCAGCGTCTGTTGATTACGCAACTTCTGATAACACAGCAACTGCTGGATCTGACTACACTTCTAGTAGCGGAACTTTAACTTGGGCTGATGGAGTTGATAGTAGCTCAACCTTCACAATTAACATCACAGAAGACACTATCGATGAAGTTAATGAGACTATAAGCATTACATTAACCAATGTGCAAGGTGCAACTTTAGGCTCACCAACCAGTGCAACAGTGACTATTCTGGATAATGACGCTGCTCCAACACCTCCTCCATCAAGCGGTGGCGGCGGAGGCGGCGGTTCCATAGGATGGTTAATCTCGTTAGTTTTATTATTAAGACTAAGAAAACGAAAAGCTGTTTAGATATTATGTTCCAAAAAAAAGCGCTGTATTTACAGCGCTTTTTTTATACTCTAGCGATTAACTCTAATATCCAATCTTGATATTGATAACCCAATAAAGCTGCAAAGCTAAGCATGAAAACAACCAACGCTTTGACTCTGTAATAAAACAACGGTACCAATATCAAGGTTATGGCTGTTGCGAAAAGAATCCCAAAACCTAAAGAAACCCCCATTGGAATTAAGAATTGTGCTTGAGTAGATTTATCAAAAATAATCGGAATCAAACCAACGAAGGTGGTTAACGAGGTCAGCATAATTGGTCGTAAACGCCTTATACCTGCATTCAATACCGCTTCTTTTCTAGCAATCCCCTTCTCTCGTTGCTTGTTAATATAGTCCACTAACACTAAGCTGTCATTGACTACTACACCGGTTAAAGCCAGCATCCCAAGGATTGACATCATGCTTAAGGTTAAGCCCATTAACCAATGTCCAAGCACCGCCATAACCGCGCCTAGGGGTATCACAGCCATTACGATAAATGGCTTATGGTAAGACTTAAACACAATCGCTAATAAAACATATATCGCAAGCATCACAAATAAAATACTGACATAAATGCTGCTAAACAATTCACTTTCTTCTCTGGCTTCGCCTTCTAAACTATATCCAATTCCAGGAAAGTTTTCTAAAAGCTGCGCGACATCATTATTGATACCTTCTCTGATGGTCAGGATATTGCTATTCGCTTTGTCCACATCCGCGGTAATATTAATAGTTCTCCGACGATCGATTCTGGTAATTGACGACGGACTATTTCCATAAGACAAATCAGCTAATTGGTGTAAAGGCAATTTACCGCCATTAGGAACTTGAACTAACAAGTTTTTCAACTCATCTAATGAGCTTCGTTCTTCTTCTGAGAGTCGTAACATTACCCTTACATCGTCTCGACCTCGCTGGATCCGCTGCACTTCTACGCCAAAAAATGCACTTCGGACCTGACGAGCAAGACTGCTTAAATTAACTCCCAAAGCCTCAGCTTGCGGTTTCAAATCAAATTGAATTTCTTGCTTACCCTTAGAGAAGGAGTCGGCAATATCAAAAACACCCTCTGCATTCGTTAAAATCGTTTTAATTTGTTCTGCAGCTTGATTGAGCTGAATGGTATCAGCGCCACTGAGCTGAATATCAATAGGATCACGGCTACGACCTATCTCTGCTCTAAAATTCAAAGTTTCAGCACCAGGAAGCGGACCTATTAATTGTCGCCACTCTCTAACAAGTTGACCAATAGAAACATCATTCGCTCGCTCTTCCGGCGGAATGGTCTCAAACATCACACGACCACGATTTGGACTAGCGCTACGACCGCCAGCGCCGGATACAGAAAACACATGAGTAATAACACTTTCACCAGTTTCAGTATCTCGATATTTCTCTTTTAATTCGATCGCCGCATTAGTGATTCGTTGAATGTAGTCATCCGTTACTTCGAACGGTGTACCGGCAGGCATCGATAGTGAGTTACGTGCAGTTTCACTTGGAATTCTTGGAAAAGAAGAAAATTTAGTATGGCCTAAAGAAACCGCAAAATAAATGATGTAGAGCAATCCAATAAAGAAAGTCACCGTAATTGCCCAATGGCTGATGGCAAAGTTTAAAACCGGCTTATAAAACTTTACAATTCCAGCCTCAAAGCCATTGGCAAACTTTTGCTGAAAACGCTGAAAAGCATTACCCTCTTCCTGCTTCTTTTTGAACTTCATATGACCTAGGTGAGCAGGCAAGATCAGTTTTGATTCTACCAGCGAGAAAAATAAAACGGGTATAACAATTAAGGGGAGCTGAAAATACCACTTACCCCACCCGCCAGGTAAAAACAGAATAGGGACAAAGGCAATCATGGTGGTAATGATTCCAAAAGTTACTGGGACCGCAACTTCTTTAGTGCCATTAATCGCTGCTTCTAAGGGCGGCGAACCTCGACTTAAGTGATTATAAATATTTTCACCGGTCACAATTGCATCGTCAACCACAATCCCCAGCACTAAGATAAAAGCAAACAAGCTAATCAAGTTAACTGTGGCGCCCATTTCTGGCATTAGGGCAATACCACCAGCAAAGGCAATTGGGATACCAAGACTTACCCACAAAGCGATAGTTGGACGCAAAAACAATGTCAGTAAGATGATAACCAAAATACCACCTTGTAACAGGCTATAATTCAAGGTAGATAAGCGTGCTTTAAGTCCTTTGGATTGATCACGCCAAATTCCAACTTCTAAACCAGCTGGAATTTTCCCCTGTTTAGCTGTTACAAAATCTTTAATTTTTTGCGCCACTTGTATTTCGCTTTGATCGCCGACTCTAAAAATTTCAAGCTCTATAGCAGGTCTTCCATCAAAACGCGTATTCAAACCTTGTTCTTCAAAGCCATCTTTAATTCGAGCAATGTCTTTAAGTAAAATTCGAGTACCATCGGCTTGTGTCAAAATAGGTATTTCTAGAAACTCGCGCTGAGTATAAGACTGACCTTTTAAACGTAATAAAATATCGCCTTTATCCGAGCGCACTTGTCCTGCAGATAAATCAAGTGAATCATTATTAATGGCATTAGCAATTTCTTGTAAAGTTAATCCATATTCATTAAGCAAGTCCTGATTGACTTCTATAGCAATCTCAAAAGCCCTTACGCCGGAAGTTTCTATTTGGGTTATACCTTCAATGGTAAGCATTTCTTCTTGCAAAATATCAGCATATTCGCGCAGTTCTTGCTCTGGTAACTCGCCCGAAACCATTACACTAATCGTTTCTCGATTAAATTCACTGCGACGGATAATTGGTCTTTCCGCTTCAACCGGCAAAGTGTTTAAGGCATCAACCCGACTTTTTACTTTGTCGAGCAAAAGCTCCATGTCGTAACTATCTTCTATTTCGATAATAACCGTTGAGGAGCCTTCTGATGAAACCGAGCGAAGCTTATCAATACCTTCCAAATCAAAAACAGCCTCTTCGACTCGAGTAGAAATCGTTCTTTCTGCTTCTTCCGGAGAAGCTCCTCGAAAAGGAACTGTAACGGTGATAGTGTTAATTTCGATGCTAGGAAAGCGTTCTACGGTTACCCTTTTGAAAATAGTAAAAGCACCGGCTAAAAGTATAACCACCATGAGCATATTGGCGGCTACTGGATTTCGTGCGAACCATGCAATCATTTGGAATCTCCGTTGGTCGCTTTTTTCTTCTTGGTTTGAGCATTGCCTGGTTTGCCCTGCCATTTTTTTGCTGCTGCTTGCCCTTTTATTTGCAAGCTAGCGCCATCAGCAACAAATCGAAGTGGTGTAGTAATTAGCTGGTCACCCGCTGCTACCCCAGATTTGATTAAACTCAAATCCCCACCTTGCCACTGAGTCTCAATTTTCTGACGTGCTAACTTGCCATCGCGGTATAGGTACACTTGGCCATCGTCATAAATATATTTACTAGGAATAACTATTGCCTGGTCAAGGCTAACGCCAAAAATTCGGGCATTCACAAACTGACCGACCTTAAGTAAAGGCTCATTTTCTAAAATGCTGCCATCAATAATTGCGGTTACAAACCACTGTCTACTAGTTTGATCGATAATGCTATCGCTGCGGTCTAAAGTCGCTGGCCAGCTTTTACTGAAGGTGCCAAAATCCGCAACAAGCTCGACCTTGCTATCTTGATTGAAGCTAGGCAAAAATTCGACTTTACTGGTGGGAATTGGTAAACGGATCTCCAAATTCGAGGTCGAGAATATGCTAGCAATAGCAGTGTTTTGGTTCACCAGCTGGCCGAGATCCGATAACTTACTGATGACTTTACCATCATACGGCGCAATGATATTGGTTCGTTCAAGCGCTAATTCAGCCTTTTCTAAACGGGCTTGCGCAGCATCTAACTTTGCTTTAGCAGAAGCGATTTGCGGTTTACGAAGCACCAGTGATGAAGCTTTTTTATTGGGATTGATTTTCTGCCAGTCGCGAATGGCTTGCTCTGCTAATGCTTCTTCCTGTTGCAAGCTAAGTTTTGCATTAGCTAGCTCCGCTCGAGCGATGGTCACTTCAATTCGATAGTCTTTATCATCAATTGTCGCTAATAAGTCGCCTTTTTTAAAGCTACGCCCTGACTCCATTTTTTCGCTAACGGAAGTGATAATACCGGATGCTTGCGCAACCAAGTTACCAGAAGTTTTGGCTTCGATATTACCAAACGAATCAATATAAACTTGAAAAGGTTTAGGCTCTATAGTTTGAACTTCTACAATGACTGCCTGCTCAAATTGTGGACGCTTCCTAGCTTCTGGTTTAGTAAAATACATCGCCGCGATTATCGTAACAATCAAACCGACGATCACAAAAGGGAGTATCTTTATTAGTAATGTTTTTTTCATTGTCATATTGATTATATTATTCGTAGTATTAAAACCGATCCTTTACAAAAAAATGTCTAGGTACCTTAACTATTAGTAACCATTAAATATCAGTTCTTAATTTCTCGGCTAACGGTTTAACCTGTACTAAAACCATTGCCAAAATGGCAAAAAATAATGCAAACACCATAAAAGAATTTATGTTTACAAACTGTGAAAACAAGTATGGCGCAACACCCGTTGAGCCGATCATAATCGCACCTAACATAGAGCGAATAGAACCTATATGTTGGGTACCAAAGACTTCGGCATAATAGGCATTGACTATAGGCCCTGTGGCCGCCACGGTGACACCGGCTAAGAACATAAAGACAATCAGCCAATTATCAGTGCCGCCCTGCCAAAGACACAGTATGGCTAATGTTAGTGGCAATAGAAACCAATTTAAAAAAACCCTTGGATTATATTTATCAACCCAGGGGCCGACTAATAAAGCACCAACAAAGTGGATGATGCCATAAACTGCCAATCCAGTCGCTAACCATTCTAAGGACCAACCTTTTAAATCCGCCCAAAAGGTTTGATGATAAAACAAGGCGGTAATTAAAAATGCAGGAGCAATAATGGCAGGTACCAAACACCAAAAGCGCCAATCTTTGCTCAGTTCTTTCCTAGTCCATTGTTTCTGCTTAGATCGGTTTTGTTGTTCTACCAAGCGCTCAATAGGTTTCAGCTTAGCTTTATGTAGCAACCAAAACAGTAACGGAATTAAAGCCAACAAGGTAAAACCTGAATACATAAGCCAACTGTTGTTAAAACCATAGTGCTTTAAAAGACTCACAGCCACCAAAGGCATTACAATTTCGCCTATAGCCATACCTTGACTGGAGATACTAACAGCTTTTGCCCTATCTTTAGGAATGTAGCGCAACAAAGTGGTAGTCGCTATATGCCCCATCAAACCTTGCCCACAAAGACGGAGCCCTAAATAAGCAAAAAATAGCATCCAAAGACTTTGACTGAATGCGAACAAGACACAGGATAAAACTAGCAGCAGCAAAACAGCAAAAGTAAAAGCTTTCACTTCAACTTTGTCAATTTTAGGCCCTATAAAGAACAAGGTAAAACCACTGGTTAAAGTGGCAATGGAATAAACGAGACTCAACGACTGCTCATTGATAAGCAAGTCCGTAACTAAGTCTTTATTAAATAAAGAAATGAAAAAGGTCTGCCCTAGATTGCCTATAAATACGCATAAAAAGCCAAAGGCTAACAGGTATTTATTGTTTTTAATGAAACCCCAATAATTCATCAAAACAATCCTAAAACAGTCATTTTGCAAACATTATATAGTAGCCGTTCAAAAAACCCATATTTATTAGCTTTCCCTTGCCATTAATGGTTATTTCTTATATCTTACTGCGCCTACGGTGAAGTGTCCGAGCGGCTGAAGGAGCACGCCTGGAAAGCGTGTATAGGTTAATCGCCTATCGAGGGTTCGAATCCCTCCTTCACCGCCATATAAAAAAGCCCTCTTAAATGAGGGCTTTTTATTATTCAATAACTTATTTGTAAAAGCTCGACTTCAGTAGCTCAGCTATTAAATCTTGTTGGTTTACCATACCGAGGACTTTAATAATATTTGGCACAAAGTTTTCGTCGTTATCACCATCTGCACATATATTGATATGACCAACCTTACGACCTGGCTTTGGTTCTTTCCCATAATCATATAGGACAGCTCCAGGAATTCTTGCTACTGCTTTTTTATCAGGAATTCCACCGATCAAGTTAACCATTGCGGTGGCATTTTGAATGGAAGTATCTTGCAGTGGTTGATTTGTAATTGCCAACAAATGATTCTTAAACTGGGAGGCAATTGCACCATCCATACTCCAATGACCTGAATTATGGACGCGAGGTGACAATTCATTAGCCGCAAATTTGTCTCCTAAATCGAAAAGTTCTACGGCCATAGTGCCAACGTAGCCTACATCTTCCATTACTTTACGAATGATATCTTGTGCTTCTTGTTGCTTAGGATCATGTTGCAAACTTAGTGATAACCTTAAAATACCTTCTCTGTGATAATTCTCTGCTAAAGGATAATAAGCTATTTCGCCAGCCACGTTTCTAGAAGCCACAATTGAAACTTCTCTCTTAAAATTCACCATGGATTCTAGGATACAAGCTACTGGTGCTAAAGAGTCCCAGGCAGCAACAAGCTCGCTTTCATCTCTTAAAACTACCTGTCCTTTGCCGTCATAACCATCGCGACGCGTTTTTAGAATTGCAGGCAATCCAACTTCTACTACAGCTTTTTGTAAGTCTTCAAGACTATTCACTGTTGCAAACCTGGCGGTTTCAATTCCTTGCTGATTAAACATGTTTTTTTCATTTAATCGATCGCTGGCTAAAGTGAGCGCTTTTGAAGAAGGGTGGACGGGCTTTACTTTCTCCAGTTCTTGAACTAATGCAACTGGAATACTTTCAAACTCATAAGTAACCACATCAGACCAATTTTCTAAAGCTTCTTTAGCTTTTGGCTCAAGGTAGGGGTAAACAAAATGCTTACCATAGGCGGCCGCGCAAGCATCTTTTTCAGGTGCTACAAAGGCGAAATCCATTGCTAATGAAGACATGTCTGTCGTTTGCCCAGCTTGAGCCAACATTTGAGCCAGCTGGCCACCACCAATAATGCCAACCTTCATTTATACCGCCTCTCTTGGGTCCGCATTATCCATAACTGTTTGAGTTTGAGCCGCTCTAAACTCTTTAATAGCGATTTTAAACTCAGGGTATTTATTGGCAAGAATGCTAGCGGCAAATAAACCTGCATTGGCAGAACCCGCATCACCAATAGCAAGAGTTCCCACCGGAATGCCCGCAGGCATTTGAGCAATAGAGAGTAACGAATCAACGCCATTTAAAGTTCGTGATTTAACTGGAACCCCTAATACGGGCAAAGGAGTAATCGCTGCTACCATACCGGGTAGGTGCGCAGCCCCACCAGCGCCAGCAATAATGACTTCAATACCACGAGACTCAGCTTGTTGGGCAAATTCATACATTTTCCCTGGCGTTCTATGAGCCGAAACAACCTCAACTTCATAAGGCACACCAATCTTATCCAAGGAATCAGCAGCTTTTTGCATGCAGCTCCAATCTGACTTAGAGCCCATAACGATACTCACCAAGGGTTGCGCTTTATCAAAACTCATATATTGCTCTCAAAATAAAACAAAATTAAACAGGCCGCATTATACACTGTTTTCAACCCAGATTTTAAGCCTCTATCTAAGATAATATGGCATTCAAACCCGATATTATCAGTATTCTTAATACCTAAACTAAGCCGCCGCCAAATTGCTTTGGTTATTTACAATTTCTTCTGCTTGGTATTGAGTGAGTAAATATTCAAATGCCGACAGTGAGGCTTTCGCACCTTCGCCCATAGATACGACAATTTGTTTATAAGGAACTGTAGTCACATCACCACAAGCAAAAATACCCTCTGCCGATGTATTGCATTTTTCATCAACCAGGATTTCACCAAAACTTGTAGTCTCAATAGTATCTTGTACAAACTGACTGTTCGGCACTAATCCTATTTGCACAAAAACACCATCCAAAGTTTTGGTCTTTTCCTCATCAGTTGCTCTATTTACATAATTAATGGCGCTCACTTTCCCATCGTCTGCATCAATAGAAGTGGTCGCTGCATTACTAATAATTTCGATATTTTCAGTTGCTTGCGCCTTATCTACTAAAACTTTATCTGCTTTCAGTTCAGGCATAAATTCAAACACTGTGACCGACTTTACAATACCCGCCAAATCTAAGGCTGCTTCAATTCCAGAGTTACCACCTCCAATCACGGCGACATCCTTTCCTTTAAAAAAAGGACCATCACAATGTGGGCAGTAAGCCACGCCATTGCCAATGTTTTCTTTCTCTCCAGGAATTCCAAGTTCCCTCCAGCGAGCGCCTGTAGCGATTATCACAGTTTTGGAACTGATGATTTCATTGCTGCTTAAGTGAATCTTTTTAGAATATTGCTGGTTTACAATTCTCTCAACACGAACATGCTCTTTCATGGTGATTTCATAATCACTCATGTGCTCCTGCATTGATGCTACGAGCTGTGGCCCGGTTGTTTTAGACACTGAAATTAGGTTCTCAATCCCCATAGTATCTTTTACTTGCCCACCAAAACGATCAGCTACAATAGTTACTGCCAAACCTTTTCTTGCTGCATAAATTGCAGCCGCCACTCCAGCTGGACCAGCACCAATTACCGTGACATCTTGCAATGGTAATTGCGTTGTTATTTCTGTGTTGTTTATTTGCGGGAATTTTTCAATCAGCTTTTCCAATAAAGTCGCAATGTCTAATTTGCCATTAGCAAATAGCTCACCATTAAGGTAAACACTTGGAACGCCTTGGATACCTCTTTGATCTATTAACTCTTGATAAAGGCCACCATCAATCATTTCCACGCTAATCTTGTCATTTAATAATGCGAACTGATTTAACGCCTGCACCACTTCCGGACAGTTGTGGCAACTTAAGCTTACAAACACTTCAAACTTCAGTACATCTTCAACTTTACTGATTACAGTTTTAACGTGATCATCCAACTGCATTGGGTGACCGCCTGAGTGCAAAATAGCTAGTACTAAAGAGTTAAATTCGTGCCCTGATGGGATACCTGAAAATTCAATGCCATTGTCAGCGCCATTAGTTTGCAACTTAAAGCTTAAAGGACTTCTTAGCGTATCGACTAACTCTTCTTTAAAAACAACTTTTTCACCGGCACTGGCAACTTGGCTTAGAAATTCTACTAACTCAGAACGTTTTTCATGTTCACCCGTGTTTAACACTATGGTCACTGTTTGAGTTAAGTTTTCAAAATAGCTTTTTAATGAGTTAATAATATCTTGAGTGATCATGTTTCTTTCCTTTTATTTCAAGTGGATGCTCAGTTTTGCTAAGCATCCGTATTTTCTTTACGGTTATAATTTACCGACTAAATCTAATGACGGAGCTAAGGTTTCTTCACCTTCTTTCCATTTTGCAGGACAAACTTCACCCGGATGTGCTGCGATATATTGAGCGGCCTTTACTTTGCGTAATAATTCACCGGCATCACGGCCAACACCTTCACACGAAATTTCCATTACCTGTATAACGCCATCTGGATCAACCACAAATGTAGCTCTATCAGCTAAGCCTTGACCTTCTCGCATCACACCAAAATTGTTAGTAATTTGACCGGTAGGATCGCCAATCATGGTGTAATTTATTTTACGGATAGTATCAGAAGCATCGTGCCAAGCTTTATGGGTGAAATGAGTATCTGTAGAAACTGAAAATACCTCTACACCTCTTGATTGCAACTCTTCATAGTGATCCGCTAAGTCGCCTAGTTCAGTCGGACAAACGAAAGTGAAATCCGCTGGATAGAAAAAGAAAATTGCCCACTTACCTTTAATGTCTTTCTCGGAGACATCGATAAACTCGCCTTGACTGAAAGCAGCTGCATTAAAAGGTTTAATTGTTGAATTGATAGTAGTCATGAGTATTCCTCGTTATTTATTTAGCCCTTATTGGCTACGAGGTTCACTATATTCAAACCCCGACGTTAAATATATTTAATATTATTTAAATTAATGTTAAATTATTTTAAACGATTAAATGTATACTAATATGATTTCTTTAAAGCAGATCCAATACGCCTGCTCTTTGGCCGAGCATAAGCACTTTGGTAAAGCAGCCCAGCATTCTCATGTCACCACCGCAGCCTTAAGTACCGCAATTGCTGAAATGGAAAAACAGCTCGGTTTTGCTCTATTTGAACGTGACAATAAGAAAGTTTTGATCACCAAACTAGGGCATCAAGTCATTGCAAAATACGAGAATATTTTGTTAGAGGTTAAAGATATTTATGACCTTAGAAAAACCTTAGAAAAGCCACTATCTGGCCATCTTTCACTAGGTATTATTCCTACCATAGCGCCTTATTTGCTGCCTTTAATTCTGCCGACAATTATTAAACAGTATCCAAATTTGGCATTGGAAATTTTCGAGGAACAGTCTCATGTGTTAGTGGAAAAAGTTAAGAAAGGAGAAATTGACACCGCCATCTTAGCTCTGCCCTATCCACTCGGTGGACTATTGAGTTTGTCTTTCCTAGGCGAAAAATTCTTCCTGATCCTTCCTAAAAGTCATGTGTTGGCGAAGCAAAAATCTATCGACTCATCTAGCATCCCTCTGAATAAATTATTGCTTCTAAAAGATGGTCACTGCCTTAAAGAGCATGCGTTAGCCGCTTGCCACTTGGCTGAGAATGATTCCATTAATGCCGAGGCGACAAGCTTAGCGACTTTAGTGCAACTAGTGGATAACGATATGGGGATGACTTTAGTACCAGAAATTGCGATAGAACAGTTAGTTCGAAACCACCCTAATCTTGCAGCAATTCCGCTAAAGGAAAAAGGCCCTCACCGCTCTCTAGCATTTATATTACGACCTAACTATCCCCATTTGGATAATTTGCAACTATTGAAACAAATCGTGCTTCAGTCTTTAAGGGTCTAGCCTGCTCGTTTATAAGCTTCTTTCAACCAATTGATCAGTTCTTTATCCACTTGCTTTATGTCAGTGATGCGCACTCGATGCGAAACCATAGCATTAAAACTTCCTGATGCTTCAAGCCGCTCGGTTGGCTCTTCACCTTTTAAGTTAATACCGACATCAACTCGCGCTTTTGTCGAAGGCTGGATCAATGCAAATTGTTTTTTATGACGCAAGCTGACATAAGCCTTTTTAGGTGCTTGTTCAAAGCCCTTACCAAACTTTTCAACCGCTTTTAATAACTTGTCATAGATGGGCTTAAGATCAGGTTTCTTTTCATATTGAGAGTTTACTAAATCACTATCTGACGCTGGCTCAGAATCACCTTTAAGAAAGTCTGAACTAAGCAAATTAGCAAAACCATGCGTTACCCCATGATCGGTTTTAAGCATCTTAACGATTTGTCCATGTTTATTTAATTGACTGGCTTTAATAATTGTATTCCACTCAAGCTGCTGCTTACCGGTTTTTTCTGGAATATTGTTGCGCATGCTTTGCGCCATTTCTTCAGGGCTAGCCATATTAGTATCCTAATCCTTTAACTGAGTCATAAATATAATCTTAGGCACGACTTTAATCAATCTAAGTAACGCTCCTTAATTGTGGAATACTTCAACGCTTCTAGGTAAAATACGCCAGTCCTGTGTGGCTTAATTCCACACCCTTAGCAATCTTCACTAGGATTAACACATGAGTCTTGCGGATAAAGTGCTTGCTGTAAATAACGATCTCCCCATTCGTACCGACAAACCGGTTCATAGCGGTAAAGTGCGCTCTGTTTATTGGTTAACTGGAGCGGATAGTCAGCGTTTGATTCAAGAAAGAAATTATGACGTTCCTAGTGATACGCCTTTGGCCATTATGGTGATCAGTGATCGTATTTCAGCATTCGACTGTATCTGGCATGGCGAAGGTGATGTGCGAGGTGTTCCAGGTAAAGGCGCTGCCCTAAACGCAGTGTCCAATCATTGGTTTAAGCTGTTTAAAGAAAAAGGTTTGGCCGATAGCCATATCTTAGAAATCCCTCACCCCTTTGTCTGGATAGTACAAAAAGCCAAGCCAGTTAAGGTTGAAGCTATTGCTCGTCAATACATAACAGGTTCTATGTGGCGCGCTTATGCAAATGGTGAGCGTGAGTTTTGTGGTATTCGCTTACCTGAAAATCTCACTAAAGATCAAAAATTAGACGAGCTATTAATTACTCCATCGACTAAAGGGATCTTAGAAGGCATTCCAGGCGTTCCGCCGCAAGATGACGTAAACATTAGCCGTCAAAATATCGAAGATAATTTCGAAGCCTTTAACTTCGCTTCTAAAGCTGACATCGACCTATACGAGAAGCTATTAAAAGATGGCTTTAATGTTATCAGCAAAGAATTGGCGAAGCTTGATCAAATGTTTGTGGATACTAAGTTTGAATTTGGTTACGTTAAAGATAAAATTGGCAATGACAAACTCATCTATATGGACGAAGTAGGAACGCCGGATTCATCACGTATTTGGGATGGCCCAGCGTTTAGAGACGAGGGAAAAATTGTAGAAAATTCTAAAGAAGGTTTCCGCCAATTCTTACTCAACCATTTCCCTGATCCGGATATTTTGTTAAACAAAAATCGTATGGATGAGCGGGAAGCATTAGCTCGTGATAACGAACTACCAATCAGCGCCATTAATAAGATTACCAATACCTACGTAGGCATTGCCGAAAAAATCACTGGTGAAAAAATACATCTTTCAGACAATCCAAAAGCTGAGATCATAGAGATCCTTAAAGAAAAGTATTTCTTAATCGATTAATTTGGGTAACACTTTCCCAGCTTTGGCTATAACCTGGTAATCCACCACCAAGCTTTGTGTAGGCTCTGGATTGATTTCTACTATCTTTGCACCTTGGCTTTTTGCGAGCATCATCAAGCCTGCGGCTGGATAAACCTGACTTGATGTACCAATCGATAAAAATAAATCGCAACAATAAGCAGCCGTTTCGCCATCTTGCCATTTTTTTTCATCCAGTGCTTCGCCGAACCAAACGACCGATGGCCTAACTTGGCCACCACAAACTTGGCATTCAGGTACTTGTTGTAAACCCGTTACATCTTCTAAATGCTGCTCGCGACACTGCAAACAATGGTTCTGCCAAATATTGCCATGAATATCGATAACTTCATATACTTGTGGATCAGAGCCTGCTTTTTGATGCAGTCCATCGACGTTTTGGGTAATTAAAGTGACTTTTTGCTTGCCTGACTCTTTGGCTTGTTTTTGCCAATGGGCGATGGCGGTATGGGCAGGGTTGGGCTCTTTATCTTGATTAACCTCCCGCCGCCATTGATACCATTGCCAGACCATTTCAGGATCTTTCAAGAAACCTTCAATGCTTGCGAGTTGTTGCGGATCATATTGTGACCACAAGCCCTTACCAGGCTCATTTCCCTTTTGTTGAGCCTCACGGAAGGTAGAAATGCCGGACTCTGCAGAAACGCCAGCACCTGTGAGAATACAGATGCGTTTGGCTTTTTGAATCAGCTGTTTAACTTCCTTGAGGGTTTGTTCCGTGGCTTTATCCATAAGCTCTTGAGATTTTTATTCTTCGACTAAGGAAAACTTACTTAAATCGAATTGAACATGTTCAATTTCACATTTAATTCCAGCAGCTTTTACCGCGGCCGCTAACTTCTCAGCCTCATCTTGTTCGAGGTCTTCCAGGATAATATGCGGCGGATTTTCAAGGATAGTTTTTAACTCTTTCGGTCGACTTCTAATATTTCGGCACCATCTACTTCGATGTAATAGGTTCCTTTAGCATTAGCTTCATCATAACCCTTCAGAATTAATTTATAAGACATGCTTCTTAAACCTCTTATTTACACTGGATAGTTATCTTTTAGACCTTGATAAACTTTTTCCTTAAAGTTTTCTTCGCTGGTATCTAAACTATCTAAAATATCCACTAAATATTCATTATCTTCGCGGCCATTCCACTCTTTAATGTAGGTACCATCTTTATAACCATGGTCTTGACGGAAGAAATTTAAAGTGTTTTTCCCTACGTAGCTTTTATAGAGCTCATCAAAAGACATTTCCATTTGCTGCATACAACCTGCAAAACTGGTGCCATCAAAATGTTGGTACATCACAGCTTGACCTGCTAGCACTTCCAAAGTTTGTTTAAAATCATCTTTAACCAATGGTTCAGATAATTCTCGCGCTAATTCAGCAGCTATGTCCGCATAAGGTAAACTGATTTCGCTTGAAGGAGTATCTATGCGCGAACTTAAACCAAAATGAAAAATATCCACTAGCTCCATTTTGACTTGTTCCGCATCTGGCTTTTGATGTTTCCACCATTTCCAACCATAGTGCTCAAGCATTTCGCCACACTCAATCCAAATGGCGCGATACCATTCAAAACCTTGCTCAGCCCATTTGTCATTAACTTTAGTATTCATCGCATTCTGCATTTCTAACATGATTGCGATCTGTTTTGTCATTAATTCTTGTGTAGTCATTTTGCTCTCTTAGATTCCCGTCTTTGCAGGAATGACGATACTTACCAACCCTTATGACGCTCTACAAGCTCATAAGCCGATTTAATTTCTTGTGTTTTTTCTGTGGCGATTTTTATCATCGACTCAGGCAAACCTTTAGAAACCAGTTTATCAGGATGATGCTGAGACATTAAGCGTTTATAAGCTTTTTTCACAACGGTTTTATCATCACTAGCCGATACGCCCAACACTTGATAAGCCTGCTCAATACTCGGAGCGCCATAATCAGTTTGACCAGCGGCTCTATGCCCGCCCTGCTGTTGAGAATATTGATGGAACCCTTGCGCTGCCTGTGCCATTTTTATCAATTGATCGATAATAAAGCCTGCAAAACCGAGCCTTTGCCCAATTTGGCGCAAAATATTTTGTTCAATTGGATCCACTTTGCCATCAGCCATAGCCATACTGATTTGGATTTCTAAAAACATTTGCATTAGGTTTCTTTGCCGCCCAACGACTTGTTTAAATTTCGCCATCACGCCTTCAAAATCAAAGCCGCTGCCTTTGCCCTGTTTGAAGTGATCGATGGCAATTTTTCGAGTCGATACATCAAGCCCCATCCGCGCCATCACATTTTCTGCATGCTTGATCTCTTGCTCTGAAACTCGACCATCAGCTTTTGCAATATGCCCCATGATGGAAAACGTAGAGGTGAAAAAAACCGCTTGGATTTTTTGCTGAGCTTGCGGATCCAAACGCTCTTGTTGCTCCGCAGATTTTTTATCAAATTGATGCCCTATTAATGCTCCTAGCAAAGCACCAATGGGACCACGGGTAAAAATAAAGCCTAATAAGCCGCCAATTAATTTTCCAACCCAACCCATTAACTATTTTCTCCAGAACCTGGACCGGATTCATCGTTAGTACTTTTGAAATCAAAATTAATGGTTTTCATGGGCTTCAAAAATTCTTTGTTTAAAGCTTCCAATCGCTCAGGTGTTCCGATGTCACGCCATTCGCCTTGGAATAATTGTCCCGTCACTTCTTGCTCGGACATTAACTCTCGTAAAACTGGTGCTAATGCCGCTGGCGAATCTAATTTTAAGTCTTTAAATATTGCAGGTTGATAAACGCCAATACCAGAAAAAGTATATTGGGTTTCAGCTTGCGACAATACTGAACCATTATCTAAACCAAAATCCCCATTAGGATGTTGCTCCGGATTAGGCACTAAAACTAAATGCGCTTTAGCTTTTGGCTTATTCAAATTGCTGTAATCAAAGTCTGTCCAGATATCGCCATTGACAACCACGAAAGGCTCGTCGCCAAAATAATCTAAAGCTTTACGAATACCACCCGCAGTTTCTAGCGCGATTTCCTCATGTGAAAAAGTAAGATTTACTTTCCAATAACCACCGTCACCTAAATACTCTGGAATAATATCGCCGAGCCAAGAGGTGTTAATCAATATATCTTTAATTCCGGCATCTTTCAGCGCTTCGATGTGGTACTCAATAAGAGCTTTGCCATCGACCTTTAATAATGGCTTTGGCAGGCTGTCGGTCAAAGGGCGCATTCGCTCCCCTCTGCCTGCGGCTAAAATCATGGCTTTCTTTATATTACTCATTAGAACCTTTAGTTTTATTGGATTTGAGCAAGTGAGTCCATTTTCGGCAAAACTTTCTGCTGCACCCATTGGCTAAACTCATCCAGTTGCGGATATTTTTTCGCTTGATAAACAATATACTTGAGGGTTAGAGGTAGATCTTTCAAGTAACCTGGTTTGCCATCTCGATAATTTAGACGAGCGAAAATTCCAGCCACTTTGATATGTCGTTGTAAACCCATCCAATCAAACCATTGCTCTAACTGAGCTTTATCCAATTCCCAATCCGACTGCTCAACAAAATAATTCACCCAATCATTCACTCTATGCGCTGGCCATTCTATATAGCAATCTCTTAGCAAGGATAAAAGATCATAAGTAATAGCGCCATGCACTGCATCTTGAAAATCAATAATGCCAGGCGACTGCCCATCTATTTGCATGATATTGCGCGAATGGTAATCACGATGAACGAATACTTGCGGCTGTTCTAATGCGCTGTCAGTTAACCATTTAAATAATTGATCCAGCATGAGGTTTTCGTCAGCCGACAGCTTCAGCTGTAAATGTTCTTTTAAAAACCAATCTCGGAATAATTCCATCTCAATATTCAGCAATTTTTCATCGTAAGCAGGTAATAGATCTGCTGACTCAATACGTTGCATTTCTATTAGCGAATCTATAGCTTTTTTATATAAATTATCAGCAGATTCATCATTTAGCAGAGGTAAATACAATCGATCGCCCAAATCTGTCAGCAGCATGAAACCTTGCTCTAAATCGCTAACTAAGACTTTTGGTGCATTGACCTTATTTAACATGCTAGCGACTTTTATAAATTGCTCAGAGTTTTCATGCTCAGGTGGCGCATCCACACAAATCCAGCTTTGCTTGGAGTCTTGCAACCTAAAATAACGTCGAAAACTGGCATCACCAGAAACCATGCTCCAGTTAGCTTGACTAAGCCCCAACTGTTGCATTGACCAATTTTTAAGCAAAGTTTCTCTATTCATGATTTTCTCTTAGTGAATACCTTAATATCTTTAGCCACCTATTGATGTAAAAGAATGAGGATTTGTTACCTATTAAATTTTCAATCTTAGTCTTTAAGGTTTATCATTAGGCATCTTTAAAAATGCTTAGTTTGGCTCGGATAATAACGATTAAATGGTAATCAAGAAAGCCTTTAGGGTAAAACCTTTTTTTCCGAAAAAAATCCAGGGTGGAAATTCGATGAAACGCTTTGGGCTTATTCCAATGGCGGGCCTACTCGTCTGCTGCTCTAACTTGGTGGTAATGAATAACGCTATTGCGGCTGATATTAAGCCGCAAGATAAATCATCCAATCAGAGATTAAATAATGAAGTCAGTCAAAAAATAGAATTCCCCGAGTTTAAATCATGCCGCACAGCACCTAAACCTCTGACTTCAACCTCAAATATTCAAAACCCTTTTGAAAGTTCGCAGCTAGAAGCTGAGAATTTAATTAAAGCTTGGTCAGATAAAGCCTATTCTGAAGCTAATAAAGCTTATTTAGAAGGCAATGTCATCATTAGACAAGGCCAACAATTAATTAAAGCTGATAAATTAATTGCGGATAATGCGAGTAAAAGTTATCAAACTGAAGGACAGCTAACGTTTTCCAGTCCTGAACTCATCGTCAGTGCTGATAGCATGGCTTATCAAGAATCAACGGGATCGAGTCAAATAGATAACACCCAGTTCTACCTCTATAGTAATAACGGTAATGGTTCTGCGGAACAAATCACCATCGATAACAAACAAGAGTTAACTTTATATAATTCCGATTTCTCTACCTGCCCTCAGGACCAGCGAAGCTGGGCATTTGAATCTGATAGAATAGTAATCAACAAAGAATCTGGTTGGGGTCAAGCCTATGGCAGCGTAGTCAAAATAGCCGATATTCCGGTGTTTTATCTGCCCTATATCACCTTCCCTGTCGATGACCGCCGTAAAACTGGATTATTGCCACCGTCATTTAGTAACTCAAATCGAAATGGCGCCGATATTAGTGTGCCTTATTATTTTAATCTCGCACCTAATTATGATCTTACTTTAACGCCACGCTACATGAGCAAGCGAGGTGCCAGTCTTAGCACAGAGTTTCGCTATTTAAAGCCTAATTACGCAGGATTAGTGAGTTTCGAATATTTACCTAGTGACAACTTAGCAACTGAAAACCCAGGCATTGACGCTAAGCGCTGGTCCTACCAAGTTAAGCATATCAATCAATTTAGTGATGCTTGGAGCGCCTCCATTGATGCTGAAAAAGTCAGTGATGACGCTTATTTCCAAGATTTTGGTGGCGGTGTAAATAACTCTAATCAAGCCAGCTTATCGCAGAATTTGTACTTACAATATTTAACCCAAGATTGGAATTTCAAAATTCAATACCAAGACTGGCAACTATTAAATACAGCCAGTAGCCGCTTTAAAATTACGCCTAAAATATCCGCTTCACGCTATTTCACTGGCAATGGTTACTACGCTACGATTAAAAGTGAAGCTACCCGGTTTGAACACAAAGACCCAACCCAAATTGAAAATGCTAACCGTTATCATTTGGAACCAACAGTCGGCTGGAACTTTGAACGATTATATGGTTTTATTCGCCCGCAGCTTAGTTATGGTTTAACTCAATACCAGCAAACTGATTTAAACGGTAATAAAGAGACGTTTAATCGCGCTTTACCAACCGTTTCGCTTGATACCGGTTTGTTTTTTGAACGTAATTGGAATATCGGTGGCAATGACTATACCCACACCTTCGAGCCTCGTGCTTACTATCTTTACACTCCATTTGAAGATCAAACTGGTATAGGCTTATTTGATACCAGCCTACCCACTTTTAACTTCACCCAGCTTTTTACTCGTAATCGTTTTGCCGGCATTGACCGTATCGGTGATGCTAATCAAATTAGCGCCGCCGTCACTAGTCGCTTAATTGATGATACGGGTAAAGAGCGAGCAGCCTTTACTCTTGGCCGAATTGCTTATTTGATTGATAGAAAAGTGCAGCTAGATGATTCGACTGAGCGCGATACATTTAGACAATCGGGTTTGTTAGCTGAGTTAAACTGGCGTTGGACAGATACCTTGGAACTAAAAGGTGCCATTGACTGGGACGATCAACAAGATTTAACTACTAGCGGCTCTTTTTTATTACATTATGAGCCCCAAAATAATTATATAATTAATGTCGGTCATCGCTTCCGCCGAAACTTTGATCGACGAATAGAAGAAGCTGAAGTCGCTTTTTCATGGCCAATTAAAGAAAACTGGAGTGTTTTAGGCCGATATAGCAGAGATTTATCACAAAATAGAACCAATGAATCTTTTTTTGGTCTAGAATATGAGTCTTGCTGCTGGGCAGTTAGATTGGTCAACCGTCGTTATTTAAATATTCAACTCGACAATCAAGGCCAATTACTAACCAATCAAGGTGATTTACACAACTCGGGCTTTTTTGTCCAATTTGTCTTAAAAGGCATTGGGAGTTTGCGAGGAAGCACTACTCAATTTCTTGAAGACAGTATTTACGGTTATCGAGATAGACTCGGTAAATAAACAACATTTGAGTTATATATGAAATTAATACAATTATTAGGTATTGCTGGTATAGCATTTTTAACCACTTCAACTAGCCATGCACAAGTTATCGATAAAGTAATCGCGCAAGTAGAAGAAGATGTAGTTCTGCAATCTGAACTTGACCGAAAAATGGCGCAAATCAAAAGCCAAATTATAGCTCGTGGCACCGCAATGCCTACTGAACAGGTATTGAAAAAAGAAGTTTTAGACGCGCTGATTTTAGAAAATATTCAGTTGCAAATGGCCTCGCGTGCCGGAATGAAAATCAGCGATGCTGAACTACAGCATTTTGCAGGTCAAATTGCAAAGCAAAGTGGAATGAGCTTGCCTGAATTTCGTTTAAAACTTGCTGCCGATGGCATAGGCTACGAAATTTTCTTAAGTGATCTTCGTAATGAAATTATGGTAAACCGTGTTCGTGATGGATTTGTTAATCAGCGCATTCAAATCAGCGAAAAAGAAATTGAATCGATTATTCAAGCCATCGATTCACAAAAACGTATTGAATATCACCTAGGTCATATTTTAATTCAAGTACCAGAAGATTCTGACGAAAAAACCATTAAATTCTATCAAGAAAAAGCCAATGATTTGCGCAAACAAGTGGAAAGTGGAAGTGACTTCTCCATTATTGCTGCTAACAATTCTGATGGACCAAATGCGCAATCGGGCGGCGACTTTGGTTGGCATACAGAAGACTCGATGCCAACACTATTTTCAGATGTTGTCTACTATATGGATAAAGGCGCCACATCAAGCGTTATTCGTTCACCATCAGGTTTTCATATTTTAAAATTACTCGATAAACGCGGGGAAGAACAACACATGGTTTATCAAGTCAATTCTCGCCATATTTTGATTCAACCAGACGTTATTACTAGTGAAGAGGATGCTCAGGCTTTATTAACCAGTGTTCGCGAACAAATCATGAAAGGTGAAAAAGACTTTGCCGATGTTGCCAAAAAATACTCCAAAGATCCTGGCTCTGCTAACATTGGTGGAGATTTGGGTTGGCAAAGTCCAAATATTTACGATCCTATTTTTAAAGATCAAATAACACGATTATCTGTCAATGAAATCAGTCTGCCTTTTAAAAGTAGCTTTGGCTGGCATATTGTTCAGCTATTAGGAGAACGTCAAGAAGATCAAACAAAAGAAATGAAGCAAAACCAAGCAGCTCAAGTTTTGCGTCAACGTAAGTTTAACGAGGAAGTTGAAGCTTGGTTACGCGAAATTCGCGATGAAGCCTATGTTAAAAAAGTGGTAGAAGAGCAAAGCTAATTAAATGGCTTTCGCTAAAATTTTAATAACCGCTGGTGAGCCAGCGGGAATTGGGCCTGAACTAGTAGTTAAGCTAGCTCAAAAACCTCAAACTGAACACTTAATTGTAGCTGCCGACCGTGAGCTTTTAACTCAAACAGCTGAAGATTTACAACTCCCCCTAGAGCTAATAGATTATAATACTGATAATCCTCCTAACAACGAGCAACCATTAGGAAGAGGTCAACTCTATATTATTCATCATTCGCTGGCAGAAACTAGCATTGCTGGTCAGTTGAACACGAAGAACAGTAGCTACGTTATTGAAACTCTTACAACTGCGGCGAAGATGGCACAAAAGAAACAGGTTGATGCTATTCTGACGGCGCCAGTACACAAAGCTATTCTTAACCAAGCATTTACAGAAACATCAAGCGAGATCTACTTTTCTGGCCATACCGAATTTTTTGCCCAAAAAGCCAACATTGATCAAGTGGTCATGATGTTAGCCACCGAAGGCCTACGAGTTGCACTAGTTACAACCCATCTGCCTTTAAAGGATGTTTCGGAGTCTATTACTCGAGATAAACTAACCAGTGTGATACGTATTTTAGACGAAGAGCTGCAAAGCAAATTCGGCATCCAAGAACCCAAAGTATTGGTATTAGGCTTAAATCCTCATGCGGGTGAGTCTGGCTTATTAGGTCAAGAAGAGTTGGATATTATTGAGCCCGTTTTAAATCATTTAAACAAATCCATTCGAAGTGAGCTAATAGGTCCGGTTCCTGCTGATACCGCTTTTTCGCCTCAACTTTTACAGAAAGTTGATGCCGTCTTAGCTATGTACCATGATCAAGGGCTGCCTGTATTAAAGTTTAAAGGGTTTGGCAACGCTGCTAATATTACACTAGGCCTGCCGTTCATTCGTACATCAGTGGATCATGGCACCGGTTTGGATATAGCAGGTCAAAATCGAGCATCTTTAGGCAGTATGGAGTACGCTCTCGAAGTTACTCTAGATTTAATTCATGCTCGCAATTAATAAAAAGCAATAGAATTTATGGCTAAAAAAAACTCTTCCATTGTCCAAGGTCATCAGGCTCGTAAGCGCTTTGGCCAGAACTTTTTGTCTGACAACTTCTACATTAACCGAATAGTTGATTCTATCGCTCCTACTGACACTGACTTTATGGTTGAAATTGGCCCTGGTTTGGGCGCAATCACCGAATTACTGATCTCTAAAGTTAAACAGCTAGATCTAGTCGAATTAGATAAAGATTTAATCCCTAGACTTGAAGACAAATTTGCCACTGCAAATAACTTACAAATTCATCATAGTGATGCCTTAAAGTTCGATTTCTCATCACTAACTCAAACAAGCACTAACGATAGCACTTCTAAGCTCAGAATCGTCGGCAATTTACCTTATAATATTTCTACTCCACTGATTTTTCACTTATTAAACTTCCGTGCCGAGATAAAAGATATGTATTTTATGTTGCAAAAAGAAGTGGTTGAAAGGATTTGTGCAAAACCCAATACTAAGGCTTATGGCCGCTTGAGTGTTATGACCCAATACTACTGTGAAACTGAAATGCTGTTTACAGTACCACCAGGAGCTTTCCAACCTGCGCCAAAAGTGGATTCAGCCATCATCAAGTTAAGCCCGAAAGCGGAATCCCTTTTGACCGCTACAGATACTAAATTGTTAGCTGAAGTAGTTACTTCTAGTTTTAATCAAAGACGAAAAACCATCCGCAACAATTTAAAGAAGTATCTTACCGATGATCAGCTCGAAAGCTTATCCATTGATCCATCTGTTCGCCCAGAAACTTTACCCATTGAAAACTTTATTAGTATCGCTAACTGGTTAGCAAAACATTAGAACCGTTTTAAAATGCTTTACATATTAGGTCCCAATTATTATATTTTTAATTGGAAGTAGTAAATATCAGCCTTATCAAGGCTCTATAGGAATCATTAAGAAAGGAAATCGTATGAGCTCAGCACCAGAAAACGGCACCGACAATGCCCGTCGCTTTAATCGAGTCAATATTAATTTGCCTGTTGCAATACGCCAAGAAAACTCACAAGTATTCTTATCCGAAAGTTTGGATATATCAGAAGGTGGGGTATTGGTACGAAACAAAGAAGGCGCAAAGCTAGATGAAGGCGAAGTGGTTAAAGTTCATATTGACGGCATTCTGGGTGAAGACCAATCGAAAATGGTGCTGCATGAAATGAAAGTCATTCGCATAGAAGAAAACATTATCGCTCTAGAGTTTTTATAATCCTCACCTACAAACTGTATAAATTTCAACCAATCCATTATTTTTTCTAATCCTTCTTATAAAACCTGTTAGCTATATTTGTCACTATTTGTAGGAGTGTGATCCAGTTCACACTTTGAAACTGTTGGTGCTGTATATTCCACCAGTCGCATTTCTAAAACACAAGACAAGCACAACTAAATTATATAAGTGCAAGAATAAGTGGATATGTGATTTGAGGCATTCGCCTCGGGGTAGTCTCTAAATCTTAGGAGTTAACAACATGAAAAAACCTTTTAATAAGGCTATAGCGCCTTTGGCTGTATCTTGCGCATTAGCAGCAACTTCTGCAGTAGCAAATCAAGAAAGAAATTTCGAAAACCAAATTAACGATAGAGTTAATGCCATTAAAGCTAAACAAGAAATGGGCTTTGGCTTAATCATTAAAAAGTCAGGCGTTCAAGCAAATTCAAAAGCTATGCAATCAATGGCAAACAGCAATGCGGTAGAAAAGCTCAGTGCTGTTTTAGGCTCGAAAGCCAAACATAAACGTTTTATGTTTAACGGTGCGCAAGTATTAGATTTTGATAATGGAATGAAGCCAGTTTCAGAACTAAGACGCATGGCAAATGAATTAATGGCATCTGATCCTACATTAGATATCAGCCTCAATCTTCCAATGTACGCTCTTTTAACTCCTAACGATACTCATTACGGTGTTCAGTGGCACTACTCTGACGCCACTGGCGGCATTAATGCGCCAGCAGCATGGGATATCACTAATGGCTCAGGTGTTCGCGTAGCGGTACTTGATACTGGCTATCGCCCACACGCTGATTTAGCAGCCAACATTATTGGCGGTTATGACTTCGTATCTAACTCAGCCTCAGCTCGTGACGGTAATGGCCGTGACTCAAATGCTGAAGATGAAGGCGATTGGGTAGCAACTGCGAACGAATGTTATCAAGGAAGCCAAGCAAGCAACTCAAGCTGGCACGGTACTCACGTAGCAGGTACGGTTGCTGCTGTAACTAATAATAACACTGGTGTTGCTGGTGTTGCCTTTGGTGCAAAAGTTGTTCCAGTACGTGTATTAGCTAAATGTGGTGGCTCAACTGCTGATATTGCAGACGCTATCGTATGGTCTGCAGGTGGCTCAGTATCAGGTGTTCCAACAAACCCTAACCCAGTGAAAGTTATTAATATGTCACTTGGCGGTGGTGGTTCATGTCAAAGCGTTACCCAAAGCGCTATCAACTCAGCTCGTTCAAATGGTGCTGTAGTTGTTGTTGCTGCTGGTAACTCAAATGCAAACGCTTCTGGCTTTACTCCTGCTAGCTGTAGCGGTGTAATCAATGTTGCTGCCACAGATCGCAATGGTAATCGTGCAACATACTCTAACTTCGGTTCAAGTATCGATGTTGCAGCTCCAGGCGGCATGGGCGGCGCTGATGGCGTAGCTTCAACTATGGACTCTGGTACTACTACTCCAGCTGGCGATACTTATGCATATAATGCTGGTACTTCGATGGCAGCTCCTCACGTTGCAGGTGTTGCTGCGTTAATGTTTGCAGTTAATCCAGACTTAACTCCTTCAGAAGTAGAAACTATTTTAAAGGACACTACTCGTTCATTCCCTTCTGGCTCTACTTGTTCGACATCAAATTGTGGTACAGGTATTGTTGATGCTGAAGCTGCAGTTTTAGCAGCGCAAGGTAATGGTGGCGGTGGTAACCCTCCTCCAACAGGTGACGGCGTATTAGCTAAAGGCGTAGCAAAAACTGGACTTTCTGGTGCAGCTGGCTCTGAGCAATTCTTCACTATCGATGTTCCTGCTGGTGCAACTGGCCTGAGCTTTACTATGAGTGGCGGAACAGGTGATGCTGACCTTTACACTCGTCGTGGTGCTAAACCAACTACTTCAACTTACGATTGCCGCCCATACAGAACTGGTAATTCAGAAACGTGTACTGTGGCAAGTCCTGCAACTGATACATACCACGTCATGATTCGTGCTTACAGCGCGTACTCAGGTGTTAGCTTAGTAGCTGACTACACTGAAGCTAGCGGTGGCGGCGGTGGTGGCGGTAGTGCTACTGAAACTGTAACTAACAACACTAACGTTAACATTTCTGATAACACTACAGTGTCTAGTTCAGTTTTAGTTGAGAACCGTACCAGCATCGGTAGTATAGATATCAAAGTAGATATTAAGCACACTTATAAAGGTGACCTACAAGTTAAGATCGTAGCTCCAGATGGTAAGTCTGCAACGTTACATAACCGTACAGGCGGAAGTGCTAACGATATCAACCAAACGTTCACCATAAACGCTAGCTCGGTTAGCAACAGTGGTAACGGTACTTGGAAATTGGAAGTTAACGACAACGCTAACGGCGATACTGGCTACATTGATAGCTGGACTTTAACCTTCAAGTAGTCATCTTCTGATTACAATAAACAAGAAAGCGACTCAATAGAGTCGCTTTTTTTTGCCTTTAATTTAAGGCCATTAAAGGATACTATCTCTTATATCATTAAGAGTAGATTCAGTTAGGCTTTAGTAAAATATCACCATGTTAGATTATCAACGTCACTTCATTGAGTTAGCACTATCGAAAAATGTGCTCAAGTTCGGCGAATTCACCCTAAAATCAGGTCGAATTAGTCCCTATTTTTTTAATACTGGCCTATTTGATAGTGGCTACGATCTCGCTCAACTAGGTCGTTGTTACGCTCAAACTATGGTGCAAAAAGAACTCGCTTTCGATATTATTTTTGGTCCTGCGTATAAAGGAATACCTTTGGTTAGTGCTGCTTCCATTGCATTGTCAGAACAACACCAAATCAACAAACCCTACAGCTTCAACCGTAAAGAAAAAAAAGACCATGGTGAAGGTGGCTCTATTGTAGGTAGTGCACTTTCAGGAGACGTTCTAATTATCGATGACGTTATATCTGCAGGCACGGCAATTCGCGAGTCAATCGATATCATTAAAGCCAATGGAGCTAATCCTGTTGGCGTTTTAATTGCTTTGGATCGCCAAGAAAAAGGGCAAGGTGATTTATCTGCAGTACAAGAGGTCGAAAGAGATTATAAAATACCAGTACACTCCATCGTCCAACTAGCCGATTTAATTAGCTATCTGGAGCAAGATCCCAATCTGGCATCCTTTTATGATAAGGTAGTAGCGTACCGTAACCAGTATGGAGTTTAGTTTGTGAAGAAGATTTTTCTTGTATTGTTAAGCACGATCTTACTACTAGCATCTAGTAGCTTATCCGCCAAAAACTATTACCGCTATACTGATGCTGATGGCAAATTAGTCGTGAAAGACTATTTGCCTACAGAAGCAGTAAAAGTGGGCTATGACATTATTACTGAAACTGGTCGTTTAGTAGAAAAAGTACCAGCCGCTTTGACCAGAGAGCAACGCATTGCAGAAAGTATTCGACAAGAACAATTGAAGTTACAAGCCGACAAGCGTCGAAAAGAACGTCAAAAAGATACCCTATTATTGCGCCAATACTCGACGGTAGATGATATTGAACGTACTAAAAAGTCTCAAACTTCTACTTTGAACATCAATCTAAGAATTATTGCTAATCACACCAATTCGTTAAAACGTAAACTGCAAGAGCAAGAAAAGCGGGCGGCAGATTACGAACGACAAGGTAAAGCAGTACCAGAAATGACCTTGCATGAAATAGCAGCTATAAAAACACAAATTTCAGCTAATAATGATTCTGTTGAGCGTTACGAGTCTCAAATTGCCAATATTGACCAGCAGTTCCAGAAAGATCGAATTCGCTTCCAAGAATTAAAAGCCGAATTATTTGTAGAAAATTCATTACGTGACGTCAATGATATAGACGTTCAAGACATTTACGATTGTGCAGATAAAATAAGTTGTGATAAAGCATGGAGCTACGCGCAGATTTTCGCCTTAGAAAATGCAACCCACGCCCTATCTATCGTAACCAATACTTTAATTGTCAGTAAGAAACCGAGAGCCGATAATGAGATTGGGTTAACTATCACTAGAGTTCCTCAGAAAAATGAAGTGGAAGCTATGAATATTGTGATAAATGTTAACTGCAATCCTAGCGAAGAAGGTAGAAAGCTTTGTCAGAGTAATGAAGTTATAGCAATCAAACAGAAGTTTATCGATTATCTTTCTGCTAACTCATAACCATCATTATTATCTTTAGAGCAAAAGTGTTAGTCGCTTACAAATAGCGACTAACAAATTTTTCTTAATAACTGCCACTCTTCTTCCCAATTTGCCAGTGGCGACTGTAAAAAATTAGTTCTAACGTACTGCTGAATACGGCCCTCTGTAAACGCCATCAAGATATTAGCCCTACTGGCCACATCAGGAATGTACTTTTGTCCTGACGCAACCTCTGCCTGACGAAACTGCTGCTTAATATGGGTTTCAATACGATTAAATAACTGACTTATACGGCCTCTAAGACGCTCATGTTCACCCGTTAGTGCTTCGCCCGTTAGCATACGACTAATACCGGGATTTCTACCTGCAAAAGTTAACAACAGTGTAATGATTTTTTGGCACTGCTCTTCTAGATCTGAGATTTCTTTTGATATCATATTGATCCGAGAAAACATTTCCTGCTCTGCAAAATCAATTAAACCTTCAAACATTCTTGCTTTGCTAGGAAAGTGACGATAAAGCGCCGCTTCAGAAACACCGACTTCTTTGGCCAGCTTAGAAGTCGTAATCCTTGCACCAGGTTCTTTTTCTAACATTAAAGCCAAAGACTGGAGGATTTGCTCTTTTCGTTTGCTGTTATTTTTTTTAATAGTCATCTAGTCTCATCTCTTTAGAAATTTACTTTTAGCTTTGGTGCCACAATACTTAACTGTTCTTTTAATACATTTTTCATTCGCTCTAAAGCCGCTTCATTATCAGCTTCAAACTTCACCACCACACTTGGAGTAGTATTTGATGCTCGTATCAAGAACCAGCCTTGCTCATATTCGGCTCTGATGCCATCAATACTATTAATATTAGCTCCCTCAAAAGTTACCTTAGAGGAAAGTGCATCTATCAATTTGAACTTAACTTTATCAGGCACAGGCAAATTAATTTCTTGTGATGAAAAACCTTCCGGGAAACCAGCAAAAATATCAGCCGAAGAGCGTGTGTCTCTGGCGATCAACTCTAAGACTCGCGCAGCAGCATAAATGGCGTCATCAAATCCATTCCAGCGCTCTTTAATATAGACATGACCGCTGCCTTCACCACCTAATAACGCGCCCGTCTCGCGCATTTTAGCTTTCATCAAAGAGTGCCCCGTTTTCCACATTACTGGCATCCCTTGGTTTTCCTTAATAACGTCAGCAAGATAACGGCTACACTTAACATCAAACAATACTTCTGCGCCAAAATTTCGAGACAGAACGTCCGCTGCAAGTAGCATCATGACACGATCGGTCCAAATGATTTTACCACTCGAATCTACCACTCCTAAGCGGTCACCATCGCCATCAAATGCAATACCTAAGTCCGCACTCTCAGACTGGACCATCTCAATAAGATCTTGCAAATTTTCAGCTTTGTTAGGATCAGGATGATGATTAGGGAAGTTACCATCAATTTCTGTGTGCAAAGCTAAGACTTCGCAACCTAAAGCTTGCAAGAGTCGCGGCAATAAATTTCCAGTAACACCATTACCACAATCAACTGCTACTTTTAATGGCTTTTCCAGTGTTATATCAGAGACTAATTTTTCTAAGTAGTTTTGTTCAAATTCAAGCTCTTTTCTGCTGCCTTTTCCACTTAAGAAATCATTTTCTTTTATGCGAGTATAAAGCGCCTTAATATCACGGCCATAAAGAGTATCTTCTGCTAATACAATTTTTAATCCGTTATGTTGTGGAGGATTATGGCTGCCGGTCAGCATTACAGCTGAACGAACCTTTAAAGCGCCAATAGCAAAATATAAAACTGGTGCTGGGACCAACCCTAAATCAACCACATCACGCCCACTTGAGATTAACCCCTCAATTAATGCATGGTGCAATTGCGGACTAGAAATACGGCCGTCTCTAGCAACTAATATCTTTTGCTCTCCACGTGCATAAGCCTCACTACCAATAGAACGCCCGAGGGCATAAACAATATCTTCATTTAAAGTTTTCCCCACCTCTCCGCGGATATCGTACTCTCTGAAAATCTCAGGATTTATTTTCTCGGCTAACTGCAATAAATCGATATCAAAAGTGATTCCTTTCGGCTCGGACTTTTCTTCCAATGCCGCTGCAACGGCTTCTATAGCTTCAGCTGACTCTTCTTCGGTTTCATGCACACGACGATAACTGGCCGCTAGCTCATTGAAAAAATCCACTTGATAATTCGATGGCATCTTATTTTTTGCAATACCTTGAATAAAGCTTCTTGCTTCTGATTTTAAACTTGTTTTTAACGATAGGAACGGCAGTAAGGCAGCTACCACTAAAGCTGCTAATGCTAATAAAATAATTAATAGTGGCAATAAATAATTTGCAGAGAAGGCATTGTTTTCTTGGAACACTGCTATCGACCAATTCGCACCAAATCTTTCAGACTCTGCCAAGGGTTTTGCGCCAGACGCATTTGGTTTACTAGAACTAATTAAATGATTACCAGTATCAAAATGCTGTAACAACTGAAATTCGATGAAATTCTGTTGATTGCCAAAGAAACGGGCAAAACCTTTAGGGTCAAAAGCAATTAAATATATCTTGTCACTAGAAGCAGAAGCAAAAGCCACATGGTCTGGATTCCCATTATTCAATATCAATTCCGGGTTAGCTCTTTTACCCTCAGAGGCCTGGCGCAAGAGCTCTAAGGTCATATGGGTAACGATTGGAGTTGAATCTTTATCTACTTCTAGCTCGCCTTTTAAACGACTAGTAACGGCGGAAACCTCTGGGTAACTGGCCTGTAACGCCGAGAGTATCGCCGCCTCATCAGCCTCTTCTTTTATCGTTTCATCGATATCCTTTTGAATAGTTTCTAACTGTTGATTAACTTGTTGCGCCTTTTCGTTCACAGTGCTTTGCAAATAAAAGCCTGCCTGCTCTTTTAACGGTTGCTGATATCCCCAAAAGTAAAAAGCCACTGCCGATATCAATAGCAATACCGCACCGATGGCAAACGCTGGTATAAAAAAACTAATTAAACTTCTACCCTTTCCTGATTTTGAATTCGCCATATTTTCTTCCTCTTGTATTACGGCTTCGTCATTTCACTTTTACTATCTGACACTATTAATTAATTCCACTAACTCTAAGCTCAACTCACTTTTTAGCATTGGTCCTAATGGATACATTTCTATTTGATCTTTGATCAAATGAAATACTCTTAATTCGTTATGATCGCTTGAAAAACCTATATCTGTTCGACTAACGTCATTTGCGCAAATCATCTCGATACCTTTGCGCTGCATTTTTGCTTTAGCGTATTCATCCACGTTCTGAGTTTCTGCAGCGAACCCTACGCAATAGCAACTCCTATTAGTTGCTACCCATTTTAAAATATCAGGGTTTTGCTCTAGCTCTAAAGATAAACCTGAATCAGCCTTCTTCTTCATTTTTTGCTCAGAAATATCTTTTGCTCGATAATCTGAAACTGCTGCACAAGCAATGAAAACATCCGCCTTATCAGTTGTTTCTGTCACTGCATCTAACATGCTTTGCGCTGATTCAACCATTAGTCGCTGGACACCGTTCGGCGCGGATAAAGAAACAGGACCAGAAACTAAAGTCACTTTAGCTCCTAAATCAGCAGCAGCCTTGGCAATTGAATAGCCCATTTTTCCAGAGCTACGATTGGTTAAAAATCTTACCGGATCAATTTTCTCAACCGTTGGGCCCGCGGTTATGACCCAATGCTGACCTTTAAGCGGTTTATGGTTAAAAAAAGTGTCCACTTTTTGCGCGATATCAAGAGGCTCAATCATTCGACCTAACCCCACATCACCACAGGCTTGCTCGCCTGAGGCAGGCCCCCAGATATGCATTCCTCTTTTGCTCGCCGTTTGGATATTGTCTTGAGTAGCGGCATTCGCCCACATCTGTTGATTCATAGCCGGAACCAAGGCTATGGGTTTTGCGCTAGCCACACATAAAGTGGAGAGTAGGTCATTGGCCATACCAACGGTTGCCCGCGCAATAAAATCAGCACTGGCTGGAGCGATCACAATCAAGTCCGGCCATTTGGCCAACTCTATATGCCCCATAGCTGCTTCTGCACTAGGGTCAAGCAGGTCATCGTGCACTGGGTTGCCAGATAAAGCTTGTAGGGTTAATGGTGTGATAAATGCTTTAGCGCCTGAGGTCATAACCACGCGCACTTCAGCGCCAGCTTTTACCAACTGACGGCACAAATCTGCCACTTTATAAGCCGCAATACCCCCAGTTAAGCCCAGTAAAATTTTCTTTTGGCTTAAATTCATCCTAAATTGTTGATTTGGTTCACATTGATGGCATTAGTTTACGCCTTTACCTACACAATTTGTAGCGTTCGGAGCAAATACTCGCTAACTATAATTTTGTATTCTTTTCTTTTACCAAAGCATATAAAAAGGAATGAGTATGAGAATCATGGAGTGGCCAAGTAGTGAGCGTCCACGAGAACGCCTATTGACGCAGGGTGCAGCTAATTTATCCGATGCAGAGTTATTAGCAATCTTTCTAAGAACCGGTACAAAAAAGCTCAATGTGGTGGATTTAGCGCGTTATTTATTACACGATTTTCGAGGAATCAAACCATTATTGGAAGCCGATTTTAAAACATTTAATAGCTATCCTGGACTAGGATCTGCCAAATTTTGTCAATTGCAGGCCTGCCTAGAGCTTTCTAAGCGCTATTTAGAGCAGTCCTTTGAGCTTGAGCAAGCATTCACTAACCCAGGTCAAGTTCAACTTTATCTAAAAAGCCTGTTATCCAACAAACAAAGAGAGCATTTCTACTTATTATTACTCAATAACCAAAACCAACTGATCCGCAGTAAATTACTCTTTAAAGGCACCATCAATAGCGCCGAAGTTCACCCTAGAATTGTTGTAGAGTCAGCCTTGAATAATCATGCTTCGGCAGTAATTTTTGCCCATAATCATCCTAGTGGAGTGGCGTCGCCGAGCGATTCTGATATAAGCCTTACCCAGCAACTAAAAAAAGCATTAAAATTGGTTGATATTCGCACGCTTGATCATATAATCGTCGCCCACTCCAAGACCTATTCTTTCGCTGAACACGGACTCATATAGACCGATAGAATAGTCATCTTGTAGCAATCACCGTAACAAAGCGGTGAAATCGCGTATTTCTAGCTAAAATCATTGCTTATAACAGCCGATTTTGGTATAAAGTGCGCCCTAATTTGCAGTATCGTCTTAAAAATACCAATTAAGGCGAGATTTAAGGTTATTTTTTGGAGGCTAATCATGGCTAAAGTTTGTCAGGTAACTGGTAAGCGCCCAGTGACAGGTAACAATGTGTCACACGCTAAAAACCGCACTAAGCGTCGTTTTTTACCAAATTTACACTCACACCGTTTTTGGGTTGAGTCTGAGAACCGTTTCGTGAAACTACGCGTTTCTGCGAAAGGTATGCGCATCATCGACAAGAAAGGTATCGATGCTGTATTAGTTGATGTTCGTAAAGCCGGACACAAGGTATAAGGAGCTAAATCATGCGTGATAAAATTCGTTTAAATTCTAGCGCTGGTACAGGTCACTTCTATACCACTGACAAGAACAAGAAAAACATGCCTGGTAAAATGGAGATCAAAAAGTTTGATCCTGTTGTACGCAAGCACGTAATGTACAAAGAAGGCAAAATTAAGTAATTCATTGGTTTAAACCTTAAATTACTACAGCCTCCATGTAGATTGAAAAGCCCAGCATTTGCTGGGCTTTTTGTTCTTAAATCATTAATATTATATTGCTTCTGGCTTATTAATTAATAACTACAATTATCACTATGGAAGATATCCCTAAAAATATAGAATTAGAAAAGCTACCAGGCTCAAGAGTTAACGGAAACCGCACAATGTACTTTCGCGATCAAATAATCTATTCGCCAAATAAGGAGTACTTTGCTTTAGCTTATTCCATTAATGAGGTTAGCAATGGAAATGAAGTAGGTTTTTTATCTTGGGGGGAAATGCCGAGATATTTGAACTTCCAATGAAGGTTTTTGCTTCTTGCTGGCGCTCACCATGGTGTAAGTGGATTTCAAATGATACATTTGCCTTTAAAGCCCAAAGGTACTTCAATAATAAAGTTAATATTCCAATCGTTATCTTTAATGTTAATAGGGGTTTTGCAATCCTTCCTGAATCAAACGAGCCTAATAATTGGTTTGATGATCAAGTTATTACCGATTTAGACTATACTGCTTATACAGATATAGAATTGTTCAATAAAGTAATAAATAGCTAACTTTTTATGCCAGAATTACCAGAAGTCGAAACCACCAAAAAAGGTTTAGAGCCTTTTATTCTTAATTCCAAAGTTAAAGCGGTGAATATTCACTTTAAGACTTTGCGTTGGCCTATTGCGCAAGAAACTAAGTCAATCGAAGGCTTAAAAAGCATTGAATTAGAGCGCCGAGCTAAATATCTGTTATGGCATTTTAAGCATGGAACGGTGGTAATGCATTTAGGTATGTCAGGTGCTATGCGGATCGTTTCAGCTAAAGAGCCTTTGCAGAAACATGATCACTTTGAAGTGATTTTCGCTAACGGCAAAGCATTACGCTTTAACGACCCACGTCGTTTTGGCGCGGTTTTATGGCAAGCCAAAGACGAATCATTAGAATTATTAGATAACCTTGGTCCAGAACCATTAACCGATGAATTTAATACCGACTACCTGCAACAATCTTTGTCTAAACGAAAAAGCGCCATTAAAAACGCCATAATGACTAATCAAGTGGTAGTTGGCGTTGGCAATATCTACGCATCTGAAGCGCTTTTTATAGCAGGTATAAAGCCGATGGCTGTCGCCAATAAAGTCAGCAAACCGCGATTAGCTAAGCTAGTCGATGCCATAAAACAAGTCTTGGCCAAAGCCATTAAAGAAGGTGGTACGACATTAAAAGACTTTACACAAACCGATGGTAATCCTGGCTATTTCGCACAACAGTTGAATGTCTATGGCCGTGATGGAGAAGAATGCTTTCAATGCGACTCCACTATCAAACGTAAAGTTATTGGGCAGCGAGCCAGTTACTATTGCGGAAATTGCCAGCGTTAATTCGGTCTTGATTGGATCTGGCGCCCTCCCTGGCCTACTGGACAGACCAGCTACCAGGTGTTAATGTGAAATTGACATTCACAGAAGAAGGAGAACGCCATGTTAAGTAAATTCTTACGTCGCCGCCAAGATAACTCTAGTGAAAAAAACGTCGATATGACGCCCATGTTGGATATTGTCTTTATCCTGCTCATTTTCTTTATTGTCACCACCAGCTTTACCAAGGAAAACGGATTGCAATTAAACCGTCCAAGTACGAGCCCTAACCCTTGCCTAGAGAATTGTCCTAAGCCAATGCTGCTGTCTATAAACGCTGAGGATATCGTTACTATGGATAATCGTATTATTGATGCTGAGTCTATTAGCGCTAACTTGCAGGCAAAACTAGCAGATGACCCACGTTCAGGCTTAATTATTAAAATTCATAATAATGCCTCTAACCAAGCTTTATTAACCGCGGTAGATCAGGCGAAATCTGTTGGTATTAGTAGGCCAACTGTCAGCCGCTGGTAGTAATCTTAATTCATTGGAGCTAAGTCCAGTTTTTACTTTGAAAACTGGACTTTTTTCACTAGATCGCCTTTAATGTGTCGGCTACAATGTATTGATGAACGAATTTTGATGTTTGAAATTTACAAATGTCATAAGCGGTAGGAATTAAAATGAGAAGAAGACATAGAGAAGACGAAGATACTAATATTGATATGACGCCGATGCTCGACATCGTATTCATCATGTTGATTTTCTTCATTGTAACTACCTCTTTTATTAAAGAAGAAGGTATCGGCTTAAAGCGTCCAAGTAACACGCCTCCGAATCAAGAAAAAACTGAAGATCCGCCAAAAGTGGTTACCATTACTATTAATCATGAAAATCAAATTAGTATGGATGACCGTATTATTGATTCTGAAAGAATTGGCGCGAACATCGAAGCAAAATTAGCTGAAGACCCTCGCTCTCCAGTATTGATTCGCGTACACAATGATGCGCTTAACAATTCATTATTATCTGCTGTTGACCAAGCACGAGCTGCAGGGGTTGACGAGAAAAAAATTACAGTTGCTCGAATGACCAACTAAATTGGTATTATATAAAAAGGCGGCTTCAAGCCGCCTTTTTTGATTCTAGCTATTAAGTACTTATTTTTATGGACCAACTACTCATTATTCTGACCGCAGCTTTAGCTGTAGGATTCTATTTTTATAATTCGAGAATTCGCGAAGCAGCACATCGTGCCGCGATTAACGCCTGTAAAGAGTCGAATGTGCAAAATCTTGACGGCTATGTCTCTTTGAAAAAGATTTACTTTGGTAGAAATCCTGAAAACCAATTGCGCTTTTTAAAACGCTATCAATTTGAATTCGCGACTACCGGTTCTAAGCGTTATATTGGACATATCATTATGCAAGGCAAGCATCCAATTATTGTCGAAATGGAGTCAACTGAAGAGCTATGAGCCAATCAATTCAACTAGGCAAATATAATCGTTTGCAAGTGCTAAGCTCAAACGAATACGGACTTGATCTTGGGTTCTCTGTTCAAGATAAAGTGTTATTACCTAATCGTTATGTTGAAAAATCCATGCTTCAGGAAGATTGGTTAGATGTATTTGTATACCTTGATTCGGAAGATCGTCCTACTGCTACGACTGAAAACCCATTTGCTCAAGTGGGCCAATTTGCTTTTTTACAGTGCGTTGAAGTCAATCGTATTGGTGCATTCCTTGATTGGGGACTACCAAAAGATTTATTAGTGCCATTTGGACAACAATTTCAGCCGCTACAACCAGGGCGCTCTTACTTAGTTTATTTGTACATAGATAATGCCAGTCAGCGTTTAGTCGCCACTACTAAACTGGATAAACATCTGGATAAATCGCCTGCTAGTTTTTCTAAAGGACAAGAAGTAAAAGCCGTTGTGCGACGTAAAACTGATTTAGGCTATTTGTGCATCATCAATAACAGTCACTCAGCACTACTATTTAAAGATCAAACCATTAAGCATTTAAAAGTTGGGACGGAACTGAAGGCTTACATTCGTGAAGTCAGAAGTGACGGTAAAATTAATTTATCTTTAAACAAAGGGGCCATTCAAGCGAAAGATAAACTGGCTTCGGAGATTTTATCAGAGCTTGAAGACAACAATGGCTTTTTACCTTTAAACGATAAAAGCGCACCTGAAGACATTTATCGTAATTTCCAAGTCAGCAAAGCTGTTTTCAAAAGAACTATCGGGCTTCTGTACAAAGAGCGAAAAATTCGAATTGAAAGCGATGGTATCTATCGGCTTTAATCAATTCAACGTCTAAGCCATATGTTCTATCAGTTAGCCTGCAATATAGATATTATTATCCAGCAGCTCCATATTTAAAGCTCTGCGCATAGCAAAATAAGCGCGTTGGTATGCTTCTTGCCCTACATCCAGTTTAGTTGGACCTGAACGAGGTAAGTCATATATGGCTAAAGACGCTAAATTTTCTCTTTTTGGAATCTGGATAGATGGGGCATCTTTATTACGCCAAGAAGATTTCGAGGCAATATGATGAAAAAAGATTCTTTCGCCTTTTTTCGCAGAAGCCAATGCCGGTCTATCTTTTAAGCCGCCATCTAAGAATTTATAGTCATCAATTTCTATCGGTTGAAACATTAAAGGAATAGCGCAGGATGCGTAAATTGCCGGACCCAAGGCACCCGAATTTAAAGATAGAGTTTGCTTTGAACGGATATCGTAAGCCGACAGTGCTAAAGGTATTTGACACTCTTCAAAGGTTTCAACTGGAAGAATATCCGTTAGTTTATCTCTGAACTTTTGACCTTTTAATAAGCCTAAGCCGAAACCGGGATCCCAAAAGTCTTGGCGTTTTAAATCAAATAAGATATTTCTCAGATCGATTGAATTAATACCAGCAGCCCAACAGGCTCCAGCCAAAGCCCCTGAGCTAGCGCCCATCACTCGCCTTGGCATTAACTTCTCTTCTTCCAAAACGGTCAAGATACCTGTATGGGCAAAGAAACCAAAAAAGCCTGAAGAGAGAGTTAAACTAAACTCTTCTTGTCTTAACCAATCTATTAATTTCATAGTAAAAGCATTATCTATTGATATAAAAAAAGCGGCAGCGCCGCTTAATATTTATACTTAAAGTTACACCTCAACAAAGGGTAACCCTGTCAGCTTTTCGTATTTGACGATAAGTTGCTCTTGAGACTCTTCATTGTCTTCATCCAGCGGAATACAGTCTACAGGGCATACTAATTGGCATTGTGGTTCATCATAATGACCAACACACTCGGTACATTTACTGGTATCTATCTCGTAGATTTCTTCACCCTGATAAATGGCTTCGTTTGGACATTCAGGTTCACAAACATCGCAATTGATGCACTCATCGGTAATTTTTAATGCCATAAAGCTTCAAACTTCTCTTTTTAATATTAAATAATATAACTCAATCATTATCGCCGATTTATTCCAAAAATTCGAGCGCTTATAGTTCAATCCTTAAACTTCTGCTGCAATGCCTCTCCAACGCTAGGGTGAACAAAAGCCCTAATATCACCGCCGAGAGAAGCAACCTCTCTGACTAATGAAGAAGAAATATAAGAATAATTTTCAGATGGCGTTAAAAAGATAGATTCTAATTCTGGAGCCAAATGGCGGTTCATGTTGGCCAATTGAAATTCGAATTCAAAATCTGATACCGCGCGAATACCACGCAAAACTCCTATTGCATTTTGTTGCCGGGCAAAATCGACTAATAAACCCGTAAAGCCTTCTACCTCTACTTGTTTATTCTCGGCAAAAATTCCTTTGGCCATAGCCACTCTTTGCTCCAAACTGAAAAGTGGCTTTTTATTTGGGTTATAAGCTACCGCAATCACTACCTTATCAAACATACGACAGGCTCGCTTCACAAGGTCAATATGACCATTAGTGATAGGATCAAAGGTCCCTGGATATAAAACGGTTTTACTCATAAGGCATCAAGTGTTTTTTAATGAACTGCTATTTTACTGAAATTCTAATATTTTGACCAATGGCTTTATGCTTGCAATTGTCCAGATAAATTCGTTGCTAGTTTTGCCACTAATCCATAAATCGATAATTGGGGGTTGGCACCAATACTGGTTGGAAAAATCGATCCATCAAAAATATGCAACCCTTCTAAATGACGGAACTTACCCTCTTCATCGACAACCGAGATTTTTTCATCTGTCCCCATGCTATTACCGCCCATGACATGGGCGCTAAAAACTAGCGTTTTCAACTTCTGCATAGGTAACTCTTGAATGGCTTTTTTCGCCGACTGCCAGCTCTTGTATGGCTTAGCATCCAAGTGAGTAGGAATAACCTCTTTGGCTCCCGCGACAAACTGTAACTCTGCCATGGCAAGAAAGGCTTTACGAGCGGCATCCCAAAGGTAATCGTTTAGTTGATAATCTAATTTTGGATAACCATATTTATCCAAAATAACTTCCCCACCCTCACTATTTTGGGAGAAACCGTCTCTTAAGATAGCCAATGTACCTTGTTGGTATGGGAATTTTTCAAATAACTTGAAATGCTCATTGCCAAACTGGCTCAACACCGTGGAAACTAATGAAGGATGCAATGGTGCCGCTTCTATTTTAAAACCCATAGAGTTGTCTTTCGGCCATAAAAATTCATCAGAATAAATAGATTGAGGAGCCCCCGCGTAACCATTTACTTTGTCAGCCATTAAAGCCGCGGAAACCACCACTGGATGCAAAAATGTTCGCTTGCCAACTCGCTGATAAGGATCAGGAACTTTTGAGCGTAGCAATACTGCTGGAGAGCCAATTGATCCCGCGCTTAAAATAGTATGTTTAGCGCGTACTTTAATCTTTTGATTCGAACTAGGTTTTGAATTAAGCCCAACCGGTATCACTTCGCAGCCAATAACTTTCTCCTTTTCAATTAAAAGTTTATCCACTTTTGCTTGGTACAAAACCTGAGCGCCTAATTTCTTTGCTGCCGGTATAGTAGTCACCATCATCGACTGCTTCGCATTTAGTGGGCAACCCATTCCGCAATAGCCTAAGTTAGCGCAATCTTTCACATTCCTGGATATAGTTTCAAAATGCCAGCCTAGTTTTTCAGCGCCACTTTGCAATATTTTATTATTGGTGTTTGCTGGAATTTTCCATGGCTCTATATTCAGGCGTTGCTCCATTTTGGCAAACCACGGCGCCATTTTTTTATGGCTATGCTTCTTTAAAGAAAACTCATTCCCCCAAAAATCTAAAGTTTTTTCTGGTGTTCTAAAACTGGTAGTCCAATTAACCACCGTTGAACCGCCAACACTTCTACCTTGCAAGATATTAATCGCCTTGTCTTTTGTTTTCCGTGCTGCAGACTCCTGATAAAGCATAGGGTAGGCATCGCTTTCCTGCATTTTAAAATCGCGACCAGTTAAGTAAGGCCCCTCTTCAATGATGAGCACCTTAAAGCCTGCTTGCGCCAAAATCTCGGCAGAGACGCCGCCACCTGCACCGCTGCCAATAATAGCCACATCAGCTTCTATAACTTTTTGCTTATAGTCATTGGCGTTTATTGATTGTTTGTCCATAAGTCAGAGTTCGAATTTTTGATAGAAACTATCGGTTAAGTTCATTTGGGGAGGGCCAGGATAACCAATAGCCTTCCAGCTTTGCGGTTGCGCATAAAAAGCACCCATAACTATTTGATGTAAGCCCATATAACCTGAACGTAATAAACTCATAAAGCTGGTTCGCCAATCATTCAGAAATTCAGTAACCGCTATTACATTTGCACTAGACCAACTGGACCAAACGCCAGCAAAGTAAGCTCGGCCTAATTGATTACCCAATAAATCGAACAGCTGGCGCAATTCATCCTGACTAGATTGAGTCACAAAATCTATGGCCTTATCAATCTGTTGCATCAAGTGTAATGCAAAATCTTTCTCTTCTAGTTTCTTTAATGCCTGTCCCAACATCGCTGGAATAATCGCAAACAAAACATACCGGTCATTCAATGTTAAGAACTGATAGTCGTATGAATCACCTTCTATTAATTCCTGTGACTCGGATAATGACATCTGCCAAATTGAGACCCCAGTAACAGTTACTAAACTAGTAACTGCAGCACCTTTTAATATTTGGCGACGAGTTGCCATTAGCTGCCTCGCATAATTTTATATAGAAATTTTGCAAATTTAGAGTAAGGCGGATACATCAAGCGAGTGCCAGCCAACGCACTTTGTTTAAAAACACTTTTCGCTTTTGAAAAAGTTTTAAAGCCATCATAACCGTGATAATGACCCATTCCCGAATTGCCCACACCGCCAAAAGGCAGCGTTTCTTGACTGACATGAAGAATCACATCATTTAAAGTCACCCCACCTGAAATAGTATGAGTCAAAACTTTATTGATATTAGCTTTATTCTTACTAAAGAAATAAAGTGCTAAGGGTCTAGGATTATTATTCACATACTCAATAACTTCATCCAGATTTTGGTAAGTTACTATTGGCAATAAGGGGCCAAAGATTTCTTCTTTACGAATCAGCATCGATTCAAGGCTTTGAATAATTAACGCGGGTGACATTTTCCGGCCATCAGTTTTCTCTGCAGCATCATTATTTAAATAAACAATCTCACCGCCTTTATCTATTGCATCTTGCAATAGCGCCTCTTGTCTTTCGAACTGCTTATCAGAGTTTATAGCAGTATAATTTTCGCCGTTCCAATTAGGGTGATACTTTTGCGCCGCTTTTTTGCATGCATCTATAAAGTCTTGCTCTTTTCCCTTAGGCAGAAAAACATAGTCAGGGGCTAGACAAGTTTGGCCTGCATTGAGCAACTTACCAAACATAATTTTTTGAGCAGCATCATCGATAGAATAATTTTCATCAATAATGGTCGGTGACTTACCACCTAATTCCAGTGTTACAGGAGTTAAGTTTTCACTCGCCGCCTTCATGACCATTTTGCCCACGCGGTTAGAACCAGTAAACAATATATGATCGAATGGTAAGGCCGTAAACTCAGCTCCAACTTCAGGGCCGCCATTGATTACGGTAATCACTTCTTTAGAAAAATACTTTTCCACCAAAGTGGCAAATAATTCACTAAAATTTGGAGTGAACTCCGACAACTTAAGCATGCTTCGATTACCTGCGGCCAAAGCACATACCAAGGGGGCTACTGACATATAAAGTGGGTAATTCCAAGGTACCACCAAACCCGCCACACCTAATGGTTGATAAATAACTTTTGCTTTTGACGGTTGAAACCAAATGCTGACCTTACGTTTTTCCGGCTTCATCCAAGTCGACAAATTATTTTCAGCGTGCTTAATCGCTTTAACCGAGGGATAAATTTCTGCAATCTGAGTTTCAAAAGTAGCTCTGCCTGTAAAGTCCTTATCAATAGCTTCTATAATCATCTCTTCATTTTCAATGATTAATTTCTTGAGCTGTTGTAACCAACCTTTACGCTCATTAAAATCTGGAAATGGGGAAGCTTGATAGGCTTGCTTTATTGTTTTATATGAATTTTGCATAGCATTATTAGCAGTTTCTGGTCGAACCAGAATAGCAAACTTTGGACAAATTTAAAGTGATAAATTGTTAATTCGTAATAGCTAAGCTTTCACGAAACTAGAGAAAAATTCGAGTACCGAGTTTTCTAAGAAATAACTATAGCCCAATTTATTAGGATCGCTAACAAAACCCACATGACCGCCATTTTTAGACACCCTGACTTCCATATTTGCTGAGAGAGCTTCTTCATTAGGAATGATCTCTGGAGACATAAAAGGGTCATCTTCAGCATGTAATATAACCGTAGGAACTTGAATATCTCCTAAGAAGTATTTACTGGAACATTGACGATAATAATCATCAGCACTTTCAAAACCGTTTAACTTTGAGCTAATGCGCTCATCAAACTCTCTCATACCACTGATCAACCAAATATCTTTTGCGGTTAAATTTAAATGTTTCAGCAATTCCTCTGCGCTAAATTTACTCACTATTTTCTTTTTTAAAGTAGCCAGCAAATAATGTTTATAGATTTTGGAGAAGCCTTTATCGATGGAGTCGGCACAGATAGCCAAATCGAATGGCGTAGAAACAGCGAAAGCGGCTTCAATTAGAGTATCTTGTTTTATTTTACCTTGTTCACCTAACCACTTAAGTAACACATTAGCGCCTAAGGAATAACCCACTGCGAAAATTGGAGCTTGATTTAAGCTACCGCGTAAATAACCTATGACTTCTGCTAAATCTTCACTTCGACCAGCGTGATAAGTCTTTGTTAGGCGATTCATTTCGCCACTACAGCCGCGCCAATAAACCAACAGGCCGCGCCAACCCTTTTCTGCCAGTTGACTAAGCATGCGTCTTAAATAAGGAGAATCAAGGTTACCCTCTAAGCCATGCAGCAAAATAACGGTTGGCATGTCTGAATTTTTATTTAGCCAATCAAGATCAAGAAAATCTCCATCGCTCAGCTCTAGCCTTTCCCGCTCTAGCGCAGGCAAAGGCAACTTTGGAACCAAAGGGCTCCAAAAAGTCTGCAGATGTCGATTAGTTAACCACCAGGGAGGCTTAAATTCACTTTCTTTACGCACAATAGTTCTTTTTAATTATGATATTCAGGGCTGAGTTCGTGTACAGCTTTAATAAAGGCACCCGCATTTTCTGGATTAACCGTTTGATGGATGCCATGACCTAAGTTAAATACATGTCCGCTGCCTTGTCCATAACTTGCAAGAATTTTACTTACTTCTTCGCGAATTCTGTGCTCTGTTCCATATAAAATTGAGGGATCCATATTACCTTGAAGCGCTACTTTTCCTTGCACCTTGTTTTTTGCGTCTGCAAGATTCGTAGTCCAATCTACCCCTAAACAGTCGCAACCAGTTGCAGCCATTAAATCTAACCAGTCTCCAGCACCTTTAGTAAACAACGTCACAGGGATTTTTTGACCATCATATTCTCGTGTTAAGCCATCGACGATTTTTTGCATATATCGAAGAGAGAACTCTTGATAATCGCTAGGAGTTAATACACCTCCCCAAGTGTCAAAAATCATCAATGATTGTGCCCCTGCCGCTACTTGAGCATTCAGATACACAATTATAGAATCAGCTAATTTATCCAATAAGGCATGCATCGCCATCGGATCTTGATACATCAAACCCTTCACTAAAGAAAAGTTCTTAGTGCTAGCACCTTCTACCATGTAAGTGGCTAAAGTCCATGGACTGCCTGAAAAGCCGATAAGCGGCACATCACCCTTAAGTGCTTTACGGATCGTGCTCACTGCATCTGTAACATACTTTAGCTCCTGATTAGGATCTGGTATCGGCAGTGACTTAATCGCCGCCATATCTCTGACTGGGTTTTTAAATGCAGGACCTTCACCAGGTGTGAAATACAAGCCCATTCCCATAGCATCAGGAATAGTCAAAATATCTGAAAAGAGAATTGCCGCATCTAAGGGGAATCGTCTTAACGGTTGCAAGGTGACTTCGCAAGCCAATTCTGGATTAGTACACAAATCCATAAAACTCCCAGCTTCGGCTCTTAATTGGCGATACTCTGGTAAATAACGACCAGCTTGACGCATCATCCAAACAGGTGTGCGGTCAACCTCTTGACGTAAGCAAGCTTTAATATAACGATCATTTCTCAAAGGAATAGACATAGACAATAGTAAATTAACGGCTTGCGCGCATTATAGTTGGAAACCTTACTAAACGATAGTTGAAGCTTATTAATTAGACTAATATTAATGCTAATGTGGAGCGATTTATAGCTCTTCTTGGATGGATTTAAAGGATCTAAGCCATGGCTTTTGCTTTAATATTTCTGCTGGTAGCGATTGGATCGCTAATTGTGCTCTAGCACGATTAGGATATACCCCCCAAACTACTCTATATTGTAACTGAGCATTAATATTTACTGGATACAGATAAGAATCAGCAAGATCCAGCTTATCTTTAAAACTTTTCGCGTCAAACTCAAGCGGATTAGAATACAGCTGTATAGTGTAATGCTCAGGATCTTGCTTAGCTACCCATTCATTGAAGCTAAGAGGTTTATCCTTTTTGCCCTGCTCGATTAGCAATTCACCTGCATCAACAGTTCCTTCTGAGCTCTCAATATTAATAGGTAACTCGTTTGAAATTTGATTAGGTTGATTTTGAACATTGTTTTTATCATCCTTTTTATCACTAGGCCAAAACAGGTAAGTGGCCAATACCACAAATCCTATTAATAAAACTGCCGTCGAAAAGATACCTTTATTAGCTATATCAAAGCTTTTAACACCTGAGCTGTGCCTTTTAAACTTATCACTCAAGCGCTCACCAATTTTTATAATCTCGGCAGGAAAACCCTTACTTTCATAATAAACTAACTCACTTTCTAAAAGTGGTATCTCAATAGTCGGGTCTTTAAATTGGTACATTTTACTTAAAAGCTTATGGCAATCTTGCTTATTAAAAAGCGGTAAGTTAAACCTCGAGTTTTGGAGCCTTGGAACACGGTTTACCAATTCTGGCTCTGACAAAATGACGTAATAACTGTCGTTATTAGTTGAGATTAACTTTTCAAGAACTGTCGCTTCTACTTCCGCAGCATCGTCGAGAATAACCACACTTGTTAAAGCTGGATTCACTGCAAATTGAGATAAGATACTGTCGGTAGTTACTAACGGATGCAATTTTTGGTAAAAAACTTCAACTTCATCATTAATAGTTAATTTCTTTATTAGAATTTCTGCAAAAGTTGATTTTCCAGCCGCAAATGGGGCTTCTAAAAATATGAAGTTACCACTACTTGCCTGCATTTTGATTAAATTAATTAATCTCATCCAAGAGTCTGGTACATGTATTAACTTCCTATCGACGTGTTCCATTAGTTCTCGCCTTTAGTCTTATAGTTAAGAAGGTAGTCTCTTATCGCGTTCTTACTAAATTCTTTAATAATAGCTGTGCCAAGCTTTTCTATTAATACAAGCCTTATTCCCTTGTCTTTATTTTTTTTATCCAACAACATTGCATCTAGAATTTGTTCTTGGTTTAAATTAGCTGGTAACTTAGTAGGTAAGTTAAAGTGCTTTAAAAGCTTAACAAGGCGACTAGAAATGCTAGGTTCCAATTTGGCTTCACTATTGGAAAAACCAGCTGCTAAAACCATTCCTACAGCAACCGCTTCACCATGTAAAACTTCACCATAGCCTGATAAATTTTCAATAGCATGCCCAAAGGTATGGCCAAAGTTGAGAATAGCTCTTATACCTTGTTCTAACTCATCCTTCTCAACAACTTTTGCTTTCAGGCTACAGCTTCTAAAGATCATATATTCTAAGCTGCTAGCATCTTTGTTACAGATTTTGCGGTAATTTAATTCAAGCCATTCAAAAAAAGATTCATCATAGATTGCCGCAATTTTTATAACTTCTGCCATACCTGCACTAAATTCACTGTCAGGTAAGCTCTTTAAGCAATCTGTATCTATAATTACCTCGGCGGGCTGGTGGAAAGCTCCAATAAGGTTCTTGCCTTTACTGTGATTAATGGCTGTTTTACCACCAACTGAAGAATCAACCATTGCTAGCAATGTCGTTGGCACCTGTACAAAATCAACCCCTCTTTGGTAGCAGGCTGCTGTAAACCCTGTTAGATCGCCAACCACACCGCCACCTAAAGCGAGAAGTAAATCGTTTCTCTTAAATTTGTTTCTTACCAAGGTATCAAGAATTTCAGAGAAGGTATCAATAGACTTAGTGGATTCGCCTGCTGTCAAAGAAATTAACTGTACTTCTATGCACGGCTTAATTTTTTCAATCGCTAGCTTAACCTTCTCATAGTAAAGCTTACTAATCTCATGGTTTGAAATTACGGCAATTTGACTGCCTGTGAAACTTTCGAGGAAACTAAAAGAATGTGATTGTATTAGGCCTGAACCAATACAAATATCGTAATTAGATTTTTTGCGTTCAAGCGATAACTTTATCTGTTTCAAAATTATCGCTCAAATACATTAGATAGACTGATCCATAAGCTCAACTATCTGCTTAGCTACAGATTTTACTGAACTAATATTGGTAGGAACGGTTAGATCGGCTATTTCGGTATAAAATGTTTCACGATCTACCATTAGCTGCTCTAGTACTTCCTGCGGGTTTTCATTTTGAATGAGCGGACGGCGCTTGTCACGGCGAGTACGCTCCAATTGCTGCTCTATTGATGTTTCTAAATAAACGACTACACCGCGTGCAGCTAAAAAGTTACGACTTTTATCGGAAACGATAGCCCCACCACCCGTTGCTAGTACAATTCCTTGCATTTGAGTGAGCTCTTCAATGACATCTTCTTCACGCTTACGAAAGCCATCTTCACCTTCAATGTCGAAAATCCAGTCTATAGGCGCACCAGTCCTTCTCTCTAACTCTTGATCACTATCAATAAAGTCTAGCTTCAATACTTCTGCCAGTTGCTTACCAATAGTCGTCTTACCAGCACCCATAGGACCGATTAAAAATATATTGCGCTTACCTTTCATTAATTACTAATACTCTTTATTTGTACTTATGTAGAAAACTAAAAACCCAGGCATTATACCTAGGTTTTAGTTTATTGGGTACGACTCTTATAATTTCAAGTCAGGATTTAATATTTTTGGTGTAACAAAGATAAGTAACTCTTCTTTTGTGTTCTCTCTAGAAGTGTTTCTAAACAGCCAACCCATAAATGGTATATCACCAAGTAAAGGCACTTTGGTTTCATTCACCGTTGTTCTGTGCTGGAATATTCCGCCTAAAACAATAGTTTCACCATTATCTACCAATACTTGAGTGCCGATTTCTTGAGTATTAATCGCTGGAGCACCTCCAACAGCTTGTCCATTAGCAGTAGTGAACACAACATCTGCGCCTCGTCTATCTTGTTTAATGGCTAAATCTAGATTAACACGCCCATCAGGTGTTATTTGTGGTGTTACCCTCAACTCTAGTACAGCCTCTTTAAATTGGATATTTGAAGAGCCGGATGACCCACCTTCTAAATAAGGAATTTCTTCACCTGCTTTAATAAAAGCTTCTCTTTGATTTGCTGTGACCACTTTAGGACTTGAAATTACTTCACCGCGATTTTCTGATTCTAAAGCTGATATTTCTAAGTCTAAAATTAAACCCTCTGCAAGTCTGAAGAAAGATAACCCTAAGGAACCTGCAGGATTAGCCACTGGTAAGCTAACATTTAAAGGAGAGGTGGACAAACCATCTATAGGAGCTCCTACTAATTGAGCAGCTCTTCCTAGAGTCCCAGAAATAGCGCCTTCATTGCTGCTAAACTGATCTGAAATACCAAAGCGGGCCCCTATATCACGAGCAAAACCGTCATCTGCTGTCACAATTCGAGCTTCAATTAATACTTGCTGTATTGGGCGATCTAACAATTCTACTAAATTTCTAGCTTCTTCAATTTTACTAGAAACATCTTTCACGATAAGACTGTTAGTGCGCACGTCAATTGAAACCGCACCTCTGTCAGATAAGATACCAACAGATTGGTCTGCAGAAGTTGAACCTGCGTCACTTGCAGTAGATAGCTTAGAAGGCTTTAGTAATGAAGCTATTTCAACCGCTTTAGCATAATTAACCTGAATAATTTCTGTTCGTAAAGGAGCTAATTCTTCTACTTGCTTAAGTGCCTCCAATTCCTGCTCTTCACGTTGAGCAATAATCTCAACGGGCGCAATCATAATTACATTGCCTTCTTGACGCTTACCTAGGCCCTTAGATTTTAGAATAATATCTAAAGCTTGATCCCATGGTACATTCACCAAATTCAAGGCCATTGAACCCTGAACATCATCACTAATCACAATGTTTAAGCCAGCAAAATCACCCAAAGTATGCAAAATGGCTTTTAAATCCATATCCTGGAATTGTAAAGTTAAACGATCTCCTGACCACTTAGGTTTATCACGTTCACGTTTCTCAACTTCTTTTTTAGATAACGGCTTTAATTCAAGTGTGTATTGGTCATCCGCTTGGTAAGCTAAATACTCAAAATTATCCGTTGCTCGAACCACTAGACGTACAGTATTTCCACGACGACTCGTCTCAACAATTTGTGCTGGTGTTGCAAAGTCAACAACATCCAATTTTCGAATAAAATTAGGATCGATATCTGTTTGTAAGAAGTCGGCAATTACGTTACGCCCTTCTTGTCGTAAATCAACCGACACATTTGGATTACCTAAATTAACCAGTACTCGACCAGAACCATCAGTACCGCGCCTAAAATCAATACTAGAAATATCATAGTTACCTGAAATACCGTTGGACGAAGGTACAGCAGCGGCAACGTTACTTGCAGAAGTGGCTCCCGCATCACCAAGTGTGACTAAAAAAGTATTACCTTGAACTTGGCTATTGTATGACACCATTCTATCCAAGTTAATAATCACGCGAGTTCTTCCGCCTGCTTCTACCGCAGTCACAGAATTTAAAACACCGACACCAACTTGCTTAGTTTTATAAGCTAAATTAGAATCAACACCGTTGAAATCCATAGAAATTCTGGCAGGGCTTACCGTCGTAAACTCCGAAGGTGTAGGAGGAGCACTTGAATACTCAAGCTTTAATTGAACCTTGTCTCCTGGCAATACTTGGTAATCAATTGATTCCAACTGGCTGGCTTGAATACCCCAAGATGCTAGCAAAGTCACCATTGCCAATGAACATTTCTTTAAAAAACCTTTAGATTTTTTCAACATAATTTTATTACCCAAGTGTAACTGTTGATTCCATAAATTCGTTAGTTTCATTATTGCCCCCTACTGTCCTATCACTAGGTACTGTGGACGTTTTTCCCAACATCCCTTTGAATTCGGTACAATTGCTTCAATAGTGATTTGATCACTATCTATTTTAATAACCTTACCGTCATTAAGACCAATATATTCACCTTCATACACTGGCTGAATAACACCAGCACTTTCTCCTGATTGAATTTTGATCAGACCGCGATGCTGTCGTTTATTGGATATCAAACCGACATATTGCAAAGCATCTAAGCCAAATCGCTCCAAATCAAATTTCTGACGATTTGGATCTGGCTGTAGGTCACTTTCACAACCTTCTTCAATTTGAAGTAAACGCGTTTCATATTCAGGGTCAAGTTGTGCAAAAGGGCTTCTTAAAGCGAATGCATCGTAAGCGTAAGGCTCATAAGGAATGACCGTCGGCAATTCTTTAATTCCTGTAGGAGTACTGTCTTTAATCTGCTGAACTTTTTGTTGAAGCTCATTCAGCCCACTTCCTTGACACCCCGACAATATAAAGCCAGCTAGGATAGCAACTGATAATGATTTTATTTTAGTCATTGTTAAAGCCACCTATATATCCTTGGGTTCATAACGATAAGTTTTCGCCAATACGGTAAAGCTTAAAGCTTCAGCATCACCATCTTCTCCAGCTCTTCTACCAGTGTCTGTTGCAGGTTGAATTTTAAAATCATGCAAAGTAACAATACGAGGCAAACCCGAAATGCGACTAACAAAGTCTGCAATTTGGTGATAACTACCAATTGCCGATATGCTTATCGGTTTTTCCATATAAAACTCTTTAGGTACTTCACCTTGATAAGAATGCGAAATCAAATCCACGCCTGCACCAGAAGCTGCATAAGATATCTCATCAAGCAAACCTGGAATCTCTGTACTTTTAGGTAGCCTTTCCAACAAATCATTAAATATATTTTGCATTTCTTGTTTTTGTTGACGATATAACTCTAAATTTGCAGCTTTTTTGTACTTAGTCGTAAATTCCGAAATTTTCTCTTGCTCTATCCTTTCTTTTGATTCCAATTCAAGCAGTTGATCGCTGGTAAAAAAGTAATAACCCAAACCAAAAACCACTAACATAGCAACAATAATCACAGCAATTTTCCCTGGCCATGGCCAATTGCCCATGTTGTTAATATCTTGATACTTGCTCATATCAGCCATTAGTTAGCACCTCCATCAGCATCCTTACCATCTCTACCTGGAATAACTTGTAATCCATCAAGCACAAAGTTTTGTGCCGGTATTCCTTTTTGTTCTTTTTTAATGTCTTTTAAATCCCCAGCTCTTAATCGCTCTGAACTATCCAGCTTTCTCATAAATTCAGAAATTCTTGGGGTCGTTTCACCGCGACCTACAAAAGTTAAATTCTTATCATTGGTTCTTTCGAAGCTGTTGAGGTGGATTCCTTCAGGAACTGATGTTACTAGGTCAGAAAACATTTTTACAACTTCAGGACGACTTTGCTGCAAGCCTTGAATAACGTCCATCTGATTTTCTAATTCTGCCAACTCTTTTTCAATTTTTACGATTTCAGTGATTTGCCTATTGAGCTGATCGATTTCTTGAGTGAGATAATTGTTCCGCTCTTGCTGGGCACCTATCCGCCCTTGCATCGCCCAATAAACCAGCGCCATAATTCCAACGGCAAACAACACCATCAAACCTAGAGTAATAAAGAATTCTTTTTGGCGTTGTTGGCGCGCTTCTTCACGCCAGTCGAGTAAATTAATTAAAGCCATTAATCGAAACTCCTTAGTGCAAGCCCGCAACTAATCATCATTGCAGGAGCGTCCGAGCTCAACGCCTGTGTATTAACATGCGAAGAAATGGACATTTCTGCAAATGGATTTGCGACACGGGTAGGTGTACCTAAATGCTCTTGAATCATCATGTCCAATCCATTGATTGAAGCACAACCGCCAGCCAAGATGATTTCATTTACGCTGTTAAATTCACTGGCAGAGAAGAAGAATTGAAGTGCACGCCCCACTTGTTGAGTAATAATTTCAGCAAATGGAATTAAAATTTCCGCTTCATAATCATCAGGTAAACTGCCTTGCTTTTTAGCTAAGCCAGCTTCTTGATAAGAAAGACCGTAACGGCTTTGAATTTCTTCGGTTAATTGATTGCCACCGAACAATTGTTCACGGTTATAAATTACCTGACCATTTTGAAGAACGTTCAAACTGGTAATGGTTGCGCCAATATCGATAATCGCAACCACTGAATTTTCGATATGCTCGACCGTTTTCTTCTTTGTTAGTTGATATGCGCGCTCGATGGCATAGGCCTCAATATCGACAACTTTAGCCACAAGGTCAGCATCTTCTAATGCTTCTACTCGAGAATCTACGTTAGTACTTCGCGAAGCGGCCAATAAAACATCAACCATATTATCAGCTGACGCCGAGTCACCTAACACACGGAAGTCCATATTAACTTCTTCTAGCGGGTAAGGGATATATTGATCGGCTTCGATGCGAATTTGATCTTCCATCGCTTCATCGTCCAAACCTTTTTCCATTTGGATAGATCGCGTTATTACGGCTGAGCCTGAAACAGCTACCGCGGCATATTTTGTATTAGCTCTAGCTTTTTGAACGGCTTTTTTGATGGCGTTACCAACAGCTTCTGTATCGCGGATGTCTCGCTCTACAACTGCGCCTTGAGGTAAAGGCTCAACCGCATAGCGGTCTACACGATAACGATTGCCTACTTTGCCTAGCTGCAACACCTTAACTGCGGTGGAGCTAATGTCGATACCAACTACAGGTACCTGTTTTTTTTGAAATAACCCCAGAACCATAAATCCTATGCCTCTTCTTTATGTGGTTCGTTAACTTCCCTTTATAAGCCTAATATTAGCGCTTCAGTGCCAAAAGATAAACTTTTTAATTGGTATAAAGTTAAACTTTTTTCTTAACTAACGTCTCTAAGATACTATATTTACTATAATTTACAAAAAAATTCAGCCTTTTTTTTACAAAAAGGTATACTGGTAATCACTTTGAGATTTCCTGTCGAACGGTCACCTTAATTCTTTTTATGAAAATTACCATCTACATATTGAAGAAAATCACCTTATTTGTGAGTTTACTCACAATATTTGGTGTTATGGTAGTTTTAGGCGCTTATCTCTATTCCGCGCCACAACTGCCAACTATTGCTTCGTTAAAAAATATTCAGCTACAGACCCCCATGCGAATTTTTACCGCCGATAAAAAACTAATTGGTGAGTTTGGTGATGTCAGGCGCATTCCAGTGACATTAGAGCAAGTCCCAGAGAATTTTGTAAACGCTTTAATTGCAACTGAAGATAAGCGTTTTAGAGAGCATTCAGGAGTTGATTTACTTGGTATTCTAAGGGTTATCAAAGTTGCACTAACAACTCAAGAAGCCACCGAAGGTGCTAGCACCTTGACCATGCAAACCGCTCGCAACATGTTCTTAAATCGTGATAAGCGCTTGAAACGTAAACTTATTGAGATGTTCTTAGCGTTGAAAATGGAACAAGAACTGAGTAAAGATGAGATTTTAGAACTTTATACTAATAAAGTTCATTTTAGCCATAGAGCTTATGGTTTAGGCGCGGCAGCACAAGTTTATTACGGTAAAGATGTAACTGAGCTTGATCTACCTCAAGCCGCTATGATGGCGGGGTTATTAAAAGGCGAATCGGCTTATAACCCGATTTCTAATCCAGAGCGCGCGCTCAATCGCCGTAACTTGGTTCTTAGCCGCATGCTCTCTGAAAATTATATTACTGAAGACGATTACCAACTAGCATTGGAGACCCCTCTAACCGCCACCAAACATACTGCAGATTTAGACTTAAATGCACCTTACGTGGCCGAGATGGTTCGCCTGGATACTTTAAATCGTTTTGGACGCGAGCAAGCCTACACTCAAGGCCTCGAAATCTACACCACGATTGACTCCAAACAGCAAATGGCAGCCACCCAAGCTTTAAGACAAGGTTTACTGGATTATGATCGCCGCCATGGCTATAAAGGTCCTGAGCTAGTCGTTGAGAACTTTGATCAAGAGGATAAGCAAGCACTCACCACCCTTCTTAGCTCAACGCCTTCGATTGGAGGCCTTGAACCAGCCATTGTGACACAAGTTAGCGAACAATCCATTGAGGTGATTAACTCAAAACTAGAAACTATCATTATTGATTGGTCAGGTCTCGATTGGGCGGCAAAATTTATATCTGATACCAAAATCGGCAATAAGCCCAAAAAAGCCAGTGAGATTGTAGGTGTTGGCAGTTTAATTAGAATCATTGATGCTGGCCCCAAGCTTGATAAAAAGGGCAATATTATTGCAGAAAATCAATGGCAACTTAGCCAGGTGCCGGAAGCAGTTTCTGGATTTGTCGCCTTGAAGCCCAAAGATGGAGCAGTAACGGCTTTAGTAGGTGGTTTTGATTACCTTTCTAACAAGTTTAACTTAGTCACCCAAGCTCGTCGCCAACCTGGCTCGAATATTAAGCCTTTTATATATGCCGCGGCATTAAACAAAGGCTTTACACCAGCAAGTCTAGTCAATGACGCGCCATTCATTAAGGTGAATGAAGCGATTGACGAAGTATGGCGACCTCAAAATGACAACTTAAAATATAACGGCCCTACTCGTTTAAGAGTTGGTTTAAAACGCTCAATCAATACCATATCCACACGCCTTATCGACGCTATAGGTGCGGATTATGCGGAACAATATTTAGTCAAAGTTGGCTTGCCCGATGAGCACATGGATCCATACCAATCATTGGCATTAGGTACTGCGAGCTTTACCCCAATGGAAATGGCCATGGCCTATGCAGTTCTTGCCAATGGTGGCTATCAAGTAGAGCCCTATTTTATTAAAGAGGTACGAACCTCAGATGGCGATGTCCTTTTTGAAACTACCCCTAAAATAGTCTGCAAAGAGTGCGAACAGCTAATCATTGAGCGTCAACTAAATGCTGATACACCTTCTCCTGAAATTCGTAATTATCCTGAATTACCTGTGGCCGAAGAGCAAATTGCACAGTTAGTAATGGACCCCCGCGATGCTTTTATAATCTACGACATGATGAAAGACGTTATTAAAAGTGGAACTGCTACTACTACCTTAAAGCGCCGTCAAAGCTCTTTGTTGAAACGCAATGACCTTGCTGGCAAAACAGGCACCGCCAATGATTATAAAGATGCTTGGTTTTCAGGTTTTAATAGCGAATTGGTAGGTTCGGCTTGGATGGGTTTTTCTGACCACCGACGTAGTCTTGGTAAGTTCGAATATGGCGGCAAAGCAGCGCTACCTATTTGGGCTGCATTTATGGAACAAATACTAGCTGGCAGCACTGAAAAGCACATTATACAGCCGCCGGGAGTAGTTTCAGCCAAAATTGACCCTGCAACAGGCAAGCTGGCAGCAATTGGCCAAAGTGATGGTATTTTCGAGTATTTCCGCGATGATAATGTGCCAAGCGAAATTGCTCAAACCGATAATAACTTAATACCTGAAGTTTTGATTGATTCGCCTTTTGATGAAGAGGAGAACGATGAGTCAACAAATGAAGGTTCAATATTTTAAAACTATTTAATTTGAAGACAGTTATATAACACTTATAAAAAGCGACAGTTTGTCGCTTTTTTTTTATTTCAAATTTCTGATATAACTAGAAAATACATGGAATAAAACTGCAACCGTATCGTTAACCCCTTGGTACAAACAAAAATTGGAGCGGTCAGTGAGTCAAAATCACTCGCAAGACTTATTGAAATCATCGGAGAAAGCATTGGTATTTGCCAAACAGATGTTAGGCAACCAGTCTGATGCGGAAGATCTAGTGCAAACTAGTGTCATTAAAGCACTTACGCACCCTAGTGCGCCCGCTGCTGGAGCCGACTTGCAAAAATGGTTATATCGAGTAGTTCGCAACGGCGCCATTGATAAGATACGAGAGCAAGCTAGGTTTGTTAGTTACGAATCAGAAGATGATATTGGAAGTACTAGCGACTTTGAATCGCCTGAATTACAGCTTGAACAAGAGCAGTTACAAGAAAGATTAAAAAAAGCTCTCATGAAGCTACCTATCACGCAAAAAGAAATCATCGTATTGCGTGACTATCATCAAAGCTCTTACGACGATATCGCGGAGATATTATCTATTCCAAAAGGCACCGTTATGTCTCGATTGCATCGAGCACGACTGGCTTTAAGAACGCTGTTGCTGAAACAGCAATCAATAGAAACCACAAAAGTTACTCAAGAGGTTTAAGATGAAACTTTGTGATAAAACGCAAGAATTAATTAGTGGTTATCTCGATAACGAATTAACCCAACAAGACAGTCAAATGGTAAGAGTTCATATTGAGTCTTGTGATAACTGCAAGAGCATTTATCAAGATTTATACGCAATTAAAAAGGCAACTTCGGAGCTTGACTATCGCACAACTGAGGCTGAAAAAATTCACAAACTCCTACAAGAGCCTACTGCTAAGAACTTTTCGGTTATAGGTTGGACTTTGTTAATTATTGGTTTAATTGGATTAATGATATTTCAAGCATTTACTTTTTTCTTTTCCGATGAGGTCCCAGTTATCATTAAATTATTGGCATTTGCCATCGAAGCTGGCGCATTAGCCTTATTCATTTCTGTATTAAGACAAAGGTTGATAGCTCAAAAAACTGACAAATATAAGAAGGTACAACTATGAAATCCGACATTCATGTTTTTACGTTAGAGCAAGTTCCTAATCACAATGTTGTTAAAGTAATTGGCTTAGTAAGAGGTAATGCCGTTAGAGCACGCCATTTAGGCCGAGATATTTTAGCTGGCCTCAGAAATATAGTTGGCGGTGAAATTATGGAGTACACCAAACTAATGGCTGAAAGCCGAGAGCAAGCTATCGATAGAATGACTGAAGAAGCTAAAATGCTTGGCGCTAACGCTATCATTGGTGCTCGCTTTACTACCTCTATGGTCTCACAGGGCGCAGCTGAATTGTTAGCTTTTGGTACCGCGGTAATTATTGAAGAAAGTAAGTAGGCAAATAAAGTAATCATTATCCTAAAGGAATATCAGCTGAGCTGGCTAAAGACGCAGTAACTGTTCAGAATCTATATACACACTTTATTTACACTTCTTTAGGTAGCTTCAGTGTAACTTTATTCAAAAGCTTTTATCTAAATTAGTAATGTTAACAAATTCTATGATTATGAAAATAATAAGCTCACTTCTGGTTTTATCATTGCTGACCTTCGGTATCTATGTTTCACTACAAAATAAAACATCTGCTCAAGTACCAGTCGACTCAAGCAAAACTGTACTGGCAAAAGTTTCCAGCTCTGAAGAGATGCCCGCCACTAAGCAACTGGACTCAATTATATTAGGTGAAGGTTGCTTTTGGGGGGCTGAAAAGCGCTTAGAAGCATTGCCTGGAGTGATCGATGCGGTTTCTGGTTATGCCGATGGCCGAGGTTTTGCGCCAGAGTATCAGCAAATCATACAGCGCAAACACAAAAACAACCCAGATAATTACGCTGAAGTGGTTAGAGTAACATTTAATCCACAGCAGATTTCTTTAGCAGCCATTTTAAAAGATTACTTTGAAGCTCACGATCCGACACAGGTGAATCGTCAGGGTAATGATGTTGGTACCCAATATCGATCTACCATATTAACCAATAGCCCAGAACAAATTGCTGTTGCCAATGAGCTCATTAATATTTATCAACCACTGTTATCAAAAGCCGGCTATGGGAAAATTGCCACCATAGTAAAGCCACTTGATGCATTTCATCCTGCCGAAGAATACCACCAGGATTATTTGCAGAAAAACCCTAATGGTTATTGCCCTGACCATTCAACCGGCATCAAGTTCGATCCTAATGAACAGGTGGCTAAAGTTGATAACTCAAAGTTATTAAATGGCAAACATATTGTCGTGGTTGATTCCGAAAATTATTGTCCTTATTGTGAAAAATTTAAACAAGATGTAGCCAACGATTACCAAGGCAGCATCCCTTTAACCTTTCGTTATGCTTCGCAACTCGAACAGCTTTCTATTTCATCACCAACTTGGGCAACTCCAACCATTTTATTTTTAGAAGATGGTAAAGAAGTATTCGGGCATCAAGGTTACTTAAGCGCTAAAGATTTCTATAAGGTTTTTGGCGCTTTTAAATTAGGCGATAGTGAAGCTTATAAAGTAGCTTTTCAAAAAGGTACCGATGGCCGATTTTGTAAAGAATACGAAATCTTTAAAAATACCCCAGATGGCATATTTATCGATAAATTGAGCGGCGCAGCTTTGTTCGATACTCGAGACCGCTTTAACTCAGGTACCGGCTGGCTATCTTTCACCCGTCCAGTAAAAGACTCAGTCACTGAGCACCTCGACACCAGCTATGGCATGATAAGAACCGAACTTCGCTCTAAATCTACAGGGATTCATTTAGGCCATGTCTTCGATGATGGACCTAATGGCCTACCAAGATACTGCATCAATGCTACTGTCTTAGAGTTTAAGCCAAGAGACCTCAACAGCAAAAACTAATCAATTTTTGCTGTTGGTAGATTTTTCACCTGATATGTTATTATTTGCTTTATGAATATTTAGGCGGGTGATAAACCGTGCTCCAACTTAAACCATCTTGTGAACACTGTGATAAGTCTTTATCTGCAGATGCTACTGACGCTATGATTTGCAGTTTCGAATGTACTTATTGCCAAAGCTGTGTTGAAAATATATTAAAAAACGTTTGTCCCAATTGCGGTGGCGGATTTAGCTCCAGACCCGTTCGGCCCAAAGAAGAATATAAACCTGGTGTTAGCTTAAAGCAATATCCAGCTTCTAGTGAAAAAGTCTTCAAACCCATCGATTCATCAGAGCATTTAGCTTTCGCAGAATCGATTAAGGATATACCACCTGAAAAGCGGTGAGTCGCTAACTGTTAAAAAGGCTTGACTACAACCAAAATAATTATAGCTATTAAGATCACTACTGGAAACTCATTAAACCAACGAAAAAAAACATGGCTTTTCGAGCAACGCCCTTCTGCAAACTGTTTTTGAAAGTGACCGCAAATAAAATGATAAACCACTAGGACTAGCATTAAAGCTATTTTGGTATGAAACCAGCCTGCGGCTTTATAATAGTCCCAGTTGTAGCTGGTTAGCCAAACACCAAATACTATGGTTAAAATCATAAATGGCGTAATAAAACGATAAAGCTTGCGTGCCATGATGTTGAGCTGATTGAAAGCCCCGTCATTTTCGGTCATGGCTAAATTGACAAAAATTCTTGGCAAATAAAAAATACCAGCAAACCAGCTGACCATAAAAATAATATGCAAAGATTTAATCCAAAGCATCTTTTATCCTGAAATTATGCAGTTTCTAAACGACCAGTGTCTTTCTTCGCAAAAATATACTGATCGGTAATCATTTCACGTGTGATGACACCATAAATTCTTTCTTGCTCATCCGCTGTTAAACGGTAGACATAAGCCGCTGTAATTTTACGCTGCTCCATTTTGTCGAAAGTTTCTTCCAAGGTCGCTTGTAAATTAATAGAGAGTAAATCTTGACGGTTAGCAGGAATTTGCATCAAATCAATCAAAGCGTCACCTGCTTTTTCTTGCAGACTTGTATCATGTTCTTGAGCATTCGATGGTTCGGACTCTGTTTCAACTTGTTCGTTTGCGTTTATTTGCTTTTCAATCTCAATTAGGTACCTAGCCAGATCACTTGCGACCATCAAGGAAATGATTTGCTCTTCTTCTTTAATCAATACCCAACGAGGGTTATCTTTTAACAAAATTTCCAATTCTAAATGAGTATTGAGACGCTTTGAGACAACCATGTTTCGTTCCATCACCCCGGCTACGCCAATGCTTCTAAGAACCTGTTTGATTGGATTCACCTTTATTTCCAATCCACGATCACCCATTTGCGTTTCCCAGAAAGCTCTTTGTTTAAAAACTTGCGTCACCACCAAGTTAGCAACAACAATAGAGAACATTCCTGGTAGAATAATGTTCGGGTTATTCGTTAGCTCCAACAAAGCAATCAAAGCCGCTAACGGCGCTTGCAGTACCGCGCTCATCAAAGTACACATTCCAATGATCGCGTAAAATCCTTCAAAGCTGGAATGCTCAGGGAAAAAGCTGCCTCCAATGTTCCCCATAACGCCGCCTAACATGGCGCCCATAAATAACGTCGGACCGATAACGCCACCTGGTAATGACAAGCCTGAACAAATAATGGTGGCTACAAATTTACCAGCCAAAGCCAAGATCAAAACTTTCAGCAACAGTTCGTCATGAATAGCTCCATTAACAGTGTCATAACCAATCCCCATCACTTCTGGGATGCCGATAGCAATAATGCCAACACTAGCACCGGCCACGGTGGTTTTAACCCAGACATGCCATTTCCTACTGAGTCTCGCGACTCTGCGAGTCAAAAAGATAAAGGCGCTGGCTAAAGTCCCACCTAAAATACCCACTAATAAAAAGTACGGCATTTCCCACAGTGATTGAATATCTAAATGCGACGGTACATCAAAAGCAGGATCAGGACCAAAAACCCACTGGGTTAAAATGGCACCCGCCACCGAAGATAGAATAATCGGAATAAAGCTAGCCACCGCATATTCCATAACGATGATTTCCATAGCAAAAATCACCCCGGCCAAGGGCGTATTAAAGCTAGCAGAAATAGCGGCGGCACAACCACAGCCAACTAAAATACGAGTGCTATTATTGGGTAATTTTAGCTTTCGCCCAAGCCAAGAACCGGAAGTCGACCCTAGGTGAATACCAGGCCCTTCGCGGCCAACTGACTGGCCTGAAGCAATTGTCATGCCACCAATAAAAAATTGCGCAATGGCATTCTTCACCGGCAAATTCCCTTGATGGTAATTCAGGCGCTCTAAAACGTGGGAAACACCGACTTGACGAGTTTGCGGCGCAAGTTTCTGTAAGATTAAGCCAACTAACAGACCACCAAACGTAGTCAAAGCCAAACGAAACATCCAAGACATATCTTCAAAGTCACGCTCAGTTTCATCAGTTCTTAAATTATCTGGAGCCCATAAAACAATACTGGACTCAGTAAATAAGCGAAATAGAATGTTTGAGCCGCCAGCCAGAATACCGCAAATCAAACCGATAACCGCCATTAATGCTAACGCATCAAAGCCTCCCAGTTTCAATCTTAAGCGGTCAATTAAGGTCATATGTCACAGCTTGTTTCGAAGTCAATTCCCTTGAGATAAATTTTTTGTTCTAATAAGCTCACTCAATAAGCCAATCAAAATCTTGGTTGAACCTGTAAATAAACAATTTAGCCATTAGATTCAATTAGTTACATAATAAGTAAATATGTGCTTGAGAACAAACACTTTCAACAATTATGACACAAGAAGACCATAAGCCCGATTACGTGATCCGAAAACGTCGTTCCAGCAACTGGTACTGGGCGATCGCGCTGGCCTCTATTTTTGTGGTAATCGGTGCGGCGGCTTTAGGTTATTGGCTAAACCAAAAGAAATATGACTTTTCGGAAACCGCTGAACAACAATTTTCGCAAGTACAGTCAAGTTTATCAGAAGCTAATGCCAATGCAGTTCGTTGGCAGCAACAATTTGAATTGGAAAAAGCTATCAATCAAGAGTTACGCAAGCAAATTTTCGAACAAGAGCTGCAATTGAATAATCGCAACAAAGAGCTGGCTGCTTTCCAACGTATTTTTGATCCTGATTCAGTTGAATCTGGTTTGCAAATTGCTAGCTTTAGTTGGGAGCCAATCACCACTAAATACCAATATCGCTTAATTCTGACTCAAGCAAAAAAACAAACAGCGAATATTAGTGGTCAATTTGAAATCAGCTTAGTCGGCAAAGCTAACGGTGAAACTAAAACAATTGATTTTAATGAACTGGAAGCCTTAACCGCTAAAGATAGAAATTTCAAATTTAAATACATGGAAGTTAGGACTGGTTTGTTTACCATTCCTGAAAATTTCGAGCCCGAATTAATCAGAGTTACCGTTACCAGCAATGGTCGTAATGGAAAGTCTATTTTAAAAGACTTTGCTTGGAATGATACTGAGTTGAATAACACCAAGGACAATAATAACAATCTGGATGTATCCGAAAATAATGTTCCTAGTGGAGGAAACTAAAAGCTATGTGGGGCAACAAAAACAAAGATAATCAAATCGATACCATCATTGCCAAAGGCACTCAAGTAGAAGGCAACTTCAACATTTCTGGGAATTTATTTATTGATGGCCAAATTCAAGGCGATGTTCGCAGCGATCATAGCAAAGAAGCCGTAGTTTCTGTCGGTTTAAATGGTCAAGTCAACGGAAATCTATTCGCGCCATTTATCGTTATTTTTGGCCATGTCAAAGGCGATGTACACGCTGCCGAACGAATTGAGCTTAAACCCGGTGCTAAAGTTGAAGGTGATTTGTACTACAAAGTCATTGAAATGAATGCCGGCTCAGAAGTGAATGGCAAAATGTTTGCCATGGGCGAGGCAGCTAAACTTGAACATCAATCTGAAACTAGCGATGAGGAAGATTTAAAAGCCGCTGAGCAACACTAAATTTTTACTTGAAGTCATAGCTCCGAATCCCCATTTAAGGCTATAATGGAAAGCAACTCATTAAAGTAATTACGTTTAAATTTTATGTCTATTACCGTAACAGAAGCCGCAACTAATAAAGTTCGCACGCTGATCGAAGAAGAAGAAAACCTTGAGCTAAAACTGCGCGTTTTTGTGACGGGCGGCGGTTGCTCAGGTTTTCAGTATGGTTTTAGCTTTGATGAGAAGCAAAAAGACAATGATATGCTGATCGAACAAGGTGGCGTTAAAGTATTAATCGATCATCTAAGCTTTCAATATTTAATGGGCTCAGAAATTGATTACACTGAAGGACTGCAAGGTTCAAGATTCTTAATCAATAATCCACTGGCCAAATCTACTTGTGGCTGTGGCAGCTCTTTCACCATTTAAATAAGTTTTATAGGCATAATTACCGATTCTAAAGCGCCAATTTGGCGCTTTTTTTGTAATGAAATGGTATGACTAACGTTTATTAACTATAAAATAGTTATAATTCTTGGAGCACCCGATGTCAGAACATGAAAACCAACCTAAAGGCTATATTCCTCCTGCTGTTTGGAAATGGGATACAGAAAGTGGCGGCGAATGGGCAAAAATAAACCGGCCTATTGCGGGTGCCACGCACAGCAAGAAACTTAATATTGGCCAGCACCCTCTTCAACTCTACTCATTAGCCACTCCCAATGGCGTCAAAGTTACCATTATGCTAGAAGAGCTATTAGCATTAGGTATAAAAGAAGCCGAATATGATGCTCATCTAATTAAGATTACTGATGGCGACCAATTCGGAAGTGGTTTTGTCGATGTTAATCCTAATTCCAAAATTCCTGCACTATTGGATAATAGCGGCGAAGAACCGGTTAGGGTATTTGAATCAGGAGCGATTCTTACTTATTTAGCCGAAAAGTTTGATCAACTTTTACCTAAAGATTTGAGTAAAAAAGCAGAAGCTTTATCCTGGCTTTTTTGGCAAATGGGTAGCGCACCTTATTTAGGCGGTGGTTTTGGACATTTTTATAATTATGCGCCTTTTAAAATTGAATATTGTATTGACCGTTTTACCATGGAAACTAAGCGCCAGTTGGATGTATTAGATAACCAGCTAGCGAATAACGATTATATTTGTGGTAAAAACTATAGCGTCGCGGATATCGCCATTTGGCCATGGTACGGCAACTTGGTTTTAGGTCGCTTATATAACGCCGCCGAATTTCTAGAAGCGCAAAAATATACCCATGTGATGCGTTGGGCCAAAATGCTTGACCAAAGACCCGCGGTTAAACGTGGCAGGATGGTTAATCGAACTTGGGGCGAACTGCACGAGCAATTGCACGAGCGACACGACGCATCTGACTTCGTAAATAAGACTCAAGACAAACTAGCTGGAAATTAAACCTGGAAGACGACTTATTAAAAAAGCGCCATATGGCGCTTTTTTTGCAATCAATATCTATAATGACTTTTTGAATTCATCCGTCATTAATTCAAAGTCTTCTTTACCAACACCACAATCTGGACAATACCAGTCATCAGGGATATCTTCCCACTTTGTACCAGGAGCGATTCCATCTTCTTCCCAACCTGTTTCTTCATCGTAAATAAAATCGCAAACCAAACAACGGTATTTCTTAAATTCCACAATAAACCTCAATCAATCTGTGTGCCAATAAATCTATAACAGGCGCTATTCTAATGATTCTCAACCAAAATACCAATGAGTTAATTCAATTTGAATCAATCACCGATAGCCTTGCAATTTTCCCACATGTCATAAACTTCATGTTAGAATTAAGCCTATTATTTCACAGGCTTAAGTATTTGGGTTTGTTATGGATTTTCAAGGTCAGCATATTCTTTCTATCGAACAATTTGATCGTGAAGCGGTTGAAACAGTTCTCTCTATAGCGGCGCAAATGACGCCTTATGTTGAGCGCAAGAAACGCTGTTCAGTACTAGATGGAACCATACTAGCGAGTTTGTTTTTTGAACCCAGCACCCGAACTCGCGTAAGTTTTTCCAGCGCCTTCAATTTACTTGGTGGTAAAGTGATGGAAACCGTAGGCATGGGTAGCTCGTCGCTCACTAAAGGCGAGTCATTGTTTGATACTGCTCAGGTGATTTCGGGTTATGCCGATGTTATTGCTATGCGCCACCCTGAAGCCTTCTCGGTCAGTGAGTTTGCCAAAGGGGCAACCGTCCCTGTTATCAATGGTGGTGACGGCCCCAATGAACACCCCACTCAAGCGTTGTTGGATACCTATACTATTTTTGATGAGTTACTAAGAATCGGGAAGCCGATGGAAACGTTGCGCATTGCATTAGTAGGCGATTTAAAAAATGGCCGAACAGTACATTCACTGAGTCGAGTTTTAAGCTTATTCCCAAACGTTGAATTTACTTTCGTGGCACCGAATGCTTTGACCATGCCCGAAAAGATCATGGCTGTTTGCGAAGATGCTGGCCATCGAGTATCTATTACTCAAGATCTATCTACTGGGCTTGCCAATCAAGATGTGGTCTATATGACACGAGTGCAAGAAGAACGTTTTGATACTCAGGAAGAAGCTAATCTTTATCGAGGTAAATACCGCCTAACTCAAAATATTTATGATAATTATTGTGCAGACAATACCATCATCATGCACCCTCTTCCGCGTGACTCACGCCCCGATGCGAACGAGTTAAGCGAAGATATGAACAGGAACCCTAACTTAGCTATTTTCCGTCAATCCAATAACGGTATCAAAATTCGTATGGCACTTTTTGCTTTAACCCTTGGTGTTGAACAACAACTTAAAAATCACGAAAGCGAAGTAACTTGGTTTACTCGCAAATAGACCAAAAAATAAATATTAGGCATTATGAATCATTCTGAGCAACTTTTTTCGCGTGCGCAAGAGCGCATCCCCGGCGGCGTTAACTCCCCTGTCAGAGCATTTAATGGCGTAGGCGGTACTCCAATTTTTATCCAGTCAGCTACTGGCGCTTATTTTAAATCCGCAGATGGTGAGCAATACCTTGATTATGTCGGCTCTTGGGGCCCTATGATTTTGGGCCACAATAACCCTGTAATCAAAGAGGCGGTCATTAAAGCCGCTGAAAACGGCTTGAGCTACGGCGCGCCTACCGAAATCGAAGCTGAAATGGCAGAAAAAATCTGCTCAATGATCCCATCGATTGATATGGTTCGAATGGTTAACTCTGGTACTGAAGCCACCATGAGCGCTTTGCGGTTAGCACGCGGTTATACTCAGCGTGATAAATTTATTAAGTTTGAAGGTTGTTACCATGGCCACGCCGATTGCTTGCTGGTTAAAGCCGGTTCTGGAGCCTTAACACTGGGCGAGCCCACTTCGCCGGGCGTGCCTGCTGATTTTGCAAAACATACTTTAACCGCTGAATTTAATAATCTGCAATCAGTGAAAGCTTTTTTTGAACAGTATCCTGAAGACATTTCCTCCATCATTGTTGAGCCTATTGCTGGCAATATGAACTGCATTCCTCCGGTCGAAGGTTTCTTAGAAGGATTACGCGAGCTTTGTGACCAGTATGGCGCTATCTTGATTTTCGATGAGGTTATGACGGGGTTTAGAATGGGTATTGATGGTGCACAAGGCTTTTACGGCATTAGTCCCGATCTAACCTGTCTTGGTAAAGTCATTGGTGGCGGTATGCCAGTAGGTGCTTTCGGCGGTAAAAAAGAAATAATGCAGCATATGGCACCCATTGGTCCAGTGTATCAAGCTGGAACCTTGTCTGGTAATCCTATAGCTATGGCTGCCGGTCTAGCAGCGATGAACGAAATATCTAAACCAGACTTCTATCCATCGCTATTTGACTTTACTGAGCAGCTAGTCGCTGGAATGAAATCGATAGCCGCTCAACACGGCATTGCTTTTACCACCAATCACGTTGGTTCAATGTTTGGTTATTTCTTTTCTGAAGAGCCTAAAATCACTCAATATGCTCAAGTAGCAGCGGGTGATATGGAATATTTCAAACGCTTTTATCACAAGATGCTCGATAATAAGGTTTATATGGCCCCTTCTGCATTTGAAGCAGGATTTGTGTCAAGCGCCCACCAAAGTAATGAGCTAGATAAAACACTATCCGCTTTTGAAAAATCATTGTATTAAGTCTGATTCTCACCAAATTTTACATTTGTCACTAGTCAGGCCAGTCTGAATTTCATACAATCCAAGTCAATTTTGACTTGGATTTAGTGTGCTTGACTAGAGTTAAGGCTAAACGCCTTTCATTTACATACATCTTAATAGCAGCCATTGTGCTTTTGCTAGGCGTAAGCTTGCATGTTTACCAGCAAAATCTTAAGCAGTTCAATCAAGTACAAATAGACCAGTATCAAAAATCATTAGAACAGTATCAAGAAAATAACATCTACTACAATCCCCAAGCCACGATAGATTGGCTAGCGATTCGCCAAAACACGAATGGTTATTTTGTTACCAACCCTGACTTAATTAATGAGCCCTCTCAGCTAAATGCAAATAGCCTTAGAGCAACTCGTTACGCAGTCACTACTTTAGCGCAACTTGATGGACTTGATGCAATCAACCTGAATGCAGCTAAAGATTTCATTTTAAGTAGATACCAAGAAGTTGTAGATGATGAAGGTAATATTCTTGCTGGATTTAGAGTGCAAGCTGGTAAGCCGCTGGGTATTCGGCCTACGATGGATGCATTACTTACGTTAAATGCTCTATCAGCAATGAGTTCAGAGCGAATTAATTTATCTGCTATTAATGATTTTATTATTAGCCATCAAAATACTGATGGCGGTTTTTGGGATCCTCATTACCCAAAATATGGTCAACAATCTTGTTTAAAGTGCACCTCTTTTGCGATGAGGGCTCTGGGCGTGCTTCAGCAAGCTTCAAGCCTTAAGGTTTCAGCCGAAACCAAATCAAGCGTGGTTAATTACGTAAAAGCATCTTGGGATTCTGATGTACAAAGTTATAGCGATCAAATCGGCTCAACGGCAAATGACAGTTACGATATTTTTAGAGCTTTCATATCTCTATGGCACTTAAAAGAAGGTGCTGAAAAAGATAAAAGAACTTTTGTTACAAGCAACCTTAATATTACCGATATAAAAAAGACGATCGATATAAAGTTTAAAGCTCCCGGTAATACTTACTCTAGAAAAATTAGTCCAAGCTCAGCGTCAATGAAAGCGACTCATTTATTAGTATGGTTGTTCTATAAATTGGATATGCTTGATTTTCTAGATAAAAAAGCCGTAATTAATTACGTCAAATCAAAACAAAGTAATCCTGGAGAGTATGGCGGGGATATATACAATACCTATTCCGCGACAGGTATCTTTACAAAGTTGAGCGTAGCAACGACCCCATTAATTGAGCCGACGTTACCGGCTTTAAATAAATCTATAGTTCCACCTTCAGTGCCTTATCTCTTATATATTCTAGCTATCTTTCTAGTGTTATTCTCAACGATTAGCACCAAAAAACATCTAGAAACTAAAACAACCCTTTTAGAATCGCAAGTTAATAAAGATAAATTGACTGGGCTATTCAACAGGGCTTATTTAGAAAGCTCTTTTGTTTATCATGCTGCATCGGATAAAAGCATTTCGTTAATATTATTAGACATAGATAACTTCAAAGCTGTCAACGATAACTTTGGACATTTAGCCGGTGACTTTGTTCTACAATCTATCTCTAAACTTATTAACGACAACATCAGAAAAACTGACGTATTAGCAAGGTGGGGCGGAGAGGAGTTTGCAATCTTATGTCCATCTACACAATCTACTCACGCCAAATTTCTTGCTGAGAAAGTGAGAGGCTTAATTCAAGATCATACATTTGATACTATTGGTAATCTTACTTGTAGCTTTGGAATAAGTTCGATAGCCGAAGACGATACAATGGACACGCTGTTTGAAAGAGCTGACAAAGCGCTTTATCAGGCAAAAAACAGTGGCAAAAACCAAGTCATTTTTTCAAGCTAATCAGAGCTCTTAATATTTCTGTCAATTCTATTTAAGCTCAATATGTGATTAAATGCATTTAATCTAAATTAGCTAATTTTAAAAATGAATTTATCACTAAAAGGTAAAAGAGCTCTGGTTTGTGGCTCAAGCCAAGGAATGGGCAAAGCCATAGCCCAGCAGTTAGCACAGCAAGGCGCTGATATCGTATTGTTAGCGCGTAACATGGCTAGTCTTGAAGAAGTTAAAGCAACTCTTGATACCAGTCAAAATCAATCTCATGATATCCTATTGGCTGATTTTTCCTATCCAGAACAAGTGGTCGCTTCAGTTGCTAATTATTTAAACTCTGGCAAAACGATCCAAGTTTTAATCAATAATACTGGCGGGCCGGCACCAGGACCCGCGCATACCGCAGAGACTGAAAACTTCTTAGCCGCCTTTAACCAACACCTAGTTTGTAATCATGAATTGATGAAATTATTGCTACCTGGAATGCAAGCAGCGATTTATGGCCGAATCATTAACGTGATTTCAACTTCGGTCAAACAACCTTTGATTGGTTTAGGCGTTTCTAACACTGTTCGTGGTGCGGTTGCGAGCTGGGCCAAAACGCTAGCGAATGAGCTGGGACAGTTTAATATTACAGTGAATAATGTGTTACCTGGCGCTACAAATACGGTTCGGTTAGAAGCCATTATTAAGAACAAAGCTTCCAAAGCAGGCGTTTCTATCGAAGAAATGGAAGTTGAAGAAAAGTCCATTATTCCGATGAAACGTTTTGGTGAGCCTGAAGAGTTTGCCAATGCAGTTGGTTTCTTAGCTTCGCCTGCGGCTGCTTACATTACGGGTATTAACTTACCGGTGGACGGCGGGCGCACTTCTAGCTTATAAATGTTATGCAAAAAATCCAAAACTATATTAATGGTCAATTAGTTTCTTCAGCATCTGGTGAATACCTTGAAAATGTTGAGCCCGCAACGGGTAAGATATACTCACTGATCCCTGAATCTAACTCCGACGATTTAGACGCGGCGGTTGCTGCGGCAGAAGCGATTCAGAATGATTGGGCGCATACTTCGCTAGAAAAACGTGCAGACATTTTATGCCGCTTAGCAGATTTAATTGATTCTAACGCCGATGCTCTAGCTAAAGCAGAAGCCATTGATAATGGTAAAGCAATTAGCTTTGCTAAGGCGGTGGATATTTACCGCTCTTCTGCCAACATCCGTTTCTTTGCCCAAGCCGGCACTCAATTTTCGAGCGAAAGTCATGCTATGGGTAACTTGGCAATTAATTATACCCTTAGAGATCCCATTGGCATTGTAGGCTGTATTTCACCTTGGAACTTCCCGCTCTATCTATTCACATGGAAAATTGCGCCGGCGTTAGCTAGCGGTAATGTTGTCATTGCCAAACCCTCTGAAGTGACCCCGATGACAGCTTATCTATTTTCGAAGCTGTGCATCGAAGCTGGTTTACCTGCTGGTGTGTTGAATATTTTGCACGGTAGTGGCCAATCTATTGGCGGCCCCCTTACCACCCACCCTAAAATCAAGGCCATCAGCTTTACCGGAGGCTCTGCAACGGGCGCGCATATCAGTAAAGTCACTGCGGGAATGTTTAAAAAGCTCTCTTTAGAACTTGGTGGTAAAAATCCAACCCTAGTATTTGCCGATTGTGACTTTGAGGAGACCGTTAATGAAGTGGTTAAGGCCGCTTTTTCCAATCAAGGGCAAATCTGCTTATGCGGCTCAAGAATCTATATTGAGCGCCCTATTTATGAACAATTTAAAACAGCCTTCATTGCAAAGGTGAAATCATTGCGTATCGGCGATCCTTTAGATCCGAATACGCAACATGGAGCCACCGTTTCTGAGGCGCACTTGAACAAAGTGCTTTCTTATATTGAGCTAGCACAACAAGAAGGTGGAACTATTTTAACAGGCGGTAAACGTCATATTGAAAGTGGTCGTTGCCAAAATGGTTACTTTGTAGAACCAACTGTGGTTGAAGGCTTAGATAATCAATGCCGAACTAATCAAGAAGAAATCTTTGGTCCTGTTTGCAGCATAATGCCCTTTGATAAAGAGCAGGAAGCCATCCAATTGGCCAATGGCACGGAATACGGTTTGGCTGCCAGTATTTGGACCAATGATCTGAAGCGGGCCCATCGAGTAGCTAAGTCCATCGAAGCCGGTATTGTCTGGATTAACTGTTGGTTACTAAGAGATCTGCGTACACCTTTTGGCGGCGTTAAATCTTCAGGGGTTGGGCGTGAAGGCGGCCTCGAAGCCATGCGCTTTTTTACTGAGCCAAAGAACGTTTGCATCAAATACTAAGTGTGACTGAGTTATCACTCCTACACTGTGACACAAAGATTCATTGAGATTTTAGAGGTTGTGTTGTTAGTATCGAGCGACTGTAATTACAATAGCAGGACTTCTTTTTGAACATAGAAGCATCCACCTCTCATAGGCGCTCGAGTAGACAAAGGTTAACTTTGCCCGCAAAGCTGACCAAAGGCGATTTAGTGTTAGACACTAGAACCGTTGATATTTCTGATACAGGGGTTTTATTAGAAAAGCCTAAGTCGTTTTCTAATATGTTTATCGTTGGTGAGTTCTTACAACTGCACATAGAAGGCCTAATTAAGCAAAGCCAACCTAAAACGTCCACTTTCTCTGTGATTTACGTTAGAAGTGAGCAAGATACGATTGCTTTAGAGTTTATTTAAAAAGCCAGCGAACGCTGGCTTTTTTATTGGTTATTTTTTAGCTTTCAACCAACTAGTGATCTTCTCATTCAAAACAGACATAGGCACAGCCCCGCCCAGTAGAATCAAATCATGGAACTCTTTTGGATCAAATTTGACGCCTAAAGCTTTACGAGCTTTTTCTCTTTGCGCCACAATATTGATCATTCCAAGCTTGTAACCTAAGGCCTGACCTGGCCAAGTCATATAACGCTCAATCTCAGCAATGACATCAGATTGCGCCGTCCCGGTGGTTTCTGCCATGTATTTAATAGCTTCTTCGCGGCTCCATTTCTTAGCATGCAAGCCTGTGTCAACGACTAACCTTACTGCTCGGAACAATTCTGCTTTTAATCGCCCTAAATCACCAAAAGGATCATTCTGATACATACCCATTTCCCAGGCCACTAACTCTGAGTATAGTGCCCATCCTTCAATATAAGCATTATATGAAGCTAGTCGTCTTAACAGCGGCAGATCATCTTGCGCCATATTCAAAGCAATTTGCCAATGATGTCCAGGGTTGGCCTCGTGATAGGTCAGTGTTTTTAAATCAAACTTTGGATTGGCTTTCATATCACGAAGGTTAATCCAATAAATCCCAGGCTGTGAGCCATCTAAAGACGGAGTAGTATATTGACCACCTGGCGCACCATCTTGACGCTCAACCGGGATTCTACGAACTTCCACATCGTAAGGCGGTTTGGTAGCAAACTGCTCAGGCATCCGTTGGTTAATCTCAGCAATTTGGGTATTTAAATCATCCAGCAATTGCTGCCGGCCTGCATCCGAATCTTCATATAAGAAACGCGGCTCATCGTTAAGCTGGGCCATTCTCTTGCCAACAGATCCTTCTTTATAACCATTGGCAGAAAGAATAGAATCCATTTCCTTAGTAATACGTTCAACCTCAGACAAACCTATCTCATGAATCTGATTCGGCGACATATCGGTGTCACCCAACTGACGAACCGCTTCGGCGTAATATGCTTCGCCATTGGGTTGCGCCCAAATTCCCGATTCGGTTCGCCCTTTATCAGATAATGACTGCATAGTTTTAGCAAGCTCAGTATAGGACGGATAAACCACATCTTTTACTAAACTTGTCGCTTGATTGAGTAGTTGGGTTTGCTTTTCAGACTCTAACTCTAGCATCTCAATTTTCGCTTTAAAGCCAGTAACCAAGCTATGCTCTTCTGGTTTAGCACTAGTAAAGCCATTTAAAAAGTTTAAAGCGCCGGCAATCACTACTTTTGGCGGAACCCAATTTTTTTCTGCATCCGCTAAAACTTTTTTATTAACGCTAGCCATAACCTCATCAATTTGCGACAAGCGATCTAAATAATCTTGAGCATCTTTTAAGTTATTTATCGGATGGTTATTAGCTAAGGTAGTTGGCACATCAATCGCTGGTCCATTAATCTGATTTACAACAAAAGCCGACTGACCCATCCACATATCGATATATCCGATATCAAAACTAGGCTCACCCGCATAGTAACGCGCCAGAGAAGCCATCACTTTACGATTCTCATCCCATTTTGAATCGTTAATTTGGATTGCAGACATCTGTTTTGCATAGTCCGCCAATTGAGAGCGTAAACTGGCTTCATCTTTAGGTGAAAAAAGCGGCAAGCGGTCATTAAAATAACCACCAGCATCCTCTTCACTTACTCCAAAAGCAGTAGAACTTAAAGGACGAGCCTTTAACAAAGCCTCAGTGGTTTTCGCAAAAAGCTCATCAAGTTGCTGCTTAGCTACTTTAGTAGCCTGCTTAGCTTGTTCTTTAGCTACCAACTCTGCTTGGTCAATGACTTCTACTCGTTTAGTTTCAACTACCTTTACAGTAGACCTGTTTTCGTCAGAACCTTGCTCGCAAGCGACTAGAGAGAATACTGATGCTAGGGCTAAAACATATAGTTTTTTATTCATAAAGTGCTCATTTAATTTAAAGGAGTTCTACTGATTATTGCTAATAACTTGGTCTTTGTCATCTTCGTCAGTTAGCAATTTACCCATTACCCTTTTTTGACTTATAATCAAACCAATAAATTTATTATAGAGATTAGACCATGCCTTCTTTTGATATCGTTTCTGAAGTAGAGAAACACGAAATTACCAATGTTGTGGATAACGCCAATCGTGAACTCAGCACTCGCTTTGATTTTCGAGGAGTTGACGCTAGCTTTGAGCAAACAGAGGATACAGTTAAAATTACTGCCGAAGCAGACTTCCAAGTAGATCAAATGATCGACATGCTCTATAAATCTTGCGTTAAACGTAATATCGATACTTCTGCACTCGATATTACCGAAGAAGCGACTCATTCAGGCAAAACTTTCTACAAAACCGCTAATTTCAAGCAAGGTATCGATAAAGATATCGCAAAAAAAATAGTCAAAACTATCAAAGAAGCCAAGATGAAAGTGCAAGTTGCCATTCAAGGTGAAGAAGTGCGCGTTACTGGTAAAAAGCGTGACGACCTTCAAGAAGCCATCGCCTTAATCAAAAGCTCAGAGCTAGGCCAACCATTTCAATTTAAAAATTTTAGAGATTAGCCATGTAGCCTTGATTTGAATAAAAATTAAGGCTATAAACTTATTTATGCGTTATTTTCCACACCAAAAAACCTCAGGTTCAATATTTGCTAGCACTTCTGGCTGCAAATGGATCCTAAACTAACGTCCTATTTCATCAGTTTGTCATAGGCGAATATTTGCGCACGCCTATAAATCCTAGTATTTTCTTTTAATTAGCTATTTAGCAGTACAAATTCTATATAGGTGAATCCATGTCTGAGAAATTTGTTTCATCCAAAGCTCCAGAACCAGTAGGTTTATATCCTCATGCTCGTAAAGTGGGTAATTTACTATTTCTTTCCGGCGTTGGCCCTCGTCAAAAAGGCACTAAGGATATTCCTGGCGTGACTTTAGATGCTAATGGCAATATCACTGATTATTGTATCGAAACCCAGTGCCGTAGTGTTTTTGATAATGTGCGCGCTGTCCTAGAAGATTCAGGCTCAAGTTGGGAACAGCTGGTTGACGTGCAGGTTTTCTTAACCAACATGAAAGATGACTTTAAGACTTACAATAAAGTTTATGCTGAATATTTCGCTGACAATCAGCCTTGTCGAACTACGATAGAGATCAACTGTTTGCCAACGCCTATTGCTATAGAGCTAAAATGTATAGCCACCATTGATTAATTGCTGGAGTATTTATGAGTAAACCAATCGCACCATTTAATTTCCAACAATGGATTAATGAACACCGCCATTTATTAAAACCACCCGTTTGCAATAAACAAATATTCGAGCAAGACGATTTTATTGTGATGGTCGTCGGTGGCCCTAATGGTCGTCGAGATTATCATTACGATGAAGGGCCAGAGTTTTTCTATCAACTTGAAGGAGAGATGCTTTTAAAAACGATCCAAGATGGCAAAAAAGTAGATTACCCGATTAAAGCAGGTGAAGTATTTTTATTGCCGCCACGTGTACCTCATTCTCCCGTTCGTTTTGCCGGCTCCATTGGTTTAGTCGTTGAGCGAAAAAGAGTTGACGGTGAGCTCGATGGGTTAATGTGGTTTTGTGAAAACTGCGATCATAAACTGTATGAAGAAATGTTCCCGCTAACTAATGTTGAGAAAGATTTCTTTCCAGTATTCGATCGCTTCTTAGCAAGCGAACAGCACCGTACTTGCGATAACTGCGGTACCGTCATGCCAAAAGAAAATAGGCTGGAGCTATAACTATGACAACAGCTATGAGCTCACTAAAAATAGATATTCATACTCATATCTTGCCGGAGAATTGGCCAAACCTTAAAGAAAAGTATGGCTATGGTGGTTTCGTTTCATTAGATCATCATAAGTGTGGCTGCGCACGTATGATGGTGGACGATAAATTCTTCCGAGAGATTGAAGAGAATTGTTGGTCGCCAGAAGTCCGAATGCATGAGTGCGATCAGCATGGCGTGCATGTGCAAGTTCTCTCAACCGTTCCTGTCATGTTTAACTACTGGGCAAAACCTGAAGATACTCATGATTTATCACGTTACTTAAATGACCATATCGCAGGCATTGTCGAAAAATACCCTAAGCGGTTTATAGGTCTAGGTACTGTTGCGATGCAGGAGCCAAAATTTGCTATTCAAGAAATGGAACGTTGTGTAAAAGAGTTGGGGTTAGCCGGCATTCAAATCGGTTCACATATTAATGATTGGAATCTCAGCGATCCTAACTTATTTGAAATTTTCCAGGCAGCTGAAGAGCTTGGCGTAGCCGTCTTTGTTCATCCGTGGGATATGGTTGGTAAAGAGAAAATGGAAAAATACTGGCTCCCTTGGTTAGTGGGAATGCCGGCGGAAACTTCTTTAGCTATTTGCTCGATGATTTTTGGCGGCGTCTTAGAGCGTTTACCCAATCTTAGAATTGCATTTGCGCATGGCGGCGGTGGCTTCCCTTCTGCTATTGGACGTATCGAGCATGCATTTGATGTGCGACCTGACTTGCTAGCCGTTGATAATCCGCATCACCCACGAAAATATTTAGAACAAATTTATTTAGATACCTTAGTGCATGACCCTAATATGTTGAATTATTTAGTCGACTTAATGGGGCCTAAAAAATTAGCACTAGGAACCGATTACCCTTTCCCTCTTGGTGAATTAGAGCCAGGTAAGCTAATTACCTCCATGAATTACGATCAAGCCACAAATGACCGCTTAATGCATGGCACAGCTTTAGAATGGCTTAATTTAGAAAAGGAATTATTTTTGCCATGAAATTGCAGACAGAAATTAACGGCAAGTCATATCGATTAGATATTGAGAATCCTATTTCATTAGCGATTGCAGTAAAATTTAATGGCGAACAGCCTAATCATTTTGGCGCACCAATCGCTAGTCGTAAACCGCTAGCTGGTGGCGGTTTTATAGGCGATACTAAGCAAGGTGGTAGCTGTAATGTGGACTTTATATCAATGGTGCCCCATTGCAATGGTACTCACACCGAATCGATCCACCATATTGTTGATAGTCCAATTAGCATAGGCAATATCCAAAGCAATAGTATCTCCACAGCGCTAGTTATTAGTGTCACTCCAAAAAACGCACAAGACAGCACTGACGCCTATATTCCTGAATTGGATGCAACTGACCGGGTGATCGATTTAGCAGAATTACAATCGCACGTAACAGAAATCGATTTAAATACCGTGGAAGCTTTAGTGATCAGAACGCTCCCAAATCATGCACATAAAGTTTCCGTTATTTATTCCGAGCAAGCTCAGCCACCTTTTTTTACGCAAAATGCAATGCAATGGCTAGGCAATAGTTCAATCAAACATTTACTGGTCGACTTTCCTTCTTTAGACAAAATGTATGATGAGGGACACTTAACTAATCATCATTTATTTTGGAACATTAAAGCCGATAGTCATCAATTGAACGATGATGCATATTTAGATAGAACAGTTACTGAAATGATTTATGTACCTGATCATCTTTCCGATGGACTCTACGCGCTTAATTTACAATTCCCTGCTTTTGAACTTGATGCAGCGCCCAGTAGGCCTTTGCTCTATCCGCTAATTTCATTAGATAACGACTAAGATTACTAACATGAATAATTTATCAGACAAGATTTTTTCGCAAGACCATGCGCGCCAGTTAGACTCTCAAGATCCTTTAAGTGAGATGCGCCAAGAATTTCATATTCCAAAACAAGCAAACGGCGATGATGAAATATATTTTTGTGGTAATTCGCTCGGCTTACAACCCAAGCGTACTCAAGAATACCTAAACTATGAGTTAAGCCAATGGAAAAAACTAGGTGTTAAAGGCCATTTCTCAGGCGATTTTCCTTGGATGCCCTACCATGAATTTTTAGCCGAAGAATCCGCTAAATTAGTTGGAGCAAAAACATCCGAAGTAGTTTGCATGAACTCCTTAACAGCCAACTTGCACTTCATGATGGCAAGCTTCTATCAGCCTAATAAACTGCGCCATAAAATTCTTATCGAAGAACATGCCTTCCCTTCCGATCATTATGCGGTCGAATCACAAATTCGTTTTCATGGCTTTGCTCCTAAAGAATCTATGTTACTGGCTAAACCTCGCGCAGGCGAAGAGACCTTAAGAACTGAAGATATACTGGCGTTAATTGAACAACAGGGTGATGAAATTGCTTTAATTATGCTACCAGGTGTTCAATATTACACTGGCCAGGTTTTAGATATGAAAAGCATCACTGCAGCAGGCCACGCAAAAGGCTGTCGTGTTGGCTTTGATTTAGCGCATGCTGCTGGCAACATCCCTATGGCGTTACATGATTGGGATGTCGACTTCGCAGCTTGGTGCTCCTATAAATATTTAAATTCTGGTCCTGGCTCAGTTGCAGGCTGTTTTATTCATGAAAGACATCATAAAGCTGAACTCTATTTGAATAATGAGCTACCTCGTTTTGCCGGCTGGTGGGGGCATGATAAAGAATCACGCTTTAGAATGGAGAATAACTTTCTACCTATCGAGACCGCAGAATCTTGGCAACTATCCAATCCTCCGATACTATCTTTAGCCGCAATACGCGCTTCACTTGATACAGTAAAGCAAGCTGGTGGCATTGAGATATTACGCCAAAAATCGATCAAATTGACTCGGTATTTGCGTGAACTTCTCAATCAAGAATTGGGTAATGATATTACAATTCTTACACCTGAAGATATTCATGCTTCAGGTGCTCAATTATCCATAGCGGTTGATTTGCATGGACTAGACAGCAAAACAGTTTTTGATCGCATTGAAGCGGCAGGCGTCACGTGTGATTTTCGTCACCCTAATGTTATTCGAGTGGCTCCCGTACCTCTTTATAATTCATTCGAAGACTGTTTCAAATTTACTTCTATACTTAAAAAAGCATTAGGGGTTAATTTATGATAGAAGCGAAGTTTGAGCAACACATTACGATTATTGGTGCAGGCTTAGTTGGCTCTTTGATGGCAATTTATCTTGGGCAACGCGGTTACAAAGTCACTGTTTTTGAAAAACTTCCTGATATCCGTCAAGAAGCTATTCCAGCTGGCCGCTCAATTAATCTAGCATTAGCCAATCGCGGCATCCGCCCTTTGCAACAAGTTGGTGTGATGGAGCAAGTGGAAAAGCTGCTTATACCAATGAAAGGCCGAATGCTGCATGATATTGAAGGTAATTTGCAGTTTCAATCTTATGGTCAAAAAGTTGAAGAAGTTATCTATTCTGTATCTAGGGCCGGACTAGTAAGCTTATTACGCGATCAAGCAGAAGCAACTGGAAAAGTCACTTTCAATTTCAAACATAAATTAGAAGCCATTGATTTTGATGCCAATACTATCGAAATTACTGACCTACCCAACCAGAACCACTTCACTCATAAGTTTGATGTTTTACTTGGCACCGATGGTGCAGGCTCAAAAGTTAGAAGACTAATGCAAGCCAATGGCATTGAAGGTTTTAGTTCGGAATTACTTGAGCATAACTATAAAGAACTGACTATTCCTGCAAGTAAAACTGGTCAATATTTAATTGAGAAAGAAGCCTTGCATATTTGGCCGCGTGGTGGCTACATGTTAATTGCATTGCCAAATCCTGAGGGTGACTTTACACTGACCCTTTTTATGCCAAAAGATGGCAAAGATAGTTTTGCGCAGCTCGCCGATAAAACTGCGGTCGATGCTTTCTTTCAAAAGCACTTTAAAGATGCTTATGATCTTATTCCTAATTTAAGTGATGAGTTTTTTAATAATCCAACCGGAATTTTAGGCACAGTCCGTAGTGAAAATTGGCTGCATAAAAACGTTTTGCTATTTGGTGATGCGTCACATGCTATTGTCCCCTTTCATGGACAAGGTATGAATTGTGGTTTTGAAGATTGCGCTGAACTCAATACAATGCTTAATCGCTTTCAAGATGACTGGTCTCGTGCCATGCCAGAGTTTACACGTCGTAGAATAGACAATGCTAATGCCATAGCCGATATGGCACTGGATAATTATATTGAAATGCGCGACTCGGTTCGTGATCCAAAATTTCATCTTAAAAAAGCCATTGCATTCGAGTTAGAAAATAAATATCCAAATAAATTTATCCCGCGCTACTCTATGGTCATGTTTCATCATATCCCTTATGCAATGGCGCAATCTCGTGGTGAAATTCAAGCTAACATTTTGCAACAATTAACCACTGACGTTGAAGATATAGATGCAGTAAACTGGAAGCATGCCGATGTGTTAATTTCTGAACTAGCCACCATCCCAAGAGAATATTTACCATGAAATATAAATCGTTAAACTTAATATTATTATCCGTTTTTAGTCTTACGGCTTGCGCGCAAAGTAAATCCGTTAAGCCACAAGAGCTATCTACTGAAGACATGATGGCTTATCTTGTTGATGATAATAAATTAGGACGCGAAACAGGCAGTAAGCCGATGATTGAAATCCAGCAATGGCTGATTGAACAGTATCAAGCCATCGGTCTAAAACCTCTGCCGAACGCAAAATCTTTTCGTCAAGAATTTGTAGCAAAGACGAAAAAAGCTGAACTTGATGCGGTGAATATTATCGGAGCTATCGACTGCAACTGCGATAATGATAAATACCTGATCATTGGCGCTCATTATGATCATGTTGGTATAAACAATAAACTGAAAGGCGACCAAATTTTTAATGGCGCCGATGATGATGCCAGCGGCGTAGTTGCTTCGTTAATTATTGCTAGGGAGTTAGCAAAAGCGCCAAAGCTTCCTTTCAATATCATTATCGCAGCCTGGGATGCGGAAGAAAAAGGCTTGTTAGGCTCAAAGCACTTTGTTGATAACCCATTAGTACCATTGAATAAAATCGAGTCTGGTTTTATGTTTGAGTTAGTTGGCTCAAAAAGTGAACCTAACAACGCTTGGATGACCGGTTTCGCCTACTCATCACTTTACCCTGAGATGAAATCTCAACTTAAGAAACAAGGTTGGACTCTTGGAGAAGATCCTTTTGCCGAGCAATTCTTATTTATGCGCTCAGATAATGCCCCTTTCGCCATGATGGATATGACCAAAGAAAAAAGCAATCAAGTTTTTATGGAAGGGAAAAAAGCTGATATTACCGGTATTCCCATGCATGCGATGTCTATTTGGAAAGGGCAACCTCATTATCATCAAGTCGGTGATGACCTATCAGTCATTGATTTTGAAAACTTAACCAACTTTTCTATCGCCGTTGCCAATGCGATTAAATCATTGCCTGAAGATACCAAGATTGAATGGTTGGAAAATCCGCATTTTAACTTTAAGCGCCCTCAATAAAGCAAGTTTCCTAATAAAAAAGAGCTTCATCTGAAGCTCTTTATTTTTTTAAATAAATTTCTAAAGCGAAACAGTATTTCTTCTAAGGAATCCTTGCTGTATTGCTTAGCAACACTATGCCCCCAAACAGGAGCTGGCCAAGCGATATCTGTCTTGAACCGCGCGACGTGATGAATATGTAATTGAGAAACCAGATTGCCAAGCGCAGCCACATTCATCTTATCTGCGTTAAACCCTTGCGCCATTAACTCTAGGACTTTATTAGATTCCTGCATCAGAATATTTTGCTGCTGATTGCTCAACTGAAATATCTCAGTGACTTCTTTAATTTTAGGTACGAGGATAATCCAAGGAAATTGTGAGTCATTCATCAGCAAAAATTTACATAAATCCGATTCACCGACTTCATGCGTATCCTTGGCCAAGATCGGATCTAACTCAAACATTAATATTCCTCACAATCTTGCTTTTGAGTTGGTGCTTTACCATAAGCAAAAGGAATACTTTCAGTTCTCTTGCAATAATCACCCGCCAAGTTGCCTGTATCTAGGTCAATACGTTGCCACTCAATATCCTGGTGATAACCAAGTTTTAAAGATTGAGTATTAATCCCTTCAAAAATATCAATAAACACTGGAAGGGCAGCAGAAGAGCCTGTTATGTTGGACGCTTTATTATCATCTCGCCCAATCCAAACAACGCCTAAGTGTTCTTGGGAAAAACCTGCAAACCAAGAATCTTTTAAATCATTAGTGGTGCCTGTTTTACCTGCAAAATTGGTCCATGGGATTTTATTTTTCAAACGTTTGCTCGTTCCACTTTTAGTGGCATTTAAAAGGTTGGACGTAATTAAGTAGTTATGAATTTCACTCATCACTCTTTTCGACTCTATTGGATAACGCTCTAATAAGCCGCCATCACTATCGGTTACAGCTTCAATTGCTGACGGTTTAATTTGTAAACCGCCACTAGCTAGAACTTGATATAACTGGGTTAACTCTAATGGAGATAACTCTAATACGCCCAATGGTAAAGCATCCAAAGCCCTAACTTTGTCTACTCCAAGCGACTCTATGTAATCGGCAACATCCGACACGCCGATTTGCTGAGTCAGTTTAACCATCGGGATATTGTATGATTTGCTAAGCGCTTCAAACAGAGTCACCTTCCCATGAAATTTTTCATCATAATTTTGAGGTTCCCAATTAGTACCATCCCTTTGCGGTAAGCTAATTTTATTATCAATAATCATTTGATTAAGCTGGATGGAATCATTCTCTGCTAATGCTGCTGCCACTACAAAAGGTTTTATCACTGAACCAATTTGCCTTTTTGCATCTAACGCTCGATTAAAACCCGAATAACCTTCTTTTCTGTCACCTACAAATGCAACAATTTTGCCAGAAGTTGCTTCTGTAATAATGACCGCTGATTGTAAGGTGCCTTCTTCAATCCCCCGCGTGCTTTCAACATCTTGCATCGCTTTACTTAAGCGAGTTTCTAAATAACGTTGAGTGACGGGATCTAAGGTTGTGAAGATCCTTAGACCTTCTGAGTTTAACTCCTCATCAGAATAACCTTGTTTTAATTCTCGCTTGACCAAATCCATAAATGCTGGAACTTTTGATAAGTTTAACTGAGGTTTTTTAACGATTGCCAAACTGGTTTGCAGTTGTTCTTCATACTCAACTTCAGTTAACACCCCCTTATCAAGCATCAATTTCAACACAAGGTTACGTCTTTTTAAGGCATTTTGGGGATTACGATAAGGATCGAAACTTGTAGGCCCTTTCAACACGGCTACTAATAAAGCAGATTGAGCGACAGTCAATTTATCGATAGGTTTATCAAAATAGTATTGACTGGCTAAGCCCACGCCATGGATAGCCCTATTTTTATCTTGACCAAAAAAGACTTCATTAAAATACGCCTGTAGAATTTCATCTTTTTCATAACGAACTTCAAGAATCATTGCCATTATGGCTTCTCTAAATTTTCGCCATAAACTTCTTTCTCGCGTTAAAAAATAATTTTTAACCAATTGCTGAGTAATAGTGCTACCGCCATGTGAACGACCATCATTATTGATGTTATACCAAACAGCTCTTGCAATACCTTTTAAAGAAATTCCATAGTGATCATAAAAGCCTTGATCCTCAGTGACTATCAAAGCCTGCTTTAATGAGTCAGGAATCTCATTAAGTTTTACTAACAATCGATCTTCTTGATGATTTGGATAAATCTGTCCGATCAACAAAGGATCTAAGCGGGCATATTGTAATGGTTCACCATTTACATGATCTTTTAGGTCTTCTACTTTGCTATTACCTAGGTTAAAGGCAATTTCGCGCGCGGGGGCATGCTCATCCCAGAATTTAAAATCACGTGCATAGATATAAAAATAATCACCATAGTTCTCATAATCACCAGCCCTTACTGCTTTAACGGTTTTACGATAGCCTAATAATTGTAGCTCCTGCTTTAATCGCTCAGGTGTCAAAGATTTGCCTTCAGCTAAAATTAATGGCTGTCCGTAAACTCTTGCCGGCAATTGCCACTTCTTCCCTTCAAATTGTTTTTTAATTTGCGCATCTGAATAGATGACCAAGACAAACAAAAAGGCTAAGCCTAATAGGGAAATCCTGAAGAAAAACTTTTTAAGACGCTGCCATTTTGTTTTAACAGCTTTTGAAGGTTTCTTTGCTTTGGGCATATAACTAACGATATTGCTATAAAATTAACTTATGATAGCAAAATCCCTAGCCTAAAAAATAGGAATATAATGATGAATTATGGCAATTGATTAGTCGCTCGAGATTTCAACACAACAAACTTGATTCTTACCAGCAGCTTTTGCTTGATACATGGTTTTATCAGCATCGCCAATAACTTTGCTTAACTCATAACCAGAGAGCCTAGTGGTGGTAATGCCAAAGCTAGCAGACAAAGGAAATTTATGACCAGAGTCTGAGGTATCGACAGCTTCGATAGCTTTACGACACTTCTCTGCAATCTCTTTAGCTTTTTCCATATTGCAAGTCGGTAGCATCAAAGCAAACTCCTCACCACCTAAACGACCAGCAATATCATTTTGTCGCCAGCATGGTATACAAACGCTTACAGCCTTCTTTAAAACCCAGTCGCCAACTAAGTGCCCATAATTATCGTTGACCGATTTAAAGCCATCCATATCAAATAACACAAAGGTGACTTCTTGATTGGTTTTTTTAGCATGCTCAAGGGTCTTACGGCACATGAAATAAAAATGTTGCCTTGAACTAACACCGGTTAATAAATCAGTTTCTGATTGGCGTTTTAATTTAATTTGATTACGTTTTACGCGATAAGTCCAGAAAGCTAATGACGTTAAAATGAAGATTAGCAAGATAACCATTAAACGATTATTAGAAGCCTCTTCTTTGGATAAATCTTGTTCTAATTTTAAGACTTCATTTTGTTTATTAAGTAATTCGATCTCTCTTTGCTTCTCATTTGTCTGCTGCTTTACGAGTTCATGTGCCATTCGCTTTGATTGCTCGGTATCAGCTAAACTAGCAGACAATTTATAAAACTTTTCATGATAAAATAACGATTGGTCATAAAGTTTTTTTTCACGAAATATTTTGTACAAAACATTATAAGAAGAAACCGCCCATTCAGACTGCTCAACTTGTAAGTTTATCGCCTTTTTGGCAAATTTTTCTGCATTTTCTAACTCTTCGAGCTCCCAATAGCCTTCGGCCAGCCTCGAATAATAAGTTCCAATTAAATATTGGTATTCAGTACTCTCTACTTCTTGTAAGTTTTCTAACAACAGGTTTACAGCTTTTTTGGATTCGCCAAAATTAACATATTGAGTCGCTATAAAAGATAGCATCACATTTTTCGGAATCACTTCATTGATGGAGCTGCACACTTTAATAGAATTCTTAACTCTTTCATCGGCAACATTTAAATTGCCTATTTTGAATTCTGCTTCGACTAAAATATTCTCAGCAAAGCAATAGGTCCGAGGATCAGTGGTATTATTTTGTATTTTCAGGCCATACTCTTTTGCTGATTGATTATCGCCAATTAGATTATAAATAATACCAGCAATAACATAGCCTCTATTTCTTTCTTCTTGATTTTCTAGCATAGATTCAAGCTCTAAGCTTAAATTCAGCTGAGTGATAGCATCCAGGTGACTCCCTTTTGCTGCATACATGTTAGCTAAAGACATGCCTGCTTTATATTTAACTTCAGGATAATTAGATTCCTGTATTACAACCTTAAATGTTTCAATAGCATTTTCTGAATGCCCTTTTAAAATTAGAGACCACACCAATAAATAATTGAAGTAGTCTCTTTCTTTTTCACTAAAATCTTGTTTATTTTTTTCCAGCGAATCCATTTGATCAAGAAACTCACTAGGCTGAGATGTTTTTATCTTATCTGCAGCCTTGAGCACCTCTAGGAAGTCTTTTTCTGCAGCAACTACAGAAAAAGAACACCAGATTAATAAAATAAGTAAGATTTTAATTTTCAAGCTAATGACCTAAGCTGCAATCTTACTTTCAGCTTCATCTCCGTCACTTTCATTACCTTCCTCGCTTTCTTCATCTTCAGCAGGGAACAGTAATGCCATTACATTTTCCGAAGATGCCAGCTTATCAAGATCTTGATAGCTATTTTCTAAAACCATTTGAATGGCTTCAGATTGAAATCCTTTATCTTCTAATGCTTTTTGTAAATCTAGCTTTGGTAAATCTAAAAGCCTTGATTCAATACTCAACAATTCTAATAACTTAACTACATCTTTCATAACATCTCTCCTCTGTGTGTAAAATATAATTATTTTCGTCTCTGCACAGCTTCTGCTGGCGGAACAACCAATGTATCTTCCATCGTTAAATCGATCCGCATCATTTCTATTAAAGATACTTTTAAGGCTCTATAACTATCGGTTGGTCCTACGGCTGCTCGGTATATTGTGACTTCTTGTGTTGGCTCATAATAAGCACTAAGCACTTCAACAAAGTGCTTAAGGTTATTCTCATCCGTAGAAAATCTTTTTAGAGACAAGTCTCCCACTACACCTATCTGCCATACAATTAAATAAGACGTTACATCTATAACTTTATTATAGAGTATCAGTTGTGTTGCTTCGTAATGCTGGCAACCATAAGTTCCGGGGTCAATACCTAGGTCAGCATAGAGGCAATCTTCAGCGGATATTCCTGGTTCCATATGAGCTGGATATCCTTCTTTTCTAGCTTGCTCTATCGCTTTATGAGGAGCCCATGCAAATACGCCTGGATGGCCGTAAAAAGCACCGCATACACTTTTGCCTTTCCTAACCTCAGACAACATAGCTTCAACCATCTCTTTATAGGTGGTCAACCTAGATTTACCCTCTTTATAAAAAGGCTGCAAACTACGAACATCTTTATTCATTTCTTGAATCCAAAGTTCTACCAGCCCGGAAGAAACCCCCATAAATACTACGTCTGCATTTTCAACATAACTTCTTGATATTGGACTTATATGAGCACCTAACTTCATTCCTATGCCCACACACACTAAACTGCCACTTACCTTATCTGTTGTCATCTATTTGTTTTTATTACAGAATAACATCAAAATTTACCATGGTTCCTTAGCTATTAAAAGAAATCATGCCTAAAACATTGATTACTCATGTCATTTTTTTTTAAAAGTGCTTCTTTAAGTTTTCGGCAGCTTAAAAATTCCGATAAAGAACTGTATATATCCTTATATACGGATCCTATTGTTATGCAATACATTGCAGAACCCTTATCAAAAACTACGGCTGCAAGGATGTTTGAAGCGCAACTAAAACCATGGGGCGTAAAATCAACCCATATGCTTAATTTAGTGATCACTGAAATATCCTCGGATTTGGATATTGGTGTTTGTGGAGTGGTAACAAGGAGCCTCCTGAGTAAACAGGCGGAAGTGGGAATGGTTTTTTTACCTGAATTTCATAGTAAGGGTTACGGCACCGAAACATTAACTCGATTGAGTAAATACGCCTTTAAAGAGCTTGGTTATAACAAACTTTCAGGGCCGCCCTTTCCGAGCAATAAAGCTTCTATCAAAATTATGCAAAAGTCGGGTTATAAGTTTGAAGCAACCCTGAGACAGAATCAGTTTTTAAATGGCAAATACCACGACACCCCTTTTTATACACTACTGAAAGACGAGTGTACTTATTTAGATTAATTCGCTAGCAGATTGGCAATACTTCTAAACCCAACCCCGGTACCGCCAGCTGACCATTTACTCGTTGCGTTATCATGATAAGCAGCCGCTAAGTCTATATGCACCCAACCTTTACCATCGTCACGGACGAAGCGGGATAAGAAGCCTGCTGCATTTGAGGCGCCACCTGGTCCGCCACCTTTTACCGGGCGGCTATTGGCTGTATCGGCAAAATTTGAGGAACATTTATTAGCATGGAATGGTTCAAGTGGTAATGGCCAGTGGCGTTCGTTTTCGCTTTTAGCTGCCTTGAGATAAGCATCACGAGCGTCATCATCCAATGAAAAGACCGCATTATAGTCTTCACCCAAAGCTACCACTGCAGCGCCAGTTAAGGTTGCAGCGTCAATAATCACTGGAGCGCCAGATTCAGAAGCTAGCAATAAACCATCAGCTAAGACCAAGCGACCTTCGGCATCAGTATTTTGGATTTCAACAGTTACTCCATTCGGATAAGTGATAATATCGCCTAACTTATAGGCATGACCACTGATCAAGTTTTCTGAACAACACAAGTATAAGTTCACCGGCTTATCTAAACCGCGCAAAATAGCCAAAGCCAAAGCACCAGTGACGGTCGCCGCACCGCCCATGTCACATTTCATATGCATCATGCCAGCGCTTGGTTTAATGCTGTAGCCGCCGCTATCAAAAGTAATGCCTTTGCCAACTAAGGCCGCTGCTGGAGTAGGGTTTGCCTCATTCGTAGGATTGTAAGTCAGTTTCAATAGTGCAGGTGGACGTTCGCTGCCACGACCAACTTCCCATGTGCCAACATAACCTGCTTTTTCAAGATCTTCTCCGGCGATAATTTCATAGGTCACTTGCTCAGGTGATAGGCTTTGTACAAAATCCGCAGCTTCTTGCGCTAATACCATTGGGGCTTGAACTTCTGGAGTTTCATTGACCATTGAGCGAACCCAGCGACTAACCTGAATGCGAGCATCAAGTTCTTTAGATTCCTCGTCGCTCAGTTCTGCATATTCAATCTGTACATCCACTTTTGGATCATAAGCGCCCTGAAAAAAAGCCCATTGATTTTCTAAGCCCCAGTTACCCACCAAAACAAAATCTGAGATACCATTACTCATTAATTTACGCGCTGCAATTTGCACTGCTTCGGGTTCAAGGCTATGAATGGTTGCAGAGTTATCGGCATAACTAATTAAGTTACCTTGCCAAACATTTTGTGCTTCTTGCTCCGATAAAAAAACTTGTAAGCTCATCGCTAGTCCCATTAAATTTTGAGGTTAAAGATTGTTTTATAAAAACAATTACTTGTTAAATAGATGTCCAAGTTTAGATTGCTTGGTTGATAAGTAAGATTCATTGTGCGGATTCTCGCCAAATTGTAGCGCTACACGTTCAGTAACATCGATCCCAGCTTCGCGCATTGAGCTGACTTTTCTTGGGTTATTGGTCATCAAGCGAATTTTTTCGATGGCTAATTGATCTAACGCCTTAGCAGCCACTTTGAAATCTCGCTCATCTGCGCCAAAGCCCAAATGCTCATTCGCTTCAACCGTATCCATTCCTTGATCTTGCAATGAATAAGCACGAATTTTATTGGTTAAGCCAATGCCACGACCTTCTTGGCGTAAATACAATAAAACCCCAGAACCAGCTTCAGCAATTTTCTGCAATGCAGCATTGAGTTGGAATCCACAATCACAACGCAAACTAAATAGCGCATCGCCGGTTAAACACTCCGAATGTATGCGCGCCAATACTGCGTCTTGCTCTTGCCACTGGCCTAAAGTCAGTGCCACATGCTCTTTACCATCGCCCAAATCTAAGGCATGAATAGTAAAGTCTCCGTACGGAGTAGGAAGCTTTGCTTGTAAACGGCTGTTATCAGTCATTGCAATATTCAATCAAAAACTCTTACTTTTAATGAAGTCATTTTACACTAGGTGGGGGCAACTATCAGCTTAATCAATTGATTTATCATAGAAAATTCTACTCGATAAATTCAGCCACATCTTGCCAAAAAGCCAACCAATTATCCGGTATATCGTCATGCCCGCCAGAATAAACTTTATGTCGAGCATCTTTCGCTACTGCTAATAGCTTCTGCAAAGAATCAAATGGCACCACCTTATCTTGGTCTCCATGGATCAAATAGCTTTTACCAGAGTATTTTGCCAGTTGAGTAACATTATCAAAAGGATCTTTAACAAAAGTACTCGGTAACCACTTCTTGGCCGCAACATCAGCAATGCTCGAATAAGTCGACATTAGCACTACTCTATAGGGCTCATTATCTCGATCTATAGCACCATCAAATAGAGAAAGAACAGCGCCACCACCCATTGAGCGGCCTATCAAGCTAATCTTTGATTGATCTAATTCAGCGTTATTACGGGTCCAATTATAAACGATGGCCATCGTTTCTCTGATAGATTGGTAGGTAGGCTGTCCTTGCGAACGACCATAGCCTGGATATTCCACCAAAACCACCGCAAAGCCTCTATTGCGCATCACATCCATATTGGGCGCCCAGGAGTCCATAATATTGCCATTACCATGCGCCAAGATAATAACCGGCGCAGTTTTGTTTAAAGCTTTTAAACTGGGTAAATAAGCAATTTCAAATTCACCTTGCGAGAATGGTAAACGAACTATTTCACCATCGGCACTATAGATCAAATCAGCATTGGGCTCTGGTAATCGCTCCAGCGGAAACAATATCTTGCGCTGTAATAAATAAAAAGCGCTGCTATAGACTAGATAACCGAGTACAAGAATCGCCATAATTAACAGTAAAGACTTCATCTTGTGCGGTTGCGTCCTATAGGTTTATTGGTAGAATTTGTGCAGATATTTAACATTGCTACGACTATCGCACATTTAATTGATAAATTAAAAGGTTAGCAAAAACAAAATGAGGAATCTTATGTCTCACATTTGCATGGTCACTGATATCCAAGATGGGCAAGCCAAAGCCTATCCTCATCCTAATCCCAATCAAGACCGCACTGTCATTGTGGTTCGCCGTGGTTTAAATGTTTACGGCTATATCAATCGTTGTCCTCATGCTGGTACCGATCTTAATTGGCAGGAAGATCAATTTATGACCGACGATCAGGCTTATTTAATGTGTTTTACTCATGGTGCTTTATTCGAGCCCGAAACAGGCACTTGTGTCGCTGGCCCCTGTGCTGGCGCGAAATTATCTGACGTAACACTGGAAGTGGAAAACGGCAAAGTTTTTGTAGCCGAATAAGCTCCTTTTGAAATTCTCGCCGCCTTTATTACAAGCAACTTTAATCAAGCGCTATAAGCGTTTCTTAGCCGACGTTGTGCATGACCAACTAGGAGGCTTTACCGTTCATTGCCCCAATACTGGCTCTATGAAAAATTGTTGGGCCGAAGGCGATACGGTTTATCTGCTTGATTCTCAAAATCCCAATCGCAAATATCAATATACTTGGATCTCAAGCCAAACCCGCAATGGCTATTGGCTTTGCTTAAATACTCATCTTGCGAATCAAATTGTTATTGAAGGTATCGAGAATCAAATGGTCTCAGAGCTGCAAGGTTACTCTGCTATTAAACCCGAAGTTAAATATGGCGAAGAAAATAGTCGTATTGATTTGCTTTTAACCAGTGAAAATAAAGCCGATTGTTATGTAGAAATCAAAACCGTTACTTTGCTTGAAGAGCAAATAAGCGATGAAACACTTGAAACCGGTCGAGGCTTTTTTCCCGATGCCGTGAGTACCCGAGGGCAAAAACATTTACGCGAATTAATGACCATAGCCGATTCAGGTTCTAGAGCAGTATTATTTTTCCTAGTCCAACACTCTGGCATCAAATCTGTCAGCGCCGCAGCGCATATCGACCCTAAATATGCTCAGTTATTAAGCGAAGCGATTAATGCAGGGGTTGAAATCCTTTGCTATCGCACCCATATCAGCCCCGCAGAAATTAGACTGCAGGAATCATTGCCATTTATTTACAAATAAAACAATGAGTTAGGAAGAAAAGTGCATTATTTATGCAAATTTTGTCAATTAGCACTTTTCAATTGTCATTCATAGGGATACTATCCCTGATTGCTGATTTAAGACTTACCCAAATAATTGGTTATTTTTTCAGCAGTTTAGAGTGATTGTTTGACCATTTTTATGGAGCATTATCTAAATGCCAAGAAAAAAAGCTGCGACTAACGCAACCCTAGAAAAACTAGGAATTACGCCTTACGCTGAGAAAAAAGGCGAAGACTACATGAATGATGCTCAATACGAGCATTTCCGTAATATCTTAGAAACCTGGAAGAAGCAATTAATGGAAGAAGTTGATCGTACTGTGCATCACATGCAAGACGAAGCAGCAAACTTCCCTGATCCAGTGGATCGCGCTTCTCAAGAAGAAGAGTTTTCTTTAGAGCTTCGCACACGAGATCGTGAGCGCAAACTTTTAAAGAAAATTTCTCAATCAATCGTCAAGATTGATGAAGAAGAATACGGTTTCTGTGAATCTTGCAGTATCGAGATAGGTATCCGCCGTCTTGAAGCTCGCCCAACCGCAGAAATGTGTATCGATTGTAAAACCCTTGACGAGATCAAAGAACGTCAATACGGTTAACTTCAAAGCGTTTTACTCTTTTAAAGACATAAGTAAAGCTACGAGTGACCAATGACTCAAACTAAACAAGTTATTGGTCGCTTCGCACCCTCTCCTTCCGGCCCTCTACATTTCGGCTCCTTAGTTGCCGCTATTGGCTCATACCTAATTGCAAAATCTACGGGTGGCAAATGGTTAGTTCGTATCGAAGATATCGATCCACCGAGAGAAGTTGCTGGCGCTGCCGATGTGATTTTACGCCAACTCGAAGCCTTTGGCTTTGAATGGGATGGCGAAGTGCTGTATCAGAGCACTCGGTTAGAGCGTTATGCAGAAGTTCTTAATGACCTTAAACAACAAGATCTAGTCTACGCTTGCGATTGCACTCGCAAACAAATCTTTGCCCAACGTGAAGATCGAATTTACACCAATGTTTGCGCCGATAAAAATTTAGCAGCTAACGAGAACAGTGATGTTGCTTGGCGTATGCGTCATGGATCTGGTAAATATTCTTTTAACGATCATATTCAAGGTCATTGCCAATTTGACCAATCGATTTATGACGAAGACTTTATTATTAAGCGCAAAGACGGACTGATAGCTTATCAATTAGCCGTGGTGGTTGATGATATTGACCAGGGGATCAATCAAGTGGTTCGCGGTTTAGATATTCTTGATTCTACACCACGCCAATTAAGGCTGTACGAAGCTTTAGGCGCTACACCACCTGAGTACTACCATTTGCCATTGGCGCTAGATAAAAACGGCGACAAGCTTTGCAAACAACATGGAGCCAAAGCGATTGAGTCAGAAAATGCTAGTGAGTTGCTGGTTAGGGCATTGGAGTTTTTGAGTTATCCAACAACTCCTGATTTAAAATATTTGTCCCCACAGGATATTCTTAGCAATTCAAAGTTAAGAATATAGAATAAAAGGAATAAGTTTGTCATTTTTTAAAACTCTATTTAAAAAAGAAACCGTCAAAAAGGAAATAGAAGGATTAGGGCTTTTCGAGTTCTACCAAGACCAAAATGATTCTTACTGGAAAATTGAACATTCAGTACTATCTCTTCCAAATAACTTTTCGTTTGGTGCAATAAATGGCTCTCAAACAGAACTTAATAAACAAGCTTTACAAGCTTTCAAGTATTACGCCACTCAACCAAACTTATTAATTGAGTTATTAGATAAAAACTTTGAAAGATTAGCGCAGAAATGCATCTCTGACTTTAATCTATTACAAGTCGAGCAACATTTCTTTATTAAAACTCTGACTACAACAGACGATGAGAACTTTGAGTTTGGATTACACTCAAAAACTATAGACGTTTTTATTGAAGTTTTTATAAGAGCAAATAGGTTAGACTCATTACATCTAGATGAAGGTTGCTGCGAATAATATGCTATTATTCGCTTATCAAAAAAAATTTAAATTATGACCAACCCTAACCAACACATTATCCCACGCGATCAGCATAGCGTCTCTCGCGAATTTATTAGTGAGAATGCGCTTAAGGTTTTATATCGCCTACACAAAAGTGGTTACCAAGCCTATTTAGTAGGCGGTGGCGTGCGTGATATTTTGTTAGGGTTACGTCCAAAAGATTTCGATATTGCCACTGATGCGACGCCAGAAGAAATCAAAAAGCTATTCCGTAACTGCCGTATTATTGGTCGCCGCTTTCGTTTAGCGCATATTCTTTATGGCCGAGATATTATCGAGGTAGCAACTTTCCGCGCCCATTGTGACGACAATATTGAGCAGCGTGGTGATGGCATGATAGTGCGCGATAATGTGTATGGTACGGTTGAAGAAGATGCCATTCGTCGTGATTTTACGGTTAATGCGCTCTATTACAATATTGCTGACTTCAGTATTCATGATTATTGCGGCGGGTTAGCAGATCTAGAAAAGCGTCAATTGAAAATGATTGGCGATCCCATAGAGCGCTATAAAGAAGATCCGGTTCGAATGCTGCGCGCAGTTAGACTAGGTTGTAAACTGGGTTTAACCATCGAAGACAATACTGCCAAGCCTATTAATGAGATGGCGCATTTACTCGAAGGGATACCAGCGGCGCGTTTATGGGAAGAATATAAAAAAATGTTCTTATCAGGGCGTGGGCAGCGAACCTTTAACCAATTAAAGTCATTCGGTTTATTGCAATATTTATTCCCGCAAACCAGTAAAGAAATTAATGAAGATGATGACTTTGCTGAGTTTGTCACCCTAGCGTTGGAAAATACTGATCGCCGCATTAGTGAAGATAAGTCCATTAATCCTGCGTTTTTGTTAGCGGTTATGTTATGGAAGCCATTAATGGATCGTACTGAACGCTTGGTCAGTAAAGGCATGCATTTCAATGATGCTTTTTATAAAAACTTTAACCCTACGATTAACCAGCAAAGCCAAACGGTTTCTATTATGAAACGCCATGGCGCCGTGATGCAGGATATTTGGGCGCTGCAAATTCGTCTGAAATTTAATTACGGTAAGCGCGTTTGGAGCGTTTTAGATCATCCAAGATTTAGAGCTGGCTACGATTTCTTAGTCTTACGCTCAGAAATCGATCCGAGCTTAAAACCGCTAGCTGATTGGTGGACCGAATTCCAAGAGGCTGGCCGTGAGCAACGGATAAAGATGATCGCCAAAGGTAAGTCTCTTGGTCAAAAGCGCAATCCAAGAAAACGAAAAAGTCGTACTAGCAACAGTTAAGGATTAACCAAGACAACTGACCATGGCTTCTATGCATATCGCTTATATCGGTTTAGGCTCAAATCTACAAAATCCTATCCAGCAGGTAACTCAGGCATTACTGGAGCTAGACCAAATGGATAATTCCTATTTGTTAGCCTATTCGAGCTTATATCAATCTTCAGCAATGACCTTAGATGATAATTCCGAGCCACAAGAGGATTATATTAACGCTGCTGCTAAAGTAGCCACTCGGCTAGAACCCCTGCAATTACTGGATAAACTGCAAGCTATTGAAAATTCTCATGAAAGAGTTCGTGAAAAACGTTGGGGAGCACGCACTTTAGATTTGGATATCTTGCTCTACGATCATACAATCATGGAAACAGAGCGGCTAACGATTCCACACTATGGTATTGGGCAACGTGATTTTGTGCTTAAACCACTTTTAGAGTTGAAGCCAAATCTTAAGATGCCAGATGGCAGTATGATTGCCTCGCTATTAGAGGGCTCTGGACAATACAATTTAAAAAAACTCGAATGGAGAAGCCTTGGTGAGTGATCATCAAAATAATCATAATATTAACCATAATTTCATAGCGGTTGAAGGCCCCATTGGCGTTGGTAAAACCACTTTGGCACGCAAAATTTCTGAAGTTTTAGGTTCGGAGCTTATTTTAGAACAAGCCGAAGATAACCCTTTTCTGGAACGTTTTTATCAGGACCCTAAAACCGGTGCACTGCCGACTCAATTATACTTCCTATTTCAACGCGTTCGCCAATTGCAAGAAGTTCGCCAGTCGGATATGTTCGCACCTGTAAGAGTGGCCGATTATTTAATTGAAAAAGATAGGTTATTTGCCCGTTCAACTTTAGATTCAGATGAGCTGCGTTTGTATGAGCAAGTCTATGATAACTTAACCATCGATTCGCCAAAGCCAGATTTAACGATTTATTTGCAAGCGCCCGTGGATGTTTTATTAAGCCGCATCCGTAAACGTGGTCGTAATATTGAATCACCGATTACTAAGGAATATCTACAAAAAATTTGTGATTCCTACACAGATTTTTTCTACTATTATGATGAAGCCCCGTTACTAATCGTTAACGCTTCTGGATTAGATTTAGTCGAGAACGAAGCTGATTTTAATATGCTGCTAGAACAAATCTCACGTACCACTCGCGGCAAGAACTATTTTAATCCGCATCCTGCGTAGCGCAATTTAAGTTTTAGCGAACTAATAGCAAAACAGAGTCCGAGAAAAGCACCATGAAAAAAATTACCATTAGCCATATTGAAAAACTCAAAGCTCAAGGCGAAAAGTTCTCATGCCTTACTGCTTACGACGCCACTTTTACCGAAGTGATATCTGATGCAGGTGTAGACATGATCCTGGTGGGTGATTCACTAGGTAATGTTATCCAAGGCCAAGAAACGACGGTGCCCGTGACTCTTGAAGATATGGAGTACCATATCGCTTGCGTTGCTAATGCTAGTCCAAATTGCCTAATACTTGGCGACCTACCCTATATGTCTTATTCAACTCCAGAGCAAGCCTATGAGACCGCAGCGGCGGTCATGCAAGCTGGCGCTAACATGGTGAAATTTGAAGGTGGTCAATGGTTATACGACACCATCACCGGCTTAACGGAACGCGGCATTCCGGTCTGTGCACACTTAGGATTAACCCCGCAATCTGTGGACGCACTTGGTGGCTTTAAAGTACAAGGACGCGATGATAAAACCGCTTCTAAAATATTAACTGATGCGAAGGCTTTGGAAAAAGCCGGAGCACGTATGTTAGTACTTGAATGCGTACCAAGTGATTTAGCAAAATTAGTGACTGAATCATTACAAATTCCGGTTATGGGGATTGGTGCCGGGGTTGATGTGGATGGGCAAGTTTTAGTCCTACACGATATGCTAGGAATTTCTCCTTTCCAAGCAAAGTTTACCCGCAACTTTATGGCTGATGCCAAAGGCTCCATTCAAGATGCGATTACTCTTTATCATAATGAAGTTAAAGAGCAAAATTTCCCAGCTGATGAACATAGGTTTGAGTAACATTTCATCTTTAATCATTTTTGAGAAGCTCCATGATCGTTATAAACACCATCGAAGAATTACAAATCGAACTAAATGCACATCGTCGTGATGGCAAGCGCATTGGCTTTGTGCCAACAATGGGAAACTTACATCAAGGGCACTTAAGCCTAGTCGATGTGGCAAAAAAGCATGCCGATATTGTAGTAGTCAGCTTATTTGTAAACCCCACTCAGTTTGGTCCTAATGAAGACTTCGATTCTTACCCAAGAACCTTAAATGAAGACTGCAAAAAACTAGAAGGCCAGGGCACCAACATTGTGTTTGCGCCAGCTAAAGAAGAGGTCTATCCCAAGTGGCCAAATATCACTTCAGTTACCGTTGCGGAGCTGGATAAAAATCATTGCGGGGCGTCGAGACCGGTTTTCTTTGGCGGCATCACTACAGTAGTAACTAAATTATTCAATATGGTTCGTCCTGATTGTGCCATATTTGGGGAAAAAGACTTCCAGCAAATAACTATTATCCGCCGCATGGTCACCGATTTAAACTTTGATATTGATATTATCGGCGCGCCCATCGTGCGTGAAGCAAATGGACTCGCCATGAGCTCGCGCAATGGTTATTTGTCGCAACAAGAAAAAGATCATGCCAGCAACTTATATCAAACTTTGCTATGGGCAAAATCTGAAATAGAACACGGTCGCCAAGATTTTCGTCAGCTTGAAAAAGAAGCCAACCAAAAACTAGACGACTTAGACTTTACTCCTGATTACTTTAATATCACTAATCAAGACACTTTAGAGTTAGCGCAAGCCGATGATAAAAAGTTAGTCATTTTGCTCGGTTGTTATATGGGTAAAGTAAGACTGATTGATAATATTCAACTATGAAATATGTCTTTCTAATATTAGCCATTTTTTCCTTTGCCTTAGGCTTCCTAAAGATTTCAGGAATTATGGTTTATTTTGCTGAAGCCAATGGAGAGTTAGACCTATTGTGGTTATTCAAACAAGTTGCTTATATCGCCATTCTTTTTATCGGCGCCTTCGTCTTTTTACATCGCTTTAAATCCTTTAAAGATAAAAAGTAAAGACTTTAACAAAAGTACAATTTCTTTTATCCTAACTCTATAAATATAAAGTATGGAGTTAACCATGTCTGAAGTGAAAACCTACCCTATTCGCTCTATTCCAACGCATACACCGCATATTGATGAAGATACATACCGACGCATGTATCAGCAGTCGATCGAGAATCCTGAGCGCTTCTGGACCCGAATGGCGAATGAGTTTGTGGACTGGTTTGAACCATGGCAAACCTTAAATGATATTGACTATAAGCAAGCTTCGATAAAATGGTTCGAGGGCGCCAAAGTTAATGTGAGCTATAACTGTATTGACCGTCATTTAGCGGATAAAGCTGAGCAAACCGCAATTATTTGGGAAGGTGATGAGCCAGATCAACAGAAGCACATTTCTTATCAAGAACTGCATGATGAAGTCTGCCGTTTTGCCAATGCTTTAAAATCGCGCGGGGTTAAAAAAGGCGATCGGGTATGTATCTATATGCCCATGATCCCTGAGGTTGGTTATGCCATGCTAGCTTGTGCTCGAATAGGCGCTGTGCACTCAGTGGTCTTTGGTGGCTTTTCTCCTGAAGCACTCAAAACACGAATTTTAGACAGCGATTGTCAGGTAGTTATTACCGCCGATGAAGGCGTTCGTGGTGGCAAAGGAATTCCGTTAAAAGCGAATACCGATACAGCGCTTGCAGGCTGTCCTAATGTGCACTCAGTATTTGTCATCAAGCATCGTAATGCAGATATTAGCTGGAACCCAGAGCTAGACATTGATTACAACCAAATAAAACTGGATATGGAGCCAGAATGCACTCCAGAAATCATGGATGCCGAAGACCCATTATTTATTCTGTATACTTCCGGTTCTACCGGTAAACCCAAAGGGGTTTTACACACTTCAGGTGGTTATATTCTTTATGCCGCCATGACCCATAAATATGTGTTTGATTATCAAGAAGGTGAGACCTATTGGTGCACCGCCGATGCTGGTTGGATCACCGGCCATTCCTATATTTTTTATGGCCCGTTAGCTAATGGTGCTACAACGTTAGTTTTCGAAGGTGTCCCTAATTATCCTACCGCTTCAAGATTCTGGGATGTGGTTGATAAACATAAAGTTAATATTTTTTATACTGCGCCGACTGCAATTCGCGCTTTAATGGCATTGGGCGATGAGCCAGTGAAATCCAGATCGCGCCAATCGTTACGAATTTTAGGAACCGTTGGCGAACCTATTAATCCTGAAGCCTGGGAATGGTACGACAAAGTGGTTGGCGATGAACGCTGCCCTATAGTAGATACTTGGTGGCAAACAGAAACTGGCGGGATTTTAATTACACCGTTACCTGCAGCAACGCCGTTAAAACCTGGTTCTGCTACTCGGCCATTTTTTGGAATAAGACCTGTTATCCTAGACAAAAATGGTCAAGAAGTTGCTGGAAAAGCCAGCGGCAGTTTAGCCATGAAAGTATCTTGGCCAGGACAAATGCGTGGTGTTTATGGAGATCAGCAACGTTTCTTTGATACCTATTTTTCACAATTCCCCGGCTATTACTTTACCGGTGATGGCGCGCGCCGAGATGAAGATGGTTATTACTGGATAACTGGGCGTATGGATGACGTATTGAATATATCTGGCCATCGCTTAGGCACAGCAGAAATAGAAAGTGCCTTGGTATTACACCCTGCCGTTGCCGAAGCTGCGGTGGTCGGCTATCCGCATGCTATCAAAGGACAAGGTATCTATGCTTACGTGACGCCAATGACTGGTACTCAAATCTCCGATGCCTTAATTGCGGAGTTAATTCAATACGTAGCAAAAGAAATAGGCGCCATCGCCAAGCCGGACAAGGTGCAATGGGCTCCGGGCTTACCTAAAACACGCTCTGGAAAAATCATGCGTCGAATTTTGCGAAATATTGCTGAGAATGAACTTGAAAATTTAGGTGATACGTCAACCCTAGCCGATCCATCGGTAGTAGAAGACTTAATTAAAAATCGATTATAAGTTAATTCAAAATTCTCTGCTCGGCTTTGTGTAACCACTCATCGGTTACAACAAAGCCCCGCATCACTTCCTTACCATTTTCAAGAGCAACAATTTTTTGTAGGTTAAAGTTTTTATAATTTCTATCGATTGGTAATAACTCAGAGTCCAACGATTCAATTTCCGATAACCAATATAAACGTGGCAATTGATACCATTGATATTTGGTTTCTATTAAAACCTCCGATAGTTGAGAGTAAGTGAGCCAAAAACCTTTACCATGTTCAGGGTTAACTTGATTTGGGAAATTAAATTGACTAGCTAAGTAATCTTGATAAGGATAAAACAATCTCCCTTTAGTCAGTAATTTCTTGGCATCGATAACAATTTTATTGTCGTAGAGCCAATCTTTGATCCGTGGATTATCTGAGAGTTGTAATTGGTGCTTGAATAACCGATTTAACTTAACGTCAAAACGATCTTTTAAATTAGGGCCAACCCAATCGGTTAAAGCATCACCTTCACCAACTTTTAAATACAATTTAATCGTCAGCTCACAATGACTGGTTTTCTTCGCCATAACATCATAAATAATAGAGTCAAACTCGCCAAAAGTATGTTTATCGATAATCACTTGGCGATTTTTATGAAGCAATTGAAATTGATGATTACTGTCAATAAGATGATGCCAAAGTTGTTCAAAGTAGACACCAAGTCGATGAGTTGGGATAAACTCAAACGCTTGACTTGCCTGTGCCTTGTTTAACATATATTGAGCACTTAATCTTGCATCAAGTTTTAAAAGTTCAGGGCTTTGAATAAGCCATTGTTGATCAAGTAGTTGGCGCAAATTATAAATTCATAGATACTTATTACTCCTATGGTAACAAAAAAATGGCCACAACAGTGGCCAATAATTTCTAAGGAGAAATTTTAGGGGTAATGATTTATTCAGTTCGATTATTCAACCTTTCTTGCAAAGCTTCTTTGCGTGCTTTTCTTGCATCTTTTCTATCTTGACGTTGCTCTTTTATGAGCTGTCTTTTAGCTTGCCTCTGCTCTTTTATTACTGCATGCCTCGCTGCCTGTTCATCAGTTAACATGGCTTTGAATCTCTTCGAAGATTCATGCTGTTGAGCCATGCGCGCTGCTTTAACTGCAGCTTCTTGCTGCAACAAAGTATCTAAACGGCTTTTATCAAGCACTTCCGCCTGCATTAATTCGCGCACTTCTTTTTTAATGTTGCGTAACTTTTCTTGGCTCTGTTTTTTAAGTGCTAATTTTTGTTCGCGTTCAACTTTAACCTGTGCTCGCTGCTCTTCTGTTAGCTCAAGTTTTTTAAATAACATTTTCTGTTGATGATTTTTACTGTCATGCTTATGCCCAGGGCCAGCAATTACTACAGAAGACATAAGGCCGCTTGTGGCCAATAATGCAGCTGCTATTGACGCTTTACTGAAACTATTCATATTAATCTCCAAAATAATGAGTTAATGATCTATGCCAAATAAAACTGCTGTTTCATTTAGCTGTGCTATGAAATTAATATACTCTTATTCGAAAATTTATGTATCTGCAAGCAGTAAAGATTAAGTAAAAGTCCTGTAAAGCATCCTGACTAAACTTTACATAATCTTTGTAGAATCGTGATATTATTCTCACATACACATATTACTAAGAATAATGAAGATGACTCGGTTACTTTTAGCTGATGACGATATAGAGCTTTGTCAACTACTCAACGAATACCTTTCGAATGAAGGCTTTGATATTAGCTTGGCTCATGACGGTAGCACAGCTGCAAAATCTATCTTAGCTCAAGATTTTGATTTAATGATACTTGACGTCATGCTGCCTAATTTAAATGGTTTCGAGGTTTTAAAAGAAGTTCGCAAAGAATCTCAGGTACCTATTCTGATGCTCACAGCCCGCGGCGATGAAATTGACCGCATTGTTGGCTTAGAACTTGGCGCAGATGACTATATCGGTAAGCCATGCAATCCTAGAGAGCTTACAGCTAGAATTCGCTCAATATTGCGTCGTACCGAAAATATTTATAAAAACAAAAATCAAAAGTTAGAATCGATTCAACTTTCAGATGTTAAAATTAACCCTTCAGCCCGAGAAGTGTTACAAAACGATTCTCCAGTTAAGCTAACTGCTACAGAATTCGACATTCTTTATTTATTGATTTCACACGCTGGTCACCTTGTTGATCGCGATCAATTATCTGAGCAATGCTTAGGTAGAAAGTTAGAACCCTATGATCGTAGTATTGATATGCATATTAGCAACCTGCGTAAAAAATTAGGCCCTAATGAAAAAGATGATGATCGTATAAAAACAGTTCGCGGAGTTGGTTATCAGTATGTTTCACTCGATTCGTAAATTTGTACGACCCAATTTATTTTGGAAAATTTTTCTATGGTTTTGGTTGGCAACCCTAATCGTACTATTTACTACGGTATTTCTTTATAGTCTTTCTGATCAAAAAAGCCGCTTATTACCAATAGAGCGCTCTGAGTTAATTCAATTACGCAAAACCGCAATTTTAATCCAGCAGAAGCGCTTAATTGATAAGTATCAAGAATTAAAAATTTTACAACCAAAAAAGATTGAAAACATCTTAGCTAATACCTACATTCTCGATCAGTTTGGTAAAGACTTATTCGAACGTGATGTTCCTGAAGCTGTTTATAAACTTCGTGCATTTAACAAACGCAATCAACAGCTAGCTAAGGTAATCGATAACTCTACTGGCTATTTTGGACCTGAAATTGTTTTCAATCGTGGTAAACATTATCAGCTATATCTCTCTAACAAAACTAACCAACACTTCTATACGCTAATCTCTTACGTTTATCACTCTACCCCCTTTTGGACTATTTTGGCAGCATTTGGTATTAGTGGTTTTGTATGTTTTGGTTTGGCTTGGTATCTCACTCGACCGATAAACCAACTGCAAAAAGCAACTCAAGCTTTTGCTGCAGGTGATTTAGCTGCTCGCGCAAAAGACTTCATGAATAATCGCCACGATGAATTTATAGATTTGGCTGAAGACTTTGACCAAATGGCAGATAAAATTAATAAAATGATTCATTCGCAAAAGCGCCTACTAAGTGATGTATCACATGAACTTCGCTCACCTCTTACTCGAATGCAAATTGCCTCAAGCTTAGCGTTTAACAATGCCAACGAAGATACTCATAAACACCTAGCAAGAATTGAATTAGAGATAGAACGACTTGACGATATGATCGGTGAGCTATTGCAAGTAGCCGCATTAGAGCGGGGACATTTCTATGAAGGTAAGTCCAGTTTTTTATTAAACGATTTAATATCTGTTTTAATCAAAGATGCTCAGTTTGAAGCAAAAGCGGCTAATAAAAGTGTGAGTTTTGCACAAGAAAAAGATATCGAATTCTATGGTTACTATGGACTTGTTGCCCGTGCGGTAGAAAATATTTTACGTAACGCAATCCGTCATACAGATCCAGAAACTTCGGTCAATTTAAAACTCTTCAGTGTGGATCAAATGATTCATATACAAATTCTTGATCAAGGTCCAGGAGTTAATCCTGAGCACATCCAAAAGATTTTTGAGCCTTTCTATCGTCCCACTGAGGCAAGAGAGAGAGCATCTGGTGGCGCTGGACTCGGCTTAGCGATCGCTAAAAGAGGTGTTGAGGCTAATGGCGGAAGCATTACTGCTGAGAATGCTAAGGATTCTGGTTTACAGCAAGGATTGAAAGTCACTATTTCCTTGCCGATCATCTAATACATCCACTCTAATCTTACTGTTTCTGGTATCTCAATCGAGATTTGCAAATAGTAAGATTAGAGCTAAACCAATTAAGAACACTCCTAAGATACGATCAATCCAGTAACCATAATTCCCAAAGAATCCTCTTACTTTCTGCTGACTCAATAAAAAAGACAAACTGACGAACCAAGCGCCTGTGACTATCGCCATCCAGGTACCATAAAAACCTTGAATAGCTAATGGTGTTTCACTGCTGATCAGGCTGGTGAATAATGAAAAGAAAAATACCGTAGCTTTAGGGTTTAATACATTAGTGAAAAAACCTTGGCGGAACGCTTTTACCAGTGTCATTAATTCATTGGTCGATTTAAATTGCTCGGATGTTTGTTCTGTTTTTTTTGCACCTATAGCTTGAATACCGATATAACCTAAATAAATAGCACCTGCTATTTTTATACTAGTGAAAAGCCATGGCGTGCTCTTAATTAAAGCAGCAACACCAATAAGCGCAATGGCAACATGCACAAATATAGCTAAGCCAATTCCAATGCTGGTCACTATCGCAGGTTTGCGCCCAAAGATTAGGCTCTGGCGCATAACTATCGCAAAATCTGGACCAGGGCTTGCAACAGCTAGTATATGAGCAGTCGCAATAACTAAAAATTCTTGCCAATAATTATCAAAGATTTCATTAATCATCAGCTAACAAGACCCCAAATTTTCGTCATTAAATCGAGCATCAAGGTGCCGTAATCTGAAACCACTAGAAATATTACCGTGGTCGAAAAAACAATCATCATCAAAATAAACATTACATGACGGCGTTGAGGCAAATTCTGATTGGTATTTTTAACTTTATAAGCATCAAATGCATAGCGACTTATTAACCATAATGAAACGCCCATTAATACAATGCTGCTCAGTAAAAGCCACATTTGCGTTTGTTCAAAAGTTAAGGCTGCGCCCACCAAGACACCTGGCATCAAATAGACAGGAGCCCAAATCATAGTTGCTAAAACTACTGCAGTTATGAATTTTTTTATCGGCATTGTGAGAACACCAGCCACAAGAGAAATAACCGCTCGAATTGGTCCAATAAATTGACCGACTAATATTCCTGCAAAACCATGTTTTTTAAAAAACAGTTCCGCTCGCTCCATTAAACTTTGATGATTTTTGACCCAAGACCATTGATGGATCCGGTCATTAAAGTGATAACCAACACCATAAGAAACTAGCTGCCCCAATACTGCGCCACTAAAACTAGCTAAACTGATCAGCCAAAAATTTAGATGGCCCGCACCTATTAGAGAGCCTACACCAACCAGTAACAGCCAACCGGGAACAGCTAAGCCTACAATAGCGAGTGACTCTAAAAAGGCAATTGCAAACACCGCCAAACCCGCCCAATGCGGGTTAGCACTAATCCAAGCTAAAATACTTTCTACTGTTTGTTCCATGGGCGCATCATGACCAAATTCTTTGAAAATGTCGATAGCTGGGTAGGTTTTGCCTTGCTAAATAGAAATGACTCGTTTATCTTGCTTAACATATTTGATAACTAGTTAATTATTATGAGCGATCAGTATAAAACTATCATCCAGCAACGTCAGCCGCAGGAAGTGAAAATTTTTCAAAACATTCATCCTGATGTTGAGCCACCGCGTTTAGAAATCGATCAAATGAATTTGGCAAACAGTCAAATCAATGATTACCGCTCATCAGGCGAGTTAATTCGAAGCCTGGCCAATACCATTAGACAGTGGCGCGCCAATACCCCAGCAGATGCGCAACCTGCAATAACTGCAATTTTATCTGGCGGTATGCAAGTAAATGTTACTCGTTTGGCTCAAGAATCATTCCACGGCATTCGTGTTGAAGGTCATGTCGCAGGAAATGCTTGCATGATTTTAACGCATCAGTCTAATGTGCAATTGCTATGCTATATCGAAAAGATAGCTGAAGCTGCTCCAGAGCGTAAAATTGGCTTTATCATCGATGGTAAAGAAACAGAAGAATAATACTAAAAACTATTCAGCAGACCATAAAGTAAAAGCTATCCAACAGGATAGCTTTTACTTAAATAACTTTTTGATAACCTTCAAACTGCTCATCATCGGTCATATCTTGATTCACTAATAAAACCGTCATGCCTGTGGCTTTACCAAGCTGATAAATTTCTTCTTGCAGTTCATTCTCGTCTACCACGTATTCAGTGGTAACGCAGACGTGCGAGCTCATTTGAGGTTTTCCACTAGCATCCATTTTGATAGAGTCTTGCATCGACTCAACCACTAAACGTTGACGATTAAGCCATTGCATAAATTTAATTTTAAATTCAGCGTTTTCAGGCCCCCACACTTCAAACTCAAAACGCATTTGTTCATTGATTCTTTCGCTTTGTTCGAGACTTAAAATTTGAGTATCAAAGCGAACACTGTAAGAAGTTAAACTATCTAAACAAGAAATGAAGGGCTTAAGGTACATATGATTAATGCCGATTTTCATCAACCCTGTGAACTGTAAACCCACTCGATGAAAATGATTAGACAGGAAAACGCCTTTGAAACGACGAAGAATTTCAGAAATGGTCAACAAAATATCTTCATGTTCCGTTCCATGAATGGTCAGCAATAACTCTTTATCAAGCTTCAATGACGAGTTTTCCCCTAACTCTTCCCCATGCTTATAAGCCATTTTATTATACCGAGTATTTATTATATGCAGGCTTAAAATACAAGATTTATCTTTGAAATTCAAGCACCTAGACCCTATGTAACTCACATATTCAAACAATTGTTAAAATTTTTGTGCTTGATTGTTAATTCTTATCATTGAAGTTACTATAGTTATAGCAATTACTATCGCAAAGGAGTCTCTTAAGATGCGTTTAACCTTCATCAGTCTATTAGTTTTACTCACTTCGGCATGCGCCACCTCGCCCACAGGTAAGAGCTTCGTCAAAATTTTTCCCGATAGCCAAATGAATCAAATGGGCGCTGCAGCATTTACGTCCATGAAGAAAAGCCAAAAAGTCGATCAGTCTCCTAAAAGCAATCGTTACGTTCAATGTATCGTAGACGCACTTATCCCAGAACTCTTGGTAGAAGACAAGCGAGTTTATGGTAACAAGGCTCGCATGCATCGAACATCATGGGAAGTTAGTGTTTTTGAAGAACAAACACCTAATGCTTTTGCTTTACCCGGTGGAAAAATTGGCGTGCATACTGGGATGTTCAAAATTGCTAGTTCGACTGATATGCTTGCTTCTGTCATCGGACATGAAATAGGCCATGTATGGTCAGAGCATGGCAATGCTCGGATGTCGAATCAATTTTTAGGCAATACAGCACTACAATTAACCGCAATATTAGGCGGTACTGATACTCGACAAAAACAGGAAGTGCTAGGGTTACTTGGAGTAGCCACTCAAGTTGGGGGGCTTAGCTTTAGCCGTCAACACGAATCAGAATCCGATGATATCGGCCTTACTTTAATGGCGCGTGCTGGGTTCGATCCAAGAGCTAGTGTCACCGTATGGCAAAATATGTCTCGTTTATCACAAGGTCGTAAACCGCCTGAATTCCTTTCTACCCACCCTTCCAACCAAACTCGTATTAACGATTTAAATAGGAAGATGCCAAAGGCGTTGCAGTTATATCAAGAGGCTAGAGCTCAGGGCAAAAGACCTAACTGCCGACTTTAATGATGCGATTAAGAAAAAACCGAGCATAAGCTCGGTTTTTTATACCTAAAGATAAGTTTTTTAACTCGCGAGCTGGACTAAGTAGCCATCACGCTCGTAGTAAGCTTCGTTATAGAGCTCTTCAAAATCCTCAACTACCGAGTTTTTTACCGCATCCAAGGACAACATATTCTCACGCCACTTTAATAGCTTTCTGAAATCTTCCAATGAATCTTCACCTGTTTCATCAGCCAAAATTTGACTCCGCATTAGAAACGGTGCAAATGCCGAATCCACTAAACTAAAACTATCACCTGAGAAATAACCTTTATCATCAACTTGCTGCTCTAGATGAGCCAGTTTCTTCGCCAAATCCGATTGAATTTGACGGAAAGTTTGTTCACGTCTAGCTTGAGTCAATTGGTGCTGAGCGTTATTAATGCTACTACTAAACTCTATCCAAGCTCGGTGTTGAGCTTTTTCCAATAGATCTTTTGGCAGCATACTTTCACCATAAGATTCATCTAAATATTCATTAATAACTGCTGACTCAAATAAAACCTCTTCGCCAACTCGCAACAAAGGCACTTTGCCAAGCGGAGAAATATTCAAAAACCAATCAGGTTTTTTAGATAACTCAATATACTCAATGGTGTAATCAATTTTCTTGTGCAGCATAGTAATTACCGCTCTTTGCACAAAAGGGCAAAGTTTAAAACTGACTAATATAGGTTGATCGATTTTGCTCATAATAATAAGTAGAGAGCTAATTTGTAATTAATGTAAATCTAATTGTTTTGAAATGCAACTAAGCTTGTGAATAAAAAAGCGACTTGAAAGTCGCTTTTAAATCTTAATGGTGATGACCGCCCTCACCATGCACATGGCCATGAGCAATTTCTTCCTCACTTGCTGCGCGAACTTCTTTAATAGTGACATCGAAATGTAGTTCAATGCCTGCCAATGGATGATTACCATCAACAGTAACCATTTCATTTTCTACTTTAGTTACTGTGATTAATTGTGGGCCATTCGGAGATTCAGCGTGAAACTGCATACCAGCTTCAACTTTATCTACGCCTTGAAATGCGGTTAAAGGAACTTCTTTAACAAACTCTTCATTATATTGACCATAAGCATCATCTGGTGAAATGGCTACATTTAACTGATCGCCAGCAACTTTTCCCATTAATGCACTTTCTAAGCCAGGCACAATATTATGGAAGCCGCATAAGAATGCCAACGGTTCAGTACCTTCAGAAGTATCAATCATTTGACCTTCCGCACTTTTAACTGTGTATTCAATAATGGCAACTTTGTTTTTTTCAATTTGCATAATCTACTCGCTCTAAATCATTTCGTTAATTAATCTACTAAGGATACCGTTTAAAATTAGGTCTTTTGGATTAGAACGAGGCATTTGATTTTCCATTGGCAATGTTACAAGTTCTGCCTGATTTTAAAACAAATAGCTAAGTTATCATTCAAAAAATAATTTTAAGAAGTTTTTATCTAGCTCTTTTTAAGAGACTTATCTAAGAAACCTTATTTCCTGCTGCTTGCTGATCTGCATGGTATGAAGATCTCACCATTGGACCACTTGCCACATTTGTGAAGCCAAGCTCTTCAGCAATTTTACCTAGCTCATCAAATTCTTTTGGTGGCATAAAACGCATCACAGGGTGATGGAATTTACTCGGCTGTAAGTATTGGCCCAGCGTAAGCATATCAACGCCATGAGCTCTTAAATCTTTCATGACTTCAATAATTTCTTCATTGGTTTCACCAAGACCGATCATTAAACCAGACTTAGTTGGAATACCCGGATAGCGCTCTTTAAACTGCCTCAGTAAATCCAAAGACCATTGATAATCAGCGCCGGGGCGAGCTTGCTTATATAATCTTGGTACAGTTTCCAAATTGTGGTTAAACACATCTGGCAACCCATCGCTCATTAAGTCTAAAGCTTTTTCCATACGGCCACGGAAATCCGGAACCAAGACCTCAATTTTCAAACCTGGATTTTGTTCACGCGCAACTCTAACGCACTCTGTGATATGAGCAGAACCACCATCTCGCAAGTCATCACGGTCAACTGAAGTGATAACTACATACTTTAATCCCATCGACTTTACTGAATCCGCTAAGTTTTGCGGTTCTTCTGGATCAAGCGCTAATGGACGACCATGCGCAACATCGCAGAAAGGGCAGCGACGAGTACAAATATCACCCATGATCATGAAAGTAGCGGTCCCATGGCCAAAACACTCAGGTAAATTAGGGCAAGAAGCTTCTTCACAAACTGTATGCAGTTTTTTACCTCTCAGCATTTCTTTAATTTTGGTGATTTGATTTCCATTAGGAAGGCGCACTCGAATCCAATCCGGTTTTCGCGGCATTTCTTCGGTAGGAACAATCTTAACAGGAATACGGGCCATCTTATCTTCAGCACGCATTTTCTCACCAGGAATGACCTTGCCAGTCACTCGCCCTCTTTTTACTTGATCGGACATATGTTCTCTTAATTAGTAGTCAGCTAGTCGCTGGATTCTAAGCCAACTTGCTCAAGGCGCTTAGTATAACCCAATTTTTCACACAATTGATCGATAAGATCTGGCTTTATCCGCTCTAGATCTTGCGGACCGCCTTTATCTTTTATTTGAGTCATGATCATTCCCTGATAACCACAAGGGTTAATTCTGGCGAATGGCTCTAAATCCATATTCACATTTAGTGCTAAACCATGAAATGATTTTCCTTTGCGGATGCGTAAACCTAATGAGCATATCTTCTCATCTTCAGTATAAACACCTGGCGCATCTGCTCTTGGTGTAGCCTCTATGCCGTAAATAGCCAACATATCCACAATCGCATTTTCAATTGCAGAAACCAGATCTCTTGGCCCCATATTTTTGCGACGTAAATCTATCATGAAATACGCGACCTGCTGTCCAGGACCATGGTAAGTGACTTGACCACCTCTATCCACTTGAACTACAGGGATCTCGCCAGGAAATAATAAATGCTCAGCTTTACCGGCTTGTCCCTGAGTAAACACAGGATCATGTTCAACTAACCAAATCTCATCCATTACCGACTCATCTCGCTCGTCGGTTAAGGCCTGCATTGCTTTCCAAACAGGCACGTAGTCGTGACGACCCAGCTCTCGAATAATGACACTATTTTCTATCGACATAATTCTCTGAGCCTTCACTATAGGGTCATTTTCACGCCATCTACGGTGAAAACATCTTGATATAAAGCATCAACCTGCTCTTTACTAGTCACCTGAATATTAAACGATAAAGAAACATAGTTTCCATTTCGACTTGGCTGTGATTTTGGCAAATTATTAGTGGGAACATGCCGATTAACTACCTGCAACACTTCAAGGTCAATCCCGTCTCGATTAACAGCCATGACTTTAAAGCATATGTCAGCGGGGAACTCCCACAGTTTATCTCTATCGTAATTTTGATTCATAAGGTATTGATACCTGCTATCTCTGAAAACTCACCTTGGTAAAGATTATATTTTAGCTTTTGATAAGCTTGATTCATCTCACGCCAAACATTACCTATTTCGCCATTGCCAATTTTAGCATGGTTCAAGCCCACTACTGGGCGGATTTCTTTATTTGAACTTGTTAGCCAAATTTCATCAGCTTCCTGTAAGTCCGCTTCATAAAGGTCCACTTCAAGTACTGAATAACCCAAGTTTCTTGCAAGCAACATCACAAATTCTCGAGTTACGCCTGCTAACAACTCATCGCTCAGCTTTGGGGTCAGTATTTGTCCAGACTTTACAGCAAATACATTACTCGAGGTCGACTCTAGGACTTTACCATCTCGCACTAATATGGAGTCATCAGCCCCAGATTCAAGCGCTTTCTGTAATAAAAGACAGTTCGCTAACAAGCCCGTGGTTTTGATATCGCAACGATCCCAGCGAATATCCTCACAACTAATCACTTGAATGCCCTTCGTTTTTTGTTTGCTGGTAACTACTGGAGGCAGTTCAGATACCATCGCAAAGATCGTTGGCATAATCTCAGCTGGAAATTCATGAGATCGTATAGCGCTAGTCCCTCTGCTAACTTGTAAATACAAACTTGCTTGTTTTAAATCATTTTTAGCCAATAGCTCTTTGCCAATGCTTAACCACTCTTGCCCATCAAATCTTAAATCCATTTTGACACTCTCAAGACTCTGATTAAGTCGCTGAATATGTTCTTCAAAACGAAAGAAATTGCCCGCATATGCAGGGATCACTTCATAAACCGAATCTGCAAACAAAAAGCCTCGGTCAAAAACCGAGACTTTAGCTTCAGAATCCGGTAACCATTGACCGTTAAGGTAGATAATTGCCATTGGAGTTTCTATTGAGGGTCATAATGAAACAATTTATTTAAAACCAAAGTTTAACACTATCCCACATACGGCCCAAAAAGCCTGCTTCGGCTACATCTTCTAGCGCTACCATTGGCATCTTCATAATTTCTTTACCATCAATTTTGAAGAAAACTTCGCCAACTTTCTGACCCTTTCTAACAGGAGCTATCAATTCCGAGTCAATAATATAGTTGGCTTTTAGCTTTTCTTTTTCAGTCTTAAGAATAGTTAAAGTTGCATCCTGCGCTAGGCCAACAGAAAACTCATTCGCTTCACCTTTCCAAACGCGAGCATTCTTTAGTGAAACACCACCTTTAAACGGTGTAATGTTAGTGTAAAAACGAAAACCATGATTTAAAATTTTTCGACTTTCGCTGGCTCTTTTTGCCTTACTCTCAGCGCCCATAACAACTGCAATTAATCGCATCTCATCTTTAACCGCCGAAGAAACCAAACCAAATCCAGCCTCTTCTGTATGGCCTGTTTTAAGGCCATCAACTTTCATACTTTGATCTCTTAGCAAAGTATTGCGGTTTTGCTGAGTGATCTTATTATAGGTGTATTCTTTTTCGGCATAAATCTCGTAATCTTCAGGAAAACTTCGAATTAGAGCCTGTGATAACTTTGCCAAATCTTTTGCTGAAGTTTGATGCCCATCTGCTGGTAAACCCGTACTGTTAGCAAAATAAGTATTATTTAAACCCAGTGCCAATGCATGTTGATTCATCAATTTTGCAAAGGCCGACTCTGTACCAGAAATATGCTCAGCCATTGCAATACTGGCATCATTACCTGAAGAAATTACAATCCCTTTATGCAACTCATCAACCGAAACATATTTGTTCACTTCAACAAACATGAGCGAGGAACCTTTCAGTTTAGGATTTTGCGCCCAAGCATTTTCACTAATTAAAACTTTATCGTCTGGACTTATATTGCCTTTTTTGAGCTCATCAGAGACTACATAGCTAGTCATAATTTTTGTCAAACTAGCAGGTGGTAAAACTTTCTCCGCTTCAGACTCTAGCAATACCTTACCTGTTAGATAGTCAATCAAAATGTATGATTTAGCTTCAATCTCAGGCGTGCCCGGCTGATTTGCCAATAGTGGTAACGAAGTGACTGTTGAAGATACTAATAAAAGTACAATTAAAAAAATTTTCATCATTGTGGTTTATATCACCTAATTTCAAGGCCTGAACTAATCAGTGACCAACTTGGGGGTGGTTCCTAAATCATACTGTCTTAACTGATTTAAAATCCTCTCAGCAGTTTCGCCATTATCCAAAGGACCAATTCTAACGCGATTTAAAGTAATGTTTTGATTGTTTTTAAAACTGGTTACTTGAATCGGTTGTTTGAAAAAATCGCGTAAGCGAGCAGCTAAAGTATCCGCTCTTAAAGCATCGCTAAAAGCGCCAACTTGAACAAATAATTGTGGGGTTTCAACTTGGTCTTTAATTGGCGGTATCTTTAATTCGCCACGTTCATAGTTGGCACCAACGCCATTCGAACGAGGAGACGCCAAGACTTGAACTTCCACTCTTGCAGTTCCCTTATCGTCATAGCCTAATTTTTTCGCTGCAGCGTAGGACAAATCAATCAACCGGTTTTTAACAAATGGTCCTCGGTCATTCACTTTAACCACCACACTGACACCCGTATCTAAATTAGTTACCCTGGCATAACTTGGGAGCGGCAATGTTTTGTGGGCTGCGGTAAAGTGATACATGTCATAAATTTCACCCGAAGAAGTTCTACGACCATGAAATTTTTTGCCATACCAACTGGCCACCCCTACGTCAATATAACCGTCGGCACTATCTAAAACATGATAAACCTTACCGTCTTGTTCGTAGTAAGGCGGGTTACCATAACGACTCTTTGCTTCTACTTTTGGGCGAGGCTCACGAGGCGTTCCATTAGTAAAAGATCTGTCAGAATCTGTCGGCGCCGAGTCTGGGATACTTCGATCTAAAGGCTGTTGGCTGCCAGGACTTCTAATATCAGTAGTGGTACAAGCGGTTAATGTCAAAAGCGTTGCCGCGGCTAAAACTGGAAACTTCATTTGGCGCTCTCACTTGTTACTGCTTTATCTGCTTGCATCTTTTGATAAGTCGCTTTAATTTCTTGGCTTAACTGATGAACAGCCATTGCGTACATTGGGCTTCGATTATAACGAGTTATCACATAAAAGTTGTGATAACCGACCCAGTTATCGACGGAATCTTTTTGTTGGAATTTATAAATCCCAGCTTTAGTATCTTTGCTTGGCGCTGACTGTAATTTGATTCCTGCATTGGTTAGTTGATCAACCGTAAATTGTGGCTTCAATTTTTTATTGCGATATTGCATTGCAAGTTTACTATCCAGTTGCGGCAAAAACTCTGCTACTGGCTCATCCAAGATCCACTTATGTTTATTAAAATAGTTTGCCACACTACCAATCGCATCTTGTGGGTTTTCAAAAAGATTGATTTTTTTATCACCATCAAAATCAACTGCGTAATGGCGATAAGAGCTAGGAATAAACTGCCCCATGCCCATAGCGCCTGCGTAAGAACCTTTATGATGATCTAACATCCAGCCTTGTTCTCTAGCCAAAATAAAGTATTGCTCCAACTCGCTGGCAAAAAATTTGGATCTTTTAGGATAATGGAAAGCTAAAGTGCTGATCGCATCGATTACCGGAAAAGTTCCTTGGATCCTTCCATAAAAAGTTTCAACTCCAATGATGGCGACGATAACCTCTGCAGGGACTTGTGATACTTCTTCTGCCCGCGCTAACGTTTCTTTATGTTTATGCCAAAACTCAGCGCCTTGCTTAATGCGTTTGTCAGTTAAAAAAATCGGACGATACTCGTACCAATCTTTACCTTCGGCAGGGCGACTCATAGCATCTAAAATACTTTGGCGCTTTTCGGCTTTATTTAAAGCCTGAGCGACATAGTCTTGAGTAAAGCCATGTTTTTCCGCCATAAATACAGCAAAATCTTTTGCATTAGTAGGTGCTTTTTTCGCTTGCTCTTTAGCTATCGCCTCATTGCTTAACATCGGCGCAGCAAATAGTGCAGAAGTTAGAGTTAATGTAATAATTTTGTTTATCACTAAAATTTCCTTTATCTTGAATGTAAACGTCTATGTGTTTTAATAGACATTAAAATACCAAATCCAGCCAACAAGGTCACCATCGAAGTACCGCCATAACTTACTAATGGCAATGGCAGCCCAACAACAGGTAATAATCCGCTGACCATACCAATGTTAACGAATAGGTAAACAAAAAACGTTAAGGTTATTGCCGCTCCTAATAAGCGACTAAAAGTGTCTTGCGCCTGTAAACTAATTTGTAGTCCTCGAACTATAATAAACAGATACAGAGCCAACAATACGGCGACGCCGATTAATCCAAACTCTTCACCTAAAACTGCAAAGATAAAATCTGTATGTCGCTCAGGTAAAAATTCCAGTTGTGACTGAGTGCCTTTTAACCAACCTTTACCACTGACACCACCTGAACCAATGGCGATTTGTGACTGAATAATATGATAGCCCGCTCCTAATGGATCACGCTCAGGATTTAAAAAAGTCAGTACTCGACCCTTTTGATACTCATGCATGACAAAAAACCACATGATCGGCACCATCACCAACCCGGCAAAGGCAGCACTTAATAAATAACGCCAACGAATACCCGCAAAGAAAATAATAAAAAACCCTGAGGATGCTATTAACAATGATGTTCCCAAGTCAGGCTGCATCATAATCATAATAGTTGGCACCATCACCAAAGTCAGCCCAACAATTAAGTGCTTAAAACTTGGTGGTAGTGCTTTTTCAGCAAAATACCAAGCCACCATCATTGGCATAGCAATTTTCATCATTTCAGAGGGCTGAAAACGAATACCAACATTTATCCAGCGCTGAGCACCTTTGCTCGACTCGCCAAACAGTAATACTGCTAGTAAAAAGCCTATCGCTCCTACATACAATACTGGCGCCCACATTTTTAAAATGCGCGGTGGGATTTGTGCGATTACCAGCATTACCGCCATACCAAATCCAAGGCGAACTACTTGTCTTTTTATTAGATCGATACTCTCTCCACCTGCACTGTAGATAACCAATAAACCGAACATCATCAACAAGATCAAACCTAATAGCAGCGGCGCATCTAAGTGCAGTCGCCACAAAATGCTACTCTTCGCTTTGTGAGTATTACTAACGGCATTTTGATTAAAAGACTTTAGCATTAATCAAGGCTCGCTTGTTGTTTAGCGCTGGACTCAGATATAGCAATAGCTTTTGGTAGTAAGTCATTATTTTGCAAATAAAACTCCATTAACTGACGGGCAATTGGCGCAGCATTACCACCACCACCACCGGCATTCTCCATTACTACTGCTATAGCTATTTGCGGGTTTTCATAAGGTGCATAACCTATAAATAAAGCGTTATCCTTAAATTTATCTTCTATATTTTCTTCGTCATAAGTTTCATCTTGAGCGATACTTTTAACTTGTGCAGTTCCCGTTTTACCGGCAGCGGAGAAGTTTGCCCCATCAAATGCAGTTTTAGCTGTCCCCAGTGGCGGTAAAGTTGAAAGACGCATTGCTTCCTTAATCGTGTCTAACCAAGTTCCATCACCAGTGACAATTTGCTCAGCAGACATCACAGGAGTATTACTAGTTTTTCTGTCTTCATTTTGAAACTCTTTCACTAACTGTAAATCAAAACGAATACCATCATTGGCAAAAACAGCGCTAGAGTTAGCAAGTTGCAAAGGCGTTGCTGTCCAAAAGCCTTGACCAATCCCAATATTGACTGTATCACCCGTATACCAAGGTTCATTTCTATTTGCTTTTTTCCATGAACGTGATGGCATAATGCCTTGTTTTTCTTCAACGATATCTAAGCCTGTTTTTTGACCAAATCCAAACTGCTGCATCCCCTCATGGATTCTATTAATCCCTAGACGAACCGATAAGTCATAAAAAAAAGTATCACAAGATTCAATAATTGAATCGACGACCCGCATAGTCGCGCCATGTCCCCAAGGTTTCCAATCTCGATATCGATGCTTATTATTAGGTAACGAAAACCAACCAGGATCGGCAATTCGAGTTCTTTCGTCTATCACCCCTTGTTGCAAACCTAGCCATGCCAGGTGCGGCTTTATAGTAGAAGCAGGAGGGTAAGTCCCTTGAACCGCTCGATTGTAAAGCGGCCTTTCTTCTGAATTTATCAGCGCCGAAAAATTGGCTTGAGAAATGCCGCCCGTAAATAAATTTGGATCATAAGAAGGCTGGCTTACCAGCGCCAAGACACCTCCATTTACCGGGTTTACAGCCACTACTGCACCACGCGCTCCCGCTTCTTTAAGTAACTGATTAGCTCTTTTTTGCAATGCATAATCAAGGTGTAAGTACAGATTTTGACCAGCAACAGGATCTTGTCTTTCTAAAACTTTAACCACTCGACCACGAACATCGGTTTCTACTTTTTCTTGACCTACAAACCCATGTAATATTTCTTCGTAATATTTTTCAAGCCCCAACTTACCCATCTTGTTGGTAGCTGCATAATTTTTTAACTTGGAAAAATCCTGTGTAACTTTAGCTTCTTGCTCCATTTTCTCTATATCGGCTTTATTAATCGCCGACATACGACCTATAGCATGCACCACATCTTCGCCATGAGGATAGTAACGCTCTAAACGTGCCTCAACGGTAACACCACGAAAAAGGTGTCTATTAACTGAAAAAATTGCCACCTGGTCTTCAGTTAGCTTACTTTTTATTGGATAAGATTTATATTTGGAACGAAATTTGATCTGCTCTTTAAAATCACTCAATTGCTTATCGTCAATATCTAAAAGCTCGCTTAAGCGAGTCAGAGTTTCGTCCATATTTTTCTTACCGACGATTTCTGGAGTAATTTCTAAGGCGAAGATAGAGCGATTTTCTGCTAATAAAATACCATTTCGATCAAAAATTAGACCTCGGATTGGAGCTACAGGGCGAATACGAATTCGATTATTTTCAGACTGAGTTTGATAGGCTTCGTAGTTAAGAATTTGTAATTTGAATTGACGGAATAACAATACCAATAGAAGTGCTACAACGATAACAAGAGCAACCACCGCACGGACATAAAAAATCGAGATTTCTCGACCATAGTCTTTCACTGCTTGCTTTTTATACATGGCTAAAGCTTATTCTCGATGATATGGGTGATTCACTGTCACTGACCAAGCTCTATATAAAGTCTCAGCTAAAATGACTCTTACCAACGGATGCGGAAAAGTTAGATCAGAGAGCGACCACTTTTGGTTTGCTCTTGCCAAACAAGCCTCAGACAACCCTTCAGGGCCGCCTACCATCATAACTAAACTTGGATGATGCTGCTGCCAATGTTGGATTTGCTGTGCTAATTGCGGCGTCGTGAATGTCTTGCCTTTAACATCTAGTGCCACCACCCAATCGGAGGAGTCTATTTTAGCAAGAATCGACTCACCTTCTTGAACCTTTATTTTTTCCAGATCTGCATTCTTGCTTCTTTTGGCAGCAGTAACTTCAACAAGTTCCAATTTAAAATCACGGGGGAATCTTTTGGCATATTCATGGTAACCTTGCTCGACCCATGAAGGCATTTTTTGACCTACCGTGATTAACCGAAGCTGCATAAAGGATCTTAAATTTTAGTGCGTTGGTTCAGTAGCATTCTGCCAAGCAGGGTCCCACAACTTTTCAAGCTGATAAAAGTCACGAGTTTGTGGGAGCATAATATGAGCAACTACATCACCTAAATCGACTAATACCCATTCAGCAACATCATCACCTTCAATGCCAAGAGGTTGCATACCTTGATCTTTAACTTCTCGAATTAAATTATGGGCGATAGATTTTACATGACGATTGGAAGTGCCGGAGCAAATCACCATAAAGTCGGTGATAGAGCTCATCTCAATTACATCTAAAACTTTAATATCTTTTGCTTTTAAATCTTCTAGCTGCTCAATTACCAGCTTTTTTAATTGCTTTGATTGCATTAGGTGTCGCTAATCTCGGTAGAGTTGATGTCGTTGTATATAGTCTAGTATAACATTTGGTAATAGAAAGCGTGGTGATTTTCCGCACTTTATTTGATTTCTTATATAAGTCGATGAAATATCCAAGAGTGGCATCGTCAAAGTAGCAATTTTTCCATGAGAGTAATGGGGTAGTTGACTAGGAACGACTTGATTAGATTGCAATAAATCGGCAATTTCACCTTGATTTGGATAGCTACTATTTGGCCGTTCAATAACTAAAATATTGGTCAGGTCCAATAATTTTTGCCATTGATACCATTGATTTAATTTTGCAAAAGCATCTGTGCCCATTAAAAAAATTACACTTGCATCAGCTACCTCTTGTCGAATTTCGCTTAGGGTCACTACGCTGTAACTCGGCTCTTCTCTTTGTAGCTCCCTATCATCAATTTGCAAATGGTGACTTGTTGATAAGGCCAACTCAAGCATTTCAATTCGCTGTTCCGGACTCACATTTGGTTGTGCTCGATGAGGCGGATAAGCAGCTGGCATCAATGAGATCTTGGCTCTAGGGAAAATATTGGCCACTTCTTCGGCAATGCGTAAATGTCCAAAGTGTACCGGATTAAAAGTACCACCAAGAATAATATGCACTGCTTTTTGTTGGGATATCTCCATTTTGTTATAAACCCAATGACTTTTTCATATCACTCATCGAGCTGACTTTGGTTGCGCTGGACTGAGGTTGAGTAGAAGCCTTTGTCTTACTCGAGTTCGCTTTAAAAGGATTAATATTACCCATTAAACAAATCACTTGAGCCAGCTCCTGCCAAATATCCCCATCCGCCTGACCTTTGACCGACTTATCGATAAAGCTTAGTCGTTGTAATAAGGCATACCACTTTTTTTTACTACCGCGGTTAAATGCTGCTTGAAGTAATTTTTGTCTTTTTGGCCATAAGCGAGAGGATTGCATAATTTCAGCTAAACTTAAGCCAGCATCTTGTTGCTCACTCCAGTTGGCTAGTAATTGGCACTCTCGGGTCAATTGATTGACCAAAGGTAGCGGATAAGTTGCTTCGGCTTTTAAACTGTTCAACATTCTTAAAGCACGTGCCGCTTGACCTTGTAAACAAGCATCAGATAATTCGTAAATCGAATAACGAGCATTTTGCCCAACATATTGCTTAATATTTTCACTGGTCACCATTTCTCCACTAGCAAGCAAAGCAAGCATTTGTAAGTCCTGATGCGCAGCTAATAAATTACCCTCACAACGTTCGAGCAAAGATTGTGTTGCACTAGCATCTAATTTAACTTCTAACTGCTTGGCTCGGTTATTGAGCCATCCAGTTAAGCGTTCGGCAGGAATAGGCCAAGCTTCTACACAAATACCCTGCTTCTCAATATGCTTATACCAAGTAGTTCTTTTTTCGTTGGATAATTTTGGGGCTACCAATAACAGCACATCATCACTGCCACTTTGCAAAAACTCTAAGATTGCATCGCCCTGTGCTTTTTTTATAGCTTTATCAAAACGCCATTCAAGCAGCCGACTCTCAGCAAATAAGGACATGGTGCCAGCCTGATCGGTTAAAGGGTTTTTACTAGTAGAATCTTCTAAGATTTGACGCTCAAGCACGCCTTGAGATTTAACGAATTCTCGAATCTTATCAGCTGCTTCAATTTTCTGTAACGGCTCATCACCTGAAATCAAATACACCGACTTGAGTTGTGTGAGGTTTTGTTGAAGTTGCTCAGGATAAACTTTCAAATTTTACCTTATTGCGATTTTGCCATTTGTAACAACAGACGAGAGATCACTGCTTGTTGCATATCTTTTAATAAACGATCTTTTTCTACAGCTTGGCCCGTTTCAAGATTACGATCATAGGCCATCTCTCGACGACTGGATAGATGCTGCAAAGGTGCCAAACCCTTACCGTAATCTTTACCTTGAACGGCCAAACGATAATCCAATTTAAAAATTAACTCTAATTCACTAGGACGACCGCTGGCATCACGCGCAAGCACCCTTTCTTCTGTAGAGTATTGCTCAATACCCAGTTGTAAATCAGCACTATCAAGCGCAATGACCCAAGAACCGCCTTGAGTTAACAAACGCTGCTTTAAACTACGTTCAAAGTCACTATTAGGATTGTTAGTTTGTAACCAAACTTTGGTATCATTTAAATCAAAGCCTTGTCCACGCAATTGAAACCCGCAAGCATTCAAAATGCTAACAGCCACAATAGCAATAAATAGTAATTTGAAGCTTTTATTTATCATGATATTCAAAATTATTTATACGCCCTATTGGTAGCATTTAATTAGCAACAATATTCACTAATTTACCTGGAATCACAATCACTTTGCGAACTGTTTGACCATCAGTAAAGTTTTTAACATTTTCATTCTCAAGAGCCAATGCCTCAACTTCGTCTTTTGATGCAGAAGCGGAAACCGTAATCTTGGCACGAACTTTGCCATTCACTTGAATAATAATTAATTTTTCATCTTGCACCATAGCCGCTTTATCGGCAACAGGCCAATCTGCTACCACCACATCATCATTTTTCCCAAGTGCTGTCCACAGCTCTGAACAAATGTGGGGCGTGATCGGAGATAATAATAATACCGCGGCCTCTAATGCTTCTTGTAATACGGCTCTATCTTGCTCGCTTACTTCTTCTGCCTTCGCCGCGTGATTCAATAATTCCATAACCGCAGCAATAGCAGTGTTGAAAGTATAACGACGTGCATAATCATCGGTTACTTTAGCGATGGTTTCATGGGTCTTGCGACGGAGTGCTTTTTGATCACCGTTTAGGTTTGCTGTGTCGATTGCAATCACTTCACCTTTCTGTACATGAGAAGACACTAATTTCCAAAAACGACGTAGGAATTTTAGAGAACCTTCCACTGCCGAGTCTTGCCACTCTAAGGTTTGCTCCGGTGGAGAAGCGAACATGGTATATAAGCGCATCGTATCAGCGCCATATTGATCGACCATAGATTGAGGATCGATACCATTATTTTTCGACTTAGACATTTTAGTCATGCCGGCGTGAGTCACTTCACGGCCATTAGAATCAACAGCCTTAGTTACCGCACCTTTGTCGTCACGCTCGGTCACATCCACTTCCAACGGCGAAACCCAGTTGCGTGCCCCTTTTTCATCCACATAATAGAAAGCATCAGCTAATACCATCCCTTGGCATAACAAAGCTTTTGCAGGCTCATCTGAATTAACAAAACCAGTATCACGTAATAATTTGTGGAAGAAACGGAAATACATCAAGTGCATAATGGCATGTTCAATACCACCGACATATTGATCGATAGGTAGCCAGTAATTTGCGCGCGCTGGGTCGAGAATACCTTCATCATGATCAGGGCAGCAATAACGTGCATAATACCAACTCGACTCCATAAAAGTATCAAAAGTATCCGTTTCACGAATACCTTCAACTCCATCCACCACCGCTTTTTGCCATTCTTTATCACTATGTAAAGGACTAGTCACACCATCCATTTTTACATCTGTGGGCAAACGAACTGGCAACTGTTCTTCAGGCACAGGAACCACAGTGCCATCTGGCATATTCACCATGGGAATAGGAGCGCCCCAATAACGTTGGCGAGAAACACCCCAATCACGTAAACGATAATTAACCGTTTTCTCGCCTTTCTTCTCCGCTTCTAATTTCGATGCTATGGAGCTAAAAGCTTGCTCGAATGCTAAACCATCAAATTCCTGCGAATTGATCAATAAGCCTTTCTCAGTATAAGCCGCTTGAGATATATCCAGTTCAGATCCATCCGCAGGCGTTACCACTGGTTTAATGTCAATTCCATATTTTGTGGCAAATTCAAAATCACGTTGATCATGTCCAGGAACTGCCATCACAGCACCCGTGCCATAATCCATCAATACAAAGTTCGCGACCCAAACAGGAACTTGATCGCCTGTTAAAGGGTGAGTCACAGTTAAACCCGTCGCCATCCCTTTCTTTTCCATGGTAGCCATTTCTGCTTCAGAAACTTTACTGTTACGGCACTCATCAACGAAAGTTTGTAACTCACGATTATTTTGTGCTGCTAAAGTTGCTAAAGGATGAGCTGCAGCAACAGCCACATATGTCACGCCAAATAGTGTGTCCGGGCGAGTGGTATAAACTCTTAAGTGATTTTCCACATAACCATCTATCGCTACGCCAAAATCTAAGTTCATACCTTCAGAGCGACCTATCCAATTACGCTGCATAGTCTTAACCATTTCTGGCCAACCTTCGAGCGTATCTAAATCATTCAATAACTCTTCAGCATAAGCAGTTATTTTAATAAACCATTGAGGAATTTCTTTTTGTTCAACCGACGAGTCGCAACGCCAACAAGCGCCATCTACTACTTGCTCGTTTGCCAATACAGTTTCATCATTTGGGCACCAGTTGACCGATGAAGTCTTTTTATAAACCAAACCTTTTTCATACAACTTGGTGAAAAACCACTGCTCCCAACGATAATACTCTGGATCACAAGTTGCAAACTCACGATCCCAGTCATAGGCAAAACCCAACATTTCAAGTTGGCCTTTCATATACTCAATATTTTCGTAGGTCCAAGGCGCAGGTGAAGCGTTATTTTTCACCGCTGCGTTTTCAGCCGGCAAGCCAAAAGCATCCCACCCGATAGGTTGCATTACATTTTTACCCAACATCCGTTGGAAACGCGAGATCACATCACCAATGGTGTAGTTGCGAACATGACCCATATGCAGGCGGCCGCTTGGGTAAGGCAACATACTCAAACAGTAGTATTTCTCCTTAGAAGCATCTTCAACCGCTTTAAAAGTTTTATTTTTGCGCCAATGGTCTTGGACTTTGCCTTCAATCACTGAAGGCTGGTAATGTTCGTTCATCTTCATTGTTATATATTTCAATGGCTTAGCTCGACATCTAGTGCCGAACTAAACTCGGGAAAAATCATCAGGAATAACCGCAAAGGATACCTTAGAGACAGCTGAAATCCTACTTTTTATTCCTAATTAATGACTAATTTAATTAAGTCGTTTCAATTATTACATTATTACAATTGAAAATTAGCACAATCGCGGATATAACATACCCACTAAATTTATTAGGACGTCGAAAATCATGAAAAAACTTCTTTTTATATGCATATTATTCTTATTCAGCAATAATTTGTATGCTAAGCAAATCCCAGTTGAGGATTTCTTTAAATCTCAAGATATTAGCAATCTTTATCTATCTCCTACAGGCGAATATTTAGCTGCCGTATTCCAGGATGAAGAAAAATATAAAATAGCTACTTTAGATACAAATACCTTAAAATTAATAAAAGTAATTAATGTATCTAATTCTCAAGGAGATGATGTAGAAATATCAGGTCTCCAGTGGGTAAATGATGAAAGATTCTTATTTAGAGTCCGCCGTCAATTTGGTTCATTGGCCGCGCCGTTTGGCACTGGCGAAGTCATGGCATCAAACTTTGATGGTACTAAGCAAATGTTTCTACCTTCAGGGTTTTCATTAGCAGGAACAATGCCAGAAGATCCAAAACATATTCTTGGTATTTTCAGTAACCGCAAAGGCTTCCGCACTGTAAAAAGAGTTAGGCTATACGACCGCTCTTCAGAGAGTACTATCGCTTCACGTACAAAAACAAAATCAACCTTTACTCTCGATTCATCTCCTTTTAGAGGCGGAATATTAACTGACCATGATGGTGTTATTCGAATTGCCGTTGACGATGATCAGCGAGGAGAGCAAAAAACTTATTACCGAGCAAATAAAGATTCAGAATGGGAGTTAATTCAAACTCGCCGTGAAGGGTCTTTGGGATACAGTTTCGTTCGCTTCAGCAAAGACAACCAAAAAATCTACCTATTCAATGATAAAGTAGGAGAAGAAGGTTACTACTTATACGATCCTAAAGATAAATCTAAAAAATTAATCTGGAAGGACAAGGGCGTCGTTACACCAAGCTTAGTATATGATAATAGCTATCCTATTAGAGAACCTATTGGTGTCATGAGGCATGACGGAGTACCTACCGTAGAGTATTTTGATTTAAGTAACCCTTACTCCAAACTATTATCTCAAATACAAGCAGCTTTCCCTGATGAGTTTACATTTGTCCGAGGCTCAACAAAAGATGGCAAATCAACTCTGGTAAACGTTGTTAGTGATAGAAATCCAGGAGATTTTTACCTATTAAATACCGAAACAAAGAAATTAAGATACTTATCATCTAGTGCATCTTGGATAAAACCTAAAACTTTAGCAAAAAGAGAGCCTATATCTTATAAAGCTCGAGATGGTTTAAAAATTCATGGCTACTTAACTCGTCCTATTGGAAAAGAGAAGAACCTTCCTCTTATTTTGTTAGTGCATGGTGGCCCTTATGGTCCTAGGGATTTCTGGTGGTATGACCGAGAAGCTGCATTATTTGCTGATAACGGTTATGCAGTCTTACAAGTCAATTACAGAGGCTCCGGTGGCTATGGAACTAAGTTCCAATATGATGCTTATCGTCAAATGGGCGCTGAAATGCAAGATGATTTAACTGATGCCACCCTGTGGGCAGTTGAGCAAGGCATTGCTGATAAAAATCGCTTATGTATTTATGGTGGTAGTTACGGCGGATATGCTGCATTGATGGGCGCTGTAAAAGAGCCTGACTTATATAAGTGTGCAGTAGGTTATGTAGGTGTTTATGATATTGAAATTCAAAATAAAAGCGATATCGGTGATTGGGAAGGCGGTAGATATTTCTTAGATGTTGCATGGAATAACAAAGACCCGGACTTTGTTAGAGAGCGCTCAGCTGTATACCATGTCGACAAGATCAAATCTGCATTGATGTTAGTTCATGGTAAGGCTGATAGACGGGTTCCATATGCGAACTTTACTGCTCTAACCTCAGCTCTTGACGATATCAATTACCCGTATGAGTCTGTGGTAGAAGACCTGGAGGGGCATGGTTTCTACAAAGAAGAGAATAACGTCGAGCTGTATACCAAAATGTTAAAATTCTTTGATAAACACATCGGCAAATAGTATAAAAGCTCCTTAGGGAGCTTTTTTTTGGATACATAAAAATGAAAAAACTACTAATAATTATCACTTTACTTACCTCTTTCCATTCAATAGCAAATTACACTGCCCAAGATTTTTTTAAAGACGGTCAATTTGAAGAAGTATACCTTTCCCCCAATGGGACTTATCTAGCCGCTATCGTGGATAGAGAAAATGGTTCTGGCGTTGCAATAATCAATACTAAAGACAAAAATCTTTTTAACTTTATTAAGGGCAAAGAAGACGATGTATTTATTTCATTAGAATGGCTAACTGATGAAAGGCTAGAAGTATCTTTAGGGCATAAATATGGGTCGATTGCCATTCCAATCAGAAAAGGCTACATCGTTACTAACATTGACGGCAGCCGTCAAAATAAAGGTACACAAGGCAACATCCTCGATAGACTGCCGAACAATCCTGAGTATATGCTCACCTACTTTTATGACAAAGGAAAACCGGTTATATACAAAGCATTTAAAAAGAATAGTGACATTAAGCAAATAGAGAGAATACCATTTCGTGGTCGAATTTTAGCTGATTCAAAATCTGTAGTTCGTCTTGCTTATAACGTAGAGCCAATATCTAATGATGGCGAGATCTATTACCGACAAAGTGAAAAAAGCGAGTGGAAAAAGATACACACATTCAAAGACAAAGAAGCTAACTTAAGTTTTCTGACTTTTAACTCAGATGACTCAAAACTATATGTATATGATGGTAGAGCAAATTCTAAAGGCTACTATTTATATGACCCATCTACCGATGAATATGAACTGCTGTACAAACACGACAATAAATTTAATGTGAGAACTGTATATGATGGTAGGTTCAATAAGTCACTTCCTATTGGCGTTGAACAACAACCAGGGCGTTATGAGCTTACCTTTTTTGACTCGGAGAATCCATACTCTAAACTAATTAGTAGCTTACAGCCCTCCTTCCCAAACGAAAGGATAGTGGTTCAAGAAATGACCACTGATGGAACAAAGTCTTTAATATTAGTAGAAGGTGACAAAAATCCAGGTGATTACTATCTCTTTGATGTTAGAAAAAAATCTTTAGAATACCTATTGTCGAAGAGACCTGGATTGAAAGCCAACTTGTTAGCTAATGTATTGCCGATACAATTTAAAGCAAAGGATGGCTTAGATATTCACGGATACCTAACAAAACCAAACACTATCAAACCTGATGCCATCCCTCCATTGGTCGTTATGGTTCACGGTGGACCATATGGGATTAGAGATAACTGGGAATACAATCCTGAAGTTCAGTTTTTAGCTTCAAAAGGTTATTCCGTATTACAAATTAACTATCGCGGCTCTGGTGGGTATGGGCTAAATTTTCAATATGACGCCTATCGCAAAATGGGACAGGAAATGCAAAGTGATATAACAGATGGGACTTTGTGGGCTATCGAGCAAGGAATTGCAGACAAGAGAAAAATATGTATCTATGGCGCAAGCTATGGAGCCTATTCAGCTATGATGGGACTCATACAAGAACCAGAGTTATATCAATGTGGCATCGGTTATGCTGGCGTTTACGACATATCGCTACAAAGGAAAGGGCAATATAAAACGAGTGAACAACTAAGAAAATTCTATGATGAGGCATGGAATATCAAAGACAAAGATTTCGTGTACAAATACTCCCCTATAAATCATGTCGAGAAAATCACAAAACCCGTTTTTTTGGCTCATGGTGGGAAAGACTTTGTTACTCGTGATGAGCATTATCGGGATATGCTTGATGCCCTGCAAGATACTAATAAAGATGTAACCACTCTATATAAGAAAAAAGAAGGGCATGGTTTTTATAAAGTCAAAAATAAAATAGAGTTTTATAATAAGCTAGCTTTATTTTTAAAAGAAAATATCGGTAGTTAGAATGCAAGAGGCTGGCTATTTATTTAGTAACCAGCCTGTAATCGCAAGTCTAGGTTTGTCTGTTTTTACTACTTTAGATACTTGATGCATTTTAGGTACTTTAAAAAGGCTTAAGGAGTTGAAGGTTGGGAGGTATTTTTCTTCTATTTTTTGCTCCGAGTCCAAAAAGCACAATTGTCCGCCAAATTCACTTTCCCAATCTTTTGTCAGATTAATTACATAAGCAAACTCGCGCCCTTCATTTTCATTAAAATCATTATGCGGTCTTAAAAAATCATCTTTAATATATTTAGTGGCTTGCGCATTAATTTTTACTATATTCGACTGCCCTGTGAGTTGGCGTAAAAAACTAACGTAATTTGGTGAGTTTAACATTTCTAAAAATCGGTCTAATAATAGACCTGGATTTCTTTGCTCTATATACGCAGTGATCATCATGTAAGTATGGTACATGTAAGAATATTCTTGAGGATTAATTTGATTTAATTGCTCTTTAATTAAAGATAACTCTCTCGCTTGAAAGTTAACCAAGTCATCGGATGGTATTAAAATATCTGATTCAATCCTGTAAGCAAGATCCCAGTTAACATCATGCTTTAAACACTGATAAAGATTTTCTGCCAAACTGGGTTCTAAATAGTTAGGGATTTGAACCCTTCCATCATTTTTTAAAAGGTTCGCATACTCTTGGAAGTTAATCTCTGAATTTATCATTTGCCCATTTTCCTGAACAAAATGGCCAGCCCAAATAAAATGAACATTAAGATAAATAGAGAGGTCTGCCCATATTGATTGTAAATTGTGTCTCTTTGAGTCAGTGGAATCACGCCTGCTAAAACCGTTTTTTCGAAACGATTTTCTTGATCAGTGACACGTCCGTAATGATCTACCAATGCGGTAACACCATTGTTAGTGGCTCGAATGACTGGCAAACCATTTTCGATGGCTCGCATTTTCGCCATTTGGAAATGTTGCAATGGTCCCCAAGATTCGCCGAACCAGGTGTCATTACTGATGGTAACAATGGCTTGCGGCAAATCTGAATCGCTTTTTGCAGACAAGCCTTGAATCAACTCAGGAAAAGCAATTTCATAGCAAATAGCTGGAATATAATAAGCTTTTTCATCACTGAAGCCTTTTTGCTGATCATCTCCAGGAGTAAAAGATGACATAGGTAAATCGAATAAATCGATTAAGCCTCTGATCAAAGCTTGGAAAGGAACATATTCGCCAAAAGGCACCAATTGTTGCTTGCGATATTCTGCTTCGATGCTTCCCAACTGTTTCATACCGGCATAATATTCACTGCGGTTATTGGCATCAGGCATGATGGGAATGCCAGTTAAAAAAGTTGAATTTGAATCCTTGGCTAACGAAGAAATATAAGCTAGATCTTCTTTTGCATAGGCATCCATTCTTGGAATTGAAGCTTCCGGCCAGACAATTAAGTCTTTTCCCCAATAATTATCTGTTTGCTCAAGTTGACCACTCACAATGGGAATATAATTTTCACGCAGCCATTTTTGATGTTGATCGATGTTCGGCTGAATTAGCGCAACCGTTAAACTGCCGTTTTCTTTAATTTGCCCATTCAAACCCCACCAAGAAAGTCCTAAACCCAGAACCAGATAGGACCCTAGGGCAAATATTTTATTGCGAGTTTTTTCGGTTGCAACCTCTGCTGCAAGAATCGATAACGGGATTAGAAATAAAGTAACGCCATGTACACCCAGCAATGAAGCAATACCCATGAAAATACTTTCTGTTTGGGTATAGCCTAGGAACAACCATGGAAAGCTAATAAAGCTATAACCTTGGAAAAAGTTTAGCGCAAGCCATAATAAACTGAAGATGATGATTTGACTAAAAATTGAGTACGTGGCGAAGAATTTTCTATGCAGCCATGCCAACAGACCAAATAAACTTGCTAGTAAAGCCACAAATAAAGCCGTTAAGAAAACCGCCAAAGGCTCCGAGGCATTGCCAAAAGTATTGATTGAAACGTAGACCCACGAAACGCCAACAGCAAAAAGCCCTAAGCCATAACAAAAACCTAAGCGAAAGGCTGCTTTTGGATTAGCATCTTTTAAAAACCACCAAAAGGCACTGATCGATAAAATCGCCATAGGCCACCGCTCGAATGGGGCGAATGCTAATGGATAAATGGCGCCAACTATCAGCGCCATTGCGTATTGTCCTAAACTCGCGAACTTAGATTTTTCTGTCATTTATGTTTTAATCGTTTGCTGTTTTATTAATACTGGTCACTTTCAGCAAATGCACACGTCGTTCATCTGCGTTGACTACCGCGAACTCAAAATCACCCATAGTGATGGATTCCTCAATGTCCGGCATATGACCGAATTGATTCACCACTAAACCACCGATAGTATCAAACTCTTCATCAGAAAAATCTGCATTCAATTCATCGTTAAAGTCTTCAATTTCAGTTTGAGCCTTCACCATAAAAACGCCATTGTCATGAATTTTGATATTGCCCTCGTCCTCATCAATATCAAACTCGTCCTCTATCTCGCCAACGATTTGCTCCAAGACATCTTCAATCGTAACCAAACCTGAAACACCGCCATACTCATCAACTACGATCGCCATATGATTACGGTTCATACGAAATTCTTTGAGTAATACGTCCAGCTTCTTACTTTCAGGAACGATTACCGCAGGTCGAAGGATATCTTTAATATCAAAAACCTGCTTTTCGGACTCAGAAAGATTAATACTGTTTTCGGCAGCATAAACCAATAGCTCTTTGGCTAACATGATCCCTTCAATATCATCTCGATTTTCTCCAAATACTGGATAACGCGAGTGTTTAGTTTCGATGACCATTGGTAAAATTTCATTGAGCTGAGCATCTTCGTGGATAACACTCATTTGCGATCGAGGGATCATAATGTCACGAACTTGCATTTCAGCAACTTGCAAGACCCCCTCCATCATGGAAAGTGAATCCGGCTTAATTAATTCGTCATCTTTGGCGCCGCGCAGAACTTCAACTAAATCTTGGCGGTCTTGTGGTTCCGACTGGAACATGTGAGTGATTTTTTGAAAAAAACTTCTCGACGGAGGTTTGTCGTCGTTCATCTAGGTTTATTTTGGCCTCATGCTGCTAAAAGTATTCAGATGTGCTTATTATGACTTTATAAAAGTTCATAAGGATTAGAAATCGATAACTCTTTAAGAATTTCGACTTCTAGAGACTCCATCTGTTGAGCCTCAGATTCATTTATATGATCGTAGCCTAATAAATGCAAGCTACCATGGATAACCAAGTGCGCCCAGTGTGATTCAAGCGCTTTATTTTGCTCTTTTGCTTCTTGTACTACGATAGCTTGAGTAATTACTAAATCCCCTAAAATTGGAAATTTTTCTTCAACTCCAGGTGGTTGCTCAAAGGGAAAAGACAGCACATTGGTAGGTTTGTTTTTTCCACGATATTTGTGATTTAACTCTTGGCTTTCTGCTAAATCCACCACTCGCACCGTTATGTCAATCGGCTTTGCTAGGGCTTTTGCTTTACCATATTGCTTTGCCTCAACGTCCAGTGCCAAAGCAACCCATTGAGTAACTTTCTCTTGGTTTAAAAACTCTCCATCTACTTCAGCTAATTCAGTTGCTAGCTGAAAATCTAGCGCTATGTCTTGTTTGTTAATCATGCTCAATCAGAGTCTTTCTCAAAAGCTTCATATGCCTGCACTATTCGCTGCACTACAGGGTGGCGCACCACATCTTGTGATTGGAAGAAGGTAAAACTGATAGCATCAACTTTTTGTAAAACGTCAATCACATGGCGCAAACCAGATTTTTGCCCTCGGGGTAAATCTACTTGGGTAATATCGCCTGTGATCACCGCTTTGGAATTAAAGCCAATCCGAGTCAAAAACATTTTCATTTGTTCAGGAGTGGTATTTTGACTTTCATCCAAAATGATAAAAGCATCGTTGAGCGTTCGGCCACGCATATAAGCTAATGGTGCCACTTCAATCACGTTACGCTCCATAAGCTTTGCTACCTTATCAAAACCAAACATTTCATAAAGTGCGTCATACAAAGGCCGTAAATAAGGATCAACTTTTTGTGCTAAATCACCAGGCAGAAAACCTAAACGCTCACCTGCCTCCACCGCCGGGCGAGTCAAAAGAATGCGCCGCACTTGCTGCTTTTCCCACGCATCCACCGCACTGGCTACTGCCAAGTAAGTTTTACCCGTGCCCGCTGGACCAATACCAAAGCTGATATCGTGGTGCTTAATGGCTTGAATATAATGCTTTTGATTTGGGCTACGCGGTTTAATTAAACCGCGCTTAGTAATAAGTTTTACATCGTCATTAGTGGCAGGTTCAGCAAGCGCCTGCTCTGCCATTACTTCTTGAATGGCCAAATGAATATCTGCGCTATCCAAATCTTTACGTTTCTTAGTTTGCATGTAAAGGCTTTCAATTGCTTGGCGAGTAGCCGTTGCATTCTTCGGACTGCCGATTACCTGAACTTGATTTTCACGCAGATTAATTTCCACCCCAAGACGACGCTCAAGATGTTTAATGTGTTCATCAAGATAACCTACTAAGGCAGAAATTCGAGTATTATCGGCCGGCAATAATTCGAACGATTGGGAAGCTAAATCAGCCATTGAAATCCTTATTATTAGTAAATCTTTCCGTCAGCAATAAAGTCACCGCGTAATGAATTCGGGAAAGCGTCGGTAATTTCAACTTCAACAAATTTACCAATGACTGAATGCGGCCCTTGGAAATTCACAATACGGTTATTTTCAGTACGAGCTCTAATTTCCATTGGATCTTTTTTCGATGGACCTTCTACCAAAACTGTTTGGCGGGTTCCAACCATGTTACGGCTTATAGAGAAAGCCTGCTGATTAATTCGTTGCTGTAATAAACTCAAGCGCTGTTTCTTAGTTTCCTCAGGCGTGTCATCTACTAAATCAGAGGCTGGTGTTCCTGGTCGTGCACTATAAATAAAACTAAACGAATGATCGTAACCAATATCTGCAATTAGATTCATAGTATCTTCGAAATCTTGATTGGTTTCACCAGGAAAGCCAATAATGAAATCCGAGGACATGGAAATACTAGGACGAATTTTTCTTAACTTGCGAATTTTAGATTTGTATTCAATTGCAGTATGACCACGTTTCATCATAGCCAATACCCGATCGGAACCAGATTGAACCGGTAAATGTAAGTGGCTTACCAACTCTGGCACCTCTGCATAGACTTCAATCAAGCGATCAGAAAACTCAACTGGGTGAGAAGTGGTGTAGCGAATTCGATCAATACCATCAATCGCTGCCACATAAGTAATCAACTCTGCCAGATCTGCCTTATGCCCTTCATGAGTGATACCTCTATAGGCATTGACGTTCTGACCTAACAGGTTAATTTCACGGACGCCTTGATTGGCTAGTTGTGCACATTCAGCCAATACATCATCAAATGGGCGGCTAACCTCTTCTCCCCGGGTATAAGGTACTACGCAGAAAGAGCAGTATTTTGAACAACCTTCCATTACAGAAACAAAAGCTGTTGGACCTTCCGCCCGTGGCTCAGGTAAGCGATCAAATTTCTCGATTTCTGGGAAGCTTATATCTAACACAACTTTCTTTTGACCAGATGCTTGCTTGATCATCTCTGGTAGACGGTGCAAGGTTTGAGGACCAAAAATAACATCCACATAAGGCGCTCTTTTACGGATCACTTTACCTTCTTGCGAAGCCACGCAACCACCTACGCCAATAATCAAATCCGGCTTATTATCTTTTAAGTTTTTCCATTGACCTAGTTGTGAAAAAACCTTCTCTTGAGCTTTCTCACGAATAGAGCAGGTATTCAAAAGGATCACGTCGGCTTCTTCGGCTGAGGTAGCAGCTTCCAAACCATGGGTCTTATTCAAGAGATCAGACATGCGTGACGAATCGTACTCATTCATCTGACAACCCCAGGTTTTTATAAATAACTTTTTAGTCGCTTGTTCTGCTGGCTGGACTACTACTTCGCTCATGAACCTACCAATACTGCTTAAAATCTTAAAAAGGGCGCGAATTATAGCTTAAACCACTATTTACCGCCATATTTACACGATTATTTTTTGAACAATCAACAATCTATTGAACAAACTAATAGCTAGAGTCATATTTCGTCAGATTTGGCACTTTTCGAACAGAATTCCTAAAGATTTCGGTCATAAGCAATTGTTTTAATAACCTCAAGCAAAACGAAACAATACTTAAATTACTTACATTACTTGGAGAGCATTATGAACCGTTTAAATTTATTAATAACAGGATTAACCTTAGCTGCAACCTTCGCATTCGGTAGTGCCAATGCAGCAGATGCCATGGTTATTGAAGAAATTGGCCATCTTGGGTTTGCGAACGAAGAAAAAGCAGAACGCAAAGTCGCCAGCGCTACAACTGTCATCAGCCGCATTTATAGAAACAAGGCCGTTGTAGAGGTAAGCCAATCTTTCGTTAATAACACTGAAAAAACTATCAATGGTGAATACTTCTTTCCATTACCTTATAACAGTAACTTACTAGATTTTGAATTAACTACGGATTTTCAAACAATTGAAGAACTACCAAATACGACAGTTCAACTTAAAGAACGAGACCAATTACAAGTTTCTTATCAGTATGAGCTAGTGGATGACTCACCTTACCACGCCAGCGTTATGGGTTTTCCAGCCAAACAGAACATGCCATTAATTGATACTGTTAGCCAAGACCAATTAGTCGCCAAGAAATAGTTTCAACTTTAACTAAAGTTATACAAAAAATCCCCTTAAGCAAAAAGTCACAAGGATGTGAATATCTAAAAAAGTTTCAGGCTTTTCTCTCGACCAGCGGTTACTCCTAAGTAAAAAAACAAACCTACAGGCTGGTTCGAGAGACTCTTCTTAGCTTACTTTTTAATCGCCAATTTGGCACCGAGCAAAGCAGCAGGCAAAATGGTTAAAACATTGATCACCATGAACCAAATGGGGTGCGGGATCATAAACAAATTAATAGCAGCGCCAATTAATAAAATAACACCGCAAATTAACCCCAAGTTTATATTATTTACTGCTGCAATTTTTGTACTAGTAAATCCTGCTACAATCGCTCCAACAATATGAGCCATTAATACTGTAATTAAAGCACTCATTGGCAAAGATTGCATATAGCTAACAAAGCCTTCTTTATCATCCATCGACATGCCTTCAGGCCAAGGAAAACGCAGCATATTAATTGCTTCAATACCCATAATCACTAAACCACCGATAATTAATCCAATTATCACTGCTAAGATTTTTTTACCCATAATATATATCCTATATTTCTTTACATTTAAGTTTATTTCTCAACGTATAAACCATCAAAAATAGTTTGCCAAGTTACACCATTATCATGCGATATATCCCAAACCTGTCGTACATATTTTTTTTTATTCTCTTCTTCTGGCGTCCAAGTAATTCGATTTAACACTTGCCCATTCTGTCCTTGAGTCATTCCCTTTAAGATCATCGAGCCTTGATGTATTTTTCCATCTAGTTGCAATAAATTACCACCATTATCAACCCAAGTTTGATGCCATTGTTTTTTCGTTTGGTCATAAATATTAAAGCTATGCCCTCGATTTGGACTGGCGCTCACCCAAGATTCTTTCAAAACACAACCATTCAAAATTTTCTCGATTTTATTCTCGCCAACTTTTTTACCCTTCGGGTCAAATACTTCCCATTCACCAATCCAAAAATCGAATTGATGGTACTCTTCTCCAGAACAGGGTACAGGCTGTTGCGCGGCATAAGTGCTAGAGCAAACCATCACTAACATCAGAATAACTATTTTTTTCATAATTTCTCCTTAAATTTATCTCTATCAGCATACTAGATGCTCGGTGTTAGACAAAATTTGTTTACCGTTAGCAAAAGTTCCTTTTAGCATTGATGACCTTGTAATATTTGCTTTGATTACACATCCAATTTGTACATACCAACTACAAAAATTCATTATGCGTATTCTTGTTGCTGTTTTCCTCACTGTAATTTGCCAGTCGTGCTTTACCGCCGAATCAGAAAAACCACTCGCTCATCAAGCCATGACTAACGAAGGTATTAAAAAGCATATCGAATCGCTAGGTTTAGAATTAGAAGGCAATGATGGATTTTGGACGCTAACTGTCAAAGAACAACAAGTACAAATTATTACTGATACTAAGGCTGATCGAATGCGCATTATAGCGCCAATCGCCAAAGCTGATGAACTCAGTAAATCGATGCTCTATCGTTTAATGCAGGCAAACTTTGAAAGCGCACTCGATGCAAGGTACGCTATTAGCAATGAAGTAGTTCTGAGTACTTATATCCATCCCCTGTCACCCATGACTAATAGCGAGCTTGAATCAGGTTTAGTTCAAGTTTTATCATTGGTTGGAACTTTTGGTACCAGCTTCTCTTCAACCGGATTCACTTTCGGAAGTGGAGCAACTGAGCAAAAAGACAATGAAGAAAAGTCCGATGATATAAATATAATTTAATAGTCGATTATTCATTAAAAAAGGGAGCCTAGGCTCCCTTTTTTAAATCATGCTTTTTACTTAAAGATGATTACTCTGCCGCTGGCTCTTGTGGAGCTTCGGCAGGAGCTTCTTCTTGAACCGGTGGGTCAATCAAAGCTTTCATACTTAAGCGAACGCGACCTTGGCGATCAACTTCTAGTACTTTAACTTTAACCATGTCACCTTCTTTCAGGTAGTCTGTTACTTTATTCACGCGCTCATGAGCGATTTGGGAAATGTGTACCAGACCATCTTTGCCAGGAGTCAATTGAACGAATGCACCGAAGTCAGCAAGGCGCACTACTTTACCTTCAAACTCCATGCCAGCTTCAATTTCCATGGTAATCATTTCGATACGCTTAATGGCTAATGCTGAACTTTCTGCATCGCTTGAAGCAACTTTGATAGTACCGTCATCTTCAATTTCGATCGTTGCACCACTTTCTTCTGTTAGTGCACGAATAGTAGAACCGCCTTTACCAATTACTTCAGAAATTTTGTCCTGAGGAATCTTAATGGTAGTAATACGCGGAGCATGCTCAGACAATTCTGCACGTGGCTTATCAATCGCTTGGTTCATTACGCTCAAGATATGTAAACGCCCACCTTTTGCTTGGTGTAACGCTTTTTGCATAATTTCTTGCGTGATACCGTCGATTTTGATGTCCATTTGCAGTGCAGTAATACCAGCTTCAGTACCCGCTACTTTAAAGTCCATATCACCTAAATGATCTTCGTCACCTAAGATGTCAGAAAGAACAACAAATTTGTCGCCTTCTTTCACCAGACCCATTGCGATACCAGCAACTGGAGCTTTCATTGGAACACCTGCGTCCATTAACGCTAATGAAGTACCACAAACTGAAGCCATCGAACTTGAACCGTTTGATTCGGTAATTTCTGAAACCACACGGATAGTGTATGGGAATTCTTCAATCGTTGGAGCCATCGCTGCAACACCACGTTTCGCTAAACGGCCGTGACCGATTTCGCGACGCTTTGGCGAACCCATAAAGCCAGTTTCGCCTACACAGTATGGAGGGAAGTTATAGTGCAACATGAAGTAGTCTTTTGACTCGCCCATAATGCTGTCTTTAATTTGCGCGTCGCGTTGTGTACCTAAAGTCGCCACTACTAATGCTTGAGTTTCGCCACGAGTAAAGATTGCGCTGCCGTGAGTTCTTGGCAAAACGCCGGTGCGGATGTCTAGCATACGAACCATATCTGGCTCACGACCATCAATACGTGGAGAGCCATTGATAATGCGTGAACGAACTACATCTTTTTCAATTGAATGGAACATATCTTTAACGTCGCCCGCAGAAGGTTGTCCTTCTTCTTCACCTGCTAAAGCTTCTACCGCAGCATCAGATAATTCATGAACTTTTGAATAACGTTCCGCTTTATCAGCAATTTGATAGGCTTCTTCGATAGCCGCTAAAGAATGACCTTTAACTGCATCGTAAAGTGCTACATCTTTTTCTGGAGCAGCCCAATCCCATTTTTCTTTTGCAGATTCAGCTGCAAACTCTTGGATAGCTTTAATAGCACGCTTAGACTCTTCGTGACCAAACATCACAGCGCCAAGCATTACATTTTCTTCTAATTCCTGTGCTTCTGATTCAACCATTAATACCGCGTCATTAGTACCAGCTACCATCAAATCTAATTTTGATTCTTTAAGCTGAGTTACGGTTGGATTCAGTACGTATTCACCGTCTAAATAACCAACCTGGGCAGCGCCAACTGGGCCAGCAAAAGGAATCCCAGAGATTTCTAAAGCGGCAGACGCGCCTAACATTGCAATAACTTCTGTTGGGATATCTTGGTTGATCGAAACGATGGTAATAACCACTTGTACTTCGTTCATAAACCCGTCTGGGAATAATGGGCGAAGTGGACGGTCGATTAAACGAGCAATTAAGGTCTCTTCATCAGAAGGACGCGCTTCACGCTTTAAGAATCCACCCGGGATTTTGCCAGCTGCGTAAGTCTTCTCTGTATAATTTACCGTTAATGGGAAGAAACTTTGACCTGGGTTAGCTTCTTTCTTGCCAACAACAGATACGAATGCTGTAGTTCCTTCACAATCAATTAATACTGCGCCTGAAGCTTGTCTTGCTACTCGGCCAGTTTCCATAGTGACGGTGCGACCGCCGTACTCAAAAGATTTTTTTATATAATCCACAATGTTTTCCTATATTTAATTACCCTTCCAGAACTCACATCGTCTGAAAGTTTTCTTATGGCATCGCTTCAGATGCCACAAACAAAAAAGGGGCTAGAAGCCCCTTTTTATTCTTTAGCGACGTAGACCTAATTTCTTAATCAAATCTGCGTAACGCGAATTATCTTTACGCTTTAAGTAGTCCAGTAATTTACGACGTGAACTTACCATGCGCAATAAACCACGACGTGAATGGTGGTCATGTTTGTGTGCTTTAAAGTGGCCTTGCAAATGGTTGATTTGCGCCGTTAATAAAGCAACTTGTACTTCAGGTGAACCTGTATCGCCTTCTGCACGAGCGTGTTCTTTTACAATTTCAGCTTTCGCTTCTGCACTTAGTGACATATCTCTACTCCAAAATGTTGAGTCTTTATAATTACTGACCAGCCAATCACTAATTCAGCCAATCAAACGAAGTCGCGATTTTACCTGTGTTTTTAGGCCTAAACAAGCCCCAAAGCCGTCAAATTGCTAAGAAAATTATTTATTTAGGGAGATTCTATTGATTTACAGCCTGAATAGCAGAAATCTCTCCAGATTCCACAATTTCGGCACTGAAGTCACTGTCTATTGGTGCGCTAATAAAGCACTCACGCAAGAACTGTTCAAAGCAGGATTCTGTCTCAGATAGTTTTTCTCTCAACCTATGGCCACCTTGAAAAATATGCAAGTTAGCACTAGCTGATTGAGCAAATCGAATAACGTTTTGTACCGGTACAATATCATCATCCCAGCCATGGACAATGGTAGTTGGGCAGCTTATCTTTTCTACTTCGGCCTCAGCATAACCATCCAAGTAGAGTGCTGGTGAAATCAAAAAGATACCTAGGGGATCATGTGAAAGCGCCGAAACTGCAGAAATATAACCACCCATACTAGTACCCACTAAGATATAAGGTCTGTCTATATCTTCTAAGTAACGATTCAACTTTTCTACTCGTTCATTCGTGGGTAGGCGGCGATAGTCCAAAGACTCCACCTCATAACCTAAACGGTTGGCAATCTTAGATAAGGCCTGAATACGGCTCCCTTTAGGCCCGGTAACTTTACCGTGAGAAAAAATCACCAAAGGTCTTTTTTCTATAGCAATATCAACTTCTTGCATAATCACTTACCTAAATTATTATCCTTATTTATTCTTATCATGTGTTTAACATCTATAAACACACCCTTTTATCATTTATGTTTCTTGTTTCAACAATCGGCTAGGGGCTACCTTGCCGTCATCATCAATTCTAGCAACACCAATGAATTGGTGTTCTTGCTCAAATAAGCATACCAAGCCATCTGCTGGTGCTTCTGCAATTTGTAGGGCTTGGCCCTGTTTCAAATAATAGGCTTCATTGTCTGTCAGTTGTAACTTCGGCCAACCCTGCAAAGCCTCTTCAATGGGCAATAACAATTGATCCATTTCAAGCTTTAAGTCATCGGTTTTCATTTCTCGCAATTGCTTCATGGATACAGTTTGCGTTAGTTCAAATTCGCCAACCGCAGTTCGTTCCAATTCCTGTACATGAGCACAACAACCTAAAACATCTCCAATATCTTCGACCAGATTCCGGATATAAGTTCCCTTAGAACAGTGAACATTCATTTCCACTTGTTCGCCTTCAAAGCGCAACAATTCTATCGAGTAAACACTTACTTCTCTTGCGTCCCTTTCTACCTCTATACCTTGTCGCGCAAGTTTATGCAGCGGGGTGCCATTATGCTTTAAGGCAGAATACATCGATGGTACTTGTTTGATAGAACCTTTAAATTGATTCATCACTGCTAGGAACTGTTTTTCATTAACATCCACGGGTTGAGATTCAATGACCTCACCTTCGCGATCAGCAGTGGTGGTCTTTTCGCCTAATTTAGCGACAACTCGATACTTTTTGTCTGCATTTAGAAGAAATTGAGAGAACTTAGTCGCCTCACCAAAACAAATCGGCAAAACACCTGTAGCTATGGGATCTAGAGCACCCGTATGGCCCGCTTTGGCAGCAAAATATAAATATTTCGCATCTTGCAAAGCCGCATTGGAAGTCATATCAGTTGGTTTATCTAATAGCAGAATACCGCTAATATCGCGACCGCGTTTACGTCGTCTTGCCATGAAAAATTCCTAAAACTTATGAATCAGAATGATTTGCTTCATCAGCAGAAATAGCTTGCTCAATTAAAGAGGACATTTTCTGCCCTTCAGAAATTGACTTATCATAGAAAAACTTCAAGCTTGGAACACTGCGCATGCGAATTGATTTAGCTAATTGAGAGCGTAAAAAACCGGCGGCATTGGATAATACTTCTACCCCTGCAGCAATTTCTTCGGCATCTTCTTTACCTAAAAAAGTCACAAACACTTTTGCATTTTGCAGATCAGTGGAGACGTCAACCGCAGAAACAGTGACAATCCCCAACCTTGGATCTTTCATTTCACGTTGCAAGAGTACAGCCAAATCACGTTGGATTTGGTCAGCAACTCTTGCCGCACGAGAATTAGTAGCCATTAATTATACCTTCTACTTTAAAGACTACGCTTTACTTCAACAATTTCAAAGACTTCTATTTGATCACCAGCTTTAACGTCGTTGTAATTTTTAACGCCGATACCACACTCCATGCCATTACGCACTTCGTTTGCATCGTCTTTAAAACGGCGTAAGGACTCTAACTCGCCTTCGTAAATAACAACGTTATCACGTAAAACACGAATTGGATTATTACGCTTAACCACACCTTCTATCACCATACAACCAGCGATTGCGCCTAGCTTTGGTGATTTGAAAACGTCACGAACTTCAGCTAGACCTATGATATCTTGACGGAATTCAGGAGCCAACATACCACTTAGAGCCGATTTAACTTCGTCGATTGCTTCGTAAATAATGCTGTAATAACGAATCTCAACCGCTTCTTTTTCCGCAGTTTTACGAGCAGTACCATCGGCACGCACGTTGAACCCAATAATAATAGCGTTCGAAGCAGCAGCTAAAGTCACGTCAGTTTCTTTAATGCCGCCGACGCCACTAGAAATCACACGTACTTCTACTTCGTCATGGGCCAAATCATGTAATGACTTACTTAACGCTTCTACAGAACCTTGCACATCAGCTTTAATAATGATGTTCAGTTGTTGCGCTTGTTCTGAGTCACCCATGTTAGAGAACATGTTTTCAAGTTTAGCTTTTTGCTGACGGGCTTGACGATCTTCACGTTGCTTTTGCTCACGCTTGGCAGCAATTTCACGAGCCGTTCTTTCATCAGCAACCACAGTTGCTTCATCACCAGCTACTGGCACACCGGATAAACCTAAAATTTCTACTGGAATCGAAGGACCGGCAACCTCGATAGTTTCACCATTCTCATCCATCATGGCGCGAACACGACCATAGTGAGTTCCGGCTAATAAAATATCGCCTTTCTTCAACTGACCTTTTTGCACCAACACTGATGAGATTGCGCCTCGTCCTTTATCTAAACGAGCTTCAATAACAAAACCTTTAGCTGCGCCGTTATCAACAGCAGTAAGCTCTAATACCTCAGATTGTAATAATATTGAGTCTAACAACTGGTCAACGCCTTCGCCCGTTTTAGCAGAAACGTGAACAAATTGAACATCACCACCCCAATCTTCAGGGATAACATCATGTTGTGATAACTCATTCTTAACACGATCTGGATCCGAGTCTTCTTTATCAATTTTGTTAACTGCGACAATCATTGGTACGCCTGAAGCCTTTGCATGTTGAACCGCTTCAACGGTTTGCGGCATAACGCCATCATCTGCGGCAACAATTAAGACAACTATATCAGTAACTTCGGCACCACGTGCTCGCATAGCTGTAAAGGCGGCGTGACCGGGAGTATCTAAAAAAGTAACCATACCTTTATCGGTTTCAACGTGATAAGCACCAATATGCTGGGTAATACCACCTGCTTCGCCAGAAGCAACATGACTAGCACGAATATAATCCAGTAAAGAAGTTTTACCGTGATCAACGTGACCCATGATGGTTACTACTGGAGCTCGCGGCTTAGCTTCACCCTCATCAGAAAGTGCCTCTGATAATGCTTTCTCTTCTTCAGCATCAGCGTTGAGCATCACAGGCGTATGACCCATTTCTTCAACGATAAGAGAAGCGGTTTCTTGATCGATGGATTGATTAACTGTTGCCATTACACCAACTTTCATCATCGCTTTCATTAATTCAGGTGCTTTTACCGTCATTGCTTTAGCAAGCTCACCGACCGTAATGGTTTCTGGAATCATTACTTCGTGAATAATTTCTTCAGTTGGTTTTTTGAAACCATGCTGTTTCAAAGCAGTTGGGGCGTTATAAACTTTTTGCTCAATAACCACACCTTTTTTATTACCCGTTGAAACTGCGTTAGCCACCAAGTCGGCATCAGAAGTTTTCTTCTTGCCCTTCTTCTTTTTCTTTTTACGGAAAGGAGATTTCTCTTCAAAGTCGGCAATCGACATTGGCTTAACTTTAGCATTCGGATCAGCTTTTACAACAGCAGGCTTATCAGAAGTAGATTTTTTCTTTTCTTCTAATTGCTGCTCAATTTTCTTTTTAGCTTCTTCAGCACGTTTAGCTTTTTCTTCATCCGTTAATTTGGACTCTTCAAGCTTGCGCTGAAGTTCTTCTTCAGCTTTTTTCTGCGCTTCCACAGCAGCTTGCTCTTCAGCTACTTTCTTCGCTTCAGCTGCCGCTTTTTGCTTAGCTTCTTCGTTAGCTTTAGCCTTAGCCGCTTCTTCTGCTTTTTTCTTAGCAGCTTCTTCAGCCTTTTTGATAGCTTCTGATTCAGCTTTCTGACGCTCAGCTTCTTGTTGCTTACGCTCTTCTTCTTCATGAGCTAACTTTGCCAATTCTTCAGCAGAACGTTTCACAAAAGTACGTTTTTTCTTAACCGCTACTTGTACAGATTTTTTCTTACCTTCTGCACTAGTTACACTTAAGGTACTTTTTTGAGTACGTCTCAAAGTAATCTTCTGAGGTTTAGAAGAACCATCCTCACCACCATGACTTTTCTGCAAAAACGCTAGTAACGTTTTCTTCTGCTCATCAGAAATAGAGTCATCTTCGTTTTTAACTTTTATACCGGCAGCAGCTAACTGCTCCAACAGTTTATCAACGGGAGTTTTAACGCTTTCTGCTAATTTTTTTACTGTAATATCGGACATTTAAATTCCCCGCTCTTATTATTCTTGATCCTCGAACCAAGGCTTACGTGCTGTCATAATTAACTCTGCAGCGCGCTCTTCGTCAATATCATCTATATCAACAAGATCATCAGTTGCAAGCTCCGCTAAATCTTCCATGGTGATAATACCCTTGCTTGCTAAAACGTAAGCCAAGTGTTTATCCATACCTTCCATCGTTAACAAGTCTTCAGCAGGTTCAGTTTTCTCTAACTTTTCTTCACTCGCAATTGCCTTAGTAAGAATTGCATCTTTTGCACGGCTTTTCAGTGCATCGATCAAACCTTCATCAAAACCTTCGATCTCTAACATTTCAGAAACCGGTACATAAGCAACTTCTTCTAAAGTACTAAATCCTTCTTGTACTAAGATTTCAGCAAGCTCTCCATCAACATCCAAATCTTTAACAAATGCTGCTAATACAGCTTCTGAATCTGATTGGTTATTTTCTGCGAATTGTTCCTCGGTCATTACATTCAATTCCCAGCCAGTCAATTCACTTGCTAGGCGGATGTTTTGACCACTGCGACCAATCGCTTGAGCTAGTTGTTCTTCATTTACCGCGATATCCATTGATTGCTTATCTTCATCAACAACAATCGATACCACCTCTGCAGGAGCCATAGCATTGATAACAAACTGTGCCGGGTTATCGTCAAATAAAACGATATCAATACGCTCACCATTCAACTCACCAGTTACAGCTTGAACACGTGCACCGCGCATACCTACACATGCTCCAACAGGATCGATTCGCTTATCATTGGTTTTTACTGCAACCTTGGCTCGAGAACCAGGATCACGCGCAGCACCTTTAATCTCAATGACTTGCTCGCCAATTTCTGGCACTTCAATTCTAAATAATTCCATCAACATTTGTGGCTTAGTACGACTAACAAACAATTGGGGACCACGATGCTCTTCATTGATTTCGTATAATAAACCACGAATACGATCACCCGCTCTAACAGTTTCGCGAGGCATCATCTCTTCACGTTTGATAACTGCTTCGGCATTGTTACCTAGATCTAAGAAGATATAATCACGAGTAATTTTCTTAACGACACCAGTAATTAAGTCGCCAACTCTATCGCGGAAAGCGTCAACAGTTTTAGCGCGTTCAGCTTCACGCACTTTCTGCACGATAACTTGCTTAGCAGTTTGTGCTGCGATGCGGCCAAATTCAATAGAGTCAATTTGCTCTTCTACAAAATCGCCTAATTGAATCTCTGGCTCATCGATTTGGGCAGCTGAAATGGTCATTTGGCCTAACGGCTCTTCCATCTCTGCATCATCTTCGATAACTTCCCAGCGGCGGAAAGTATCATATTCGCCCGTTTCACGGTCAATATCCACGCGCACATTGATTTCTACGCCATGTTTTTTCTTAGTCGCTGTCGCTAAAGCCGCTTCAAGAGCACCAAAAATAACTTCTGGGTTTACGTCTTTTTCGTTGGAAACCGCTTCAACTACTAACAAAATTTCTTTATTGCTCATAGCTATTAACCTTTACAAATCCTCGAAATAAAAATTCTTAATTAAAAATTTACAACCAAATTGGCTTTTTCTACTTGCTGACAAGGAATTTCAAAAGATTCCCCATCAACCAATAAATAAATCAAACCATTTTCAACTTTTTCCAATGTGCCCTTAAATTTGCGGCGACCATTAACCGCCACCGCCGAGCGCATCTCAACCTCTTCACCTGGATACATAGCAAACTGCGCTTCAGTAAACAGCGGTCTATCCATTCCTGGAGAAGATACTTCCAGATTATAATAACCTTGGATCGGGTCTTCTAAATCTAAAACACCACTAACTTGGTGACTTACTTCTGCACAATTATCAACATCGATACCATTTTCATGATCAATAAAGACACGCAAAACTGAATGTTTGCCTTGTGCTAAATATTCTAAGCCCCAAAATTCAAAACCAGTGGCTTCAACCGCAGGGCGAATCAATTCTTCTAAAACAGCATTTCTTGCCATTGAAAACTCTCACATAATTACTAATAAACGCTTGATCTAAAAACAAAAAAAGGCCCGTAAGGCCCATCACAAATAGCGTTATATATGATGGGTCATCTGTTGCTTTACCAATAAAGCAAGCAACTGTCCCATAAAGGATTATGCAAACACCATAAACCTTTAGTTTTGCTTAGAAAAAACAAAGCCCCTATATAAGGGGCCTTGTTATTATAGTCAGATAGCCTCAAAAAACAACGTTTTGAACCCCATCTTGGTTAATAGTTAAGCAATTCTATTAACCTGATTTAGCAAAATTCACTAAATCGTAATATTGGTAGCGGGGGCCAGATTTGAACTGACGACCTTCGGGTTATGAGCCCGACGAGCTACCAGGCTGCTCCACCCCGCATCGACGAGGGGCAATTATACGGATTTAACCGGCTATGACAAGAAAAATATGCTTATCTTTTACTTTTAAGTACTCTTGTTTCAACCGTTGCTTTTATTTGGTTGCCCGTATCATCTTCTATCGTATATTCAGTTTCAAACACACCGGCTTCTTTTGGCGTACCACTAAGGACATTAGTAGAAATATCTAACCTTAACCCACTTGGTAGGCCTTTGGCCGTAACTGTGAATTTAGAACTATCGTTATCACTTATATAACTATTTAAATCGATAAAGATACTCTGCCCTAAAGTTAAATTCTGAATCAGAGCAATAAAACTGTCAGTATCAAACATTGGGGGGTCCGAAAGCTCTACAGCGCCGATATCAATTAAACCTCCTATAACTCGTGCATATCCACGTTGATCTGTTGCCGGATTACTACCCGCAACTCCATTATCAATAAGTGGACTTCCAGGTAGTGGCAAGTGCGTTCGAGTTGGCCCTCCATAATAATCTAACGGGGCTAACTGCGAAGGGCCTGATGCTGTTGCTCCACAACTACCATCATCTATATGCACACCTCCACTAAGAGTGACATTGCTACTAAAATCCGAACTACAGAGTCCGTCAGCTAAAACTGTATTCCTCAATATCGCATCAGAAGAATTAAATGCAAAAACAGAGCCTCCAATATTCTCAGCAAAAGTACTATTATTTAATTCTACTGAAGCACCATTATTCGCATACATAGCCCCTCCTTCATCCCCTGAGTCATTACCTGATAAGGTGCTATTGGTTAACGCTAGAATTCCACCGTCTATAAAAATTCCTCCACCTCGAACATTGGCTTTATTGCGATATAGAGTGCTGGTCTCAATATTTACTATAGCGTTATCTTCAGCAAAAATTGCTCCTCCTCTATCTTCACTGTTGTTAAGTGATAAAAAACTTCTCTCTAAATTAACATTAGAATTTTCGGTAGAAATGGCTGCTCCCGACAGGGACGCTCTATTTCCAAAGAAAAACACATTATTTGCACTAACTGTTGCTCCCTGTCGAACAAGAACTGCGCCCCCATTTGTACTACTATTGCCTGTAAAGGTACTGTTCGTTATGTTTACAGAAGAACCTGGCCAACTAACCATGATCGCACCACCACCTACCCCACCAGAGCTTGTGGATAAGGTTTTATTATCTGCAAAAGTCGTTTCAAATATACTTACACTGGTGCCTGCCTGTCCGGCGTAAATTGCCCCTCCAGTAAACATCGCATTGTTGTCCTTAATATGAACACCACTGACCTTCAGAGTAGATCCGCCAGTAATATGAAATGCTCCGCCTATAACAGATGCACTATTGTTTGACACTAAATTATTAGTTACCGTTATCTTTGAGTTTATATAGGCCCTAGCAGCGCCGCCACGAGCACCGCTGTTACCCGACAACGCAGTATTGGTAAGATGTACACCAGCATTATAGTAAGCAGCAATACCGCCTCCTCGATTAGCGCTATTATTAGACACTACACTATCGTTCAGATATACAGATGAAGAATTCAAAGCAATAACGGCTCCTCCTGCAAAAGCAGCGTTATTATCTGACAATATATTTTTATCTACAGTCACAATAGCGCCTGAAATAGCCGCGATAGCTCCTCCATTACCAACATAACTCAACGCAGTTACAGCACTCGAGCCTTGCCCATTTACTAACTTTAGATTTAATAAGTTAAGTTTTATGCCATCGGCAATAAAGATTGAATATGCATTATCGCCACTAATGGTGATTTGGTTATTACCTGAAGGGCCTGTAACCATCAGACCATCCGTCACCGTAGGTAAGTCCGCAGTTAAGAGAATGGTGCTACCGTTTATGCTGCTATCGAATATAATTTCGTCGCCGCCAATACTCCCGGCAGTACAACCACCAGACGTAGTACCTGTATTTGCTGCGATAATGGCATCTGCCAAACTACATGTAGCTAATCCGCCAGTTCCGCCGTTCGCACTATTAACCACAATGACTGCAGCTTGAGTACTCAGAGATAGCATTAGTAGTACAAAAGCAGCAGCAAGTTTCCTATAAAATTTCATATCATTAGTCCTGAATTATTTCCAAAAGGAAAAAATATGCTTTCTGCTAATATCAGTACAGGTTTTTACAGGGTAAAACCCGGGTAAGATTTTGATATGCGATAACAGACTTAGTTTTACCCTATTTCTACCCTCTTATTTCATTGTTAGTCAAAATTACTAAAGTTAGGCTTTTGATTGTTCTTAATAGAGAACGTCACTCTATCAATTTTTAACTTAAGGAAAACGAGATGAAATTAATTAAAAAAAGTCTATTAACACTAGTAGTGGGAATATCCATAACATTGCCCGCAATATCTAAAGCTGCACAAAACTGTCCAACCTGTGGCGGATATTTTTATACTGCAGTAGCACAAATGAATAATAATGGAATCATCAGTTATCAGTACGCTAGTCGAGGACCTTATGCTACTGAGGAGGAGTGTCTACAGGCGACATATGAAGATTATGCAAACAATGACTCTTGGCTACCATTCGAAGGCAGTCCAAAATGTGTTTACCGCTTTGAAACTGATTATGAAGCCTATGAAGAAATATTGGACTTTTGGAATACTACAGCACCACCCACAGGTTCGGGCGCTGGCTCTATGAATAATGAAGAGTTAATTAAGAAAATTAAAATTCTTCGCCAAGATTACAGTATCAGGTCCTATAACCACAAACTGGAAGCCATGATTACTGATCCTGAAATGGATGATTGATTTAAAAATAGCAAAATCAATTTCTTGAATATCTATTCTCAACTGTTTACATTAAGAAGCCTTAGCTTTTGCAAGGCTTCTTTCTTAACGCATAATCATCTTCAAATCTATGATTTCTATAATGACAATATATGTACGCAAATAAAAATTTAAATTCTCTAGTGATACTTTTAATACTTTCAGCAATAACTATGCAGGTAAATGCGCAGAATCAAACAGATGGGGCTTTGTTTGCACAATGTCAGTTGGCATATAACCAAGAGCCTATCAATGCAGCTAAAGAAGCTTGCCAAATTGCGAAACAAAAAGCTATTGCATCAAATGAACTAGAGCAAAATTTAGCTATTACTAGGCTTTTAATAAAAATAAATATAAAACTCGGCAATCATGATCCAATAGAAACACTATTTACTGATGCAAAATCTTTGGTGACTTCAGAAATTGAGCGTCATGAAATCCTTAGAGACCATGGTGCTTATTACTACCATCAAGGAGATTACAATCAAGCAGAGCCGCACTTTCAGCTAGGCCTGGAAAAAGCTCAGGAGTTAAATGACTCTAAACGAGTTGCTAAATCGCTCAATGATTTAGGCCTAATAAGGCTAAGAAAATTAGAATATAAAGAGGCTCTGACTTATTTGGAACAAAGTTTGGACATCAAGGAATCATTGCAATTAGAACATTCATCAGCAGTAACCGTTCGCAATATAGCTTTAGTTTATTATCGCTTAAAGGATAACCAAGCTGCGCTCAAATTTTATTTGGATGCGCTGCAAAGGTACCAAAAGGCTTTATCAGAAGACCCATCAAACAAAACATTGCCGGACCGTATTATCCATATAAATACTGATTTGGCTGCACTGTATGCTCGTCTGGGTGACAACATCAATAGCGAAAGAACCTTAGCTAACGTCTACTCATCTATACATGCAATGAGTGATAATAATTCAAAAAGATCTAGGTACATCGATTTAGCTGAAGGTTTAATCGAGGCTGCTGATTACTCCCTGGCTAAGCAATTCCTTGATAAGGCGACAGAGTTACTAAGTGCCAGCGATAATAATCATAGCCGCCTTTATTATTTATTAGGGAAGTCCGAATTTGAATTAAATAATTTAGAAACCGCGCTAAGCTTCACAACCCTTTCAGTTCAAATGGCAGAACAATATTCTGACAATCTAATACTTTTGAAAGTATATAAGCTCTACTCCGATATTGAAGAAAAACTTGGGAACACTAGCAAGGCATTAATAAATTTCAAGAAGCATTTCCATATTCAGCAAGCTAGTCATGAAGAAAAGTATAATAATGATCTAAGGCAAATAAAGTTTAAGCTAGAAACCCAGCTCAATGAAAAGCGAATTTTAGAACGCGACAATGCATTATTGCTAAGCACTACCAATAACCAAAGGCTGACCTTGATCTTATATTTAATTTTAGGGTTTATTCTAGTTTTATCCTTATTTTTTTATCATCGCTTCAAACTTAATCGACAAAAAAGGTTACAGCTAAAAACTGAGCTGCAATCTCATAAAGCACGACTAGTAGAGTTAGAAAAGCCTCTTTTAAATTTCAAGCATTTATTTAAAGATAACGAAGAACGTATACTTATCTGTAATGACGCTGGTTTTATTGTTTATAGTAACCTGTCATCTATTTCCGACTCAGATCCGATAACGGACCTGAATTTAAGTCAATTTTCTAAAGATTTGAATTATCAATTTGAAAAGTGTATTGAATCGGGCGAGAGTCTAATCTCGAGGGTAGCTCAAGATACTAATATCGACTCTCTTGAGTTTATTAAAATAACCCCGCTATTTAACTCTGAGTATTATGCTTTCGAGTTTCTTTCAGATGATTCCAGACCTTTTGATTCTTCCAGAAGAATAGCAAATGCTAATCGCTTTGCTCAGTCTATAAATTCGCTAAGTATTGATATCAATGATATCGGGTTGCTACGTCCGATTATCGTTGATGCGATGAAATTATGTGTAGACTCATGGATAAGAGTTACTCAAACCAATAAAGTCGAATTCGCAGAACAAAGCAAAATATGGAAAGTTAACATCGATGAAGGTCGCTTAAGAACACGTTCTTTAGATAAGTATTTATCTATAAAAGCACTACCTAAGCAACCAAGATTAAAGAATGTTATTAAAACTTGTTACTTCTTATTATCAAATAAAGAATTAACCAGCATCGAAAGAGAGTCAATCGAACTCTATCTCAATAAAATCCTAGCCTTTGACAAAAGTTAAGCTAAGAGTTTTCTTCTTCTGAAATTTCTTGAGCCGTGTCGGATTGGCTATTGGCATCTACACAATGAAATTGTAACCCATGACTAGTTTGGTATTCAGCATGATGGTTACCGTTTGTCGTTTCTCCAATACTAGATACAAATGAATTGGGACCTTTAAAGTAAGGAACTAATACAACTGGTTCGCTTTGCGCGCCAGATGAAGACCAGAGTTCCGTTTGTTTAAAATGGCAATAACCAATCGCAGCCAAACCCGCTGTCATAAATAACTGACTGTGATCGTCAAGGTCTCCACATAGAGACGATATTTTGTCAGATGCAACATCTGCATAAATACTACACTCCACTTCGGCATTGGATTTATTGGACGATGCGGATATATACGAAATCAGACCAGGCACATTCACTTGTTCTGATATTGCTTCTACGTCTATGGTTTTTGCGTAGTTACTCCACTGATTAATCTCATATTCAGAAAATTGCATCTGGTCGCTCAAAATATGGTGATTAACTAACTGCGAATTCAATTCTTGGGGTAATTTGTGTGCGTAAACCGGTTTGTTCACCAATAAAAAGATACTGGCTAAAAAAATTAGTTTTTTTGACATCTTCATTCTCACTAAAGGATATTTTTGGAAAGACTGACAGGATATTTTGTAATTATCAACCAATTATCTGATTTTAAAGGGTAAAAACAAAATTACCCAGCCAAACTCAGCTCATTTAAGGCCTACAGCTAAATATACTGGAATGCTTTTTGACAAAAATCGAGTAATTGAGTGGGGAATAAGCCTAGTGCTATAACGGCTATGCTAGTAATGCCAAGGCCTAATCGCAGGCTTCTTTCCGCACGGATACGGGCTTCATTTTTAGCTTTATCAAAGAAGATAACTTTAACCACCCGCAGGTAATAGAACAATCCGATAATTGACATAAAGGCAGCTACTAAAGCTAACCAAATTAAACCCTCGACATTAAGAACGGCTTTAATAACTTCTAATTTTGCCCAGAAGCCGACAAATGGTGGCAGGCCAGCCATGGATAAAAACAAGAAACTCACCAATAAACCCGCCCAAGGATTTCGCTGGCCCAATCCTTTGAGGTCATCTATTAGACTTATTTCTTGCTGTCCCTTGGCCATATATATTAAGCAGCCAAAAGCTCCAACCGTGGTAATCGCGTAGGTTAAAATATAAAACAGCGAGGCACTATAGCCTTGAGTGTTACCTGCGATTATTCCTAGTAAGAAGTAACCAATATGAGCAATAGCAGAGTAAGCCAATAAACGCTTTATATTCGTTTGCGCTATCGCCACTAAGTTACCCACCACCATCGATAGTAACGATAAAATAATGAGTAAGTTTTGCCAATCCGCAATAGCACCAGCAAAAGCGAAGACCAAAACCCTAATCGCTAAACCAAAAGCTGCCACCTTAGGTACGGAGGCCAAAAACACGGTTGTCGAAGTTGGTGCACCTTGGTACACATCGGGTACCCACATTTGGAAAGGAACGGCACCGAATTTAAATGCTAAACCAGTGACAATAAAGACCAGTGCAAAGCGTAAAGTTAAATTCGCCTCATTGTCAGATAAATAGGCTGCAATATCAGCCACGTGGATTTGACTGGTAACGCCGTACACAAAAGAAATACCGTAAAGGATGAAGCCACTAGCGATTGCCCCCATCACAAAGTATTTTACTGCTGCCTCAGAGCTTAATTTTTCGCGACGATTCATCGCTACGAGTGCATATAAGCACAGCGACATTAATTCAAGACCTAAGTACAAACTCAAAAGGCTCGAGCCGCTAACTAGCACCATCATCCCAAGCAAAGCAAACAAATGGAGTAAATAATATTCCCCTCTTAATATCCGACGCTGCAAGATATAGGGCCTAGCAAACATTAAAGACAAAGAGGTTAAAACCAACATCGAAATTTTTAAAGTTGCTGACAATGGGTCATGAATAAAGTGTCGATGATATAGAAAGTCTTGGCTTGTTGGAAATTGAAATAATAATATAACGCCGGTCACCAATAGAATAAATTGAGCTAACTTGTAGCTTAATTTTCTATCCATGTCGGTAGAGAATGCATCAATGAGTAATAACACTGAAGCGGCTGATAATAAGAATATTTCCGGTAATAAAGGCCAGAAGTCATGACTGACAGAGTTTAATATTTGGGGGGCTGTCGCCAAACTTTGGGTAAACATTAGCGAGCTCCCTCTATATTCAATTCAGCAATTTTTGTATCTGTTAATTGTAGTAGTGTTTCCAATGATGGTTGCATAATCTCTATCAAAGGTTGCGGATAGATACCCAAAGCTATAATCAAAGCAGCAAGACTAAATAAAATAAACTTTTCACGCATATTAAGATCTTCAAGCCTCTCAATAGAATCATTTAAAGGCTTACCAAAGATCACACGCTTATATAACCACAATGAATAAGCAGCGCCAAGAACCAGCGTAGTACCCGCAACCAGCGCTATACGCCAATCTGCTTGGAACGAAGAAAGAATCACAAAGAATTCGCCAATAAATCCTGAAGTGCCAGGTAAGCCCGCATTGGCCAAGACAAACAGCATCATCAGAGCACCAAAGATTGGCATGCTGTTAATTACGCCACCATAATCAGAAATATTTCGGCTATGAACTCTATCATATAAAACGCCTATCGAGAAAAACATTGCTCCCGATATTAAGCCGTGCGAAATCATTTGAATCATAGCGCCTTGCAATGCCATAGAACTAGCATCAAGACTCGATAAATTAAAGATAATAAAAATGCCTAAAGTAACAAAACCCATGTGCGCAATTGAAGAGTAAGCAATCAGCTTTTTCATATCTTCTTGAGCTAAAGCCACAAAACCAATGTAAGCAATCGCAATTAACGAAAACAGTATTAATAACCAAGCATATTCGCTAGCTGCATCAGGAGTCACTGGTAAGGCAAAACGTAAGAAACCATAGCCGCCCATTTTTAACATGATGGCGGCTAAAATAACCGAACCGCCGGTTGGTGCTTCAACATGAGCATCGGGTAACCAAGTATGTACTGGCACCATTGGGATCTTAACGGCAAAAGCTGCTACAAAAGCAGTAAAGATTATAGTTTGCTCTAGCATACTCAACGGCATCTGTTGCATGTCAGCAATATTAAATGAGCCAATAACTGAGCCCATATAGATTAATGCCACCAACATAAATATCGAGCCGAAAAAGGTAAACAAAAAGAATTTAATGGTTGCGTAGATTCTATTGGGTCCGCCCCAAACACCGATCATTAAAAACATCGGTATCAAGATCGCTTCCCAAAACACGTAAAATAGGATGGCATCTTGGGCAACAAAAACACCATTCATTAAACCAGTTAAAACTAAAGCGGCGGAAAAGTATTGCGCACGACGAAATTTAATACTACCAATCGCTGCAATCACCACCAATAAGTTGATAAAGCAGGTAAGCACAATCAATGGCACTGCAATGCCATCAACTCCAAGCGAGTAATTAATATTAAGGGATGGGATCCAGCGGGCAAATTCAACTAGCTCCATTTGTCCAGAAGAACCATCGAATAGATATACCAACCAGCCACTTAAGAGAATGATAAGAATAGAAATAACAAAGCTGATCCTTTGACTCCAAACAAGTTGTTTGTCGCCAGGGCCAAATAGCACTAAGAAGCCGCCGATTAATGGCACCCAAATTAATAAACTTAATATTGGTATTTCCGTTAACATTTAGTTTTATTCTCTATTAACTGTCGAGCTTTAACTTCTTATAAATAAATAGGCGACTAATGCCACCACCCCAATCAGCATCACTAATGCATAATGATACAAGTAACCTGTCTGTAATTTTCTTGCCTTGTTTGCAATTCGTTTAACCACGCTCGCGCTGCCGTTAACAATTCCATCATCAATAATGGCTTTATCACCATAACGCCAGAAGAATTTGCCAAGTCCAACCGAACCCTTTGCAAACACCTTTTGATTAAATTCATCAAAGTAATATTTATTTTGCAGTATTTTTCTAACCGGCATTAAAATTTTCGCTGACAATGCTGCAATTTGTGGCTTATAGGCAAAAACAAACCAAGCTGTTAACGCGCCAATCAACAACAACCAAAATACTGGAGTCACAAATCCATGCAAAGCAAAGGCCCAGGCATTGCCGAAGATTTCACTTAAATGCTGCATAGTGTCATGCTCTTTTAACACGAAAATTGCATCGCTAAAGTAATCGCCAATCAACATGGGCTCGGCGGTGATCCAGCCAATTGCCAGTGACGGAATCGCTAGCAGTAACAATGGATAGGTAATCACCTTTGGCGACTCCTGCAAATGACTTGCGGTATGCTCATCCATTCGTGGCTTACCATGAAAAACTAACAGCAGCATTCTGATGCTGTACATAGCCGTTACAACAACACCGGCCATAACAGCAAAGTAGGCATAATTAGAGCCCCAACCATCAGCCTGTGAGACAGCACTAATAATGGCATCTTTAGAATAGAAACCGGCGAAGAATGGCGTGCCAATCAAGGCTAGAGTGCCGATTACCGAAGTCCAATAAGTAATAGGCATTTGTTTTCTCAAACCGCCCATTTTTCGTAAATCTTGCTCATGGTGCATCGCAACAATTACTGAGCCTGCCGCCAAGAATAATAAGGCTTTAAAGAAAGCATGAGTAAACAAGTGGAATACCGCCGCAGAATAAGCAGAGACACCTAAAGCTACGACCATATAGCCAAGCTGGGACAAAGTAGAGTAAGCCACGATGCGCTTTATATCATTTTGCACAATACCCACCAGCCCCATAAACAAGGCCGTGGTTGCCCCAATCACTGTAACCATGGCCAAAGCGGTTTCTGAGAACTCAAATAAGGGCGACATTCTAGCCACCATAAAAACACCAGCGGTCACCATGGTGGCCGCATGAATTAGTGCAGAAATTGGTGTCGGACCTTCCATCGAATCCGGCAGCCATACATGCAGCGGAACTTGCGCTGACTTACCCATTGCACCGATAAATAAACAAATACAAATAAAGGTAATAGCGGACCATTCAATGCCCCCCCAAGGAGAAAAACTCTTCTCCAAACCAACGGCAGCTAATGCTGAAACTTCTCCTTTAAAAATTTCACCATTTGTCAGTGCGCCTTGAGCTGACTCCTGCAACACTTTTGCTTGTTGCATTTTTTCAAATACAGGTGCGTAATCTAAAGTACCGAATAAATATAAAATACCGCCAATACCTAACAAGAAACCAAAGTCACCTACCCGATTGACTAGGAATGCCTTCATATTTGCAAAAATTGCAGTTTCTTTTTTAAACCAAAAACCAATCAATAAATAAGAAACAACACCCACAGCCTCCCAACCAAAAAACAGTTGCAGAAAATTATTCGACATCACCAACATCAACATCGAAAAAGTGAATAATGAAATGTAACTAAAGAACCGCTGATAGCCATTGTCATCATGCATATAACCGATAGAATAGATATGCACCATCAAACTAACAAAGGTCACCACTACTATCATCATGGCAGCCAGACTATCCATTAGAAAACCAATTTGAATATTAATATTGGCAAAAGACGCCCAGTGATAAAGGGTTTGATTAAACGGTTCAGCGTCACCATAAAAATAGCTTAAAAATATTTTTAAAGATACAACAAACGAAATGGCAACCAAACCAATGGTTATTCTATGAGTAAGCCTCTTGCCTATTCTCTTGCCAAAAAAACCAGCTATAATCGCGCCCAACAATGGTGCAAATGCAATGATAAATAGCTGACCAAAAATACTCATTAGCCTTTCAATTCCTCAAGGTTATCAATTTCAATATTCCTATGAGTTCTAAATAAAACTACTAGAATCGCTAAACCAATGGCTGCCTCCGCAGCGGCCACCGTCAAAATGAAAAATACAAATATTTGTCCAGTGGCATCATCAAGATAACGAGAAAATGCAATAAAGTTTGTGTTTACAGCTAGCAACATTAACTCGATACACATCAACAAAGTGATAACATTTTTTCGGTTTACCACAATCCCAACAATGCTAATCGCAAATAGAATCGCACTGACTACAAGGTAATGAGTCAAACTCATGAGGCATCTCCTACTTCTCTATTAACGTTAGAATTAGAGATTGGTTTTTCCGATTCCATAGAAACAATTTTTAAGCGCTCTTCTTTTAATACTTGATGTTGCTCTCTTACTGATTGACCTTTTCGATCACGCCTTCCGCGGAAAGTTAAACTAATTGCTGCAATAATAGCAACCAGTAGAATGACACCTGCAATTTCGAACGGATAAAAATACTCGCTATATAATAAGCGGCCTAACTCTTCCACATTAGAGTAGCCTTGATCGCTTTTAGCAGGTTCAGGCACTTTGTCACTACCAAAAACTTCAAACCGAATGACCCAATAGATGGCCCCAAACAAGCCAGCACCGACTAATAATCCAAGTGGTAATTGCTTAGCAAACCCTTGTTTCATTGCGGCAAAGTCTACATCTAACATCATTACCACAAATAAAAACAATACCATCACGGCGCCCACATAAACTAACACTAAAGTAATGGCTAAGAATTCTGCTTCTAATAACAACCACAATGCAGCAGCTGAGAAAAAAGCTAGAACCAGACACAAAACCGCTTGCACAGAATTCTTCACAGAGATAACACCAATTGCCGCAATAATAGTTATCGCAGAAAAGAAATAAAATACCAGTGTCTCTATATTCAAGTTGAATCAATCCTCTCTATTAACGGTAGGGCGCGTCTTCAGCTTTGTCTTGCGCGATCATCACTTCGTAACGATCACCTATCGCAAGCAATTGTTCTTTGGTTAAAATATTGTCGCCTCTTTTTTCAAAGTGATAATCAAAAATACGTGTTTCAACAATCGAGTCGACAGGACACGACTCTTCACAAAAGCCACAATAAATACATTTGAACATATCAATTTCATATTTAGTGGTTCGGCGAGTACCATCTGACTCCCGCGGACCAGCTTCAATGGTAATCGCTGCCGCAGGACACACTGCCTCACATAGTTTACAAGCAATACATCGCTCTTCACCATTAGGATATCGACGTAGAGCATGTATTCCTCTAAAGCGCGGCGACTGAGGCGTTTGCTCTTCTGGAAATTGAACTGTAACTTTACGTTTAAATAAATGCTTCCAAGTTAACCATAAGCCTGCGCGTAATTCAGTCAGAAAATAACTCTTAAAATAATGCTTCCACTTACTCATTAAGAAGCACCTCCTAAAGAAGCGATTCCTCGACCATCAAACCACCAGCCCCACTCAAGCTTGATCCAAAATGTTAAAACAATTAACCAAAAAACCGTCACTGGGATAAATACTTTCCAGCCAAGGCGCATAATTTGATCATAGCGATACCTTGGGAAAGTTGCCCTTAACCATATCATCATGAATAAAAACCATGCGGCTTTCAGTAGCAACCAAATAGTTCCAGGCACCCAATCAGTAGCAACATCTAAATAAGGGATCCCTTGAAAAGGATTGAGCCAACCACCAAAGAAAAATAGCGCTGTTAAAATTGAAATCAGGATCATGTTGGCGTATTCCGCTAAGAAAAACAAAGCAAAAGCCATGCCGGCATATTCCACATGGAAACCAGCAACGATTTCTGACTCACCTTCAGGCAAATCAAATGGCGCTCGATTTGTTTCCGCTACACCCGATATCCAGTAAATCACTAAAATAGGAAATAGTGGAATCCAAAACCAATGTAAAGCACTACCATTTTGTGCTTCTACTATATCGCCTAAATTCATGCTGCCGCCAGCCATTAAAACGCCCACTAAAGCAAAACCCATAGCAATTTCATAAGACACTATTTGCGAAGCTGAACGCAATGAACCGATCAAGGCATAGCGGGAATTTGAAGCCCAACCTGCAATGATAACCCCATAAACTGCAATTGAAGTCATTGCCAATAAATACAACAAACCAGCATTGGTATCAGCCAATACTAATTCAGCATCAAAGGGAACGACAGCCCAGGCAGCAAAAGAAGGGGCAATAAATAAAATTGGCGCTAATAGAAAAAGTGTTTTGTTAGCACCGGAAGGAACTATCACTTCCTTCATCAATAGTTTCACTACGTCAGCTATAGGTTGCAACCAACCTTTAGGCCCAACTCGATTGGGGCCAATTCGCATTTGCATATAGCCAATTAACTTTCGTTCCGCATAAGTGGTATAAGCAACAGCCAGCACTAACGGCAGTAAAATCATTGCTATCTTTGCAACAATCCATAAACCTTCAGTGACTAGTTGCATAAAATCCACTAAACGCCTCCCATAATGTTATGGAATGGGCTTAGCTGTGGTCTCTTGAGATCTTCTTGGCCTTGCGCCATGGCTGTTTTTTGTAATGCTGGCGCTCTACGAACATAACAATCCGATTGGTAAATATTAACAGCCTCGGGACAAGTTGCTGCTTCAACTAGACCATCTGGACAATGCCACTTTGATTTTACTTTATCACCAACCGCGCCCATGCGCCCCTTCACTTCCTGCATCACATCTTGTGCAGAAACATAATCGAAGTTCTTTAGTTTTAATAAATTTCCTAAAACTCTTAATACTTTCCAGGCAGGCTTTGCTTGTCCTGGCGCAGTAACCGATGCATTAAATTCTTGCCAAATACCATTAACATTTACATATGAGCCTGCTGATTCTAAATACCCAGCGATAGGTAATACTATATCGGCATACTCAAAGGCTTCATCATCCGCAAAGCTAGTTAACGCCACCACAAAATCTGCCTGCTTGGCCATGGCGACAGCTTTTTCAGACCAAATGGAATCTTTACCCAATTCGGTTTTTAATAATATCAAGGCTTTTTTACCGTTCGAAACAATTTGCTCCATAGTGTGCCCGTCATCAGAAACACTCGCACCTGCTGGTCCTCTATGAGGGATTGCACCAGCTAAGTATGCGCCGGCACTATTAGCTCCATGAGATAAGAAGCCATAGCTAGAGCCTGAAAGTTTGGCAACCGCTTTTGCAAGTTGCCTAAGTTTGGAAGCCTGACTATGTTCAACCGCTTCCAAGCCCAAAATAACGCTTGAGTTTGTGCCATCTACTAACATTTGTGCTATATCAATATGTTCTTGCTCAACTGTCACATCCACTAACAAATCTTGCAGCCCATCAAATTTAACTAAGGCCTCTTCATTCTGTGGTTGTTGACTTAAATATTTGGTAATCGCGGCTAATTGTAGGCACCAATCTTGACCACTCTTCACCAATTCATGCTTTAGTTTGAAATTATTAAAGTTTTTATGTGCAGATAAACTCGCGACTAAACCATGCCGGGTTGCTTTACGAATTCTCAACGCAGCCAATGGCTGTTCTTTACGCATGTTTGAACCAATTAAGAAACAACTATCAAGTGACTCTAGATGCGAAATTTGAATACCCAGTTGTGGATATAACGATTCATAATCTTGTCCTGCAAAATCTGCAATGCGCAAACGGTGATCTACATTATCAGAACCAAGGCCACGAACAATTTTTTGCAACAAATAAAGCTCTTCGGTAGTAGCAATCGGGTTACCAATGCCTGCAATTTGTTCAGGGCCATGAGCCTCTTTAATCATGTTCAATTTGCTAGCGGTTTTTTCTAACGCTGCTTCCCAATCAATTTCTTGCCATTCGCTGCCTTGCCTGGACATGGGTTGCAACAAACGCTTGGCTTTTGTTAGTGACTCATAGCTATAGCGGTCACGATCAGACAGCCAAACCTCATTAGTCATTTCATTTTCTTTCGGTGCTAGACGAATAATTTCATTACGACGAGTATGTACATGTAAATTTGTACCAATACAATCGTGTGGTGCAATCGAGTCATACTGAATCATTTCCCAAGCACGAGCTTGATAGCGAGACGGTTTTGCTGTCAAAGCACCAACTGGACATAAATCAATAATATTACCTGAAACTTCAGACTCCACAGACTTTTCAATAAAAGTACTGATCTCAGTATGTTCGCCACGACCAACAGCTCCCATTTCACGAATGCCCGCTACTTCTCGCCCAAAACGCACACAACGAGTGCAATGAATACAGCGGGTCATTTCTGTTTCAATTAGGGGACCTATATCTTTATCTTCAACTGCCCTTTTACGCTCAGTGAATCGTGAAACGTCTTTTCCACATTCCAGTGCCACATCTTGTAATTCACACTCGCCGCCTTGATCGCAGATTGGGCAGTCTAGTGGGTGATTAATCAACAAAAATTCCATCACAGATTTCTGTGCATCTTTTGCATAACCAGATTCGGTTTTGATCACCATGCCGTCAGCAATAGGCGTTGCGCAGGCAGGAAGTGGTTTACGCTGACCTTCAACTTCCACTAAGCACATACGACAATTAGCTGCGACGGATAATTTTTTGTGATAACAAAAACGAGGGATTTCCACTCCCATAGAATCCGCCACTTCAATAATCATAGAGCCTTGCTCGGCTTCTACTTTTTGACCATTGATTTCAATTGTTACCATATTCAATTAACTCTTTTAATTCGCTTTTTTGATTAACTAGCTTGCTTCATTTTTTTTGCAGCCAACTCAGGAATTTTCGCTTCAAACTCGTGCCTAAAGTGTTTTAAAAAGCTTTGCACTGGCATGGCAGCCGCGTCGCCTAAAGCGCAAATGGTTCGCCCCATGATATTGCCAGCAATCTCATCCAGTTTATCTAAGTCGTCCGCTCGCCCTTTTCCTTCAGCAATGCGGTGGATCACTCGTGACATCCAGCCAGTGCCTTCACGACAAGGAGTGCATTGGCCGCAAGATTCTTCATAATAGAAATGCGCTATTCGCGCTAAAACTTTTACCATGTCAGTATCTTCATCAAATACCATAACAGCACCAGAACCCAACATCGAACCAGCTTTGCCGATTGAGTCATAATCCATGGTCAGGTTCATCATAGTCTCTGCAGGTAAAATAGGAGCACTTGAGCCACCAGGAATCACTGCTTTCAGTTTTTTCCCATCTTTAACACCGCCGGCCATTGCTAACAGATCAGAAAAAGAAGTGCCTAAACCAATTTCATAATTACCCGGTTTGCCCACATGTCCTGAAACAGAAAATAATTTGGTGCCACCGTTGTTCGGAATACCTAAATCTAAAAACCACTGCCCACCTTTGTCTAAAATAACCGGTACAGATGCGAAGGTCTCGGTGTTATTCACATTGCTTGGCTTACCGAATACACCATAATTAGCAGGAAAAGGCGGCTTAAATCGCGGCTGTCCTTTCTTGCCTTCTAATGATTCGATTAAAGCGGTTTCTTCACCGCAAATATAAGCTCCAGCACCAATGTGGCTGTGCAAATCAAAATCCACATCTGAATCTAAAATATTGCTACCAAGCAATCCCGCCATGTAAGCTTCTTTAAGAGCAGATTCAAAGCGCTCTATCGGTTCATAAAATTCGCCGCGCATATAGTTATAGCCAACTGTTGCCCCCATGACATAACCACCAATAGCCATACCTTCAATTAGTTGATGCGGGTTATAACGCAAAATATCTCGATCTTTAAATGTCCCCGGCTCGCCCTCATCCGAGTTACAAACCACATACTTTTGCCCCTCTAAATGACGAGGCATAAAACTCCATTTTAGGCCTGTTGGGAAACCAGCCCCCCCGCGGCCACGTAAACTTGAAAGTTTCAGCTCATCAATTATCTGCTCCGGCGAAATTTTTTCTTTTAGAATTTTGCGCCATATCTGATAGCCTCCCGCAGACTCGTAGGTCTCCAAGGTCCAAGGCTTATCTAGGTGCAATGTTCTAAAACAAACTTCATTAGCCATAACAGTAACCGTTAACCCTTCTATAACTCTAAGGTAATTCTTTAATCAAATGCGCCAATTTGGTCACATCCAAGTTTTCATGATATTGCTTATCAACTTCTAGCATTGGCGCTCCGCCACAAGCGGCTAAGCATTCTACTTCTTTTAAAGTGATACGACCGTCGTCGCTAGTTTCGCCTGGTGTAATGCCTAATTCATCATGGAACCATTGCTTTAATTCTTCGCTACCCGCCAACATGCAAGAGACATTGGTACAAAGTGAAATCACATGTTTACCTTGCGGCTCAAGGGCAAACATTGAGTAAAAGGTTGCGACCTCGTAAGCTGCTATGTGCGGAATTTCTAAATAATCAGCCACCGCATCCATCGTTTTTGTTGCTAGATAACCTAATTCCTCTTGAGCAATCGTTAAGGCTGGAATAATCGCCGAGCGCTTACGATTACTGGGATATTTTTTTATCCAAACATTAATTTCTTCAACTGCATCTACTGATAAAATATTAGCTAAGTCTGCTTTACTCATATACTCAACAGTTACCTATCTATCTCGCCAAACACAATGTCTTGAGTACCGATGACGGCCACCACATCTGCCAACATATGCCCCTTGACCATTTCATTCATCGCTGACAAATGGGCAAAGCCTGGCGCCCGAATTTTCAACCGATAGGGCTTATTAGCTCCGTCGGACGTTAAGTAAATTCCAAACTCTCCTTTAGGATGTTCTATCGCTTGATACACTTCACCTTCGGGAACACAATAGCCTTCGGTAAAGAGTTTAAAGTGATGGATTAGTGCTTCCATATCATTTTTCATGGCCTCGCGATTTGGCGGCGTCACTTTATGGTTATCCAGCATTACTGGGCCCGGGTTTTCTTTTAGCCACTCAATACACTGTCGAATAATCTTATTCGATTGACGCATCTCTTCCATCCGTACTAAATAGCGATCATAACAATCACCTTTAGAGCCGACAGGAATGTCAAATTCTAATTCAGGATAAACTTCATAGGGTTGCTTCCTACGTAAATCCCATTCAACGCCTGAACCGCGCAACATGGGCCCTGAAAAACCTAATTGCAAAGCCCTTTCTGGGGAAACCACACCTACACCTACAGTTCTTTGTTTCCAAATGCGGTTATCAGTTAATAAAGTTTCATATTCATCGACTCTGTCGGGAAATGTTTCTGTAAAATCCCACAAATAATCTAACAATGAACCTTGCCGGTTTTGATTTAATTCATCGACTTTCTTCTGATTTGAAAATTTAGATACCTTATATTGCGGCATTTTCTCGGGCAGGTCGCGATAAACGCCTCCAGGTCTAAAGTAGGTTGCGTGCATACGGGCACCTGAGACAGCTTCATACGCATCCATCAAACTTTCGCGCTCACGGAAAGCATACAAGAATACCGTCATAGCACCTATGTCTAAACCGTGCGCACCAAGCCACATTAAATGATTTAAAATTCGAGTGATTTCTGCAAACATCACCCGAATGTATTGGGCACGTTTAGGCGGCTTTATCCCCATAAGTTTTTCAATCGCCATAACATAGGCGTGCTCATTACACATCATCGACACGTAATCGAGCCGGTCCATATAACCAATCGATTGATTAAAGGGTTTTGATTCGGCGAGCTTTTCAGTGGCGCGATGCAATAAACCAATATGCGGATCGGCACGCACCACGGTTTCGCCGTCCATTTCTAAAATCAGACGCAAAACGCCATGCGCAGCCGGATGCTGTGGGCCAAAGTTAACGGTATAGTTACGAATTTCAGCCATTCACCGAATCCTTACTCTCACCTTTCTGTGCTTGCTTTAAAGACTCTTTCAATGATTGGGGATCGGACACATAAATCGTATCCTCATTCTCACGAATCACTTTCGGCACTAATACTCTTGGTTGAATCGATACTGGCTCGTAAACACAGCGGTTTTGTTTAGCATCAAAACGCATTTCAACATTGCCAATCAAAGGGAAATCTTTTCTAAAAGGATGGCCAACAAATCCATAGTCGGTTAATAAACGACGTAGATCAGGATGACCTTCAAACAAAATACCAAACAAATCAAATGCTTCACGCTCAAACCAATCAACTCCATTCCATACAGAGATCACTGAAGGAATCGTTGGACGGTTTTCACCAATAAAGACTTTTACTCGCAAGCGCTGATTTAAACTGATAGAAAGCAAGTGATAAACCACTGCAAAGCGCTCCCGACTCCACTTAGGTTTAGATTCAGAGATATCTTTTCTACCACGGCTAAAGCCAGACCCAGTGGCCTCATCGGTAGCCCACTCATCCAAACCATATTGCAAGTAGTCAACGACTGTTAAATCAATCAATTGCTCAAACTGCAAACCATCTTGATCGCGCAGCTGCATGGCCACATCCACTAGATCATCTTTGGCAACTTCTATGGTAACTTCATCAAAAGCCTGTTCGCAGGCAATCATTTGATCGCCTAACAAATTCCCCAGTTGTTCAACCAAAGCATTAACCAAGCGCCACCTCATCTTTTTTAGCATTTGTGGGATCTATTTGCGAATTGCGGGATATGACTTTGTTGCGTTTTATTTTATTTTGCAGTTGGATAATGCCATAGAGCAAGGCTTCTGCAGTAGGCGGACAACCTGGCACATAGATATCAACAGGCACAATTCGATCACAGCCACGAACCACGGAATAAGAATAATGATAATAACCGCCTCCGTTAGCACATGATCCCATAGATATAACCCACTTAGGATCAGGCATTTGATCGTACACTCGCCTTAAAGCCGGTGCCATTTTATTGGTGAGAGTTCCGGCGACAATCATCACATCCGATTGACGAGGTGAAGGTCTAAAAACTATTCCAAAACGATCTAAATCATAACGAGCAGCCCCCGCATGCATCATTTCAACAGCACAACAGGCAAGACCAAAAGTCATGGGCCACATGGAGCCCGTACGCGCCCAATCAAATAAATCTTGAACGCTGGTAGTAAAGAAACCATCTTTAGTTAATTTTTCTTCAATGCCCATACAGCCTTACTCCCACTCAAGCGCGCCTTTGCGCCATTCGTAAGCAAACCCCACAAGCAAAAGAAGAATAAAAACGCCCATGGCCCCAATGCCAAACCAACCGATTTCGTCAAATACCACAGCCCAAGGGAATAGAAAGGTGATTTCTAAATCAAAAATAATAAATAAGATCGCTACAAGATAAAATCGCACATCAAATTTCATGCGAGAATCTTCAAAGGCATCAAAGCCACATTCGAATGGTTTTTCTTTATCTTCAGAAGGATTGGAAGGGCCAGCAAAATAGCCGACTAATAGGAGTCCCCCGCCAAACAAAAGGCCAATTAATACGAATACCAGTATAGGTGCATATTCTGCAATCATATATTAATGGTCAAAGTAGCTGCGCGAGACCGATTCCTTAACTATTTTCTATCTTTTATTGCTACTCACCTTACCAGTAGCTTTAGAATTTTGCTAGCCTTTTTAAGTAGTTATGCTTTGTAGTTAATGAAATCCTTTTTCCACTAACTTGTTCTATTTTTTCATGTATAATGATTTTACTGTAAAGGAGTTACACCAATGGGTTTTCTTAAAAACTTATTTTCTTCAAACAAGAAGAAACCAAAAAATAGCCTTCCTGCAGAACCGATTTCTCAATCTAGACAGGAAGTCATCAAGAAAAAAATTTCTAGCCAAGAAATTCAAGTCGGTATGACTGTGATTGAATTAGATCGCCCATGGACCGATCTACCTGTGATGTTTCAAGAGTTAAGCATCTCTACAGAATCTGATATAAAGCTGCTCCAAAAGTATTGTCAATTCGTATTTATTGATTATGAATCCTTTAAATTCTATCGCCAGCAACAGATTAGTACCTTAAAAAATACAATCCGCTATAAAACCCAAGTTCGAAAAGCCTCAGAAGTTAAAAGAAGCTTAAAGCAAGAACTTCCCAAAGCTAAAAAAGCATTTGATAACTCTAATGCTCATATCCACAAAGTTATGCAAGAAGTCCAAAGTGACGGGCAGATTGATATATCAAAATCCAAAGAACTCGTTGCTGAATGTGTAAAAAGTATTTTAAACGAACCCAGCGCCATGTTTTGGATGAGCAAAATCAAATCTAAAGATGAATATACCGCTGAGCATTGTTTACGCGTTGCAATACTGGCAATTGCCTTCGGTCGCCACCTACAATTGCCAAAGAATGAGCTTGAAACGATTGGGCTTTGCGGGATGCTGCACGATGTAGGCAAAATGAAAGTCCCCGCTTCAATATTAAATAAAAAAGAGCCTTTAACCGAAGGTGAATATGAAATCATCAGAGAGCATACTGTTTTAGGATACGTTTTTTTAAAGGAGCATGGTGGGATCGATGAGCAAGTGTGTACCGCCGCTTACAATCATCATGAAAGTTTAATTGGTGATGGCTACCCTCGACAAATAGATAGTGCTTACCTAAGTCTGTACGATCGGATAATTGCTATTGTCGATAGCTATGACGCCATAACCAGCGATCGCTGTTACAGCAAGGGAGTATCAGCTGATAAAGCAATTGCAATTTTGTATAAGGAAATTAGTAGCCGTTACGATGAGTATCTAGTCAAAGAATTTATAAAGATGGTTGGAGTCTACCCAGTGGGCACTTTTGTTCAGTTAAACAATGGCTTTTACGCCATTGTCCTCTCTTCGAATCCAGATGCAAAATTAAGCCCGATAGTAGAAATTATTGCTGATGAAAGGCAGCTGCCTCTTAAGCGCAAAGTAGCGGTTGATTTATCAAAGGGCAAGACACATAAAGGTATCGAGTTGAAAATCTCTAAAAGCGTTTATGATGATGACGTAAATATTGATATCAAAGCATTCCTCGACGAAGAGGTTACAATTTAAGTTGTAATTTTATTTGCTCTTTCTTATCATCAAGGTATGACTTAATGATATTGTTTCTCTTTGAATAACGAACCATCTTTAACTTTTATAAAAGCAAGTTTCACCCCCCCTTTTTGGGCAAGAAATTGCCATCTGCAATCCTTATTAGGAACTTTAAAGTTTAGAAGACCCGCGTTAATAAAAAAATCTCAGCGACTGTTAACTCATAGTCAGGAATTTTTATTAGATGCTCATGATGGGATTCGTCTTCAGAGCTTTTATTCTCCACAGCAGCCCGCTTCAAGAAAACTAGCGGTGTTGCTGCATGGTTGGGAAGGGAGTCATGAATCTTTATATCTGCTGTCAGCAGCAAATAGCTTGTATCAAGCGGGTTATGATGTTTTACGCCTCAATTTACGTGACCATGGCAGCAGCCACCACTTAAATAAAGAATTATTTCATTCAAACCGGCTGCAAGAAATGGTCGATGCGGTTAAAAGCGCCCAAGAAAAATTTCAACCTGATACTACCTATTTAATCGGTTTTTCCCTTGGCGGAAACTTTGCAACTCGGATAGCTGTAGAAGCCAGTAGAAACCAAATTGCTTTAGAGAAAACCATTGCTATATGTCCTGCGATAGAGCCTAAAGATATCTTGGTTCAGCTAGAAAATGGATTAAGATTTTATCACGATTATTTTGTGAAAAAGTGGAAACGCTCTTTACGAATAAAACAAAGTCATTTCCCTGATGAATATGACTTTGACGAAGTACATCAAATTAAATCTATGCGAGAAATGACCAATCGTTTGTTGGAATTATTTGGGGATTTTAAAAGTTCAGATCATTACTTTAATGGTTATGCTTTAAGCGGCGAGCGCTTAAAAGATCTAGACAGCTCAGTGACTATGCTGATTAGTAAAGACGATCCTGTTATTAATTTTCGAGATACTTTCACCCTAACCCAAAATAGTTATTTAGATATCCACATTAGTGAATATGGAGGTCATTGCGGCTTCATAAAAAACTCAAAGTTACAAAGCTGGGCTGATGAATTTATTTTAGCGCAGTTAAAGCAGGTATAAAAAAACCGCTAATTCTATGTAACGGTTTTTAATTTGGCGCCGGAGTGGGACTTGATATAAATATACAAGCAACTGTTTTATAACAACAAACTTGTAAGTAGTTCCTCCTCATTGTTACTACTGATGTTACATTTAATCCCTCTTTAACCATTCAGCATTAAATGCTAAAGGCTAATTATGTTGGCTTATCGCCCAATCCATTTATTAGCATTAATTGCACAGCTACGAACTCGGTATGCTCTAGTTTGAGGGTCTCCGTAAACTCTCCAATTAGGGCTGCTTCCACCTGCTCGGAAAAGATTGTAAGCAGCAAGAATTTCATTTGGTCTGCCATGAGTTGCAGCCCAGCAGTCAGCACTTGCTTCTCTTGCAGCAGGGTAATGCGCTGGATGTCTGTATATATGTTTTAGATAAATATGCGCATATTCATGTGCTCTAAAAAACCCACAAGCTAAACCTATTTGTCTACATACATTTGGATTGTAGATTATTACTGCACCATGATGAGGATGAGCTCTAACTATAGCAATATCATTTAAGCTAGCATCAGGAACTTCCTCTACAGCATATAACGGTGGAATAAATAGAATTAAAGATAGAATGAATACTTTAAATACATTTTTCAAATAAGTCATAACAGCTCCTTGTTGTTCACTTATTAACCATTAAAGCACTACTCCAACTCTAGATCAATCTATGCAAATTTGCATTAGGTTCTTAACCTTTCCTTAAAAGGAATGTGCTTTAATTTAGACTTCCTCGCTTCAAGATACTCTAGTGTAAGCAAACCACTTCTCATCATGTATGAGCCAGCTAAGGCTATTACTAGAAGTAAAAAAAAGAATAGGGTTGTCTTAATGTCAGGTTTTATTTGGCTTTAGTCACCCTAATTCCTGACTGGTAGGAATATATTGAGAAGCATCTTCCGACCAAGGTATGATTAATTTAGCTCCATTAATAAAGAATAATTCCAATACTGGCTTACCTAGATAACGGTTCTCTGAATAAGAATGAATATCTTTCCATTCAACATATCTAACCAGGGAGTCTCTTGATATATAAATACCACTTTCACCAATGTGGCTAATGATAGCCAAGTGCCACCCTTCAAATGGAACGACCCCAAGAACTTCAATAGCTACCTCTTCTTTAGGAAGGTCTGCAGCCACTCCAAACTGTTTTAAGTAGTTTTTAGTGCGCATTCCTTTTATTTTTACTTTTGCAATAATAATAAATAGAACAATAGCAATTGCTTCGACGATGGCTAACCAAGCAGGCTGACCAGCCTTCCAAAACAAGTAACTACACGCTGCAATCAAAGATGCAGCGGTAACTGTTCTAATGTTCAAGGGGACTTTAGGGAAATTAGTTTGACGACTCATTTTATTAAACTGGCACAGGTAATTCGGTTGCTTCGATTATAGTGAATCGTTGTCATTATTGTGCATTTTATTTGTTACTATTCAAAGAGTACATCTCTAGCATTGAATGCCTTTAAAAGTATGTAGGATATGGTTATATATTAAATATACCTCACAGAGAGTACGAGGAATCGCAAAAAATGGCCGTATCGTACTCAGACTGATACCGATAGAGGCTAAAATTTATCAAAAAACGGCTTTAGACGTCATATTTTACAGAAACATTGAAATCAAATGCTTTCAGGCATAAAAAAAGACGCCCTAAGACGTCTTTATATTTTCAATTGGTGCTCGGAGTGGGACTTGAACCCACACGGCCATACGGCCACCACCCCCTCAAGATGGCGTGTCTACCAATTCCACCACCCGAGCAGAATTAGCAGATTTATTTGTCGCCATCCGTTTCTTCTTTAACTTTTTCTTCTGCTTTTTTCTTAGCTTCATCTAGCTTCTTCTGAGCATCAGTTTTTAATTCATCAGCTTTTGCTTCTGCATCTTTTTTAATCGCTTCAACTTTTTGATCAACAGATTCAGCAGCTTTATCTGCTTCAGCTTGAACAGCATTTTTTACGTCATCGCCTGTTGGGATTTCAGTACTGATAACATCAACCTTTTCTGTTGGGATTTCAGTTCCAGTTACTTCTGTTGGGATAGCGTTTAAGCTTGGCTCAACTGGCGCATCGCTAGTGGTTTGATTTAACTTCGCAGCTTCATCAGCAATACCTGCTTCAGCAGATGTATTTTTCTTTACCCAAGTAATAGATAAAGCAATGACAAAGAACAAAATTGCTAAAATTGTAGTGCTTTTAGTAAGGAAGTTACCAGCACCCGGCGCACCAAACATGGTGTTAGAGCCGCCTGAGCCGAATGAAGCCCCCATTTCAGCACCTTTACCTTGTTGAATTAAGATAATGCCGATTAACAAAAGGGCTACTACCAATAAACTGATTAACAAAAATAATTCCATCGTCTTAACCTGCTGCTTTACATATTGCAATAAATTGTTCGGCTTTTAGAGAAGCACCACCAATCAAACCACCATCGATATCTGCTTGAGCTAAAAGTTGTTCAGCGTTAGTAGGATTCATACTTCCGCCATATAAAATTTGTGTTTGTTCTGCTACATCAACATCGAACTGAGCTAAATGAGCACGAATTTCTGCGTGTACTTCTTGCGCTTGTTCAGGCGTAGCGGTTTTGCCGGTGCCAATTGCCCAGACCGGCTCATAGGCAATCACACCTTGAGCAATCGATTCGATACCTGATTTTTCAATCACTGCGTCGAGCTGTCCTTTGACTATAGTCATAGTGGTGCCAGCTTCGCGTTCTTCAAGGGTTTCGCCAATACATAATACTGGTACAACGTCATTGTCTAGTGCTGCTTGATATTTTTCAGCCACGATTGTCGAAGACTCGCCATATAGGCTGCGTCTTTCTGAGTGGCCTACCAATACATACTGACAATTAACATCGGCCAACATAGAACCACTGATTTCGCCAGTGAAAGCACCGTTAGATTGCTGTGATAGATTTTGTGCGCCCACCGCAATATTTGTATCTGCAGCTAACTCTTTAACTTTGGTAAGATATAGAGAAGGAACAGATACCAAAATTTGGTGCTGCCAATCGCTATCTAACCGCCCTTTTATATCCGACATAAGCTCGCCAATGAATTGACTATCGCCATTCATTTTCCAGTTTCCTGCAATCAAAGTTTGTCTAGTCATGATTTCTATTAACTTATCTTGTACTGCTTACGTTGTTAGTCACCTCATATCGAGCACTTCTGCGATTCAATAAAGATCCGAGAAATCAAGTCGAATTGGGGCTTTTTACAAAAGGGCGCAAATGATATATGAAAGCCTCAACAAGCACAAGGATTAAAGGTGATTGCTGTCAACTAAAAGCATAATTTAAAAGAGTTTTACTATAAAAACCATGGATCTTAAACCCCTAATCCACGTATAATGTGCGCCGTTTAAAGCCTTAGCAGTATCTTACTATTTGATACTTTGTCTGGCTTTAGTTTTAAGCAAATTTGGGTATAGCGAAATAAAACAAAATAAAATCGCTGGTTGTGGAATTCCGCATACCGGCATTTTGACGTGTTTCTGTTATATTTCAAATAGTTAGAGGCATATGCCTCACGCAGAGTCATCGAATTTAATTTAACCAAAGTAAAGTAGCGACCTATGATTAAGATTAAAAAAGGCTTAGATTTGCCCATCGAAGGCAGCCCTGAGCAAACGATCTCAGACGGTGCTACGGTTAAAACCGTCGCTATTCTTGGCGAAGATTATGTGGGTATGAAACCGACCATGCACATTCAAGTGGGTGATACGGTAAAAAAAGGCCAACTTATCTTTGAAGACAAGAAAACTCCAGGGGTGAAATTCACTGCCCCCGCTGGAGGCGTTGTGTCGGCAATCAACCGTGGTGCGAAACGTAAATTATTATCAGTAGTCATTGAAATTTCCCAGCAAGAAGAAGCGGTTACTTTCAATAAGTATTCTTCTGAGCAATTAGTCAACTTAGAGCGCCAAGCAATTGTCGATCAAATGGTTGATTCAGGCATGTGGACAGCATTACGTACCCGTCCTTATTCAAAAGTTCCTGAGATTGATAGTGAAACTAAAGCCATTTTCGTTTCTGCCATGGATACAAACCCATTATCAGCGGATCCAGAAGTTGTGATCGCTCAAAACGCAGAAGCGTTCAATCAAGGTCTCTCTATTTTAACCAGCTTATCTTCAGGCAAAGTTTTCGTTGGAACTAGAGTGAGCTCAGGTCTAGATCAGTTTGAGCACCCTAAAGTTCAGTACGAATCTTTTTCTGGTCCACATCCAGCAGGCAACGTAGGAACCCACATTCACTTCTTATACCCTGCTGCAGCCGATAACACGGTTTGGCATATAGGTTATCAAGATGTGATTGCGCTGGCTAAATTGTTTACTAGTGGTGAGTTATACGCTGATCGTGTGGTTGCTTTAGGCGGCACGATGATTAAAAAGCCTCACCTTATTAAAGCTCGCGTTGGCGCCAATATTGACGAGCTGTTAGTAGGCGAAGAAACCGATGCTGACAACCGTCACCTATCTGGCTCTGTGTTAAATGGTTTTCACGCTATTGACTCACGCGCTTACTTAGGTCGTTTCCATAATCAAATCACCGTGATCCGTGAAGGTCGAGAAAAAGAATTCTTTGGCTGGGCTATGCCTGGTGCTAATAAGTTCTCTGTTACTCGTGCCTTTATTTCTGCTTTCTTCCCTAAGAAGAGCTATGAAATGACCACGACAACCGGCGGTTCTGAACGTGCCATTATGCCAATCGGTTTGTACGAGCGTGTTATGCCTTTAGATATTTTGCCGACTCAATTGATTCGTGCATTAGTCACTGGCGATACCGATACTGCTCAGCAGTTAGGCGCACTAGAACTTGATGAAGAAGATTTAGCTTTATGTACTTTTGTTTGCCCAGGCAAATATGAGTTCGGCCCAATTCTTCGTGAAAATCTGACTAAGATTGAAAAAGAAGGATAAGGGGAAGGTTCAGTATGGGATTAAAGACTTTTATTGAAAAAATTGAGCCGCATTTTGAGAAAGGCGGCAAGTGGGAGAAATGGTACGCGCTTTACGAAGCAGCAGCGACTATCTTCTATACGCCAGGTCATGTTACGACCAATGGCTCTCACGTGCGCGATAATATCGATTTGAAACGCATCATGATCATGGTTTGGCTCGCTACTTTCCCAGCCATGTTCTTTGGTATGTGGAATATCGGTTATCAAGCGCAACTAGGTGTTATTAACGGCTTAAGTTTGCCGGATATGTGGCAAGTTGGCTTCTTCGAGTTCTTCGGCGGCGCTATTACTGCAGATACCGGGATCTTCGGCTTAATGTTCTACGGTTCTTGCTTCTTCTTACCGGTATACGCTACTACCTTTATTGTTGGTGGTTTCTGGGAAGTATTGTTTGCCAGCGTCCGTGGTCATGAGATCAACGAAGGCTTCTTTGTTACCTCGATTTTATTTGCACTAATTCTACCGGCAACCATTCCTTTATGGCAGGTTGCATTAGGTATTACTTTTGGTGTAGTTGTTGCCAAAGAGATCTTTGGTGGCACAGGTAAAAACTTCATGAACCCTGCATTAGCAGGACGTGCTTTCTTATTCTTCGCTTACCCAACGGATATCTCTGGTACTGAAGTTTGGGCCGCAGTCGACGGTTTCTCAAGCGCCACTCCGTTGGCCGCTGCTGCTGCAGGTTCCATTACCGATTACAGCATTAACCAAAGCTGGTGGGATGCTTTCTTTGGCTTTATTCCTGGCTCTATGGGTGAAACTTCTACCTTAATGGTAATGCTCGGTGGTTTATTTATTATTGCGGCACGTATTGCTTCATGGCGCATCGTGCTAGGTGTAATGCTAGGTATGGTTGCTTCATCACTGTTGCTTAACTTCATAGGCAGTGATACCAACCCAATGTTTGCTATGCCTTGGTATTGGCACTTAGTCGTAGGTGGTTTTGCCTTTGGTATGTTCTTTATGGCTACCGACCCAGTTTCAGCATCCTTAACCAATAAAGGGAAATGGTACTTTGGTGCCTTGATTGGTGTAATGGTAGTTCTGATCCGTGTGGTTAACCCTGCATTCCCAGAAGGGATTATGTTAGCTATTTTATTCGCTAACTTATTCGCACCTTTAATTGACCATTTCGTGGTTCAATCCAATATCAAACGGAGGGCTCGTCGTCATGTCTAGTAAAGAAAGTCCTACTAAAACTATTGTTGTTGCTTTGCTTTTAAGCTTGGTGTGTTCGGTGGTAGTTTCAACTGCTGCGATCAAACTTAAGCCAATGCAGGAAAAAAACAAAGCCTTAGATAAAAAGCGAAATATTTTAGTCGCTGCCGGCATGATTGAAGCAGGCTCTTCAGCCAGCGTTGAAGACTTATTCAGCCAAGTTGAATCTAAGTATGTTGATTTAGCGACTGGCTCTTTTGTAGAAGAGCCCGCTGGTTTCGACCAACGTGCTTTTGCTAAAAACTCAGCAACTAACTTAAAGTTAACTGCTAGCCAAGACTTAGGCGGTATCGGCACTCGCTCGCAAGTTGCTCACGTTTATATGGTAAAGAAAGACGGTCAACTTGATAGCATCATTTTGCCAATCCACGGTAAAGGCTTATTCTCGACTTTGTACGGTTTTATCGCTTTAGATAAAGACTTACAAACGGTAAAAGGCCTCAAATACTATGAACATGGTGAAACGCCAGGTTTGGGCGGTGAAATTGAAAATGCTAATTGGCTGGCTAAGTGGCCTGGTAAGAAAGTGCTAGACCCAAAGGGCGAGCCAGTTATTACACTTGTTAAAAACGTCGCTGACGATAATAACGAAGTGGATGCGCTATCTGGTGCCACTTGGACTACCAATGGTGTTGAAGGCATGATTCGCTTTTGGTTAGGCGATGATGGCTTTGGTCCATTCTTAGATAAAGTAAGAGCGGGGGAAATTTAAAATGGCTTTTGATAAACAAGAAGCTAAATCGGTTTTATTAGGGCCGATCTTTAATAACAACCCTATCGCCTTACAGGTTTTAGGTATTTGTTCAGCTTTAGCGGTAACCGTTAAGTTAGAAACTGCTTTCGTAATGAGTTTAGCCTTGACGGCAGTTGTAGCCTTTTCAAACTTATTAATCAGTTTGATCCGTCACCACATTCCTTCAAGCATTCGTATCATCGTACAGATGACGATTATTGCTTCATTGGTAATTATGGTTGACCAAATTTTGAAAGCTTATGCCTATGAAGTTTCAAAACAGTTAGCGGTATTTGTTGGTTTGATTATTACCAACTGTATCGTTATGGGACGTGCCGAAGCTTATGCCATGAAAAATGGTCCGGTTATGAGCTTCCTTGATGGTATCGGTAACGGTTTAGGCTATTCGATTTTGTTAATCGTGGTTGCTTTCTTCCGCGAACTATTCGGTTCAGGCAAGTTATGGGGACAAACCATCTTCCAAACCGTTTCTGATGGTGGCTGGTATCAAACTAATGGCTTGCTGCTATTACCGGCAAGTTCATTCTTTATTATTGGTTTACTGATCTGGGCGCTGAGAACATGGAAAACTGATCAAGTCGAGGAGAAAGAATAATGGAACATTATATTTCTTTATTTGTACGTGCGGTTTTTGTTGAAAACTTAGCCTTATCATTCCTACTTGGGATGTGTACTTTCCTGGCAGTATCTAAGAAAGTACAAACCTCGATTGGCTTAGGTATTGCAGTGATCGTGGTGCAAACCATTACCGTTCCAGTCAACAATTTATTATTGAATAACTTATTGGCTGAAGGCGCTTTAACTTGGGCAGGTTTTCCTGAAGCAGACTTAAGCTTCTTAGGCTTGATTGTCTACATTGGCGTTATCGCGGCAGTTGTACAAATCCTCGAGATGACTTTGGATAAGTTCTTCCCAGCGCTTTATCAATCACTAGGTATCTTCCTACCATTGATTACTGTGAACTGCGCCATCATGGGTGGTTCATTATTTATGGTTGAACGTGATTACAATTTATCCGAATCTGTAGTATTTGGATTAGGTTCTGGTTTCGGCTGGGCATTAGCGATTGCGGCCTTAGCTGGTATTCGCGAAAAAATGAAATACTCTGATGTTCCAGATGGTTTACGCGGTTTAGGTATCACCTTTATCGTCGTTGGCTTGATGGCGTTAGGATTCATGTCATTTACCGGCATTAAGCTGTAAGGGGAATTCTAATGAATGAAATTATTTTAGGTGTTGCTTTATTCACAGCTGTAATTTTTGCACTGGTATTAATTATTTTAATTGCTCGTAAGCAGCTAGTTAGTACTGGCGATGTGGTCATTGATATCAATGGCGATTCGGACAAAGCTATTACTGTGCAGGCTGGTGGCAAGTTGCTTGGCGCTCTAGCAGACTCTGGTATTTTCGTATCATCTGCTTGCGGCGGCGGCGGCACTTGTGGTCAATGTATCTGTAAAGTAACCGATGGTGGCGGCTCTATTTTGCCTACCGAAGAAAGTCATATTAATAAGCGTGAAGCTGCTGAAGGTTATCGTTTATCATGTCAGGTTGCCGTTAAACAAGACATGAAAATCGAAGTGCCAGAAGAAGTCTTCGGCACTAAGAAATGGGAATGTGAGGTTATCTCTAATGAAAACAAAGCAACTTTCATTAAAGAATTAAAACTGAAAATTCCTAACGGTGAAAGCGTACCTTTCCGTGCCGGTGGTTATATTCAGATCGAAGCCCCTGCTTATAAGTTAAAGTATTCTGAGTTTGATGTTGAAGAAGAATACCAAGAAGACTGGAACCGCTTTAAGTTGTTTGATATTGAAGCCGAAACGAAGGAAGAAACAATTCGTGCTTACTCAATGGCGAACTATCCTTTAGAAGAAGGCATTATCATGCTAAACGTGCGTATTGCGACTCCGCCTCCGCGCGACATGTCTTTGCCAGCAGGTAAAATGTCTTCTTATATCTTCAACCTTAAACCTGGTGATAAAGTTACTATTTCTGGACCTTATGGTGAATTCTTTGCTAAAGAGACTGAAGCTGAAATGGTATTCGTGGGTGGCGGTGCTGGTATGGCCCCAATGCGTTCGCATATTTTCGATCAACTTCGTCGCATCAAAACTAACCGTAAAGTCAGCTTTTGGTACGGTGCTCGTTCAGTCCGTGAAATGTTCTATGTAGAAGATTTCGATATGTTAGCTAACGAAAATGATAACTTTGATTGGCATGTAGCTTTATCGGATCCACAACCCGAAGATAACTGGGAAGGTTATACAGGTTTTATCCATAATGTCCTTTTGGAAAATTATCTAAAGGATCACCCTGCTCCTGAAGACTGTGAGTTTTATATGTGTGGTCCGCCAATGATGAATGCTGCTGTTATTCAAATGTTGGAAGACTTGGGGGTTGAGCGTGAGAATATCTTATTGGATGATTTCGGTGGCTAGGTTTCACTAAAACACTAGCTAACAAAATATTCAAAGTTCAGTTAAAATAGGCGGCTTATAGCTGCCTATTTTTTTGCCTGATGATTATGACAATTCGTAAATCTTTTTTTTCACTCTTTATTATTTTTGTTTTTAGTAGCTGCTCTAATCAGGCTGATTATAAAAAAATCATTGGTTCTACTATGGGCACTAGCTATAGTATTATCGCTAAAGTCACTGACCAAGACATACAGCTAATTCATCAGACCATTGAAGCCGAATTAGAAGATATTAACCAACTGATGTCTACCTATGTTCCTAACTCAGAAATCAACCAATTTAATAACCTCAAGGAAGACTCTTGCTTTAAATTTTCAGAAAAAACATGGCAAGTTCTTTTAGCTTCAAAGCAAATCTATGAAGAAACTGAAGGGGCTTTTGATATTACCCTTGGTCCGCTTATCTCACGCTGGGGATTTAGTGCCGAAGAGTATCAGCAGCAAGTACCTAATGAGGCCGAAATTAAAGCTCTATTAGCTGTAGTGGGAACAGATAAACTTGACTTCAATACCCAAGCCCAATGCGTTACTAAATCAATCCCCAGCATGAGCATCAACCTTTCTGCGATTGCAAAAGGCTATGCAGTAGATCAGTTGGCGAAAATTTTAGAAGAGAACAATATACAGGACTATCTTGTTGAAATTGGCGGCGAAGTTAAAGCAAAAGGATTAAAGCAGAACCGCCTCAATTGGAAAATAGCTGTTGAGAAACCTTCTAACAATGTGAATCGAAACCAATCAGTGGTAGTGAACCTATTTAATATTTCTATCGCTACTTCGGGTGACTATAGAAACTATTATGAAGTTGATGGCAAGCGCTTTTCCCATACCATAGATCCGACAAGTGGCTTTCCGGTAAAGCATAATCTCACCTCTATTTCAGTGTTACATCCCAGCAATATGTATGCAGACGCTTATGCGACCGCGCTCAATGTATTGGGTCAAGAGAAAGCTTATGCATTTGCTGAACAGCACAATTTAGCTATTTATACGATTACCCAACAATCAGATACTCCTAAGACACGCTCAAATAATCGCTTTGACGCCTATATAAGCCGTTGAGGAGTGTGTTAAAATATATTCAATCAACACAATAGAGTTTTTCCGTGGATACTTTTCTACTAGCATTTATACTATTCGCCGTTGTTATTCTTATAATGGCAATAGGCTATATTATACAAAATAAACGCATCAGTGGCAGTTGTGGAGGACTAGATGCTTTGGGTATCGAAAAAGCATGCGATTGCGAGAAACCTTGTGCTAAAAAGCGCGCCCGTTTAAGAAATGAGCGACGCTTAAATATTCAAATTCTTGAAGATTAACTTATTAGTTTATAACTAACTTATTCCCAATTCACGCCTATGAATTGCAAGGCTTTCAAGATCGATTGCCTTGAGATCATGCCTACCAATTGGCTTTTTTCGACAACTGGGTACATACGACAATTATCTTGCAAAAAACGTTCTGCGACATCGGCTATACTGTCGTCAGGATGACAGCTTCGGACGTCTTTAGTCATTCGATCCATCACCCTATCACCTAAGTCACCATGATAAATTGCGCTTAGAACCGTATGTAAACAGTCTTTTTCTGATAAGAAGCCAATCAGCCTGTTATGGTCATCAAGCACGGGAGCACCTGTTAACCTATACTCAAGCATTGTTTGAGCGGCCTCAATAACATCAGTTTCAGGCGCTAATGTAATCATGGCTGAGGTCATATAATCTCTTACTGCAACGGACTTTAGCATTGGTAACTCCTGTTATACATTCTATGACAACTGTTTGATCTTAAAGAATATTCTTATTGTGTCTTTTGATAATAGCTCAATTATTTATTTCAGGCAAAATAAAACCCAGCCGAAGCTGGGTTTTAATAACGCTCTAAAATCTAAATTATTTAGATTCTAAGTTCGCTTCAGCGCGACGGTTAAGTGCACGACCTTCAGCAGTACCATTGTCTGCGATTGGACGAGCTTCACCATAACCTACAGCTGATAAGCGAGAAGCAGCAATACCAAAGTTGTTTACTAAGTAATCAGCAACAGATTTAGCACGACGCTCTGATAAGCCTTGGTTGTAGCTTGCAGAACCAACACTATCAGTATGGCCTTGAATTTCAGCATTTACGTTAGAGAACTGACCTAAGAACTCAGCTACTTTAGCGATTTCTGAAACCATCTCTGGCTTGATTGCATATGCGTTAGTGTCAAAGTTCAAACGCATATCAATAACTACTTTTTCAGCCGCTTCAACCACTTCACAACCTTTAGCGTCAACTTTCACGCCTGCAGCAGTATTTGGACAAGCATCTTGGTAGTCATATACGCCGTCGCCATCTGAATCTACTGGGCAACCATTTGCATCAACACGTGCGCCAGCTGGAGTGCCAGGACAACGATCGTTCGCATCAATTACGCCATCACCATCAGAATCTTTAGGAGCAGTAGCTGGAGCTTTTACAGGTGCAGCTACAGAATCTCTATGAGTATTACCAAAGAAGCCGCCTACACCTACGTACCACATAGTGTCGTCTTGCTCTGCCATTAAGAAATCATAACCTGCTCTTGCAAAGAAATTATCAGAAAAATAGTGTTGAACACCTAGGCCAACTCGAGTGAAATCTTCATTCTCGAAAGCTACTAATGCTGGTTCTATCGCCGGATCTGCAAACGGACCTTGATAGTCTAAATTATATTCACCATAACCAAGTTTGATAAAAGGGTGAGTTGTTAAGTTACCAATCCAATTTGTGTCATTATAAAACACATCAATACCAACAGTATCAAGTTCAACTTCACCACCAAAAACAAAATTGCTTAGTGTATGATTGCTTTCAGAATAATTTAGCTCAAGCGCCCAATTTGAATTAAATAAATAACCAAAACCAGTACCCCAGCCATCGTTATCTACAATTCCGCGCTCAGAATCAGGATCAAAGTTGTTAATATTGAACTGCCCGTAAAATCCATCTCTATCTTTAATTTCACCTTCACCCGCAAAACCTGCAAAACTAGCAGATAATAAGCAAGCACTTACTAATAACTTCTTCATTTGATTTGCCCTCTCGTGATTAGAAGTATTCCAATTTATTTTGAGTAATAATCTACAAGTATACACTAAACAACAACTTGTACACAAAAATTAGGTAAAATTTTCATTACAATTTGTGATTAAGTTGTTGATTTTATGCTACATAAGTGGCTATTTGCTTTGCTTTCTGCTCCGCCACATTCTGTTCCGCAGCTTCTACCATTACTCTAATTAGTGGTTCTGTACCCGAAGCCCGTATTAAGACCCTTCCAGAGTTTTTCAATTCATTTTCAACTTTCTTGATTTCTTGCTTTAATTTTTCTGAATCCAATGCTTTTTTAGCATTTGTAACCCTGACATTAATTAAACATTGTGGAGCCAATGGGTTGTTTCTAGCCCATTGATTTAATTCGTAATTTAATGATTTTAGCGCATGTAATGCCCGTAAAGCGGCTACAATACCGTCACCCGTTGTATTGTGTTCTAAACTAATAACGTGTCCTGATGATTCGCCACCTATAGACCAATTATTCTTTTTTAGTTGTTCCATGACATAGCGGTCGCCAACATTCGCTCTAACAAAAGGAATGCCTTTATCTTTTAAATTTTGCTCCACCGCAACGTTAGTCATTAAGGTTCCAACCACGCCACCTTTCAACTGACCACTAACATGCATAGATTCGGCAATCAATTGAACCAGTTGATCGCCATTAACTAGATTTCCTTGCGAATCAATCATCATTACCCGATCCGCATCGCCATCAAATGCAATACCTAAATCTGCTTTTTCTTGCAAAACTTTCTGAGCAAGCTGATCTGTATTAGTCGCGCCCACTTCCTTATTAATATTCAAACCGTCGGGGCTAATACCTATCGAAATTACTTCCGCTCCAAGCTCTTTAAAGACGTAAGGCGCTATGTGGTAGGCAGCCCCATGTGCGCAATCTAAAACGATTTTCGCACCTTTCAAGCTAAAATCATTGGGAACACTCGCCTTACAAAATTCGATATAACGCGCTGACGCATCTTCAATTCTATAAGCCTTTCCTAACAATTCTGAAGGCAGTGAATCCATGTCTTGATCTAAATACTTTTCAATTTCCAGCTCTATTTCGTCATTCAATTTAGTTCCATCTTTAGAGAAGAACTTAATACCATTATCATGGAATGGGTTATGTGAAGCACTAATGACAATCCCGGCATCAGCTCTAAACGTGCGCGTTAAATAAGCTACTGCAGGTGTCGGCATTGGTCCAACTAACAGGCTATCAACACCAGCTGCAGTCAAACCCGCTTCTAGTACTGATTCAAACATATAGCCAGAAATCCTAGTATCCTTGCCAATGACAACTTTGCCCCTTTGGCTATTTTTAACTAATACCTTACCTGCGGCCCAGCCCAACTTTAAAACAAACTCAGGGGTGATAGGGAATTGACCAACGGTTCCTCGGATACCGTCTGTACCAAAATATTTACGCATTATTAATCCTACTCTTTGTTATCATTATTCTACTCCATGGTTCTGTTCAATCGCTTTATATACTTCTATTGCTTGTTTTGTTTCTTTTACATCATGTACTCGCAAGATTTTAGCACCTTTCGAAACCGCTAATAAACCTGCTGAAACGCTAGCCACCATTCTTTCCGCTACGGGTAAATTCAAGATTTCATCGAACATTCGTTTTCTTGAAACACCGATTAATAAAGGCTGTTCACCAATCAACAATTTAGGTAACTCTTGTAGCAATCGACAATTATGCTCAAGATTCTTGCCAAAGCCAATACCGGGATCCAAACAAATTCTACTCTTGTCTATCCCTTTATTGGCACAAGCGACTAAGCGCTCTTTAAAGAAGTCGATGACATCAGAGACAACATCATTATATTGAGGAGAGTCTTGCATCGTTCTGGGCTGGCCTTGCATATGCATTAAACATACTTCCACCTTCGTTTTAGCCACAAGATCCAAAGCACCCTCTTCTTGCAAAGCCCGCACATCATTGATCATTGAAGCACCAGCACTTATAGCTTCTGCCATAACCGCCGCCTTGGAAGTATCTACCGATATGGCTACATCTAAATCTTTTAGTGCTTCAATTAAAGGAATCACTCGATCAAGTTCTTCTGCTACAGTTACAGGTGCCGCACCAGGCCGCGTAGACTCACCACCAATATCCAGCACGTCGGCACCTTCTGCGATCATTTTCGCTGCCTGCTTGACCGCCAAGTCTTTATCTAAGAATAAACCCCCATCCGAAAATGAATCTGGAGTTACATTTAAAATACCCATCACTAAAGGGCCTGGCTTTTTTAAAATAGATTGCATTGCTAGTATTCTTTTAATTTCTTTCTTAATTTACGCACCATTAAAAAAGGCCCTTACGGACCTTTTCATCTTTTAATCTTCTCTGAGCTTAACAACCACTGGTGAGCCTTCTTGCTTATCCTCATCTGAAGCTTTTGGATCTTTAGGAGGATTATTTGGGCCTTCAGGCTTTTGTTCCCAGTTTTGTGGTGGCTCTGGATCATTGCCATCCATAATTTGGGCAATTTGCTTAGCATCAATAGTTTCATATTTCATTAATGCTTCTGCCATCGCATGCAATTTATCTAAGTTCTCATTCAAGACTTTCTCAGCACGCTGATAATTACGATCAATAAAATGACGAATTTCTTGATCAATAGAGCGAGCAGTATCGTCGGCAATATTTTTATGTTGCGTTACCGAACGACCCAAGAACACTTCACCTTCATCTTGGGCATAAGACAGCGGTCCTAATTTTTCAGAAAGGCCCCACTTAGTGACCATATTACGAGCTATTTCAGTAGCACGTTCGATATCATTTGAAGCACCCGTAGTGACTTGTTCAGGCCCATTTAAAATTTCTTCCGCAATACGCCCGCCAAATAATGAAGACAATTGCGATTCTAATTGCTCTTTGGACATTGAATAACGATCTTGCTCAGGTAAATACATAGTCACACCTAGAGCACGCCCTCTAGGAATAATACTCACCTTATAAACTGGATCATGGCTTGGCACTTTCAAACCAACAATTGCGTGACCTGCTTCATGATAAGCAGTATTAAGTTTCTCTTCTTCCGTCATCACCATCGAGCGGCGCTCTGCACCCATCATGATTTTATCTTTCGCTTTCTCGAAATGCTCCATATTAACTGTGCGTTGATTTTCACGCGCAGCAAATAAGGCGGCTTCATTCACAAGATTGGCTAAGTCAGCACCTGAAAAACCAGGAGTACCACGAGCAATAACACCAGCAACCACATCATCAGCTGCTGGAACTTTACGCATATGAACTTGTAAAATCTTCTCACGACCTTTTATATCAGGTAAACCAACAACCACTTGGCGGTCAAAACGACCCGGACGCAATAAAGCAGGGTCTAAAACATCAGGGCGGTTAGTTGCGGCAATCACAATCACGCCTTCGCCACCTTCGAAACCATCCATTTCAACCAGCAATTGGTTCAAGGTTTGCTCACGCTCATCATGACCACCGCCCATTCCAGCACCACGATGTCGGCCTACCGCATCAATTTCATCAATAAAGATAATACAAGGTGCATGCTTCTTGGCTTGTTCAAACATATCACGAACCCGCGAAGCGCCAACACCCACAAACATTTCCACGAAATCTGAGCCTGAAATAGTGAAGAACGGAACTTTCGCTTCGCCGGCAATAGCACGTGCCAACAAAGTTTTACCGGTTCCAGGAGGACCAACCATCAAAACACCGCGAGGAATAGTTCCGCCTAGTTTTTGATATTTGCGAGGATCTCTTAGAAAGTCGACTAATTCGCCCACTTCTTCTTTTGCTTCCTCTACTCCAGCTACATCAGCAAAGGTAGTTTTAACTTGGTCTTCTGACAGCATTCGAGCTTTCGACTTACCAAAAGATAAAGCACCGCCGCCTTTACCACCGCCTTGCATTTGGCGCATGAAATAAATCCAAACAGCTATCAATAAAAGAATTGGCCCAAAAGTAAACAAAATAGTACTAATGACACCATTTCCTTCTGGCTTCACAGCTTCATAGTCGACTTTATTTTCAAGCAACAACTCATTTAATTTTTCAACGCTACCATAAGGGATTTGAGAGATGGTTTGATCTTCCGGATTATTCTCATCGGTTAAACCAACCACTAACCCACCGTTATTCGGGTCAATTTTTACCTTGGCAAATTCTTTACTTTCAATTTTCTGAACAAACTCGCTGAATGGAATTTTGCTGTTATCCATAGCTCGCTGATTCACTTGCTCAATAACAAAGAATAGAATGATTGCGGTAACCGCCCAAAAAAGAATGTTTTTAACTAAGTCGTTCAAACTTGAACCTCAATATACGGCGCTACCGCCATTAAAAATATGTACTATTATGCCATGCCTTAATAAGAACTGAAGCCCAATTTACAAAAGCTAACAAGTTTCTTTTGGCTGCGACTTTACACCTCACTCTGAAAGAGTGAGTATAAATTTACCCCTTAAACCCTTGTGCTAAAACATAAACTTCACGAGAGCGATCTCTAGAGGCATCTGGCTTACGGATCATAACTTTGCTAAACATTTGACGACACTGTCTAACATAGTCATCAAAGCCTTCACCCTGAAAAACCTTAACCAAGAATGATCCACCCTTGGTAAGCACAGTTTGCGCCAATTCTAAGGCTAGTTCTGTTAAATACATAGCTCTTGGAATATCGACTGCATCTACACCACTCATATTGGGTGCCATATCAGATAATACAAGGTTAGCTTTTCGCTCGCCAATATTATCTAACAACTGATTAAGCACTAATTCTTCGCGAAAATCCCCTTGAATAAAGTTTACATCCGCCAAAGTATCCATCGGCAAAATATCTAACGCAAAAATATTACCACTAGATCCAATTTTTAGACCACAATATTGCGACCAACCACCAGGAGCCGCGCCAAGATCAACTATAGTATGTCCTTGCTTTACCAGATTATACTTCTTGTCCAGCTCTTCAAGCTTATAAACAGCTCGCGAACGATAGCCATCTTTTTGCGATCGCTTAACGTAATGATCGTCAAAATGCTCTTTCATCCAGCGATGGCTACTTTTGCTTTTACTCATAGCGTTTAAAATTCATCACAGTAATTTCTAATAAGTCTCTCTATTGTACCCATTTTGGGTTAAAATAGCGCCTAATTTACTGCAAAGAGTTTATCCAATGACTGCTTTATCCAAATCACAAATCAAATTTTTGCGAGGCGAGGCCCACAGCCTAAAACCTGTCGTTATGATTGGTGGTAACGGTGTTACTGAGTCCGTATTAGAAGAGCTTAACAAGGCCCTTGAACACCATGAATTGATCAAAGTCAAAGTACGAGCCGAAGATCGCGATGAAAAAAATGAAATCATCGATTACCTTTGTAGCAAAGCCAGTGCACACAAAATTCACGTAATTGGCCATAACCTTGTACTTTATAGAGCATCAAAAGAGCAAAAAATCCTTTTGCCAAAAAGATAATTATTATGGCGTACAGCATTTTATTAGTGGAAGATCATGCAGAGTTAGCTGCAACTACGGGAGAATATTTAGAGGCCTGCGGCTATATTGTTGACTATGCTATGGATGGAAAAACTGGATTGCAACTGGCCCTGACTAATCAATATGATGGTTTGGTACTAGATGTGATGTTGCCTGGAATGAATGGCTTTCAGATCTGCTCTGAAGTCAGAAAACAATCCCAATCAGATATTCCTATATTAATGCTGACGGCTAGAGATCAAATAGAAGATAAACTCGAGGGTTTTGATTCTGGTGCGGACGACTATTTATTAAAGCCATTCGACTTTTCCGAGTTGGATGCTAGGCTGAATGCCATTATCAGGCGTTTTAAAGGCGAACTTGAGTCCAATACTCTCACTCTACACGACTTAAAGTTTGATCTTAAAACCTTGCAGGTGACGAGACAAGAGCAGAAACTCAAGCTATCACCAACAGGCTTACATATCCTCAAAGTTTTAATGCGCCGCTCTCCTGAAGTCGTCACTAAACAAGAGCTAGAAAAAGAACTCTGGGGAGATATGGTTCCTAATAGTGATGTTTTGAGAAGCCACCTTTATAACTTACGTAAAGTTATTGATAAACCGTTCGAAGAAAAGTTACTACAAACTCTTCCGAGCTTAGGCTTAAAAATTGTCGCTCCAGAGTAATTTAGCTATTTAAAGTTCCCCCTTCAAATTTCAAAGTGACCTGGGTTCCTTCACCTAGCTGACTTTGAATTTCTATCGTCCAATTCATACGCTCGCAGATGGTTTTTACAATTGCCATTCCAAGACCGAAACCTTTAGTAGTATCCCTAAACTGCTCACCGCGATAAAATGGATTATAAATACGTTCAAGTTCGCTTTCATTCATTCCTTGTCCAGAATCTTTAATTACTACTTTGTTTTCTGTAATAGCGACATTAATACGGCCAGTTTCATCATAATTAACCGCGTTATTGAGAATATTAGTCACGCAAATAGAAAACAAATATTGTGGGACTTTCGAGTGCACCATCGCTTCTGAATTTAAGTCTATTGCTAAATCACGTGACGGGTAATTCAATCTAATTTTTTCTATCTCTGCATTCACTACTTCTACTAAATTGATCGCTTCATCCTGAGCAGGCCCCTTTTCATTCCTTGAAAGCAACAGTAACGCATCAATTAATCGCTCCATATCACTTATTACTTTTGACATTCTCGAGACGATTTTTTGGCTGTTCTCACTCAAATCTTGTTTAGTCAAAAGTGCAGTGGAGCCTTTCATAACAGCTAAGGGTGTTCTCAGTTCATGACTTGCATAACGCGTAAAATTTTTCTCTCTCCTGACATAATGAGTCACTTCCTTAGAGTAATGCTCAAAAGCTTTAATCAAGGTTAATACCTCGGCATCAGCCTTTTCCTCAATCTCACTAAAATCAGCACTGATATCAGCCGTTTCAGAAACTTCAATATTATCAACTAACTTAGCCAATTTAACGACTGGTGAAATTGCCCTGCGCGACATCATAAAGCTAATCCAAGCGGGAAGATAAATAATCAATAACACAAATGCTAAAGGCGCCACACCAAAATAAAAAGCCAGCCTTGCAACTTGCCCTTCTTTGAACACTAAAATAAGAGTCTTATCGTAACGATTTGAAACATGAACTAATGGCTTATCATCATCAAGCGCCACTGAATGATAGCCTTCTTTAACACCTTTTAAGGCATAAGGTAAATTTTCAGAATCTGCAAAGTAACCCGTAAGATTTAGAGTTTTAGGAAGTGCTTTGGCTTTATCCTTTTCGTAATGCTGCCAAAAAAAATCAGCTTCACCATCTAAAGCTTCTTTAATTAAGACATCTTCGACAACTTTTGCTGCACCATAAACACTCAATAAAGTCACCAGGCTTATCAGCGCTAACTGAAACCCCATGACTTTAAAGAGCTTATGATTTATTCCTTTTGGTTTATTACGCATTTATTATTTTTTTGAAAATAGGTAGTGAGATACCATCCACTCATTGCCTTTAGCATACCCAAATAATTCAGCACAAGCCATAAAGAATATACGCCAGCGCTGGAACCAAACGCTGGCAAAATCTTTACCGTAGGTTTTTTCAAAAATCGGCATTATATGCTTTTTGTTTTTATCCATATTCTCCAGCCAAGCATTGGATGTTTTTTCATAATGCTGGCCATTCACTAACCATCGCTGATCTAGAGATAAATTCTGTTGAAATAATAAGAAGGTATCCGCCGCAGGCATTTGACCACCGCTAAAGAAAAAACGTCCCATCCAGTTATCATCACCATCTTCTGTGTAGGGGTACATTAAATAACGATGACAGAAAATATGAACAAATAATTTTCCTTCATCATTCAACCAGCTGCTAATTTTATCGAACAATTGCTGATAATTACGAATATGCTCAAACATCTCAATCGATACGATTCGATCAAAAGTTTTACCCGGCTCAAATTCATTAATATCCTTAGTAATTATCTCAAGGTTATTCAAGCCACGTTCTTTAGCGATTGCTGTAATGTGCTCACGCTGCGAGTTAGAATTGGAGATAGCAGTGATTTGACTGTTAGGAAACTTTTCCGCTAAATAAAGCGTTAATGAACCCCAACCACAACCCAGTTCTAGAATCGACTGACCGTCGATAAACTGACCACGCTGACAATACATTTCCAGCATGATTTCTTCAGCTTCATCCAGATTTTTGGTAGTTTCATCAAAATAGGCACTACTATATTTAAACCTTTTACCTAATGCATAGTAAAAAAAATCAGTGGGCAACTCATAGTGTTGCTCATTAGCTTCTTTGGTTTTAATCGCAATATGGCTTTGCTTCAGCTCTTGCCAGAAATCATGAAACTGCATCGACTGTTTTTCACAATCGTATGCTGACTCTTCTTCTAAACGCTGTTGGCATAATTTTCTAATTCCAGCTCTTACTAAATTATCTGGAACCAACCCTTTTTCAATTAATTTTATTGCTTGACCAATCATTATGACTCCTAAATTAACTACTTATTCCCTGGGTTTTCCTGGGAAAAATGCATTCGTTGTTTTTTGGTAGCGTCTGTAAGCATCGCCTTTGCTACGGATATTTTGTTCTTCATTAAATGGTATCCCGGTAATCTTCCATAAAAATAGGAACATCCATAGCGGATAGCTTAATAACAGCCACCAATAAGGATCTGACAATGCACCTAGATAAAACCCTAATAAAGGATAAGCACACCAATGTAACCACTCAAAGAAATAGTTAGGATGACGACTATATCTCCAAAATCCCTTTTCACAGACGCCACCTTTACCTGCTTTTTTGAATTTCAAAAGCTGCGCATCTGATATGGTTACTCCCACAAAACTGGTCACAATTAGTAGAAAGGCCAATCCATCTAACCAAAGTACGGTTTGCTCTTGCTCAAGGATTAAATAAACTTGGAAACTAAAAAACCAAGCGAGGAAAGCCTGGAAAATAAAGAATAAGAGAAACTTAAACTGTACAGAAGCATTGGAGCCCGCTAATTGCCAATGCTTTCTTAAGTACTGATAACGACCATCTTCATGCTTAACATTAAATCTAGTAACCAAATGCCAAGACAATCTTAAATACCACAATAAAGGGGCTACCAATAAAACTATGGAGGTGAAACAAATATGGCCTGAATCGACTAGATATAAAGCTGCAATAATTGCAACACAAAGCGACCAGGCAATATCTACATAATCGGCATTATTGTTTTTTGCTTGCAGCACCCAAGCTCCAGCCTGAACAAGTAATGCAATAATCAAAGCAACAACAGGAGTACTGAATGTTTGTAAAACATTTTGATACGTCTCAGGCATGAGTTTTATTACCTGACATTAATTGGAATATGTTAGTGAAATTTTGTTTTTTAATATTTAAAGCAAACCAAATAACACTACCCCACGCCAAACTCAAACATGTGGCCGTTACCCAAGGCGAACTAATAGTTATCGCTCCTAATCGCTCGCCGCCAAAATAAGACAAGGGGCCTCCAACAAAGCCCATTAAATAGGCCAACTTAGGTTTAGAGTGCACCCATGACATGGAATGGTTAAGGCTCAGAGCAAACGCAACCCAAAGCATTAATATCCAAATTGGAGCTGTGTTAAACCAGCTAATATGCTGCTTATATTCAATCAACTCTAGGTAATACCAAGCTGAGTCTAGAATAAAGCCTATCAGTAAAAAATTTAGGACATTTAAACAGTCTCCGGCCTTACGATTTTGTGGCAGAAATTGCCAAACAACCAAGGCTGCAAATAAGCCATAGCACCAAAATAAATTAGCATTTGCAGCTCCCAGTATGGCTGCAAACCAGATGGCTTGAAACAAGACTAGATTAACGATGAAGTTTAGCTTTTCAGATTTAGCCATTGCTCGCGTCCATTGGCTGGTTTAGCAAATAATAAATGCACATCACTAATCGCCTTTTCTAAAAAGCCGCCTTCGCAATAACACAAGTAAAATTCCCACATTTTAATAAAGGCTTCATTAAAACCCTGTGCGCGAACTTCTTCTAAATTTTCCATAAATTTAAGCCGCCAATCTCTTAAGGTATAAGCATAACTTTCACCAAAATCCTCTAAATTTATTAAGCGCATGTCAGTACCTTTACCTGCAGAATCAACAACTGCAGAGACACATGGAATAAAACTGCCAGGAAAGATATAACGCTTAATAAAGTCAACTGACTTAAGAGCTTGTTTGTAACGACTATCTTCAATAGTGATCGCTTGGATTAACCCTAGACCCTTAGGTTTTAATAAATGACTACACTGCTTCAAATAAGTATCCAAATAATGATGCCCAACCGCCTCTATCATTTCTATTGATACCAACTTATCGAACTTACCTTGCAAGTCTCTGTAATCTTCTTTCAATAAGGTTATTTGGTCTTGTAGATTTTCTTGCTCAATTCTTTGCTTTGCATATTGATATTGCTGTTCTGAAATTGTGGTTGTGGTAACTTTACAGCCATAGTTTTTGGCCGCATAAATAGCTAGGCCGCCCCAGCCAGTTCCAATTTCAACTAAGTTATCATCCGCCGATAAGTCTAATTTTTCACAAATTGTTTTCAGCTTAAGATCAGAAGCTGACTCTAAATCATTAGCCTCGGGAGTATATATTGCTGAAGAATACATCAAGTGTTTATCAAGAAATAATTCAAAAAATTTATTACCCAGATCGTAATGAGCAGCAATGTTCTTTCGGCTACCGGTATGATTATTTTTATTTAACAGATGCCATATTTTAAGAATTGAGTTTTTAATCATCGCTGTGCCAGATTCCATATCATCTAGCAAGTCACGGTTGAGAACAAAGAGACGAATAAGTTTAGTCAGGCAATCTACTTCCCACTCTCCTTGCATATATGATTCAGCAGCGCCAATACTTCCGTGCATTGCAACTTGTTGATAGAAACCAATATCCTTAATATCAAGCTTTACATTTAACTCTGAGCTCTCCTCACCCAATGTCATGAGCCCAACCGGATCTTGTAAAGTAATTTGTCCACCTTTTAAAAGATCGAGTTGCTGAACAACTTTTTTACGCAACCAGTTTTGTGACCAATTAATTGTCACACTCTTATCCATTCGGTCTGTATGTCGTGCTTCATCCACTGTTAGGACTCCTTATTAGAAATTATTTTAGTCTATCTTTCTCGTTCTATTTTGAATTTGGATGCTCAATAAAAGGAACTTTTTTTAGCCAGAGTTTCAAAGCTTGCCAATATATTCCGGCGACCATTTTAAGTGGCTGGAAAGGTCTCTTGAAAACCTTGCTTGTCATGTTTGATTTAGTAAATGGTATAAATTCAGCTGTGAAGGTTGCGTCAAATATTTTTCGACTAGTATTTTCTTTTAAAACCACCATATGTATTCGTAAAGAATCATCAGCAAACACAAAGTTCCATCTATAATCCATCTGCATTTCTATAAAAGGTGATATATGGAAAGCTTTTTTAAATTCAAAAAGGTGATTATTCGTATCTTCTGGCTTACATTTCAAGACATAAGGGTGTCGCTCTCCCCAAGGAGTATTGGTAATCTCAGAAACAATGTATTTCAGTTCATCATTTTCAACACAAAAGTAAAAACTTACTGAGTTGAAATTAAAGCCAAGATATCTTAGGTGCGATAGCACATAAACTTTACCTAAGAAATTTTCATTATGATTTTTTTTGATGGTTTCAATAATAGAGCTTTTATTATTCAACTGCCCATTTTGGTGGAAATCTTTTTCCTTAAAACTTATAAGGTTCCACTTATTAAAGGACCAGAATCTATTTTTTGCGAATGTTTCTTCTAATGTATCGAGGTCAAGCATCGTCCAATACATAGAATAGTCAAACTGATGTGGTTTAGGAATGTATCGATGGTGACGAATCGTTCCTTCCAAAAAACCTGGATTAAACATTCGGCATCTCTGCCAGCAACTGCAAGGCCGCCTCTTTGCCACTTCGAGCACCATCTTCATGGAAACCCCAACCCCAATAGGCTCCGCAAAAATAACTATTGTTCTTACCCTGGATTAATTGCCTTCGTTTCTGAGCAGCCATAGTTTTTTGATTATATATTGGGTGAGAATAATTGATTTTCTTCCAAACTTTATCGCTATCTATTAACTCTTCCATATTCAGACTAACAATAACTGGAACTTCTGTATCAAGCGATTGTAATAAGTTCATATAATAACTTACGCGGCAAAGTTCGGTAGACTTCTCATCAACCAAGACACTCCAACTTGCCCAAGCACTCTTTTTATAAGGTAATACTTTAGGATCGTAATGCAGTAAAATAGTATTATCTTGATAATCAATATCACCTAACACCGAGCTCTCATCCGTAGATGGTGACTCCATCAAAGCTAGTGCTTGGTCAGAATGAGTAGCAAATATTACTTTATCAAAACGCTCCACGCTATCTTGCAATTGGATCGCAACACCTTCTGAATCCCTAATAACACTCTTGATATGCACCCCAGTTCTAATCCCAAACTGAGCCCTTTCACTGATCTTTGCTAAATAGTTTTTTGAACCGCCAGCAATAGTTTTCCATACTGGACGGTCAAAAGCTTGTAGCATTTTATGATTGCTCATGAACGCTGCTAAAAATCTAGCAGGAAAATCCATAATTTTGGTCACATCCCCCGACCACAATGCGCAGGTCATAGGCACAATATGATTTTGGATAAAATTTTCTGAATAACGATTTTGCTTTAAATAATCGCCAAGACCAACATTATTATCCGTTGCAACCAGAGCTTTCATTTCTTTATAAAAACGAAATATCTCACCAATCATTTTATAAAAGCTGGGTTTAACGAGATTACTTCTTTGACAAAACAATTGGTTTAATGAGGAAGCGTTATATTCAAGCCCATTAATACGATTTGACACTGCAAAGCTCATGTCACTGTCTTGATAATCCACTTGATACTTTTCTATTAATTCCATAAATGTGGGGTAATTATCGGGGTTGAATACAATAAATCCCGTATCGACATTTATTAATTTTCCATCCACTTCAATCGTCTGTGTATCTGCATGCCCCCCAATCCGGCTATCTTTCTCAAAGACAGTTACATTTGCTTGATCCTGCAAATGACAAGCAGCGGATAAGCCAGATATACCACTACCGATAATAGCTATATTCATGATGATAGCTCTTTTTTAACCTGTGCTGGGTCATGCTTTTTGATATCCCATACCAAGCCTAGTTGTTTCATACTCCATAGAGCGTAATAACTAAAGTCTAGCTCCCACCAATAAATTCCTTGTTTGGCCGAAGCGGGAAATTTATGGTGATTATTATGCCAGCCCTCTCCTAAGGTCAGTAAAGCGAGCAAAAAATTATTACGGCTATCATCGCCAGTATTAAAGCGCTTACTTCCCCAACAATGGGCAATAGAGTTGATACTGTAAGTAACATGCCCTAGTAATATGGTGGAGATAAAATAACCCCAGATCAGTATTTGCCAGGCAGTTACACCTTCTTCTGGTGAGTATGCCTGAAGGAGATAGCCGAGCATCAACATTAGAAACGCATAAATAATTGGCGGTAAAATATCAAAACGATCAAGCCACAACAATTCTTTAAATTTAGTGAGATCTTTAACCCGCTCATAATTAGTAGGAAAATTTTTCTTATTCAAAAACCACAACATATGACTCTTCCAAAAGCCTTTATTGGGAGAGTGACGATCATCGTCTTGATCAGAATGTTTATGGTGATGTCTATGGTGAGCCGCCCACCAAAGAGGGCCTCTTTGCGTAGCCGCCGTTCCTATGAAACCAAAGAAGAACTGAACAAATCGATTGGTCTTAAAGCTCTTGTGCGAAAAGTAACGATGATAAAAAGCAGTTATAGCAAACATTCTAATTAGATAACTGGCAACGCAAACGATAAAAGCTGTCCAGCTGAAACCGACCGAGATGACAAAAAGGCAACTTAAATGCAAAAGTATATAAGGAATGACTCTAGCCCAGTCCACCTGGTCTAAATTATTGTTTTCTTTATCAAGGGCCGTAAGCTTGTTATCGAACCAGCTTTTCATAGGAATTAACACCAAATTTTTTGACAGACTAGCCAGCATTCTGTGAATATGCTGTGAAACTCTATTCACGGCTTATTTACGACCTGAGGCCTATCATAAATGACAGTTTCTACTCATGTAGAGTTATAAAGGTTCATCGTGAAAATAACAATAGCTAGCTTTCTAATCAGTTTTCTCATTGGCTGTTCAAGCTCAGGAAATCATATGAAATATAATAATAGAGTTAATAATTATTTATCAACTTCTCAGCAAATGCCAGGAACTCATTTGACCCAAGATATCCAGCAAAAATTTGAGCTTGTTTTCAGAGACTTCAAAACTGGTACTACTGCTGAGAATATCAGGCACTTGTATGCAGAAGAGTTTTACTTCAATGATACTTTCAAAACGATTAACGACATTGATACTTTAATACATTATATGCAGGAAGCTGCAAATAATGTTGAATCGACCGAAGTCGAGATTTTAGATGTTGTTAAAGGTGAAAAAGATTATTATTTACGTTGGTCTATGAGCATGAAATTCTCAGCAAAAGGAACTCAAGTAGATTCTGTTTCAATTGGCATGACTCAATTGAGGTTTAATGCTGATGGCAAAGTAATTCTTCATCAAGATTATTGGGATGGCGCAGAAGGTTTCTATCAACACCTACCTTTTGTAGGATTTATGGTAAGAAAGGTTCGTGACTCTCTATGAAATACAAGTTTCTTATTGTTATATTGTTATTCTTCACTCCAACGGCTTTCAGTAAAGACAGGCTCCCTAGTTCGATTGTTGTCAATGAAAGGAACTTCAATAAATGTTCAGAGGTTCGGATTACTAAAGCACTCTTTTTTAAAATATTAGATTTAGGCTTATATGCTCCTGACTGCCAATCTTTCTCAAGTGTTTTTTCTAAGTCTGAAAAACTAATCCGCTTCAAATATTTACGAACTGTTACTGGACAAGAATTCAAAGAAGGGGCTGAAGAATATCTAGGAAAAAATCTACCCAAGCAGAGATTAGAACAATGTCAAAAGCCTTTTAATAATCTCAACCAGTTATATAAAAATGTTAACGATGGTGACTTCTATCAGCTCATTCAAAGTAAAGATAATGCAATTAGCATAACTCTCAACAACCAATTAATTGGTTCTATAGAAAACCCTGACTGCGCTATAGATTACTATCATATGTGGTTTGGCAAAGAATCCATGGATACTGGATTTCAAAAACTTATTAGAAAAGCAATTAAGAATCAGAAAAAATCTTAAATTATTCGTCTTTAAACACTAAGCTTCAACTCTATTAGGCCAAAAGTTCCAGTGCAATTTTTCGAGCAGATTTATAATCTATTACTGGCTCTGGATAACCGCAAGCTTTTCTCTGCTCTGATGTGGGAAAATGAATGTCTTTGTTATCCAGTTCAGATAATTCAGGTATGAACTTTTTAATAAAAGCTCCTTCCTGGTCAAATTTTTTTGATTGCGTGATTGGATTCATAATGCGAAAGTAGGGAACTGCATCGGAGCCCGTTGAAGCACACCACTGCCATCCCCCATTATTGGAAGCAAAATCTCCGTCAATTAATTGTTGCATAAAATGCTTTTCACCCCAGCGCCAATCCACCAGGCATAACTTAGTAAGAAACATTGATGCAATCATCCTTAAGCGATTGTGCATCCAGCCAGTTTGCTCGAGCTGTCTCATTGCGGCGTCTACGATTGGGAAGCCCGTTTTAGCTTGCTGCCAAGCTTGAAAACGCTTTACCCCTTCTTCATTTTCTAGCCAAGGTTCAGAGCGTTTTTTAAATGCTCCATGTTTACAAAGCCTTTCTACATTATCGATCATAATTTGACGATAGAAATCACGCCAAATTAATTCAGACAACCAAACGTTGGATTGCCAATCCCTTAATCCTTCTTTGTCCATATGCGCAAGTAATTCAAGGACTAAGCCTTGCGCCGAAAGACTCCCAAGTGATAAGTACGGTGATAAGCCGCTGGTACCATTAATTGAAGGGATATCTCTCGCTTCTGGATATCGCGCCTGTTTCTTTAAGAATTTTTTTACCCGTTTATTTTGCGATGAATAATCGCAAGGCCACAAATCACGTCTATATTTTTCCTGGAGTTCAATATTTTCCTGGGGATACAGATTAAGCTCCAGCGCTTGTTTTTTGAGCTTTGGTAATGTCACCGGCGGAGAATCATGAAAATGCTTTAGCCAAGCTCTCTTATAAGGTGTGAACACTTTATAGGGTTCACCTTTTAAGCTCGTTAATTGGTTTGGCTCTAAAATCAAATCTGAGTGATATTGATGAACACTTCTCCCAGATTTCTGTATCCCGGCTACTACAATTTCATCCCGGTTTATTTCATTCAATAAATATTCATAGTTAAACCATAGGTCATTAACTTGATATTGCTCCATGATTATTTCAATGGCTTCTAACGAACCACGAAAGTCATCTAATTCTATGTACAAAAGTGGAATCGAAAGCTTATTGAGTTCTATTCTCAGTTCTTTCAATATTGATTTTCTCAACCCAACTTTTGCAGATGATTCGTGATGTTTTCTATGCTGCTCCTTTGCTTCTAGATAAAGCCCTATTACAGGCCCTTGTTGTGCAGCAAAATATAACGCATGATTATTTGCAACTCGTAAGTCTTGTCTAAACCATACGAGCTGTAAATTTGATTTGCTCATATATAATTTCTTAGACCCAACTCTATGGGATGAGGATTTAAATAAGCCTGATTGTTAATATACTCATTACCAAATTGCTTAATATAATGATTTAACAAGGTGATAGGCACAATTAAAGTGACAATCCCTTTACGATACTGTTCAATAACTTCAATCACTTCTTTTTTTGCCATCGAGGTTAAATCTCTCTTTAGGTAACCAAAAATATGGTAGAGAGTATTCACGTGTGACTTCATAGGAGCAATTCTTTTTAAGGCCCGCATAAATAAAGTCTCATATTCACTAACTATCTTGGCAAAACTTTTAGAGCCGTCATTCGCCACTAGCCGTCCTAATTCACGATATGCTTTATAACTATGAGCCATAACTAAGTATTTATAGCGGCTATGGAATTTAATCAACATATTGATATCCATTTCCTTTAAAACCATCTCTTGCCACTCTTGATAAGCAAACACTCTAGTAATGAAATTCTCTCTTAGCCTTGGATCTTGCAATCGGCCCTCTTCCTCAACGGGTAATTCTGGTCTTAGCCTCATTAACTCCGCAATGAAGATACCCTTTCCTTTGACATTAGAAGGGTTGCCATTCTCATGATATACCTTGACCCGCTCCATACCGCAGCTAGGTGAGTTTCTTATCACAATATAACCACCAATGTGTCTTATGCCGGGCAGTGTTTTTTTTGCAAAATTTTTCAAATCCTCAGTGTAATCAATGCTGTGGTCATCAATCTGTTTCACTCTAATTTCATTATTCCCTTCCACTAAATGAATAGGTGGCCTAGGTGTTGGCATACCAATACCCATTTCTGGGCAAATTGGTTGATATTCAAACCAATCATTCATGATATCTAGGCAATATTTTGAGCGTTTGTGGCCGCCATCGTATCTAACCTTGTTACCAACAAGGCAAGAACTTATACCGATTTTAATTTTTTTCATAATGTTCATTCTGAGACTTCCTTGTGAAGCTTTCGTGAAAAATTCACATTCTTTCAACTTACTTTTCACCCTCTAGCTGAGAAATTGATTGCTCTAATTCATTAGGAGGTCATTTATGTCTTTCAAACAACTTTTGCTAGCTTTTTCCAGCTTAGCAATCGTCACGGCTTGCAGTGACGACAACGACTTAGTTTTACCTGTTCCTAAAACCAATATTCAAGTAGTGCATGCTTCACAAGATGCGCCTGCTGTTAATATTCTCGTAAATGGTGAAAACACCATCGCTGATTTGGATTTCGCCAATGCTTCATCCAGAATAGAGTTGGATGCCGCAACATATTCTGTTCAAGTAGATGGCATTACACCTGAAGACGATGTTGCTGTCATTGGTCCTGTAGATTTAGATTTGGCTGAAGATCAGCTATACACAGCGGTTGCATTGAACGAAACAGTATCGATCGAACCAGTTATCTTGTCTCAAGCTAATGCCACTCCACCAACCGGTCAATTGACACTACAAGTATTACATGCGGCATCAAATGCACCAACTGTAGACGTTTATTTAACTGCACCCGGTACCGACATTAATACTGAATCTCCAACCACTACGCTCGCGTTCAAAGATAACCTCTCACCAACAGATATAGATGCTGGCGATTATCAAATTCGTATTACCCCTACAGGAAGTAAAACGGTGGTTTATGATAGTGGCACTGTAACCTTGCCCGCTGGATTATTACTAAACGTACTTGCTGTTACCAATACGGGGCCTGGCGACAATCCTGTTAACTTAATAGCTACTACACCAGATGGAAATCTTACTTTACTAGATTCAGCGAACTCCACCGACCTTAGAGTATTTCATTTATCGCCTGACGCTCCAGCAGTAGACATTATTGTTAACGATGGTTTCGCAACTCCACTACTATCCGACGTTGCTTTCCCTAACTTCTCCGGCTTTTTAACGGTTCCTGCTGATACTTATAATGTTAAAGTAGTTCCTACAGGCACTACAACTCCTGTAGTTATTGATGCTGACTTAACGTTAGAAGCAGCAACTAATTATTCGGTACTGGCTGTCAATAATTTAACCAACATAGAACCATTAGTCATTTCTGATCAAATTCGTCCTATTGCTACAGAAGCGCAACTTAGAATTGTCCACGCTTCTCCAACTGCCGGCTTGGTTGACTTATATTTGGTAGCTCCAGCCACAGATATTACATCACTTGAGGCGAATTTCAGAGGTGTCGACTTTAAGCAAGATACAGGTATTTTATCGTTAGCTGCTGGTGACTATGACGTGATCGTTACTCCTACCGGCAGTAAAACCCCAGCCATAGGTCCCGCAGCGATTACATTAAATGCGGGCGGCGTTTATACCATAATTGCCAGAGACAATGCTGGCGGCGGCGCACCATTAAATGTTGTACTAGCTGACGACTTTGTTACCCAATAAAGTCTAGTTATAAAAAAGGCCTCTTACGAGGCCTTTTTACTTTCCATACTCATATATAAAGCACTTCTGCTATTTCATACTCAACCGCACCGCCTGGTGTTTGAATGTTAGCAATATCGCCTTCTTCTTTGCCAATCAGACCACGAGCGATAGGTGAATTAACAGAAATTTTTCCTGCTTTTAAATCTGCTTCATCATCACCGACGATTTGGTACTGAATTTCATCGGCATTACTATCGTCCATATTAATCAAAACTACCGTTGCACCAAAAATAACTTTACCATTATTAGTGATTTTGCTGATATCGATAATTTGAGCATTGCCAAGCTTTCCTTCAATATCTTGAATTCGCCCTTCAGCAAAACCTTGCTGTTCGCGCGCTGCATGATACTCAGCATTTTCTTTTAAATCACCGTGTTCTCTTGCTTCAGCAATTGCTGCTACAATTCTTGGGCGAACCACTTTTTTCAACTCTTCTAGCTCGGCTTGTAGCGCCTCAGCGCCTTTTGCCGTCATTGGTACTCTGTTCATACTTTTTTTACTCGAGCATGCAATTCTTGCACTGAATTAATGTCACTACGAGAATGATCTTTCATCGCTGCACATGAAGCCACAGCGCCAGCAAGTGTTGTTGTATAAGGTACTTTATGCTGTAGTGCACTTCGACGAATTAAGTAAGAATCTGCAATCGCTTGCTTACCTTCTGTAGTGTTAATAATGTAATCGACTTCTCCATTTTTGATGGTATCGACGATATGAGGACGCCCTTCAAACATTTTGTTAACGCGCTGGCAAGGAACTCCAGCCTCGCGAATAGTTCGAGCAGTTCCGCCAGTAGCCAACAGTTCAAAACCTTGTTCGACTAATGCTTTAGCTACTGCTGGCAAGTTAGGACGATCAGCTTCTCGAACTGAAATCACAACTCGGCCAGACATAGGTACCGCTTCTCCGCCACCTAATTTAGCTTTATGGAATGCTTCTCCAAAAGTTGTTCCGACACCCATCGCTTCACCAGTAGACTTCATTTCTGGAGTCAATATTGGATCAGAACCTGGGAATTTATTGAACGGGAATACGGGTTCTTTTACTGAATAATAATTTGGAATAATTTCTTTAGTAAAACCTGTCTCTGCTAAGCTCTTGCCCGCCATAACGCTTGCAGCAACTTTGGCCAATGGCGTGCTAGTTGCTTTTGATACAAATGGTACAGTTCTAGAAGCGCGAGGATTAACTTCTAAGATATAGATCTTATCGCCTTTAATAGCAAACTGTGCATTCATTAAACCTCGTACTTGCAATTCTTTTGCCATTACTAGCATCTGACGACGCATTTCATCTTGCACTTCTTTACCAAGACTAAATGGCGGAATTGAACATGCTGAATCACCAGAGTGAACACCTGCTTGCTCAATATGCTCCATGATGCCGCCTATTAAGATTTCTTCACCATCAAAAATTGCGTCGACATCAACTTCAATTGCATCATCTAAAAAACGATCTAATAATACGGGCGACTCATTAGAGACGCTGACCGCTTCATTCATATAACGACGTAGCTCATCTTCGTTATAAACGATCTCCATCGCTCGTCCACCCAATACGTAAGAAGGACGAACCACTAGCGGATAACCAATTTCTTCAGCAAGGCGAACGCCTTCTTCAATATTGCGCGCAGTTCTATTAGGCGGTTGCAATAAATTCAAACGTTCAATAGCGCGTTGGAATCTTTCACGATCTTCTGCGCGGTCAATCGCATCTGGTGAAGTACCAATAATCGGCACACCCGCAGCCTCTAAATCACGCGCTAATTTTAATGGTGTTTGGCCACCGTAATGAACAATTACGCCTTTAGGTTTTTCCACATCAACAATGGCTAACACATCTTCTAAAGTGACAGGCTCAAAATATAAACGATCAGAAGTATCATAATCGGTAGAAACGGTTTCTGGATTACAGTTAACCATAATGGTTTCATAACCATCTTCACGCATAGCAAAAGCTGCGTGTACACAGCAATAATCAAATTCGATGCCTTGGCCGATTCGGTTTGGCCCACCACCTAAGATCATAATTTTGTCTTTATCTGATGGTTGCGCCTCACATTCTTCATCATAGCTAGAATACATATAAGCCGTAGAAGTAGAGAATTCTGCGGCACAAGTATCCACTCGCTTATAAACAGGTACAACACCTAGTTTTTGGCGCAGGTTGCGTATTTCTTTTTCACTGGCTGCGAAAATATCTGCTATGCGCTTATCTGAAAATCCTTTGCGCTTAAGTGTACGAAGAATTTTTTCATTAAGTTCTGATAAAGACATTTCGGTTAATGCTTTTTCAATACTAATCAATTCTTCGATTTGTACCAAGAACCAACGATCGATATTGGTGTATTCAAAAACTTCTTCTAAAGTCCAACCATTTCGGAAAGCATCTGCTACATACCAAATTCTATCTGCACCAGGAATTCTTAAACGTTGACGCAAACTATCGGTTAGATGCTCATCATCAGCTTCTAATTGAGGCTCAAAACCTGCAGAACCAACTTCTAAACCTCGTAGAGCTTTTTGCAGAGACTCTTGGAAGTTACGCCCAATAGCCATAACCTCACCTACGGACTTCATCTGGGTGGTTAAGGTTGCATCTGAATTTGGGAATTTTTCAAAGTTAAAGCGAGGAATTTTTGTGACCACATAATCAATGGTCGGCTCAAACGATGCTGGTGTTGCGCCACCAGTGATATCATTTTGTAATTCATCTAAGGTATAACCAACCGCAAGTTTTGCCGCTACTTTTGCAATGGGAAAACCAGTCGCCTTTGATGCCAAAGCTGACGAACGCGAAACACGAGGATTCATTTCAATAATGGTCATGCGGCCATTGGCAGGGTTAACAGCAAACTGCACATTCGAGCCACCGGTTTCAACACCAATTTCACGCAAGACAGCCAAAGAGGCATCGCGCATGATTTGATATTCTTTGTCAGTTAAAGTCTGAGCTGGCGCAACGGTAATTGAGTCGCCTGTATGCACTCCCATCGGGTCAAAATTCTCAATCGAGCAGATGATAATACAGTTGTCGTTTTTATCACGTACCACTTCCATCTCATACTCTTTCCAACCAATTAAAGATTCATCAATCAATAATTCGTTAGTTGGTGACAAATCTAAACCGCGCGCACAAATTTCTTCAAACTCTTCTTTGTTATATGCAATACCACCGCCTGTACCACCCATGGTAAAGGATGGGCGAATAATACAAGGGAAGCCAACTTCTTTTTGCACTTTCCATGCTTCTTCTAAACTATGAGCAACGTCTTGCTTTGGTTGGTCTAAACCAATTTTGGACATTGCTTTTGCAAACAACTCACGATCTTCTGCTTTATCAATCGCTTCGCGAGTTGCGCCAATCATTTCTACGCCGTAAATTTCTAACACGCCACGCGATGCCAAATCTAAAGCACAGTTTAATGCCGTCTGACCGCCCATGGTCGGCAAAATAGCATCAGGTTTCTCTTTCTCGATAATTTTGGCGACTACTTCCCAATGAATTGGCTCGATATAAGTCGCATCGGCCATATTAGGGTCAGTCATAATGGTTGCAGGATTTGAGTTAACTAAAATAACTCGATAACCTTCTTCGCGAAGCGCTTTACAAGCTTGTGCGCCCGAATAGTCGAACTCACAGGCTTGGCCAATAATGATTGGGCCAGCACCTAAAATCAAAATACTTTTTATATCAGTACGTTTTGGCATCTTAATTTTACCTATGCTTTATGTTGAGTCATTAGTTCAATAAAGTGATCAAATAGCGGTGCTGCATCGTGCGGCCCTGGACTCGCTTCTGGATGGCCTTGGAAACTAAATGCAGGCTTATCCGTGCGATGAATCCCTTGTAGAGAACCATCAAACAATGAACGGTGAGTTGCGCGCAAATTATCTGGCAAGGTCTCTTCATCGGCAGCAAAGCCATGGTTTTGACTGGTGATTAATACTGTTTTGTCATCCAAATTTTGTACCGGATGGTTTGCGCCATGATGACCAAATTTCATTTTTATAGTTTTTGCGCCACTAGCAAGAGCTAACAACTGGTGCCCTAAGCAAATACCAAACGTTGGCGTACCTGTAGCTACGATGTCTTTAATCGCTTCAATTGCGTAATCACATGGTTCTGGATCACCGGGACCATTTGATAAGAAAACACCATCTGGCTTCATTGCTAAAACATCCTTAGCCGGTGTTTGCGCAGGAACTACTGTCAAATCACATCCGCGATCAACTAACATCCTTAAGATATTACGCTTAACGCCATAATCATATGCCACCACTTTGAACTTCTTTTCTGCTAGCTGGCCATGACCTTTGCCAAGTTGCCAAGAAGTGGCATCCCACTGATAAGCATCTTTAGTGCACACTTCTTTCGCCAAGTCCATGCCCTTTAAACCTGGGAATGACTTAGCCAACTCTAATGCCTTCTCTTCGTCTGCTTCTGTTAATACATCACCCGCTATTAAACAGCCATTTTGCGCACCTTTATCACGTAAAATTCGAGTTAAACGGCGAGTATCAATATCTGCAATCGCAACTTTCTTGTGACGCTTTAAATATTCAGTTAAGGTTTCTTCTGAACGGAAATTGCTTTGTAATAATGGCAAGTCACGGATGATTAAAGCTTCAGCCCAAACTTCACTAGACTCCTCATCTTCAGAATTTGTTCCAACATTACCAATATGCGGATAAGTCAAGGTGACCATTTGCTTGGCATATGAAGGATCGGTAAGAATTTCTTGATAACCGGTCATTGCGGTATTGAAAACAACTTCACCAACGGCACGGCCATCACAACCAATAGAAGTACCACGGAAAACGCTACCATCGGCTAGAACCAAAATGGCAGGCTGAAGCTCTTGGAAAGGCTGCGGTGCTGACAAGGAAACCTCCATAAAAAATGCTTATGCTGCTTCAAAAATAGGTCGCAAAAAAAAGGTGCAAAAAATCCGGATTCATTAAAATGAGCCCGTTACTCGCTACTTCTGAACAATTGTAAATTATGGATCTGCATAGAATCATGCTAGATCCGATATATTTTAAGGGATCAAAGATTCTAAGTCTATCTGATTCTAAAAATAAAACTTCGGATAACCCTATCTAAATACCCAGGCAAGAAAAAGGGCGCTAATTCGCGCCCGTTTTCATTTGGCCTCTTGCCAATTTTTGCTCCTTGCGACTTCCGTGTACCACCAAATCCTTCGGTTTCGTCTTTCCTTAAGCATGCAATCCTTTGCACAACTGATAATCTACGCCTTTTTTCATGCTTTGCAATACCTACTTTTAAACGCCAGGTTTTAATGGAACTCAGTATATTCCTTATAAATCAAATGGTTATATTAAAAAAAAAGGTTTTTGAAACAAAAACCCTATAAAATAGTAACTATTTCTGAATGCATTTTAGTCTTTATCGCACAGTTTCAATGGACAATGTCTCACAAATTCCACTCAAAAAATGAACCAGTACACATTAAAAATGTGTGCTATTTAACATTTTTTGCATATCATATAACCCTATTGGCTGTTTGATTAACCATTTAGCTGCAGTCAAAGCACCTTGAGCAAAACATTGCCTAGTTTGTGCTTCATGCTTTAAGCTCACTAGTTCCCCGTTAAGTGCAAAAGTGACTTCATGAGTCCCAATGGTTTCTCCACCTCGCATCACCGCAAAGCCAATATCATCTTTTTTACGTTCGCCAGAACGCTCATAAACAGCAATCTCATCTAGCCTCCTACCTTTAGTTTCGGCAATGGCTTCGCCAATGGAAATTGCGGTGCCTGAAGGCGAATCAATCTTATGTTTATGGTGAGCTTCAAAAATCTCTATATCGGATTTATCCGACAACAACTTAGTCGCTTCAGTAACTAAATGAATCAAGCTGTTAACACCAAGACTATAGTTGGAAGCCAACATGACAGGAATAGAGGTTGCCGCTTTCTCTATTAATGCTAATTGCTCCGAATCAAAACCTGTTGTTCCAATCAAAACCGGAATTTTGACTTTTTCAGCCTGTAACAATGTTCTTATCGAATGTTCTGGCAAGCTAAAATCGATTAGCACGTTGGCAGACAACAAGGCCGATTCTAAATCCGATGATAGCAATTTGTTTTGCGGATTAGCGCCAACCATATAGCCTATATCAGTACCAATCAAAGGATGATTATCTCTAGCAAGTGCCGCGGCAACTACCGAATCTGAATCTGATACAACGGCTTGAATAAGCTCTTTGCCCATACGACCTGTAGCTGCGTTAATTATAATAGAATGAATCAAGCTGTTTACACCTTACAATTGGATGGGTTAACGACACTTTCCACGCCTTTAGCTATTTGACTTAGACTCATATATTTTACATTAGCATCTTTTCTGCCTCCCCATTCCATTGCGCGAATCTGAGGGAAGTTAGTCATGGTTAAAGCAATCAAAGGTTGCTTTAAATCGACCATGAAAGAATGCTTAAATTTTTCTTGGGTGTATTTTTCAGAAGCGACAATTAAGCAAGCCAAGCGTTCTTTCTTCTCATTGCTTAGTTTTTTATTGATATCAGCCACTGGGTACTTTGCTAAATACCGGGAAGGGTTAAAATCAGGTTTACTTTTAAATTCTGGTGGGATTTCAAAGTTTGGATAAATCACCACAGAAGCATTTGTTGAATAGCTAATCGTGATAACTAAGGATAGTGAAATCAACAGTAAAAAATTTTTCATACTTTTCGAACCTACTTTCTCTTAAGAACTCAATAAAACAGATCAGCTCATAAGGCTGCCTAAAACAGCTGACAAGATACCCAACTAAAGCTATTCATTGCAAATATTTTCAGAGACTATGCGATAGGTTTTACAAAGTTAGCGGCCCAATTGTTGAAAATCATCCTAACTCGATCGATATTGGGAGCGAAGCCATCTTTGATTGACGAAACCACGCTAAAATCAAATTTTTCATAGAAACCCTGAACGTGCTGCGAAGTATCGATATAAACATCAGCAGCCCCATGCTGTTGGTAGATTGCCTTCAAACGCTGAATTAATAACTGAGTTCCAGTACCTTGATTATGCGCATCTTGTGCCACCATACCCCAGCGCAAAAACATTTTATCTTCTATGAAGCCATGGCCCCCACAAGCTATTATTTGCTTAGGTTTATCTTCAGAATAGAATACTAGATAACGATTATCCAAAGCCTGCGCATCTAAAAACTCGATGAAATCTTCGGTTTCTTCTTGAGCAAAATAAAGGCCAATATTTGAAGTAAACACTGTTAATACATCAGCGCGATCATGAATTGTATAACCTCTAGCTTTAACCATTAATTTAAAGGGCTCCATTTTCATCGAGTATCTCTCTTAAGCGTTCTGCTAACTTTTCATAGCCTAAGGCATTGAAATGTATAGGATCTGATTTATATCTTTGCTTTTTTAGCAAACTAGCAATGATTTTTTCGTCAAAAACGAGATTATATTGCTCAGATAATTCTTGATATAAATCAGCAGAATCTGAAAAGATATTTTTTTCAGGAACACCAATCAGTATCAATTGCATATTCCTGGATTGAATTTCTTCAATCATTTTTGCCAAATTTTGTTTAGTTTGCGCTAAGTCATAATTTCTCAAAATATCATTGCCACCTTCTAGCAGAATGACTAATTGAGGAGAATATCTATCTAATTCAGCACCAAGCCTCAGCAAACCTTCTGCTGTGGCCTCGCCTGAAACCCCGGCGTTTATTACTTTCAAATTTACTAATTTTTCTAACTTCTGTGGGTATGCATCTTCATCATTGGCGCCAACTCCCACGGTTAAACTATCGCCAAAAGCTAGGATGGTGGCATCGGCATTTAATTTTTTTAGATCTCCTTCTCCGCTACAGGCCGTCAAGAAAAGACAAATAAAAATACTACTTAATAATCTCAAATTAATCCCCTGTTAGATCGAACTGTAACTCACACAAGCGTTGATAGAGTTTTGAAGAAGCTAATAACTCTTGGTGGCTACCCATCGCAATTATTTCCCCTTTATCCAACAAAACAATTTTGTCCGCATGGATCACCGTCGAAAGCCGATGCGCTATGATCAAAGTGGTGCGGTCTTTCATTAATTCTTCTAGAGCGGCTTGTACATGATGCTCACTTTCTGCATCCAAGGCACTGGTCGCTTCATCCAACAGCAAAACTTCTGGGTCTTTTAAAATAGCTCTCGCTAAGGCCACCCGCTGTTTTTGTCCACCTGATAAACGAACACCTTGCTCACCTAAGTAACTTTCATAGCCCTTTGGTAAAGTTTTCACAAAATCATGAGCATGCGCTTTTTTAGCGGCTTCAATGACTTCGTTATCTTTTGCCCCTGACTTGCCATAACGAATGTTGTACCAAACATCATTGCTAAACAATATTGGATTCTGAGGCACTAGTGCCATTTCATCACGCAGTTTATTAGGCGCCAACTGTTTTAAGTTTACGTCTTTGAAAAGAATATTGCCTTGTTGTGGATCATAAAAACGTTCAAGCAATTCGAATAGAGTGGTTTTACCTGCTCCTGATGGCCCAACTAAAGCCACAACTTCGCCTCTATTAATAGTTAGATTTATATCCTTTAAGGCAAATTCATCAGGGCGCGAAGGGTAACTAAAACTAACGTCATTAAAAGCTATCATCTTCTGAGCATTATCGTTTAATGGCTCTAGTTTCGCTGGCGGTAAAATATTGCTTTCGACTGCCATTAAGTCGACAACTCGCTCCGCAGCGCCGGCCGCTCTTTGCAACTCGCCATAAACTTCCGCAATAGTCGCAGCAGACATACCAACCATCATGGCATAAAACACAAAGGCCGCTAACTCACCACCGGTGATAGCGCCCGATATAACTCCATTACCGCCAACCCACATCATCGCGCTTAAGCCACCAAATACCATCAAGATCACAGAAGCTATCAGAATTGATCTTTGGCGTACTCGCTTCTTAGCAGTCTCAAATGCTTTTTCCACTTCATCACTAAAAGCTGCTTTTTCTTGCTCTTCACGACTGTAACTTTGCACCACTTTAATGTTCTGGATAATTTCACCCGCATAGGTTCCAACATCTGCAATGGTATCTTGGCTGTCTTTAGAGAATTTTCTGACTTTTTTCCCAAAGAACATCATCGGCAATATCGCCATGGGAACACCAATAAGAATATAAAGCGTTAATTGCACGTTGGTAAAAAACAACATCGCAATACCACCTATAAAAGTTAAGGTGCTGCGTAGTGCCATAGAAAAAGACGAGCCCACTATTGACTGCAACAAAGTCGTGTCAGTTGTCAATCTTGACATGATTTCGCCACTACGATTTTCTTCAAAATAGGCAGGATGTAAAACCACCAAGCGATCAAACACTGCTTTACGAATATCAGCACTGACTCTTTCACCAAGCCATGACATCAAATAAAAACGACAAAAGGTTCCAATGGCTAATAGGCTTACTAAACCAATCATTACAAATATTGCTGAACGCAAATTGTCTACTGAACCTGCAGCAAAACCATTATCAATGACTAACTTTAACCCCTGTCCTAATGACAAACTTACAGCCGCTGTTAGCAACAAGGCCATCAAAGCAAAGAATACCATCGCTTTATAAGGCTTTAAAAAACTAACTATAGGCAATAGTGTTTTTATTGTTTTCTTTTGTTTTTTTTCCATTTCTAATCCATAAAAAAGCCCGCTAATTGCGGGCTTTCAATCTATCATTAACTGGTCATATTATCCCAGAATTTTTTAACACCATCGAACCAACCGGTTTCTTTCGGGCTATTCTTGCCACCAGACTCTTCAACACTTTGCTGGAATTGCTCTAGCAACTCTTTTTGTTCTTTGCTTAGCTTAACTGGCGTTTCCAAAATTACACGGCACATCAGGTCGCCGGTATAATTTTGACGTAAAGCTTTTATCCCTTTGCCTTTTAACCGGAACATTTTACCGGTTTGTGTTTCCGCAGGAATTTTCAAACTCACTTTTCCATCTAGCGTTGGTACTTGTAAAGTTCCACCCAGCGCTGCTGTTACAAAGCTTACAGGAACTTCAGCATAAAGGTTGGCGCCATCTCGAACAAAAATCTCGTGCTCTTTAACATTGATTTGTACATACAAATCGCCCGATGGAGCGCCGGGACCACCCGCTTCACCTTCGCCAGATAAGCGAATACGATCGCCAGTATCAACACCTGCAGGAATTTTTACAGACAAGGTTTTGGTCTTATGCACGCGACCTTGGCCTGAACAAGAGTTACAAGGATCTTTGATCGTTTGTCCTTGTCCCTGACAATCTGGACATGTTTGCTGAACTGAGAAGAAACCTTGGGTCATACGTACTTGGCCTTGGCCATTACAAGTTCCACAAGTGACTTTCTCGGAACCTTTTTTAGCGCCAGAACCATCGCAAGGCTCGCAATCAACGTAGGTTGGGACTTTAATAGTTTTAGAAACCCCATTAACCGCTTCTTCTAACGTCACCTGCATATTGTATTGCAAGTCAGAACCACGTTGTGGTCCTGCTCGACCGCCGCCGCGACGACCGCCACCACCAAAGATATCGCCAAACATATCGCCAAAAATGTCACCCATATCGGCGCCATGGAAACCACCTTGGCCACCAGCACTTTGGTCAACGCCCGCATGACCAAACTGATCATAAGCTTGACGCTTTTGCGGATCATTTAGTACTTCATAGGCTTCTTTCGCTTCTTTAAAACGTGCTTCCGCCTCTTTGTCATCAGGATTACGATCAGGGTGGTTTTTCATCGCCAATCGACGGTAAGCTTTTTTCAGCTCTGCCTTATCAGCACTTTTGCCAACACCTAATACTTCGTAATAATCACGTTTAGACATACTGTTCTTCTTTAGTTAATCTTTTCAAAATTGAATTTCTTTTAACGCATAAAGCAGGAGCCAAACTCCTGCTTTATATTTAGATGGTCATCCTAATGATGACTTCCAACAAAACGCTTATGCGTTTTTGTTATCATCCTTAACTTCTTCGAACTCAGCGTCGACTACATCGTCACCGCCAGCATTTGAAGCTTGCTCTGCTCCAGGCTGCGCACCTGCTTCCGCCTGCTGTTGAGCTTGCGCATACATACGCTCAGCTAACTTTGCAGAGGCTTGACTTAAGGCTTCAGTCTTAGCTTTGATTTCTTCTAAGTCATCTGTCTTAATCGCTTCTTCTAAATCGTTAGCTGCTGCTTCAATCGCTTCTTTCTCGCCATCTTCGAAAGTGACATTTTCATCATTCAAAGATTTGCGACTAGCGTGAACAAGTCCATCCGCTTGGTTACGTGCTTCGACCAACTCTTGGAACTTCTTATCTTCTTCAGCGTGAGCTTCGGCATCTTGAACCATTTGCTCGATTTCTTCATCCGATAAGCCAGAAGACGCTTTGATCTGAATTGATTGCTCTTTACCAGTGGCTTTATCTTTTGCTGAAACATGCATGATACCGTTAGCATCAATATCAAAAGATACTTCGATTTGTGGCATACCACGTGGCGCAGGAGGAATGTCCGCTAAGTCGAAACGGCCTAGAGATTTATTCTGTTGAGCCATTTTACGCTCACCCTGTAATACGTGAACCGTTACAGCAGTTTGGTTATCTTCTGCTGTTGAGAATACTTGCGATGCCTTCGTAGGAATCGTTGTATTCTTGTCGATTAAGTTAGTCATTACGCCACCCATAGTCTCGATACCTAGAGACAAAGGTGTTACGTCTAATAGTAATACGTCCTTAACGTCACCAGCTAATACCGCACCTTGAATCGCTGCGCCCATCGCCACGGCTTCATCAGGGTTAACGTCTTTACGAGGCTCTTTGCCAAAGAAAGTGGTTACTGATTCTTGCACTTTAGGCATACGAGTCTGGCCGCCTACTAAAATCACATCGTCGATTTCAGAGGTTGATAAACCAGCATCTTGTAGCGCTTGCTTAACTGGCGCCATTGAACGTTCAATTAAATCTTCAACCAAAGACTCTAATTTTGCACGAGTCAATTTGATGTTTAAGTGCTTAGGACCAGTTGCATCAGCAGTGATGTAAGGTAAGTTAACATCCGTTTGCGAGCTAGAAGATAACTCGATCTTCGCTTTCTCACCCGCTTCTTTCAAACGCTGCATCGCAAGCGCGTCGCCTTTCAGGTCTATGCCTTGTTCTTTCTTGAACTCTTCCGCTAGATACTGAATAACGCGGTTATCGAAATCTTCACCACCTAAGAAAGTATCACCATTAGTCGCCAATACTTCGAAGGTGTGCTCACCGTCAACTTCAGCAATCTCAATCACTGAGATATCGAAAGTACCACCACCTAAGTCATAAACCGCGATAGTACGGTCGCCACGCTCTTTATCCATACCATAAGCTAAGGCTGCGGCCGTTGGCTCATTGATAATACGCTTCACTTCTAAGCCCGCGATTTTACCGGCGTCCTTAGTCGCTTGACGTTGTGAATCATTGAAATATGCAGGAACCGTAATAACCGCTTCAGTCACTTCTTCACCTAAGAAGTCTTCGGCTGTTTTCTTCATTTTCTTTAGAACTTCAGCAGAAACTTGTGGTGGAGCCATATTTTTACCATTAACAGATACCCAAGCGTCACCATTGTCCGCTTCAACGATCTTGTATGGCACCATTTCTATGTCTTTTTGCACTACGTCGCTTTTGAACTTACGACCGATCAAACGCTTGATCGCGTATAAAGTGTTTTCAGGGTTAGTTACTGCCTGACGTTTTGCCGATTGGCCTACTAAAGTTTCACCATCAGTGAAAGCGATAATAGAAGGAGTCGTACGACCGCCTTCAGAGTTCTCGATTACACGAGCTTTGTCGCCGTCTAACACAGCAACACATGAATTGGTTGTACCTAAATCGATACCGATAATCTTGCCCATTTTTCTACTCCGAAAAATATAGTTAAATCTTGCTTGGAACCTATATGTGGGCTGGCTTTAGGAGATCAAGGGGATTTTTAAGAAAAACTTTAATTTTTTGTGGTTATTTGACCACAACGCTCGACTACCTCAGTTTAAGAACCCTTGACCCAAAAGAGCCAAGGGATTTAGGGTTAGATTACAATAGGGAAATTATCATCCATTTGGGCTTGAACACTAGCAACCATAACATTAATTATTCCAGCTCCATGATCTGTATAACTACCGACATCAGGGAAATTAGGTAAATCTGTTATTTCAATACCAGTTCTAGCCTTCAAATTCCTTTTTGATCCAGGATTCATAATACATCCTGCCGCAATATGAGGCGAATGATGGTTAGTGCGGGTACCATTCGGATTTATTACTTTTCCAATCATACTATGAATAATTTCATGAGCTAAAGTTTCACCGATTAATCGACCAACCAAATCAATCAATAAAGAGTTTAAGCGCGCATCAGGAGAACCCAATGAGGCTATTTTGCTTACTAATTGATTCACGGCATCATCAAGTATTGAAACCACTGGGTCGTCATATTCTCCTGAGTAAATTTCAATACTCTCATTAAACACTGTCGGACCAAAAGCTCCCCCTACAGGTATGGTAATTCCATAGGTTTCATCAGTTGGATCTTCATCTTTGAGTGTAGCTACTGAAATCTTGTCCGCAGCTACGCCTGCACCAGAATATTGAGCAGGTAAAGTCTCGTTTTGAGCTCCCACTTGCCATATCATTCTGACATTAGATGTGCTTAGGAGCTGCTCCGCAGTCGCTTTAATTGCGGTAACCACTTTATCCTTATCCGCGGTCAAACCGTAATTAGATAGCGCATTATCAAATTGAGCCGAATCTTCGTTAACAAAAATAAATTGAGGTATTACAATCGGAATATCCATGCTTGAACCAAGTTGATTGTTCGCACTATCAAAAACTTTAAATTGGATCAGATGCTTACCAGGTATCAAAGCACTAACATCCGTTACCATTGAGTTTTTTGCACTAAAGGCAACTGCCCCAGGATTAGCGCAAGACCATTCCACTTTAGCTCCTTCGGGCATACTATCGACAGTTGCTTCCATTTGTATTTGGCCAGTCTTATTACCTGCAATTGCTCCAAAGGTTAATTGATCGCGATTAGCTGGCCTAGTCAAAACCGCCGTAATAGCATTTGGGTCATCCCCTGCTGGAATATTTGCTCCACCAACCAAAGCATTTGAAGCAGCATTTCCTTGTGATTGCGTCAATGCACCGGACTCAACAGCTTTTTGAATGGTTTGTAGATGATCCCTAAGTTGAGCTGGGTTAGTAGAGCGCACCATTTCACTGACTACTGCTTGAGTTGGATCACTACTGCCTGCAGCTGATGTATTAGCACCCTTTCCGCCGGACCCAGAAGGAGTTGATTTAATGCCTGTTGTGCCTGGTTTTGCACCACTGCCACCTTTACCACCGCTACTAGGAATAGGCACACCTGTATAAGCAGATACCAAGCCACGTACTACATCACCAGCTATCGCATTCATTGCAGCCCTGTGCTGCCTAGTACTAGTAAATGCCTCCTTAGTAGCACTATCAATAAACTGTAATAACTCAGCTCCTCTTGATAAGTCTCTAAATATATCTGGTGTACTTAAGGTATTAAGAGCAGCAGTCATACCAGTGGGATCTGGTAAGCCTGGCACATTTTGCAAATTAACAATCGGTGCAGCTAACGGAGTCGGGGTTGTATTTCCTCGTGAAGCGCGAGTTCCAGGCGTGATCCCTGTAATTGCCGGAGCATTCTTAGCGCACGCTTGCTCAGGATCGATAAAACGCTCAACATCGCGTTTCTCAGTAGCATTACAACAAGATAGATACACCTCACCAAATATACCTCTAGTTGGCATAGTAACGACTCTGCTGGAAACCACGAACTCAGGTGGCTCTACTTGGATAAACCTATGCCCTTCCAGTAACTCAAAAGCAACATAGTTACCTAAGACTCCTACCGGCCTATTAACAATATTATCCAATAAAGATTCACCATTCATTTCATACTGATCAAAACGAATAGCTCTTCTATCTGGATCTTCTCGTAACCAAATAGCGCGCATATAACGCATAGGGTGGGACTGAATATGTGCAATCAGCTCTTGTAAACGACAATAATCTCTATGTTCCCTGCCACGATAATTCTCAAAGTTAACTTCAACATCTGAGATTGGTATCATCACAAAAGGGTTTTCATTATCAAGCGTAGTATTAACGGCCCCAACATTTAATCGAAATGATTGAGGAGTAGGAACAAATCTCGAACGATCAGTTCTTGTGGTTATTTCAACACGTTCTAATTTATGTTTGGTCGATTGAGCCAATAAATCATTCAAAAAATCGCCACCCATACTGAAAGGCCCAAAGTCTATACTTTGAGCTGATTCGGCAGGGTCAAAGGAAACTCTCAACTCTTTTAAATCATCTGCTCGTACAGGTAACGAAACGAAATCCACAGGCCCGCTCTTACCAATCGCACCTCTCGGTTCTAAAGTAACGCTTTGACCCGAGTCAGTTTCAATGCTTAAGGAAATTCCTTTTCTCCAGGAGCGGTCCAGATCAACTCTCCAACGGGAAAAAGTTGCAAACGGTTGTTCAATATCATAAACATCACTGCAATGTAATAAACGCGAAAGTGAATTAAAGGCTCTGCGGTACTTTCGAGGAACCATTCTTCTTAACTTTCTAGAATATCTGTCTAAAAATCGAGTTATGGGTCTAGAAGGCGCTTTAACGAACTTATCAAAGCTAGGAATTTTATCGAAAATATCATCATCAATTTCGTAAGGTACTAAAACTACTGGCTTTTCCTCAACCAGCTCAGTTTTGACCGCATAGTGAGAAACAACCGCTGAATACATCAAGTTCATAACGTGGTTTTTGTTATGATTATGGATATTGCGAGTGTTGATTCTTTCCGACTCTCTTTGCCTAGAAGTCGTCACGACCGTGGAACGCTGGGATCTAAAAGCCGAGGCTTTCTGAGTAACGGTATCGGAGATATCCTGCACAGTGGATGTGTGCAAATCTCTTCTACCTGAGGTATTACTGGAAGTTTTACCGCCACCACCACCAATACTAAATATGCCTAAATCTAAACTTGCTCCACCACCTCCAGAGGCAGATGAACCAGACTGCTTTTCAGTTAGAACAGCATCAACGACTTCATCAATCGAGCGATCATGATTAAGCTCATGCGCAAGCTTTTCACGTGAAGTCGTTTGTTCAACACGAGAGTCACGCTCACTTCGCTGCCAATCGATAACGGTGATATTTATATCTTCGCAAGGCGCCAAAGAAGTAGAATACAGAAGCTTCCCTAGCCCTTGCCCTACTGGATACCAACCTTGCTTATATAAGTTTGCAAAACCTAAAACTAAATTACCACCTGTTACAGAGTAAGTGCTTTCCTTTTCATCGCCAAAAGGGATTGGGCCTGTAACTTTATTTCTATCGACCTCTCTTTTGCCATCAAATACAATATCTGTATCAGTTACTCTAACAATTTGCCTAAAATGATATTCAGCACTTGCAAATTCAGTTCGAGGTCTCAAACAACAATTACCATCAACATGCTCCTCATTCAGACCAAAGGAATCAGGAGAAACCAGAATATCGATATCATCTGGGTCTTCTACTGTTCCAGGTTTTTCTGCACCTACCTGGTCAGTAAAAATTTCTGGAAAGTCCAGCTCTTTATCCTTAGGAATGACAAAAATATGTGCCGACCCTAGCTGGTGCTGAAGTGCCACTTCAGATAATGATAATGCTTGTACATATTTAGATTGACTATCTGCCGCTCCTATTTCAACTTTTAATTCAGAGTACGCATCTCTTGGTACTCGAGTAAAGTTAACCGAAGCATAGCCCTTGGCATCAGTCTGCCCTTGCTTCAAAACCACCTCTTTTCCATCGGTGGTTGATTTAGCTTTTACCGAAAAAACGGCATTCCGTGCTAATTGACTGGATTCATTGGTAACTTTAAATCTAAGTTTTCCAATATTTTCTTGAGGCGTGATTACGTCATTCTCTATTAAATTAACATTTCTTGGCCCGTAGCCTGTGAGTTGTGGGGGGACTATATGTTGTGATGCCTTCAATGCAAAATCTTTGCTGTTAAAATTTTTTGCTTCAATTAATTCCGAAGGCTCCAAACGAATAATTTCTTCAGTTTCCTCAAGCCCAAACAGTTGACTGGCTCCTGGCACATCTTTAACCACTTCAAGTAGCTCAGACATTTCACCTTCAAGTATTTTTCCTTTTCTAATAATACTATCTGCCGCTTTATCTTCTCCTTTTATTCTGAGGTCTTCCGCTTCCTTTTCTAATTTAGACATTTCTGCCTGGACACGATGCACTTTATGCTTAAAGCCATCAATAATCTCTTTTGAATTTAAAACTTCCTTCCTTAGCACAGCTCCTTTACTCTTACTTGAAGAGTATTGCTTTGACTTGGGAGGAGATTTGCTTTTTGAGGATTTTACACTAGCCTTATTAGTTACCTCAGTGGGTTTCTTAGCCATAACGATCTCCTTTAACTTTAATTCCATTTCATCGCAAACCTTTTGCGAATTTAATAAATTAAACTTAAAAAAGCCTTAAAAATAGATGTCTAATATTTTAACAAGGCTAATTTGCATTGGCTTATTTGAGCTGGTATCGATTAATGCAAGAGTGCATTGCCAAGCTGAGTAGCAGTTCACTATTTGTTAAATAAATTTACAACCTAATAAAGTCACTTTGAAAAAAAAGTGAATGAAAATGCAATAAAGTGAAAAAAAATGTCACTTTAGTCTATATATTTTACAAAAAATAAGTTTAGGTTTTGCTGAATTAGCGAGGGTTGAATAAAAACTCAAATTTTTTATGGGCTTTGTGCTAACTTTAATCTATTCATTCTAAAAGAGGTTCTCTTATGCTTTATAGACTGAGCTTATTATTTATATGTTTACTACTTCATTCATGCGCTCAAAAGAGTGCCCATGTAATAAAAAGTGATAATGAATCAATTAATGAAGTACTGGCTATGCAAAAAGGTTTCTCAGGGCATGTGCTAATTGCTGATAAAAATAAGATCATTTTTAACAATGCTTATGGTACCTCTTCAATAGATCAACCAATGAAGATTTCTGAGCGCTGGAGATGGGCTTCGGTGACTAAACAATTAACTTCTGTTGCCATTATGCAGTTAATTGAAGAAAAACTTCTTTCTTTAGAAACCACTCTTTCAGAATCCATTCCCGCCGAAAATATCCCAAATGCCGATATAATTACCATCAAGGATTTATTGCAGCACACGTCAGGTTTAATTAATGATTCTTCCTTGCCTGATGAGAGCTTTGCAAATGGTTTTAATCCTCGTGATTACTGTAAAGGAATTCCAAAAACAGAGCCAGGAAAGCAGTTTGATTATAATAATTGCGACTATATAGTGCTCGGTCTAATTCTTGAAAAAATTGACCAAAAATCATGGTTCGAAAGCCTTAATGACCGAATTTTTAAACCTGCTAACATGCACTCAATGCAAATAGGTAAGAATAATGGTAATGAAACGGTGACAGGCTTCATAAGAGATCAAGAGCCATCTCCAAAAGTTTATTTGCCTTTATATGAGGCCTCAGGTGAATTAGTTGGAGAAGCTTATGATCTACTAAAATTTAACCGAGCACTACTCAGTAATAAACTACTCAATAACCATTATCGCTCTATACTTTGGAAGTCTAAACCAGAATATGGCTATGCAGCCCTAGGTCAATGGGTTTTTCCCGCCTCTCTGAATAAATGTAATAAAAATTACAATATAGTTGAAAGAAGGGGCGCAATTTCAGGCGTAAAAGTATTAAACCTATTAATCCCAGAAAAAGAAATTAGCATTATTACTTTTATAAACCGAGAAGAGTGGGACTGGGGAGCTATATGGATGCAAAGTGGATTTGCTTACGAGCTTTTAAGTGCAACACTATGCGATTAAACCTTTATATAAAAAAGCCTGAGAGTTACTCAGGCTTTTCAAGAACAATTTATTACTATTTATAATTCTGCATTATGATAAACATTTTGCACATCATCTTGATCTTCTAGCATTTCCATAAATTTTTCGAACATTTCCATATCATCGGCTGGTACTTCGGCCATGACTTTGGGGATAAATTGAATTTCATCAACTTCAAACTCAATTTCTTCAAAGTTTTCGGTTAAAGCTTGCTTGGCTTTCGCGTATTCTGTGTTTGGAGCAAATACAGTAATCATACCTTCTTCATGTTCGATATCAGATACATCCACATCGGCCATCATTAGTGCTTCCAGCACCGCTTCTTCATCATTATGTGGGAACACAAAAATAGCACTGTGATCGAACATATGGCTGACGCTACCTTCTGTACCAATCTTACACTTGGTTTTAGTGAAGCAAAGACGCACTTCACCGAAAGTACGGTTTGGGTTATCCGTCAGGCAATCTACGATTACCATGGTATTGCCCGGACCATAACCTTCGTAACGTGCAACAGCGAAGTCTTCACCAGCGCCAGACGTGGCTTTATCAATGGCGTTTTTAATAACGTGCGCTGGTACCTGGGCACGCTTTGCGGCATCAATCAAGCTACGCAGTGCTAAGTTACCTTCAGGATCGGCACCGCCTTGTTTAGCCACAACATAAATCTGACGACTAAATTTACTGTAAATTTTTGAGTTTTGATTCGAAGTTTTCGCCATCGAATCTTTACGGTTTTGATATGCGCGACCCATAATTGCTTGTCCAAGTAGCCTTTGAAAAATGATGATTTTACAAGTAGTCCAAGCTCAATGAAACCTTTTGCCAATAAAAAAGCCGATATTTAATCGGCTTTCTTCCTTATATTGTATAACTACTGATTGGCTCCTATTTCCTCTTTACAGGCAGAAACCACCTCATCAAGGTGCTGATCTACGGCTGCCTTATCACCTATGGCCTTACTATCAATCACTAAATTGTAATCGGTTTTGTCGGCAACGCACTGACAGAGAGCTAAAGCTTTAAGTTTATCTTGCTCCGGCAAATTAGCCGCTTCAGCTTTACAAGCTTGCAACGTTTTAGTCTTGAGTGAATCCGCAGTATCAATTTCCTCAGACATTGAATTGAAACTCAATAGGCTCAAACCTATCACTAATGAACTAACTATAATGATCTTCTTCATTTTCATTCTCCTGTGATAAATGAGCTTTCGTTCTAACTAAAGAAAATAAAAATAAATGCGTGCCAGTTGGCAAAGGAGTATCAAAAGTAGGTGTTTTTATAGTCTTGTGAACCCCTTTTACCGATTTACTCTATTGGTTAACCCGGCAAAAGTTATCGGGTTCTAACAGACATTGTCTAGTGGTAGAGCTTTATAGTTTTGCATTTAAGTTCCACTATTTTTTACCTTTTGTAAGCCACTTCAAATGGCTACAAATTTACATAAAAAAACCGCGAGCATGTCGCGGTTTTGGTACTTTTTTTTGAACTTATTGAGCGACCACAACTCTTGCGGGTCTTATTAAACGTCCATTCAAGCTATAACCCTTTTGGAACACATCAATCACGGTATTCGATTCATGCGCAGGACTTGGTACCATAGTCATAGCTTCATGCAACTGAGGATCAAAGACTTCTTCGATTGGATTAAGTTGTTCTATTCCAAATTTTTCTAAGGTTGATAACGTCATCTTAAGCGTCAACTCCATGCCTTCTTTCATGGCAATGGACTCTTCATGTTCAGCTTTTTGCGCTAACCCTTGCTCTAAACTATCCACTACCGCCAACATTTCATTAGCAAATTTCTCAATAGCAAATTTTCGTGCATTGGATACTTCGTTTTCACTACGGCGACGAATATTTTCTGCCTCTGCTTTAGTGCGAAGTGCTAGTTCCATATTTTCAGCGGCTTTGGCTTCAGCTTCTTCTAGTGCTTTTTCTAATTCATCTATACGGGCAGCATCGCCAGTTAACTCTTCGCCCAGCAGCTCTTCACCAAGATCGGCCATTATATCTTGCACCTGCTCAGCAGCTGTTTCAACAGCTGCATCTTGTGCAGCCTTAATATCTTCTTGATTTTTAACGTCTTTTTCAGACATGAGATTACTCCAAAATTATCTGGAATGATTTGAAAATTAAGTGGTAGCTATAATAAGGTCTAGGACTCAGAATTCAAGGCGGAAGTAAGGATTTTTGCGGTAATATCAACGATTGGAATCACCTTGTCATAGGCCATACGAGTCGGGCCCACTACAGCCAAGACACCGACCGCCTGACCGTCAATAGAATAAGGAGCACCAACGACCGAACATTGGTTTAAAACGTCATAGCCAGATTCTTCACCAATAAACAGCTGAACGCCATCGGCCGAAAGACATTTGTCTAGCAAACCTAGCATTTGGGTCTTTTCAGCAAAAGCATCAAAAACTGACTGTAAATCAGAAATATCGCCGGTCCCCACATAATTTAGCATCTGTGATTTACCAGTGATCTGTACTTGCTCATCTTGACCATCATCATTAGCAAAACCTTTTTCGGCTACTGCCATCATGGAGCTCATCATTTCATCCATCTGCGCCTTGTCTGACTTTAGTTCTTCAAATAACTCGCGACGCACTGTATCTAGTTCTTTGCCTGCATAATGATGATTCACATAATTGGCAGCTTGTTGCAACTCCTCACGACTAATATCAACATCCAACTGGATAACACGATTTTGCACTTCGCCATTATCCAACACTAATATCACTAGCACTTTCTTTTGCGATAAAGACACAAATTCGACTTGTCTGACGCAAGTCACATCACGTCTTGGAACTCGAATTAAACCTGCCATATTAGTCATTTGTGAGAGCATATTAGTCACACTATTCAGCATTTGCCCTGTTTCGGTGGCTTTATCAAGCTGATGCTTTAGTTGATCTTGATAATTTTGCTCAACATCTTTGACCGTTAATAATTGATCAACAAATAATCTTACACCCTGAGAAGTTGGAATACGGCCTGCAGAAGTGTGTGGTGATGCCAATAAACCCATCGCTTCTAGGTCGTGCATTACGTTACGAATGGTGGCTGGGCTCACACTAAGCTGCGACTGCTCTAATAAGGTTTTCGAGCCAACAGGCTGACCGCTAGAGATATAAGTCTCTACCAAAGTCTTCATTAAGGTCTGGGCGCGCTGATCGAATTTACTCATCTTATTTGTTTTTCTGATTTCTGAAGCAAAGATTTTGCTTTGCTTGAATATTCTGTTGTTTATTTATCTGCCTATATATTGTTAAATATGGGTCAATAAATCAATTACAAGTTTCTGTTTTTAATAAACATTCAAAACAGCGAAATAGGACCTTCATTGAAAGTCGATAAAAAACTGACATTTTCAACCATTGGGATCATGGGTAAGCCAAAACACAAAGAAGTTGGCGAGACCATAATCACTCTCTTCAACTTCTTGCAGCAAGAAGATTACAGCTTGTTAGTTGAAGATCGAGTTGCTTGTGATTTAGCAATCCCAAATGATCAACAAGTCACCTGGCAAACCCTTGGTGAGCGCTGCGATTTAGTCATTGTCATTGGTGGTGATGGTTCTATGCTTTATGCCGCTCGCTTGATGAGTGATTACGACATCCCATTACTAGGTGTTAACCGTGGTTATTTAGGTTTTTTAACTGACATTCAGCCGCAGCAAGTATGCGAGAAAGTTGCAGAAGTGTTAGCTGGTGAATACACCGAAGAACGTCGTTTTTTATTAGAGGCTGAAATTGATGGCGATCAAGGCTCGGAAAATCCGCGCTTTAGTGATGCCGTGAATGACATTGTCCTTTACCCTGGTGAAATCTCACGCATGATCGAGTTTGAGGTTTATATTAATGATTCTTTCGTTTATAGCGTCCGCGGTGATGGTCTTATCATTTCCACGCCAACTGGCTCTACGGCTTATTCGCTTTCTGCAGGTGGCCCAATCATGTCACCTGCGATTAATGCCATCTCTTTAGTGCCGATGTTTCCACATACCCTATCCAGTCGCCCTATCTCCATCAGCGCCGACTCTAAAGTCGATATTGTGTTTAGTAAAGATAATCAAAATGAAGCGCGCTTAAGCTGTGACGGTCAAGTTCGCTTCCCAGTGATGCCCGGCGAAAAATTCTGTGTGCGTAAACGGCAACAAGAAATGTGGTTGTTACACCCTAAAGATTATGACTATTTCCGCCTATTAAGAACCAAGTTGGGCTGGGGCTCAAAGCTCTAATCTAGACTAGCTATTTATGCTCAACAGTATTCATATTAAAGACTTTGCCATTATTGAGCAGCTCGATTTAGAGCTGAAGTCTGGCATGACCGTTATTACTGGCGAAACCGGTGCTGGTAAATCCATTGTTGTGGATGCGCTCGGCTTTGCTTTAGGTGCGAGGGCTGACTCTGGAGTCGTTCGTCATGGTGCTAAAAGAGCGGAAATTAGCGCTGTTTTTGATATTGAAAAACTACCACAAGTTTTAGCATGGCTGGATGAACAAATGTTAGATGAGGAGCAAGATTGTATTTTGCGCCGCGTCATTAATCATGATGGACGCTCCAAAGCATTTGTTAATGGGCAGCCAGTTAATCTTACTCAACTGTCCCAGCTTGGTGATTTATTAGTAGATATCCATGGGCAGCATGAGCATCAATCTTTGTTCAAGCCGCAAACTCATTTGCAACTATTAGATCGTTATGCAGGTTTATCCGATAAGGTTACTAACCTCACTAAGCTGTCGAAAGATATCCATAAGGTTCAAACTCAACTGAATGACTTTCAAGCAGCTCTAAAAGATAAAAATGACCGCAAAGATCTTATTAAATATCAATTAGAAGAATTATCCAAAGCGCCAGTTGATCAAGTAGAGCAAATTGAAAATGAGCATAAGCGCGCAGCCAATGCCAGTCAGCTATTGGAAAAAGGTCAGTTTAGCTTGTCTGCCATTAGCGAAGATGAGCAGAGCATTTCGAGCCTACTCAACTCAGTCGCAGGACAAATTAATCAGCTTTATTCTGTTGATGAGAATTTAAAAAACACCAACGATCTACTGCAATCAGCTTTAGTAGAAATTGATGAAGCCAGTTCTGAGCTACGCAACTACTTAGACTCTATAGAAATCGATCCAGAGCACTTTCAGCGATTGGATCATGATATTTCACTGCTGCATGATTTATCCCGCAAGCATCAAACCGAAATACAACAGCTACCGGATGTTTTAGCGCAATTAGAGTCTGAGCTAGGTCAATTAGCCGGTGATGAAGCGAGCTTTGAAGCGCTTGAAGTGGAATTAGCTAAATTGCACAAGGATTACGCCAAACAAGCCGAACTAATTAGTAAAAAACGCCACACCGCCGCCAAGAAATTAAGCAAAGAAATTATCGAACTGATGTCTCAGTTAGGGCTTGGTTCAGGCGTCTTTGAGATTGCCTTTAATTCAATGGAAGAAACTGCCTATAAAGCCAATGGACTAGAATCGGCTGAATTTATGGTTTCTACCAACCCGGGGCAAAAACCAATGCCGCTGCGTAAAGTGGCTTCTGGTGGCGAGCTTTCGCGGATCAGTTTAGCCTTGCAGGTCATTAATGCTCAAACCACTCAATTACCCACCTTAATTTTTGATGAAGTCGATGTAGGGATTGGCGGTGGTACTGCTGAAATTGTTGGAAAACTTTTGCAATCACTCGGCGAAAAAGCACAGATCTTAACGGTTACTCACCAAGCACAGGTAGCCGCTCAAGGTCATCAACACTTATTAGTGGCCAAATCACAAACCAAAGACTCAACTTCTAATCAAATGATTGAGATTTCACAAGCGCAACGTGTTGAGGAAATCGCAAGAATGATTGGCGGCGTAGAAATCACTGAAACAATAATAAATCACGCCAAAGAATTATTAGAATCATAATGGATAATATTGATACGAAATACTATCTTACTTTTTATACAAATCAATCCAAGCAAACTTTTTCTAAATAAAAAGTTTGCTATAGTATTGATAAGTCCCCGAATAAATTGCTAACTATGTCATTCAGAACATTAGTCTTTCTATCAATACTTTATGCCTTGGTAGCTTGCGGAGGAGGCTCTGAGTCTGAACCCAACCCTACGCCTTCACCCCCCAGCGGTGGTAATAATCAGCCTCCCTTCGGAGGGACTATATTTGTTAACTCAGACATTATCACTGAAAGTGATCCAACTACATTTGTTTCTTTAACCAGTCTCGGTATTGAGCCTCGCTTGATGTTTGATAGGAGAGAAAACCGCTTTATTACTGTCGATGCATTTTTATTTAATGCTTTATATGACAACAGTCATAGTGTTGAAGTACAGGTTAATATTGAATTTGAAACAGAGAACCAAGCACAACAAGAAGCATTATTTTATGCCACTGAAATCGGTCGATTGCCAGAAATTTTAAGAAAAGACTTAGAAACCGTTTGGATACATAAAGGGGTAGAACTATTTGGAGGAGGTAATAACAATATATTAATCCATACCGGACAAACCCCTAATTACATTGCCGATAATATTCTAGAGGAAGTTTTAATTCACGAGGCCGCTCACACATCCTTGGATGCAGAACATGCTCAATCGACTGGTTGGCTCAATGCCCAAAATTTAGATAACCACTTTATTTCTGATTATGCGCGTGATAATCCAACTAGAGAAGACATAGCAGAAAGCTTTTTATTGTATATTGCCACTCGATATCGGGCAGATAGGATCCCAAACTCCTTAAATCAGACCATCAACGACACTATATCCAATCGCATAGACTATTTTGATTCTCAGGGTTTTAATGTTTACCCAATTGAATAGCTATTTTTTGGGTCTAACGTATAAAACAAGACTGTGATCAACAATCTCAACACCATGCTTTTCGGCAATTTTGTGTTGTAATTCTTCAATTTCATCGCTGATAAATTCAATCACGGTACCATCGTCCACATTCACCATATGATCATGATGTTCGCCATCATCCATCTCAAAGACCGAATGACCACCTTCAAAGTTATGACGTGTGACCAGTCCGGCTTGTTCAAACTGAGTTAAAACGCGATAAACCGTCGCTAAACCAACATCATCGCCAGCTTCTAATAGCTTTTTGTAGACATCTTCGGCACTTAAATGACGCTCCTCGGAACTTTCCAGAATTTGCATAATCTTAACTCTGGGTAAAGTAACCTTTAATCCAGCTTTTTTTAGTTGTTTGTTTTCCAAAATTAAAACTCCGATAGCATTAAGCGACGAAATGATTATACTATGGCGAAATTGAATGAAAAGTCATTAGTCGCGCTAATTCGGACTAATATGAGTAATTAACAAGGTTTTCAATGAGAAATGTAATTATAGCTGTTGCAGCCATCACTATCAGTATTTTGAGTGGCTGTGTATACAAGCCAAATATTCAGCAAGGCAACGTGCTGAATCAAAAAGAAATCAATCAAATTCGCCCGGGTATGACTAAAGAACAAGTTCGTTTTGTGTTGGGCAACCCTGTTTTAAATACTAACTTGGAGAATAATACTTGGTATTACCTGTATTATTTAATCCCATCGAGAGGCGATAGAATTGAAAAGCGCATGATTTTGACTTTCGAGGATGATAAATTAGCCACTATTCAAGGGACTGAGAAACCCGAAATCGAAGAATAGATAGCTCTCTTTATCACAAATAATTGCAAATAAAAAAGCCACTAACGTTTAGTGGCTTTTGTTTTACAGAATAACTTATCTACTTCTTCATGCTCTCTTCAAACTCTTTCGTCAACATATCTTCCATATCTTGAGGGATCTTTTTCTTTGGCGAAAGACTAATCATCGAAATCACTTGTTTCAATTGAAGAATATAACGGCTACAGGACTTACACATAAAAAGGTGAAATTTATATTTAAATCGCTCCCAGCGACTTAAATCACCTTCTAGGTACTCACTACCATTTTCAATTAGTTTCTTACAGCTTAACATTGCCCAGTCCTCTGGAAGTGCGCAACCATTTGTTGCATTCGATCTCTTGCCCTATGCAACAGTACTCGTGCATTAGATGAGCTGACTTCTAGTATGTTACAGATCTCTTCCATATCCATACCGCCAACATCTCTTAAATTCAAAACCTGCTTTTGGTTATCCGGTAAAAGCTCTAAATGCTTATCAAAGCACTCTTGCAACTCATTAGCCGATAGCAATTCATCGGGCGAAGCATTATCCCATTCTGAATTGGTTTCATTCCAATGACCGCGGTTGTCAAAACGCGGATCGGTTGCCCAAGATTCATTAACCGCTTCTAGACTAACTGAGCGAGACTCTTTACGTAATCGAGTCTTAGCTTCATTGGCTACAATCCGAATCAACCAGCTTTTTAATTTAGAGCGACCTTCAAATTTAGGCAAAGCGCGAATGCCAGAAACCCAAGCTTCTTGCACCACTTCGTCGGCAATAGCAGGGCCGGCAATTGCATAAGCAACTGAGTACATAGAAGGGTAATAGGCTTTCACTACTTTACTAAATAAAGCTTGATTGTTATTCAACAGGCCTTGAATTAACTCGCTTTCTTCAGGTAAATTTTTGTCACTCATAGAATTGTTTTCCACTATGATAGTCATCATTATTGATACAAATGATGAATTTCTTTGATCATTCAAGCATTTATGACAAAGTATAGGCATATTTTTGTAATTCGCAACCATAACTGATTACTGGAAAATCGAACTATGAACTCAGTTGCCGTCATGTCTTTTGTTAAAACAGCCTTAGAATGGGTTGGTGCTTTTTTAGTTTTTGCTTTGCTAATTTTGCTATTAGTAGTTCTAGTGCTATATGTCATTGATAGAACACAAAAAAAACAAACTATTCGTCGTAATTATCCCGTCATTGGGCGCTTTCGTTATTTTTTCGAACACCTTGGAGAATTCTTTAGACAATACTTTTTCGCCATGGATCGGGAGGAAATGCCTTTCAATCGCGCTGAGCGAAGCTGGGCATATCGCGCCGCCAAAAATGTTAGCCGCACCATGGCGTTCGGTTCCACCCGTAATTTAAACCCTACTGGTTCGGTCATGTTTTTAAATGACCCTTTTCCAATCTTACAAAAAGATGCCCAAGCCACTAAACCCATTCAGTTTGGGCCTTATGCTAAACAACCCTACGCTGCTCCAAGTTTCTTTAATATATCCGCCATGAGCTTTGGCGCACTTTCACGTAAAGCGGTCATTGCTTTATCTAAAGGTGCAGAAAAAGCAGGCTGCTGGATCAATACCGGAGAAGGCGGACTGTCCCCTTATCACTTAGAAGGTGGAGGCGATGTCATTTTCCAGTTTGGTACAGCAAAATACGGTGTAAGGAACGCAGCTGGTGAATTGGACGATGATAAATTAAAAGCCATCAGCAATAATGCTCAAGTTAAAATGATCGAATTAAAAATGAGTCAAGGGGCCAAGCCTGGTAAAGGTGGCTTATTGCCAGCAGAAAAAGTAACTGCCGAAATTGCTAAAATTCGAGGGATCCCACAAGGCGAAGCTTCAATCAGCCCAAATGGTCATCCGGAAATCACCAGTGTTTCCGACTTATTAGACTCCATTAATCACATTCGTGAACTAACAGGAAAGCCGGTTGGCTTTAAGGCTGTGATTGGCTCGCATCAATATTTGGTTGATTTGATGCGTGAGATTAATACCAGGGGCATAGAGTCAGCACCCGATTTCATTTCCATAGATAGCGCCGATGGTGGTACCGGTGCTGCGCCCCAGCCTCTGTTTGATTATGTGGGTTTGCCATTAAAAGAAAGCCTGCCACTGACCATCGATTTACTAGAACAAAATGGCCTTCGTGAACGAATTAAAGTCATTTGTTCGGGAAAAATGATTACTCCCTCAGGCGTTGCTTGGGCAAAAGCTATCGGTGCTGACGTCGTCGTTTCTGCGCGTGGTTTCATGTTTGCATTGGGATGCATCCAAGCACTGCAATGCAATAAAAACACTTGTCCAACGGGCATTACCACTCATGATGAAGAGCTACAAGAAGGCTTAGTGATATCCGATAAACTTGAACGCGTATATCACTATCATAAAAATATGATCAAAGCCGTAGAGATGATTGCGCACTCCTGTGGTGTTAAGTCTGCGCACGATTTGAAAAGAGAACACGTTAGAGTTGTAACAGAAACCGGTTTATCGACTCCATTAGATAAGTTACATCCTTACCAAGAAAACGAAATAGAAACGAAACAGTTGTAGATTTGAACACAACTCAGGTTTCAGGAGAATAAATATGCAGGCACTAATCGAACTTTATTACCGTTTCCATGAATGGTTATTCGGTAAATTAAAACACCTTTCAGGACTACCAATATTACTAGTTCGACTTTATTTAGGGCCAATACTGATTGTTGCAGGTGTTAATAAATACGCCAATATTGATGATATTATTAGTTGGTTCGGCAACCCTGACTGGGGGCTCGGTCTACCTGCTCCTGCGTTAATGGCTTACTTAGCAACTTTGACTGAGATCATTGGCGGCTGGGCATTAGTCTTAGGCATAGGGGTCCGCTGGGTTTCTATTCCATTAATGATCACTATGGTTGTTGCTGCGGTAACTGCACATCTTGATAATGGTTGGAGTGCTATCGCTTCTGGCAATGCAGAAACAAGTGTTGGAAAATTCTGGTCATGGTTTGGCTTTGGTGATGCAGCAGCCAATCAAGCAGCTGCAGAAGAAGTCTCCAGTCGCGTTAGCAAAGCTCGAGAATTATTAGAAACTCATGGCAATAGCAGCTGGTTAAATGCAAAAGGTAATTTTGTAATTCTACAAAATGGCATCGAGTTTGCTGCAACTTACTTTATTATGTTGTTTGTTTTATTGTTCAGTGGTGGTGGCAAATACTTCTCCATCGATTACTGGCTAAACCGTTTCTTTAGTAAACATACAACCGAACTAAGTTATTAATTCAAAAGGCGCTTTAAGCGCCTTTTTTGATCCTGCATTTATTACCTTTAGCTTGCTATGAAATAAACTGCAACTCCGACCACAAAGTCTATAGAATGAGCGTATGATCCTTTGCCATCAACAGTAATAAATATTCGTTATGAGTAAATACTTTCAACAATCTTTAGATATCCACCGCTATATGCGTGGTAAATGGGCTATAAAATCCAAAGTGCCATTACAAAACCGTGATGACCTTTCTACTGCTTATTCACCAGGCGTTGCTGCCGTATCGAATCATATCGCTAGCGACAAAGCTTCTAGCTATACCTTAACCATGAAAGGGAACTCAGTCGCAATCGTTTCCGACGGATCAGCCGTTTTAGGTTTAGGAGATATTGGTCCAGAAGCCGCTTTACCCGTTATGGAAGGCAAGGCAATTCTATTTAAAGAGTTTGCAGATATCGACGGTGTACCGCTGGTGATTGATGCTGAGAGTGTTGATGAAATCGTTACTACAGTAAAAACCGTTGCGCCTACTTTCGGCGGTATCAATTTAGAAGATATAGCGGCCCCAAAATGTTTTGAAATTGAACAAAAACTTCAGGACATCGGCATCCCAGTTTTTCACGACGATCAGCATGGAACCGCCATTGTTTTATTGGCTGCTTTAATTAATGCATGCAAAGTTACCGGTAAAGACATTTCATCCTTAAAAGTCGTCATTAATGGTGCTGGTGCCGCAGGAACCGCTATCGCCAGATTGCTTCGCTGTGTTGGTCATGATCCAAGTGCCTGTATTCCAGTAGAAGATGTTTTGGTATGTGACTCAAAAGGGATTATCTCTAAAAATCGTGACAACCTAAATAATGAGAAAATTAAATTATTAGCTTACACCAACCGTTTTCATCGCGATGGTAACTTGTTAGACGCGCTAAAAGACGCCGACGTTTTCATTGGTGTTTCTAAAGGAAATCTTCTTACTGGTGATGACATCAAGTTAATGAATAAAGATCCTATCATTTTAGCCATGGCCAACCCCATTCCTGAGATTATGCCCGATGAAGCACTTGCCGCAGGGGCGTCTGTGGTAGGCACAGGTCGTAGTGACTTCCCCAACCAAGTGAACAATGTGCTGGCGTTCCCTGGAATATTCCGTGGAGCATTAGATGCACGCGCTACCAAAATCAGTGAAGGCATGAAAATTGCCGCTGCCCATGCGTTAGCGGGATGTGTTACCAAACTATCAGCCTCGCATGTATTACCCGATCCGCTTAATCGGAACGTAGCACAAAAAGTATCAGAAGCAGTTAAGCAAAGAGCTATAGAAGAAAAGCTACAAAGACCAGACTAATCGTTGCTACACATTTCAATGCGTTCAATAGCTTGATGTAAATAGTTTGAGCTACTTATCATAATTGTATGTTTTTTGTAACTTTGCATGCTATTGAGCCATCGTATTTTTTATATGCTATAAAATATCAAAAAAATTTCTAACTATGGGGATTCTATGAAATTCAAACTAACCTCGATTGGCTTAGCAGGACTATTACTGGCCATCACTCCTAATGTTTTTGGGCATGGCGGCGGACACCCTATTCGCTATATTGCTGAAAATGGCAAAGATGCAGGTGAATGTGGCAAACCAACGGCGCCATGTAAAACCATTGCTTATACCGTGAACAAGTCCAGTAAGGGCGATACTATCCGTATGTCATCAGGTAAGTACCATGCTAAAGACATGGATATTTTTTATCTCTTGAATGATATGGTCTCTATTTCAGGAGGGTACTCAGTCCTAGATCGGTTCCGCAAGCAATCTTCCAGTAATGTTACAACCATTGTTGGCTTACCCGCAGAGTACCGTGAGCGCCTAGCTGAAAAAGGTTTTAAATTATTATCTGATACTAAGGGTAATGACGAATATCGAATCAAACCCGAGTATGTGGAGCTTCTTGCTAAATATCAAAAAATTAACACCAGCTTTGAAAAGAATATTGATTGTAATGGCGGGATAGCTGGAGATTATCCTTGTGCTAACATTAACTTGCAATCTCACTTACCGCTTAATCAAATGAGCTCTACACCTTCTAGTGGTAATGATATTTGGGGTTATCGCGATCTTAATAATGGTAACGAATATGCGATAATGGGCCTTCTTAACGGTACTGTAGTAGTTAACGTTACCGATCCTACAGCTCCTAAAGAAGTTGGCACCATTTCGGGTGTAAGTAGCAGCTGGCGAGACGTCAAGGTTTATCAGTATTTCGATTCCTCTGAAAATAAATACAAAGCCTATGCGTATGTCACAACCGAAGGTAGAGGCGGCTTTCAAATTATCGATTTAACCAAAGCTCCCGATAGTATTTCTCTAGCCAACACTATTAATGTTTTTCAGACTGCACACAATGTATATTTAGGTAATATTGATTACTCAACCGGCTTGCCAGTCGATGGACAAAACGCTTATTTATATATCGCGGGGTCAAATAATGGTAACGGCTCTTATCGTATTTTCGATTTAACCAACCCGATTGAACCGTCATTAGTTACAACCCCTTCAACGACTGGTTACGTTCACGACGCTACTAATTTAACCATATCAGACAGTAGAACTAGTCAGTGCTCCGGCGGACATAACCCATGTGAATTGTTTATCGACTTTAATGAAACAAGCATGGATATTTGGGATACCACTAATAAATCAAGCCCAGTCAAACTTAGTGCAACTAGCTACGATGGCGTTCAATATACTCATTCAGGCTGGTTCTCTCAGGACAAAAATTATATTTTCATTCAAGATGAACTAGATGAGCAAAGAAATGGTATCAATACTACTTTATACGTCATGGATATTAGTGATTTAGAAAACCCGTCGATTGTAGGCTCTTATGTAGGACCTACTCGGGCAATTGATCATAATGGTTTCACTTTGGGTGATAAATATTACATGTCAAACTACAAACGTGGTTTAACTGTGTTAGATGTCAGCACGCCAACCAACCCTGTTGAGATTGGTTTTTTTGATACCTTTCCTGTACCAGCAGCCGATGATGCACAGTTTGATGGTGCCTGGGGCGCTTACCCTTATTTGCCCAGTGGCAACATTCTGGTGAGCGATATTTCAAATGGTTTATATATCTTAAAGGACAATTCTGGTACTAAATCTACTGATATCGGTCAGTTAGAATTTTTATTAGATTCAGCCACTTTTGATGAAGCTAACTCAAAAGTTACTGTCGCAGTTTCACGCTCTTCAGGTTCAAGAAATAACGTAAGCATACAATATGCCACACAAGGTCAAACAGCCACAGCAGGTGAAGATTTTACTGCGGCCAGCGGTGCTCTATTCTGGGAAAGTGGCGAGTCAGGGGTTAAATACATAGAAATTGAAATACTAGACGATACTGTGGAAGAGCCTAGAGAGTCGCTAGTAATTGTCCTTTCCAATGTTCAAGGTGGGGCCTCCTTAGATGTACCTACTTTTTCTATTAACATCAAAGAAAGTGATGGTGCAGTACAAGCTTTACCTGGAGAAGTAACGTTAACAGATACATCCTCTAGCGTTTTAGAATCGACAGCCACTAATACCATCACTGTATCTAGAACTGGAGGCTCTGATGGGGATGTTAGCGTAAACTACGCCACCCAAGATGATACCGCAATAGCCGGTCAAGATTATACCGCCGCAAATGGCACCTTAACTTGGGCTGACGGCGACAGTACAGATAAAACTATTGAGCTGTCTATAATTAACGATTCCTTAGAAGAACCTGAAGAACAGTTCAGCTTAGTTTTGTCTGATCCTCAAGGTGGAGCCTCAATAGGTAGTTCTATTTATACTTTAAGTATCATTGCTAACGATGAGTCTACCCCTCCTACAACACCGCCAGAAAGTGGTAGTGGTGGTGGCGGCGGTCCTATCTTGCCGCTGACAATAACCGGCTTACTTGGTTTGTTATGGTTACGCAGGAATAATCAGTAAAATTTAAAAGGCGCTTTAAGCGCCTTTTTTAATGCTTATAGTAACAATCACTCAATTTAAATTTTATATCTCTAAACATCCTAAATAATTTTCCTTATAATCTATAAAAACTTTTTAGGAATAAATCATGAGACCTAGCGGCCGCAGTAGCAACCAATTACGACCAGTCACCATTACTCGTAACTTCACCAAACATGCCGAAGGTTCGGTTTTAATTGAGTTTGGAGAAACTAAAGTCTTATGTAATGCCAGCGTTGAAGAGGGTGTACCCCGCTTTTTGAAAGGCAAAGGGCAAGGCTGGATCACAGCTGAATATGGCATGCTGCCTCGCTCTACTCACTCGCGCATGAGACGCGAAGCAAGCAGCGGAAAGCAAGGCGGGCGCACTTTAGAAATCCAGCGATTAATTGGGCGTTCTTTACGCGCGGCGGTTGATATGAGTCAATTAGGCGAAAACACCATCTACATTGATTGTGATGTGATCCAAGCCGACGGCGGAACTCGAACGGCATCTATTAGCGGTGCTTGTGTTGCGCTACATGATGCGCTAACTCATATGCGAAATAAAGGTATCCTAAAAACCAACCCTATGAAGCACTGGATCGGCGCCATTTCGGTAGGCATCTATAAAGGCACTCCTGTTTTAGATTTAGATTACCCTGAAGATTCTGAGGCCGAAACCGATATGAATATTGTGATGGATGAAAATGGTGGATTTATCGAACTGCAAGGAACCGCAGAAGCCGAGCCCTTTTCTGGCGATGAATTAATGGCATTATTGGATTTAGGTAAGCAAGGGATCAGAGAAATCTTTGATCTTCAGAAACAAGCTATTTCTAATTAAGCAATAACTGAAGGATGGGTTATCCACCACAACCCATCTTTTAATATATTATATGAATTGTAAATTAATATAGTTTAGTTCTAAACCTGATTTACACTTGTTCCAACTAAATTCAAGCAAAACTTTCTCTTCTTTAAATTGGTAATTTACCTCTACGCCATCATCAAAATGAGAGTATATTTCAGCATATAACGGTAAAATATCATTAGGCTTAATAGGTACTGCTAATTCATTAGTTTTAACGATGACATTATCCACATATATTTTTCCCTTACTATAGAACTCAGCAAACCTAACACTGATATTTTTAATAATAGAATTTTCTACATAATATGAAATATAGCCAGATTCATAATTGCCTTCCTTTTTATCTAAAGCTCCGCCTAGAGAAAACTTATTAATTGATAGTGTATCTAAATTCAACATTATTAGTCTCTCTTAGAATGCTTTACCTTCTCCAGAAATAAGGCGTAAACAATACTAACAAAGTGAAGATTTCTAAACGTCCTAACAACATGGCAAAGCTTAAGACATATTTAGATAAGTCGGAAAGCCCACTGTAGTTAAGCGCGACTTCTCCTAAACCAGGACCAAGATTATTCATACAGGCCGCTACTGCTGAGAATGCCGTGATCTGATCAAGTCCATCAGCAATCAAGATCAACATTAATATCACAAATAGGGCAACGTAAGTTGCAAAGAAACCCCATACCGATTGCACCACTCTGTCAGATACTGACTCTCTACCCAGCTTAATCAGAAAAACACCATTGGGATGAATCAATCGCTTAATCTCGCGAACACCTTGCTTGAATAGCAATAATACTCGAACAACTTTCATACCGCCTGCAGTTGATCCCGCACAACCACCAGCAAAACTGGCGAAGATTAATAATACCGGTAAGAAAATTGGCCACGTATGGAATTCAGTGGTCGCAAAACCGGTAGTCGTCGCAATCGAAATGGTATGGAAAATTCCGTTAACTACGGAATCACTAAAGTTGAACAACCCGTAACCCAGTAAAACAAAAATACAACACAATGAAATTAAACTTAGGAATAAAAGATAACCTTTAAACTCGGGATCTTTTAAATAAGGTTTGATACTCAATCGCTTAAAGGCAACAAAGTGCAACGCAAAGTTCACACCTGCTACTAACATAAAAAAGCTACAAATTAATTCAATCGCATTGGAGTCGAAATAACCAATGCTCGCATCGTGAGTAGAAAAGCCACCGATGGCGATAGTAGAAAAGCTGTGTGCAATGGCATCAAATGGCTCCATGCCTGCTAACCAATAAGCCAGCGCACAAGCAATGGTTAAGCCTAAATAGATATACCACAGGGCTTTTGCGGTTCCAGCAATTCTTGGAGTTAATTTATTGTCCTTCATTGGACCGGGAGTTTCCGCCCGATAAAGCTGCATACCACCGATTCCAAGCATCGGTAAAATGGCAACCGCTAAAACGATAATTCCCATACCGCCGAGCCATTGCAATTGTTGTCGATAAAACAAGATGGCATGCGGCAAATCATCGAGTCCACTGATGACCGTCGCTCCGGTCGTTGTCAGCCCGGAAAAAGATTCAAATACCGCATTAGCCAAAGACAGATTTAACCCATCAGTCAATAATAGAGGTACCGAACCAAACAGACTTAAGACAGTCCAGAATAAAACTACAATTAAAAAACCATCGCGGATTTTTAATTCGGCTCGACCTTTACGGTTGGCGAAGTAAAGTGAAAAGCCTGTAATCAGTGAGATAAAGAAAGTGGTGAAAAATGCTGTGCCACCGCCATCTTTATAAATATAAGAAACCACAATGGGCGGCATCATGGTCAAACTGAATATCATCAGTAATAAACCAAGAAAGCGGAAAATGGTGGTGAACTGCATCGAGTTTATACTCTAAAAATAAGTAACATTGACTTGGAACAGGCGTTCAACGTCATGGATATAGGCTTTATCCACCATGAATAAAATCACATGATCATATTCGCGAATAATGACATTATCATGGGCGATCAACACTTTGCCGTCTCGTACCAAAGCGCCGATAGTGGTTCCAGGTGGCAGTGGTACCTCGCTAATGGCTCTGCCGATCACCAGTGAGCTTTGTTCATTGCCACGAGCCACAGCCTCAATCGCTTCTGCAGCCCCGCGTCTTAACGAATAAACATTCGAGACTAATCCACGGCGAATATGCTTTAACAAACTACCAATAGTTACTTGCTGTGGTGAAATTGCAATATCAATTTCATGCCCTTGGATTAAATCCACGTAAGCAGGACGATTAATCAACACCATGGTTTTCTTAACGCCCATACGTTTAGCTAACATGGCAGACATAATATTGGCTTCATCATCGTTGGTTACTGCGACAAACAAATCAAAATCTTTGATGTTCTCATCATCCAACAAATCTTGATCTGAAATATCGCCATGCAACACTAAACTGTCTTGCAAAGTATCCGCTAAGTGCTGAACTCTCTGCGCATCGCGCTCAATAATTTTAACCTGCATATCTTTTTCAAGATTTAGTGCCAAGCCCTTACCAATGTTACCACCGCCAGCAATCATCACCCGCTCATAATCTTTTTCTAAACGCTGCAACTCACTCATCACAGCTCGAATATGTTTTTTATCTGCGAGGAAAAATACCTCGTCATCTGCTTCGATAATAGTGTGCCCTGTCGGCACAATTGGTTGACCGCGTCTAAATATTGCCGCAACTCGAGTATCCACATTAGGCAAGTGCTCGCGTAATTCAGATAAAGCATTGCCCACTAAAGGACCGCCATAATAAGCGCGAACTGCCACTAATCGAAGCGCTCCTTCTGCGAAATCTAAAACCTGAAAAGCACCTGGATTTTCAATTAAGCGTGTGACGTAATTGGTGACCAATTGTTCAGGACTAATAACCACATCTACTGGAATATGGTTGTCTTCAAATAAATTCGGGAACGAGTGATAATTTTGAGAACGGATACGAGCGATTTTTTTAGGTGTTTGAAACAGGGTATGAGCAATCTGACAAGCCATCATATTGACTTCATCACTGTTTGTCACAGCCACCAACATATCCGCATCATCAATACCTGCTTTATAGAGCACATTAGGATGAGCGCCGTGACCGACAATGGTTCTTAAGTCGAGATGATCTTGAATATCACGCAACCGCTTAGCATCGGTATCAATCAGCGTAATATCATTGTCTTCGCCTTCTAAATTCAGTGCCAGGCTCATTCCAACTTGCCCTGCACCTAAGATAATAATTTTCATATATTTATTTTTGGCTCGCTTTAGATAGTGCTTTCTTGCACGCCCCTATTTGGCCTATCCCTATATGCTAACCCTATAAGCCACTTATCTAAAGGATTTTTTCGTAAAATCGTCTATTTATCAAGCGCTTGTTTACTCAACAAACAATAGTAAAAACCATCCATTTGGTTCTGATTAGGTAGAATTTGCAGTCCTATTGGAGCGTTTGAAAGGCCATTTAAATCAACATCGGTAAAATCTGTACTCAAAAACTCAAGCTTTGCATCTTGGTGTTTTTGCATAAAAATTTCGATTTGCTGACTATTTTCTTGTTGCAAAATAGAGCAGGTAGCATAAAGCAGTTTGCCACTCGGTTTTAATGCGCCCCAAGCTGCTTCTAACATAGTCTGCTGAATAGTAACTAATTCATCAATATCCGATTCTCGGCGCAATAACTTTATATCTGGATGCCGACGGATCACTCCAGTAGCGCTGCATGGAACATCTAATAAAATTTGATCAAATTCTTCTTCCGTTTCATTTAGATACTCAATCACATCATAACAAATTACCTGCGCATCTAACTCTAGGCGCTCAAGATTTTCTTCAATCCGCTCACAACGACTATCGTCAATATCTATCGCCGTTAGTTCAAGAGCATTATTAGCAAACTCTAAAAGATGAGCCGTTTTTCCGCCGGGTGCTGAGCAAGCATCTAAAATCCCCATGCCCTTTTGCGGCTGCAAAATCCAAGCGGATAATTGTGCCGCCGCATCCTGCACCGAAATCCAGCCTTGTTCAAAATTGGGCAAGGTTGTCACATTGGTCGCTTGTTCCAATACTATCGCGCTTGGCACTAATTGATGCGCTTTAGCATTAAGCTCTTGTTCGGCTAATAATGCTAAATAATCATCGCGACTGGTTTTGCTTAAATTCACTCGCAAGGTTAATGGCGCTTGCTGATTTGTTGCTTGTAAAATTTGTGCGACCTTGCCCTTATGCTCTTTTCCGCGATAACTGAGTTTAATGGTATTAATTAACCAGTCTGGAATACTGTATTGAGTATCCCAATTTTTATCTAAGTTTTGATTAATGCTGTCTTGCTCTCTTAAAAAATTACGCAACACCGCATTAATTAATTTTTTTGCCCAAGGTTTTTTTAACTGCTCAGCAGCTGCGACAGTTTCCGCGATGGCAGCGTGGTCTGGAATTCGCGTGTATTGCAATTGATATAAACCAATCACCAATAGACATAAAATATCCGCGTCTTTATTACGCAAAGGTTTTTGCATCAACAAATTAGCTGCAGCACTTAAGCGAATAAAATAACGACAAGCATTTAAAACTAGCGACTTACACAAAGATAAGTCGTTAGGATTTTCAAACTCGATTTGCATTAGCAAATCATTTGCAGAGCGCCCATCAACAACAATTTGCGCCAACATCTTGGCGGCATGGGAACGAATTTGGCTATTATTCAGCGGCATTAAGCAATCAAACCAAATTGCTTACCAACGGCCAATAGTTCTTGTCGTGCTGGAGCATTAAGTAAATCTTTAACTGCCATCATTTTAGAACCAGCCATTTGCATGTGAGTTAGACGAAGTAACTTTTCTGAAGTGGCCACTAAAACTCCATCTTTATCCGAACGAATAATAGTGCCAGCGTTTTCATCGGTTATCATGTCCACTACTTCCGCTTTCCACACCCGGATCGTTTGTCCCTCGAGTTCGGTAGTACACACTGGCCAAGCATTAAAGGCTCGAATTTTTCGTTCAATATTCATTGCACTATCTTGCCAATTAATTTGCGCTTCTTGTTTATTCAACTTATGAGCATAGGTCGCTAGTGAGTCGTCTTGAATTTCTGGATGAATGTTTTCAGCAGCGATTTGCTCAATCGCTTTTGTTAGCAAACTAGCTCCTTGCTCAGCCAGTTTGTCATGTAAGCTTAAACCGGTTTCTTGTTCCGTTATCGGCGTCACCGCTTTTAATAACATAGGGCCTGTATCCAAACCCGCTTCCATTTGCATAATGGTAACCCCTGATTCAGCGTCGCCCGCTTCGATTGCTCGTTGGATCGGCGCTGCACCTCGCCAACGGGGTAATAAAGAACCATGCACATTAATGCAGCCCAGCTTGGGAATATCTAATACCGCTTGTGGCAACAATAAGCCATAGGCAACGACCACCATCAGATCTGCATCATAACTAGCAAGAATGTCTTTAGTTTCTTGTGCTTTAAAATTGACCGGCTGTTCAACTGGAATTGTGCTTTCAAGTGCCAAAGTTTTAACGGGGCTCATACTCATTTTTTTGCCCCGCCCTGATTGACGATCTGGCTGAGTATAAACCGCGACGACTTTATGTTCCGTAGATGTTGCGCAGTACTCTATTAGTGCTTGCAAACTGCTTGCAGCAAAATCAGGAGTGCCTGCAAAAATTATATTCAACGATAATTTCCTTGTTTAGGGGTTGAGCTTAGATTCTGAGTATGAACCTTCAGCAGATGTATTAAGCTCTTAGCTTTTTCTTTTGTTGTTTTTCTAGCATTGAGCGAATACGGCGCTGCTTTAGTGGCGACAAATAATCCACAAACACAATACCTTCGATGTGATCATGTTCATGCTGAATCGCAATCGCTAAAAATTCATCCGTATCAATCTCGAAAGGTTTGCCATGACGATCTAATGCCTGGATTTTAATACCCTTGGCACGTTCCACTTTAGTATAGATACCCGGAAAAGATAGACAGCCTTCTTCATTGGTCACCAAATCGCGTTTCTCAACAATTTTAGGATTAATAAAGACAAGTGGCTCAGACTTATCTTCGGACAAATCAATAATGAAAAGCCGTTTATGATAATCAACTTGGGTCGCAGCAAGGCCAATACCCGGCGCTGCATACATAGTCTCAAACATATCGTCAATTTGCTTTTGCAAGGCATCGCTGAACTCTTCAGGCAAAATTTCTTTTGCCTTAGTTTTCAGTCTTGGATCGGGATATTCTAAAATTTCTAAAATTGCCATTGAATTGGGTATAATAAAGCCAAATATTAATATCACTATGATAATAAAATGTGGGTCTAAAGACCATTGATTTCAATGGTTTCCCTTAATAATAGGTTTGTATCCTTTGAAAAAAGCACTCTTAGCGCTCAGTTTAATTTTAATCTTTGGCTTGATGTTCTATCTCACTAAGCCCAATAACAAAGATTTTATAGTTAGCAGCTATAATCATTCCGATACCACTGCAAGTGCTTCAATCACTAGCCCACCAGTAAATAGCATTAAACCCGTGACTATCGATACAGCCAGTTGCGATACTGATGAGCTATTTGCTGCTTTAGATCAACTCAAACAACAACGTAATGATTCTATAAAGGCTTTAATTTCCGCCGATTTAGAAGCAAAGCAGCTCAGTGATATGGTCAAAACACACCTACGCGACCATCAATTATCGCAAGAGATTTATACTCAAGAATTGCCCGTTATAGCTAATACAACTCCTGACCAAGAAAGTTTGAATCTATTTCGAAATCAAAGAGAGAAAATTGAAGATTTAATGATGTCTGCCTGGGCTGGTCAATCCGACGAATCGATTGATCAGTTTTTAAAAGGCGAATTAGCTCCATTGAATCCTGATTCTAAATTGCATAAACATTTTCTTATTAACTTGATTGCGATGAGTGGTGAAAAGCAAACCCTTGATGCTATTAATAAACTATTTACCGAAGATGGGCCTTTAGACCCAGAAGTTGCTCCCGCCATTATTACCGCAGTCGATGACCCTAAGTCCTTAAAGCAGTTTCTTGGAAGAGTAACTGACATTAATAAGCCCGTTAGTAATAATGGTTTTTTTATGAACTCCAATCGCACCAAACCATTATTGCAGACGGCTATGAATAATAAAAAGGTAGCAGCCGCTGAGATACTACTGGAATTAGGTGTTAAGCCCAGCACCGACAACAATCGTATTTCATTCAACTATTTTTTTCGCAACAACCCGGATGGCATTGGCTTGCTCAATAAGCTTTTAGATCGTGGCTACCAACCTATGAATGCTTCTTCTGCGGAAAACTTTGCTCATCAGCTGCAAGAACAACATCCAGATTTAGCAGCGAGAGTGACGGCAATTGGCGCTCAAATGAAACAGCAACAAGCCAATAATTTTGCTAATTTGCCGCAAGATTTCAAAGAAATTATCGATGAGTTTAAGGCGCAACATGTTCCTTTGAATAAGCAATATTTAGAGTGCATAGCTAATAACAGTAGTCGAAAGCCCGCAATCCCGCCTTATCAACCTATCGACACGGCCAAAATTGAAGCTGATATCGATCAAATGGTGATGCAGAAAATCCAATATGAGCAAATCATTGCTTCTCTGGCAGCCATTAACAAAGAAACCGTTGAACATGGTTATCGTTACTTAAGACGATTGCGCAACACTCAAAATGTCAGTCGTTCTGATATGCAGTCGATGACCCAAGAAGTTAGAACTTTAATTGGAATGATGCGTAAAGAGCAATGGACTGAAATGGTAGAGTTTCTGCAAAAAAGTCCTATTGACGCCAACTGGGAGATCACTCCAGCAACCATGGTTGGCGCCATGATTGATAAAAATGCTCCAGAATCCGCCATTATTCAAATGGTCCGAATTAGCGATAAAAGTGACGTTAAATTACTAAATCAATCCCTGCAAAAACCAGAGTTGCTAAAAAGGCTGGCTGGCTATGGTTTCAATTTGAATGCCACCGGCGTTTCTAATAAAAACCTTTTTTATCAAGTGGTTAGGAGAAACATGGAGAGCCATATTGATTTTTTAGTAGCACAAGGTGTCGCGCTAACTTCTGATCCCTATGGCTATGATGCACTGGATATGCTTTTAAGGAAGTCATACGTTTCTGAAAACCTCTATAAAAAGCTAAATGCCATTGGTTTTCCTTTAACCGAGCATCATTTGGACTATACGCTTTACTTAAAAACTTATTATCCGCAGCGCTATGAAAAAATAATCGCCGCATGGCCTGATCTAGAAGTTGAAGGCGAATGGAAGCCAAAAAGCTAATAGAGTGTGATTAAGTTGTAGTAATTTCGCAAGAAATGTTGATAAGATGATGATCCTAAAAGATTTTAATGGTAACTTTACTGTTAGTAAAATGCCCTAAATGGGATCTTGTGGCATTTCCTCTTGGCTTTTAATTGAGGTATAGTAAGGCGCAAGGGGAATATTAAATTCTAATAGACAGGAACCGAATAAAAGGAAAGTCATGAATAAATTACTAGTGTCTGTTGTTGCATCAGCAACATTATTAATGGGGGCCATGGTCAATTCAGCACAAGCCGCTGAGTTAAAGGCAGATCATCCGGATACCTACGTGGTCAAGAAAGGCGATACTTTATGGGATATTTCTGGTCGTTTCTTACAAAAGCCATGGCATTGGCCTGAAATCTGGCACGTTAATCCAGAAATTGGCAACCCGCATCTAATCTTCCCCGGGGACATTCTAAAATTAGTATATATCGATGGTAAGCCTTATTTGGTCAAAGCCTCAAACGGTACTATCAAATTACGCCCGCAAGCACGCATATTATCTGAGGGTGATGCCATTAACACGATTCCGCTGGATATGATTCGTCCTTACTTGATCGACGAAGTGGTGGTTGATGAAAGCACTTTTGATACGGCGCCATATGTAGTTGCACATGACGATGAAAGAGTCATTGCTGGCGGATTCGATGATCGTTTATATCTTCGTAACCTCAATACTGAAGCCGGTGCTTCTTATGGCGTTTACCGAAAAGGCAAAGTTTACCGAAGCCCTGGTTCTGAAGAAATTTTGGGAGTAGAAGCACGTTACCTTGCCAATGGCCATATTATGCGCACTGGCGATCCAGCCACCATGGACATAAAAAAATCACGTCTTGAAATTCTAGAAGGTGATGTAGCGCTTCCTAGAAATGAAGATCCATTACCACCTGTGTTCGCTCCGCGCGCTCCTAGTTTTGACGTCAAGGCCAACATCATTTCAGTTTATGGTGGCGTTAGCCAAATAGGACAATACAATATTGTAGTGCTGGATAAAGGTGCTCGCGAAGGTATTGAAACTGGTCATGTATTATCTATCTATCAAAAAGGTCGTGTAGTAGAGGACAAAATTGCTGCAAAACGCGGCGCTGAAGTCACTAGTATAACCTTGCCTGAAGAACGAGCTGGCGAATTAATGGTATTTAGAACTTTCGACAAAGTCAGTTTGGCATTAGTCATGAGCGCAACACGCCCTGTTCACTTAAACGATGTTGCAAAAAACCCTTACTAGTCGTTAGTTGTGATTAGAAAGTAATTTCTGACAAGCAATACAGAGATTACTCACAACAGAAACATCAACAAAGCGGAGCCAAATGGCTCCGTTTTTGTATAATAGCCAAATACTTATTCACCCTAACTCTTGGTGGCTGATACTATCGAATCAAATAAACTGACCAGCAAACTCACGGATAAGCCCAACCCAGAAGCTGAATTTAAATACTGGTTAGCAATATCTCAGTTAAATATTAGTGGGAACAAATTACTCGAGTTTTTTGCCCATCATGACACTATTGAACGTCTATTTGGGTTGAGTGAAACTCAACTACAAACCTATGGATTCCGACAAGGTTTGGCGCACAAGCTTGAAAAAACCAATTGGGACAAGGTTGAGCAAGACAGCGCTTGGTTTGATCAAGAAAATAAACATCTGATCCCAATAACTTCTTCAGATTATCCAAACCTACTTAAAGAAGCAGCAGGTGCGCCTTCCCTGCTGTTTTGTTATGGCAACAAAGGCATTCTGCAGCAACACCAAATCGCTATTGTCGGTAGTCGCAACCCCTCGCCACAGGGTAAAACCAATGCGCAGCAGTTTGCCCAGACTCTAGCTCAAGCCGGAGCAGTCATTACCAGTGGGCTAGCTCTTGGTATCGATGGCTTTGCTCATCAAGCTACCGTTGATCTTGGCTTAGCAACAATAGCAGTGACTGGCACAGGACTTGATAGGGTTTATCCCGCTAGAAATAAAGCCTTAGCCGAGGCCATTATAGAAAAAGGCGCTTTAATCAGCGACTTTGCACTAGGCACCGGTGTTCGCGCAGGCAACTTCCCCTCTAGAAACCGTATCATTACCGGCATGAGTCTTGGCACCTTGGTGATTGAAGCGGCCATTAAAAGCGGCTCCTTAATTAGTGCACGCCTCGCCTCGGAACAAGGAAGAGAGGTTTTTGCAATTCCGGGCTCCATCCATAACCCTTTGGCTAAAGGCTGTCATAAACTGATAAAAGAAGGCGCCAAGCTGGTCGAAACCGCCGATGAGATTATTGATGAATTGCAAGCCCTTGCCCTTTGGCAGCTGGAATCACAAAATGTAAGCAGCAAAGTTGACGCTAATACTGAGTTTGAACTGGATAGCGACTATCAATCCTTGTTAGAGCAAATTGACTATAGCACCACCAGCATCGAACAAATTATTCAGCGCTCAGGACTTGAAATAGAAGTAGTCAGCCACATGTTATTGCTGTTAGAATTAAATAATCATATCGCTAGCGTAGCTGGCGGCTATTTACGTAAATAACTACTTATACAAACAATAGCCATTAGCCGCTTAAGCCAGTTGAATTAAGCTTAGAGTCAGCCTGCATATGATAAATCTAGCTTATTGTTATTCATTAACAACCAAAGAGAGCTGAATGAAAGAAGACGTACTTGACGTACTACTTTATATCTTTGAAAACTTTCAAGACGAAGAAAGCAACCACATATTCGCTAACGATAACCTTGTTGAAGCCTTAGAAGACGTTGGATTTTCTGATGGTGAGATTAAAGGTGCAATCGATTGGCTGGATGGTTTAGTGGAAGCCACTTCGGACAAATTTAAACCACATTCTGCAACACTTGGTGCTCTTAGAGTATTTTCGCCAAAAGAACAATTGCAGCTTTCTACGCGCACTCAAGGCGCCATTATGTTCTTTGAACAGATTGGAGTTTTGGATATACATGCACGTGAAATGGTAATAGACCGAATGTTAGCTTTAGGCCCGCAAGACGATGAAGAAGTCGAATTGGATCGTTTGCGCTGGGTGGTCATGATGGTGTTGTTTAATATGCCCGATCGCGATGCTGAATTTGCTTGGGTTGAACACTTAGATATGGGGCTAGCTGCTCACTAGCTACCCTCTTTTACATTGGCGATTAGCCATTGCTATTTTTTCTCGTAATTAGTTGCGAACATAATGCTTTGACCTCTAAGATAAGTACAAGATTTATAACCACCAATATCAGCCGTGCCCGATCTGAATTTTTTTATTTTAATAGTCGTTATAATACTCAAGTATGCGCCACTGAATTTATGAAAACCCATGATTAAACACTTAATATTTGCCTGCTGTGGCTTGCTGATAGCTATGACAGCATTTAGTAGCTCTGCTGAAACTAAAAAACAAATAGCCATCACTTTCGATGATGCGCCACGCGCCTCCACTTTTCAAAAAGCTAATGAACGCACCAAGTTACTTATAAAAAACCTTAAAAAGGTTAATGCTCCAGCTGCTATGTTTTTTGCCACCGGCAAACATTTAACTGCTGACAACGCAAAGAATTTAGAACTTTATGCAAAAGCTGGCCACTTTATTGCAAATCACAGTAATAAGCATCTGTGGTACCGCAATACTAACACTGAAGATTATCAGCGAGATTTCTTAAATGCGCATGATAAGCTAAAAAACTTTCCTAACTTTAAACCTTTCTTTCGATATCCCTATTTAGATGAAGGCAGAACCGAAGCGAAAGTCAATGCAATGAGCCGCTTCTTAGCCGATCATAATTACACCAATGGTTACGTCACTATCGATAACTACGATTGGTATTTGGATAGTCTATTTCAAAAAGCCAAGCTAGCAGACAAAACCATTGATGAAGATGCTTTAAAAAAGTTTTATGTAAGTACTTTAGTAGATGCTTCTGAGTTTTTTAATGACATTGCTCTTGAGTATTTAGGCTATTCCCCTAAACATGTTTTACTACTGCATGATAATGACTTAGCCGCTTATTATATAGACGATTTAATACTAGCTTTACGTGAAAAAGGCTGGGATATTATTTCTCCTATTGATGCTTACTCAGATCCTATTGCCCGTAAGATTCCTAGCACTCTTTTTACTGGCCAAGGTCGAGTTGCGGCTCTTGCTCGTGATAACGGGGCACAGCCTAATCTGTTGGTTCATTATGCTGAAGATGAAGCATATCTTTTACAACAATTTGAAACTCTAGTCGCTGCCAATAAGCAGTGTCAAATTGAACAACTGGGTTTCCTGAAAGGTCAATGGGAATACCGCTCTAACAAAAATATCTTTTCTGAACATTGGACTATCAGCAAAGATGGTTTGCAGGCTCTAGGAAAAGTTATCAACCTGCAAACCGGCAAAACCTTAAGTAAAGAAACCATCAAATTAACCCGCCGAAACAATCAAGTAATTTATTCAGCGCTACCGCAACAGAACCCAAAAGTAACTCATTTTTCCTTGGCATCCTGTCATAACAATCGCTATGCCTTTATTAATAAGGAACATGATTTTCCACAATTAATTGTTTATCAGTATCAAGCTCCTGAAAGCGGGAAAAGGGAACGCTTAAAGGTTGATGTGCATAATTTAAATGGCAAAGGCTTCACTTTAAATTATCGACGTTTGAATGATCGTCGCTAGGATTAGTGAGTAGGTTATATCCTACGATAAAAAAAATGACTATACTTACGCTATACTTTTTCTTATGTAGTATTTATGGCTCACTCTGATTTAAAATTTCGCAAAGCTGCAGAATGGATCAATATTTATGACGGTGTTATCAGCTACCCAACTGAAGCGGTTTACGGCTTTGGATGCCACCCAGAATCTGAAGCTGCCTTAGCCCATATTTTAGAAATCAAACAGCGTCCCTGGCAAAAGGGAATGCTATTGGTTGCATCAACTACTGAGCAAATCATTCCTTATATTGCTACTTCCGGACTCGGTCAACTCCAGCGTTTACTTGAGCCTAGAGATTATCCAGTTACCTGGTTGTTCCCCGTTGATTCGTACGTCAGCCCTCTATTGAGGGGTGCTCATAAAAAAGTTGCAGTTAGATTATCCACCCACCCAACCGTTCAAGCACTTTGCGAGCATGCCAATTCAGCTATTGTTTCCACGAGTGCCAATCGAGCAGGTCAACTGCCTCTAACTCAAGCTCATCAAGTCAGAGCTCAGTTTAGGCTTGATTTGGATCAAGTGATCTCTGGAAATGTTGGCGGTTTTGCTAAGCCATCAGCTATAATCGACGCAGAAACCAATCAGATCATAAGAGCTTATTAAGATGCAGCCCACCGATGCTTCTTTATCTATTGAAAAAGTGCAGCAGTATTTACTGTCTTTGCAAGACAATATCTGTGTACAACTTGCTGCAGAAGATGGCTCTAAAGATTTCATCGTCGATCAGTGGAATCGCGAAAAAATTGTTGGCGGCGGTATAACTCGTGTCATGGAAAATGGCGACGTTATCGAAAAAGGCGGTGTCAATTACTCTTATGTAGAAGGTACAAATCTACCCGCTTCTGCCACAGCCCACAGGCCTGAGTTAGCTGGCCGTGGCTTTAAGGCTATGGGCGTATCTTTGGTCATACACCCTAAAAATCCGATGGCGCCTACATCACATATGAATGTTCGTTTTTTTATAGCTGAAAAAGAAGGCGAAGAGCCTATTTGGTGGTTCGGCGGCGGCTTTGACCTCACACCCTATTACGGTAATAACGAGGATTGCGTTCATTGGCACAAGACAGCCAAAGCTGCTTGTGATCCTTTTGCTGAGGATATATATCCAAAATATAAAAAGTGGTGTGACGAATACTTCTATTTAAAGCATCGTGATGAACATCGCGGTATAGGCGGTTTATTTTTTGATGATCTTAACAACGAATCTAACGGCTGGGATTTTGAACAGTGCTTTCAATTCATGCAATCCGTTGGCGACCATTATATAAAAGCCTACCGTCCGATTCTGGCTCAGCGCAAGCTTGAAGCTTTTACTCAGCAACAAAGAGACTTCCAACTTTACCGTCGCGGACGTTACGTCGAGTTTAACCTCGTTTGGGATCGAGGCACTTTATTCGGATTACAAACCGGTGGGCGCACAGAATCAATTTTAATGTCATTGCCAAATGTAGTGAATTGGCGCTACGATTATCAACCAGAAGCTGATAGCCCTGAAGCTCAGTTGACAGATTATTACCTAAAGCCCAAAGATTGGCTTAATCAAAACACACCTTAGGTTGTTATATGAATAGCGGATTTTATCCTAACAGACGTTTACGCCGTACTCGGTCACAAGCCTTTTCTCGCGAGCTTGTTCGTGAAAATACTTTATCTTCTAAAGATTTGATCTATCCGGTTTTTGTTTTAGAAGGTGAGAATCGCCGTGAGTCCGTTGATTCTATGCCGGGCGTTGAGCGACAGTCTTTAGATCTATTTTTAGAAGAATGTCAGGAAGTAATTGAGCTGGGTATTCCTGCGATTGCTCTATTTCCTGTTATCTCAGAGGATAAAAAATCTTTAGATGCGGTTGAAGCATATAATCCCGATGGTCTAGTCCCGACCGCTGTCAAAGCCATCAAAAGTGCTTTTCCTCAACTAGGAATTATCACCGATGTCGCACTTGACCCTTACACTTCTCATGGTCAAGACGGCATCATTGACGATAAAGGCTATATTCTCAATGAGATAACCAAAGAAACTTTGGTCAAGCAAGCACTAACTCATTCTAAAGCTGGAGTAGATATTGTGGCCCCTTCCGACATGATGGATGGACGGATCGGCGCTATTCGTGAAGCTTTGGAAGCAGCTGAACATCTTAATACCATGATTTTATCTTATGCCGCCAAATACGCCTCTGCATTTTATGGCCCTTTTCGAGATGCCGTAGGCTCTGCTGGAGCATTAGGCAGCGCAGATAAAAAAACCTATCAAATGGACCCGGCCAACAGTGATGAAGCATTGCACGAAGTAGCGCTTGATATTGGAGAAGGTGCTGACATGGTCATGGTTAAGCCTGGAATGCCTTATCTAGATATAATTCGCAAAGTTAAAGATCATTTCAAAGTTCCAACTTTCGCTTATCAAGTCAGTGGCGAGTATTCGATGATAAAAGCAGCAGCTCAAAACGGCTGGCTAGCGCATGACGAGGTAATGCTTGAATCCTTAATGGCCTTTAAACGAGCAGGCAGCGACGCAATTTTGACATACTTTGCTAAAGATGCAGCTAAGCTATTGAATAATAAATAAATAATTCTGCTTGTGGATTGTATGCAACTGTAAAATCTGCATACCATTTGTGACGAAAGTCTCGAAGCTTGATACAATGTATCAAATTGTATCATTCATTTACACCTTTATGCGCCCTATTTTATTGATTATTTTACTAACAATGGCTTTTGCTAGCGCAGCCATTGCTAAAGAAAAGTCTTCATCTAATCAATATCCATTAATCTTAAGCGTTGATGATAGCGGCACTGTGATAGACGTAACCATGAAACCATCGACTCCTCGCACTATCTTACAAAAGGCAGAGGAAGCTTTTATTGGCAAAAAATTAGCCGTAAAACGCCAAGCGGGAAAAGCAATACGTTATCAACAGAAAATTGTGATTAGCACCAAACACTTGATTGCACGACAGCAATTAGCACAGAAATAATCAAATCGTTAAGACTAGTTCTTAGTTTCCAATCGGGTTAAGCTTAAGAAAATCATTATCACTGAGTTTCTTATGTCTAACGCTTTGAAAATTTTTATCCTTGCCAGCTCTTTTTTATTCACCAGCTGTAAAACTACCGACGTAGTCAGAGTACTGGATACCTTAAACCAATCTCAAGGGCTCTCTCAACAAACTGTTGCTGCAGGTTTAAAACAAGCACTGCAAGTTGGTACCGAAAAAACGGTGTTCAATACCAATCGTAATGGCGGTTTCAGTAGCAATCCTCTTATCAAAATCTTGGTACCTGAAAAGCTAGAAAATGTTGCTTCGACTGTACGCAAAGTGGGATTGGGCTCATATGTAGACAAGTTCGAATTACAAATGAATCGTGCCGCAGAAAGTGCTGCTGGAGAGGCCAAAACCGTTTTTTTCAACGCTATCAGTGGAATGAGTTTACAGGACGCCTGGGGGATTTTAAGAGGCGGAGATAATGCTGCTACCAATTATTTTAAAGCCAACACCACCGAGGCTTTAACCCGTCGATTTAAACCAATCATAACTAGCAACATGCAAAAAGTAGGCTTTTATCAAGACTATAATAAGCTAATAAATACCTATAATGCGATCCCTTTTACCAAGAAGCAGGATTTAAGTATTGAAACCTATGTGACCGATAAAGCTCTTGCGGGTTTATTTTCGATGGTAGCTAAGGAAGAAGCCAAGATACGTCAAGACCCTCTAGCAAGAACTACAGAATTACTGCAAAAAGTCTTTGCTGATCAATAGGTTATATGCGCTATTTCCCTTGTTGATATTAACCACCGTCTGGACAGACCACTGGCATTCTACAGCCAATTAAGGTACAAATACTTGACTAGTTAAACTTGGAGCTCGTATTTTGCCACCTTATCCACATCAAAAAATTAGTTTCAATGCAAGCGATGGTTATCAACTTCAAGGGGCTCTCTATACAGCTGCTGACTCTAAACGGTTCATCATCGTTGGTTCAGCTTTTGGTGTACCCTACCAATACTATAAACATATAGCGGATTTCTTCCGTGATAATGGCATTAATGTTTTGCTATTTGATTATCGCGGCATTAGCCACTCCAAAAAAGGCAGCATGCCCACTTTGGAGATTTTAATGCAACATTGGGGACAGCTGGATGTGGAGGCCGCAATTGTTTGGGTTAGCAACCAGTTTGCTCCTGAAAAACTCTATTATCTTGGCCATAGTGCGGGAGGCCAAATCCTTGGACTAGCACCTTCTAGCCCGAGGGTGAACAAAGTAATTATCGCCGCTAGCGGTATTGCTTCTTGGCGTGAATGGCCTGGAATGCAAAAGCTATTACTGGCAGCTGTTTGGTACCTCATCTTTCCGGTCGCTAAACTTTTCCAAAGCGGCGATTATTTTCATTCTAAATTTTTAGGGCCAATACCAGTACCAAAAAATGCGGTGAATCAGTGGCTCAGTTGGGCTCGTTCTGAGGAATATCTTTTCACTGCAAAACACCAATTAGATCTCAGTGCTTATCCGAAAATTCAAGCAGAAATATTAGGGCTTTCAATCTCAGATGATTGGTACGCACCTTATCAAGCTCGAGATGGCTTGCTAAAACAATATGTTGCTTGTGATAAGCAAACTAGGGTGATCAAACCAAAAGACTTGGGTTTAAAAGCCATTGGTCACTTCGGACTTTTTAAGAAAAAACAAGAAATCCAAGATGGAATATGGCAACCTATGCTTAACTTTTTAAATGGAACCAATGATGAGCGATAAAGCCAATATAAAAATCTCAAAAAAAGCAGAAGCGATTGAAACTTGGAACTTTGTATTCCCTAATCAAAGCAATCCATATGGCAATATGTTTGGCGGCGAATTGCTAGCCATTATGGATACTACTGCAGCGCTCGCAGCTATTCGATTTTCAGGTAAAACTGTCTCTACGGCCTCTTCCGAACGGGTTATTTTTAAGCGCCCAATATTTGTCGGTGACCGCATCAAGACCGTCGCAAAAGTAGTACTAGTGGGGCGCACTTCAATGATGGTGAGAACAGACGTATTCGTGGATAAAGGCGAGTCCGGCGATGATGGCTCGAAAGATATTTTAAGCACTACCGCGCATTTTACTTTAGTGGCATTTGACGAAAATCGAGTACCTACTGAAGTGCCCGATTTAATTCTAGAAACTGAGACTGAGAAAAAACACAGCGAACTAGCTCAGCAAATAAAAGACCACGTGAAAAGACGCGAAGAGCGAATTAAACACGTGGTCGAGAAATGGAGTTAGCTGCGGCTAAAAGTTACTTACTCGGTCTAGGTTTACCACCACGCCTTTGGCTCGGATGGCGGCGCTTTTGCTGCAGCGGCACTGAGGGCTTTAAGTCCGCCATATACTCTGCTTTAATATCCAGCTTTGGTAATTCATGACCAATGTACTTTTCGATCGCCGTTAAATTCATGGCAAAATCTTCACCGGCAAAGCTTACCGCATCCCCTTCAGCTCCAGCACGTGCAGTTCGACCAATTCGATGAACATAATCTTCTGGATCGTCTGGTAAGTGGAAATTAAATACATGGGATACGCCGTCAATATGCAGACCTCTTGCCGCGACATCGGTACAAACCAAAACATTAACTTTGTTACTTTCTAATTCGCCCAATAAACGTAAACGTTTTTTCTGATGTACATCACCGGTTAACATTTCTGCTGCTATGTCGTTGCCTTTTAGACAGGCCCAAACATGCTCGGCTGCCCGCTTGGTATTAGTGAAAACAATTGACCGTTCTGGCTGCAATCGCTTCATCAAACCCACTAGCAAAGGCATCGCTTCTTCACGGCCAGGATAAAACAAGGCTTCGCGAATTTTCTTAGCAGTAACTTGAGTTGCTTGGACCTGAACGTGCTGTGGATTATGCATATGCTCATAAGCTAACTCTTGCACTCGATGGGAAAGCGTTGCCGAAAATAATAAGTTCAAGCGATCATTAGCTGGTGGCATACGACGGAATAAATAACGAATATCTTTTATAAAACCTAAGTCAAACATCCGATCCGCTTCATCTAATACCACTGAATCTATGGCTTCTAAGCCAAATGCATGTTGTTTATAATAATCGATCATTCGTCCTGTGGTTCCAATCAAGATGTCCACGTTTTCTAATGAACGGCGTTGTTTTTCATAATCCTCGCCCCCATATACCACTCGAATCTTGAGATCAGTGAATTTACCTAGCTCTTTTGCATCTTTGGCAATCTGCACTGCTAGCTCACGAGTTGGCGCCATAATCAGCGAGCGAGGTTCATTTGGACGACGGCCTTCGATTTCTGGCAAAGTGAGCATATCGTTCATAATGCCTAGTAAGAAAGCGATGGTTTTACCAGTACCGGTTTGCCCTTGGCCTGCTACATTTTGGCCTTTTAATAAAAGTGGCAAAGTTTTCGCCTGAATCGGCGTACAGCGTTCAAAGCCTAGCTCTTGAACCGCTTTTAGCAGTTTCGGATGCAATCCTAACTCTGCGAATGTAACATTTGATAGGTGGGAAGTGTCCATATAGTAAATTTTTACCATGAGCGCTTGCAAATTAGCGCTTGTTTGTTTCAAATAGTGCCATTGTGAGCATCTAATGGCTTGAGCGCAAGCGATAGCAGGAGAATATTTTAATGAGTGACAAGATTGTATATTTGAGTGACGCGACTTTCGACGCAGAAGTATTAAACGCTGAAGGTCCTGTACTAGTCGATTATTGGGCAGAATGGTGTGGCCCTTGTAAAATGATCGCGCCTATTTTGGACGAAATCGCTACTGAATACGAAGGCAAAGTTAAAGTTGCTAAACTTAATATCGATGAAAACAACGAAACACCACCTAAGTTTGGTATTCGCGGTATCCCAACGCTAATGTTATTCAAAGGCGGCCAAGTTGAAGCGACTAAAGTTGGCGCTTTATCTAAATCTCAATTAATGGCGTTTATTGATTCAAATCTTTAATCGTACATAAATTATTAAAAAAGGGGCTTTTGGCCTCTTTTTTTATTTTGAGATACATTAAGCAATTACCTGCATGGTAGAACTTTTAAGCGCCCTATTTTCACTAATAGTAGAAGCAATACTCTCTTCTTTTAAGTATATCGGTAACTTTACGATCCGCTTCTTACTACCCAAAAGGCAAAGGCACAAGTGGGAACATGATAGCGAAGGTGCTTTTATTTTAGGCGCCATCATATTCCTAGTAGCTGTGATCGTCAGTTGGTGGTTTCTGATAGGGTTAAAACACTAGACAAACTCTAACCTCAATGCTAAATTGGCACTGCTGAAACAAGCAACACCTAAGCCGTTAGTTAACAATCGAGTAAGAAGTTAATAATAACTGGAACGGCAATTCCAAATTTCAAATTTAAATTAACATTTAAACAAACAGGACTGATCTTTCGATCGCAATCATTTCTCAACTTTTCTAAGTACATCTCTATGAATCTATCTGAATTAAAGAAAAAAAATGCCCAAGAACTCGCCGAATTAACTAAAGCTGCCGGTCTTGAGCATATGGCGCGAATGCGCAAGCAAGACATTATCTTTGGCTTACTAAAAAACCACGCTAAATCCGGTGAAGACATTTTTGGCGGCGGCGTTTTAGAAATCTTACCCGACGGTTTTGGTTTCTTACGCTCAGCCGAAGGCTCTTACTTAGCTGGCCCTGATGATATCTACGTTTCGCCAAGCCAAATCCGTCGCTTTAATTTGCGTACTGGTGATACTATTTCTGGCAAAATTCGCCCACCAAAAGATGGCGAGCGTTACTTTGCCTTATTGAAAGTTGCAGAAATCAACTACGACAGTCCTGAAAATTCGCGTCGCAAAATCTTATTTGAAAACCTGACTCCGTTGCATCCCGACGAGCGCATGCGTATGGAGCGTGGTAATGGCTCCACTGAAGATATTACTGCCCGCGTTATCGACTTGGCCTCACCAATTGGTAAAGGTCAACGCGCCTTAATCGTATCGCCGCCAAAAGCCGGTAAAACGATGATGCTACAGAATATTGCCCAATCGATCACTACTCAACATCCCGACTGCATGGTTATCGTACTGTTAATCGATGAGCGTCCTGAGGAAGTGACGGAAATGCAACGCATGGTCCAAGGCGAAGTAGTGGCTTCGACCTTTGATGAGCCAGCAGCGCGTCACGTACAAGTTGCAGAAATGGTTATCGAAAAAGCCAAACGCTTAGTTGAGCATAAAAAAGACGTTGTGATCTTATTAGATTCGATTACTCGTTTAGCCCGTGCCTATAACACTGTCGTTCCTTCATCCGGAAAAGTGTTAACTGGTGGTGTAGATGCTAATGCATTACAACGCCCTAAGCGTTTCTTCGGTGCGGCCCGTAATATCGAAGAAGGTGGCAGCTTAACGATTATCGCTACTGCATTAGTTGATACTGGTTCGAAAATGGACGAGGTTATTTACGAAGAGTTTAAAGGTACAGGTAATATGGAATTACATCTTTCTCGTAAAATCGCTGAGAAACGCGTCTTCCCTGCTATCGACTTTAACCGTTCCGGTTCTCGTAAAGAAGATTTACTTACTACGCCAGACGAACTGCAAAAAATGTGGATACTGCGCAAGATTCTTCACCCAATGGATGAGCTGGATGCGATTGAATTCTTAATTGATAAAATGGCTTTGACCAAGTCGAACAATGAGTTCTTCGATGCGATGAAGAGGTAGGTTTCATGGGCGCTTTTAGCGCCCTTTTTAGTAGTAACGTTTTAATCCCTACTATGCAAAGCCGAAACATACAATTTAGAAAAACTGTTTTCTTCATCTCAAAAAGTTAGCCATGTTTGATGAGTTGAAAAATTCAAAAACCTAAAATCGCACATCACTATCTGCTAGAATAACCCCAACATAAAAAATCAAAACCCCTATGCAATACAAAGACCTGCGCGACTTTATAAAAAAACTCGAGTCTATCGGTGAGTTACAACGTGTTTCAGCAGAAGTTGATCCTAACTTAGAGATGACCGAGATCTGCGATCGGACTTTACGCGCTGGCGGTCCGGCAATTTTATTTGAGAATGTAAAAGGTCATTCGATGCCCGTATTAGGTAATTTGTTTGGCACTACTCGTCGTGTTGCATTGGCAATGGGTAAGGAAGATTTAACCGGCTTACGCGAGCTTGGTGAGTTATTGGCTTTTTTAAAAGAGCCTAAACCGCCTGAAGGTTTTAAAGATGCTTGCCAGCAATTACCCGTGTTTAAGCAAGTCTTAAATATGGCGCCGAAAGTAGTAAAAAAAGCACCCTGCCAAGAGGTCATTATTGAAGGCGAGAATGTCGACTTAAATTCTATTCCGGTGCAAACTTGTTGGCCAGGTGATGCCGCGCCCTTAATGACTTGGGGACTGACCATTACTCGAGGCCCCAATAAAAAACGTCAAAATTTAGGCATTTATCGACAGCAGGTGTTAGCAAAAAACAAATTAATTATGCGCTGGTTGGCGCATCGCGGTGGTGCTTTGGACTTTAGGGAATGGTGCCAACAAAATCCTGGCGAAAAGTACCCTGTATCTGTAGCTTTTGGTGCAGACCCTGCTACCACCCTAGGCGCAGTCACCCCGGTTCCTGATAGCTTAAGCGAATATGCTTTCGCTGGCTTATTACGCGGTGAAAAAACTCAAGTAGTTAAATCCATTGGTAATGATCTGCAAGTACCTGCTACCGCTGAAATGGTGCTAGAAGGTTACATTGCCCCCGATGAAATGGCTGATGAAGGCCCATACGGTGATCATACCGGTTACTATAATGAAGTAGATAGCTTCCCCGTGTTCACAGTCGAGCGCATTACAATGCGTAAAGATCCTATTTATCATTCGACTTATACTGGGCGTCCTCCTGATGAGCCAGCTATCTTAGGTGAAGCCTTGAACGAGGTTTTTGTACCTATCTTACAAAAACAGTTCCCCGAAATTAGCGACTTTTATTTGCCTCCTGAAGGATGTTCGTATCGTTTAGCTGTCGTTTCTATGAAAAAACAATATCCAGGTCATGCTAAACGCATCATGCTTGGCGTTTGGTCTTTCTTGCGTCAGTTTATGTATACCAAGTTTGTTATAGTGGTCGATGATGACGTTAATACTCGCGACTGGAAAGACGTCATATGGGCATTGACCACTCGAGTTGATCCTACTCGAGATACCACCTTAATCGACAATACGCCGATAGATTATTTAGATTTCGCTTCGCCTGTTTCTGGCTTGGGCTCAAAAATGGGCATAGATGCCACCAACAAGTGGCCTGGCGAAACTGATCGAGAATGGGGCGAGCCAATAGTGATGGATCAAGCCGTTAAAGATAAAGTGGATTCAATCTGGGATTCGCTTGGAATAACGCTAAACTCTAATGACTCTAACATCAAGGAGTCAAACTAATGTCTGAAGTTGCGACTGACTTTTATGAATTTGAAGTTCGCTTAGTACGCCGGCTTGGAAATGACGTCTATTGGGTGCAACTAGATCCAGTCAATGAGCTTCCTGCCTACTCTGCTGGCCAATATTTAATGTTAGAGTTAGAAGATGGTTCACTTTGTCCTTTTTCTATTGCCAGTTCTCCGCTGCAAGATGTGTTGGAGCTACATATTAGACGCTTACCAGGTCATAATGAGGCCGACAAAATCATTAGTCATTTAAAGCATCGAAGCATTGTTCGCCTGCAAATGCCATTCGGTCGTTGCTTGTTAACCAAATCTCTTCGCCCTGCTGCATTTATTGCTGGCGGCACTGGGTTTGCACCTTTCCATTCTATTATTAAAACGGCTTTGATGGATGGTGATAAGCGCCCTCTTCTACTCTATTGGGGAGCGCAAACCTCTCAAGATTTATATTTACTAGAAGAGCCAAATGAATGGGCTGAAGCCGCTGACAATTTAACTTATGTTCCTGTGCTCTCAGGAATTGATCCCGACTGGCAAGGTCGCAAAGGTTTTGTTCATCATGCTTTTATGCTTGACCATGATGATATAAGCGAAATGGATATTTATGTGGCTGGTTCTGAACCGATGGTCATGTCGGTCTATCAAGATCTACTGGATCGCGGTGTCAATAAAGACAACATTCACTCTGATATTATTCATATCAAACAACAATTTGGTCAGCTTTAATAAAAAAAGGAGCTGAAAGCTCCTTTTTAATCTATTTTTATACTAATTTATTGGTAACTAGCGATAAATTTTTCCACCTGATTATTCGCTACCATGCTCTCTAAAGTATTCATGATAATCTCAATTTTATCGGCTTTAGCGCTTTTTTTGCTGAACATATAAGCCACACTATCTGCTGGAACAGTAACGTCTGATTCTTTCATTTTTGATGTCATTCCTTTACGTTTCATAATATAGCGTCCTTCAACTGGATCCACTAACACACCTCCAGCTCGACCATATTCTACATTGTAAAAACTTGCTTCATTGGTCGCGCTACCGACAAATAAACGGCTATATTGAACATGATTCATTAGCTGATCAACAGCATCACCGTAGTAATAACCAGACGAAATGCCAATTTTATTGCCAAAGCTCAAAAACTGATCGAGACTATCCCCGCTAAAACGGCTGTTAGTTGGAATAAATAATACAAAAGACTCTTCTCGATACGGTTTTGAAAAGTTTGCGTAAACTTTCCTCTCTTGTGTCGGTGTAGCCCCAGCTAAAACATCAACCTTACCAGCTTCAACATCTTCCAATAACTCACTCCATGATTTTTCAACAAAATCCAATTGGCAGTTAGCGCTATTAGCAGCTTTAGCCAAAATTTCCACATCGATGCCTTGCATCTTTTTATTTTCATAAAATTGATACGGTTTACGAGACTCCCAACCATAAGTGATAGTGCAATCAAAGACTTTCTTTTCTGCTTTTGCTGCTTGTGAAGAGCTTCCTTTTTCATCACTGCAAGCAACAAGCAGTAATGATGCTGATAACATCAGATACTTTAATAGTCGCATGTGTTCTCCCCTAAACAATAGTAATGCAAATATGCTTTAAGTATTGATTAAGTTGTGAACTAGATCAACTATATTTGTATAAATTTCCGACAGCTTGTAAAAATACTATTTTAAAATCAATGCTTTAGAGTATTTTTATCTTGTATTGGCGCAAAGATTAAGTAAAAAATCCAGGCAAACCAAGAAATGAACCAAATCGCTAATACCCACCCTAACTTTTCGCTAGCAATGGTCTTTTTTGACATTAAAATCAATATGATAGGAAGGATATACAGTAAACCAACAGTGGCCAAAAATAGCAATATGCTCGTAATAGTTAATGCCATTTTTTGTCACTCGGCATAAAAAACGCCATTAAGAAATGGCGTTTTTGATTTTGTTCATGGCATTTTTTTCCAGCTGACGAATTCGCTCTGCAGAAACACCATATTTATCGGCCAGCTCATGCAGAGTTGACTTCTGATCGGTCAACCAACGTTGCTGCAAAATATCTTGGCTGCGATCATCAAGTGTTTTCATCGCAGACATCAAGCGTGCTTCACGCTGATCCTGCCAATCATTTTGCTCGATTTCTACCGCAGGATCTAAGCTTTTTGACTCCAAATAATGTACCGGAGCATAAGCTTGAGCATCATCATCGATGGCAGGCGCATCAAAAGCGGCATCATGCGCATTCAAACGCCCTTCCATTCGCATCACTTCTTCTGGTGATACATTTAGATCTTCGGCAATTGCCTTTACTTCCGCTTGATTTAACCAATTTAGCTTCTTTTTCTTAGAGCGCAGGTTAAAAAACAATTTACGCTGCGCCTTAGTAGTGGCAACCTTAACAATACGCCAATTCTTTAGTACATACTCATGAATTTCCGCTTTGATCCAATGTACTGCAAATGATACTAAACGCACGCCCATAGTCGGATCAAAACGCTTAACCGCCTTCATTAGACCAATGTTTCCTTCTTGGATAAGGTCTGCTTGTGGCAAGCCATATCCATTGTAACCTCTTGCTATATGAGCCACAAATCGTAAGTGAGCCATTACTAACTCACGTGCAGCATCTAAATTTTCTTCATCTCTGAAGCTATGAGCTAATGCCTGTTCTTCTTCTACAGATAGGACAGGAATTGCATTGACAGACGAGACATAACCCTCGATGCTGCCTGTTGGTACGGCTAATGCCATAGACAATGAAGTGTTGCTCATGCTTTCCTCCTATTAATACTTACAATATATATTAGCACTCTTTTATCTAGAGTGCTAATTTTTTAGCACTCGCGCACTTAGAGTGCCAAAACTATTAAATAAGAGACAAATATAAGCAATAAGTTTCATTTTCATGTTAATTATTTATATAGTGTTTCTCTCAATCTAAGATAAAGCATTGATTTTGGAGGTTTTATGATTGGTTATGTCACTATCGGTACCAACGATTTGAAGCGGTCGTCAGCTTTCTGGGAGACTTTAATTACTGAAATTGGTGGTAATCGGATGATGGAAACTGATTCTTTTATTGCTTGGATTGGCCCCAATGGCAGTACAGGCATGGGTTTAAACAAGCCATTCGATGGTAAACCCGCTACTGTTGGCAATGGTGTTATGGTCGCCTTCGAACTTGAATCCCCGGATCATGTAGACAAGATGTACACCAGAGCGATTGAGCTTGGTGCCAGTTGCGAAGGTCCATCTGGTCCACGTAGTGATGGTTTTTATGCAGGTTATTTTAGAGATTTAGACGGCAACAAATGCAACTTCTATTACATGAATATGGGTTAACAGCATGTTAAAAAAAATTGCCAACTTTATAACCGCTTTAGTCGCAATCGAGCATATCGGGATTTTAGTTTTAGAAATGTTCTACTGGGATCACCCTATTGGCCGTAAAGTATTTAATATGACTCCTGAAGTATCAAATTTGTCAGCGACTTTGGCTGCTAACCAAGGCTTGTATAATGGGTTTCTGGCTGCTGGATTAATCTGGGGCCTCATCACTGGTCGCAAAGATATTAAAATCTTCTTTTTAAGTTGTGTGGTTATTGCGGGGATATTTGGCGCCATAACGGCCAAGCCAAGCATTCTATTTACTCAAGCATTACCTGCTTTTACAGCTTTAGTGTTATGGCTAATACAAAAAAATAAGTCGTAACTGTCGATTAATAAAAGACTAATTCGTCATTATTTATGGATAACGTCAATTTTATTAATTAAGAGGAATTTACTATGCAATACTTACTAATGATTTATGCTGCCGAATCAGCTGAACCAACTCCAGGAAGTGACGAGTTTATGCAGCTCATACAAGAGTACGATGTCTTTACTGAAGAAGTTAAAGCCGCAGGTGCTTTTCTAGCCGGTGAGCCTCTAGAGCCTGTCTCCACTGCTACTACTGTACAAGTACGCAATGGCGAAAGGTTTGTAATAGATGGTCCTTTTGCTGAAACGAAAGAAGTTTTAGGGGGCTATTACTTATTAGACTGTGAAAACCTAGATCAAGCACTGGAATACGCTGCAAAAATACCATCTGCAAAATACGGGAGTGTAGAAGTACGTCCAATCATGCAATTACCAGGCTAAAATAATTAGTATGCAAAACAACAAGGGCACTGACTCCGTAGATATTCAAGTTGAAAGAGCAGTGCGGTCTTGCTACGGAAAACTTCTATCCCAGTTAACGTACCATTTTAGAAGTCTTGATCTAGCTGAAGAAGCCATTCAAGAAGCTACTATAAGCGCCTTTGTAAAATGGAAAAAGTTGGGGATTCCTAATAATCCAGAGTCTTGGTTATTTATAGCTTCTAAACGCAAAGCTATTGATATAATTAGAAAAAATAAGTCACATGCACAAAAAAAACAAAACCTGATCATATACAATAAAACAATAGAGCCAGAGGTTATAGAGTTATCAGACCAGGACCGACGTTTGGAATTAATTTTTACTTGCTGTCACCCTGCATTAGATACCGCATCTCAAGTAGCACTGACGCTAAATACGGTTTGTGGCTTTAGCGTCGATGAAATCGCCAAGGCTTTCTTATTAAAAAAAACAACCATGGCTCAACGCTTGGTTCGTACTAAACAAAAAATCAGTAAAACCAACATACCTTATCAAATACCCGAGCCTCATCAGCTTGAACAACGTTTATCAGGTGTTCTTGGAGTAATTTATTTGATTTTTAATGAAGCCTACTATTCAAAAGGCAGCAAGTACCTCAGCTCAAAACCACTAGCAGAAGAGGCTATTCGCTTAGCAAAATTAGTGAATAAACAGCTTCCTCATCGTTCAGAGCTATTAGGCTTGTTAGCTCTTATGGCATTCAACTTTGTTCGTTTCAACGCAAAAATTGATAAGTTCGGCCGAAGCATTAATTTAAAAATGCAAAATCGACAATTGTGGCAACACGAGTGGGTTGAACGAGGAAATCACTATTTAGAATCTGCGTTAACCTTAAAAAAACTAGGACCCTATCAAATCCAAGCAGCCATCAGTGCAGTCCATTCAACCTCAAAGAGTTTTGCCGAGACAGACTGGCAGCAAATACATGCCTTATATCAAAAACTACTTCAATATCAGACTTCTCCAATTATTGAGCTAAATGCAGCTATCGCCTTAGCTTATAGCAACAAAATAGAGCATTCTTTAAAGCTCATTCAAAAACTAGAACAAGAAGGACAACTTAGCCAATATCATTTACTTTACATGGCTAAAGCTTATTGCTTAAAAGAACTAAGTAGAAATGAACAAAGTAAAGAGGCTATCAATCGCGCCATTGAGTTGAGTGATAATCAATTCCAAAAGGACTATTTTCAAAAAGAATTAGAAAGCTGGTTTGATTAAGTTGGCTGGATTTCCTTTAAATGTTTCCTAACAGAAATCCAGGAGCCGAATAAGCCGAGCAGGGCGCCGATACCAACCAAGGTAAAAGTCTGAGATAGACTCAGTCCAAGTAATTGATACTGGCTTTGATATAGCTCAGCCAATCGACCAGTGGAAGAGGCAACTAAGTTACTTAAAATACTAATCATCAAAGCTGCGATAACACCAGCCATTAATCCGTACCATAATCCGGTATACAGGAAAGGGCGACGAATGAAAGCGTCTGTCGCGCCTACTAGTTTAATCACTTGAATTTCTTCGCGGCGATTTAAAATCGCTAACCGAATAGTATTACCAACAATCAATAAAACACCTATTGCCAGTAACAAGCTAATAAATGATCCTATTTTTTCAGATATTTTAAGGATTTCTTGGTAGCGATTGATCCATTCGGCATCTAAACTTGATGAATCTACGATAGGATTTTTTTCTAAAGACTCTACCAACGGCTGTAATTCAGAAAGAGCAACTTTGGCTTCATCAGGAACCACATTAATAACCATAGGTAATGGGTTTTCTGTCAGCATCTCTAACGAATCGCCAATACCAGAATATTTTTTAAACTCTTCTAACGCTTGTTCTTTACTGGTTAATGAAACCGATTGAAATTTATCTTGAGCTAATAATTGGCCGACTAACTCTTGTGCTTGCTGTTGACCGGCAGATTCCTCTAAATACAACGAAATCGCCATGGTGGACTCCCAATTACTAGAAAGGGCTTTGGCATTATTGGTCATAATATAAAAAATACCAGGCAAAGCGAGAGCAATGGCTAACACCATAATGGTCAGCAAACTATTGGTAGGCTGCTTAAGAATCGACAACAAACTATCGGTCGAGTTTTTCTTATGCAGAAACAAGGCCATTTTGAAGCGATCTAAGAAACTGACTTTATGAGCGGTTGCACCTGCCATTATGAGTGAACCTCTTCTATCAGATCATTTCTAATGGTTTGGCCATCTTTTAAAGTAATCACTGGGTGCTTCAAACGAGCTATTAAGCCTAAATCGTGGGATGCGATCAAAACGCTTACCCCGACTTGATTAAATTGCTCGAACAAACTCATGATTTCCGCAGATAGCTCAGGATCTAAATTACCAGTCGGCTCATCGGCCAAAAGAAGAGGGGGCTTATTCACCACAGCGCGCGCGATACCCACTCTTTGTTGTTCACCGCCGGATAATTGAATAGGTAGTTGCTTTTCTTTGGTTAACAAACCGACTTTGTCTAATGCCGCTCGAACCCGCTTTGGGATGTCTCTATCGGCGACACCTGCAATGACTAAAGGTAGCGCCACATTATCGTAGACACTGCGATCATAAAGCAGTCTATGATCTTGAAAGATCATGCCGATTTTGCGGCGATGAAAGGGGATTTGTCGGTCTTTGGCTTGTGAGATATTTTGACCATCAAGAATAACTTGGCCACGAGTAGGGCGCTCCATAAGAGCAATCAGCTTTAGTAGAGTACTTTTGCCTGCACCAGAATGCCCTGTTAAAAACGCCATTTCACCGTTTTTTAAAGCAAAGCTGACGCCTTTAAGAGCTTCATGGCCACCTTCGTAACGCTTAAAAACCTGATGAAATTCAATCATTTATATAATTTTACTCTAGTTATTATTGTATAATGGCTATTCTTTGGAAAATAGCGCCTCAATAAAGTCTTGGCTGTCGAAAGGACGCAAATCATCAATCCCTTCACCAACACCGATAAAACGGATGGGGATCGATAATTTGTCGGCTAAAGCAAAAACTACTCCACCCTTTGCAGTCCCGTCAAGCTTAGTAATCGAAATTCCCGATAAACCGACAGCTTTGTGGAAATGTTCCGCCTGATTCAGTGCATTTTGTCCAGTTCCAGCGTCCACCACCAGCATAGTTTCATGCGGCGCTTCAGGATCCAATTTTTGCATCACTCGAACCACTTTTTCTAGCTCATCCATCAAATTTGATTTAGTGTGTAAGCGACCAGCGGTATCAGCAATTAACACATCGATATTGCGCGCTTGTGCCGCCTGCAAAGCATCAAACACCACCGATGCTGAGTCAGCGCCGGTATGTTGGGCCGTTACATGGACATTATTACGTTCGCCCCACACTTGTAACTGTTCAACCGCTGCCGCACGAAAAGTATCGCCAGCTGCTAACATTACCGATTTGCCTTCATTCTGGAATTTTTTAGCTAACTTACCAATGGTGGTTGTCTTACCAACACCATTAACACCCACCATCAAAATCACAAATGGCTTTTTGTTAATCTGCAAAGCGTTAGAGCAGGGCGTTACGATCTCAGACAATAACTCGCGAAGACGTTCCATTAAAGCAGCAGAGTCCTTTAATTCTTTACGCCCTGCTTTATCCGTTAAATCATCAATAATCTTACGAGTAGCAGCAACACCTACATCCGCCATTAATAATTGAGTTTCAATTTCTTCAAATAAATCATCATCGATTTGTTTTGAGCCTAAAACTAGATCTGCGAGACCGCTGGTAAGCTGGCTACGAGTTTTACTAAGGCCTGACTTTAATCGTGAGAAAAAACTCTCTTTTTTCGGCTTTTCTTGGGTTGATTCCTGTTGTTGCTCTTGAGGCTGCTCAGATAGTTGCTCTAATTCCTGAGTCGCCTCTTTTACTTCAACAACCTCAGGTTCAATGTCATCTGATTCTATAGTATTTGGTTCAGCAAAATCAGAAATGTCTTGAACAACTTCCGTCGTCTCTTCAATCACTAGCTCAGCGATTTTCTGTTCAGATTCAATAGGCGTTAACTCAGATTCTGTTGTTACTTCATCTGGGCTTTGTTCTTCAACAGTTTCTACCGCTGGAATTTCTTCTTTTTTAGGTGATTCTTTTTTTTTGAAAAGCCCAAATAGGCCGCCTTTTTTTTTCTCGCTCATGAATTCTCTTTTACGCTTAACGCCTAATTAGCAGCAATTGGCCACTTGTTAAAATCAATAAAGGCGCTATCCTATCATTTTCCATCAATTTTCGTCAGCTTTATAAGCCGTTAGTGATACAAAAGTAGCGCCACGAATAGGGTGATCATTAGTTAATATGGGCAATCGACAAAAACTCAACAAAACCTTGAACACTAGTTCGAATAGAAGTTCAAACAAAAATACTGATCGCTTCAAAAAAGGGGGATTTAGAATCATTGGCGGTCAATGGAAAGGACGCAAACTTAACTTTATCGAAGTCGATGGGCTTAGACCTAGTCTCGATAGAGTGCGAGAAACCTTATTTAACTGGCTGCAGGCCGATATTCACCACGCCAAAGTCTTAGATCTATTCGCAGGTTCAGGTGCACTTGGCATAGAAGCCTTATCTCGTGGCGCCGATTGGGTGCAATTCGTAGAACTCAACAATAAAGCAGCAAGGCAGCTAGCCAATAATCTCGATTTACTAACTCCCCATGATTCGAGTTTGATCACTGGCAATGCTCTAAAGTTTATCGAAACCAATCAAAATCAATTTGATCTAATATTCTTAGATCCACCATTTCGGAAAGGTATTGCACAAGAGGTGATAAATCTTTTATCCTCTGTATATTGGATAAGGCCAGACACCTTAATTTATTTAGAAACGGAGCAAGGCTTAGAGCTTACCATACCGGATCATTGGTATCTTTTAAAAGATAAGAAAGCCGGTCAATTACTTTATAAACTTTATCGGGTAGACAAGATTGAACAATAAAAGGGAATTTTTATTTAGCTACGGAACTTTGCAACACAAACAAGTCCAGCAAGAAACATTTGGTCGAGAAATCTCAGGCAAATCCGATATTCTATTGGGTTATCGATTAGAGCACGTTGAAATAACGGATCCTAAGGTGCTCAGTGTCAGCAAGCAGCAGTTTCATCCTATTATCGTAGCCACTGATAATCATCATGACCAAGTCAAAGGCATTATTCTGGAATTAACTGCTCAAGAATTGGCGCAAGCAGACTCTTATGAAGTCGATGATTACCAACGAATTCTTGGCGAATTTAAATCCGGCAGACAGGCCTGGATTTACGCTGCTAAAAACTAACTTTTATAAAGTACTTTTATTAAATGATAGCCAAAACGTGTTTTAACTGGGCCAATGTATTTTTGATCCTCTGAACCTTTTTTAAACACCGCATTATCGAACGACTTAACCATAGCCCCACGTTTAAATTCTCCTAAATCACCACCATTTTTTTTAGAAGGACAGGTAGAATTTTTCTTAGCCAACTGAGAAAAGTCTGCCCCAGCATCTAGCTTCTTTTTTAAAGCTAAAGCTTCTGACTCAGTTTTCACTAAAATATGTAATGCTGATGCTTTATTCATTCGTATTTATCCAATTTTTTATTCATAAAAACACTATGCGGATCTAATTTATAATTTGCAAAAGGTTGGCAATTAGCAAAACCGAACTTTCTATATAATAACCTTGCGGGTTTAAAATAATCCATCGCCCCTGTTTCTAGACTCAATAAAGAATACCGCCTTGCTTTTGCTTCTTCAATCAAAAAGGTTAATAGCTCTGTGGCTACCCCTTTCTTTCTGAAGCACCTAGCTGTACGCATTGATTTAATTTCTCCATGCTTAGAATCCAGCTCTTTTAACGCTATGCATCCTGCTAATTGATTTTCAAACCATAGGCTCCAAAATGACATGTCATCTTTAAGTAATTCAGTAATATCAAGTGCATGGATACTTTCTGGAGGCGATACCCTCTTCATGTCATCCATATGTGCAGATAGAAATTGCTGAATTTCTTTACTTTGCAAATCATCTTCTATAATTTTCATCTTTTGTACATTTGATATTTTTTACAAATTGTACAACCAAAAACCCTTTTTACTAGTTGCTTGCATTACTTTGGTGCATCTAATTTAGTGTCAGTTATTCACATAAACATCAAACCTATTGCCTTTACTTTCTATACTCATGCTGGGTTTTTGTTCATTTAAATAAGGTGCGTAACTGGGTCTTTTTACGACCACCCTTTTTTGGGCATGAGCTAATGCAACTGGCAATAAATTATCTGCATCGGGATCTTCGCCAACTAACAGCTTCACTAAGCGCATTTCTTTTTTGACTGCCGCGCTTTTTTGTTTTGGCGGGAACATGGGATCTAAATAAATAATATCTGCTTTTTCTGACTGTGATAGTTTTTTTATCAGCTCAACTGATTGGCCATGATGCAAGTCAAAGCCTTGGCTGAAGAGTTTGTTATCTGTACTTAGCGATGCTCGTGTTATTCCATCTTGCAGCAAGCTCGCAATAAAAGGCGACCGCTCGATGATTCTCAAATCGCAACCTAGGCTCCTCAATTCAGCAGCATCACGCCCCAAACCGCCAGTTGCGTCCAATACTTTTGGATTCCAGTTAGCCTTCAGTCCACACGCTTTAGCGATATGTTGTTTACGGCCACCACCATGCTGTCTTCGATAACCAACTTGGCCTGTCATTAAATCCACAAACATAAACACCCTTTTTCCATCTAATTCAGCGCTAAATGATAAAGCCAACTGCTCATTCACTTGCTGATATGAAAAATAACCTTGATAATCAGTCAATTGATTTTGATGCTTCACCACAGGTAAGCCTACTAACCAGTCTGGAGACTGCTTCTTAGGGAATTCAGCTGATTGGAAAAATGCGAATTGATTTGCCACGACAATTATAATTATGGTTTCTGATACTAAGAATAACATTATTGAGCTGCATATTGATATTCTCGAAGACTATATCGAGAATAATTTATCGGTATTAGATTTACTCACTAATCGCTGCACCTTATCTAAACAAAAACTTAAAGATGCCATGGCTAAAGGTGCGGTTTGGCTTACCGCCACTAAAGACTCTGCCAAGGCTAAGCCAGTACGTCGAAAGAATGCCAAGCTCAAAGCAGGCAATCAGCTGTATCTTTATTACAATCCGCAAGTTCTGCAGCAGATAAGCAGTCTACCCATATTGATCGCAGATGAAGTCGATTATTCTATTTGGAATAAACCTTATGGCGTCTGGTCGCAAGGTTCAAAGTGGGGCGATCATTGCTCAATGGGCCGCTTGGTGGAACAATATTTTGAGTTCAATCGCCAAGCATTTGTGGTACATCGATTAGATAGAGCTGCAAACGGTTTAATGCTTATTGCTCATAATAAAAAAACCGCCCACAAATTTGCCAAGTTGTTTGCTGAGCGGCGTGTCGAAAAATCTTATCAAGCATTAGTGAATGGTCATTTCGAGAAAAATCAAATAATCACGATACCCATTGATGATAAACCCGCGATCAGCCATGTTTCATTAATGACCTACAACAAAGAGAAACAGGTATCTTTACTGGAAGTCGCCATCGAAACAGGACGAAAGCATCAAATCCGCAAGCACTTAGCCTCCATTGGCATGCCTATTATTGGCGATAGGTTATATGGCAAGGCGAAAGAGGAGGATATTGATTTGCAACTTACTTCTTATAAGCTTTGTTTTGAATGCCCTATTACTGGTATTAGAAAGGAATATAGGCGTAAAGATCTAAAAAGCGTTTCCCGCTTTCGCGGGAATGGCCATTAGTCACTTTATCTTCTAATGCTACACAACTTCTATCGTTTCAGGCTTTCTTAAAAAAAAGACAGCCAATATCAGCATATAGATGGGGAAGCTAATTATGACTAAGAAAAAGAGAATAATACTCACTTCAAATACACCTTGAATAATGGAGATAACTCCTAGGGCTTTTAAGATAGTTGGTAACTTTTCATGGTTAGTTAAAATAATGATACCGATAATAATATCGACAACTCCAAAGGCAACCAAAGTTGATAAGGTAACTCCTCCAAACGCAATACCTAATCCATCACTATTTTTGAAATCCGTTACTGAGATTATTGCTTCAAGTCCTAAAAACACAATATGGAATAAAACACTTAGGCCAATTAATACCCACAACAACACGTCTAGACTTTTAAAATTCAGTTGTTCATTAAGAATCTTTTTAAAGTTATAAAATACAAAGACTACCAATAATCCCATAACCAAGAAGATAGCATCTTCAAAACCCCAATCGCCCCCTCCAACTAATAAGCTCTTCCAGTTGTCATCACCAAAATCCAAGATTTCATAAATCATTAATGCCGGAAAAATCACCGCAAGTAAAATCGTTGCAATCCCTGGTAATAAGTAATCATTCTTCATCAGTTACTCCATTTGTATCTTTATCATCGGTCACATATTCAAGAATGTCGCCAGGTTGGCATTTCAATTCTTTACATATTGCTTCCAAGGTTGAAAATCGAATCGCTTTGACTTTACCGTTTTTCAATAAAGACAAATTGGTCATTGATATGCCAATATTTTGCGATAACTCTTTGAGTGACATTTTGTTTTTTGCCATCTCAATATCTAAGTGAATTAGTATCTTCATGTTTTTAAGAATACTTGATGTCTTTATGAAAAGCAATGTTTATTTTATGATTATCATAAAACAAATTATCTTTATCATTGCTTTCTACTTTTATTCTTTCTATGTTCAATCCTGTATTTTGATCATTTTCATTTTTATTTGATTCATCTTTTGTTAGTTTTAATGGCTATAAAAACTATTCTAGGAATGCCATCAATGAAGGTCTTAATGGTACTAACTTCTCATGATAAACTGGGCAATACCGGCAATAAAACCGGATTTTGGCTGGAAGAATTCGCTACTCCATACTATGTTTTCAAAGATGCAGGCGCAGCTTTAATTCTTGCCTCTCCTCAAGGGGGGCATCCGCCACTTGATCCAAAAAGTAATGATGCCGACTCTCAAACTGATGCCACGATTCGATTTGGTTCAGATGATAATGCTCAACATCAGCTGGCAACTACACATAAGCTTTCCGAAATAGATATTAATGATTTCGATGGGATCTTCTATCCTGGCGGTCATGGACCACTTTGGGATTTAGCTGAAGATAAAAATTCTATTGCTCTTATAGAGGCGGCTTATGAGGCTGAAAAAGTCATTTCTGCGGTATGTCATGCTCCTGCAGTATTTAAGAACACCAAGAGCGCATCGGGCGAACCATTAATAAAAGGAAAAACCGTGACTGGATTTTCCAACACTGAAGAAGAGGCTGTACAACTGACTAATATCGTTCCTTTTTTAGTTGAAGATATGATCACAGAAAATGGAGCCCACTACTCTAAAGACGAAGATTGGCATCCACACTGTGTAGTTGACGGTTTATTGATCACCGGTCAAAATCCAGCATCTTCCGAAGCTGTTGCGCAAGCCGTCTTAAAAAAATTAAGTTCAATTAATATTCAATGACTAACCTTATTGAAAAAGTAAGGAGTTGCACGCTTTGCCAAGACTTACCGCTTGGACCTAGACCCATTTTGCAATATAGCGCTGATGCTAAAATCTTGATTGCAGGTCAGGCTCCTGGCCGTATTACGCACCATAAAGGTATTCCATTCGACGATCCTAGCGGTGAACGTCTTAGAGATTGGATGGGCATTGATCGAGCCGTTTTTTATGATGCAAAAAAAATAGCCATAATTCCTATGGGCTTTTGTTTTCCGGGCACTGGCAAGAATGGCGACTTGCCTCCAAGAACCATCTGCGCTGAAACTTGGCATCAACAACTGCTAACTTCTCTGCCGAAACTTGAGCTCACTTTAATTATTGGTCGTTATGCCTTGGACTGGCATTTAAAACCCAGTAAACAGCAGACCTTAACTAATATAGTGAATGACTGGCCTAGCTATTTACCGTCGCACATTCCTTTACCGCATCCAAGCCCGCGAAACAATCGATGGCTGAAAAACAATCCTTGGTTTGAAGAAACGCTATTGCCTATTCTCAAACAAAGAGTTCAGTCGTTACTGGATTGATAAAAACTATTTTCTAAAGTTTTTTCAAAAACATCACGGCCTAACTCCTGTGCCAATTTAATATTTCGATCAGGAATTGCTTCAGGATCGTCAATGTTCGCTAGTGCTCGCTCTAAACTATCCTCTCGCAATATATGTAAAATTGGAAACGGCGAACGATTGGTATAGTTACTAGGATCATCCTCATCTACCCCATCAAATATGTAGTTTGGGTGAAAGCTGGCGATTTGATAGATCCCTTCATAATCCTCTTTTTCTAATAGATCATTAGCTAATACAAGCAAATCCAAGTAATCATCGAAGTCTCTAAACCCATGTTCGAAAATTAGTAAGCTGGTTTCTGCTTCTGAGTTTTCGTCCATAAAGGTAAAAACATCCAATAATTCATAAAGGGCATCTTCTTGTGAACTAGTTTGGGTCACTCGATAATCTATGGTCCTTTTCACCAGCTCTTTTTTTGCAAAAGGGCAAAAATTAAAGCCAATCACCGTTTCTTGTAACCAATATTGAGTTGCATTAATCGCCTGAGACATACGAAATCTCGAAGTTCTGAATTTTTTGTGTGGCGATTAGGATAAACCAATTTTTGTAGAAACCAAGCAATATCAGTATTCCCAAGCGCTTTTCACAAAAGGTTAGCGACGAATGTTGGTATTACTCCTCATTTACAGACCAACTGGTTTGACAGACCAACTAGTTTGTTATTTAATACCGCCCTCAGAAAAATTTTTTGTTTCAACACAGACTGACTAGTCTGTAAGAAGGATTTTCAATGAACAGTGTTCAGCAAAATAATGATACTAAAACCGTAAAATTCGGCCAATTTGTCGTTAATAACAAATGGCTGGTGCTATTTCTTTCCATTGCCATAAGCTTTTTAGCGGCTTTTGGTGCTTCATTCTTAGAAATAAAAACCGACTATCGTGTTTTCTTTTCTAAAGATAACCCACAGATGTTGGCATTTGAAGATATCCAAGATACCTATGACAAAGCCGATAATGTGATGTTTGTATTAACGCCAAAAGATGGAAAAGTTTTTACTAAACAAACACTTAAAACCATTCACTGGATCACTGAAGAGGGCTGGAAAGCGCCTTACGCTACCCGCGTTGATTCAGTAACCAACTATCAGCACACCTGGGTAAGCCCAGATGATGAAGATTATATGTTGGTCGGCGCGCTCTTGTGTATTCCGGACAAATCTGCGGATATGGACAGTGAGTGTGAGCATGATGCCGTCACCGAATCGATGATTGACGGCCTAACCGAGCAGCAAATCTCGCAGCTTTCTGAGATTATCCTTAATGAGCCGCAACTTAAGCGCCGTTTAATTAATCCCGAGAAAACTGTTACTGCGGTCAATATTACCGTTCAACCGCCATCGGATCCCGACGTAGAAGGGCTAGAAGGTCAGGCTAAACTGGACAAACAAGCCGAAGTTATGGCTGCAGTGCCAAAAATCACTCAGTACGTTCGTGATTTAAAACAACAAATCGAAGCACGCGATCCCAATATCGAAGTTCGTATGACCGGCGTTATTATGATGAATAACGCTTTCGCGGAAACCGGCTTAAATGACATGATGACGCTAACGCCATTAATGTTATTGCTGGTGATTCCGTTAGCGCTGTTTTTTATGCTCAGAAGCGTCGGCGGTACCATTGCCAGTGTATTCGTAATTATTTTATCCATTGTTGCATCCATGGGCGGAGCTGGCTGGTTAGGTATATACATGACCGGCCCAGTGTTCTCAGTGCCAACGATTGTCGCCACTATGGCGGTTGCCGATTCGGTTCACCTGTTGGTGACTTTTTTGCAAAACATGCGTCGCGGCATGAGTAAAAACGATGCGATGGTAGAATCTATTCGCATCAACATGATGCCGATATTCTTAACCAGTATCACCACTATCATTGGCTTCTTAACCATGAACTTTAGTGAAGTTCCGCCATTAAGAGACTTAGGCAACGTGGTATCGATTGGTGTTGCTTGGGCATTTTTCTTATCGGTAACTTTCTTGCCTGCATTAATGTTAATACTGCCTGTGAAAGCAAAAGTCAGTAGCGCTACCGAACCTAAAATGATGGATACGCTTGCAGACTTTGTTATCACTAAACGCAAGTTTTTATTACCTGCAATGGCGGTATTAAGTATCGTTATCATCGCCTTCTTACCAAAAAATGATCTGAATGATGAATTTGTAAAATACTTTGATGAGACCATTGATTTCAGAGCCGATTCGGATTACACCGCAGAGAACTTAACTGGTTTGTATGTCATGTTTTATAGCGTCAAATCTGGTCAGCAAGATGGTATTCATGAGTCGACGTTCTTAGATACGATCGAAGACTTTGCTAATTTTGCCAAAGAACAGGATGCGGTATTGCACGTTCAATCCTATGGCGATGTTATGAAGCGTTTGAATAAGAGTATGAATGGTGACAAGCAAGATTGCTATCAACTGCCAAAGCAATCGCTTAAAGCTGAATGTAATGCTGTATTACTTGAGCCGGATGAAGAAGGTATTGAACTGGATACGCGTTTACGTGAATTAACCGCTCAGTACACCTTAATGTATGAAACTTCTTTGCCTCGCGGTATGGATTTAAATAATCAATTGAACGGTGAAAAATCTTCTACCCGAATTCAATTGGCTTTAAAAAATATTTCCAGTAAAGAAGTGATTGCTTTAGAGGAAAAATTTGCCAATTGGTTTGTGACCAATGCACCAAGCTACTCTATCTCAGCTTCAAGTCCTGCGATTATGTTCTCGCACGTAGGGCAAAGAAATATTTACTCAATGATCAAAGGTACTGCGATAGCCTTGATACTCATCTCCATCATCTTGGGTATTGCCTTGAAGTCCGTCAGACTTGGTTTTTTAAGTCTGATCCCCAATATTATACCTATGGCAGTTGCCTTTGGTATCTGGGGCATCTTTAAAGGTCAAGTTGGCATGGGGCTTTCCGTGGTCATGGGTATGACGCTTGGTATTGTCGTGGATGATACGGTGCACTTTTTAAGTAAGTATCTTCGCGCTTATCGTGAAAAAGGTATGCAACCCCCTGAAGCGGTACGCTATGCCTTCCAAACAGTCGGTATGGCATTAACCGTTACTACCATTGTTTTGGTTTTAGGATTCTTGGTTCTAGGCATGTCGCATTATGTGATGAATGCTGAAATGGGAATCATGACTGCAATTACCTTAGCCGCGGCTTTGATAATTGATTTCTTATTACTACCACCTTTATTGATGCTTTCGAAAAAACGTAAGCAGACTAACGAAGTCTAATCGGAGAATCTAATGATTAAACCTTCAACATTACTATTAACAGCTTCTTTTACCTTAGCACTATTTTTTTCAACTACAATTTCTGCTGAAACTCCAGAAGAAAAAGGTTTAGCTATCGCTAAAGAAACCAAAGCACGCAATGCCGGCTGGGGCGACAGTGAAGCCAGCATGACAATGACATTACGCAATAAGGCTGGTCGCGAAACTATCCGCAAAGTTCGCTCTAAAAGTTTAGAGGTTCTAGATGATGGTGATAAGGGTCTAAGTATTTTTGATGAGCCGCGTGATGTGAAAGGCACTGCCTTTTTATCACATACCCATATACAAGGTAACGATGACCAATGGTTATTTTTGCCGGCGCTTAAACGTGTTAAACGTATTTCTTCGTCGAACAAATCAGGACCTTGGATGGGTAGTGAGTTTGCTAACGAAGATTTAACTTCATTTGAAGTCGAGAAGTTTAACTATAAATTCCTTCGTGAAGATGAAGTTGATGGTGATAAAGTTTTCGTGATTGAACTTTATCCACAATACAAAAATTCTGGCTACAGTAAATCGATCTCACATATCGATCAAGAACACTACAGAGTGCGTAAAATTGAGTATTTCGATAAGCAAGAAGAACTGTTGAAAGTCATGACTTTTTCAGATTACAAACAATACTTGGATAAATTCTGGCGCGCCCATAGCCAAGTAATGAACAATGTTCAAACCGGTAAGAGCACCATCATCGAGTGGGACGAGTACAAGTTCAACGTTGGCTTAAGCGATAAAGACTTCAATAAAAGTAGTCTAAAAAGAGCTCGCTAATGTCTGCCACTGCATTACGTAATCCAGATTTAACTCGCCAACGCATTCTTGATGTGGCCTTTGAAGAAATACTTCTAAAAGGCTACCAAGGGCTCCGTGTTGATCAGGTTTTAAAAATTACTGCCTTAACTAAAGGGGCTTTTTATCATCACTTTAGTAGTAAACAAGCGTTAGGGCACGCTGTTATTGACGAGGTTTTAAAACCTTGGATTGTTGATAAGTGGGTCAAACCCTTAAAGCAGTTTAATGACCCTGTTAAAGACTTGATCGAAATGCTAACCGTTGCCCGTCAAGAGATCAACATGACAGAGTTACATACAGGTTGCCCCCTTAATAACCTGACTCAAGAAATGTCGCCTTTGGACGAATCATTTAGGGTTAGAATTACTGCTATTTGGCAGCTATGGCATGACGCTTTAAGTGCCGCATTTGAACGTGGTCAAGCCAGCGGTTTAATTCGACAAGATGTTATCCCTAATAACGTTGCTCGGTTTTTAATTGCAGCAATGGAAGGCATTATTGGTCAATGTAAATGCTATATGAATGATACTGCTTTTGATGAGGCTGGTGCCTGCTTAAAAGATTATATTGAAAGTTTAAGCGCCTGATTACTCCCTGTCGTGTTCGTTAGGTAATTTAATTACCATGCTTGTCACCCCCATACAAGTTATAGAACACCTTGGCGCTGAAGCCGCACATTTGTGCGGCTTTTTTTATTCTTTATTAACTCAATTGAACAGCTCGTAAAATTTCTGATAAATCGGTTTTAACTGCTGATACAGCTTTTTGTAACCTGATTGATAGAGTTGCTCGTAAATTTTCACATTCTCGGTAATCGGGGTAAATTCCTCTCCCTGTCGACACATAGCAGAAACCGCTTCTTGATAGTCATCATAAGCTCCAATCCCTACGGCAGCATTAATTGCAGCTCCCAACGCAGACGTTTCATAGGTATGAGGGCGAATGGCTGGCATATTGAAAATATCCGCCGTTATTTGCATAGCAACATCGCTTTGCGAACCACCACCTGAAACTACTAATTTCTTCATTGGCCTTTTTGTTTTTCTCTCTATCGCTTCTTTACCTTCTCTTAACCCGTAAGCAATGCCTTCTAAAATCGCTCTATAGACATGCGCCCTGGTGTGAATATCACTAAAACCTATAATTGCCCCTCGAGCTTCAGGCCCTGGAATTTTTACTCCTGGCGACCAGTAGGGTTGCAGCATAAGGCCATTCGAACCCGGCGCAATATTAGTGATGGATTTATCTAAAAGTTGCTCCGCTGTGATACCCATTTCTAATGATAAATCTCTTTCTATTTTCCCGAATTGTTCAGTAAACCAAGAGACCATCCAATAACCTCGATAAATTTGATATTCGATAGTAAATGCGTCAGCTACATTAGAGGGATATGGAGGCACAAAAGCTATCGGCTCCAAGTATTTTTCGCTGGTAACATTGATCGTTGCGGTAGTACCATAACTTACACAAGCTTGATTGTTTTCAATACAACCTGAGCCTAAAACTTCAGAAGATTTATCTGCCCCCGCCGCAATCACTGAAACTCCTTCAGGGATTCCAGTAAGCAATGATGCCTCTTGGCTTACCGTTCCAATTTTATCACCCGGTTTTACCAGCTCTGTTAACATCGAATTCTTTAGTGGGGCGACTTGCCATTTCCAATCATTACCTTTTGCCCATTGATGCTTTTTGTAATCAAAAGGAATATAGCCGACTTGAGATGCTAACGAGTCTTTATACTCGCCCGTTAATTTATAATTTAAATAGCCAGAGAGTAATAAAAATTTATCGGTTGTGTCCCAAATTTCTGACTGATTTTCTGCGATCCATGCCGCTTGACAACTGTGTTGAAAATTCTTGATGGTATCTTCGACACCTGCGAATTTAAAGGCATACTTCCAAAATCCTTTTATAGGTTTAATCGATTTTGTCTTACGTTTATCCGTCCAAATAATGGCAGGCCTTAGAGGGTTACCTTTCTTATCCAGATTCACCACCGTATTACGCATAGTAGTTATGGCAACCGCCTGAACTGATTCCTTAACCACCTCAGGCTGTTTCCATAACTCATTACAAGCACGACATAATGAATCCCAAAAGAAAGTTGGATGTTGCTCACTCCAATCTGGCTGCTCAGAGAAATAGGCATTAAGCAATGGAACTTGAGATTTAGCGATAATATTCCCTTGCAAGTCAAACAAGATTGCTCGAATCGATTGGGTACCGTTGTCTATAGCAAGAATAGTTTTTTGGTGGCTCATAATTGTTGCCTACGCGCTTTACCTGGCGTTATGGAAAATTGCTTCTTAAAGACTTTACTAAAAGCTGCTTCTGACTGGTAGCCATGATCCAAGGCTATCGAGAGTATCGAAGCTTTAGTTGCTACCAAGGCATTATAGGCACTTTGCATTCGCCACTGCTTTACATATTGCATTGGTGTTAACTGCACCAACTCAGAAAAATAATTGGAGAAAGCCGAGCGCGACATATTGGCTTGCTCAGCTAAGGTTTCTACCGTCCAAGCTTTACCTATATCGGAGTGAAAGGCCGCCAAAGCTAAACTTAATTGTTTATCCGACAGAGCTGCAAGCAAACCTTTTTCATTGGGTTTGTGTTGCACAAAATAGCGTAAAACATAAATAAATAGTATTTCTGCCAGCTTATCTAGGATCAAGCTTTTGCCATCAGTTCCTGACTCCGCTTCATTAACGATCTGTCGAAATAATGACTCGAACCACGGTAGCTTGCTAATTTCATTAGCCGAAACATGAATAAGTTCTGGCAAATAGCCTAACAGTGGGTTCTGCTTTTCACCAAAATCATAGCTACCACATATTAAAGTCGTAAACTGATCATCAGCATGGGTTTGGTTTTGAATACGGTGTGGCGTATTTCTTGGAAAAAATACTAAATCACCAGCATTCAACACTAAATCTGGCTTGCCCTCGATTTTAATTAAACAGTTTCCATAGGCGATCACATGAAATGAACCTAATCCAGGATTATCGGATTTCATGCCCCAGGGCGAGCAAAACTGAGAATGTAAGTAAATATTAGCGTCGAAATGCATCGAAGCCATTATCTTTCCAATAGTGTCCATATTTCCATCATAAAATACGAATGGACAATTAATATAGACTAAATATGCTAATTAGTACATCTTTATCTCTATAATTAATCTCGTAAATACAACCTATCGGAGAAAATTATGAAAACCCTAAAAACTTTTTTAACTCTTGTTACTTTTATCACAGGATTGGCAGTAACTACACCCGCGCTGGCAGACTTACCCACTACCGATGAAAATGGTGTGACACGAATCCACCTCGACCAGTATGGTGGTTATTTTGATGCTAAGGAAACCTTAGCTAGCTTAAAAGCCGGTACATACGAGTTTGTTGTGACCAATAAAACCAACAAAGTGGTAGGCTTCCAAATTCAAAACTATAAGACTCGCGAGCAACTGGACAAGTTTCCATTGGATCCAAATCAAACCCGCATTTCTAGAGTAGAAATTACCGACGACGGCTTCCGTTATCGCTGCCCAATCAACCCAACTCCTTGGTATGATGTTGAAGGTGTAACCAAAGCCAAGTAACACACTTTGGTTAGTTTAAAAAAGGCGCTTTCGCGCCTTTTTTATTGAATTCCTGAATGTTTTAACAACGGCTCTATCGACGGCTCCCGGCCTCTAAAATCTCTAAACAAGATAGCAGGCTCTTCAGAGCCACCTTTTTGTAAAATTGCCTCTAAGAAATCTTTGCCCACCTTAGGCTCGAAAATACCTTCCTCTTCAAACCGCGCAAAAGCATCTGCAGATAAAACCTCGGCCCATTTATAAGAATAATAACCCGCTGCATAACCGCCAGCAAAAATATGACTGAAGCCATTTTGAAAACGATTAAAAGCCGGGGTTTGCACTACTGCAACTTCACCTCTAACTTTATCCAGCATTTGCTGAATATCTTCAGCAGCTTTAGCCTTAAATCCATCATGAATCCGAAAATCAAATAAAGCGAATTCAATTTGTCTAAGCATTTGCATAGCTGACTGGAAATTTTTTGCTGCCAGAAGTTTTGCCAACATTTCTTTAGGTAAGTTTTCATTGGTTTTATAATGACGAGCAATTTTATTAAGGCCTTCTTCAACCCAGCAAAAATTTTCTAAAAACTGACTCGGTAATTCCACCGCATCCCAGGCGACTCCATTAATTCCAGCAACCGAAGCGTAATCAATAGTGGTCAACATATGATGTAAACCATGACCAAATTCGTGGAAGAGGGTAGTGACCTCATCATGAGTGAATAGTGCTGGTTGATCACCTACTGGGCTACTAAAGTTACAGGTCAAGAAGGCTACTGGTATCTGGACACTGCCTTGGTTAATTCTACGACCGATGCAATCGGCCATCCAAGCACCGCCCCTCTTATTTTTACGCGCATATAAGTCTAAATAAAAACTAGCGATATGCTGATTATTTTGATCAAGGACATCATAGAAACGAACATCCTGATGCCAAGTGTTTATATCTTGGCGCTCTTTAAAACTTATAGAGAATAATTGTGATGTAATCTCAAACATTCCTTCAATAACTTTATCTTCAGGAAACCAAGGACGCAGTTCTTCTTGTGAAATGTTATATTTTTTCTTTTTTAGCTTTTCACTGTAATAAGCAAGATCCCATGCCTGTAGATCGTCTACACCATATTCTTTTTGTGCAAAATTTTGTAGCTCCTGCATTTCTGATTTAGCTTGCGTTTTAGATTTATGCGCTAGATCTATAAGAAAACTAAAAACTTCCTCTGAAGTATTGGCCATTTTAGTAGCCAAAGATAAATCTGCATAAGAGTTAAAGTCTAATAGCTGTGCCAGCTGGTGTCTTAACTCTAAAATCTCAGGCATTAATTCTGAATTATTATATTGAGCATCATGCGGGCCCTGATCAGAAGCACGAGTACAAAAAGCTGTGTAAACCTCTTCTCTTAATTCTCGGTTATCAGCATGCATCATCACAGGCAAATAAGAAGGGTACTCAAGCGTAAGGCGATAGCCATCGACGTCATTATTATCCGCTGTTTGCTTTGCCGCCGCTATAGCAGATTCTGGTAGGCCGGCAAGCTCATCAGCGCTAGCCAAATCTTTATGCCAACTCATAGTAGAATCCAAAAGGTTCTGATCAAATTTAGAAGTTAACTCAGACATCCTAAGTTGCAATTTGCCATACTGTTCTTTCTTCTCATCCGATAAAGAAACACCCGATAGTTTAAAGTCGCGTAAGTCGTCTTGTAAAATTTTCTGCTGTATTCTATCTAGTCCTAATTCTTTTGCCTTATCATTTAAAGTTTGAAGCGCACTGAACAAGCCCTGATGCTGGCCCATTTCAGTGCCATATTCTGACAACAATGGTAAACAAGCATTATAGGCTTCTCGGATTTCGTCGCTATTAACCACAGCATTCATATGACTAATCGGTGACCAAGCTCGATCTAAACGATCGCTAATAGCTTCCATCGGGACTATAAAAGATTCCCAGCTAATAGTTTCTTTGCTTTGCTTTTTAATTAATTCGTTAATTGCAGCACGGCTTTCATCGATAATTATCTTGATAGCTTGCTGCATATGAGATGGTTTAATATCTGAAAATGGTGGTAATGTTTTAAGGTTCAATAATTGATTCATAGTTAACTACTTTTTACAGTTACGTGTTTTACGACTTCGATAATTTCTGTGGTTGATACGGACGGCGTTCTGGGTAAATAGATTACTTTGCAAATATCATTAAATTCATCAAATTTTCCTTGCCAGTCATCACCCATGACTAACGCATCGGCCTTATACTGCAAAAGGTATTCTCTTTTCAATTCCAGCGACTGTTCTAAAAACACAAAATCGACACTCTTTAGAGCGCTTACAATATGCATCCGATCTTCTTCGGAATAGATTGGATAGCGGTCTTTTTTTGAAAAGTTTAGCTCATCTGAAGAAACCCCAACATACAGCTCAGTACCCAGTGAACGAGCTCTTTCTAATATGCTTACATGGCCTACATGAAAAACATCAAAAGTACCAAAAGTAACTATGCGCATTCTGTTTCTCCATAAAGATAATCGACGATACGCTGTGAAGCTTTACCATCAACATCGCCTACTATTTCATTAATAAGTTGCTTTCTATTTTCGTTATCATTTTGATCTTTATTAAGCGATGATTGTGTCATTTCCAATAAACTCGAAAAATTAGGAACTTTCGTCCCAATGCTTTTATATCGCTCGAACTCTGAATCTACCCTGGCTTTCATTCTGTAACTAAAAACACCTCGATACGACCATCTTAATTTTACAAATTCACAAATCAATACTGGTTTGTTAATCGCAGCAAATTCAAAGAGTGCAGATGAATATTCACTCATCATTAAATCGGCGCTTAACATATAAGGTAATAAGTCTTGATCTTCTGCAGGTGCAACATAAACATTTTTATATTGTTGCCACTTTTGAAACTTCTCTCGATGTGACTGGTACTTTTTCTTACTATAAGAAAAGCCGTGAGGTTTGATTAAAATATTGTAATCTGCAAATTGCTCAGGCCAATCATCGGGCATATTATCTACAGTGCTAGGATAGAAGGTGGGCGCGTAGAGTATGGTTTGCTTATTAGCATCAAAGCTTGATACTATCGTTGGTGATATTTCGCCATTAACTAATGGATCTAATTTGCTATAACCGCTCAGAATAAACACCTTATCCAGGAACATCTCTTTTAATTTACTTAGCCGATGTTCACTTTCAACGAATCGATACTTTATTGGCGAATCTGAAACTGTGTAATAAACAGACTTAGGACCAATTCCATGCTGTATCAATGCTGTTTTTGTCCCTTTATCAAGTCCATCTAACGTCGAGGTAGCATTGCCAAAAAATAACCATTGAGGATTAAACTGATTAAAGTATTGATACCACTGACCCATGCTATAGTCTTTGGATACCTTATACTGCAATCCATGATAACTCTCTAGCTTTTCAATAAACTGGTCACTTGGCTGTTGTGAAAGGCCGACTACAACGGAACAATTTCTACTGACTAACTCATTAATTACCGGTTCAAAATGCGGCCAGTAATAATTGTGCATAACATAAAATGCGACTTTCAATGCTAAGCCTTTATTTTATTAATAATATTAGTGGTCGAATAACCATCTTTGAATTGAAGAATCTGCACTTTCCCGCCATTAGTGGTAACTTCTTGATAGCCAGCGATCTCATTAGCTTGATAGTCCCCACCTTTAACTAAAACGTCAGGCAAGCATTCAGCAATAATTCTTTGTGGTGTATCTTCAGTAAATTCAACCACCCAATCTACCCCGTTTAAAGATGCCAACATTTCCATTCTATGACTTGCAGGATTAATGGGTCTTGCATCGCCTTTTAATCGCTTAACAGACTCGTCACTATTAACTGCTATTATTAATCTATCCCCTAAACTCGCCGCCTCTTTTAAATATGCTACGTGACCAGGATGTAAAATATCAAAACAACCATTTGTCATAACAACGGTTTCGTTTAATGATTTAGCATTTTCGATCAAGGCCAATAATTGTTTCTCATCTACGACGCCTTGCTCAGGTGCATATTCCAGCGCAAAGGAGCGCTCTAACTCTTGAGTGCTGGTAGTTGCCGTTCCCAGCTTGCTCACGACAATACCTGCAGCCTGATTTGCTAACTTACTAGCTAATACAAAATCTTTACTGCAAGCATAAGTCGCAGCTAATGTTGCTATGACTGTATCTCCAGCGCCAGTAACATCGGAGATTTCTCTTGCTTGTGTTGGTTGAAAGTAGGGCGGCTTCTCTGATTCAACTAAAGCCATTCCTTTCTCACTTCGAGTTACTAACAGCGCAACCAGATCTAAGTCGCGCTTTAAATTTTCAGCTTTTAGCACCAAGTCTTGATCATTCACAACTTTACCGACAATCGCTTCAAACTCTGATTGATTCGGAGTCAGCAAAGTAGCACCTTTATATTTACTAAAGTCGCTACCCTTAGGATCAACAATTATTGCTAATTTTTCTGCATTTGCCTTTGCAATAATTTTTTCAACCTGCGCTAAAGTACCTTTATTGTAGTCCGATAACACCAGTGCATCATAGTCAGAAAAACTTAAAGCCGTTTGCTCTAGATTTAGCGGGCTAGTTAAGGAAAAATCTTTTTCAAAGTCTAAGCGGATTAATTGTTGATTACGACTAATCACTCGAAGCTTTGTAATAGTGGTTTGATGATTACGGCGCTCAAAAACACAAGTTACATTATTAGTTTTCAAAATACTTGTTAAGCGATCGGCTTCCGGATCATCGCCAGTAATGCCGCATAAAGTTACTTGCGCACCTAAACTTGCAATATTAATGGCAACATTTGCAGCGCCGCCTGCTCTGTCTTCAGCGTCTGCTACGTTGACCACAGGAACTGGTGATTCGGGAGAAATTCGCGAGGTATCACCATACCAATACCGATCGAGCATGATATCGCCAATCACTAATATGTTAGCTTTCGAAAAATCTGGTATTTTTATGCTCATAAATGCTCTATGAAAAAAATATGCTCAATCATAACGATTTTCAGTCCATTTTGTAACATTTTAACGCTAAAAGCAGTTAAATACGTATAATAAACCTTATTGATTAATCACGAGAAAATGTTATGACCAAACATTATGATTTTATCGCCATTGGCGGTGGCAGTGGTGGTATCGCTAGCGCCAACCGTGCTGCCATGCATGGTGCAAAATGCGCCATTATTGAAGCAAAAGATCTGGGCGGAACTTGTGTCAATGTTGGCTGTGTCCCCAAAAAAGCTATGTGGTACGGTGCGCAAATAGCCGAAGCTTTTAAATATTCTGCAGATTATGGTTTCAGCTATAAAGATATGCAGTTTGATTGGCAAACATTAGTCGATTCTCGCCAAGCCTATATTTCACGAATCCACCAAAGTTACGATCGTGTGTTATCCAACAATAAAGTTGATGTGATCAAAGGCTTCGCGCGTTTTGTAGACGATAAAACCCTTGAAGTAGATGGCAGGCAATATACCGCTGATCATATCGTTATTGCCACCGGCGGCTATCCTTTCATCCCGCAAATCCCCGGTGCCGAATACGGAATCGACTCTGATGGCTTTTTTGAACTGACTAAACAACCCGAGAGTGTCGCCGTCATTGGTGCTGGTTATATTGCGGTTGAGATTGCCGGGGTATTCCATGCGCTTGGTACAAAAACCGACTTAATTGTTCGTAAGCACAAACCTTTGCGTGAATTCGATGAATTAATCTCTGATACTTTAGTTGAGATTATGGCCGAATCAGGTCCGACACTACATACCCAAAGCATTCCAAAATCAATCGAAAAAGATGCTGATGGTAGACTTATCGTTCATCTGGAAAATGGCAAAAGCATAGGGCCAGTTGAACAAGTAGTTTGGGCAGTAGGTCGCAAGGCAGCTAATTCTAATATTGGCATAGAAAATACTGATGTGACACTCGATAAGAATAATTTTGTGATCACTGATAAATATCAAAACACCAATGTTTCCGGTATCTACGCTATCGGTGATAACACAGGCCGCTTAGCTCTTACTCCTGTTGCTGTTGCGGCTGGCCGACGCCTTTCAGAGCGCTTATTTAATGATAAAACAGACGAACACTTGGATTATAGTAACGTTGCTACCGTAGTATTCAGCCACCCTCCAATTGGAACCGTTGGTTTAACGGAGCAACAAGCCATTGATGAATATGGTAATGCGCAAGTTAAAGTTTACACATCATCTTTTACAGCCATGTACTCAGCCTTAACACATCACCGCGAGGCGACGAAGATGAAGTTAGTTTGTATTGGTGATGAAGAGAAAGTCGTCGGCATCCATGGCATAGGATTTGCCATGGATGAAATATTGCAAGGATTTGCAGTAGCCTTAAAAATGGGGGCGACCAAAGCTGATTTTGATAACACCGTAGCAATACATCCTACTTCGGCAGAAGAGTTTGTTACGATGCGCTAGTTTACTCAAAATAGGTATAAAAAAACCCTGATAGTCAGGGTTTTTTTATACCTTGATATTTTATAATCTTTCTATAGTAAAACCTTTTTCTTCTAAATATTGTTGTACACTATTTTTCCCGGCGTAGTGGGCAGCACCCACTACCGCAAATACAGACTTCCCTTGCTCCATTTGAGCAGCAATACCATCGGCCATAACCTTGTTACGCTTATATAAGAAGAGGTCATTAAATTCATTCATCACATCAGTTGGAATACCCATAGCCTTTGAGTCCGCTTCAGCCTGCGCCATCACTTGTTCCATTTGACCAGTTTTCCAAGACTGCATTAAGTCTTTAAAATCATTAGCATCTTTGGTAACAGCGCCAAGCACCATATAATCTTGTAGTTCTTTTGGCATGCCATCTAATAATTTCAATTGACCTTCCAAAGATTCTAATTCAACAATTTCTTTTTCTTTCGAACCATTAATAAAAAACTTATCAATCCCTAAATCTTCTGAATAGCCCAATTGAATAACGCTCATCGCTTCAATGGTCATAGCCGCCATCCAAGGTTCAAATATTTTCACCAAATTACAAGTTGAAGTTTGCTTCTCACAAAAGACTTCATACTGTTCTCGAGTTTTGTCCGACAACACTGTTGGTAACGGATTTTCCAGATCCATTGCCATCTCTTGAACCATTCGAGCCATTTCCATTTGATTCACATTAACAATGTTAGCTTCAACAGCTAACACTTCCGTTTCAGAGAACGCCTGTAAAACATTTTCAGGCAGAGGGTACATATCTTTTTCACCCACATGAATTGAACCAAACAAATAAGAGGTTTTACCTTTATGTTCGATTTTCCACATTGCCGGCGTGTATGTTTGTTGGCTGTCTTTATCGTTTGCTTGGTCAACCATTTTTTTATCGGCGTTTTCTTTGATTTTAGTGCTTTTTTGCTCAGTAACTTCCTCTGTTACCGTCTTAGTTTTATTAAACACATCCGATAAAAAATAAAAGCCGCCCACAATAATGGCGATTAATAATAATACATAAATAATTTTTTTCATGACCTCTCCTAATTCGACAATCTTTGTAATAATTTTTCAGTTAATAGTTTGCAACTTTGTTGACCACCATGCCTAAAAAACAAAGAAGGTTCAATTAATTCCATCTCATTCAGATATACTTCTCCTTGTTCTCCATGTAAAAAATCCAATCTCGCATACAGTAAGGAACCAAACTTTTCATTGACCCAATCTAAAGCTTGCTTCGCTAGCTTTAGCTCTTGATCGTTTAACTGATAAGGATAATCTTTTGCGCCATAGTCATCTTGCACTCGGAAATCTCCCTTTACTGGTACTTTTCGCGTGCCATGACTGAACTCACCGGCGAAAAATATACCTGAAGTTTCGCCAAACTCTTCTACGCTTTTTAAGTAAGGTTGCATTACCAAATCCTCATTTGGAGTCAACCTATCGATATGCGATTGCGCTTCAGATATACCCTCGGCAGTCATTGCAAAACGACAGCATTCTCTAGCATTAGCACCAATTAGAGGCTTAATAAAACCTTCTGTCCAGCCATGCTGCTGCATTATGCTTCGAGCATCATATTCGACACCATGCATTAACCAATGAGATGGGGCGATGGTTATTCCGGCTGTTTCTAGATCTTTTAGATAACTCTTGTGGCTATTCCATAACATTACTGCTTTGGAATTCAGAAGCGTAGTTTGTTGTGAAACATTGTCTAACCATTGGGTAAACTCTTCAAATCGCTCTTGATAATCCCAAGTGGTTCTGATTAAACAAGCTTCGTATTGCGACCAATCCACTGCTGAGTCCCATGGTAAAATTTCATACTCAACACCATATTCCGTTAAGGTCTGGAAAAAAGGTTGATCATCAAGTTCCCAGTCAGGAAGATCTTTACAAGAAGCAATAGCAACTCTTGCCATAGTAATGCCAATAAAGTAGTGATTTTGTTAGATTCTATTAAACTTGGCTGGGAAAAGAAATACGACCTTGCTTTAATATATCAGTAATGGCGTTCGACGACATAGGGCGGCAGTAGAGCATGCCTTGTCCCATATCGCAGCCTAAGGATTTCAAAATTGACATCTGCTGAACCGTTTCAATACCTTCACCCACCGTATGCAGATCTAAACTTTGGGCTAATGATATAATACTTCGAATAATATTCACATTTATCAAACGATCACGTTTTTGACTGCCCAATTGAGATACGAAATACATATCAATCTTTAAATTATCAACCGGCAATTGACTCAAATAAGCGAGCGAGGAATAGCCTTTACCAAAATCATCGATAGATAGCTTAATGTCCAATTCCTTAAACTGATTCAAGATCTTTACCGTATTCAAAACATCAGTCATAGCCGCACTTTCGGTAATCTCAACCTCAAGCGAACTACCTTCAATGTTATACATCGACATAGTATCGTTAAATTGACGGACAATATTAAAGTTCTTTAAATCCTTAATGGATAAGTTTAAAGCAACGCTAGTATCAATACCCATATTGCGCCACTCATTTACCTGACGACATGCCATATCAGTAACTAATCGACTTAAGTCATTAATTAAATTGGACTCTTCAGCAATAGGAATAAACAAGCCAGGCGAGACATCACCAGAATCTGGGTCATACCAACGGCATAAAGCTTCAACGCTTTTAATAGCTCCAGTTTGAATATCTACCCGCGGTTGATAATAAAGGCGCAAATCGCCGTTGGCTATTGCTAACTTTAATTTCTTCTCAGTTGAACGGCGGCGGTTTTCACGCTCGGTGTGCTTGATTTCATAAAACTCGTAAGAATTTCGATCTTTCTTGGCAGAATACATAGCGATATCAGCGAAGCGAAAAAGATCTTCTGATTTTTCAGTATGCTTAGGATAAATACTAATTCCAATCGAGGCGCCACTTTGGACTCTATGCTTATCTGCTTTAAACGGCGTTCTAAACTGCTCGAGAATTCTCGTGGCTATCGCGCCGGATTCTTTCTCACTTGAATCCGGTAGTACAATCGCAAACTCATCTCCGCCAACTCTGGCTAAAGTATCAGTTTCACGTAAACAACTCTGTATCGTTTGCGCCACACTTTTTAGTAAAGCGTCGCCAACCGTATGCCCTAATGAATCATTAATATCTTTAAATCCATCCAGATCAATATACATTAATGACAATTTATTAGATTTCTTGCTTGCGTCAGCCAAACCTTTTAACAAGCGCTTTTTTAATAAGTAACGGTTTGGAAGTTCAGTTAAAGGGTCATAATTCGCTAAATTATGAATCTTCTTTTCAGACTTTTTACGCTCAGTAATATCATGAAAATTAATCGTTACGCCTTGAATGGCAGGATCATCTAAATGATTTGCGAGCCTTGATTCAATCCAAATGATATGACCTTTTTTATGCACAATTCTTCTTTCAATAACCGAAAGCATGCCAGAGTTTCCCGCAACTTCTTTAATGTGCTTGGCGGATTCCTCACGGTCTTCATCATATATAAACGGCGTAAAGGTCTTCCCTATTAAATCCTCTTCCGTATAACCAGAAAGTTTAGTCACTGAAGGAGACATGTAAGTAACTTTAAAATCTTTATCGAACACTAAAATACAGTCGTAACTATTTTCAACTAATTTTTTATAATATCTTTCTTGTTGCTGTAACGACTCATACTCGTTTACCGATTGATAGAGTGGTAACAAAGCCCCGATTCCACTAATAGGCTTTCCATTAGCATCTCTCTCGTAAATCGCACTATTTGCCTGGATCAACCGCCAGGAGTTATCTTTGCATTGCACCCTAAATTTAACACTCGCCAAAGTTCCGTCTTCTGCATTTATCAGAGTATTTCTCTGTTCGAGAACAGCATCAATATCATCCGGATGAATCGGCGTAAAAATTCCATCAGGCATTTTCTCAATTTCGGCTTCTGTATAACCGAGTAATTGTGCGTAATCAGCTAGACCTTTAGTAAAGAGTTTTGTTTTGTAATTTAAATGAAAAAGGCAGACGGGTAGCTGCTCAAAGACATCTTTTTGGAATATGTTAGCTTTTTCTATTTTAGCAGCATCATTTAGTAAATTTGAGGGAACCGGTTGTAAAGTAATAGCTAGTTCAAATAAGGTTTTTCCTTTGGGCAAGTTAATCATCGAAGCGACGTATTGGTCATTACTTCCAAGATCAGGCAAGCTGACAATTGAACGTTTCGTTTTTCCCTCTATCAACTCTTGAGGTAGCCAGTTTTTATACTCTAGCCCCATCAACTTGGAAGCCGACAAAGAATAATTATGGCTAAAAACCTTGATTACAACCTCACGGTTACAAACCAGAATAGCAGTATAGTCTTGCTGACAAATAGTCTGCAATAACGACTCTGGAATAGGCGGGGTGTTAGGCATCAACGCTTAATTTTCCTTTAATTAACTTTATTTAGCTCCAAAATTACCTGGATAAGCATAAACTAGGTGTTTTACAATGTCCAAAAATTAGTAGCACTTTACGGTTCCCGCAGCCTCACTTTGTCGTTAAAATAGGCAAAATTACAATTTTTTAGCCAACCCTATGACAATACGCCGTTATAAGTCCTTTACACCCAAACTTGGCAACAAGGTTTTTGTGGATCCTACTGCCTTAGTTTTGGGTAATGTCGTCATCGGTGAAGATAGCTCGATCTGGCCAATGGCGGTTCTACGTGGTGACGTGCACGCCATTAGAATTGGCAAGCGTACCAGTATTCAAGATGGGACTGTATGTCATGTGACCCATGATGGCCCCTTTGATCCGGGTGGCTTTAGTTTAAATGTTGGTGATAATGTCACCATTGGCCATAAAGCCATACTGCATGGCTGCACCATCGAAAGTAATTGCCTAATTGGAATGGGTGCAGTCGTTATGGATGGCGCCATTATCAAAGAACATGTGATTATTGGCGCTAATAGTTTAGTACCGCCAGGCAGAGAGTTACAAGGTGGTTACCTTTGGGTCGGCTCTCCGGCTAGAAAAATTCGAAAGTTGACTGATGAAGAACTAGGTTTTTTTGAATATTCCGCGAACAATTACGTCAATATCAAAAATGAGCACCTAGAAGATAGTGATTTATAAAATCACTAAAAAAACAAACATAAAAAAAGCCATCAGATGATGGCTTTTTAATTTCAAACATAAAACTTTAAAAGCTATAGCTTACTCCGATTGAAGTTGTGCTATCAGTTTTATCAGTTCCCACTGGCACTACAGAGTTATGATTAACCAGGTAAGCCACTTTTAGGGCTAAACTATCAGATAACTTTGCAGTAAGCGCTGACTCAGATGTATAGGTATCAACTTCTTCTCCAAAAATTGCAGTCAACTTTTGTGTGAATTGAGCAGTATCAGAAATTTTATAAGCATAGTCTAAGTCACTGCGAATAACGCCTTCTTTTTCATCTTCACCAACAAAGGCTGCATTAATACGATAACCTGCAGCAATACCTAACGATAAATGCCCAGAATCATCAGCAAAAATTTGACGACCATAACCTGCATAAATACCAGCTTGATAATCATAAGCTCCGAAATAATCATTTACATAGTCGACGGTGCCATATAAAAAATCATTTTCCGACAAGTCATAGCGATTATTCCAAGCAAATGTATACCTCTCTGCAGAACGTACATCGTCTGTGGCATTGTTTAAACCAGTCACGACAAAACCCATCGCAAAAGGTGCGCTGATTCGAGTGACATAATTGAATCCACCATTCAGGCTCGTTGTATCCGTATTGCCTGAAGTTGCTACATAACCAAAATCTAAATTACCCTTAGAGCCATCTTCAGGAGCGTCGCCTAATAAACCTGATGCATTAGCTGAAACCATTGATAAGCCAGCAATAACCGCCAATGTGATTTTCGTAATCTTTTTTGTTACTTTCATAATAATTCCTCTCTGAATTGATGCCGCAATTTTATCAATCAATAGCTGAAAATAGTATGAATAATTGTAAAATTCTATGTTGTTATTGGCACTTTAGCCAATCAGCAAAAGACGAGTGTTTTAATGATAACTGATGTAAGTATTGACTTTTAAATTCTCGATAATTGGTCATGTCAATTTCTAAGCTATGTAGCCGACTTCGTTGCAAAGGTTCGCCGTCACTTGCTATCGATAACGGCCACTGATTATTAGCCGCAGCTTCTAGCCATTGGCATAAATCATCTTCATGGATCATATTTAACCATTTGGGGTCTTCTGCTTTTTCTTTAGCTAACAGACTCATGACAAATCTCGTTCTTTCTTTAGAATAGAGTCCGCTTGCTCTTACTATTGAAAAGTTATTGCATAGCTTTTTAAAATTTTGTTCTGCTTCTAATAAAATTTCGCCACGAAAGTTATCGGGCTCCGGTTGTACTTTTTCATCAAGCAAGCCACATTGTTGTTTACCATAAACACTAGTAGAAGATAACAATGTGTAATGAGCTTCTGGATATTGCTCAGCAAGTTGCAACAAAATATTCTCAAGCCCTTCAATGTATATATTTCTATAATCTTGAGGATTCCGATTCGTAGGTGCCAAAACAATGAAAACAGTATTTATTGTTGAGAATTTTATCAGTTTGGACAATATTTCTGATGAGCCTAAGAGGTCATATTGAATGTGATGCGTTGACCATTTTTTTTTAGAACGAGATAAGGTTACAACCGACTTTTGATTTTTTTTTAAATAATGGTAGAAACGCTTACCTAACTTGCCGGCACCAATAATTAAGCTATCCATAGTCATCCATCGACTTTATTACTAGATAAACGCCAACTCCCGAATAGCAACTCAGGGCTACCAATGCAATAAAAAATGCTATCAAATTTGTATCTATAAACGGAATTATCACGACTAACAAAAATGTTGCCAAAAGTACTAGGGCGACCATAACTAACATTTTCATTAACTCATTTGAAACAGCAAAAAAATTTAAAACATTTACTATTGCAACTCCCAATAGTGTCGGAATCGCTAATTGCCAAGATTCTCCTCGATAACAAAAGTCACAACTGAGTGATGAAGAAACAAATACGACCAAAGCTAGCAAGGCTCCGCCTATAAAGAGCCAACTGGTTAATTTATCATGTTCAGGATTACCAAAAGGGTCATTGGCCTTAAACTTGTTTTTGTAGTAACCCATTAAAAACACCTTCAGAAGTGGATTGTAAGCTTTTTTCAACAATAAGCGTTTTGCTTGCTAATTGCTCTAAAGTCTTTAAACCTTTCCCTGTTAAGACTAGAATAAAGTTGCAGTCAAAATTCTGTGCACATTCAAAATCGGATTTTGAATCGCCTACAAAAAGCATTTCTCTGGGATCAACATCAAAATAAGCAGCGATATTTTCCAGCATTAAGGTTTTAGGTTTACGGCAATCACAACCATCATCAGGATGATGTGGACAAAACTCTATAAAATCAATTTTTCCGCCTTTATCATTAAGCATCGCAGACATTTTATCATGCATCTGATGCAATACCTTTTCATCATAAAAGCCACGACCAATTCCAGACTGATTAGTAGCAATGGCAACCTTAAAGTTTTTATTTAAATCGGCTATCGCTTGTAAGCTGCCTGAGATGGGGATCCACTCATCAACTGATTTAATGTAAGCGTCTGAATCGTGATTAATAACACCATCACGATCCAGAACTATTACTTTAATTTTCGGCCAATCGATCATAAAAATCTAATTCTGTAATAAAGAGATATCAGCTACAGAACCAAATAAAGCTTTTAACTTTGCTAACATAGCTAAACGGTTCATTTTCACCTTTTCATCATCTGCATTAACCATTACCTTATCAAAAAAGGCATCAACTGCATTTCTTAAACTGGCAAGGTGTTCGAGTTTGTGTTGATACGTTTGCAAAGTAGCTTGCTTATTTTCAGCATCAGAAATAGTTTCAGCTAAAATAGTCTCTTCGGCTTCTTGTAATAAAGAACTATCTATTTGGTTTGGCACTTCAACATCTGCTTTAGCTAAGATATTTTTTACTCGCTTATTTGCTGCAGATAAACTCTCAGCTTCAGGTAAGCTTTGGAAGAATTTTACCGCTTTAATTCTAGCATCAAAATCTACTGGACTTGATGGCTTTAAGGTTAACACTGAATTAATAGTACTAGCATCGACTCCAGACTCTAGATACCAAGCTTTGAATCGCTCTAAAATAAATTCAAAAACATCGCTTTCTACATCTTCATTGCTCAGCTTTCCGGATAAGTTACTTCCCGCTCTGTTAATTAATTTTTTTAGATCTAATTCCAAATTATTTTCAACAAGAGTTCTTATCAAACCTATCGCAGAACGGCGCAGTGCAAAAGGATCTTTAGAGCCTTTTGGTATTTGTCCAATCCCAAAGATTCCTACTAAAGTATCAATTCGATCTGCTATTGCTAACGCTTGTCCGACTGGATTTTTTGCCAACTTATCGCCGGAAAACTTCGGTAAATACTGCTCTGTCATTGCTATGGCTACATTATCATTTTCACCATCATGTCGCGCATAATAAGTTCCCATAATCCCTTGTAACTTATCAAACTCGCCTACCATATTCGTGGATAGATCACACTTTGAAATTAAACCAGCCCTTTCTGCTTGCGCTTCATCTGCACCTATTTGTTTCGCAATAGATTTTGCAATATTAGCAACTCGCTTTGCTTTATCCTGAACAGAGCCCAAATCTTTTTGGAAAACCACTTTTTCAAGATGAGCCTGATGACTTTCTAAGGTTGCTGTTTTATCAGTATCAAAAAAGAATTTAGCATCAGCTAAACGCGGACGAATTACTTTTTCATTACCGCTGACAATCACTTCAGGATTGGAACTCTCAACATTCGCTACGGTAATGAAGTTTGGCAATAAACTCCCTTCAGCATCTAAAACGTGAAAGTATTTTTGATGCTCTGCCATGGATGATACTAAACATTCACTTGGTACTTGCAAAAATTCGTTATCAAATTTACCCGTAAGCGCCACTGGCCACTCTACTAGACCAGTAACTTCATCTAGCAAATCATTTTCAATTTGTGCAATACCACCAATTTTTTTAGCTTCGGCCTCCACTTGCAATTTAATTGCTTGCTTTCGATTTTCATAGTTAACCTCAACTTTAGCGCTTTTTAGTGCAGGCAAATAATCGCGAGCTGATTTTAAATCAATCGCAGCAGGCGCCATAAAGCGGTGCCCATAAGTTACATTGCCTGTTTCAACACCAATAACTTTCGCTTTTAAAACTGTTTCGCCATGTATTAATACTGCCCAGTGTACCGGACGAATAAACTGTTCACTGCGATCACCCCAGCGCATAGCTTTTTGGATTGGTAGTTTTTTCAATGCTGAGTTAATAATATCTTCAATTAATTCACTTACAGCTTGACCTTTTTGCACAATTGAAAAACCCAATCTTTGACCTTTATCGGTATCTATCTTTTGCAAGTCTGATACTTCAACTCCGCATGATTTTGCAAAACCCACCGCAGCGGGCTTTGGATTACCGGCATCATCATATGCGGCATCGACTGCTGGACCTAATCGTTCAACATTTTTATCGGGCTGTGCCGTAATTAAATTTTCCACAATAACTGCTAAGCGTCTTGGTGATGCATAGCCAAACACAGCGTCAAATGCTAAATCATTTGTCGCTAAATTTATTTTAATATTTTCGACCAAAGCATGACTTAATTTTTTTAATGCTTTAGGCGGCAACTCTTCTGTACCAAGTTCAAATAATAGATCCTGCTTATTCATTATTTGCTCTCCTGTCGGCTACTCAGCGGGCCATTGTTTAGCATTGGAAATCCTAACGCCTCCCGAGCTGCATAGTAGCTTTCTGCCACCGAGCGAGCCAAAGTTCTTACCCGTAATATAAAGCGCTGACGTTCTGTTACTGAAATAGCATGACGCGCATCTAAAAGATTAAACGCATGGGATGCCTTTAAAACCATTTCATACGCTGGTAACGGTAGGTTATTTTCCATTAAGCTGGCACACTCACTTTCGCAATAATCAAAAAACTCAAAAAGCTTCTCCACATTAGCGTGTTCAAAATTATAGGTCGACTGTTCCACTTCATTTTGATGGAACACGTCGCGGTAGTAGACTTTACCCAAAGGCCCATCGGTCCAAACCAAATCAAAAATTGAATCCACTCCTTGTAAATACATAGCAATTCTTTCTAAGCCATAGGTGATTTCGCCCATCACTGGTTTACATTCCAATCCTCCAACTTGCTGGAAGTAGGTGAATTGAGTTACTTCCATGCCATTGAGCCATACTTCCCAGCCTAAACCCCAAGCACCTAAAGTCGGTGATTCCCAATTATCTTCTACAAAGCGAATATCATGCTCTAGCGGATCTAAGCCTAAAGCTTTCATTGAACCTAGATACATCTCTTGAATGTCCAAGGGAGATGGTTTGATCACCACCTGATATTGGTAATAATGTTGTAAGCGATTCGGGTTTTCACCATAGCGGCCATCAGTAGGGCGACGACAAGGTTGAACATAAGCTGCACTCCATGGCTCTGGGCCAATAGCTCGCAAGAAAGTAGCAGGATGAAATGTTCCCGCGCCAACTTCTAAATCGAGTGGCTGTTGGATAACACAACCTAGTTCAGCCCAATAGTTTTGTAGAGTTAAAATTAACCCTTGGAATGTTTTTGTATTTTCGTTACCGATACTCACAATAATCGCCTTAAGCTGAAAACAAGCTCCAGCTGTTAATCTATTCGCTCAAAGAGCGAAATTATACGGTATATCCTTATATTTTCTAACCTTTCTCAACAATTTGTGGTAAAAAATAGCAAATAATTTCGGAGTACTGACTATGACCAAACGTTGTTTTTGGGTTTCTGATGACCCTTTATACATTGATTATCATGATACTGAGTGGGGGCTACCCGTTTATGACGATCAAAAGTTGTTTGAAATGCTCTGCTTGGAAGGCGCTCAAGCTGGTCTTAGCTGGATTACTGTTCTTAAAAAGCGCGCTCACTATTGTAAAGTATTTGATAATTTTGATGCCGCTAAAATCGCTAAATATACAGATAAAAAGCGCGAAAAGTTATTAAATGACCCTGGGATTATTCGTAATAAGCTTAAAGTGAATGCTTTTATCGTCAATGCTCAAAACTATCTGCGTATAAAAGAACAACAAACTTTTAGTGACTATATTTGGCAATTTGTTGATGGCAAACCAATCGTAAATCAATGGACAGATCGCTCGCAAGTGCCATCCAATACCCCTGAGTCGGACGCCATGTCGAAGCAGTTAAAGAAGGACGGCTTTAAGTTTGTCGGCAGTACTATTTGTTATGCCTTTATGCAGGCTTGTGGGATGGTTAATGATCACACCACCGACTGCGACTTTTATAAGACTACTTCTTAGATAAGTAACGGCTTAATTGTTTTGCAATACTATAGATCGAACCAGAAACGCCGATAATGGCGGCAATCACCAGAATGGTAATTTTACTCTCGCGACTAAACCATTGCCAACCTAGAAATTGCTCAGCCATCACCAAAGAAATTAAACCGATTGATATTAAATAACAGTAGAAGGTTACTTTAGGAACTTTCTCAACCCTAATCATCTTATTAAATTTTACCTAAACTAAAGAATTGATTCGCAGAATAAAAACCGAAATGCTTGGCTCCATTTATCAAATTTTCTTCTGACAAATCAACCAGCTCATAAAAAATATTACGATGTATTAATGCTGACAGATTTTTTCTTACGCATACGTAGGGAGAAGGCTCTTCTGTTGCAGAATCGACTTCTACCCAAAACTGCGCTGGATCCGTCAATAGTATTTTATTCTCACAATTATCTTCAAGTTCAATGATATTGCCCTGATCCGTATTGTGCTGGGACATTCTAATCACGAAGAAGGGTTTGTCCTCTACTTGAATACCTAATTTTTCGACAGGGGTTACTAAGTAATAATTGTCACCTTCTTTTTTTAATACGGTAGAAAAAAGCTTTACTAATCGCTTTCGCCCAATAGGAGTCCCTTGATAATACCAATTGCCATCACGTTTAATGACTAGATCCATGTCACCACAAAATTCTGGATCCCATTGGTCAACCGGTGGTAAGCCCTTGCGAGAGTTTGAATCAGCTTGATTCAATTGTGAAAATAAGGCACTCAAATCGCTTTTATTATTCATTGAAATTAAGCGGCCAAACCCTTTTTGATCAAATATCGATAAGGGACCGACTCAGTATCACTGGCCAACAGCTGGTGATCCATAAAAGTACAAAACTTAGGTATATCACGTGTAGTCGATGGATCATCGGCGTATACTAACAAAACTTCGCCATCTTGCATCTTGCGTACATTTAAACGAACCATCATTACTGGCTCGGGACAACGCAGGCCGATAGCATCGTATTCACGATCAAACGTTTCAAATGGGTTTCTACTCATAGCGCTATTCTAGCCAAGCCAGTTTTGGTGGGCAAATTTTAGTCTTTTATTCTAAAGAATCAATCATCATTTTCTATTCGATTTTATAAAACTATCGATTTATTAGTAATATTCGATTTTACCTATCGATATATGGCTCTATAATGGAATCATATGAAGAGTAGAGAGAAACACACTATGAGTAAGTCGATTAATATTGGTATAGATGAATCTCAGCGCATCGCAGTGGGCGAAGGCTTGTCGAGATTATTAGCAGATACCTACACCTTATATTTACAAACCCACAATTTTCATTGGAATGTCACTGGGCCTTTTTTCCAATCTTTGCACACTTTGTTCGAGCAACATTATACCGAGTTATCCGTGGCAGTTGACGATATTGCTGAAAGAATTCGCGCTCTGGGTCTGCTAGCTCCAGGCACCTATGCAGAATTTTCTAAGCTAACACAAATTAAGGAAGTACAAGGCAATATAGATGCCAACACTATGCTAAAGAATTTAGTTGAAAGTCATGAAACCTTAGTAAGGACTGCACGCTCAATATTACCTTTAGCCGATCAGGCAAATGATGAATCTTCAGCTAGCTTGGTTTCCGATCGCTTAGTAGTCCATGAAAAAACTGCTTGGATGTTACGCGCTCATTTAGAGTAATAGTGCATTCATTTGATAGGCCATCAAAAAAGGGTAGCTAAGCTACCCTTTTTATTAATCGTTCAATACGTTTTATAGTCTCTGCTTCCTAATTAAGGCTCCGCCTAATAATAAAGATAAGATCAACCAACCAAAAGTTCCGCCACCACCGCCAGAACTTGGTTCCTCTGGAGGAGGATTAGCGCTGGTTGCGGTTGCTGGCTTGGTGAGCTCCGCTGTATCACCTTCATCATCCGTTACCACTAACTTAACATTATACGTTGCCGCTTGCGCGAAGGTGCGACTTGCTGTTTCACCCATTGCTTGAGAACCGTCACCAAAGTCCCATTGATAGCTCGTAATGCCTCCCACTAAATCACTACTAGCAGAAGCATCAAATGAGCAGCTAAGATTATTACAGCTCACACTAAAATCAACACTAGGCGCTTGATTAGTATCTACCACTTGCGAACTGCTATTAGATAGGCTGCCATTATCAGTAACTGTAAGGTTAACGTTATAAGCTTTTTCTTCAGTAAAGCTATAGCTAGTCGTTAGACCACTAGCTGCAGTGCCATCAATATCCCAACTGTACTGTTGAATGCTACCATCATCAGTAGAAGTTGAGGCATCAAAGTTACAAGATAAGCCTTGGCAATCAACGCTAAAGGCAGCATTCGGTGCTTGATTGGCACCAATGGTTAAAAATGCTGCGTAAGGCGCGCCCTTATTGCCGTCAGTATCTTCAGCTTGGAAATACACCAGATGTCTGCCCGCAGATAAAGCGCTAGTATCAATTGACCCATTAAACGCTTCTAAATCATTATCAAAAGTACCGTCTGACGGATTTAAAGTAGTTGCTATAGCACTATTGTCCCAAGGCAACTCATCAATAAAGTAACTTACCGCCTTAATATTTTGTCTTGGTATGACTACCCCATTAGCGTCTTTAAAACGGCCATCATTCGCATTACCTACAATAGTTACTGTTTCCCCCGCAGCAACTTGCGCATTGGTAGCACCATTTAAAGTAACCCCTTCAATATCTGGTCCAAATGGCAGGCGGTAAGGAGCCTCAACTACTTTTGCTGCATATACCAAAGCAGGAAGGTTGTTTGGTTTAATAGTGTTTTCATAGGTTGCACAATCTTGGAAAAATGCTGTACCCAACTCGAAAGTATAGTGTGGAATTCCTAACTCACCATAGCTAATATCATCACTAGTCCCATCAGTTGGATACAAACCAACTGATTGGATAGGGTTGTAGTTATTCCAATAAGCAAGCTTATGGCCTAGAGTTTTCAACTCATTAGCATTTGGCGCTTCAACCGCAGTATGCCCCCAAGGCCAAAGTACTAATTCACTAAAGCTGTGTACATCTATGTGCATACCTTTTGTAAAAGCGGGCGCTGCATCATTGATGCCAGGTCCACGCTGATCAGGAAAAATACTTTTAATATAGGTTTCCACGGCTTGAGTTTCTGGCTCGGATGCTTTGGTTGGACCTCGGTAAGTTGCGTCACAAGCATTACCACTGGAGCCATTGGCGGTCGTATTCCAGAACCAGGAGAAGTTACGATTTAAATCAGCACCACGACTATTACTGGTAGCGCTACAATGATTCTGGTTGGTATTTTTGCGCCATAAAATTCCTTGCTCAGCTTTTTTACGCCCATCTGGATTCATCATGAAAAGTACATGTATTTCATGGTTGTCAATAATCCACTGATAGTCTGCATTGGTTTCATAGCCTTCGACTAACTGGGTGGCGTAATCTAAGGTCAATGCGGCGGTCGTATATTCACGAGCATGCATAGCACTATGAATAAACAACTTAGGTTTTTGCTTGCCTATTGAGCGGTTAGTGATTTTTAATACCATTAAATCGTGGCCACCGATCCCCGCTGTTTTTTCCCAAGAATCACCAATATCGATCCATTGCGCTATTCCCGAATAAGTCTGACTTAACTGTTGTGCTTTACTGAAAGTCTCTTCAACTGTTGAATAACATTCGTAGCCAGAAATACCTGGCATTTTTATTTCATTTTTTAATTGCGGTTGCTGCTTCGATTGCCACTGTTTTTTCCAGCTTTTCTTCCAGCTGGGCAATGCTTCCACTGAGAAACCGAACTCTTCAAGTTGCTTAATCTGTTCGGGATTTAAACTAAAGGTAATGGTTAAGTTATCTCTATCCGCTTCAAGCAGTTCAGCATGAAAGCTAACTAAAGCTTTATTCAATAATGCCTCACTAGGAGCCTTCACTTTGTAAACCGGATTCAGATCATTAAGAAAGTCTTCTATTTGCCGTTCTATACTATTCGCAGCAGTTGCATATTGGCTTGTAGCTATCAGCAATAATGCAAAAATTATCTTTTTCATAATATTCTCAGTACAAATTTAGGGTTAATTCCGCATTGGAAATTTATGGAGGTTTACCTTATAGGATAAACTATTGAATTTTCTAGGTGTTTTTTGTAGCAAATTGCACCAGTTCTCATCATTTCTAGCAATCTGCTGTTCAGAATAAATCTTTTGAATTGAGTTTCTCAGGTATTTAAATGGTAGAGCGGGCCATCACACGATTTCGACCGGTGTTTTTAGCTTCATACATTAACCTGTCTGCACGATTAATCAAAACATCAACATTCTGATCGCTTGTACGAACTTCAGCGACACCAAAGCTAGCTGTCACTTTTAAACCTTCAGCTAAATTACCGAAGTCATAATTTTCAAATTGCTCGCGAATTTTATCTGCAACCCTATAAGCTTCCGTTTCATTGGTTTTAGGTAGTAATATCAAAAACTCTTCTCCACCTATTCTTCCTACCACATCCGACGCAGATAACGTGCTTTCGCAGATATCTTTAGTTGCTTTAATAACTTTATCGCCAATATGATGGCCAAAACGATCATTAATCCCTTTAAAATGATCTATATCAAAAATTATCACACTATACTGAAAAGAAGAGTGTTTACTTTTTTTATGATATTCCTCAATTTGTAGAAATACATGACGACGGTTGGGTAATCTTGTTAAATTATCTGTATAGGCTAAATGACGATTCCTAATCGCTAATTGACGATAACGGTATATATATACAATTAATATTATTGCGGAAAGTAATAAAAGCCCAATTAAAATCCATAATAATAAATTAAAGCGCTCACTCTCTTTCATGTTTTTAGCGGTTAATTCATTTTCTTTAGCCAACAATTTGTTATCAAAATTTAACTGCGCTTGGTCTAGCTGTTCACGTGATAAATTTGATACGCGAACTAAATCATCATTAAATTGAGTCCGATAGTTTTCGTAAGACTCCTCCAGCTTATCGTATGCTTCCTTATATAAACCTTTTTCATACAAAATACTGGAACGAATACCTTCCATATAAAACTTATCGGAGTCATTTTGCTTACTGTCATTAGCTGCCGCTATATCTAAATGTTCCTCTGCTTTATCTAACTGATCCATCATTAAATAGAGATAGGCTAGTTCCGAATGGATTTCATAGTTAAATAATTTTTCACCTATTTTATCGGAGATTTCTTGCGCCTGTTTTAAATAATTCAAAGCATTGGCATAATCCTTTTGGTCTACTAATAAACGACTGCGCATCTGGTAAGAAAAAGCCAAACCTGCAACATCTTCATCTTCTTTGGCTAATTTTTCTGACTTGTCTAAAAAAAATGAAGCATCATCAAAATCTTTTAACACTCGATACGAGTCAGCTAAATTTGTATATAAATAAGTATTTCGCGATAAGCCAGGATGCAGCTCTACTATATCAACTGCTTTTTTATAATATTCATTGGCCGAGGACTCATCGTTTAATTCTGAATAGATGATGCCAAATAAATTATAAGTTTCTGCAACTTGAAAAGGATCATTGCTTTCATAAGAATAATCTAAGGCCAGCTTTAATAAATCCAGCGATTCGTCGTATTTGTATTTAAACGATTTAAGGTAGGCTTGCTCAAGTACTAAATGACTTAGTTTATGCTTGGGCCAACTTTCCATCACTTTTTTATAAAGCGTTTCGCCAATTTCTATAGCCGCATCGATCTCGCTACTGGACCGTAATACAAACATATTGGCAAAGAGGTATTCATTGGTTAGCTTGTCAGATTGAATAAGATCGACCAAGGGTTTTGCCTTAATCAAAAACTCTCTTGCTTTATTAAAATCTTCCTGCGTTAAATAGTAATGGGCTTTTAATATATTTGATAACGCCATCACCCTCTGATCGCTAGGATCTTGAAGTGCAACTCGATTGATTTCAGCCAAATGCTCTTCGGTTGAGCTCTCAGTAATGGATAAATTAGATAAGTCGTATAATTGCGATAATGTCTCTTCATTTGCTACTGCAAAAGAAGCAAAAAAGATACAAACCAAAAAAGTTAGTAGCTTTAGTCGGGACACTTGGTAGATTCCTTCCAAAATAAAAGTAAGGTAATACGCTATAAAACCACTTTACACTATAGTCCTAAAAAGTTGAACAAAAGTAATGCATATTTGCATTACTTTTGTTTATTTATCAATCAATTAGTCTTCAAAATATAGCTTTGGGCGTTCTTGCTTTTGTGGAGCTAATTGGTTCATAGTCGCCGCTTCATACAAGTTGCCATTGATCATAACCATATGCACCTGATCACTATTGCGAAGATTTGCTAAAGGATCAGCATCCAAAACCACAATATCTGCTAATTTACCCACTTCAAGTGAGCCTAAATCTTCTGCCATTCCAAGGACTTTAGCACCGTCAATAGTCGCCGTTCGTAAAGCTTCCATTGCGGTCATGCCGCCTTGCTCAAACATCCACATTTCCCAATGTGCAGCTAAGCCTTCTCGCTGACCATGCGCACCCATTAAGACTTTCACGCCCTCATCTTGCAATTGAGCAGCGCCACGAGCCACATTGACATGATTATAATCTTCTTCTGGCGCTTTATAACGGCGCACTGAGCGTGCTTCTAGAATTTGCCTTGGTACAAAACGGCTTAAAATAGGGTGCTTCCATACGTCTGTTTTCTCATACCAATATCGCTCACCTGAAATACCGCCATATGACACACCCATTGTTGGTACATAAGCAGTATTAGCTTGCCCCATTAGCTGCTTAACATCTCCATAAATATTTGCTACTGGCAAAGAGTGTTCAATGGTTGTATGGCCATCAACTACCATAGTCATATTATGCTGGAATAAAGAACCTCCTTCAGGCACCACTAACAAGCCCGTTTGTCTGGCCGCCTCTAACACTTGTTGCCGTTGATCGCGACGTGGCTGGTTATAACTTTTTACTGAAAAAGCGCCAACTGACTTCATACGTTCTAAATGACCAGTAGCATCTTTTAAGTTATTTACATCGGCTGTAATGTAATGATTAGCGCCATACAAAATAGTACCGGTTGAGAATAACCTCGGCGCAACTATTTGTCCTGTTTTCTGCATTTCAGAAGCAGAAAATACAGCTTCCGTACTCGCTGATGGGTTATGCGTAGTGGTTACCCCAAATGCAAGCGAGGCTAAAGCATTCCAGTTAGTTTGTGGCTGCATTTGATTATTGGCATAAGGGCCATGCCAATGAAAATCGACCAAGCCAGGAATAATAGTTTTACCTTTTACATCAAAAGTTTGAGCACTTGACGGCACTGAAATTTCTGACGATTTACCAATGGCTTTTATTCGATTGTTCTCAATCATGACAGTCCCATCAGTAATCACTTCATCACCTTTCATAGTGATAATTTTGGCCCCTTTTAAAGCAATTAAACCGGATGGAACCTCGGCTTTCGCTGCCAACTCTATTTCGGTTACTGTAGCTTTTGATGCTTCAGGAACTTCACCGTTAGCATTTAAAAAAGCAAATTTAGTATCCAATTTTTGTTGGTATAAATTCGGGCCCATTGACCAATTAAGACTCCTACTATCACCAGACCAAGAAAGGTTGGCACCCGAAAATTCCGAGAATCTCTTTACTGGCAAATTAGCCGCATTTGGTCCTGTACTGATCGCTTTACCACCAGCTACAAATGGCGTGACATAAACTTGATAACGTTGATTAAACGCTAGCCATTGTTGATCTGGCGAAATAGCGTAATCACTGATCCATTGCCCGATATAATGTTCGCGTTTATCATTACCCGATAAATCCATACTCATGAGTTTTTGCGAATGAACTTCGCCATCAACCTTGGATTGCGAATAAAAAATACGATCGGAATCTTTATTAAAGAAAGGTTTGGCACCTGATTTACTGATGCGATCTTGCTGTCGTGCTTTTAAATCAACTTTAATGATCCCAGTTTCTTTAGAATACAACGGACTGGTTAAATAGCCGCCAGAAATCGCCTGAAAAACAGCGATTTTACCATCAGCACTTAACGAGGGATTAACATAATGACCCGGCTTTTGACTGATAACTCTTTGACGACCATCAAACAAAGAGTGAATTTTTACACTACCTAAATCTTTGTCATTCCATGTGGTGTAAATAATACTGCCGCCATTTGGCGAGAATCTTGGATAATATTCAAAGTGATCAGACTGATTGGTGATTCTTTGAGGCTTGCCATCAGGTAAATTTACTTTGTAAATATAGCCTAGCGCTTGGAAAATCGCAGTCTTACCATTTGGTGATACTTGCATCCAACGCAGCATTTTTGCATTAAAGTCTGCTGGCGCTGCTTCTTGGTTGATAGTAATAGCTTCCCGCATCTCACGCTTATCGGTCACACTGAAAGGAATTTCTGCAACATCTTTCGAGTCGATATCGATTTTATGAATTTTTCCTTTAGCCCAGAATACAATGTTTTTACTATCTGGAGTCCAAGCGAAATTCGGGTAAACACCATGGATCGCCCAGGTCTCCTGCATGTCTCTTTCTAGACCTTTATAAATCGGAAATTCAGCGCCTGACTCACGATCTTGCAAATACAAGGTACTTTTTTCGCGGATACGACGAACAAAAGCAATGAATTTACCATCAGGTGAAACCGTTGGTCTTACTGCACCGCCTTGGCCAGAAATCCAAGTTTCAATATCCCCAGTGTTCCTATCAATCGCAAAAACTTCATAGATTTGCTCATTCGAATTTTTACTGTATTCAAAATACCTTCCTGGAGTCGAATCACGAGAAAATAATACATATTGACCATCTGGCGTAAAAGCTGGCTCACCAAGATCTTTTTGTTCATTCGGACGCTTATTCAGCTTAATCCCATTACCGCCTGATTTGTGGTAAAGCCAAATTTCACCGGCGCCAAGCGAGCGAGTTCCAGTGAAGTGTTTGCGTGCCGCTAAATAATTACCATCCGGGCTCCAAACAGCATTATTCAACAATCGGAATTTCTCTTTAGTAACTTGGTACGAATCACTTCCATCAGTATCCATGATCCAGATGTTGTCACCACCCCCTTGATCGGAAGTGTAGGACAATTGACTACCGTCAGGTGAAAAGCGCGGCTGCATATCCCACGCCATAGAGTTGGTGATATTTTTTGCTTCACCTCCAGCTATAGGCATAGTGTATATGTCACCTAATAAATCGAAAACCAAAGTTTTACCATCAGGACTCACATCTAAATTCATCCAAGTGCCTTCGGTCACTTTTATATCTGCAAAATATGCTTTGCCAGGAGCTTTATTCACATCCCAAGCAACATCTTTTTTAGAGTCTTTATCGGATTTATCGCTGTTTTCAGCAGCATAAGCCACACTAGCCAGCGATAAACTAACTAATGCAGAAATAAAAACGGTCTTTTTCATAATTGGCCCAATAGTTTGATTTATCTATATTTAATAGCGGTTTAACTTAACTCATAAATATAGAGCTTATAAGTACAATTGGCAAAAAGATTGAAGTGATTTTAGTGGGAAAATGTAAGAAAAGGTTACTTAAATGAAAAATGACACAAGATGTTATCATCTCTTACGTCGTCTGCTTGCTAATCAAAAGCATTCATAGCCATCTATTGTGACTTTTTTTACTTTGCCTTTGCCGCAGTCTTTAAGAACCAACCCGGCGTTTTCCTGAACTTTCTCAAAATCAGATCGCTTGTCTTTTTCAATAACAGGGTTTATCTCACAGCCAGTAAAAATAAAAACACTTGCAAGTATTAGTAAGCACTTTAGGAAACTATTCATTACTTTATCCTCAATTATTATGGTAGTTTAAGGATAAATAAAAGTACCGTTTTGCTCTATGGATATTACTTAAAGAAAGGTAAAGCTATCTTTTTGGGGGCTTTATTTAATGGCTTTAATTTTAACGAGCCTTACTTAAGCTTAGATTCTAAAATAATAAACTCCAAAACCATTTCGAGTTCTTGGTCACTACAATCAAAACAAGCCCCTTTAGCCGGCATACTATTATAACCTTGCTTTAAGTTTTCCAATAACTGAGCTTTACCTTTCGACAATCTAAGACTCCAAGCCTTATCATCGCCTAAAACAGGCGCTCCTCCATGGCCACGATCATGGCAGCTGACACAAGACTGATAGTAAATAGCCTGTCCATCTCGTACGACTTGCGGATTGTCACATCCAATTAACAATATCAGACTAAAAAAAATAACTACACTAATCTTCATAACTCTCTATCTATAAAAATATCAGGCATAAAAAAACCGATGAATTCGACTGAAATCATCGGCTTGCTATCTATAAAATACTTATTTGCTATTGGCTAAAATATAGTCAACAGTCTTTTTAATATCGTCTTCAGAGCAGTCACTACAAGTACCCATTGCCGGCATCGCACCCACACCATTAATTGCTTCTGCATAAATATGCTCAAGACCTTCAGTCATTCTATCCGACCATGCAGCAACATCACCCATCTTAGGCGCGCCGGCAATACCAGCATTATGACAAGCCGAACAATAGGTGTTGTAAATATCTTCACCAGAACGAGGGCCGGCTGGTTTTGGAGGCTTTGGCAATTCGTTTGCTACCTGAGGGATCTTGTCGCCTTTAACGTATACCTTATGCGCAGGTTTAATACGCTCATCGGTGCTTTTCTTGCTTAAATGGGTTGCCAAAGCTTCGCCAGCAAAGGCCGCCATAACAACACTAATGGAAAATACTGCAACAGTTTTGATTAACTTCATTTCTGATCTCTCTATAGCTTCATAGCTAAGTCGATGAATACTTAACTTCATATCTTTAACTCGGCGAGGATTATACCTTTATTTAACAAGGGATTAAATAGTCAAACCCGCCAGATATTAGATTTAGCCATACCTTTTTTTACCGTTTTAAGGCAAACTGAAGCTCAAGCTGCCAACTAACTCCAACTATGGGCTTTCTAAAACAAGCTGCTCTGTCCGCTATTAGCGAATTAATGATCAATAAGATCCCATTCAATCGCCATATTGGCCTTAAATTCCATAGTATTAGCGATGAAGAGAGCATTATCCAATTCGATATGAAACCCGAGCTGGTCGGAAATTATTTCCATGGAATATTACATGGTGGCGTTATCTCAGCATCACTCGATATGGTGGGTGGCATCATGGCGGCTGTAGGCGTTTTAAATGATAATCCAGCCACTCATCTGAACAAATTAAAAGAAAAGCTAACAAAACTCAGTACCATCGATATGCGGGTCGATTATTTACGACCTGGCAAAGGTGAAGCCTTTTATGCCAAAGCGCGGTTACTCAGAACCGGCGCAAAAATTGCAGTAGTCAGAATGGAGTTAGTCAATGAACAAGAGCTGCAAATCGCAGTAGCCACCGGAACCTATATGGTTGGATAGCACCGCAATTTATAAAACAATTGGTAGGAATACATAGTGTCTCAGCAAAATTCTGATTTAAAAGCAGGCTACCTTTACGCCATCTTAGCCTTTTTAATTTGGGGGCTAGCACCCATCTATTTCAAAGCCTTAGGTGATACTTCGGCGCTTGAAATATTAGCTCACCGTATAGCTTGGTCTGTACCAGTAATTATCATCATCATGCTTGCTATCAAAAGACCATTTCCGAAAAGCATCTGGCAAGACAAAAAAACGCTAATCACCTTATTCATAACAGCAACATTAATTTCAAGTAATTGGCTAATTTTTACTTGGGCGGTCGTAAATGATCGAGTTTTGGATACCAGCCTCGGTTATTTTATAAATCCGCTGCTTACAGTGGCACTGGGTATACTGGTCCTTCGCGAAAAATTAGATGGCTGGAAAATCGCAGCATTAATTCTTGCCAGTCTTGGCGTTGCCTATCGGATTGTAATCCTAGGAGGAGTGCCATGGATCAGTTTAAGTTTAGCTACCACTTTTGCGATTTATGGTTTGCTCCGAAAGCAAGTCAATATTGGTCCGCTACAAGGTCTATTAGTCGAAACTTTAATAGTATTACCAGTAACTGCAGGCTATATTTTTTATCTTCTCTGGAATGGATTCGGTGCTTTTATGCAAGGCAACTTGACTCTTGATTGGTTACTCATTGCTGGTGGCGTCATCACCACAGTACCGCTCGCGCTTTTTGCTGCTGGCGCACGTATACTTCCGCTAAATACTATTGGCTTTATTCAATATTTAGCACCCACTTTGACCTTCTTTTTAGCGGTATTTGCCTTTAACGAACCCTTTAATCAGGATTTATTAATTAGTTTTAGTTTTATTTGGCTTGGCTTAGTAGTGTATAGCTTTGGTAATTTCAAACAATCAAAACGTCTAACCAGATGACTAGGTTTATAGTTGTATTCCACCAACTTTTATCACGCCGTTTTTATCGTGCTCGCGATCGAAGACGCAAAAATAATCACTAATTAATGGTAATCCGAGAATTGACTTGTTGGGAATATTGGCAACTTCTTGCATGATCATAAACCAAGCTCGATCTTTTTCTAAGGCATTTAACTGCCAGTAATGTTCAGGCTTACATGTCAGCTTTGTAACATCATTAGCGTGTTCACCTTGGAAATGGAAATGAATATCAGGCCACTTCGATAAATCTAAATCTGCTGGCTTATAACTACTACCTGTTTTATAAGCATTATCTGAGGCTTCTATTTGCTGTATAAAATCAACACTTATTTCGAGCAACTGATCCATTAATTCTTGATATAAATTTTCTTGCAACACCAAAAAACTGGAGCCGCAGTCTACAATAGAATTAGAATATTTGGCAGATTTTTTATAAGGGTCATCAACCGGTTTAATAAGATCATTGTCCGCAATACTGATACCTAATAAGTTAGTGTTATAATAAGCATCATGCACTACATCTATAACTTGTAATTTACCGTTATAGAGCTCTTTATGCTCTTCGCCTGAACCTAAAATCAACCACCCTTGATTTAACGGGTCTGCCTCTAATTCATCTGACTTAAGATGGTCTTCTTTTACATGCATTAAAGAACGCTTTACATATATAGAAAATTTATCACGACAAATTTTATGCTCTTCTAATTCTGTAAAAAATGCCTTAGGCTTTATCCAGTCGTAATTTTTTAAGAATTTTTTAAACGTTCTAACTGAAGATTTATTTTCCTCGATAATAAAAGGCCAAGGAAAAGTTTGATTTGATTCATAATGACGTTCTGCAAAATAATCACTTAAATCATAAGCTCTATTTAGTTGTCTATAAGCTAAACCTAATATACCATCAGCCCCATGAAAGTTATCTTGCTGCTCCGATTTGATAATAGCAATATGACCATCTTTCAAAGTCATTTTTTTACTGTGACTTTGGAACTGTAGATGAGTCTCGACTAAAGGGCCGGCCCAGCCTCCCGAGCCATAAGTTATACATTGTGCATAAGAAGTAGGGTGCAAATAAAAATCATCTTCTGGTTTATATTTATTAGTTTCTACCGCAATGGTGCTACTACCCGTATCCAATAGCAATTTTACTTTATCTTGATTACAACCTATCTCCATTTCCACACAGTATCCACCTTTAGCAGCAACAATGTTGATCGGTAATTTTAGTGTTTTCGATGGCATATTGATGATTGTAAAAGAAACGGGTGCGCTAAGAATAGCGCACCCGTTTCTTTAGGAAAAGTAATTTATTTTAACAAATTAAAACGTTAATCTAAATCCAGCTGTAACGGAACGACCAGGTCTTGGCGCTCTATCTTTCAAGAAAGAAGCATGATCACGAATTTCTTCATCCAATAAATTTTGCGCTCTTAAGAATAATAACCCTTCAGAGCTTTCAAAAGTTAATCCGTAACCTAAGGTGAGATTTAATAAATCATAACCATCAGTTTGTAGCTCTTCTTCAGCTACTTTGTCTTGCTTTGCGACGTTAACTGATTTTAACTCTGCTGAGAAGTCACCAAACTCGTAACCTAACGAGACACCTAATCTTCTTGCAGGTTGGCGTGGAATATAGGCGCCACTCGCATTGTTAAATTCTGCGTGCGTATAATCACCAAAAGCTCCTAACTGCCAATAGCCATAGTCGCCTTCTGCAAAAGTCCATAATACTTCAGCTTCCAGACCTTCAAAGATAACATCTTGCTGAGCATACATTAATAAAGGTAACTCTTCATGATCGTGCTCTTCTTCACCAGCATGGTCTTCTTCAATGTGCTCTAAGAAAATAAAGTTATTCACTCGGTTATTAAAAATTGCTATAGATCCAGATAAATTATCACTGTTATAACGTAAACCAATATCAAAATTATTAGCGGTCTCTTTATCTAAATTAGGATCTCCAACTTCTACAGTTAAAGTCGCTAAATGCTCAACATAAGTATCTTCTGTATTGCCTGCATTTGATAGTAGCTCTTCATTTTGAGGTAAACGTTGTGCTCTAGCAAAGTTAATGGGCATTGACCAATTTTCATTGATATGCCAAACAGCACCGGCAGCGAAACTAAATGCAGAGTCCTCACGAGAACCAAAAATACCAGCATCTATCTCTTGGTGATCATAACGAGCACCTACTTCATAATGCCAATCGCCAATATCTTTTTCTTCCAACCAAAATATACCCAGTTTTTCTGTTTTGGTTTGCGGAATAAATGCTTCTTCACCTATGGCAGCAAAATCACTGTCACTATATTGCAAACCAAAAGCGCCTTGCCAACCAGACCAAGCTGAATGTACCAACTCAACACGCAGTTCATTCGAGTCGTTAATGAACACAGTACCGTCTTCTTCTCCTTCTAACTCTGTGTGCTGATAATCAGTATTGGTGTAACTAAATTTCAAAGCTTGGAAGCCTGCAAATGGGTCATTCCATTGGCCTTTCACATCCCATCGTTTTTGCTCAAGATCGAGGCGAATAATCTCTTCTTCCTCTTCTTCAGGAGCACCGCCCATGGGATCTTCTTCTTCGTGACCATGAGCATGGCCTGGCAATCCGTAGTTACGTTCAAAGTCTGTATAAGAAACGCCCCAATAACCGTTATCAGTTATCCATGAAAAACCAAAACTTGCGCCCTGTGTATCCGTATCACTATTTTCAAGAAGACCGAAAGCTTCTTCATGCTCTTCTTCACTGTGGCCTTCCTCTTCTTCGGCTTCCTCTAATGCACGAAGTCGAGCAGATTCTGCATAACCTGGAATTTCAAAGGCGTCCGTCTGAGAATCAAGGAAATCTAAGTTAAAGGCAAGAGTCCCTCCCTCTAATTCAGCTCCTGTGGCTAACGTGCCAACAAAGGTTTTCTCACCTACTGCCGAATCACCTAAACGAACCTCTAAACCACCTTCGAAACCTTCAGGTGCCTCTGTTGGAATTCTATTATCAACGACATTAACCGCACCGCCAACGGCTTCACCACCATAGATTAAAGTTGCCGGCCCTTTTAACACTTCAATACGTTTTGCTAATAATGGTTCTGCCGCAACCCAGTGGTCTGGACTCGCATTCGATGCGTCAGAAGTAGAAGTATTATTGCTTAATACGGTAACTCTATTCCCCTGTTGGCCGCGAATAACCGGTCGCCCAGCACCAATACCAAAACTTGATAAATTAACACCTGGGAGCTCGGCAATTGTTTCACCAATATTAGCGCCACGGTTTTTAACTAGTTCATCACCAGTAATAACTACTGAAGGCGATGCCATTTCTAAACTCGAATGCTCTAGAGGATTACCAGTTACCACAATAATATTTGGATCATCTTCTACTTTTAAAGTAATTACAGAACCATCGTGACGAATTGATTTATTTATATGACCTAACTTTGCGGCTTCCACATCAATTACATAACGTCCTTCTGCTAATGCATCGAAACTAAATTGACCATTGCTGTTAGTCATTACCTTTTTATTTAGTGCTCGAATATGAACTTCTGCGTTGGCAACTGGCTGACCCTTGTCATCAACGATGGTACCACTTAGATTTTTTTCCGCCGCCACTGCCGCTTGGCTCAGTAGACCACTAATCACTAATGCTGTTAATGATTTTTTAAAATGTCTTGCTTTCATAACTTAATTTCCTAAATATACATATAAATACAATAACTCTTTAAAAAGAATTACTGCCTTAACTGAGGTTAGATTTTATAAATTAAGCAGAAGCAGGTGGCGCACGGCCATAAAAGGGCGAACAGGATAGTTGACTAGTGACAAGCTCTAAACTAAAAACCGTTTCTTTATAAACTCCATATGCAACTGTTGAAATCAATTCAATGGAGTTGGTATTAGCATCAGTACTCGGTTGGGAAATACAAACCGAACACTCTTCAATAGCCTGATGTGACGATAAACTATGAGCAACAGGCATTAGCGCCAAACTCATAAGAGTTAGCACAATAAAGCTGTATTTCAGAAGTTTATTCATTGCAGTCAATTTAATAATACTTAAGCCTATAATAATAATGGAGCATGATAGGCTTTACAACACTTATCCTGACGATATAACTTAAATATTTGTTACAAAACTTATTCAAAAGGGTTAGCATTAAACCAAGCATCACTAAATAGTAGCTGAGTTAGCACTATGACCAACCAAGTTCCACGTTCGATTTCTGAAAGACGACTAGATAAAGTCCCCAACCTTCCAGAGAGACATAAACCGATAGGGTTTATGCTCCGCTTGGTCAAAGCATTACATACCTATGGTGTTCCGGCTTATGAGCTTGAAAGTCTGATGACTAAGGTCGCTGACCAATTGGAATATGGTGTTCAAGTCAGCGCCGTTCCAACTAGCATCACCATGACCTTCATGCAGGAAGAGGAAAACCCACAAACTTACGTTATTCGCTCAAACTCAGGCGAAGTCAATGTCGATAAATTACGTAGTTCTATGGATGTTGCCTATGCGGTTATCAATGATGATTTAACTGCCGAACAAGGCGCGAAAGAATTATTGGAAATCAGCAAATCTAAACCAGTCCATAACAAGTACTGGATGGTTTTTTGCTTTAGTTCCGTTTCGGCCTCAATCGCCCGAATTTTTAATGGTGGCTGGCAAGAAGTTGTTGCCGCGACTTTTATAGGGTTTATCGTTGGTCTGATCGTAAATAATAGTCCGCGGATACAGTCTGTCTCTAGTCTCATGCCAGCGCTGTGCGCATTTATAGCATCTTTTATCTCCTTCGCCTTTAGTCAATTGCTTGGTTTACACTCTACCTATATTCCAATTGTTGCTGGCATCATTGTTTTAGTCCCAGGCTTGATGCTGACGATAGCAATGGCTGAATTGGCCACACAGAATTTAGTCTCAGGAACTTCGCGCTTACTGGGAGCGGGGATGATTTTTATTCAAATGGCTTTTGGCGTAGCTATTGGTAGTCAACTGGCTGCTCATTTATTCCAAGAGCAGCTGTTGCCAACAGCAAATGCTTTACCTGATTGGACTCTATATATTGCCTTATTAGTGACCTCATGGTCTTTTATGGTGTTATTCCAAACTCGCTGGAAAGAGTTACCCTGGATTATTATTGCGACTTTTGTAGCCTTTTTTGTTTCTAAGTTTGGGGTCATGCATTTTGGTGCAGCAACAGGCGCATTCCTAGGTGCTTTATCAGTTGGTCTCTTTTCCAATATCGCCTATCGCATCAAGCGGGTTCCCACGGCAGCTATCATGATGCCAGGCTTTATTATTTTAGTTCCCGGTTCTGTCGGTTTTAAAAGTCTCACCGCTATTTTGGATCATGACATTATTGGCGGTATCGAGATTGCATTTAGTATGGTTATCACCGGTATTTCATTAGTAACGGGGCTATTAATTTCTTCGATTGCCACCTTACCTAAGCCAAAAGCGAAAAAAATTAAAGAGTAACTTGCTAGGAATATACACTGTAATGAAACTTAATTCGCTGGCTCTTTTTTGTCTTATATTGACTGCTTGTGAAACAAGCGTAAGCAACGACTACCGTTTGAAATATGTTCAAGACGGGGATAGCGCAGTTTTGTGTTGTGATGAAAAAGGAAAGCAGTTTACTGTTCGACTTAAAGATATTGATGCTCCGGAAAAGCATCAGCCCTTTGCCAAAGAATCTAAGAACCATTTAAAACAACTAATAGATAATGAGCCTTTATTTTTGATCGGCAAGAAAAAAGATCGCTATGGCCGCCGATTAGTGGACATCATTGTTAATGAAACATCCGTTAATACTGAAATGATCAAAACAGGTCATGCTTGGCTCTGGCGTTACTCTGACAATCTAAAATTGCAATGGCTACAAAAACAAGCAAAGAAAAATAAACGAGGCTTATGGGCTTTGCCCGAATCGCAACGCATAGAGCCTTGGAATTGGCGAAAGAAAAACCCTCGCAAATAACGAATCGCTTACTCTGTTGTAAAACTATGATCTTTAGGGCAGCTGCTAGGATCAAAATAATATGGTTCAAAATTTATGTGCAAATGAGGACCAGTGCCATGACTTCGATTGATTACAATTGGTCGGTACTTTTTTCCAGCAACATAATATTCGGTATCACCGATTAACTTTGCTAACAAAGCAATCCTATCTTGCGGCATGTTTCGAGTACCAATATCCACAGCCCGGTTTGACAAATGTTTTGATATAAAGCATTTTCGAGTCAACTGATCTTTTATTTTGGCTTCAAGCTTTTTTGGTGTCGGATTTGGTATGCTTAAGTATTCTTGAACTGCTTGCTGGTTCTCGTAAATTCTACATTTATCGCGCTTTAAACATTGGTCAATATACCTTGCCTGATCGCCAATACTTCTAATGGTGCCTGTAATCCTTACTTTATAACTCGTTGTAAATTTTTCTTTTTGAATTTCGCAAAAAGCATCTGCAGCGACCATTAACGTTTCCAGGATATCCTTTGGTAACAACTCAACTTTACCTGTCACGGCGTTATTACATTTAGACTCTTCTGGCAAAGCACTTGAACTCACACCCAATGCTAATACTACTAAGAAGTATTTAGAAACCGATAATAGTTTCACACTAAAAAATGCCCGGAATTAACCAATGGGTTTTTTCTTTATACTTTGCCCATTCTTCATAACGTGACATACTGGCTTCTTTTAACACCATATTCACCGCAAATACACCCAGCCATACATAGGCTAAAATAATAACCGGTAACCAATGCCAAACCATTAAGGCAAAACTACCGTAAATCATCATTTCGCCAAGATAATTAGGATGACGAATATGCTTGTGCATACCGTCGGTAATTAATCCTTTTTGAACTCGCAAGGTATAAAACTTCTGTGCATCCGCCGCTATCATTATGACTGAACCTAACATACATAAAGAAATACACAGGGCATACCAGGCATAATCAGGTAAAGGATAATTAGGCACGACAGTTCCTGAAATTAGTAACCAGCCAAAGATCCAATACCAAAACAACACTCCAAAAAATGCGACTAAACCTCCACCGATGGTAATTTTTCGCTGCCAATTAGGATCAGGAAAAGCCACATCTTTCATAATCCAAACCAAGCCGTAACTGCCATGTAATGCTAAATATACCCAGGCATCCAGGCTGGTATTTTGGTAATACCACATTAAAAAACCCAGGAAGAAAAAAGTGCCCGCTTTTTGAAAGTTGATAACCCATGAAAATTTCCAAGGCCTTGGCCCGCCCAGAAAATCCAAGGTTAGATAATCAGTCATTTTGCGCATAAACAACGCTGTTTTCGGAACCTTGGAAATACTCTTTTGGGTAGGACTCATAACTAGCCTAAATTATTGTAAAATTGCTAGTTACCTTAACGATTTTTGCAGCTGAGTCAATGTCTCAGCTTTTTATGCTAGCTTGTAAGTGCTCAATGCTAAGCTCTAACCGCTTTATTTCTCGCATCAATGAACTTCTTCGCATTTCGCTAAAAAGCCACTCTTTTAGAGACACTTGTGCTTTTAATGCCGCTAGAGCTATAACCCCATAAAATATTCGATCATCAGTGCTCATCGCTACAAAAAACTCGTAACCCATCCAAATCATTATGACCGTAAAAAACATGACAAAGACATTCACAAAAATCACCCATATTTTTAAACTGCCTTTGAATATAGATGCCACTCGGCCGAACAGACCTGGTTCTTCTGCTAAAATTTCATCTAGCTTTGCTGATTCAGATTCAAGTTCTTTTTTAATACGCTCATCAATATTCATAATAGTTACCTCATTTTTTAATTTGTTAACAAAACTTTCAAGTTTTTCCTTGCTCTATTTAAACGTGATTTCACGGTACCTTGAGGCACTTCCAATACGATCGAAATTTCAACTAAGGAAAACTCTTCTAAGTAAAATAAATAAATCGCTTGTCGCTCTACTTCTGGTAATTCTTGAATCAACCTTAAGAGACCTGAATCTACCACCTGCAATTGTTCCGTAGGCACTACTACTTCTGACTCACTCATTTGTTCGGTTTTATTAGCTTTCCGAGCGATATCTATACAACGCCAACGTACTGCTCGATACATCCAACTTCTAAAAGCTTTAGGGTCATTCAATTTAAGTAGCTTCTTAGCAGCATCCAGCCATACATCCTGCACAGCATCTTGCGCCCAATCATGATGACCACAAAGTTTATAAGCAAACTTCAATAGCGGCTGATAGAACTGTCGATAAAGCTCAGTCAAGGCTTCCTCATTACCTGCTTGCGCTGAGATTACCAATAGTTCTTCACGACTTGTTTTCATATCATTTATTTTAAGACTTTAATAACTAGACGAATTAGAATAATAATAGGTTCATTTAATAGTAAATGTTATTCTCATGAAAGTGAGATCTACAAAAATTTAAGCAAAAAAAACCCAGCTTAAACTGGGTTTTTTTAATGAGCGTTGATTAATCGTCATCATTATCTTTTTTCTTAACTTTTTTCAGTTTAAAGTTTGGAATATAGAAAGACTGAGTTGAGTTACCAATTCGAGTACACTCATTCTCTTCATTCCAACTAAAGGTCACGAATGAATAATCACTGATCGAATCAATGGCATTCACTAGCTCTGGATTTTGTGTATTACACACAATGTTAACATCTTCGGCTAATCGAGCCTGGCAAAATGCAAATGACAAAACAGTATCTTCGCCAGTGCTAAATTTACGCACACCGCAACCTATTAATTCCTGATCATTGTCTGAAAATCGTGCCGTTACCATATCACCTTGTGCAATTCGGTTTTCTTCATCTATGGTTACCGGCGCAGGCTGAGTTAAACCTGCCCAAAGCGTTATTGGCATAAGTGCCATTATTAAACTAAAGACTATAGCTTTTATCTTCATAGTATCTTCCTTCTATTATGGTGATTTAAATTAATTTGAAATAGTTGCGCCAGCCCTACTCATTACTTCAGATAAATGATTGAGTATTTTTTGTCGATCTTTTTTATTTAATTTTGCTAGTTCGGACTCCAAAAGTGCTAATTCTTTTTCAGAAACGTTACCATCACTAATGGAAAAATCGATTTGGTTTTTAATGTTTTGCTCAATACCATCAGATATTTCAGCCATAAAGCTTTCCTGACTATTGTTTTGCTCAATATCGTCTTGCTGGATATTTTGAGTACTAGCAACAAATAAACCTAACTCTTCCCTAATAATGGTTCTTATATTAACTTCTGACAGAGTTTTGCTTTCTGAAAAGTTGAGATGGTTATTCTTCGTCCCTGAGTATTCCTGTATTGCCTTAGCTTCTTGGGGCGAAATTACTGATTGGCTTGAGTCGTTAGAAAGTTGAATTACTTTGATCGATACAAATACTAATAAGACAAATTGAACCAAACTAATCCCAATTAACGTTTTCATTAACCTCTCCTTTTGTTATTGATATTACAATTATTTTAGATGCTGTAAAGCAACTATCGTTTTCAATTACCTAAAGTCTGAACTAGCAGACTTTTTAATGCATAGATGACTTGTTAGTGTTTGATTTATTTACACTTTTTATAAAAAAGCCCAGCAATTGCTGGGCTTTTTCATAAAAAATAAGTTGTATTTAATTAAATTAAATCAGCTACCGTTGCTTTTTCTTCTATAAGCTCTTGCTCAGACTCATCCATTTTGCCTTTGATGAAATCTGACACTTCTAGACCTTGTACGATTTCGTAATCACCATCTTTACAAACCACTGGGTATGAATAGATCAAACCTTTCTCAACACCATATGAACCGTCTGACGGAACAGCCATTGATACCCAATCGCCGGCCTCAGAACCTAAGCACCAGTCGCGCATGTGATCTAAAACTGCGTTTGCGGCTGAAGCTGCAGAAGAAGAACCGCGAGCCGCGATTACTGCTGCGCCACGTTTAGCAACGGTTGGCATAAAGTCATCTTTTGCCCAGGCTGCGTCAACTTTGTCTGCCGCATTGCCGCCTGCTACAGTAGCGAACGCAATATCAGGTACTTGAGTTACTGAGTGATTACCCCAGATAATCATTTTCTTGATATCAGAAATGTCAGAACTTGATTTTTCAGCTAGCTGATATAAAGCACGGTTGTGATCAAGACGCGTTAAAGCCGTGATGTTGCGCTGGTTAATGCTAGGAGCATTCGCTGCTAGGATAAATGCGTTAGTGTTTGCTGGATTACCCACTACACAAATTTTAATGTTCTTATCGGCAACTTGGTCAATCACTTTACCTAATGAACTGAAGATTCGACCATTGTCTGCGATTAAGTCTTTACGCTCCATGCCAGGTCCACGCGGTTTCGCGCCAACCATTAAGCCGATTTGCGAATCTTTAAAAGCTACTGCTGGATCGTCAGTTACAACGATATCTTTTACTAATGGGAATGCACAATCATTTAATTCCATCGCAACAGCTTCACACACTTTAAGTGCTGGCGTGATTTCCAAAAGGTTTAAAATCACTGGCTGGTCGCTGCCTAGCATTTCACCGCTAGCAATACGAAATAATAATGAATAACAAATTTGGCCGGCAGCACCGGTAACTGTAACGCGAACAGGCTGTTTCATTCCTGAATCCTCAATTTTCAATTAACAATCTTTTATAACAAAAGGGGGAAATTTTAGGGCTGCAACTTTACCATAATTAGCATAGAAATCCTATGCTATCGGGCTAAAAGCCTTTAAACATCGGCTAGCTCATGTCGATAGCCTAACCAACGTCTGTACAAGGCTTGCGCGACTTTCGGCGACTCTTTAATCATAATTTTTGCTGCTTGTTGAATTTCTGGAATTAACGCTGCATTCTTAACAATGTCAGCAAATTGCAGTGTCATTTCGCCGGTTTGGCGAGTTCCTAAGAATTCACCCGGCCCTCTGAGCCTTAAGTCCTCTTCCGCTATTACAAAGCCATCATTAGTTTCACGCATAATCTGAATTCTTGACTTAGCATTGTCTGAAAGCGGATGTCCGTAGAGCATTAAGCAATGGCTATCGACCGTCCCACGACCCACTCGCCCGCGCAATTGGTGTAATTGCGCTAGACCTAACCTTTCAGGATTTTCTATGATCATTAAGCTAGCGTTCGGTACATCCACCCCTACCTCAATAACCGTGGTAGCTATCAGGACATCTATTTCTGCAGCTTTAAATTTTTGCATAACCAATTGTTTTTGCTCAGATTTAAGTCGGCCATGAATCAGACCAATACGACAACTTTGAAGCTCTTGTGCCAGTAAGTTTGCAGTGGTTTCAGCCGCTTGGCTTTGAATTTCTTCAGACTCTTCAATTAATGTACACACCCAATAGACCTGGCGGTTTTCATCAAGACATGCTTTTTCAATTCGTTCAATCACTTGATCGCGCTTTTGCTCGGAAATAGCCATGGTTTGAATTGGTGTTCTGCCGGGGGGCAATTCATCAATGATCGACAGATCCATATCTGCATAGGCAGTCATAGCCAAAGTCCTGGGAATTGGCGTTGCCGTCATCATTAACTGATGCAGCTGCTTTCCCTGCGGTGCTTTATTTTTTAATGCCAATCGCTGTTTAACCCCAAATCGATGTTGCTCATCAATAATTGCTAAACCTAAATTGTGGAAAGCCACTTCTTCTTGAAAAAGTGCATGGGTTCCTACAATTAATTGAGCTTCACCAGTCGCAATCAGCGCTAATGATTCACGGCGTTCAGCAGCTTTTAACTTGCCCACTAAATAAGCAACTTTTATTCCTAGTTGCTGGCACCAATTTTTAAAGCTATTAAGATGTTGCTCGGCTAAAATTTCTGTAGGCGACATAATAGCCACCTGAAAGCCAGATTCAATGGCATGAAATGCTGCCAAGGCTGAGACAAGGGTTTTTCCAGCGCCGACGTCGCCTTGTAATAATCGCAACATCGGCTGGCTCGATTGCAGATCGTGAATAATTTCGGCAGAGACTCTTTCTTGTGCCTTAGTTGGTGTAAAAGGCAGCCCTGCTAACAACTTTCGATTCCATTTACCTTTATTCACCATCACAAAAGCGCTGTCTTTTTGTAATCGCTTTCGCTGCAACTGCATACTCAATTGTTGTGCCAATAGCTCTTCATAGATTAAACGCTTTATCGCTGGCGATTGCTCACTGCTTAAATCTTCCACCCGGGTATTCTTTGGCGGTTCATGCAACCATAACAGAGCTAGTGTAATTTCCATCAATTGCCATTGATCAATCAATGCTCGGGGCATCAAATCCTGGATCGGATTTTTCCTTAAATATTGCAATGCTTGTTTTTGTAATTTACGCCATGATGCTTGATGCAAACCCTCCGTGGTCGGATAGACTGGCGTTAATGAATCCAGCAAGGGCGCTTCTTGCTCATCACTTAGATAAGTAATTTCCGGATGCACCATTTGTAGAATACGACCGAAGCGGCGTACTTCACCAAATGCATATAGCTCTACACCAGCTTGTAATTTTTTTTGCTGTGCTGACATAAAATGAAAAAAACGAAAATCAATAGAAGCGGTTTGATCGTAAGCTCGGCAAATTAATGATCGCCTTTTGCCAAATTGAATTTGGCTGTGTTGAACGGTCACTCGTATCATGACGCGTTCGCCATCTTGAGTTTCTATCAAAGGCTTTACTTGAGTGCGGTCTTCGTATCTCAAGGGCAAGTGAAATAGTAAATCTTGTAAATTCTCGATCTCTAGCTTGGCTAACTTTTCTTTTAATTTAGGACCGACACCTTTTAATTCATCAACCGCTATTTCTGTTAAAGAGCCGATGGACATTATATAACTTCAGTCCCATGCATTAGGCTAGGATTTACCGCTTTCTGCAATAACTGCAAAGCATCTTTTCGTGGAAAACTACGACGAAAAGCTATGGCTATTTTTCTACTAGGTACCGGCTGAGAAAAAGGTTTCACTACTAAGGATAGTTTTTCGTTATGGTAGTCGGCAGCGGAAGCTGGAATAACACTAACACCTAAACCACTGGCCACCATATGCCGAATCGTTTCTAAAGAAGAGCCGGTAATCCAATCTTTTTGCGGGTTTAAGCTATTATCTCGACATTGGGGGCAAGCTTCTAGCACCTGATCGCGAAAGCAATGTCCCGCACCAAGCATAATCATCACTTCATCAGCGATGTCCGCTAAATACAGTTTATCTTTCTTAATCCATGGATGTTTTGGCGGTAACAAAGCTAAGAACTCTTCTTCGTATAAAGGAATGGTATCGATTTCAGCTTCATCGAATGGTAAAGCAATAAAAATAGCGTCCAACTCGCCATTGCGTAATTTTGTTTTTAAATTATGAGTATAGTCTTCATCAATATGCAGTGGCATTTTTGGCGCTATACGTCGCAGCTCAGGAACTAGATTTGGAAACAAATAAGGACCAATGGTAAAAATAGCCCCAATTTTCAATGCACCTTCTAATTGATCTGAATTCTCGCTTGCCTCTAATTTCAATTGATCCACTTGCTCTAATATGGCTTGCGCTTGCTCAACAATTCTTTGGCCTTGTGGAGTGACTTTTACATCAGACTTACTACGCTCGAAAATAATCACCCCTAATTGCTCTTCCAATTTTTTTACGCCAACACTCAATGTTGGCTGACTCACAAAGCATGCTTCAGCAGCTCGACCAAAATGTTGTTCTCGGGCAACGGCAACTATGTAACGGAATTCTGTAAGAGTCATAAGCGTCTCTAATGAAACGATAGCCTAGAGCTATCTATTTCAAATTATTCATTAATAAGATAAATAATAACGCTTTACTAATTTTTTTACAAAGTCTTATCTTTTACGCGCTAGAAACATCGATAAAGGACGTCCATCAGCTAAGCGGTGTTCCTCATTAACTAATAACTGCCAACCGGCGAAAGTTTCTTCTAACTCGCCATCGCGTAATAAATAAGCTGGATTTTTTGGCTTACCAAATTCAGCTGCTTTTTCCGTAAAAGTATGGATCGCCAGCATAGCGCCTGGCGCTAAACTTTTTTTGTAGATTTCCAATAGAGGACGATGCAAATAGCGAGCCTGTACTATTAATTGTGGCTTTTGAGCAAGCATTAACTGCTCAAGCTCCAAAGCTTGGTTTTGTAGATCTAAATTTTTAGCCGTTACCGGTAGATTCCATCGTTCACTAAAGTGCCCTAATCGTTCTAAAGCAAAACGATTATTGTCAATCGCTACTGCACGCAAACCATGCAATCTTAAAAAAAGTGAATCACGCCCAGAACCTGAACCTATATCAAAAACTTTAGCGTCTGCCTTTGAAAGATGTGCTTTAATTAGCTGTATATGGTTTTCTAACAAGGGATTCCCACGCCATAGCCTTTGACTGAGATTCCCCACCTGTAATTTCGAATGGAATAAATCTTCTTCAGATAGGATCTCAACAATTGGATAGTCTTGTAGTGCAAATAGCTCTTTCAGATAGGGGAAATCTTTTTGATTCGCAACAACAATTAGCGGCGTTTTCTTTGGAGGCAATTCATGCCATGATCCTTCCAAATCTGCTAAAGGCAAACTGGCGGAATAGGGCAAATGCCCTGCAATAAATTCTGATGCAGGGCGAAGGTCAATTACTGGATTCTTATCCTTATCTAACGGATTAAGAGTGAGCGCGAGAGAAGGGCTGTGCTTTGCCATAAGTTAATGAACGCCATAGCCATTCTAAAGGGCCAAAATAGAATTTTTTTAGCCAAAGTTCTGACCAAACCAGTTGCGCTACAAATATAGAAGCCACGACATAATATAGCTCATAGCGCTCTAACTCTGCAAACCAACCCAAACCAAATCCATAAAATAAAGTCGTACAAATTAGCGACTGCATAATGTAATTTGTGAAAGCCATTTGACCTACAGCTTCAAATTTACGTCTAAACCAAGCAAGCGTATCAGACTTTACCCACAAGCAGAGTAATCCAATATAGGCCAAAGCGATAAATACTGCCGCTGCACTGTTAATCGATCCAAATGACAACCACAGGGCTTCAAAACTAAAGTTTCCTTGCACTAATATGTAATAGTCAAACCATTGAAGACCAATACCAAACAGCGCCATGATTAAAGTAAACTTGAGGTAAAAGCCGGTATCTTTTTGTGCTGTTAAAACACCGTTTTGATATAAAGCCATACCAATCAACATGGCACCACCAATTCGCATTGGTCCCACCAGGGTTAGCATATTAGCTAAAGCCAAACCATAAAACTTAGCTCTATGGGCTAAGTTATCAAACCAACCACCTTTATAAGCTGCAACCTCATCGTCAATCATTTCTTGCGACGGGTAGAAACCCTCTATCATTTCTTTTGAGTCAGCTTCCGGTACAAATTGGAATAAAAATGAGAAGCCATACATTACTAAGAAAAATAAACCTAGCAAAGCCGCTCCCACATAGAGTTTTGTTTTTGCTTGGCTACTGAGAGCAAATAAATAAACCCACATCCCCATTAACGCATAGGTTGTTAAAATATCTCCATACCAAACTAGAAAGCCATGCATTAAGCCAAACACTAGCAAGATCCCCATTCGACGATAATGGATGGGGCCCGGGGCTGTCCCTTTGCTGCTAGCGCGCTGAGCCATTAGCATAATTCCTGCACCGAATAACATAGAAAAAATCGTATAGAATTTTTGATCGGCAAAGAAGTGGGTAAGTAACCAAGTGGTTAAATTAGCATCGCTTGGTTCGCCATAAACATAGGGGTTCATATAAAATGAGTTCACATCAGCAAATGTTGAGATGTTCATCACTAAAATACCCAAGATCGCGACGCCTCGAATTAAGTCCATCGAGTAGAAACGTTCTGATTGGGTTACTGGGCTTGTTGTCATTGTATTAGTCCTTTACTACTATCCCTAACACTATAACCTAATCGACCCTCGGCTAGAAAAACAAATTAGTAACGATTTGTTATCTGCCCTCAAGCCTAATGAGACAATTTTCGAAGCTTATCCCAGTCGGCATCATCGATTTCACCAACTTCGTTTAATTTAGGGTAGCGTAGTTGGTTTTCATCGCAATACTGTTTAACCGTAGGATGGAGCGATTTAAAAATCAAAAAATCTACTTCCTCTTGAGGCATTTTGCATTGACCATACATCTCCGCTTCTGCTCTTTGTCGCTGTGCTTCGTATAGAATTAAAGCGGTTGCTACTGAGACGTTCAGAGACTGCACCATTCCTAACATTGGAATAATGACATGTTGATCAGCAATGGCAGCGGCCGATTCTGACACTCCAACTAATTCAGAGCCAACCAGCAAACAAGTAGGTTTAGTATAATCTATAGTACGAAAATCCACTGCTTGTTCAGAAAAGTGTGCACATAAAACCTGCATACCTTTTTCGCGAGCAACTTCTACTCCTTGTAATAAACTCTCATGGCGGTGAGTTTTTACCCAACGCTTTGAACCACTTGCTGTGTGATGTCCGGTATATTTTACATCTTCTGGAAAAGTTGCATGCACCTCGCCAATGCCCACAGCATCCGCTGTTCGTACGATAGCTGCTAAGTTATGTGGCTTATGGACTTCTTCCATAAACACCGTCAAATCTGGCTGTCGGTTTGCTACCAACTTTAAAATTTTTTGCAGCCGTTCTGGTTTTTGATCCAACACTCTTATTTTCCTAAATAAACCACACCATCCATTTCAATAGCTGCTCCTTTCGGTAATTCCTTAACACCTATTGCAGCTCTTGCCGGATAAGGTTGCTCGAAATATTCAGCCATAATTTCATTAACCGTAGCAAAGTTTGCTAGATCCAACATAAAAATGTTTAACTTCACTATATCTTGCAACGAAGCGCCAGCGGCCTCACAAACCGCAGTTATATTTTTAAAAACTTGATGAACCTGTTGCTCGAAACTTTCAACCAGCTGCATGGTTTCTGGTATTAAAGGGATTTGTCCAGATAGGTATAGCGTATCGCCAGCTTGAACCGCTTGTGAATAAGTACCAATAGCTGCTGGGGCCTTATCGGTATGAATAATCTTTTTGCTCATAGTGTTCTCTTTCGATAATTTTTTTCTATTTTTTAATGAATCAGTTTTATAACTTACGTTGCACCTTATTGACGAAAGGTACTACTCTTAACTTTTTAATAATTGAAGCCAAGTGCGCTCTATTATCAACTTTTACTTCAAAGTTAAGGATATTAATATTACCATCCAGCTCATCAATTTTTACATTCACAATATTGATATCTTGATTTGAAATAATACTAGTAATTTGAGCCAATACTCCACGGCCATTAAATACTTCTATTTCCAATTCACAGGAAAACTCACCGGTTACTTCTGTTGACCATTCAACTGGAATATAACGATCATTTTGTTTATGGGCACGTTTAACATTGGGACAAGCTTGACGATGAATAGTGAATCCTTTACCCGCACTAATGTATGCAACGATTGGATCATAAGGAATAGGGCGACAACATTTTGCATAATTTACCACTAACCCCTCGGTACCCTTAATTGCTAATGGCTCAGCATTTTCTGGAATTTCTTTTTCGATTATGACTTCTTTACAATCACCCATCGATACTCGATGAGCCACCAGAACCGAAGCAATTCGGCCCAAACCAATAGAGGACAACAAATCTTCGAAGGTATCGTATTTCATTGCCTTAGCTGTGGCTTCTAAATGCTCAACCTCATAATTCTCTAACGACGACGAAAGTGATTGCTCTAACAATCTATAACCTAGATTGACCGCTTCGTCATGACGCATATTCTTAACGAAATTACGAATGTTCGCTCGCGCTTTGCCGCTTACCGTAAAGCTTAACCAGGCTGGATTAGGTTTTGAACCTGGCGCCGTTACAATTTCTACGGTCATGCCGTTAGTTAATTTAGTGCTTAATGAAGTAAATTGTTTATCTACTTTGCACGCAATACAAGAATTACCCACATCCGTATGTATCGCATAAGCAAAATCAACGGGTGTAGCCCCTTTTGGCAACTGGATAATTTTTCCTTTCGGGGTGAAGACATAAACCTCATCCGGGAATAAATCAATTTTTACGTTCTCAATAAACTCTAACGAATCATCCGCGCTTTTTTGCAGCTCAACCAAACTTTGCAACCATTCGTTAGCTCTATTTTCTGCTAAAGAGGCATCACCAGATTTGTATAACCAGTGAGCGGCAACGCCATGCTCAGCCATTTGATCCATCAATTCGGTACGGATTTGTACTTCGATACGAACTTGTTCTTTGGATTGTAAAATAGAGTGGAGTGATTGATACCCGTTCGCTTTCGGAATAGCAATATAGTCTTTGAAACGCCCAGGAATTGGTTTAAATAAATTATGCACCTGACCTAAAACACGATAACAAGAGTCTTCGCTATCGGTTATCACTCTAAAGGCATAAATATCCATAACTTCATTAAAGGTGCCGACTTTATCACGCATTTTTTTGTAAATGCTGTAAAGACTTTTTTCCCGACCTAAAACAGTGCCTTTAATATGTGAATCTTTTAGTCTTTGCCTTAATTGCTCAGAAATTCCTTCAATGATGGTTTTTCGTCGACCGCGAACTTTATCAACCGCTGACTTTAAAATCTGGTAGCGCCTTGGATGCATGTTAGCAAAACCCAACAGCTCCAATTGTTCCTTTAATTTATAAATACCTAAGCGGTTAGCAATTGGTGCATAAATTTCCAAGGTCTCTCGGGCTATCCTGCGTCGTTTATCGGGTCGCAAAGAGCCGAGCGTCTGCATATTGTGCATTCGATCAGCAAGCTTGATCAGAATCACACGAATATCCTGAACCATCGCCATCATCATCTTGCGAAAATTTTCTGCCTGGGCTTCTTCTTTAGAACGGAAATTTATTTGAGTTAGTTTACTCACGCCTTCGACTAGCTCAGCTACCGGCTCGCCAAACTGATCGGACAAATCTTTTTTGGTAACTTCGGTATCTTCAATCACATCATGCATTAACGCCGCCATGATGGTTTGATGATCCAGTCTTAACTCCGCCAGAATTAAAGCGGCAGCAACAGGATGGGTAATATATTCGTCACCACTTGAGCGCATTTGTCCTTGATGTGCGGATTTAGCAACATAATAAGCACGCTCAATATCAGCAACTTGCGCAGGTTCAAGATAAGTCTCAGCAACTTCCTTTAAACCTGCGAAATAGATCATAATAGTTCCTTATAAAACTCTAGTAACTGAGCTGTTAACTAGAATAAGACTGGACCATTTTCTTGTTCAGCTTTAGCCATTCTTTCATCAGCCGCCACTGTTAACTTATCCGTTAAACCTTCTTCGATTTCACGTAAAGCAACAACCGTTGGTTTATCATTATCCCAATCCACTTTAGGATCGTGACCGCCAGTTGCGATTTGACGAGCGCGTTTGGCTGCCAACATAATTAAATCGAAACGGTTACCTACTTGTTCAACTGCGTCTTGTACTGTTACACGTGCCATTTTTTTACCTCACTTATTGGAGTCTAGCTCCTAGTTAAATCTTAGCCTTGATCGCTTTAATCGATCAACTGCTTAATAAATCTTCTATTAATTCCTGATGTTTTACTTGCTGAACTTCTAGTCGTTGCGCTTGCGCCATAAATATAGATTTAAGCTCTTCTTTTGCAACTGCAAAATCATCATTAATAATCACATAATCGTATTCTGCATAGTGTTGAATTTCATTATTAGCTGCCTGCATTCGGCCCGCTATAACTTCTTCACTATCTTGACCACGATTGGTCAGACGCGAATACAATTCTTCTTTCGATGGTGGCAAAATAAAAATACTGCGACAATCCGGCATGATTTCTCGCACCTGTTGTGCACCTTGCCAATCAATTTCTAATACTACATCTTGGCCATCAGCCAATTGCTCTTCTAACCACCATTGGCTAGTACCGTAAAAATTACCGAACACTTCAGCATGCTCTAAAAAAGCGTCTTGCTTAAGCATACTTTTAAACTCTTCAACTGAGACAAAGTTATAATGGATACCATCTTCTTCGCCCGGTCTTTGCTGGCGAGTTGTAGTCGATACGGAGAGTTTTAATGTTGGCAGCTCATTCAAAACCGCTTTAAGTAAGCTGGTCTTGCCTGCACCTGAAGGCGCAGATACTACATATAAAATCCCAGTAACTTTGCTACCCATTATTGTCTATTCCATGTTTTGAACTTGTTCGCGCATCTGCTCAATCAATACCTTCATCTCTACCGCGCTAGCCGTAGTCTCTGAATTAATTGATTTAGAACCCAGAGTATTCGCTTCACGATTAAACTCTTGCATCAAGAAATCTAAACGACGACCCACGGCACCACCTTTAGCAATTAAACGGCGCGCTTCTTTAATATGAGTAGTCAATCGATCAAGCTCTTCGGCAACGTCCAGCTTTTGCGCCAGCATCACCATTTCCTGTTCAACTCGCTCTGAATCTAATTCAATCTTAGCTTCTTCAAAGCGTGTCTTAATTTTATCTTTTTGCCATTGGATAATCTGTGGCATTAACTGAGTTACGGTAGCAACTTGCTGCTCGATTCCGTCAAGGCGATCATTAATGTTTTGCGCTAAATCTTCACCTTCGCGCTGACGAACTTCAATCAATTGCTCTATCGCATTATGGAAAAGCGCTTTAACATCTTTTTCCATACTATCGGCATCCGCTTCTTCAGATTGCAAAATATTGGGCCAACGCATTAACTGCATTAAATTTGGTGACTGACTTTCTTGCGATAAGGTTTGAAGTTCTTGATGAATGGTCAAAAGCTCCGAAGCCAAGTCATGATCAAGTTTCAGTTTGCCGGCTTCCGCTTGGTTATACTCAATGCGCAAATTAGCTTCAATTTTACCGCGGCTTAGGCTTTTTCTAAGGCCGTTTCTAAGATCAAATTCCATATGACGGAAGCTCTCCGGCATACGAAAACTCGGCTCTAGAAACCTCTGATTAACCGATTTTAATTCCCAAGTCAGGGTGCCCCAATCCGCCGCTAACTGCTGACGGGCAAAAGCTGTCATGCTTCTAACCATGCGCGCTCTCAATAATTGTTTAAAATATTCAAATATTTCAATAAGTTAACGCCGAAAACTTTATGCTATCTTTTTTAAGCCATTTTTTTCGGCATGAACCTTGAATTATACCGATCTCAAAGGCTTATGGCGAGATCTAACTAATAGCGGTACCACAAAATCTCCTAGGTTACTTTGCAAATAACTTCTAGCTCTCAAATATCGATATTAAGTAATAAGTATGCGTTATTGCCCTTTTGAATGTCCAAAACACCGGAAATAGCCTCCATATACCAACTTCGCCGTCCGCTAGCCCCTGAAGCATCTATATAAAGTGATACTCGTATAATTTGTTGTTATAAATTAGGATGTTACAATCTAATTCATATAATAAAATGTTATGTGCTAAGAGCGTATTAGGAAAAGAGAAGTGAAGGAATTAAAACTAACAGAAGATGAACTAGAGGCGATAAAAATAGCACTGAGTGAACTTGTAGTTCAAGATCGTACAGGACAGCTTGGAATTATGCATGGTGCCAACCGCTTTGTTTCTTTGCATATTTGTTTAAAGAAGCAACACCGTACTATTTTTAACTCAGCATATCGAAAATTAGGAATAAGCAATGGAGTTAAAGTAGTTAATGTTTAACAAAGCACATAACAAGAAAAGGCAGAACGCCTTGTAGGCTTGGACGCGCTACGGCGCGCCCCTGCGTTAGGCGTCTAAAATGAACAAAAAGCAATTACCATCTGAAGAAGAATTAGGCCTTGCCGTAAATGGAGTCCTGTCTTTTTTAGCTACGCAAAACCAAGCAGAGCTTGGCTGGATCTACTCTGAAACTAGACATATTAAGGGTTATTCCGGGCAGGTAGAAGTCAATCAGAATATACAAAAACGGGTCGATCACGCGGTTGGCGGTCTAGCTGTTGTATATATATTTGCTATGTTGGAGGAATTCATACCAAGACCTCTTTGGAAGTACGCTGCCGAAGAACATCGTAAAAGAATGTATGCTTACCTCCATATTCGCAATACCGTAGCACACGGATTTGATGGATCGCGAGCTGATCGTTACAGAAAGCAATTTGATGACACTATGGAAACAAACCCCTTACAAGGGATTAAATACTATGATGAAGCATCGATTGAGCTAGATCCGTATGTTTGGACTGGGCTAAGTAAGGCTATTCAGAACTTCTTAACAAGTATACTTCAACAAGTGGTTAACTATGGATATGACGAAACAGACGCCTAACAAGATGCTGTTGGCGGACAAAATTTCAGCTTCGCTCCAATTTTGCCGCAAAGCTAGGCGTTATAAGTCATATTAGATGAATATCATATTCTCAAAAAATCACGGACTATTTCGAAGGGGAATGGGAAATAGAGTCAAAAGAAACTGCTAACCTAGAATGGTGGGCAGATGAAATTTGGAAACTATGATCTAACTGGTCTCCTCAAGGAATTACTGCGTATGTAACTTTCTTAGTAGATCCATTACATGATGGTAAAAAGGAAAAAGGTCAAAATGTATGGGGTTTAGGTTGCAGTAAAAATTATCCTCAAAGTAGAGCTGAGGCAGAAAGTGGTTCTATAATTAGCTTTGGGAAAAGTTTTAAAAACGAGTTTCTTGATTTTTCTCTAAAATTAGACGAATTACGAGAAATTAAATAACTACACTTATAACAAGCTACATCATCGGAAAAAAAAGACTCGCTCACGCTCGCATTTTTCCGCTATGTAAGGCGTTTCGTGAGTAATAACAATGGTTGCTAGTTCTAAATTATATTCAAAGCTTGATGCCTTAGAAATGGAGCTAACGGAACGGCTAGTCCCCCACTTAATAAAAGCTGCGGAGGGTAAGAATGATCTAGTGTTTTGTGTAAAAGGCTACCATTCATTTGCACAACTCAAACATAAGACAGATCCGGTTACTGCTGAATTGGTTGAGATAGGTGCTGAAATATTATCGCTGAAGAAAAAGCTAGGGGTGCCATCTGATGGTTCGATAGCCGAACGTATCTGCTGGTATTGTCGAGAATGGGGCAACGCAAAAAATCATCATCGCGCTGGCGAGCAAGGGCTGGCAAAGCAGTTCTTAAATGAAATTAAAAACACACAGTAATACAATCAATGTCCGCCTACAGCTTGGCTTTGATTTTAGCTTAGTTTAGTCACATCTAGACCACTTCCTAAGAGCTTCTACTGAATAATATTTTTTATCTTCTAATCTTAAAGCGGTTAACTTATTCCCCCAGACACAACCAGTATCGAGTGCGTATAGGTTTTTCTTGGTTACTTTTCCATTCAGCGCTGCCCAATGACCAAAGATTAAACTTGTTTCTTTTAAAAGTTTTTTTTGAAACTTATACCAAGGCTTAAAGTGTTTATATCTTTTGCTAGGCGCTCCTTTTCTGACTAGGTCTAAATTACCCTCTAAATCACAAAAACGCATTCGGGTTAAGGCGTTAGTAGTAAACCTTAAGCGATCGTGTTTTTTTAATTGCTCGTTCCATGCAATGGGTTCATTGCCGTACATTTTTTTAAAATATTTTTTCCTTTTTTCTGGTTTCCTTAATACTGCTTCAAGCTCATAAGCGCTGGCTAAAGTTTGATCTAGATTCCAGCCTGGCGGCACCCCGGCATGGGTCATTAGGAATTTAAGATCCTTATCGTAATAGGCCATTGGTTGTGTGCCTAGCCAACTCAAGAGTTGATGGCACTCTGCTGATTTAAGTAACTTTTTCAGTTTATCTTTTGGGTTTGTTTTCTTACCTAAGTGATAACAAGCCAGTAAATGTAGATCATGGTTGCCTAACACGGCGGTACAAACATCTTGATGATCATAAAGAAACTGTAAAACTTCTAGCGAGTTTGGGCCGCGACTCACCAAGTCGCCGGCTAACCATAGCTGATCAGAGTTTGGATTAAATTGAATTTTATTTAAGAGTAAACGTAATTCATGGTAACAACCTTGAATATCGCCTATTGCATAGGTGGCCATTTATTTAAATTTTTTATTAGTGTAATACGCCAGGAATACTCAAACTAAACACTGGGATAGGCGCATCAAACTGATCGCCATTTTCACCTTCCATTTTATAGGTACCGTGCATACAACCGATTGGAGTAGTTAAGACAGCACCGCTAGAATACTCATAACTTTTTCCTGGCTCAATATAAGGCTGCTCACCAACGACACCTTGCCCTTTAACTTCGGTGACCTCTCCATTGGCGTCGGTAATTTTCCAATGACGTGCATTTAAGCGAGCGCCATTATCGCCAGAATTGGTAATTCTTATGGTATAAGCGAAGGCATAGCGCTCATTATCAGGCTCGGATTGATCTTCTAGGTATTGTGTCGCCACTTTGATTTGGAAATGGTATTCACTCATGCTCTGGCTCCGTTTGTTATATGGTTCAACGTTTAAGAACTGAACAGTTCATCAATGCACCAGCTCAGTATCTAATGGAACTGGCTTTGGCGCAAGCCTGTGCTATCATTTAGCTAATTTTAATTGCTTGTTTCGTCATGACTTCAACTAATATTATAAAAACTATTTTTATTACTGGCGCCAGCTCTGGTTTTGGCTTAGCCACGGCAAAAGCCTTTGCTGCAAAAGGGCATAAAGTTATCGCCGCAGCACGTCGTCAACAAAGGCTCGAAGCTCTCCAGCAAGAGTTTGTCACTAATATCTATGTCATGCCTTTAGACGTTACCTCTGAAGCTAAAATAGATGCCGCACTGGATTCGTTACCCCAAGAGTTTTCATCTATAGATCTGCTAGTCAATAATGCGGGCTTAGCCTTAGGACTTTCTCCTGCCCATCAAGCAGATATAAGCGACTGGGATAAAATGGTGGATACTAATATCAAGGGCTTATATTTAATGACCCGTAAGCTATTACCCAATATGGTTAAAAACCAATCGGGGCATATTATTAATATCGGATCTATTGCCGGCAACTATGCTTATCCAGGTGGCAATGCTTACGGGGCAACTAAAGCCTTTGTTAAGCAGTTCAGTCGCAATTTGCGTGCAGACTTACTAGGCACACATGTACGGGTAACTAACATCGAGCCTGGTTTAGCTGAAACTGAGTTTTCACTTGTCCGGTTTCATGGCGATCAAGATAAAGCCGATAAAGTCTATGAAGATACCCAAGCTTTGACTGCCGATGATATCGCTAATGCTGTCGTATGGGCATTTGAGCAACCAGCACATGTTAATATCAACTCTATTGAGCTAATGCCTACCAGCCAAGCCTGGTCAGCATTAGCCATCGATAAAGTTCAAGGTTAGTTACTTCACCAGTTTCTTAAAGGAGCCATTATGGATTCACTGTCAATTTTATACCCTGTAATAGGGATGGTGTTTTTAACCATGTTTGTAGCCACTCGAATGTACACCCATCGAGTAAGCTTTATGAAAAAGAACCGCATCCATCCACAAAAAGTTCAAACTCGCTCTCAAGCTTTAGATCAGCTCACCGATACTCGCGCTTCAGATAACTTTCTCAATTTATTTGAAATGCCGGTCTTGTTTTACGTGGCTTGTATCACCCTATACGTTACTAATAATGTTAGCTTATTCTTAGTTGTTTTAGCCTGGGCATATGTAGCACTTCGAATAGTTCACTCTGTTATTCATTGCAGTTATAATACAGTCATGCACCGATTTATGGCTTTCATTTCCAGCACCATAGTGCTTTTTTCTATTTGGATATTGATAGCTTTGCAACTGGTTTTTGGAATACATATCTAATGAAAATAGAAAAAGACTGTGTCGTTGAACTCGACTACAAATTAATGGATCTTGAAGAACAAACTTGGGAATCTTCTGATGAAGGTGGCCCTTGGGTTTATTTACACGGTCATGGCGAATTAATGCCAGCCTTAGAAAAAGTGCTGATCGGAAAGGGCATTGGTCAAAAGTTAAAGCTAGAACTACAACCTGAAGAAGCCTATGGTCAATATGAAGATGATCTTTGTACTCAGGTTCCTAGAGAAGCATTCGCAGAAGTTAAGAACCTTACCGAAGGTATGCGCTTAGCGGCTGAAGGGCAAGATGGCGTACATGCAGTTACCGTTAAAAGCATTACTGATGAATCAGTAACTATTGATGCCAATCATCCGCTTGCTGGCCAAGCAGTTAAAGTCGAAGTCAAAGTGCTTTCTGTACGCGAAGCTTCAGAAGAAGAAATTTCACATGGCCATGTACATCAGCATGGTTCTTGTAGTCATAATCACTAGTAATGGCATACTATGGGGGCAAAATACCTGGAGGATCTAATTCAGGATTTGAATTTCCTCTACTAAGAGCTTGGACTCTGTTAGTCGGACTAGCATATTATATTACTGTTTTTAATTACGGATACCCTTATCTTGCTATCTTTTATGTTATACAAGTTTTCTTGTCTTGGTTAGCAACTGACTGGGGTTATGCTCGAGTACTTTTAACAAAGGGTATTATATATTTAGGCATAGTTTTAACATTTCATTGGTTACTATTAATGCCTTTCGATCTAGAGCAGTACTTACTATATTTACTCGCTATAATTTTTAGTACCTTATTTTTTATTATTTCATATTTAATTGCTGAAATGTCTTTTGATGAAGGACCTGAAGCTACAGTGGACTAAATTTTCTTATGAAGCCATCAATTTTATTTTTATGTACGGGAAACTCTTGCCGCAGCCAAATGGCGGAAGGCTGGGGCAGAGCCTTACAAGCCGAAAATTTCAATTTTTATTCTGCTGGTATTGAAAAGCATGGTAAGAATCCAAGCGCAATAAAGGTCATGTCTGAAGCAGGAGTTGATATCTCTTCACAAGAATCGCAAACCGTTGATGAGCTACCGGTCGATAGTTTCGATTATGTGATTACTGTTTGTGGGCATGCCGATGATAACTGTCCTTACTTTCCGGCAAAAACTAAAATCATACATCATGGTTTTGAAGATCCGCCTAAACTAGCTTTAGCCTTCACCAATAAAGAAAAGCAACTTGATTGTTACCGCAAGGTTAGAGATCAAATTAAATCGTTCATCGAGAAAATTACAGACTACTTATAAAGTTTACTTTATATAATACTTAGTGTTTTTTATATAAGGCATTATAACTATCCGGCTGGATTTTATAGCGTCGATATGACCATTGATATTGCTCTGGAAACCTTCGGATCATCGATTCCAATTCTAAGTTCAGCTTTGTTGCATAAGCTACTTCAGATAATTCGCAATCAATATTAATAGGCTCCAAATAGATATCGTACTTTCCCTTGCGACTTTTTATCGCGGCAATTTGATAAACTTTAGAATTGGTTTTACTTTCAATTTTTTGGATCAGATCCATAGTTTTAGCAGGGTGTCCAAAAAAAGGCGCAAAGATCCCGGCGTGCTTACCTGGCTCTTGATCAGATAGTAATGCCGCTACTTTGCATTTTTTCAGTGCCGTTAGAAACTCTTTAAAACCTTTCGAGTCACCTGGGACCATTACCGTTGTATTTTTACAGCGCCCTTTGCAAATAATATCATCCATTTCTTGATATCTTGGCTTACGATACATGCAAGTAAAATCGAAAGTCTTGCCTAAATAAAATAACGCCACTTCCCAGTTACCAATATGACTGCCGGTAATTAAAATCCCTTTTCCATTAGCTAAATCTTTTTTTATCGCTTCTTCACCATGCACCTCACCTAACCAATCAGCAATACAGGGCTTGAGCCACGCTTTTGCAATTTCAGGTGCAATTCGGAAGGTATGAATTAAACTTTGCTTGACTAGTTGTTTCTTATCTTTGGGCGTTTTTTTTGGAAAACAAATATCAATATTAATGACACTGAATCGATACGAACGACTTTTAGTCAATATTGCCACTCTTGCCAATAACGACATTATAGGTTGCGATACAAATAAAGGTATTCTGGCTATTAACCATAACAACCCATAAATGAGTCGAACCTTAATAGGGCGTGATTCAGTTTTTTTACTCATAAACTTCTTCTAGAAACGAAAAATGCCAGCATTGCTGGCATTTTGAAATGGAAATGCTAATTACTTAGCTTTCTCTAATGGCAACTCTGTTAATAATTTATCAAGTTGTTGATAGTTTTTCACTTGGTATTTTTGGTTTACCACTAATTTAGGGAAGCTAGTAACTTTAAATTCACGTACCATTTTCTTAGCATTCTGAACTTTGCTTGCAACTGCAAATGAGTTATAAGCTTTTTCAAATGCTTCGGCAGTGATGCCTGCTTTTTCAAAAATTGGTAATAAATCTTTTTTCGTACGTACTATTTTTTTATCACGGTGCCATTGGTGGAAAATTTCCATATGCACGGGATCTAAAACACCTAATACTTCTGCAGTGTAATACCCTTGAGTCAAATGCGGAACTTGGGGCAAAAATACTGGCACCCTAACAAATTCAATACTTTCAGGTTTTTTTGGTTCCCACTTATGTAAAAACCCTTCCATATTGTAACAATGCGGGCAGGTATAAGAGAAAAACTCTATTACTTGTGGCTTATCGATGCCTTTGGTGCCTTCGATAACGGTGTAATCCGCACCTTCTTTATACTTGTTTGGTGCTCCTGGGGTTGCACTTTCTGCGCAGGCAACTTGTACCAACGCCAACAATGAAAAAGCTGCAACAAATAAAGATTTAATTTTCATTTAGACCTCTTAACTCTTGTATAACCACATTTAAACTATTCAACTGTTACTGATTTAGCCAAATTTCTTGGCTGATCAACATCAGTTCCTTTGATAACTGCCACATAATAAGACAACAATTGTAATGGAATTGTATAGACTATTGGAGCAGTAATCTCATATTTACTTTTTACTGACAATACCGTTATACCATCAGTTTCCTGAATTTTAGCTGACTCATCAGCGAAAACGAATAACTGCCCTCCACGAGAGCGCACTTCTTCTATATTTGATTTTAATTTCTCTAACAAACTATCATTCGGAGCCACCACTACAATTGGCATTTCCTTATCAATGAGCGCTAACGGGCCATGTTTAAGCTCCCCAGCAGCATAAGCCTCCGCATGAATATAAGAAATTTCTTTAAGTTTTAAAGCACCTTCCATTGCAATAGGATATTGCTGACCACGGCCTAAAAACAGGGTGTGATGTTTTTCTGAAAACTTTTTCGATAATTCATCAATTGCTTTAGCTTGATCTAAAGCCGCTTGAATTTCATGCGGTAAATGCTCTAATGCTATCGCAATTTCCTGCTCTTTTTCTTCAGACAGGCCTTTAGCTTTGGCGACAGAAACCATGAGCAACAACAAGGAGACTAGTTGAGCCGTGAAAGCTTTGGTAGACGCAACTCCAATCTCAGTACCGGCTCTAGTTATTAAAGTAAAGTCGGATTCACGCACCATCGAAGACGCAGGAGAATTACAAACCGTTAAGCTACCTAAATAACCTTCTGTTTTTGCTTTTTTCAAGGCAGCTAACGTATCAGCCGTTTCACCCGATTGAGAAATAGTAATAAACAAGCTATTAGGTAATACTGCAGTTTTGCGATAACGATACTCACTAGCAATTTCCACCAAGCAGGGGATACCAATAACATCTTCCACCCAATATTTTGCAACCATGGCTGCGTGATAAGAGGTTCCGCATGCAATTATTTGTAACGCCTCTGTCTGTCCAAAAATCTTATTTGCATTCTCGCCTAATGTTTCTACAAAAATTTTGTGATTAACCAAACGGCCTTCTAAAGAGTCGGCTACTACTTGCGGCTGCTCGTAGATTTCTTTCAACATAAAATGCCGATATTGCCCTTTATCTACAGCATCATGTTTCACATCTGAAACTTCAAAGTCACGTGATAACTCTTGGCCCGCTCTATCCAAAATTGTTACCGTTTCGCGAGTAACCTCCGCCACTTCGCCTTCTTCCAAGTATATAAACTCACGTGTCACAGGCAATAAAGCCAATTGATCAGAAGCAATGAAATTTTCGCCAATCCCTTTGCCTATCACTAATGGCGATCCCGAACGGGCAACTACCATTTTATCGGGCTGATTAGAATCGATGGCAACCGTTCCATAGGCACCTTCTAATTTTTTGGTGGCTGAAAGTAAGGCTTGTAGTAGCGAGTCATGACTTTTCATTTCATGATGTAACAAATGAGCCATGACCTCCGTGTCGGTTTCTGATTCAAAGCGGTACCCTAGCACTTTTAATTCATCGCGCAATTCATCATGATTCTCGATAATACCGTTATGTACTAAAGCAATGTTGTTTTCTGACATATGCGGATGAGCATTACGCTCGCTAGGCTCACCATGAGTGGCCCAACGAGTATGTGCAATTCCTAAACCACCTGCAATGGGGTTATTCTTTAGCGCTGAATCGAGTTCAGAAACTTTTCCCAAACGTCTAAGACGCTGAATGCCTTTATTTTCTGAGTCATAAAGTGCTACACCAGCGGAGTCATAACCGCGATACTCTAACCTTTTTAAACCTTCAACTAATATTTGGCTCACATCTCTTTGTGCTATAGCGCCAACAATCCCACACATTATTTTTTATCCTCGTTCTTATCTTGCTTCACTGGTCTTTGCCAGTCTTCTAAATGTTTTTGTTTGACCCTGCTGATGACTAAAGATTCCGCTGGTACATCTTTAGTGACAGTGGTACCCGCTCCAACCGTAGCCATCTGGCCAATGGTAACAGGAGCAACCAGTTGGCTATCTGAGCCAATGAAAGCGCCATCTTCAATAATAGTTTGAAATTTGTTAATGCCATCATAATTACAGGTAATAACTCCTGCACCAATATTTACTTTTTCGCCTACTTGCGCATCGCCAATATAAGCAAGGTGACTAGCTTTACTGCCTGCGCCAAGCTTGGTTTTTTTGGTTTCTACAAAGTTTCCAATAAAGGCTTCATCTGCTAACTCTGTTCCGGGCCTAACTCTAGCAAAAGGGCCTAGCTGACAGTTATTGCCTATTTTGGCACCCTCGATCATCGTATTCGCTTTAATATGACTACCAGTCCCAATAACGCAATCTTTTAAAATAACATTTGCATCAATTTGCGCGCCTGTTTCTATAATTACATCACCTTCAACAATCACGTTAATATCTATAAGAACATCTTGCGCACACTGTAAATTCCCGCGAATATCCAATCGACTTGGGTCAATTAATGTCACGCCTTTATCCATTAATCGCATTGCCTTTTCTTGTTGGTAGGCTCTTTCTAAAGCCGCCAATTGAACTCGGCTATTAACACCTTCAACCTCAATTTCTGAACTAGGATGACATGCATTAACCCCACCTTTAGCTGCCGCCATGGCTATCGTGTCAGTTAAGTAATATTCACCTTGAGCGTTATTATTATCAACCTCATTTAACCAAGCTGTTAAATCAGAAGCACTACCAGCCAAAATACCGGTATTTACCTCATTAATTAACAACTGGTCTTGCGATGCATCTTTTTGTTCGATAATGGCAACCACGCTATTTTGATTATCTCTTACAATACGACCATAACCCGTTGGATTAGATAACTTCACTGTCAATAAGCTAATCCCATTGTTTGGAATTTGATCGCACAAGGCGGTTAACGTTTCTTGTTTGATTAAAGGAACATCACCATACAAAACTAGAACTTGGTTTTCTTTATTAACTAAAGGCATTGCTTGATCTACAGCATGGCCTGTTCCTAATTGCTGGGCTTGTTCTGCAATTTGCACCTTTTGATCTTTTAGCAGTTCTCTAACTTGATCAATGCCATGACCTGCAACTACTATGATCTGCTCTGCATTTAATTTATTCGCGGCATCGATAACATGTTGCAGCATTGGCTTGCTTGCAATTGGATGCAAGACTTTTGGCATACTCGACTTCATTCGAGTGCCTTTTCCAGCTGCTAAAATAACAACGCTTAAAGCCATATGATTTGGTGTTCCTTTATTTTTTTCTTAACCATAATCAAAAAGGGCGGCCAGAGCCACCCTTTAAAACAACGATTTACAAATTTTAACTCAAAATCAATTACTTACCAGATTTTTTCTTAATAGAACGAAGCGTTCTAAGCTGGGCTACTGCTGCAGCCAATTCTGCAGCCGCTTTAGAGTATTCAATTTCTGAATTTTGATCTGCTAATGCTTCACGAGCTTGTTTTTCAGCTTCAATTGCTTTTGCTTCATCAACGTCTTCTGCTCGTGCCGCTGTATCTGCTAGTACCGTTACTTGGTGAGGCTGAATTTCCAACATACCGCCTGATACGTAGAAGAACTCTTCTTCGCCGCCCGCCATAGTCACCTTAATAGGACCCGGGTTTAGCGAAGTTAGTAACGGAGCATGACCAGGCTCAACACCTAATTCACCCAACTCACCGGTAGCAATCAAACGCTCAACGCGACCTGAGAAAATTTCATTCTCTGCACTAACAATGTCTAAATGTACTGTCATAGCCATAATTTCTTAACCCACTCTGTATAAACTAAAGGGGGTCAATCTAAGCAAATGCTTAGATTGACTTAGCTTTCTCAACAGCTTCTTCGATAGAGCCAACCATGTAGAAAGCTTGCTCTGGAAGGTGATCATATTCACCGTTCAAGATACCTTTAAAGCCAGAAATGGTGTCTTTCAAAGAAACATACTTACCAGGCGCGCCTGTGAAAACTTCTGCTACGAAGAAAGGCTGTGATAAGAAACGTTGAATTTTACGAGCACGTGATACAGTTTGCTTATCTTCTTCAGAAAGCTCATCCATACCAAGAATCGCAATAATATCTTTTAACTCTTTATAACGTTGCAATACGCCTTGAACGCCACGAGCTACTTCATAATGCTCATTACCAATCACTAAAGGATCTAGCTGACGAGAAGATGAGTCAAGTGGGTCAATCGCAGGGTAAATACCTAGCTCAGCGATTTGACGAGATAATACAACGGTAGCATCCAAGTGAGCGAAAGTTGTCGCTGGCGATGGATCCGTTAAATCATCCGCGGGTACATATACCGCTTGGATCGAAGTAATCGAACCAGTTTTTGTAGAAGTAATACGCTCCTGAAGTACACCCATCTCTTCAGCAAGAGTAGGCTGATAACCTACCGCAGAAGGCATACGGCCTAGAAGTGCTGATACCTCAGTACCTGCTAGCGTATAACGATAGATGTTATCGATGAATAATAATACGTCACGACCTTCATCACGGAATTTTTCCGCCATAGTCAAACCCGTCAAAGCAACACGTAAACGGTTACCAGGTGGTTCATTCATCTGACCGTATACTAGCGATACTTTATCGATTACGTTTGAGTCGGTCATTTCGTGATAGAAATCGTTACCTTCACGAGTACGCTCACCAACACCTGCGAATACTGAGAAACCAGAGTGCTCGATCGCGATGTTACGAATCAATTCCATCATGTTTACGGTTTTACCAACACCAGCACCACCGAATAGACCAACTTTACCACCCTTAGCGAATGGGCAAACCAAGTCGATTACTTTAATACCTGTTTCTAACAATTCGTTAGCAGGTGCCAATTCTTCTAAAGCAGGTGCTTTACGGTGAATAGCCATACGCTCTTGCTCACCGATAGGGCCTTTCATATCGATTGGGTTACCAAGCACGTCCATGATACGACCTAGGGTTTCTTGACCCACTGGTACTTGGATTGGTGCGCCAGTATTCTTAGCTTCCAAACCACGACGTAAACCTTCTGATGAACCCATCGCAATACAACGAACAACACCGTCACCTAACTGCTGTTGAACTTCTAGCGTTAGTTCTTTGCCATCAATTGTTAATGCGTCATATACCTTAGGTACACTATCACGCGGGAATTCTACATCGATAACCGCGCCGATAATTTCTACAATGTTACCTGTGCTCATATTGATTTCCTCAATCTTAAGCTTATAAAAACTTTTCTTTAAACCTGTGTTAACAAATTCGGCTAGATGAACGACTAGACAGCCGCTGCACCAGCACTAATTTCTGCTAACTCTTGAGTAATTGCTGCTTGACGAGCTTTGTTATAAACCAACTCTAGATCATCAATTAAATCGCCAGCGTTATCAGAAGCGGCTTTCATCGCTACCATACGCGCGGCTTGTTCACATGCAATATTCTCAACCACTGCTTGATACACCTGTGACTCGATAAAACGAACCATCAACTTGTCCAAAAGCGGCTTCGCTTCTGGCTCGTAGATGTAATCCCAATGATGCTTTAATTCTTCCTCTTCGCCCACCGGTAATGGCAAGATTTGCTCTACCGTTGGATCTTGAGTCATAGAATTAACAAACTCATTTGATACTACGAACAAACGATCAATTCGACCTTCGTCATAAGCATCAAGCATTACTTTTACTGAACCGATTAAATCTTCTACTTCAGGTGTATCACCCAAATTAGAAGTTTTAGCCACCACTGTTCCACCAAATTTACGGAAGAAAGAAGTCGCTTTACTGCCGATTAAGCACAAGTCAATTTCGATGTCTTGCTCAGACCAGGTTTGCATATCTACTAATGCTCGTTTGAACAAATTAATGTTCAAACCGCCACACAAACCACGATCTGTTGAAACAACGATGTAACCAACGCGCTTAATGTCTCTTTCAGAGATATAAGCGTGACGGTATTCTGGAGTGCCTTGTGCAATGTGCTTGATCACATTTCTAATTTTCTCAGCGTAAGGGCGAGAAGAAGTCATGCGATCTTGCGCTTTACGCATTTTACTAGCTGCAACCATTTCCATTGCAGAAGTAATTTTTTGCGTATTTTTAATCGACCCAATTTTGGTACGAATTTCTTTAGCGCCTGACATACTCTTTTCCAGTTAGTCTTGTTAATTTCAACATCTCGGTATTCTTTTTTTAAACACCAAGAGCGCTTTTATTAAACGCTCTTGATCTTAAAAGAATTACCAAGTTTGTGTTGCCTTAAATTTAGAGACCGCATCTTCAAGCTTAGCCGCAACCTCATCGTTTAAGTTACACTCGTCGTTAATCTCTTTAATCAAATCACCGTGTTGGTTACGGAAATAATCCAACAATGCAGATTCGAAATCACCAACTTTTGAGATTTCAACATCTTGCAAGTGTCCTTTTTCAGCAGCAAACAATGAAACCGCCATCTCTGCAACTGATAATGGAGCATATTGATTTTGCTTCATTAACTCAGTAACTCGTTGACCGTGTTCCAATTGCGCACGAGTTGCATCATCTAAGTCAGAAGCGAACTGTGCGAAAGCCGCTAATTCACGATACTGAGCCAATGCCAAACGTACACCACCACCAAGTTTCTTAACAATCTTAGTTTGCGCAGCACCACCAACACGAGATACGGAAAGACCAGCGTTTACCGCAGGGCGGATACCAGCGTTGAATAAGTCAGTTTCTAAGAAAATCTGACCATCAGTAATCGAGATTACGTTGGTTGGTACGAATGCAGATACGTCACCTGCTTGAGTTTCAATGATAGGCAATGCCGTCAATGAACCTGTTTTACCTTTAACTTCACCGTTAGTGAAAGCTTCTACGTAGTCAGCGTTTACACGAGCAGCGCGCTCAAGTAGACGAGAGTGTAAGTAGAATACGTCACCAGGGTATGCTTCACGACCAGGAGGGCGACGAAGCAATAGTGAGATTTGACGGTAAGCCCAAGCTTGTTTCGTTAAATCATCATAAACGATTAAGCTGTCTTCGCCGCGATCACGGAAGTATTCACCCATCGTACAACCTGAGAAAGGTGCGATGAATTGTAATGCCGCCGCGTCAGAAGCCGATGCTGCAACCACGATTGTGTGGTCCATAGCGCCGTGCTCTTCTAATTTACGAACGATGCCAGCAATCGTTGAAGCTTTTTGACCAACCGCTACATAAACACAAGTTACGCCTGTGCCTTTTTGGTTGATGATAGCGTCAACAGCAATAGCTGTTTTACCAGTTTGACGGTCACCAATAATCAACTCACGTTGACCACGACCTACTGGAATCATTGCATCAATTGATTTGATACCGGTTTGAACTGGTTGATCAACCGATTGACGCTCAATTACACCTGGAGCAATCTTTTCGATTGCTGAAGTGCCGTCACTTTCGATTGGACCTTTGCCGTCGATTGGATTACCCAATGCGTCAACAACACGACCTAATAAACCACGACCTACTGGTACTTCCAAGATACGACCAGTACATTTTGCTGTCATACCTTCTACGATATCGGTGTAATCACCTAATACTACCGCACCAACAGAGTCACGCTCTAGGTTCAATGCCATACCGTACTTGCCGCCTGGTAATTCAATCATCTCACCAGCCATTACGTCGGCTAAACCGTGAATACGTAAAATACCGTCAGAAACACTAACGATAGTACCTTCGTTGCGAGCTTCAGAAATCACTTCGAACGAATCGATGCGATCTTTGATTAACTCACTAATTTCAGATGGATTCAGTTGCACACTCATGCCTGTTCCTCTAATTAAGCTCTTAAACTTTCGGAAAGCTTGTCGAGCTTACCGCGTACCGATCCGTCAATAACCATATCGTCAGCTCGGATAACCAAACCGCCAATTAATGACTCATCGATTCTAGTTTCAATATTTACTTTACGACCAAGTTTAGTCGTCAACTTTTCATTTAGACGTGCTAATTGCTCATCACTTAAAGGATTCGCTGAGATAACTTCAACTTCTGCTGCTTTCTCATACTCCGCCTTTAACACTTCGAAGCGCTGCTTAATTGCTGGCAATGCTTCAAGACGGTGATTGCGAGCCAGTAACTTGATAAAGTTTTCCACTTTATCCGATACTTTACCTTCACCGATTTTTAATAACACATTGCCTTTTTCTTCTGAAGAAAGGGCAGGGTTACTAATAATAGCTGCAACGTCTTTATTGCTGGCGACTTGCGAGGCAAAATCCAATGCATTAGCCCAATCAGTAACATTGCTGTTAGCTAATGCATATTCAAATGCTGCTTTTGCGTATGGTCGTGCGATTGTCGTCAACTCAGCCATAATAATTCCTTATAGCTCTTTAACTAACTTGTCGAACAAGTCGTTATTTGCTGATTCGTCAATGTTACGCTCGATAACTTTCTCTGCACCGGCAACCGCCAAGGTAGCCACTTTAGAGCGAAGTTGTTCGCGTGCACGATTAACTTCTTGGTCGATTTCAGCCATAGCGCCATTTTTAATCTTGTCTGCTTCAGAACGAGCATCGTCCTTAGCAGAGTCAACGATTTCAGTGTGACGTTTTTTCGCTGAATCAACGATTTCCGCTGATTGGCTTTTCGCATCACGCAACATATCTGCTGCTTTTGCTTGTGCCAATTCTAAGTCTTTAGCACTTCTTTCAGAAGCAGCTAAACCTTCAGCGATTTTATCTTGACGTTCTTTAATGGTCGCCATGATTGGTGGCCATACAAACTTCATGCAGAACCACACAAAGCCGATAAAGAAAATCATTGTAAACAATAGGGTTAAGTCAATACTCACTTTACGCCCCTCCCAATAAGTTAGTTGATAAGCTTACGGATTAGCCAGCTAATGCTGATTGTAAAGCTGCAACATATGGGCTTGCGAACGTGAACCACATGCCGATACCGATACCGATCATGGTTACCGCGTCTAATAGACCTGCTACTAGGAACATTTTAGTTTGTAACATAGGCGCTAATTCTGGTTGACGAGCTGAAGCTTCTAGGAATTTACCACCTAAAAGACCGAAGCCAATCGCAGTACCTAAAGCACCAAGACCTAAAACTAACAACACACCTAATGCAGTGAACGCGAATAAAGTTTCCATTGTTTTCCTCCAATCGAGAAATTAATAGTTAAATGTAAAAAACAAAAAAGTAAAACTAAACCAAGTACTAATTACTTAAAAAAACCGTAATTAGTGATCTTCATGCGCCATGCTTAAATAAACAATGGTTAGCATCATGAAGATAAATGCTTGTAATGGAATTACCAGCAAGTGGAAAATTGCCCAAATCATATAAGCGATACCACCACCAATAAAGCCACCTATTCCTGCTGACGTTAATACAGCAATCAAGATGAATAACAACTCACCCGCATAAAGGTTACCGAATAAACGAAGACCTAACGAGATGGGTTTTGCTAATAGACCAACTAGCTCCATTAACAAGTTCACAGGAATTAAGATAATTTGCACAAGCTTGTTGCTGCTTGAGAAAGGGTGAAGCGTAAGTTCACCAACAAAACCGCCAACACCTTTTACTTTGACGCTGTAGAACAGCAGCAAGAAGAAGACGCCTAAAGATAAACCAAAGGTCACATTAACATCCGTGGTTGGTACAACTTTCAGGTAGGTATGACCCGGCTCTGCACCAAAGGCTAAGACATTAATCTTGTCCGCCGCCCATGGTAATAAATCGACTGGTATTAAATCCATAAAGTTCATCAGCACAATCCACACGAAGATGGTTAATGCTAATGGTGCTATAAGAGGGTTTTTGCCATGGAAGGTGTCTTTAACTGACTTATCGACAAACTCGAAAGTCATTTCTACAAAAGACTGCCAACGGCCTGGGTTTTCTACTTTTGCACTTTTAGCAACACGCCAGAAAGCAAAACAAAATAGAGCGCCCAAAAGGAAAGAGAAAATTACACTATCAACGTTAATCGACCAAAAACCAGCGTCTTGACACTGGTTCCATACCCAGCCCTCATCCGTCTTACAAACTTTCCAGTTTTGTAAATGGTGCTTGATATATTCAACACTGGTTGGATTTTCTGATGCCATTACTTCTTTAACCTGTTAATCAATTGCTCATCTTTAATTAAAGATCGAGCTTAACCACCCAAGGCGCAAACCATTGCGAAAGCACTATTAGGACATAGCCTATTAATAATGCTGCCGGCTGCACCGGTAATAATGTAAATACTGCTATCAAAAGCGCAATTGTTAAGAGCAGTTTAAGGCTTTCACCCATTGCAAAATATTTTTTTACTTCGCTCGCTGCCTGAGCCCCTGATTTTCGAAAAACCATACTGGTAAAAACAAAATTGGCCACTACTACAATGAGGGCGCCAACTAATAAAGAAAGGGCTATCGTTTTGGAAATTAGCAAACCAATCAATCCTAAAATAATGCTAATGGCCAATTGAACCACTATCATCTTGTAGGCTGCTTGACGCTGTTTCTTAGCTATGGATTCACTCATAGCGAGCCTTTTCTTAATGCTCTAGTTTTAGTAATCGAAATAAAAGTTATCGATACCATGAATAAATAGAGCCTTTCACCAATCATTCGGGCGGCAAGTATAAAGATTTAAGACGCTTTTATCAACCAAAGGAATGCCACAATACTGTTTTTTTTCGTAATGTTTTCAAGTAGGTTGATTAGTTTATCTAATACTACAAAACCTTGTGTTTTATTCTTTCTCAATGCCCAAATGTTGTAGTATTCCATCCAGCTCATCCAAGCTATGGTAATTGATAACCATTTTGCCTTTGCCTTTTGAACCATGTTGTATGTGCACATTAGCGCCGATTTTTTCGCCTAATTGCTGTTCTAGTGCAGATATGTGGTGATCTTTGGCTTTTTTCTCTACTTTTGGCTTAGGATCGTTAATGTTTCGAACCATTTTTTCCGTTTCACGAACGGTTAATCCTTTAGCTACCACAAGTTTTGCTGCTTCTGTCTGTTTTGCTGACTCTAAAGAAAGGAGCGCGCGAGCATGACCCATATCAATATCACCTCGTTCAAGAAGGGTCTTACAGTGTTCAGAGAGCTGCAACAATCTCAGTAAGTTTGTTACTGTAGTTCGGTTTTTACCTACGGCATCTGCTGTTTGCTGTTGGGTCAGTTTGAATTCTTTCATCAAACGATCTAGCGCAAAAGCCTCTTCCATGGCGTTCAGATCTTCGCGCTGAATATTTTCGATAAGTGCCATAGCGATGGCTGCTTCATCAGGAATGTCTTTCAATAAAACTGGAACTTGATGTAAACCAGCTCTTTGTGCAGCTCGCCAGCGACGTTCACCAGCAATAATTTCAAATTTATCTTTTCCAACTTTACGAACAACGATTGGTTGAATCATGCCTTGAGCTTTGATTGATTCAGCCAGCTCGTCTAAACCTTCCTCAGTCATAACGCGGCGCGGCTGATAAACACCGGGCTGTAAAAACTCTATCGGCATTTCACGCAACTCATTTTGCTCAACGGCAGCTTCTTTTTGTGCGCCGCCTTTTTTATTTTTTTTCTGGTTAAGTGCTCCGCCTAATAATGCGTCTAAGCCTTTTCCTAATCCTGGTTTACTCATGATTTTAACTCTGTTGCTTTCTTATTATTTCGCCCGCTAATGCCATATAGGCTTTAGAACCGGTCGACTGCCTGTCATGTAACAATACAGGAACTCCATGACTGGGTGCTTCGGCCAAGCGCACATTTCTTGGAATCACAGTACGATAAACCTTCTCTGGGAAATGATTAAATAATTGGCGCGATACTTCTAAGGACAAACGATTGCGCGGGTCATACATTGTTCGCAAAATACCTTCAATTTCCAAATCTTCATTAACATGTGCTTGCACTTGATTAATAGTATTCAATAAAGCTGACAAACCTTCCAAAGCGTAATACTCACACTGCATTGGAATAATAACAGAGTCAGATGCGACTAACGCATTTAAGGTCAGCATGTTTAAAGAGGGAGGGCAATCAATCAACACATAGTCGTAGTAACCACTTACTTCCTCTATGGCATCCGACAACCTTTGCTCTTTATCCTCGAGTTCCAGTAGGTGAACTTCTGCTGCTGTCAAATCAGCGTTTGAAGGGAGCAGATCAAAGCCCGCTTTTTCTGAAATGGTAATGTGGCTTTTCGCTTCCGATGGATCCATCAAAGAATCATAAACAGAAACTTCCAGTCCCATTTTATCAATACCTGAACCCATGGTGGCATTGCCTTGCGGATCCAAGTCAACCAATAAGACCCGCTTACCCTCTTGGGCAAGCGAAGCTGCCAAATTGACGCTAGTGGTTGTTTTACCGACGCCGCCTTTTTGATTGGTTACAGAAATGACTTTAACTTGTGACACACCGACCTCGAGCTAGTTATTCTTTTGTATATAAATTAAATGGCGTTCTTCAGTCCGATTGGGCAACTTTATCGTCTCAGTACGACAAACTTCCATACCTTTTGGCAAAGCGACTATCTCTTCCGTCGGATATACACCTTTCATTGCTAGCCATTGGCCGCCCACCGCTAATAGGTGTTGAGTCCAAGTGACCATATCCTCTATCGAGGCAAAAGCACGCGAAAGAATGCAAGCATACCCCGAATGATAATCAAAGTCTTGCACTCTTGAATGGATCACATCGACATTTTTTAAACCCAAGTCATAAACCACTTGTTTCAAAAAACGTGTTTTCTTAGAGTTCGTATCCAACAAACTAAACACTTTATGAGGGTTTAAAATAGCCAAAGGAATCCCAGGTAAACCACCGCCGGTTCCTACATCGATTAAACTATCGAAGGGCTCTATAAAAGGCGAAATTGAAACCGAATCCAACAAATGTAAATCCAAAGCTTCTTGTTCGTTGGTGATTGCAGTTAGATTAAAAGCTTTGTTCCACTTTAGAAGAGAAGTTAAATAAGAAAGCAGTTTTTCTGACTTCTCAAGATCTACTTTTATTCCAAGCTTATTACACTTACTAATGAATTCTTGTTGTAAAACCGAGTTTTTTGGATCCATTTTATTTATCGTTATCGTCGTCTTTTTTCTTTTTAGATCCAGCAATGGCTACAAACGCACCAATAAAAACCACCATTAACGCAATCATTACACCTGTATTCATAATTTGCCTCTTATTTTAAGCGCTTTTTAAATGCTTTCTTTTCTTCAAATAAACCAACAACAATGAAATTGCAGCAGGCGTAACGCCAGAAATTCGGCTAGCTTGACCAATAGTTTCAGGTTTAATATTGGCGAGCTTTTGCGCCACTTCATTAGATAAACCTTTTACTTGAGTGTAGTCCATATCTAAAGGCAAGCTGGTGTTTTCGTTTCTTTGATTACGTTCCACTTCATCTTTTTGACGATCAATATAACCTGCGTATTTAACTCGAATTTCAACTTGCTCTGCAACTTTAGAGTCGCTTACCGCTTCACCCATTTCAGGCAATTCCATTAAGGTTTGATAGCTTAAATCTGGTCGACGTAATAACTCTTGAACCTTGTAAGCGCGACTGATGGGATCTTTTATCTGTTGATTTAAGGCTTTCGCTGCAGCACTGTCTGGGCGTATCACCAAGGATGCCAAGCGGTTCGATTCTTTTTCAATAGATTCCATTTTTTCGCTAAAGGCTGACCAGCGAGGATCGTCCACCAACCCTAATTCACGACCTTTTTCAGTTAACCGTGAATCGGCATTATCTTCTCGCAATATTAATCGGTATTCCGCGCGAGAAGTAAACATGCGATAAGGCTCTTGAGTCCCGCGAGTAATTAAGTCGTCAATTAAAACTCCAATATAAGCTTCATCACGACGCGGTGACCATGAATCTTTACCTTGCGACTGCAATGCAGCATTCATTCCCGCAATTAAACCTTGGGCACCTGCTTCTTCATAACCTGTAGTACCGTTGATTTGCCCTGCAAAATATAAACCTTGGACAAACTTAGTTTCTAGAGAAGCTTTTAAATCTCTTGGATCGAAATAGTCATATTCAATGGCATAACCTGGACGGGTAATGTGAGCACTTTCAAATCCTTTAATAGAGCGCACCAAATCCATTTGTACATCAAACGGTAAACTAGTCGAAATGCCATTCGGGTATAATTCATCAGAATTTAAACCTTCTGGCTCTACAAAAATTTGGTGGCTGTTTTTATCCGCAAAACGAACAATTTTATCTTCAATGGAGGGGCAATAACGCGGACCCACACCTTCGATCACGCCAGAATACATAGGCGAACGATCTAATCCTCCACGGATCACATCGTGAGTTCGCTCATTAGTGTGAGTAATCCAGCAGCTAATTTGTTCTGGATGATCAGAAGCTTTACCCATAAAAGAAAAGGTGGGTACTGGTGTATCGCCAGGTTGCTCTTGCATCACCGAAAAATCAACAGACTTTGCATCAATTCTTGGTGGGGTGCCTGTTTTTAAACGGTCTACTCTAAAAGGTAATGCACGCAAGCGCTCGGCCAAAGCAATCGAAGGTGGATCGCCTGCGCGGCCTCCAGAGTGATTTTCTAAGCCAATGTGAATTTTTCCACCAAGGAAAGTACCTACTGTAAGCACTACCGACTCGGCATAAAACTCCAAACCCATTTGAGTTTTAACGCCGGTTACTTTTTGCTGGTCACCTTTACCATCGACAATAAGATCCACCACGGCGTTTTGAAAAATTTGTAGATTTTCTTGGCTTTCCAACATGTTGCGAATAGCCGCTTTGTATAAAGCTCTATCAGCTTGGCCACGAGTTGCGCGAACCGCTGGGCCTTTTGAGGCGTTTAATGTTCTAAACTGAATACCGCCAAGATCTATCGCTTTCGCCATGGCACCGCCAAGCGCATCGATTTCCTTAACCAGATGACCTTTTCCGATACCGCCAATCGCCGGGTTGCAAGACATTTGACCAAGTGTATCGACGTTATGAGTTAACAATAAAGTCTTCACACCCATGCGTGCCGACGCCAACGCAGCTTCTGTGCCAGCATGACCGCCGCCTACAATAATGACAGAATACTTTTCTGGGTATTTCATGACTTTAATAACCGTTTAACTCAAACAAACTAACTCGCTTTACTTTAATTGCTGAACCTAATCATAATGCGAATTTTTCAAGGGTCAGCGATCATACCGGCATTTGACTATCTTTTGAACAACTTTTTACCTAAATTTTTAGTCTTTTCTAGCTATCAAACAGGCACTTTTCTCTATAAAATCAAATCTTTATATCCGCAACTCTATTTAATGGACAATTCTAGGCCTCAAGCTACTCCAAACCTTATTCAAGCATTAAGCTTATTGCTCATTGTTTTTTTACTGATGTTGCTTTTTTCAGCCTTAATATTAATGGCCTTAGGAGTTGATAAAGCTACTTTAGACAATCCCAATGGCAACCATTTAGCTATCACTATTGTTGGTTCCATGCTATTGAGTTATTCAACCTTGTTTTACATTAGCAATCGTTATTTACGTCAGTGCTTCCTTAAACAGCTTAACACAGGTCTTTCTTCGTTTTCGCTAGCAATACTCCTTGGCTTGTTGACTGCGCTTTTGGTGCTTCAATTACAAGCATGGTTTCCCGCCCCTGATTCCATTCAAACGAGTATAAGCCAAGCCCTCAACAGCGAACTCTGGGCAATTAGTTTAGTTTTTATTGGCGTCATCATTATTGCTCCGATAGGTGAGGAGTATCTCTTTCGAGGGGTTTTATTTGATAGTCTTAATAAAAAGTGGGGGCTGCCAACCGCTACAGCTTTGTCTTCTGTTATTTTTACTTTATTTCATTTATTTGAATACCATCAATATTGGGTCGCTTGGTTTGCGGTATTTTGTTTGGCTGTAATGCTTGCAATCCTTCGCCATACGAGCCAATCTATGCTCAACCCGATTGCTATGCATGCGACTTACAACGCAACTTTATTAATAATTGGGTCGAACTAAAGGAGTTTAGCGTGAAATTTTTTATTCGTTTTTTTATTTTCATTTTAGTCATCGGCGTTGCTGCATATGGTTATGCCTGGTACAAAAATAAGCAAACTATCGACGGAATTATAGTTGCTAATGGCGGTAGCTACAGCTCAACTTATATCGATATTAATGGCGACAGTGTTACCAAAGGAATTAGTTTTCCAATTCCAGGTTTATCTAAACCTATAACGGTTGGTGAAGTCCGTACTGGTACTGGTAGCATTTTGACCAACATTAAAGTTGGCAAAGCTTTAGGTAGCCAAGATTTAGAGTCATTACCTAAACATTTTGATATTTATTTCAATTTCGACAGAGCTAAACTGCCATTTGATCCAGTAATGGATAACGTGGCCAACCAAGAAAGCAATTTTTACAGTAACCTAACTTTCGCAGGCTGTGGTACTCGAAATGATTTATCCTACAGCGATCTGCAAGCAGCTGGAATCAACGCTCTAGAAAGTGACGCACGGATTAAACTGACTGTTGATAGTAGTGCCAATAAAGCGTTTGCTGATATCTATATACTTATTGATAAATTTAATACCACTAAATTTAATTTAACCTTTAATAGCTTTAACTTTAATAACCCGCTAGGAATCACTGTTGGCGGCGGCTCTTTAGAGCTAGCTGACAATGGTATTCAAAGAGAAATTAATACGCTATGTGCGAACGAAATGGTATTAACTGAAAAACAGTATACCGAACGTCATATTTCTCATGTAAAGCATATGCTATTTAAGGAAAATATTTTCTTAAGCCCAGAGTTTTATACACTGTATGAAAAATACCACGGCAACCCTCGTTCTATTAAATTAAACTTCCAACCTACCGATAGCTTACAACCATTAAGTTTAATGAGTGCTACTCCTAGCCGTTTAGCCCGCTTATTAAATGCCAGCGTATCTCTCAACGATCAGACAGTAACACCGCTATTTGGTAACCGCCCAGATCCATCGGAGCTACCTCAACTTGATGTTGTAACCCCAGAAGAAGTTACTGTAAAAACTATTCTAGGTTTGAAGGTTCAAGATACTTCTGTCTCTAGTATTGGAAATTATGTGGGTTACGATTGTTATTTTGATTATCGCGGTAAAGCATATAAAGGTGAAATTCGTTCTGTTCGCGGCTCTACTGCTAATATCCGCTATGCAATTTCTACAGGAAACTATGTAGAGAAACCCTTTCGTATCAATGATATTTCAAACCTACGAGTTCGTAGAGAGCAGCTACAGCCAACAGAGTAATTTATTCTTCCTTTTTAAAAACCCGCTATATGCGGGTTTTTTACACTCTTTATCTTTTGTCTTACAAAAATTCTTATTAATTATGGTAAAGTTTTAATACTAATAGAGTTTTTGGGGGAATATATATGCGCTGGAAAGGTAGAGAAGGTAGTCGCAACATCACTGATAGACGCGGTAAAACTATGAAACGTGGTGCTGGTATTGGTGTTGGCGGTATTGTCATGGCGCTGGTTGCCATTTTTGTTTTTAATGAAGATCCTATGCGTGCTTTGAGTGGTGTTCTTGGTAACCAGGGGCAAGCACAGACTCAAACAAATACCGAATACAAGCCTAGCGCTCAAGAACAAGAAGTTGCTCAGTTCGTTTCCGTGGTTCTAAGAGATACTGAAGTTACTTGGAATAACTTATTCCGACAAGCTAATAGCCAATACAAAGAACCTGGTTTAACTTTATACTCTAACTCAACCCCAACCGCGTGCGGTACTGGGCGCTCGGCATCAGGTCCTTTTTATTGTCCAGCTGATCAAGAAATCTATTTGGATTTAAGTTTTTTAAATGAACTAAAAAATATGGGAGCTTCTGGCGATTTTGCTTTAGCTTATGTTATTGCGCATGAAGTGGGGCATCATATCCAAACAATTACCGGAACTTCTAAAAACGTACGCCAAATGCAAGCGCGTTCCAGCAGTAAAGCACAATCTAATGATCTTCAAGTAAGAATGGAGTTACAAGCCGATTGCTTAGCTGGCGTTTGGGCGCACCACAACGAAAAGCGCACCGGGACGCTAGAGCGTGGCGATATTCAAGAAGCAATGCAAGCTGCAGCCTCGGTCGGTGATGATACGATTATGAAAAGAGCGGGAATCCCGCCCCGCAAAGAAAACTTTACTCATGGCTCATCAGAACAACGAATGCAGTGGTTTAATCAAGGCTTAAGAAGCGGTGATTACAACAAATGCGATACCGGAATTTAAGTTAGCTTTATAACAAAAAAAGGAGCTTTTAGCTCCTTTTTTATTAATTCAAACGTTGTGCTGGTGTTGATTCTGGCCAGTAATCATCAGCTTTTTTAATAAAGCCTGGAATATCTTTACTCCACTTTTCTTGAACACCTTTATTGTAATTTAGGTATAAGCGATCATCTACAATTTTCCAAGCTTCTGGGTCGGTATTCGCAACATGTTTATGTGCTAAAGCATAAGCACAATAACCACCATATTGCGGCGCATACTTCTCTGGGTTTTGTTTAAACAGAACTAAATTTTCTTTACTTGAAAAATACCAATCGGCATTATTCCAATTAGTTGTATATTCTTTAGCACCCTTAACAGGTTTACTCTCCGTAAAGTATGCAACTGTATCATAACCCCGAATAGCACCTTCATCAGTTGAGAAGTAAGCTGACGAAGAAAAGAATCCGACATAGTAGAGCACTCCAGCAAAAGCAACAGCCCCGCCTAAAATCAAAAACAAAACCCACTTTAAAATCTTACTGTTTATCATTACTCTGTGCCTTCAATATATTATTAAGATGAAATATAGCTTCAACATTAAGATTATTCTCAAGAGCTTTTGTTACACAAGAGTTATCAGAGCCAGCTAAAGCCGTGTGAAGTATATGCTGCCCATATAAATAGTAATTCAAATATTCAGTTATATAATGCTGCTCCAAATTCTCATTGCTATCACCATGCGATGCTATGTTTTTATTCTTCTTTAATACAGACATTCCTAAAGCGCCATTACAAGAAGTTTTATCACCTCCTTTAAAGCATGCGATATACTCTTTGACTTCGCAAATCTTCATAGCCTCTTTAAAAGCTATGTTAGAGCTTTTTTTCTTAATCTGTTCAACGTTCACCGATGGGACTGTTTTACAGCCTGACAGAAAAAATATTAGCAATAAAATTTTCTTAAGCATTTTATTTTCCTATACAAAAACTACTAAAAATTCTTCCCAATAAATCATCGGCAGTAAACTCCCCGGTAATTTCTGCTAATGAATTCTGCGCTTGCCTCAATTCATCTGCTAACAGCTCACCTGCATTAAAAGAGACTAGCTGCTGCTTACCTTTTTTACAAAAATCTAACGCTTTTTCTATCGCATCAAGGTGGCGCCTTCTAGCTAAAAAGGTACCTTCTGAAGATTGGTTATAACCCACAATTTCTTTTAATTGTGTTTTGAGCTCATCAATTCCTGTTCCGTGTTTTGCACTGATTGGAACAACTTTATAACTTTCATTTGAAACCAATGACTGCTTCTTGCTCAGGTCAATTTTATTAGCAACGACTAACAACTTATCTTTAAACTGCTCAAACTTTGAAAAGCTAGGATCAATTTCACTTGGGTTAAAATTGGTGACTTCATTCGAATCTGCAACCAAAATTAATTGATCGGCTTTTTCTATTTCACTCCAGGCTCGTTCAATACCAATCTGCTCAACCTTATCATTACTTTCCCGAAGTCCTGCCGTATCAATAATATGCAATGGCATTCCATCAATGTGAATATATTCGCGCAAAACATCTCGTGTAGTTCCCGCTATTTCTGTGACAATTGCAGCTTCTTTTCCTGCTAAAGCGTTAAGCAAACTTGATTTACCTGCATTCGGTTTTCCAGCGATTACTACCGTCATCCCTTCTCTTAATATGGCACCCTGCTGAGCTTCTTGTTGTAACTTTTCTATCGAGCTTAATATAGCGTTTAGATCGGTTAAAACTTTGCCATCGGATAAAAAATCTATTTCTTCTTCAGGAAAGTCTATTGCAGCTTCTACATAAATTCTTAAAGCTATTAACTCTTCTACTAGGCCATTAACTTTTGCGGAGAATTCACCCTGTAACGATCTTACCGCGGAACGCGCTGCTTGCTCTGAAGTGGATTCAATTAAATCAGCAATCGCTTCAGCTTGAGCTAAATCAAGTTTATCATTTAAAAAAGCACGTTCAGAGAACTCTCCAGGTTTTGCCAAGCGCACACCCAGTTTTAGTAACTCTTTTAATAGAATATCCAAAACTACAGGGCCACCATGACCTTGCAACTCTAAAACATCTTCTCCAGTAAATGAGTTTGGCGCTTTAAAGAAAATAGCGATCCCTTGATCGACCACTTGATCCTTGTCGTCATAGAAAGGCAGATAGCTGGCATCTCGAACTTTTAACTCTGTTTTTAAAAGTGTTTTGGCAATGCTGGAAGAGAGCTTTCCTGAGATACGAATAATGCCAACGCCACCTCGGCCAGGTGGCGTTGCAATAGCCGCTATAGTGTCTTTAAGTGACACAAATAATTCCTAATTATTTCTTCTTCTTTTTATTCTTACCTAAGGCTTCGTCTTTTTCAATTTTCTTATTCACATATTGCTGTTGCGCAATTGAAATTAAGTTATTGCATAACCAGTAAAGCACTAGACCTGCAGGGAAGAACAACATAAAGACTGTAAAAAATACCGGTAGATACTGGAACATTTTTTGTTGCATTGGATCCATTGTTGGTGATGTCGGTTGCATTTTTTGCATTAAATACATACTCGCACCCATTAATAATGGCAATACAAAGTAGGGATCCTGTACCGATAAATCTTGGATCCAACCAAAGAATGGCGCATGACGCAGTTCAACCGCCTCAAACAGTACATAATACAAGGCGATAAAAATCGGAAACTGCAATAACATCGGTAAACAACCACCGAAAGGATTACTGCCTTCTTCCTTATACATTTTCATCATTTCTTGTTGCATACGCTGCTTATCATCGCCATAACGTTCTTTCAGGCGTTGCATTTTTGGTTGCATTTTGCGCATTGCATGAGCTGATTTGTACTGCTTTTTAGATAACGGATATAAAATGGTCTTTACAGTAATGGTTACCATAATGATCGCCAAACCCCAATTGGCTAAAAAACCGTAAAAGAAATTCAACAATTTATATAAAGGAATACCTATCCACCAAACCCATGACAAATCCATGGTTTTGTTCAAACCAGGTGCAGCAGCTTCTAATTGCTCTAGTAGTTTAGGGCCAACGTATAGAGAAGCCTTAATTGTTTGAGTTGTTTTAGATGGAACACTTACTGTTGGCTCAACGAATTGAATTTTTGCATTTTTATTATCCAATATTTTGGCGTTAATACTTACGTTTGAGCTTTGTTGTGGGATCCAAGCAGCTACAAAGTAATGCTGAATAAAGCCTACCCAGCCACCTTGACGTGAAACGCTTACTTCTTCTTCTGCTAAATCTTCGAAACTTACTTTCTCGTAAACTTCATCTTCTGGAGAATAAGCCATACCTAAAAATGGACTCATTCCTAAAGCACCTTTATCTTCCAGGCCAGTTTCTTGTTGATCGCGTACAATCTCAGCTATAAAGTTATAGGTTCGATCGTTATCCGATTGATTATTGATCAGATATTCAAGCTCAACTAAATAGCTGCCACGCTCAAATGTGAACGTCTTTAAAAAGCTTGTGCCGGCTTGATTTTGCCAACGCAAAGGAACCATCAACTTTTCTTGACTATCTCCAAGTTGGAATGACATTTGATCGACATTATAACTTGCTCTTGGTAATTGATTATCAGGTGCGCCATTACCTAACAAAGCACTTTTTGCTTGATATACGCGATCCCTATAATCAAATAAAACTACCTTTTGTTCTGATTCATTTTGTCTCAGGTTATAGTTCAGGGTTTCAGCGTAAACTAAATCACCACCAACCGGATCAATTTGATACTTCATTAAATCCGTAGTAACTGTAATCAACTGATCTTTAGCTACTGATTGGTTAGAGGTTAAAGCAGCACTTTCCACTGGCGCTGTCTTCACTGGTTTTGGCGCATAATCCTTTTGCCATGCTTGATAAAGTAAAAAGCTAAGAATGGCGAAAGCCAAGAACAAAAAACCGCGTTTTGATTCCAACATGGTAAATCTCTTTTAAGTCATTAATTATCTGTTATTTACTGCTCGATGCTTGTTTTCTATCTTGTGGTTCAGGAACTGGATCGCAACCTCCTTCACAGCCAGGGTGACACCTGGCCAATCGTTTCACCGTTAACCAAGACCCTTTGCAGGCGCCATGCTTTTCCAAAGCCTCAATGGAGTAATTGGAGCAAGTAGGGGCAAATCGGCATTGATTGCCAATTAAAGGGCTTAAAGTTAGTTGATACAATCGAACTAATTTTATCAGTAACCAGCGCATCGCTTTGAAATTTTTTTCCACAAGCCAGCAAGCTGCTCGAATAATACCTGATTCGTCTGTTCGCTACTAGCACGACGAGCCAAGATCACACAATCTATTGCCGGAAGCGCTTGGTTCGAAGTTCTAAAGCTTTCTCGAGTTAATCGTTTGATGCGATTACGCTCAACAGCCAAGCGGACATTCTTCTTAGCGACAATAATACCTAACCTTGGAAAATCTAATGAATTAGTGCAAGCCAGAAGAGTAAAGTGTTTACTAGAGGCTTTTACTGGATCGGAGAAAACTTGCTTGTATTGTTTTGCAGTGAGTAATCGATAGTCAGCAGTAAACCTCTCGTCGGGTTCAAGCTTAAGATCACTCACTGTAAAACAATGAAATACTGTAGATAGTAAATCGAATTAAGCGCTTAAACGCTTACGACCCTTAGCACGTCGACGATTTAAAATTGCACGGCCATTTTTTGTAGCCATACGAGCACGGAAACCATGAGTGCGTTTACGTTTGATATTACTTGGTTGAAATGTTCTTTTCATCGGGATAACCCATTCTGTTAATAACTTAAAACCTAAATAACTTAGGTCATTTCACAAGGACGCGGAATTTTATAGTAAATAGACCTACTGATCAAGCGTTAAAACCGATAAATATAGGCTTTTTTCTCATCTATTTTGAGCTTTATCTAACCCTATAATTCAAGCTTTATGAACATCTAGTATCTTAAAAAAAAATTAATACTAGATGTAGTATTCAAACCTTACACACCCTTGCCTGTGGATAAGGTCATGTTAGTTGTAATTCTAAATTAATCAAGTTTTTCTTTCTATTTACCGATTTTATTCTGAATTTACTCCATTCAACCTAAAATAGTTGTGTTTTTATACGAAACAAACAATATTTTAAATAGATAGCTCTATAATATATATAAGTTCTTTTAAAGATCTTATGTTTATTATTAATAAGCATCTTTCCTGTGTATAAGTGATTTAATTCATTTTAAATCAAACTCTTGAGGGAATGAAAAGTAGGTTAAAAACCCTGGTTTAATCTTGTGTTGAAAACTTTGATAAGTCGGTTTTTTGTATCTTTCGTTCGATTATTAACAGTTTAACGATGAATTTATAATTAACTTACCCACAATGTTATCATTTTAGAGGTTTACCCTGGTTTTGATTTGTTTTTAAACATATTGGTTATATATTTTTTTTGAGCGATATTTCATAGAAAGTAAAAATAAATGCGATTGCTTGTGGATTATTTTAGTAAACCGATCTAGACTAGCTTTCAGTTTGATCAGTTAGTGATCAAAGAATACTCGGTTATTGGCTTTATAACTAAAAAACCAAAAATAACATTACCATCAGCCCCTTAAGTGACAACTATGAGTGCAGCGAACACACACTGGAGTGATTGTCTTCAAAAGCTTCAGTCGGAATTATCCGCTACTGAATTTAATACTTGGATCAAACCTTTACGGGTGGAAGAATCCGATAGTGAAATTAGTTTATTTGCGCCTAATCCTTTTTTTGTAGATTGGATCCGTCAACAGTATTTCGGCCAAATCAATGAATACTTAGCCGACACTGGTAACAGCAATAAGCAGGTTTCTTTAAAAGTAGGCTCTAGCCCTGCCATTACTCAAACAGTAACGCCAGCCAGTGTGGCAAAAGTTTCTCGTTCTAGCTCAAATTCCAATAAATTTCAGGATTCAGGCCTTTTTCAGCACAACAACTTGAACCCGAAATTTATTTTCTCCAAATTTGTTGAAGGTAAATCTAACCAACTAGCTCGTGCTGCAGCTCAGCAAGTCGTTGAGAATCCTGGTGTGGTTTATAATCCTTTGTTTATTTATGGAGGTGTAGGCTTAGGTAAGACCCACTTGATGCACTCAATTGGTAACTCCATACTTGAGCAAAAGCCTGATGCTAAGATTATTTATCTTCACTCTGAGCGCTTTATGGCGAATATGGTTAAAGCGTTACAAACGAACAGTATGGAAAAGTTTAAGAACTTTTATCGCTCGCTGGATGCTTTGTTAATCGATGATATTCAATTTTTTGCGAACAAAGGCAGAACTCAGGAAGAGTTTTTTCATACTTTCAATACGCTGATTGAAAATAACAAACAAGTGATCATGACTTGTGATCGCTACCCCAAAGAAGTCGAAGGATTAGAGGATCGTTTGAAGTCTCGTTTTGGTTGGGGCTTAACCGTAGCTGTGGAACCACCAGAGCTTGAAACTCGTGTAGCTATTCTTATGAGCAAAGCGTCGGTTTCAAATATTGAGTTACCACATGAGGTGGCCTTTTTTATTGCCAAACGTATACGTTCTAACGTCCGGGAACTGGAAGGCGCCTTAAAGCGTGTCATTGCTAATGCACAGTTTACCGGCCGTGCTATCACCATTGATTTTGTAAAAGATGCATTGAAAGATCTCATTGCGGCACAAGACAAGATGATTTCGATTGAAAATATTCAAAAAACTGTCGCTAGCTATTACAAGATCAAAGTTTCTGAGCTATTATCACAAAGACGAAGTCGCTCTATCGCTCGCCCTAGGCAAATGGCGATGGCTTTAGCTAAACATCTTACTAGTCATAGTTTACCTGAAATTGGGGAAGCTTTCGGCGGTAGAGATCATACGACGGTCCTACATGCTTGTCGTAAGATTAATGAGCTTAAAGGAGAGAGCATTGACATCGAAGAAGATTTTTCAAATCTACTAAGAACATTATCCAGTTAACAATAAAGGCCATAACTGTTATTGATAAAAGCTATGGCTAAATAAGGTATTTATATGCGCTTTAGTATCCAACGTGAGCAACTGTTAAACCCGCTTCAATTGATCAGTGGTGCAGTTGAAAAACGTCAAACGCTCCCTATTCTATCCAATGTTTTAATGGTTGTTGAAGATAGTAAGCTCTCACTAACTGCAACCGATTTAGAGTTGGAATTAAAAACTGAAGTGATGCTTGAAGGTGAGTTTGAATCAGGAGAAATTACCGTACCAGCGCGTAAATTATTGGATATTGTTAAGAGCTTTGCCAACGAAGAGTTGATTGGCATTCAAATGGGTGAATCGAGAATTACACTAAAAACACCTTCTAGTCGTTTCAGTTTATCCACTATGCCGGCAGCAGAATTTCCCAACGTTGACGAAACTGCTAGCTTGGTTAATTTGGATTTGCAGCAAACTTTACTTAAAGGCTTAATAGAAAAAACTCAATTTGCTATGGCGCAACAAGACGTTCGTTATTATCTTAATGGAATGTTGTTTGAGTTTAATAATAATCAATTAACTACGGTAGCAACCGATGGTCATCGCTTAGCGTTATCTCGCGAAACGGTTGAGGTTGATCTCGATGATAAAGTCAGTGCCATTATTCCACGTAAAGGTGTTATGGAATTAGCTCGACTGTTAGACCATTCTGATGAAACTGTTTCGATAGCTTTAGGTTCAAACCACATTAAAGTGACTTGCCCAAGCTATAGCTTTACATCTAAGTTAGTCGATGGCCGCTTCCCTGAATACAACAAGGTATTACCTCGTAACGGCGACAAAGTTGTGCTGGTCGATAGGGAGCTAATCAAAGACTGTTTGTCCCGTGCGTCTATTCTATGCAATGAAAAATTCCGTGGCGTGCGTTTTATGCTATCTAACGAGCAGGTAAAGTTGCATGCTAATAACCCTGAACAAGAAGAAGCAGAAGTGGAATTCAGCGTAGACTACACAGGTCAAGATTTAGAAATTGGTTTTAATGTCAGTTATATGATCGATGTTATGAACACCATTAAAACACCGCAAGTCAAAATGACCTTCATTGATGCGAATTCATCAAGCTTAATTGAAGAAGTCGATGGCGGCGAAAGCTTGTATGTTGTTATGCCAATGCGTCTTTAATTTTCCTAAAGCCTAACATTCCTAAGTTCGGATCATGCAGATCCAATCACTAAACATTAAGCAGCTTCGTAATATCCGAAGCTGCCAGCTTAACTTCTCAGACGGCCTCAATATTTTCTACGGACAAAATGGCGCTGGTAAAAGCAGCTTGCTAGAGGCTATTTACACTTTAGGTAATGGTCGTTCCTTTCGAACTGCCAGACATGCCAAAGTCATAACCGATAACACTGATGCTTTTACCTTGTTTGCCAGCTTCACTGAGAATGCCAACAATCGAAAAATTGGCTTAATGCGCGAGCGCAGTGGCGATATCCAGATTAAGATCGATGGCGAAAAAGTCACTAAGCTCAGCGAACTGAGCAAGTCATTACCTATGCAAATATTGGCTCCTGAACAATACGAGCTGCTAACTCGCGGGCCGAGCGGGCGAAGAAAGCTTTTGGATTGGGGGGTGTTCCACGTGGAACATAGTTTCTTATATGATTGGCACAGAGCCTTGAAAGTACTCAAACAAAGAAACCAAGCTCTAAAGCAAAGTCATGGTAAGTCTTATGAGGTTATTAAATCCTGGGACTCGCAGCTAGTTCCATTATCCTATGCGATTCAAGAAAAGCGTAAAGATTACCTATTTGCCTTAGAGCCTATTTACCAAAAGATACTGAAGCAGTTCTTACCTCAGCTCGAGTCTTCTTTTTACTTGTATCCTGGTTGGAAGTCAGACGAATCGCTGGAGGTTATATTAGAACGACAGTTCGGTGTTGATGTTAAAACTGGGTTCACCCATTCTAGTATACAAAAGGCAGATTTAAGGATTTTAATTAATGGTAAGGCTGCGGCTGAACAATTATCCCGCGGTCAACAGAAATTAGTAACAATAGCTTTGAAGCTTTCTCAATTGAAGTTGATGCAACAATTGAAGCAGGTTAATCCTGTTTTCTTGCTGGATGATATAGGTGCGGAGCTTGATATCAATCATCAAAAAATACTGTTAGACTTTCTTGCCAATCAACCAGAAAATCAGCAAATATTTATCACTTCGGTGCATTTAGATCCCCTCAAAAGGTTGATAAAAGGGTATAATAAGGCAAAGGTGTTCCACGTGGAACATGGCGCTATTGCGGAAGTAGATAGCTCTGAAAATAACAATAGTGAAAATTGATAACAACCATAATAAAACTAGCTGTTTTTTTTGATTGGCTAGTGCAATAGATTAAAACAACAGATTATATTAATAGGAATAGACAATGTCAGAAGAGACCAATTACGACTCCTCGAGTATTAAAGTTCTTAAAGGTTTAGATGCAGTACGCAAACGCCCCGGTATGTATATCGGTGACACCGATGACGGTACTGGCTTACACCATATGGTGTTTGAGGTAGTTGATAACTCTATCGATGAGGCGTTAGCTGGCTATTGTTCTGACATCATTGTGACCATTCATCCTGATGAGTCAGTTTCGGTCAAAGATAATGGCCGCGGTATTCCTACAGAAATTCATGAAGAAGAGGGTCGTTCTGCTGCTGAGGTTATTCTTACAGTGTTACACGCTGGCGGTAAATTTGATGACAATTCCTACAAAGTTTCCGGCGGTTTACACGGTGTGGGTGTTTCAGTGGTTAATGCTTTATCAGTAGAATTAAAACTAATCATTCGCCGTGAAGGCAAGCGCCATGAACAGCTGTATGTGCATGGTGAACCACAAGAGCCGTTAAAAGTCGTTGGCGATGCTAAAACAACAGGTACCGAAGTTCGCTTTAAGCCGAGTGAAGAGACATTTACTAATATTAAATTCCACTACGATATTTTAGCAAAACGCTTAAGAGAGCTGTCTTTCCTGAATTCAGGGGTAAGTATTCAGTTAATTGATGAGCGCTCTGGTCAGCAAGAGCATTTCAAATATGATGGCGGTATTAGTGCTTTCGTTGCCTTTATCAATGAAAAGAAAACACCGATCCATGAGAAAGTATTCCACTTTACCCAAGAACGTGAAGATGGCATTACGGTAGAAGTTTCAATGCAATGGAATGATTCATTCCAAGAGAATATTTATTGCTTTACTAATAATATCCCGCAGCGAGATGGTGGTACTCACCTAGCAGGGTTTAAAGGCGCTTTGACCAGAAGTTTGAATAACTTTATGGAAACAGAGGGTTATAACAAGAAAGGTAAAGTTCAAACTACTGGCGATGATGCGCGAGAAGGTTTGGCAGCAGTCGTTTCGGTTAAAGTACCGGATCCAAAGTTTAGCTCTCAAACCAAAGACAAGTTGGTTTCTAGTGAAGTTAAAACGGCAGTAGAGCAGGCTATGGGGGAGCACTTAAAGGATTTCTTATTGGAAAACCCACAGGATGCTAAGACTGTTATTAACAAGATGATTGACGCATCTAGAGCGCGAGAAGCAGCACGAAAAGCTCGTGAGATGACCCGTCGTAAGGGTGCGCTGGATATCGCGGGCTTACCGGGCAAACTGGCAGACTGCCAGGAAAAAGATCCTGCATTATCAGAACTTTATATTGTGGAGGGTGACTCTGCGGGTGGTTCCGCCAAGCAAGGGCGTGATCGTAAGAACCAAGCGATTTTGCCGCTTAAAGGTAAGATCTTAAATGTTGAGAAAGCGCGTTTCGACAAGATGTTATCTTCACAAGAGGTGGGCACCTTAATTACTGCTTTAGGTTGTGGTATTGGCCGTGAAGAGTTTGATCCTGATAAAACCCGTTATCATCGCATCATCATTATGACTGATGCGGATGTGGATGGTGCTCACATTAGAACGTTATTGTTGACCTTCTTCTACAGGCAGGTTCCTGAATTAATAGAGCGAGGTTACGTTTATATTGCTCAGCCACCTTTGTATAAGATTAAGAAAGGTAAGCAAGAACAATACCTTAAAGATGATGAAGCGTTAGAGCAATATTTGACGCAGTTGGCGCTTACTAACACGGAGCTTTATATTAATAAGGAGTCTCCAGCCATTTCAGGTCCTGGTCTTGAAAAATTGGTTACTGATTACCGTTTAGTAAAAGGCACTATTCGACGCCTATCTCGACTGTATCCAGCTCAGATTTTAGATCAACTGATATACCATGAAAAACTAGTTGCAGACGATTTAACCAATGAATCTAAAGTTACCGTTTGGACGGAAAAGCTAGGAGAATTATTAAATACAGATAACCGTTCAGGGGCTGTTCGTTATGAGTTAAACGTGCGTAAAGATAATGAGTTAGATCATTATTTGCCGCATATCAAGATGATTAATCACGGGGTTGAAAGTGATTACTTACTCTCTACAGACTTCTTTAATTCTCATGATTATAGAAAAATCACTAGTTTGGGTGAAGAGCTTTCGGATCTGTTGCAAGAAGGCGCTTATGTGCAACGTGGAGAAAAAATCCAGGAAATATCGAGTTTCAACCAAGCGCTGGATTGGCTTATGAATGAAGCTCGTCGTGGACAGCATATCCAGCGTTATAAAGGTTTGGGTGAGATGAACCCTGATCAATTGTGGGAGACCACTATGGACCCTGAAACACGCCGTATGCTGCAAGTAACTATTGAAGATGCGGTTGGCGCTGATCAGTTATTCACCACGCTGATGGGTGATCAAGTAGAGCCAAGGCGTGAGTTTATTGAGTCTAACGCCTTGTCTGTAGCGAATTTGGACGTATAAACTTATTCAGTAATTATCAGCTGTTCTTTGTAGCTTTGTAATTTTGCAGTATCCTCATCATTGAGTTGAGGGTACTGTAAATTCAATTGCAATAGATTGTCACGAATTACTTCGCACACCATATGCCTCATTAAAGGTTTGTTATCTGCCGGTATAGCATACCAGGGTGCCCATGGCTTTGAGGTTGTATTTAAGACTTTTTGGTATGCTTCTTGATATTTATCCCACAAAGCACTTTCAGCTAAATCAGAATCAGAAAATTTCCAGTTCTTCTTCGGGTTTTCAATCCGTGATAAAAAGCGGCGATGCTGCTCTTCACGTGAAACATTCAGGAAGAACTTTAAAACAATAGTGCCATTTCTTGCTAAATGCTTTTCATGATCGATGATAGACTCGTAGCGATCATTCCAGAATTTGTTCATAGCAGCGTTATCGGAAATATTAGGCTGATAAGGTAGTCTTTGACCAGCTAGATACTCAGGATGTACTTTGACCACAAGAACTTCTTCATAATAACTACGATTAAAAACACCAATTCGACCACGCTCAGGAAGGGATTTAGCTGTACGCCACAAAAAATCGTGATCTAGTTCTTCTTTAGAGGGTTGTTTGAAGCTAAACGCCTGACATCCTGCTGGATCGATACCTTTAAGTACGGCTCGAATGGTTGAGTCTTTCCCAGCCGCATCCATTGCTTGAAACACCAATAAAACGGAAAACTGATTGTGGGCGTATAGCAATCGTTGTAAGTCGTCGAGATCTTTCTGATCTTGACGCAAATCTTGCTTAATATCTTTTTCAGTTTTACTGCTTGAAATCGATGTTGTAGATTGCTTTAAAGAAAATGAGCCATCAGTAGGAACTAAAAAAGGATGATCAATAGTATTGAACATAGCGATTAACATTATTCGAATAATAAGCTATGAAATCATAAAAACTTGAACAAAATCAAACATTTTACAAAATTTAAACTAACTGGCTTGCAGCGCTAATGAAAAAGAGTAGTATTAAATTAGTTTCATTCATTACTAAAGAGGATAAAAGAATGTCAGTAGCACGCGTAACGGAAATTATTTCAGATTCTAAAAAAAGCTTTGAAGATGCTGTTGTTAAAGGTGTTAAACGCGCCAACAAAACTTTAGACAACGTAAAGTCGGCGTGGGTAAAAGATCAGCAGGCTGTCATCGAAGATGGTGAAGTGGTTGGTTTCCGTGTAGTTATGAAGATTACATTTATACTAAAATAGTTAGTTTTTGGTATTATTGAAAAAGGAGCTGTTTAGCTCCTTTTTTGGGTGAAGTGTTTGTCAGTTCTATTTTCCACCAAGTAAGCCGCCCAAAATTCCACGAACTAATTTACGACCAATACCCGATGAAACTGTTCGAATTAGGGTTTTTACAAAAGTCTCCGAATTGGTTTGTCGTTTTGAGCCAGTGCGTTTTTTCTTGGCAGCTGCTTTAGCTTTTTCTTCAGCTTCGCGACGCTTTTTGGCTTCTTTCATTTCGCGATCTTGTCGCTCTTGTAATTTCTTTTCTTTATCTAATAAAACTTCATAGGCAGACTCTCTATCGACTGATTTATCATAAAGACCAGCGACGGGAGATGACTGACGAACTTTTTTGCGCTCCTTTGCGTTCAGCGGCCCTATGCGAGACTCTGGTGGGCAAATAAGAGTTTGCTCTACTATAGAGGGGCGTCCTTTTTCATCTAAAACGGAGACCAATGCTTCTCCAACGCCTAAAGTTGTGATCAACTCTTCAGAGTCAAGTTTTGGATTCGGCCTGAAAGTTTCTGCAGCAGTTTTAACGGCTTTAAAATCTTTGGGAGTGAATGCACGCAGAGCGTGCTGAATGCGATTACCTAATTGACCTAAAACGCCTTCAGGGATATCAGTGGGATGTTGCGTGATAAAGAAAACGCCAACACCTTTTGAGCGTATGAGTCGAACCACTTGTTCAATACGTTCTAATAAAGCTTTAGGAGCTTTTTTAAATAACAAATGAGCTTCATCAAAGAAAAAGACTAAACGGGGTTTGTCTGGATCACCAACTTCTTCCAGCTCTTCAAATAGTTCAGAAAGCATCCAAAGTAAGAAAGTCGAATAGATACGCGGATTCAGCATTAACTCTTTAGAGTGCAAAATATTGATCAAGCCTTTTCCAGTATGATCAATACGCATCATATCGCGGATATCTAAAGCGGGCTCGCCAAAGAATTGATCTCCCCCAGCATTTTCTAAAACCAGTAGTTTACGGACTATTGCGGCAACTGATTGAGGAGAAACATTGCCGTACTCACGCATGATCTCTTTACGATTGTCTGCAACCCAGTTCAACATAGCGCGAACATCTTTTATATCGAGGAGCAATAAACCTTGTTCATCAGCGATATCAAATGCAATATGCAGTACACCTTCTTGGGTGTCATTAAGCTCCAAAAGATTGGCTAGAAGGATAGGACCCATCTCAGAAATGGTAGTTCTTACTGGGTGGCCATGTTTTCCGAAAACATCCCAAAAAATAACGGGATTAGTATCTGCTTCATAGTCCTTAATACCAATCTTTTCAATTCGTTCATCAATTTTTGGATGAGGGTTCGCTTTAGCTGCAACACCTGAGAGATCACCTTTAACATCGGCTGTAAAGACAGGCACGCCCATTTTGGAGAAGCCTTCTGCTAACACTTGCAGCGTTACGGTTTTACCGGTACCGGTAGCACCAGCAATTAAGCCGTGACGATTCGCCATCTTTGGGTTGAGCTGAATGTGCTTTTGTTCTGGGTTGCCGCCAATCAGTAGCATGGGTATTCCATCGATATTTATTTGTATCAAGATTAACTTAAGATGCCAAAAACGCAAGCGTAGAACATAAGAAAAGCGTAAAAGACTATAAAATAGCTACCGCTGGATTGGAGTAAAGTGATATTAGCCATATAATAAATCCATCTGATTGAAGTGAGTATTGAAATGAAAAGAGTTATCGCGGTATTAATCATACTAATGTTTGCCACTGCTTGTGAAACGGTCAAGTTAGGTGCGTTAGAGCAATTAGGCTTTGAAAAAAGAGATGTTTTAGTAAGTCGTATCGAAAAAGCTAGAGATGCACAACTTGACGCCAAAGAACAATTTGAGTCAGCGCTGCAAGAATTTCAAAGTGTGGTCAAGTTTAATGGCGGCGAGTTAGAAAAAACTTATAATCGGTTAAATGAACAATACGAAGTTAGCAAAGAAAGCGCTGAAGATGTGACCAAAAGAATCGACAGCGTTGAATATGTTGCTGAAAAGTTATTTCAAGAGTGGGGAGAAGAATTAAACCAGTATTCTAATCCCGAATTGAAAAGAAAAAGTCAGGTTCAGCTCTATGAAACTCGCCGTCAGTATGCAGGCTTGATAAGCGCAATGCGCAAAGCTGAAAATTCAATAAAACCAGTATTAACAGTATTTAATGATCAGGTTTTATTTTTAAAGCATAACCTCAATGCCCGAGCCATTGCCTCTTTAAAGGATGAGCTTTCAGGGATTGAATCGAATGTTGCAAGTTTGATTCAAGAAATGAACCTATCGATTGATGAAGCTAATCGTTTCATTAAAAATATGGAAAGTTAAAAATTGAAGTATAGAGGACTTTAATTAGTCCTCTAAAGACGATACTTTTTTCTCTAATGCTTCTAGCTTTTCACGAGTGCGCTCAAGCACTTTGGTTTGAGCGTCGAACTCTTCACGGGTGACTAAATCCATTTTGGCTAAGCCAGACTGTAAAGCCTGCTTAAATTGCTTGCCAAGATCATCACCAGCATTTTTTAGGCTTTCAGGGACTAAGCTGGAAAGTTTAGTAGCAAGTTCATCAATTGTTTTTGAATCAATCATCATAAAATCCTATGAAGAATAAATAGCTAAAATAAGGGTTTTGAAAACGCTAAATGCAAAACCGCCATAACTGAACCTAAGGCCAGTAAAAAGAAGAGCACTTGTTTATTTTTGGCTTGAGCTTTGAAAGTGAATATCCCAAAGGCAATGTAAGCAACAATAAACACAAGTTTTAAGGTGACCCAATTAAAAATAGCGGGGTATTGTGAGCTCATAACCATTAATGTAATACCGCTAGCCAATAAAATGGTATCAATAATATGTGGAAGAATTTTCACCGGCTTCTTAGCTAACAATTGACTGTTGCTGAAAAGCCAAATGCCACGCAGCACAAATCCTAAGATGCTGATAATTGCCAATGTCATATGTAAGTGTTTAAGGCCTAGGTACATGGTTTACCTCGAGTTGGTTTTTATTTTGATAAGCTTCAAAACTGTTAAGTAATGATTCAAGCTGATCTTGAGGCACTTCAACCTTAAAATCAACTTGTGCAGAAAAATCGAGTTGTTTTATATCCGCTTGATGTTCTTTTAACAGGTATTCAATTTGTGGCTGAAGATCATAAGCGCATTGCAAACATAAAGCTTCCGTAAAGACTCTTTCCTGAGTAGGTAACGACTCAAGCGCGAGTTTGACGCCACCCCCATAGGCGCGTGCCAAACCGCCGGTACCTAATTTGGTACCGCCATAATAACGGGTGACTATAGTACAAATATCACCAATATCCCCGTATTTCAGCACGTTCAGCATTGGCATGCCGGCCGTACCGCTAGGTTCACCATCGTCAGAGCACGCCATCAGGGTAGTACTTTTAGGGTTGGCTACTATATAAGACCAGCAATGATGAGTAGCATCTGGCTCGACTTGATTAAGGTGCTTGATAAAAGATTTAGCAGTTGAGACTTCAGGTGCAAAAATTACCCTAGTAATAAAACGACTACCTTTGATGATCTCTTCAACTTGAAAAGGGGATTCGATACCAAAGTGTTGCTTCGGTACCGAATAATTGGAGGTTTTTGCCATGGGTATTATTCTGGCAGGAATTCACGAGTAAGGTTGCGATGTCCTGAAGCGGTTACCAAAATATCATCTTCAATGCGGATACCACCAAAAGGCATAAAGCTTTCGATCTTAGACCAGTTCATGCTAGCGGCATGCTCGCTATTTTTGAGATCGCCTAATAAAGAGTCAATAAAATATAAACCAGGCTCTATCGTCAGTATTTGACCTGCTTCCATGGTTCGAGTATTTCTTAAAAATGGATATTCGGCAGGTGGCGGTGCTGTGTCGCCCTCAATATTGGCTTGGTGTCCGCCAACATCATGTACTTGTAGACCAATTTGATGACCTAAGCCATGAGGAAAGAAAGTACTGGTAACACCGGCCTCAACCATAGACTCTGGAGACATGCTAGATAAACCATATTTTGCTAAAAGCTTTGCTACGTCAAAGTGATAGCGGGCATGTAAATCAATGTAAGAGTCACCCGGCTTCACTTTCTCGTTTAAAGCCATTTGTGCGGTGTTCACATCTTGGATCAGTTCTGCAAACTCATTATCTTCCTTAGCATAAGTTCGAGTGATGTCTGCGGCATAACCATTATAGCGAGCGCCGGCGTCAATCAAGAAAGAGCGATGTTCAGAAGGGCTTTTAGCTTCATAGTTTACATAATGCAAAATCGAAGCATGTTCATTTAAACCGACAATTGAGCTGTAAGGTAACTCACTTTCATTTTGTCCAACTGCTAACTGATAAGCTAAATGGATCTCAAGCTCAGAGCCATTGTTATAAAACATTTCTTTAGCGGCTAAATGACCGGCAGCGGCCATTTGATTAGCACGGGAAGAGCATTCAATTTCGTAACTGGTTTTGCGAGCTCTATGCCAATTGATCTCGTGGATTAACCCCATTGGGTTGATGGCGTCAAAATCGTCATCTTGATAAGGAGCAACCATTTCGCCAATAAAGGCGATATTGCCATTGGAAGGCATATAACCTCGTACCTCATCTTTTTGACGCATCATTTTGATGTCAAAGTGCTCAACCCAGTAACCTTCAGGATCACCAGCAACAAGGTGCCAAAAATCAATCGGCTGGTAAAAACATAAAACTGGCTTCTTGCCAGGAGTTAAGATTAGGCAGCTGTCATGGATGTTCGGTAGAGGGACAAAACTTAAGAAGTGGAAGTTAGCCTTAAAAGGATATTTATTATCATCCAGAAAAACCTCAAGCAATGAGCCTGCAGGTATAAGCAGGTGATCAAAGCCGTGTTTTTGCATCGCCTGAAAATAGCGATCGGTAATAACTTCTATATGGTTACTGAATAATGTTTGCATCCGCAAAACCTAAAGGTGACTAATAATGCCCCATTATTTCAGAAAAGCACGGCTGACCCAATAGCCATTAATTGCTTTATTCCTTTTGTTTGTAAGAAAAGTTGGCTATTATTGGTCAGACCAGATTTGACCCTTGTACCGACTATTCACCAGCAGTACACTGATGGGTCTATCTTAGAAGTATTATAAACGATGAAATCAGTAGAGATTATCTACTGCGGCAGCCTTTTGGCTGTTTTCTGTTAGTGATTAACGGACAATGCGGAGAATAAGAATGTTATTTGAAGGCCAATCGATACAGTGTGTTTTGCATGACTCAGGTGTTGCTGAAATGCGCTTCGATAATCAAAGTGAATCGGTTAATAAGTTTGATCGCACTACCTTAGAAGAGTGGAAACAAGTTACCCAAATTTTAAAAGATCATGATGGCGTAAAAGCGGTCATGGCAACCAGCGCAAAGCCAGTCTTTATTGTTGGCGCTGATATCACAGAATTTAATGAGTTATTTTCTTCTGGACGCGAACAGCTAGTGGAATGGTTAGTAAAAGCCAATGATATTTTCACAGGTTTCGAAGACTTACCATACCCTACAGCGGCAGCGATCGATGGCATTGCTTTTGGTGGCGGTCTTGAGATGTGTCTGACTTGTGATTTGCGCGTAGGCTCGCCAAAAGCGCAAGTAGGTTTACCAGAATCAAAACTCGGTTTAGTTCCAGGTTTTGGTGGTAGTGTTAGATTAGCAAGAGTCATTGGTCCGGATAATGCTTTCGAATGGTTAGCCACAGGTAAAGGTCATAAAGCTGACTTAGCTTTAAAGATGGGCGCTTTAGATGCAGTGGTTCCTTCAGACAAATTATTTGCAGCTACTGAAGCAATGTTATTAGACGCAGCGGCTGGAAAATTAGATTGGCATTCGCGTCGAGCAGAAAAGAAATCACCTTTACAGTTAAATCGTATGGAAGCTGCGATGTCATTTATGACCTCAAAAGGTTTTATTGCCGGACAAGCAGGCCCTCATTATCCAGCACCAGTAAAGGGCGTTGAGATTATTGAAAAGTCAGCCTACTTACCGCTTGAAGAAGCGATTAAAGTTGAGCACGAAGCTTTCGCAGATATGGCCTTAACAGAACAAGCTTCTTCTTTAATTCAGTTGTTCTTAAATGATCAAGTATTAAAGAAGAAAGCGAAAATCGCTGCAAAAACAGCCGATAAGAAAATTGGCTCAGCAACTGTGTTAGGCGCTGGCATTATGGGCGGCGGTATTGCTTATCAGTCTGCTTCGCGTGGTGTTCCTGCCATTATGAAAGATATCAATCAAGCTGCTTTAGACTTAGGCATGAAAGAAGCGATAGGTTTATTTGGTAAAGGCGTTAAGTACAAAAAAATTACTAACGAGCAAATGGCGCAAGGCGTTGCTAGCATTAAACCAACTTTAAGTTATGATGAAATAAAACATACGGACATAGTGGTTGAAGCGGTTGTCGAAAATCCAAAAGTGAAAGCGGCGGTATTGTCCGAAGTAGAATCAATGATGCCTGAAGATGCGATCATTTGTTCTAACACTTCGACTATTTCAATTGATAGTTTAGCAGCGTCATTAAAGCGTCCAGAAAAATTCTGTGGCATGCACTTTTTTAATCCAGTACATAAGATGCCATTGGTTGAAGTTATTCGCGGCAAAGATACTTCGGAAGAAACCGTTGCTAGTGTCGTTGCTTACGCTTCGGCTATGGGTAAATCACCTGTTGTTGTAAACGATTGCCCAGGCTTTTTTGTTAACCGTGTTTTATTCCCATATTTTGGCGGCTTTACTAAGTTATTACGCGACGGTTGTGATTTCCAACAAGCTGACAAAATCATGCATAAGAAATTTGGCTGGCCAATGGGTCCCGCTTATTTGTTAGATGTGGTGGGCATGGATACAGGTAAGCATGCTGCGGCCGTTATGGCAGATGGTTTCCCAGATCGCATGAGTAAAGAAGAAAAAGATGCGATCGATGTAATGTTTGAAGAAGGACGTTATGGCCAAAAATCTGGCTCAGGTTTCTATGTTTATGGCAAAGATAAACGTGGCCGCCCGACTAAAGAAGCCGATCCTAAAACTTATGAGTTATTAAAGTCTGTGTGTGCGGATGCTAAAGAGTTTTCTGATGAAGAGATTATTGCTCGCACCATGTTGCCGATGATTATTGAAACCATTCGCTGTTTGGAGGAAGGCATTATTGCAACTCCAGCCGAAGGCGATATGGCGCTAATCTATGGATTAGGCTTCCCACCGTTTAGAGGTGGTGTATTCAAGTATGTGGACGATCAAGGTATGCAAGCAATTGTCGATTTGGCTAATAGCTATAGTCACCTTGGTAATGCTTATAAGCCAACAGAGCGTATGTTGGAAATGGCAAAGAATAACGAAACCTTTTACGGATAAGATCTAGGAGCATTTGAAATGAATGAAGTAGTAATAGTAGACGCAATTCGTTCTCCTATGGGACGTTCGAAAGGTGGTATGTTTAGAAATACTCGCGCGGAAGAGCTATCTGCACGTTTAATGCAGGGTTTATTGGATCGTAACGACGCCTTAGACCCGGCAGATGTGGAAGACGTTATCTGGGGTTGTGTTCAGCAGACACTAGAACAAGGTTTTAATATTGCAAGAAATGCTATGTTAAAAACGGATTTACCGCATACTGTAGCGGGTCAAACGGTTAACCGTTTATGCGGTTCATCGATGCAAGCATTGCATACCGCAGCCCACTCAATAATGGTTGGCGATGGCGACGTATTTATCATTGGTGGTGTCGAGCACATGGGTCACGTACCAATGAATCATGGTATTGATTTTGATCCAGAGCTTGCGAAGTACACAGCTAAAGCAGCGGGTATGATGGGTTTAACCGCAGAAATGCTGGCGCAAATTCATAAGGTTTCGCGTCAAGAGCAAGACGAGTTTGGTTACCGCTCGCATCAGCTAGCGCATCAAGCAACCTTAAATGGCGGCTTTAAAGCTGAAATTTTACCGATGGAAGCACATGACGAAAATGGTGCTTTAAAACTTTTCGATTTTGATGAAGTCATTCGTCCAGAATCGACAGTTGAAGATTTAGCAAAATTACGTCCAGTGTTTGATCCAAAAAATGGTTCTGTAACAGCGGCTACTTCTTCAGCGATTTCTGATGGCGCTTCAGCCATGTTAGTCATGTCACGTGCTAAAGCTGATGCGTTAGGATTAAAACCAATTGCTAAAATTCTTTCTATGGGTGTGGCAGGTTGTGATCCATCAATTATGGGTTTTGGTCCAGTGCCAGCGGTTAAGAAAGCACTAAAGCGTGCTAAGATGGAGTTAAGCGATATTGATTTATTCGAATTGAATGAAGCTTTTGCTGCTCAATCGATTGCGGTGTTAGATGGTTTAGGTATGCGCACCGGTTGGGAAGATAAAGTGAATCTTAACGGCGGTGCAATTGCTCTAGGTCACCCACTAGGTTGTTCCGGCTCAAGAATCTCGACGACGCTGTTACGATTAATGGAAGCTAAGGATAAAGAGATTGGTGTTGCCACTATGTGTATTGGTTTAGGCCAAGGCATTGCAACCATATTCCAGCGTTTGAATTAGATTATTGTTTAATAAAAAAGCCCGCTTAATGCGGGCTTTTTATTGGAATAGCAGCTCGTTATGTGTTGGTTTGAGCTGCTTCATCTTTGAGTATTTCTCTTTTCAGAAATGTATCAACTACAATAAACGCAAATGGAACTATTGATGCTAAAAATATAAGAAGCCAAGTTATTATTGACCACTTCTGTTTATGCGAAGCCTGAAGAGATAAGATTAGGTAAAGAATAAATAGAGCTCCATGACCTGCGCCAAGAGGAAATACATAGTCTCTACTGATAAGCCCAAAGGTGACGCACAGTATTATCAAATAAGATAAACCCTCAACGAAACTTATTATTCTAAAATATTTCAAACCTTATAACCTTTTCTGATTGTGATTATTTACACACACCATAAGAATACCCATATTCGATCGTATGCTCTTAAATTATGAAAAAAGTGATTTCAGCATTGCTAGATTATCGCCTGCTAGCTCTTCTTGTTCTTCTTCGGTGAGTGGTTTTCTTTTCAGATCCCAATCTAGATCGTCTTCGGGAATCTCATCGAGGAAACGGCTGGGCTCGCAGTTAATTAATTCGCCAAAGCGATTACGTTTCTTGCACAAAGTAAAAGTTAAGGTTTTTTGCGCGCGGGTAATGCCTACATAAGTAAGGCGACGCTCTTCTTCAATATCGTCCATCTCGATACTGCTTTTATGCGGCAGTAATTCTTCTTCCATACCAACGAGATAAACATGATTAAACTCTAGACCTTTTGAGGCGTGTAAAGTCATCAGTTGTACTTGGTTATTATCCGATTCTTCCTCTTCTTCGCGATCGAGCATATCCCTTAACATTAAATTAGTCACTGCGGCAGAAAAAGGATTCTCGTCATGTTCGTTTTCATCAACATACTTTTCAACCCAACCGAGTAATTCCTGAATATTGTTCCAACGGAATTCAGCAGCTTTGGGTGTGCTCGATGATTCATGCAAATAAGAGTGGTAGCCAATTTTAGAAATAAGCTCGTGGATAACGCCAATGGCATCACCACGCTGGGCATTGTCAGCAGCCATACCGACAGTTTTCACAAAGCGCTTAACGGCATCTAAACCAGCGCCTTGTAAATATTGCTCTAATCCAATTTCGGTAGCCGCTTGAAACATGCTTACTTGACGTTTCGAGGCGTAGGTACCAAGCTTTTCTAAAGTTGTAGGGCCGATGCTTCTTTTGGGAGTGTTAGCAATTCTTAAAAAAGCGTTATCGTCATCATGATTAACCATTAAGCGCAAATAAGCCATGATGTCTTTAATTTCAGTGCGGGCAAAAAACGAAGTGCTGCCTGAAATTTTATAAGGCACTTTATTGGCAATTAAAGTTTTTTCAAAAATGCGTGCTTGATGATTGCCTCGGTAAAGAATCGCAAAGTCAGAATATTGTAAGTCGCGATATTTGACTTTGCGGCTTAAGATTTCAGTGACCACTCTTTGAGCTTCTTCTTCCTCGTCGGCGCAGGTCACTACTTTTAAAATATCGCCGTATGGTTTTTCTGACCAAAGTTTCTTCTCAAAAACGTGTGGATTGTTATCAATCAAAACATTGGCAGCTTTTAGGATACGACCGTAAGAGCGATAGTTTTGCTCAAGTTTGACGACCTTTAAATTTGGAAAATCTTTTGCTAGCAACTCTAAGTTTTCGGGTCGTGCACCACGCCAGGAGTAGATAGACTGATCATCATCGCCAACCACCGTGAAGTTGCCAAAAGAACCGCACAATAATTTAACCAATTCGTATTGAGAAGTATTGGTATCTTGGTACTCATCGACTAACAAGTACTTAATTTTGTTTTGCCACTTTTCACGAATCTTAGAATTTTCTCGCAGTAATAATGTCGGGATCATGATCAGATCATCAAAGTCCACAGCATTGTATGCCTTCATACTACGAGCATACTTTTCATAAACCTTGGCAAAAATTAACTGTTCTTGATCTTTGGCAATGTTAATAGCTTGGTCAGCGCTAATGAGGTCATTTTTCCAACTGGATATTTGATCTTGTAATTTGCGTAATAATTCTTTGTCAGACTCAGCTTCTCGAAACCCGAGATCTTTAAGTAAGGCCAGACAGTCTTGATCATCAAAAATCGTAAAGTTAGGTTTAATGCCCAATGCTTTGTATTCACGGCGTATAAAATTTAAGCCAAAGTTATGAAAGGTGGAAACGGTTAGGCCTTGAGTAGCATTGGAGCCAGCCAACTTACTGACACGCTGTTTCATTTCGCGAGCGGCTTTATTGGTAAAAGTCATTGCAACAATATTGCGAGCGGCAATACCTTTTTCTTTAATAAGGTAAACCATTTTGCGGGTGATAACGCTGGTTTTGCCACTGCCAGCACCAGCAAGTACCAATAATGGTCCACTGATATTGATTAAAGCTTCGTGTTGGCGGGGGTTAAGTTTGTGCAATGTTTTATATTTACTTAACAAGATAGGCGGCAAGTTTAGCAAGCCTCAGCAGCTATTGAAAAAGATATTTGAAATAGTTTGAGAGCAATTCAAATCATGGATCAAGTATCAACTAGTTAGCCCGAAAAGAGTGACTCTTTGACTATAAAGTAATCAAAATGAATCTCTTGGAATCCTCATTGTAGCTTGATAGAGAATTGTATATTAGTGATTTCTAATATATACTCCAGTCATCGTGACTCATTAATTAAAATAATGAAAGAGCAACTTTTCAACTTTGCTATTAATAAACCAAAGTGGGTGTTTGGCTTATTACTAACTTTGTCCCTTATTTGCGGCGGCTTAATATTTAATATACAGATCGATACCGATCCAGAAAATATGCTGCCCAGTGATCAGCCAGAAAGAGTTTTCCATAATCAGGTTAAAGAGCAGTTTCAGTTGCATGACATGATTGTTGTGGGATTAGTCACCAATAATAAGTCATCGGTATACCAGCCAGAGACACTCAAATCGATAGCAACTTTAAGCCAAGAAATAGAGAAAATCGACGGTGTGATTGCGCTTGATCTTATGTCTTTGCAAAGCGTCGATAATATCACGCAAGATAATGGAGCTTTACGTTTTGAATGGTTGATGAGAAGCGCGCCTGACTCAATAGCTGAAAGCGAGCAAATAAAAGCTGCGGTTGATAGATTACCTTTATTTAGAAATACCTTGGTGTCGGCTGATGACCAAGCGGCAGCTATTTACGTACCGATTAAAGATAAAGATGAAAGTTATCGAATATCGAAAGAAATAGAATATTTAATTAGTCAGTTAGAATCAGAAGAGAATTTTCATATCACCGGTTTACCAGTAGCGGAAGATACTTTTGGTTTTGAAATGTTTGTACAAATGGGGATCTCAGCGCCTTTAGCAGCAGCGATGATATTTGTATTATTGTTCGTATTTTTTAGAAATTTAAAGTTTATTGCAGCGCCGATGATCATTGCGATGGCAACAGTTATCATCATTATGGGCTTAATGATTGGCATGGGTTTTACCGTGCATATTATGAGTTCTATGATCCCGATATTCTTAATGCCAATAGCGGTGGTAGACTCTGTGCATATCATGTCGGAATTTGCCGATAAGTTTAAAAATAACAGTAATAAGGAACTGGTGATAAAGCAGGTTGTGAATGCGCTCTATAAGCCTATGTTATATACCAGCCTCACCTCGGCTATCGGATTCGCATCATTGATGTTAACGCCAATACCTCCAGTACAGGTATTCGGCGCTTTTGTGGCCATAGGAATTTTATTGGCGTTTATATTAACCATCATATTTTTGCCGGCCTATCTCATGAGTTTGAAAGATGATGCATTAAAATCCTTAAGCAAAGTTCAAACGACAGCTTCAAAATTAGAAACTGTGCTGCCTAAAATTGGCAGTGCAAGTTTTAATTATGCAAAGTGGCTGGTCACCGGGTTTGTGTTGCTTGTTGCTTTATCGGCATGGGGCATTAGCAAAATTGAAATAAATGATAATCCAACTCGTTGGTTCAAATCAGATCATAAAATTAGAGTAGCGGATCAAGTTTTAAATCAGCATTTTGCGGGAACCTATGATGCTTATTTAGTCTTGCAAAAGGATCTCGAAGCAGAAAGAACTAGGGTTGATGAAATCATTAAGGCCAATGGAGTTGATATAAACCAAGAGTTACCACTTGGAACTATGATTAATGAAGCCTTGCAGAAATTAGAAGAAGAGTTATTTGAAAAAGGCGATGATCAAAAGATAGAAAGCGCGATTGAGTCCTTGGAACAACTTAAAACCAATGTAGCGTTATTTCAAAGTCCTGAAAACTTAAAAGCGGTAGAGTTGGTGCAACAAGCTTTAATTAACACAGGATTAGTAGGGAAAACCATGAGTTTAGCCGATGCGGTAAAAACGGTAACGCGTGAGTTGAAATCTGGAGATGATAAAGACTATAGATTGCCCAGTTCGCAATCAGGTGTGGCTGAAGCATTATTGCAATATCAGTCTTCGCACAGGCCGCATGACTTGTGGCATTTAAGCAGTAAAGATTATTCTAGCACGGTAATTTGGTTGCAAATGAGAAGCGGTGACAACCAAGATATGACGACTATTGTTGAAGCAATGCAAGAATACTTTGATAAGAATCCATTGCCTGGAAATATAAGCGCTAAATGGGCCGGCAAAACCTATCTGAACAAAGTCTGGCAGGATGAAATGGTGCAAGGCATGTTAACCAGTTTGTTAAGTGCCTTTGCCGTTGTTTTCATCATGATGGTGTTATTGTTTAGAAGTGTTTGGTTAGGATTGATCGCAATGCTACCACTGACTATTACCATCACCGCAATATACGGACTAATCGGCTGGATTGGAAAAGATTACGATATGCCTATAGCGGTACTGTCAGCCTTAACTTTAGGTCTATCGGTAGATTTTGCAATTCACTTTGTACAGCGAAGTCGTGATTTATATAAATCTACAGGCAGCGTTTCTAAGACTTTTAGCTTAATGTTTAAAGAACCGGCAACCGCAATTAGTCGCAATGCCATTGTGATCGCAATAGGCTTTACCCCTTTATTAGTGGCACCCTTAATGCCGTACGTGACTGTTGGATTTTTCTTAGCAACCATTATGGCGGTGTCGGCAGTAGTGACTTTGTTCTTATTACCAATTTGTCTTAAGACAAAGGGAGGAAAGCTTTTATGAAATTATTTATTAAATTAGTAACTATTTTCAGTTTAATGGGAATGGCAACTGCAAAAACTAAGGATGCTAACAACAAAGTGATGCAAATTGTTGAAGATGCTTATCAAGCTTGTTATTACGCGGGAGATGATGCCCAAAGAAAAGCAAGAATGCAGATTATTGATAGAAAGGGTGAAAAACAGCTCCGTCAATTTAATATTTTCAAAAAAGATGTAGTTAATGGTGGTAACCAGGATTTTCTAGTGGTCTTTGAAAAACCCAGTGATGTTAAAAATATGGTGTTCTTGGTAAATAAAAAAGTCGAAGCAGAAGATGAGCGCTGGCTGTATTTTCCGGGTTTAGATCTAGATAAGCGGGTCGCCGCTAGTGACAAGCGAACCAGTTTTGTCGGTTCGGATTATTATTATGAAGATATATCTGGTCGAAATATTAATTTAGATAAATTTGAGCTGATCAACGAAACGGATAAGGAATATCAAATAAAAGCAACCCCGAAAGATCCATCGCAAGTAGAGTTTTCATATTATCAAATGGTGATTGATAAAAGCACTATGTTACCCATGAGTATGGATTATTATAAAGGTGAAGCTTTATACCGAAAGGCAGAAATTTTAGAAGTTAAAAATGTGGACGGTTATCCAACGGTTTTTAAATCTAAAATTAGTAATTATGAATCCGGTAGCCATACTTTAGTTCAATTTAGGGCGCCTAACTATAATATAGGTCTTGCAGCAGATTTATTTACCGAGCGTTCATTGCGTAACCCTCCAGCAAGCTTATTTAAGAAGTGAGCATTTAAAATTCATGTGCAAAAAAGTACTAATATTAATTTCAGCACTGTGTTTAATGTTTTGCTTAAACGGAAAATTAAAATCAGCAGAAGACTTATGGGAGGATGATTGGGGAGAAGAATCATCCAGTTGGATTGGCTTTTTAGAGTATGGATTTGGTAATCGGTTTGAAAAAGATCTGCTATTTAATGATCAGGCTTCACTTAATGAGGCTAGATTTTATTTAGAGAATGAATGGCAAACGAAAAGCCTCACTTGGAAAGTAAAAACAGATATTAGCTATGACGGTGTGCTCAATAAGTGGAGATTTGTTGCTAGAGAATTAACGGCAAACTTTAGCGCTTTTGGCAATTCGGATTTTAAAATAGGGCGACAGGTTTCAACTTGGGGAACAGGTGATCTGCTATTTCTGAATGATCAGTTTCCAAAAGCTTGGAATACTTTTTTTAATGGCCGCGATGATGTTTATATTAAATCAGCAGCTAACGCTATTAGGATAACAAGTTACTTTGACTTGCTAAATGTTGATCTTGTTTGGACACCGGAATTTGCAGCGGATGATTATATCAACGGCGATAGATTTTCATTCTTTTCGCCGCAGCTTGGACAAAATATTGGTGGCTTAGATGTGATTGATGAGCAAGAGCCATCCGCAGACGAAATAGCCGTTAGATTATTTAAACAGCATAAAGGTATAGAATATGCAGTTTATGGTTACAAAGGATTTGATAAGCGACCTTTGGGATTAACAACAAATTTTGAACAAACTTTTCATAAGCGCAATGTCATAGGTGTTAGTGTAAGAAGTGCTTTAGGGGGAGGTATTTTTAATTTTGAAATTGCCTATGAAAATGCTTTGCAAGATCCAAAGGGCGATAATCCATTAGTTAATAATTCTTTAACCAAATATCTTGTGGGTTACGAGTCTGAATGGTTGCCAAAATTAAACATAGGTTTTCAGCTTTATCGAGAGTCGATTCAAGATTATGCTAAATTGATTGCCAACTCTACAACGCCAAACTTAGAAACGGAAAAGAACAGAGATTGGTTAACTAATAGAATTCGTTATACGGCATTACAAGATAAGCTAACCTTTAATCTCTTCAGTTTTTATTCGTTAACCGATAAAGATTACTTTTTAAGGTGGAATCTAAACTATCGTCAAAATGATCAATGGAATTATACTTTGGGTATTAATCAAATTGGAGGGCCTGAGACTAATACTTTCTTTGCTCAATTTGAAAAAGCGTCCAATGCTTATTTCAGAGTCCGTTATATTTTTTAAAATGGCTTAAGGCTTGATTAACTGTTTACCAGAATCCGTCCAAGCCTTGATACCACCGGCAACAGAGAAGACCCTATTAAAACCGATTTGCTGCAAACTGTTGGCAGCGCAAGCAGAGCGTCCACCAGAAGCGCAGTAGATATAAACTGGTTTATCAAATGCAGCTTCTTCGCTCAGATCTTTAAGCATCGGCAGATTGAACAAGTTAAACTCAAGCACACCTCTTGGAATGGCCAGAGCTCCGGGTACCACTCCTTGTGAGTGTTCTTGCGGCTCGCGCACATCAAAAACTAAAGCGCCTTCCGCTAGAGCAGCTTGTAAATCGTCAATAGTAACTTCGGTAATCTGACTTTTGACGGTCTGCATATAGTTAACGATACAAGGTTTCATTGGCAAGCCTCCGAACAGAACAATTCATGCATTAAATGGATAATACGGGCAGCATCAGATGATGCCAGTTTATAATAAATGGTTTGAGAATCTCTGCGCGTAGCGACTAGATCTTCTCTGCGCAACAAGGATAAATGTTGCGATAGTGCGGACTGACTCAAGTTTGGGATCATCTCATTGAGTTGACCGACGGACAGTTCATTTTCGTGCAGCATGCATAAAATTAATAAGCGCTGCTCATTGGATAATATTTTCAGCAAAGCGGCAGCTTGTGCTGAGTTTTCCATCATTTCTTTAGTGATACCAAAATTTTGAACGGCTTGGGTCACGATAAATTCCTTGTATTAGCTAAAATTTAAAAGTCTGGCCAATTTGCTTGGCTTTTGAGGTAATGCTTGAAAGTCATTAACCGTTTTATAGCGGGTGGTAGCAACTGTCTTGAACTCACCACAGCAGCTATCAAATTGATAATCTTTAGACCACTCTTCGGCATTTTCGACCACTGCTTTTACGGCATCAACAACTGCTTGTGCATCGGCATCAGTGCTAGTCGGATGCATAGAAATACGAACCCAACCAGGTTTATCGGTTAAGTCGCCTTGATCAATACGCTTGGTAATTTCAAGGCTAGTGATTTGATCAACATCCAATAGGATGTGTCCGTAAGTGCCGGCGCAAGAACAGCCGCCACGAGTTTGCACTCCGAAGCGATCATTTAACAAGCGAACGATTAAATTATGATGTAACCCTAAAACATAAAATGAAATGACACATAAACGATCAGTTTTATCTGCTTCAAGAATATTTAAACCGGGAACTGTGGAAAGCTCGGTCATTAAAAAATCGCACAGTTCTTTTTCTCGAGCAACAATGTTTTTAACGCCCATTTGTTCTTTTACTTTAATAGCTAAAGCCGCACGAATGGTTTGCAAAAATGCAGGGGTTCCGCCATCTTCTCGCGCTTCAATATCATCAAAGAATTTATGCTCACCCCAAGGGTTAGTCCAAGAGACAGTACCGCCACCAGGTTGATCCGGTACCTCGCAATCGTAAAGGTGTTTATCAAACACTAAAATACCGCTTGAACCAGGACCGCCTAAAAATTTATGTGGTGAGATAAAGATAGCATCTAGTTTTTGTGCTGGATTTTGAGGATGCATATCAATGTCGACATAAGGGGCAGAGGCGGCAAAGTCGATAAAACACAAGCCGCCATGTTGGTGCATGATTTCAGCCATTTTATGATAAGGCGTTTTGATGCCCGTAACGTTACTGCAAGCAGTAAAAGAGCCGATTTTGATAGGGCGATCTTTATATTGTTCTAATAGTTCTTGCATATGTTCAAGATCAGGACAGCCCTTTTCACAAGATTTAATTATCTCAACGGTAACCTCACATTCATGCCATGTGGTTTGGTTAGAGTGGTGCTCCATATGAGTAATCAACACTAATGGTTTCTCATGATCATTAATCGTCACTCGGTCACGCCACTTTTCTGGTATGCGTAAGCCTAGCATTCTTTGAAATTTATTGATGACTAAAGTCATACCAGAACCAGCCGCAATCAAAACATCATCTGAATTTGCATTGACGTGATCTTTAATGACTTTTTGCGCTTCATGATAAGCATGAGTCATGGTAGTGCCGGTCAAGGTTGTTTCTGTATGAGTATTGGCAACATAAGGACCAAGCTGGCCAGTAATATAGTCTTCGACCGGTTGGTATAAGCGACCGCTAGCTATCCAATCAGCATAAATAATCTTTTGGTTATTATTTTCTGGATATTGGTGATTATGGCCAATGATATTGTCGCGAAAAGGCGCGAAGTATTGCTCTAAACTCATGGGGGTTACAATAGTATATTAAGTTTAGCTAATGTATCAAAACGGGGGCTAAACACAAGTAAATTCGTGATTTATCTTAGTGGTTCTGACATTATCACTAGGAATGTTTATACTGAGAAAATGATTAATATGCAAAATAGCGTTGGCATTATGAAAAGCATCTACTCCGTCGTAAAAATTATATTCTTAGTGGTATTGCTAGCTTCAACAGCGGCTTGTCAGATCAATAAGAGCCAGAGCGAATTTTACTTAATAAGGCATGCAGAAAAACAAAAAGATGGCACCCGTGATCCAAAATTAACTCAAGAAGGTGAGGCAAGAGCTGAGCGTTTAGTAGAAATTTTAAAAGGTAAAAAAATAGATAAGATTTATTCTACTAATTACCAAAGAACTCTATCCACTGCCGAGCCATTATCTAAAGCAAAAAAAATACCGATAGAAATATATGATCCTTCAAAGCTCAGCGAGTTCTCAGATAAACTAAAATCAGAAACGGGTATCTTTATTATCTTAGGTCACAGCAATACCACGCCGCAATTAACGAGTTTATTATCAGATAAAAAAGTAGAGCCTATGGATGAAAGCCAATACAGTCACTTTTATCAGGTAATCCTCAAAGGTGAATCGAGTTTGGTAAAAAAACTTTCTTCGGATAAAAAATAATTAAGGTAGCTGCGCTAGATAGCGTTCGAGTTTGCGATAACTTAAGGTCTCACTGATGTGTTGCGGCTCTATAGATTTTGAAAGTGTTAAGTCAGCAATGGTGCGAGCAACTTTGATAATACGATGGTAAGAACGCGCCGATAAATTGAGTTGCTTTAAAGACTGCCTCATCAAATCTTGTGCGTCGCTAGAGAGTTGCGCAAACTCATCAAGTTCTTTCGACTCTAGCTCAGCATTGAGTTTCCCTTGTCGTTGGTATTGGATTTTTTGGCATTGTATTACTTGTTGACGTAAATCAGTAGAAGAGGCAGTATTTTCTGGATTACCCAGTGTTAGTTGTTTTTCCGTTAACAAAGGCACTTCAACTTGCAAGTCGATCCTATCTAACATGGGTCCAGAGATTTTACCTAGATAACGACGGATTTGATCTGGCGTACAGCGGCATTGAGCTTTAGGATTCCCAAAGTGTCCGCATGGACATGGATTCATGGCAGCGATCAATAAAAATCGTGCAGGATATTCCATTTGTGATGCAGCGCGCGAAATAGTCACTCTTCCTGACTCCATGGGCTCGCGAAGGTTATCTAACACATGCCGATCAAACTCGGTAAATTCATCAAGAAATAAAACACCCCTATGACTTAATGAGATTTCTCCGGGCTTGGGTTGGCTGCCACCACCAATTAACGCTGGCGCAGAGCAGGAGTGATGAGGAGAGCGAATTTTACGTTGAAAAAACTGTTGAGCATTAAAACCAAAATGACTCACCGAATAAATAGCTGCGGACTCTTTGGCTTCTTGTTCATTCATTTTAGTCAGGATAGTGGGTAAACGATGAGCCAACATACTTTTGCCCGTGCCAGGAGGACCGACAAAAAGGAGGTGATGATTGCCGCTGGCACAAATTAGTAAAGCGCGCTTGGCCGACTCCTGCGCAATGACATCTGAAATATCGATCAGCGAACTGTCTTTATAGTTATAATCAGGTGTAGGACACTCAGCCAGTGGGGTTTGATGACTGAGCATATCGCAAACCTGTAAAAGGTGATCGGCTTGTAATGCTTTTACCGTTGGAATAATGCCTGCTTCTTGGGCGTTTTGCTTAGGTACTATTAATGTGCGCTTAGCTTCTTGACATGCTAATCCGATTGGTAAGACTCCTTTAACAGCTCGAAGCTCACCGGTTAAGGCAAGCTCACCAACAAACTCAAAATGATCTAATCTTTCATTATCGATTTGACCAGACGCCGCTAAAATACCCAGCGCAATGGGTAAGTCGAAACGGCCACCTTCTTTTGGTAAATCTGCTGGAGCTAGATTAATGGTGATACGTCGTGCAGGGAAATCAAAATTGGAATTAATAATTGCCGAACGCACCCGATCTTTAGATTCTTTAACCGCAGCTTCAGGCAAACCTACGATACTTAAACTGGGAAGTCCGTTAGATAAATGTACTTCCACTGTCACTAACGGTGCTTCAATTCCAATTCCAGCTCGCGAATAAACAATAGCTAACGACACACCTTTGTCCTAGAGTAAGTTGTATTAATGATCAAGAACTAGATTATAGAAGATAAGAAGACTGTAATATTGAGGATAAAGGCTATAATGATTGTAAGAAAAGACTTAAATATAAAAGCAGTGGCCACGATACAAATTTTAGGATAAATAAGAGGGATGAAATAAAATCTTAAATTTAAGGAGTAATATATGAGAAATGTAATCTTTGGAGTTCTAGCTATAGGCCTTGTAGTCTTTTATTATTTTAGCACACCACGATCAAACCCAGATTGGATACATGGGACTTGGATTATAAAAACTAAAGTAAAGGATAGTGTGATTGAAAATTTTACCTTCAATCCTGATGGAACAATGATTTTTGGCAATTCTAATGGAGTAGTATACAACGACTGCACTTATAGCTTTTATTCAAGAACAACAATCGACTTTGAATGCAGCATAAATGGAAAAAAAGCCATTTTTCCTTTGGAGGTAAGCAGGGATAACAGTGTTATTACAACTACCAATGGTAATATTTTTACCAAAGACATTTAACAAGGCAAAGCAGCACTGACGCACTACCGAGCAGCTTTGCTTGCGGTGTTACAAGCAAACATCACTAACGTTCAAATTGCAGAATATAACCCTTAAATTCTTTTTCTAAATAATCAGTTTTTATTGGTTTATGTTGAGAAGAACTAAAACCTGCTTCAATGAGCTTGGTGCTAAGTTTATTTTTTCTTCCGCGACCAGGATCAACTAATATAATTTCACAGCTCGGCATTGCGTGGGCAATCATAAAGTCTGCGAGCAAATCAATATGTTCATCTTCATAGAGGAGGTCACTGCCAATAATCAAATCGAATACGCCAAGCTCATCATTTTTTTCAGCCCAGCCTGTTCTTTCAAAAGCAATGGGGGTATCGCCATTTAATTGAGCATTTCGTTGTAAGAATTTATTCGCTTCTGGATGGTAATCTGTAGCAGTAATATCGGCGGATTGTTTATTTAAAAGTAAACTTGATAAAGCCATGCCACAGCCGACTTCTAAAATACGTTTGGACTCTGTTTTATAATCATTTATAAAATGCGCGAGCACTAGACTGGATGGCCATAGGACTCCAAAAATTGGCCAGGAAGCTGAGCTTATCCCAAGATCTTTTGCAATTCCCTTTGGATCGGAAAATTCTTGATTATTGCGTAAAGTGCAAATATGGATATCAGTTTTACCAAACTCGATCGTTTGGTAGCATAAACGAAGATTTGTCATTAAGCCGCCTCAAAACTTGAGCGCTGAGCCAGCTATTCAACATTGAACAAATGACAAAACGAAGGTGAAATCTCATGGTATAGTAATCGGGCAATTAGGCAATCTATTTTATTCGATAGTTTTAAATGGATTCGAATTATATTGAAATAGAGAGTTATAGGCTTAACGAGAAAGATGAGATCTTATGTTCATGCTTTTCAAAGAGCCGATATTTAGGCTTTAAAATATTTTTTAATCATAAATTATTTAATATTTTTACAAAAGCATCTTTTAAGGCTAGACACGTTTTAGCTAAATTTTCTTGAAATTGTTCAGCGGTTGGATGTTCATGATCAACAAAATCTGTAATCGCTTTAATAGGTAAAAAAGGTTTGGCGTACAGATGGCAAATCCAAGCCAAAGCCGCCGCTTCCATTTCTTTGCAGTCAGCCTTATTTTCCTCCATCAATCGGGAACAATCGGTATTAAAATCTAATGAGTTGCTGGTGCTAATATAACCACGTTTAAGATTGAGTAATTGTGCAAGCTCTGCTGTTTCGATACAAGGATAAGAGCCTTTTCCGTAGGCTTCGAATGTCGGAATAGGTATGCGATGATCGTGATATCGAACAGGACTTTTGCCTAAATACACGTCGGCAATTTGTGCGCCTTTGGATTGCCAGCCGCCAGCAGTGCCAGCATTGATCACTAGATCAGCATCAAAAAATTGTAGTGCTGCCTGTAAGCCAACAGCTGCAGGTTCGGTACCAACGTTATCAACACCATACATAGAGCTTTTGCCACCAGTCACTAAAAAATAGCTGTGCTTGCTTGACACGCCAGTGTAGGTTTTCATAGGTAAAGCTGGATTTAAAATGCTGGTTTCTTCAAAATTCAGTTCATCAATGATTGGCTGGGCTTCAGATTGCATGGCAATGTAGATAAGAATTTTTTTCACGATGGCAACGGCTTGAGTTAATATATTCATATTATAGTCAAAGTTACGAGTTAATAAATCCGTATATGTGTTTAGAAAGAACGACCATTGAGAAATTGATAAAGTCTAATGTGCGAGAAGTAAAAGACTTTCCGAAAGCGGGAATTTCATTTAAAGATATAACACCGTTACTACTTGATCCTGTGGTTTCAAAGAAAATCCTAGAGGCACTGATTGAATTTGCTGAGTCCTTGGAATTAGATGCTATTGCAGGGATTGATTCGCGAGGTTTCTTATTTGGACCTTCTTTGGCTAGAGCTTTGAATATTCCCTTTGTGCTAATTCGTAAGAAAGGTAAATTGCCTGCAGATACGGTATCGGTTGAATATGATTTGGAATATGGTTCGGCTTGTTTGGAAGTGCACCAAGACTCAATTCGAGTAGGTTCAAGAGTTTTAATTCATGATGATTTATTAGCAACGGGGGGTACGGCAATCGCTAGTGCTCAGTTAGTCCAGCAATTAGGTGGTGAAATAGCGGGCTTTGCCTTTATAATTGATTTAAGCTTTCTAGAAGGCAGTCGTAAATTAGCAAAGTTTGGTCAAACATTCAGTTTAGCGGAGTATCAAGATTAATGTTTAAAATTATTATTGTTTCTATAGTATTAGTATTCTCAAGCAGTTTGTTTGCAACTGGCGGGCATCACCACCATCACCATACTTAGCTTGAAGTTAAAGATTTGCAGAACAAGCCTCAAGTTAGGATTAAGATGCATAAGGATGAAAAGTCTGGTTGGAATTTAGAGCTCATAACGGAAAACTTCGCATTTGCCCCCGAGCAAGTTAACCAAGCGCATCGAGTGGGGCATGGGCATGCTCACCTGTATATCAATGGTAAAAAGATCACTCGTCTATATAGCCATTGGTATCATCTAGAAGAGTTGCCTGAGGGTAAGCACCTTATTAAAGTAAATTTGAATACCAATGATCATCAGGATTACGCTTTAAACGGCAAAGTTATCGGTGCAGAAGTAGAGATAAATCAAAAAAGAAAGGGTTTGCAATAGAAGAATGGTGTTCCTATATTAACCCCTAAGCTTTATATAAGCCGAGATAGGTCAATTGAGTCAACAAAATAGTTCAAACCAAGAAAAAAGCACTTTCAAAAAATGGGCAAGTTGGGCTGTCGTTATTTGTACGGCGATATGGACAACCTTTTTCTTTGTTTTTTTAGCAGCCAGTGCACTGATCCCTAACTCGATACCTGATAGTTGGTTTTTAGATATCATTAAAGAACACCCTGCTGGTACTATCGGAGTTGCAATTTGTGCGATTTCTGCATTTTCTATAGTGGTGGTTCTTGATATTTTCTCGAGAGATTCAATCTCCTTTAAGTTTTTTAATTTTGAGTTTAAGGGTGCTTCTGGCCCTGTAATTTTATGGGTTATTTGCTTTTTAGCCTTTACTGCTGGAACTAGTCTTTTATGGTAACGATAAGAAGCAGTTTCCAATTATTATCAATAGGGGAAGCTATCTTATTACGTGAAAAATTAAAACACCAACAAAAATAGTCAATAAATACAAGGGCTTATCTTGATAAGTCCTTGTTCATATCATCAGAAAATAATTTAATAATAAAATAGTCATAAAAAACAATGAGTTAAGCAAACTCTTGCTTACTTTGCTGGACTGTTTAAATTTTACACAAAGCCATTTTCTGGTTTAATGCCAATAAAATCAATCACTTAAGACTTAGGCGGCTCTAAAAATGGCAGTAGGATTTTATCGTCATTTTTAAGCACGCTTGGTTACACTCTGAAATATTTTTTCTTGCTAATCTAAATTTGTGATTTACGAAAGCGGAGATAAAAGCGCATGTCAGAGAAAGATAAAAAAGAAACTTCAGCAGAAGAAACTACTGAAAAAGTAGATAAGGTTGAAGAAGTGGTAGAAGAAGCTAGGCCGGAAAGCACTAAAGCTGAAAGTAGCCAAGCAAAAACAGAAGCCCCCTATGAGAGAGTGATTGAAGGAGAAGCGGAAGTGCTAGGCGCTGAATCAGCCACTAGCGATGAAAAAAGTTGGTCCATGTTCACTCACCTAGCTGCCTTTGTAGCAATGGTGCCCTTAATTCCAGTCATTGGAATGGTTCTAGGACCTTTGGTGGTTTGGTTACTGAAGAAAGAATCGATGCCTTTAGTGGCTGAAAACGGTAAAGAAGCATTGAACTTCAACATTAGCATGTTTATTGCTTACTGTGTGGCCTTGATTTTAAGCATTATCTTAATCGGAATTCCTTTATTGATAGGCTTAATCATTTTCCACTTTATCGTGACGATTATAGCTGCAATTAAAGCAAGCGAAGGTGGCGTATACAAATATCCATTTTCATTAAAACTAATCCAGTAGTAGTTAGTTAGTTAGTCATAGACCTATAACTATAATAATAAAAAAGTACGAGTCTCTTCATACCCCAGGCGACATCTGTCGCCATTTTTTTTATACTTTATAAAAGTCTAAACAGGGGTGAACTTGAGCCCGAAAAAAATATCCATCATTGCCGCAGTAGTAATACTGATACTTATCTACCATAAATCACAGCAACCGGTGGTTTTAGGTGCCGGTGTGAAAGTTGCGAACGCGCCGATACAAATTGATATTGAATCAGCTAAACCATTTATTTTTGATACTTTTGAAGTAACTCCATTGGCAGAATTCGATATAAAGGCAAAAGTTATACTCAGAGAAGATTACTCCAGTGATAGAGGAGCTAAATTATCGCCGATTGACTTAGCATTGGGCTGGGGCCGAATGTCTGATGAATCAGTATTGGAGAAAATCGAGTTTTCTCAATCGGGACGTTGGTATCGATATCGCTATGAAAATCCACCTATCCCGCAGCAAGAAATTCAGTCCCATAGCGCTAATATGCATCTCATTCCTTCAACTGCAGTGGTAGGCAACCAAATCGATCGAGTCAAAGCAGGGCAAGTCATTAAAATCAAAGGAAAATTAGTCTCTGTCATTGAGTCTGAAACAGGCTTTCGATGGAAAAGCTCCTTAACTAGAGAAGATACCGGCGGTGGCGCTTGCGAATTAATTTTTGTTGAGCAGTTCGAAATCTTAGAGGGATAACTGGAAGTTAAGTGTTAAAAAAACTACAATAGACCCAACTCTCGGGGTGCCATAAGACTAAAGTATTCATTAGTTGATAAAGGCTGAGATGCAACGCAAACCCGTATAACCTGATCCGATTAGCATCGGCGTAGGGAAGAGTAATAAATCATCATGGGCTTAGTGCCTTTGTCACCATTACTTTTTTACGCCATGCCAGTAGATCCTTGAAGATAACTGGAGAAATCGCCATGGCGAAAAACGATCCTATCGATCTCAATAAACATAAGATCACGCGTGAACCTTTACCTAAATCAGAAAAGATTTATATAGCAGGTACAGTACATCCTGAAATTCGTGTTCCTATGCGCGAAATTAGTTTGACCAATGGTGAGAAAGTTACCGTTTATGATACTTCAGGGCCTTATACCGACCCTAACATTGAAATTGATGTGCGAAAGGGTATTGAAGATGTCAGGCGGGATTGGGTGATTGGCCGTGGCGATGTAGAAGAATACGAAGGCCGCGAAATCAAAGCGATTGATAATGGTTACGATGAAGGCAATGAAAAGGCCTTTGCTACTCATAATCCAGATCTACAGCGCAAACCTTTACGTGCTAAAGAAGGTCAGAATGTATCTCAGTTGCATTATGCAAGAAAGGGAATTGTTACCCCTGAAATGGAATACATCGCTATTCGTGAAAATCAAAAACGCGAAGCACTGTTTGAGCAATTTTCAAATGAAGAAAGAGAAGCTCGGTTAAAAGGGCATTCTTTTGGCGCTAATACGCCAGAGAAAATCACACCTGAGTTCGTTCGTGATGAAGTAGCGCAGGGCCGTGCAATTATTCCAGCGAATATTAATCACACTGAATTAGAGCCAATGATTATTGGTCGTAATTTCTTGGTAAAGATTAATGCCAATATCGGTAACTCAGCAGTCACCTCAAGCATCGAAGAAGAAGTTGAAAAACTAGTTTGGTCGACTCGCTGGGGTGGTGATACGGTGATGGATTTATCGACCGGTAAAAACATTCACGCAACTCGTGATTATATTTTGCGTAATTCACCAGTACCAATCGGCACTGTGCCCATTTACCAGGCTTTGGAAAAAGTAAATGGTGTGGCAGAAGATTTAACTTGGGAAGTATTCCGCGATACTTTGATTGAACAGGCTGAGCAAGGCGTTGATTATTTCACTATCCATGCAGGTGTTTTATTACGTTATGTTCCAATGACGGCAAAGCGCGTCACGGGTATTGTTTCACGTGGTGGTTCGATAATGGCTAAATGGTGTATCGCTCATCATAAAGAAAACTTCTTATATACTCATTTCGAAGATATTTGTGAAATCATGAAAAAATATGACGTCAGCTTTTCGCTCGGTGATGGCCTGCGTCCGGGTTCGCTTGCTGATGCTAATGATGATGCGCAGTTTGGTGAACTAGAAACCTTAGGTGAGCTCACAAAAATCGCGTGGAAGCATGATGTACAAGTGATGATCGAAGGTCCTGGTCATGTACCGATGCATATGATCAAAGAAAATATGGAGAAGCAATTAGAGGTATGCGATGAAGCGCCATTCTATACGCTGGGACCATTAACAACGGATATTGCGCCGGGTTATGATCACATTACTTCCGGTATCGGTGCAGCGATGATTGGTTGGTATGGTTGCGCTATGTTGTGCTACGTAACGCCTAAAGAGCATTTAGGCTTGCCGAATCGTGATGACGTTAAGACAGGGATCATTACTTATAAGTTAGCAGCCCATGCTGCTGATGTTGCCAAAGGTCATCCAGGTGCAAGATATCGTGATGATCAATTATCGCAAGCCCGTTTTGAATTCCGTTGGGAAGATCAATTTAATCTAGGACTAGATCCAGATACCGCGCGTGAATTCCACGATGAAACTTTGCCGAAGGATTCTGCCAAAGTGGCACATTTCTGTTCTATGTGCGGACCAAAATTCTGCTCAATGAAAATTAGTCAGGATGTAAGAGATTATGCTGATGAGCAGGAGAAGCTGTCTGCACAAGAAATTGAAAAAGGAATGGCAGAAAAATCAGCTGAGTTTAAAAAGCAGGGCGGTCAGATCTACGTCGAGCTAAAAGACTAATTAATGAAGGTTGCAGTGATAGGAGCCGGCATTGCCGGCCGAATGTTAGCTTGGCGCTTATTAAAGTTAAAAGCAAAACTAGGTTTAGAAATTACTATTTTTGATAAAGAAGATCGTAATAGCCAAGCCGCTTGCTCCTACGCTGCAGCTGGAATTTTATCGCCATTAGCTGAACTTGAAATGGCGGAAAAAGATATTTATCAATTAGGAACTCGATCTCTAGAATTGTATACCGATTGGTTACAAGAATTACCGCAAAAAATTTATTTTAAACAGACGGGTTCATTAGTCGCCGCTCATGGTCAAGATAAGGTGGATTTAGAACGCTTTTACAAATTGGTCAAAAGTAAACTGAACGATGAAACAAACTTAATTCAAAAAATTGATTTAGGAATTAAAGAATTGGATTTGCAGCAACTCGGAGAAGGTTTGTATTTGCCCACGGAAGGCCAAATAGATCCTATAGAGCTATTAACTGCTTTAGATAAAGCTCTATCGAGTTGTAGTTGGTATGACAATACAGAAGTAGAATCAATAAGTGCAAGAAAAGTAAAGACCAAAGATAAGATTTATAAATTCGATTGGGTCTTTGATTGTCGTGGGCTTGGCGCGAAAAAAGATTCAGGTTTACCATTAAGAGCAGTGCGTGGAGAGCTACTTTGGCTAAAGGCGCCAGAAGTAAATATCCAGCATGTAACGCGTTTAATGCACCCACGCTATAAGCTTTATATAGTGCCAAGGCCAGACCATGTTTACTTAATTGGCGCAACGGAAATTGAGTCAGAAGATTATTCGGCAGTATCAGTCCGCTCGAGTTTGGAATTATTATCTGCGGCTTATAGTTTGCATAAAGGTTTTGGTGAGGCGAGGATTATAAAGTCGGTGGTGAATTGCCGTCCAGCCTTACCGGACAACTTGCCTTTGATAAAAACTGATACAGGTTTAAGCCAGATAAATGGCTTGTATCGACACGGAATTTTATTGGCACCTGCAATCATTGAAAAAACGATTTCGCAATTTAAACGATTGATATGTCCAGGAAGTGAGAAAAATTATGCAGTTAATGCTTAATGATAAAGCAATAGAAGTTGAATCAAATATTACCATTAGTCAATTAATTGATTGGCTGAGAATAGATAACGGTTTTAGCGATACGAATTTCGCGATTGCGGTCAATATGGAGTTTGTGCCTAGATCGATTTATAGCGAATCAGTTTTGCAAGAGAATGATAAGGTAGAAATTGTTTTGCCAATGCAGGGCGGCTAGCGGAATATTAAATTAATGAATACCTATCCATTTTATGATGAAAGTAATAAATTATTCTCATTTGAAATTGATAACTTTATTTGCTCTAGAAAAAAAACCGTACAAATTGTTAGTGCAATAGATGGTGTCCAAGTTGTATGTCATCCAAAAAAGTTTTTTTCATGGTTTAGAGAAGAGGTATTTTGCGAGTTTGAAATTGATGAACAAGTATTCGTTATAGAAGAGCCTTTTGAAGATAACTCTAGATTTTTAATACGGCCAAAAAATAATAAATTCTGCAATAAGATATATGAGGTGTTATCAGCTTTTTTGAAAGCTTAAAGAAGGTGTTATGTTAAACATTGGTGGTAAAGAAATTTCAAGTAGACTATTTGTCGGTACGGCTTTATACCCGTCGCCGCAAATAATGCTGGATTCGTTAAAAGCATCGGAATCACAAGTGATAACCGTTTCTGTACGTCGGCAAGGAAAAGGCGGTGAAAATTTTTGGAATCAAATTAATCAAGTTGATTGTCATTGGTTGCCCAATACCGCTGGCTGTCATTCCACAAAGGAAGCGATTACTACCGCTGAAATGGCGCGTGAAATATTTCAAACCAACTGGATAAAGTTAGAAGTTATTGGCGATGATTATAATTTACAACCGGATCCTTTCCAGTTGGTAGAGGCCGCTAAAGAATTAACTAAGCGTGGCTTTGAGGTGTTCCCTTATTGCACTGATGATTTGGTTTTGTGTCAGAAGCTTCTAGATGTAGGTTGTAATATTTTAATGCCTTGGGGAGCACCGATTGGAACGGGTCGAGGCTTGACCGATCCTTACGCCTTACAAACTTTGCGGGAAAGATTGCCGGATGTCCCCATGGTGATAGATGCGGGTTTGGGCTTGCCGTCTCATGCGGCGCAGGCAATGGAAATGGGTTATGACGCTGTGCTTTTAAATACGGCAATAGCCCAAGCGCAAAATCCGGTATTAATGGCTAGCGCTTTTAAAGATGCAGTAATTGCAGGAAGGCATGCTTATGAAGCCGGCGCTATTCCAGAAAGAGATTTAGCAAAACCAAGTACGCCAGTAGTTGGCACGCCGTTTTGGCACAGTGAGCAATAAGAATAATTATAAATGATAAGCGCAAAAAAAAATAAATCCGAAGCTAGAAAAAGAATTGTTTGGTCAGTAGCAGGTTCTGATTGCTCAGGACTAGCAGGACAAGTTGCGGATATTAGAGCTATTGAAGCTTTGGGTGCACATCCTTGCATGATCACGACGGCAGTAACGGCGCAAAACTCAAAAAAAGTCGTGGCGATTAATCCGCTGAGTGAAGAACAAATTACCGCGCAATTTAATGCGCTAAAAGATGATCTTCCAGCCGATGCGATAAAAGTAGGGTTATTACCGAGTAAAGATTCGATTGAAGCATTAAAAGAATTTTTAAAAGAATACGAAGGAAAAATTATTGTTGATCCGGTGATGGTTAGTTCGTCGGGAAAACAACTCATGGATGATGAAGCCCAGAGTTTATTTAAAACTTTGTTCGATCGAATTGATCTTTTGACGCCAAACATTCCAGAGCTTGAATTACTTACGGGACGTAAAGTCAATAAACTCGAAGATATTGAGTTTGCGGTGGATGATATTTTATCGGCCGGTATTAAGGCCGTGTTGGTAAAAGGCGGTCATACGGATGAAGACTTTTGTGCAGATTACTTTTGTGATGATAATGGCTCCTTTTGGTTAAGAAGCGAAAGACAGCATCGGGACAACACTCGTGGAACGGGCTGTGTTTTAGCAGCATCCATTGCCACTGCTTGGGCGCTAAACCATTCGTTAATTGACGCAATCGTTATTGGCAAGATGCAAATCAATCAAGCGATTGAAAATGGTTATCGAGTTGGTTTGGGCAAAGGTCCTCTTAAGCCTTTGTCATGGCCGTCTAAGCAGCGTTATATGCCAAAGCTTTCTGATCATTACCAAGACAAAGATTATTCTTTTCCAGATTGCGGCGTTGAAGAAATAGGCTTATATCCTGTGGTTGACTCTGTTGGTTGGATTGAGCGACTGTTAAAGTTAGGCGTGACCACGATTCAATTGCGAGTGAAGGATTTGGCAGCAGATGTGGTAGAAGAAGAAATTGTTAAGTCCATTCAAATTGCGGAAAAATATAAAGCGCGACTATTTATTAATGACTATTGGCAATTGGCGATTAAGCATAAAGCTTATGGCGTTCATTTAGGCCAAGAAGATTTAGATAATGCGGACTTAGAGGCTATTTCTAAAGCGGGCTTACGTCTAGGAATTAGTACCCACTGTTACTATGAAGTCGCTAGAGCGCATGCAATTAAACCAAGTTATATGGCTTGCGGACCAGTTTATCATACTGAATCTAAACAGATGCCATGGATCCCGCATGGTATCGAAAATTTATCTTACTGGGTTAATACTATGGATGAATACCCATGGGTGGCCATTGGTGGTATTGATTTAGGGCGCTTGACAGAAGTGGCTAGGACTAAAGTTTCTGGTGTGGCAATGATATCAGCGATTACTCAAGCAGAAGAGCCAGAGCAAATCACCCTACAAATGATGCAACAACTATCGAATAGAATCTAGCGGTATGTTTGAGCCTAAAGAATCTGAGCAAGTGCAATATATTGAGCCATTAGAATTGAAACAGTGGCTAAGCCAGAGTGATAAACCTTTGCTTATCGATGTGCGCGATGCAAACCATCACCTAGAGTTTAATTTAGGTGGTGATAATATCTCTATTTATGAATTTGCCAGTCAGATTAATCAGTTAGATCCCGATCAAATGGTTGTCATTTACTGCCAAGTGGGACAAAAAAGCTTTAACGCAGCTAGCCTTTTGATTCAAAGTGATTTTAGTTCGGTTTATAGTTTAAAAGGCGGGATAGAAGCTTGGCGAAAGACGGTAACTACTTGAAACCTCTACAATTTGTAACAAATCAAATTGGAGCTTTAACAATATCTTTTGTATAGTGGTTAGATAAATAATAACTTATTCTAAAGCTATGGGATTGTTAGAAAAGACTCCAGAGTACGCTAATAAATTAAGTCCAAAATCAGTTACCGTCACCAGAATAATTTTTTCGATCGTTAGTGTTATTCCAATAATTATTGGAGTAGTGGCAAGAGTAACTAGTGGTAATTGGTATCCATTGTTTATTATGCTTGGCGTGGCAATTGGGTTTTTCTTATTAGGGTTTATTTGGTCCAAAAAACGTTACCAATACTCACGTTGGTGGTATCAAGATGAAGGTCTCTATATCCAAAAAGGTGTCATTTGGCGTAGAAGAATTTTAGTTCCCAAAAATCGAGTTCAACATACAGACGTTTCTCAAGGTCCGCTAGAGCGGAAGTTTGAATTAGGGCAATTAAAAGTCAATACGGCTGGCACTAAGGATGCATCGGTAGAGCTTTCGGGTATCGAGCTAGAAGTAGCAAATGAGTTGCGTAATCGTCTTATCGATGAAACCAACTCGGATGCGGTCTAGAGGTTAGTCATGGAAGAGGTTATTGATAACTCAGCATTAGAGCGAAAACTGCATAATATTTCTCCGCTATTTATACTATGGGAAAATATTAAAAAATTAATTTTTCCTGCTTTGATAGCCGTATTTGGTGTTGGCTCACGCTCCAGTTCCTGGGAGATTTATGCTCTAGGTGGCGCTGCACTTATCAGTGTGATCTCAATTATTCAATTTAAGTTTTATCGCTATTGGTTAGAAGATGATCAAATTCGAGTTAAAGAAGGGATCATTTTTAGAAATTTACGCCAAGTTAAATATAATAAAATCCAAAATTTAAACTTAATTCAAGGACCGCTCCATCGGATTTTTGGGGTGGTTAAAGTGCAGCTGGAGTCGGCGTCAGGTGGAGCACCAGAAGCAATTATCAATGTGGTCAGTTTAGATGCGGTTAAAGAATTACAACAAATTTTGCAGAAACAAGATGGGGTTGATGAGGCGAATGAAGTTGAGCCTACGGAAGCAAAAAAAGAACAGGATTCAATATTAAAATTAAGTTTTGGCGAAATCGTTCGTTACGGATTAATTTCTAATAAAGGCTTGATTGCAGTTGCTGTATTTTTTGGTTTCATTAGTCAATTTATTGGTGATGACAATCCAAAGAATATCCGGTCTGCAATTAAAACCGGAGTGAATTATGTTAGTGATGGTGTGCAAAGTATGGTTCCAGAAACCAGTATGCTCGGCACCATAGTGTTTGCATTTATTATGCTGATAATTGCTCTATCAGTATTATGGATATTATCCATCGGTATGGCTTGGTTAAAATTCCATAACTTCAATCTAACCAAAAAGAATAGCAAGCTCGCAGCCAGTCTTGGTTTACTGACAAAGTTGCAAGCAACAATTCCAACGCAAAGGATCCAAACCATTACAGTCCATAACTCTTGGTTGCATCAGATTTTTGATAGGGTTGGGGTGACCGTTGAAACCGCGGGAGGCGTGAATACTGAGCAGCAAGGTGTGACCATGAAGCAAGTGGCACCAGTATTACCAAAAGCTCAACGACTAGAGTTCTTAGAGCAAATCCAGTCGGATCAAGAGTGGCAAAATCTGCACTGGCAACCGGTAGAAGCCAGAGCTTGGAAGCGGGTTTTTAAAGCTTCGGTGTTTACTTGGGGGCTGCTGCTATTGCCATTGATAGTACACTCGGTGTGGACTTACGCCATAGCTTTCCCAGTTATGATTATCTGGTCATTTTTCTATGCTAAAGCCTATATCAAAAATACAGGTTATTTTATTACCGATAGAATGGCCGCATTTAAAAGTGGCGTGGTCTTTAGAAAAGAAACTTATGTACGTATTCCAAAAGTTCAGACCTTGCGAATTAAAGAAAACTTTTTTGATCGACGTCATAAAATGGCCAAGTTGGAATTAGACACTGCCGGAGCAACCCCTGGCGCACATCATATTGAAATTCCTTACATTAGTTACGAAACGGCCGAAAAATTATATGCTCAAGTAACAGCCAACATTAAAGATATTGAGTTTGAATGGTAGAGCTTTAGCTGAAATTTTGGCAAACTTGCGCCACAGAGATTAATACTTCAAAACTATGCGCAACTATATCGCGGAATACCTAGGCACCTTTATGATGATTTTTGCCGGCACTGGCGCCATGATCATCAATGACGTTTCTGGTGGTGCAATTACTCATGTGGGGGTTGCCCTAACTTGGGGCATGATTGTTGCTGCTGTGATTTATTCCATCGGCGATATTTCAGGAGCCCATCTGAATCCAGCAGTGACTATTGGTTTTGCCGTTGCTAAACGTTTCCCAGTTAAAGAGGTGGCACCTTACATTATTAGCCAACTGGCTGGGGCCTTTAGTGCTTCGCTAGTTTTAGCATGGCTATTTCCTGAACATCAAACCTTAGGCGCGACCATCCCAACTATTGCCGCGGAAAAAGCTTTAGTAGTTGAATTGATCCTAACCTTGATCCTAATGTTTGTAATTATGCATGTGGCTTTCGGAGCAAAAGAAAAAGGCCTTATGGCAGGAGCAGCTATCGGGACCACTGTTGGCTTAGAGGCCATGTTCGCTGGGCCAATTACTAATGCCTCTATGAATCCAGCACGCTCTATTGCGCCAGCAGTAGTCTCAGGAAATCTTGAACATTTATGGCTCTATATTGTCGCAACCATTGCGGGCGCTATTTTGGCAGTTCTTGTCTCTAAATATCTAATGAAAGAAACCGCTTCTTAAGGTCAAAGGTCATACCGCTTAATCCTTAATAAATGCTAGAATAGGTGCAATTTTTATCAGCAAATAAGATTGCACTATGAACTCTGAATTTTCTAAACACATTCAACAGCAGATTGATGAAGTAAAAGCTGCCGGTTTGTATAAAGCCGAACGCGTTATTAACTCTCAGCAAGCGGCTGACATTTCTGTAACTAGTGGCCAAGATGTCCTTAATTTCTGTGCGAATAATTACCTAGGCTTAGCTAACGCGCCTGAACTGATTGATGCCGGACAAAAAGCCTTAGATGAATTTGGCTATGGCATGGCATCTGTTCGTTTTATTTGCGGTACGCAAACGGTTCATAAAGAACTAGAAAGTCGTATCAGTAAGTTTTTAGGGATGGAAGATACGATCTTATACTCTTCTTGCTTTGATGCTAATGCGGGTTTATTTGAGACGCTTTTAAGCAAAGAAGATGCGATTATCTCTGATGCTTTGAATCATGCTTCAATTATTGATGGCGTACGTTTATGTAAAGCCATGCGTTATCGTTACGCCAATAATGATATGGCAGAATTAGAGAAACAATTACAACAGGCAGAAGCGGATGGCGCGCGTCATAAGTTAATTGTGACTGATGGCGTTTTCTCGATGGATGGGATCATTGCTAATTTAAAAGCAGTTTGTGATCTAGCCGATAAATACAATGCGCTAGTCATGGTAGATGACTCTCACGCCGTAGGTTTTATTGGTGAAAAAGGTAAAGGCTCGCATGAATTTTGTGATGTGATGGGACGCGTGGATATTATTACTGGAACTCTAGGTAAAGCATTAGGCGGCGCATCCGGGGGCTATACATCAGCTAGTAAAGAAGTGGTTGAATGGTTGCGCCAGCGCTCGCGTCCTTATTTATTCTCGAATACCTTAGCGCCAGTTATTGCTTCGGCCAGTTTGCGAGTGTTGGACATGTTAGAAGCCAGTGATGATTTACGTATCAAGTTGCGCAAAAATAGTGAATATTTCAGAACTAAAATGAGTGCGTTAGGGTTTGAGTTAGTACCAGGTGAACATCCGATTATTCCTGTGATGTTGGGTGATGCTTCATTAGCATCTAAGTTTGCAGACATGATGCTGGAAGAAGGCATTTATGTGGTGGGTTTCTCTTTCCCTGTAGTACCACAAGGCCAAGCACGAATTCGCACACAAATGTCCGCAGCGCATGATATCAAGCATATAGACAAAGCAATTGCGGCATTTGAAAAAGTGGGCCGTGCATTAAAGGTTATTTCTTAAAAAATAAGTGTACTCATAGGTAAATTAACATGAAAACCTTAAGTAAAGCGAAAGCGGAAAAGGGCATCTGGATGGTGGATCAACCTAGACCAGAACTTGGCCATAATGACGTCTTGATCAAAATTAAAAAAACCGCGATTTGTGGTACCGATATGCACATTTATCATTGGGATGAATGGGCGCAAAACACTATCCCTGTACCAATGACTGTAGGTCATGAGTATGTGGGTACGATTGAAGCTGTGGGTCAAGAAGTAACGAGTTTTAAAGTGGGCGAGCGTGTTTCTGGAGAAGGGCATATTACTTGTGGTTTTTGTCGAAACTGCCGTGCTGGGCGCCGTCATTTATGCCGCAATACCACAGGCGTTGGGGTTGATCGTCCGGGCGCTTTTGGCGAATACTTGGTTATTCCAGCTGAAAATGCTTATAAAATCCCAGATGATATTTCCGATGAATTAGCTTCAATTCTCGATCCTTTTGGTAATGCAGCTCATACCGCTTTATCCTTCGATTTAGTTGGCGAAGATGTGCTAATTACCGGCGCTGGACCTATTGGTATTATGGCTGCGGCGATTGCAAAACATGTTGGCGCACGTCATGTAGTGATCACAGATATTAACGATTACCGGTTAGATTTAGCTAAACAAATGGGTGCTACGCGAACAGTTAATGTCACCCAGGAAAAGCTGGAAGACGTTATGTCCGAAATTGGCATGACAGAAGGTTTTGACGTTGGATTAGAAATGTCTGGTGTACCAGTTGCTTTTCAATCAATGTTAAAAACCATGAATCATGGTGGTAAAATTGCAATGTTAGGAATTCCTTCGAGCGATATGGCGATTGATTGGAATCAAATTATTTTTAAGGGACTAGTCCTAAAAGGTATTTATGGGCGCGAAATGTATGAGACTTGGTATAAGATGATTGCTATGTTGCAATCAGGTTTAGACATTTCACCGGTTATTACTCATCGCTTTAATGTGAATGAGTTTGAAGAAGGCTTTGAAACTATGGCAAGTGGCCAATCGGGTAAGGTGGTGCTAAGTTGGGATTAGAAAACAGCGGCGTTTGTACCGAGATAAGGATTAGGAGATAAAGGATATGTACTGGCGGAGTTGGCAAGACTTAAGTAAGCAAGAGTTATACGACTTGTTGCAACTTCGTTTAGCCGTCTTTTCGGTGGAGCAAGATTGTCCTTATCAAGATTGCGATGATTTAGACCAAGTAGCGCATCACTTATTGGCCTATAATGATAATCAATTGGTAGGTTATTTACGAGTTTTTGAGGCGCTGGATAAATATCAAGGGAATGCTTCGATTGGACGAGTTTGTAGTTGTGAGAGTATGCGTGGAAGTGGCTTTGGGAAACAGCTGATGCAAGCTGCGGTTATTTATTGTGATGAAAACTTTAATAAAACCATCATTATTTCTGCACAGGCTTATTTACGAGATTTTTATCATGAGTTTGGTTTTGACGTGGCTTCCGAGATTTATCTAGAAGATGGTATAGAGCATATAAAAATGGTTCGAGAGATGCAGCATGATTAATTGGCAACATTTTTTAAATAGAGCAGGTAAGGTCACCATAGCCTTAGTGGCTATTAGCGTGATTGTGAGTTTGCTCACTTGGTGGGGAACCAATCAGCACACCTATTGGGTTTATTTCGATTGGCAGCTCATTACCCAAGGACAAATCTGGCGTTTAGTTTCGCCAATATTCCTACATTTTATGATTGCAGGATTACCGATTCACTTATTATTTAATATGATGTGGTTATGGGACTTGGGAGGCTCGATAGAAAAAGCCAAAGGCGCTAATTATTTATTAGCGGTTGTATTAATTACAGGCGTTGGCTCTAATTTAGCCCAGTATTTTAGTTCTAGTTTATTCGGCAATGGTTTCAGCTTCTTTGGTGGTATGTCTGGAGTTGTTTATGGATTGCTGGGTTTTATTTTTGTCCGTCGTCGTTTTGACCCTTTTTTCCCTTTGCGTTTAAATGATGCCATTATGAACTTTATGCTCATTTGGTTAGTGTTAGGGTTTACAGGGCTAGTGGGGAGTGTCGCTAATGCGGCGCATTTATCTGGTTTAATTATTGGTGCTGGCTTAGGTTACTTAACGGCAAAAACAAAGCGGTTCTAATGTTTAAACATATTTCAGTAGCAGATACCGCAGAAAAATTAAAACAAAAAGCAGTCACAATTGCGGATATTCGCGATCCCCAATCGTTTAAAGCAGGCCATATTGCTGAGTCATTTAATATCAATAATCAAAATGCAGCAGAGTTTATTGAGCAGCAAGAAAAATCAAAACCTTTGATAGTCGTTTGTTACCACGGCCATAGCAGTCAACCAGCCGCACAGTATTTTGCCAGTCAAGGCTTTACAGAGGTTTACAGCCTCGATGGCGGCTTTGAGGTTTGGAAATTAACTCAAGCAGTTGAAGAGTCTTCTTGAGAGAATTTTTCGTTTAGAATTTGTTGAGCTTCCTCTAATGAATCAGCGTTAACCATTAGCGGAACTTCGCCAAGGGCGAAAGAGTAAGTAGAGTGGAAATGTTCGTGCATAACATTAGCCCGAATACCGTTATTCTCGAGAAGCCCTTTAGCAATATGTGCAAGCATAGTATTTGGGAAAGTTGCTACTGTTGAAAGTCCCATGGTATATCCTTTAGAATTTATTAATGCTAATTAAAGCAATTTAGCCATTAGTAAATGATAAAAGCAATCAAATAACAATTCATGGTAATTATTTGTGAACAAGTGGCAGAAAACATCTGACGAAGTTATCAAAACCTTACCCTACTCGGTCGCCGAGTGGTTATTAGAGTATGGCTCCTTAACTGAAAAATTAGAAGCTCGCATTGGGCAAAAAATTAATATTAAGGTACTACAAGAGTCAGTTTCGGAAGCGAATAGCAAAGAAGCCGAATTACTAAGTCTTGAGCGCGGTAACGAAATTTGGACAAGAGAAGTGTTGCTTTATGGTTCTGAAAATCCATGGATTTACGCTAAAACAATAGTGCCCATGAATAGCGCTTTTTTAATCGAGTCTTTAGGTGATAAGCCGCTTGGAAGTATTTTATTTTCTGAAAAAGAACTGCAAAGGCAAATGTTACGTGTGCGACAGTTAGATCATAAGCATCATTTATTTCAGTGTGCTAAAACTAATTGTGATTTTGAAATTGAAAAGCTTTGGGCTAGACGCTCTTTATGGCAGAATTCAAAGCACAAGGAGCTAGAGCTTTTAGTCTCAGAAGTATTCTTGCCAGACTCACCATTATATTAGGCATAATAAAAACAAAAATGAAGCAGACAAAATTTTATAGCTATTTTCAATTAATGCGCCTGGATAAGCCCATCGGGATCTACCTGTTGCTTTGGCCAACTCTGTGGGCTTTGTGGATCGCGGCAGAAGGAATTCCAGAATCTTGGACGCTTTTGGTATTTTGCTTAGGGGTTTTGATTATGCGTTCAGCAGGATGCATTATTAACGATTATGCTGATAGAGATTTTGATGCACATGTAACAAGGACTAAACAACGTCCTTTAGCACAAAATAAAATCAGTACAAAAGGCGCCTTGCTTTTATTTTCAATATTAATTGGAATCGCTTTTGCTTTAGTCTTAACGCTCAATAGCCTAACGATTAAATTAAGTTTTATCGCTGCAATGCTCGCTTCTTTTTATCCTTTTATGAAACGCTATACATACTTTCCGCAAATGATACTGGGTGCGGCCTTTGCATGGTCTATTCCCATGGCTTTTGCTGCAGTACAAAATCAAGTGCCATTAATAAGCTGGATAATATATCTTTCGACACTCTTGTGGGTGTTGGCATACGATACTTTATATGGAATGGTCGATAGAGATGACGATTTAAAACTAGGCTTAAAATCAACCGCAATTTTATTTGGTGATGCTGATTTAGTGATTGTTACTTGGATCCAGGGGCTATTTCTTGCAGGAATGTTTTTACTGGCGCAACAATTAGAGCTTGGAATCTACTACTATATAGGCTGGGCAGTAGCGGTAGCTTTAGTTGCATGGCAACTGTATCAATGCCGCTCTCGAAAAACAGAAGTATATTTCAAATCATTTTTACAGAATAATTATGTAGGGCTGGTATTATTTCTAGGAATAGCAGCCCATTACTATTTCGAACAAATTTAATCTTCAGAAACAGCTTCAGGAGAAGCATGCTTTAAACTTCTGGCAGCTAGCTGTAAACCCTGCTGTACAGGAATAGATAAAATTTCCATCAGTTTTTGATGCAGTTGATGAGATTTATCGGTGGCTTTAATACCCATGCCTTCTTGATGAATGATATAACCCTCTTCTTTTAAGACCTTAACTTGATTCTTAAATAGATTTTTGTCAGAAAATTCTGGAGCATTAATGCCATAAAGCGCAGAAATACGTTGTGCCAGTTTTTGGCTTTCTTGCTCGAGTTGGACTCGACGTAAGGTGGTTTTATCAGCAAAAGATTCAAGGATCGTTAAAGTTATTGCATAACGCTGTAGTGCTGGCTGAATAGCTTCTGATAAAAGGATTAGGCGTGTCCACTGCGGTGTATCAGCATGCGGAACGCAGTAATTTTTTGCGCCCATATTTAAAAGACCTTGATCGAGCATAGTCTCTAGTAAAAGCTCAACTCGCTCAGCTAATTCGTTTTTATGCCAATGTATATAGAGTTCTTTTTGCAAGAAAGGATAAAAAGCTTCTACATAGCTAATAATTTTTTCTTTAGAGATATGATTATGACGCTGGAATAAAGAGGCAATCAAGGATGGGATAGCAAAAAGATGCAAAATGTTATTACTATAATAAGTCGAAAGTATTCGCTCATCGCCTTCGATGGAAATAACATTACCGGCTGGGTCATTAGTTTCGTATGCCATACCTAATTTTATGGCGGTGCTCACCAGTTCTTCAGCACTTTCAGAGGCTAAATTAGTGTATGAGCTATAAGGCGCTGCAGTAAGCAACGCTAGTAAGGCATTAAGTTGTGCGATTAATTCGGCTTTGTCCATGGCTTGTCTGGGTGTGCCCAATAAAGCCATGCTGACAAGACAGACACTGTTGACACTTACAGCGGCGTTAATTCTTCGGTTAATTTCATCGCCTAAATGCAGCATTTGAGAATTAACCCAATCGGCTTTTTTATCTGAATTTAGGTACTCACGCCAATCATTAACGTTTTGATCTAAGTAATCATTCAATTTAAGCGGTTCACCAAAATTCAAATAAACCTTACCGTAAAAACGTTTTAAAGCTTTGCGAACGCCTAACAGTTGACCAAAAGACTCTTGCTTCTTTTCTTGGCCGCGCAATTCTCCCACATAGCTTTTACCCTCAAACATTTTTTCATAGCCAATATATACGGGTACGAAAACAATAGGTTTACGAATGCCTCGCAACATACCTTGCACGGTCATTCCAAGCATCCCAGTTTTAGGCGACAACAAACGGCCTGTTCTACTTCGACCGCCTTCTTGGAAATATTCCACAGGAATACCTTTATTGAGTAAACGGTAAAGATATTCATTGAACACAGTAGAATAAAGTTTATTTCCTTTAAAGGAACGTCTTAAGAAAAAAGCACCACCTTTACGCAAAATAGATCCAATTGGCCAGAAGTTTAAATTAACGCCAGCAGCAATGTGCGGAGGTGCTAAGCCTTCGCGGTAAAGTTGATACGAAAGCAAAAGGTAATCGGTATGGCTACGATGGCAAGGAACATAGATCAATTCGTGTTCTTGCGCTAGTTCGCGAATATTTTTTATGTTATTAACTTCGATGCCAGTGTAAATCTTGTCCCAAAGACGACTTAAAGCAGACGATAGAAAGCGGATCATTCGCGGACTATAGCTAGCGGCGATTTCTTTAACGTATTTTTCGGCATCGGTTTTTACTTTAGCAATACTTTTATTAGTTCGAGACGCTTCTTCAATAATGACATTCTGTACGTCATTCGATGCAACGATACCAGCAACCAACCCTCGACGGTTTTCACTACGAGGTCCCATAGATGCAACCCAATGACGATTAAAATAAACGCGAAGGATACGAGAAATTTTATGCGAAGTCTTAGAAGTGTCTTGAGTAAGATTTACGGCTTTAGAATTTAGACGGATAGGCTTGCCATATTGGATAAAGCATTGTCGCCCCAAAAACAGAATAATAAGTAACTTACCTAAACGACCTGTTTCTTCCATATTTGAAATAAAATAGCGTAAAAAGGATTTTTCTTTGCCAGGATTACGCCCCCAATAAATGGAAACAGGGACTAACTTATAATTTTTATTCGGATTTTGCTTTTGCTGATCTAATAGATTGGCAATATAGGCTTTGTGTTCGGTGAGTTTACGCTTATAACTGAACCATTTAGGTCGATTATTGATAAATAAACAGGCACCAGACTCCGGTGACTGTTGATCATTGTAATGTGCAGCAGGTAACTTTAAATCTTTAGTCTTTTGCTTAAGAATTTTTATTGTAGAGATAGATTTTGTTCGAAGCACATACACAATATGATCATCTGCATCCAATGAAAACTCTTGCTTTGGATCCGCTGGAACATGATGTGCTTTGACTAGCCAATTAAAAGGGGCTTTAAATAGCGATAATGTAAAACGACTAATAGTATCTGCTAATGACATAAAGTTCTCTTAAAGTAATAATTCGATAGGATGCGAGTGACTTAGAAAGTCACGTGGGCTGGCAGTATAACCGTAGGCACCGGATTGATGAACCGCGATTAAATCGCCAATAGTCGCATGTGGTAATTCCATTTTACTGGCAAGTATATCTAAAGGAGTGCATAAAGGCCCGACTACATCGACCAGTTGCGTATCGGAAGAATCCATTTTATTAGCGACGACAACAGGATAATTCTTTCTGATGATTTGTCCAAAATTACCAGAAGCAGCAAGATGATGATGTAAGCCGCCATTGGTAATTAGATAAGTTTTATCACGCGATGTTTTTTTATCAGTGACTTCACATACATAGAGTCCAGCATTGCCAACAATATAACGACCCAGTTCCAATATAATTTCACAATCGTTAGTGATGTCTTGGTATTCGTTAAAAAGCTTTTTAAGATTATCAGAAATTTCGGTTAGCTCTAGATGTTTATCCCCTGGAAAGTAAGGAATGCCTAAGCCGCCGCCAATGTTCAAATGCTCGAGTGTAAACCCGTATTGCTTATGTAATCGTTGTACTAAGGCAAAAATATTATCGTGAGCAGAAATTATAGATTGCGGATTAAGGTTTTGTGAGCCGGTAAAAATGTGCAAACCTATCAACTGTAGATGTGGGTCTTCTAATAAAGTAAAAACAGGACCCAGCTGCTCTACATCTATACCAAATTGCTGTGAGCCACCACCCATCTTCATGCCCGAAGATTTAAGTTCAAAATCTGGATTGATTCGAAGTGCGATATTGGCTATGGCATTAGTAGCTTCAGCAATATTTTTTATTCGTTCAAGCTCTGTTAATGACTCAACATTGATAGTAATGCCGCTGGCAATTGCCATCGCTAATTCTTGCGGATTCTTAGCAGGGCCAGCGAAACTGATTTTTTCTGCCGGCATATCGCTTGCTAAAGCAATATTTAATTCTTTACCGGAAGCCACATCTAAACCATCAACTAAATTAGCAATATAAGAAACTAATTGCGGCATTGGATTAGCTTTTATCGCATAATGTAAACTAACTTGCGGGAAATATTTCTTTAAGCGGTCGATATTCGTTTTAATTGCTTCTTTGGAATAAATATAAAAAGGAGTTTGCCCTGCGATAGTGGCAATTGTACTGATGCTACAGCCGGCAATATTGATTTCATTATCTCGTACAGCAAATTGTGTCATGCTGGCATGCTTGATTTGCTTTTTAGGTTTTTTTAAATCACTCATTAAAATTATTGTTCCAAGTGTTTAAACTGTTGCTTCAGTTGCTTGCGATCAATTTTACCATTAGGATTGCGCGGTAATTTTTTGACCAGCTCAATGTATTTAGGCTGCATAAAGTTTGGTAAATTTTTCATGCAGTATTTTTTGATGCTAGCTTCTTCAATTTGTGCGTCAGCATTAATTACTAACATGACAGCTTGACCTAGTTGGTCATCGGCGATGCCTAAAGCTGCAACTTCTTTAATGCCATCCATTAAAAATAGAGTGTCTTCGAGCTCGCTAGGACTTATGCGATAACCTGAGCATTTTATCATATCATCTGCTCTGCCGATAAAGTATAAAAAGCCATCTTTATCACGGCGCACCTGATCGCCTGACCAAACTGCAAGCTCTGTTAGATAATTAGATGATTTACCGATAGGTCTAAAACGCTTGGCAGTTTTTTCAGGTGCATTCCAATAGCCTAAACTGACATGACTGCCTCTATGAACTAACTCGCCGGGCTCTTCATCATCGCAAACAGATCCATCTTCCCTTAGTACTAGAATTTCAGCATTAGGAATGGCTTTACCGATCGAATCAGGTCGTTTTTCAATTTCATTAGGATCTAAATAGGTAGAACGAAACGCTTCTGTCAGTCCATACATTAAATACGGACTGGTGCCTGGCAACTCTTTTTGTAAAGCGGTTAAGGTCGCTTTGGGCATAGCGCCGCCACTATTGGTAATGTAGCGTAGGCTTTGCTGACAGGACTCCGGCCATTCCAATTGCGCCAATTGAAACCATAAAGGCGGCACTGCGGCTAACCCAGTGACATGATGCTTTTCTACTTGGCGGATAACGTCTCTTGGCAGCAGATATTCCATTAAAATTACGGTTGCACCCACTAAGAGGCTGGTAGTAATTTGGCTTAAACCATAATCGAAACTTAAAGGCAGCACTGCAAGTATAATGTCGTCACTCGTGTTTTTTAAATAAGAGCTAACGCTTTGCGCACCAGCGATTAAGTTACGGTGAGAGAGACAAACACCTTTAGGATTTCCAGTTGAGCCAGAGGTATAAAGAATCGCTGCTAAATCTTGATCGATACGTTGGCGGCGTGCCAGTGTCTTAGAGTCATCATTCAGTAAACTATTCCAAAAAGAAATAGAAAGATGTTTAACTAAATCTGTATCGAACTTGTCATCTACTAAAACCAAATGCTTTAGCTCTTTAGCATTGCTATATATCTCAGCTAATTGTTTACTCCGCGGCCCACTGGTAACCAAAAGTTCTACATTACAATCTTGTAGAATATAGCTGACTTGATGTGGTTTTAATAAAGGATTGACTGGAACAAAAACCAAGCCGGCACGACTAGCGGCAAGTTTACTGACTACGGCTTCAATTTGTTTCGGCAGATAAATGGCAATGCGACTACCAGCGGCAAGCCCTAATTGAATTAACCGATCCGCGAAGATTGAGACTTGTTGCTCAAGAGTTTGGTAATCGAGTTGTTGCTTATTATCATTTAGCGCAACTTTTTGCGGAAATTGCAAAGCAGTTTGCGTTAGAATTTTATCTAGCTGACTATACATCCGTTATTATAGCATCTATAAACTTTGCTGATATTGTAGCTTTTTCAATCAGTTGCGTCAGCTTTATAGGCTAAAACTCTAATAATTATTAAAGTAAGGATTTAAGGATATCCGATGCGACTTATTTGGTTGACCGTTATCATTCTCATTGCCTATGGCTCGCTGTATCCGTTTAACTTTGATTTTAACCGCTCATTGCCAACTGATTTAGTCGCCTGGTTGCAGAATTGGGAACAAAGAACCATCCGCAGTGATTTGATCGCCAATATTTTGCTTTTTATTCCATTTGGGTTTTTAGGAGCTTTAAATATACAGCAAGATGGGCGACGTTCACCGCTTTTGTCAGCAATATGGTTGGTTTTTATGGGTGTTGGCTTCGCATTGTCATTGCAGATTTTACAGTTTTATTTGCCCTCTAGAGTGCCTCATGCAGCCGATGCGCTGGTTAATAGCATTGGGATCTTGTTAGGAATTTCGGTAGCAGCCTATACCAATAGCCAGCGTATTCGACGCTTGATCCCACAGCAATTCCAATTCCATTTAACTCCGGCACTGTTGGTTTTATGTTTATGGTTAGGCTGGGCATTTTTCCCTTATATTCCAGTTTTTGAAACAAAACAAATCGGTATAGGCATAGAGTCCGTTTATAACAGCCAATGGTATTGGCAGGACTGGTTGAAATTTATTCTCTTCTGGTTAATGTTTTATCTGAGTTTTAGCCGCGTTATGAATCGAGATTATTCAATCAATGTTTTGCTTGTTGTAACCATTTTTATTTTAGCAATAAAGCTCAGCATGTTTTGGAGTCAAATCGGTTGGAGTGAAATTAGTGCCGTACCTTTGGCGGTAATTTTACATCGAAGCCTCTCTGGTCAATTTAAGTTTATGATGATTGCCTTATTAGCAGCGTTAATCTTGTTATTAGAATTTGTATTTCCTTTTCAGTGGATCACAGATCTTGGAACCTTAAATACGATCCAATGGATCCCGTTCAAGAAATTCTTAGGCGGTAGCACCTGGTTTCATTTGAGTAATTTATTCCAATATTCTTTGCTGGTGACTTCTTTGGGTTATGCGTTAGCACGTTGGTTTAGCAGCTATCGCTTGGCATTTCTATTTGTGATGTTACTGATCTTGCTGTTAAGTACTTTACAGTTATTCTTACAGGGTCAATCACCAGATGTGACCGACTGGATTTTAGCCCTAGTGTTAATGACCTTCTTGGAAAGAGTAGATTCTATTAGGCGCTAGTTTCTACTCATGTAATTTCTGCGATGCCTTATTACCGAAGCACAGCTAGATAGGCTGTTATATAAATCCGGCATTGGGTACAATAGAAACAATTATCGACAAAGTGGTACGAATTCTTATGAAAGATCTTCTAATTGCACCATCAATTTTATCAGCTGACTTTGCACGTTTAGGCGAAGAGGTGGAAAATGTTCTGGCTGCGGGCGCAGATTGGGTGCACTTTGATGTAATGGACAATCACTATGTTCCAAATCTAACTATTGGTCCAATGGTATGCCAAGCTTTACGTGATTATGGAATTAAAGCCCCAATTGATGTGCATTTGATGGTAAAGCCTGTGGATCGAATTATTCCAGACTTTGCTAAAGCGGGCGCCACTTATATTAGCTTCCATCCTGAAGCCACTGAGCATCTTGATCGAACCATCGGTTTGATTAAAGAGCAGGGTTGTAAGGCAGGCCTTGTGCTTAATCCAGCAACGCCACTTGATTGCTTAGAATATGTGATGGATAAATTGGACTTAATTTTATTGATGTCAGTGAATCCAGGTTTCGGCGGGCAGAAATTTATCCCTTCGACTTTAGAGAAAGCCAAGAAAGTACGTAAGCTTATCGATGAATCAGGTTACGACATTCGTCTTGAAATTGACGGCGGAGTCAAAGTAGATAACATTGGCGAAATTGCAGCTTGTGGGGTTGATACTTTCGTAGCGGGTTCGGCAATTTTTAATACTGACGACTACCAAGCGACTATTAGCCAGATGAAACAAAATGCTAAGGCGAGTCGTTAATTTTAAGCGATGCGCAAACTAGTATGGCTACTAGCCATCTTATTAACCTTCGGGCTCATTGCTCATTATTTTAATGATCAAACCGCTATAAAAAACTGCCTAGAACAAGCGGGCAGTTTCAATTATCAAACTGACTTTTGTTCACTTAAAGAAACTTATCAAGGCTCTGATAGTTTTATTCTCAATCACTTGCCCTTTGTTTTAATGTGGCTGATCGCAACGGTTATTGCGGTCATGAGTGTAGTAATGGGTATTGTTAAAACGCCTGTGGAATATGAAGAGTTTTTAAAGAAAAAGTTAAATAAAGATTTGCTCGCGGAGACTTTAGGCGAAAAAAAACGGCTGTTAATGATCGATAATTACGATTCGTTTACCTATAACTTGCTCCAGTATTTTGGTGAGATCGGCTTAGAGTTAGAGCGGCAACCTAAAGATGGGATGTATAGTTTAGAGCTTATTGTTAAGCGTAATGATGAAATAACACTCGAACAAATAGCAGAATTAGATCCTGATTATCTAGTGATATCGCCGGGACCTTGCACCCCGAATGAATCTGGTATTAGTTTAGAAATCCTAAAAAAATATGCAGGAATAAAGCCAATACTCGGAGTTTGCTTAGGGCATCAAGCGATGGCTCAAGTTTATGGTGCAACTATTATTCGTGCGGAAAAAGTGATGCACGGAAAAACTTCCGATATTTATCACAATGGACAAGGTGTCTTTAAAGATGTACCAAATCCATTCAAAGCAACACGCTACCATTCTTTGATCATTGAGCAAACAAGTTTGCCAAATGAATTTGAGATTACTGCTTGGACGCAGGACTCAGTAGGGAATCTTGAATATATTATGGGTATTCAGCATAAAGACTTATCAATGCAAGGAGTCCAGTTTCATCCAGAGTCGATACTTTCTGAGAGTGGACACCAAATCTTACGCAATTTCTTAAGCAGAACTGCCTAGTCTCAGTATAGCCTCAAAACTCAATGTTAAAAATTTTTGACATTGATTGGTTGATTAATGCATAATGATGTTAAATATTATTAACATCGAGATTTATATGACCTTTAATGAAAAATCTGCTTGGGTGATGGTTTTAGCACTTCTAATCGGAACTGGGATATTGGCGTTCCTGATCAACGGTACTATGGAGTACCATTCACAAATACCTTCTGAAGCTAGTAGGATGATTGTTCTTGGTCCATTCGTGGTGTTTATTATTGCTCTAATCTTTATGTCGATATTTGGTCATATTGTTATAGCTTTATTTGCTCCAAAAGATGCCAATAGCAGCGATGATGAAAGAGACAAGTTAGTAAAGTTACAGGCGTCAAAATATTCGGCGATAGTTCTTGGTGTAATGCTTAATCTATTGCTCGTGAGTTACTTTATTTGGGATTTCAATGGTCTGCTTTTTTATGGAATATTGGTTTCTTTAATCGTTAGCCAGCTAACAGAATATATCCTTCAATTAATTTTTTATAAAAGAGTCCTGTAAATATGACAAAGCGCTTTCCAATTAATAATAAGGTGCGTGAGCTTAGAGAACAGCATGGACAGCTCTCTCAATCGGAACTGGGTAAAATTGTGGGAGTCACTCGGCAAACCATTGCAGCAATAGAGCAAAGACGATACTCACCGTCACTGGAGGTTTCTTTTAAGATTGCTAATTATTTTAATTGCGACATTGGAGAAGTGTTTCAATGGGAAGAATAAAAAAGCCTGAGATTAACTCAGGCTTTAAAGGATTTGTATTTTCTACAAAAAAAGGAAAATAAAAAAAGCTATCGTGCCCCAAAGATGACCATGGTTTTACCTTTGACATGAATATGACCTTGCTCTTCCAGTGCTTTTAAAACTCGGCCAACCATTTCACGAGAACAACCAACAATACGACTTAGTTCTTGACGAGTGATTTTAATCTGCATACCGTCTGGATGAGTCATAGCATCTGGCTCTTTAGCAAGTTCAAGTAAAGCATGTGCCACACGTCCAGTAACATCTAAGAAAGCTAAATCACCTACTTTACGACTGGTTTTTTGTAACCGTATAGCTAGTTGAGTGGATAGCTTAAACAAGATATCTGGATTATCTTTAGTGATTTGACGGAAGCGCTCATAACTGATTTCTGCGACTTCACACTCAGTCTTGGTACGAACCCAGGCGGTACGATCATGCTCATCAGTGAATAAGCCCATTTCACCAAAAAAATCACCAGGATTTAAATAAGCTAAAACTAATTCGCGTCCTTCGTCATCTTCAATTAATACTGAAACTGAGCCTTCTAATAAGAAGTACAAAGTATTGGATGAATCACCAGCATAAATTAAAGTGCTTTTAGCAGGGAAGCGTCTTCGCTGACAGCTGTCTAAGAAGCTTAAAATAGTTTCATCTTGCGCCAAGTGAAAAGGTAAAGGCATCTAACAATCCCGAATTATGATATTTATGCATTAAATACTAATCTTCTACCTGACCAAAAGCAAATTAACGATTAAACTATAAGTCTTGATATATTAACTGGGTCACAAAAAGACCGTTGGGTGAGATAGATGAAAGTAACTGTTGATTGGATAGAAGGTTTAAATTTTGTTGGCGCCAATGAAAAAGGACAAAGAGTAACTTTTGGTGGTGAAGGCGACTATGTTTCACCTATGGAAACTTTGTTGATGTCGGTTGGTGCCTGTGCTTCTATTGATGTGGTGATGATTTTAGAGAAAGCTCGTCAGAAAGTTACAGGCTGTCGCTGTAAATTAGAAGGAGGCCGTGCTGAAGAGCCACCAAGAAGCTTTACCGGACTTAATTTACACTTTGTGGTTGCGGGTAGTGATTTATCAGTAAAGCATGTGACTAAAGCTATAGACCTATCAGTAGAAAAATATTGTTCAGTGATGCACTCTTTAGATAAAGAAATGCCAGTGAGCACTAGTTTTGAAATAGTACCGGTGTAATTAGCGGAATATAACAGAGGGATGAGTAATTTGAAAAGACCTGACAATCATTTAGGCATGCGTCATTTGGCACTATTTGTCGAAGAGTTTGAAGCTACTGAAAATTTTTATGTGGAGCTGCTGGGAATGGAGGTTGAATGGCGACCGGATGAAGATAATGCTTACTTGACTTCAAAAGGTCATGACAACTTAGCGCTGCATCGTAAACGGTCAGAACTGGATACCTCTGGTGGTCAAAAGCTCGATCATTTGGGTTTTATTATGAATACAGCAGAAGAAGTTTATGAATGGTATGAATTTTTGAAGATTAATGACGTGGAAATTTTTACCAAGCCAAGATTGCACCGCGATGGTGCTACGAGTTTCTATTGTGCGGATCCGGATGGGAATCGAGTGCAAATGATTCACCACCCTCCAATATCGAGTAAGAGCTCCTAATTGTTAACAATACTTTATATATTGTTATTTAAATATGCTCATCTATAGTTATAGGGTTTGCAGTAGATATTTCTATATTGCTTTAAGGCGATTAGTTGAATTTAATCTTTGAAGTATCCGGATGTTTCCCTGTCCATAACCCAAAAGATTCAGCTCCTTGTTCGATGAGCATGCCGAGGCCATTTATTTGTTGAGTGGTAAATTGTTTGGCATTAGCTAAAAAGATTTCTGCTTTTTCACCATAGTTTAAATCATAAGATTTAGCATCAAGATCAAAGTAAATATCTTTTAAATAATGCTCACCATTTTTGCTTACCGAATTAACCACTAAATCGATATGATCTTCTTTTTCATAAACTTTAATATGACCAAGATGCTTTAGATCTTCTGCTAGTTGCTGCGCTTTAGATTGAGTTCGATTGATCAAATAAACTTCAAAACCATCGAGTAATAAAGAAGAGGCGATACAGCGGGCGACAGCGCCAGCACCAAGCAAAACAGCGCGCTTATTATTAAAATCGATTTGCTTATTATAAAGATCTCGAAGAAAGCCCATACCGTCAGTGCTATCACCAAGAATACCATCTTTAGTCATAACTAAGGTGTTAACACTGTTGGCATCTTCCGCACGCTGAGTGATCATATGGGCATAATCGAGTGCCTGAAGTTTAAATGGCGCAGTAACGTTTAACCCTTTACCGCCGCCTTGAAAAAAATCATTCAAAACACGATTGAAGCCTTTGCTAGTGGCACAGATTTTTGAATAACGAATATCCAAAGCAAATTGTTTAGCAAACTGTTGATGTAGGTTTGGCGACAGACTGTGGGAAATAGGATTGCCGATAACCCCATATCGTAATTTGCTCATAGGCCTACCCAATCACACCAGCTATTAGATAAAAGACAATGGTGATTGAGCCAGCGAATAAGGCATAAGGCAATTGAGTTTTAACATGCTCTAATAAGTCACAACCTGCGGCCAGAGAAGAGATCACGGTGGTATCGGAAATGGGTGAAGCATGATCGCCAAACACGGCTCCGCCCAAGACAGCACCTAACAGTAAACTCGGATCGATACCAAGTTGTAAAGCAATAGGCATAACGATACCGATTAAGATGCCAAATGTGCCCCAAGAAGTACCGGTGGTAAAAGCAATAAATCCAGCGAGCACAAAGGTTAAAGCTGGAATAGACCAAACCGGTAAATTATCACTGATGGCTGAGGCGACAAACTCGCCAGTTCCTAATGCTTTCATAGCAGAAGATAAAACAAAGGCAAGTAACACTAGGGTCACTAAGGGCAAAAGTTTACCCATACCGGTAAAGCACTCTTCAGTTAATTGCTCGGTGGTTTTATTTCCATTAAAACGAAGTAATACAACAGCTACTAAAATCGCGATAATAATCGCCCATAGTACTGAAGAGGAACCTGAGCCTTGGGTAATGTTGCCATTACCTGTGATATACATAAAAATTAATATGCTCGCTATCATGGTCACTAAAGGGATCATCATAAACCGCTTTTTTGTAGCACTGATACTTTCCGCAGGAATGCTGGTTTCAACAGCTTTAAGTTCTGCGGTTTTCATAGGACCATAAACTTTAGTGCTAATGACAGTATAGAAAACAATGGCTAAAGTAATTAAGGCGTAAAAGTTAAAGGGAATACTGCCAAAGACAACCGCATTAGCATTTTCAACAGGAGTGTCGCTAACATAACCAAGAATTGCGGCTCCCCAACCATTGATTAAAATTAAAACACTAATAGGCGCGCAAGTAGAGTCGATAATATAAGCTAAACGAGCGCGACTCATCTTGAAACGATCGAATAAGCTTTGCGAAGAAACACCGGCGGTCAAAACGCTCATATTGGTATCGATAAAAATACTAGAGCCTAAGATCGCAGGAAGCAAACCAGCACGTCTTTGGTTATGTACATATTTTTTTGAGGTCAACCAGTGTACTAAAGCGCCAACACCACCCGATTGCTGGATCAGATGAATCAAAGCACCGATTAATAAACTAAATAATAAGACCTTAGTGCTATAGCCACTCGAGAAAATACCGACAGTTCTATCAACCATTTGCACAAAAGCACTGAAAGGATTGCCGGCTGTCAGCAATAACTCAGCAGAGAAGATAGCAACAACGAGTGCTAAAATAACGTGGCGTTTCCAGATAGCAATGATAATTGCTAAAATAGGTGGCAAGATAGTGAGCCAGCCGAGTTCTGATAGTGGCATAATGTTATCGAATTATTGGAATAAGCAAACCATAAATCAAAGCTAAACTAATTACAATGACGATAGAGCAAAGTAAAAAAAAACAATTTATTGCCGGAGCAAAATGCCCCCAATGCGGTGAAATGGATGCATTGGTTTTTTATCGTGAAAAGGATAAGCCGGTGCGCGAATGTGTTGAGTGTGACTTTATTGAAGTTCTAACCGAAGAAGAAAAAGAGCAGCCTGATGCCGCTCTTAATATAAAAATTATTGAATTGTGATAGTTGTAATTAGAAACCAATAATTAAGAGTTTGCAGCTAATTTTAAACCTTTCTGATAGGTTTCCTGTGCATTTATTGGATGGCCAGATTGCTCATAAGATTGAGCTAAAGCGTAAAAAGCTTTTGCACTGGCTGAAATTTCGATGCTTTGCTCTAGATAATTGCTGGCTTTGCCCCAAAGTTTTGATTTTAGAGATAAGTACCCAAGGCAATACAAAAGCTCCGCATTTGCAGGATTAGCCTTTAACCATTGCTCGGCGTGACTTAGTAGTTTACTCGGATTGTTACTATTAATAGTGGCATATAGTGAAACTAGCTCGTTATCCCATTCCTGCTTTAGACTTTGCTTAATGGTTTGCTCGGCTAAATCGGTTTGTTCATCTTCTAATAAAGCAGTGACATACACTTTGACTATACATGGATCTTTTTTCAAAGAGCGATGTAGCTCTTCCCATAGACCAAATATCTTACCATTGCCTTTAGTTTCAGAAGATTTTGCGCGATTAAAGCGTTGTCGCCAAGCTTCTAATTCAAGCTTCTGAAAATATTCTTCATCAAAAACACCATGTTTTTTTATCTTAGGCAAGATTTCTATAATGGCTTTCCAATCGTTAAGGTTTACGTAAACTTTGTGCAGTAATTTCAATACAAAAGGATGGTTTGCATTAATGGTTTTAAGATGATTTAACCCAGCCAATGCGCTTTCGTATTCTTTACTGCCAATTTGCAACTCAACTTGTGTAAGGCCAACCGCCATTTGAGCTTCGGGTTCGGAGTTGGCGGCTAATTTTAAATAATGGTCGCGCTGTTTAATATCTCCTTGATATTGGGCAGCCCTAGCAGCGCCGAGGTAATTAATAAGTTTGGTATTGTTAGCCGAAGCGCTTTTACTAAGTAAACCTTCTGCCGTTTTCCAATGACCCTCAGATAAGGCAATCATGCCATCGATAGTTTGTTGACGCGCTTTTAAAGATTTTCTACCACCAAACCAACCTAGGGTTTTATTGCTAGTGGTCAGTAAATAACGAATTAAAATCCAACCTAGCCATAAAACTAATGCGGCGATAATTAATACCGTAACTGCAAAATAGTTTTGGAACTCGATAGCAGTTTTGTCAAATAAAATATAAGTAGAACCTTTTATGTTTCTAACAAATGGAACCGATAGTAAACCAATGAAAAGGCCTGCCAATAAATACCAACGCAATTTCATTATTGTTCTCCGTCCTTTTTAGAGTCATCAGACGTTTTTTCTAAACGCTCTAAAGTGTTTTTTATCTTAGCGTCGATATTACCGCTTTCACCTATTTCATCGTCTTCTACAATATCAGTGGCGGTTGATGCAGCAGGAGATTCTAATGGTGAGCTTTGTAGCCATTGATTTAATCGTTCTTGATTATTCGATTTAATAAAATCCAACGATTGAAATTTATTCGGAAGTTGCACAGATACTTTGGCTTTAGCCAACTGTTGCAATTGTTCTTGAACAAAATTGGAAGCGCTATCTTTTTGATAGTATTCATTAATCCAGCTGGCCACTTCAGCGATAGAGCGATCATAACTTTGCTGTTGATGACGCAATGCTGATAGTTGAGCAGTTTGCAGACTTAACAAAATATTCTGCTGTAATAAATCCGATTGTTGTGGGCTAATAAATGGTTTAACGGATTGGTCGTAACTATGCACTTTGTAATAGTCACTAAAAGTATTTTTAATATTGCCTTTAAAAGTTTGCCATGCAGAATCTTCGGTGATTTCGGTTTCGATGAACTCGCTGGAAGCTGCCTCTTCAAATTTTACGCTGGCTAAGGTTAGGTCTTTAAGTTGTGACTGAATCGTATCCAGTTTAACTAAAATACCGTCGATGTCGATGCTAACATTTGATTTGATTTGCCCAATGTCTTGACTAATGGCGCGGCGTAAACCTAGCAAATTAGTATCACCACTGGCTAATATTTGTTGGTCAGCGGCTTCTAATAAAGCAATGATTGAAGCAGTATCGTCAGAGTAGTGGACTTTTTGGGCAGCTTGTCTAATTAAATATTCAGCTTCGGCAACTTGCCAGTCACGAGCTTGAGTCGCAGCGTCCGCACTTAAAGATTGGAATTTACGCTGACTGGCGACCAATTGCTGTTGTAATGATTCTACCTGCCTTGCTAACTCTTGCTTTAGTTCGTCATTGGATGCACTTTGCTGATTATTTGAGTTGAGTAGATTCTCAATTTGTAGGCTTTGAGATTTAAGCTGTTTTTCGAGAGCCACAATACGGCTGAGTTCATTATTAGTTTCAGTGTTGCTAGCAGTGCCACTAAAATAATCTTGATTCCATAACCAATAGCCGCCATAACCTATTGCTGCTAACAACAATAACCAAAAAACGGTTTTCAGCATGCCGCCTTTTTTTGCAGGTTTCTGATTGTTATCTTGTTCCTGATCAAGCTCTAGGGCTTCGATGATTTCATTTTCGTGTTGATCCGATTCACTCATGGTATCACTCTGCTGTGTAAGGTTTTGTTCTGTAAAGTTGGCTTGAATAATATTGTCGTTAGCCTGAAGCTGTAAACGCCAATTGATCGCTGCTTCCAACATGTCTTCATTCGAAGCACTGGCGGCAACTAAAGTATTTTTGATTCCAAGCTCTTTAGCGCTATGCTCTATTCTGCTACTTGCACAAATAAACACAACCGATTGTAGCAAAGAATTTTCAGTTGTTTGCATTTGTGGCGTTTGTTGCAAAGACAGTTGATGGGCACTTAAACTCAACAATTGCTCGCTGGTAGCCAATACTGCTGTCTTAGTAGGATTGTTAATTGAAGGAAATGTTTGTGCAATGGCAACTCGTTGGTAGACTTCCAGTCGCTTAACGGTATGTTCAATGGCAAGTTCTGCTTCAAGAAGTTTTCTGCCTTGATTACCACAAACTAACAGAATATTCGCTGGTTGCTTTGAATCGAGCAAGCTTGAAAGTAACTCTAAAATACCTTCGCTATCCGCAGTGAGAGGAGTTTTGGATTCTAAATTAAAACCCGAGATAACCTTTTGAGTAGCTTTGCCTACGGCAATAATGCCTGATCGTTTAATTGTTGAAACTTGCTGTTTGTCGAGTGGCTGCAAGAAAAATTGCGCAGCTTGTTGGCTTATGAAAATAATGTAGTCGTAACATTCTTTCTCATTGAGCCAGTTAGATAGATCTGGAGTATCATTTTCAACAAATTCGATTAAGGGGCAGTTTTCGACATGAAATTGATTGGCGATAAGTTGATCGCAAAGTTCGTCGGCATAAGGTTGTGGCCTAGTGACTATGATCAATTCATCGCAATCAGACATGGTTACTGCTCGTCAATATAAGCTTGCATCAATTGATGTGCGCCTTGAACCACCAATTTTTCAGCAGCTTGATTACCCAAAGTGACGGCTTCCTGCTTATGACCGCTGGCTTCAGCCCATATCATACTATTATCACTCGCGCCCACTAGAGCTTTTAATTGCATATGATCGTTATCTAAAGTCGCAAAAGCAGCGACAGGAACCTGGCAACTTGCCTCGAGAGTTTCGGTAATGCGGCGCTCAGCTAATACTCTTAATTGGGTATCGCTATCGTTCAATGGCGCTAGAATCCGATCAAGTGCTGGGTCATTGCTTCGGGCTTCAATACCAACGGCTCCTTGCCCTGGAGCGGGTAGCATTTGTTCAGGACTGATGCTAGAAGCAATTCGCTCTGATAGTTTTAAGCGCTTAAGCCCAGCTGAAGCAAGAATAATGGCATCGTATTCACCGTTATCGAGTTTAGATAGGCGGGTACCTACATTTCCGCGTAAATCTTTAATTAACAGATCGGGTCTTAGCGCCAGAATTTGTATTTTACGGCGCATGCTAGAAGTACCAACAATCGCGCCAACAGGCAATTCATCTATATTATTATAGCGATTAGAAACAAAAGCATCGGTTGGATCTTCTCGCGGGCAGATGACTTTTAATTCTAGTCCTTCTGGAAATTTATAGGGGACATCTTTCATTGAATGAACCGCGATATCGGCTCGACCATCTAACATGGCCTGCTCAAGTTCTTTAACGAATAGTCCTTTACCACCGATTTTAGTAAGGGGTGTGCCAAGAATTTTGTCACCTTGAGTGGTCATAGGTACCAGCTCAACTTTAAGCTCGGGGTGGTGTTTTTTGAGTTCTGATTGAACGTATTCTGCTTGCCATAACGCTAACGGGCTTTGGCGGGTTGCGATGCGTAAAGTGTTGGTACTCATGTATTACTTTTGAGTGATATTCAATAAGCAAATCTTATCATAAATAAAGCCTTTAATGCCTGCTGATCTATTGAATTAATTCAACAATCAAAAGTTAGACTTTAAGGAAATTGCGTATATCGGCCTGGTGGCGTCGACTAACTTCGGGTTTGTTGTCAGTTTCATTGAGTAAAGCCAGCATGGTTTGTCGATGCTGCTCTACTCCTTGTAGAAATTTTGGATTGATAAGACTTGAGCGATGTATGCGCAAAAAAATGTTAGGGTAGGCATGTTCAAAATCTTTAAGGCTGTCATTGGTTAGGTAAGTTCTTTCTTTGGTATGTATTTCGGTATATTTTTGATCTGCATGTAACCAGATAATGTCCTGAATATTTAGCCGATAAGTGGATTGGCCATCTTTGATGCTATAAAAAGTAGTCGTTTCAGGGATTAGTTTTTGTACGGCTTTTTGTAAGCGTTCGCGTCTGATCGGTTTTAGCAGGTAGTCAGTAGCATTGACGTCAAAGGCTTCTAGTGCATACTCGTCATAGGCAGTGGTGAAGATGATTTTTACCGCTGGATATTGCTCGGAAAGCCAGTTGGCCAATTGAATACCATTCATACTAGGCATCGAAATATCTAAAAATACTAAATCTGGCTGTTGCGCTTGTATTTCCTTGATGGCGGTTTCTGCATTCTCAGCCTCGCCGATGGCATTGAGTATATCAATCGAACTAATAAGACGTTGTAAACGTTGGCGAGCAGGAGCCTCATCATCGACAATTAAAACGGATAGCTGGTTTAAGTGATGCATAAGATCCTTCTTACTCGAAATTAAAACTGGCTTTTTTAGGCACTTTTATAATGCAGTAAAAAGTGTCTGCTGATTGATGATAGTTTAATTCTGCACGACCTTGATAGAGCACTTCTAAGCGTTGACGAATATTCTTTAAGGCCAATGAATTGCCCTTATGAATAGACTCGGTAGAACTAGGCAACGGATTGGTAATTTCAAGTTGAATATGCTGTTTGGTACTTAAACCTTTAATTAAAATTTTGCCGCCATCGGTGCGATTTTGCACCCCATGATAAACGGCATTTTCAATAATGGGCTGCAATAATAAAGGTGGAAAAGGTACTGAGTCGCGAATAGTATCCGTTTGCCACTCATACTCAAGCCTTTCTCCAAGTCGCTGCTTCTCTAGCTGTAAGTACTGATTACAAAGCTGTTTTTCATCTGCAAATGGGATCAATTTATCGGAACGTTGCATACTGGCACGAAAAATATCCGCTAAATCTAAAATAGATTCTTCGGTTTTTTGCGAGTCCACGGGCGCTAGATTGGCCAAAGTATTTAAGCTATTGAATAAAAAATGTGGGCGTATTCGCGATTGTAATGCTTGTACCCTGGCTTCCGCTTCTGCTTGAATTTTTAACTGATTGTATTGCTGTAAGTAGTAGTAGCGGAAAAAAATACTACTGACGATAAAGGCAATAGCGGTATTTCTAAACAGAGTCCAAAGATTAATTTCACCAGTGAGATAAGTCATCAGGAGCAAGCTGTATATAATCGCAACTAACACGGTAGTGATAAGAGCGACTAAAGAAAACTGTTGTAAATTAAGTTCGGCAAAACGTTTTTTTATGAGGCATAAAATACCGACGCTGGTTAAAGCGGTCCATAAATTAAACAGTGCAAAGCTGGATAGGTTTAGCCAAAAGCTAAGGCGCCAATTATCAATAACCAATGCCATGAGCAAGGCTAATAACAAGCAAGCAATAACAGTGAGATACAAAATGCTCACCTGACAAAAATCAGGGAGCTCTGACATGGTAGGTAAAACTTTGGTGGTATCCTTGCTCATTTGGCTAATAGTCGCTGATTTGAAGCAAAAAAGCCAATAAAATCAAGACTCAATCAGTTAATTGACGCTGAATGTATTGACTAACTGCGGTGATTTCAGGGGGGCAAACCGCATGTGGCATTGGATAGTCTTGCCATAAAACTTGAAAACCACTATCCGTTAGCGTTTTAGCGCTAAATTGAGCGCGCTGCATAGGCACCACTGGATCTTGTGAGCCATGAGCCATAAAAATAGGAGTGGCAAGGTTGGCGTCAGCTTTCTCTTCAGCTAAGTGATCAGCCATGGTTAGGTAGGTAGATAAAGCAATCACTCCAGCGATTTTAAAGTCTAAGCGAGTGGCCAAGTGTAACGTCACTGCGCCGCCTTGAGAAAAGCCTGCTAAGATAATTTTATCTGCAGGAATACCGTTATCCAGTTCTGCTTGGATGAACTCCATTATAAAGCCTGCTGACTGTTTGACTCCTTTTTGGTCTTCTCTTTGCGCCAAATCGGCATTACGAATGTCGTACCACGCTCGCATAGGATAACCATTGTTAATGGTTACTGGAATAATCGGGGCATGCGGAAAGATAAATTTGATCCCTAAAGATTCAGGCAGTTGTAGCTGTGGCACAATCGGTTCGAAATCATGACCATCGGCACCAAGACCGTGCAACCAAATAACAGTCGCTTTGTGCTCCGATTTAGGTTCAAGGATAACGCTGTCTAATAATTTAGATTCTGACATAGGCATAGTTACTTCTAGAGTTTAGTGGTTACGGTAATAGATATTAAAGGTAAAGCTCAGACGAGCTTTAATAATCAAACTGGAAGTTAGCTTTAATACCAGTTTGCTCAGTAAAGACACGGTTAAATAGGTCATGCAAAGACTCATGATCACGATCGCTATACCAATCATCATTTTTCCAATCTAGGTGATAGCCACCACTTTTAGCAGCTAACCATAATTGCTGAACAGGGGCTTGGCGATTGAGGATTAATTTGCCGCCTGCACCTAAACTGATAGTTAGAATCCCGGAGCTGGTTTCATAGTCCAAATCCATATCGGTCTCTTGAATCAATGCTTCTATCGCATCTTCAATAACTAATAAGGTGTCGTCAATTTTTTGATTAAATTCGCTCGAGTTCATTGGCTGTATAAGTCTCAGGCTTAATTGGGTAAGGTTTTAATCCTTAGATTGTAAACTTATCTTGCAGATATTGCCAAGCTGATGCAAGATATTGAGCATTCAAATTAAGCGAATTGCTGGCCTGTTATGAAAAAAATCCAACGTCTTGGATCTGGCATTATCATTGCCTGTTTTGTGACCACTATTTTAGCCGCATGCGGACAAAAAGGTCCGCTTCGCCAACCTGAACCTGCTCCACAAGCAGTCACAGAGCGTCGATAAAGATGTTATTGCACTTTAGTAAGATGCACGGGCTTGGCAATGACTTCATGGTCATCGATGGTATTAATCAATCGGTTTTCTTAAATCAGGCACAAATTAGCCGCTTAAGTCACCGAAATTTTGGGATTGGTTTTGATCAATTAATATTGATTGAGGCGCCACAACATCCTGAAACAGACTTTCACTTTAGAATTTTTAATTCAGATGGTAGTGAGTCAGGACATTGTGGCAACGGGGCTCGGTGTGTGGCGAAGTATGTTCGCCAGCGCGGTTTAAGCTGGAAAAAACAATTACGTTTATCCACTAATACCGCAACCATGCAAGCCGAGCTTGAAGATAATGGTTTAGTCTCTATTAACATGGGAGCCCCAAAATTTGAGCCAGAGCAAATTCCGTTAAGGTATGCGCAAAAAGCACTGAGTTATGGGCTGGAAGTTGAAGGTGTACGCTATCAAACTGCGGCTCTGTCTATGGGCAATCCGCATGGTGTGATAACAGTGCCAGATATTGAAAAGGCGACGGTCGAAAAAACTGGACCAGCTTTAAGTCAGCATAGCTATTTTCCTGAGCAGGCAAACATTGGTTTCATGCAAATTATGGATAGGGAAACTATCAAGCTCAGAGTGTTTGAACGTGGAGTTGGCGAGACGCTAGCATGCGGAACCGGTGCTTGTGCAGCAATGGTGGTGAGTAGACTACAAAACTTAACGGAAAAGCGGGTGAAAGTAATACTACCAGGTGGTAGCCTATGGATAGAGTGGGGGGGCACTAGTCAAAATCATAGCGATGAAGTAAAAATGACTGGGCCGGCGAAATGGGTATTTGAGGGGCAAATTGAACTATGAATCCGGATAAGAGACTTCCGAGAAATGGCATCATTGAACAAAAAGTTGTCGAGTATTTAGAAAAAAACCCTGATTTTTTTCATTACCATGATGAGTTGCTCAATAAAATTAAGTTGAACCACAATGTTTATGGTTCTGTATCTTTGGTAGAAAAGCAAATTTTGAATTTGCGAGAGCGTGAGCAGCAGTTAAAAGCACAGTTAAAGGTGTTGATGCAAACGGCAAATGACAATAGCGAGCTCTTGTTAAGAGCCAGCAATCTATCAGTAAAGTTGATTTCTGCTCGCTCAGAACAGGAATTGGTAGATTCACTACAACATCAAATGATCAATGGTTTTGGTTTAGATGCATGTCGTATTTGGTTGTTTGATCCTAGTGGTACTTTAAATCACGTTAACTACGGTGAGTTAGCAACCATTCAACAATTATCCGATCAAAGGTTTATTACTGAAGAGCCTGCTTGTGGTCGAGTCACAGATAGTAGCGTACAAATTTTTGATGGCGAAAAGTCCATAGAGTCATATGCCCTAATTCCGTTAGGAGAAGGCGCGCAAATGGGAATTATAGCTTTAGGATCTAAGGATGCTAATTTATTTACTGCCGATTTAGGGACCTTGTTCCTTCGCTTGATTGGCGATGTGATGTATTCTTGTATGGAGAAATACCAAGAATAGCGAGAGTTGAAAGTACCGAGAATCAATCGAGGCAATACTAAAAGTATGCAAAATGATATTGATGCCTATTTAGATTATTTAAGTCATCAGAGGCATTACTCCGAGCATACGATTTCTAATTACAGGCGACAATTAATGCGTTTACAAGATTTTTGTGAACGTAAATCCTTAGTCAAATATTCTTCAATTCAATCGCAAGACATGCGTATGCTGGTGGCAGAAACTCACAGGAAAGGAGCTTCTGCGCCAACTATTGCTTTAATGCTATCTGCTATTCGTAAGTTTTTTGATTATCTGATTGCTAATAAAATAACTCTGGATAACCCTGCTAAAGGGGTTCGTGGCCCAAAAAAGGCAAAGCGTTTGCCGCGAAATATAGATGTAGATTCATTGAGTCAATTGCTCGATACAATGCCAACGAATACAGTGTTAGAAATTCGAGATAAAGCCATTATGGAATTGTTTTACAGCTCTGGAATTCGCTTAAGTGAATTGGTGGGAGTTGATCTGGCTGATTTGGATATAGCAAATACAGAATTGAGGGTATTAGGTAAGGGTAAAAAAGAACGACAGGTCCCTGTAGGTGCCACTGCCATTAAAGCCATCAAAAGTTGGTTGAAAGAGCGCTTTACTTTACTCAAAGATGAGTCGCAGCAAGCCTTGTTTTTAAATAAAAATGGCGATAGGTTTGGCCAACGTGGCATCCAACAAAGGTTAGCTCACTGGGGAAAAGCTTTAGGGTTAAATGATCGATTGCACCCGCATAAGCTTCGCCATTCTTGTGCAACCCATGTCTTAGAGTCATCAAGTGATTTAAGAGGAGTACAAGAGCTGTTAGGTCACGCCAGTATTGCCACCACCCAGGTGTACACACATTTAGATTTTCAGCATTTAGCCAAGACTTATGATGCTGCTCATCCGCGAGCCAAGAAGAAGAAAGAATGACTAGCACAATAGAATCAATCGAGTGGCATCAAATAAAAGTTATCAGCTTTGACCTCGATGATACGCTATGGGATAACTCTGGAGTTATAGAAAAGTGTTTAGCAGAGTCGTATCAATACCTCTGTCAGCGCGAGCCTTTAATTAAGAAGCACTTTACGATTGATTCAATGGAGCGAATTACCGAGCAATTAATAGAACTGGAACAGCCTGAATATGAAAATATGACGGTTTTACGAAAAGCAGTAATTAAGCAGGTACTGCAAGAAGTTAATGGCGACATATCTTTAGTGAATCCTGCCTTTGCAATTTTTTATCATTGGCGTAATCAAATAGTAATTCCAGAAACAACACACCGAGTACTAGAGTATTTAGCCAGGAAATATACTTTGGTGGCGACTAGCAATGGTAACTCGAATTTAAAAAAAGTTGGGCTAAGTGATTATTTTGATCGGCACTTGATCGCAGGTATTCATGGTCGGGCTAAGCCCTCGGCGGAAATGCTCAGTAACTTATTAGAACATTACCAAATAGATGGGGGGCAGTTAGTACATATTGGCGATAGCATTTTAACCGATGTAATGAGTGCAAAAGCGGCTGGGGTTCAATCATTAGAAATGAGCATTAAAGAAGTACCTCAATTGTTGGAAATTTAAAAATTTGTAAACTGAGAACTGACGTTGTAACAAAGCTCAAAACTATGTTTCTATTACACGAAGCTTATATTTAGGAATTATTATGAAAAAATTATTAGTTATATTTACCTTGTTATTTTCAACTTCTGTAATGGCCAAAGAAGATGCGGTTTATTCGAGTTTTTTTGGTGGTGCCATTGATGGCTATGATGCTGTTGCTTATTTCACGGAAGGTAAGGCGGTAGAGGGCAGTAAAAAAATTACTTTTGAGTATAAAGGTGCTAAGTGGCGATTTGCTTCAGAAGAGAATCGAGAATTATTCAAGGCTAATCCGGAAAAATATGAACCGCAGTATGGCGGCTACTGTGCTTTTGCAATGTCTGCCGATCGATTCGTATCGGTTGATGGAGAGGCTTGGCATATCGAAGATGGCAAACTTTATTTGAACTACAGTAAGTCGGTACAAAAACATTGGTTGGAAGATAAGGCTGCGCTTATTCTAGAAGCAGACGATAATTGGAAAAACTATTGGCAAGAAAACCAATAATTTTAAAAGGCTATGTAACATAGCCTTTTTTATTGACTCAATTATGTATTAGTAAATGAGAGGTCATTAAAAATGAAATATGTAATTGGTTTATTGTTAGTTTTATTTTCTGTAGAAGCGTTTGCAAAAGATCGCTTTTATCAAGGGCGCAGTTCAGGCGCTATTCGTGGCTATGATGTTGTGGCTTATTATACTCAAAGTGATGCGGTACGTGGTAGTAAGAAAATTACTCATAAGTATGGCGGCGCTGAGTGGCGCTTTGCCTCGGAAGAGAATCGTGATTTGTTTAAAGCGGATCCGGAAAAATATGTGCCACAATACGGTGGTTATTGTGCAAAAGCCATGTCTGGCGATCGTTTTTTAAAAATTGATCCTAAAGCTTGGACCATCATTGATGATAAGTTGTATTTAAATTACAGTTCAAGAACTCGTGCCACCTGGAGAACGGAGCAAGGAGATTTGATCGCGCAAGCTGATGGCTATTGGGAGAATCACCTAGTAGAAACTTTTGGCGAAACTCCAAAGGCATCTGAGCCCGCTAAAGCGATTGCAACTGAAAAAGTGAAAACAGCGGAGCCAAAACTTCAGCAACTAGTTAATTAAATTTAATGAGCTAAATGATAGCCTCAAGTTGAAGTTTGATTTTAGCTATTAAACGTTGTTTAGCTTCTTGTGAAGCCCAAGCAATGTGTGGAGTGACTACCAGATTAGACAAATCTTTTACTAGCAACGGATTGTCTTTTTCTGGAGGTTCTTGAGATAGGACGTCCAATGCCGCTCCAGCAATGATTTTTTTCTCTAAAGCGCTAGCTAAATCTTCTTCATTAATAATTGGACCTCTGGCTGTATTTATTAAATATCCAGAGGTTTTCATTTTCTGCAAAAAACCACTATCGACCATCTGATAAGTATCATCAGATAAAGGGCAATTGAGGCTAATAAAGTCGGCTTGTTTGATAGCATCTTCCAATGAAACTTGATTGTCACGCTTTGGACGATTTGGCAATTGAGCGAACTGCACATTCATTTGAAATGCTTGTGCCATTTTAGCTAAATTTTTGCCAATATTACCTTGCCCAATAATCAATAAATTTTTGCCAGCAACTTCTATAGTCGGGTAATTGGTTAAAGTGAAAACGCGGCTTGTTTGCCAAGCTCCAGATTTGACTAATGCATTATGCTCAATGGTGCGAGTCGCAAAATTCAGAATAAATTGGAAGGCCAACTGAGCGACGGTAAAGCTTGAATAGTCTTCGACGTTGAGTGCTGTAATACCTAATTCTTTACAGGCCTCTAAATCTACATTATTCATTCCAGTTGCTGTTAGTTGAATGATTTTTAACTCAGGTAATTGCTCTAACAAGGCTTTGTCTAAGATCACTTTATTGGTGATGATAACTTGCGCATCTTTACAGCGCTCTAGGCGTTGTTCCGGAGAGGTTAAAGGATAAGCTTTAAAGTGGGTAAATAAATTGGCCATTGGCGACAGGTCAACAAATCCTGGATCGCTTTCATTCCCTTGCCAGTTGCCCAAAGTATCGGCGTCTAAAAGAACTGCTGTCGTCATGAATAATTACCTAATAGAAAAAGAGAGTTGGCCTAATGGACCAAAATCGGCATCGTACTGGCCAACTTGTGCTGGGATCATGCTGCCCAAAGCGCCAGTGATTAAAATATCCCCTTTTTTAATACTATAGCCTGATTTTATTAATCGATTCAGCAGCCACTGCAAAGCGATTAATTGATCACCCATGGCATCTGTAGCCTGACCTTGAATTAAGGTTTGTCCGTTGCGTAATAATTGGGTTTGAATAGCATTTAATTGAATATCGCCAAGCGGCTGTTGTCTACCAATTAATATTTGGTTAGTAGCAACATTGGTTTTTATTAATGTTAATCCTGTTACTTTGCTTAGATCAGGATAGGCTAAATTTGGTAATTCAATCACTGGAAAAACTGTGTCGATAATCTTGTGAAGCTGTTCAGGTTTATTGATCGAATGGTTTAAATCAGAATTAAGGGTAAAGCCAATTTCTGTTTCCAACATAAGTTTTTGGTAATGAGCTAATTGGTAGGCTTGTCGGTTAGTGGACAAACCCGATTTGAATAAAACACCGGCTACTGGCTCAGTAACACCAAACTTAGCTTGCCCTACTTTTGAGGTGAGCCCTGCTTTATAGCCAATAATGGTTTTATTAGAGTTTTCGACTAATGATTTTTGTTGGACATAAGCTAGTGAAATAGAATCTTGATTTTCAAATTTAATAACTGAAGAACAAGAAAATAACGAAAAAGCTAATAATGCTGTCAGTTTTTTCATAGAATAGTTAACACTGAATATTTTTAATAAGCATAACTCAAATGGATGCCGCTAGCATACTCGATTCCTTAAACGATCCGCAAAAAGAAGCGGTTACTGCGCCGAACAAGGCTTTGCTAGTTTTAGCGGGAGCAGGCTCTGGTAAAACTCGGGTATTGGTGCATAGAATCGCGTGGCTGGTTCAGGTGGAGCATGTTTCTGCTCATAGCGTCTTGGCAGTAACTTTTACTAATAAAGCCGCGCACGAAATGCGTGGACGAGTTGAAGATATGCTAGCAATGCCTGCCAGAGGAATGTGGATAGGTACTTTTCATTCGATTGCTCATCGCTTGTTACGTGCTCATTACAAAGATGCTGGTTTACCCGAAGGGTTTCAGATCCTTGACTCACAAGATCAATTACGAGTAATTAAGCGAGTTATGAAAGAGCTTAATTTAGATGATAATGAATGGCCACCAAAGCAAGCCCAATGGTATATCAATGCTAAAAAAGATGAGGGATTAAGGCCGGGCAGTATTCATCATCATGGTGACTTTTTTATTAGCACTATGGTTAAGATCTATTATGCTTATGAAGAAGCTTGCAAAACGGCTGGTTTAGTCGATTTTAATGAGCTGTTGCTAAGAGCCTATGAGCTGTGGGCAAATAACCCAACTTTATTGAAGCATTACCAAGATCGTTTTCAGCATATATTAGTCGACGAATTTCAAGATACTAACCATATTCAATATGCCTGGATCAGGCTACTGACCAATGATAACAATCGGATAACGATAGTGGGTGATGATGATCAATCGATTTACGGTTGGCGTGGTGCCAAGATAGAAAACATTCGGCAATTTGAAAACGATTTTCCAGATTGCAAAGTTTCTCGACTTGAGCAGAACTATCGTTCTACCTCTACCATTTTGCAGGCGGCCAATGCCGTTATTGCTAATAATAATGATCGCATGGGTAAAAATCTTTGGACGGAAGGAAATCAAGGTGATCCTATTTGTTTATATGCAGCCTTTAATGAGCAAGAAGAAGCGCGCTTTATCGCTTCACGAATTCAGGACTGGGTAGAGCAGGGTGAATCCTATAACGATATTGCTATTTTATATCGCTCAAATGCTCAATCGAGAATTTTAGAGGAAGCCATGCTGCTCAAAGGTATTCCTTACAGAATTTATGGCGGTTTGCGATTCTTCGAACGTGCAGAAGTTAAAGATACCTTGGCGTATTTACGTTTAATGACTAATCGCGATGATGATGCTTCTTTTGAGCGAGTAGTGAATCAACCAGCGCGTGGCTTAGGGCAAAAATCTGTGGATTCGGTTCGAGAAGTTGCACGTGCAGAGCAAATTTCGTTATGGCAGGCCGCTACCAAAATGGTAAGTGAGCAGTTGTTAACTCCAAGAGCAAGAAATGCTCTGGAGGGATTTATTAAGTTAGTAGATGAGCTGGACTCGGATACGCAAGAACTAGAGCTAGGAGAACAAACCGAAATTGTGATTGAGCATTCTGGCTTGCTTGAAATGTATTCCAAAGAAAAAGGTGAAAAAGGACAGGCGCGCAAAGAAAACCTGCAAGAATTGGTCAATGCTGCTAGAGAATTTGATCCCGATGAAATGGTACCAGAAGAACTTCCTGATATGAGTGAATTAACCGCATTCTTATCGCATGCTTCATTGGAAGCTGGAGATAATCAAGCGGAAGAGTATCAAGAGTCGGTTCAGATGATGACTTTACACTCAGCAAAGGGCTTGGAATTTCCTTTAGTCTTTATCGCCGGTGTTGAAGAGAAATTATTTCCACACCAGATGTCAGTTGATGAGCCCGGTGGATTAGAAGAAGAAAGGAGGCTCGCATACGTTGGCATTACCCGAGCTATGAAGCAGCTTTATTTAACCTACGCGGAGAAGCGTCGCTTATTTGGCCGGGAGTCTTACCCCCAAGTATCACGATTTGTACGTGAAATACCTTCAGAACTCCTGACCGAAGTGCGTCTTAATACTCAGGTGCAAAGACCGGTGTTTGTTAAGGAATCACCTATCCGCAAGAAAGGCCCGGAGGGTTTCTATTTAGGGCAATTGGTAAAACACCCAAAGTTTGGCAAGGGTATCATCATTAATTATGAAGGCGATGGCCCCCAAGCCTCGGTCCAGATTAATTTTGAAAGCGAAGGCTTGAAAAAATTAATGGTGGCTTATGCAAAGTTAGAACCTATCAATTAAATTGTGTAAGAATATAAAAAAATCCGACCCTAAAAAAATTATTTAACGATTTCAAATACTGGTCAAAACTCCGACCAGATGATTCCATATTTTTTAACTAATTGATTTGTATTAAGTTTTTATATTAGAAAAAATAATGCTTCGAATTATTAAAAATAATGATTGATTTTTATGTAATGAATTGTAAAAATCAAAGCGTGATGTAGATCACAGGTCAGACCTCATTGCTATAAAGCTTAGAAGTTTTATAGCAATGAGGTTTTTTATATAACAATATTTCATTCGTTGGGGTAACTATGAAATTTAAAATGAAATTAGCATGTGCTGCTTCTTTATTAGCACTAGGCACAGCTGCTCATGCAGAGCGTATGATCGTAACGCACGATGGTAGTAATGGTAATGGTCTTAAAAATGGCCACAGCGTAAAAGCTGAAGGTAATGGCTGGTTCGCGGTTGAACTGGATGAAAATGGCAAAAGCGCAATGCGTGGCAAGAAAGGCTTCAAGAATATGGAAGTTGACGCAAAGCGTTTTCCAATGAGCTTTTCTGATAGCGCCGGCAATCCTAACAGTGTTCAGGTTCTTCCTTACAACTACTTGCAAGTTGAAGGCGACCAATTAACATTAGACAGAAATGCTGGCATGAAGGTTTGTGTTATCGATTCTGGTTTAGCGCGTGATAATGGCGAAACTGGTGGTCGTAACAACGATTTCGATTTCTCAAGAATTACGGGTGACAACGATTCAGGTACGGGCGATTGGTTCCGTGACGGTGGTGCTCACGGTACTCACGTAGCGGGTACTATCGGTGCAGCAGACAATGGCGTAGGTATTATTGGTGTTGCTCCTGGTGTTGACATGCACATCATCAAAGTATTCAACGCAGCAGGTTATGGTTACTCTTCAGATTTAGCTAAAGCGGTTAACCTATGTGGTGCAGCTGGCGCAAACATCATCAATATGTCACTGGGTGGCGGTGGTGCTAACTCTACAGAAGAAAATGCAATCCAAAACTTCGTAGACAATGGCGGTATCGTGTTAGTAGCCGCAGGTAACGACGGTAACACTACTCGTTCTTACCCAGCAGGTTATGAAGCTTCTATGATGGTTGGTGGCGTAAACAAAGACAACGAGAAATACGCAGCTTCTCAGTTCCCTTCGTGTGAACAGACTTCTGGTCGTGGCAAAAACCGTACAACCGTAACTAACGAAAGAATTTGTGTAGAGATTTCTGCAGGTGGCCAAGACGTATTATCTACAGTACCTTCGGGCACTGGCGTTTCTGCAGGATTGACAGTAGATGGTACACCGGTATCAGTTGCTTCTACCTCAAATACTGGTAGCGTAACCGCTGATACATTCTTTATGGGTACAGCAGAAGCTACTAACTCTGGGGCGAATGGTAAAGTTTGTATCATTGACCGCGGTAACATTTCTTTTGCAGATAAAATCAACAACTGTGCAAATTCTGGCGGTGTTGGAGCAGTAGTAATCAATAATGTAGCTGGCGAAGGTCCTGTAAACATGGACATCACTGGGGCAGAAGGTACAGTTCCAGCAGTAGGCGCAGCATTTGAAGATCGTGCAGCTATCGTAGGTGCAGCTTCGGCAACTATTGAAAGCGGTGCTGGCGACTATGCAGTATTCTCAGGTACTTCAATGGCGACACCAACGGTTGCAGGTACAGCAGCATTAGTATGGTCAAATCACCCAACTTGTACAGGTGAAGAGATTCGTGAAGCACTAAAAGCGGCAGCGCAAGATGTTGGCCCAGCTGGTCGTGACGTAGACTTCGGATATGGTATTGCTAAAGCAAAAGCCACTAGCGATTACCTAACTGCTAATGGCTGTAATGGTGGTCCGGTTGACCCTCCAGGTGGAGACGCTACTTTAACTGGCAACACTTCTAAAGGTGGTCGCCAAGCTAATATTAGCTGGAGTGGTTTGAATGGTTCTAGCGTTGACGTATTCATCAACGGTAGTAACAACGGTTCAACTGCGAATGATGGCTCAGCTTCTTACAGCGTATCTAAAGGTTCTTCAAATACCTTTAAAGTATGTGAGTCTGGTTCTACAACGGCATGTACTAACGAAATAACTCTATAAGTAATAAAAATTAGAGTAAGAACCCCGCTTTATGCGGGGTTTTTTTTAGGAATGACTAAAGCGGATAAAAATTATAATGGTGTCCTGGTTTGACCATTAATTTTATTAATGAGTTTGAATTGTTCTGAACTGAAGAAATTGGTATAAAGTTAATGCTCATGTTTCATGAGAAATAACAATTCATTAATACATATGGGGTAGGAAATGAAATTAACATTAGTAGCCGGTGCAGTTTCACTGGCGGTAGCCAATGTGGCTATGGCAGATAAACCAACATTCGGTGGCGACACTGATTTGTTAAATGTACAGAATCGTTGTATCGTTCAATTGCAAGACAGCATCGACGGTAATCAAGTAAAAGGCTTAGCCAATGCATTAACAAGACGCGGTAATGCGTCTGTTCGCGATGTCTATAAGCATTCAATAAAAGGATTCACCGCTAATATGCCATGCCATGCGGCACAAAAAGCTTTTGGTGATGACGCTAGCGTTAAAGCCATGTATCCAGATGGCATAGTAACCGCTTCCTTCAAAGGTAAGCCTGGCGGCGGCGATGGCGGTGGCGGAGGCCAGCAAGTTTCTTACGGTACCACTCGAGTTGGCGGCACTGTAAATGGAGTTGGTAAAACAGCTTGGATTGTAGACTCCGGGATTGATTTAGATCACCCTGATTTAAATGTTGATGCAAGCCAAGGTTTCGTAGCCTCTGGAATTAAGGGTGGTATGGAAGATCAAAATGGTCACGGTACCCATGTTGCTGGAACAGTAGCTGCTATTGATAATGGTATTGGTGCATTGGGTGTAGCGCAGGGTGCTACGGTAGTACCGATTCGGGTTTTAAATCGTCGTGGTTCTGGCTCTTACTCAGGTATTATTGCGGGAGTTGATCATGTTGCGGCAAGAGCCGGATCAGGTGATTGCGTGAACATGAGTTTAGGCGGACCAGCAGACGGAGCTGTTAATGCCGCGGTTGAGGCTGCAGCGAGAAGTACTAATGCGCACTTTGTGATTGCAGCAGGTAATGATGCTCGCAACGCAAGTGGTTTCTCACCAGCAAGTGCCAATGGTAATAATGTTTATACCATCGCTGCAATGGGGCAAGGTGATACTTGGGCATCGTACTCTAACTATGGTAATGATGTTGATTATGCAGCACCAGGTTCGAGTATTTTCTCATTATGGAAAAGCGGTGGCACTAACACTATTTCAGGTACTTCAATGGCATCTCCGCATGCTTGTGCAGTATTGATGATGGGAAGTTCAAGAACCGATGGCTCAGTGAGTGATGGCCGAGGCGGTTCTTATCCAATTATTGTGCTTTAAATATAGCGCTTAAATATAGCTAGAAAAAAAGCGCTCTTTAAGAGCGCTTTTTTATGGTAGAGAAATGATTATTTCGATTCGCCGTACATATCTTGCGCACGGTTATATAAGACCCAGCTAGTAAAAATGTATTTGTCATTAGATACAGGTTTTTGACCACGATGAGTATGGGTAAAATCACCCGGGAAAATGACCAGGGAACCTTGTTTTGGTTTGCTTTTAAATTTTTGGTAAAAGAATTCAGTTTCACCACCTTCGTCAACATCATTCAAATAAAACATCCAGACTAAAGTTCTATGCAATGAATCTTGATGTGGATCTGTTGGGTGCGGGTAATGCTCAGAATGCCAATGAAAATAACCGCCTTCACCTTTATGATACTTTTGTAGATTTACAGAGCCTAGGCGATAAACAGCGCCGATAAAATTACCTAAAGCTTCGTCATCCATTTGCTCAACATCAACATAACTTAATTGCTCCATACCACCGTCTTGGTTTTGATACATAAGCGAAACAGCGCCAGCTAAAAGGAAAGGATTTTGTCGAACATAATGAATCAAGCCTTTTAATACAACTTGCTTAACATGTTGCATCTCATCATTCCACTCGTCAGGGAAGTTGGTGCAAGTTAAATCTAAGCTGTTCTTTTTGATTTTATCAACACCTTGGCCAGTCTCACCTTGATGTTTGTTTGAACTTTTCTCAAATTTATCGATGCAGGCACGACAAAATTCTGGCGACAAAGCATTCTCGTAAATATTGATGAAACTAGACATTGAAAAGCCTTTTATAAATTTGTAATAATTTGCCATAGCCTATTATAGTAGGTACATTGTTGCCAGTAGTTTTTGAGGGATATTTGACCCGTGAAAAGAAGAAAATTTATAAACACCTTAGGTCTTTCGGCTGCTGCAGTGGGATTGACAGCTTGTGGTCAAGGTGAGCAACAAGAACAAACTAAAGTTAACAAAACTTCTACTAAGAAAAATTATAAAGGTAAAGTTATTGAATGGACCATGGTTACCACCTGGCCAAAAAACTTTGCTGGTTTAGGTGAAGGAGCTGAATATTTAGCGCAGTTAATTAATAGTATGAGTGGCGGTCGCATGCAGGTGAAAGTCTATGGCGCGGGGGAGCTAGTGCCAGCTTTGCAAGCATTTGAATCGGTAGCAATTGGTGCTGCGCATATGGGACATGGCGCAGCCTATTATTGGCGCGGTAAACTTAATATGGCCCCTTTCTTTGCTGCAGTGCCTTTCGGTTTAAATGCGCAAGAAATGAATGGCTGGCTATTGCATGGCGGCGGTCTAGAGTTATGGCGAGAGCTGTATGAGCCAGTAGGTTTAATACCTGAGCCTGCCGGTAATACTGGCGTGCAAATGGCGGGTTGGTTTAACAAAGAAATTAATTCTTTAGGCGATGTGAAGGGGTTAAAAATGCGTATTCCTGGCTTAGGCGGTGAAGTGTGGAAGCGCGCTGGAGGCATCCCAGTATTAATGCCAGGTTCAGAAGTTTTTACCTCACTAGAGACCGGTGTGATAGATGCTGCTGAATGGGTTGGGCCTTATAACGATTTAGCCTTTGGTCTATTTAAGGCAGCGAAATATTATTATCATCCAGGTTGGCATGAGCCAGGAACTACTTTAGAAGCCATTATTAATAAAAAGGCCTATGAAGAGCTCCCTGAAGATTTACAGCAAATTGTGACTAATGCCTGCCGTACTGCTAACGCTGATATGCTTTCACAATTTACAGCGCGTAATAATGAAGCGTTACAAACCTTAGTGGAGAAGCATGGCGTTATATTAAAAGAATTGCCGCAGGATGTGCTAAACGAATTAGCGACGATTTCTGATGCAATGCTGGCTGAGCAAGCTAAAACCGATTTAGATAAAAGAATTTTAAATTCATTTATTAAGTTTAGAGATGAGGCGCGTCAATGGCATAAAATTTCTGAACAAAGCTATTATGGTGCTCGAAGTTAATGCTGCTATTTTGGATAACACTGGTTTTGTTTATTATAGTTTTATCGGTTGGAAATTATTTATATTTTAATCGTGTATTACCCGCAATTAATAAAACATCTGAAATAATGCCTAGAGAGCAAGGTAAACAAATTGAAAATTATTTAAATACATTAGCAGCGGAGCAAAGCAAAGGCTTGGCTTATGTATTTCTTAAATATTATCAGCACATTCAATCGCTAATGGGGTTGCTTTTAATCTGCAATATAATTTACATGAGTGTTTTTTAATAATAAATCGGAAAATACACTTGGTAATGTTTTTGAGTTAGAGCTGGAAAAAAAAGCATCCGATTCATGAGCGTGTAAATTTAATAGACCTAGCTCGGTTAAGACGCGAGTAGCTTGCAATGAAACAGCATTGGCATTATCTATAATAGTTAATGGGTGTTGGCCAGCAACTAATTTAATGGTCTCGCTTAAAAAAGGATAGTGTGTACAGCCTAAAACTAAGGTATCAATATTATTATCTAGCATTGGCAATAAGTATTGCTCGATTAAGCCAATGGTTCTTAAAGAATCGAGTTCACCTTTTTCAACCTGTTCAACAAATCCTTCGCAAGCCGATTGGTAAATAGTTTTATCTTTCGCGAAACGTTTTAACAAGGAGCGGTAGCGCTCACTATTTAAAGTATGTTGTGTTGCAAAAACACCAATGGTATTAGTTGTTGTGATCTGAGCAGCCGGCTTTATCGCAGGTTCAATAGCAATGATAGGGATATCATATTCAGCCCTTAACCATTCTGCCATTAATGCGGTGGCAGTGTTGCAAGCAACCACCATCGCCTTAGCATTTTTTTGAATGAAAAAATCAGCAATAAATAAGCAGCGCTGTTTTAATATTTTTTCATCCAGTTCACCATAAGGCGCGTATTGAGAGTCTGCAAAGTAGAGTAAATTTTCATTAGGCAAGTGTTGTTTGATAACCTTGAAAATAGAAAGGCCACCTACACCTGAATCAAAAATACCTATAGGTTGTTTGGACATCTAGCTCATCACCATAGGAAGCCAAGTGGCAAGAGAGGGCCAGGCAGCGATTAAAATTAAAACTAAGATTTGAATAATAATAAAAGGAATAACGCCCCGATAAATATGCTGGGTGGTCACTTCTGGTGGGGCAACTCCGCGTAGATAAAATAGGGCAAAACCAAACGGAGGTGTTAGAAATGACGTTTGTAAATTAATCGCAATTAATACCCCTAACCAAATAGGGTCTGCACCCATTAATAATAAAACCGGCCCCACTATAGGCACTATCACAAAAGTAATTTCGATAAAGTCTAAAATAAAACCGAGTAAGAACATAACGATCATGACGATCAATAGTGCTGTAAAGAGTCCGCCGGGGAGCTGGCTAAAGAAATGATGAATCATCTCATCACCACCTAACAAGCGAAAGACTAAAGAAAAAATTGAAGCGCCAATTAAAATCAAAAAGACCATGCTAGTGGTTTTAACAGTGCTGCGCATAACATCCTGTAATCGTGAAAGAGAAAATTGCTTGCGGCCAATGGCTAATAAAATTGCGCCTAAAGCGCCAATAGCTGCTGCTTCAGTTGGGGTCGCATAACCCTTCAAAATGGAACCTAGTACAGCGACGATGAGTATCAACGGCAAGCTTAAATTTTTAAGCGCAGCGATATAAATTTGGCGAGTGCTTATCGATTCGTCTTGCTTAATTGCTGGCGCCCGTTCTGGGTGACGCCAAGCAGTGAAAGCCACATAAATCATGTAAGAAATAACCAGTAGCATGCCTGGAATGATTGCGCCCATAAATAGATCGCCAATAGAGGCTACTTGGTCGGTTTTCAGCCCTTGTCCTTTAGCTTCAGTCATGGCGTTAGCTAGTACATCGCCAAGCAGGACTAAGACAATTGAGGGTGGAATAATTTGTCCTAAAGTACCAGAAGCACAAATAACACCAGTGGATAACTCTGGCTGATAACCGCGTTTTAACATAGCGGGTAAGGACAATAAGCCCATGGTGACAACTGTAGCGCCGACAATACCAGTGCTGGCAGCGAGCAACATGCCAACTAATGTTACAGCAATGCCCATGCCGCCGCGCAACTTACCAAATAAGGTAGCCATCGACTCTAAGAGATTTTCGGCAATTTTAGCCCGCTCTAGCATCAGTCCCATAAAGATAAAGAGTGGAATAGCGATTAAGGTGCCGCGCTCCATTATTTTGAATAAACGGCCACCTAAGAAATTAAAGCGGGTAGGCTCGATCACTCCTAAGAAAACGCCAAGTGCGGCGAATAGTAATGAAACCCCGGCTAGACTGATGGCTACTGGGTAGCCAAATAAAAGCACCAAACAAACAGTGGCGAATAATAATAGCGGCAAGATATCAATCAATAGTTCAAACATGACCTTGCTCCTGAATATTAGTTTGGGTGCTAGTATGCGAGCGCTTATGCGGGTTATCGGCTTGGTCTAATAAAAATAATAGGTTCCGTAAGGCATTGGCAAAACCTTGTATGAAAAGACTTAGCGGCAAAATAAGTAATAAACCCATCAGTACATATAGGAAGGGGATTCCGCCAGGATCATTAGAACCGGTTTTTAACGCCCAGTTAAAAATGACTGTATGGTAAGAGTAGTAATAGATAAACCAAGACACTGGCGTTAATAGAAATAGAAATCCTAAGATTTCAACCCAAGATTTTTTTCTAGGGCTAAATTTTTGGTAAAAGACATCAACTCGTACATGCTCATCATGCTTTAATGTATAAGCAGCCCCAAGCATAAAGACGATGGCGTGCATATAAGTTACTGACTCTTTAAGTGAAATGGCACTAAGGTCGAAGCCATGACGCAAAACCAGAACCGTTACAATGGTTAGCACCATAAACAGTGTTAACCAAGCAATGATTTTGCCAGCCCATTCGATTATCCAATCAATGGTAGTAATAAGCGCTTTAAGAATAAGAAAAAGTGTTTGCATTATGATTGTTTAGGAAATGCACAAAGAGGCTTTTCCACAGGTTGAAAGTGCACAGGAGCATATTTTGACTTCATAAGGAGCTTTCAGTTGATTTTCTAACCATTTGTTTTTAAAGGCTTTATTTGCTATTTAACAAGGCTCCAGGGTGCATTCTTTCCTTCAGACTCCAATTATTAGTAATTTTTTAAATTTTTTATCACAGAGTTATCCACAGAAATTGTGTCTGTGTGGATAATCCATTGATCATGGACTCCCAAGATACTGAAAAAAGGGTAAATGATCCAATGAATTGCACTATATCGAGAACAAACCACTGAAAACATCTTTTGAAACATTTTTGGTGGGGAATAGGGAATTTCTTTAATACTTTTTCGTTATTATTAATAACAGTTAACGAGAAGGATACAACAATGAAAAGAAAATTATTATCAATATTGCTAGTCACAACCTTATCTTCGGTTTCGTATGCCGATGGCAGCTTGAGCACAGAATCGTCTGATAAACAAAGTTCAGTAAGTACAATCACTAATAACTATAAGCAACTAGATCAATACTTTGAAGTTTTGGCAGAAAAAGAGAGGGTACTTGGATCTTTCGCAATTTATCAAAATGGCAAAAATATTTACAGCAAAAATTATTTAGCGGTAGATGGCAAAGTAAAAGAAGAGGAGCTTGGCCATCGATATAAAATAGGCTCTATAACAAAAACTTTTACTGCAACGTTAGTTTTGCAATTAATTGAAGAGGGCAAGCTGACGTTAGATACTAAACTGGCAAAGTTTTTTCCTGAAATAAAAAATGCAGATAAAATTACCATTGAAATGATGCTCAACCATCATTCAGGGATTTTTAACTATACCAATCATGAAGAGTTTTTAAGTTATTACCAGCAGACTCAGTCAAATAAAGAAATGGTAGAGAGGATTAAGACTTATGAACCTGTGTTTGAACCTGGTGAGCGTGGTGAATACAGCAACAGCAATTATTTATTGCTAGGTTATATTCTAGAGGTAATTACCGGCAAAGATTATGGCGTTTTAGTTGCCGAAAAAATAGCGAAACCCTTAAATTTAAAAGCTACCTATTTAGAAGAAAAAACAGAACCTGAAAATAATGAAGTCTTTTCGTATCAAAAGTCAGGAAGTTTGGTTGCAACAGAGCAATGGAATATGTCTACAGCTGATGCAGCTGGAGCAATAGTATCAACAACGCATGATTTAAATCTATTTTTTAAAGGTTTGTTTGATGGGAAATTAATCTCTAAAGAATTATTGAATAAAATGATTGAAGTTACAGATACTTATGGTTATGGAATTTTCAAGAGGACGATTGAGATAGATGATAAAGAGTACGTAGGTTATTGGCATAACGGACGTATTGAAAGGTTCTCTTCAGGTATGATGTACTTTCCGGAGCAAAAAATTGGTGTAGCCAGCTTATTAAATGCGGATCTGTATGATGGCAGTAAAATTTTTAGAAGTATGACTAACGCTGCATTTGGTAAAGAGATAGCGATTCCTGAATTTAAAGTTATTAAATTGACTGAAAAAGAATTGCAGCAATATGTTGGAGATTACAGTAGCGATACACACCCTTTAGGGATCAAAGTCATGGTTGAAGATAAGCAGTTAAAGGCTCAAGCTGATGGTCAAGGTGCTTTTCCATTGACAGGAATTGATAAGGATAAATTTGAGTTTTCTGCTGCAGGAATTGAAATAGAGTTTGATCCTAGTAGCAAGCAGTTTGTAATTAAGCAAGGAGGCCGTGCAGACATCTTTGTGGAAAAATCTAAAAAAAGATCTGAGAAAAATTTTAACGTGCCCGAAGATACTTTGAAATTGTATGTTGGAGTTTATAAATCAGATGATTTTCCTTTAGATATTGAAGTTTTTATAAAGGATGAAAAATTTCAAGCACAAGCTACAGGTCAGCCTGCTTTTCCGTTAACGGCTGTATCTGAAACAGAGTTTAAGTTTAAATTAGCAGGCATAAGCATAAAATTTGATGCAGAAAAAAATCAGCTCGCAATAACTCAGCATGGTAATACTAATATCATGACGAAAGAATAAGCGATAAAAATAATGCAAAAAAAGGCCTCTTTATTGAGGCCTTTACTTTCCTACACTTTTTCCTGCTCGCGTTCTTTCTCTGGGGGCAGTGGCACGAAATAACCAATCGCCAACATAATGGTACCAACAATCAAGAAAGATAAAATGCGGGCTAGCGTACCAGAGTCAGCCATATCAAACATAATGAGTTTGAGTAATATTGCTACTAACAAAGCTGCCCCTGTGAACCAAAAAGTTCGAGATTGTTTAGCTTTTGCAAAATACATGACAACAATTGCTAATAGTGACCAGATAATCGTTAATGTTAGTAAAAAATTCGGTGACTGCATCAGATCAATTATAGTAAAAGGTGTTTCTGTATAATGATGATAGCTACGTGCTACTAGCATATTTATACTGATAAACAATGCTGCTGGTAAAACATACTTGATCGGGGGGGATTTAATGGATCGCACAAGATTATTATCGGGAGCGGAGGTAATCACTTTATATATGAGGGTCATGATAACGATATGACTAATATCAAGCGGATTCAAGATGCTCACAAAGAGTAAATTTTCAGGATGTATAACACTAAAGGTGCTAACAAGTAGCCATAAACCAACATAGGCCATTAAAATCTTAGAAGAAATATTAAAAGGCATTCTTCCAACGTCATCTATTGTAAGCTTTTGACTTTTTAGATGACATAAATACAAGCACGCAGCAGGAATCAGCCCAAACATAATTGGATACCAATCACCATTAACGGATAGGTGTCGGGCAAAAGCAGCTATCACCCAGCTGATAATAAATGAAGTGGCGACAATTAGCATGATCAAAAATAATTGATAGAAATTATTATCGATTAATTTAAGATTAACAGATACCTGGCAGAAATAATAACCACAAAAAATTGCAATTGGGAACGAGATATAGCCAATATGCATTAAGGGATTTTGATAGGGATCATTAACGAATAGAGCAACACTTACTACGGCCACTAGCGGGATAATGGCAAGTGATACATTACTGAGCTGTTGCCAGTTAATGGCACGAGCGGAAAAAAAATAAATGCTTGAAAGTGCAGCAACAAAAAGGGTAAAGCCGTTAAGTAGAATAGCAGTCTCGTTGATGCTTTGAAGCTCAAAAAATCCTAGTAGAGCTATAAAGAAGCTGAAGAATATCAGTAACAGCAAGGAAATTAATGCCGCGTTTTGCTGAATAATATCGCTTTGCTCTCCATCGGCTTTGTGAACAATGACGTTGTGATAAAAATAACCAATGGTTAGAGCTGAAACTGTCAGTATTAGCCCACTGAGAAAGCTGGCATTTAGGAATGGATTAACTACTAAATATTGAGAGTAATTTTCAAAATATAAGACAGTAGATAAAGCAATCAGTACTAGCCCGGCTAACTTAGGAAGCCACTCTTTTTGACGTAGACCGAGCCAAGTCAGGCCCACAGCTTCTAATGACCATAAGATCGAGGTAATGTCTTGTTCAAACAAATAGAAAACAAAGATGGAAAAGAAAATAACGCCTATCGCGATATAAGAGGTTAATAGATTTTTACCTTCTGGTTCAGATTTATTCTTAAGATTATAGATAACAAAGCTGGCAATGAAATAACAAATTGACCAACCAAGAGCTGAATAAGTATTGCCATTAATAAAATCTCGAACCAAGTAGAGCTGTAATAAAAAACTGATGGTCGGTAAGGCAAACACTAAACTCGTTTGGACAATTGGTTTTTCTGGAGCGTACTTTTTGCGTAGAAACAGAATGGGAATGCTGAGATAAAGTATAAAGTGGAATAACAGAAAAGGTTCTGTAGTTGAAAAGTATTCCAGCTGGTAAGACTTATAGCCCCACAAGCTACCGATCACGAAAGTAAAAATAAAACCCAACCAGCATAAATATCGCCATGATTTGAATAGGCTAATAATTAATATTCCAACATTTAGAACAGCATAGTAACTAAATAGTTTTATGTAAGCATTGCTACCACTAGAGGTGAGAATTGGGGCTAAGAAGCCGCCAAAAACCGCAATGATGGCTAGAGACGGAGAGTCTTGCTTGATGGCAAGTAGTGCGCCAACTATGGCAATTATTAACAGTAAGGTAAAAGTAACGGGTAGCGGGATTAAAGAATAAAGTCCACTGGCAGCATAGCTGGTTAAATACAGGACACCAATACTTAAGCCTTGAATTATTAGTCCATATTGACGATTTTTTTTGGTTAATTTTATTCCCCAAATCAATAAACCGACCGAAACTAATGCAACACATATTAGACGCCATTCGATTGGAAAATAATTTTGCTCAGCAGCATATTTTAATAGAAAAGCAACACCAAAGAATAAAACGATACTGGCTACTTTAACAATGGGGTTCCCTTCTGAGAAAAATCTTTTCACAAAGCCAATAACTGCAGGTTGTTCAGCTTGTTTGCTAGGTTTTGTCGGCGCGGTTTCTTTTTGTTTATTAGGATCTGATTGATGGGACGCGGCACCTAGATTGTTATTCAATTCATTCTCGAAATGAACTGTAGAATTGGTTTTGGGCGTTACTTGCTGTGACTTAAGCGGTATTGGTGCTGGTGACCCCTGATCGTAGTCTACAGAAATATCAAAGGAAGCCTCCTTCTCTTCGGTAGGGCTTTCTAGCTCTGTAACTTTAGAGGGTAACTCTGAATGAAGAGGTTGAGGAATTTGCTCAGGTTGCGTGTTTAGAGGAGGGGTTTGATTAATATCAAATTGGTGCCTTTCATAATGTTGACTTAGGGTTTTGAATTGTTTGTCTAAAGTTGAGTGTTTTTTTGACAGTTCTTCATAACGTTGCTTTAACTGAATCAGCATTCCAGTGATAAAGCCTAACGCGCTGCCGAAAATTGCCCCTGGGATATAGCCTATAGAGGCTCCGATAAAAAGACCAATTAATATAAAAATTATTATCATTGTTGTTAATCCGCTGATTCGTTAAATTAAGAATAAAGCAGAACGCTTAGAATATCTAAAAAAGTTTCACATTGAGCTCTAAAGGTTTTTGCTTAAGAGCTACAACTGAGCATTGAACAGCCTGCTTTATGGCGTGCCCATTCGGGACGTTTTTGATAATAATCTTGGTATTGAGGCTGTTCAGCGTAAGGGTTGCGCATTATCTCTAGCAGTATTTCTATTTCCGAGCAATCACCAGCATCGGCTTTATCAATCGCAACTTGCGATAAAAAATTACGTAATAAATATTTTGGGTTAGTTCTATTCATTAAAGCTATTTTTTCAGCCTCGGTAATTGAGTTTTGTTGCAAGCGAGCGCTATAAGCAAAAAACCATTGATTGCGGGCTTTTAAATAATCATTAGATAGAGACTGAGGATTATAGTAAGCGGATTCTGTAAGTGAATTAACCGAGTCTAATTGGCCGTCAAACTTTGCTAGTTCCCGATAGAAAATGGTCATATCCGTTTCTGCCATGGCGAGTAGCTTTTCGAGATCTTTAAACAAGCTGGAATCTTGTTCTGAAACAGTATCAAGCCCAAGCTTATGGGCCATCATGTTTTGCCATTGATCTTCATAATATTGTGGAAATTGATTTAAAATATCTTCTAAAGGTTTCGTATCTTCTATTAAAGGATAAATGGCTTCTGCGAGTTTGACTAGATTCCAATGAGCTATATAAGGTTGATTGGCATAACGATAGCGCTTGCCTTGTGCGTCAGTGGTATTCGGCGTCCAGTCGGGATCAAAATTATCTAAGAAACCATAAGGCCCATAATCAATGGTTAAACCATGAATAGACATATTGTCGGTATTCATCACGCCATGCACAAAGCCCACTCTTTGCCAGTGCACAATCATATCAGCAGTATTATGACAGATTGCACTAAACCAGGTGATATAAGTCTCTTTAGTAATAGAGCCTGATTGCGGTATCAGGTGTGAAAAATAGTTGCGAATAGTAAAGTCAGCGAGCTGCTTTAAAAGATCCAACTCTTGGTAGGCGGCATGGATTTGGAAATTGCCAAAACGGATAAAGGAAGGCGCCACGCGGCAAACAATAGCGCCAATTTCTTTTTCTGGATGGCCATCATAAAACATATCGCGGGTAACGCTATCGCCACTGGCCATCAGTGACAAAGCACGAGTCGTTGGGATCCCTAAGTGGTGCATGGCTTCGCTACATAAGTATTCACGAACTGAAGAGCGTAAAACGGCAAAACCATCACCTGCGCGAGAGTAAGGCGTCGGGCCAGCTCCTTTGAGTTGCAGCTCTAAAGGTTGGTTATTGACGACTAGATTACCAAGGTTTATGGCGCGCCCATCACCCAGTTGTCCTGCCCAGTTACCAAATTGATGCCCCGCATAGCGCATGGCAAAAGGTATTGAATTTTCTGCCAGCTTTGCGCCAGCTAAAATAGCTTGCCATTCTGCTGATAAAGAATTGGAAGTATTGATTTGTAGTAAATCTGCCACTTCCTTTGAATAGCTTAATAGCTTAGGAGCTTTTGGTTGCACTGGATGACAATAAGAAAAATTGGCTGCACTAACCTGCCGTATGAAATTTTCTGATTCTGTATCAGCGGTTAATTCTTTAGTAAATAAGTCAGAAAAAACAGGCATATGGCTGGTGATTTATAAAAATTAATCCTAGTATAACCTAAGAAAATCAATAAGTAGTGATAGATAATAAAGAGAATGGCAAATCAATGAAAAAATTTGAAAGCTTAATTATCGGCAGTGGCTTTAGTGGGATCGGGTTAGCGATTAAGCTAAAGCAGGCTGATCGACATGATTTTGTCATTCTAGAAAAAGCCGACTCTGTAGCTGGCGTTTGGAGGGATAACAGTTATCCGGGCGCAGCTTGCGATGTTCCTTCGCATCTATACTCTTTTTCATTTGAACCAAATCCAAATTGGTCACGTCGATACTCGCCTCAATCTGAAATCAAAAATTACTTAGAAAATTGTGTAGTGAAGCATCAACTAAAGAAACATATAGAATTTAAGCATGAAGTGGTTAGTGCCAAGTTTGATCAGGATAAGGGCGTCTGGGATGTGATCACAAAATGCGGCACTCAATACCAAGCGACATATCTGATACCTGCTATGGGGCAGTTGAGTTTACCAGCTATTCCGTCCATTGACGGTCTAGAAAACTTTAAAGGTGATAGTTTTCATACTGTCCATTGGCCTGATGATTACGACTTTACCGATAAAAGCGTAGCAATGATTGGAACAGGGGCTAGCGCAATCCAATTAGTTCCTGAAATAGTTAAAGAAGCTAAACAGGTACATTTATTGCAACGAACCGCGCCTTATATTTTGTATAAATCGGATAAAGAATATAGTCCAAGCCAGATAAAAAGATTTAACCGTTGGCCTTGGCTTTTAAAACTATCCCGACTATCGGTTTATCTTATCCATGAATTTAGATCGATTGCTTTTGGTGGTCAGCAATGGATGCGGAAACTGCCGCAGCTGCAATGGAAAATGCAAATGCAGAAAATAATCAAAGACCCTGCTTTGAGGAAAAAGTTAACCCCTAATTACCAGATAGCCTGCAAAAGAGTGTTAATTAGTGATAACTATTATGCTGCGCTGAATTTACCCAATGTTAGGCTAAGTACAGAAACTATCGATACTCTTAGTAATGATGGCATAAACACCAGCGATGGCGAGTCGATAAAAGTGGATACGATTATCTATGCCACGGGATTCAGGACTGAAGATTTTTTAGCTCCTTTGAATATTCAAGGCTTAGGGAATAAAGATTTGAATCAAAGTTGGAGGGATGGAGCTGAAGCTTATTTAGGCATGGCTATTAGCGGCTTTCCCAATATGCTAATGATGTACGGCCCTAATACCAATAGTGGTCATAATTCAATCATTTATACTTTAGAAGGGCAAATGGATTATATCTTGCAGTATATGAACTCTAAAGAAAAGTCCGCTGCTGACTACTTGGATGTTAAAGCTACAAGCCAAAAAAACTTTAATAGCAAAATCCAAAAGAAGCTCAAAAGTACTGTTTGGAATACTGGCGGTTGCAATAGTTGGTATCTCACCAAAGAAGGTAAAAATACCAGTAATTGGCCGGGTTTTAGTTTTCTATATCGCAAGGCAGTGAAGAAATTCAATTTATCGGATTATGATGCTAAAAAAAGCAAATGAATAAGAGTAGCTGATGAAATTAAATTTACCTGCCAATCTATTAAGAAATATAAACCGCTTGGTTTCCTATACTATTTTAAATAATTGGATGCCGATCATTATTCAGCGAGGCGTATTAAATCTGTTAGGTGGATTTGCTCCTATACCTAATGGGTTGATTTGTAAAAAAATCGAAATGGGTTTAACCAAAGGTAGAAACTTTACTCCAAAAGAAACATCTGATTCAGTTATTCTTTATTTTCATGGTGGTGGCTATGCCATTGGCTCATCGCGCTCGCACAGAGATCTTTGCTCGCATCTGTCGGATTATGCGAGCGCAGAATTAATTAGCGTTGATTATAGGCGAGCACCAGAAAATCCTTATCCTACGGCATTAGAAGATTTTGAAAGCGCCTATCAATGGCTGTTGGGAAATTATCCAGAACATAAAATTATTCTGGCAGGTGATTCCGCAGGTGCGGGAATAGTAGTAAATGGCTTACAAAAAATCTGTGGTAAAGTTAAAAATACGCCAGTGGCTTTGTATTTAATTTCGCCTTGGCTGGATATTGAAAAAAATTACAGTCACACAGATTGGAAAAAATCCAAAGATCCTTTATTGAAACCACAATGGCTACATCGATTGGCTAAGCTATATATGGCTGGCAATAAAACCGCCAACCCTTTAGAGCAATCGTTTGAGCAATTTCCTAGAACCTTAATTCAAGCGGGTGAACAAGAAATACTATTAAAGGATAGTCAGCAACTGTTTGCTAAGTTAGAAGCAGATGGTGTAGATGTAGATCTACATATTGAAGAACAGCTTTGGCATGTGCATCAATTCAATCCTTCATTATCAAAAGCCGCCAGATCATCTTTAGAGCGATCGGCAGACTTTATTAAAGCGCTCAATTAAGAGAGCGCTTACTCTTGGTAATTGAAAAGCGACTACTCTATAGAGGTTTAAATTGTGCCAAACTTAAAGCATGAGTTACACTAAGCCTAATCAATAAAAAAGAATTTATGTAATGTCAGATAAAAAGTCCCCATTTATCCTAGTCGATGGCTCTTCATACCTTTTTCGAGCTTTCCATGTGCCTCAATTACAACGTATGACCAACTCGAAGGGCATGATGACTGGCGCTGTGTTTGGCGTTATCAATATGCTGAAGAGTTTAATCAATGAATATCAACCAAGCCATATGGCGGTAGTGTTTGATGCTAAGGGTAAGACTTTCCGGAATGAACTTTATCCAGAATATAAAGCGAATCGCCCACCCATGCCTGAAGAATTGCGGGAACAGATAGCCCCTATCCATGAGATTGTAAAAGCTATGGGCCTGCCGTTATTGGTGATTGATGGAGTCGAAGCGGATGATGTGATTGGGACTTTGGCCGATCAAGCCAGCCGATCTGGCATAGAAACTATCATTTCTACCGGCGATAAAGATATGGCACAACTGGTGACAGAGCATGTAACCCTGATTAATACCATGGATAAGAATAACCCTATTACTGATCGGGAAAGAGTGATCGAAAAATTTGGAGTAAAGCCTGAGCAGATTATCGATTACTTAGCGTTGGTAGGCGATAAGGTCGACAATATTCCTGGGGTTGATAAGTGTGGTCCGAAAACTGCGGTTAAATGGTTAGCTGAATACGAGAGTATGCAGGGTGTTATCGATAACGCAGATAAAGTAGGCGGAAAAATTGGCGAAAATTTACGCTCGGCGTTAGAGCAGTTGCCGCTTTCTTATGAACTAGCGACCATAAAGTTAGATTGTGAGTTAGAAAAAACTCCGCAGGAATTGCAGATCGAAGAGCCTGATTTTGAAGAGTTAAAAGCGCTTTATGGCGATATGGAGTTTAAGCGTTGGTTAACTGAGGTGCTACAGGCAAAAGGTGAGCAAAGCGATGAAAGTGCTGCAGAAGAAAATAGCCTGCAAATTGATCGTTCAAAATATGAAACAATTTTTGATAAAGAGCATTTTGCCAAATGGTTACAAAAGTTAACGAAGGCCGAACTGTTTGCTTTTGATACCGAAACTACCAGCTTGGATTATGTGGAAGCAGAATTGGTCGGTATGTCTTTTGCCTTTGAGAATGATAAAGGCGAGACAGAAGCAGCTTACTTACCTGTGGCCCACAGTTATATGGGCGCTCCAGAACAGCTAGAGCGAGACTGGGTTTTATCAGAAATGAAACTACTACTGGAAAGCGAAGAGCATAAAAAAGTGGGGCAAAATTTAAAATATGATAAAAGTGTTTTAGATAAATACCAAATTAAACTTGGCGGGATAGAATTTGATACCATGCTGGAGTCATACTGTTTAAATAGCGTAGCTTCTCGTCATGATATGGATACTTTGGCACTGCATCATTTAAACCATGCCAATATTAAGTTCGAAGAAATTGCAGGTAAGGGTAAAGCCCAATTAACCTTTGATCAAATCGATCTAGAACAGGCCTCTCCTTATGCCGCAGAAGACGCCGATATCACTTTAAAGCTGCATCAAAAATTATGGCCAGAATTAAAAGCAGCAGAAGGTCCGAAGCAAATTTTTGAAGAAATTGAAATGCCGCTATTAAAAGTCTTGTCTGATATCGAATTGAATGGCGTATTAGTTGACGGCAATTTATTGGGCGAAAAAAGCCATCAGTTTGGAGAGCGGTTAGTTGAGTTAGAACGTGAAGCTTATGAGATTGCTGGCGAAGAATTTAATTTAGGTTCGCCAAAACAATTACAAGCGATCTTTTTTGAAAAGCTAGGTTTGCCAATCATTAAGAAAACGCCAAAAGGACAACCGTCTACCGCTGAAGAAGTGCTGCATGAACTGGCTTTAGACTATCCATTACCAAAATTGATTTTAGAGCATCGAAGCTTGTCTAAACTAAAGTCTACTTATACCGATAAACTGCCAAAGATGATCAATGCCACTACAGGTAGAGTGCATACCTCTTATCATCAGGCGGTGGCTGCCACAGGCCGTTTGTCTTCTAAAGATCCTAATTTGCAAAATATCCCTATTAAAACCAAAGAAGGGCGTTCCATAAGAACTGCTTTTGTCGCTCCTCAGGGTTATCAAATTTTAGCGGCGGATTATTCGCAAATCGAATTAAGAATTATGGCCCATTTATCGCAAGACGCAGGTCTACTTAATGCATTTGCCAATGATTTAGATGTGCACTCGGCAACGGCAGCTGAAGTTTTTGATGTTGCAATTGATGAGGTAACGACAAACCAAAGGCGGAATGCTAAAGCAATTAACTTTGGTTTGATTTATGGCATGTCAGCGTTTGGTTTAGCAAAACAAATCGATACCGATCGCAATACTGCTCAGGATTACATCAATACTTATTTTGCACGTTATCCTGGGGTAGAAACTTATATGGAATCTACTAAGGAAAAGGCAGCTGAGCTTGGTTATGTTGAAACTTTATTTGGCCGTCGTTTGTACTTGCCTGAAATAAACTCAAAGAACGGGCTGCGTCGAAAAGGCGCTGAGCGAACGGCAATTAATGCACCAATGCAAGGTAGCGCAGCTGACATTATTAAATTAGCAATGCTCAAGGTTGGTGAGTGGTTACAAGCACAACAAGGTATCAAGATGATTATGCAGGTGCATGATGAATTAGTATTTGAAGTTAGAGATGATTTGATCGAAATGGCGAAAGAAAAGATCCCAGCTATCATGGGTTCAGTCGTTCAATTATCAGTACCATTGATCGCTGATGTTGGGGTAGGTGACAACTGGGATCAAGCACATTAAACCCGATCTGCAAAAGGAAAGATGAGAGTAAAGTCTTGATTTTACAATGGTGATACAACTCTTTACAAAAGTCTTACAAAAAATTTGAAACGTTTTTCCAGGTTGAACAGTCAGTATATATAAGGGCAATGAATGCCCTTCCCGCGACTCCCTCCTTCTTGCGGGTATTACAGTTTGACCTCCCCAAGTCGACTGTCTTTTTAGGGGCTCTTTTTGAGCCCCTTTTTTAATTCATGTAAATAATCTTTATTAGCAGTCGGTAATCGAGTTTAAAGATATAAATCTTCTTTGCTGTAATGTAGTTCCAGTAGTTCGCGTTCTGATTTTTTAAGACTTCTGACAATCAATGAGTAGGAATGGTTAATCATGTTCTCGATTTCTGCATTGGGAATTGAGCCATCGAGTATCACGGTGTTCCAATGAGTGCGGTTCATATGGTAGCCCGGAATTACTGCAGGAAAGATAGAGCGAAGAGCATCCGCGTGATCGGGTTTGCATTTTAAGTTCATGCACCAATGACCAGCCATTTTACCTTGGGTATTTTTTTCGTTGCCAGTTCCAAGCGCTAAGGTTGCAAACATTTTGCCCTTGATTTTGAAAACCGCAACTTCAGGACCGAATGGAAAATCTTCTATCGCTTCGGGTTTACTAAGGATGAATTGCTTGGCTTGTTGACGATTCATATTTAACAACTATTCCAACATGGGTGGCTCATACCAATTATCCAATTTAGCAAAAAGCTGATCGAGACCATCGCGCTTAAGAGAAGAGAAGGTTTGTACGCTAGCCTTGGGATGAATAGTCTTGAGCTGTTTTTTGCATTGCATCAAGGCTTTAGACTTAGCACCAGATTTTAATTTATCTGCTTTACTCAATAAGCAATGTACCGGTAAGGCTACACTTGAAGCCCATTCTAACATTTGTACATCAGTATCTTTTAAAAAATGGCGAATATCCATGAGCAGGACTAGGCCATGCAAGCACTTGCGAGTGCGGAGATATTTGCCAAGTTCAGCTTGCCACTGCTCTTTCATGGCTTGCGGAACCTTGGCGTAGCCATAACCAGGTAAGTCAATTAAGCGTCTACCTTCATCTAATGTGAATACATTAATTAGCTGGGTACGACCAGGCGTCTTACTGGTTCTAGCTAGGCTTTTTTGTTGAGTCAGGGTGTTAAGTGCACTGGACTTGCCGGCATTTGAACGACCGGCAAATGCGACTTCAATTCCAATGTCTTCTGGAAGTTGATGAAGTTTTGCTGCGCCTAAAAGGTATTTAGCTTGCTGGTAATTCATATGAGTCATTTTTTGAAGTCAAAGATGGCATTTTACTGGTTAGTTCCCTATAATTCACCGAACTTTTGTATTTTCCTCAAGATTTTTGGTCATTCAAGCAATAAAAGCTTGGCCGTTTTTGTGTTTTTGAAGGTGTGTAATGAAAAAAGTAGCATTTTTAGCTTTATTATTAGGTTCGAATTTAGTGCTTTCTAGCTCAGTAGTAGCTGGCGATGCGACTGCAGGTGCACAAAAAGCTGCACAATGTGCCGCTTGTCATGGTAAAGATGGCAATAGCGTTAACTCTGATTGGCCAAAATTAGCAGGTCAAAATGAAAAATATCTAGTGAAACAAATCAAGGATTTCCGTTTAGGCGCTAAAGAAGCAGGCAAAGGTCGAACTGGCGCTCAAATGGCAGCTTTGTGGGGCAATGTTAGTGAAGAAGATGCAGCTGACATTTCGGCATTCTTTGCAGCCCAACAGACCCAACTTGGTGGTGTTGATGAAGAATTTTTAGCGCTCGGCAAAAGACTTTATTTCCAAGGTGATGCTGAGCGTGGCGTACCAGCTTGTGCGGCTTGTCATGGCGCTACAGGTCAAGGTTTGAATGCTGCTGGTTACCCTTCGGTTTCTGGCCAATTTCCTGAGTATGCAGCTAAGCAATTAAAAGCTTTTGCTTCAGGCACGCGTAATAATGACGACAATGCAGTAATGCGTGATATAGCTGTTCGTATGTCGGATAAGCAAATTGAAGCAGTGGCAAACTTTATGCTAGGTTTGCATTAATAGTTATTGAATTTACGTATTATTCTTTCAAAAGGTAGCCTAAGGTTACCTTTTTTTATGCAATAATATTTTTTGATAACCATATAGTGTATTGATAATTTGGATTCTTGAGAGACAAAAAGTATGGAATTGAATAAAGCTATTGTCGGCCTAATTGTATTTGCCTCGACATTATTTTCTGGAGTAATAATTGGGGCAACATATTGGGAGCTAACACCTGAAAATGAGGTAAAAGAAAGTGATAACCTTTATTTTACCTGGTTAGGCTGTGATTCGTGCCTAATGATCGAGCAGGAGATAGATGATTCCGATTATAAAACGTTACCCTTGATTGCCCGTAGTGATTGGCGACCAGCTGCAAAAATATTACTAGCTTTGCAATTATTGGCTGTGGAGCTTGAGTTACAACAGAAATTTAGACAATTGCTATTGGATAAGAAACTAGATCCAACTGATTTGAGTGCGATGACTGCAGCATTGGTTGAGCTCGGGGTTAACAAGGAAGACTTAGATAGCACTTTAAAATCTAAAGAGCTGTTTACCGCTGTGCAGCGATCACAAGAGTTGGCACGCTATTATCAAGTTAAGTATGTGCCGACATTTATTGTAAACGGAAAGTTTGCAACAGATGCTAAAAGCAACAAAAGCATTAAAAAATTAAAGGCCACATTGGCGACATTACAGACGAAGCAAATTAAATAATTGGTTTTTAATTAAAAAGCTTGTATATACCTTTGATTTTTATTGGAAATTGTTTAAAACTGTATAGCCTACCAAACAGAATAATAACCCTAATCAAAGAGGATTGATGAAGGCTCTATTGTTTTCACCCATCGTGCGTGCTGCGCTAATGTTTTTGTTGCTAGTTGGTATGGGCTGGCAGAGCACTTATTCTGTTTATGCTCAATCGGGTTCGTTGAAGGTCTTTGAGATCGAAAGCGAGCTGTCACACAGTATCATTACAGATATTATTCAAGATAATAAAGGCTATATTTGGGCTGGAACTGCTGCCGGGTTGAATCGTTATGATGGTCATAGTAGCCAACAATTCTTTAAACGCACTGACAATTTAAGCTCTGATGATATTAGGATATTAGAAACAGATTCTTACGGGAATGTTTGGATTGGGACCGATAATGGGTTGAATGTTTATTGGCAAGAACAAGGCGTGTTTGAAAGTTTTTTTCATAATCCAGCAAATCAGCAATCCATTAAAGGAAATCAGATTCTAAGTATAGCAAAAGCTTATACTGGAGACATGTGGATTGGGACTGAAAATGGAGTTTCATATTTTCAAGCAGATACTAAGAACTTCTTACCAATAGAGTTAACCAATGCTATTGATATTCCTTTAGCGAATAAAGAAGTTTCAGCACTGATCAATACTAAAAGTCACACTTTATTAGGCACTAGTGGTGGCAAAATAGCGATTTTAAATGATAAAGGTTATTTTCAACAGATCGATAATAAGAATGTTATCGGTAACATCAAGCAATTTGCACAAAAATCCGAAACAGAAGTTTATGTTCTAAGTAATAGCGGTTTATATGTATGGAATATTTCTGAGCAAGAATTGAGTTTAGTGGATGTTGCCAGTTATGGGATTGATGAGCCGTTTCTGGAGATTAGCAGTATTATTGAGGGCAATGATAAAACCTTATGGCTTGGAACTGAGCGGAAAGGTTTGTTCCATATAGAGCTGGATACAGTGAATAGTCATTCGTATTTTAGCCGACGAGGAAAAGATGGTCTTGAAGGTGTGGAAAGAATTAATACCCTGCTGAAAGATCGAACCGGCATTGTATGGATAGCAACAGATGCTAATCTTCATCACTTAAATCCTAACCTTATTGAGTTTGATTTCTTTTCCCATCATGGTGACAGTGACTATAGGCTGACAGGAGACTCGGTATTTTCAGTGATGCAAGATGCTGACGGCTGGTATTGGTTTGGAACTGAATTTGATGGGTTAAATGTATTTAAGCCGGGAGTAGATGGTTTAGTTTACGCAGAAGAGATTCAATTACCTGATGTAAGTGGAAATGCAATTAATGAGATCATTGAAGGGGCTAACGGTCAGATTTGGATTTTTGCAGCGGATAGCGTTTGGACTTATGACAAAAATACTGAGGAATTCAATAAATTAAATGCCCAACAGCTGGAGCCCGCAACTTTGTATGCGGCGGAATATTACAGAGGTGAAATTTGGATTGGTACCGATTTTGGTTTGTGGCGTTTAGATCAGCAAGGTAAGTTAAAGCAATATTTATTGGATAGGCAGCAATACAGTTTGATTAATAAAGTTGTTGCATTAGACATCGACGAAAAAAATAAAAAAATTTGGTTGGGAACGGAGCAAGGTATTGTTCAGTTTGATATAGCTACTGAAAGCTTAAAGAATCTAAATGAATTGATTAGTCCATTGCCAACAGGTATCACCGGCTCTATTTATGATGTTTATCAAGATATTCATCAGAGACTTTGGGTCGGTACCTATCAAAATGGACTCTATAAAGTAGATTTTGCGACGCAAAAAATTTCGGTTTTAAATAATGCTACTTCAATGCTAAACAATACCGTGTACTCTATTATGGCAGATAAAAATAATTTCTTATGGGTGGCAACTGCTAGAGGATTATTTCGTTTAGATGCAAATGAGAATAGCCTCACTCACTTTAGTTTAGCTCAAGGCCAGCCAATTCGTGATTTTAACTTAGGAGCTAAAGCACTTGATAACAAAGGTAAAGTGTTATTAGCAGGCATTAATGGCGTGATTCATTTTGATTCAAACTCTTTCCAAAAGGATCCTTATCTGGCAATACCTATAATTACCAATATTCTAATAAATGGCGAGGTAGCCAAAGTAGGTTTGGAAGATGCACATATCAACAAAGCGATCAGTTCAACTGAAGAGTTAACTCTGTATCACGATGAAACGTCTTTATCGATTGCTTTTTCTGCTATGCATTACGCGAGTCCGAAAAACAATCGTTTTCGTTACCAACTTGAAGGTTTCGATAAAGATTGGATAGAAGTAGATGCCAACGATCGTCGGGCAGTATATGGAAAGTTAGAACCTTCTGATTATCAATTTAAATTATTAGCTTCGAATAAGGATGGTGTTTGGAATAAAGAACCAAGGTTGCTGAACATCAAAGTTTTGCCTTCACCTTACTTTTCTAATTTTGCCCTATTGTTTTATACCATTTTATCCTTATTAGCCATGCTAACGATTTTCGCATTGTATCAAACTAGGGCAAAGGAGAAGAAGGCAGCTAGTCAGAAACTCGCTGAATCAGAGGAACGGTTAAAGTTGTCGTTGTGGGGAAGTGGTGATGAGTTGTGGGATTGGAATATTCAATCAGGAGAATTATTTTTATCCAATGAGTGGAACATGGATTTCCCACGCGACGGTATGCGCAGTGGCTATACAGAAAGTAATTCGAATATTCATCCCAATGATTTACCGTTTGTAAAACGGGCTCTTCAAGCGCACATCAATGGCAAGTCAGGGCACTTTGAAAGCACTTACCGCATTAGCGATGAAAAAGGCAAATGGCTCTGGGTGTTAGATCAGGGGAAAATTGTAGAGTCCGACGGTAATCGAGCAGTCCGGATGGCTGGCACACTTAAGAATGTTTCTGATTTAAAAGAAGCTGAGCAGAAACTTAGCATTATTGTGAAATCATTTGAAAATATTTCTGACGCAGTTTGGATTTTGGATGCTGAACTAAAGTATGTGGCCATTAATCAGGCTTTTGAAACCATCACTCATTACAGTGCCGAAGAAGTTGTTGGCGCTCCTATGCAAGAAAGTGCGATTAAAGACATGAATGATGGCTTTTATGCGCGCTTGATGAAGTTACTGGATGAGAAAGGTAGTTGGCAAGGCGAATTAGAAGCCATAAGAAAAGATGGCAGCGTTTACCCCATTGATATTAATATTGATGTGGTGCGAGATAATGATGGGAACATTACTAACTATGTTGGGGTTTTCTCTGACATTACTTACCGTAAGATTGCCGAAAAAGAGTTACGCCGATTAGCGACTACCGATCAATTAACGGGTTTGCCTAATCGAAATACATTCCGAGCAGAAGTAGAAACTATTTTGAGTCATTCTTCTGAAGGTAAACAACATGCTTTATTGTTTGTAGATTTGGATAATTTCAAACAAGTAAATGATTCTTTAGGACACAGTGTTGGAGATGAACTTTTAATAAAAGTTGCAGAAAATCTCATTGAGGTGTTGGGTAATAGCAAAGGAACTATTGCTCGTTTAGGCGGGGATGAATTTATAATGTTTCTTGAAGATGTAGAAGTATGGAATCAGCCAGCCGAGATTGCGCAAGCTGTATTAGATAAATTTACTCACAAGCTTGAATTGAGTGAAAGTCGAATTTTAGTGTCCCCTAGTATAGGAATTGTAATGTACCCGGAAAATGGAGCTTCGGCGGATAAATTACTGCGCAATGCCGATACAGCGATGTATTATGCTAAGAAGAAAGGTAAAAACACTTTTCAGTTCTATACTAGGCAAATGAACGAGCAAGCAAAGTTGCGCTTAAATTTAGAAACAGAGTTAAGAGCGGCAATCGAGAAAGATGAGTTCGTGGTGTTCTACCAGCCTAAGGTGAGTTTGGCAAGCGGGAAAATTACTGGCTTTGAGGCTTTGATTCGATGGCGTAGTGAGAAACGCGGCTTGGTGATGCCAAATGAATTTATACCATTAGCGGAAGAAACGGGTTTAATCATTCCTATCAGCCAGCAGGTCATTGAAAAATCTTGTATTCAAGTTAGGGACTGGCAAAAGCGGGGGATTTTTGATGGAAAAATGGCCATTAATCTGTCTGCGATTCAGTTTTATCATGAAAACTTATGGGAAACCGTTAAGAATGCTCTGCACTTAGCGAATGTGGATGCTAGCAGTATCGAGTTTGAAATTACTGAAGGTATGGTTATGCAAGATTTAGCCCATTCGATTCAGCAGATGCACACCTTGAAGGATATGGGGGTATCATTAGCCTTGGATGATTTTGGTGTGGGTTATTCTTCGTTAGGTAATTTGAAAGACTTCCCTATTGATACCTTAAAGGTTGATAGGTCGTTTGTTTGGGATCTGGATGATTCTGAGCGAGACAAGAAATTAGTGGCATCGATTATCACCTTGGCGCATAACTTAGATATTAAGGTTGTGGCTGAAGGGGTGGAGACCATTAAACAGGTTCAAGCGCTTGAAGAAATGAAATGTGAAGAAATTCAAGGGTTTATCTACAGTCGTCCCTTACCAGCTTTTGAAGTAGAGAAGCTCTTAATCGACAAAGGTGCTACCTTAAGCCGAGCGTTAAAAGAGGCTCATGAAGATGAGATGAGTGATTAGTAAATAACGAGCTCGCAAGATTTAGAGTTTTCATTACCCGATAAGCGAAAAATTGTTTTAAATTTGGGCAAATCATTTGCTTGGCTGTAAAGGGTTTGAGACAATATGCGCCTTAAAAATACCCTATCTAATTGGAGATTCGATGTCTGCATCAACGCCAAGTCGTTTTGAGATGGCAAACGCCATTCGTGCATTAAGTATGGACGCTGTGCAAAAAGCCAAGTCTGGTCACCCTGGCGCCCCAATGGGCATGGCAGATATAGCCCAAGTTCTTTGGAACGATTTCTTCAAACACAACCCAACCAATCCTAACTGGGCTAACCGTGATCGCTTTGTGATGTCCAATGGTCATGGCTCTATGATGGTGTATTCTGTATTGCATTTGACTGGCTATGATGTGTCAATCAATGACATCAAAAACTTCCGCCAAATTCATTCTAAAACTCCTGGGCATCCAGAATATGGTTATACTCCAGGGGTTGAGACTACTACCGGTCCATTAGGTCAAGGTATTGCTAATGCGGTAGGCTTTGCTTTAGCTGAAAAAACTTTAGCTTCACAATTTAATCAACCCGGACATGAAGTTATTGATCATAACACTTATGTCTTTATGGGTGATGGCTGTTTAATGGAAGGTATTTCTCACGAAGTCTGCTCTTTAGCGGGAACTTTGGGTTTAGGTAAGTTAGTTGTTTTTTGGGATGACAATGGCATCTCCATTGATGGCGAAGTTGAAGGCTGGTTCTCTGATGATACGCCGAAACGTTTTGAAGCTTACGGCTGGCAAGTTATTCCAGCAGTGGATGGCCATGACCCTGAAGCAATCAAAGCAGCGGTAGCAGAAGCTAAAGCGGATGCAAATCGTCCGACCTTAATTTGTTGTAAAACGGTGATTGGCTTTGGTTCGCCAAATAAAGAAGGTAAAGAAGATTGTCATGGCGCACCATTAGGTGAAGACGAAATCGTTTTAGCACGTAAAAAATTAGGTTGGACTGCGCCGGCTTTTGAAATTCCAAATAGCATTGCCGATGCTTGGAATGCGCAAGAGCAAGGTCAAAAGTATGAAGCTGCATGGAATGAGAAGTTTGCTTCTTATCAAGCAGCGCATCCAGAATTAGCTTCAGAATTAACTCGTCGCCTTGCGGCAAAATTACCAGATACCTTTGCCACAGAAGCGCAAAAGTATATTGAAAACTTACAAGCAGAAGGTCCAACGGTTGCATCGCGCAAGGCTTCGCAAATGGCACTTAATGCTTATTCACCATTGCTACCTGAAATGGTTGGCGGCTCTGCAGATTTAGCGGGTTCAAACTTAACGATTAGTAATACATCTAGAGGGATTGATGCAAAGGACGCATCAGGTAATTACCTTTATTATGGTGTTCGAGAGTTTGGTATGTGCGCCATTATGAATGGTATGACGCTACATGGCGGTTTAATGCCTTACGGCGGTACTTTCCTAATATTTATGGAGTACGCCAGAAATGCGGTGCGAATGGCTGCTTTGATGAAGCAACAAGCAATTTATGTGTTCACTCACGATTCGATTGGTTTAGGTGAAGATGGTCCTACCCATCAACCGGTAGAGCAATTAGCCAATATGCGCTTAACGCCAAACTGTTCGGTGTGGCGTCCATGTGATGCAGTAGAAACTGCTGTAGCTTGGAAAGCTGCGATTGAAAATCGTAACGGACCAACGGCTTTGAGTTTAAGTCGTCAAAATTTGCAGCATCAAGATCGTAATCAAGAGCAGTTAGCAAATATTGCAAAAGGTGCTTATGTTATTAAAGATACGGTTGGCACACCGGATGCTATTTATATCGCAACTGGTTCTGAAGTTGAATTAGCAATTGAAGCTGCCAATGAAATGGCAAAACTAGACAAAAACATACGTGTGGTATCAATGCCATCGACTGATGTTTTTGATGCACAAGATGCAAGTTATAGAGAGTCAGTTTTACCAAGTGCTGTAAGCAAAAGAGTGGCGATAGAAGCTGGTATTGCTGATTACTGGTATAAATATGTTGGTTTGAATGGTGCTGTTGTCGGTATGACGACTTTTGGTGAGTCGGCACCAGCAGGTGAGTTGTTCAAACATTTTGGTTTTACGGTTGAAAATATTACTGCTAAAACTAACGAGCTTTTTAAAGATTAGAGCTAAAGATTTATCAAATTTATTTTACGAACTGTAGTATTTCGGAGATTTTAAAATGACAGTTAAAGTTGCAATTAATGGTTATGGTCGTATTGGCCGCACAGCACTTCGCGCAATCTATGAGCACGGTTATCGTGATCGTATTCAAGTAGTTGCAATCAATTCATCGCACCCAGCGGAGACTACTGTACATTTAACTAAGTATGATACTACCCATGGTCGTTTCAATGCAGATGTGTCTACAGACGGCGAACACATGATGGTTAATGGCGACAAAATTAAATTATATGCCGAACGTAACCCGGAATTAATTCCTTGGGGTGATCAAGAAGTTGATGTGGTTTTTGAGTGTACTGGAGTATTCAAAGATCAAGCCGGTGCTGCTAAGCACTTTAAAGGCGGAGCGAAAAAAGTGTTGATCTCAGCACCAGGTGCAGCTGATGTTGATGCAACTGTAGTATTTGGTGTGAATGATGATATTTTAAAATCTGAGCACCGTGTTGTTTCTAATGCTTCTTGCACTACTAACTGTTTAGCACCGTTAGCAAAAGTATTAAACGATACAGTTGGAATCAAATCAGGTTTGGTTAACACTATTCACGCTTACACCAACGATCAAAAATTAATTGATAATCAACATAAAGACTTGCGACGCGCTCGTGCGGCAGCACAAAGCATTATTCCAACTAAAACTGGTGCAGCTAAAGCCGTTGGTTTAGTGTTACCAGAACTGAATGGTGTGATGGATGGCTTTGCGATGCGTGTTCCAACCATTAACGTATCCTGTGTTGATTTAACTTTTGAAGCAGGTCGTGATACGTCGGCAGAAGAAATTAACGAAATTGTAAAAAAAGCAGCAGATGATCATGTGCTTTGCTACAACGATGAGCCATTAGTCTCTATCGATTTTAACCACAGCCCAGCATCTTCTACTTTTGATGCAGGTCAAACACGAGTTATGAATGGTAACTTGGTTAAGGTGGTGACTTGGTATGATAATGAGTGGGGTTTTAGTAATCGCATGTTAGATGTTGCTATAAAAATGATGTCTGTTTAGGTTCTTTTTCTTGTATTGCGAGAAAAATCTTTCTAACCGAGAGGGATTTATTTAGGTAATTTAAAAGGCTTTTTTCGGAAAGTCTTTTGCGTTTTAACTATTGTAGTTTTATTGATAAAAGGTTCTAAAACATGAATGTTTTAAGAATGGCTGATTTAGATTTAAATAATAAGCGTGTGCTTATTCGTGAAGATCTAAATGTTCCTGTTAAAGATGGAAAAATCACCAGTGATGTACGTATTCAAGCATCAATTCCGACCATTAAGTTAGCTTTAGAAAAGGGTGCTAAAGTAATGGTGATGTCGCACCGTGGTCGTCCTACAGAAGGGGTTTTAACTGAAAAAGACTCCATGAAAATTGTAGTGGATTACTTAAACGAGCAATTAGATGTCCCTGTTCGTTTGGCTACTGAATACTTGAATGGAATTGAGGTTGAGCAGGGCGAACTAGTCGTTTTTGAAAATGTTCGCTGTAATGTTGGTGAAAAAGCTAACGATGATCGCCTTTCAAAAATGTATGCTGATCTTTGCGATGTATTTGTGCATGATGCTTTTGGCACTGCACATAGAGCTCAAGCTTCAACTCATGGTGTAGCTAAATTTGCTCCAGTAGCTTGTGCGGGTTTACTATTGGCAGGTGAGTTAGAGGCTTTAGGTAAAGCTTTAGATAATCCAGCGAGACCGATGGTTGCGATTGTCGGTGGTTCTAAAGTTTCTACGAAATTAACGGTATTAGAAAAACTATCAGGAATCGTTGATCAATTGATTGTCGGTGGGGGTATTGCGAATACATTTATTGCTGCTACCGATAAAAATGTTGGCAAATCATTGTATGAAGCAGACCTAATTCCTGAAGCACAACGGTTAATTGCACAGGCAAAAGCTAGTGGCGGTGAGATTCCTGTACCAGTAGACGTGGTTACTGGTAAAGAATTTTCTGAGTCAGCAGCAGCAGAAGCTAAGTCTGTTTCTGAAGTGCAAGATGATGATATGATATTTGATATCGGGCAAGAGTCTGCAGAGTATTTGGCAAAGATTTTGGCTAATGCAAAAACTATTGTTTGGAATGGACCAGTAGGGGTTTTTGAATTTGATCAATTTGGTAAAGGTACGGAAATAATTTCCCGGGCAATTGCCGATAGTGATGCTTTTTCGATTGCTGGTGGTGGTGATACCGTTGCGGCAGTTGATAAATACGGAATTAAAGAACAGGTCTCTTACATCTCAACTGGTGGTGGAGCATTTTTAGAATTCTTAGAAGGTAAAGAGTTACCGGCGGTGGCAATTCTTGAGCAAAGAGCTCAGGAAACTGCAAAAGAAAGCGCTTAATAAAAATTATAGGATTAGGTAAAGGTAAAAGTTATGGCATTAATTACATTAAGACAATTATTAGATCATGCAGCAGAGCATGGTTACGGTATTCCAGCGTTTAACGTTAATAATTTAGAGCAAATGCGTGCAGTAATGCAGGCAGCTGATGAGACGGATTCTCCGGTAATCGTTCAGGCTTCTGCCGGAGCACGCAAATACGCAGGATCGAATTTTTTACGCCATTTGATCTTAGCCGCTACCGAGGAGTTTCCGCATATTCCAGTATGTATGCATCAAGATCATGGTGCTTCGCCGGCAATTTGTCAGCAATCGATTCAACTGGGTTTTAGTTCGGTAATGATGGATGGCTCCTTAGAGGAAGACATGAAAACACCAGCGTCTTACGAATACAATGCGCGAGTAACTAAACTGGCAACAGATATGGCGCACGCTTGCGGTGTATCAGTTGAAGGTGAGTTAGGATGCTTAGGTTCTTTAGAAACTGGCATGGCTGGTGAAGAAGATGGTTCTGGCGCTGAAGGTATTTTAACTGAAGATCAGTTACTTACAGATCCTGAAGAAGCAGCACAGTTTGTCAAAGACACGGGAGTTGATGCGCTAGCAATTGCTATTGGTACTTCACATGGTGCATATAAATTTACGCGCCCGCCTACAGGCGATGTTTTATCAATTCAACGCATTAAAGAGATTAATAAGCGTATTCCCGATACGCATTTAGTAATGCATGGTTCTTCTTCAGTACCGCAAGATTGGCTGGCAGTCATCAATGAATATGGCGGTGATTTAGGCGAAACCTACGGCGTACCGGTTGAAGAAATTCAAGAAGGTATTAAGTATGGAGTTCGTAAAGTTAATATCGATACGGATTTACGTTTAGCCGCAACCGGTGCTGTACGTAAATTTTTAAAGCAAAATCCAAAAGAATTTGACCCTCGTAAATATAACAAAGTTGCTCAAGATGCAATGCAATCTATATGTAAAGCACGATATGAATCTTTTGGAACGGCGGGTAACGCTTCAAAGATTAAGCCAATTAATATGGAACAAATGGCAATAGATTATAAGGCTGGAAAATTGGATCCGAGAGTTAACTAATTTACTAATAAGAGAATGAAAAAACCGGCATGAGCCGGTTTTTTCATTCAAACACATATGGACATCCGTCATATTCATTATGTTTGTCATCCCATCGTCTAACATCATTTGCTCTCCGCCATCTTGAGTGAAAGAATTCCATTAAACAATTACCCTGTTCTACTTGCACTAGAAAAGTATCAAATTCCTCTACTTGCTCATAAGTTGGATATTGCTTTCCTTTTCCCCAAGTCAGACCTCCATTTCTTTCGGCATAGGCAAGCCAAAAGTCTTCTACTGCTAGCCACTGCTTAGTTTCGCTATTCCAAGCTTTAAGTTGCTCATCGATACTTTTAATATGGCCATCATAAATTTGATCAGTTGAATTACTATCGCTAGTTTTGCTAACGCCGCAAGCGGTTAATAAAAAAAATAATAGTATTGATAATTTACGCATAGTTTTGTCCATTAATATAAAATTCTGGCTCGAATAGTCCCTTCGATTTTACGCATTTGTTCTAACGCAATTTTACTTGAGCTTTCGTCAATATCGGTAACAACATAACCAATTTGATCTTTAGTCTGCAAATATTGCGCTGAGATATTCACATTATTATCAGCCAAAATATGGGTGATCTGGGATAAGACACCGGGCTGATTTCTATGAATATGTAAAATCCTATGGGTACCAGTATGAGCCGGTAAAGCTGCCTCTGGGAAGTTAACAGACGAAACAGTGGAGCCATTGTTACTGTATTTGATCATTTTTTCGGTAACTTCGATGGCAATGTTTTCTTGTGCTTCTAAGGTCGATCCGCCAATATGAGGAGTCAAAATAACATTATCAAACTGCCTCAATGGAGATTGAAAAGTTTCATTGTTAGATTTTGGCTCTGTAGGGAAAACGTCTAGTGCCGCACCGGCAATGCCTTTGTTCTCTAAGCATGAAACTAAGGCATCAATATCAACCACAGTCCCGCGTGAGGCATTTATTAAAATAGCATGTTTTTGCATTTGAGATAATTGAGACGAAGAGATGAGCCCTTTGGTTTGAGGGGTTTCTGGAACGTGCAATGAAATGACGTCAGATTGAGCTAATAAAGTATTAAAGTCTGCTTCTTGTTCGGCATTGCCAAGAGAGAGTTTGTTTTCAATATCGTAGAAACGAACTTTCATACCAATACCCTCAGCCAGAATACCGAGCTGAGTGCCAATATGGCCATAGCCAATAATACCTAAAGTTTTACCACGTGCTTCATTCGAGTTGGTGGCGGACTTTTGCCATTCGCCACGGTGGGCAGCGGCATTTTTTTCAGGGATTCCACGTAGCAACATAATCATCTCGCCCAAAACCAGCTCGGCAACACTTCGGGTGTTGGAATAAGGAGCATTAAAAACAGGAACGCCTCTAAATTGAGCAGCATCTAGGTTTACTTGGTTGGTGCCGATACAAAAGCAACCGATGGTGACTAATTTCTCTGCGGAATCTAACACGTCTTTAGAAATTTGCGTCCTTGAGCGAATACCCACAAAATGGCTATCAGAGATTTCTTGCTTTAACTCATCTCCCGATAAGGCAGTGCTATATTTTTTGATGTTATTATAGCCATCATGGCGAAATAACGCTTCTGCTTGAGGATGAACGCCTTCGAGCAATAAGACTTTTAACTGATCTTTATTAAATGAAGTTGGGTTTGCCATAACAAATCTGGTTTGACCATTTGTACCTATTTAACCAAAAGCGTGAGCTTGATAAAAGGGGAAAATTGCAATTGTTAAAGATGGTGAAAAAAGTAGCAGTTTTAGGCGATTTCAAAGAATCTTCCTGATACAATGTGCGCCGCTTGGCTGCGACTTATCCGTAATGTAATTTTAAGAGGTTTAGATGTCTGTGAGCCCAAATTTAGACAAATTAATAGAAATTCTTAGTGAAACTTTGTCTATTGATGCTGAGGAATTTTCTTCAGATACATTATTGCTAGGAAATTTCCCAGAGTTTGATTCAATGGCTATTGTTTCTATATTAATGGAATTGGAAGAGCAATTCTCTATTAGTGTGGCTGAAGATGAACTTACGGGTGATGCGTTTGAGTCAGTGTCAACACTCTTGGAATTTATTGACATTCAGCAGGCAGCAACTGCAATCTAAAATATCTATCAAAGCTGCTCACAACTTCTCAGTGAATCATTGGCTTTTTTATAAAAATTCTTTTATAACAATAAGATAATCAACTTATAACATCTTTAAATAGAATTTAATGGAATTTGTAATAGCATTGGGATTGCTGCTAATTGTAATTTCTATCCTTGCTTTGCGTAGGCGTTTACCTAAATATATTAGGTTATTTACTCCTGCCTTGGCATTGCTCTTTGGTGTTTATTGGTTACTGCACAAATGGCCGTCCTTATATAATAATTTTACCCTTCTAATAATAATATTACTGCTGGCTTTATTATTAGCCTTAGCAATACTCTGGTTTAGTCTCAATCAAAGAGCCCGCAGTCAATTAAAGGTCAAGATAGCTAAGGCTTTTTCTCTCTATAAATATGACTATCGCGAATCCTGGCTGGGTTTTAATAGTGCTCTGGATTACGCTCATCAAGAACAAAACTTTTATCCAAAAACTATTCAAGCTTTAGCTGAAATGGTGACTAGTCCAGGCGGTAAGTTATGGGCAAAAAATGCGGGTCGATTTGGTTATGTTGACCATTGGAACTCTCCTCTTACTAGCGAACAAAATTATCGATTGCCATCAGAATTAATTGAGTTTGTTGATCGCTATAATTGGGTTATCGATGTAACTGAATATCAAAAAGATCCGAAAATTTATAACAATCTAAAATTAGACCTGAGTCAGTTTGATAAAAGTGCTATAAAAATTTTTGTACCTTTGAGGCGGAAAAAAGAGCTAGTAGCCATTGTTGGATTGAAACGGTTAGATGATACTCCTAGTCTAAACTGGGAAGATCATGATTTGTTAAAAGCTGCAGGCCAACAAATGGCCAGTTACTTAGGTTTATATGAGGCAACTTCCAGTTTGTATGAACAAAGAGAGTTTGCAGCCTTTAATAAACTGTCAACCTTTGTAGTGCATGATCTAAAAAATGTATCCGCCCAATTGGAATTAATTACCCAAAATTCACATAAATTTGGAAGTAACCCTGAATTTATAAACGATAGTTTTGAAACAGTTAAGAGTGCACATAATCGTTTAGGTAAAATGTTAAAACAGTTACGACGCAAAGAATCATCACAGCCAGGTTATAGCAAAACTTACTTACCAGATTTAGTGGAAGAGGTAATTGCAAAAGATATTAAGGTACAATTTGATAAAGAAATTCCTATGGTTTTTGTAGCTGGAGCTCAAGAGCAATTGCTGAATATTATTTTACATTTAGAAGAAAATGCGCAAGAGGCAGTCAAAGCAAAAGAAAGCATCGAGCTGGCAGTGGCAAGCGCTAAAGTGAAGCATAAAATCAAATTACAAAATGATGGACTCTATTGGGATATTATAGATGAGGGAATAGGTATGAGTGAAGAGTTCATGCGAGAAAGCTTATTTAAACCTTTTGAAACCACTAAGGGTAATGCAGGTATGGGAATCGGCGTTTATCAATGCCGCTATTTGCTCAGAAGTAATGATGGTGATTTAATAATACGAAGTCGTTTAGGACGAGGTACTCACTGTACCATGATAATGTCTTTGGCTGCGCAAGAGGAATAAAAGACGATGATAGATGGAGATAAAAATGAGCCAAAATAAATTGGAACTACTGATCGTTGAAGATGATGAAGGGTTGCAGAAACAATTGAAATGGACCTTTGATGATTACAATGTCATTTTAACGGATAGCCACACTAAGACTATTGAAGAGATTCGTAGATTTGAACCTAAAGTCGTAACTTTAGATTTAGGACTACCGCCTGATCCAGCCAATGCTTCTGTAGGTTTAGCTTTGTTGGAAGAAATCTTACTATTAGCACCGGCAACGAAAGTTATTGTTGTAACGGGTAACGACCAGAGGGATATAGCACTTAAAGCTGTTGAGTTGGGTGCTTATGACTTTTACCAAAAACCTATTCAGGCAGAAGAACTTTCTTTAATTGTCAAAAGAGCGTTTGATCTAGCTAATTTAGAAGAAGACAATCGTAATTTATTTAAACGCCAAACTGACAGTTTTCATGGCATTATTGCCAGTAGCCCAGAGATGCTGGGGGTTTGCCAAAAAATTGAAAAAGTTGCACCAACAGATGTTAGCGTTATGTTGCTAGGAGATAGCGGTACCGGAAAAGAGTTGTTAGCTCGAGCTATTCATGAAATAAGCCCAAGAAATAATAATAAGTCAGTCGCTATCAATTGCGCCGCGATTCCAGAGAATTTGTTAGAAAGCGAATTATTTGGCTATGAGCCTGGAGCCTTCACAGGAGCAAACAAGTTAACTATTGGTAAAGTTGAAAGTGCCAATGGAGGTACTTTATTTTTAGATGAGATTGGTGATATGCCAATGCAATTACAGGCAAAGATGTTACGCTTTTTGCAAGAGCGACAGGTGGAAAGGATTGGCGGCAGAGAGCAAATTGAAGTTGATGTGCGAATTGTTGCAGCTACTCATCAGCCGCTGAGTGAGTTGGTAGAGCAAGGGAAGTTTAGGGAAGATCTATTTTATCGTTTAAGTGAAGTAAGTTTAACTATTCCATCGTTAAAGGAACGGAACGGTGATGTGGTACTAATCGCTCGTTCTATGCTGGAGAAATTTAACCGACAATATTCTCGCAATTTTAGAGGTTTTACCTCTGAAGCTGTGCATGCGATGGAAGCTTACGAATGGCCTGGCAATGTTCGCGAATTAGAAAATAAAGTCAAAGCTGCAGTGGTTATGTCAGAAAGTAATCAGATAGGGGCCGAAGAATTGCAGTTAGAACAAAATCAATTAAGAGAAATGCCGCTAAATTTAAGGCAGGTTCGTGAAGTATCGGAGTCAAAAGCTATTCAGCGAGCGATTGTTTTATCTAATGGTAATATATCAAAGGCCTCGAAATTACTTGGTGTAACTAGACCAACTTTATACAGCTTGATGGATAAATATGGAATTCAACATTAAATTTTTTGCATTAATTATTTTTGTGTTGATTTTATCTGCTTGTGATCCTGACCCGCAAGCAACGGCGCTTAAAGAACGTTGGCAAAATCATGACTGGTCTAATAATCAACCAGAAATTATGCTTGATATCAACAACGATGGAGAGCAGGAGCGAGCTCTGCTAGGAGTAAGTGATAAGACTGTTATTGTCAGTGTTTTTTTACAAGATGATGTGACTAAGATAGATTTCATAGAGTTATTTGTAGATAAAGCCAATCAGAAAAATTCTATCTGCGGCACGGAAGCAACTTTAACAGTGGAAAGTCAAAAATATCCCATTCGCCAGAAAGTTAGCCCTACACCAAGAGGCTATCAATATTGTCCTGAATGCCGAGGGCTGCGCGTAACGGATAAAAAAGATTGCGATCCTTTCCATATTTACTGGGATCACAGTAACCAAAGATTAAGTTGGTGGCGAAATTAAACTTATGATTAGCTATTTCTAATACGATTGCTATCGTTAGTTTCGAGCAATGGTTTCGACTTCACCATGACTTTTAGCTATGAGTAAAACATCCGCTGAGCGCTCTGCAAATAGTCCATTGGTAACAACGCCAACCAGACTATTTAAGATGCTCTCCAATTTCATTGGCTCATTTATTTCTAAGCCATGCACATCCAAAATAACATTGCCATTATCAGTTACAAAACCAGCTCTATAGACAGGATCGCCGCCAAGCTTAACAATTTCTCTTGCGACGTAACTTCTCGCCATTGGTACCACTTCTATCGGCAGCGGAAACTCTCCAAGGCGACGAACCAGTTTAGACTCATCCGCAATACAAATAAATTTTGTCGATACTGCGGCTATAATTTTTTCGCGAGTTAAAGCGCCGCCACCACCTTTGATCAGTGCCAACAAATGGTTTGACTCATCAGCACCATCGACATAGACAGGTATTTCAGAAACTTGATTGAGGTCAAAAACTTCTATGCCATGATTTTTTAATCTTTCGGTTGAAGCTTCAGAGCTGGAAACTGCGCCTTTAATTTTATGTTTTATTTTGGCAAGTTCATCAATAAAAAAATTAACAGTAGAGCCGGTTCCAACACCAACAATAGTGTCTTCTTTAACATATTCTACGGCAGCTTTGCCAACCAGGGCTTTCAATTCGTCTTGAGTCATAGTGATTCTGATTAAATTAACACCTGACTATTGTAGTCGATGAGGTGAGAAAATGTTAGCTGTCTGAAGCGGTAAATCGTCTGAAGTAACTGGGGGTAGCAATTGAATCAATTTTTTGGTCCCACTTTTGTATAGGTAAATTAGTTGTTTGTTGAAAATTGTATGCTAAGCCAATCAATTCAGGTCGCTTCTGATTAGAGTTAAAGTTCTTAAGTGCGGAATCATAATAGCCTCCGCCCATACCAAGACGGTTGCCTTCTGTATCATAAGCAACAAGAGGCATAAAAATAACGTCGAGCTCACTGGGCCGAATGGCAGAGGAAATTTTTGCCGTCGGCTCTAAGATGCCAAAAGATCCCTGCTGAATGGTGTCTTTGCCAGTATAGGGTAAAAACCACATGCCTCTTTTTTTATTGGGAAAAACCTTAGGTATAAAGCACTTTTTTTTCAACGATAAGGCATACTCAATCAGTGGCCAGCAACTTATTTCACCACGGGTTGGTAAATAAAAAGCAATATTTTCAGAAGTTTCAATAATTTGTGCGGTAGATAAGTGGCCTAAAATAGCGAGAGCGGAACGCTCCATAAAGGGTTTAGTAAGAGTGCTTCTTTGATGTTTAATTCTTGTTCGCAGAAGCTGTTTCTGCGACAGCGCTTTATTCATTAATAAAAACCCAGACTGCCGTTGTAGGTAGAGGCCCTAGAACCCAAAGGTTCAGGGGGGAGACCAGGAGGATGATCAGGCTTTCCGATCGAAACGGACTTGCACAACACTTCCTACGAAGGAATCCCAAAAAAAGTATTATCGGCTCAAGAACGTTCGCTACTGACGAACAGTCCAGGAACCTGAATTATAACATAAATAATTAACCGTTAGTGAGCTCGATTTGTTTGCTACTATCCAGTGAGGATTCAATTTTATCGCTCAACTGTTGCATCTTATTGTTTATTATAGATATTTGTTCGGGGTTAGTGTCGGACTTATTTAACAATTCGTAACTAAGATTCAGTGCCGCCATGACAGCAATTCGTTCAATGCCTAGAACTTTGCCCGACTCACGAATCTCTCGCATTCTCTTATCTAAAAAGGTCGCAGCTTGTAATAGTTGCTGATGCTCGTCTTCTGGGCTAGCAACTTGGAATTCTTTGCCTAAAATGGAGACATTGACAGGAATAATATCGGATTTTGCCATAATTAGTTAAACTCTTTACATGCTCTTTAAGCGCTTGATCATTAGATCAATTTGCTGACGAGCGGACTCATTTTTGTTGATAAGTTGTTGCTTTTCATTACGCATATGATTGATTTGACTGCGTAAATCACTGTTTTCACTGTTTATTTTTTCAAACTGCAACAAAAGCGAGTCAACTTGAGATTCTAGAAGCTCTAATTGATTTTGTGGATTTACCATATTCATTAAACAGTTAGGTTTGATAATTAAAGTATACTATAAGGATATGCGTTATGTTGGTCAATCTTTGTCCAATTAAAATATTATTGTTATTAAATTGGTAGCTGGACTAGGCATTCTTTAGGGCAAAGGTTAAACTTGTTTTACTATTGTTAGCAAGAGTTTTCCCTTTGATCCATTATTCACAAATCAATGAGTTATGCCTACATTATTTGCCAGATCTGGCTGCATCCCAACTAGCAGGAATGCTGCATGGATTAGTCGCACACGGTTACGTTCCAGAACAAGGCAATTGGCATCAGCAACTAGCTGAGTTTTTAAATTCAGGCGATCCACTGCCAACTGAGGCTTTTTCAGGATTAGAGCAATTATTAGCATTTACCCAAAAGGATTATCAAGTTGATTCATTTAGTATCGACTTAATTATTCCTGAAGATGACTATCCATTGGCGCACCGCTTAACTGCTCTGGGTGAATGGTCGCAAGGTTTTCTAACGGGGTATGGTTTGATTAAACAAGAAAAGCCATTAAGCGAGGATGCAGAAGAGGCTATGCATGATTTGGCACAAATTGCCCAGCTGGATAATGAAGCAGAAGAAAATGAAGAATTAGAGCAAGCTTATGTGACTATCTGTGAGCATGTGAAAATGTCTGCACAGATTATTTTTATGGCAAATCAACCAGAAGCAACTCCACACAATCAAGAAAACTCTTCAGTACATTAGGAATTCACATTGCAAAAGATAAATTTTGCTGCAAGAAGAAAGCGATTAATGCAATGGATGGGGGATAACTCCATTGCAATTTTGCCAGCTGCCAATGAAAAAGTTAGAAGTCGAGATGTTAATTTTCATTTCAGGCAAGATAGTGATTTTTGGTATCTGACAGGGTTTGATGAGCCCGAGGCTGTGGTTGTGATTATCCCTGGCCGTAAACATGGAGAGTTCATTCTTTTTAATCGAGAAAAAGATCCAATCCAAGAAACATGGCATGGTGTTAGGCTAGGTCAAGAAGGAGCGATAGAAACTCTTGGAGCTGACGATGCGTTTCCGATAACCGATATTGATGACATTTTACCAGGTTTGATGGAGGGTAAAGATAGAATTTATTTTGAGCTAGGAGTAAATCCTGAATTCGATCAGCAAATTTTAGAGTGGCGTAATCAATTGACTAATGCGCAACATAAAGGCGAATCCCGTCCAGGCGAAATGATTGATCTTAAACATCATTTACATGAGATGCGTTTAATAAAAACGCAAGCTGAGATTCAGCGCATGCGTTATGCCGCAAATGTTTCTGCTAAAGCTCATATAGCATTAATGAAAGCTTGCGCATCTGGAAAAAACGAGCGTCATATGGAAGCAGAGCTAGAGTACCATTATGCATTGAATGATTGTCGACATGCAGCCTACCCCTCCATAGTTGCAGCAGGTAATAATGCTAATATTTTGCATTATGTAGAAAATGATAGTGAGTTAGAAGATGGCGATTTATTGTTAACTGATGCAGGTTGTGAATTTGAATATTATGCCTCGGATATTTCTAGAACTATCCCAATTAATGGCCGCTTTTCAAAAGCACAGGCAGAGCTTTACGATTTAGTGCTAGCAGCACAAGAGGCGGCGATTGAAATGGTTAAACCGGGTAATCACTGGAATGACATTCACGACAAAGCGGTGGAAATCATTACCCAAGGTTTGATTGATTTAAAGATTTTAAAGGGTAGTTTAAAAGTCAATTTAATTAAAGAAACCTATAAAGAATTTTATATGCATAAAACCGGTCATTGGCTCGGCCTGGATGTACATGACGTTGGTGATTATCAGGTGCATGGACAGCCAAGATTATTGGAGGCAGGCATGGTATTAACCGTCGAACCAGGTCTTTATATCAATAAAGATAATACTAGGGTGGCCAAAAAGTGGCGTGGGATTGGCATTCGCATTGAAGATGATGTAGCGGTAACAAAAACGGGTTACGATGTTTTGTCAAAAGCGGCGCCAAAAGATCGGGAAAAGATTGAGCAGTTAATGCAATAATTTTAAATTTTATGAAAACTAAAAAGAATCATTATCAGATTGTTATTGTCGGTGGGGGCTTGGTCGGTGCTACCTTGGCGATTGCGTTAGATGCGATTGGTATTGATTTAGTTGTTATCGAAGCATTTCAAGAAAGATCCAATTCACAACCTAGCTTTGACGATAGAAGTGTTGCGTTATCGCTTTCATCTTTAAAAATATATCAACGGCTTGGGCTTACTCAAATGATAAATAGCGCTGAGCCAATAAAAAACATTCACATTTCCGATCAAGGACGTTACGGCTTTAGCCGATTGGAATGCAGCAAATTGAATCAGCCTCAGCTAGGCGCCGTTATTGAAAATAAGATTTTAGGCTTGGCATTAATGTCTGAGGTAAGAGAGCGGGGAATAGAATATTGTTGTCCAGCTAAAGTGGTTTCTGCAAAAAAAATAGTAAAAAACGATAAAAATGTTATGCAGATCGAGTTAGAAGGTATCAAGCAATTTATAAATTGTGACTTGCTAATTTTAGCAGAAGGTTCTCGTTCTAATCTTAAATCGCAGCTGGGGTATCAGACAGAAGTCACCGATTTTAAAAAGTCAGCTCTGGTTTGTAATATAACAACACAAATACCGCATAAAAACTGGGCTTACGAGCGCTTTACGAACAATGGCCCTTTGGCGTTATTACCATTAAGTGATAACCGCATGTCGATAGTCTGGTCAAACACATCTGAAAAAAGCAAAGAGCTTCACGAAATGTCCAAAATATCGTTTGCCAAAGAGCTAGAGGTAGCATTCGGTTCTAGATTGGGTCGAGTAAAAAAAATAGGCAAAAGAAATGTTTTCCCGTTGATGCAATTGGTGACTTCTAAGATAGTGAGCGACCAATGTTTATTAATCGGAAATACCGCGCAACAATTGCACCCGATTGCTGGCCAAGGACTCAATTTGGCGTTAAGAGATATTGAAGCTCTGAGAAAAAAAATTCAAAAATTGTGTTTAGATAAAGAATCAAAATTAGATTCTAAAAATTGGCTTGATGAATTTGAGAATGAAAGAATGAGTGATCGCTTTGAAACTATTGAAGCAACTGAGGCGCTAGCGCGGTTATTTTCCAACCCATCTACAGCTTTATCCTTAAGCAGAAATCTTCTCATGAAAATTATGGATGTTACTCCAGCTATAAAAGAAGTCTTTGCTATGAAGGCAATGGGATTTAAAGCATGAAGCAATACGATATTATTGTCGTAGGTGGCGGTATGGTAGGCCTTGCTTTTGTAGCAGGGCTTAAAGGCACGAGTTTAAAGATAGCCGTTATAGAGCCGCAAGAAGTTCAGCAGGAATTTGATAAAACAAGTATTGATATAAGAGTCAGTGCAATTACTCGACAATCCGAAAAGTATTTTCGTGAAATAGGTGCTTGGCAATATCTTGATAAAAGCAGTTTATCTTCTTATGGGAAAATGGAAGTTTGGGATGGAGAATCAACTCATGGCGCTGTGGAGTTTTCTGCTGATGCAATCGGAGAGGAAAACTTGGGGCACATTATTGAAAATAGAGTCATTCGAAAAGCCTTGTTTAATACGGTCAAGGATAAAAATAATATAGACTTTTATTTCTTAGAACACTGCGAAAAGGTTAGTTACCAAAAAGATTATGCAGAAGTGATTTTAAATTCTGGTAAAAGTTTTAAGGCTTCATTGTTAGTTGCTGCGGACGGGCCTCTTTCTTGGCTAAAGAAAGCGTCGGGTATTGGGACTCTGCAAAAACCTTATAAACAAAAGGCTATTGTCGCCACCGTAAAAACTGAGTTAACTCATGAGGCGACAGCCTACCAACGGTTTGACCATTTTGGGCCTTTAGCATTTTTACCTTTAAAGGAATTTAATAAGTGCTCAATAGTCTGGTCGCAAGATGAGAGTAAATGTGCTGAGTTATTGCAATTATCCGAAGAAGATTTCTTAGTACGCTTGAAGCAAACATTCGAAAGTAAATTAGGAGCTATTTCTTTATTAAGTGATCGAGTTGCATTTCCAATAATCGAGCGCACGGCAGAAAGCAATATTCAGCACCGTTTGGCATTAATTGGCGACTCTGCTCACACCATTCATCCATTGGCTGGGCAAGGGGTGAACCTTGGCTTTGCTGATGCTAAAGAATTAGTAAAGGTGATAAAAAATTCTTATGCAAAGAAACGAGACATAGGCTTGCAGATAAACTTGCGCCCCTATCAAAGAAATCGATCGAGTGATATCTTTTTGATGCAAAAAGCCATGCAGTTTTTTAAGAACATCTTTGCACACCAATCTAGTTCTATTCAACTTTTACGCGCAGTTGGTTTAAAGGCTGTAAATGATACTGGTTTAATTAAGAATCTATTAGTTAAGAAAGCACTTGGGATTTAGTCGCTAAGTTATTTATTTTTTAGTATCAATAAGTATCTAATTGTATAACTTTAATACCGTTTCACATTGATTTACTTTCTATTCTGACAATCCTAGTTATACTATTGAGTAGATTAGATTAAGTTGGTGATATTATGAAAAAGGTTTTATTTAAAGTTAGTAGTGTAGCCATGTTAGTGGCAGCTTCTTTCACAACACATGCATCCATAGCTTCAAATGAGCTTCCCTTAACCCATGCAATTAAAAATATTCCGGCATCTCCTGTGTTAGATATTCCTGCATTGGATATGAAAAAAGTAGCAGCAAAAGATGCAACCTTTAGTAAATTTGAGAAAACCTATCGGTTTGCAGTGCCATATCAAGCCAGAGAATCCTATACCGATTTAGGCCAGTGGTTAAGCTCGGCAGGCCAGTCAATTTGGCGATTGAAAGTTAATGCAAAAGATACCAATAATTTGAGTTTTGGCTTTAAAGATGTATTTTTACCTGCAGGTGCTCAGTTATTTGTTTATAACAAAGATTATTCAGAAGTTATAGGCCCATTTACCCAAAAAGATAATAATGGTTTTCAAGAGCTATGGACGCCACTAATCAAAGGTGGCGAAGCAATCATAGAAATTTCTGTACCAGATAACATGAAGAAATATTTAACATTTGATTTAACTAATATTAATCAGGGTTATCGTGGGATTGATAAAGTTTCTATAGCTAAATCCGGTAGTTGTAATATTGATGTTGTTTGCCCGGTTGCAGATCCTTGGGAGTCAGAAGTTCGTTCCGTCGGTCACTATTCGTTTACCACAAGTCAAGGTAGCTTCGTTTGTACGGGCTCGTTAGTAAACAATGTGGCGCAAGATAGAAAACCTTATTTTTTAACCGCGAATCATTGCGTTTCAACGCAAGCAGTAGCAAATACGGTAGTTGTTTATTGGAATTTTGAAACTTCAGTTTGTGATGGCACGCCTGATGGTAGTCGAAGTCAATCGCAATCAGGAACGACTTTGAGAGCAACCTGGACTGGTTCAGATTTAACTTTATTAGAATTAAACTCTGCTCCAAGCTCAAGCTTTAACGTGCACTGGGCTGGATGGGATAATACTGCTCCGGCACCAACCTCCTCGGTTGCTATTCACCACCCAGCAGGTGACGAGAAGCGTATTAGCTTTGATGATGATGCTGCTACTTTAACTAATTACACTAGTAATGTTGAAAATGCTAATGGCTCGCATATTCGTATTGGAGCATGGGACCAAGGGACTACCGAAGGCGGGTCTTCAGGTTCTGGTATTTGGAATGCTAATAGACATATCGTAGGTACTTTGCATGGTGGTTTTGCTTCTTGCCAGGCGCCCAATGATCCAGATTGGTACGGCCGTGTATCTGAGCAGTGGGAAGGTGGCGGAACCGCTGCTAGTCAATTAAAAGCATGGTTAGACCCTGCGGATTCTGGAGCGACAACGTTAGATGGAACTGACGCTTGTACAGCACCTACGGCAGCCATTGCGACTATTACCCCAAATCCAGCGCAAGTTGGTGAAACGGTGAGCTTCTCTTCGTCAGTATCTGGTGGTTCCGGTACTGGTTATACATACAGCTGGGATTTCAATGGTGACGGAACAGAGGATAGCACTCAAGCTAATCCTTCTTATAGCTATAATGATGCCTATTCTGGAAACGTTAATCTAAGCGTGACTGACTCAGCAAGTTGTTCGCGCTCAACCACTGCGGCAATTGTAGTTGAGTTTCCAAATAGAGCGCCATCAGCAGATGTTGGTTCAGGTAGCATGACTGTTAATGAAAATACCAATGTAACGCTTGATGCTAGCGCTAGTAGTGACCCAGATGGAGACACTTTAACCTATGCTTGGGCGCAGACTTCTGGCCCTACTGTTAATTTATCTGGGGCAGCTTCAGCTAGAGCTAATTTCACTGCACCCGATGTGGCTAGTCAGACAGCTCTTGAGTTCCAGGTAACAGTAACCGATCCTGATGGATTGCAATCTTCTGCAACCGTGACCGTCAATGTGGAAGTGAATCAAGCGCCAACTGCTCAAGTTGCATCAAGTTCGTTAACTGCGGTTGAAGGTGCTACAGTAAACTTGAATGCTAGTAATAGTAACGACCCTAACGGCGACCCTTTGACTTTCTCTTGGGCACAGACGTCAGGTCCTGCGGTTACCATTAACAATGGCTCTAGTAGTACTGCTTCGTTTGTAGCTCCACAAGTGACTGGCTCTGCTACCCTTGGCTTTGAAGTAACAGTAACCGACCCTTCAGGGGAAACATCAACAGCAGCTGTTTCAGTGACAGTGAATGACGCTCCTGAATCTTCAGGTGGCGGTGGTGGCTCTGCAGGTTTAGGCTTGTTGGTTTTATTGGCAGCACTGGGTTTAAGAAGACGAAAAGTTTCTAAATAGGGATAAAGATTATGAGTAAATTATTGGGTGTTTCGTTAGCAATTTTGTTAATTATGGTTTTGGTGGCATGTAAGCAAAACGCAAAAGCAACCATTTATAATGATAAAACCGAAGTGCTTAAAGTCATTGATGAGAAAAGTGCTGTGGTTGAAATCGTTGATGCATGGAAAGTGAAAGAGCGCGCTCTAGAAAAATTGATGCCTCTTTTTGAATATAAAATTGAAATGGAGGTTGATGGCGAAACTCAAATGTGGCGATTCAATAAGGCTGGTTACTTAATGAAAGAGGGTGAGTCAGTCTTATATAAAACGTCGAAGAAAGACGTGTTCGCTAAGCATCTAAAGTAAGTTTTTAGTTGTTCTGTAAAAGCTCCCAATAGGGAGCTTTTTTTATGCTTAGTCCTTGAAGGTAAAAGTCATTGCATTTATTAATGAGAACCATTATCATTTAGCTAGATTTAATAAGGCACCCTAATTTAGGCATCATATGAAATTTGTGAGTAAAACAATCGTTCTAATATCCCTATTAATGTTAACCGCATGTTCGGAAAATACTGGGCAAGAAAAAAAGCAAGCAAAAGACTCAAAAAGCACGCAAGCAGTAACAGAGGAAAAAGCTCAGAAAATTGTGGTTTACTCCTCTCGTAAAGAACACTTGATTAAGCCATTTTTTGAAGAGTTTACAGCTAATACCGGTATTGATATCGACTATATAACCGATAAAGCGGGACCATTAGTGACTCGATTAAAGGCTGAGGGAGCAAGAACGCCGGCAGATATTTTTATGACGGTGGATGCAGGAAACCTTTGGTTGGCCAAAAGAGAAGGGGTTTTGCAATCGGTCACTTCTGCAACGCTTGAGAACAACGTTGCGCAAAATTTACAAGATCCAGATAACCAATGGTTTGGTTTAACCGTTCGCGCAAGAACTATGGTTTATGATAAGAATAAAGTTAAACCTGAAGAATTGAGTAGTTATGAAGACTTGGCTGATCCAAAGTGGCAAGGTCGTTTGTGTTTGCGCACGTCTAAGAAGGTTTATAATCAATCATTGGTTGCCATGTTGATAGCGCGTCATGGTGAAGTAAAAGCGGAGTCGATTATAAAAGGTTGGGTCGACAATTTAGCCACAGCTCCATTTTCTAATGACACTAAAGTAGTGAAGGCGATAGAAGCTGGTCAATGTGAAGTAGGGATTGTAAATAGCTACTATTTCGGTCGTTTAGAAAAGGAAAATCCAGATATTTCTGTAGCACTTTATTTGCCTGAAAATTCTGAGCAAGGAGTCCATGTGAATATTTCAGGAGCAGGTATTACCAAGCATGCTAAAAACCCTAAAGCCGCTTTACAGTTAATTGAATGGTTATCATCAAAATCTGCACAGCAAATGTATGCGGGCTTAAATCTTGAGTATCCAGCAAATACTGCTGTGAAATCTATTGAGCAGGTGCAAGCTTGGGGTGAGTTAAATGCTGATACTATGAATTTGTCGAAAGCAGGTGAATTACAACCTGCAGCAGTTCAGTTAATGGACAGAGTAGGTTACAAATAAGCTTTGCAAATCACTCCAACACAGCAGTCTACAGTTCGCCATGTCGATAAAATTCGGCATGGCTTTTTAATATCTAATTTAGGTTGGTTTGCCCTAGCTATTATTGCAATAGCAGTCTTATTGCCGGTTATCCCGCTGGTTTTTTCATGGTTAACAGTAGACGCCGGTTTATGGAGCCACCTTTGGCAAACTCAGTTATCGGGGTTATTAGCAAATACATTAATCTTATCTGTGTTTGTTGGAATAGGGGCTTTTGTCTTAGGAGTTTCTTTAGCCTGGCTAGTAGTGATCTACGAGTTTCCAGGAAGAAAAATTTTGCAATGGTGTTTGATGTTGCCAATCGCGATTCCTCCATATATTTTAGCGTTTGTGTTGCTTGGATTTACTGATTTTGGTGGCGCTCTAGAACAGATTTTTAAAAGTGTTGGTTTATCCTCATCCTACCTGCCAGATATTCGTAATTCTTTGGGTGTCTCACTGGTATTTATCCTGAGTTTGTATCCTTATGTTTATCTTTTAACTCGAGCGAGCTTATTAAAAAAAGGTCAAGCCAGTTATGAGAGTGCTCGTACTTTAGGCTATAGCAAGCAAGCTGCATTTTGGAAACTGATCATCCCTATGACAAGACCTGCATGGATGGCAGGTTTGGCATTAGTATTAATGGAAACACTTGCGGATTTTGGGGCTGTCTCAATTTTTAATTACGATACTTTTACTACTGCAATATACAAATCTTGGTTTGGATTATTTAGTTTAGAAACTGCGGCACAATTGGCTTCTATTTTGTTATTGCTAGTATTTCTTGCTTTATTAAGTGAGCGCTTTAGTCGAGGTGCAGCAAGCTACCAAGAAAATGGACAAGAGTTTAGCAAATTCAGAAAACCCTTATCTGGAATCAAAGGAACCTTAGTTCAATTGGCCGCATGGCTGGTGTCTTTAATAGCCTTCATATTACCTTTGATCCAACTTATCTATTGGAGCCTAACCACGTCTGGATATGGCCAAACGATTATAAATTTATTGTCCAACACCATACAGTTAGCTTTTGTTGCCACAGCTATTACTTTAGTCGTTGCCATGCTATTGGTCTTTGCTCAACGATTCATAAAAAATCAAAAAGCTAAGCAGTATGATGGCAGTTTGTTGACAGAAGTTAGCCTTAGCGGTTATGCATTACCTGGAACCGTACTAGCAGTTGGAGTCGTCATAAGTTTCAATGCTTTTGAATCATGGTTGGGTTTGGAGCAATGGCTGACCGGTGGGATTTTCGCTTTATTATTTGCTTATGCAGTTCGTTTCATGCGAATTGCTCATGGACCGGTAGATAACGCCATGGGACAAATAAAACCTAGCATTATCGAGGCTTCCATGAGTCTTGGCGCTAACTCAAAAGAACGCTTATGGCGGGTTTATATTCCTTTATTAAGACCGGGAGTATTAACAGCTATGTTGATGGTTTTCGTTGAGGTCATGAAAGAAATGCCGGCGACACTACTGTTAAGGCCTTTTGGCTGGGATACTTTGTCTGTACGAATTTATGAACTAACTTCAGAAGGCGAATGGCAATTAGCCGCGCTACCGGCAGTATTGCTAGTTATGGTTGGTATTATTCCGGTGATTTATTTGATTAAAAAGAGTGAAAACTAACTGGTTAGACTTTCTATACTTTGCTTCTCCTCCTTAACAATCCCGAGTATAATCTTTCACCAATTTCTTAGGTTTAACTTGGACTCAATCAATGGCTAATAAAACTCCTTTATATCAAGCGCATCTCGATGCGAACGCTCGCGTAGTGGACTTCGGTGGCTGGGATATGCCTCTTAATTATGGCTCACAAATTGATGAGCATCATGCCGTTCGCCAAGATGCAGGTATGTTTGACGTATCGCACATGACTGTAGTTGAAGTTACCGGTGCTGAGGCGAAACAGTACTTACAATATTTACTAGCCAATGATGTAGCTAAATTAACTGTTGCTGGAAAAGCGCTCTATAGCGGAATGCTTAACGAAAATGGCGGCGTTATTGACGACTTAATTGCCTACTATTTGACGGATACTCACTATCGAGTGGTGGTGAACGCTTCAACTCGTGATAAAGATTTGGCTTGGATGGAAAACGTTGCGCAACAGTTTAATGTATCGGTAGAAGAAAAAACCGACGTTGCCATGATCGCAGTTCAAGGTCCTAATGCCATCGAGAAGGCGAATTCAATTATGAGCGCCGAACAACAAGCCGCTGTTGCAGAGATTAAACCTTTTGTGGCCGTGCAGGCAGCTAGCTGGTTTGTGGCAAGAACGGGTTACACTGGCGAAGATGGCTATGAGATTATGGTTCCAGATGAAGCTGGTATTGGTGTTTGGAACCAGCTAGCAGCTGCTGGTGTGAAGCCTGCTGGGCTAGCGGCAAGAGATACTTTGCGTTTAGAGGCAGGCATGAATCTTTATGGACATGATATGGATGAAAATGTTTCGCCATTAGCTGCCAATATGGGCTGGACTATTGCATGGGAGCCAGAAACAAGAGATTTTGTTGGGCGCAAAGCATTATTAGCGCAGAAAGAGCTCATCGCTACTAAGAGTGCTGAAGCTCCACATAAGATGATCGGGCTGATTTTAGAAGATAAGGGTGTTATGCGAGAAGGGCAAGAAGTTGTGGTTGATGATAAAGTGGTGGGCGTTATTACTTCTGGCACCATGTCGCCAACGGTTGGCAAATCTATCGCTATGGCTCGTGTTAAACGTGACCTAAATCAAGAGTCTGTATTGGTTCAAGTACGCAAAAAACAATTGAATGCCAAGGTCGTCAAACCAAGTTTTGTGCGTAAGGGTGAAGTTCTAGTTTAGGCTTTTGAAAAGTCGATTTGCTAGCTTTTTCACGACTCCTTTTGAAACTGGCTTTCGAGTCACTTTTTAGGTGCAGTTTTGCTTGGGTAATGCAGAAGTTTCGGCTAAAATAACGCCAGTTTATAAATTTAGGTCAAATCTTTTTGAGATCAAATTAGGGGTATCTAGACCATGAGTCAAATTCCAGCAGAGTTAAAGTATGTATCAAGCCACGAATGGATCCGTCATGAAGGTGATGGCTTAGTAACCGTTGGAATTACTGATCATGCGCAAGAGTTATTGGGTGATGTTGTTTTCGTTGAAGCGCCTGAGCTAGATGAAGAGGTGTCTGCAGATGATGAAATCGCCGTGGTTGAATCTGTAAAAGCAGCTTCGGATATTTATGCACCTATTGACGGTACTATTACAGCAGTTAATGAAGAGCTTGAAGATTCTCCTGAATTGGTTAATAGCGATCCTTATGGTGATGGCTGGATGTTTAAAATGCAACTTGCTGATCAAGCAGATCTAGATAAGTTGTTATTGGCGGAGCAGTACGCAGAAGAAATCGCTGACGAATAATCTGGCTGACTATCGCGTCGTAAAATGCGTTGATGCGACAGTTGATTTGCTTAGCACTAGATAATTCAGATAGTTAGACTTAGCCTCGAGTTTGCTCGGGGCTTTTTCAATTTTATAGATGAGCTAAGATTTTAGTTTTTTAATCAAATATCAAATAGTTAAGGTATTTTAGCAATGGCTGAACATGCAAGTTTGAATGAATTACAGCAACATGATGATTTTATTCGTCGTCACTTAGGCCCGCGTGAAGATGAAATTCAGGCGATGTTGCAGGAGTTAGGTTTAGAATCATTGGATGATTTAATTGAGCAAACCGTTCCTCATAAAATTCAGATAGAGAAGCCACTGGCAGTAGATTCGTCAATGTCTGAAGCTGAAACCTTAGCTTATTTAAAGTCATTGGCCGATAAAAATACCGTGGCTAAGTCATTTATTGGCATGGGCTATTATGACACAGTAACTCCAACGGTTATTTTAAGAAATGTTTTAGAAAACCCCGGCTGGTACACAGCCTATACACCATACCAACCAGAAATTGCCCAAGGCCGTTTGGAAGCGATTTTAAACTTCCAACAAATGACTCTAGATTTAACTGGTATGGAGTTGGCGAGTTCATCATTGCTAGATGAAGCGACCGCGGCGGCAGAAGCCATGGCATTAGCTAAGCGCTCTTCCAAAAACAAAAAATGCAATGTCTTCTTTGTAGATAAAAATGTATTTCCGCAAACCATTGACGTGATTAAAACTCGTGCTGAACATTATGGTTGGGATATCCATGTTGGTGACTTGGCAGAGCTAGAAAATTTAGATGTGTTTGGTGCTTTATTGCAATACACCAACATTACTGGGCAAATTACCGATCTGGAATCACACATCGAGAGTCTGCATGCGAAAAAAGCTATTGCTTGTGTCGCTGCTGATATAATGAGTTTGGTGTTATTAAAAGCACCGGGTGAAATGGGGGCCGACGTGGTCTTTGGTTCCGCTCAACGTTTTGGAGTTCCGATGGGCTTCGGCGGCCCGCATGCAGCTTTTTTTGCAACCCGTGATTCTTTTAAGCGTTCTTTACCTGGGCGCATTATTGGTGTCTCTAAAGATACTAGAGGTAATCAAGCCTTCCGTATGGCAATGCAAACTCGCGAACAACACATCCGTCGTGAGAAAGCTACTTCAAATATTTGTACGGCTCAAGTTTTGCTTGCCAACATTGCAGGCTTTTATGCGGTTTATCATGGCCGTAAAGGCTTAACCAATATTGCCAATCGTATTAACCGTTATGCATCAGTTGTTGCTGCTGCGTTAAAGCAAGCGGGATTGCAACTCCTTAACGATACTTGGTTCGACACTATTTCATTTATTAGTAAAGATATTGATGCCATTAAGCATAGAGCAGAAGTAGCTAATATGAATCTTCGTTATCATGGTGAGCAAGTCGGTGTTTCAATTGACGAAGCTAAAACGCAAGCCGATATCGAAGCTTTGATTCAAGTGTTAACAGGTGAAACGTATAATTTAAATGAGTTGAATAATGATGCCGAAAGCTCAATTCCAACAAGTTTAATTCGAACGTCGGATTTCTTAACGCACCCAACATTCAATAACTATTATTCTGAAACCGATATGCTTCGCTATTTGAAGCGTTTGGAAAATAAAGACTTCTCATTAGCGCATGGCATGATCCCGCTAGGTTCTTGCACTATGAAGCTCAATGCAACTTCAGAAATGATCCCTGTGACTTGGCCAGAGTTTGCCAATATCCACCCGTTCGCGCCAGAAGAGCAAACGGTTGGATACCTTGAAATGATCAAAGAGTTAGAAGCAGATTTGGTGGAAATTACCGGCTATGATTTTGTTTCTATGCAACCTAATTCAGGTGCCCAAGGTGAGTACGCAGGTTTATTAGCCATTAAAAAATATTATGAATCTATTGATGAAAGTCATCGTAATATTTGTTTGATTCCAAGCTCAGCACACGGTACAAATCCGGCGTCGGCACAGATGGCAGGTATGAAAGTTGTGGTCACTAAATGTGATGAGAATGGTAATGTTGATGTTGCCGATCTAGAAGCTAAAGCTAGTGAATTAAAAGATAACCTTGCTGCTTTGATGGTAACTTATCCATCCACTCATGGTGTGTTTGAAGAAGAGATTAAACACATTTGCGATATTATTCATGACAATGGCGGTCAGGTGTATATGGATGGTGCCAACATGAATGCTCAAGTTGGCATTTCCAAGCCAGGCGAGATTGGTTCTGATGTATCGCATTTAAACTTACATAAAACATTTGCTATTCCACATGGCGGTGGTGGTCCTGGTATGGGGCCAATCGGAGTTAAATCGCATTTAGCGCCTTTCGTTTCTGGGCATAGTGTGCGTAAAGTACATTCGGTCGAAGCAGAGGGTGGTGCGGTAGCAGCAGCACCTTATGGTTCAGGTATGATACTCCCAATTTCTTGGTCCTACATAAAAATGCTAGGGCGTGAAGGCTTACGCAAATCAACCGAAGTTGCACTGTTAAGTGCGAATTATTTAAAGAATAAATTAGAAGGTCACTATCCAGTTCTATATATGGGTCGTAACGATAAAGTGGCTCACGAGTGCATTATTGATTTGCGTCCGATTAAAGCAGAAACGGGTATTAGCGAAGTTGATTTTGCTAAGCGTTTAATGGACTACGGATTCCATGCGCCGACTATGAGTTTTCCAGTAGCTGGAACCTTTATGATTGAGCCAACTGAATCAGAATCTAAGTATGAATTGGATCGTTTCATTGAAGCGATGATCTCGATTAAAGAAGAAGTGGATAAAGTTGCTTCAGGTGCGTGGGATGCACAAAACAACCCGCTAACTAATGCGCCTCATACTCAAGCAGATCTGAGAGATTGGGATAAACCTTATTCGATACAAGAGGGCGCTTACCCGTCGCAGGCAACTATTGACGGCAAGTTCTGGCCAATGGTTAATCGAATTGATGATGTTTACGGTGACAGAAATTTGATCTGCTCTTGCCCCAGCATCGAATCTTACCAACAAGATTAATCGATTTGAGTAAGATTATAAAAAAGCCAGCGTTTGCTGGCTTTTTTATAAATGAGATAATGTGCTAATATCGAGATATGAAAAAGATTGCTCAATTAATATTCACTCTAAGCTTATCGCTTAGCTGCACCTCACTTTGGTCTAAAACCTATCAAGAGCAGCTCGATTATATAAAATCCATTAGCACTCATGATATCTCAAAGGCAAAAGCGCTACTGGAAAGCTTAGAGCCGAAATTGGAGAAATTTAGTACAAAAGAGAAAGCACTATATTATTATTTGCAAGCTCATTCTTATTCAATTCGAGGTTTCTATCAAGAAGCTTGGGAGTTAGCCGAAAAAGTTTCAGACCATTCAAATGATAAAGATTTAGCTGCCAGAACTGAATCACTTAAAGTGTCTATTCTGAGTCATCAAGGAAAATTTCAACAGTCATTCATGACAACTTATCAATTACTAGATGGACTGGAGCAGCTGACTAGTAATGAATTGAAAATGGACATATTGCTTGATGCTGTAACGTTACATACCTATTCTGAAATTCTGGATAAAGCGCAAGACTTAGCTTTGAGATCAATGGCGTTTATAAATAAAGAGAAGCTAATCAAGCATAAATGCAATCTATCCGTCGAAATGGGCTTGCTTAATATACGATTAAAAAAATATCAAAAGGCTGCAGATTATTTTGAGCAAGCAGAAAGTGAATGTTCAGATAAAACACAGGCAAGTTGGTTATTAATCGTTAAAACTCAAAAGGCAAAAATCTTAATGCTTAATGAGCGGCATGAGATGGCTGAGCAATCCTATCTGAAAGTTTTTGATGAACTCGTTTCATTTGGATGGAGTGGTCTATTAGTAGACACCCAAATAAGAATCGCAGAGCTTTACTTGAAAATGGAAGCGTTTGATAAAATTGAAGCTTATGCCTTACCTGCTTATCAATCAGCAAAAAAGAATAACCAGTTGAATGATTTATCCGATGTGAGTTTTGTTCTAACTAGATTTTACGAAGAGTCAGGAGAGCATAAAAAAGCTCAAGAATTTCGTAGAGTGTATATTAAATCTTCAAATGAATTGAAGTCACTATTGCAAAAACGTCGGCTTGCTTATTATCAAGCGATGAATATTCGAAAAGAGTTACAGAAGTCTTCCTTAGTAACGAGAGAAGAATAAAACTTCGAAGAATGAGTTTAAAAACTATTCTTTAGGATTTGTGCGGTAAACTGCGGGCGAATATAAAAGCCTCTTGGCAAGGTTTGAATTTTTTCACCATCAGGACCGATTGAATGAGTTAAGGCTTTATTGTTTGCTGCCTTAGGTCTTACCTGCAATATCTCGCCAAAGCGCGCATCGATTTTATCAATCTGGCCTAGCCCTATCATCTCGATAGCTTCCTCAAAGTCATTTTTTAGTATTGCGAGTTCATCGCTTGTGGCTCGCCATAGAAAAGGCATGGCAAGGGTACGCTCTTCTACTGGAGTTTGCTTATCCGCAATGATTGGCACCCACAAAACATGATTAAGCTTTTGCTGCACCACTGAGCCTTGCCACTGAACTAGGTGTAAGTCGGTTAATGGAACAACACTCACGTAAGTGGATTCCAAAGGTTTACCATTTATGTCAATTGGGAGGGTCTTCATCTCAACACCAACCTCTGGAAAATCCGGTTGAGCTAATGATGCAGATTGAGCGCCAAGCAGATACTCTAAAAATTGACCTATCCAGCCTTTTTCTCGGAGTAAATTTTGTGGCACTTGGGCGCTAAACTTTTGTGCCAATTCACCTAAAGTAAAGCCTGCCAATGATTGAGCCTTCTCTAGCAATTGTTTTGGTGTGTCGTAAGCCATTGATTAAATAATGATTGTCGAGATCCGTTTCTAGTGGCACAATGATACCAAAGTTTTTTATTGGAAAGATAGATGATCGACGCAGAAGGCTTTCGAGCCAACGTCGGCATCATCATATGTAACAAGCAAGGCCAGTTGTTATGGACTCGACGCTATGGACAGACGTCTTGGCAGTTCCCGCAAGGCGGTGTGCACCCGGGAGAAAGTGCCGAACAGACCATGTACCGAGAATTATTTGAAGAAGTCGGCCTTGAAAAAGATGATGTCCGTATTCTAGGGAGTACGCAGCATTGGTATAAATACCGATTGCCACCAAAGTTAATTCGTCAAAATTCTAAACCCTTATGTATCGGGCAGAAACAAAAATGGTTCTTGCTTGAGCTGACGAGTGACGAAAGTAAGATCGATTTTAATGCCACGAGTCATCCTGAGTTTGATGATTTTATTTGGGTAAACTATTGGTACCCTGTTCGTCATGTGGTGAATTTTAAGCGTGAAGTTTATCGTTTAGCGCTTAGCGAATTAATTCATTCGATGTTCAAGTTTCAATTGCATGGACAGGCTTCGCACCAAAGCCGCAGGCACAATTCGAATAATCACTCGCATGGTTCGCATAAAAAGCATGGGCATAAGCAGCATTCACATGCTCAGCAAAATAAAAAAGCTAAGCGAAAGCCAAGGCATCCTTATCGTTCGCATGCCAACCAAGATAAAAACCAAGCAGACTAACTAAGCTTTTTGAGTTTTGCATAAAAAAGGGAGCTTCATCGGCTCCCTTTTTTATTGATAGTAATATACTATAGAAACTTAACTTCGCCAGTTTCTAATGAATACTCAGCGCCAACTATTTGTAAGCGCTCATCTTCAATGGCTTTTTGTAAAACAGGCGACTCGTTTACTAAATCTTGCATCGAAGTTTTGACGTTAGCGGATACTCCAAGCTGCTTTACTTCGGCATGATTAGAATTATCATTTTTGAGTAGCGGTTGGACACTTGGAGCAATACGCTTTACTAAAGCTGTTAGACTATCACTCTCAAATGGCACATCACCTTTGGCCATAAAGTCGACAGTTGCATTAACCGCCCCACAATTAGTATGTCCCATAACGACCACTAAAGGCGTGCCAAAAGATTCTACTGCATACTCAATACTGCCTATTTGGCTAGCGGCAGCAATATTGCCTGCTACTCGCACCACGAAGAGCTCCCCAAGCCCTTGATCAAAAATCAACTCCGCAGGTGTTCGCGAGTCTGCACAGCCTAAAATAATGGCAAAAGGGGCTTGTGAAGCAGCTTTTGCTGAACGAGAGCTCTGATCAATTTGCTCTGTGGCTTTGAACTGACAATCGACGAAACGTTGGTTGCCCTGTTTAAGTTTAGCTAATGCTTCTTGTGATGAGATCATAATGATTGGTGTGTCAGTGAAATTCCTAGAATTTTATCACAGCCATTAGAAACTGGCATTCTTTTGAAACACCAGCAACATATTATTAGCAGGCATGGTATGTCGTTCGACGAAGCTTAATCCGTTATGGCGGCCATGACTTAGCATATCCTCATAATCTCGAATTTCAGACTCTGGATTCTGCGCTTTTAGATGTTCATTAAATTGCTCATTAGACTCTGAAGTAAAATTACCACCGACTTTAAATGGGCCATAAATCAAGAAGTGACCACCAGGTTTTAAATTTTCGCCAACGCCTTTGAACATGGATTTCACATTATCCCATGACATTATATGTGCGGTATTGGCAGTAAAAACCGCATCGATTGGCTCAATGTCCCAATAACGACGGCTAACATCTAAACTAAACGGCTTCTTTAAATTAGGTAATTCAGCCTGTTAAATCCAGGCAATGATAGAAGGGTGATTGTGTCGCAAGTCGCTGGTTTGCCAAGTGAGGTGGGGTAATGCTCCCGCAAAGTAAGCCGCGTGTTGACCAGTACCTGAACCAATTTCTAAAACCGACTTGCTGTAATTTAGGTAAGACTTAATAACACTTAAAATGGGGTCTTTATTTCGCTCACAAGCTTCGCTGTGTTGGCGCATGGTTTGTCCTTTTTATTCTGGAGTTAGCTGCATAACAAATTGCTTTTCTGAAACCACTTTTTGCATATCATTGAGTTGGATTTCGTAAAAAGTCGCTTTCAAATCATTATTCACCGTGATCAGTGCCTGACTGCGAGTACCATAAGATTGATTATTGATTTCAAACGTCGGTATAAAGGCACGCGACAACTGTTGTTCAAAATCAATGGGAGCGCCGGTTACTGGTAAAGCATGATCATCTAATGGTTTTTGGTGACGCAATACCGCAAGAAGATCATCCCGTTTGAATGGTTGTTGAATGGCTTTAATAAATCGATCTTGGGTATTAGTGACTTTTTGCCAACGGGCACTTAGAGTGCCATTGCTAATACCGTGAATCCCCGTTCCAACTGGAATGATTTGTTGATCTTTATTATTAGAATAAGTTAAATCAGTTTTATTATTGCTATTAATACTGCCAACGAATAAGTTATAGCCGCTATATTTATTGGCATTGGCACTAACTTGATTGCTGTAGCTTTCTGGGCTTAGACTAGATTTTAAAAAGTCGCTCACTAAAGCGCCGCGTGACAAGCTAGCTGGAGTTTGCGGAAATTGACGGATATTGGTTAAGGCCGAAAAACGTCCAGTTTTAGTGATTCCGAGCCAGGTACCTCCAGCAACTTGATCCCTTCCCGCTAAAATGTTGTTATCATCATGCCAGTGATGCACCGCTTGAGTTGGTCGTTCGAAAAACTCGTCACGATTGGCAGCGATAATCAGTGGGTAGCGTGGGTGACTATTGACCGAAAAAACAACTAAACACATAAATTGGCAAATTAATGATCATTGAATGGCACTTTATCATTTTATTATTAGCATTAGGACTACTAAATGGAGTTTTGGCTGGCTTATTAGGCATTGGTGGCGGTATGGTCATTGTGCCCGCGATGATTTGGTTGCTGCCTAAAGTTGGAGTTTCCGACGAAAATCTAATGCATATGGCACTGGCCACTTCGATGGCAACTATTTGCTTTACCGCGATTTCCTCATCATATGCGCACCATAAACGAGGTTCAATTTCCGTTAACTCGCTGAAAGTGTTAGTGCCATTTATCGCGATTGGTGGTTTATTAGGTGCTTATATCGCTGATCTGATAAATTCGGTTTGGCTAGGACGAATTTTTGGGGTTGGCGCTATTATTATGGGCGTCCAGATGGCGATGGATAAACTGCCTATATCCAAATCTGCAGTAGCCGGCGGGGTATTAATACCAGTCAAAGTGGCACCAGCTGGGATAACGATGGGGGCTATCTCTTCATTGCTCGGTATCGGCGGGGGCTCAGTGGTAGTGCCCTATCTGCTATACCATAAAGAAAAGTTAGTGAATGCCATAGGGACTGCCGCTGCATGCGGTTTACCACTGGCAATTATGGCGACAATCGGCTATGTTGTGCTTGGTTGGAATCAAGTAGATTTGCCAGCCTATCATTTCGGTTATGTCTATCTTCCAGCAGTGCTCGCCATTGCTATTGGCTCAGTCATCAGCGCCCCTTTTGGAGCTTATTTGGCTCATAAATTGCCAACCGCTTTGATAAAGAAAATATTCGCTATTTTGATGATAGTGATAGGTGTAAAAATATTAATCAATAATATATAAGAGTAATAAATGATAGCTCCAAAAATTGATCCCGTAATCTTCTCGATAGATGCTTTTGAACTCTTCGGTTTCACTATTGGCCCAATCGCTTTGCATTGGTATGGACTGATGTATTTGTTGGGTTTTATAGCAGCGTGGTTACTAGGGAATTATCGTGCTAACAAGCCTAATTCCGGTTGGACCAAAGATATGGTTGCTGATTTTCTCTTCTATGCTTTTTTAGGGGTGATAGTCGGAGGTCGCTTTGGCTATGTGGTTTTTTACCATATGGATCTGTGGTTAAAAGATTTTTGGTACTTATTTAAAATTTGGGAAGGCGGCATGTCCTTCCATGGCGGTTTAATTGGTGTCGCTGTTGCTTGTTGGTATTTTGCGCGAAAAAATAAAATGGGCTTCTTTAAGATAACCGATTTTATTATTCCCTTGGTGCCGTTAGGTTTATTGTTTGGTCGTTTTGGTAACTTTATAAATGGCGAGCTATGGGGGCGACAAGCAAGTGAAGATTTTATCTTTGGAATGAAATTCCATACCGACCCTGAGCAATTAACCCGACATCCTTCACAGTTGTACGAATCATTCTTTGAAGGTTTAGTGTTATTTGTAATGGTTTGGTTTTACTCAGCTAAACCAAGACCTACTAAAGCGGTATCTGGCTTATTCCTACTAGGTTACGGCTTCTTTAGATTTATGATTGAATACTTCCGTGAGCCGGATGCGCATTTAGCCGCCGTGAGTGAATTTATTACTCGTGGCCAAGTGTTATGTTTACCAATGATCGGTATTGGCCTGTGGTTAATGATTAGCGCCTATAAACAAAAAGCAAAATAGCAAGTCAATGTCTCGAAAGTACGAAAATAGCATTAAATTAGATTCCCAACTGTATGGGAATAACATGAAAAGAAAGTAGTAACTATATGAAACAATATTTAGATATGATGCGCCATGTTTTAGAAAATGGCGAAGATAAAGGTGATAGAACTGGAACTGGAACCCGGAGTGTTTTCGGTCATCAAATGCGCTTCAATTTACAGGAAGGCTTTCCGTTAGTAACGACTAAGAAATTACACTTACGTTCTATTATGATTGAATTGCTGTGGTTCCTAAAAGGCGATACTAATATTAAATACCTGAAAGATAATGGCGTGCGAATTTGGGATGAGTGGGCTGATGAAAATGGCGACTTAGGCCCTGTGTATGGAGAGCAATGGCGCTCCTGGAAGAAACCAGATGGCACCACAGTCGATCAGATATCTAATGTTTTAGAGCAAATAAAAAATAATCCAAACAGCAGACGCTTAATGGTGGTAGCTTACAATCCAGGCGTAGCCGATGAAATGGCTTTACCTCCGTGTCATTCGTTATTCCAGTTTTATGTGGCTGACGGCAAGCTTTCTTGTCAGTTGTACCAGCGTAGTGCAGATATCTTTTTAGGCGTGCCCTTTAATATTGCTTCTTACGCCTTGTTGACTCATATGATGGCTGAACAGGCTGGATTAGATGTGGGCGATTTTATTTGGTCTGGTGGCGATGTGCATTTATACAGTAATCACTTTGAGCAAGCGAAAGAGCAACTCTCACGAGATACTTTGCCATTGCCAAAGTTAAAGATAAAGCGCAAACCAGATTCGCTTTTTGATTATGAATTTGAAGACTTTGAAATTGTAGGTTATGAATCTCATCCGCACATTAAAGCGCCTGTGGCCGTTTAAATTATTTTTTAAAGGTTCTAATGAGATGTCAAAAATAAGTTTAATCGTGGCTATGGCCAACAACCGAGTGATAGGTAAAGGCAATCAAATGCCTTGGCACTTGCCGGCTGATTTAAAACATTTTAAAGCAGTAACTTTAGGTAAACCTGTGATTATGGGGCGCAAAACTCATGAATCGATTGGCATGGTTTTACCCGGGCGAGAAAACATTATTATCAGCCGCGATGAAAATTACCGTTCTGAATTTTTTAATGATAAATGTCAAACGGTAACCAGCCTTGAAGCGGCGATGGAAGCGGCTAAAGCGATTGATAAGTCGGTAGATGAAATCATGATTATTGGCGGCGCAAACATTTATCAGCAAATGATCGATCAAGCAGATACCTTGTACTTAACCTTTATTGATTTAGATACTGACGGCGATGCTCACTTCCCTGATTGGGCTCATTTAGAGTGGCAAGAAGTTTCAAGAGAGTCGTATCAAGCGGATGAGAAAAACCCTTATAGTTATCAGTTTGTCACTTTAGAGAGAGCTGTTAAGAAATAATTAGTAACAGTTTTATCGCTTGAAATTTCTTTATAAAGAACCATGTTTATAGCATGGTTTTTTTATGGCCATGATAAAATATATACAGAAAATAAAGGGGACAAATATGATTATTTCTACTACTCCAAATATTGAAGGACGCGAAATTCGAGAATATAAAGGCGTGGTTGTTGGTGAAGCTATTCTTGGCGCAAATATTATTAAAGATTTCTTTGCTGGAATTAGAGATATTGTTGGTGGCCGCTCGGCTGCTTACGAAGAAGAGTTAGGAAAAGCCCGTAAAGTGGCTTTTGAAGAACTAGAACAAAGCGCTCGCCAATTAGGAGCTAACGCCGTTGTTGGCGTAGATCTAGATTATGAAGTAATTGGGCAGAATGGCTCTATGATGATGGTTAGTGTTTCTGGGACTGCAGTCACCTTATTATAATATAGTAAAAAATGAATGATAGTTTTCAAAGAAGGAAATATTAAAATCAGCTGTTAGCTCTGACTAGAAGTTAGTTATTTTTCGAAGTTTTTTTCTTAAAAACCGACAGCAACCAAAATATAGCCATTGAAAGAGATGCTAAAGCACTGCCGTATACTGAATTTTTAAATTCTAGAATATATCCCGCTTTAGTTATCTCTCCATTTTCAACTACTTGAGTTTGCGAGTGAAAGAGGGACTCGTACATATTCATAGAGCCAATCTTTAAAGTCATATACATCACAAACGTTACAATAAACATGACTAAGCAGTATTGCCATAACTTAGTCCACTTAAGCTTTGATAAGAAGAAATGAGAAATCCACGCCATCACAAGAAAAGTGATGTAAGCCATAAAGGTATTAATGCGAATCCAATTATAGAAAGCTGAGTGCTCGATTACAGGAGCTGACCAAACAATAACAAATACCAAAGGAGCTATTAAAATCCCAGCAATTATCCTAAAGATTCTCAATTTGAATACTAACCATTGAAGTATAAATTTAATTTTAGCAGTTTTAGTTAAAAGAATAAATTTTTAGGGGATTCAGTTTTAAATAGTTACATTTGTTGTGATCATTATGTAGTTAGCTTCTTAGCATGCACCAAGTACCTTAATGGCCCACCTGTTTCAATCGTGTTAAATGGATAGCAAGTGACTAGGGTTAATTGATCGGCACCTCTATCTATAATGCTATCCGTTTCAATATTATGCACTTCGGTTGCGGTAATTTGGTAGGAATGTTTTTCGCCGTATTTATCTTCAATTTCAATTTTTTGTCCAATGATTAGATCTTGCAAGAATTCAAAGTGGGTATCGCGATGACCACCAATAATGGTGTAACCTTTTCTTTCAGGCGAGTCACTGGAAAGTAAAAGGCCAGGGCCAAAAGCTAAGTTTCGCCCTGAAGCGCCGGATAAAACTAGCCGCTCAATATTGGTAGTTGGAATGGATAACTTTGCGATGGGGAAAGTATCTGCCCATGACCAAGGTTGATGAGGCTTTTGATCAATTAAAGTTTTTTCCCAAGCATCTTGTAATAAATATTGTGCTACTTGTGCCTTAGCTTGGATATAGGCAGCCTTGCCAAAGGCAAAGCTGCTAACCGTTAATAAAGCTATAATCAGTAGGTTCTTTTTGATAAATTTCATGTTGAATTACTCCTTATCTTCTTCTAAATAATATAACGCCACTAAGCAATAAACTGATTAAGCCAAGTAAGAACATTAACTGACTGTCGGTTCCACCTTGTGGGTAGCCATGAGTGCCTTTAGCGTTTGGCGCTTTCCAGCCGGCAGGTAAGCGATTAGCTAATTGTAATTGCTTAATTTTTTCCGAGACATTTACAGGAGTTTTATCAACCGCAACCAAACTGGTGTAATCACTCACAAGATGAAAGTTTAATGCCGTGTCGGTGATTTGCTGTTTGTATTCTTCAGCCTGGCGGTAATCGTGGGACATCTCATTGCGCAAAGAATCTATTTTCATAAGAGCCCAAAGTTTCGCGACACCTTTGTCTTTGCCACTAGTTGTATTGGGTAATTTAAAATCCCATTCGTAAGTATCGGCATAACCTTTAAGTTGCATTGAGCTGGCAGAGGCTAACGATTTATAGGTCGCGTAAAGTGGCTCACCAAGATATAAATCTCTTAAGTGTTTTGGTTGTAGCTCCATGCTATCTAATGCAGATTTAGAAACACCATTGGTATCTATACCTAGATTACTCAGCACGGGATAGCGCAACTTCTTAAATAGGTTGGCAAGTTCAGTTTGCACTTGTTCGATTTTATTGATGTAAGTAAAAGTGCCACGGCCTTCTTCAGCAGCTTTAGTCATAAAATAACTGTTAGGTGCCGAGCCAATACCGATGGTGAATAAGCGATTGTTGCCTAGCTTTTGGCGGATCATGCTAAAAATTTGCTGCTCATTGCCGATACTGCCATCGGTTAAAAATATAATCTGACGTAGTTTTTGACTGTCTGGTTTTACTAACGCGAGCTCAACGGCACTGGCGATATTAGTACCTCCATCAGCATTCATCCCATCAATAAAAATCTCTGCATCTAGCAATGTATCTTCAGTAATATTTCGCGCATCTTGAAATAAAATCTTGGCATTACTATCGAAATCAATAATATTGAAACTATCATTAGAGTTGAGCTGCTTGAGTGCAAAGCGCAAACCTGCTTTAGCTTGCTGCATCGACTCACCTGACATGGAACCAGACGAATCAACCACAAAAATAACTTCTCTTGGCTTTACCTGTTGTTGAACTAAATCATGTGTCGGCGGCAGTATCACCAGTAAATTATAAGTTTCATGACCAATAGTTTCGCTGAGCAAAGTTGCTTTAGGCTTATGTCCTAACTGCGGATGCCATTTCAGTATAAAATCGCGCTCAGCTTGAGCTGGATTATCTAAAGTAATCAGCTGTTTATTGCCTATGGGTTGAGTCTTCAACTGATGATGAGGACTATCGATTTTTGCTAACTCAAACCCTGCATTCAGTTCAATTTCAAAAATTACCGGTCTGTCGGGTTGGCTATTGGTATTAAAAGTTGTCACGACATTAGATAAAGCTTCGCTGTCGATGGTCGAGTCAAAGCTTTGCGAAATGGTTTGGGTGCTTGGTTGAAAGCGAGGAGTTACACCTAACGGCAGCTTATAAGTAAAGACAGTGCCGTCGATATGAATTAATTGTTGAAACTCAATTTGCACTTTAATGTCTTCATTAGGACCAATATTGGCTAACTTGGTAGTGAAAAGATTAGGTCTTACTTGTTTTACTAGACTGGCCCGCTTACCGGCTTTCTTAGCTGCTTGATAGGTTCTTTCAGCCTGTTGTTTCTCTTGGATTTCTCCTTCGATAATTTGCTCGCCAATGATCATCTTCAAAGTATCGACTGCCGCATTTTCAGGTAAAGGAAAACGATAAATGCCTTCTAGCCATTCTTCAGTTTGATTGGAAAAAGTATGAGTAATTTGAGTTCGAGCTACTACACCATTAATCGTAACTCTAACGTCTGTAGAAAGCGGCATTTGTTCATAGCTTTTATCGCTGTTGGTGGATTTAAAGCTAATGCCCGCATAATCGTCATCATAGTTGGATGACGCCTGTATCGTGGGTGATAGTGAAAATAACAAAATAATACTGAAAATGAATGGCTTCATAACTGCTCCTAGCAAATGATTTGATAGCAGTTATTTAACTCAATAAATCTTTAGATATTCTGGATGGATTAAGGATTAAAATTATTAAATGTGGCAAAAAAATGCGCTTGTCTCAATTTCTTAAGAAAGCGCAATTACCTTAGGAGTAAAAGTTAAAATATTAGGCAAGAATTTAGTTAAATCACTTACAAGTTAGGCCGTCGCTAAAGCCTTTGATTCATGCTTTGATACGATGACTGCGCCAAATGGCCAGATCCCAAGCTTCACCATCTTTAAGTGTTGTATACCAAATGGAATGCCGATAATGGTTAGGCACAACAGTAAACCCCAGAATAGGTGGTTTAGCACCACGAAAACACCGCCAAACAGTAACCAAATTATATTCAGTAAGACATTAATAACGCCGCCCATTGGCTGTGAGCCGCTCATACGGGTTTCTTGACCAAATGGGAAGATGGAGAAGATAGCCAACTTAAAGCATTGCACGCCCCACGGAATACCGACTATGGTGAAGCATAAGGCAATACCGCCAGCGATATAGCCGAAGAAGATGAAAATACCGCCAAAAAGCAGCCATAAAATATTAAGTAGTAGAGACAAATGGATTCTCCTTTGTTGCCTACTTATAGTCTAGATAATGACATGAGAAATCAGAACTAATAAAAAGCAACAAAATTGGCTAAACTGTTAACAGATGTAACAAGTGAGCACTCTCAATGATAAAAAATATCGCCATCGTCGGCGGCACCCATGGTAATGAATTTACAGGGATATACCTTATAAAAAAGCTGGAAGCAGAGTTAGCCATTGATAATTTAGATATCACTTATCTATTGGCAAACCCTAAAGCCTATCAAGCTGTGAAGCGCTATATCGATAGAGATCTCAATCGAAGTTTTAAGCAATCGGATTTAAACAATCCAGAACTAACTGGCTATGAAAATCTTCGGGCAAAAGAAATTAACCAACAGCTTGGTCCTAAAGGTAATGCCAAAACAGATTTTATTATTGATTTGCACACTTCCACGGCTCCAATGGGAATTAACCTGGTGATTACTAAAGCAGATCCTTTTCATTTGAAGCTAGCGGACTATGTGAAAAGCAGATTAGAAGGCGTGACCATTACTTGGGAAGAAATAGAAGATCATCATTTCTTAATGAGTGTTGCGGAAAGAAATATTTTGGTTGAAATTGGCGCCACTCCGCAAGGAGTATTAAGGCAGGATGTTTTTGATAAAACTCAGCAGACGGTTTTGGAAATTCTAGAGTTTATAAACTCCTATAATCAAGATAGCTTGCCAGAAAGCTCAAAAGAGCTGGAAGTCTATAAATACTTTTCTGTGGCTTATTTACCGCAGAATGAAAAGGGCGAAATAACCGGGATGATTCACCAGAATATTCAAGATAGAGATTTCCAGACATTAAGGAAAGGCGAACCTATTTTTAAACTATTTACTGGCGAAGAGATTGTCTATCAAGGTGACGAGTGCACCATAAGCTTTATTAATGAAGCCGCTTATTACGATGAAAAAAAAGCGTTTTCGATGTCAAAAAAAGAACTGCTTAAACTTTAGGCAATAAAAAAGCCCGAGCAATGCTCGGGCTTTTGAATAATGGTGGCTCGGGGCAGAATTGAACTGCCGACACAAGGATTTTCAATCCTCCGCTCTACCAACTGAGCTACCAAGCCAATGGACGCGTATTAAACCGATTCAGAGGCTTTTAGTCAAGCCTAAAATTGGATTTTTCTAGTAATTTTTTAGCTTTTTGGAGTATAGCCTTCTGGCTTTTCGTAATCTCCACCGAATAGATACAATTCCATCTGTTCTGCCAGGTATTTCTGCGCTTCTGGGTCAATTAAGCTGAGGCGCTTTTCGTTAATCATCATGGTTTGGTGATTAAGCCACATCATCCAAGCTTCTTGCGAGATCTCTTTAACGATTCGCTCGCCTAGTTCGCCAGGATAGGGCTGAAAGCTTAATGCTTCAGCATCTTTTTGAAGTTTTGTGCAGAAAATAGTATCAGCCATATTTTTACAAAGACTCTTTCAATGTATTTAGTAGGTTACTTACTGGTGTTGGTAAGCCTAAACTTTCAGGTTGAGTTAGCGAAAACCAATAAGTTAAATTGGACTCCATGATACTCATATTGGGCTTAGATTTCATTATTAAAGGTTGAATCTTAAGGTCGTAATGACTGAATTTATGCAATATCGGTTCAAGTTTCCGCTCAGTTTTAGGGGTATAGTCGGCTATCTCTATTTCTGGGATTGACCAAAGCCCACCCCAAATTCCGCTAGGAGGTCGTTTAGTCAATAATATCTTTTTACCTTGAAGATAAAGCTGCCAATAAACGCTTTTGCTTGGGCGCGCTCTTTTAGGTTTCTTATGAGGTAGTTCTTTGGTTCTATTTTGCAGTCTTGCCTGACATTTTTGAGTTAAAGGGCAGTCTAAACATTCAGGATTGGAGCGTTTGCAAACCACTGCGCCAATATCCATCATAGCTTGATTGTAGGCGGCGGTTTCTTTTTTTGGTGTAAGTTGCTCTGATAACCCCCAGAGTTTGTTTAAAACTTTAGTTTGGCCATACCAGCCTTCAATGGCAAAGCAACGTGCAAGAACTCGTTTAACATTACCGTCGAGAATGGCTGTTGGTTTATCATAAGCAAAAGCAGCAATTGCGCCTGCGGTAGAGCGACCTACGCCTGGCAATGTCTCTAGTTCGGACTGTGATTGCGGGAATTCACCATTAAATTCGTCGCGAACCATTTGTGCGGCTTTATGCAGGTTACGTGCCCGCGAGTAGTAGCCCAACCCGCTCCATAGGTGTAGCACCCGATCAACATCTGCATCTGCTAAGGAGGTAATTGTGGGGAACGTTTTAAGGAAATTTTGGTAATAAGGGATAACCGTTTTTACCTGAGTTTGTTGCAGCATCACTTCAGATAGCCAAATCCGATAAGCGTCTTTAGTGTTATGCCAAGGTAAGTCTTTACGTCCCTTAGCATGATAGTAAGTAATAACTTTTGAGGAGAAAGCTTGTGGTTTCCAACTATCTGTCACAAATAACTAGAATCCATACAGTAACGGTAAAACAATGGATAAGGTTACCCACATAATGATTACTAGCGGGACACCGATTTTAACGAAATCTGAGAATTTGTAACCACCAGCACTCATCACTAAAAGGTTAGTTTTATAGGCCATAGGGGTTGCGAAACTCATATTGGCACCAAATAAAACCGCGATAATAAAAGGCTCAGGCGGAAGGTTTAATTGGGTTGCCACGCTATAAGCAATTGGCGTACCAATAACCGCGGCCGCATTGTTGGAGACCACGTTAGTTAAAAGGGCGAGTAACAACATCAAGCCACTTAAAATAATCATCGGTGGAGTACCGTCTGTCGCCCAGACAAATATTTCAGCAATATATTGAGCGCCATCGGTTTCGGTCATGGCGATACCCAGCGCTAAACTGGAAGCAACAATCAAAACAACTTGTGCAGAAAGGGCATTTAAGGCATCCCGCCAACTAATGCAGTGAGTCAGAATCATCAATAGCGCACCAGTTAGGGCACTAATAGCAATCGGTAAAATACCAACGGCGGCGAAGAAAATTACCCCTAACATGATCCATAAAGCTCTAGGGGCTCGATGAGATCTGGGTAGATCGGAAGTCGCATCAAGAATAAGAATTTCACCGCGTTTCTTAAATTCTGCAATTTCTTTTTGTCCGCCTTGCACTAATAAAACATCACCAACATGCAATATGACTTTGCCTAGGCCTTTATTGTGCATATCTACCACTTTATCGGCTCGATGCAATGCTATGGCTACCAAGCCATATTCATCAATGAAGCGTACATCTTTTAAGGTTTTACCTGCCAGCGGAGAGCCGGGAGTCACCACTAGTTCAGAAAGCTGTTGGTTCTCTGCTGTGAGCGGATGGTCATCATCGACCTTTTGCCCAGACTTAAACAACTTGGCCCCTAAAATCTGCTCATATTCTTTTAATTTATCAGGGTTATCGACCACACGTAATTTATCACCAGCTCGGATGGTGGCGTCAGGCATTGGGACAATAGTTGCTTCTGAGCCACGCTGAATTCTTGCGACCTTCATCTGTCCTTCAGTTTTATTGATGACTTCAGCCAACGTTTTGCCATCCGCCCAACTGCCCTCAGCAATATGCAACTGGGCAGTAAATACTCTGGGTGAGGTATCTTTCATCACGGCTTGGCGCTCAGGGATAATCCTTGGCGCTATTAGCCATAAATACACAATGGCAATCGAGCCAGCGATAGCAGCAGGCAAGAAAAAATCGAACATACCGAATTTTTCTAATCCTAAGTCAGCAGCAACCGAAACCACTAAAAGGTTGGTTGAGGTGCCAATGGTAGTTGCCATACCACCTACTAATGTGGCGAAGCCCATGGGCATTAATAAGCTCGAAGGGCTGGTATTGGCGCGTACAGCGACACTAATCAAAATCGGTAAAAGTAAGACAACGATCGGCGTATTGTTGACAAATGCGCTTAAAATGCCTGCAATTAGCAGGGTTAGCAATAAGGAGAATAGAGGTGACGTTTTCCAGACTCGCCCTAAAAATCGACCAATGGGTTCAAGTGCTCCGGTTCTCACAAGACCTTGTCCTGCGACCATTAAGGCGCAGACAGCTATTAAGGCCTCATGTCCGAAGCCGGTAAAGAACTGCATCGGCTCTAGCAGTCCATTATGATTATGGAACTCTACTAGGGTAAAGCCTATGGTTAGTAGCAATAAAACGATGACGCAAGATGTTTCCAATGGAATGTCGTCACGACGGAATAAATATAAGGCTACTACCGTTAGAATCAGCACATAAAGCGCGTGATAATTGGGTAATTCAGGAAAAGGCATTCCTTAGCAAACCCCCGTTAAATCGTTCATCGTTATTTTTAGTCTTTTTAAACAGTCGAACTTCAAACTCTACTGATTTTGGATGCGCTAAGCAATGACTTTTATGCAAATACAATGAGTTAGTAAAGGATAGTGCTGAATCCTTTTTTAAGGATATGTTAGAATTGCGCCAATTATCGAAAGATGGAATTAATTCTAGTGAGTGAAAAATCAAACGTTGAAGCTGATATAGAGTTCAACCAAGAAGGTAAACGGGTTCGTAAGATAAAAAGCTTTGTCTTGCGTGAAGGGCGTTTAACCAAAGGCCAGCAAAGAGCTATGGATGAGCTTTTTTCTACCATGGGATTAGAGTTTCAGCGTGAGTTCTATGATTTGGATGAAGTATTCGAACGTGCGGCACCAAAAGTTTTAGAGATTGGGTTTGGCATGGGCAAATCTTTAGCAGAGCAAGCAAGTTGTGAGCGAAATATAGACTTTGTAGGTATAGAAGTTCATAAGCCAGGAGTTGGAGCTTGTTTATTATTAGCAGAAGAGTATGAGCTAACCAATTTAAAAGTTATCCATCATGATGCGGTTGAAATTATTGATTATGCCATTGCCGATCACTCTTTAGATAAAATTCAGATATTCTTCCCAGATCCCTGGCACAAAAAGAAGCATCACAAGCGCCGTATCGTGCAGACTGAGTTTTGCCAGAAGCTGCATAAGAAATTAAAGCCAGGTGGCGTCTTACATCTTGCAACAGACTGGGAAAATTATGCAGAATATATGCTGGAAGTTTTAGTGCCGATGGCTGAATACGAAAACCTTTCTGAGAATGGTGATTATGTACCTCGACCAGATTCGAGGCCATTAACCAAGTTTGAGCAGAGGGGGCATCGTTTAGGGCATGGGGTTTGGGATCTTCAATTTAAAGCAATTTAAACGATGGATTTGCAGTATTTCTGCGTTATACGGGCTTTTGCGTGTGCTCATTGGCGCAAGCCAACTGCGCTACTCAAAGCTCGAAAGCCTTGAACTACTACAAATCTCACGGCTTAAATATCTATTAATTAATGCCGCGAATTAAACGGAATCAATTAATTAAAATTTTAACTGTGATCGATTTGCACATCATTCGGGAAAGGCTGGCCTTGGCCTTTTTCTAAGAAGTCTTTCAAACTTAATAGAAAGACAGCCCACTTTAAATTGCAGTGCGCGTAGAACGGCGTTTGCTCTTCCCAATCAAATTGTTTGAAGTGAACGAATACTTGTTCTTCAGTAACTTCTAATTCAAAAGAAACATGAGTTGGCATCCAAGCTTCAGGCATCTCAGCATGATGCTTCCATAAAACTTTTTTATTGTGCTCTAATTCAAGGACCTGAAATTGAACCAAAATTTCATTAAAGCGAAAATTGATAATAGAGCCGATGTCACCAGCACCATCTGTGGTGCTGCTCCACCAACCGCTGAGACCTTCATCAGTGGTTAACGCATGATAAACATTCTCAACTGAACTTTTAATGCCGACTTTATGATAGATGGTGGCCATAATTGATCTCCTAAATGTTTATAATAGCTTATAACTCTTTAACAGAAATTTCGTTGACTGGGGTCTTGTCTAAAATAAATTTTTCTAATAATTCATTTAAGAATAAGCTACCTTTTTCCGTTGGAGTTATCCAATCAGAAACATCATTTAACAGCTCATCAGATTTTGCTTCGGAAATTATTTTTTTAATATCTTGTAATAATAAACCAGTTCTTTGTGAGTAGAGATTGGTTGGAACTCCTTCGCTTAAGCGCAAGGCATTCAACATAAATTCAAATGGCAATTCATGATTAGGAATAACTGAGCTACTAGCAACTTGCGACCAGTCTTGATTGAGGTAATCCTTGGGATGACGTTTTTTAGTGGTTCTATGGATTGCATTTAGATCGAGCCGTGTAATTTTGCCATGAGCCCCAGCACCGATTCCGATGTAATCACCAAACTGCCAGTAATTTAAATTATGCCGAGATTGCAGTTTTATATCTTTGCTGTAGGCGGAAATTTCATATTGCAAATAACCATTATCCACGAGTAACTTTTGCCCAGCTTCTTGAATATCCCAAAGTGTTTCGTCTTGCGGTAGCTTAGGAGGTTTCTGATAAAAATGAGTATTAGGTTCAAGAGTTAGCTGATACCAAGAAATATGCTGTGGTTTTAAATCTATCGCAGTTTGCAAATCGCTTAATGCTTGCTCAGTAGTTTGTTGGGGTAAGCCGTGCATCAAATCTAAATTAAAAGAATTAAAACCTGCCTTGTGGGCAAACTCTGCTGCAGCAACTGCTTGCTCAGGATTATGAACTCTGCCTAGTATTTCTAGGTGTTGGCTATTAAAACTTTGTACACCAATGGAGAGCCGATTGATTCCGGCCTGATTAAACCCTAAAAACTTTTCAGCCTCGAAAGTACCGGGGTTAGCTTCCATGGTTATTTCAATATCGTTTTCGAATGGTATTAATGCTCTTACACCGCTGATTAAACTATCAATTGCCTCGGCAGAAAATAAACTAGGAGTGCCGCCGCCGATGAAAATACTATGAAGTCTTCTGCCCCAAACGAATGGAACTTCTTGTGCTAAATCCTCAAGTAATCGTTGAACATATTGCTGCTCAGGAATTTCCTCTAAACTGTCTTTAATACCATGGGAATTAAAGTCACAGTAGGGACACTTTTTAATGCACCATGGGATATGGATATAGAGTGATAGGGGCGGGTTAGTTAGCATTTGTTTAGATTTATAAGTAATCGGGGAGCTTGTTCATAAGCTCTTTTAAAGCTTTACCACGATGGCTAATTTCTGCTTTTTGTTCTGCGCTAATTTGCGCTGAAGCACATTCATGTTCTGGACACCAAAAAAGCGGATCGTAACCAAAGCCATTCACACCAACTTCATTTTCTAAGATTCTACCATCCCAGCTGCCATGGCAAATTAGTGGTGTAGGGTCGTCGCCATGGCGCATAAAAACTAAGATGCATTGATAGCGCCCAGTTCGATGTTCGGTGGCTACACCAGTTAATTTTTCGACAAGTAAATCGTTATTGGCTTGATCCCAATCGCCATCTTCAGCGGTCACTCCATTCATTTTGGCAAAGCGAGCGGAATAAATTCCAGGCTGACCATTAAGGTAATCTATCTCGATTCCTGAATCATCTGCTATCGCAGGCAAACCGGTAATTTTTGCAGCATGACGTGCTTTGATAATCGCATTTTCCACAAAGGTAGTACCGGTTTCTGGAACATCTTCGATGCCAAATTCTTTTTGTGGGATAACTTGATAATTAAAAGCCGCGAACAGTTCTGTAAGCTCTTTAACTTTCTTTTTATTACCAGAAGCGAGGACAATCTTTTGCATGATGAGAAATAAAGAATAATGGTGCTGGACAGTATAACCAATATCTTACTGTAGGTATAAAAAACAGTCATAAAAAAAGCGGCCGAGGCCGCTTAAAGAGGAGCAAACTTAGGGGTAATTACTCAGTACGGTTAATTCTAATATTGATAACCGTGTTATCGATACGGTGATCTTGCGTTAAAACTGAATTAGTAAGACCATCATCAACCGAAACAACACCTGGGTGCATAGTGACCTGATCAGCGATATCGTCTCGAGCAGCATTAAAGCCTTCGCCGCCGTCAGCTGGTCCTGGAATAGTACCTGCTAACTCAGTGTTACGTTCAGTACCAGCATCGTAAGCAACTCCGCGAATTGACATGGAATCACCAACAGCCAAACCGCTAACGTCAATGTCGGCACGTCCGGTGATGGCATCGTTGGTGTTTACTAGCATGGTAACCACCGTCAAAAGATCAACCTCCGCCGCAGGAAACTGGATAGTAATAGTTTCGTTGCCACCAGGACCAATCGGTGCTGCTCCAGATGCTTGTTGATTAGAACCTGCTGCGTTAACTGCTTCTTGAATCAGGTCGGTATTTGAACCACCCTCGGCAAGATTTTCTAGTCCAACGCTGGCAGCTTGACCAATACTGAAGGCTTGATATGCATCGGTATGGCTAATGACAGCTATAGGTGACATTGGTTGCGCGTTGGTGAGATTGCTCACCGTTACCTCAAAGGTTGCCATAGCGACCGGTGGTGGCGGTGTTGGATTAACGTCTAGATCATTATCACTGCCGCACGCAGCTAGGAATAAACTTCCTAGAACTACAGCGCCAAGCGTTTTAAATTTAAAATTGTTCATGATTAACTCCTAATAGTTCGACTTATATTTCAACTGTGATAGTTGCTCTAACTACAGGGTTTAACCAGCGGTGAACGGTATTGTCTAAATCACTTTTGCCACCAGTATTGTCATCATCCCCTAGTGCGCCACGATGAATATGAACATTGGTGTTTGCATCAATAGTCGCTGCGCCTGTACCGCCAGTACCAGCGAAGCCACCTGGTGCTGCTGGAATGCCTGGAGTGCCAGGTGCGCCGCCACCATTAACGATTTCATCATTGGCTTCGGTACCAGCATCGTAGGCGCTTAAGTTGACTACATAGGTACCAGCTTCATCTGGAATTCTCCAAGAGTTTAAACCAGCAAATCCATCATTAGTCGGTAGTAACATAGCGACAATGGACAAGTATTCGTTAGTGGTTCCAGCGGTATCAATAACTGTGGTGGTGGTGGAGGCGCCAGGAGCTAATAAACCGCCTGCGGGATTTTCAACAACTTGACCAGATGCCGCTTGCACATCTGCAGATAAGCCGGCGATTGCACCACCTTCAGCCATCGCTTGTAAACTGGCCGACGCAGGTTGTCCAGTGGTAAATAAAGCGGTATTACCATCATGCGCCGCGACTAAAAACGGAGTGAAGGTAATACCATGGGTAAGATTTTGGATTTCTACTGTAACTCTTTGCGCAGAGCTTGCAAAACTAGTTGCCAAAAGTAGGCCGGTGGCTATTGCTAAAGGTGTTTTTTTCATTTTTTGTCTCCATTGAGAAGTCGTTAGTGTTTGACCAATGGAGGGGTAAAAAAAACTATTGTTACAGTGAAATTTTTAGCTTGTGAGAACCTTTGCAACTATACAAAATGATACGTAACAATTTACGTTTAACTGACTCTAATCGCCTTTTTTCAAAAGCAGTAAAGACTTAGCTCTAGTCTTTATAAAATTTTTGGTCGAATTCGATTTCAATCGGTTCCGATATTCCTGGTATTCTTACGATAAACCTAATGTCAGTTTCTTCTCGCGGCCTAAACTGAAAATCAGCCAAATAATATATGGCGTTTTCTTCTTTAATTTCTCGAAAAGACAGTTCTTGGTTTTGCGATAGCTGATTCCTTATGCGCCCTTGAACATTGGCTGCAATCGCATCAGGCAAACCTTTCTTATTAGCGTTATGAATAGAAATATTTAAAACGCCGGTAAAAGAAGTTCGCTGGATTTTATAGGCGGTAGCAACTTCTGGTTGTAGAAAAGAACTGTTAAAAGCATTGTAATAAATAATATGATCGCCAACTCGTTTTTCTTCTGCAGCCAATGAAAAAGGAAAAACAGTAGAAACAGTTAATAAAATAGCTACAAGCGAATATTTCATGGGTAACTCCAGTTTGCTGAGTCAGACTTCATTATAACTTACTTTGCTTGAATTTATTGTAAAAGCTGCATGCCTAAATTGATCAGAATCTTCTGTAAATAAATCAAAGCGAATAGAAAAATCATTGGAGTGATATCAATGCTACCACCTATTGGCGGAATGATTTTTTGTAATGGCGACAGTAGCGGCCTAGTGACTTGATGAAAAAAGATCATGGCGGGATTGTATTGCCCACCGGCTAAAAAACTGGTGACCATCAAGCCGATAAATAGTACTGTTAAAAGAGTCACGATATTCATGACTAAGCCAGCAAATGATGGCAGTCCAATTAGAGTTCCGATCAGCATGACATTGGCTGAAATATTGGCATTTAAAATTAGACTTATCAGGAATAACTTTATAGCCAATATCATCATCGCTACAAGTAACGAGGCAGAATTAAATTTCCCAAAGTCCGGAAAGATAGAGCGCAAGGGGTTAATCACTGGAAAAGTAAACTTATGTACAAATTGCGAAATTGGATTATTAAAATCAGCTCGCGCTAATTGTAGTAAAACTCTTACTAAAAAAATCATGCAAATTAGATTAGTAAGGTGCTCAATTAGTTGAACCATTAGATTCATATTATTCTCTTTTTGGTTATTTATGTGTTGTTTGTTTGGCTTTAGACGTTTGAGCTAATTCTTGCCCGCGTTTTACTGAAGCTTTCAAAGCTTGATTGATTATCTCAGCAAATTGATCATTTTGGAATGATTCAATTGCCGCAGCAGTGGTGCCACCGGGTGAAGTTACTGCTTGTCTTAATTGAGAAATGTCGGCGTCATGATTAGCTCCTGCCATTTTTGTTGCTCCTATGGCTGTCTGAACAGCAAGCTGTCTAGCCGTAGATGGATCGAATCCATGTAGTACAGCAGAGTCGATAACAGCCTCTAAGAAATAAAAGTAATGTGCTGGGCCGCTCCCGGAGATCGCGGTAACCCAGTCCATTTGTGATTCTTGCTTGATCCAAACGCTCTGTCCGACGGAATTGAAAATCTGCTCAGAGTAACTTCTTTGTATTTCTGAAACATTGCCCTTAGCAAATAACCCGGTTACCCCCTCACCTATGGTGGCAGGAGTATTGGGCATGGCTCTAACAATCGCCCCTTTGGAGTACAACAATTCATAGATGGTTGAAGTTTCAACACCTGCAGCTACGGATATCAAAAGCTTATCAGCACATAAATCAGTATTAATGGAGCTTAGAGCAACTGACAACATTTGCGGTTTAACTGCTAAAATGATGATGTCAGCCACCTCAAACACTTTATTGTTATCGGTAGTGGAGTTTATATCCGGATAAGCTAGCTTTAGAGCATTAAGTTTGCCTTGGCTAGGATTCGAGCAAATGATTTGTGATGCTGAATGGTCGGCGGCAATTAAACCATGGATAATCGCTTGCGCCATATTGCCAGCACCAATAAATCCAATCGTTAAATCAGCAATAGAGTGACAATTTTTGCTAGTCACGATTTAGCTCCTCTCTTGTCCCAAATAGACCGGTGCCAATACGAATCATGGTTGAACCTGACTTAATGGCAGCTTGATAATCGCCAGACATCCCCATAGATAAAGTATCCATTGTCGGCAATTGTTGTTTTAATTGTTGGTAAAATGCACTAATTTCTGCGAAATTACTAGCCTGCTTGTTAGGCTCGGTTTCTTTTGGTGGTAATATCATCAAGCCTCTTAGCCGTAAATTGGGCAATTCATTAATTGTTTGAGCCAATTCAAAAACATGGTTTGGTTCTATTCCTGACTTTTGGGGCTCTTTAAAGTAATTTACCTGAATGCATGCGTTAAGTGGAGACATTGACGTTGGACGGGCCTCATGCAATTTGATGGCCACTTTTTCTCTGTCGACCGACTGAACCCAATCAAAATGAGTTGCAATGACCTTGCATTTTTTACTTTGCAGCGTACCAATGAAGTGCCATTTTAATGATAAATCAGCAAGTTGGGACATTTTGTCCAAAGCTTCCTGCAATTGGTTTTCGCCAAAATCTATTTGTCCCTGCGCGGCCAAGTTTCGAATTTTTTCGACCGATTGCCTTTTGCTAACGGCTATTAATCGCACATTTTCTTGAAAAATCTGACCTTTAGCGCAGGTTTTTGCGATTTCTTGTTGCAGATCTTCTAGTGTAAAGGCTATTCTATTCATTGGTTATAAAAATTATCAAATATGGGGTCTAACATATGGATATTACAGAACTTTTAGCATTTAGTGTTAAGAATAATGCTTCTGATTTACACATATCGGCTGGGATGCCTCCTCTGATCCGTGTCGATGGCGATATACGTAAGATTAACTTACCTGCGCTCGAAGATAAGGAAGTCCATTCATTAATTTATGACATTATGAATGATAAGCAGCGTAAAGACTATGAAGAGTTTTTAGAAGCTGATTTCTCATTTGAGATTAAGGATGTGGCTCGTTTTCGTGTAAACGCCTTTGTACAGAACCGTGGCCGAGCTGCGGTATTCAGAACCATTCCTTCGCGTGTTTTAACTTTAGAAGAAATTAATGCACCTAAGATTTTCCAAGATATTTCAATGCATCCGCGTGGCTTAGTATTGGTTACAGGGCCTACTGGTTCTGGTAAATCAACCACGTTGGCAGCCATGATGAATTATGTGAATGAGCAAAAGCATGAGCATATTCTAACCATTGAAGACCCAATTGAATTTGTGCATGACTCGAAAAAATGTTTGGTGAACCAACGTGAAGTGCATCGTGATACTCATAGCTTCTCTAATGCACTGCGTTCGGCACTGCGTGAAGATCCTGATATTATTCTAGTTGGTGAGATGCGTGATTTAGAAACTATTCGATTGGCACTAACCGCGGCGGAAACAGGCCACCTGGTATTTGGGACTTTACATACGACTTCTGCAGCGAAAACGATTGACCGTGTAATTGACGTATTCCCTGAGGGTGAAAAAGGTATGGTTCGATCAATGCTTTCAGAATCATTGCAGGCGGTCATTGCGCAAACATTGCTTAAGAAGAATGGCGGTGGTCGATGTGCAGCACACGAGATTATGATTGGTACACCAGCGATTCGAAATCTTATTCGTGAAGATAAAATTGCTCAGATGTATTCTGCAATGCAAACCGGTATGTCTTTGGGTATGCAAACTTTGGATCACGGTTTAAAACAGTTAGTGCAAAAAGGTATTGTCTCGCGTGCTGATGCTCGATTGAAAGCTAAAAATCCAGACGATTTTTAAAGGATCTAAACTATGTTGATTGAACCATTACTAAAAGCATTAATGGATAACAAAGGCTCGGACTTATTTGTAACTGTGCATAGACCGCCGAGCATTAAAATCAATGGCAAGATTCGTCCTGCCTCAAAGTCCATGTTAACACCACATCAAGTGTCTGAGCTGATTCATTCTTCAATGACTGAAAAGCAGAGACAAGAGTTTGAAGAAACTAGCGAATGTCAGTATGCAATTAGTCTTGAAAACGTTGGTCGTTTCCGTGCATCAGCTTTTATGCAGAGAAACCAACCTGGCTTAATTGTCCGTCGTATCGAAACTAAAATCCCGACTACCGATGATTTGAAAATTCCAGATACTTTAAACGAATTAGTAATGAAGAAAAGAGGCATCATTATTTTCGTGGGCGCTACGGGTACCGGTAAATCAACTTCATTAGCGGCAATGATCGGACACAGAAATCGTAATTCAATGGGGCATATTATTTCGGTAGAAGATCCAATTGAGTATGTGCATCGTCATGATCAATGCATTATTACCCAGCGCGAAGTAGGTATTGATACCGAGTCATTTGAGATAGCACTGAAAAATACGCTAAGGCAAGCGCCAGACGTTATCTTAATCGGTGAGGTTCGCTCGCACGAAACTATGTCTAACGCGATCACATTTGCTGAGACTGGTCACTTGTGTTTGTGTACCTTACACGCGAACAATGCTAACCAGGCAATTGATCGGATTTTGCACTTCTTCCCGAAGGAAGAGCACACGCGCGTTCTTATGGATTTATCATTGAATCTTGAAGCAATTATTGCACAACAACTGGTTCCAACGGTTGATGGAAAAGGTAGACGTGCAGCGGTAGAAATCATGATCAATTCTCCACTAATGTCTGATCATGTTCGAAAGGGTGAAGTTCATTTAATGAAAGAATTAATGGCTCGCTCTCGTGAGCAAGGCATGCAAACCTTTGATCAAGCTTTGTTTGATTTATACGTGGATGGACATATTAGTTACGATGATGCCTTGTTACATGCTGACTCAGCAAATGATCTTCGTTTACGCATTAAACTACATGAAAAAGATGCGACAGCATTAGAAGACTCGACTGATGGATTAACTATGCAGGCAGATGACGACTCGGTTTCGTCAATGTTTTAAAAATGAACTCTTTGTTGTTAAAAAGCCTAGTTTAACTAGGCTTTTTTATTGCTGCAAAAGCTTCGAGCTCTTCCGCACTCATAGGTTTAGCAAATAGGTATCCTTGCATATGTGAGCAGCCGCATTTGTGCAAGAAGTCTGCTTGTTCAGAGTTTTCCACTCCTTCTGCTATCAGGTGTAAACCAAATTCTTTACTAATATCGATGATGGCTTTGCTGAGCGCTATATCGTGTTGGCTATTAGGCAAAGATTTAATGAAAGTGCGATCGATTTTGATGGTATTGATCGGTAATTGTTTAAGATAAGACAGCGAAGAGTAGCCGGTGCCAAAATCGTCGACGGATATCGAGACGCCAAGATCCCGTAATTGCTTTAGCGGATTTTGTCTTTTTGGAAAATGCTCTATCGCAACATGCTCGGTGATTTCAATTTCAAGTTGATTAGCATCAATTTTATGTTTCTTAATTAACTCAATGAATTTGCTGATAAATCTGGGGTTATGCAAGTTGTGACTGGACAAGTTTAGAGCATATTTTTTAAAGCTAATATTGTTATTTTGCCAAATACTAATTTGTATAAAAAGTGTTTTTGCCAGCCATAGAGAGAAATCATGAATAAGATTATTTTGTTCAGCGATTTGAACGAACTCCAATGGTGGAATAGTCTTGTTAAGAGCTTGACTGTTCCATCGACTTAAAACTTCTACGCCTTCTATTTCTTTATCGGGGAAGCTGAAAATAGGCTGGTAAACAAGTGAAAACTCATTATTTTTAATCGCCGTATTTAACGCTTGTACCAGCTTAGTTTCATTCGCCAGTTTGGACTTAGTGTGTTCAGTATAAGATTTGAAATTATTACCTTTATCTTGAATGGTAGAAAGGGCAATTTGTGCCTTATTTAAAATATCAAAAGAGCTGCCATCGTTAGGAATAGATGCGCTAGAAAATCTAAATTTAATGGTGATTAAATTATCATTGATCAAAAAATTATTAGTTAAAGATGCTTGTAGTTGCTCGAAGCACTTATCAATTTTTGAAATATTAGGCACTTGATTCATTGGCTTAAAGAAAGCTATTTGGTCGTAGGCGATTGAACCTTGAATAAGTTTTTTGCCATAAATTGATTGCACTCTTCGAATAATTTCTCGGTGAATTTCTCGAATTTCTTCGTTTGAATAATTAGACATTAACGCTGACATATCGAGATATTCAATTAATAAGCATACCCCACAGTGACTGCCATTGTTAGATAAGATTTGTATGCCTTCCAGAAAACTATTTTTGTTCGGCAAAGTCGTTTGCCAATCAGTTTGGAATTGTTTAATGATGGGTTTAAAGACGCGAGAAGAGTAGAGTCGCTGTAAAATATAAGTGCTGAATGCTAAGAAAATAAAGAGCAACAAAATATTTCTTAATTGCAGGTATACAGGCTGAAGAACAATGCTTTTATCGACTTCTGAAACTAACCACCACGTATTATGTTTTAAAGGATAAAAAGCATAAATTTTATTTTCAGTCATTAAGTGAGATTTGTTTTCCGAGTTTATTTTCTGTATTAATGCGCTCATATCAACGACTGATGAATCGGAAATTTTATGTAGCGGCGAATTGCCTTCTAGCACCACTTTTCCTTGCGAGTTAACTAAATGAAACTTGCCCTGGTGGTTTAGCTGTGAACCTAAAATCTTATTGTAAATGGTGGTGAATTCTACTTCACCAGCGGCCACGCCCATAAAAGTACCTTGTTCAATAATGGGTACTGTAAATGCGATAAATGCGGTTTTATTATCCTCAACACTGATGTAAGGATTGGTGGTTATGGGTTTTAGTGCTTCTTTTGTTTCTGTATACCAGGGCCGAGTATTGGGAGAGTATCCGGGAGGAATTACCCAAGGATTAGAGCGGTAATAATTACTTTCTAAAGTATAGCTGAGAAAATCTAGTAATTCTGTTCTGGCGATCCTGTTAAAATAAGATTGTGGAATTTTTGTATGATCAGAAAGAGTATTTTCACTAAGTTCGTTGGCTAAACTAATGACCACAGACTTTCTGGCGCTCATCCATTCGTCAAAGGTATAACCTGTGACTTGGGTTTGATTTTCCAAGCTACTGATAGCTGTATCTATCAATAAGTTTTTATGGAGGTAATAATTAATGACCGCAAAAAAGGTAAAACTCATCCATAGGAGAGTGATAAATCCCCATAATAGTTTTTTGTCTTTAGCAAATTTTGCAAGCAAATTTGATTATTCCTTTAATTCCTTACTCAACAGATTATCCTAACTGCGGGCTAAGAACCATATCAAAAATGACTTACAAAGGAATTAATACAGGTTTTCGGCAAAAAAACTTTTCAAAATAAGCTCAGCGGCATAGGCATCTATGTCTTGACACACCTTTTTATAACCGCCCAGTTCGAATAAGTACTCTTTTACTTCAACTGAGCTTAAACGCTCATCGTGGAAAAATAGTGGCAAACCAAAGCGACCATGTAACCGGTTGCCAAACTTTTTAGCCTTGATTGTAATTTCTTGTTCGCTACCATCCATATTTAAAGGTAGTCCCACCACAAAGGCTTCCACTTGCCACTCATTGATTATACTTTCGATATCCAGCCAGTTGGGTTGATCATTATGACAACTCAACACAGTCAAAGCTTGCGTGGTTTGCATGGTTAAATTGCCAGTGGCAACACCAGTGCGTTTTTCACCATAATCAAAAGCTAGAAAGCGATTATATTTCTTTATATCGCTCATCAAGCATGGCCTTTTTGAGTGCTAAGCTGAGTCCAATCAATTCCAAGCAGTTGAGTAGCTTTATCCCAGATTTGGTCAAATGGTGTATCGAATAATAAAGATTCAGTTGCTTCAACAAAAAGCCAGGAGTTTTCTTCTAACTCTTTTTCAAGCTGACCTTTTTCCCAACCGGCATAACCTAGGGCGATTTTAACTTTTTCAGGACCTTGATTTAAAGCTATTGCAGTCAAGATATCTTCCGAGGTAGACAGGGCGATATTGTCAGTGACGGTTAAGCTGGAATTCCAGCTGCCAATAGGGCTATGCAGAATAAAGCCTCTTTCGGGAGACACTGGGCCGCCAGCGAGTAGTTTCGTTTTTAAAGCTTTGGTGTCCAGCGTTGCAAAATTTAGGTGTTGGAATAACTCTTGGTAATCAGCTTTTAATTGAGTATTAATCACAATGCCCAAGGCACCATCAGAGCTATGCTCACAAATGTAAGTGACGCTACGACTAAAAAAAGGATCTTCAAGATTTGGCATGGCAATCAGCAAATGATTAGCCAACGAGTTTATTTGTTGCATAGCTTAATTATAACAGTATTAGATAGAAAAAAAGAGTGATGATGATGCTTATATTCCGAGCCTTTATGTTGAGCTTACCTGCTGGAATGACTGCTGACTCCAGCGCCTGGATCAAAGTCCATTCTTCGGACAAACTCTAATCGGTTCCCTTTCTTTAAAACCGATGGCGGTAAAGGATCGTATGGAGCAGCTAAGCGAATTAATTCTTTTGCAGTTTCGTCAATCAAGGGATTACCTGATGATTTTTGTAGCTGTACAGATTGAAGCTGACCATTTTTATTAATCACTACTTTTATTGTAGGAGAACCAAAGCCTAGCTGGCTAGAAATTGGCGCATAATGACGATTACCCACTGCTAACACTTTATTGCGCCAGGCTTCCAAATAAGGTGCTTCGTCGGGCGATGCTTTTACCGCAGCGGCAATGCCTTGCGCATTCTCGCCACGAGTAGAGGTATTATCATTTAAAGATTGCTCGAGGTTAAGTTGTTTTAATAATTGTGGATCTGGCGTTAGTTCGGTCAACTGTTCTTTTTCCTGTTCAATTTCTTTAAGTTCTTTTTCAGGTCGTTGAAAAGTTTTAAATTTGCTACTGGTGTTAGAAGCAATAATTTTTTTGTTCGCTTCTATGCTAGCTTGCTCTGGCACCATCTCAAGGGATGGTGTGGTAGTAAGTCCTTCAGTAGATTTGAAGTGTTCTAATTCAGTGGTAGGACGTTCTGCCTGTTCGTTATTGCCTGCACCAATTTGATTATTTTGCCCAATGAAGTCGGCTTCTGTCGGCGCTTCAAGATTTGAACGATGGGCAAGAGTGACTTCTAGAGAAAGTGGTATAGGGCTAGACTCTGCAGCAGGTAAAACAAAACGGATCCCAAAAATAACGATTAAGTGTAAAGCTACTGCGAAAAACAAAGCAAATCGAAGCCGGTCACTTTCGGTGACAGGAGAACTTTTTAACTTGATTAGATCTTTGCTTTTACTCATAGATTGAACGTTTATTGTTAATAATAGATTTTCTTAAGAAAGCTTACTCTCAAGAGCATCAAATAGTTGCGCTGCAATATTAATACCATATTCATTCTCTAATTCTCGCATACACGTGGGGCTAGTAACGTTGATTTCAGTAACATAATTACCAATCATGTCCAGCCCAACAAAATAAAGCCCGCGCTTTATTAACTCTGGAGCAATATGTTCGGCAATATTTTTTTCTGATTTTGTAATTGGCATGGGAACGCCGGTACCACCTGCCGCAAGATTACCTCGTGTTTCACCGCTGGATGGAATTCTGGCAAGCGTGTATGGAATCACCTCACCATTGACGATTAAGATGCGTTTATCACCCTGTTTAATTTCGGGAATAAACGTTTGCGCCATGGCTAACTGGCTGCCATGTTGAGTAAGAGTTTCGATAATTACCGAAATATTAGGATCTGTTGCTGTCACACGGAATATTGATGCTCCGCCCATACCGTCTAGCGGTTTTAAAATGACATCCTTTTGGTTTTTTACAAAATTTTTAATTTGTGATTTGTTAGCGCTGACTAAGGTTTTTGGACTAAATTGGGGAAACCAGGCAGTAAATAATTTTTCATTACAGTCTCTAAGGCTGCGCGGGTTATTCACCACTAAAGTGCCTGACTCTTGAGCAAGCTCTAACAGGTAAGTGCTGTAAATATAATTCATATCGAAAGGAGGATCTTTGCGCATGAAAATTGTAGAAAAATCTGAAGCTGGCTTGTATTGCTTGGCTTTCAACTGAAAGTGAGCGCCAACTTCATTAAAAACTTCTAATGCTTCGCAATGGGCAATTACTTGATTTTCTGCAAGGCTTAAATCTTCGGGTAGGCAGTAGTATAAATCCCAACCGCGCTTTTGCGCTTCCATTAAAAAGCCAAAGCTAGTGTCTTTTTTTATATTAATGGACTCAATCGGGTCCATGATCATTAGAAGTGAAAGGCTCATTAAATTGGGTTCCAAGGAATCAATGACTTAGGTTATCATTAAACCTGAAATAAGATCTATTGACGACTAGAATAATAATTGTAAAAAATGCCGACATTTAATATGGAAAAAGTAGTTGCATGTAACAGCGTAGGGCTTTAGGCTATGTTGGAATAGGACTTTTGCTAATTATAAAAAAGTATGTTAGAAAGTAAAAGTTAGAAAACTATTTAGGTTTTTATTCTAACTTATTATTTAATCTAGTTATTTTATTTGGGTGTTCCAGCCATGAGCGATTTATTTGCAGGATTGAAGGTTATGGTGGTAGATGATAGTAAAACTATTCGTCGAACTGCTGAAACCTTATTGAAAAAACAAGGATGTGAGGTAGTCACTGGAGTCGATGGCTATGATGCATTATCCAAGATAGCCGATTATAAGCCTGACATTATCTTTATTGATATCATGATGCCCCGTTTGGATGGCTACCAAACTTGTGCTCTGGTTAAAAGTAATAAAGAGTTTGGTTCAACACCTATAATTATGTTGTCTAGTAAAGACGGTGTTTTCGATAAGGCAAAAGGGCGAGTCGTAGGCTCGGATAATTATTTGACTAAGCCATTCAGCCGCGATGAGTTGTTGAATGCGATCACTGGTCAACTAGAAAATTAATTTAAATAGGGTTGATTCGTTAGAGTCAACTTAAATATCAGTATTAAATAAAGAGGTAAATTGATATGGCGCGAGTACTTATTGTGGATGATTCTCCCACAGAAGCTCATATCCTCACAGGGATTTTAGAAAAGAATGGACATCAAGTGATCACCGCACCAGATGGTGAATCAGGTATTGTTTCAGCTAAGGCTAATAATCCAGATGTTATTTTAATGGATGTGGTTATGCCTGGTTTAAATGGTTTCCAAGCCACCAGACAGTTGAAAAAAGATGGTGTTACCTCTTCTATCCCGGTCATTATTGTTTCCACTAAATCGCAAGCTACCGATCGAGTGTGGGGAATGAGACAAGGAGCTAATGATTACATCACCAAGCCGGTAGATGAAAAATCTTTAATCGAATCTTTGAATAACGTACTAGGCGGTTAAGAATTATGGCTGAGAAATACAGTGAAAAATCGAAGGAATTGGTTGAACTGTTATCTTCCATTGTTGAGCGTAGTAGAAAGCATAAAGATTCATTACCAGAGCACGATGTTCGAGGTACTGCATTTTGGAGCGGTGTAAGTTTTGCATTAAATGGTGTGGATTATTTAGCACCATTAGATGAAATTGCTGAAATAATTCCAGTACCTGAAACTACCAAGGTTCCTGGTGTAAAAACTTGGTTAAAGGGAGTCGCCAATTTACGTGGTGTCCTATTAACTTTAATCGATTTGCAAGAATTCTTAGGGCGTTCCAGCTCGAGAAACGTTTTAAAGCAACGAGTATTAGTGCTTGATCAACAAGGTTCATACTTAGGACTTATCGTTGATGAGGTCACTGGTATGCAACATTTCGATCAGAAAGATTTAAAAGAGAAAGGATTAACTGCTGATGCGGCAGTAGCGCCTTATGTGGTAGGAGCATTTGAGCGCGAACAGGGGTTATGGCGAATATTTGGTATGAAAGAGTTAGCGGAAAGTGCTGCTATTCACCAAATTGCTGTAGTTTAGATAGATAAAAAGAATGTGTTATTTGATTAACGTCTCGGGAGCAACTCATGAGTGAGACCACTGTAAAAAAAGGCCGCACAGGCTCTAATTTTATTATTTTCTTATTAGTATTGGTATTGATTGGATTCGCTGTTAATGCGTTTTATGGCTTTATTCAATCTGGCAATGTTACCAGCAGAATTGCACTAGCTTCAGAAATGAAGGTATTGTCTCAGCAGATTGCTACAAACGCCACGGAGGCCGCTAAAGGTACTCAGGCGGCATTTACCGAGCTTGAAGAAGCCTCTAATAAATTCAACGCTAATTTGCGTAAATTGGTCGATGGAGATGACATCGCAGGCTTGCCGGCTGCACCGCTGAATATACAAACCAATCAACTTGCATCATTAAGTACACAATGGGCAGAGATTAAAGGTAGTTCCGATAGAATCCTAGAAAATAGGAATGTCGTTAATCAAATGTTCGCCAATGCAAATGATTTGGATGGATTGATTCCAAATATGCAGCGCGAATATGACAATGTTATCGATACGCTACTAGATACTCGTTCAAACGGTGACGAGATTCACCAAGCGACCCGTCAGAAGTGGTTAGCTGAGAGAATCTCTTCGGGTCTGCAAAAAGTATTACGTGGTGGTGAAGAAGCAAGGTTAGCTTCAGAAGATTTCGGTCAAGACGTTGATACTTTCGGAGCTTACCTTGAAGGTCAGCTTAGCGGTGACGAAATATTAGAAATCCGCCGTGTTGCAAACTCTAGTGCCCGCTCATCATTAGAAGCAATTGTAGATGTTTTCCAAGATGTGGCAGATAAAGTTGATTACATCGTTTTCAGTACTCCAAAATTATTTCAGGTACAAGAAGCGTCAGATGCAATTTTCGCTAACTCAGAAAGCTTACTGGGTTCAACGGAGGAGCTTGAGACAGCCTTTAACTCGGCTACTACTAGTGTCACTGAGTTTGGTAGTACAACCATTTCTGGTGTTTTATTCGTCTTGATATTATTGTTACTTGTCTTATTGTACTTAAGCCAACGTAAAGCGGAGAAATCTCGCTTAGCAGAATCAGAAGTTGCAGCAGAGAAAGAAAAAGAAGAGAACGCTCAAAACCAGGAAGCTATTATTCGATTACTGGATGAGATTGATTCATTAGCAGATGGTGATTTAACGGTAAAAGCAACCGTAACCGAGGATTTCACGGGTGCAATTGCTGACTCCTTTAACTTAACCATTGACCAATTGAGAGGCGTGGTAGGAACTATTAACACGGCGGTGGATCAGGTAACAAAATCAACCGGAAATACACAGCAAACATCGATGGCATTAGCTGAGGCATCGCGTCAACAAGCACAGGAAATTACCGGAGCTACGGCGGCGATTAATGAAATGGCAGTATCGATTGAGCAAGTATCTACCAACGCATCAGAATCATCTCAGGTTGCGGAAAAGTCGGTTGAGATCGCGAAGAAAGGCGGGGCCGTTGTACGTAACACGATTAAAGGGATGGACACGATTCGTGAGCAGATCCAAGAAACTTCTAAACGTATTAAACGTCTGGGTGAGTCGTCACAAGAAATTGGTAACATCGTATCATTGATTAACGATATTGCTGACCAAACGAACATTCTGGCACTTAACGCGGCAATTCAGGCATCGGCAGCGGGTGAAGCTGGTCGTGGTTTCGCGGTTGTTGCGGATGAGGTACAACGACTGGCGGAGCGTTCAGGTAATGCAACGAAGCAGATTGAAGCGCTAGTAAAAACGATTCAGAACGATACTAACGAGGCGGTTATCTCGATGGAAGATACCACTTCTGAGGTTGTCCGCGGTGCTCGATTAGCACAAGACGCGGGTGTCTCGCTGGAAGAAATTGAAAACGTATCAACTAACTTAGCTGATTTGATTCAATCGATTTCAAACGCCGCACGACAACAGGCAGCATCTGCTGGTCATGTTTCCAATACGATGACCATTATTCAGGAAATTACTTCACAAACTTCAGAGGGTACTACAGAAACTGCCCGTTCGATTGGTGAGTTAGCTGAGCTTTCTGAGGAACTAAGTCGTTCAGTATCAGGCTTTAAATTGGATTCTAGTAATGAAGATTATTTCAGCAGTAGTGCACCGGTTTCTGAAAGTTTTGAAGATACCACTGGTTTTGATGATGAGTCTGTTGAAGATTTATCTGAAGGTGACTTTGATATCCAAGAAGCAGAAGAGCAGTTAACTGAAGCCGAAGAGCAACTTGAAGAATTAAATGATGATTTTTCTGAGCTTGATATTGATAGTGAATTAGATGATGCGGTTGAAGAATTTGATGCATCTTCTAACGATGATGATTCCATTATCGAAGAGCTTGATGAGCTTCTAGAAGATTTAGGGACAGACAAAAAAGATTAAAATAAAAGTCTAATGTAACCACGAGAACGATAGTGTTCTCGTGACTCTACAACTGCATTTGATATTTGTTGAAGGAAGAAATAATAACGATAAGCAATAAATATTGAATGGCGATAACGGTGTGAAGATGAAAGATAGTCAAACCAAAGTAGCTTTAAATTGGGTCAGAGATGAAATAGAAAGTACGCTTGCACAAGCGCAAGCTGCAATTAATGCTTTTGCGGAAGATGAAAGTGATCAGACGCAAATACATTTCTGTACTAATTGTATGCATCAAATTGCTGGCACCTTAAGAATGCTAGAGTTTAATGGTGCAGCGATATTAGCCGAAGAAATGGAAGCTTTATCCGAAGATATTGGCGAAAATAAAGTCAAGGATAAAGGTGCCGCTTACGAAGTGTTTTTGTCTTCGATTTTGAAATTTAAAAGTTACTTAAACCGTTACGCAGAAGATAAAGCGGATCTACCGATTATCTTGATGCCTCAAATCAATGAAATGCGAAGCTGTCGTGGCCAAGATTTAATGGCTGTTGGCAACTTAATTAGCGTAGATTTAGATTCAATTAAGCCACTGCAAGCCTCTGAATCTCTTAACCTTTCAGGTGATATTAATCGCGAAGTTAAAACTATTCGAAACGAATATCAGCAAGGTTTAATCGGCTTTATAAAAGATGTTCACTCTATCGATGACTTGAATAATATGAGCGCCGCAGTCAAGAAGTTATGGCAGTTAGGTGAACGTGTTTTTTATAGTAATTTATGGTGGGTCGCTCATGTATTCTTGAGCGAGATTGCAGCACAGCGTGAGCCGGCAGATGTTACGGCACAAGGTCTTGCAGGAAAAATAGATCGTAGAATCAGAGATCTAACGGAACAAAATCAACATAAGGCAGAAGCCGATGTTTTATTAACCAATTTACTTTTCTGCATAGGCCAATTTAAAAGCGAACATGATTCGGTAAAAGAAGTACAAAGACGATATGATTTAGTTCATTTAATGGAGTCGCTTGGTGATTATGAAGAAGAATCAGCAAAGCTCAGTGGCCCTGATACTGATAGTATTAAAGCCGCGTTAGGGATTATCCAAGAAGATTTGGACGATGTTAAGGAATCACTAGATTTATATATCAGAACTCAGTCGGTTGAAGATGAGCCTCTTGAAGCTTTAATTCCAAATTTGCAAAAAATTTCAGATACCATGGCGATGCTAAACCTTGGTCAATCAAGAAATTTAGTCAATGACCAAGTAAGTGCTATTAAAGAGTTAATTGCGCTTGAATCAGAAGAAAGAAGTCATGCGCTTATTTCTGTTGTTGAGTCGATTTTGAAGTTAGATGATAACATTAAAACTCGCATGTCGATGAGTAGTGAGCAGTTAACTCAATCGGAAGATGAGTCATCTGAAGAAGACAGTTTGCAAGTAGTAAATGCGCGCTATCAGCTAATTCAAGAGTCCAGAACAAATTTACAAAAAGTTAAAGACTATATTGCGGATTACTTAGAAGAGGATCATCAAGTAGAGCGCCTAGAAGTTGTCCCCAATTTATTAAGTGAAGTTGAAGGGGCTCTAGAGTTTTCTAAACTGGATACGCTCAAAGATGTGATATCTAAAACAAAGACATTTGTTAGTCGTTTCTTAATGGAAAAGAAAGTTGTTTTAAGTGAGCAAGAAATTGTTAGTCTTGCTGATGCCATTAGTAGTGTCGATTATTATTTGGAAGGCCTTTTATCGTCGGGACTTCATGGCCTGCCGGTAGTATTGAAAAGAGCTATTGATAGTGTTGATAAATTAGAGAGTCACTACAATGATGTTGAAGAAGTCGCGCCGGTACTTGAAGAGGCAGTTGAGCTGCCTGAAATAGAGTTAGTGGCCGAAGATGATGATGATAGTTTAATAGATGATGAAGTTAGAGAAATATTCATTGAAGAGGCTGAAGAAGTTCTAGCGGAACTAAATGAGTTGGTTCCTGTTTGGAAAGCAGATCAGTTCCAAACCGAAGTGCTGTCAACTATTCGTCGTAATTTCCATACTCTGAAGGGCTCAGGTCGTATGGTTGAAGCTCATGAAATAGGCGAGCTTGGCTGGTCAATTGAAAATATGCTGAATCGACTGATCGATAACAGCGTTGAGTACAGTCCTGCAATGGTATTAACCATCGAAGACTCAATTAATGTGTTGCCATCGATGGTTGAAAAATTCGCTAAAGGACAAAAGTGCGAATTACCAGAGAAATTGATTGAGCAAGCGAATCGCATTAGTAAAGGCGAAATTATTACCGATTTAACTGTTGAAGCCGAAGATGATGCAGTAAGCCCAGAAGAAGAATTGCTTGAAGTCTTTAAGCAAGAAGCAGAAGGTCATATTACCAACCTTGAAATGTTTGCCAACCAGCGTGTTCAAGGAATCACACAAAGTCATATTAGTGATACGTTATTGCGTTCATTGCATACCTTAAAAGGGGTTGCGCATATCTCTAATATTGAATCGTTAAAAAATGTCATAGTTCCAGTGGAAAGTTACTTCCAAGAGTTGAAGTCTCGTGAGCTAATGGCTGAAAAAGATGATATGGGTTTAGTTGCTCATGTTAAAGATTTATTGAGGCATATTATTGAGCAGCCAAGCGATGATTCAGTTATTCATGCTCATGAAGCAGCAATCTTAGATCAAGTTTCGCAGTTACAAGTTCGCTTTGATGAAGACCTTACTGCTGAAGACGAGATGGGTAGAGATCCTCAGTTACTTAAGGATTTATTTAATGTGGCAGCTGATGTATTGAATGATTTAAAAGCCATTCGTTTATCTGACGCTTCTGAAGATTCTCGACGAGAGCAAGTTTCCTATCTAATGGCTTCAACCGATAGACTAGACGCTTTATTGATGTCTGCAGATGTACCAGAGGTTTACGATGTCACGCAGGCTATAGGCGAAGCTTTACAGAAAAATTTAACAAGTACAGTTGTTGATCCTTCGATAGATGAACTGTTACGTAAAACCAGTAATCAGCTGGAAAATCAATTTGATTGTTTAGCAGCAAACTTATCAATACCTGCTGCGGATGTTTTAGTTTCTGAATTAAAAGATTGGGCACCTGAAGAACTGCCAGTTGTTATGTCAGAGGAAAGCGTAACTGACCCTTCACAGCAAGATACTAAAGATGCTGATGGAAGTATGGAATTCGAAGAAATCGATATTTCACTTGATGATATCTTTAAGGGTGGTACTGAAGAGTTGGTTTCGGAAGAAAATCTTACTGTTTCAGAAGATGCTATTGAAGAAACTTCTGAAAATTTAATTGAATTTACACTTGATGATGCGATTGAAGAAGTAGCTGAAGAAAGTACTGAAGAAGTAGCTGAAGAAGTAGCAGAAGAAGTAGCTGAAGAAGTAGCTGAAGAAGTAGCTGAAGAAGTAGCTGAAGAAGTAGCTGAAGAAGTAGCTGAAGAAGTAGCTGAAGAAGTAGCTGAAGAAGTAGCTGAAGAAGTAGCTGAAGAAGTTGCTGAAGAAGTTGCTGAAGAAGTTGCTGAAGAAGTTGCTGAAGAAGTTGCTGAAGAAGTTGCTGAAGAAGTTGCTGAAGAAGTTGCTGAAGAAGTTGCTGAAGAAGTTGCTGAAGAAGTTTCTGAAGATGAACTAGATGAAGTCGATAGTGAAATCCTAGAGATCTTTATTGAAGAAGGTGAAGAATTATTCGCGAGTGATGCAGACTTATTAGAATCCTGGGAGAGAAGCCCAACGGATCTGAATGTTATTCTTGAACTACAAAGAAATCTGCACACCTTAAAAGGTAGCGCCAGAATGGCCAATTTCTCAGAGATTGGTGACTTGGCACACGGCTTAGAAGATTTGTATACAGGTCTTGCCGATAAATTATTCACGGCTAAAGCTGAGACTGTATCAATTGCTCAACAATCTGAAGATCAATTGTTGGCGATGTTTAATGCGCGTAAAGCAGGTCAGAAAATTAAACTTGATGAAGCTTTCATCAATCAAATTAATGCTCACATTGCTGAGTTAAAACAAGCTCAATTAGAAGAGCCAGAAGAAGAGATTCTTGAAGAAGTTACTGAAGAGTCCTTATGGGATCAAGAGCTTGCTGAGATTTTCTTAACTGAAGCTAATGAATTATTGGCTAATTATGATGAATCTGTGGCGCATTGGGCAAAAGATATGCGTCAAAATGATGTTCTTAATTCAGCAGTTAAGAGCATGCACACCATTAAAGGTGGCGCACGATTATCAACCTTATCTCCAATTGCTAACTTAGCAGAAAAAACAGAGTTAGCGACTAAGCTATTAAGTCGTGATTCAAGAGTGGGTCAGTCTCGCTGGAAAGATTTATTAAATAAAGCGCATAACCAACTGAGTGAAATGATCGTTGAAGTTCGTAATGGTGTGTTACCAAAAGAAGCGAACCAATTATTAATTCAACTCGATACTGATATTGAAACCATTAAAGATCAGCTTGAGCAATTGGCAAGACGTCAGGAAGTGGTAACCGACGAGCAAGTTGATGTAAAAATTGTTTCATTAATTGAACGTCAGAAACTTAAAGATCAGGCGACTAAAGAAGCTGAAACTCGTGACGTTATTCGTGTCCGTTCAGATGTTTTAGATAACTTAGTTAACTTAGCAGGCGAGGCTTCGATTCTACGAGCGCGATTAGAGCAACAAATTGGTGATTTGAACTTTAACTTAAGTGAAGTAGGCTCAACAGTTGACCGCTTAAAAGAACAATTACGTAACCTAGAGATCGAAACAGAAGCACAGGTACTTTATCGTCGAGAAATTTCTGGAGTGGACTTTGACGAATTCGATCCGCTAGAAATGGATAGGTATACTCGTCAACAAGAATTAACGCGTTCATTGCTTGAAGCGGCTAGTGATATGGTGTCACTACAAGAGGCGTTACAAGCAAAAATCGGTGATACAGAAGCAGCTTTACTGCAGCAATCTAGAATTAATACTGAGTTACAAGATCGTTTAATGCGTACGCGAATGGTTCCTTTTGATAGTATTGAGAGCCGCTTGAACCGCATGGTTAAGCAAATTGCTAAAGAACTTAATAAGGATGTAAAACTTAATTTAAGTTCTGAAGGTGAGATGGATAGAACTGTTATTGAGCGCATGGTTGCTCCACTTGATCACATGCTGCGAAATGCGATTGACCATGGTATTGAATCAAAAGAAGATCGTGTTAAAGCCGGTAAATCACCAACAGGTGTTGTAAACCTATCATTGAAGCGTCGCGGTAATGAAGTTTTTATTCAAATTGTGGATGATGGCGCTGGTATTAACAAAACTAAAGTTAAAAAGCGCGCTGTAGCACAAGGCATGATTGATGAGTCTTATCAGCCAACAGATCGTGAGTTGTATCGCCTTATTCTACAAGCCGGCTTCTCTACCGCTGAAGAAGTGACCCAGATTTCTGGTCGTGGTGTTGGTATGGATGTAGTCCATAGTGAGATCTTGCAGTTAGGTGGTTCTTTAGCCATTAACTCAACAGAAGGCGAAGGCACTACCATGACCGTTCGCTTACCATTTACTTTATCATCTAACCAATCCTTGATGGTTAAAGTAAAAGGTGAAAACTATGCAATTCCACTTTCGAATATTACAACCGTAGCTAGAGTAAGTGCTAAAGAAATTATTAAGATTTACCAAAATAAGACAGCAAAATTTAATCATCTCGGTGAAGAGTATGAGCTGCGTTATTTGGGGCAAATATTAGATCGAAACTCACAAATGTTAGCACCTACCGAAGAAATGATTCCGGTGCTTATTATTGAGGGTGAAGATCAACCTATAGCCGTACACGTTGATGAGCTACTAGGTTCGCGTGAGGTAGTGGTGAAATCAGTCGGTCGCCAGTTAAGTACTGTACCGGGTATTTCTGGTGCATCCATTTTAGGTGATGGTAGCGTTGTACTGATTCTGGATATGCAAACATTGGTTGATCGTTTCCACGAGTGGGATTTTGCACACCATTCAGAGTTTACCCAAGAAATTGTGGAAGAAGAAAAAGTTCCTACGGTTATGGTTGTGGATGACTCGATTACGGTACGTAAAGTTACCTCTCGCTTATTGCAAAGAAATCAGTATAAAGTGGTGACTGCAAAGGATGGTGTGGATGCAGTAACTCAATTAAATGACATTGTCCCTGATGTGATGTTATTGGATATTGAAATGCCACGGATGGATGGTTTCGAATTAGCGAGCTTAATACGTCACGACTCACGACTAAAGCAAATTCCGATCATTATGATTACGTCACGTACTGGTGAGAAACACCGTCAACGTGCTGAAGAAATTGGCGTAAATGATTATTTAGGTAAGCCATATAATGAAGAGAACTTATTGGCTACTATCGAAAAAATGTTGGAACTATAGAGAGATAGATTAAAGATATGGCTTCGAATAAAAAATCACCACAAGAAGTATTTAGCTTTCTGATTCCGATGCAGCAAGACAACTTGTTAATGCCCAGCGAATCAGTTGCAGAGATTGTTCCATTCATGAATGTGAGTATGTTTGAAAGTGCGGAAAAAGGTTCTGATTGGCATATTGGTAATCTTGCTTGGCGCAATATGAATGTCCCGGTAATTTCACTTGAGCGTCTACAAGGAATTCAAGATTTAGGCGATGTTAGACGTGCCAGAATTGCGGTTATTTATACTTTGAATGCAAATCAAGAAATTCCTTATCTAGCCTTTACGGTAAGAGGTATTCCTAGAATTATTCCTGTAGACGATAATAACAGCGAGATGCTTGATGCTAATCCAAGCGAGCGGGGCGTTGCAGCATGGGTATCAGTGGCGAGTAAAAAAGCTATGATACCGGATATGGATGCAATGGAAATTATGGCAAAAGAGATTCGATAAATTTATTAACTCTTTTTAGTATTAGTTTGTATAAAATCTCCCCATAGAGTATTAAGCGCAGAAACGGTTGCTAAAGCAGCCGTTTCTGTTCTGAGAATGCGAGGACCTAAAGAAACTGGAGTTGTCCCGCTTGACTCTATTTCAGCAACTTCTGAATCACTGAAACCTCCTTCAGGTCCAATCCATAATTGTATTTTTTGTTGTAAATTTGGTTTTTTAATATCGGCCAAAGTTATATTGGTATGAGGATCCAGAAAGAAGCAGTTATTGATCTTTTTAATTGCCTCATCCCAATTGAGGACCGGATTGATCACTGGAACAACATCTCGACCAGACTGCTCGCAAGCGCTGATAATTACCTTTTGCCAATGCTCTAATTTCTTTTGCCAGCGCTTTTGGTCCAGCTTAACACCGCAGCGCTCACTGATGATTGGTGTGAATTCTTTGACACCTAATTCCACAGACTTTTGAACGGTTAGATCCATCTTGTCACCTCGAGATACAGCTTGGAAAAGGTGAATATTCAGAGGGGACTCATTGTTAACGGAATGCTCGCTTAAAACTCTGGCCGAAACTTGGTTACGTTCTATAGAAACGATTTCAGCTTGGTACCTATGACCATTACCATTAAAGAGTTCGATCCTGGAATCGATGGCAATTCTTAAGACTTTTGAGAGGTGGATGCTAGCAGATTTATCGAGTGCGACAATAGAATTAATTAGCAGAGGTTGATTTTGATAAATACGGTTGAGACGCATGTAAACGGAAATAAAAGGATAAGTGAAAAAATTATAGCATAAAAAAAGCCAGCAAAATGCTGGCTTTAAAAGCTATGAAAAAGCTTAGTAGCGATAATGATCAAGCTTATATGGGCCTTCGACATTGACGTTAATATAGTCGGCTTGTTCGTTAGAAAGTGTAGTTAAGCGCGCGCCAACTCTTTCTAGGTGTAAGCGAGCAACTTTTTCATCCAGATGTTTTGGTAATACATAAACATCTTTGTCATATTTCTCACCATGTTGCCATAATTCGATTTGGGCCAACACTTGGTTGGTAAATGAATTAGACATAACAAAACTTGGGTGACCAGTAGCACAACCTAAATTAACCAAGCGGCCTTGTGCTAACATTATAATGCGCTTTCCATCAGGGAATACAACGTGATCAACTTGATCCTTAATGTTATCCCACTCGCATTTATCCAAACTGGCTACATCGATTTCGTTGTCAAAGTGGCCGATATTACAAACGATCGCCTCGTTCTTCATTCGTTCCATATGCTCATAGCGAATCACATCTTTGTTGCCAGTAGCCGTTACAAAAATATCAGCTTGTTCAATAATATTAGCATCTTCGATATTAACAACTCTGTAGCCTTCCATCGAAGCTTGTAATGCGCAAATTGGATCAACTTCTGTTACCCAAACATTAGCACCTAAGCCGCGTAAAGATTGCGCCGAACCTTTACCTACATCGCCAAATCCGCAAACGATAGCAACTTTACCCGCGATCATAACGTCAGTAGCACGTTTAATACTATCGACCAAAGACTCACGACAACCATACAGGTTATCAAACTTAGACTTAGTTACAGAGTCATTAACGTTGATCGCAGGGAAGGGTAATTCGCCTTTATCGCGCAATTGATATAAGCGAGCAACACCAGTAGTCGTCTCTTCAGTAACGCCTTGAATGTTGACTAATGTACGCGAATAAAAATTTGAATCTTCAGCGAGTTTAGCTTTGATTGAATTGAATAGAGCTATTTCTTCTTCGCTGCCTGGATTATCAAGCACAGTAATATCACTTTCAGCACGAGTACCAATGATTAATAACATAGTGGCGTCGCCACCATCGTCTAAAATCATATTTGGAGTCCCACCATCATGCCAAGTCATTAGCCGATGGGTATAGTCCCAATACTCATCTAAAGTTTCGCCTTTATAAGCAAAAACAGGAATGCCTTGCTCAGCAATTGCAGCTGCGGCATGATCTTGAGTTGAGAAAATATTACAAGAAACCCAACGTACCTCAGCACCAAGTTCGATTAAGGTTTCAATCAACATGGCTGTTTGAATAGTCATGTGTAATGAGCCAGCAATGCGTGCGCCCTTTAATGGTTTTTCTTCGCCATACTCTTTGCGAATAGCCATCAAGCCAGGCATTTCAGATTTAGCAATATCAATTTCTTTATGACCCCATGGAGCCAAATTAATATCTTTCACAATGTAATCAGACATAAATAATCTCTTAATAATTTTAGAATAAATTAAATTCCAGCTGAAACTTTTAAAGCTTCTGCTTTATCTGTTTTTTCCCAACTGAAAGTTTCTTCAGTTCGACCAAAGTGGCCATAGGCAGCTGTAGGTAAATAAATAGGTTTTAATAAATCTAGCATTTTTAAAATGCCAACAGGGCGTAAGTCAAAGTGTTCACGAACTAAGTCAATTAGGCGTTCTTCAGAAATTTTGCTAGTCCCAAAAGTATTAATACTGATAGAGGTTGGCTCGGCAACACCAATCGCATACGAAACTTGAATCTCACAGCGATCAGCAAGACCAGCAGCTACAATATTCTTTGCTACATAACGACCGGCATAAGCAGCAGAGCGATCAACTTTTGAGGGATCTTTTCCTGAGAAGGCTCCGCCACCATGACGTGCCATACCGCCATAGGTATCAACAATAATTTTACGACCAGTTAAACCGCAATCACCCATTGGGCCGCCAATAACAAAGTTACCGGTTGGATTGATAAAATATTTAGTATCTTTGGCAAGCCACTGCTCTGGTAATACTGGCTTAATGATTTCTTCCATAACAGCTTCTTGCAAATCACTATGCTTAACTCCATCTCGATGTTGAGTAGATAGGACGACTGCATCGATTGCCACAGGCTTATCATTTTCATAGCGGAAAGATAATTGACTTTTAGCATCAGGGCGCAACCAATCTAAAGTTCCAGCTTTTCTAACTTCAGCTTGACGCTGTACTAGCCGATGCGAGAAAGTTATTGGAGCCGGCATCAAAACATCAGTTTCATTAGATGCATAGCCGAACATTAAGCCTTGATCTCCAGCACCTTGCTCTTCGGCACTTGCACGGTCAACACCTTGAGCGATATCGGGTGACTGTTTGCCGATGGCATTTAATACTGCGCACGACTCCCAATCGAAGCCCATATCAGAGCCGTTATAGCCGATTTGTTTAATCGTTTGACGAGCGATATCTTCAATATCAACCCAAGCAGAAGTGGTGACTTCACCAGCCACGACTACCATGCCGGTTTTAACCATAGTTTCTACTGCAACACGGGCATTTGGATCTTGTGCAATAATTGCATCCAACACCGCATCAGAAATCTGATCGGCTACTTTATCTGGATGGCCTTCTGAAACTGATTCAGAAGTAAAAACAGTATTGATTGTCATTAATGGATATACCTATATTTGTGTGGTCGCTACTATAGATAGCAGTACTTCAATATTGCGTGAAAAGTGCGCAAATTTTACCCTTTTTAGACGTGTAAATCACGGATTATTACAAACCAAGAAATTTATTAAAGGAGTGTTTGAAATTAATAATGAGATTAGAAAGAGTTAAATATAATAAGCGCTCTTGGTCATGACTTTTGACATAAGCCTCATAACCGCTTTGATGGGCATTGGTAGTTCAGCCGCACCATGGTGTTTAGCATTTTCAGCGTGTTGTAACTCTTCTTGTTGCATCTGTTCTAAAATAACGCGACTCTTATTGTCATGCTCAGGTAAAGTGTCTAAATGGCTTTCTAAATGTTTGCCTACTTGATGTTCGGTTTCCGCAACAAAGCCTAGGCTCCATTTATCACCAGCGATTCCAGCCACAGCACCAATGGCAAAAGATGTGGCATACCATATTGGATTGAGTAAGCTTTCGCGTCCATTAAGTTCCTTAATGCGCTGGCTACACCAAGCCAAATGGTCAACTTCTTCTTGCGCAGCTTGCTCCATTTCTTGGCGAATACCTGGTAATTTAGCCGTTAAAGCTTGGCCTTTGTATAGCGCTTGAGCACAAACTTCGCCGGTATGATTAATACGCATCAAGCTAGCAGCATGCTGTTGTTGTGTTTGAGTAAGTTCGGAGTCTTCAATGGTTTGCGCTGGGTTCGGACGAGTTTCAGCGTCATAAACACCAAAATTGGTTTTAAGTGCTGAATCCGCAACATTGCAGAGACGATCAAAAAAGCTGAATTGACGCATAAGCTTGCAAAAAGATACACTGGCTATTGTATAACTATAAGGTTAATTTTGCCTTTTATACCTTTAAATAACAAATATAAATTTAGGATCTTTGTAACAATTCATGGCAGCTAAAACTGAACAAAACGATTTAACTTTACTGATCAAATCAAAAAATCCGATTATTGCCATTGACACTCATGAAGAAGAGCGGGCGATGGAACTACTTAATCGAATTGCGATAACTTTAGGCCGTCCTTTGTTCGGCTGGCATTTGACAGAAGGGTTACGTCGGATGGAGTTAAATGATGATCATCTAGCGGCTTTACCAAATACCGAAGAACCAACTAAAGCATTACAATATATTAAAAAAATGCAGCGCAAAGGGATCTATATTTTGTTTGATATGCATCCTTTCATTGATAAAGAACACCCGCAAAATATTCGTTTAATAAAAGATATTGCTTTGAACTTTTCACTCCATCAGCAGACAATTGTATTGATTAGTCATAAAGTTATCCTGCCGCAAGAGATCGGGCGCTATGCAGCACGTTTTCAATTGGAATTACCAAACTTAGAGCAGATAGAAAAGATGATCCAGCAAGAGGCGATTCGTTGGGCTAATTTTAATGGCGGCATGAAGGTTAGGGTTGATAAAAAAGTGATGCAGCGACTGATACAAAATTTAGCAGGTTTAACTTATGCTGATGCCCGACAAATTATTCGTAATGTGATTTACGATGACGGAGCAATTACTGAAGATGAAATGGAATCTGTGAATAAAGCTCGTTATCAATTACTGGATTTAGAAGGGGCGGTGCACTACGAATATGAAACAGCTCACTTTAAAGAAGTTGGCGGGATGCTAAAGCTCAAAGAATGGTTAGAGCGACGTCGGAAAGTATTTTTACAGTCAGAAAAATTTGGCTTGGATCAACCCAAAGGTATCATGTTGGTTGGTGTTCAAGGTGGGGGTAAATCTCTGGCCGCTAAAGCGGTAGCAGGTATGTGGGGAGTGCCTTTACTACGATTAGACTTTGGCGCGCTGTATAATAAATGGCACGGGGAAAGTGAGAAAAATCTTCGTGATTCGTTAAAGCTAGCTGAAATGATGTCGCCCTGTGTTTTATGGTTGGATGAGGTTGAAAAGGGCATTTCAACTGGTGAAAATGATGGTGGTACTTCTAAGCGAGTTTTGGGGACTCTATTGACCTTTATGCAAGAAAATAAATTTCCAATTTTTATGGTCGCAACTGCTAATGATATTAGTGCTTTACCGCCAGAGTTCATTCGTAAAGGGCGTTTGGATGAAATTTTTTTCGTGGATCTGCCTGACGGTCCTTCGCGTCAAGAGATTTTCAAAATACATTTGAGTAAGCGTAAACAATTACACCTTGAATTCGATTTGATAAAGTTAGCGCGAGCAACAGAAGGTTTTAGTGGTGCCGAAATCGAACAAGCTGTTGTCGCAGGTTTGTATACGTCTTTATATGATGATAGACCATTAGATACAGAAGTTATTTTACAAGAGATTACAGCCACTAGCCCTTTATCGAAAGTGATGGCGGAGAAAATATCGGCCCTGCGAGATTGGGCAGAAGGGCGTGCTGTTATTGCAAATTAGTCAGGGTAGTTTTCAAAACTCAGGAGAGGTAACTTTATGAAGTTGATTTATTCCAATGCATCGCCTTACGCCCGTACAGCTCGAATTGCAATTCGAGAGTTGGCTTTGTTAGCTCAAATAGAAGAAATCAATCAACACCCTTTTGATAACCCAGCTCAGTTAATCAGCTTTAACCCATTGTGCAAAGTTCCTTGTTTGATCGATTCTAATGGGCAAGGACTTTTTGATAGCCAAGTGATTTGCGAATACTTAGATGCATTAGTCGACAATAAACTTTTTGCAGATATAAATAATGATTGGCAATTGAAAACCTTGTATTCGCTTACACGTGGTATTCTAGATAGTAGCGTTGCCTGGCAGCAAGATAAAGTACGTGGAGAAGAGGGTTGTTCTGAATTTTGGCAAAAAAGGTTTATTAGTAGTATTGACAGAGGTTTGAATTATTTGCAAAAAAGAATTGATCAGTTGCCTGAAAAGTTTAACGCTATAGATATTAATTTAATAACCACTCTGGATTATCTAGCTTTTAGACATCCGGATTACGATTGGCAACAAATGCATCCTAAATTAGCAAGCTGGTATCAAACAAAAAATAATAGAAGTTCCCTTACAGAAACTATGCCGCAGGAATAAAAAAAGCCTTACATCAAGGTAAGGCTTTTAGAGGGAATTTCCGGTCTTAGTCTTGCTCTCGCGCAATTGCTCTATGACCAATGTCAGTGCGGAAATAAACTTTATCCCACGAAACTTTATCTACTGCTTTATAAGCGCTTTTTTGCGCTTCGGTTACAGTATCCCCAAGTGCAACTACGCATAATACTCGACCACCGTTAGTCACTATTGCACCACCTTTTTCTGCAGTCCCTGCATGAAAAACTTTGCCATTAACGACTTTATCGATACCTGTAATAATATCACCTTTCAGGTAAGACTCAGGATAACCTCCAGCAGCCATGACAACACCAACAGCTGCTCTTGAGTCCCACTGGGCTTTGGCAGTATCAAGTTTGCCATCGATAGCGACTAGGCATAGTTCACTTAAGTCTGATTGTAAGCGGCTCATAATTGGCTGAGTTTCAGGATCACCAAAGCGACAATTAAACTCCAACACTTTTGGGACACCGTCTTTATCAATCATGACACCAGCATATAAAAATCCAGTGTAAGGATGACCTTCAGAAGCCATACCTTCAACCGTTGGTACTATCACTTGTTGCATAATGCGATCATGCATTTCTGGAGTTACCACCGGAGCAGGAGAGTAGGCACCCATACCACCAGTGTTGGGGCCTTTGTCGCCGTTATCTCGAGCTTTATGATCTTGAGATGTCGCTAGTGGAAGAATGTTTTTGCCATCGACCATGACGATAAAGCTCGCTTCTTCTCCTTGTAAAAACTCTTCAACCACCACTCTATGTCCAGCATCACCGAACTTGTTACCTGCTAACATATCTTCGATAGCTTCATCAGCTTGCTGCAAGTCTTCAGCAATGATAACGCCTTTACCTGCAGCTAAACCGTCTGCTTTGATAACAATTGGCGTACCCATGTCACGAACGTAAGCTTTCGCTGGTTCGATCTCGGTGAAGTTTTGGTAAGCAGCTGTAGGGATTTGATGACGCGCTAAAAAATCTTTAGTAAAAGCTTTCGAGCCTTCTAATTGAGCAGCGCCTTGAGTTGGTCCAAAGCATTTTAAACCGGCATCAGCAAAAGCATCGACCACACCAATGACTAATGGTGCTTCAGGACCAACAATGGTTAATTCAACCTGTTGTTCTTTTGCAAAAGCAATTAGAGCTTCAATATCTTCTGAACCAATCGCAATATTTTCAACTTTTGTTTCTAAAGCTGTGCCAGCATTACCTGGTGCTACAAAAACTGTTGAGACTTTTTCTGATTGAGCGGTTTTCCATGCTAGTGCATGCTCACGACCGCCACTACCAATAATCAGTACATTCATCGTATGCTCCTAGTGTCTAAAGTGACGCATGCCTGTGAAGACCATCGCCATGCCATGCTCGTTAGCGGCTTCTATAATTTCATCGTCACGAATTGAGCCGCCCGGCTGAATCACAGCGGTAATACCAGCTTCAGCCGCCGCATCAATGCCGTCACGGAATGGGAAGAACGCATCGGATGCCATGATAGAACCTTTCACTTCAAGGTTTTCATCAGCGGCTTTGATGCCAGCAATTTTAGCAGAATAAACGCGGCTCATTTGGCCTGCGCCAACGCCGATCGTTTGGCCATTGCGGGCATAAACGATAGCATTGGATTTAACGAATTTCGCTACTTTCCAGCAGAACTGTAAATCGCGCATTTCATCGGCAGTTGGCTTCCGCTTTGAAACCACGCGCAAATCATCTTCGAATACAACACCTAAATCGCGGTCTTGAATTAGCAAGCCACCATTAACGCGTTTGTAGTCTAGACTTGGGACCGCTTTATCCCATTGGCCACACTCTAATAAGCGCACATTTTTCTTTTCTGCAACCGCAGCTTTGGCTTCTGCAGACACGCTGGGCGCAATGATGACTTCAACAAATTGACGGTCAACGATTTTCTGAGCTGTCGCACCATCCAATTCACGGTTGAAAGCAATGATGCCGCCAAACGCAGAAGTCGGATCGGTTTGGAAGGCAAGCTCATAAGCTAAGTCAATATTTTCAGCAATAGCAACACCACAAGGGTTAGCGTGTTTAACGATAACGCAAGCCGGCTCTTCAAAACTTTTAACGCATTCTAATGCAGCATCGGTATCTGCAACATTATTGAAAGAAAGTTCTTTACCTTGAATCTGGGTTGCGGTTGAAACACTTGCTTCTTCTGGCTTGTGTTCAGCATAAAATGCTGCTTGCTGATGAGGGTTTTCTCCATAGCGCATATCTTGTGTTTTTTTGTATTGCACAGAATAGGTAGGAGAAAAACTGCTGGAATCATTTGCAGCCTGGACGCCTAAGTAATTAGATATTGCCGCATCGTAACGAGCTGTGTGAGCAAAAGCTTTAGCTGCTAGTTTAAAACGAGTGGCTTTATCCACGCTGCCATTTTCGGTGATCTGTTGTGCGACTTGGTTGAAGTCTTCATTTTCAACCACAATTGTGACGTCTCGATGATTCTTGGCCGATGAACGAACCATGGCTGGGCCACCAATGTCGATATTTTCAATAGCATCTTCCAGACGACAATTATCTTGCGCTACGGTGCTTTCGAAAGGATATAAGTTCACTACAACTAAGTCGATAGCGATAATGTCATGTTCAGCCATGATCTCATCATCCATGCCACGGCGTCCTAAAATAGCGCCATGAACTTTAGGGTGTAGAGTTTTAACACGACCAGCCATCATCTCTGGGAATTGAGTATATTCAGAAACGTCGGTAACGGTCAGACCGTTGTCACGCAATAATTTCGCAGTGCCGCCGGTGGATAAAATTTCGATATCTTTTTGCGCCAGAGTTTGGGCAAATTCAACCACGCCTTTTTTATCGGAAACGCTAATTAATGCACGTTTGATGGGGCGAAAGTTTGGCATAAATAATCCTCAGAAAATTCGTAGCTTAAAAAAGTAAAGTTCGTTCGTCTGTGGCTAAATGAAAGAGTTATAGTAAGTTATAACGCTTAAGTTTTTTGCGTAAAGTACCGCGATTTAAACCTAATACTTGCGCTGCTTTAGTTTGGTTGTTGCGAGTGTGCTCCATAATGGCACGCAATAATGGCTCTTCAACTTGAGTTAAGACTAAGTCATAAACGTCATTTAATGACTGACCATTCATTTGCTTGATATAGTTTTGCATCGAGATTGCAACGTGCTCTTTTAAAGTGGCACTGGTCGTAGGGTTCGGATTAAAGTTAGAACCAGAAATTGATTCTTGTGTTTGATTGTTGTCAAAAATTGTCATGCTGCTTTAGCCTGTTGTTTTTGTTTAAAATAATATTTTAGTGTTTCTAATTGAGTTTTTGCGTCTTCAATTTTATTAAAAGTACGTCGAAACTCTTTACCGTCATCTTGTTCTTGGAGGTACCAAGAAACGTGTTTGCGGGCTATCCGTGGCCCCATTACTTCGCCATACAACTGGTACAAGCCATTCATATGTTGAAATAAAATCTGTTGTATTTCTTGCCAACTGGGAGATTCTAAATGTTCGCCAGTTTGCAGAAAATGCCAAATTTCTCTAAATATCCAGGGTTTGCCTTGAGCGGCTCTGCCGATCATCAAGCCATCGGCTTGCGTATAGTCTTTGACCCACTTAGCTTTTTCTGGGTTATCAATATCGCCATTAGCCATAATTGGAATTGAAACGGCTTGCTTTATTGCGGCAATCGTTTCAAATTCTGCTTCGCCCATAAATTTATCTGAGCGGGTTCTGCCATGGATGGCTAGCGCTTTGACATCGGCCTCTTCAGCAATTTTCGCAATAATTAAAGCATTGCGATTATTGGCATCTTGTCCCGTGCGTATTTTTAAAGTTACTGGGACATCGACCGCAGCAACTACAGCTTTTAAAATACGCTCAACTAAATCAGGGTCCTGCAATAAGGCTGAGCCGGCGGCTTTCTTACAAACCTTTTTAGCTGGGCAACCCATATTAATATCGATTATTTGTGCACCGTGCTCAACATTATGTTGAGCGGCTAAAGCCATAATCTCAGGTTCGGTGCCAGCAATTTGTACTGAGCGAATACCTATTTCGCCTTGGTGGACTCTTCTTAAGCGACTTTTTTTGCTGTTCCAAAGACGCGGATCGGCTGTAATCATCTCTGAAACCGTCATGCCGGCTCCTAATTGCTTGCACAACTGTCTAAAGGGTTGATCCGTCACGCCAGCCATCGGCGCTAAAATCAACGGGTTATCGAGTTGATAGTTGCCGATATGCATGATTTAGCTAAATAAAAGTAGTAAAAGTCTTGTTGCCACCAATTTTGAGGACGCGATCATACACTTTTTAACAAGGGATTTGAACGCTAATTGATTAAAAAATCGTCAATATTTTGCTTGACATTTGAACGATATTTAGTGGTCGGACTTATTCAACGATTTGTACTTGATAACCACTATAAATTTTGTCATCACTTAGAAATGAAAAACCGATTTGAACCGTTTGATTGGCTTGGATCAAGGTATTGTGATTAACCTCTGGTAAATACTCAGCGGGAGTGAAGTCAGGGGTGGTGAATTGACCGCCTTTGATATCGCTTAAAACCACTCTTACTTTTGGAAACGGTTGCGCAAAATCAGCCGTATTTTTCAATAAAAGACTGACTTCTTGTTGTCCTTGAACCTTTGGAGAAACTTCAATGCCGCTGACCACGAATAAGTCCGGGCGTTGCAAAGGAGGCACTTGGCAGCCAAAGAGTGAGCAAGAAGCAGTTAAAACAGGACGCCAACTGGCATCTTGAGCCAATTTGATGCGATTAGGCCAAAGATAGAAATACCAAAATAGACTTATTAACAAAACTGCGGCTAATGCAATATAGAGGCTATTTTTTATTAAGTTGCTCTTATTGATATTGGAAGGAGTGGCAGCTTCTTGAACCGCCAGTTCAGGAGCTTCGGCAATATCTGCTAATGCTTCGCTCATCATATTATCCGAAGCTTCTTCAACATTATCAGCCATCGATGCTTTTTGAGTTTCTTTTTCCATAGAAACTAACGAATCAGTGGCTAAAAATAACGATTGGCACGAGCCACAGCGAACATGACCTTCAGCCATCTCCAAATGCTCTTTACGCAATTTAAATACCGATTTGCAATGTGGGCAATTAGTTAAAAAAGTTTCGCTCATGAATAATAATTACTTTTAGAATTCTATAGTTGTTAAGATTTAATACCGCTTAGTCGAGACCAGTCACCTTCGCTAGTAACGGCATCCATAGCAAACCATTGCTGATAAATTTCACTAAGCTCTGCTGCTTGCTCATTAAGCAAGCCCGATAATACCAGATTGCCGCCAGATTTCACTGAGTTGGCGATTGATTCTGATAACTGGCGCAAAGGTTCTGCCAAAATATTAGCCAGCAATAGATCGGCTTGCGGTAATTCGACTTGATCGGGCAAACCCAATATCAATTTGTCTTCAGAAATACCGTTTCTTTTTAGGTTTTCACGGGTCGCATCAATTGCCTGCGGATCAATGTCAACCGCATACACTTTGTCAGCGCCAAGCAACAAGGCGGCTAAGGTTAAAATACCTGAGCCACAGCCATAATCAATCACTGTTTTACCTTCAAGCTTAGCGGCATCGAGCCACTGAAGACATAAGGAGGTGGTTGGATGGGTTCCGGTGCCAAACGCCAAGCCGGGATCGAGCATAATGTTTACGGCATCAGGATTGGGTGATTCGTGCCAGCTGGGAACAATCCAAACTCTTTTTCCAAACTGCATGGGTTTGAAGCTATCCATCCAACTTCGTTCCCAATCTTGATCACGAATAATTTCCCATTGATAATTTTGCCCTAAGCTTTGGGAATATTCACTATTCGATAAAACCTTATCCATGACAGTGGTTTCGGTATTGGCATCAAATAGTGCCAGCACTATGAGATGCTCCCAAAGCGGCGTTTCACCGGGCTTAGGTTCTAAAATAGGTTTATCTTCAGCATCTAAAAAAGTGACAGCAAGAGCGCCAAGCTGCATTAAGAAGTCACTAAGTGAGTCAGCATCAGGGTTTTTGTAATCGAATTTTAACTGGATCCAGGACATATTCTTCTCAATTAAGGTTTAAAACTTGCAGAAATGCTGATTAATAGCCATTTACCAGATGCTTTAGACCAAACTTGAGTGCCACCACCTTTACTTGTGAGCTTGGCTCCATCGTTAAGACTAAACACTTGAATATATTCATTGGTGAGTACAGCTGTTTCTGCATTTACGACTGATATTTTAACGTTAGGAAATTTAAGGCTGTGTACCTTTTTAATGAAACTAAATCCTGTAACGATATCTATTTTGAAACCTTCATAATGATTCCAGTTAGTGCCATCAACTTTTAAGCCTGTGAACTTATCTTTATCAATAAAAGACAAATAAGAATTCACATCTAAATTCTTTGCTGCTATTGCTAATGAATTAAATTGAGCCCTAATCTGACTTTTTACAATAGCCGTATCAGCTGTAGTAATTGTGGTCTGCTTTTGTGTGCAACTAATAATTAGTATAAATAAAAGTGAAATGAATAAGGTCTTACTTAACAATTGAATCACCTAGTTAATCCAAACTTCTTTGGCCCAATGCCATATAGAAGGCCAAGTTTCTTCTTGTATCGATGAGCCCTGGTAAAGACTGATTTCATTCGCTTCGGAAATGCAATAATAACCTTCTGGTGCTTCACAAATTGGAATGAGATTTCTTGGCACTCCAATATCCCAAGCATTCGCGGCGACATCAGGCAAATGAGTATGTGACTGCGGGTCGCTTACTGTCACCGGCTCTAAGGAACCAATCACTAAATTACTGACCTCTAATAAGAACAGGCGTAAATCACCAGGAATCGGAATATACAATTCTTCTTCGATCATCACTAAATCGTCTTCATCAGGTAGCTCTAAACCAAAAGCTACCGATTGAGCCGATTCTTGCAATAGTTCTATTACATCTTCCATAGTTGGATTTACTTGTTCTAAGTGGGGTTATTATAAACGACCTGAGCGTTTGATGTTGAAATATTGATTGACTAAATGAGCAGGTAATTGCTGTGGCGTTGAATCGACAGTAACAACCCCTTTAGCCGAGAAATAGTCAAGTAGTCCTTGGCGTTTATCCAAGAATAATTCCGTTTCCGCATGCAAGGCTGCTTGATTAAAATCTTGAATAGGTTTATCTAAAATTTTATCAAAAACAGCTTCTCGCAAATTTGCCAATAAAACCAAGTGATGTTTTTGTAATAACTTTATCGCAGGCTCAAGCTCAGGCAAGTCGTCATCACGCATATTAGAGACTAACACCACTAAAGCGCGCTTTTTAGTTTTACTGATCAGATCTTGCGCGGCTAAAAGATAATCAGAAGCGGTTAATGTTGGATGTACATCATAGAGTTGATTCAAAAGCAGGTTCACTTGTTGCTGACCTTTGATAGGCATTATGCCTCTATTATGTCCGCCAAAGGTTTGAAACCCAACAGCATCTTCTTGTTTTAGGGCGACATAAGCTAATAGCAGCAAGGCATTTAAAGTATGATCAAAATGGGAAAGTTGATCGTCTTTAGTGCGCATTCGCTTACCGCAATCCATTAAGAAAATGATCTGTTGATCTTTTTCTTCTTGGTATTCGCGTGAAATTAATTTTTGTCGACGCGAAGTGGCACCCCAATCCAACTGGCGTAGACTATCACCTTTGCGATAATCTCTGAGTTGATGAAATTCCATTCCTTGACCGCGCAATTGTTGTAGATGAATCCCCATATCAGCAAGGTTATGTTCGCCGGCCAACATATTGAAATGACTTATCTGAGTAAAGTTAGGATAGATTTTTATCACATCATCTTGCGGTAGACGCACACTCCATTGCCAAAATTGAAAAGGCGAATCTACAATTAATTGAATATCACCAAACATGGCATCGCCGCGAGTAAGGGCTTTTACCGAATATTGGACTTGTCCTTCTTGTTTTGGCAAAAGGCCAAGTTGATGTGGCTTAACTTGAGCTTCCATCAATTCTGGGAAGTGATCATAAACGACTAATGAAACGGGCTGTTCTGATTGGTTGGTTATGACCAGTTTAATTTGGCTTTGTGTGCCGCTGGCAATGTTGTTAGGCAATATTCGTCGTGCACTGAGCTGAGTTAAATGACTCTTATTAAGCAGGTCAATAAGTGCCGTCACTATCAAAGTGATCAGTAAGCCGTAGCAACCCCAAACTATCCATTGATCATCGATGGCTTTATCTTGCCAACTGGCATAGAAACGATAAGTGGCAAGAGCAAAAGCCAAAACCACAACAATGGCTAACCACTCTAGTAGTCGTTTGCTTGGTTTGGGGCGGATAATCATCGCCAGTTTATCCTCTCGGAGCTTCTACTTGTTCAAGAATATCTTGGATAACTGAAGTAACCTTGACTCCTTCAATCTCAAGCTCCGCTGATAAGCTCATTCGGTGACGTAAAACTGGCGTTGCAATTTGCTTAATATCATCTGGAGTTACAAACTGACCGCCACGTAATAAAACCAATGCTTTGGCACAACGAATTAAAGCAATGGTTGCTCTTGGCCCAGCGCCATTACGAATACCGGGCCATTGACGGCTTGCTTGTACTAAACGCACAGCGTAGGCATAGAGTGAGTCATCCACTTCGACGGTGGTGGCAACTTTTTGCATCGTTAAGACGTCTTTCACCGTCGCAATGGCTTCAATTTGTTCAGTGGCAAAACTATCGCCCACATGACCTTCAGTAATCATTTTTGCAATCGCCTGCTCACTAGCGGCATCTGGATATTCAATAGTTGCATTAAGTAAGAAGCGATCTAGCTCAGCTTCTGGTAAAGCGTAGGTGCCTTCTTGTTCCAGTGGATTTTGTGTTGCGAGCACCATAAAAGGTTTATCAATAGTATGTGCGGTGCCTTCTATGGTGATTTGCTGTTCCTGCATCACTTCTAATAATGAAGCTTGAGTTTTTGCTGGTGCACGATTGATTTCGTCAGCCAACAGTAAATTGGTGAATGCCGGTCCTTTGCGAACTTTAAAACTGCTATCTTTTTGATCAAAGAATGCGTGGCCCGTGACATCGCTTGGCATGAGATCCGGAGTGAATTGAATACGAGAAAAATCACCAGAAATAGCTTTGGCTATAGATTTTACTAATAGGGTTTTGCCTAATCCCGGAACACCTTCGATTAGTAGATGGCCTGCAGCGAGTAAAGAGACTAAAGCAAGATCGACAACATTGTCTTGACCTATAATCGCTTTAGTAATCTGGCCACGAATAGCTTGAATTTTTCGATGACATAACTGAATCGGATCTTTAGCCGCGGGCTTATTGTCGTTTGCGGTTGGGTCGTTTTCAGGAGCACTGTCTTGAGGTTGCAGAGATTGCTCTTGATTAGAGTTGTCAGTTGTTGAATCGTTTATATCACTCATCTTTTTTTCCTATAATCGACTCTTGAGTTTTTGCAATTGATGCATTAACTCAAGAAATTGTAGTTCTTTAAATTCATTTAAACCCGAATGGTCATATAAATAGGTTAGCTGTTTTCTATCAACAGAGCCTACAGTCGCTAGCCAGCTCATTTGCTCTTCTTGGCTGAGCTGACTGAAGCCGGGATTACGAATGGCAGCATGTTTAAAAATGATTTTTCTTTGGTTAGCTACCCATTGCGGCAATTGCTTGAGTTGCCATCTCAGCTGAGAGGAGGCAGCAATATGCTCGCCAATATTACGCCGTTGATAAAGATTTAAACTGAGCTTTGGTCCCACTCTTGGGATTTGCCGCCATAGCCATAAAACTAAGAACAACAACCCAATCCAAAATAAAGGCATGGCCTGCTTTCGCAATTTGTTAAAAGCAGATTCGTGCTCGCCGCCGAACATAAACCAAACATCTTGATCTGCTCCGCTCATAATCATGGACTGCAAAAAGAAACCATGATCATGATCATCAATATTGGCGTTGTTCCAAATGTTCATATCACTCATAAGGAAAATTTGACCATCACCAATTAAATATTGCAGCAGGTGATCTTTATCGTCGTCAGTATAATAATAAGCATTACCTGAATAATCATAGAGATGCCAAGTTGGGTTAAATCCAATCTTTATATTGGTTTCCAAATCAGCAATTTGTATGCTTGTTGCCTGCTCTTCATTTCTTTTCAGATCGCCTAGCATTGGTAAAACTTCTTTACCTAAGTCCAATAAGTCTTCTACTTCTTTATCCTGCTCGGCGACTTGGTCTTTGACTAGACCTGCATCGAGATGATTGAGCAATAAATCGGTATCAGTTTCTGATTTGCGATTAGCCCAATAAAATAGACTACCGCCTGCATCGACCCATTTGAGCAGCACATCCAGTTTTTCAGGATTCATATGACCTGGCTTGGCTGACAGGACGATCGTATCTGCTTCAATAAATGGCTGATTCAAAGCCTTTAAGTTTCTATAGTGCTCAACTTTGGTGTTATTCAGTTCCAATAGTTTTCCGGCAGTATGGTAGGGAGTGAAACGAACCGTTGCACTGGAACCAAGGTTCTTCTCTACGGGGAAGATGCCATAAACTTGAAAGTACCAAAATGTGAGGATACAAAAAACACCACCAAAAAGTGCAACCCACCTAAAAGGAGGCGTAATGAGTTCTTTTTTACTCATTGTCAGTCTCCATTTGTGAAGCAGCTTGTTGGGTATTTTTTATTGAACTATCATCTTCAGCATTAGGATCATTTTTAGGTTCAAAATGTTCTGGCCATTGGCTGGAAATTTGTAAAAAGATTTCACTAGTAGGTAGTTGATGGCCATAAGCTAATAACCGCCAAATACTGGTTAATTCAGCGAAATAATCTTTCAGCGGCAGTTGCATTCTACTGACGATAGTTTGGCATTCAAGCTCAGTAAAACCATCTTCAAATTCACAGTCAAAGTCATGGATTAACTTAGATAAACTGGCTTGGTAGAGAAGACCTAAAGCTTCGCGTTGTTGTTTCGCCTGCCAAAGTGCTTGAGCTTCTTGTACGATATCATCGGGCAGGTTTTCTTGCTTTAAATCTAAACCGAATAATTGTTCCGGTTTATTTATATCTTTTAGATTTTTATTTTTGGCTTTTGCACCAGAGTCAAAATACTCAATAATGGCGGGCAACTTATACAATAAGAATATAACCAGTAGGATAAGGAAAATCCAAGAAAGAGTTTTGGCTAGCCCTTTATCAAAGTTGCTATTGGATTTGTTTTTTTTCTCGGGATCTTCTTCTTTGGGTTTATCCGGATTTATTTTCCTAAATTCCCAAGTCTGTTCGACTCTTTTGTATTCTGGCCCCGATTGAATTTGCTGAATCGCTTGGCGACTATTGGCTTTTTCTTTTGCGTAAGCATCCACTTTAGTCGTTTCGTTATTTGCCGGTTGCTCAGAAGATATTCCTTGAGGTACTGAAAAAGTAAAAATGCAAACCAACAGTGCTGCCACCAGATTCTTATAATCGAATTTTTTCTTTGTATGTTTATTTGCTAATTGTCTGAAGACTAACTCTAGATCCCAGGCTTCGCGGATACTTCGCTGATTAAGATAACTGCTAAAGCCACCTGCTACATAAAAAGGGGCGACGATCACCATGGCTAAATACCAACATAGGGATAAGATCAAATAGAATAGATCAAGGCCAGTATTAGTAAAAACCTGCTCTAGGAAAAGTATCCACTCAATATCATTGGGAATAAACTGTAAGATAAATAACATGACACCAAAAGTCATTAAAGCTTCTACTAAATGCAATACAAAAGTAATTCCTGAAATAGCGGTAGGGCTTCTGGAGTGTAGGGCAGATAAACGTTCACGACGGACCTTACCCGATAAGTTTTCTAGCTGGACAACTGGCGCATCAAAAGAGCGAGTAGGGCTAAACCTACGCCAAGTAATACTTTGGAACCACTGCTTGTAATTGTTAGTAAGACTGAACTTCAAAACCTCTTTGAGATGGGTTGCTTGATGAAAAACATCGCGAGACAAAATTAACAGCAATGGTCTTTCCCATAAAGGTTTTAACCACCAAATAAAAAAAGTTATCAGTAGCGGGCGTTCGGGAAAAATAAACAGCAACACTAAATACAATGGCAGGCTGACAATGATAAAGCTAATAAGCATCAACTTTAAATTTCTTTGCGCCATACGAGTGCCAAGATCGATAGCAGCATAACCGTTGCGCGGTCTAAGTTTAATACTGATTTTACTGAGATCCATCAGTATCTCCTTGGCGACCAGCAAAGACTAAGTAAGTAATAACTAAAGCCCAGCTGAAGGCCCCAACGGTATATTTAACACTCGGATCAAAGGTGCCAATCGACGACCAAAAAGCTTCAATAGGAGCTGCGATTGCCGTTAGAAATATAGCCCCAAATAAAAGTCTTACGCCATCTTTGGCGCGAAGAAATAGTGCATCTTTTCTGGAGTAATTGCCTGGAGCAATTAGTCCCCAACCAATTTTTAAACCAGCCATGGCTGATATTACCATGCCAGTTAACTCTGGTGCTCCGTGTGCGATGACGAAGGTAAAGAAAGTATCGTCATAACCAACGTTGAGCATATGACCCGAAGCCGCACCGAGTAGCACAGCGTTCAGTAACAAAATTAGTAAACTACCTATTCCAGCCAAAATACCACCAGCAAATGTTCGCAGATCCACGGTAATATTATTCCAAAGGTAAAAGCCAAACATTTGAAAGTCAGAATCAATATCACGATTTTCAGTGATACGATCGTTTGCTGGGTTATACATACTTTCTAAACTGGCAGCTTGTTCAGAACCAAGAAAGCTATAAGCCATATCAGGGTCGGCCCAAATAATCAGGAAAACCAACAAAGCGGGGATATAACAAACAGCGGTGGTTAACCAAAACAGCTTTGCGTTTTTTCTGACTAAGCGTGGAAAGCCTTTGCTAATAAAATGAACAATTCTGCCGAATAAGGATTGGCGGTTTTTATAAAGTAATTGATGCCCTCTGGCGGATAGTTTTTCCAACGATGCTACTAAGCCGGGACTGAAACCTCTTTGCTGAGCCAGCGCTAAGTTATGACAAACCTCGCGATAGTTAGCGCTGAAATCGATATCTGCGCCGAGGTTTTTCCTTTTCTCTAACAGCTCACATTGCTCAGTAAAGGCCGTCCAATTGTCTTGGTAGAGATTTTCAAATTCTTGTTGGCGCATCAATTACCCCTTAACCAGTTAGCAAAAGCGTGCAGTTGCTTGAGTCGATTGTGGTTATCGGTATTGGCAGGAAATAATTTTTCCGGCAATAAATTGGATAACTCATCTTGCCGAGCTTTGGATAATTGTTGATGCCTTTCGGCTAAACTGAGTACGGAACGCTGCTCTTCTAAGCTCAATGCAAAAGTAGGCGCCTTGGGTTTTACTTTTGGAATTGGATCTTCTTTGTTTTCTTTTTCTGTATAAATAACCAGGGTGCCAGCAGCCATATCGCCTAAACGTTTAAAGTCTTTGTGTAGCATCATCGAGATAAAGCCAGTGGTGTAGAAAAAGGGTAAAAAATCTGCCGATAATAAAATATTACGAACAAATGACGCGTTTAAACTGATTGGTGTACCGTCTTGATGCACGACTTTAATGCCTAAAGCTTTCTTACCAGGAGTTTGGCCATTCCGAAAAACTTCAAAAATCACCGGATAGAGCCAAAAGAGAATAAAAAATAAAATCAGATAAAGGCCTTCACCAAAATTACCCAAAAGCCCCATCGTTAAAGCTATGGTGTAATTTAAAATAACGAAAATTAATAGATCGATGATATAAGCAAGTGCACGTGGCACAACTCCAGCCACCTCGAGCGGTAGCTCGATACCTTCAGGTGTTTCTACTTTTGAAGTGTTGTCTAACATGATTGCCAATTAAGTCGATTGATTTGTTATTTTGTTTTTATGTTGATCCTTTGACCTTATTGGCCACTCAGACAGTCTAACCAAATTTAAGGGGTTTGCCTAATTTTAGCCAATAAAAAAGCAGACCTAAGTCTGCTTTAATATATTACTAAAAAGGCAAATCCAAATTACTTTTCTCCGAACATATGTTGTTCTAAATAATGGATATTAGTGCCACCTTTTTGGAAATTCACATCTTTCAAAATACGTTTTTGTAAATCGATGTTGGTTTTAATTCCGTCGATCACGATTTCTTCTAAAGCCATTTGCATACGAGCGATTGCAACTTCGCGAGTTTCACCATGAGTAATCAATTTACCGATCATCGAATCATAGTGGGGCGGCACTTTGTAAGTGGCATAAATATGAGAATCCATACGGATACCTGGACCGCCAGGAGCATGGTAGCGCTTAATTTCCCCAGGACTTGGGATAAAAGTATCAGGGTCTTCGGCATTAATACGGCATTCAATCGCATGGCCGTTAAGTTTGATATCTTCTTGCTTGAAAGATAAAGGTTGGTTAGAGGCAATACGAAGTTGCTCTTTGATAATATCAACACCAGTAATAAGCTCAGACACTGGGTGCTCAACTTGTACACGTGTGTTCATTTCAATGAAATAAAATTCGCCCTTTTCATATAAGAATTCAAAAGTGCCAGCACCTCGATAGCCAATTTCAATACAGGCCTGAGTACAACGTTCGCCAATATGACGACGCATTTGTTCGGTGATACCTGGAGCTGGAGCTTCTTCAACGACTTTTTGATGACGGCGCTGCATTGAGCAATCACGTTCACCTAAGTGAATAGCATTTCCATGGCCATCAGCTAATACTTGAATTTCTACATGGCGTGGAGTTTCTAGGAATTTCTCCATATACACCATATCGTTGCCAAATACTGAGCCAGCTTCTGACTTGGTTAAAGAGATAGCATTAATTAATTCCTCTTCGGTATGTACAACACGCATACCGCGACCGCCACCACCACCAGCAGCTTTAATGATCACAGGATAACCGATGCGTTTGGCCATAGACAAATTAGCCTTCTCATCATCTCCTAGCGGACCATCTGAACCAGGTACACAAGGAACACCAGCTTTTTTCATGGCGGCGATTGCAGAAACTTTATCGCCCATTAAATTAATCACATCAGCTCTTGGTCCAATGAAGGTAAAACCACTTTGTTCAACTTGTTCGGCAAAATCTGCATTTTCTGCTAAGAAGCCGTATCCTGGGTGAATCGCTACAGCGTCAGTAATTTCAGCCGCAGATATGATCGCTGGAATATTTAAATAACTTTGTTGTGCCGCAGCGGGACCAATACAGACGGATTCATCTGCCAGGCGCACATGCATTAAATCAGCATCGGCGGTGGAATGAACTGCAACGGTTTTAATTCCTAGCTCGCGACATGCGCGAAGTATGCGTAATGCTATTTCTCCGCGGTTGGCAATGACAACTTTTTCTAACATAATTTTTCTCTGTTAATCGTTGGTTCGAGAAGATTCGAGTGTCAATTACTCAATCACAAATAGTGGCTCATCAAACTCAACTGGATCGCCATTGGTGTGAAGAATTTGCTTTATAACACCAGCTTTATCCGATTCAATTTGGTTCATCATTTTCATCGCTTCAACGATACACAAAACATCACCGACATTAACTTGTTGGCCAACCTCTACAAAATCTTTAACGCCAGGCGCTGAAGCTGAATAGAAAGTGCCTACCATCGGCGACTTTACAGCATGACCTGAAACTTCAGGTGCTGCAGGTGCTGCTGCAGCCACTTCTGCTTGAGGTGCTGCAGCAACTGGAGCAACCGCTTGTGGTACGGTGATTTGAGTTGGCGCTGCAACAGCGGTGCCAGCACGAGATATTCGAACTGACTCTTCACCTTCTTGAATTTCAAGTTCGGCAATGCCTGATTCTTCTACTAATTCGATTAATTTTTTAATTTTTCGTAAATCCATTGTTATTACCTAGAGTTAATAATGAATAATTCGTTATTGGGCCGTTAGCTTGTCGATAGCTGCTTGCATTGCAAAGCGATAACTATGGATGCCAAAACCCGCTATAGTGCCCATCGCGATATCACTAAAATAAGAGTGATGCCTAAACGGCTCTCGTGAATAAGGATTTGATAAATGAACCTCTATAAAAGGTATTTCAACTGCCAGCAAAGCATCCCGTATAGCAACGCTGGTATGCGTATATGCTGCAGGATTAATGACAATTAACTGCACTTTATCGCTTTTTGCTTGCTGAATACGTTCAACCAGATCGGATTCAGAGTTAGACTGAAAACTGTTAAAGGTTAAATTTTGCTCTACAGCTTGTTGCTTACAAGCATTTTCAATTGCTTCTAAGCTTAGATCACCGTAAATCTCAGGTTCTCGCTGTCCAAGAAGATTTAAATTTGGTCCATTAAGTAACAATATATCAGTCATATTCGGTTAAAATAGCACTAATTCCAGCTAAAATCTTGTAAAAAGCATACTTTCTATAAGATTGCTCACCTTGAGTGCTCAAGATGTTAAATCCATCATATTTTTAAAGTTGGCAGATTTTAATGTATTTTGAGTGATGTTGGCTACATTTAGTGTCTATGGTCGGAGCTGTTGAAATTTCGAATATCGATTGAAATTTTATGTAACGCATTGATTATTATGAATTAATTTTACAAATTATTGCAAATAAGTTTACAAATACATGTTAAAAATAGACACTGAGAGGGTGATGCTTGATGATTTGTGCATTAGATTATAGCTCACTATATAAAATGACGAAATGTTATGTTCGATTCATATCGAATAGAAGGAAGTATTAATGGGTAATCCAATAAAAATTTTATACTTAGAAGATGATAACGCCCAAGCGTTGCAAATGAAACAAGTGCTTGATGAGTCAGGTTATGAATATGCCCATTGCGAAACGGGTACTGAGTTTTTAGCACGTTTAGAAAAAAGCGAATTTGATTTGTTGATTCTTGATTGGGAAGTACCTGATAAAGCAGGTATAGAAGTTTTGGAACACTTAAGATCTTTCATGAATTGGAAAGGTCCTGTTTTGTTTGTTACCAATCGAGATGCAGAAACGGATATTGTATCTGCGTTAGAAAAAGGGGCTGATGATTATATGATCAAGCCGTATCGAAGGTATGAACTAGAAGCTCGATTGAATGCTTTAATTCGTCGTTCAGGTCTTGGAGATGAGCAAAAAGAATTTACAGTTGGACCCTACACAGTTTCCTTAAGTCATCGTGAAATCTTACATAATGATAAAGCCGTAAACTTAACAACTAAAGAATATGAGTTAGGTGTATTGTTATTAAGAAATGTTGGTCGCTTATTTTCTCGAAAGTATTTATTGAAAAACATTTGGGGCATCGAGTCGGATATATCTACAAGAACCGTCGATGCGCATGTGAGCTCATTAAGACGTAAATTGAACTTAAGAGCAATTAGTGGTTATCAGGTAAAAACTGTATACCAACATGGCTATCGTTTAGAAAAACTTATAGATACGGAGGCAGTTGCCTAAAGCTCGTACTGGCTAGCATGATGATGTATAAAAATTTTGTTTTAAAGTTAATTTTATTGTTAGTTTTGGTAGGGGCTACACCGGCATTTACCAATGACTGGCTTTATACGGTTCGTCCGAATGAAGCGGCTTCTAAAATTGGCAAAAGCTATTTGGTAAATCCTTATCGAATAGACGAAGTGCTAGCTTATAACAACATTGTGGATGCGGATAATTTAGTTGCTGGTACTGTATTAAAAATTCCTGTGAATTATTTGAAGTTTGGTCCAGCTAGGGTTCAAGTAACCTCAGTTCAAGGTAATGTCTTAATCCAGAATGCATACAAGGAAAGTCCTCTCTCAACACTTCACTCGGTTAAGTTGGGTGATAAAATTATAACTGGAGAATCCAGTTCCGCCATGTTGCGTTTTGCCGATGGCTCGGAGTTACTTTTAGGTAGTCAATCAGAATTAATTTTTGATGTATTAACTCAGTGGGGACGCACCGGGATGGTCGATAGCCGCATGCGGCTGCTAAAAGGTAGTGCAGAAGGAAGAGTGAACAAGTTGCAGGGTAGTAAATCTAAGTTTGAAGTTCATACTCCTTCAGCAGTGGCAACTGTCAGAGGCACTGAATTTAGAGTGAGGGTGGGGAAGGATAATTCTTCAGTATCATTTAATGAAGTAAGTGAAGGGAAAGTTCAGGTTGCTAATAATGCTGCGGCAAGCTTAGTGCCAATGGGATTTGGCCTGGTCGCTGAAGAAGGTAAAAAGTCGGATAATGTTATTGAGCTTTTGCCTGCTCCAAATTTAATCGGGGCTGAGCTGGAATACTATGGAACCATGGCAGAATTAGCGTGGCAACAAGAGCAGGGCGCGAAAGCTTATAGACTCGAGCTTTTTGAAGGTAACGAAGCTGTCAGCCTGATTGATTCAAATTTGTTATCAAGTGCAAAAGCTAAAATTGAAAATTTAGCAGTTGGCGACTATACAGTAAGAGTGCGTTCGGTCGATGACAATGGTTTAGAGGGATTGGATAGGCAGCATAGTTTTTTTGTAAACGGAAAAATATTGCCGCCTAAAAGAGCGGCTTCATTAACTCACTTCGATATCAACAAAAAAGTTGAAATGTCTTGGCAAAAAGATCAGATGTTTAGTGCTTATCATTATCAAGTTTCAGATAGTAAAACTTTTGATAACATTTTGCGTGAAAGGGAAACTCGTAGTAGTAAAGTAACGTTAAGAGAGCAGCTGCCAATAGGAACTTATTATTGGAGAGTGCTGGGGAAAAGTACTGAAAAAAATAGCAGCTATAGTTTACCAATACCATTTACTGTCCATCTCCCTAAAACTATAAAGGTAGAAGTTTTTGATGTAAAAGAAGGTGAAGCTATCAATGCCAAGTGGAATAATTTTGGTCAAAGTCAGAAATTTGAGTGGCAGTTAGCAACAGATAAAGAGTTCAAGAATATAACCCAGCAAGGAACAACAAATGAAAATAAAGTGGCATTGAAAGCCACTAATAAAGGTTATTATTATTTTAGAGTTGCACAAATTGTAGACGGGAAAACTCTGGCATTCACTCAGCCAGAAGCAATAATGATATATTAAATTTTGACCGCTACATGAGCGGTCAATCACTAAATGGATGTGAATAATATTAAACCTACAAAATCTTATTCTCACTACATTCTTGCAGCGGTATTCGCTGCATTTACTTTTTATGTTTCTTATTCTCAATGGCTCCTGCCGTTAGATTATCTATTTTATGATCGTATTCTAAGATTGCAGCCTGACACTAATAGTGAAGATGTGGTGATTGTTGCCATGGACGAATTAAGTTTGCAGGAATATGGACAGTTGCCTTGGAATCGAACACTGCACGCACAACTAATAGACCAGCTCTCAAAATCTGAAGTTAAAGCTGTGGGTTATGATGTGCTATTTGACAAAAATAGGGATCTAGACGACCAAGTATTAGTGGATGCTGTTAAGAATAATGGCAAAGTAGTCTTCCCGGTAATAATTGAAAAGCTCGCACAAAATAGAGAGCTTCTAGAGGTAATGCCTTTCCCTGATTTGATACAAGCGGCAAAGAAAATGGGTGTGGTTCATTTTGAGTTAGACTCAGACAACATCGCTCGATCGAGTTACCTTAAAGCAGGCTTAGGTGAACCCTTTTGGCGGAGTTTTTCAGCAGAGGTATTAGAGGTTAGCTCTGACACAGTTTATGCCTTACCAATTAATGAAAAGTCGAAATCACCGTCTTATGATTTAACCATTATTGAGAAAGACGGATTAATTTATATACCTTATAAAAAGAATCAGAACCATTTTAAAAAAATTAGTTTTGTAGATGTCGTACAAGGAAAACAAACGGCTTTAGATGCGATTAAAAATAAAGTGGTTTTTGTAGGCGTCACAGCTACAGCAGCAAGAAATGCAGATTTTTTACCGGTACCGATGAGTCGAGATGGTCAAATAATGCCGGGCGTTGAAATTAATGCGACTTTATTTGAAGCTCTAAAAGATGAATCTTACATCGAAGCAATGCCAAATGTTTCGAATTCACTTATCTTGACAAGTATTGTATTGGTATTTTTTGTTTTTTTACCAAAGTTATTACCTCGTCGAAGCTTTTACTATAGTGCAATAATACTCTTAGCTATCATATTTCTGCAATGGTATCTAATGCACTTTCAATATCTGTGGTTTAAAGTAGCGACGTTAATTGCCGTTATAAGTGTTGGATATTTATTTTGGGTGTGGCAGAAAGTTGTGTCTAACATGACGTTTTTTAAAGCGACGGTGGAACGACTTAACATAGAGATGGAGCACTCCTTAAAACCTGAGCCAACGAAGAATATAACCGCCAAGCTCAGTTTTTTAGCTCAGCTTAACTTAATAGAAAAGAAAGCATTAAAGAGTGATTTCAACAAGATAAACGATCAAAGAGAGCTCTATAATCAACTGTTGAAACTTGAAAAAACAGATAGCAGATTAAAGGATAAAAGATTACTCAGGAGAATCATTAAAGAACCTAAAGAAGAAAGTGTACAGGCAAATAAAAGTTACGGTGTCATTGAGTCAAGAGTAAAAACTTTAGATGAAGCGATTTCACAAATAAACTTTCTAAGAAGATTTGTAGAACAAACCATGAATAGAATGAGTGACGGCGTTATTCTCGTCGACATGAATGGTTTGATTTTTTATAGCAACTTGATTGCAAAACGCTACGTTCCTAGATTATCAAAAGATAAAGAGTTAAGCCTTAAAGAGTTATTTGGGTTATTACAGCTGAAGCGAGATGATGAATGGTCTGAGCCGGTGCTAAAAGTATTGAAAGATGGTATTCAACACGAATTTACAGCGTCAATTAATAAAGTTCTTGATGTTAAAGTAAGTATCTCGCTCATTGATAATTTAGCAGATAATGATTTTATCGTTATCAACATGGTTGATATCTCGGAAATTAAAAGGGAGCAAAGAAGGCAGCTAGAGATGATTGACTTTATCTCACATGATTTACGCTCTCCAATGACATCGATATTAGCCTTGCTCAATAAAAACTATAATGATTCTAGCACTGCAGAACTATCGATTATCCATAGAGAAATTGAGAAGTTAACACGTTCGAGTTTAAACCTGGCAGAGCAGTTTTTGATGTTATCGAGGGTTGAATCTAATGCCGAAGCAAAACCATACCCTATTGAGTTATTGAGTACTATAGACAATGCTATTGCTATAGTGACGCCACAAGCTTCTAACGCAAGTATCAATATCGAATTTGATTTTATGGCGTACGAAGATATTTGGTTGTTAGCAAATCAAGATATGTTAGAGCGAGTTATCATTAACCTTTTAACAAACGCAATAAAATATTCGCCAACAGATACCCAAGTAACTGTTTTGATCGAAGTTACCCCTTTAGCCACATTGGTTAAAGTATGTGATCAAGGTGATGGTATCGATCAGGAACAAATGGAGGCAATATTTAAGCCCTTCTCAAGGATGCAAAAGCATGAGGTGACAAAAATTAATGGTATAGGCTTAGGTTTGAGGTTCGTGAAAGCTGTAATGATACGTTTGGGTGGCAAGGTTACTGTTGAAAGTTGCGGGCAAAAAAACAAAAGTGGCTCAACTTTTACTCTTGAGTTTCCGAATCATTTATTAGTAAAGGATTAATTAGTAAATCTAATATACAGCATAAAAAATCATCATTTTTCATAAGTCATTTTAGTCATTACAATCTGCTTAAATTTTGTTCAGTTTGAGTCGAAGCTTATGATTTTACAACAGAAACAATCTCAGTTAGCTGCAGCCGGTTTATTGATGGCTATTTTGCTATGGTCTGCATCTTTTGTTGCAATGAAGTACGCTATTGCTGAGCTTGGGCCAATGGTCACAGTCTTTTTAAGAATGTTATTGGCAATGGCGGTATTAATATTCTTTTTAAAACCCATTACTAAAAAGCAGAGCTACCAAAAGGGCGACTGGTGGCTCTTGGGTTTATTGGCTTTGTGTGAGCCTTGCTTATATTTTATTTTTGAAAGCTATGCTTTGACTTACACAACGGCTTCCGAAGCAGGTATGGTCACTGCCTTACAGCCGCTGTTAATTGCGGTAGCAGCGTTTTATTTTTTAAAAGAAAAAATAAGTGGTCGTACTATTGTAGGTTGTTTGTTGGCATTAGCGGGTGTGATTTTATTGACGGTCACAGGAGGAGCTTCTGAGCATGCTTCAAATCCTTGGCTAGGCAACCTTTTAGAATTTGGCGCCATTGTTGCGGCTACTGTCTACTGCTTATTAGCAAGAAAATTAGCACAGCGCTATTCGCCAATATTTTTAACGATGCTACAAACTATTGCTGGTACGGTATTTTTCCTGCCGTTAGTGTTTATGCAAACAGAAGCCATATCATTTGATATTTCTGGCCAAGCGATCCTAGCGATTTTATTTTTAGCTTTTGGGGTCAATATTTTTGCGTTTACTTGTTACAACTTTGCCTTCAAAGTTATGCCGGCGTCACAAGTTGGAAGCTTAATGAATCTTTTACCTTTGGGCACTTTATTCTTTGGCTGGTTGCTGTTGGGTGAGACTTTGGCACCGATGCAATACGCGGCAGCTGGATTGGTCTTGATTGGTGTGATTTGGTCGCAAACCAAGCCAAAAGCAAAAACTGTGTTCATAGAGCAGTCTGCCATTGCCCGTCAGTGGGAGGCGATCCCTAGCTCAAAAGAAATGATTTTCGATCTAAAGTCGCAACTGAAAATTAGCCATTAGATGTTCAGCCATTTCCGCTTTTGCGGGAATGGCTGATAAATCTGAATCAAGATCAGGTAAGAATGAGAAGCAGGTTTAAAACCAAAATTTAATCCCTACTAAAAAGTTGTTTTCTTCATTTTCACCATCATTTAATTCGGCAAAATCAGCGGTAGAGCCGTATTTCTTTTTATGCTCAAAGCCGAAATAAAAAGCAAACTCTCTAACAAACTCATACCTTAGACGCAAACCTAAACTGGCATCGGATAAACCTGAGCCGATCTCATTGATAGGGTCATCCTGGCCATAAAAGTTAACCTCTAGTTCAGGGCTGAGAATCCATTGTTGGGTTATGGGCATTTCGTATTCTGCTTCAAAGCGGGCAGCTAAATCGCCATTATCGCCGACAAAGATGGCGCTATCGATTTCAAAATAATAAGGTGATAAACCATGTAAGCCTATAACCGCCCAGGTTCTTTCTTCAGCTAATTGAAAATCATGGCGAACACCGAACTGTAGATCCCAATAAGGATAGAGGGCTTTGGAATAGAGGGCTTGTAGCTCCAGTTCCTCTGTTTCTGAACCCACCTGTTCAACTTCTGTTTTTAACCAAAATTTATTTAAATCTTTGCCTATCCAAAAATCAGCTTCAAAAGCAAAAACATCAAGGTTGTCATCTTGGAAGTAATCTAGCTGATGAACCTTTAAATGAGTTAATAGGGGATCATCTTTGGAGCCAGCTTGAATGACACAAGCGCAAAGACTAATGAAAATAGTAATTAAGCGTAAAGTATTCATGTTAGTCACCTTAAGAGATTTTCACTTCACGCATCATGCCAGGCATGTGGAATAGTAAATGACAATGATAAGCCCAACGTCCTTTAGCATCCGCTGTAACAAGGTAGCTCGCCTTAGAACCCGGCTGGACGATAATAGTATGTTTCTTAGGAATATAATCCGGATCGCCCGTTTCAAGCTCGCTCCATACTCCATGCAAATGAACTGGGTGAGTCATCATCGTATCGTTGACTAAAACAATTCTGATCCGCTCGCCATACTCAAGTTCAATCGGTTCAGCGTGCATATGTTTGATGCCGTTCATCGACCACATATAACGATGCATATTGCCGGTAAGATGTATATGCAACTCACGACTAGGTTGACGTTTATCATGGGTTGGGTAATAACCTTTGATATCAGAATACTTTAACACTCGGCGGCCATACCGTTCCTGATGATCTCTTAATCCTATCCCAGGATCATCAATGCCATCCATAGGCATTTCTGCTCGCATGTCGACGTGAGGTCCGTACTCAGTTTCAGCATGCTGGATTGGACTGTTACTACCGTAGCCAGCTTTTCCAAGCTTAGAATCTGAAGCTGTTAGGTCGTGATTTTTATGATGTTGCATGCCATTTTGTTTTGGCATCCTATGCTGGCTGTGCTCTTTATTGGAGTGATCCATTTTGGAGTGATCCATTTTGGAGTGATCCATTTTGGAGTGATCCATTTTGGAGTGATCCATTTTGGAGTGATCCATTTTGGAGTGATCCATTTTGGAGTGATCCATTTTGGAGTGATCCATTTTGGAATGATCCATACCTGTCATATTATGCATTGAATGATCCATCCCCATATCCCTATGCTCAAGTATAGGAGCGTAGTCCATAGACGGAACATCAGCAGAATAATTTAAATCTGGCGTTAAAGTTCCACGAGCAAAACCAGAACGATCAATAGTTTGCGCAAAAATGGTATAAGCTTTATCTTCTGGTTCAACTATAACGTCATAAGTTTCTGCCACACCAATTCTAAACTCATCGATGGAGACTGGCTGTATAAGCTGACCGTCCGTAGCAACCACCGTCATTTTTAACCCTGGAATCCTGACATCAAAAATACTCATGGCGGCGGCGTTAATGAAGCGCAAGCGCACCTTATCACCTTTGCGGAATTGTCCTAGCCAGCCGCTATCTGGTGTATTGCCATTCATTAAATAGGTGTAGGTATAACCTGTTACATCGGCGATATCCGTTTCGCTCATACGCATTTGATTCCACATTTCGCGCTCGGCCATAGTACCCGATAAGCCTTTATTTTTAATATCATTCCAAAGATCGCGCATAGTCCTTTCTCTGAAATTATAGTAATGGCTCATTTTTTTGAGCTTGGCATAAATATCATGCGGGTTTTCATCACTCCAATCGGATAGCATCACCACAAAATCACAATCGTAGTCAAAAGGCTCAGGTTCTTTCGGATGAACAATCATGGCGCCATAGATCCCAGTTTGTTCCTGGAAACCGGAATGGCTGTGATACCAATAGGTACCACTTTGATTGAGATCGAATTGATATTGAAATGTTTCTCCAGGCTTAATGCCATCAAAACTTAAACCAGGAACTCCATCCATTTCAGAAGGAAGAATAATGCCATGCCAATGAATAGAGCTGTCGACTTTTAATTTATTGGTGACGTTTAAAGTAACTCGCTCACCTTCTTGCCAATGCAAAACGGGAGCCGGTAAGCCTTGGTTAACAGTCGTAGCGAGCGCTTTCTTACCAGTATAATTAACCAATTGATAATCAATATCTAAGTCAAACTTATTTCCTTTTAAACTGGTTAACTGATGAATAGAGTTTTCTGTGTCAGCTATTGCGCTTGACCAAGGGAGGCTTGATACGGTTAACGTAGAAGTCGCGCCCAGCACAAATTGACGTCGCGAAAGATTAGGATTTTTAAATAAATGACTCATGTAACACCCAAGTTGAAATTAATAACACTTAATAAAGACGGATCGGTTTTGTGTTAAGAAATTTTGGGAGGTATAAAAAATTCCTGGGAAGGATTCAAGTAATGATGCTTATTAAAGACTAGTAATTTGCCTTTGCGCAAGTGGATAAAAGTGCTGAACAGAGCTTGCTGATTGTAAAAGCTCGATGAGCTAGCCATCAAACAATCACACTCTTCACAGCAGTCACTTTGTTCATCGGTTTTTGTAGGTTTTGACGCCAATTGCTTGGACATCATCTCAGCACAATGATCGCTATTTGAATTGGGCTGAATCATCTCATTTGTATCTACTTTCATATCCATGTTATGACTAGTCATACTCAGGCTTTTGGGCACTACTAACGAAAGCAGCAGCGCACAAATGGACAGGAGTGAGATGATGGATTTATTCATACTACAAATAATATACCGAAATACCCTTATTTTAAAGCGGCATTAATTCGTTTTAAAAACTGCTCAGCGTCTTCAAATCCAGTGGCCCTATATTGAGGCAATTCCTGTCCTTGTGCGTTAAAAAACATAATACTGGGCAATCCTAATACGTCGTAGGCTTCCATAAGCTCAACATCGAACTGATCATTATCAGTCACATCGGCTTGTAATAAAACCGTATTAGAGAGTGCTTGCGCTACTTCAGGGCGACTAAAGACCAGCTCTTCAAATTCATAACAAGCTGCACACCATTCAGCAAAGAAATCCAGCATTACGGTTTTGTTTTCAGCTTTGGCTTGAACCACCCTGGCTTGAAGTTGTTCTAAAGTCTTTACTCGTTCGAAAGGCAGGTGTTGATTTGATTCTGCAACCGCTGTGCCACTGCTGACATAGGTACCTTTTAATGGGCTAACTAAGTCGCGATTACCTTGGGCGCCGCCAATAAATAATAAAGTTCCGTAAACCATTAAAGCTAAACCAATGGCTTTAAAGAAATTATTCCAACCAGCTTTAGGTAAAGAACTTTGAAATAAATAATAGCCTGGTATTAAGGCTAATAGAGCCCAACCATACATGTAGATTGAGTTGGGTAATAGGTGTTTAACCAGATATAAAGCGACAGCTAACATGGCAACACCAAAGGCTGCTTTGATGGCATCCATCCAAGCGCCGGCTTTTGGCAGGAACTTTCCACCAGTAACGGCAATAATAATTAGCGGGATACCCATGCCTACGCCAAGTCCATACAAAGCGGTAGCGCCTAAAAGAATATCGCCTGATTGTGCAATGACCAATAAAATTGCGATTAATGGGACTGTGACACAAGGTGATACGATCAAAGCAGAAATAACACCCATGATCGCTGTTCCGATATAACCGCCTTTTTGGTCATTGGACTTTTGCGCCAGTTTAGCCTGCATACTTGAAGGCAGTTGTAATTCATAAAAACCAAACATGGAAAGCGATAACAGTACAAAAGCTACGGCAGCGCCGATAACAAAATAAGGATGTTGTAAATAACCTGATAAAGACTTACCAGCAAGCGCAACTAAAACCCCTAAAATGGTGTAAACAATCGCAACTGCTTGGGTGTAGGTTAAGGATAAAGCAAAGGCACGACGAGTATTTAACTTGTCACCTTGCCCAGCAATAATTCCTGAAATAATTGGAATCATGGGGAAAACACAAGGCGTAAAAGTAAGCCCTAAGCCGATTAAAATAAATTTAAAGAAATTCCAAAGAATACTTTTATTGTTTAAATCATCCACTAACTTATCTTGCTCAGAAGCAAATTCAGGAGTACTAGAGGATGCTGCTGGGTTTGATCCTTCTGATGAGCTAGTAGAGCTCGTTGCAGTAACTAAAGAGCTATCAACGTTTAAGTCAAACTCGCGAGTTGTAGGCGGGTAACACAAACGATCTTCGGCGCAACCTTGAAAATCTAAAGATACCTTTATTGATTTGCTACTAGCCGCAGTGATCGGCCCGGCAAATTCTAAAAACTTATAATAGACTTCAGTTAATCCAAAATAAGGATCATCTTTTTCATAACCCTCTGGAATAATGAGCTCACCGAAAGAAGCATTTTTTGATGTTAGCTTAAGGCGCATCTTATAGAGGTAATAACCCTCAGCTATATCAAATTTCACGATGACTTGGTCGTCTAATATCTCAAGTGTTGGAATAAAAGCATCATCTACAGATAATAATTTATCTTCTTTGGCAATAAGCGAACCCAGATCGATGGCTGGGCTTGCGTTAGCGTTAAAGCCAGTTGAAATTAAAAGTAGAAAAATAAAACTAAAAATCTTTTTCATCATCATTTTCTTGGTTAAGTATCCGGGTGAATTTCTAGAGTTTAGTGTCTAGAGAGTTTGTTAGCCATTGCCCATAAGAGGCGGAAACTTCGTTAATATTACAACTAATTAGTTCTGGGACATCATATGGATGGTTTTTATCTAACCAGTCTTCAATTGCTGCAAACTTAGCTGTCTTGGATTTTATTAAAAGTAGTACTTCTTGCTCTTGCTCAATCTTATCCTGCCAAGAGTAGATGCTAGTCACCTGCGGCATTAGATTAACACAGGCCGCGAGTTTCAATTTGACTAAATCACGCGCTAGCAATTCTGCGCTGGCTTGATCGGGCGCGGTTGATAGCAATATTTGAAATTCAGGGGTATTCATTCTTTTCTTTCGTAATCATAACTCGTTACAATTATCGAGCTTGTAATATGATGGTTAGCAGCCATTATATGATTAATACATTGAGAAACCATGCCCTTAACTGGTGAATAAGCGTAAAAGTTTGTCAGTAAAGGTAGCGTGAATGGAAATGACTTGAAGAGTTAACGAGAAAAATATGTGGTTTAGACACTTTATCCTGTTGTTTATCGCTATTGCGATTGCCGAAGTTTATGTTCTGATTGGTGTTGGCGGTCTGATCGGTACAGGCCCAACAATTGCATTGATTATTCTGACTGGCGTAATTGGCGTTAATATGCTGAAAGGGCAGGGTATTAGTGTGTTTGCTCGTTTTCAGGAAAAACTAGCAACGGGACAGGCACCGGCAGAGGAAATGGTTGAAGGTGTTTTGTTAGTAGTGTCAGGAGCCTTTTTGATAACGCCTGGTTTTCTAACGGATACATTGGGCTTTTTATGGCTTATTCCTCAGAGCCGTGACTGGTTCGCTAAAAAATTAATTAAGTTAGGCTGGTTTAAGTCCGTCAAAACCGGTGGCTTTAACGCACAATCAAGCCAAAACCCTTTTGAGTCGCAGCAACCCAAGCAACAAGATGATGGGGTGATTGAAGGCGAATATGAGCGTAAGGACTAATTCGTCTAACTGCTATTAAAGCAAAACTACATTTATACGGGCTTGTCTTTTTTTATACTTAACGCGACTACCCAAATAGCAAAGATGATTTCTATTATTGCAATAATATAGGGGACTAATTCTGGCTTGGGTTGTTTAAAGAAGATCGTAATCAATCCTACCAAAGTCATTACGCTACCAAGTACCCAGTAACTGAAATCACCATAAGCGGTACGAAAGCCAAAGTAATGAGTACCAACGCCAATGCTGGCAACTGCAAACACCCATTCAGGTTTTATAGGGATCAGTAGCCAAGCAATCACCAACATCGCAATCATTGGAAAGACGGTTTCAATAACAATTTGTCCGCTAGGATGTCCATTGGCTAAAAGAGTGCGCTTAAATATAAGTTTTAAGACTAGTGTGGATAAAGGGAATATCAGCATTCCACCAAAAAAAAGAACAATAAAACCTTGATTTAAACCATAGTAGCTTGCTACCAAGGCAGCTATCAACCAAACGAATCCAGAAACAAAAGCCCCGGTACCACCTCTTAAGTATTGATAACGGGCTTCGGCTTGAGCTTTTTCAATATTCATAATGTGCAATTCCTAATAAAAATTATTTATTTAATCGAATGAAAGCAAAAAGACCTACCACGGCAAAAACGATTTCTAGTACTAAATAAATAAGCATGGTTGGGTTTGGGTTTCCATCAACTATAATGCCGATAAACCTTGTCACTGCCATGCTAACTAAAGCGACAATGACTGAAATTAACCCGAGCCTTAAAGTGGCCTCTTGTGATGCTAACAGATAAAAAATAATGCCAACTGCAATGGTTAAACCTCCATACGTGGCTCGCATATCGATCAGACCCGAAGTTGTGCTGGGTGACGTATCGATAACCCAATTTGAAGACTCCACAGGTATCAATAAAAAAATGATTCCGTATACAACAAAAATCAACGCATTAATCCAAATGATGGTTTTAGCTAGTTTCAAAATATTCCTTGGCATTGTTCGATAATTAACTAATTTATATGAATATCAAGGTATATCAAAGGCTTATTATTGGCGGGCCTTAATGTGACTGGTGATTAATGTGCTCCCTATCACATTATAAGCATCTATAAATTTAACCTATTAACCAGATTGAAAAGCTTGATTTCCTAAAGATTTGACCGAGGTATAGATTGGTAGAGTTATAAAGTTCCAAATACCTAATCTGATAACAAATCAATAGGGGGATTATTATGAAAATATCTATCAAACCATTAGCACTGGGCGTCATGTTAAGTCTAGGTCTTAGTGTAGGCGCGGGAGGTGCGCAAGCTATGAGTACTCAGAATCAATTTTGGTGGCCTGAACAGGTCGATTTAAGTCCTTTAAGACAGCATTCGCCAGAGTCTAATCCTTATGGTGCAGATTTTGATTACGCTAAAGAGTTCGCTAGCCTTGATTTAGATGCACTAAAGAAAGACATCACGGCGGTGATGAAAGATTCGCAAGATTGGTGGCCCGCAGACTATGGCCATTATGGTCCTTTCTTTATACGTATGGCTTGGCACAGCGCCGGCGTCTATCGTATTTTTGACGGCCGTGGCGGTGCTGGTGGCGGACAACAACGTTTTGAGCCGCTCAATAGCTGGCCGGATAATGGCAATTTGGATAAAGCCCGTCGGTTATTATGGCCAATCAAAAAGAAATATGGTCGTAAAATTTCTTGGGCTGATTTAATGGTATTAACCGGTAACGTTGCCATGGAATCGATGGGCTTTAAAACGATAGGCTTTGCCGGTGGACGTACCGACGATTGGGAAGCTGAAGTCGTTGACTGGGGCTCTGAGCAAGAGTGGTTAACGGACGGCAAACGTTATGAAGGGGAGCGCAAGCTTAAGAAGCCACTAGCTGCAGTCCAAATGGGTTTAATTTACGTCAATCCAGAAGGCCCTAATGGTAATCCTGATCCCTTATTAGCAGCAAAGGACATTCGTGAAACTTTTGCCCGAATGGCCATGAATGATGAAGAAACGGTAGCTTTAATTGCTGGCGGCCATACTTTCGGTAAGGCACACGGTGCTAGAAAACCAGATAAATGCGTGGGTAAAGAGCCGGCTGCGGCTGGACTTGAAGAGCAAGGTTTCGGCTGGACCAGTAAATGCGGTACCGGTAAAGGCGCTGATACGGTTACCAGTGGCTTAGAAGGCGCTTGGACCGTTAGCCCTGCGGAATGGACCCATAACTTTTTAGAGAACTTGTTTAACTTTGAATGGGAAAAAACGAAAAGCCCAGCAGGTGCGATCCAGTGGATCCCAGTCAAAGGGCAAGCATCTAATTTAGTACCTGATGCGCATGACAAATCAAAGCGTCATGCTCCAATTATGTTAACCACGGATTTAGCACTAAAAGAAGATCCCGAATACCGTAAAGTTTCGAAGCGTTTTTTAGATAATCCAAAAGAGTTTGAGTTAGCCTTTGCTCGTGCTTGGTTTAAATTAACACACCGTGATATGGGGCCAAATCATCGTTATATCGGCAATGATGTGCCAGCCGGTAGTTTTATTTGGCAAGATCCCTTACCAAAACGTGATTATGATTTAATTAGCTCTCGCGACATTAAAAAACTAAAAACGGAGTTAACTGACAAATTAAGTGTTACGGATTTAGTGCAAACCGCATGGGCTTCTGCCGCTTCTTATCGCGGGACCGACGGACGCGGTGGTGCTAATGGTGCTCGTATTGCGCTGGCGCCGCAAAAAGATTGGGCTGCCAATGATCCTAAAGCTTTAGCTAAAACCTTATCCACATTAAAAGCGATTCAAAAAGACTTTAATGATGATTCTAGTAAACGCAAAGTGTCGCTAGCTGACTTGATTGTATTGGGTGGTGCGGCCGCTTTAGAAAAAGCGGGAAAAGATGGCGGTTTTGATATTGAGGTACCATTTCAAGCTGGCCGAGTGGATGCCACTCAAGCGCAAACGGATGCGGAATCGTTTAATGTGTTGGAGCCAACCGCTGACGGATTCAGAAATTATTTCTCTAAAGATGATAGTCATTACCGTCCTACCGATGCCTTAGTGGACCGTGCCAGCATGTTGAACCTGACGGTTCCAGAAATGACGGTATTAGTAGGTGGTTTGCGTGTGTTAGGAGCTAACTCTGGAGATTCATCCAATGGAGTTTTTACTAACAAAGTGGGAACCTTATCGAACGACTTCTTCGTCAATTTGTTAGATATGTCTACTGCTTGGAGTAAATCTGGTAAAGAAGGTTTATACGATGGAAAAGATCGCAAAACAGGAAAAGTTAAATACACAGCTTCACCAGTGGACTTATTATTTGGTTCGCACGCAGAGCTAAGAGCTATAGCTGAAGTTTACGCAGCTGACGATGGGCAAGATAAGTTCGTCAGTGATTTTGTAAAAGCTTGGCATAAGGTGATGAACTTAGATCGTTCTTAAGCTTCATCTAAAGGTTACCCAGAAGCAATAGCGCCAACATTAAGTTGGCGTTATTCATTCAAAAACCAAGTACTAAACAGATCGTCAACTATTGTACAGTAATAGTAATTTTCTTAGAGAGCACAGGTGCTTTATGCGGGACATGCGCAAAATTCCCCATTAAAAGCTGTAAAGTATGAGTACCTGGTTCTAGGGTTATTTCGGTTTCAGTTTGACCGCCACCAAAGTGAATGACTTGGTCAGTTGCTGGAAGTGGGAATTGCAAATTAGGTAATTCATCTAGATTGACTAATAGATGATGATGACCAGTGTTTTTTTGATTTACTCCTGCAGGCGCAACCCCCATGTTTGACAAGCCAAATACGATTTTGAAAGTGCTATTTACTTCATCACCATCGTTAGGTGAGATAAAATAAACTTCTGCATTTTCGGCTGCTTCGGTGATTAATGGTGAAGCAGTGGCGGCTAAAGAGGTTGTTAGCAGTATTAAACTAGAAGCCAATAGTGTCTTCATTTAAATAACCTTTATGTGGAAATATGAGCTAAGGGTAATCACATTAAGGTGAATAAGTTGTTAACTCAAGACAAAATATAGGGCTATATTTTAAGTTCGTTATCCGTTGACGAATTAACTTCGTTTAGATTTTTATCGTTAGACTCATCTTCATCATCTTCGTAATCTTCTTTCGGCTGGATAATGCCATATGTCAGAAAACCATATAAAACTAAAAAGCCTAGGCCACCAAATACTAATAACAAACCAAAAGTTTTGAAAATATGACCAATGCCATGGTATTTCTCAATGACATCGACTCGCTCAGATAAGCCAGGTTTGTCAGTTTTATATGCGATTTTAACGGTCTCAGCACTATCGTACTGTATAAAAGGGGCTTCAAAATCCTGGTAGTAGCCTTGTCCATTGACTGAGTAAAAGTATCGATATCTAGATTCTTCATCTGATACATACTCTAACTCTTCAAGATCGGCATCAATTAGAATTATATCAGTTTTAAAGTCAACAGCATGATTGTGTCGATCGAGAGCATTATAAAGTCCAAGTACGATAAAAACGAAGAAGGCAGCTCCAAATATTCTAGACAGTATTTTCCGATATTTTTTATGTGTATCAACGTTTAATTTTATTGATATGAATTTTAAGATAGCCTGTCTCGACTTGCTCACGAATAGCTCCTATAAGACAATGGGTAGCTCTATTAAGCTTATATTATGAATAATTCTACAAAAATATTAGAGTAGAATTGAATATTTTTGTAGCCATATATGGCAAATAAGAATGGTACTTATTGCCGTTTGTTGGTTAGCAAGTAACGATAAAGCCATAGCGTTTTAGTATAAAGGCTTGAAGCCGCCATAAAACATTTTTTTAGCATCAAAACCCGAATCAAATTGCTCAACTAGTTTTAGCATCCGAGGATCAGAGGCTACTTTTTTATTAATCAGATCCCGTTCTTGTTTTGAGTTAAAGATCACCCAGCCAAATATCACGGCTTGATTTTTCTCGACACTGTTTAGTTCAACAAAGGAGCGAACACCTTCTAGGTTTAGATCATCGCCAATAAACTCGCGATAATCTAGCGCGCCATGCTCTTTCCAAATTTTAGCAACTTGTTCAACTAACTGTCGATAATTTTCTAATTTATCATTCGATATTGGGAGTACAAATCCATCAATATAATTGGTCATAAATTCTAGGCCTTTATTGGTTGAATCTGAATATGCCTTTGAGCACCTCTGTATTGTCATACACAATAATTAGTTCATCACCATCATGAACCATCGGAAATTCGATATCTTCATCTGCCCAATGATCAAATTCAGCTTCAAGATTGCGTTTAACTTTGACGGTAGCCAATAAATTACCGTTGATTAAAAACTCTAACTCCTCATTTACTTTAAGTGGCAATTGCTCAATTTCTATATCAATATGCTCCGGACCATCATTTTTAAAGCTAGTGAAATCAGCCTCGGATTTACAGTCTTGAAAACGTGAATCTAAGACTTGCATACTAGCAGTAAGGCGTGTGGATACGACACCGCCTTTTTTCTTTCCGAACAAAATAAAAAAGAGAATGATGCCGACTAAAATATACCACCAATGAAATTGCATCAAATAGTCCATAGACACCTCAAGATTGATTGCTATGAGCAAAATCTAGAGCGATAATTTCTTTTAAAACCTCTAAATCGACATCATCTAATTTGTTTATATAGACACATGCAGTAGACTTTCTATGTTTGCCCAAACGAGCATAAAGGTTTTTTGCACCTTTAAAACTATCGCCTAAGTAAAAGGTCATATTGGATTTTCGAGGAGAAAATGCTGCCGCAGGCATATCACCTTCACGACCACTATCGAGGACATAGTGATAAGAGCCAAAGCCAATAATTGATGGTCCCCACATAATAGGCGTGAGTTTAGTTACTTTTTTGTATAAGTCTAAAGCGGCAAGCGCATCTTTTTGGCGACGAGAATTCTCCACACTCAATATGAAGTCATCAACCGAGGCTGACGTAGCTTGAGTTTTGTTTTCAGACATTTCGATACTCCCTGTTCTAAAATACATGATATTCAGCCACAGTGAAGCTCTACTATATATTAAAAAAGGAAAGCGCTCAGCACCAAGTTATCATCTAGAACCGTTAGTATGATTAAGCTTTTTTGACGAAAGCGGCAGTTATCATCATTTCGCCAGCACCATCGACTTTGCAGTCTAGCTCATGATCTTTGCCATCCTTGATGCGACGAATCAAAGCTTTAGTCCCTATTTTTAAAACCAATGAGCTGCCTTTAACCTTTAAGTCTTTAATAAAAGTGACCTTGTCACCTGCAACTAAAGATGTGCCATTAGAATCTGTTGCCGTTGGCTCGTCGCTCTCTTGCACTTCATCAGGGTTCCATTCGTAAGCACATTCAGGGCATATCAGTTGCTGCATGTCTTGATAAACATACTCGGAATCACATTGTGGACAGGGAGGTAATGACATATGTTAATGGATAAATTGCTACTGTTTATATGATTGTAAATCCTATTATGATCTTAAGCGAGCGATAACTGCTAGATAAAAAAATAGCCAGAAAAATCTGGCTATTAATCTAGTAAGACATATTTACTGAGATAAATGTTTATAACGACGCATTATCATTGTGGAAGTATCAACCGCATCCATAAAGGCTGCAGCAGCAGGAGCAGCCATAAATGAGTTCATCGAAGCATCCGCATCGTTTAAAGAATCCCAATGAACAATAACTCTCCAGTAATTATCTTCAGTTAATCCAGATTCGCGAGAAATAAAGCCTGGTTGTTGGCTGACATGACCAATTTCTACTTGTTGATCAAGTGTATTAAAATCTTTAGGGCTTACGCCGTCTTTTAATTTAAATGTAGCAACTTCAACAATATAGTCGTGCTTAAAGTTGAATTTACCATTGTTATTTTTCCAGGTGTCTTTTGCAGCAATAGGTTCAATGACATCCCAATGCTCGACAATTTTACCTTCGCTAACGCGGAATAAGTCATAATAAGAAACGTGTTGATTTGCAAAGGTGCCTTCACTGATGGTTAAAACAAAATTGCCTTGGCCTAATACTGCATGGTTAGAGGTATAAATCATTTGAATACCTTGCTTAGCCATGGCTTCTATTGCTTGCGCTAAACCATCCAGCCCATCAGCCACACTAGTATTATGCTGAATATAGGTTTCTGAATTAATGTAGTTTGTTAATTTATCAAACTGGCCATTGATTAATATGGTATCTATGAAGTCTGAAACCAATGCCTTATTTTCTTGGGTTTTGTCTAAATCCGTTAATTCAACAGAGCCATCTAATTGAGTGCGACCGCTGGGATTTGGACTGGTCGCTTTTTCAGCTAGATTATCCCAGTGCTCAACGATCAGCCCATCTTCAAAACGGAATACGTCAAACCCTACCTTTGGGCCAAAAAAGTTATAGTCCGTATGCGTAAAAACATAGTTGCCATCTTGAAAATTTCTTACGACATTGGCTTTAGCGCTACCTTTTGGTAATGCTTGTAAAACTTCACCAAAGCCAGCCAAGCCGTCAGCTACTGCAAGATTGTGCTGGGTATAGCTTTTTGGATTGACGTAAGATACAGGTGTCTTATCACCAGTTTCGATACTCTGTAGTAAAGCGACCGCTTTATCTTTATTCGATAACTCCATAGCCGTAACCTCGTTGGTATTATTGGTAGAACATGAACTGCAAATAACTAAAGCAGTTGCCGTAATGATTGATTTAATTTTCATATTGCTTCCCCGTAAGCTGTATTTACCAGGGAAATATAATTGATTAGTTGTAAGCTCGGGAGGTTATGAAGCGTCTAAAAATGGTAAATGTCGAACCTTTTAAGACTTTTTAAAATCGGATGGTGTCATTAGTGTGTGTTTTTTGAAGTATTTAACAAAATTGGTTACTTCGTCAAAGCCTAATTCATCCGCTAATATTTGAATTGACTTGTCTTCTAAGATCAGGCGTCGTTTCGATTCAAGAATGATAAAGCTATCGATAAGTTGTTTTGCTGTTTTTCCTAAAGTATTTTTGCAAAGTTGATTCAATGTTTTGTAAGTAATATTTAATTGCACAGCATAGTCAGATGCGTTACGGGTTTTTGTATAGTTAGATTCTACTAAAGACATAAATGCTTCAAGCTTTTCGTTTCGCTGTTGTGATAAAAGCTTTTTCCCCGTTGCTTTAGATTCACGCTCCATCAGCAAAAACAATGAAGAGAATAGATGCATAACGATTAAAGAATTGCTATGTCCTTGTTCAGTTTCTCTGCGTATTTCTTGAATTAAATTTTGGCAACTTTGTTGTAAAGATGGAGACGGATTAAATATAGGTGAATAGTCATGACTTAAGAACAGAGGCCATAGAACCGGTATTTTCATGTTTGTTTGAATATGCTGAATAAACCGGTCTTTAAATAAAATCATTTTCCCTTTTGGATTTTGACTGAGATCAAAAGCATGAATTTGATTCTTACGTATGAAAATAAAAGAGCCTGACTCAAAGTGACTGTGGTTAAAATCTAAAAAGTGAGCTCCTTCTCCTTGCTCAACATGAATGAGTAAATTGAAACCCACTTTGTGAGGTTTTTCAGGATTATGGTCTAAGGATTTTTTTCTATGACTTAACTCTTCTAGATCAACAATTTCTATTAAGGCTTCAAGCTGCTTCGACTTAAAAGGTATCGATGGAATCGTCATAATGTTTTTAAAACGATTAAGTTATAGAGTTTGAGTTAAACAAATATAGTTGCCACAGGTGTCATCAAATATCGCAATTTTAGCGCCGCCCATTACCGTAGGTTCGCTTTTAAACTCGACGCCAAGCGATTTGAGCTTGGCGTATTCTGCGTCAATATCGTCTGAACCAAATGAGGTTGCTGGGATACCTGCGTCATAGAGCGCCTTATAGAATTCCGCAGCTGGTGGAAAGCCCATTGGCTCTAATAAGAATTCGACGCCATCGGCTCCTTCTGGCGAAGTTACTGTAAGCCATCGATGTTCGCCCATAGGAACATCTTCTTTTTTCTCAAAACCTAAAATTTCGGTATAAAACTTTAAAGCTTTTGCCTGATCGTGTACGGGAACACCAGTAAGATTGATTTTCATGACAACTCCTTTTTTATAAATCTATTACTCAGCATAGCAAATCCGTAAGAGTTTCTGCATCTAATTAATTTTTATCAGTTTTTTATCACCCCATTGAAACTCAACTTCAGAATTACTATTCTGTAACTATAAGATTTATATAGGAAAGAAAAATGTTAGGGATCCTCGTTATTTTAGCTGTGTCATGGCTATTATTGCATTTTACCGTTAAGAAAGATTTATTGGTCTTAGGGTTTACGCCTGTTCCGCAAAGGCTGCTTCAATTCTTCTTAGGCATTGTGCTCATGGCGATACTGCTGTTGATAGTCGCTGTAGCAGATACTTGGTGGTATCAATTTCAATGGCAAAAGCAGGAAAGTTTTTCACTAGCATTATTCGGTAATTCCGTTTGGTATTATTTTAAAGCAGTACTTACCGAAGATTTAGTATTTCGTGGTGCGCTTTTGTATATTTTGGTGAAAAAGCTAGGTCCTAATATTGGTATCGCTTTATCGGCGATAGCATTTGGTATTTATCATTGGTTCTCCTTTGGACTTTTTAATGGCGAGATAAGAGTAGTTTTTCTCATCTATGTATTTATCACCACTGGTTTAATGGGGTTGGCTTGGGCTTATGCTTTTGTGAAGACGCGATCGATTATTATGCCGTTAGGTATGCACTTAGGTTGGAACCAAGCACAAGCATTGTTCTATCCAAACCAACCTTATGGCGAGTTGCTTTATAAGGTTATTGAGCGTACTGATGTTAGTGATGGAAGTAATTTAGCCTTTCTATTTGCAAAAGCCATTATTGTGCCTGCTTTAGTGATGGTGTTTGTATATTTTTATACTAAGAATACGGTTAAGGATTTAGCGTAAATTAGATTTGATTACTCTGGTTCGTACTTCGGCTTTAATCGAAAAATAATAAATGCACCTACTAATATTCCTACGGCAGAAAAGATAAGATCATTCGGATCGTAGACGTTATTCCCACCTAAATTATGGAATTTCAACTCTTGGGTAGTAACGTAAATAGTTGCAAGTGTTATCGCTAATAGGTAAGTGACTCGATAAGTAATCTTGGTATATTTTTTCAAATATATACCAATCACGGTCAAGGTTAAAACTCCGATTATTCCTTCGACCAAATTAGGAAACGATAAGAGAAACAACTTAAATAGCACATAGCCTTCCGTCGATAGCACATCAGGGCGGAGCCATTTAGAGAATACAAATAATACTATGACAATGATTTGTATTTTTGCAAGGGTTAGTATGTCTTTCATCAAGCTTTAATTCTTACTTCTTATCCTCGAATAATTCTTCGGCGGTTTCTTTGATGCGTTCGATGCCGGCGTCGATGATTGGGGTTAGGTAGTCGGATGCTTGGTCCATGAGGGCTTCGCCGGTGTTGCTGGCGACTTTTTTGGCGATCTTTTTTAGGGTGGCTTTCAATACACCGCGGAAAGACTTGTCGGGGGCGCCTGCTTTAATCAGGGCTTTTTTGACCGCGGTTTTTTCTTTGGCGGTTAGGTTGGATTCGATCAGCGCGGTTATGGCGTCGAGTCCGAGTTTTACTATACTGGGCGAGAAAGAACCGTCGGAGACAAAGCCGAGTTTTTTGACTTGCGAGCGTAGGTGATCGGAAACCAATGGGTTTTCCACTTCGAGTACATACAAGTCGCCGTCTTTTTGAATTAAGGGTCGTTTTAAAAGATTAATGACTTTTTGATTGAGTTCATCGTCGGAGGAGCGTCTTAATTCACGGTTGTAGATCAGGCTACGGGCTTTGGTTCGGGTGACTTTGAGTTTGGATACCAATTCATACAATTCAGGCTCGGAGTCAATGGCGCCGAGTTGTTCTAAAACATTGAGCACTACTAGTTCGATTTCGCCTTTCGGCAAAGCACCAAAAGCTGGCGAAGTATAGCTTTGCAAAAAGTAAGCTAGTGCAGCCTTGGCTTTTTTTTCGCTGGATGCTTTCAGTATTTTATCGATATTCATGGTGCTTCCTAGTCGTAATCAATGATTGGAAAACCCCAATATTTATTTTCATAATGCACTTCAAAATAAGGAGTTTGATTTCTTTTGCTCTGGGGCAGTTCAAAGTATTGTTCAATCTTACCGTCTTTATCGGTAAATACTGTGTCATTAAATACACTCTTAACTCTTTTATGTTTACTCCAAATCGAAATTTGAACGTCAATTTCTTGATTTGAGTATGGTTCCATCAAAGGATTCAAAAATGTAGCATCTAAATAGAACTTAGAATTTTTACTATGAGTAAACTTCACTTTTGGACGAGGTATCCAATCAGGTCTAAATCCTTTTTTATATTCCTCAATGACCATTTCGAGGGTCTGCTCGCAGTCCATATCGGCTTCCATCTCTCCAATGCATCCCCAGCAATCTCCTCCACAGTCATCTGACAAGGGATCTGAGTGTACATTTAATTTCCTGCCACAGATTTGGCATTTATCTGTATTAATCATTTATTCTCGTAAGGATTCCATTTCTAATTGGAAGTCCAACATATTGTCTTTGAAGCTTTTGCTAAAGGAAATTGTAGTAATACTTTCGGCTTCTTGTCTGCTTGTTGGATATTGCTTGCTACAACCTAACCCCCAGACGGCTTGTCCTTGTTTTCTTAATCCGTCATGCATTGGGTCAACAAGGAAAGTAATATATCCCTTTTTGCCTTTGGGTGACCAGTTCGATTCAAGATACCAAATTTCATCAGCCCACCTTTCTAGATCTTCTGTTTCTATCTTTAGGATATCCCAACCATCGACTTCTAGGTAATCCATTAACTTTTGCTGATATGTTTTCATAAGTTATTTTTATTTTTTCTACAATCTCTACATTGCACTGCAGTTGAGTCGGTATGACCTTTGGCTTCTTCGTACCACCATTTTTGCTGCTCGGCTTTCCAGATTTCTTATTTGCTACAGTCTCGGTATTTAAAAGCTATATCAACATAAAACTGTGGCAGGAAACCATAGGTATTTACGTGTTTGAGTTTTTCTTGATCTGCGAGTAAGGCTCCATTGGGAAAAGGGGCTATTAATTTTGTATTATCAATTTCTGTGTTTTGCCAAGCGGCTTTTAATTTTGCTTTTGCCGCTTCATCAAATATGGTGTTTTTAGTTTTCATAATTATAAAAAGTAAATCTGACCCTATTTATTCTATTTATTTTTTTATGAATTTATACAAAGGGTTTAAGCTTATAATTTTCGGGTCTTTTTTAACGGCTAAAATTTTATGTATCGGGTGTTCAATAATGAATACAAATCTATACTCATTATCAGGCATAAACATAGTATCTTTTTTAAACATAGATTGGAAAAAAATACGAGTCCAATTGTTATCATCAAAATCTTCAGGCTTATTTAGTATAATAGTTTTGTCTTCAACATACTCAACAGGCCCATGAATACATCTGACATTAGGAGTATGACCCAGTGTCATAATATGACTTGAGGTCAAACGTTGATTATCTAATTTTAATTCTCCAATTTGTATGTCTGAAGCAATTAATTTACATATAGCTTCACTAAAAGGATTAATGTCTTTTTGAGAGATTTTGTAAAAGGAATCATAATCAGATGAAATTTTTTTAGGCTCTGGGCTTTCATTGGGATCGAGTAGGGAGCAGCAAAAGATATAGCAATTGGGATAATAAACTTCAGCGTCAATGTTTCCTGGTTTTATTGTTGTAGTTCCATCAGCATGATAGATGTATTCTCCTTCACCGAGACTAATCTTAGCTCCTGATAGGGGCTTAGTGGGATTTGGGGAGTCTTTATCTGAAATGGAAACGACTCCCCCGGTAATGGCATTAAACTGTCTTGAATTTATTATTAGATCAGAGGAGGCTCGACAAGTATATTTAATTGAGCCTTCTTCAGGATCTGCTATAGAAAAAGATGGGTCCATTTGGCGATAATAATCGAAAGTACCAAGCTGTATCGTATTGCAGTCCTTGGCGATATTATGTTCTTCCTTGCAGTACTTAATCAGATCCATCCTTAAGCCTTCAAATTCAATATGATAACTTTTGATACTATCTAGAATAGCCAACCAAATCAATTTGTTGGTACTCAGCAATTATATTCAAAAAATTAGCACTCAATCCCCTTGAGTGCTAAAATTTCGTCCCCATATCTTGTTCACTTATTTAAATTTAAGCCTCAAATCGTATAAATAGAGGCAGTTTAGGAGAGAAAAATGAGCTTACGTCCATTACATGACCGCGTTGTCGTTAAACGCATCGAAGAAGAGGCTCTTTCTGCTGGCGGTATCGTAATTCCAGATAACGCTAAAGAGAAAGCTAATAAAGGTACTGTTATCGCTGTGGGTAACGGTAAAGCGTTGGATAACGGCGACGTTCGTGCTTTAGCTGTTAAAGAAGGCGATGTAGTTTTATTTGGCCAATACGCAGGTCAAGAAGTGAAGGTCGATGGAGATAAAGTCTTAGTACTTAAAGAAGAAGAAATCTTCGCAATCGTAGAATAATCGACTAATTAATAGATTTTAACCGAATTTAAAAGAATTTAGAGGAATTTAATCATGGCTAAAGACGTACGTTTTGGTGATGAAGCTCGCGCAGGTATGTTGCGTGGTGTTAATACTTTGGCGAACGCGGTTCGCGTAACTTTGGGCCCTAAAGGTCGTAATGTAGTTTTAGACAAGTCTTTTGGCGCTCCGACGATCACCAAAGATGGTGTTTCTGTTGCTAAGGAAATCGAATTAGAAGATAAGTTCGAGAACATGGGCGCACAAATGTTGAAAGAAGTGGCGTCGCAAACTAACGATATCGCTGGTGACGGTACTACGACTGCGACTGTATTGGCGCAATCTATCGTAAACGAAGGTTTGAAAGCGGTTGCTGCTGGCATGAATCCAATGGATTTAAAGCGCGGTATCGATAAAGCAGTTTCTGTTGCAGTTGAAGAATTAAAAGCTATCGCGGTTCCTTGTCAGGACGAAAAAGCGATTGCTCAAGTAGGCACTATCTCTGCAAACTCTGACGCTTCTGTTGGCGGTATCATCGCTGAAGCAATGAACAAGGTTGGCAAAGAAGGCGTTATCACAGTTGAAGAAGGTTCTGGCTTAGACAACGAATTAGACGTTGTTGAAGGTATGCAATTCGATCGCGGTTACTTGTCTCCTTACTTTGTAACTAACGCAGAGAACATGACTGCTGAATTAGAAAACCCATTCCTATTATTGGTTGATAAGAAAATCGCTAACATTCGCGATTTATTACCAACTTTGGAAGGCGTTGCTAAAGCCGGTCGTCCTTTATTAATCGTTGCTGAAGACGTTGAAGGCGAAGCCTTAGCGACTTTAGTTGTTAATAACATGCGCGGTATCGTGAAAGTTGCTGCGGTTAAAGCTCCTGGTTTCGGCGACCGTCGTAAAGCGATGTTAGAAGATGTTGCTATCTTGACTGGCGCAACTGTTATCTCTGAAGAAGTTGGCATGAGCTTAGAAACTGCTGAAATTGAGCACTTAGGTTCTGCTAAGCGCGTTCAAATCAGCAAAGAAAACACCACGATTATTGATGGCGTTGGTAACCCAACAAACATTGAAGCGCGTGTTACTCAAATCCGTGCACAAATCGAAGAAACGTCTTCTGATTACGACAAAGAGAAACTTCAAGAGCGCGTAGCTAAATTAGCTGGCGGTGTTGCCGTGATTAAAGTTGGCGCAGCGACTGAAGTTGAAATGAAAGAAAAGAAAGACCGCGTTGATGATGCGCTTCACGCAACTCGTGCTGCGGTTGAAGAAGGCGTTGTTGCTGGTGGTGGTACTGCGTTAGTTCGCGTACTTTCTAAACTATCTGGTTTAGCTGGTGATAACGACGATCAAACTGTTGGTGTTCAAATTGCATTACGTGCGATGGAAGCTCCATTACGTCAAATCGCTTCTAACTCAGGCGACGAAGCTGCAGTCGTTATCGACACAGTTGCAAAAGGCGAAGGTAACTACGGTTACAACGCGGCGACTAGCGAATACGGTGACGTGGTAGAGATGGGTATCTTAGATCCAGCGAAAGTAACGCGTTCAGCATTACAAAACGCAGCGTCAGTTGCTGGTCTTATGATCACGACTGAAGCGATGATTACTGACTTACCGCAACCTGAAGCTGCAGCTGCTCCTGATATGGGTGGTATGGGTGGTATGGGTGGTATGCCTGGTATGATGTAATTTTAGTGGTCTTTTTGTCCGCTGGCGTTGTTGTGAATCTTGCTGCGTGTGCTCACCTACTTAATGTAGGCTCCGCTACTCGCAAGCTCCACGCCTAGCCAGCAAACAAAAATCCTCACTAAAATATTTGCATTGAACTGCTTTGAAAAGCCTCGCGATTGCGGGGCTTTTTTTATAGGTATAACAAGAATATCTGGCAAGCGTTAAGTTGCCAGTAAAAAAGGTGATATAACTGCGATGCGGGTCTTACTATTTAGCGATAACTATCCGCATTTGCAGTAGATGGTGACTTCGAATTTAACTTCTATATAGTCGTTAGTTTCTGTGAGAAGCTTGACGCTGACGGCATCTTTCAAATGACCTTTACAAGTGCCAGTAGAGCATAGCCCGCTTTCGCAATAACCATTAGCCTCATCGGCGATCCAGCGATTAAAAGTACCGAGCCAAGATTTTTCGCCAGCTTTTTTATCGATACGTTTTTTTTGCGATGAATAGTTTTGCGGAGTCTTTTCAGCACAAAGAGTCGATCCTAAGGCATCATTGCCGCGAGTTTCACTAGACATAATAAATTCCTTCTATTTCCATGTATGTGAATATTTATAATACATTAAATGAAGAGCCTTTTACTTGGTTCTGTTCTCAATAATCTAATGAGATTTAAACCGTTCATTTACGGTTAAGGGATACCCGAGTAACGTGAATCGTGCATTATTTAGATAGTAAGGTTATGGTATCTTATTGATATTAAGGAGGGTTGTATTATGAAAAAGGTTATTTTTATTGGTGCTTCGTTACTGGTTCTAAATGAAGCGGCTTTTGCCAACAAAATTAAGAAATTTAGTTTGAAAGCCCCTGAGGGATATAGTGAGGCTGCTGTTGTAAAGGTGTATTCTACTAATGGAGAAAAATGGAATAAGATCGATCAAACCAAAGAGGTTAACTTTAAAGCTCAGTTAAATGCTGAGTGTAAATATGAAGGAAAGGGGAATAAGGCCTATAAAGGTGACTTTACCGTTAGTGGCTTTACTCAAGTAGGTGCTGACTATCCTGCCAAGCACCTGATTCCACACGTCAAAGAAACAAAAGGAACCTTCCGGTTTGATAAAAACTCGAACTTTGATTTTGTGCAAGCATGTAATGTAGAGCTTGAGAAAAAATTATCTGAGAATGCTGATTTAACTAAGTACGATATCTTAGCTAAGGGTTTTTCTTTAAATTACCCCGCCGCAGTTAAAGCAAGCTATTATTTGACCTGTAAACCAACAGGCATAGGGTTTGCGGATACATCCAGCAAAAGTGTTTTACTGAATACTAAAATTCAATGCCAAGGTTCAGACTTAGCAAAAGAGAAAATTCCAAAGAAACCGGTTCCAGTTAAGACGGCTAAACTAGTGAAATTTATAAAGCAGGTAAAGTTCGCTCCAAAGGTCAAACATATCGTTGGAACTTGTCCGGCACAAGTTGAATTCAATGGCGAGATCGCCGTCAATCGACCCGGTAATATCGAATACCAATACGTCAGTCATGATGGTCGAAAATCTCCAAAGTTTGAATTAGATTTTGGTAAGGCAGGTTCTAAAAAGTTGCGAGTATGGAAACGCACTATTAATAAAGAAGATAATCCTAACGCTTTCAGAGCTGGTTCTAATAATAAGGAGAAGTATGATTACAAAGGCTGGTATCGAGTTGATATCTTAAAGCCTAAAGGTATAAAGAGTATCCAAAAAAGCTATACGCTAAGTTGCCAAGACAGGAAGATGATGTTGAAAAAATAAACTTAAGCCCCTATCAAAAGGGGCTTTTTTTTATTGAGAAAAAAAGTTAATATTTTTAGATATTTACCGAACAACTAATAATGGTTATGACACGAACTCGCGCTGCTTTAACTCACTTTGGAATTAGCGTTATTGTTTTCGCTATGTTTTTATCACTAGTATTTTTTGTGTGGTATGCCTGGCCTTTCAATTTAACTCAAGGTATTGCCGAGATTGTCTACATTATGGCTGGAGTAGATGTGGTTTTAGGTCCTTTGTTAACTTTAATCGTTTTCAAAGCGGGCAAAAAAAGTTTGAAATTCGATTTATCGGTCATTGCCCTAATTCAAGTTGCTGCACTGGTTTACGGTGCAATGATTATTTATCAAGAACGCCCGGCTTATATTGTCTACAATGTTGACCGCTATAGCGTGGTTGGTGTTTCTGAGGTGAACTTTGAAGAAAGCCCAATTCCTGAGCAGGCGATTGGGCTACTAGAAAAACCTAAGTTTATCTATGCAGTGTTGCCACAGGGTAATGAAGCCATGGAAGTGGCTATCAGCGCTGCTAATGGTGGTAAAGATATGGATCGCTTACCAAAGTACTATCGTGATTATAATGATAATAAGCTGAATGTTATTCGAGGAACTAAGCCCGCTAGATCATTGGCAGTTGATGCTGGCCCTATTGATATGATAGAACATATTAACTATGCACCAGTTGTTGGCAAGAAAAGGAATATCATCGCATTAATTGATAACAGAACAGGGGATGTGATCGAATACCGACTGGTAGATCCCTGGCAAAAATAAGGACATCTTTTGGAGCAGGAAGAAAATACAGGAAGTAAAAATAGTTTAGAGTATATTGTATGTTCGCCGCTAGGGAGTTATCCCAGTGAATCATTTACTTTAAGTGCTAATGGTATTTATATTAAGGATGAGATGATTTGCTTGGCATATCCTGCTCATTTGCCCTTTCAAAAAGAAATGCTCGTTACAGCCTTGTTAACGGCCAATAATTTCAAGCAAGGCTTTTTAAAACTATACCTTTTACCCTTTACTCATACATTAGATTCGTTTGATGCAGCGAATATTTCCGAGCAACTGGTAGGAGATTTGAAACATAAAAAATCAGAAAGCTTTGTGGCTAATGGCGATATCCTTCCAGAGTTTGATCAGTATGAAAATGCTAAGGGGGCTTCTTTGCCATTAGCGCTAGGTGGCGTTCCTTACCATCGGATTAACAATTTAGTGTGTGAAGAGAACTTTTCCTCTGTAATGGAAGCTATACAAAGCAAAGATTACCCAGAGCTTTTTGAAATCATAGAACTGTTACAAGAAAGCTCTCAACTTAGCTGCCATTTGCAATTTCAAGTTCAAGCCAGTCACTATTTGTTACAGGCTATTATTTTGTTAAATGAAATTGACTGGGCAAAACAACATCCTTTGCTAAATGAGTGGTTGAATAAAAACTTAGCAAATCATAGTTTTAAATTAGCAAAGGGTATTAACCCTATTGAATACGTAAAGTTATATAAAACAGTGGTCATTACTATTAGGAATTCCATTTTGAGTTAATTAAAAAGAGCTAATTTTAGCTCTTTTTAATTATTGCATGATTATTTTCTTGGGACCCAAACCTCAACTCTACGATTTTTCATTTTACCCGATTCAGTGGCGTTAGAACTGATAGGTCCTTTATGTCCAAAGCCTCTGACATATCTTGGTTTAATGCCATTTTTCAATAAATTATCGGCTATGTTTTGTGCCAGAATGTTAGAGCGCTCTCTGTCCTTTTGCTTATTATTAGTATCTTCACTGAAGCCAAATAAATAAATGCCTTTGGTTTTATTTTCTTGCACAAACTTAACAAGCCTATCGAGATCTCGTTTAGCTTTATTATCCAGCTTATTGTCTTTTCCCTCGAAGTGGAAGGTTACGGATAAGCGTTTAGAGTCGCGAATTAAATCTAAGTATCGCGGAGGATAATTGCGATTAAAGCGAACGGTTGCGTCGTTAATGGTTAAGGGAATTAAACCGATATTTTTAGCAATGTTTTGCGCCTGTGTTTTTTGAATGTATTCAATAAAGGATTGCGCATGTGGATTCTTGTTGTTACTTGGCAAGTACAAGTATAGACGACGACTCAAGACATAATCTTCAGTACTAACCGTAAATAAGTTAGGCTTAAATGATAAAGCTACACCAGATTCAGATATAGAGAGGGCATTGGTTTTATTGACATAAGGTAGAGCCACGAAACCAATTGCGCCTGGTGTGTTATAAACCATATCGGATAACTCACCAGAAGATTCGTATCGTTGTGCATTAGCAGCCAATTTAACATTATGACGTTTAAGCACTAATGACTTAAAGGTATCATAAGTTCCAGAGTTATCATCACGTGCGAAAACCCTGATTTTCTGATCTGGCAAGTTTAACTGGCTCCAGTTATTAATTTCACCTGAGAAAACTTTTGCTAACTGTTCCGTATCTAATTCTTGCAATGGTAAATTTGGATTAGCTATAACCGCTAAGCCATCTACCGCCAAGGTATATTCAGATTCAAAGTCTGACAGATTCCCATAGATTGATGATAACGAATCGATTTCCTTAGATTTGATTCTTCTTGAAGACATGGCAATATCAGCATCTTGCTGAGCCAAAGCTTGAAAACCTGTGCTTGAGCCATGTGCCTTTATTTCTATGGCTGAAACTTGACCATTAGGGAATTGCCCTAATACAGTCTTTTCAACAGTATCCGTAATGATAGTTTTGGTTTGGTTAGCGCCGATTGATCTGAGGTAGCCTTCGGCAAGTTCTGGCGCTAATTTTTCTCCGATGGTATTAGAGCCTTTCATGTCGAAAAGTATCTTAGCATCGATAATGCTGTTTTCATCTAAAGCGTGAATGGAAAATGAAAAAAAGGTAAGACATAACCCTGGTAACCAGAGTGATTTTTTTTTGCGCATTATTTTATCCTGTCAGAGTAAAAATGATGGAGCTTTTTCTTCCAGTATAAATTAAGTTAGGGTTACTAAATATGACATTAATATTACAAATATCAATAGCTTAAGTCACATATGCATTGCCGAGCGGGAAATGCAATGCAGGCTTGCATTAAATTAGACTATGGCGAAAAAAGCGTTCATTTTTGCTTTAACTAAAGCTTGCTCTTTAACTGTGATGTTCAGTTCAATTTTTGCTCGTTTTTTGATCTCGATATGACCTTTTAAGTCAGTCAATGTTTCGCTGTTTGATAAATCACAATAGGCGATAATATCCTGATTAATGGGGCGCAAATATTTAATGTTGGCTTTTGCTAAAACTACAGCGCCATCGATATTATTCGCTTGCAGATAGTGGGTTAAAAGCGACCAGCCAGCTAAAGTTGCAGTGGTGTAGATACTGCCAGCAAAGGCAGTGTTATGGATATTTTTATTTTTCTCAAATGGAGCCCTGACAGAAATAGTGTTTTTGTCTAAGTGATCAACTTCAATGCCCATGGCCTGAGAAATAGGGATTTCTTTATGCAGTAGTTGCTCTAGTTGTTTAGCTTTCATATCAATAGTTTAATTTTACTTTGCGCCAAGAATAGCAATTTACAAAGCAAAAATAACCCTTTTTATAAGTTAAGACGTTAATAGCTGTACATGAAATTTAATACCTAGAAAGGATTGTCATTATGAAACCAGCAGTTAAAAAATCCGCTATTGCCATCTCAATAGCTTTAGCCATTTCGGCTTGTCAAAACTTAGAGCAAGAGTCAAAAAAAGACCAAACGACAAAGCAACAAGATAATGCCGTAAAGACAGTCAAGGATATGCAACCGAGTTTGGAAGAGCTAATCGATGAGGTGAGGCGACAGGAGCAGGTGCAAGTTGGCAAGAATAAAAAGCTTGAATCAGAAATACAATCACAAGAAAAGTTAGCAAGACCAGCAAATGAGCCGCCGCAACAAGCAAATCTAGTAACGGTCACTGGATCTAGAATTCATAACGTTGATTATGAAGCTAAATCAATGGCAATCACGGTTCAAGGATTTGAACAAAATCGCGAGAATTACAACAAGCTAGAAGACAACGCTGTGAAACTGGTTGATGAGTCACCTGTTTCGACCTTTAGCATCGACGTGGATACTGCGTCATATACCAATGTGCGCCGGATGTTAAATGATGGGTATTTGCCGCCAAAAGAAGCGGTGCGACTAGAAGAATTTGTGAATTATTTCGATTATAAATTTCCTGCTGCAGATAATCTGGAGCAACCGTTTTCAATCAGTACTAGTTCTATGCAGGCACCATGGAATCAAGATGCACAATTGATACAAATCGGTATCAAAGGTTATGAGCTGCAAGAGCAAAGCTTGCCTCCTTCAAATTTAGTATTTCTGATTGATGTATCCGGTTCGATGAGAAGTCCTAATAAATTAGGCTTGGTCAAACAATCATTAAAGCTATTAACTAAGCAGTTAACTCGTAAAGATAAGGTTTCTTTAGTGGTGTACGCCGGAGCATCGGGAGTTATTCTAGAGCCTACCAGTGGTAATAAGCGATTAGAGATCGAGCAGGCATTAGATCGCTTACAAGCAGGCGGCTCAACTAATGGTGCTTCAGGCATTGAGTTAGCTTATCAGATGGCCAAGAAAGGTTTTATTAAAGAGGGTATTAATCGGGTTATTTTGGCAACTGACGGCGATTTCAATGTCGGCATGACCAATCATGATGATTTGATTGCACTGATTGAGCAAAAGCGCAAAAGTAATATCTTCTTCAGTAGTCTGGGTTTTGGTACGGGTAATTACAATGATCATTTAATGGAGCAGTTAGCTAATAAAGGTAATGGTAATGCGGCTTATATCGATAGTCTCCATGAAGCAAAAAAAGTCTTGATCGATGAGCGGGCAGGAACATTAATGACCATTGCTAAAGATGTCAAAATTCAAGTGGAGTTTAACCCAGCTGTTGTCAGTGAATACCGTCTTTTAGGTTATGAAAATCGTATGTTAAATCGTGAAGACTTTAATAATGATAAAGTCGACGCTGGCGAGATTGGTGCAGGACATACAGTAACGGCTTTGTATGAGATAGTTTTAGCAAATTCAAAAGGTAAAAGAGTGGATCCCTTACGTTACCAAAGCAGCAACCAAGGTCGCATAGAAAAAATAGGACCTAATAATCGTAAAGCTTTAGAAGCTGCGATGGTTAAGGTTCGCTATAAATTACCAGAGGCAAGTAAAAGCCAAATGATAAATAAGCCGGTTTATGCGAATGCGTTTAATCAGAGTAACCCGGATCAAAATATTCAATTTGCAGCCAGTAGTGCAGGTTTTGCTCAATTGTTAAAAGGTAATAAGTACCTTGGTGATTGGAATTGGCAGGATGCAATTGATACCGCGCGAATTGCAAAAGGTGAGGATAAGCAAGGCTACCGAGCGGAAATGATCAAACTAATGGAAATGGCTAAGTTGTTATCAGACACATCAGATATTGGCTCAGAGATTAATTCTGATAACAGTAAGTTAGGCTTAGTCTCACCAAATGGCTAGTTAATATCCGATGAGATTATTGCTTGAAAGCAGCAACGTTAATGGGCATCATGATGATAGAAATATAATATCTCATGATGCCTTGGACGTTACTAATTTAACTCAACACAAAGAAGTTATTGCTAAAGAGCAAGCTGACAATCATTTCAGCGATGAAGCTTTAATGGCAGCTTATGCTTCAGGCAATGTGAAATCGTTTGAGCAATTGTATGCAAGGCATAAAGATCCATTACTTCGTTATTTCATTCGTCAAGTTAGCTCAAGAGCTATTGCAGAAGAACTGTTTCAAGAAACTTGGCAAAGTTTAATAAAAAATTCTATTAACTATAAAAGTTCAGCTAAATTTACCACTTATTTATATACCATTGCTCACAGTCGTTTAGTTGATTTTTATCGTAAATCTGGCAAAGCCCAGTTTGAATCAATGGATGATGAAGATGAAGTGCAACAACACCAAGCGGACAAAACCACTCAGCCAGAATTTCAAGTGAATGCCGCTGAGTTAAAGTCTCAGCTGCTGGCAGCACTAGAGCAATTATCGAGTGAACAAAAAGAAGTGTTCCTCTTAAAGTTTGAAGCAGGAATGAGCGTTCCAGAAATTGCTAAAGTTTTAAATCAAAACCCTGAAGCTGTCAAAAGTAGGTTGCGTTATTGCGTAGCGAATCTTAAAGGTTTTTTTAACCAGCAAGATTTAGAGAGTAAGAGCTGATTTATGATCAGCAGGAATAGAGTATGAGTCACCAAGATCACAAACAAAATCAAGATTTTGAAAAAAATATTCAAGATGTATTTGAAGAAATTTCTTCAGAAACCACTTCGAGCGGCTTGGATAAATCAATTTTGGCCATGGCGGAAAAGCATCACCAAGTAGCAAAGCTAGGTTTTTGGAACCGCTTTTTTCGATCGAAACAACTAAAGTATTTAGCCTCAATGTCGGCTGCCTTAGTGATGACTGTAGGGATTGCACGTTTTATGGTTTATTTAGGTAAAACCGATCAAAGCTCGGCTCAAAATACTGATCTGGCAGCTGCCACTCGATCCGTAGATGAATTTTCTTTTGAAATGGCGGATGAAGTTGCAGCAGCGCCGGCCGCTAGAGAATCTTATGGGGCTAAGAAACAAAAAGCAGAAGTCCCTGAATTAATTACCAATCAAGAGATGCGGCAAATTCTTAAGGAAAGTGAGTTATTGGCAAAAAATGAGCAGGAGCAAAAAGCACGTTTGGCAGCTAGTGAGAAAGCGCTAGCTGAGGATAATGTGGTTGTGGTTACAGGCAGTCGGATCCGTGCCGTAGATCTTGAAGATGCCAAAGATGAGCGGGCTGAAAAAGAATTGTCGCGCCATGGTGGTGTTTTAGATGAAGCTATTGATGATGCGCCTAAGCCTGAGGCTTGGTTACAAGAAATTATGGAGTTGCTGCAAGATGGTAATAAAGCGCAAGCTCAAGAGGAATGGTCACAATTTAAAAATACCTATCCGCTGTATGAATTCGATGAAGCGCTCACTTTAAAGTTGAAAAAAGCCGGATTGATTGACTGATTTTTGCACGATCAATTGGCTTCAAACCCTTAAAAAACCTTTATTTTTTCTTAGTTTATTTAATCAATTGGATCTAGCTTATCACCAGCATCTAAAGTAGAATATCGCCCCGAAAAATGACCATTATTGTTTGTAAAGCAAATCTTGGGGTATGGTCCTAAGAGGCTGGAAAAGAATTGCTTTTTCAATTTAAGTCATTGATTATTATATGTTTTCCCTTTTTGGGGTCTTTTTAAACTAGTGGAGAGAAGCATGTCATTGTTCCGCAAAATCGCTGTGGCTTTAGCGACTTTATCAGTTTTAGTGCTGATGGGTTGTTCTGAGCAACCGCTAAATATGCGCGAAGGTGTGACCGAGATCAGTAAAGAAGTTTACGAATTACACATGATTGCCTTTTGGGTCTGTGTTGCTATCGGTATTGTCACGTTCGGCGCTATGTTCTACTCAATGTGGGCGCACCGCAAGAGTAAAAATCCTGTTCCAGCTAAGTTTTCTCACAGTACAACTGTTGAGTTAATCTGGACTATCATTCCTTTCATCATTTTGATTGCCTTAGCATGGCCTGCGGCAAGTTTATTGAACAAAATGGAAGTGGCTGAAGGCGACGATTTCGATTTGGAAATTATCGTGAAAGGCTGGCAGTGGAAATGGGAATATAAGTATTTAGATAACGACGACAACTTACGTAACGACGTTAGTTTCTTTTCTAACCTTGAGCAAAACTCTCGTGACTTAAGTGTTAATTCTGAAAAAATGACTTTCAGTGCAGAAAAAATCACGGATGAGAAGTTCTTATTAGAAGTGGATAACCCGCTAGTTATTCCAGTAAACAAAAAAGTTAAGTTCTTAGTGACTGCTGAAGATGTGATCCACTCTTTCTGGGTTCCTGATTTCTCAGTAAAAAAAGATGCGGTTCCAGGTTTAATTAATGACGTTTGGGCAATTGTGCCTGAGACTGGCATTTATCGCGGTGTTTGTGCAGAGCTTTGTGGTAAAGATCACGGCTTTATGCCAATCGTTGTAAAAGTAGTTGAGCAAGCTGAATATGATGCTTGGTATGCTGAAAAAGTAGCTGCTGCTGAAGCTGGTCCAGACTTGAATGACCGTACTATGGCGCAGTTGATGTCTGAAGGTGAGACTGCTTACTTGAAATATTGTTCTGCATGTCATATGCCAAATGGTGAGGGAACAGGTCCATTCCCAACTTTGGTTGGGGCTGAATCAATTCAAGGCGACATTAAAACGCACGTAGATATCGTATTAAACGGTGTTCCAGGTACAGCAATGCAAGCATTCGCGGCGCAATTAACGCCTGCAGAAATCGCTGCTATCGTGACCTACGAAAGAAACGCTTGGGGTAATGACATGAAAGATAAAGTCCAGCCACAAGAAGTTGAAGATCAGAAAAATGGCGGGGGAGAATAATCATGGGTGACCATAAGCCAACCGGCATTAATCGCTGGCTATTTACGACGAACCATAAAGACATCGGTACTATGTACCTTGTTTTCTCGTTCATCATGTTCTTAATTGGTGGTGGCATGGCGATGGTAATTCGTGCCGAGCTATTCCAACCAGGTTTGCAATTCGTAGACCCTAATTTCTTCAACCAAATGACTACTCTGCATGGTCTAATCATGGTATTTGGTGCCGTGATGCCTGCAACGGTAGGTCTTGCTAACTGGTTGATACCAATGATGATTGGTGCGCCTGATATGGCATTGCCAAGAATGAACAACTGGAGCTTCTGGATTTTACCATTCGCTTTCTTCTTGTTGTTATCATCATTATTTATGGAAGGTGGCGCACCTAACTTCGGTTGGACATTCTACGCTCCATTATCGACAACTTATGCACCGCCTAGCACAACCTTCTTTATCTTTGGTGTGCATATGATGGGTATCTCATCCATCATGGGTGCGATTAACGTTATTGTCACAGTGTTCAACATGCGTGCTCCTGGCATGACATTGATGAAAATGCCATTGTTTGTTTGGACTTGGTTAATCACAGCATTCTTATTAGTTATGGTTATGCCGGTATTAGCGGGCGCTGTAACTATGATGTTAACGGATATCCACTTCGGTACTTCATTCTTTGATGCTAAAGGTGGTGGTGACCCAGTATTGTTCCAGCACGTTTTCTGGTTCTTCGGTCACCCTGAAGTTTACATCATGATCTTACCGGCGTTTGGTATCGCTTCTGCGATTATCCCGACTTTCTCTAGAAAGAAGTTATTCGGTTATGCATCGATGGTTTACGCTACTGGCTCGATTGCGTTCTTGTCGTTTATCGTATGGGCTCACCACATGTTTACCGTGGGTATGCCAATCAAAGCAGAACTATTCTTCATGTTTGCAACCATGTTAATTGCGGTACCTACGGGTGTTAAAGTCTTTAACTGGATCGCAACAATGTGGAAAGGTTCGATTACTTATGAAACTCCAATGCTTTATGCCTTGGCATTCGTAATCTTATTCACGATTGGTGGTTTCTCGGGCGTAATGCTAGCGATTACACCAGTGGACTGGCAGTATCATGATACTTATTTCGTGGTGGCTCACTTCCACTATGTATTATTCCCAGGTGCGATTTTCGGTACTATGGCAGCGGTTTATTATTGGTTACCAAAATGGACTGGTCGTATGTATGACGAGAAGTTAGCGAAAATTCACTTCTGGTTATCAATTGTATTTGTAAACTTAACCTTCTTCCCAATGCACTTCTCAGGTCTAGCGGGCATGCAACGTCGTGTTCCGGACTATGCGATTATGTACTCTGACTTCAATATGTGGTCAAGTATTGGTGCCTTTGGATTAGGCTTGATGCAATTGTTGTTCGCTTGGATCTTAATCAAAGTTTGTATCTTGAAGAAAGGTGAGAAAGCGACTGATCAAGTTTGGGAAGGTGCTGAGGGCCTTGAGTTTACTCATATGCCATCGCCGGCTCCTTACCACTCTTTCTCTACTCCACCAAAAGTAGATTAAGACGAGCTAATTAGGAAAGTAGGTAATTATGAGCCAAGAGCCAGTTTCAACAGAGACAGTTTCAGAAGAGACACTCTCATCAGAAACGAAACATGAAAATAAAATCATGACTAAGAAATTAGTTTTGGTGGCGTTTATCATGTTGGCTTTTGGTTTCGCTTTAGTACCTTTATACGATGTGTTTTGTGAAATCACAGGTTGGAATAATTCTTTAAATCAAGGATTAGCGGTATATGAAGAGCAAGAAGCCGATACCAGCCGTGAAGTAAAATTGCGCTTTGTGACAATCACCAAGAACGACATGCCTTGGGATTTCAGAGCATTGCAATCTACGATTACAGTACATCCTGGTAAAGAATACGAAGTGGCTTTCCGAGTAAAAAATCGAGCTAAAAATAATATTGTTGGGCGTGCGATTCCCAGTTTTTCACCAACTTTGGCTAGTCAGTATGTGAATAAAACAGAGTGTTTTTGTTTTAATCAGCAGACTTTATTGGCCGGTGAAACTGAAGATATGCCAATGCGTTTCTTTATTGATAAAGATTTACCGAAAGAATATAAATCGATAACTTTGGTATATACTTTGCATAATGTCACCGAAGAAACTGCTAGCCTAAATATTGATAACACAGTTGCGGCGAATTAATCGCTGTGAATGGAGAAAAAATAATGAGTGAACAAACAAACAATAGTGAATATGAAAACTATTATGTTCCTGAAAAGAGTAAGTTGCCTTTTATAGGTTCTATTGGCTTATTCTTTACGGCAGTTGGTGCTGGTAGCAGTATCAATGGCGCAGCTTTTTGGGGGTTGCCTGGATATATTTGGTTAATTGCGGGTATCGCGATTCTAGTGGGTATGCTTTCAACTTGGTGGAAATATACCATTAAAGAATCAATGAGCGGTTTATACAGTGCTCAAATGAGTCGTTCCTTCCGACAAGGAATGATGTGGTTCATTACCTCAGAAGTGATGTTCTTCTTCGCTTTCTTTGGTGCCTTATTCTATATTCGTGCTTTCGTATTGCCTTTATTGGGCGGTGATTTTAATGGCGGTTCTACCCATGATCAGTTATTCCCTGATTATACGCCTACCTGGCCAATGACAGAAACGCCGAGTCCAGACTTCGCTCCTAACGTGGGTATTGGTGAAAAAGCAGCTAACCCAGGTTCTTGGAATATTATCGGTGCTTGGGGCTTGCCGGCGATAAATACGGCAATCCTTTTGACTTCTTCGTGGACTCTTACGATTGCTCACCATGCATTGCTTGAGAAAAACCGTTCGACGTTGATTTTATTTACTTCTATCACAGCGTTTTTAGGTATTATTTTCTTAGGATTGCAAGCAGTTGAGTACTATGAAGCATACACTCATTACGGCCTAACTCTGCAAAGTGGTGTTTACGGTTCAACTTTCTTCCTGTTGACCGGGTTCCACGGTATGCACGTATTAATTGGTACTATCTTCTTGATTGTATTATCGCTACGTACTGCTAAAGGCCACTTCACACCACAAGATCACTTTGCGTATGAAGCTGGTGCTTGGTACTGGCACTTTGTTGATGTTGTTTGGGTATTCTTATTTATCTTTGTTTACATGATGTAATTCAAAATTAAATAACTGACTCAAATCACAGAATAGAAAAACCGCCTTTTGGCGGTTTTTTTTTGACTCTTAGAAAGGGTATAGTAAAGCTGTTAATGGCAAATCATGGATCTAATGCAGAACATATTTAAAGGAACACCATTAGTCTCTTTACTACTTTTTTGGTTGGCAGTAAGCCACAGCAATAGCCTATTATCTAAAGAAAAACTATCCGAAAACGATAATCACAAATACCAAGTCACGCGTATCGATATACAAGTGAATCCGATTTTTGACCTAGAAGAAAGTGATAGTTGGTTTTATTCCACCGCTAACAGCTTGCATATTGATACCAAACCCTATGTTATTGAGCGGATTTTGCCGATTAAAATTGGCGATCTAATCAATAAAAACGATCTGGCAGAAGCGGAGCGTGTTTTACGCAGCCATCGTTATTTGCGAGAAGCAAAAATAATTATGCTGACACTAGATGACAAAAAAACAATCCTAAAGGTAAAAACTTGGGAAAGTTGGACTTTGTTTCCGACAGTAGATTTGAAACGACAAGGAGGAGAGAATGAGTACGGCTATGGTGTTAAAGATGACAACTTGTTGGGTTTAGGGTTGGCAGCAAATATTGCGTATTTTTCTGAGGAAGAGCGTTCGGGACACATTATAAAGTTAAGTTCTGATGCTATTAGTGATCGCCACTTAAGAGCTTCTGTAAGCTTTGCCAACAACTCTGATGGTAGAGAGTTTGGAGTCTCTCTGGATAGACCATTCTATAAGCTAGCTGACAGGCATAGTGTTGGCGCCAGTGTTAATAATAGTCGCAAAGAAATATCCATTGATGCAAACGAGACTCTAGTCAATCGGTTTGAAAGCGATAGTCGTTTCGCCAATCTATTCTTTGGTTACTCGACAGGTAAAACAGATGAAGGTATTTTCAGATGGATAGGAGGTATTCGGCACATAGAAAATACTTTCTCAACCCGGCCTTTAACTGTAGCTTTACCAGAAAGTAGAAAGTTAACTTATCCTTGGCTGGCTTTTGAATATCAACAAGATCGCTTTAAAACCACGAAAAACTTGTATCTTTTAGAAAGAACTGAAGATGTACAATTAGGTTGGTATCATTTTATCCGATTTGGATATAACTTAGAGTCCAGCTATCGTGAGAATGGAATCATTTGGGATTTTAATTCTTCATATTTTGGTCAATGGAATAATCAAAATTGGTTCCGATATGAGTTAAATGGCGATGGCGTTTTTTCTACTAAAGAAATTGATAATGCTTACTATGGTTTGAGTTATGAGCATTTTTATCGGGTCAATGACTTTAGAACCTGGTATTTGAAAGGCAGTTACCGTATTAGTGAAAACCCTTACATTGATAGACCTATTTCGTTGGGAGGAGAAACTGGTTTACGAGGTTATCCGATTGAATATCAACATGGTAATAAACAATGGTTGGTAAATTTTGAGAAGCGGTTGTATCCAAATATTAATTTTGCACAGTTGCTTGATGTCGCCTTTGTTGGTTTTATAGATTTTGGTCGCACCTTTGGCGAAACCATATATATCAATCAGGAAACAAAGGCATTAGCGAGTGTCGGTTTAGGCTTAAGATTTTTCCTAACCCGTTCAAGCGGCAGAAATGTTATCAGTGTTAATTTTTCTAAACCGATCAACTCAGATTTTGTAGATAATCTCGATATCAGTGTTTTAGTAAGAACCAGCTTATAATTTTTTTGCTCAAAATATGAATGGCATTTACAAAGCGACACAATTTCCTTGATTTAAGGCTGAATTATCAATAATTGGTAAGACTGTCATAGTTACTTACATCTACTGACCCAAACTTTCTAAAAAACATTTTCTAATACTATAAGCAAAAGGTGATGACTCATTAGCATAGAAATAAGTCATTGTAATTTGGTGTGTTCAAGGAGATAAGGAGCTAAAGATGGCGGTTATTGGAAAAGATTCAAAAGCGCGTTTAGAGAAGTTTATCGATCATCAAGACAAAGATGAATTTGATAGCGAAGATCTATTTTTAGATTTATGCAGGGTATTGATTTTAATGCTGGCAGTTTTTGCAATAGTGTATGCGTTAGGCTTTAGCTAGCTAAAGCACTATCAATTAACGCTTTGACTTGCTCTACTGAAATTGCATGCATTAGTGTATTCCCTTTTAATCTGAGTCCCCAATCAAGGCTATCAGCGGTAAGATTTAACTGTTTGCTAGCTTGGGTAGTATAGGCGTCGGCAACAAGGTTTTGATAAAGGTAGGGGCCTGTCCTTTTAGGGTTACTATGGGCATAAAGGCCAATAACTTTTGTTCCTTGGGTTACAGCCATATGAGCTGGACCTGAATCAGGAGCAATAACTAGCTGCGCTTGTTTTAGAGTGATTAATAACTGCTGTAAATTCGTTTTCCCGACAAGGTTAATCACTTTGGTTTGTGTTGCCTCAACTATCTTATGAGCCAATGTTTGCTCACGATGACTTGGACTACCAGTAATGATAACTTTTAGATTTTTTTCATGGCAGTAGTCTGCTATAGCCGCATAGCGCTCCACCAACCAATCTCGTTCTGCTTTACTGGCTGCAGGGGAAATGACTATATAAGGTGATGTTGGAAGCTCTTTGTCTGCCCAGTCCATGAGACTATGCCCAAAAGGAATATCCCAGCTGGGCTCACTATCGGGCACTCCTATCACTCGAGCAAAATCACGAAAACCATCCAATACATGAAAGCCTTTTTCTTGCTCAATATGGCGATTAACAAATAGCGAGTGGAGCTCTTTTGAGCGTTGCTTGCTAAAACCTAACTTTATTTTGGCAGGAATAAAAAAGGCTGCTAGGTTTGCTCTAAAAGCTAACTGCATTTGTAAAAGAATATCGAATTTCGTTTGTGCAAGGTTATGCTTAAGTTCGGAATAAGCTCTTCGACCTTTTGCTTTATCAAAAATAATAAAGTTTATGCCTGGTAAATTTTGTAAAAGCTGATACTCAATTTTTCCGATAATCCAAGTGATGGATGCCTTTGGATAATGACGCTGAATAGCTTGAACTGTTGAAACTGCATGACAAACGTCACCAATTGCAGATAAGCGTAAGATGCAAATTGATGGGTTAGCATTCAGATCGATAAGGTTCATTGTTATTTATTAGTCATTAGTAGGTTTTTGTAATGTTTGAAGTTTAAGGTATAGTGCTGAATAAACCAAATCCAAATCATTTGTTTTAGATGAAGCTTATCAAAATCGATAATACTCAGTGGTTGGTTGCTCACAAAAAATACAAAAAAGTAGTCTCCAAGGAATGGTTTGATAGTAATCACTGGCAAGCAAATAATGCGATAGATGGCGAATCTATTGGGCGTGCCACTACCTATTTCTTTAATCATCAAGAAAAGCGTTACGTGCTTCGTGAGTATCGTCGAGGTGGTTTAGTGGGTAAGCTGGTTGAAAAAAAATATTTCTTTAAGAATATTGAATCAACTAGAGCATATCAAGAGTTAGTGGTTCTTAAGCAATTAAGAAAGCTAAAGCTACCAGTACCCAAACCTGTAGCGGCATTGATAAAAGTTGAAGGCTATTACTATCAAGCAAAAATCATCACTCGACTTATTAAAAATGCAGAGGATCTCTTTTTCCATCTAAAGAAACAGTCGCTATCCGAGCAACAATGGATCGCTATAGGTTTGTTAGTTAAACGTTTTCATGCTGTGGGTTTATACCATTCTGATTTAAATATTCATAACCTCATGATCAATCATAAATCGAATTTTTGGCTAATCGATTTTGATAAATGTCGATTTTTAAAACCCTACGACAAGAAACTTCAATCGAATGTGGAGCGTTTGCTACGATCATTAAGGAAGGAGAAGCTAAAGGCTCAAGAAAAGGCGGAGAAGTTTTATTGGCAAGAAAAAGACTGGGCTTTCTTTTTACAAGGATATGCCACTAAAATTGACTGAGTTATATTTTGAAACACAGTCAAAGCTTTATTGACGGAAATCTTATATCAAATCCTCTATCCTGCAATGATGAAAAAACCATTTTTTATTCTTGCTATGCTCTTTGCGGTTCAGCTTTCTTCGGTTAGAGCGGCAGCTAGTGAAAACTACCATTCTATTAATTTGCCTAGCACTAATATTCAATTAGAGTTTCAAGGATACTTCTCAGAGTCTCAAAAGCAAATGTTAAAAGGTTGGGTTGTTGAAATGGCTCAATCAGTAACGAGTATCTATGGGGAGTTTCCTTTAAAAAGAGCTCGAGTGAAATTAGTTAGAAGCTACTCTTGGTTTGAGCCGGTGCCATGGGGAGAAATACAGCGCTGGCGCTCAAGTAGAGTGGTTTTGCATGTTAACCCTAGCTTTTCCTATGAGCAGATCCGATCTGATTGGACGGCAGTGCACGAGCTGAGTCATTTATTACTTCCTTACGTTGGCGATAGTGATAGTTGGTTTTCTGAAGGTCTCGCGAGTTATTATCAGAATATTGCACGAGCAAAGTCGGGTTTATTAACTGAGCAGGAAGCCTTTCAAAAGCTCTTTCATGGGTTCAGGCGAGGTGAGAAAAATGCTCGCAATAAACCAGTTCAGTTATCGTTAGCCAGCAAAAAGCGAGGCAATACCATGCGTATCTATTGGTCTGGAGCGGCATACTTTTTGAATGTAGATATTAATTTAAGAAAATTATCCAATAATCAGCAAAGTTTAGATTCAGTGTTGAGATTATATCGAGACTGTTGTTTACCTAACCATAGAGTTACCTCACTGGGCAGTGTCATCAGTAAGCTCGATGAGCTATCTAAAACTGAAGTGTTTAGTAGTGAGTACAAAAAAATTATTGATAGTAAGCAGTTCCCTGATTATCGAGAAAGTTTTGCATATTTAGGAATTTCCAATGGTTGGCGCGGCGTCAAGTTAAATAAACAAAGTGCATTTATTGCCAGAAGAAATAGCCTGCTTAAAGCTGACTAGTTAGCTGCAAGCACGATGCCAAACATAATTCCAATGGTAGTAATTATTGAGATCAATATGAAATACAAGAACCCGAAAATCAAAAAGCGCCAAAGCGTCGCCCACCAACCGCGCTTATAGAACCATTTCTGAGATAGGTATAGATACACTAAAACTCCAATAGATAGCAGTTCTTCCATCCAGATTGAACCTAAGGGAGTCCATAGTGCTGTTAATTGATACCAGCCAAGATATAAAAGGACTACACCGAAAATAAAACTATGGCTATGCATTAATAAAACTAAGTGTTCTACGTAAAGCCTTTTAGATAAAAAGTAAAACAGACCAAGCACTAGCGCCAATATTGGCAAGGATAAGAAAAATACCTGAGGGATCATCTCAATGGCTCTTTGTCCAAGGGATAAACCCCAGTTTCGTTTAGCCAGTTGGCGCTCAGGCTCATCTAATCTCAAAATAGCCGTGTAGGAATCACAGAGCTCTTTGGAGCCGTTATCCAATTTTTTATCTAGCCATTTCGGCCAAACATTAAAGAAATCTTCTGGTTTTTTTAGGCAGCCCTTCTTGGTATTAAATTGAGCATCGCCGGTAATGCTTACATTACCCTCCATCTCAGATCCTTGTTTGGCAGCTTCTATCGTTTGCTTAGATAGTTCTTTCCCATCTAGCTTTGCGGCTTTGATTGCTTCGGAGTGATTCCAACCGTCTGCAAAACCATCTGAGAAATCATTATTCTTATCATCGCGCTCTGCGACTTGGTTACTAGAACTCGAGTGAGCATCATTGAATTCAATCTCAGTTAAGCTTAAGCCGCCAAAATTGGTCATTAAAAAGAAAATAATAGATAGCAGTAAATAAAGCCTAATAGGGGTAATAAAGTGATTTTTATGGTGAGAGTTAGAAAAATAATCCAGACTTAATGCCGCTGGTTTGGCTAACTTAGCGGCGGTTTTATAGATTTTAGAGTCGTACCCTAGCCAATCTTCGACAAACTCTGAAAACAACTCTTTTAGGCTTCGATTTGGGCGAAAGTTTTTATTACCACATTGACCGCAATATTTATCTGCAGTAAAGCGTTCTGGTGGTTGTATAGCTTTTCCCATAAGTCATTGAAGAATATATTTTTTTTAATAGTAACCGAAACGTATTAGTTAGGCAAAAGCTGTGTTCTAAGGTTAATCACTTCAAAGTAATGTAAGGCAATAATCCCTAAGAAGAGTAAGCTACTAAGTGCAATACGCCACTGCAGAGACTTTAAAAGTTTTTTACTGGACTCTGGGTCACCTTTGCCTAAAAAGAAAAGCCCACGAAAAAGGCTGAATAATATTCCAAGCATGAATATAATAACGACAATGTTTAACCAAGTAATTCCCATCTCAAATCCAAGTGTTTGCTAGTGTTGTTAATTATACGCTAATTAGGTCGTGATTCCGATGGATTTGTGTTTGCAGGATTATATGGGGGCCTACTAATGGCAAAGTCACTTTGGCAACAAATCATTCACCAACCGATCGTTAAAATTCCGTTCGGATCTAAGCTTTTTGCACCTAGTTTGTTGCCAACTTTGGCATTTTTCCTATTGTTACCCATATTGATTAGCTTAGCCTTCTGGCAATTAGATCGAGCTCAGGAAAAAAGAGATCTGCAAGCGAATTTGCTACAAAAGTCACAGCAAACAGAAGTATCATTGGAACAAGCGATGGCATCAGATAACCCGGATCAGACTTCAGTGATCACTTTCGGTAAGGCTTTATCACAGAAGTTCTTGGTAATCGATAATCAGAAACAAGGACGGCAGCTAGGATATGAAATTTTGGGTTTCTATCAACCTGAAAACTACCCAAGGCCGGTATTGATAAGTCGAGGTTGGCTTGCACGCAAAGACTTTTATCAGAAGGTGCCTGAAATATCTGAATTTTCCGATTCAGTAATTAAAGGAAATTTATATTTTTCAAAAGGCGCTAATCAAGTGGTTGCTTCCAATGCTGTCTGGGAGCAGTTTGATAATAGTTACTTAATCGGTCAGTTTGACATGCAAACTATTAAGGAAAAATCGCTTGAATTAGGGTATGATGTCGCGCCTTTTGTGCTACGCCAAAAATCCGAGCCTGACTCGGCCTTTGTGCGCCGTTGGCCGCTGATTGCCAGTCCGCCCGCAAAGCACACAGCCTATGCATTGCAATGGTTTGCAATGGCACTGGCGTTGGTAATTATTTTTATAGTGGTGAATTTAAAAAAGCGCCACAAAGATACAAATTAATTCTTAAATCTAACTTGATCAAAGAAGAGACAATTGATGAGTAATAGTGAAAACCCAAAAGCTCTTGATGAGAAAACCAAACGCCAAAATCGACGTGTTATTTCAGGCTTGGTGTTGTTATTTGTGGTTCCTGTGATTTTAGCTTATACCGCTTTCTATATGGGCTGGTTTGAGCAGCCGACTAGAAATCAGGGAGTGCTGTTAGAAAATACTTACCAATGCCCTAGGGATGGCGGAGAATCTGAAAAGTCATATCCTTGTTTTGAGCATTTTTCTTGGTTCGATGAGGCAGGACAACCGCTGCATTTCAAAGATTTTGAAACTCAATGGTGGTGGGTCTATTTCCCAAAATCGAATGAGTGTGATCAAGAGTGTGAGTTAAATATGAACTTTTTAACGCGAACTCACTTAGGGCTTGGCAAGCGTATTGAAAAGTTAACTCGCTTGGCGGTTTTCCCGAATCAGATCTTATATACCGATCGAGTAGCAAAGCCTGAGCAACTAAAGTTAGCTCGTGGTAATGGCAATGCCCATATTGGCGAAGGCGTACATTTAGAAATTGGCAAGATTTACGCGATGGATGTCCATGGCAATATTTTTATGCAGTATGAGCCGGTAAAAACTGAAGAAGAGGCGCGCATGAAGGCTAAAGATTTGCGAGATGATATTGTTCGCGCAATGCGTAATACGGGTTTATAGAGGTAGCTTCCATGAGCAGAAAAGCATTAAGGAATTTAGTGGCCTTTGCAATATTTTTAACCTTGACGGTTATCTTGTTAGGCGCTTGGACTCGCTTAGAAGACGCTGGTTTAGGTTGTCCTGATTGGCCTGGTTGTTATGGTCACTTCACTGTCCCACAAGACGCCGAATATATCGCTAAAGCTGAAATCGAGTACAACCAAAAGTTCGAGGTTGAAAAAGCCTGGCCTGAGATGATTCATCGCCATTTCGCTAAAGCGATTGGCCTAGTCATTCTGATTATCTTTATTGGTACTTTAATGGGACGCAAAAAAGACTCCAGCTTACCGATAGTTTTACCCTGTATTTTATTGCCCTTAGTGATATTTCAAGGCTTGCTAGGGATGTGGACTGTCACTTTAAAAGTTCATCCTTTCATAGTTATGAGTCATTTAATGGGTGGTTTTACCACTATTTCTTTGTTGTTTTTATATTACTTACAATTAAGACCAAAAGTTGTCTCTGTTTCTCAAGTGGTGGCTAAAAAGTTTAAGAAACTAGCCACAGTGGGACTGGTACTAGTGGTGATTCAAATCGCCTTAGGTGGTTGGACAGCTTCTAATTATGCGGCAACCATTTGTACTGAATTACCAGTATGTAATTCTGGTTGGACTAAAAACGTCGACTTTAAAGAAGGCTTTGATTTATGGCAAAAAGGCTTTGAGTTTGACGAGTTTAAAGTGCATGAACAAGAAAAGTTGCAGTCTGATTTGAATAAAGCGCAAGGCAAAGCCTTCATTAATTATGAAGGGGGGGTGCTATCTTCAGCTGGTAAAGTTGCCATTCACGTAACTCATCGTTTTGGAGCCTATATTGTTTTTATTGTTATTGGCTTGTTAGCGATTCTATTGATGCGTGAAAAAGACAGCGTGTTATTGCGTCAATTTGGGCGAGTCTTACTAGGTGTATTACTGCTACAAATGTTATTAGGTATTTCTAATATCGTCTTTAGCTTACCGCTTTATGTGGCTGTAGGGCATAACGGTGGTGGTGCTTTGCTGTTGTTAACTGTGATTGCAACCAATTATGTGGTTAATTGGCAATTCAAACTAAAAGGCAATCAATAATGGTTGAGAAGAATTATAAAATTGATCGCCCAGTCACCTGGCGTGATTATTATGAAATGACCAAGCCAAAAGTTGTTTACCTTTTGGTTTTTACCGCGATTGTCGGTATGTTTTTAGCAAACGATGTGACTGTCAGCTGGTTTCCACCATTAAGTGCCTTGGTCTGGGGTACTTTAGGGATAGGCTTAGCTTCTGGAGCTGCCGCAGTGGTTAATCATGTGGTTGATGCCAGGATTGATACAATCATGGCGAGAACCATGCAAAGACCAGTAGCACAGGGGCGTGTTGAGGCGAAAAAAGCGGTGGTATTTGCCTCGTCCTTGGCAATAGCCGCTATGATAATGTTATGGTTTCTGGTGAATCCATTAACTGCAGTATTAACCTTAGGTGGCTTGGTTGGATATGCTTTTATCTACACCATGTTTTTAAAGCGAGCAACGCCGCAGAATATTGTTATTGGCGGCCTTTCTGGCGCAATACCTCCGCTTTTGGGGTGGACATCGGTCACCGCTTCTGCCGATCCAAATGCTTGGTTATTAGTGTTAATTATTTTCACTTGGACACCGCCGCATTTTTGGGCTTTATCTATTCACCGAATTGAAGATTATGCTAAAGCTGAAATCCCAATGTTGCCTGTCACCCATGGTGAAGAGTTTACCAAAACTTCAATATTGCTTTATTGTGTTCTATTGATTTTATCTACTATTTTGCCTTTCTTAACAGGCATGAGTGGTGTGATTTACTTAATCGCCGCTATTGCATTAGGTTTGTGGTTTTTATATTACTGTGTGGTGTTGAAATATCGTGAAACGGAAGGAGTTGCTATGAAAACTTTTGGCGTTTCTATTGGTTATTTAACTTTACTGTTTGTGGTTTTGTTGGTCGATCACTACCTTAAGCCGGTCATTGGATTTTGAGTATGAGAAATAAAGTTAATGGCAATGTTTTTGTATTTATTTTAGTAGCCTTGCTAGCTTTAGGGGTAGGTTTCTTTGGTTATCAAACCTTTATGGCGCCAAAGCCGCTGCAATTGATTAATACTTTTCCAAAGCTTAATTCGTTAGTTCCATTTAAAGCGACTAAACATACTGGTGAAACCTTTACTGAAAAAGATTTTATTGGTCAATGGAGCGTTGTTTTTTTTGGTTTTACCACTTGCCCTGATATTTGTCCGACTACCATGATGGATATGAATCAGGTGCAAAAAGGTTTGTCGGGTAAGTATCAAACCGATACCCAGTTTGTTTTTATTAGTGTTGACCCTGAGCGAGATACTGTAGAGAAACTGGAAAAATATGTGCCGGCGTTTAATCCAGAATTTGTAGGATTAACTATGGATTTACAGCAAACTCGAGTTCTAACTAAAAACCTCGGGGTTGCCTTTATGAAGACGCCAGGCCACTCCAATGATCCAAATAACTATATGGTCGATCACACGGCGCGTTGGTTTATTATTGATCCATTGGGTCGCCGCTTTGGTTTAATCAATCCAACGGATGCCCTTGGAAAAGATTTGGTTCCACTCGTGATTAGCGATTACGAAAACCTTCGTAAGCAAACTAAATTCAATTAATTCCTATTCTGTATGAAGATCTGGTCGCTATCCTCTATAAGCTCGGATCTTAAAGACAAAAAAACTCATCAAGCCACTTGGCGCATCGCTGTGCCAATGGTGCTATCTAATATGACCATTCCTTTGGTCGGGCTTGTTGATTCGGCAGTAATGGGGCATTTAGATGAGCCTTATTATCTTGCCGCAGTTGGTCTCGGCTCTGCTTTGTTCACTTTCATTATTTGGACAATGGGCTTTCTCAGGATGATTACTACAGGGCTGGTTGCGCAGGCCTATGGCGCGCAAGATTCCAACCTAATCCGGCAGTGGCTTTATTTACCATCATTATTAGGCTTGGTCATTGCAACCTTGGTATTGCTACTAAACCCTTGGCTAATCGAGCTAATTATTTGGTGGCTTGAAGGAAGCTCTGATGTTGAAAATAAAATTCTTGAATATTGGAATATTCGAATTTATGGCTTACCCATTAGTTTGTTAAATGCAGTTTTAATTGGTTGGTACTTGGGAATGCAAAATGCAAGAGTACCTTTTGCAATCTTGTTAGTGACTAATATCACTAATGCATTGTTAGATATTTATTTAGTAGCACTGGGTATGGATGTTGATGGGGTTGCCTGGGCAAGTGTTATTGCGGAAAGTTTGGGCTTATTGATTGCACTGGCGTGTTTACCCAATATGCTTCGAAAATATCCAATCATGGATAAATTTAAATTGGCTTATCACAAAATATTGCGATTACTAGAACTAAATAAAGATCTCTTAATAAGGACCTTGGCACTTGAAGTCGTTTTTTTTACGATACATGCTCGAGCTTCAGAGTTAGGTGATGAAATTATGGCCGTTAATGCGATACTGCTAAATTTCTTGCTGATTGTTTCCAATGGTTTAGATGGGGTTGCCAATGCGGTGGAAGCTCAGGTCGGCAAAGCTATTGGTAAAAAGCATTGGCAAGACTTTAGAAGTGCGGTCGTCGTGGGTGGATTTTGGTCTTTGATAATTAGTTTAATCTTTAGTGCTATATTTTTATTATTTGGACTGAAGCTCATTGAGCTGGTGACAGATATCAAAATAATCCAAGAATCATTTGCTCCATTTATTGGTTATAGTATTTTAGTACCGCTTGTGGCTATTACTAGTTTTTGGCTGGATGGAGTCTTTATTGGCGCATCAGCCATAAAAACCATGCGTAATTCAATGTTGTTAGCTTTGGTTATTGGTTTTATACCCTTGTATTATGCAACTCAATCTTTTGAAGCACATGGTATTTGGATAGCCTTTTTTGGATTTATGATCATTCGCGGAATCGCCTCTTGGATTTTATTTCAAAGAGGGGTAATGAGAGGAAGATATGTTGAAGTTCCAAAATAAAAATAAATGTTGTTAGATGAAAGTTGTAATTGTAAGATTATCCGCGATAGGAGACTGCTGCTTAGTCCTGCCAGTCGTTAAGGCAATGCTTGCACAAAATGAAAAGATAAGTGTTGATTGGGTCATCGGTCTAGGTGCTCATTCACTTATCAAAAACTATCAGCATCCAAGACTCAACTATATCCCTATAAAAAAACCGCGCAATTTAAAAGACTATCTTGAAATAAAAAATCATTTCAAAAATCAAAGTATAGATGTTTTGTTAGCAATGCAAGCTTCAACACGAGCTAATCTAATCTATCCTTGTATTAAAGCGACAACCAAAATTGGTTTTGATTGGAAAAGAGCGCGAGAACTTCAATGGTTTTTTACCAATGAAAATATAGCTTTTGAGAAAGAGCATTTACACGATAGCTTTTGTCGATTTGCGAATAAACTAGGAATTGATACTAGTCGTTTAGATTGGAGTATAGATATACCTAGTAATGTTAGAAATGAAGTTATTAGTAAATTTAATCTAAGTAACCGTTATATGGCGATTAATCCAGCTGCAAGTAAACTAGAGCGCTCTTGGTCTGAAAAGCGGTATGCTTCGATTATTGATTGGATTTCCAGAAAACATAACATACAAATAGTGTTGACTGGTGCAGATAATGACCTAGATAAAAGCTTGGCATCTAATATTGAAGCAATAAGTGACTCTTCAATAATCAATCTGGTCGGCAAGACTAATTTGACGCAATTAGCCTCGGTTTTAGAGCAAGCTGAATTTCTGATTGCACCTGATACCGGTCCTGCACATATAGCAAATGCAGTAGCAACTCCTGTGATCGGGTTGTATGCGGTAGCACCCAGTTGGCTTTCAGGTCCTTATAACTATAAAGATCTAGTCGTAGATAAATTTCCGCAAGCAGTAGAATATATTCTAAAGAAGAAATACTCAGATAACTTAAAATGGAATCTTAGAGTGCATGATAGAATGGCTATGGAGTTGATTAGCGTTGCAGATGTAAAAAGAAAGGTTGAGCAACTACTATTTGTAGATTGACTCCTGATCATCAGGTAATGTTTTAAAGCGTCTATGCACCCAATAATATTGCTCAGGGGCTTTATTAATACAAGACTCTAATGTTTGATTCATTAAGGTGCAATTGTCTAATTCGCTTTGATTAAATTGTATAGCTGGTAATACTTCAAGATTAATATAACCTTCAGACTTATTATAACAAAGTGGTAAAACGGTAGCGTTTGCTTCTTTTGATAGAATAATCGGGGTGGTTAAAGTGGCCATCGGCTTTCCATAAAATGGCGCAAAGCGAGTCGACTGTTTGCCAAAGTCTAAGTCTGGTGCAATAAATAAGTTTTCACCAGAAGCTAAATGTCGAATTAACTTGTTTAAATTTCCTCCATCTACATTTGGCAATCGAGGTATACAAGGATAAAAATTCTCTCGGCCTTTTTGTATGATTGAATCAAGACCGGATTTATCATTAGGCCGGTAAAAAACATGGAATTTTAGGTTAAATGATAAAGCGATCAAAATTTCATCGATATGGGTAGAGTGATAACCTAAAAATATTATTGGCTTTTCTAATTCCATAGCCTCGTGATAGTGGTTTAAGCCAATAATATTAACCTTATCTTTAGGAAAAGCCTGAGGTCTAAACCAGTATTTTGCAGCAGATAAAATACCAGCGCCAAAACTTAGGTAATGTTTTTTAATAAGCTTGTTTTTTTCTTCAGTATCAAAATTTTCAAAACAGTAGTTTATGTTAGCAGTAACGATTTTTCTGCGTAAGTTAATCAAGTGTAAAAATCGGCCAAAAGATTTACCAATAAGATTTATTAGACTATTAGGGAAAAGTGACAAAAGTCGCAAGAGAAGCTTGAAAATGAAACCCCCAATTTTTTTCATACTACTTATAGATACTTTGAGTGTTGTCTGGTCTAGTTTTGAAGCGTCTATGCACCCAGTAGTATTGTTCAGGGGCTTTTAACACTGCTTGTTCAAGCAATTGATTGATTTGAGTGCAATCATCAAGCGGTGGCCCTACGAACTCTATCTCAGGAAGTACCTCAATGATCATCTTGCCATTTTCTTTATAGTATTGAATGGGCAGTACTATAGCATTACCTAGCTTTGAAATTCTGGCTGGAGAATGCAAAGTTGCAGCGGGATTGCCAAAAAAAGGAGCAAACTCCGCACCTTTTTTTCCTTTATCTTGATCAGGCATAAACCAAATATGATTGCCGCTCTTGAGCCACCTGCCAATAGTGCGAATATCATTTCGACCCATGGTTTTGGTTCTGTTATTACGGCCTTTTTGTATATGATAATCCAAAGCTTTATTCTTATTGGGTCGATAAAATGCGGCAAAATCCATGTGCTTAGCCATCAATGCGCCAGCCAACTCCAAACTGGTAATATGATAGCCTAAAAATAAAATTCCTTGACCAGTCGCTTTAGCTTTTTCATAGTTATCAATACCTCTGATTTCATGGTGTTTTTCTAGATCTTTAAAAGGTTTGTACCAAGCAGCGCACAATTCAATAAAACCAATACCTAGATGCATGAAATGCGCCTTGCACATTTCAGTTATCTCTTCGTTAGATTTATCTGGGAAACAGTGACGCAAATTAGCTAAAACTATTTTTCGGCGACTCTTAACCGCATATAGAAGCTTACCTATTGCTGAGCCTAGAAAATTGATCACTGGGTATGGAAGGCGGCCAATTAACTTCAAAAAGCCAAAGATTACACCATAGAAGTAAACACTAATTCCTGATGGCTTTTCTGTAATAGTGGCTTCTAATTTCTTGCTCATTTATGAATGGCTTTTCTGATTATGTAAATAACAAAGATAATTTATTGTAACTAGAAATGATTTAATTACAAAGCCTAATGAAATGATGACAACAATTTGCCATAATGATTTTTTTATATACCTAAAATACTAAATAAAAGAGCAACCAATAATTACGCATGAATAAACATTTTATTTTCCATGGCGCTATGTTTATGGCGTTAGCAGTTGCTTTAGGCGCGATGGCAAGCCACGGTCTTCAGTCTCTCTCTGAGAATTCGCTAAGATTATTTAACTTGGGCGTACAGTACCAGATTTATCATGCGATTGGTTTGATTGCCATTGGCATTATGATTGCTCAATTGCCACATCCTAAATTGTTTTTTGCAGGACGTTTGATGTTTTTTGGGATAATTCTATTCAGTGGCGGCTTATACTTATATGCAATCACGGACTATTCACCGATTAAATATATTATTCCTATTGGCGGTTTATTTTTAATTGGTAGTTGGCTGAGTATTATTTGGTCAATATTTAGTCATGGCCAGGCAGAAGACAAACAATCAAGTGAGCGGAATTCAAAGCAAGATGATGGTGGAGAAAATCAATAGTATTCATAATGATGAGTTAGAGAGTTGGACTGAAGAGTTCTGGCAATGGTCTTGTCATATTTATCAAAACCAAGATGTAGCTAAGATCTGTATTGCAGTGCAAGACACTTTAGGTTTGAATGTCAATTATTTGCTATTGGCACTTTGGTGCGAACAAAAAATGATACCAATGAATCAAGTCATTTGGCAAAAGATTCAATCGGAATCTCAGCAAGCGGTGGATGCGGTTAGTTATATTCGGGCCAAAAGATTAACGTTGAAAGGGAAATCGGAAGATGCTTATCAACAAGCGTTGTTGATTGAGTTGAAAGCTGAGCAGCAACATCAAAAGCAAGCGATTCAATCATTATTTAAACAATTTCAAGGGTTTAACAGGAATTTAGCCTCCCAAGCTAATATGCAAGCTTATCTCGAAACTAATCAAGTTAATGCAGAGGATCAAGCAACAGTGCAACAACTGGGGCAACTGGTTCAAAACATCAGTCAAATATGAAGCACCAAGCTTGATTTTATGTATACAACTACTGCAAAATACTAAATTCTTTTAAGAATAACTATTACTTACTAATTACATAATTATAGAGACAACTAAGGCATAACCATGAAAAAAATTGCTATTACATTGGCGATCGCTACCGCATTAAGCGCTTGTAACAATGATAAAAAACCTGAAGCAACAGAAGTTGCGCCATCGGATACGGCTGTTAAAGAAGCTAGCGCGGTAGTTTCTTTTGATGCGACCGATATGGTTCAGAAGACTTCTTATTCAATCGGTCAGAATTTTGCTAAGCAAATGAGCCAAAATTTTGAAGGCTTGAAAAAGTACGATATCGAGATTGATACGGACTTAGTCGTTCAGGGTATCAAAGAAGGTTTTTCTGGTAATGGTAAATTCCCAGAAGCTGAACTAATGACGAACATGCAGGAATTCAACACTTTTTATCAAGAAAAAGTTAAAGCTGAACAATCTCGCATAGATGCAGAAGCTCTAGTTAAAGCCGAAGCAACTAAAGCCGAAGGTGATGCTTTTCGTGCAGAGTATGCTAAAAAAGAAAGCGTTAAATCTACAGAGTCTGGTCTATTGTATCGTGTGATTACCTCAGCGGGTAACAGTGAGAAGCCTGTAAAAGCAGATACCGTAAAAGTTCATTACAAAGGTACTTTCATCGATGGTAAAGAGTTTGATAGCTCTTATTCGCGTAATCAACCAACTTCATTCCCATTAGGTGGTGTGATTAAGGGGTGGACGGAAGGCTTGCAGTTAATGGCCATTGGCGATAAGTTTGAATTTGTCATTCCGCCAGAGATCGGATATGGCGCTGGTGGCAGCGGTTCAATTCCTGCTAACTCTACTTTAGTTTTTGAAGTCGAGTTATTAGAAATTAATCCTGAAAATAAATAATTTTTGACATGAGTGATGAGCGGTTTACTAGCTTTAAAGAGTTCTGGCCCTATTATTTGTCAGAGCACCGTTTGCCTAGTAACCGTTTATTGCATTATATCGGGACCTATTTATCTTTATCGCTTTTGCTGATAGCTATCAGTACCCAACAATGGTGGCTGATATTAGCTGCTTCGCTAACGGGTTATGGCTTTGCTTGGGTTGGGCATTTCTTTATTGAAAAAAATCGTCCTGCAACCTTTAGTTACCCTCTATGGTCTTTTTTGGCAGACTATAAAATGTGTTACTTGGCATTAACAGGTAAGTTAAAGCAGGAGTGGCCAAAATATTTTTAGTAAGTTGTTAGTTTTATTAACAGGCTAAACAAAAAAGCTGACTTAAGTCAGCTTTTTTTGTATTTGTAGAAAGTACTACTTGATATTAGTCGACTCTAAAATCGTTACTTTCTCATCAGATTCCAGCAAGGGGCGCATAGCCTCCAATAATTCTAAGCGTTGCTCAGATTCTGCCCATATTTCCCAAGCTTCTAGTGAGTCCCAACAAGACATGACAATCACTTGGTTAGTTTTACCTAGTATGTTCAACAATTCTCCGGATAAAAACCCAGGGACATTGCTTGCTTTGTTTTTTGCTTTGCGAATAAAGCCATGATATTCCTCAACTTTTTTAGGATTTATGGCGCGCTCAATAATGACTCGAATCATAATATTACTCGATTAGTTAAATAGATTTTGGAGCTTTGAAGCATTGAACAAAGCGGTATAGCATGGTTAAGAAAGCGATACTAAAAATAACTAGCATCCAGCCTGGCATGGTTAAGCCTAACCATTGGAAATTAATTTCGGCACATTTGCCATCGCCAATTAAAACGGTACTGATAACTTCGCTCATTGGCATCACATCCATCAGTAAATCTAGCGGCGCGCCACAGTCCATGACTTGGTCTGCAGGTAGATTTTGGATGTAAACATGCTTTGCAGAAATCCAAATCCCCATAAAAGCTGCAGCTATTCCCAATAGTTGCAATAATTTATTCCATAGCGACTCGTGTCTTGGTTGGAATATTGCATTTAAAAGTAAGACTACGCCTAGACTGAAAATGGCAACCCTTGAAAATATACATAATGGGCAAGGGTCCATAAATTGGACGTATTGAAAGTAGTAGGCCGTAACAATCAGCTGGTAGCAAATAAATGCGCCTAAAAAATTTAATGCTCTAGTATTTAATGTCATTGCTTTGTTGAGATTCATCGCCTGAGTGGATGGGTGATGACTTGTTTGTTATGCATTGATTGATAATTAGCGCACACTACTCCTAACTGAAATAAAGTTCAAGTAATGGCGCTTAATAATTAATCAATTCGCGGTTAGTTATATTGGTTATTTCTTAAAAGCGTCTGCTAAAGCATTAGCAAAGGCGCCTTGCGGTGTCGATTGGCGTCCTAGTTGCTTGTTGCGCGGCTTTTGGTTTTTTTGACTACGGTTATTGCTAGGGGAGCTTCGATTAGTCTTATCATGAGCTTGGGAGTTCTCAGCTTGAGGCCCAACCATGGAAAGACCAATACGCTTTCTTTGAATATCCACATCCATGACCCAGACGCGAACAATATCGCCAGCCTTAACCACTTCAGCTGGATCTTTGATAAATCGATTGGCCATATTGGATAAGTGAACCAAACCATCTTGATGAACGCCAATATCAACAAAGGCACCAAAAGCGGTCACATTGGTAATAACGCCTTCTAGTTCCATATTCGGCTTGAGGTCTTTTAACGTCTCGACTCCATCTTTATAGCGAACCATTTTAAATTCTGGACGAGGATCTCGGCCCGGTTTATCCAGTTCTTTTAAAATATCATTCACCGTATGCAAACCAAATTGGTCATCTATGTATTGAGAAGAATTAATGGCATTCAACTTTTCTTGATTACCTAGCAATTGAGAAAAATCTTGTAAGTTTAAATCACTCATAATTTTCTCAACTAATGGGTACGACTCTGGATGCACCGCAGATGAATCAAGTGCATTAGAGCCTGCGCTGATTCTTAAGAAGCCGGCGGCTTGCTCGAAAGTCTTGGGTCCCATGCGCTCAACTTCCAACAATTGTTGGCGTGATTCAAAGCGACCATGTTGATTACGCCAATTAATAATGTTTTGCGCAATGGTTTTACTTAAACCGGAAACACGAGTCAGCAGTGGTACTGAGGCCATGTTTAAATCAACCCCAACCGCATTTACACAATCTTCAACTACACCATCAAGGCTGCGGGCTAATTGGCTTTGGCTAACATCGTGTTGGTATTGACCAACACCGATGGATTTAGGGTCAATTTTAACCAGCTCTGGTAGTGGGTCTTGTAATCGACGCGCGATAGAAACAGAGCCTCTATAGCTAACATCTAAATCAGGAAATTCTTGAGAGGCAAGGGCTGAAGCTGAATAAACAGAAGCTCCAGCTTCACTGACCATGATTTTTTGCATCTTTAATTCTGGAGCGATTTTTAAAAGTTCACTCACCAGCTTATCGGTCTCACGTGAAGCTGTACCGTTACCAATACTGACTAATTCTACTTTGTGCATTTTGCACATGGTTTCTAGTTTACGTAATGACTGATCCCACTGTTTTTGCGGCGCGTGGGGGAAGATGGTGCTGTGTGCTAATAACTTACCCGTTTCATCAACAATCACCGCTTTACAGCCAGTTCTCAAGCCAGGGTCGATGCCCATGGTGATTTTTGCACCGGCTGGAGCTGCCATTAACAAATCACTTAAATTTTTAGCGAAGATACGGATTGCTTCTGTCTCGGCTTCTTCACGAATTTTGCCCATTAATTCAGTTTCAAGGTAGAGGTGTAATTTAATTTTCCATGTCCATAACACTACTTGTTGCAACCAGCTATCGGCAGGGCGCTTTTGATCTTGAATATTAAAATGTTGTGCAATAGTACCTAAACAAGGATCGGTGGCATTCTCATCCTTAATCAAGTCAAGGTTGGAGATCATTTGTAAGCTTAAAATGGATTCGTTGCGGCCGCGCAACAAAGCTAAGGTTCTATGCGATGGAATGGCATTGATTGCCTCATGATGCTCAAAATAATCTGAATATTTGATGCCTTCTTTTTCTTTACCGGGCATAACGCTGGCTTTTAAATGCGCACTTGCCCACAAGTAATCACGTAACTCTTTTATTAGCTCAGCATTCTCCGCAAATAGCTCCATTAAGATCTGCTTGGCACCATCCAGTGCATCTTTATTCGTCAGGATTTTATGCGTATCGTTAAGATATTCAGCTGCTTGCGCTTCTGGATCTAAACTTGGATCTTGCCATAGAGCCATGGCAAGAGGCTCGAGACCGGCTTCCTTAGCGATTTGTGCTTTGGTTCTTCTTTTTGGCTTGTAGGGTAGGTACAAATCTTCTAATTCGCTTTTCGTCGAAGCCGCTTTAATTGATGACTCTAATTCAGTCGTTAATTTTTCTTGTTCATCAATACTTTTTAGAATGGCGGCACGACGATCTTCTAGTTCCCGCAAGTAACCCAAGCGCTGTTCAATATCACGTAACTGTGCGTCATCCAAAGCGCCAGTCACCTCTTTACGATAGCGAGCGATAAAGGGGACTGTAGAGCCTTCATCCAGTAGTTTGACCGCGGCATCTATTTGATTAGCACCAACTTTGAGTTCAGCAGCAATTTGTTGATTAATTTGTAACATCTTGTAATGGATTATTGGGAAAAATAAAGCGGCATAGTATAGTAGCTGTGTGAATTTGAAAAGAGGCCTAGCCAAAAAGCAACAGATAGCAATATAGGCTTTGATATTAAAAGTACAATAAAACAAATAGTTGGCGAGCAAATGGTGGTTATGAAAATTTGCAGAGATAAGCTCAAAGCCAACAAAAGCGCGGAGAAGGATAAGCTATGACCGAAGAAACCCCGAAAATCCTAGTTGTGGACGATGATGTACGCTTAAGAAGTCTTTTAGAGCGCTATCTTAAAGAGCAAGATTTCATAGTTCGCACCGTTGAAAATGCTGAACAAATGGATCGTTTTCTTGAACGCGAAAACTACCATTTAATGGTATTAGACTTAATGTTACCAGGCGAAGATGGGCTTTCTATTTGTCGAAGACTGCGTGCCGACAATAATCCTATTCCTATCATTATGCTAACGGCGAAAGGCGATGAAGTAGATCGGATTGTTGGTTTGGAGGTAGGGGCTGATGATTATTTGGCTAAGCCGTTTAATCCGCGCGAATTGTTAGCTCGCATTCGAGCAGTATTACGTCGTCAAGCTAAACATATTCCTGGTGCGCCGAGCAACTCTGAAACAGTGGTTTCTTTTGGCCGCTTTACTTTAAATTTAGCTACACGTGAAATGACCGATGATGGTAAATCTATCTCACTGACAAGCGGTGAGTTTGCAGTTCTAAAGTCACTGGTTGAACACTCGCGTCAACCGTTATCTCGAGATAAGTTAATGAATCTAGCTCGAGGTCGAGATTATTCAGCGCTGGAACGTAGTATTGATGTACAGGTTTCTAGGTTACGACGTTTGATTGAAGTGGACCCGGCTCAGCCTCGATATATTCAAACGGTATGGGGTGTTGGCTACGTCTTTGTGCCAGATGGTGGTGAAACGGCATAATTGTCGTTAGCTATTGTTATGGGTATTTTGCCTAAAACGGCCTTTGGTAGAATTGCATTATTAGTGGGGTTTTTGCTGGTGATTAATCAGCTGGTATCTTACTTCACGATTTCTTGGTACGTCACTAACCCTTCCATGAAACAGTTGGTTCAATTAGTGGCTTCGGATGTCAATACTGCTATCTATGTGCAAGATAAAGGTTTTCCGCCTGAAGTGCGGAAAAAAATTATGTCAAGCCAGAATATGGAATTGGTTTCAACCCGTAATGGTGAGCCGAGAGCTTTGCGTGAGGCGCAGCCTTATAAAGTCCTTACTGAAAATTTAGCGCAATACCTTAATGTTTCTGTTGAGCGTACCGAAATGCGGGTGGAGGAATCTGATAAGATTTATTATTGGGTTAAGTCACCACGCCATTCAAATATCTGGATTCGAGTTGCGATGGAGCCGTTTGAAGGTTTTAATATTCATCCGCCTTTGGTCTATTTTACGGCGATTTTGTTACTCAGCTTACTTGGTGGTTGGATTTTCACTCGCCAGATCTCAAGACCATTAAGACGGCTTGAGTTCGCTGCTAGAGAAATCGGTCGAGGGGATAATCCAGGGCAGTTACGAGAAAAGGGCCTTGAGGAAATGGTCACGGTAACTCGCGCCTTTAATCAAATGGCGAGAAACGTTCATCAACTCGAAGAAGATAGAACCTTGTTATTGGCTGGTGTTTCTCATGATTTACGCACTCCGCTAACACGTATTCGATTAGCCACTGAGTTTATGGGTGAAGCAGAGGCGGAAACCAAAGAAGGAATAATTCGTGATACTGAAGATATGGATCAGATCATTAACCAGTTCATTTCCTTTGTGCGAGATGGTCGCGATGAACGACCTAAAAACGGCGACTTAAATGCCTTAGTGGAAGAGTGTGTGTTAGCCAATCGAATTAAAGAAGAGGATATTACTTTTGAGTTGGGTGACTTGAAAGATGTGGCATTTAAGCCACTAGCCATGAAGCGTTTGATTACTAATTTAATTCAGAACGGTTTGAAATATGCTGGTGCACCATTGCATTTAGTGACAGATTTATATGGCAATAAGATTCGTATCTCTGTGTTTGACCAAGGCTCAGGGATTGATGAAAAAGAAATAGAGCGGCTTTTTCAACCATTCTCACGGGGGAATACCGCTCGTTCAGGCGGTGGTTCTGGGTTAGGTTTAGCTATTGTTAGAAGGATTGCTGAAATGCACGATGGGAAAGTGAATCTGATTAATCGTCCCGAGGGCGGCCTGGAAGCCAGGTTTGAGATGCCAAGGTAATCAACATTCTAATTAATTACACCCTGATCTGCTTCTGAAATCAGTAACTCCATAATCTGCTGTCGATTAAAGATTTCTTTGTTACTACAAAAATCGCAAACCATTTCGATTTCATTTTGTTCTTCTACTAAACTGACCAGTTCAGCAGGATCTAATGTTGTGAGCGCCGCCATATTACGTTCCCTCGAGCAGCTACATTCGAACTTCAAGGTCTTTTCGGGGTAAATGCTAACTTCATCTTGGTGGAATAAGCGATATAAAAGCTCTTCATGACTGAGTTCAAATGCTTCTTCTTGCTTTACGGTTTCAGTAAGCGCAGTGACGTGTTCAAAGGCTTGTTGGGTGTCTTCATTACCGATACTTGAGTCAGCTGCTTGCGGTAGCGTCTGAATGAAAATACCAAAGGCTTTATGATGATCAGCAAAAATTTTGATATGAGTTGGTAGCTGTTCAGACATATTAAAGTAATCTTCCAAGCACTCTGCCAATGTCATTTGATCTAAAGGTACTACTCCCTGATAGCGCTGTCCTTTATCAGGATCGATAGTGATGGCTAGCTGGCCATTAGCTACCCATTGCTTAAAATTAAAGGGATCACTATTGATTAAGTGTTCATATTCTTCATTGATATGTAATAAACCGCGCATACGGCCTTGATTATCACATTCAACTAAAAGTAGTTTGATTACCGATGCGCTTTGCAACTGTAGCGATACTCTTCCTTCAATCTTGATAATATCGGCTAATAAACAACAAGCCGCTAATGACTCGGCCAATAAATGACGTACTTCTTTAGGATATTGATGCTGATCACAAATGGTATCAATTGTCTTGGTCAAAGAGATAATTTCGCCACGAATAGGTAATTCGGCAAAACTAAAACGCTGTATATTGTCACTCATGGCTAAAAGTCATTCTAGAATGGTAGGCTAATTATATAAGACTTATTCCTGCTCGCGAAGAAATTTATGAATTTGTCGCCTTTGCTTTTTATCCGGTTTAGTATTAGAAAAGGGCATGGATTGACGTTGCGCTTTCAATTCTTCGCGTTTCGCAATGCTTTCAGAGGTTTCTCGGTACAATTTTTGAGCAGTTGCAGCAGGCCCTCTTTGTTCAGATAAGTCTAGCACTTCAACTGTCTTTTGCTGGTGACCTTGCATTAAGCGTATTTCCATACCAACTATTACCTGACGGTTGGCTTTGCCTTTAATGCCATCACAGTGGACTTTGCCGCCGTCGATAGCTTTCTTGGCAATCGAGCGGGTTTTATAAAATCGAGCTGCCCAAAGCCATTTATCTAATCGAGTTGTTTCCATCTTATTCCGCTACAATTGGTTCGGTTGTGCTGACTGTTGAATGACTAATCTATAAGTTTCTTTACAGACCCTAGACTTGCTTTATCACTGCCAGCATGGGAAGATTTCAGTATAAAGGTAATCAATAGCAAAAGTTCAGATTAGTTACAATTATCTAATAATATAAAATAACAATATATGCCACAATGGCTTAATATCAGTACTAGGGATAGTAAGTAATCTTTTAACTTAATAATGAATAAATCAAATCAGAATATTATCAACTTTTGGAAAAGTAATAGCGGCATGCTAACCAAAGCTGTTGCCGGATTGTTATTATTACTGGCTTTGTATGTGTTAGCCAAAATAGTTTGGTTATGGGTTGATTACAGTCAACCTAAAACTGTTACTTCGACCAACCTCAGAACAATAAAAGCTCCGTCCAAGAATAAAGTTAATGTCAACAAAATTGTCCAAATGCATTTATTTGGCGAAGCTAATGCCGTTGCTGAGGTCGAAGAAGAAGTGACTGGAGAAACCAACCTAAGTTTGAAGTTGATAGGGGTTTATGTTGATCCCGAAGAACCGTTAAGTAGCGCCATTATCAGAAGTGGCAATAATGAGAAAGTCTACTGGATTGGCGATAACCTAGAAGGTGTTGGAAGTAGTAAAGTTGAGCTAAGAAAGGTCGAGCCGCTAAGAGTGATCATAAGGAACAACGGCAGAAACGAAACATTAACTTTGTTAGAGCAGCTCAATAAAGATGTGTTAGCTTCTGGCGAAAAGAAAGATGAAGAAGCAGACTCAAAAACCATTGATAAGCGTAAAGATAGCCAATTGGCGCGCGACTTGAATGATATTCGTAAGAAATTAAGTCAAAGCCCACAATCTTTTAATGACTTAGCTAAGTTTCAGGTGGTCACCGATAATACCGGTCAAGTCTCCGGCTTTAAAGTTGCTCCTGGCAAAGATCCAAGGTTGTTTAGCAGATTAGGTTTGCGTAGAAATGACGTCGTTACTTCTATTAATGGACAGTCTTTAAATAGCCAAGCGTACTGGACTTTGTTAGATCAAATGCAAACAGCTGAATCTTTGGATATCACTGTTGAGCGAAATGGTCGTCCGGTGAGATTGCTATTAAATTTAGGCACTCCAGATTTGAATCAGCCGAAAGAAGAGCGCAAACCAGATAATCGAGACTTAAAAATTCAATAGCTATAGCTAGAGATTTTATATTGAAACCTTTTTAAGTTAACAATTTTTTAAGAAACAATTATTAGAGAATAGTTTTTAGGGATAAAAACGCACCCAGAGTAGAGAGTATGAAGATTAGAAATCAATTAATAACAACAACTGTGAGTCTAGGGTTGCTGCTTGCTTCTATTTCAGCAGATGCGGCCCGTTTGAACGTGCGTGATGCGGATATACGGGAAGTGGTTGAAACGGTTGCCAGAATCACGGGTAAAAACATGATTGTTGATCCGCGAGTTTCACAAAAGAAGATCACCATTATCTCCAATCAAGATAGCAGTAAAGATGATATCTATCTGATGTTTTTAGCGACATTAAAAATTCATGGCTTCCAAGCGATTAACGTGGATAAAAATACGGTTAAAATTATTCAAGAAGCTAAAGCTCGCTCTGAGCCAGGTCCGGTTAACCCGTCTAATCCTAAACGGCTGGGTGATACTTATATCACGCAAGTGATCCCCGTAAACAATGTTAACGCACAGCAGTTGGTTAATGTATTACGTCCTATGGTCTCAACTACCTCAGGCCAGATGCTAGCGGTACAAGGCACTAACACCATCATTTTGCATGATTCGGCAACTAACGTTAATCGTTTAAAAGATATTATTGCTAGAACCGATAAAGCAAACGATGAAGAAATTGAAGTGATTCCGTTAAAGCATGCTTCAGCTACTGAAGTGGTCAGAATTCTTGAATCTATTTCCAAGGATAAAGGTGGTCAGCAGCAAGTCAATCAAAGCCAAGTACCAAAGTTTGTAGCTGATGAACGCATGAATACAATTCTTTTGAGCGCGACAGAGAAAACTCGCATTCGCTTAAGAGCTTTAATTGCTAATTTAGATCGTCAACAAGAAACTGCCGGTAACACCAAAACTATTTTCTTAAAATACGCTAAAGCCGATGAAGTTAAAGAAGTATTATCGGGTATTGGTGAGTATAAACAAAAAGAAGAGTCAGGCGCTGCCGGTCAAGCGGCGGCTAGAAGTACTAAATCTTTATTTAGTATTCAGTCGCACGAAGAAACCAATGCATTAGTTCTTACTGCACCACCCGATATGATGCGAGAATTTGAGTCGGTTGTACGCAGTTTAGATATTCGTCGTAAGCAAGTTCACGTTGAAGCGATTATTGTTGAGATATCCGATCGAAAAGCACGTGAATTAGGTATTCAGTGGCTGTTTGCTCCTTCAGGGGATGATGGCACTTATCCAGCAGGTATTGTTAATTTTGGTTCAATAGGACAAGTAGCTGGAGGTGCAATTGCTGCGCGTGGTACTGAAGAGGAAATCTTTACTCGCGATCCTGATACAGGAGTTATTACTGGGACAGAAACTATTCGTAACCAAGGTGATAATGGTGTTGCTTTGGCAGAAGCACTAGGCGGTTTATCCGGCGCTGGTATTGGTTTATCTAGAATTTCTAATTCAGGTTTAAGCTGGGGTGCTTTTATTACTGCTTTAGAAGGAGTAACAGACTCTAATACTTTAGCTCGTCCTAGCATTACTACCTTGGATAATACCGAAGCTGAGTTTAGTGCTGGTCAAGAAATACCAATTATTACAGGCTCAACTTTGGGTAATAATAACTCCAACCCATTCCAGAATGTTGATCGGAAAGATATTGGTGTGTCTTTAAAAATTAAACCGCAGATTAACGAAGGTGATCATGTGCGTTTAGATATTGAGCAAGAAGTCTCTTCATTAGCAGGTACTACGCAGGTAGATGTTGTGACCAATAAACGTAAGGTAAAAACTTCTGTGTTGGTACCAGATGGCGGCATGGTGGTATTAGGAGGCTTGATTGATGACACTATTAATGAGAGTGAACAAAAAGTGCCATTATTGGGTGATATTCCCTTACTAGGTAACTTATTTAAATCTCGCGGCACTACTAAAGAAAAACGTAACTTGATGGTGTTTATTCATCCAAGAGTACTTAAAGATGATGCTGAGTTAAAAAGAATTAGTTCAGCAAAGTACAGTTACATGCGTGCGCAACAACTGCAAAAGCTTGCCGATGGTATCAACTTAATGCCGGAAGAAGATGCGCATGTGATGCCAACATACGATGAAGCGTTAATTTTGCCGCCAAGTTTTGAAGAATACCTGGACCAAGATTCAAAAAAAGACAATAAAGAAGATAAAGAGTAGTTCGTTATGTCTGAACAATTGTCCTCTGAATTAGAAATGGCTGAATCTATCTTTGATAGCTTTAGACCTTTACCATTTAGCTTTGCCAAGCGACATGGTGTTTTTTTGATGCAAAGTGAAGCGGGTTTGAATTGCTTTTTAAGAGACGGTACTGCTCCTACTGCCTTGCTAGAGGTTAAGCGTCATTACAATCAACATTTTGATGTCATCAAACTTAACGAAGATGATTTTGAATCTCAACTAAGTGCTTATTATCAATCAGGGACTGGTGGTGCCCAGCAAGCAATGGATGATTTGGGCGAAGAAATAGACTTGTTCAAATTGGCAGAGGAACTTCCAGAAACAGAAGATTTATTAGAAGCGGAAGATGATGCGCCAATCATTAAATTGATTAATGCTTTGTTGACCCAAGCGATTAAAGAAAATGCGTCTGATATTCATATTGAAACTTTCGAGAAAACTTTATCCGTTCGTTTTAGAGTAGATGGTGTTTTAAGAGAAGTCTTGCAGCCCAGTCGAAAGTTAGCGCCTTTATTAGTTTCGCGTATTAAAGTTATGGCGAAACTCGACATTGCTGAAAAACGAGTACCGCAAGATGGTCGTATCGCTTTACGTATTGCCAATCGTGCAGTCGATGTGCGTGTTTCCACTATGCCTTCGAGTCATGGCGAGCGGGTGGTCCTACGTTTACTTGATAAAGAAGCCGGTCGCTTAGAGTTTTCTCACCTAGGTATGCAGCAAGCAAGTATGGATTTAATGAGTGCTTTATTACATAAACCTCATGGAATTATTTTGGTTACTGGTCCAACGGGTTCAGGTAAAACAACGACGTTGTATGCAGGTCTTTCGTTACTAAATAATTCGAGCCGCAACATTTTAACGGTTGAAGATCCGATTGAGTATTTAATAGACGGCATTGGTCAGACTCAGGTCAATCCGAAAGTTGATATGACCTTTGCCCGAGGTTTGCGTGCTATTTTACGTCAAGATCCAGATGTAGTAATGGTTGGCGAGATCCGTGATTTAGAAACTGCGCAAATAGCAGTGCAGGCATCTTTAACCGGTCACTTGGTATTATCGACGTTGCATACCAATACTGCAGTGGGCGCGGTTACTCGTATGCAAGATATGGGTGTAGAGCCATTTTTATTATCCTCTTCTATCTTAGGCGTGTTGGCACAGCGTTTGGTAAGAAGGTTATGTCCTGAGTGTAAGAGAGCTGAGACTGCTAATGATAAAGAGTGTGAATTAATGGGTTTTGATCCAAGCAATCCGCCGACCATTTATCATCCGGTAGGTTGTGATGCTTGTAGTCATCGTGGCTATAACGGTCGCCAGGGTATTTATGAATTATTAGTGGTTGATGAAACGATGCGTACCATGATTCATGACAACACCAGTGAGCAAGAAATGGAGCGGCATGCCCGCAAAGCGACACCAGGAATTCGCTCTGATGGACGCGACCGAGTGTTGCAAGGAATCACCACAGTAGAAGAAGTCTTACGTGTAACGCGAGAAGATTAATGATAGTGAGTAATGGTCTAAGCTAATGGCAGCGTTTGAATATGTAGCATTAAATCCCAAAGGGCGTGAAAAAAAAGGCGTTCTAGAGGCTGATACGCCAAGGCAAATTCGGCAACAACTGCGTGAGAAAGGTTTTACCCCGCTAGAAGTTTCGCATATTGGTGATACTACTAAATCGAGTAGCAAATCTGGCTTTAGTGGTAGTTCAATGAAAGTGGCAGACTTAGCATTGATTACCCGCCAATTAGCAACTTTAGTCAAAGCTTCTCTACCGATTGAGGAAGCATTAAAGGCGGTTGCTGAGCAAACGGAAAGACCAAAAGTAAAAAGCATCATTTTGGGCGTACGCTCTAAAGTGATGGAAGGCCATACACTTGCCGATGGTATGGCGGAATTCCCAAAAATATTCAACGAATTGTATCGCTCTATGGTTGCTGCTGGCGAAAGAGCAGGGCATTTAGACACAGTCTTAAACCGTTTAGCGGACTACACCGAAAGACGCCATAAAATTCGAGGGAAAATTACAGCAGCCTTAGTGTATCCAATAGTGCTAATTACGGTGGCGGTAAGTGTTGTTGTATTATTGATGATTTTCGCAGTTCCTAAAATTCTTGCCCAATTTACCAATTCAGGACAGGAACTTCCGATCGCTACTAAGATTCTAATTGGTATGAGTGACTTTTTATCATCGTATGCGGGCTTATTTACGGCAGTTGGAATTCTAGGTGCTATAGTCTTATTTTCTTTATGGTTAAGGAAAACTGAGAATAAACGACGTTGGCACGGAACTCTACTTAAGTTGCCAGTTCTTGGACGTTTATCGAAAAACTTAAATACTTCACAGTTTTCTAGCACTCTGAGCATTTTGCACTCCAGTGGTGTGCCTTTACTTGAAGCAATGAAAATTGGCGGTAAGGTCTTAACTAATTTAAAAATGCGAGAAGCGGTTCATGAAGCTTCGATCAAAGTAAGGGAAGGCGCAAGTCTAAAAAAATCACTGGAACAAACCAGGTTGTTCCCGCCGATGATGATTCATATGATCGGTAGCGGTGAAGCCAGTGGTGAACTCGAAGATATGTTGCAGCAAGTTTCTGATAATCAAGAATCTCAATTTGAGAACAGCGTCGATATTGCGCTGAATATAATGGGTCCTATGATTATTTTATTTTTAGGTGGAATGGTATTCTTTATTGTATTGGCAATGATGTTGCCAATATTTGAATTGACTAGTTCTATCGGTTAACACGATTACAGTAAGAGAGAAAAAATGAACAAACAATTTTCAAAAAAAGCGAAGGGTTTTACTATCACTGAGATTTTGGTTGCACTTGCAATTGTAGCGATTATGTCCACAGTTATCGCAGTAAACTTTTTAGGTAAAACAGAAGAGGCAAAGTTCACGCGCGTTAAAGGTGACTTAACTAATTTGCAGTCGGCTTTGATGAGTTATTACAACGATAATGGCTTCTTTCCAACAACCGACCAGGGCTTGAGCGCTTTAGTGAGTAAGCCAACCCAAGAGCCGGTACCGAATAATTATCAGCGGGGTGGTTATATTTCTGGCGGTGGAGTAGCTAATGACCCTTGGGGAAAACCCTACCAATATATTTCTCCAGGCATCGAAAATGATTATGACTTGTTTTCAATGGGTGCTGATGGTCGTACTGGCGGAGAAGGAAAATTCCAAGACATTAGTGTTTGGAATATGAATGCAATCAATTTTAATGTCGAAAATTAAAAGCGCACTTCTATGTAGAAAAAAGCCTCAGGCTGGCTTTACTATGCTTGAGGTGGTTATTGCAATGGCAATCGTAGCTATCATTGCGGTAGGTGCATTTCGATTTTTTGGCTCTAATCACAAAGGCGATCTCAAAAATCATGCCTATAAATTATTGGGTCAGTTGCAAATAGCTCAAGAAGAGTCAATCATTCGAGGTGTAGACTTTGGATTAAGAGTTGAAGACGACGGTTACTCTTTTTTGATCTATAACCAAGAAAAGTGGCAGCGCTTAGAAGATCACCAATTTTTAAAAGAGCAAGAATTTAAAGAGCCCTTTGCATTATATGTCAATGTGGATGGGCAAGAGTCATTATTAAAAAATGCCGAGCCCGATGAAGACGATAATAAGGGTTCTGATACTGAAGAGGCGACTGACGATTTAGATCTAGAAAATAAAATAAAACTACCTCAAGTGTTTATGCTTTCAAGTGGTGAAATGAACGAGTTTGTTTTAACCCTAGGGCTTGATCAAGGTGATGGAGCATTTTATCGCATCAGAGGTAACTATTTAGGCGATTTTAAAATTAGCCGCGCAGCATTAGAAGGCGATTATCAATCAGATTGGGATAAAGATTTAGATAGAGAAAATTTTTATGTTCAATAAAAAGCAACAAGGTTTAACCTTATTAGAGTTATTAGTAGCAATGTTGATTACGGGGATACTAATTATTCCATTAGTGTATGGTCTTTTTAACTCCAGTGCACACAGCATTACGGCTAATAGGGACAAAACATTAGCGAGTTATGTGGCGAAAAATTATATTGCTGAACTGCAACTCGAAGAAAAGTGGCCGTCAGTGGGCTCTAAAGAATCAGAAATGGAGCTAGGTAATCGTGAATGGAAAATTCGGCACCAGGTAGTCGAAACAAGTGAAGAAAATTTACGACGTGTCGCGGTATCGGTTTTTTATGGTAAGGACGGCACTTTCACTATGACCGGCTTTGTTGGTAATAATGAAAAGAAATAGCATGAGATTGGTAAGAGTAAAAGGGTTTAGTTTAACGGAGATATTAATTTCATTAGCTATTTTAGGAATTTTTGGACTAGTCGCGATGCAGCTTTTTAATACTGTTCAAGGCACCATGAAATCGAATGAGAAGCAAATTAATCGTCTACGAGAAATTCAGCTGGCAGTGCGACAAGTAGAAGACGATATTCAACATCTGGTTTTTCGAGAGCGCCGGAATGAGTTTGGCGATAAAGTGGCTTTATTAAGAGGGAAAACCTCGGCTTCTGATAGTTTTCTAGAGTTTACTCGAACCGGCTGGCGTAACCCGGCAAAATTAGCGCGTAGTAATTTGCAGCATTTAGTTTATCAGCTGGATGAAGATAGATTAGTTCGAAACCATTGGTTGTACGTGGATAATGCACAAGAAGGGCAAGAATTAAAAAGGCCTATTTTAAGTCAGGTAGAAGAAATAAAGTTTGAATTTTTAGAAGAAGATGATGATTGGATAAAAGAGTGGGAAACTGAAGAGAATAACTTAACCGATATGCCAAAAGCCATCAAGGTTACCTTAACTTTAAAGGACTTAGGCCAGATATTTAGAATATTCCCAATAGCTTCTTTCGCCAATGCTGCAGAAGAGCCAAGAAACCCTGCTCTAGATGACGGCACAAAAGGTCGTTAGTAATTATTATTAATTAAGAACATATGACAAAACTGAATCAACAACAACAAGGTATCGCGCTCATTACAGTGTTAATGATTGCTGCTGTTTTGATGATGTTTGCTACTTTTATTATTAATGAGCGCCAAGTCAGCGATAGAAGGACTTTCAATATTATTAATAATGCTCGTGCTAGTGAATATATGGCAGGTGCAGAAATTTTTGGGACAAGCTTGCTGTCTCAATTTTTTGAACAATCAAAGGCTGAGCGAGTAGTTAGAAATCAGCAGTGGGCAACAACGCCTATGCAGTTTCCGATTGAAAATAACTTGGGCTCACTCGAAGGTACAGTGCGCGATATGCACAGCTGTTTCAATTTGAATTCATTATTGGTAGCAGCTAATGAAAGCGGTGATAGAGATGGCGGTGCCGATGCAGAGTTAAGAGATGAATCTCGCGATGCTGCTGTAATTGATCCTGTTGGATTTGGTAAACAATTACCGGGCGAAAAAATTTACGCCAAGTTATTGGACTCATTATTACCTAGCGATGCAGAAGCTACCCCAGCGCAACTGGCTTCAACCTTAAGAGATTGGTTAGATCCTGATGAGGAGGTTTCTGGCGCTGATGGTGCTGAAGATTATACTTATACCGGATATGAAATTCCTTATAGAGCTGCAAATAATTTATTAGCTCACACAAGTGAACTATTGGTGATAAAGGGCTATACACCTGAGATTTATGATGCAATTAAAGATTATATATGTGTTTTACCTATTCAAGAAGGCACCATAAACGTCAATACAGTCAAGCCAGAGCATGCAGTTCTGGTTTGGGCTCTATTAGATGATGTGAATTTATCTACTGTTCAGCAGGTACTCCAAGAGTTACCTGAAGAAGGCTATAACGAAGGCGATTTCTTTACTGCTTTAGAAGGAGGCAAAGCTTCCAAAGCAGCTAGTGGTCGCTTAGCTTTCGACAGTAAGTATTTTTTGATGACGGCAAGGGCTGTTATTCATACCGGAAAAGCGGAAACAAAGTCATTGTTAATTAAAAACAATAATGATTTTCAAGTGGTTGCACGCCACATCGGAGATTGAAATGAAAGATCGATTATTTATTCGATTATTGCCCGATCATGAATCGGTTGAATGGGGACTCATTAACTCACAGGAAGCCACTACCAACTTTCTTGAGCGTGGAAACTTGTTACTTAATGATATTGTAGCATTAGCAGACATGGCGGAAGAGTTACCGGTGACGGTTTTAATCCCTGCTGAAAAAATTAGAAGTTTTAAAGTTAATGCACCAACAAAAAACAGAAAGCAGTTACAAAAGGCAGTCCCTTATTTGTTAGAAGAGCTAGTGATTGAGTCAGTTGAAACTCAGCATTTTGCTTTAGGTGAGATTGATGGAGATAATCAATTATCGATCAATGTTATCAGTAAAGCTTATTTATCGGATTTGCTAGACAGGTTTAAAAATGCAGGTGTAGAACCGGATGAGTTGATTCCTGATGCAGCTAGTCTACCTGTGTTTGAAGATGCATGGAGTATGCTGGATTCCGATCCCGCCTTGGTAAGACAAGACAATGACACCTTTTGGTCGGCGCCACAGGATATGGCAAAAGATTTACTGCAATGGAATTTAAATCAGGCAATTGAAGAAGAGCAAAGTATTAGCCAAGCATTAAGAGTATTTTCAGATAAAGAAACACCGATAAATTTAAACTCTGTTGCAGGGTTAGCCGTACAGCCCATGCCAATTGAAGATGAATTGCTGTGGCTGGCTTCGCAAGATAGAAGCAACGGTATTAATTTATTACAGCAAGATTTTTCGCCTACAAAAAAATCAAACAATACTATTGGAGTATGGAGATTACCACTAATAGCGGCATCAGTATTAGCAGTGGTGGGTTTGAGTTATTTAGTCAGCGATATAATTGTACTTAAAAGTGAAAGAGATGCTTATCAAAATCAAGCATTGCAGGAAGTTCGAAAAATCAGCCCTAATATTGATGAGCAGAAGCTAGACTCAAAAATCAATGAGATAGGTCGTTTGTATAAAAAAGCTGCTGGTAGTACTGGGCAAGTGGCTGGCTTAACGAGTTTGTTAGATAAAGTTTATACAACCATAGATCCTGCGCAGCTAAGGTTAGAGCAAATTGATTATAACTCCAAGCAAGGTACTTTGAATCTGGATGTTATTGCCGATAACTATCAGCAATTAACTTCTACTCAAGAGCGACTCGAAGCAAATGGCCTCAAAGCTGAAATGAGAAATGCTAAAGATAATGGTGGTAGTTGGACTACCAGACTAGTGGTTAAGGTGAACTAATGAGCGAGTTAAAGAATTGGTATGCTGGCCTTAATCAGCGCGAAAAGTTAATGATTCAAATTTTGGCTATTTCTTTTGGTCTGCTTCTCATTACCTTATTAATCATTTTACCGATAAAAGACTATAGAGCAGGATTAGTCAATGACCGCGATGCTTTAGCTTCTCAATTAGGGGCTTTAAAACAGCAAGTAGCTACTCTGAAGGCAGGAGGGGTTAATGCGACTTCCAGTCAGCCTTTAAATCAAATGGTTAATCAAACTGCCAACCAATATGGTTTGCGTTTGTCCAATATCCAAGAGCGCAAAAGAAATCAAGAGATGCAGCTGCGTTTAGATGATGTTGAGTTTGATAAACTGATTCAATGGGTGTCAGATCTTGAGCAAAACAAAGGGTTAATTGTCGAGAATTTTCGGGTATCAAAAACGGATGCTTCTGGAAAAGTAGACGTATCGTTAAAAGTTTTAAGAGCAGGTTAAGTTGTGAAAAAGAAACTATTCGGCGTTTTGCTGAGTATTGCGGTGTTAATAGTATTTTTATTAGTCCTCGCTCCGGCAAGAACCATAGTTCCAATCGTAAAAAGTTATCTGCCCCCAAATTTACAGTCCCTTCAATTCGATGAGATTACCGGCTCTATTTGGTCACCTAAATTTGCTGTCATTAGCTATAAACAACTGACGATTCAAAATGTTGCGATTGATATCACTCCTTTTTCCTTGCTAGCTGGCAGTTTGAACCTGCATCTTTCTGCGGATGACGACAACTTAATGCTTGAAGGTGAGCTTGATGCTCAGGCGGAAAAGGTTGTTATAGAAAACCTTGCTTACCGTTTAAATGCGCAGTTATTAGACTCTTTTATGAAGTTTCCGGTAAAAGGAGTCAATGGGACCATTGTCGGCGATATCAAAATTGCAGACTTTTCTACAAAAGGTAGCTGGTCAAATGTGCAAGGTAATGGCGATTGGTTGAATGCCAACATAGAGTATCTAAATAATAGTCTGCCTTTAGGTAATTTTAAATTTCAAATAGCCACAGACGCTAATAATAATTTGGTTATAGAAATACTAGAAAATAAAGGCGTATTAGATATTAAAGGGCAGCTATCTTTAACGCCTGCCAGAGATTATAAATTAAATCTTACGACTAGCTCTTCACTTCCTGCTGAGCTTGATAATTGGATCAAAAAGATTGCTCGCATAAATAATGGACGTTATGAGATTGTTTGGAATGGAAAGCTTTAGTGACAAGCTCTAACTGGCAACAAATAGAAACTGTCTTGCTCGACATGGACGGTACTTTACTAGATTTAGAGTTCGATAATTACTTTTGGTTAGAATTAATACCAAGAGAATACGCCAAAAAGCACGATATTTCAGAAATAACAGCCAAAAATAAATTAACTAAACTCTTCGCTCATTACCAAGGCAGTCTTCAATGGTACTGTATTGACTTTTGGTCTGAAAAATTAGCTTTAGATATAGCCGAGATCAAATCCAGTATTGCAGAGCGAGTAGAATATCGTAAGGGTACTTTAGAATTTCTTCGCGGCGCAAAAGAGCAACATAAAACTATCTACTTGGTCACCAATGCGCATCCAGATACTTTAGCAATAAAGTTAAAGCAAAAGGATTTTTCTTGGTATTTTCGTGAGTTACTGTCAAGTCATCAAACAAGCTATCCAAAAGAAAGCAACAAGTTTTGGCAGGCGATAGAATCCCGCTGGAACTTTGACAAGAAAACCACTTTGTTTGTGGATGATAGTATTGATATTTTACAAGCTGCTAGGAATTTTGGGATTGAGTTTACACTGGGGGTATCAAGTCCAGATTCTTCTAAACCGATGAAATCTTATCCTAGTTTTGAAAGCATTAATCAACTGGATGAAATTTTAAATTGGTAAAATTCATGAGCAAGTTACCGAAAATCAAACAATCTAAAATAGTTGCGCAAACTCGCTTATTTGCGGTTGAAGAGTTATCCATGGAATTCTCCAATGGTGAGAAAAGGATCTATGAGCGATTAAAGGCTGGCTCTAATGGCGCTGTATTGGTTATTCCTGTGGTCGATGAGGAACACTTTCTATTGATCAAAGAATACGCCGCAGGAGTGGAGGCTTACGAGTTAGCATTTCCCAAAGGATTGGTGGAACCGGCAGAAAAGTCGATAGATGCTGCTAATCGTGAGCTGCAAGAAGAAACAGGTTTTGCAGCGAATAAATTAACACAACTGAAAAAAATTAGCCTAGCTCCTGGTTATTTGAGTCATAAAATGGATGTAGTAGTAGCAGAAGATTTATACCCTTCAAAACTTGAGGGTGATGAGCCTGAACCGATTGAAGTTATTCAATGGAAATTTAGTGACATTGAGCAATTGCTATTACGGGATGACTTTACTGAGGCTAGGAGCATAGCCGCTCTATATTTACTGCAAAGTTTCCTACAGCAGAAGGATTAGTTTGTAACGTTCTTGCTACTTAATTTTTTAATCTCTTCCACTGCGGCGACTACTTGATTATCCACTTTGTAATTTGGCTTAATATCAGAAGCGTCACCTTCGAACTCCTCAAATTCTACGACTAAGTCTGGAGTAATCCCCAAATCTCTTATAGAGCGGTCGTTAGGTGTGTAATAAAGTGCTGTAGTAATCTTTATTCCACCTCCTTTACCTTGAATCGGGTAAACTGTTTGGACTGAACCTTTACCGTAGGATTGAGTGCCCAATATTAAAGCTCGCTTATGATCTTGCAAGGCGCCTGAAACAATTTCAGATGCTGAAGCGGAAATACCATTGACCAGAACAATCAAAGGGCGGTTTCTTAAGATATCACCAGAAGTGGCAGTAAATTCTTGGTTAGAATCCGCTAGCCGACCTTTGGTATAAACAATGACGCCTTGATGTAAAAATAAATCACTAACAGCAACAGCCATTTCTAAAATCCCACCTGGGTTATTACGCAAATCGAGAATAAAGCCTTTTAATGGCTTCTTATTGCGTTTTTCCATTTTTGTTATCGCCTGGGTAAGATCCTTGGCTGATCTGGCTTGAAATTCACCAACACGGGCATAGCCAATATCTGGCTCGATTAGCTCATAACTGACACTGGTAAATTGAATGATTTTCCTTTGTAATTTAACTGTTTTTTCTTGTTCAGAATTCTCAGAAATGACAGTTAGCTTAAGCTTTGAATTTGGGGTGCCCCGTAATAAGTCACTGCCTTCGCTCACGCTCATGCCTTGGGTAGATTGACCATCTATCGCAACGATTCGGTCGTTTAACTTTAATCCTGATTTTTTTGCAGGTGATTCGTCGAAAATATAACGTACATAAATCGCATCCTCTAAATGATCAGCGCGAATTCCAATTCCTCCGTATTCGCCTCGGGCAGATTCTTCTAGTTGCTCAAACCGATCAGGGCTAAGATACGCAGAGTGTTTATCCAAATTGCTGAGCATACCCTTTATGGCATTTTCTAAGATTTCCTTATCGCTTAACTCATTGACATAAACTTTCTTAATTTGTGCATAAACATCGGTTAAGGTAGCAAGCTCATCCAATGGTAATTCTTCAATTCGAGCATCAAAAGCATCCTTTTGCTTTTTAACGCTTTCACTATGTTCAGCAAGCAGGTTAGCGCTCAAAGATAAGGCCGAAATGATTAAAATGATTTTTAGCATAATGTTCTCGATAAATGAGTTACTGCTTTATCCATTGTAATGGATTTTGCGGTTTGCCGTTGTGCCTAATTTCAAAATAAAGGGCACTCTGCGGAAACCCACCGCTTTGCCCTACTGTGGAAATCGGCTCGCCAGCCTCAACAAAATCCCCAGGATTTTTTAACAGAGATTGGTTATGGCCATAGAGTGATAAATAGCCCTTACCATGATCGATAATAGTCATTAATCCAAAACCACGCAACCAATCGGCAAAAACAACCCTGCCTTGTTGGATGGCTTGAACCTCATTACCTTCTTTACTATTAATCATAATCCCATTCCATTTAAGAGAACTGTCAAGCTTAGAGGTGCCAAACCGATGCAAAAGATTTCCTTTTAATGGCCAGTTGAGTTTACGCTTAAAGTTCGCCAGACCATTTAAGGATTGTGGCGGGCTGAAATTCTTGAGAGTTTCTTCTAATTGAGAAAGCAGCTTTTGTAATTCTTGCTCATTTCTTCGCAGTTTCGATAAACGTTGATTATCAGAGCTATAGTCAGTTTTTAATTGCTCTAAAGCCGACTGCTGTTCTTTCTTTAAGGTTAATAAATTGGATCGTTGTTCTTCTTGAGATTGTTGTAAAGATTGTAAATCGAGGATGTTAGAATTTATAGCAAGTTCAATTTCATTTAGCCGCTTAAGATTATTTTGCAATGCTTGAATATTTTCTATGCGAGCTTTATTTAAGTAATCATAATATTTAAGCATCCGTGTTACTTTTGCTGGATCTTCTTGATTAAGCAAGAGTTTTAAATATTCTTCATTGCCAGATTTGTAGGCGCTTCTGAGTTGATTAGCTAATAAGATTTTTTGCTGTTGAGCTTCAACCTGCTTAATGGTTTGTTCTTTTTTTAAACTCTTTAGGTCACTTTGTTTGTTTGTGATTGAGTTTCTAGTATTTCGTAAATTTTTGCTGGCGGCGGATAGTTTTTTATCAGCATCTGATAAGCGTTTTTCAGCTTTAGATTGTTGCTGCTGGTTTTCTGAAAGTTTATCCTTTACCGCGGCAATGGCTTTTTGTAATTGCTGTAGTTCTTGTTCGGTTTTTGTTTTATCCGCTAAAACACCGCTAGTAAAAAACAGCAGTGTTAAGCATAAAAATGATCTAAAGATTATCGACACTTATTGTTCTAGTTCAAAAATAGGGCGGCCAGTCATTTCTTCAGGGATTGGCAATTGCATCAAATCTAACATAGTAGGCGCTAAATCTGATAAGACCCCATCGCTAATTTTTGCTTTTGCTTTTCTACCAACATACAGTAGCGGGACTGGTTCAGAAGTATGGGCGGTATGTGCCTGACCGGTAGTAGCATCTGCCATTTTTTCTGCATTGCCATGATCGGCAGTAATGAGAGCTTCACCGCCAACTTTTTCTAAAGCTGAAACAATTCGGGCCAAACAAATATCGAGCGCCTCAATGGCTTTTACCGTCGCCTCGAAATTACCGGTATGACCTACCATATCAGGATTAGCAAAGTTACAAATGATCACGTCATGGGTTTGATGTTCAATAACATCAACTAGCTTGTCAGTGACGATTGATGCGTTCATCTCAGGCTGTAAATCATATGTTGCTACATCTGGTGAAGGAATGAGCTCTCGATCTTCACCATTAAAAGGCTCTTCAATTCCGCCATTAAAAAAGAAAGTAACATGCGCATATTTTTCTGTTTCAGCAATACGCAATTGCTTTTTCCCAAGTTTTTGCAAATGCTCGCCAAGCACATTACTCATGCTAATTGGCGTATAAGCTACTGAAGTGTCGATGTCAGCAGCATATTGAGTCAGCATCACAAAATCAGCAAGTTGTGGGCAGACTGTTCTTTGAAAGCCATTAAAATTTGTATCAACAAAAGCACGAGTTATTTCCCTGGCTCTATCGGCGCGATAATTCATAAAGATAATAGAGTCGCCATCAGCAATCGCTGCCTGGTCACCGATAATAGAAGTTGCAACAAACTCATCGTTTTCGCCACGTGCGTAAGCCGCGGATAAAGCTTCTGTTGCAGTTTCATATTGATATTCAGAAATTGACTCGGTGAGCATTTTATAAGCAGCTTCAACCCGCTCCCAACGGTTATCTCTATCCATGGCGTAATAACGACCAGTCATGGTTGCAATACGCCCAGCCCCTGTGGTTTTACAGACTTTCTCCAGCGCTTCAATACTTGCTTGCGCGGAACGAGGTGGCATATCGCGACCATCAAGAAAAGCATGCACATATATTTTGTGAGCACCTTTTTGCTGAGCTAATTTAATCGCTGCATGAATATGATCTTCATGGCTGTGTACGCCTCCAGGTGATAATAAACCCATTAAATGAACTGCTTTGTCATTGGCAACGGCTGTTTCAATGGCTTGGACTAAAGCGGGGTTTTCGTAAAAGTCGCCGTCTTTAATCGCTTTGCTAATACGAGTGTAATCTTGATAAACCACACGACCAGCGCCAAGATTCAAATGACCAACTTCCGAGTTACCCATTTGACCTTCTGGCAAGCCAACATCAGTGCCAGACCCTGAGATTAGGGTACGGGAATAGCGCGACCAATAGTTATCCCAATTAGGGGTGTTGGCCGCCATAATGGCATTGTCTTTTGGATCTTCTGAGTAGCCCCAACCATCAAGGATAATTAAGGCCATCGGCTTTACGCTGTGGGTCATAGTAAATCTTTGGGTATAATATAGTATGGCTATTGTACCTGCTGCTTAAAATCTAGGCTAGGGTGAAAGTAGAGCGCGATTGAAAATTGCTTGTAAATAATTGGTAACACTAAACTTATTGAAATTACTCTAATAATCCCCATATATTAGTCAAATAAATCGTCGTTTAGTGGCGTTTTTGATAAATATAAATCAAGTAAAAGTATAGGAGCTTGCTATGGAAATCGTCATTGGGGCAATTGCGGCATTTGCCATTTTTTTAATTATATCTGGCGTAAAAACCGTATCTCAGGGTTACGAATATACTGTCGAACGTTTCGGCAAGTTAAAAACCGTATTAACACCAGGATTGCATATTATTATCCCTGTGGTGGATAAGATCGGCGCCAAAGTTAATATGATGGAACAGGTTTTAGACATTCCTGCACAACAAGTTATTTCGCAAGATAACGCAACTGTCACTATTGATGCAGTTTGTTTCTATCAAGTGGTTGATTCGGTAAAAGCGACTTATGAGGTCAATCAATTACATAGAGCCATGCAAAACCTAGTGATGACTAATATTCGTACAGTACTGGGCTCAATGGATTTGGATTGGATGCTGTCTAAGCGTGATGAAATCAATGCGCGAATTTTGACGATTGTCGATGAAGCGACCAACCCATGGGGTGTAAAAGTTACCCGTATTGAGATTAAAGATATTTTACCACCAAGAGACTTGGTTGATGCCATGGCGCGTCAGATGAAAGCTGAGCGTATTAAGCGTGCCCAAATCCTTGAAGCGGAAGGTACGAAACAATCTGAAATTCTTGAAGCTGAAGGTATGAAGCAATCGCAAATCCTACAAGCTGAAGGTGATAAGGAAGCGGCTTTCCGTGAAGCTGAGGCGCGTGAGCGTTTAGCTGAAGCTGAAGCGAACGCAACACAAATGGTATCAAAGGCTATCGCTGAAGGTAATGTGCAAGCGATCAATTACTTTGTTGCTCAAAAATACGTCGATGCGTTAGGCAAAATTGCCACTTCCGATAATCAAAAAGTCTTGATGATGCCTCTAGAAGCTTCATCAGTGATTGGCTCTGTTGCAGGCGTGGCCGAATTAGCGAAAGAAGCTTTTGGTAAAAAGTCTTAATTGACGACTGTTGATAATAGATAAGGAGTTATTATGGAATTCTTTATGAATATGGAATATTGGCACTGGCTGGCTATTGGCCTGGTTTTGCTCACCCTTGAAATGTTTGCTCCTGGCGCGATTTTATTGTGGTTTGGGGTCGCAGGCATAGTAGTGGGTGTTTTGCAGCTGATTTTTGGGGATCTTATTGGTCCTCAAGTGCAATGGTTGCTTTTCTCGATATTCTCAATCGTCAGCATAGTTGCTTGGAAGTCTTATGCTAAAAAACACAAAATAGGTGTTCGAGACGAAAATGATACTCTGAACCAGCGTGGTAAAGCATTGATTGGTAAAGAGTTTGTATTAAGTACTGCGATAGTTAACGGCGTTGGTAAAGCAAAAGTGGGAGATACTCACTGGCGCGTTATTGGCTCTGATATGGAAATTAATCAGCGGGTGAAAGTGGTTGGCTTTGAAGGTGCTAGCCTCAAGGTTGAAGCGCTTTAAAACAAACTATCAACGCTAAAATTCTGTTTAAGATATAAAGGCAAATCGGAAGGTTTGCCTTTTTCTTTTTTAGCTCACAGTAGGCCTTGAAAAACTAGGTTTAAGCAATCATTTGTGTATAATGCTTTATCCTGTAATGCTGGCTAAATAGCTAGTATCCGTATGAATTAACGTTAGAAGACTTATGGAACAATTGATTGAATTTTATTCCAACCACTATCTATTAGGTAGCGCTTGGATCCTTGCGGCAGTTTTACTAATACTCAGTTATGTGCAAACTGCAATGAGCGGCTCTCAAAGCCTGACGACTGTTGGAGCTACTGAAGTGGTGAATCGAGAAAATGGTGTTATGATCGATTTGCGTTCTATCGCAGACTTCAATAAAGGACATATTTCAGGTTCGATTAACCTGCCTTTTACTAAATTAAAAGATAGCATGAAAGATCTTGAAAAATATCAAGACAGCCCCATGATTATGGTTTGTAACACTGGGATGCAAGCAGGCGCTGCTTCTACAATGTTACGAGCTAAAGGTTTTAAGGATGTTCATAAGTTAAAAGGTGGTATCCAATCATGGACTGCCGAGAACCTTCCTTTAAAGAAAGGCTAACTGTTTAATTAGAGAAATTGGCTTTGAAACAACAAGCAAAAATTGTTATTTATACAAAAACTTACTGTCCTTACTGTATTCGCGCTAAGCAATTGCTAAATTCCTTAGAGCTGGACTACCAAGAAATTTCTGTAGATGGCAAACCGCAATTACAAGATGAAATGGCAAAGATGGCGGGTAAACGAACTGTGCCACAAGTTTTTATCGATGATACACCTATTGGCGGCTGCGATGACCTTTTTGCCTTACGAAGAGCAAACAAATTAGAAGCATTGGTTTTTACTAATGCGTAATTCATGAAAATATTAAAGAAAAGATAAGAGAGAAGATAATGGCTGAGAATGATCAAGTTCAAAACCCACAAGAGCAACTAAACCCGCAAGAAGCGCAAGGTAAGCAAATTCATTTGCAGACTATTTATGCAAAAGATATTTCTTTAGAAACACCAAACTCTCCTGAGATATTCTTAGAAGAATATAAGCCTGATATGAAAATCAGCTTAGCTAATAATGTTAAAGAATTACAAAATGATGCATATGAAGCTGACTTACAAGTGACCGTAACCGCTAAGGTTGGAGAAAAAACCGCTTTTATTGCTGAAGTTAAATATGGTGGCGTGTTTAATGTAAGTGGTTATGACGAGTCAACTACAGCCCAAATTCTAAGAACTTTTTGTCCTGAACAATTGTTCCCATACGTTCGTGAAGCTATCTCTGAGTCAATTGCCCGTGCTGGATTCCCTAGATTCATTTTAACTCCTGTAAACTTTAACTCCTTGTATGAGCAAGCAAGACAACAAAATCAAGCCGGCCAACCAGCTGAAGGCCAAGCTTAATTCAGTCAATCTGACTTACTAAAAAGTTAATATGGCTAAATCACTTTCCATTGCGGTCCTAGGAGCTGGCTCCTACGGTACCGCCTTGGCTGTGTTGCTAGCCAATAATGGTAATCAAGTTACCTTATGGGCACGCAAAACTAAGCAAGTTGCGCAGATGCAACAAGACGGTGCCAATCAGCAGTACCTTCCTGACGTTTCTTTTCCTGAAAATTTATTTATTACCGATGATTTACCAACAGCCTTAAACAAGGTTGATACGGTTTTGATTTCAGTACCAAGTCATGCATTTAAAAAGTGTTTGGAGCAAGCCAGACCCTATTTAGATAGTGGCAACCAGATAGTATGGGCAAGTAAAGGTTTAGATCCGGAAACTGGCGATCTATTGGGTACCACTTTGGAGTCAATACTAGGGTTTGAAGTTTCTTATGCCATTTTATCAGGGCCAACTTTTGCTAAGGAAATGGCAATGGGAATGCCTACAGCCATAACCTTGGCTTCAAAAAATAAGAAGTTACGCAAAGGTTTTGCTAAAGCATTGCACAACGAGCGCTTCAGAGTTTATTTGAGTAAAGATGTAGTCGGGGTGCAGATTGGTGGTGCTGTAAAAAACGTAATAGCAATCGGCGCAGGAATCGCAGATGGTCTTGGTTTTGGTGCTAATGCCAGAACCGCACTGATTACTCGCGGGCTTGCAGAAATGATGCGTTTGGGTAAGGCCCTTGGTGGCAAGCGTAAAACTTTTAATGGCATGGCTGGTATGGGTGATTTGGTTTTAACCTGCACAGATAATCAGTCTCGTAATCGACGCTTTGGGATGGCTCTGGGTAAGGGTAAAGACCGAGCAGCAATAGAAGCTGAAATCGGCCAAGTGGTTGAAGGGGTTCGTAATGCCAAAGAAGTTAAAATGTTAGCTGAAAGAACTGGTGTGGAAATGCCCATTTGCCAAGCGATATATCAAATTATTTATAAGGGTGTCGATCCTAAGCAAGTTGCTCATCAGTTGCTGACTAGAGACTTAAAACGAGAGTCTTAGCAAGTTACAGCTCTCCTAAATCAGGCAGTCATTTTATTCAAATTGAGCGAAGCTTTTCTGCCTCAATGCTTCATAAGCCAAAATCGCGACGGTATTCGATAAGTTCAAACTACGGCTATCCTTTTTCATTGGAATGCGGAGTAGGTGTTCGGCAATGTCTTGTAATATCCAGTCAGGCAAACCTCGAGTTTCAGGCCCAAATATAAAAAAATCTCCGTCTTGGTATTCAATTTTATGATAGTAGGCTTTACCTTTAGTGCTTAAGCCAAATAAACGCTCTGGTTGTGCTGAATCTTTAAATTCTTGATAGGTTTTATGAATCTTAACTTTTGCCCATTCGTGATAATCTAGGCCAGCGCGACGCATTCTTTTATCATCGATTTCAAACCCTAGAGGTTCGATCAAATGTAGTTGAAATCCAGTATTGGCACATAGGCGAATAATATTGCCGGTATTGGGCGGGATCTCTGGTTCAAACAGTACTATATGAAACATTAGTTGTTATCTTCTGTAGTTTTATTGCCGCTTGATTGGGCATCTAATTGCCAAGATTGTAGTTTACGCGTCAAGGTATTGCGACCCCAACCTAATAATTTCGCTGCTTTTTGCTTGTGACCTTGGCAAATTGTTAATGCTTGCTCGACCATAAATTGCTCAAAACCTTTTTGTAACTCCGTAAAAATACTTTGATTTCCTTGATGGTATTCGGCCAGCATGGTTCTTTGAATTTGCTCCTGCCATGGTGGTAACTCTTCAATTGAATCTTTAGCGATCGCTTTTTGGCATATGGAAACAGCTTGAATGATATCGAATGGTTTTGGTAAAAAATCAAAAGCACCAATTTTGTGTGATTCAACCGCCATTTGAGTATCGGTATTGGCAGTGATAATCACCACTGGCAAATCAGGATGGCGAAGCTTTATCGTCTCCATTAATTCTAAGCCGCTGATTCCTGGCATCTGTACATCGGTGATGATCAATTTTGGTAATTGTTGTTCAATTAACTTGAGCGCGTCCTGTCCATTATTAGCGGCAACAACCTTAAAGCCAGCATTATTAAGGGCTTTGCTTAAAACCCAGCGAATAGAGCTGTCATCATCGACTAAAAGAATTAATGGTTTATCCATTGGAATGATCGCTGTTTAAAGGTAAGTAACAACGGAATTGAGTAAGTCCATTCTTCGAGTCAACTTCAATGGTTCCTTGATGTTGCTGCAATAAACCCTGGGCTATGCCAAGTCCTAGTCCAGAACTGTTCTTGCCGCTAATCATTGGGAAGAAAATACTGGGCTTGAGCGCTTCAGGAATGCCGCAGCCATTATCAATAATACTAATACAAACGGCTAGATTCACTTCAGGCGCTAAAGGGTGCTCTTTTTTAATACGAGTTTTGAAAGTGAGTTTAGGATTGTTAGTTTCAACTAAAGCATCAACGGAGTTTTGAGCTAGATTTAGTACAACTTGATAAATCTGCTCAGGCGCTAATTCCAGCTCAGGTAGACTAGGATCATAATCTCTGACAATGGTGATATTTGGCGGCAAGTTTAAGCTTAAGAATCTAATGACATCTTCAATGATTTCATGAATATTGACTCTTAATCGACTGGCGACTTGCTGCCCCAGCAACATTCTATTCACGAGTTGAGTTAACCGTTTAACTTCTTTGCTAATGACGTTACTAATTTCAAGGTTATCTTTCGGTTCAGGATTGATAAGTTGTGCTGCGCCTGCGATACCCGTTAGAGGTGTTTTTATTTCATGTGCGAGATTATTCAAAAGTTGTTGCTGGATTTGTTGTTGTCGAAGAATTTCTTCTTCTTGCTTATGCCTTTTAACTAAAGAACTATTTTGCCATTCGATCAATAAATAATAATCGTTAGCCAGAAGAATTTTTTGTAATACTAACTCGGCATCAACTGACTGTTGATTTTTGAATTGCAATAAGCGCTTGTCATAAATTTTAGTTTCTAGATGGCTTAATTGCGATAACCACTCCCTAACCGGTAAACTTTCAGCTTCGATAAAATAGTTAAAGCGTTTACCAATCAAATTGCGTGCGGTGATCCCTACAGCTCTTTCAGCACTATTGTTTAAATAAAAAAAGCGACCATTGAGATCGAGAATCAAAATAGCCGTAGTGATTTGCGAAAGAAGAGGAGCTTCAGAGTCCATATTAAATGATTTACAGTATCGTTTTAACTATTTTATGCTATAGCAACAAAAAATGCACCATACTGGTGCATTCGCGATTCATGCGTTCAAATTAGCGCCTGTTGTTTTGCAATCTTGAAGCTCGCAATAAGTGAAATTCTGTTGATTCACTCGATTGCAAAATCTCACCAGTGGAATCATCGATAACTTGAGCCGTCAATTGATGAGTGCCGCGATCGACACTGGTTAATGAGAAGTAAGGTACTTTTTGGTCAGGGCTTGCCGCTTCACCATCCATCAATAATCGAATACTATGTTCTCTTTGCAGCATTGGAGTGATGGCGACTATTATATAGAGGTTGCCATCATTCGCTCGAACGGCTTCATCATTAGTGGGTTTTTCTATGGATAGGAGCTGGTACTGAAAGGGCTTTGTCTTCTCGTTGTTGTCATCCTGTTTTCTTTTACCAAATCCTACGACAAACTTATCTTCTACGTTTTTATTGGTTTTTACTTTCGGAATAGCCATCACATTTTTACTCGTGTCGACTACCACTTTTTTAGCACCAGGAAGGGGCTTATCAGTAAAAATTACACGGCCGTTTTTGTCTATTTTTTTATACAGTGTTTTTTCTTCTGCTGAAGATTTAGCGCTCACAGTTGCCAATAGTAAGGCTGAACTGAGGTAGATTAGAATATTTTTCAATGACACAGGAAACTCCATATCGCAATATAACTAAAGTATTCCTGAGAAAATTGATGCTGTCAAAACAAAAAAGCCCAGCGGTTGCTGGGCTTTGATAAGCGGTTTGAGTAATCTCAATAGCTTATAGGCTGTAATACATTTCAAACTCAATTGGATGAGTTGTCATGTTTAACAAAGCAACTTCTTCGCGCTTCAATGCAATATAAGCATCTAACATATCGTCAGAGAATACACCGCCGCGAGTTAAGAATTCGCGATCCGCATCTAGCGCATCTAATGCTTGCTCTAATGAGTTAGCAACGGTTGGAATTTCAGCTGCTTCTTCAGCAGGTAAATCATATAAATCCTTATCCATGGCGTCGCCTGGGTGGATTTTGTTTTGGATGCCGTCAAGACCAGCCATCATCATCGCCGCAAAGGCTAAGTATGGGTTGGCCATTGGATCTGGAAAACGCGCTTCGATACGACGTGCTTTAGGGCTTGGTACGTGTGGAATACGAATCGACGCAGATCGATTGCGCGCAGAGTAAGCCAACATGACTGGAGCTTCGAAGCCAGGAACTAAACGCTTATAAGAGTTAGTTGAAGGGTTAGTGATAGCATTTAAAGCACGGGCATGTTTAATGATACCACCAATGTAATACAATGCTTCTTCAGAAAGACCACCATATTTGTCACCAGCGAAGATATTGGTTCCATCTTTTGCAAGAGATTGATGAATATGCATACCAGTACCGTTGTCACCAACAATTGGCTTAGGCATGAAAGTTGCCGTTTTGCCATATGCATGAGCAACGTTGTGAGTTACATATTTAAGAATTTGTACTTCGTCAGCTTTTTTTACCAAGGTATTAAATTGAGTAGCGATTTCGTTTTGACCAGCTGTTGCCACTTCATGGTGATGTGCTTCGATGACTAAACCCATTTCTTCCATTACTAGACACATTTGCGAGCGAATATCTTGCGATGAATCGACAGGCGGAACTGGGAAATAGCCACCTTTAACACGAGGGCGGTGACCTGTGTTGCCATCTTCATAACTCTTATCAGAGTTCCAAGCAGCTTCCGGGTCATCAATTTTCACCATAGAGCCGCTCATGTCAGTTTTGAACTTAACGTCTTCGAACATAAAGAATTCTGGCTCAGGACCAAAATAAGCCGTATCAGCAATACCGGTAGATTTTAAATATTCTTCTGCGCGCTTAGCTACTGAGCGAGGGTCACGCTCATAACCTGTCATTGTTGACGGCTCTAAGATATCGCAACGCAAGTTTAGAGTAGGATCTTCGAAGAAAGGATCCATTACAGCCGTAGATGTATCAGGCATTAAAACCATGTCAGATTCGTTAATGCCTTTCCAGCCAGCAATAGAAGAGCCGTCAAACATCTTACCGTCTTGTAAGAAGTCTTCGTCTACCTGATGGGCAGGAATGGTAACATGTTGTTCTTTACCTTTCGTATCGGTAAAACGTAAATCAACGAAACGAACTTCGTTTTCCTTAAGCATTTCTAAAACGGCAGCAACTGACATAAATTTCTCCAAATAAGGTCTTAAGCAAAATATTGGGGCAATTATACGGATAAATGGAAGTTAACTGTAGTTAATTTAGAGGCTACAAAGAAAGCCGCTGCACCATAGTGGTGCATGATAATTTTACCTGATGAGCCTATTCTCGATAGTTAAGAATTGGACTGAATTGATTGAATATTAAACAGCTCATAAAGTCTTGATTTTGATTGACAATTCAGAAAAGTACCTTATGTATTCTCGATTCTAATAAAAGTTCCATAAAAAAACGGTCAAAAGGTAAATTTTGTTGACCTGTCCGCTTTATCTGTGATATTTATTACTCCACCAGTGTTATTTTTTATTGGTTGTTTTCTATGGATCGAAGAAATAACAAAAATGGTGTTAATAAAAGTAAATTTACTAACTACATATAGGTAAGATTTTATGACTAACAAGACAATGATAGCTAAAGCTGTTAAAGCTGCCTTATTTGGCGGTTTAGCTGCTTCATTCGCTACCACTGCTCCAGTTGCTTTTGCTGCTGAAGAGGGCGATGAAGAAGCAAACGTTGTTACAACTACAGGTTCACGTATCCGTGGCGTTGATTTAGCTGAAGCTAATCCTGTTCAAGTTGTAACTAAAGAAGATATTGAGCGTACAGGTTCGCAAAGTATTGGTGATATCCTTCAGGACATCCCAGCGGCAGGTTCTGCTCTAAATACTACATTCAACAACGGTGGTAATGGTTCAACTACTGTTGATTTACGTAACTTAGGTTCTAACCGTCTATTAGTGCTAGTTAATGGTCGTCGTTGGACTCCTGGTTTAGGTGGTTCTGTTGATTTAAACAACATTCCAGTATCAATCATTGAGCGTGTTGAAATCTTAAAAGATGGCGCATCTGCAGTATATGGTTCTGACGCAATCGCTGGTGTTGTAAACGTAATCACTACAACTGATTACGAAGGCATGAACGCTTCTGCTTACTTAGGTGAGACTTCAGAAGGTGATGGTGAAACTCAAAACTTTAGTGTTGGCATGGGTGCTGCAAGTGATACATCTTCAGCTTACTTAAATGTTTCTTACACTCAAATTGAGCCAGTATTTGCTGGCGATCGTGAAATCGCTGCAGTTCCTGTATTTGGTGCTCCAGTTGGATATGGCGGTTCTTCTGGTACTCCAGATGGTCGTTTCTTACATTATGATCCAGCAGGCAACTTCTTTAACAACGCTGGCGATGGTGCTGGTGGTTTCGTACCTTGGGATAACGTAGCAAGTCGTTTTAACTTTGCTCCATTTAACTACTTGGTAACGCCACAAGAAAGAACTAACTTGTATGCTCAAGCTTCACATCAAATCAATGATACTTTACGTTTCCGTTCAGAAGTTTTCTACGGTAACCGTAAATCTGAGCAACTTTTAGCACCTACGCCATTATTTGTAGGTCTATTTGGTTCTGGTCTTGGTACACAAACTGTAATCGGCGCTAACAACCCATTTAACCCATTAGGTTATGCGTTAGATTCTACTTGTTCAGACCCAACAGCTGGTTGTTTATTATTAACTGGTCGTCGTATGATTGAAGCTGGTTTCCGTAGCTTCTCACAAGACGTTGACCAATGGCAGTTCAGTGCTGGTTTCGACGGTGAATTTGAAGCTTTAGACCGCGTATTTAACTGGGACTTTAACTACACATATGCACGTATCTCTCAAAATACTTTGACAGATGGTTTATTAAACATGCAAAGAGTTAACTTAGCTCTTTCTGATGCTTGTTTAACTGACTCTACGTGTGTACCTTTGAACTTGTTCGGCGGTTCTGACCCTGCAAGCTTCACTGGAACTATTACTCCAGCGATGATCAACTACATCACATTCACAGCGCAGGATACTCTAGAGACTGATTCTCAAGATATCACTTTCAACATCGCTGGTGACATGTTTGAATTGCCTGCTGGCGTTGCTAAGTTTGCATTTGGTTTAGAAAGACGTTTCGAAGAAGGTTTCGATCAACCTGATGCTTTAATCGCAGCTGGCATTACATCTGGTAACTCTCGTCAGCCAACTCAAGGTGCTTATGATCTTGAAGAAGCATATGTTGAGTTTGATTTACCTCTATTGTCAGACGTAGCTTTAGCTAAGTCGTTGTCATTACAAGTTGCAAGCCGTTACTCTAAGTACAGCAACTTTGGTAGCACGACTAACAACAAGCTTGGTTTCAGATGGCAGCCAATGGATGATTTAGTGGTTCGTGGTACTTTCTCAGAAGGTTTCCGTGCTCCGTCAATCTTTGAATTATTCCAAGGTCAAGGCGATAGCTTCCCAACATTAACGGATCCATGTAGTGATTTCACTAACAGTACAGATCCAAATGTTATTGCTAACTGTCAAGCAGATGGTGTACCTACTACTTACATTCAGCCTAACCAACAAATCCGTATCACTGTTGGTGGTAACCCTGACTTAGGTCCTGAAGAAACAGAAAGTCAAACTTTCGGTTTCGTATATAGCCCTGAGCAAGTAGACGGTTTAACAGTTTCTGTTGATTGGTATGACATTGAGATTGATAACGCTGTTACTACAGTTGGCGCGCAAAACATCTTGAATAGCTGTTATGCTGCTGCTCCTGGTGATCGTGCTTTATGTAACTTCATCACTCGTTCATCAGCTGGTAACGTTTCAGACTTATTTAACGGTAACGTTAATGCTGCAAACTTATCAACTGAAGGTGCTGATTTAGCAGTTAACTATAGCTTTGATACTGATGAGCTAGGTACTTTCGGCATTATTTGGGATACTTCTTATGTAGATAAGTATGGTTCTGAGTTTACCGATGATACGACTGGTAACACTGTATTCATCAACAACGTAGGTGTTGGTTTTGGTGGTGGTCTAATTCCACGTTTCCGTTCAAACATTTACTTAGATTGGAACTACGGTGACTGGGGTGTTTCTTGGACTACTCGTTATATTCACGCAGTTACCGAGTCTTGTGACTTAGGTACTAGTGCTTCAGATAACGCAGTTGAAGATGCATTATGTACATTCATCAACGATCCAGCTGACGCAACTGATAACCAACAACGTTTAGGTGGTACTACTTACCACGATTTACGTGTGACTTACAATGTTGCAGATTGGGATAGCCAATTAGCATTCGGTATTAGAAACATTGGTGATAAAGATCCACCGATTTCTTATGCAGCATTTGCTAACAGCTTTGACCCAACTCAGTATGATGCTCCTGGTAGCTTCTACTACTTGCGTCTAAGCACAAACTTCTAATAGTTTTAACACTACAGAAGAATAAAGAGCGGCATTTGCCGCTCTTTTTTTAAGGAAACAATATGAAGTTAGAACAATGGTTTGCCTTACCGGTAGCCGTAGACACAATCAATAAACCTGATATTTTTCATAATCAGCTTAAAGACTATATTCTAGAAATCGAAAACTCCGAAGAAGAAAATAAAATTTTAACTCAATCAAAAAAAACTGGGCTTTATGAGAGCGAATGGAATCTACTGGATAGAAGTGAACCCGTTATTAGAGAGTTAAAAGAAGAAATCTTTAGTAGAGTAAAGGCATTAGTTTGTAAATTAAATGGCTACCACGAGAAAATATCAAGTTCAATGGTAATCAAGCAGCAAACTTGGTTTCACGTCACTAGAAATGGTGGCTATTTCACAAATCATAATCATCCAATGGCTTCTTGGTCAGCAGTGTATTGTGTGGCCGAAGGTGATTATAATTCTGGTGATGATAGTGGTGTTACAAGGTTTTTCTCGCCATTTCAAATTAATGGTTATATTGATGCTGGTAATGTAAATCTACAACCACCATTCAGTCAGTCTACAATGAATATAAAGTTACGTACGGGACAAATTATATTTTTTCCATCAAATTTAATGCATGAAGTATCGCCTTATCTAGGCGCTAAAGAAAGAATAACTATTGCGAGTAATTTTTGGTTTGAAAACAAGTATGTAAATATAAGAGCTTAATATACAAATTGAAAACCAGGTGATTCAGAGAGTACATCAAAAGCTATGACCACTCTGTCCTCATTCGAAGAAGAAGGGTGAACATAGTGCATATAGTAAGGGGGAAATAGTATAAGTTTACCTTCAACAGGAGTGATTCTTCTTGTGTTCGAGTAGCCGTGATTGATAGAAATGGGCACTGGATTGATGAACTCTATATCCCCTTCAGGTGATTTAGCATCTTTGGGTATTTTGAGGTAATAAACTCCGCTTGCTATATTCTTCACAGTAGGATGAAAATGAGGACGTTGCCAATTTTTATTCCTTAGTATATTTGCCCACCCAACAGGCCAGGGATTTATTTTTTTAGATTCTTCACCAAAAACTTGAGATAGGTAACTATTAATTGCAGGAAATAAGATTTCTGTTTTAAATCGGTTCACGACAGAATCATTTTGCTGAAAATAATTGAAGTCTAATGGAGTTTGAAACCCACCTTCAGTTGTAATTTGGCCAGATTTAACAGCATTTTTATCAGCGAATTGTTGTTCTAAAGCCAAGATATTCTTATAAAGAGATTTATGAAGATCTGATAAGCCAGAAAAATCACGTTGTAATACGTAAGTAGGATAATGAACTTCTAAGGATTCTGTAAATTTCATAGAGAGTAATACGTAAATATAAATATCTTATTCTATTGGTTAGTAAAGTCACCATGCAACTATTAAATATGCCACTCATCTAAAACATCGTGAGCAGCCATCGGCTTGACATCCATAACGAAGGAAGAGCCTTCAAAGTTATCCACTTCAACAGTAACTTTATCGGCGCCTTTTCCACCAGAATAACGCGCAACAATTTGAGCAGCTAACTTTAGATCTTCTTTATCAAAAGTACCTTCTACTAGAGTTAGAGGGCCACCATGGCTAACCGTGTGAATTGTGGTGAATTCTTTACGATAGCCTCGTAAGAAGTTATTTTCTCCTTCTTCACGGCTAACAATAATCTTAAAGTTAGGCTTCGGTCTAATATGTCGCCCTACTTTTAATAGCATAATATCATCAAGCTCATAATGCTTTTCACCACGAGCCTCCCAAAGGTCTGCAAGTTTCTTTGAGTAGTTTGCATCGGTTAAGAAGCAGCAGCCACCAGCAGGTTGAGCAAAGTCTTCAAAACCAAATTTTTTCGCAAGCTCAAACTGAGGTTTTCGACTTCTACCTGTGAAACCGAGAAGCTCTTCACGCTGTACCCAACCTTCACGTTCTGGCAGGGTTGGCATTAGATTTTGTGCACATAAAGGACGTAACAATCTATCCTCAGCACCAGACTCACGTGCAATAATTGGCATCGTTTCCTTGCGTTGAGACTTAGGTCTTTGTCCAATGACTTCACCAGTAATAATAAAGTCGAATCCGTTTTCATCAGCCCAAGCTTGAGCTTGATTGACCATATAGATTTTGCAATCGAGGCAAGGATTGAGATTAGCACCATAGCCGTGCTTAGGGTTATAAACAATATCTTTGTATTCTTCTGAAATATCAATAATATGCAGCTTTATTCCAAGTTGTTCAGCGCTCCACAACGCATTGTTTCGTTTTTGCTTTTCTTTATCTTTTTTACGAATAGCATGGGTATGGCCTTCTACGCAAAATCCAGTGTAAAAATTAATACCTTCAACATGAACCCCTTGCTCTTGGACAACTCTGGCCGCTAATAAAGAGTCTAAACCACCAGAAATTAATGCGACGGCTTTGCGTTGAGGTTTTGTGTTCGATAATTCAGTCATGCTAATTCAGAAATTGTGCTGCTCAAAAAATGGACAGCGATTATAGCTGAAGCCGAGAGCGTAAGCAAAGTAAGACGGCTAGTTTTTGATGATAATGATAGGATCTAAAATGGACCTTTCTTCTCTACTGTGTTTATTGGGAACATCGACTATCGAATATTTATAGAGAGCAAGGCTTATCCAAGGCCCTTTACATCAACAATCAATACGCTTATTTAAAACACTTAAATAGTGGCGTCACCGAGCAATATCTTGGCTGACTTACTAACGGGTGCTATTGTTGATGGCACATAATGAAATGGAATGAACAAACGACTTCATATCGCTATTCTACATGCCTATCTTTGAATAGGCATAGAGTATTAATCGTTGGGATTTAACCAGGTTGAATTTTGGAATTTAAAGTATCATTTACTTTCTTAGCAAAAATTGGATAGTGTGATCGTCAAGCTCAGCAAATCCTATCACAGTTATATCATTGATTCTGGACCAAGTAGGGATATCTGCCATAGTTCCAGGGTCAGTACAGATAACCTTGAGGTATTCGCCAACGTGCATATCTTTTAATTTATTCTGGGTTTTAATTACCGGCATAGGACACAGTAAGCGATAGCACTCCAAAACTTCGAAATTCTCAGTCACATCTAGAAGTCGTAGGAATTCAGTTTGTTCCAATTTGGACATTTTCATTTCTCAAAGATTGATTAACTTAGAGATTATAGGTGATTTATAGCTTTAGAGTAAATTAAAGGAAAGTGATTATTTTCTGTCCGAAACCCTTTATCTAGTGTAGAATTGCGCCACTTTTTATAGCTCCAACTAGATTAACGAGAATCTCATGATCGAAAAATTACGCAATATTGCGATTATTGCCCACGTTGACCACGGTAAAACGACTTTGGTTGATAAGCTGCTTGAGCAGTCAGGTACTTTAGGTGAACGCGCTGGCGAGCAAGATCGTGTGATGGATTCCAACGATCTAGAAAAAGAGCGTGGCATTACCATTTTAGCTAAGAATACAGCTATTACTTGGAATGACTACCGTATTAACATCGTAGATACTCCTGGTCACGCCGATTTTGGTGGAGAAGTAGAGCGCGTGATGTCGATGGTGGATTCGGTATTACTACTGGTAGATGCGGCTGAAGGGCCAATGCCCCAAACTCGGTTTGTAACACAAAAAGCATTTGCACAAGGCTTGAAGCCAATATTAGTGATCAACAAGATTGATAAACCAGGCGCACGCCCTGATTGGGTTATGGATCAAGTCTTTGATTTGTTTGATAATCTTGGCGCTACTGATGAGCAACTAGACTTTGAAGTGGTTTATGCTTCTGCCTTGAATGGTTGGGCTAGTCGCGAAGAAGCCGAAACTGGCGAAAATATGCAACCATTGTTTCAAGCAATTGTCGACAATGTTTCTCCGCCACCTGCAAATAGCGAAGGTGGCTTCCAAATGCAAATCTCGCAATTGGATTATAATTCCTATGTTGGCGTTATTGGCGTTGGTCGTATTAAGCGCGGTAGCGTTAAAATTAATCAGCAGGTAACTATTGTTGGTGCCGATGGCGCTAAACGTAATGGTAAAGTAGGTCAAGTACTAGGTTACTTAGGCTTAGACCGCCATGAAGTCGAAACGGCGGAAGCTGGTGATATTATTGCTATCACAGGTTTGGGCGATTTAAAAATCTCAGACACTATTTGTGATCAAAATGAAGTGGAAGCTTTGCCTGCGCTTAGCGTTGATGAGCCGACAGTTACCATGACCTTCCAAGTGAATACTTCACCTTTTGCAGGTAAGGAAGGTAAATATGTTACTTCAAGAAATATTCTAGAGCGTTTGCACCAAGAGTTAGTTCATAACGTTGCATTAAGAGTAGAAGAAACTGATGATCCGGATAAATTTAAAGTATCAGGTCGTGGTGAATTACACTTGGGGATCTTGATTGAAAACATGCGTCGCGAAGGTTATGAGTTAGCAGTATCTCGTCCAGAAGTAATTATTAAAGAAGAAAACGGTCAATTAATGGAGCCTTACGAGTCAGTCACCATTGATGTGGAAGAAGAGCACCAGGGCAGCATTATGGAGAACTTAGGTTTGCGTAAAGCAGAACTAACTAATATGACTCCAGATGGTAAAGGCCGTATACGTATGGACTTTATGATGCCAAGTCGTGGTTTGATAGGCTTTCAAACAGAATTCATGACCTTAACATCTGGTTCGGGTTTGATGTATCACACGTTTGAGCATTATGGTCCACATAAAGGCGGCGAAATTGGTCAGCGCATTAATGGCGTTTTGATTTCTAATGGTCAAGGTAAAGCATTAACTAATGCCTTATTTAACTTGCAAGAACGTGGTCGTTTATTTGCCAAACATGGTGATGAAGTTTATGAAGGGCAAATTGTCGGTATTCACAGTCGCGCAAACGATTTGACGGTTAATGCTCTTAAAGGTAAGCAATTAACCAACGTTCGTGCATCAGGAACTGATGATGCGCAAGTTTTGACGCCTCCAATTAAGATGACTTTAGAGCAAGCTTTAGAATTTATTGATAATGATGAATTGGTTGAGGTTACTCCTGAGTCTATTCGTATTCGTAAGAAGTTATTAACGGAAAGCGAAAGAAAGCGTGCAGCAAGGCCGCCTAAAGCATAAAAGTTTGATGTTTTAAAAGCCGCGATTTAGCGGCTTTTTTTATGGCTACTGATATGCAACTTTTTCTTGCTATACTGTTCTTATATAAAAGATTGAAATTGGGGCGGCAATGAAAAAAATAATTCTTGCACTATCGATAGTGGTATTAACTGCTTGTTCAACAAGTACAGTTCAAAAAGTAGCGAAGGTTTCTCGCATACTAACCGGTGGCGATCCGCCTCGCTCGGCTTTTTTAGATTCGACTGTAAAGGAAGCGTTAGCTCATGAAATGAGCGTGTGTTTAGATGGTAATGAAAACGACATTGAGCTTAGAGCCGAATGTGCAAAAATAGCAGTAGCTAAAGTAAAAGAACAAAAAGGATTAGAAGAGGATATAGATCTGGGTGGCGAAGTTATTGTGCGTCGTGTTGATGAAGATGAAGTGATAGATGGTACGAAAGAGGGTTCTGGGGAAAGTGATGAAATAAAAGGTGATGATGATCAATGATTGGATTATTGCAACGAGTCACTCAATCGAAAGTGTCTGTTAATGGGGCAGCTATTGGTGAAATAGAAAAAGGAATTATGGTTTTGGTGGGTGTGGAAAAAGACGATACTGAAACCTCGGCAGACAAATTGCTCAAGAAATTACTCAGTTATCGTGTATTTTCAGATGCAGCTGGCAAAATGAACTTATCATTGAAAGATATCGAAGGCGGCTTATTGTTAGTACCGCAGTTTACTTTGGCCGCAGATACAGACTCAGGGTTACGTCCCAGCTTTTCCAGTGCAGCACCTCCCACGTACGCAAGAAGATTATTCGAGTATATGGTTACTAAAGCACAAGCTGAGTATCACAAAACCGCAGCAGGACAGTTTGGCGCAGAGATGAAAGTTGAACTTATTAATGATGGCCCTGTAACCTTTAATTTAAAGGTCTAAATGAAAAGCTTAGAGATTACAGTTGTCCATCTCTAAGCTCACTCACTTTGTCATGCAACAGCTCTTTAGTTACTTCTGAGGCCGGAATTGGATCAGAAGCCACCAAGCCTACCCGAGTTCTAATTCGTTTAATTCTATCTGCAATTTTATTGGTTTTTTTACGACTGAATAAACTGTGCCATAAACCTTGCAAGGCCATTGGTACTACTGGCACAGGTGAATTTGCGATAATCTTTTCAATGCCAGCTTTGAATTCATTCATTTCACCGTCAGAGGTGAGTTTGCCTTCTGGGAAAATACAAACAATTTCACCTGCATCTAAGGCTTCTTGAATTTGATACATGGACTTATTGAGTAAGGATTCGTTCTCAGAGCGTCCAGCAATGGGAATCGCTTTAGCGGTTTTGAAAATAAAGCTGAGCACCGGAATTTGGAAAATCTTATAGTACATCACAAATCGAATAGGGCGACGCACATAGCCACCAATAATGAGTGAGTCAACATAACTGACGTGGTTACATACAATAACGCAAGGACCATCTTCAGGGATCTTATCTAGCCCTTTAGCTTTCACTTTATAAATGGTGCTGATCAAAATCCAAATTAAGAATCGCATCAAAAACTCGGGCACTAGAGTGAAGATATAAATAGCCACTACCGCATTTAGAATTCCGGTAATTAACAGTAACTCTGGAATAGTAATACCTAAAGTAAGGAGCCCTGCAGCGAAGACAGCCGCGACAACCATAAATAAAGAGTTGATGATGTTGTTGCCTGCTATTACGCGGGATAGGAATTCTCGGTCGCATCGTTCTTGAACCAGAGCATATAAGGGAACAATGTAAAAACCACCAAAAACCCCGACGAATGTGCAGTCAATTAAGGTTCGAATTGCCCCAGGTGTTTCGATAAATTGCCATGGCCCTAAACTGCCATCAAAGCCAACTTGAGGGTTGGCCAGATATAAATCGATAGCAAACCAAGTCATACCAATAGCGCCAAAGGGAACTAGGCCTAATTCCACACGCTTGCCTGACATCTTTTCACATAGTGCTGAACCTAAACCAATGCCAACAGAAAAAACTGTTAGCAATAAAATTGCAGTAAAGGCATTTCCATCAAGGCTTACTTTTGCAAAAGTATTAATTTGAGTTAAGAAAATAGTTCCGTAAAACCAAAACCAAGAAATGCCAAGGATCGCTAAAAACACTACTCGGTTACGGCGGGTAAACTGTAGAGTCTTATAGGTTTGAGTCACTGGGTTCCAGTTAATTTTTAGGTCAGGTTGTACCGCTTTGGTATGCGGTATGCGGCTACTTGCAAAATAACCTAAAACTGCAACTGAAAGTATTAAAACGGAAAGTACGATCTTGCCGGTTTCGTTGTAACCAATTAGCGCGCCACCAACGATTGTGCCGATTAAAATCGCTACAAAGGTGCCCATCTCTACCATGCCATTACCACCGACTAACTCTTCATCTTTTAAGTGCTGCGGTAAAATAGAGTATTTTATTGGCCCAAAGAATGTGGATTGCAGGCCTAATAAAAATAGAATGGTGAGTAAGAAATAAATATTATCGAGATAGAGACCAATGACCGCTAATATCATGATAAAAATTTCGAGGACTTTAATTTTTCGAATTAACCAAGATTTTTCAAATTTCTCGGCAAACTGCCCAGCGGTAGCGGAAAATAAGAAAAACGGGACAATAAATAAACCTGCTGCGACATTGGTCATAATCTGCGGTTCTAACGCAATCTTTCCAGCAGAATAGTAGGTAATAAGTGTAATGAGTGCTTGCTTAAAAGTACTGTCATTAAAAGCGCCTAATGCTTGGGTCACAAAATAGGAAGAAAAGAACTTTTGTTTAAATAATTGAAATTGATTAGCCATTAAACTTCCTGTTATTTATTGTTTAAGTAATTTGAAATGCATTAGTAGTATCGAGTTTAAAAAAATCTAGAGCATTTTGATAGCTGATTTTTGCAATATATTCCAAGTCTTGGTTTCTACATCCAGCAATTTTTTTCGCAATATGTGGTAAATACCTAGGCTCATTTCGATTAGACTTTGGCTTAGGTCTTAAGTCGCGTGGTATTAAATAAGGGGCATCGGTTTCAATCATTAGCCGATCATCAGGAATAAGAGGGATAATTTTCGACAAGCCAACCCCACGCCGTTCATCGCAAACCCAGCCAGTAATGCCAATATATAAATCGCGCTCAAGATAAGACTCTAAAGCTGGCAGATTACCGGTAAAACAATGAATTATCGCTTTGGGTAAATCAGCGGCATATTCATCTAATATTTCAACCATCCGCTCATTCGCATCACGTTCATGTAGAAATAGCGGTTTGTTAATGGCACAGGCTAATTCTATTTGCTGTCTGAAAACTGCTTCTTGGATTGCAGGTGGAGAAAAGTTGCGATTAAAATCTAAACCACATTCGCCAACGGCTACGACTCTTTCATGCTTTAACAAGGACTTGATAGTTTGAAAGTCGTCTTCGATAAAATCTTTTGCATCGTGTGGATGACAGCCAGCGGTTGAGAATAGCAAAGGGTTTTGTAATGTTAATTGATAAGCAGCAATGCTTTCTTGAGCGTCGGTGCCAGTAATCACTTGGGCAATCACTCCAGCTTCTTCTGCGCACTGGATAACTTCATTGCGATCTTTGTTGAATCTGGAATTGGTTAAATTTACCCCTATGTCTATATAAACAGCGGTGTTGTTATCGTTAAACGCCATAAAGCTGTGATTTTATTAGAAAAACTATCACTAGATGGTATAAACTAAAATCAATAAAAACAAGGGGCAGGAGCCTAATTCAATACAATGCAAATAAGTCGCGCAACTAATGTCCTTTTAGCCATAGCCGCTACCTTTATTATTATTGCTGGCATGAAAGCTGCCAGTAGTTTTATTGTTCCGGTAATTTTATCGATTTTTGTATCGATTATTTTAAGCCCTTTGTATTTTTTCTTTGCTTCAAGCAAAGTCCCTTATACACAAAAAAATATCCCAGACTGGTTATCAATAATTTTGGTGGTAGTGATTGCTGGTTTTGTCTTTTTTATGATCGGTAAATTAGTGGGTAATTCTGTTCAAGATTTTTCAGATAAATTGCCACAATACCAAAGCGCACTAACTAATAAATTGTCAGGATTAATTGAAAACTTAAAAAGCTTTGGTCTACCGATACCAGAAACAGGGATTTCGCAAAACTTCTCTCCTGGCATGATTATGAATGTCTCTACCTCAGTACTCAATGGTTTAGGATCTTTATTAAGTAATACCTTTTTAATCGTTTTCACTTCTATCTTCTTATTAATGGAAGCCAGTATCTTTTCCGATAAATTGCATAGAGCATTCCCAGCGTCCGAATTAGGCAATAGCAAAGCAAAAGATGGCACCGACCAAGTTATCGAAAAAATTAAGCGCTACGCGACTATCAAATCAGTTGTGAGCTTAATGACCGGCGCTTTTATTTCAGCTTGGTTGTGGTTCTTTAATGTGGAATATCCATTTTTATGGGGTTTAGTGGCCTTTATGTTTAACTTTATCCCCAATATTGGTTCTATTATTGCTGCAGTGCCAGCCGTGATATTGGCTTGGTTATCCCCTGAAAGTACATTGGCAACTCCTATCTTAGTAGCAGTAGGGTACCTACTGGTGAACTTTATTGTTGGTAATATTGTCGAGCCCAAATTCATGGGAAAAGGTTTGGGACTTTCGACTTTAGTAGTTTTCTTATCCTTACTGTTTTGGGGCTGGGTTTTAGGCCCAGTAGGAATGCTATTATCAGTACCCTTGACCATTATTGTTAAGATTATTCTTGATGCTAATGAGGAGACGCGGTGGATTGGGATTATGTTGGGTGACAAATAATTTGAGCTACTGTGCTCGAAAACTCTTTGTTAAAAGGTAAATTTAAAATACTCATATAGAAAACTATACTCCGTTTTTAAATTTCCCTTTTTGCCTCGATTTTTCTTCGTTCGTAACGCTCAAAATCATTTTAAGATTATTGTAGAGACTTTTTATGAAAAAATTAATTAGTGTTTTATTGTTGTTGGCTGCTTTGCAGGCTCATGCCGAAAAGTATGAGCAAGGTTTAGTGGTAGAGACGACGCCGGAGATTTTAAATTATCAAGAACGCGCAAAAGTTCAGAATCAAATTCTAAATCATCGCTTGAATAATTTATTACCCCAATTGATGAAAGAGTCTGGTCTTGATATGTGGTTGGTCATCAATCGTGAATATGGCGAAGATAGGCTTTTTTATACGCTAGTACCGCAACCAACTTTTGCGGCGCGCAGAACAACCTTGTTAGTTTTTGCCTTAAAGGATAATAAAGTGGAGCGCTTTAGTGTGAGTCGTTACAGTATCGGCGATGTCTATAAAACCCGTTGGGATGGTGGTACTAAAGATCAGCAATGGCAAAGACTAGCCGAAATTATTGAAGAGTATGAGCCTAATAAAATTGGTATCAATGTTAGCAAGGATTGGGCAATTGCCGATGGTTTAAGCCAGGGACTTTATCAACAATTAAATGATGCCCTTCCGGAAAAATACCAGAAACGTTTAGTTAGCTCAAAAGATATGGTGATTCGTTGGATGGAAACTCGCACTGAGCCTGAGTTAGCGCTGTATCCTAACATTGTCAAAATGGCCCGCTCCGTGATTTCTGAAGCCTTTTCTACAAAAGCCATTACCCCTGGAGTTACCACAAGTGACGATTTGTCTTGGTTTATAAGAGAACGATTTGAAGAATTACAATTAAGCCCCTGGTTCCAACCTTATGTCACTATCCAAAGAAAAGGCGACATTAATGATCCTTTGGCACCATTTTTTGGTAAAGGAAAGCGGACCATTATGCCAGGGGATTTAATTCATACCGATGTTGGGATCTGTTATTTAGGCTTATGTACTGACACTCAAGAAGTGGGTTATGTTGCTAAAAATGATGAGTTTGGAATACCGCAAGGATTTATTAACGCTTTAGCAAAAGGTAATCAATGGCAAGACCAACTCACCGAATCTTATGCTACTGGTAAAACTGGTAATGAGATCTTAAAAACAACTCAAGAAAAGGCTAAACGAAAGGGATTGATTAGTAGTACCTATACTCATCCCTTAGGCTTTGTTGGTCATGCCGTAGGACCAACTATTGGAATGTGGGATAACCAAGCAAAAACGCCAATACAGGGCGATTGGAAACTTTATCCTAATACTGCTTATGCCATTGAAGGAAATGTAAAAGTAAAACTTCCAGAATGGGATAATCAACTGATTCAAATACCTTTAGAGCAGTCAGCCTATTTTGATGGTGAAAAGGTTATTTACTTAGGTGGGCGTCAGACTGAGTGGCATTTTGTTAAATAGGAGCTTAGCAAGTAAGATGTGCCACACATTAAGTCCAAGAAATCAGGAGCTACTTGCCTTTATTCGCGATATATAAAGTTTTCCAAACTTTGGCAATCATGTTGCCTTCGGCATCTTTAATATCAACTTCGAAGACGGGTTCTATTGTGTCTTGAGTGTTTAATTGCTCTTTCCACTCATCTAAAGTTTCTTGTGATAGATGATATTCGGCAAAGACATCTTTTTTGGTGGCTTTAATAAATTTAATCTCTGCTTTTTTATCCCAGACTATGTAGTCTTTGCCGATTTGGTAAAAGGCCATGAGCATATAAAAAGGGTCCGTCATAGAAAATAAAGAGCCACCGTAATGGGTGCCAACCGCATTTTGGTTATACCAACTTCTTTTCAAGCGAACTTTGGCATAGGACCAATCATCTGTAATCACTAAAACTTTGATGCCAGTAAAGCGAAAAGGGAACCAAAGATTTAAACCAAACTTTAGTCTTTTGGGAGTAATTTTCACGCTTGGGAATCCTCGGTGGTTTCTTCTTTTTTTGCGGGGAATGCTTTGCCAAAAATTAAGCCTACTTCAAACAACAGCCACATAGGAATTGCTAATAAAGTTTGCGAAATGACATCCGGTGGAGTCAGTAACATGCCAAATATGAAGGCGCCAACGACAATATAAGGTCTTTTCTTGGCAAGTGATTCAACATTAGAAATTCCAGACCAGATCAATAACAAGGTGATAATAGGAACTTGGAAAGCAAGTCCAAAAGCAAAAAACAGTTTAATGGATACGTCGAGGTAACTGGTTATATCTGGCATATAGACAACGCCATCAGGAGCGATGCTGGGTAAGAATTGAAACAAGATGGGCAAAATCACAAAGTATGCAAAAGCAATGCCGGCATAAAACAAAAACACACTAGAAAATAATAACGGGAAGGCGAATCGTTTTTCTTTGGCGTAAAGACCAGGAGAAACAAAGCCCCAAGCTTGATGTAGTATTACAGGAATGGCAAGAAATACAGCGGTCACAAAAGCCAGTTTCAAAGGTGCTAAAAAAGGCGATATAACTCCGGTAGCAATTTGCTGAGAGTTTTCAGGCAGGTTGTTGCTTAATGGAATTGATAGCAACTCATATAAACGATTTGCGAAAATAGCTAACACTATAAAAATCACTCCAACCACCAAAACCACCCGCAATAGGCGGTCGCGCAGTTCCACTAGATGTGAAACTAATGGCATATCAATATCTTGAGATTCTTGTGGGCTCATTCTTTAGATTTAAGACGCTCTTCAGCTTGTTGTAATGTTTGTTCTGCTTCTTCTCTAAGGATTTCTAATTCTGTGTCGGCGGCTTGCTCTTTGATTAGTTTTTCATGTTCAGCGACGCGTTTCTTTAGTTCATCAATTTCCAATTCGCGATTAATTTGATGATTAAACTGAGTCATGGTTGATTTAGCTTTGCCAAACCAGCGTCCGACCGTTCTAGCAGCTTTGGGTAGGCGCTCAGGACCAAGAACTAAAAGGGCGATCACAAATATGATCAGCCATTCAAAGATACCAGTGTCAAAAGGCATAGTAGTGTTTTATCTATTTACGCTCGACAGGGGATTCTTCTTTTGCGTCAGAAGTTTCTGTAAATTCGGCATCTTGCTTTTCGACGGCTTCAGGCTGAGCATCAGCATTATTTTCGCTACCTTTTTCATCTTTCACCGCATCTTTAAAATTCTTTAAAGCACCACCTAAATCACCACCGATATTTTTTAGCTTTTTTGTACCAAATAATAAAACCACGATTAGTAATACGATTAATAATTGCCAAACACTAAAACCCATAATAAACCTCTGCCTTTATCAGGATATTAAAAAGGTAACGGACCGCCGCCACCTAAAATATGTATATGTATATGAAATACGATTTGCCCACCATCTTTACCAGTATTGATGATGGTCCTAAAACCTTCTAAGCCTGCATCTTTTGCAACCTCTGGAACTTTGGTCATCATATAGCCCATAAGTTCTGAATCTTCAGCAGTAACTTCAGCTAAACTATGGATATGCTTTTTTGGAATCATCAATAAATGCACTGGAGCTTTTGGTGCAATGTCTTTAAAAACCAAAACTTGCTCATCCTCATAGACCTTGTCACTTGGGATTTCATTATTGATGATTTTGCAAAAAATACAGTCAGTCATAAGTGTTTACTGTTGAATGTGATTTTAGCCTACTTAGTAGCCGGCCATAGGCTTTTAATTAAAAAATAAGCGGCGCCTAATCCAAGGCCAACTGCCGGCCAAAAATTATTCGGCATCGCAGTATAAATTAATCCCGCAGTAATGGCTAAGCTGGAGCCTATCACAGCATACTTTTGCGCATACTGTTGACGAAGTTTGTGAGTTTCTAGCTCAACCATTTGCTGCTTGATGTCATCAAATGATTCCGCCAAATGGTTTACTTGGTCAACTGCCTTGATAATTTTACCGGGCACTTTGGGTAATTCTTCTAAAATTTGTGGTGCTTCTTGTTTCATCTGTTTAAAAAAGTTTATCGGTGAATACTTATCTTTAATCCATTGCCTCAAAAAAGGCTGAGCTGTTTCCCACAAATCTAGTTCAGGATAAAGCTGGCGACCAAGGCCTTCAATATACAACAAAGTCTTCTGTAAAAGTACTAACTGTGGCTGAACTTGCATATTAAATTTTCGCGCAGTCTGAAAAAGTTGTATTAAAAAGTGTCCAAATGAAATCTCTGAAATCTTTTTACCAAAAATAGGCTCACAGGCGGCACGTATTGCTGACTCAAATTCAGTAACTGAGACATTTTTATCGATCCAGCCGGATTCAATATGCAATTCTGCAATTCTTCGATAATTTTGGTCAAAAAAGGCTAAGAAGTTATCCGCTAAATAGCGTTTGTCTGACTCGTTCAGAGTGCCCATAATGCCGCAATCTATCGCTATATATTGTGGCTTACTGGGATTGCTTATGTCCACAAAGATATTGCCGGGATGCATATCTGCATGGAAGAAACTATCTCTAAACACTTGAGTAAAAAAGATCTCGACTCCTCGATTAGCTAATTCTTGCATATCCACGCCAGCATCGATCAACTGTTGGACCTCTCCTACTGGAACCCCTGAAATTCTTTCCATGACCATGACTTTATTGCGGCAATAGTCCCAATAAACTTTTGGTACATAGAGCAATTCCGAACCTTCAAAATTACCGCGCAAATTAGAGCAATTGGCAGCCTCAATTCTTAAGTCAATTTCTCGCTTAATGGTTTCGTCATAATCTTTAACCACTTCTTTAATACGAAAGCGGCGTGCCTCACTGGAGTACTTTTCGGCCCATTGCGCTAAGGAATGCATCATATCCAAATCTTTCTGGATCTTCTTTCGTATTCCTGGTCTCAGAACTTTCACTACCACATCTTGGCCGTCTTTTAGAACTGCTGCGTGTACTTGGGCTATGGAAGCAGAGGCTAGTGGCGATTGTTCAAAGGATGTAAAAACTGACGTAAGGGGTTGTTCTAATTGACTTTCGATAACTTGAATAGCTTTTTCGTTATCAAATGGCTCAACCTGATCTTGAAGCTTGGCTAGATCATCTGCAATATCTGGCGGGATAATGTCGCGACGGGTGGAGAGCATTTGACCGAGCTTGATGTAAATAGGACCTAATTCGGTTAAGGCCATAGCGAGCCTTTTACCGCGGGATTTGTCCTTGTGTTGCGAACTTGTTAAGGAAAAAATTTTAGCAATAAAGCGAAATTTAGCGATGGGTGTTGGCGCTAGAAATTCATCCAAACCATACTTAATTAAAGTACGGTTAATCGTCATAGCATGATGCAGTTGCTTAAGTTTACTCATCGAAAATTATTCGCCAGATATTTTTCTTGCAAGCAGGCGATTGATTTTTAACTCAATTCGCTCAACGTCAGATTTTAAGTCAGCCACATCATCAAAGAAATTTTCTAATTCGATTGTTGCGGGAGTGGCCCGTGCTTCGAATTTTAAGTATTCGCTAAAATTCAGTTTGGCCGTGTTCAGTGTTTCCATTGCCCATCCCTGAAAACTTTTACTAGCCTTAAAGAGCTCATGGGCGACGATATCACCAGTATATTTAGATAAGTGTTCTTCCCAGTCGATGTCGAGCTGTTCGAAGAAACTTTGGAATTTTTGTGCGGTTTGTATTTCGCCTGAAAATATCACTTCGCCTTTAAATAAAGGATCTTGCTGTTTTGATAGTGCCAGGTTAAAGAAGGAAAGACTGTTGCCTTTTAGTTCAGCATTGGGCTTTAATTCATTGTTAAAAGCCTCTTTTACAATAATATAGTCTTCCTCGATTTTAAAATAGATGGATTGTTTTAAATCAGTTAACTCAAATTTAATGAGCTTGCCATCTAATTTAAATAATCGAGCTTTAGCATCAGGATCAAGCTTAATGACTTGATTGATAACCGTTTCAATGGTTGGAGCAAATAAACTCACTAGCATTTAGTATTTCTTGCCTATATGTAAAGCAACAACCCCACCAGTTAGGTTGGTATACTCCACATCATCAAAACCTGAAGCTTCCATCATAGCTTGCAAAGTATCTTGGTCAGGGTGCATACGAATAGATTCGGCAAGGTATTTATAACTTTCTGAATCATTGGCAACTAGCTTGCCCATAAAAGGTAATAAGCTGAAAGAGTAGGTGTCATAAATTTTAGAAAGTGCAGGTAACGTAGGCTTTGAAAATTCTAACACCAAGAGTTTGCCGCCTGGCTTTAAAATACGATACATCGATTTTAATGCTTTTTCTTTTTCGGTGACGTTTCGTAGTCCAAAAGCGATCGTAATTCGATCGAAGTAGTTATCGGGAAAGGGTAGCGCTTCGGCATTCGCCTGAAGGTATTCTACATTACCTACAATACCACTATCCACCAGTTTAGAGCGGCCAACTTTAATCATAGAGTCGTTAATGTCGGCTAAAATAACTTGTCCTTTATCGCCCACTAACTTTGAGAATTTCGCGGTTAAATCGCCAGTACCACCGGCAATATCCAAGATTTTCTGACCTTTGCGTACCGCCGCACGCTCGATGGTGTAGCGTTTCCAAACTCGATGAATACCAAATGACATCAGGTCATTCATGATGTCGTATTTGCCTGCTACGGAATGGAAGACCTCAGCAACTTTTTCAACTTTGTCTTCTTTTGCTACCGTTTCATAGCCAAAGTGTGTGGTTTCTTGCGGGTTTTCTGATTTTTTTTGTTCAGTCATGCGATGTCATTTTTGATTGGGCTGATTTGGATTAAAGATGCCAATGCTGGGATCTTCTGTGCGTTTTAAACCAGCAGATTGTAATTTCTGCAAATAGTATTGCCAATTTGCAGCAGAATCACGACCAAGTTCGTAAAGAGTGCTCCAATTATACAGGCCGCTGTCGTGACCGTCATCAAAAGTTAGTTTTATTGCATATTGTCCTACTGCTTCAATATTAGTGATCTGCACGTGCTTTTTGCCACCAATAATTAGCATTTCTTGATTGCCATGCCCCCGAATTTCTGCCGACGGAGAAAAGACCCGAAGATACTCGTAGCTCAATAAGAAAACCTCATTTTCGAACTCAACTTGCAGGTTTCTGGATTTCTGTTTTAACTTTATTGATTTAGGGGTAGTCATAATTATCAAGGGTGAGGTTAGTAACAATGTATAACTAATATCGGGTATTAATCATATAGGAATTACATTAAAATTACTTATTATTTTAATCTAAAAGCTGTCTATGGATATCAACCTTCAACTGAGAATTAATCAAGGAATTGAGCTTGCAAACAAAAAAGACTATGGGGCTGCAATCAAAATTTTTAAAGATTGCGCTAAAGTTGGTTACGATAGTTGGGTCCAATTAAACCTAGCAAACTGTTTAATTAAGACCTTCGATGATTTTGAAGCAGCTAGAGTTTTAACAGAAATCATTAATACCGAAGATAGAAACACTGATATTTTACTGAAAGCTTCTCATTTAGCACAAGTAATTTACAGGTTCGATCTATCACTTAAGGCATGCTCAAAAGCTTACGATATAAAGCCTCATTCTGCAGATATTATTGCTCAATTGATATTGATGAAAAATGAAGCTAGAGATAGCTCTCGAGTAGAGGTGCTATGTAAGGAAATGATTGGACTAGTACCTAATAGTGGCTGGCCATACAATCAAATAGGTATTTACTACAACTCTGTTGGAAGTTTTGATAAAGCCTTCGATGCCTATAGCAAAGCCATTGAGCTTGAACCTAACTTGTCTTTTGCAATAGCCGGAATAGTCAAATCTAAGAAGTTTGACCAGATGCCATTGGAGCTCATCAAGACAATCGACACGGCTTTATCGCAATTAAAAACGCCTGAAGAAAAAGCTAGAGTATTGTTCGCAAAGTCTAAGATATTCAACGATCTTGGTATGTATGAAGATGCATGGACTTCCGCAAATAGCGCTAACCAGCTCAAAGCCAGACTCTCACCGTTTAGTAAAGAAAATCACAACAATTATGTTCAGCAATTAATCGATTATAATAAACCAGAGTCGCTATCAAAAAGTGATAATAATAGTGCTCCTATCTGGATTGTAGGAATGCCAAGAAGTGGAACTACGTTAATTGAGCAAGTACTGTCCGGAATTACAGATCTTTATCCTGGAGGAGAAACTCCAGCGATTGATTACGCCTTGTACTCTCAATTTCATGGTGGCTCCTACCTTACCGCTCCACTTGAGAGGAAACAGTTGAATAGCATGGCTACTCAGTATGATTCTTTTTTCAAGCGTTTTGCTAATTTTCAAGGAAATAGAGTCATTGATAAGGTTCCATTTAATTTCTACCATATTGGGCTATTTAAGCAATTATTCCCGCAAGGGAAAGTTATCAACTTTTCACGTAATCGATACGATATAGCTACCTCAATCTTTTTTGAAAACTTCAGTTTGATGCAAAATTATACCCACTCTATCAGTGATATTTTATCTGTGTACGAAGGCTACACAAAGCTGATGGATTACTGGACTAACCTTTATCCAGAGAGTGTTTTAACGATCGAATATAGTGATTTTGTAAGTAATAATGCCGAATGCATTGATAAAATATATGAATTTCTAAACCTTGAGATTAACCATAGAGTGGATCATAAGCTTTCTCAGAACCATATTGAAACCCCTAGTATTTGGCAAGCAAGGCAGTCGCTTTATAAGACTTCTATAGAACGCTGGAAGCGTTATCCCCAAATGGTTGATATAGTTAATAGTCTTTAAATGATTATCGTTGAAATAAAAAAAGGGATGCGATGCATCCCTAGTTTAAGTAATAACTCGTTATTATTATTTTATACCCATATATTAGTTAGAGCTACCTGATAGACTGACGCCTGAGTATGCTCTATAACCTCTAAGCATTACATAGTAAGTACCTGCCTGAGCATTTAACGTACAAGTTTCGCTATTACCGTTACGGTATGGGCGACAATCATAACTGCTAGTAGTTGGGTTGCTGCCATATCTTACATACAAGTCAGCATCGCCTGAACCACCAGAAATTGAGATTGAAACTTGGCTTCTGCCTGCTGGAACTTCTAAAGTAAAGAACTGCTGGCTATTACGACCGCCAGATAAACCAGTTTCGCTCAAAGTATCATCTACAGGAGGTGGGTTAGTTCCGCCTTCATCGAAGCTACCAGTTAAGTTAACACCTGAATAAGAAGAGTATGCGCGCAGCATTACATGATAGGTGCCAGCTTGAACATTACTAATGTCGCAAGTTTCGCTATTACCGTTGCGGTATGGACGACAATCGTAAGTAGCTGTAGTTGGTTTACTACCAAAGCGTACATACAAGTCAGCATCACCAGAGCCACCATTAATATTGAAGCTCAAGTTAGTAGCACCGGCTGGTACTTCTAGAGTGAAGAACTGCTCATTACCGGTAGAACCTGATAGCCCTGTAACGGCTTGACCATTAGTTAACTCTGCGTCACCTGGTGGTGGTGGCGGTGGTGGAGTACCGCCAAATAGGCTTTGTAATAATAGGTTAGGTGAACCTGATTTAGCATCAGATACTTTTCCTGAAATAGCATTACCTGTTACTGCAGCAGTAACTTGAGCTGGAGTTGCGTTAGGATTGTTTGCTAAATATAAAGCAGCAACACCAGCAACGTGTGGAGAAGCCATAGAAGTACCGCTAATGGTACGAACCCCGCCATTAGACCAAGCTGAAGTAATGCTAGAACCTGGAGCATAAATGTCTAAACAAGTACCGAAATTCGAGAAGCTTGAGCGAGCATCGCTAGATGTAGTTGAACCTACTGTAATAGCACTTGGAGCACGAGCTGGAGAGTAATTACAAGCGTTGCTGTTATCATTACCAGCAGCGACAACTACGGTAACACCAGAATTAACTAAATTTGCAACTGCGTTATCAGTAGCGCTTGAAGCACCGCCACCCAAACTCATGTTAGCAACAGCAGGCTTCACGTGGTTATTAGCAACCCAATCAATACCGGCAATTACGCCAGAGTTTGAACCACTACCATTACAGCCTAAAACACGAACACCATAAATTTTGGCGCCTTTAGCCACACCATAAGTGCTGCCAGCTACCGTACCAGCAACGTGGGTACCGTGACCATTACAGTCGGTGGAATTGTTATCGTTATCAACAGTATCAATACCTGAGAAAGAGCGACCGCCGAAGTCTGAATGGCTGTTCAAAACACCAGTATCAATAATGTAGGCATTAACATTTGATGCTGAAGTGTCATAGTTATAAGTGCTATTTAATGGCAAGTTAGCCTGATCTATTCTATCAAGACCCCAAGTTGCATTATTTTGTGTGGCGTTAATAGACATCATTTGATCTTCTTCAACGAACGCAATGCGCGGATCATTTGCCATGGTCTGTGCGTCTTTTTGAGACATCTTGAAAACACCACCTTTCAGCGCTTTCTTGAAAGTCATTTTTACATTGCCGCGGTATTTAGCGCCTAAATCTTGCGCCATAAAGCTAACAGCTGAAGCATTGTTAAAACCACTTAATTGCATAGACTGAAGAGGTGCTTCTTTAAACCCTACGATATATTGATTTTTGATTTTTTTCGTAGAGTCTTGAGCGACCCGATATTCCCCTGCATGAACTCCGGTTACACCTAGTGCAATCGCAAGTCCAGCAACTACCTTTTTAAGTTTCATACATCCCCCTAAAATTGTTACGTAATAAACTTCTCACAAATAAGAAGTGCGTAAATATTAAACACAAATGAGCTATTTGAATATGATATAGAGTCAAAAGTTAGCGTTTACTATTATTAAATTTAATTAATGATTGCTGTTTGAGTTAAAAGATTTTATCCATCTGCGTAACAAGTGATAGATATAATGCAGAAGTGCATTGCTTTAATAGGAATTCGAAGCGAATTTTTATTAATGGATCTATTTATTAGTAGCTTCTAATTTATGTTTTTTTAATATAATTAATTAGAATTTTTAATGAATATAAATTGTATCTTAATGTACAAATGTGATCTCGTTCATCTTTGATGTGAAATTTTTGTTAATAAAAAGAACAACTTGTTGTTCTTTAAACAAGAAAAGGCTCCTTAAGAGCCTTTTAAAAGTATATGAATATAATTATTAAAGAATAAAGCGGCTTAAGTCTTCGTCTTCAGCCAACTCTGATAACTGCTTGTTAACATAAGCTGCATCTATGATAAGCTTTTCGTCACTCTCAGCCGCATCGAATGAAACTTCATCCAATAATCGCTCCATAACCGTATGTAGACGGCGAGCCCCAATATTTTCAGTGGTTTCGTTGACTTGATAAGAGAATTCGGCAATGCGCTGTATACCTGAATCTGTAAATTCTATTTGTTTACCTTCGGTAGCTAATAATGCTTGATACTGTTTGGTTAAAGCAGCATCAGGTTCTGTTAAGATGCGCATAAAGTCTTCTACCGTTAGCGCTCTTAATTCAACTCTAATTGGCAGGCGACCTTGTAACTCAGGAATTAAATCTGATGGTTTTGCTAAATGGAAAGCGCCAGAAGCGATAAATAAAATATGATCAGTTTTTATCATGCCGTATTTAGTGCTCACCGTTGAGCCTTCGACTAAGGGTAGCAAATCGCGCTGTACACCCTCGCGGGAAACGCCTCCTTCTTGATTGCCGCCGCGCTTAGCGACTTTATCTATTTCATCTAAGAATACAATGCCATGCTGTTCGACGGCTTCAACCGCTTTAACTTTTAATTCTTCCTGATCAATAAGTTTAGCAGCTTCTTCTTCGGTCAATAGCTTCATCGCATCTTTAACTTTAAGTTTACGTTTCTTAGTTTTCGATGGACTCATGTTTTGGAACATAGACTGTAATTGATTGGTCATATCTTCCATACCAGGAGGCGCCATAATATCGATACCAACAGCAGCTTGAGCTACGTCGATTTCGATTTCACGATCGTCCAGTTCACCTTGGCGTAATTTTTTTCGGAACATTTGACGAGCAGAAGAATCTTCGGCAGGTTTGTCTTCGGCTTCCCATGTTGAATCAGTTGAGCTTGAGCGAGCAGGGGGTAATAAAGCATCAAGAACTTTTTCTTCAGCAGCATCGATGGCCCGATTTTCTTGTTTAGCCATTTCTTGCTCGCGCATCATTTTAAACGCCGCATCGACTAAATCACGAATGATGGATTCAACGTCACGACCAACGTAACCTACTTCGGTAAACTTTGTCGCTTCAATTTTTATAAATGGAGCATTTGCTAACTTAGCTAAGCGGCGGGCAATTTCAGTTTTGCCAACACCTGTAGGACCAATCATTAAAATGTTTTTAGGCGTAATTTCATTACGCAAGTCTTCAGCAACTTGCATCCGGCGCCAGCGATTTCTTAGCGCGATGGCTACTGAGCGTTTAGCTCCTTGTTGACCAACAATGTGTTTATCTAATTCGTGTACGATTTCACGAGGAGTCATGGACATAATATTTTTCTCTTTCTGCTAGATTCCCGCTTTCTCAGGAATAACAATAATTTATATGATTACTGTGAGGATTTAGAGTGTAGTTCGGGGCAAAGATTTGCGTAGCGTATAAGTTATACAGGAGCTATATCTTTAACGACGAAATCAACTCAAAAGACCTCAATAACTTAATTCTTCAATAGTTTGATTGTGATTGGTATAAATGCAAATATCACCAGCAATCGTTAGGCCAGTTTCGACAATTTCACGGGCGCTTAAATCGGTTTTCTGTAATAAGGCACTGGCCGCTGATTGGGCGAACGCACCACCAGAACCAATGGCAATCAAATCATCTTCAGGCTGAATAACATCACCATTACCGGTAATGATTAAAGAGTGTTCTTTATCCGCAACGGCCAATAAAGCCTCTAATTTGCGTAGTGCACGATCAGTACGCCAGTCTTTAGCTAGCTCTACAGCCGCGCGCATTAGTTTGCCGCCATGTGATTCTAGTTTCGCTTCGAACCGCTCAAATAGAGTGAAAGCATCGGCGGTACCGCCGGCAAAACCAGCAATGACTTGATTGTTATATAAGCGACGCACTTTGCGCGCATTACCTTTCATGATGGTATTGCCAAGGGATACTTGGCCATCACCACCAATCACGACGGTGCCATTACGGCGAACCGATAGAATAGTGGTTCCACGATATTGTTGCATTGTATCTACCTACTCTTAAATAAGCTTATTTTTGCGTTAGGAGATATGTGGGGGTGATTTTTTTCTATTCAAGAATAACTTAGAGTTATTCTTAAATTTCAGTTGAAGGTGCTATTACCAAATTCGGCAATCGTTAAAGTCATTGCGTTCTAATTTATGACGATCGCTTTCCGCTGCTCGTTTAGATGTGTAAGGGCCCAGTCGAACTCGATACCAGCCGTCTTTTTCGGCAACTTCGGCTTGCAGGCCAATAAAAGCGATTTGCGCTTTTAGGCTCTCAGCCTTTTCTAAGATTTTGGATGCACCACATTGCATGACATAGCGTTTGCTAGAGCTTTCAGCAACTTTTGGGTCTTTTTCAACCTCTAATTCTTTATTGGTTAGTATCTGGTGGTAATCAAGCTGAGCTTCATCATTGCTATTATTGGTGTCAGCAGGTTGGGTTTTTGCTGGAGTCTTTGTCGCTTGTTGACTAGCAGGCGATGATTTCTCGGGTAAGAACTCTTTCAGCAGCTCTGGTTTAGAAAAGTATAACCAAATAGTAATACCTACTATGGTCAACAGAATTCCACTAAAGAAAAATAAAACCGGAGAACTTTGTTTTTTCTGGGCTGCTTTTTTTCGTGGAGCACGAGTATTTTTTCGCGTATTTTTGCGAGTGCTAGTTTTACGAGTAGCGGCTTTGTGGAAATGCATCATTAAGATTTTGCTATTGTTCTTGTGAATACCAAATATAAAGTTATTCTAGCTTTAATCTGAGGTTAGACCAACCATTAGAGTTTAAATATTCAGTAAAGAATAGATATTAATCGCTATTGTTAAAACGACTATTAAAAGACCTCTTGGGGATCTACATCGATTGACCAGCGAACGGTTTTAGCAGATTGCTGTTGTTCAATTATTGGCAATGCAGCGTTTAATATCTTCTGTATGGTTTTTTTATCATCAGCTTGCAACAACAGTTGAGCCCGCATTTTACCAGCTCGTTTAATCATTGGAGCAGGGTAGGGGCCGAATACTGATAAATTAGAGTATTGATTCAAAATGTTGGCCATATCCGATAAAAATGCCATAGGCTTTTCTAGTTGATTGGCTTGAGCCCTGATTAAGACTTGAGCAGAATAGGGCGGTAAATTTGCAGCTTTGCGTTCTGCCAACATTTGCTCACTAAGTTGTTGATAATTTTGAGTAAATAAGTTGAGCAATAAAGGATGATCAGGATGGTGACTTTGAATGACTATTTCTCCTTTGGCATCTCCTCGGCCTGCACGACCAGCTACTTGAGTGAGCAATTGTGCTGTACGCTCGGTAGCACGATAGTCGGCGCTGAATAAGCAACCATCAATATCCACTACTGCAACTAGAGTAAGGTTTGGGAAGTGATGGCCTTTAGCCAACATTTGGGTCCCAACGATAATATCGGCTTCGCCATTTTTGATTTGTCGAACTATAGTTTGCATTGAGTTCTTGCGCCGAGTGGAGTCCCGATCAACTCGGATAACTTTTTTGCTAGGAAATAGTTTGGTCAACACTTCTTGTAATCGTTCGGTGCCTAAACCAATGGGTAGCAATTCGCTTGATTGACAGTTTGGACATTGCTTTGGTAAAAATACTTGCCGATCACAATGATGGCAATGCAAGCGTTTTAGTTGTTGATGGTAAGTCATATTTCGATCGCAGCGATTACACTCTGCCAACCAGCCGCAGTCGTGGCATAAAATACTGGGTGCATAGCCGCGACGATTTAGAAAGATTAAACACTGTTGATCTTTGGCGAGATGACTTTCAATATGTTCTTTTAAGGGCTTAGATATCCCTTCTTGTAATGGTCTCTGTCTGACATCAAATATTTTGCTATGCGGTGGTTTGGCATTGCCTGCGCGACGTGCCAGAGTCAGCCGTTCAAAACGACCAGCTTCAACATTATATTGGGATTCCATAGATGGTGTAGCCGAACCCATAATGATGGGGATATTTAAATTGTTTGCTCGAACTAGCGCTAAATCTCGAGCCGAATATCGAAAGCCGTCTTGCTGCTTAAAAGATAAATCATGCTCTTCATCAATAACGATCAAACCAAGGTTTTTAAATGGCGTGAAAAGAGCAGAGCGAGTGCCAATAACGATTGAAGTGAGTCCTTGCTTCGCCTTAATCCATTCATTTAAGCGCTGCTTATCAGTCATACCTGAATGAAGCATGGCGATATTTGCATTAAAGCGTTGCTTAAAACGCTCGACCGTTTGCGGTGTTAAGCCAATTTCAGGCACTAAAACTAATACTTGCTTATCCGATTCCACTTGTTGAGCGATACTTCTTAAATAAACTTCAGTTTTACCGCTTGAGGTGACCCCATCTAATAGAAATGGCTGAAAACTAGTTTTCTTGGTATAGATTTGCGCTAGCGCTTGGTGCTGCTCTTTGTTAGGTTCTATCTCGCTCGGTTTTATCGATGGTTTAACGTAATGCTCTTTCAGTGATTTAACAGCTTCTTTGAGCCACCCTTTATTGAGCAAAGATCTTAAATCTGCAGGAGCAAACTGATTTAACTTTAAAGTTTCAAGAGTAATCAGGCCATTGTGAACCTGTGCTAATTTTAAAATGGCGTTTTGTTTAACAGCATTGCTTTTTGGTTCCGCTTCTCTGCCATGAGCGGTTATTTCCCAAAAGCGCTCAGCTTCTAGTTCAGCAGGCTCACCTTTAGTGACGAGTCCAGGTAAGCAAGCACTGAACACCTCTCCAATAGGGTGCTGGTAATATTGCGCTGACCATGTGATAAAACCAAACAACTCTTTGTCGATAAGTACTTGGGAATCAATCACCTTACTGATATGTTTGATTTTGTGAGTAGCTATTTCGGTTTGATCTGTAAAACCTAAAACGTAGCCGACTAATTTCTGACTGCCAAAAGGCACTAAAACACGACCACCAATCACAGGAGTCTGTTGAGCGTTGTATTGATAATCAAAAAGACGGCGTAGTGGTACTGGAACCGCTACTTTGACCAGTCGTAATTCGGTTGGCATTAACTGCTTATTAGATAATAGTTATAGGATGAAAGGATAAGGAGACTTAGCCGCTGTGGCAACCATTTGTTAGAGGTTTATCAATTAATAAAAGGTTTTCGAAGAAGTATCGAAACATTTTGCAACTGGTACGACTAGTGATTGGTTCAAACTCTGTTAGTCTTAGCTCAGCAACAATATTTGCTAATTGATTAAAAAACAAACACAAGATGTATGTATTTCGAAAAATTGCAACGTCTTACGACTTGGGGGTGACACATGAAAATTGGTAGCATTGCGTTCTTAGTAGGTTTAGTAATTGCTGTAGTAGGGGCATTTGTATCGCAAGAATGGTTTCCTATCGTTTTAGTGGTAACAGGTTTGGTGGTTGGTTTCCTAAACGTATCAGGTGGCGAGTCACGTCGTTTCTTGATCTCTGCGATCGCTTTTTTAATGGCGGCAGATGCTTTAGATACCCTTCCGATGGTTGGCGCTAAAGTGACCGATATCATGTTAAACATTGGCTATATGGTTGGCGCAGCTGCATTATTGGTAGCAATCATTTCACTATTTGATATGAGCAAAGACTAATTAAGCTTTAAAAAAAGAATAAAAACACAAAAAAAAACAACACGTTAGTGTGACAATGCGGCCTCTGGTCGCTTTTTTTTATTTGGGATTTGTTAAAACAGATTTCACGATAAGGGCTTGATCTCACTTGGGCTCAGGCGTATGATCGCCGCTCGAATTTAAAAGTACTCGGATCGTGTTTGGCGTAGTTCTTTCTATAACTACAGCCCAGATGGCGATTCCAAAAATGAGATCTAAGACTATGAAAAATGATATTCATCCAAATTATAAAACTATCAAAGCGACTTGTAGTTGCGGTAACGTAATTGAAGTCGGTTCAACAGGCACAGACATGAACTTGGACGTATGTTCAGCGTGTCACCCATTCTTCACTGGTAAGCAGAAAATGCTTGATACTGGTGGCCGTGTTGACCGTTTCCGTAAGCGTTTTGGTAACCGTTCTTTAAAATAATTTAGAGAATTCTCTTTAAGAGAAACCGAAAGTAAAAAGGCGCTCACTGAGCGCCTTTTTTGTATTTAATACTTAAAGCTTTCGACCGAGTCGTTTTTCGATTTGTTTCTTTTCCCATTCAGCTCCGAAAAGGAATGGCAAGTCTAGAACTCCAATTGCATGTCCGGCGACTCCAATACCCCAACCAAATGTAGGCCACCAAGCCCAAATTACATTTGGCGAGGTCATTAAGTTTAAAATCCATAGACCTGAAATAACCAAGCAGAAGATAATCAAATGAATATAAAGTCCTTTAATTTCTTTTACTTTTTCAATGGCTTTTGCTTCATCATAAGTTAGCTTTGTGTCGGGCTGCATAATCGGTTCCTCTATTTTGTCCAAAAGATAATGTCCTGATAATTCAGCAACATTGATTTCGAACACAGATGCTAAAGACTTAAGCGTCTCAAGACTGGCATTTTCGCCGCGCTCTAAGCGTTGAATTGTGCGAGTGCTTAAACCACTAATGTCGGCCAATTGTTCTTGTGACCAGCCTTTTTGTAAGCGTAATTTTTTGATAAGCATAATCTTTACTGAATCTGTGTTTGTTGGAATCTATTATGAGAAATGATTATGGCATAAACCACGACGGCAAGGCGAAAAGAATACGACAATGGCGGGTTAGCTCAATAAAAACAATGAGTTAATGATTCTATCGGCGGAGTTATGTCGGGTATATGGCGCCTAATATTGTATCCTGCGATGCACCTGTGACGGCAGCAAGATTGCCAGCTTTGCGATTAATGGTTCGCTCAGCAAGCCAAGCAAAAGCCATAGCCTCAACCCAATCAGGATCAACGCCAAGTTGATAGGTCGATTGAACGGTGAATGATGGAATTAAAGTCTGAATGCGTTCAGCTAAATATTCATTATGGACACCGCCGCCACAAAGATAAATTTCGCCGGAGTCTAAATGGTTATCAATTGAATCAGATAAAGTTTGCGCAGTAAGCTCTAACAGAGTGCGTTGAACATCTGCGGCCTCAGTAGAGTCAAGATCAAATTGGTTCAACCAGCCTAAATTAAAGTATTCACGACCGGTACTTTTTGGCGCTGCTTGAGTAAAATAAGGATCGCCAAGCATAGCTTCTAACAGGTGGCCATCAAGTTGCCCGCTTTTTGCCCAATCGCCATTAGGGTCAAAGGACTGGTTTTTATGCAGCTTAATCCATTGATCCATTAAAGTATTCGCCGGGCCGGTATCGTAACCTATGACGTCTGAGTTGTTGGTTAAAAGTGTAATATTAGCAATGCCGCCGAGGTTAACTATTACTCGGTTGCTCGCAGCGTCTTTAAATATTGAGTGATGAAAGGCCGGAACTAAAGGTGCACCTTGGCCGCCTAAAGCCATGTCTCGGCGTCGAAAATCGGCCACTACATCAATGCCCGTTTTGGCCGCAATGATATTGGGGTCGCCAATCTGCAAAGTAAAAGCTTGAACGTGGTTTGGGATATGACGAATGGTTTGTCCATGTGAGCCGATAGCAGTTATTTCTGAAGGCGCTATTGAAGTCTTCTCTAACAAAGCGGCTACGGCTTGTGCTAATAAATCGCCAATTTCTACGTCCAAATGTCCCATCATTTCAATGGGATCATGCTGATATTGGCTGCTAGCAATGGCGTGAATTTTGTTTTGCAATGGCTCTGCAATAGGTAAACATAAAGACTCGATTAGCTTTATAGAGTTATCTTGTATGTCGCATAAAACGGCATCGACACCATCAACGCTGGTGCCAGACATAAGACCTATGAAGTAAGGCATAGGGAGTCGTTATGAAGAAATTATTGTTCTAATTTAGTGTTTTCTGGATTAGTATTCAAGCGGGCAAAATGCTCGACACGCTTATATTCTAATTGGGTAATTAAATTTTTGGTTTGCTCCTTGAATCGGCTTAGCTCTTTTTTTGCAACCGGTGCGGCATGCGGAAGCTTAACTGTTCGAGGATTACGGTGGACACCATTAACTAGAAATTCATAGTGTAAGTGAGGAGCTTCTGACATACCTGTGCTACCCACATAGCCGATAATCTGCCCTTGTTTTACTCGCTCACCTTTTTTAACTCGGCGCTTTGAAAAGTGTAAGTACTTAGTAGTAATGTTATTACCGTGCTGTACAAATACATGATGGCCATTGTATTTATCATAAGATGAGCGAACCACTCGGCCATCGCCAGAAGCTCTAACCGGTGTACCTGTGGCAGCTCTATAATCTACTCCACGATGAGGTTTTACGCGCTTTTGAATCGGATGGAATCTACGAGGATTAAAATTCGAACTAACGTAATTAAACTTTAAAGGTGCTCGCAGGAAGGATTTGCGTAATGCTTTACCGTCTGGAGTGTAATAAGCAGTTCTCTCTTTTAAATCGGTGTATTGTACAGCTGCGTATTGATCGCCACGGTTAATAAACTCTGCAGATAAAATATCGCCATAACCTACTTTTTCACCATCAATAAATTTTTCTTGGTAAAGCACAGAAAAAGAATCGCCTTGGCGAATCTCTAATGCAAAGTCAATGTCGTATTCAAAAACACCAGCTAATTCCATGATTACGCCATCAGGTAAACCAGCCTCGATACCAGCATTATAAAAGCTGCTATTAATATTTGCGGTCGCAAAGCGTTGTTCAAAGGTGATTTCTTTCTGCTCAACCTCAGAAGAGAATGTTTTGGCTGAATCTTTATTGATGACCAATGTTTCGCTTAAACTAAAAGGGTAGCGTAAACTTTCAAAGCCTTCTTCACCTTCGGTTTGAGCGAACTCAATCGTGTGCCCTGGACGAATGCTTTTAAGAACTCTGATATCGTCTCCTGATTTCATCAGGTAGTGCAAGTCAGTTGCTGAATAACCTTGTTTTTGGAAAATTTTTGCTAATGTATCGCCCTTTTTTACTTCGATAGTATGCCACTGAGTGCTTGGTTCAAGTTTAATGGGTTCAGCCGGAATTGCCTCAATTAGTGTTGTTGAGTTATCAGCCAAACTAACCTGAAGTTCTTCAGAAGCTACGCGCATTGAAGGTTTCTGATCTGAATTAGTTAAAGAGAAATCGGTATTGGTATCTTTAAGATTAGCTGCAAAACCTAAAGTTCGTATTTCAGGAGTTTTGCCTTGAGTGTCATCTTTAATGTAAGCATAAGTAGACACTAGAGCAATAGAGCCCAGAACAGACATTAAAATAGGTTTTCTATTTCTACGCTTTTTCGTAAATAGAGAGTCCTTTCTACTTAGGTGTTTAAAATCTTTGTTAATCATCAAGGTCACTAGTTGCTATACTTACTTTATTGACAAATGGCACTTAAGGAATGCGCTCTAACAATAACTGCCTACAGTGAAATGATCAATGTAAAATTGTGTTAAAACAGTTGTTTTAAGGTGTTTTCTTAAAAAATGTGAAAAATTCACGATTTTTAAGCATAAATACTTATATGTCTTGTCGTGAAAATACAATATTTCATTGCATCCTGACTAAGATCCTTTATCCTTGCCTTTTATTCCAATCAATAGACTTAATAATGGTTAGAGCTTGATTTTAGTATTAGCAAAATTAACCATTACAAAGTAAAAATAGCTAAATTTAACGGTTTCTGAAAAAAATGACTGATTTTGAGAAAGCATTTGCTGAAATAAAGCGCGGTTCTGACGAGATATTAGTAGAAGAAGAGCTTATTGAGCGCCTTAAAAGTGGTAAAAAATTAAGGATAAAAGCAGGTTTTGACCCGACGGCTCCTGACTTGCATTTGGGGCATACCGTTTTACTGAATAAAATGCGCCAATTCCAGCAGCTTGGTCATGAAGTGGTTTTCTTAATTGGTGACTTTACCGGTTTGATTGGCGATCCAACGGGGAAAAATGTAACTCGCAAGCCGCTGACCAAAGAAGCTATCCTTGAAAATGCCGAAACTTATAAAGAGCAGGTCTTTAAAATTCTAGACCCAGAGAAAACGATCGTTGAGTTTAATTCAAGTTGGATGGATAAGTTGGGGGCGGCCGGCATGATTAAGCTGACGTCTTTATCAACCGTAGCCAGAATGCTTGAGCGCGATGATTTTAAAAAGCGTTATGCCAATGAACAACCTATCGCCATCCACGAGTTTATTTACCCTTTGGCCCAGGGTTACGACTCTGTTGCGCTAGAGTGTGATGTCGAATTAGGTGGAACTGATCAGCGATTTAATCTGTTAATGGGGCGTGAGCTGCAAAAGCATTATGGCCAAAAACCACAAGTAGTATTAATGATGCCATTATTAGAAGGTTTAGATGGCGTAAATAAAATGTCTAAATCGCTGGATAACTATGTAGGCATTACGGAAGCCCCGGGTGTTATGTATCAAAAGTTGTTATCGCTGCCGGATTCTATTATGTGGCGTTATTATGAATTACTGTCCTTTAAGCCATTGGACGAAATTGAACAACTACAGAAAGATGTTGAAAATGGTACTAACCCGCGAGATATCAAAATCTTGTTTGCGAAAGAAATCATTGAGCGTTTTCATGGCGCTGAAGCTGCAGAAAATGCGCATAAAGGCGCAGGCAATTTAATTGTGGAAGGTGAAGTGCCAGAAGGGACACCAGAAGTAGAAGTTTCTTTAGATGGCGCTGAGCAATTTCCGATTGGCGCTATTATCAATCGAGCCGGCTTAGCTGTGAATGGCGCTCAAGCCAAAGACATGCTGAAAAACGGGCGAGTAAAGGTCGACTGGCAAGTTGTTGAACCTTCATTAATGCTTAATGCTGGAAAATACCTGATTCAAGCGGGGAAAAAGAAAATTGCTTTTGTGACTTTAAGTTAAGTAAAAGCAGTGATTCAGTGATTAAGGCCAGTTTAACTGGCCTTTTTTTATGCATTTAGTTTGTAAAAACAACAGTTTGCATGATTTCTAGTCAACCTATCTATTTATTTTAAATTAATTATAAATAAGTGTTGATCATTATGATTTGCTCTCTATAATGCGCTCCACTTTCGAGGCATTAGTAAATTCTAAAGCCTGGGATTAAAGGCTCGGAAGCCTCGATTAAGCAGCTTTCAAAATTAATTGGAAAAAGTTTAAGAAAAGATGTTGACAGGGAAATGGCGCTCTATATAATGCGCCCCCGCTTCGGCAGAAAAGCCAAGCATTAGTTAGAGGAATTAGGGTTGAAAAGTGGTCGATATCTACCCTCGAAACTTGCCTGAAAAGGCCTCTTGAAAAAAGAGTGAAAAAAGTTTTCAAAAGATGTTGACAGGTACGAGGTGCAATGTATAATTCGCCTCCACTTGAGCGGAGCAAGTTCTTCGCCAAGACGTTCTTTAAAAGTTTGTAAGACAATTTGTGTGGGCACTTGATAGGTAATGCATCGCATTATCAATGAAGTGACCAACACCCTAAAATTAATTCGATTAATTGATTTATTTTTAATAAGT
>NZ_WKJC01000002.1 GCF_009674675.1 Kangiella sp. HZ709
ACTTATTAAAAATAAATCAATTAATCGAATTAATTTTAGGGTGTTGGTCACTTCATTGATAATGCGATGCATTACCTATCAAGTGCCCACACAAATTGTCTTACAAACTTTTAAAGAACGTCTTGGCAAAGAACTTGCTTTGCTCAAGTGGGCGCACATTATATATCGCCCTTAATCTCTGTCAATCATTTTTGCTTATTTTTTATTAAAAAAAGCAATATATTTTTGATTGAGCTTTTTTTCTTAGCTATGCCTCGAAAGAGATGCGCATTATAGGTAGTTTTAGTTAGCTGGCAAGCCTTTTTTCACACTTTTTTGATATTTTTTTTAAACGCTTGTTTCAGTGAATAAAAAGCGTACAAAAAGTCGCTACCAACCAACTTAGGATAAAAATTTCTAATGCAAAACCACTCTGAATAGCGACATGAATAATACTAGGAGTAATCGTCTGTTTGAAGCATGCTTATAGTATCGATTAAAAACTTGGAATTATTAAGAAATAGACTCACTTTCGTTATCAGTTTCTGTATCTTCTGTGTTCGATTTAGCTTTTTTGCGTTGTATCCGCTCTTCACGAATGTCTTTGAGGTGCCAGAGAGTTAATATCGGCCCTGACAAAGCATAGATCCCAAAACCGATAAACAAAACTTCTGGCGGGAAAGAAGCAATCAAAACAAATAGTAGCACCATTATAATGATACCCATAAAAGGTACCTTGCCTTTGGTATTTGCTCCTTTAAAACTTGAGTACCGAAAATTACTCACCATTAATAAGCCAGTAACAATGGTTAATATACCTATATAGATACCATAGGGTTTTGGCTCCCAACTGTATTCTACGCCTAACCAAACTAAGCCCGCTAAAATAGCAGCCGCAGAGGGACTTGCCAAACCTTGAAAATAGCGTTTATCAGCTGTTTCTACTTGAGTATTGAAGCGAGCTAGGCGTAAAGCGGCCGCTACTACATAAACAAAACTGGCTAGCCAGCCAAATTTACCTAAATCCGACAAAGCCCAATTATAAGCAACTAAAGCTGGCGCTATGCCAAAAGAGACCATATCGGCCATAGAGTCGTATTCTGCACCAAAGGCTGTTTGAGTATTGGTGATTCGAGCTATTCTGCCATCAAGTCCATCCATAATCATCGCAATGAAAATAGCGATTGCTGCATATTCAAAATGACCTTGCATCGATGCCACTACCGCATAAAAACCTGCAAAAAGACCTGCTGTGGTTAATAAATTGGGGATTAGATATATTCCTCTATGCGAGGAGAAGCGTTGACGCATTTTCATAAAAAGCTCTAATTGTGAAAGCTATACTATTGATATCTGTAGAATACCATATTAGTTAATTAGGTTTGAAGCACTTTCCATACGCATTTATTAATGGCATATTGGTTAAAAATTTGACAGAACAGTTGTTTCTGGCAAGATAGCCGCAATTTATAGGGCTCTAACAATTAAGAGTGGGCATGAGCGCATTAAGTAATAAACGATTTATTATTAAAGGTGTCACTGAAAACGGTGAGAAATTTCGTCCAAGTGATTGGGCAGAAAGAATGTGTGGCAATCTTTGCACCTTCAGAAATCGTCGTATGATGTATTCCCCGCTGTTAAGACCAGCAGTCATTGATGGGTATAAATGTATTATCATTAATGCCGCTTTGTCAGAGACAAATCCGAATCTTTTTGAGCAACTGTTCGAGTTTGCTAAGAAGAATAAGTTAGGCTTTACAGAAGAAGATATTGAATCAGTCGCTTGAGTTATCTAGCGCAAACTGTAAAAATGTCATTGATTTGTTTATTTAATAGGAAGAACCATGTCAAAACTTAAATTATTTTTGCTTACCGCTGTTACCGCGTTTACGATGAACGCAGCAATTGCTGGTGAAGTTATCTATAAATGGAAAGATAGCAATGGCAATATTAAATATACCCAATCAAAACCACCATCAGGTATTGATTACGTCACTATACGCAATAGAACTTCGACTAAAACTGACGCTGTGAAAACTTTTGAAGCTAAATCAGAAGTCGTCGATCCAGTGGCAGAAGAACAAGACAAAGTTATCGCCGCGCAAAATGCCGATAAAAATCGGGTAGACGCTATAAATGCTCAACGAGCTGAAAAGAATTGCGTTATCTCTAAGAATAATCTTGAAGCTTTAAATAGAAGCACTCGCATTCAGATTGAAGAAAATGGCGAGCGCCGTATGCTAACTGATGAGGAAAGGAACAATAGATTAAAAGAAGCAAAAGACAATATCGCTAAGTTCTGTAAATGAAAGTTCAGTTATAAAAAAAGCGAGCATTTAGCTCGCTTTTTTTTGCTTAGTTAAAAGTAAAAGTACCATCTGTTAGTGAAACCTTTATCTCAGTTCCTTTGGTAAAATCACCATTTAAGAGTTTTTGCGCCAATGGGTTTTCAATATAAGATTGAATAGCACGTTTGAGCGGTCGAGCGCCATAAACTGGATCGAACCCAAGCTCCGCAAGATGGTTCATAGCCTCTACTGTAAAACTAATACTTAAGCCAAGTTCTCTCAACCGTTTATTCAAATTCGATAGTTGTATATTAGCAATATTCTTAACTGCCGCCTTATCTAAACTATGGAATACCACAGTTTCATCAATCCGATTGATAAACTCTGGACGGAAAAAACTACTCATAGCATCCAGTAGCTGGGACTTTAAATCTAAACTCGAAGAATTCGGATCAAAATTTTGAATCAGATCTGAACCTAAATTAGAAGTCATCACCAGCACGGTATTTCTAAAATCTACCGTCCGCCCTTGACTATCAGTCAAGCGACCATCTTCCAAGACTTGCAATAAGATATTAAAAACATCTGCATGCGCTTTTTCAACCTCATCAAAGAGCACTACCGAATAAGGCTTCCTTCTCACAGCTTCGGTTAAGTAGCCCCCCTCTTCGTAACCCAAATAACCTGGAGGCGCACCAATTAACCTAGCCACAGCATGCTTTTCCATAAACTCAGACATGTCGATACGAATCATCGAATCTTCCGTATCAAACAAAAATTCAGCTAAGGATTTACAAAGTTCTGTTTTACCAACTCCCGTTGGCCCTAAGAATAAGAAAGAACCATTCGGTCGATTGGGATCAGACAAACCTGCGCGAGAACGACGAACGGCATTGGATACTGCGACAACAGCTTCATCTTGCCCAACCACTCTTTGATGCAAATAACTTTCCATTTGCAGTAGCTTTTCTTTTTCTCCCTGCATCATTTTTGAAACAGGAATACCCGTCCATTTAGCGACCACTTCTGCAATTTCATGTTCTGTCACATTATTACGAAGTAAAGTCATCTCCAAATCTTTTGCTTCGTCGACACTTGCCAATTTAGATTCAAGCTCTGGAATTAATCCATATTGCAGTTCAGACATTTTAGCTAAATCACTGGCACGTTGTGCCGCTTCAAGATCCGTTCTAGCTTTATCCAAATCAGCCTTAATACTTTGAGTACCTTGTACTGCGGCTTTTTCAGCAGTCCAAACATCATTTAACTCAGCAAATTCTTTTTCAAGCTGGACTATTTCAGTTTCTAATTCATTTAAGCGTTGCTTTGAGCCTTCATCAGATTCTTTTTTCAAAGCTTCACGTTGAATTTTTAATTGAATCAAACGGCGATCCAGCTTATCCATGACCTCAGGCTTAGAATCAATTTCCATTCGGATGCGACTAGCAGCCTCATCAATTAAATCAATAGCCTTATCAGGAAGTTGACGATCCGTGATATAGCGTTGAGATAAACTGGTTGCTGCCACAATTGCTGGATCAGTAATTTCTACTCCATGATGCACTTCATATCGCTCTTTCAAGCCACGCAATATGGCAATGGTATCTTCAGTAGTAGGCTCATCCACTAAAACTTTTTGGAATCGTCTTTCTAAAGCTGCATCTTTTTCTACATATTGCCGATACTCATCCAAAGTAGTAGCGCCAACGCAATGTAGCTCGCCACGAGCCAAGGCTGGTTTTAGCATATTCCCAGCATCCATTGCACCCTCTGCTTTACCTGCACCTACCATGGTATGCAATTCATCTATAAATAAAATAATTTGTCCTTCTTGTTTTGACAAATCTTTGAGCACTGCTTTTAAACGTTCTTCAAACTCGCCGCGAAATTTTGCACCCGCTATTAAAGCACCCATATCTAAAGACAATACTTTTTTGTTTTTAATACCTTCTGGGACTTCCCCATTAATTATACGTTGGGCTAAACCTTCTATGATAGCGGTTTTACCCACTCCAGGCGCGCCAATTAATACAGGGTTATTTTTACTTCGACGCTGCAATACTTGAATACATCGTCGAATCTCATCATCGCGCCCAATAACGGGATCTAACTTGCCACTTTCCGCTTGTTCAGTTAAATCAATGGTGTACTTTTCAAGAGCTTGACGATTATCTTCGGCATTGGGGTCATTAACACTTTGATCGCCTCGCACTCTCTGAATCGCCTCTTCTAGCAATTGGCTAGTGACTCCGTTATCTTTTAAAACTTTGCCTAGAGTTTTATCTCCAAGCGATGCTAATAAAAATAGTTCCGAAGAAATATATTGGTCATTTCGTTGTTGAGCCAATTTATCGCACACATTCAGTAATGCCCCCAAGCTTTGTGATAAGTGCACTTCACCGGGTGCGCCGCTTACTTGAGGCAATTTGGTTAATTCTTGTTGTAAGCTGTTAGCCAATGAATTGGGATGAACGCCAATTTGCGACAAGATTCCCACCACACTATTACCCTGCTGCTGTAACATGGCTAATAGTAAATGTACGGGCTCAATATATTGGTGGTCTTGACCAACAGCTAACGATTGGGCATCGGATAAAGCGTTTTGAAACTTACTGGTTAATTTATCCATTCTCATAATTTCGATCTCCACATGAGAAATGCAAGATTAATACTTGCTTCTATAACATGCTTAATTTATGAGGGTAGATTAAACTAATTCAAGAGAAGGTTAATGAGTATGATCAATTAAAGCTTGTTTCTATGACCAAGTAGCAACTCTCCCAGCCTTAACAAACTATCTTCTTCAGAAAAGAATTCATGGCTAAGATTTGAAAACTGCTGTACTTGAGAATTGGAGCGCATAAAAAGTGGTTTGAAGACGCTTCCCTGTCCATTGACACCCGACAATCTTGCGACAAAAATTGGGGCCTTGGAAAACTCTGCCAGCTTCTTAATACCGGGCTTTACTCGATAAGGCTCTTCATGGTCTAAATGGATTTTACCATGAGGGAATAACGCTATAATTTCGCCTTTATCTAAAGCTCGTTTCGCTTGACGAAAAGCAATGTCAGCACGACCAGTTCTATCTACCGGAATACAACCAGCACCTTTAAAAAGCCAATTGAGATACCAACGTTCATACTCTTCTTTGGCTATCATAAATCGGATCGGACGATCGCAAGCAGCAATTAAGAGAAAAGGATCAATCCCCGATAGATGATTGGAAATGACTAGCGCACCACCGTCTTTTGGTAATTTAAAACACTTGCTATCAGTTTCAAGCCCGATAAAATTCAGGTTATGGAAATTATGACAATAATAGCGAAATACGCCGTCTATCTTATTTAAAAATCTAGAACCCCAATCGACCTGGTTGTACTTTTTGCCGAGAAAATTAAGCCGTAAAAGATAGACTATAAAAAGTAAAACGAAAGTTATAAAAATAATAGTCGTATAAGACATTTTAACTTTCCATCCAAATCATTGAAGCCATCCGTCCGGTGACGCCGTCACGACGATAAGAAAAGAAGTGTTCATCTTTTTCGTAGCTACATAACCCGCTTTGATAAACCTCAACTCCATACTGAGTTAGTTTCATTTCCGCTATTCCAGGTAAATCTGCCAAATACTTTTTATTGAAATTTTGTATGAAAAATTTCTCTGTTTTTGGCTCGGCTTTAAGGAAAAGATCTTTTACTTCACGCCCTACTTCGAAATGCTTTTGACTGATGGCAGGTCCAATCCAAGCCAGTAGTTCATCGGGTTTAGCGTATTTTTGAACCGCTTTTTCTAAAATACCATCTACTAAACCACGCCAGCCCGCATGAACCGCAGCCACAAAGTCACCGCTTTTCGAACACAGGAGAACAGGCAGGCAGTCAGCTGTCATAACAACACAGGGTTGATTAGAATTCCGGGTAAAGCTAGCATCAGCTGTAGTGCCAAATAATGAGGGAGCATACTCCACTACTACTGTTGAATGAGTTTGATTCAGCCATATAGGCTCTACAGGATGCTTCGCAATCCTTTTCAAAGTATCTCGATTGAGTCTGACATCTTTATCTAGATCGCCAACGTGCAATGCTAAATTAAAACTTGCATAAGGTGCAACGCTTACTCCTGCTTCACGAGTGGTTGAAACCGCTTTGATATTATCTGGCGCAGGCCAATAAGGCTTTATCAATCTCAAACTGACTATTCCTGATTTTCGTAAAAAGCCTTGTTTTTTCTTAAAGCTACTAGTAGCTGTTGCATATCATCCGGTAATTCAGCTTGCCACTCTATATAATCGCCCGTAGTTGGATGTTGTAGTCCAAGTAAGCATGCATGCAGTGCTTGGCGCCTAAAGCCTCCCATAATCTCACTAAGCTCTGAAGTAATTTGAGTTGGGGTGCGATAACGACCACCGTACAAAGGATCACCAATCAGAGGAAACTTCAAATGCGCCATATGCACACGGATTTGGTGAGTACGGCCTGTTTCTAGACGCAACTTGATATGACTATGATCTAAGAATTTTTCAACAACACGGTAATGAGTTATCGCTCTTTTACCATCCGGCGTGACCGCCATAGAAGTACGTTTAGTTGGATGGCGACCAATCGGTGCATCAATTGTGCTACCTGAAACCATCACTCGATTAGTTACTGCATCATATTCACGGGTGAATGCGCGGCGCTGTAATTGCTCAACTAAGTCGGTATGTGCTGCAATAGTTTTAGCTACCACTAATAAACCTGTCGTTTCTTTATCCAAACGATGGATGATCCCGGCTCTTGGTAAATTTGCTAATTCCGGAGCATGGTGTAATAAGGCATTAACAAGAGTACCATCCTTATTGCCGGCCCCAGGATGAACCACTAAGCCTGCTGGCTTATTAATCACCAACAAATCATCATCCTCATAAGCAATATTGAGATCTATAGGTTGTGGCTTCCAATCGCCTTCTACTTTGATTTCCGCATTAATTTCAATTTCTTCAAAGCCGTCAAGTTTTTGCTTGCTGGCAGTAATAACTTGATCATTAACTTTGACATAGCCATTTTTTATCCAATCTTGGATTCTTGAACGCGAATACTCAGGAAATTCTTGTGCTAAAGCAAAATCTAAACGTTGCCCATAAACTTTTTCGTCAAATAGGTGTCTGATTTCAACAGATTGAGTGGTCATAGTGGTTACTCGTCGTAATTATGGGCGCATAAACCAAAGCTAGCGGTAATTAGGCCAATGTAAATTCACGTAATAAAGATTGGCGTGACTGTCTAGCTCGGTTAGAATGTGCCACATTGTAACAGGCTCTAATTAAACAGAAAATCTATATGCAAAAACAATTATTATTAATTTTGGCAATCGCGGGACTTTTTTTGGCTGGTTGTTCTTCGACTCCAGAATCAGAAGATAAAACTGAGGTTGAATCGCTGACAGCGCAGGAGTTAACCACTAAAGCAAAATCTGCTTTAAATGCGGGTAACTACACTAGAGCTATTGAGTTAATGGAAGAAATCGATACTCGCTATCCATTTGGTCGAATTTCTGAGCAAGTAAAGCTGGATCTTATTTTTGCCTATTTTAAAAAAGGTACCTACGATCAAGGTCAGTTACAAGCCGATCGCTTTATTCGCCAGCATCCTCAGCACAAAAGTTTAGATTATGTCTATTACATGAAAGGCATCATGTACTATGAACAAGAACGTGGTTTCTTGAAAGACTTGTTAAGCGCCGATATCCATAAGCGCGACACGACTAACCTTAAAGCGGCTTTTGATAGCTTCCGCTCTTTGGTGCAAGTTTACCCAGACAGTGACTATGCACCTGATGCTCGTCAACGCATGATTCAGGTTAAAAATTTATTGGCTCAACACGAATTACATATCGCTAAATTTTATATGGCTAGAGACAGCTATGTAGGCGCCGCAAATCGTGCTAAGTACATCGTTGAAGCTTATCCTAAATCAAGCTCAGTTCCGCAGGCTTTAGAAATTCTAGTGAATTCTTATAAATTCTTGGATATTCCAGAATTATCAGAGCAATACCGTCGTGTATTATTATTAAACTATCCAGGTTATGAATTAGCCGAGTTTTAAAAACCGCTTACTAATAAAAAGGCGCTGACTTAACCAAAAGCAGCGCCTTTTTTATTACAAGATTTTTAATCTCTATACGGCTTCGGTACCTTCTTCGCCAGTTCTTATTCTGACTACTTGCTCAACAGGGCAGACAAAGATTTTACCATCACCAATTTTACCCGTACGAGCCACTTCAACAATAGTCTCAACGCAACGCTCCACTAAATCATCAGCAACTACGATTTCAACTTTTGCTTTTGGTAAAAAATCCACCATATATTCCGCCCCTCGATAAAGCTCTGTATGGCCTTTTTGTCGACCAAAGCCTTTCACTTCAGTGACGGTCATACCGTTAACCCCAATTTCCGTTAAGGCTTCACGAATATCATCCAGCTTAAAAGGCTTTATAATTGCTTCTATTTTTTTCACAGTATTCCCCGATAAAATCTTCGCGTTAATTATGTAAATTGTCGGCCATAGCCCGAAGTAATTGGATAGCGTCTATCCCGCCCAAAAGCTCTTGGGCTTATTCGCACTCCAGGAGCGGATTGACGTCTTTTGTGCTCATTTATATCAACCAACCAAATAACTCGCCTAACAACCGCTTCGTCAAAGCCCAAAGCAACAATTTCGGCGATTGATTTATCCTCTTCCACATAGGCTTGCAAAATTGGATCTAAGATATCATAGGGTGGTAAATTATCTTCATCTTTTTGATCCGGAGCCAACTCAGCCGAAGGAGCACGAGTGATAACACGCTCAGGGATCACTGGCGAGATACTATTTCTGTAGTTAGCTAATCGATACACCATGGTTTTGGGCACATCTTTAAGTGGATTAAAGCCGCCACACATATCACCATATAAAGTACAGTAGCCAACGGCCACTTCCGACTTATTCCCTGTAGTTAAGACTATTCGTCCAAATTTATTGGATAAAGCCATCAAAAGAGTTCCACGCGAACGAGCCTGAATATTCTGCTCGGTAACATTGGGCTCAGTACCTGTAAACTTTTCCGCAAGCTGCGTCATAAAAGCTTGATACATAGGCTCAATAGAAATAATATCAAATTCGATACCCAAAGCTTCAGCTTCTGCAGTAGCATCTTCAATGCTCATGCTGGCAGTGTATTTAAAAGGCATCATGACAGCATTAACATTACCAGCACCAAGCGCATCCACAGCTACCGCTAAAGTAACCGCTGAGTCGATACCACCTGATAAGCCAAGCAAAGCTCCGCTCATACCATTTTTATGAATATAGTCACGGGTACCTAATACTAAAGCTTGCCAAATTTCAGCTTCATCATGTAGCTGCTGCGACGTTATTCTATCGGTAGAGATTTGATTAAGATGCTCATCAAATTCAAAAACCACAAAATCTTCTTCAAATTCATTAGCTGTGAATACAGACTTACCGTCAATGCCATAAGCAATAGAAGCGCCATCAAATAACAGTTCATCTTGTCCACCAACTTGATTGACATAGAGCACAGGTATTTGGTTTTCCTTGGCTCTTGCACCAACTTCAGTTTCGCGGCGATGCCCCTTACCATAATAATAAGGTGAAGCATTAGGACTGACTATAATTTGTGCTCCTGCATTTTTACAGTTCCGAGCTGGCTCGGGAAACCATAAATCTTCACAAATCAAGATGCCCACATTCACGCCTTTAAAGGGAATAACACAGTTTTCTTTACCGGCTGTAAAATAACGTTTTTCGTCAAATACCGAATAATTGGGCAATAGTTGCTTCTTATAGGTAACCTGAACTCTTCCCTGATGAATAAAGCTGGCACAATTAAAGATCAAATCACCCTCTTTTGTAGGGTGCCCCACCACTAAGGCCACTGAAGAGTTTAATTGAGCTAATTGCTGTAAAGCATCTTCAATCAAATCATATAAATCACTGCGTAACAGCAAGTCTTCAGGTGGGTATGAGCATAAGGCAAGCTCAGATAGAACCAGTAACTCAGCATTTTGAGTTTCAGCCTGCTGCAGCGACTTTTGAATCAAATGTAAATTATGTTTTATATCACCAACAATATAGTTGTTTTGGGCTATTGCGATACGCATAGTTAAACTCAACAATAATTTTTGACTATTCTCCCTCAATTCTACATTTTTTCAATGAGTTATCCTATTATTCCTTGAAAAGATGCCAATATGTAATTACTCTCTGCAGAGGAACTAAGATCGAGATCTTATGGAGAGAACTGCGTGAATGCACAAGATCAAAAACTAGAGCTAGGCTGGCAATTTATGCGCTACTACAGCCTGATAAGAGTAGTGGTGGCCTTCTACTTCCTTATCAGTCCATTTGTTTTTGATCTTAGCCCTGCTGGAGATGCATCTCAATTTTATAACAGCATAGCCATTAGCTACTTTATACTAGCGACTTTATTGCTGTTTATATCACTTTCAGAAAAACGATTTAATATACTATCTATAGTCAAGCCGATGATTGATATTGGCTTTATTTCTTTACTGGCTTTTGCCAGCAATAGTGATACTGCTGGCTACGCCATTATAATGGCGACAGTTTCTGTTTTTGCCATACTACTGCTAAGACATCGTTTAGCACTGCTGTATGGAATCGTTGCAACCATAGCGTTAGTCATGGTCAAGACATTAAAAACCGATTCGATAAGCGAATCTGATTACATGAACCTGTTCTTGCAAGCTTTTGCAATCCTTACTGTATCGCTTTTGGGTAATATGTTGGCTCGAAGATTAACGAACTACGAATCAGAAGCGATTGAGAACAGCTATTTAATTAGCGATATGCATCAGCTCAATAGTAATATTATTAATAATATGAAACGTGGCCTGATAGTAATCGATGAGAATTTTAAGCTACTCTATATTAACAAGATTGCCTGGTATTATATCGGCAATCCGCCTTCCCCCACTGGGAAATATCTAAAGTTTCTGCTCCCTGAACTACAGCAACAAGTAGAAGGTCTGCAGTCGCAGGAACTAGAGGGCTCATTAATTAAGTTAAGCCCTTCTAGTCCAAGGCTTCTGCCTAAGTTTTCTCGCTTAAAAAACGATAATAAAATTTTAATTACTCTAGAAGATTATTCAAAAATCTCTAAAAAGATACAGCAAGCAAAACTCGCCTCACTAGGTCAACTAACTGCCAGCATTGCTCATGAAATCCGCAACCCTTTAAGCGCTATCAACCAAGCAAGTCAAATGTTTGATGAAATAGAAACTGCTAGCCAACAAGAAAAAGACTTGTTGCGTATTATTCAACGTCAATCAAAACGAATTAATAACATCATCGAGAATGTTCAGATGGTCTCTAAGCGCAAAACACCTTCTCGCCAGGAAGTTTATTTAGAGCGCTTTTTAGAAAGCTTTGTGCACGAATTTAAGTTAGGCCTCAACCATACAGCTGAAATTTTCATCAATCCTCTTGACGAAAATGTTAAGGTGAAATTTGATCAAGGGCAGTTAAAGCAAGTTCTATCCAACCTCATTGAAAATGGCTTGAAATACAGTTTTATCAACACAAAAAAATATAGCATTAATTTAAATGCCGAATATGACAAAAATAATAAAAATGTATATCTTGACGTTATCGATCAGGGCATAGGGATCCCTCTAGATCAAATGGAAAAGATTTTTGAACCATTTTATACCACCAATCATGATGGTACTGGCTTAGGCTTGTACATCTCTAGAGAATTATGTGAAGCCAACGGAGCGCAATTAGAACCCATACCTATTGCCTTCGGGGGCGCTTGTTTTAGAATTATTTTTGATGCCAATTATGAAGTCTCCAATTAAAAACCCCAAAGTACTTATCATTGATGATGAAGCTGATATCCGTCATCTTTTGGCCATGAGTTTAGTACAACTCAATATTGAAGTAGATTGTGCAAAGGATGTCGCTGAAGGCATGAGATATTTGCAAAAACAAAGCTATAACCTGTGCCTGACTGATATGAAACTACCAGACGGTAATGGCTTGTCTATTGTAGAACACTGCCATAAAAACCTGCCACAGATGCCTATCGCAGTTATTACTGCATTTGGCAACACTGATACCGCCGTAAAGGCTATGAAATTTGGCGCTTTTGATTTTGTTGCTAAACCTATCGAGTTAGTACAATTAAGGCATCTGATCCAGAATGCGTTTAAATACAATGCAGAAGAAACTGCTGCAGAAAAAATTTATCCCATTGATTTCTTCAACGGCTCCAGTACTACTATTTCTAACTTTAGGCAGCAATTAAGTAAAATTAACAAATCCAATGCGCCAGTGATTATTAATGGCGCTAACGGTACTGAAAAAGAAACCGTAGCTCAGTATATTCACGATCAAAGTTCGCGCGGAGAGTATGAAGCTGTTTATCTTGACTGTAGTACAGAACAGCAAGAAATGATTGATGAATTACTATTTAAAACCTCCGAGCCAGATAAAAATTTATTAATACAAGCTCATCAAAGTAGTCTTATCATTAATAATGTGCATTTACTTAGCAAAGCATCTCAGAAGCGCTTGCTACAAGTGCTCGAAACTAAATCTTTAAAAATCAATGACCAAAAAGAACAAATCATTGATATTAGAGTACTTGCCTGCTCATCGGAGAACCTTGATAAATATGTAGCGAGTTTGGAGCTAAGAGAAGATCTTTTCTTCAGGTTAGATGTACTTAGATTATCTATACCATCGATATCTCAACGCATAGAAGATTTTTCTGAATTACTGAACTACTGTTTAAACTCTTTATCTATTGATAAGAAGCTTGCACCTAATGCGAGTGCTAAGTTAGAAAAGTATGATTTCCCTTATAATTATCGCGAGCTTAGAAAAATTTTAATTAACGCTAACCACCAATCTGTTACGGAAGATATTGCACTTGAAGATTTAGACTTCAGCTATGCAACGAATATCCAAGCAGCCAGTCAGAATCAGACTGAGTCACTTATTTCATCACGGGGTGATTTAAGTTTAGATGAGTATGTTACAGAGATTGAGCGCCAAGAAATTCGCGCTGCGCTTAATCAAACTCGTTGGAATCGTACAGAGGCCGCAAAATTACTAGGTATTAGCTTTAGAACTATTCGCTACAAGATTAAGAAACTGGAAATAGAATAATTTAACTAAACCTTTGCTTTCCTTAAATAGAACCTCTTTATATTTTGGCAAATAGCTGCCAATACCTTAAGAGATCTCCTACAACGTATAGTGACTTAGCGACTAAAGTACTCAATATAACTGAGCTATATTTAAATCTCTTCAATAAATCAAAGGATTGATTATGACAAAGGGATTTACTTTAATTGAATTATTAGTCAGCTTATCGATATTCAGTATCGTTGCCTCTTTTGCAGCCCCAAGTCTACATAGGTTTATACAGAAGCAACACCTAATTGCAGACATTTCAACCGTTTTAAGTTTAATGAACAGTGCAAAAAATGAAGCTATAAAAAGTAATACAAATATAACCATATGCGGGAAAAGCAGCGCTGCAGAATGCAGTAGGAATTGGCAAGAACTGAAAGTTCAGTCGCCGATTAATCATCAATTACTTTACAGTGCAAAACTAACGGGTAATTATCGTTCTGTTATGTGGAGTAGTTTTCAGCGCAAGACCAGCTTAATATTCAATGCGCGTGGTTATACTGATCACCTCAATGGAAGTCTCTACTTTTGTCATACCCGTTATCCAGAATTAAATCGAGTAATAAGAGTCAGTAAATCCGGGCGAGCGACAATCTACTCTGATAAGAAATCTATAGGTAAACGCTGCGATTAGACAAGTTATCATTGTCATGTGCTAAAATGTTTACAAGCCTATGAACAAAAATAATATTGTGACTGAAGTTATTAAACAAACAGAAATTATCGCTCAATCAGGATTAGAGCTACTGACCAATGATGAGATTAAATTACTCAGTAAAGATACTAATGGCGAGCAATATCTACTGCTAAAAAAATGTATCTTAGCAGTGCTCAATAGCGGCGAAGCAACTGATAACATTTATCACGTCCATAATCAGCTACCTGATTTTGATGTCGAAATCATACCTTTAAACAAAGGCCTTAAGCTTAAAATCTTTAATGCTCCTAAGTCTGCATTTGTTGATAATAAGATGATAAATGGACTACAAGAGCAAGTCTTTAGCGTACTAAGAGATATCGTTTTTCTTAAGCAAGAGCTGGAGTTTAACAGCCGAATTGATTTTAAAAGCTCCAAAGGCATCAGTAATGCCATTTTCCATATACTTCGTAATGCAAAAGCTTTGCAGGTCGGTGAAGAGCCCTCTATGGTAGTTTGTTGGGGTGGCCACTCCATTCCAAAACACGAATATAAATACACTAAAGATGTCGGCTACCAGTTAGGGCTAAGAGGACTGAATGTTATAACTGGTTGTGGCATTGGGGCTATGAAAGGCCCAATGAAAGGAGCTTTAATTGGTCATACAAAGCAGCGGATTTGTTCTGGACGTTATGTGGGAATAACAGAACCTGCAATTATTGCTGCAGAATCTCCCAATCCCATAGTAAACGAACTAATTATTATGCCGGATATCGAAAAACGATTAGAAGCATTCGTTCGACTAGGTCATGGTATTATCGTTTTTCCTGGTGGAGCAGGAACTGCTGAAGAAATTTTGTATATATTAGGCTTATTGCTGGAGCCTAAAAATAAAACCATTCCTTTTCCTTTAATATTTACTGGTCCTAAAGAGTCTAAATCTTATTTTGAAGACATTGATAATTTTATTGAGAAGACCCTAGGTCCGGAAGCGCAAGCGAAGTACCAAATTATTATTGATGCACCTGATAAGGTAGCCAAAGCCATTCAAACAGGCATCGCAGAAGTAAGAGAATACCGTAAGACTAAGCAAGACGCCTACCATTACAACTGGCAATTAACCATTGATTGGGATCTGCAAGAAGAATTTGTACCTGATCATCTGAATATGGCAAAACTCAATCTAAGCACTAATCAAGCAGCACATGAATTAGCGGCTAATTTGAGGAAGGCTTTTTCGGGTATAGTCGCTGGCAACATCAAAGAGCAAGGAATTGCAGCCGTCATGCAACATGGCCCATACCAGCTTTCGGGTGATAAGGAGATTATGAATGAAATGGATAATCTCCTTAAAAATTTCATTAAACAAGGAAGAATGAAGCTTAACCAAGAAGGTTATCAACCTTGCTACGAAATATAAAAAAAAGGCTAAGCACTAAGCTTAGCCAAAATTCCACCATATAGCTGAAGGAAACCTTTACTAGCTCAATAGTAAAATCAATGCTTTATTTGACCTCGAGACTGTGATAAAACTGTTTCTAGGTGAAGCATGTCTGAACTAGATATGTATTTGATATTAATGCATATACGCATTAAAAACAATGCAAATTTGCATTAAAATGTAAAATTTATGAGTGATGTATTAGAACAATTACGCGAGTTGATGAAGAGCTTAGGCGAAACCGACTACTCTCTTCAAAATAAAGCACACATAAGTCAATCAACTATTTACCGTATCGTTGAAGGTAAAACTTCTGATCCTGGTATATACAAGGTTGACAATTTAGCACGCTCTATGGGTCATTGCTTATCTATTGTGCCTTTGAGTGAATTTTCTCAAAAACTACAAGATATTAACGATGTTCATGCATTAAGCGAAACCATAGCGCTAATTGATGGGATTGCTAAAAGTCGTGGTTCTGAATTTTCCCCAATGGAAAAAGCTGAGTTAATATTGGCAAATTACAAAACTATTGCCCAAGACAATCAACAAAAACACACGCCTCTACAAAACGTTATTAATCTAAAAAAATAAATGCTCAACTTTTTGAAAAACTACTGGTTCTTCATCGGTATCAGTAGCCTTGTGCTAGTGTTACTATTACTAGAACCCACTTCATCAAACTGGCTAGCCTATAGACGCCTGTCTATCAGTAATGGGGAGGTTTGGCGTTTCATAACTCCAAATCTAGTTCATTTAGGAGTCGTCCATACACTAATGAACCTTGTAGGCTTTTGGTTAATTGTCTTGATTTTTAGACCATTACTTAAGATGCAAGATTGGATAATTTGGATAATCTCACTTTATATCTTAAATATTGTTGGTATTCATTTGTTTTTACCAGAATTAAGCCGTTATGTAGGAATGTCAGGCGCTTTATACGGTTTAATTTCAGCTGCATGCGTTGCTGAAATGCGTTTTAAAGTAAAGCTTAGCGCCCTGCTTCTTATAATCGTTGGATTAAAAATATTTGCACCGCAAATTTTTGGCATCAGAGCAGAATATAATGATCTTATTGGTGGTTATGTCGTCGAAGAATCACACATCATTGGCTTTATTCAAGGGATATTTGTAGGATTGCTTTGGCCAAAAAGCCGGTTAAATAAACCAGCTTTTGAAGCTTTAATACAAAAGAAAAAATAAGCTTGTTGGCTCACAAAACCAGCTTATATTTATTTTTCTCTAAGGTCTTTTCACCAATACCTTTTACAGCCGTTAATTCATTAATCGACTTAAATTCACCATAAGTTTCACGGTATTCAACAATAGCTTGTGCTTTCTTTATGCCAACACCGTTTAAACTAGATGCCAACTGCTCAGCTAAAGCAGTATTGATATTTAGCCGTGCAAGAGCCTGTTCAACTGCAGCTCGTGGTTCTTTATCTTTTGCTATTACGATATTGGACAAGATTGAAGCCGTTAAAGTAATTACCGACAATGTCACGATTGATAGTTTTTTCATTTTTAATCTCCTTTGAAATGAATTCGTCCTTTGACGATATTAATTTATTGGAGATTAATCTTAGCTACAAGTCGATTACTAAGCTTTCAGAGATTTCGCACAAACTTTTTAGTGGATCTGCAGCTTGGGTAATTGGGCGGCCTATCACTAGAAAATCCGAACCCGCCTGGAGTGCTTTTGTAGGCGTCATAATTCTTGATTGATCACCTATATCCGCACCCATAGGACGAATTCCTGGTGTTATCAATTTAAAGTCCTCACCATGCTTGTCTTTCAAGGCTTGCGCTTCCCATGCAGAGCAAACAACTCCATCAAGTCCAGCCTCTTTTGTCAAACCCGCCAAATGTAGTACCTGTTCCGCTAATGTATTTTGATATCCAAGCTTTTTGTAATTTGCTTCATCCATACTAGTAAGCATTGTTACCGCTATTAAGAGCGGTCTATGATCACCATAAGCTTGTACAGCCGCATTGGCCTTCTGCATCATTTCAACGCCACCTATCGCATGAACATTGGTCATCCAAACGCCTAGTTCAGCAGCTGCTCGACAAGCTTTGGCCACTGTATTTGGAATATCATGAAACTTCAAATCTAGAAAAATCTTGAAGTCTTTTTTTACCAGTTTTTTAACGAACTTAGGGCCAAATAAAGTAAACATTTCTTTGCCTACTTTTAGCGCTGCTAAACTTGGATCTAACTGCTCAACTAATGCTAACGCATTTTTTTTATTATCGTAATCGAGTGCTACGATAATTTTTGGATCTTGCTTCATATAAAAGTTACTCGCCTTCTATACCTTGAATGGGTTTAATGGAACTCCAGTCTTTACAACTAGGGCATTGCCAATGAATAATGCGACCATTGAAGCCACAATTATGACATACATAACGAGGTTTTCTTTCAACCAACTTTTCAACGATTCCATCCAGTAACTGCAGGCTAGGTTTAGCTGAGTCGTGAGCATGCTCAATGTGCATACTAATTAATTGATGCAGACCTTTAAGGGAAGGCTTATCTCGCAAATGCATCCCTATATTCTCGGCCGCGGCCCGATCGCCTTGCTCTTTCTTAATGATCTTTGAAAGCTCAATTACTGCTGAAACTCCGGCACCTTTTTCAATACTTTGCTGTAAAAGCTTCACATAACCTTTTTCATCTTTTCGTTGTTCAAAAGCTTCTTTAAGATTGTGCAATGCTTCTGGTAAAAAAGCGATGTCCTGCTCAAGTAGCTTGCTATAGGCTTTTATTGCCGCTTTATAATTTGAATCTTCAAAATATATATCGCCTTGCAATAAACTGGCTCTTACTGAGTTAGGATTAGCCACTAAAGCCTTTTTAATGGTAGCCATTGCTGTTTTTAAATCTTTGGCATTTTTCTTTTCAGTCGCCAGCTCACAGTAGTAATGAGCAATAGCTTTTGATTGCTTTTCGCCCATGACTATTTCTAACTGCTCTGCAGTTTTAGCCGCTTGCTCCCAATCACGAGTTGCTTGGTAAATATTTAAAAGTTGGTGCAAAGAATCTTTTTTATGCTTTGGCTCTGCTAAAAGTTTATCAAACAAGTTGGTAGCGCGGTCGTACATTCCAACAGCTTGATAATCGACAGCCAACTCATATAGGGCTTTATTGTGGTTCTTCTTTGAGAGTTGCGGTCTAGCAATGATATTTTGATGCAGCCTAATCGCTCTATCTACCTCACCTCTTTTGCGAAATAAATGACCTAACGCCATATGAGTATCAACTGTATCAGTATCCACCTGTAGTAGATCTATAAAGGTATCAACGGCTTTATCGGGCTGCTCATTAAGTAAGTAATTTAGACCTTTTATATAATTACTGGAAAGACTAGATGGTTTCAATTCGGATTTGTTTGAGCTTTTTTTACCCACTCGATAGCCAGAGAACACCGCAATAGGCAATAACGCTAATATTGCCATCAACACCCATTCATTCATGCCTAAAGGTCTTCCTTAATCGGCATAGTTCTTAAGTTATTAAGCTCTTGCTCCGCTTTTACTAACTTGCGTTTAGTGTTTTTTAATTGAGTTTTAGTTTTCAACAATGACAAACTAGACATAGATAAGCCAATAATCAAACCAAGAGCTAAACAAACGGTTATCAGCAGCACTAACTGTACTGAAGCTTCTCCAAAAAGGTAGTTGAGTTGAATGGTTTGGTCGTTTTGATTAGCGAACATAAACGCTAACCCAAATGCCGCTAACAGCAATATTATGGCGATAAGTAATCTCACCATTAACTCCTAAAAATTAATATTATGGTTTTATCGGTTTATCTTTACCAGCATTAGTTCGTTCACGTAACTCTTTTCCTGGCTTAAAATGCGGGACATATTTACCATTCAAAGTTACCGACTCACCAGTTTTTGGGTTTCGACCAACTCTTGGCGCGCGATAATGTAAAGAGAAACTCCCAAAACCACGAATTTCAATTCTGTCACCGGTTGCTAATGATTCCGACATTTGGTCAATCAAAGACTTCACTACTAACTCTAAATCGCGGACCGATAACTGTGGGTTTTTATCGACTAATTTTTCGATTAATTGTGATTTTGTCATACATAAATCCTTTGTTCTTTATCGCCAACTGCACAATTTCAAGTAATCATTGTTCGTCTACTTGTTATTTTTCTGACCTTTGAACAACATAAAAAGTTTCAAAATTAGCCATAAAAAACAGCTAACTCATTTAATTATATAACATTTTTCTGCTTTTTGGGGAATAAGATGTAAAAAATTGCAATCATTAAAAAACCCGCCATAAAAGGCGGGTTTTTAAAAAGCTACAAACTAGCGATTAATCGCCCATTTGCTCTTTTAACAAGTCACCTAAAGTTGAAGGTGAAGATGATGGCTTGTCGTTGCTAAACTCTTTGATAGCAGCTTGCTCTTCAGCATGGTCTTTAGCTTTGATAGATAAGCTGATATTACGGCTCTTCTTATCAACACCGACAAACTTAGCTTCAACAGCATCGCCAGCGGCAAAGTGCTTAGTAGCGTCATCAACACGCTCAGAGCTAATGTCTGAAGCACGTAAGTAACCTTCAATACCGTCAGCTAGCTCAACTAAAACGCCTTTCGCATCGACTTCTTTAGCTGTACCTTTAACGATTGAACCTTTAGGGTTAGCCGCTAAGAAGTCAGATAAAGGATCAGCATCAACTTGCTTGATACCTAAAGAGATACGCTCACGCTCAGCATCAACTGCTAATACCACAGCTTCAACTTCGTCGCCTTTCTTGAATTCACGAACAGCTTCTTCGCCAGACAATGTCCAAGAAATATCAGACAAGTGAACTAAACCGTCAATGCCGCCGTTAAGGCCGATGAAGATACCGAAGTCTGTGATTGACTTGATGTTACCAGTAACTTTGTCATTTTTAGCAAAGTTTGCTGCAAACTCATCCCATGGGTTAGGAATACATTGCTTAACACCTAATGAGATACGACGACGTTCCTCGTCAATATCCAACACCATAACTTCAACTTCGTCACCTAAGTTAACGACTTTAGAAGGGTGGATGTTTTTATTAGTCCAATCCATTTCTGAAACGTGTACTAAACCTTCAACACCATCTTCGATTTCAACGAAACAACCGTAGTCAGTTAAGTTAGTCACGCGACCTTGAAGACGAGCGCCTTCTGGGTAACGGTTCATGATGTCTACCCAAGGATCAGAGCCTAATTGCTTGATACCCAGAGATACACGGTTACGCTCACGGTCAAATTTCAATACTTTAACGTCAATTTCGTCACCAACTTGAACTACTTCACTTGGGTGCTTAATGCGCTTCCAAGCCATATCTGTGATGTGCAATAAGCCGTCAACACCACCTAAATCTACGAATGCACCGTAGTCAGTTAAGTTCTTAACGATACCTTTAGCTTCTGAACCTTCTTCAAGGTTAGCAAGCAACTCTTCACGTTCAGCTGAATTCTCAGACTCAATCACTGCGCGACGAGAAACCACAACATTGTTGCGTTTTTGATCTAACTTGATAACTTTAAAATCAAGCTCTACACCTTCAAGGTGTGTCGTATCACGTACTGGACGAACGTCAACCAATGAACCAGGCAAGAATGCACGGATTGATTGAACTTCAACAGTGAAACCACCTTTAACTTTACCAGTGATAACACCTTTAATAGTTTCTTGTGCTTCGTGAGCAGATTCCAACACGCCCCATGCTGCGAAACGCTTAGCGCGCTCACGTGATAGGCGAGTTTCACCGAAACCATCTTCAACTGCGTCTAATGCTACTTGAACTTCGTCACCAACCGTTACTTCCAACTCACCAGTATCACTTAAGAACTGATTACGTGGGATAACGCCTTCAGATTTAAGGCCAGCGTTAACGATCACAACTTCATTATCAATATCAACCACCACACCTGTGATGATTGCGCCTGGACGCATTTCTACGTTAGTTAAACTTTCTTCAAAAAGTTCTGCGAAATTTTCGCTCATTTGTTAGTACCTGATACCTTAATGGACAAAAAAGATAAGTTATCTGCCACATTAAGACTTGTTTCAAAATCACCAGATTAAGATCCGCTAATACTGGGTCAGTTAGTTAAGTTCGCTTATCATCCATGCAAGCAAACGGAATTTTTATAAATCAGCTAGGATTCAATTCAAGAATCATGAATAAAATCAAGTATTTGCTGAACAACCTCATCAATCGTTAAGTCTGTGCTATCGACCTCTAAAGCACCCTGCGCTGGCACCAATGGAGCCACTTCACGGGTACGGTCACGCTCATCCCTTTCAATGATGCTTTTCAAAAGGTGCGGAATACTAGCATTTACACCCTTTTCGGTCAACTGTTTATAGCGCCTATCCGCCCGTATTTCGGGGCTTGCAGTTAAAAAGACCTTATGTTTTGCATCAGTAAAAACCACTGTTCCCATATCCCGGCCATCCGCTACTAAACCTGGTTTTTGGCGAAATTGTCGCTGACGAGTCAAAAGCGCGTCTCGAACTTGTGGAATGGCAGCCACCTTCGACGCCATGGCACTGGTTTCATCCAAACGCAATTGCACGCCAACATTTTCGCCATTGAGAAGAATCGCTTGCTCCGAACCGTCGCTGGATGGCTGGAAAACCACATCCAAATGCAAAGCTGCCTCTTCAATTGCCGGTATATCGTCTAGCGGTATATCATTTTTAATTACCGCCAGCGCGGTCAAACGATACAAAGCCCCGCTATCCAGTAAATGATAACCGAGCTTTGTTGCTAGAATTTGACTGATGGTACCTTTACCTGAGCCGCTCGGGCCATCAATAGTGATTACTACGGTGCTTTCTACATTTTTTTCGCTCATGGCTGTGCTCTCCACATGACCTCGCTTAAGGTTGTCCCTTAACCTTTGCTCATTTCAGTTAAGACACGGATAAACTTAGCATTTTCTTCTTCCAAACCAATCGAAACCCGTAAATGATTTGGCATCTCGTAATTGGCAACAGGCCGAACAATCACACCCTTTTGCAGCATTTCATCATATAAAGGGCCAGCATTTTGCTTCATATCCACAGTGATAAAGTTTGTCACTGAAGAAATATAGTCATAGCCCAACTGATTAAATGCATCAATCAATTGCTGCATTCCGGCTTTATTCACATCTAAAGCGCGCTGTAAATATTCATGGTCATCTAATACCGCTTCAGCCGCCGCTAATGCCAATGAGTTCATATTAAAAGGCTGACGAGGGCGATTGATTAAACCCGTAATTTCTTCATTGGCAACCGCATAACCAGCCCGAACTCCAGCTAACCCGTATGCTTTTGAAAAAGTGCGAGTCACGATGAGGTTCGGGTACTCTTTGATCCATGGAATCGTTTGTGGATATTCAGCAAACTCAACGTATTCATAATAGGCCTCATCCACCACCACTATCACATCATTTGGCACCTTATCCATAAAGGCTTTAAGATCAGTTGAATTATTCCAAGTACCGGTAGGGTTGTTAGGGTTAGCGATAAACACCATGCGAGTGTTAGCATTAATTGCATCTGCAGTCGCTTCTAAATCATGCCCCCAATTTTTGGCAGGAATTTGTACGGCTTTAGCACCAATCGCTTGAGTTACAATTGGGTATACGACAAAAGCGTGTTGAGAGAAAATAACTTCATGCTCAGGTTGCACAAAAACACGGGCAATCAACTCCAGCACATCATTAGATCCGTTGCCAAGCGTTATCTGATTAATATCCACACCACAACGCTCTGCTAGTTTTGCTTTTAAATAATAGCCATTAGCATCAGGATAACGTGCCATTTCAGCAAACTCTTTTTCCATAGCTGCTTGTGCTTTGCTGCTAATACCAATTGGATTTTCATTGCTAGCAAGCTTAACAATATTGGTAATCCCCAGCTCTCTTTCCAGCTCAGAAATCGGCTTACCTGGTTGATAAGGGTGTAATTTTTGAACGCCTGCGCCAGCTAATGCAATAAAATCGCAACTCATGGTTTTCTCCGCTAATCCTGTCGTGTGATTGTTTTATCGAACTTAAATATCCGAGGGCGCGTATTATCCTTGAAAAGCGTTAAGATTTCATCCTACTTTTTTTACAACCAAACAGCTCTGACCATTATAATTTGCTACGAAATTCCGCTAACTACACAAAAAATCTGGTATAACGTCTGCTATCAAAAATTCATTAGGAACTAGGTATGAAATATTTACTCATTTTATTAAGCTTAGCCGCTTTAGCTTTTGGCGTTTATTACGTCATCAATAACAATAAAGACGATCAAGCTAAAGAGGTTCAAAGCAAAGCCTCCGCTCCAATTGCAGCCAGTCAGGAAGCCGCGGTCACTAAACCCGCCGAGCCCCAACCTCCGATAGCTCGCAAAGAAGCATTTGAAATGGTGATACATGATCATAAGCGTGTCGATAACTATTATTGGATGCGCGATGACGAACGTAAAGATCCTGAAATCCTTGCGCACCTTGAAGCAGAAAATGCCTACAAAGAAAAGATGTTGGCACATACCGAAGGACTACAGAAAACTTTATACGATGAAATTGTATCAAGAATAGAAAAAGACAATTCAAGCGTTCCTTATTTTAAAGAAGGTTACTGGTACTATCGTCGCTTTGAAACAGATAAAGAGTACCCAATTTATGCTCGTAAAAAGGGCACCTTAGAAGCCGCAGAAGAAATCATAGTGGATGTTAATGCACATGCGCCAAAAGAAGGTTATTTTTCGATTTCAGGTTTAGAACTTGGTAAAAGCCAGCAGACTTTGGCCTATGCTGAAGATAAAGAGGGTCGCAGAATTTACAACATCAAATTTAAAAACCTTGAAACCGGCAAGATGTACGATGATGTTTTAAAAAACGCGAGCAGCAATATCGTTTGGGCTAATGATGATGAATATTTATTTTATTTACAAAAAGATCCGCAAACTTTATTGGCGGATAAAGTCTATCGCCACAAATTAGGTACGCCTCAATCAGAAGACGTTTTAGTGTATGAAGAAAACAATAAAACTTTCTACACAGGAATTGGCAAAACTATGGATAGCTCCATGCTAATCATTGCTCACTCAAGCACTGAAACTAAAGGCATGAGTTTCTTAGATGCGAACAACCCTGCTGGCGACTTTGAACTATTTTACCCGCTTGAAGAGGGTCATGAATACGGCATCACTAAGTCAGGTGATGATATCTATATTCGTACTAACAAAGGTGCACAAAACTTTCGTTTGATGCAAGCAAGCATTGAAAATAAAGATGACTTCTCCAAGTGGGCTGAGATAATCCCACATGATGAAAACACTCTATTACAAGGCGTCACCGGCTTTAATCAATTCTTAGCACTGAGCGAGCGTAATGGCGGTTTAAGTCGTATTCGATTGATGGACAAAGATTCTGGTGAATTTACCACTATTCCAGCAAAAGACGCCGCTTACGTTATGTCAATGAGCACGAACGTTGATCCAAATGCAAAAACCGTTCGTTATTATTACAGTAGTTTAACCACTCCAGGTTCTACCTATGATTACGATATTGCATCTGGTAAGTCAGAGTTAAAAAAGCAAGATAAAGTGCTTGGCGATTTTGACGCCGATAACTACCATAGCGAACGCATTAGCGTAAAAGCGCGCGATGGCAAAATGGTTCCAGTATCGATTGTTTATCGAAAGAATACTTTCAAAAAAGATGGAACCAATCCTTTGTACCAATATGCCTATGGCTCCTATGGCGCCACCATTGATCCAAGATTCCGCTCTACCATTCTGTCGTTACTCGATCGCGGTTTTGTTTATGCCATTGCCCACATTCGCGGCTCGCAAACATTAGGTCGTCATTGGTATGAAGACGGTAAAATGTTCAATAAAATAAATACTTTTACTGACTTTATTGATGTTACTGATGGATTAGTAGCACAAGGATATGGCCATAAAGATAAAGTCGTGATCGCTGGCGGAAGTGCTGGTGGTTTATTAATGGGTGCGGTGATTAATATGGCGCCAGAGAAATACAAAGCTGTAGCTTCACATGTACCTTTTGTGGACGTGGTAACGACCATGCTAGACGAGTCAATCCCGTTAACCACTAATGAATTTAACGAATGGGGCAATCCAAAAAATAAAGACTCTTATGAGTATATGCTGTCTTACTCACCATACGATCAAATTGAGCGTAAAGAATATCCTAATATGCTAGTCACTACAGGTTTACATGACTCGCAAGTTCAATACTTCGAACCTATGAAATGGGTAGCTAAACTTCGTGAATATAAAACGGGGGATAACAAACTGTTATTCCATACCAATATGGAAGCCGGACATGGCGGCGCCTCAGGACGTTTTCAACGTTTAAAGCAAACCGCTATGGAATATGCCTTCTTTATGGATGAGTTAGGGATGGATAAATAATTTAACGCTAGTTCTAATGCGAAAAAGCCAAGCTAACGCTTGGCTTTTTTTAACCCGCCAATTTCCTTAAAGCCATTCTTATAATTTCTTCTGACTTCAAATCTTCTGTTGCGACTTGTGAGATAGCTTTGCTGGCAATTTGCGGCTTATAACCTAAAGCTACTAGCGCGCTAATCGCTTCTTGAGTTTGATCATTAGAGCGACCAACAGCTGATTGAGCTGGTCTTTCAGTTTGTTCTATCAATTCAGCTGAAACTGACCAATCTTTTAACTTATCGGTCATTTCGATTAATAAACGTTCTGCGGTTTTCTTACCTACACCGGGAAGTTTGACTAATCGATCGACGTTATGATCGTGAACGGTTAATACAAACTCATCCGCTTCCATACCGGACAAAATAGCCAACGCTAGTTTAGGTCCCACGCCATTAACTTTAATTAATTCTCTGAATAACAAACGATCTTTAGCTGATATAAAGCCATACAAAGCATGTAGGTTTTCAGAAATTGATACATGAGTAGAAAGAATGGTTTCTGCACCCTCTTCCGGCAATTGATAGAAAGTCGTCATCGGTACCTGAATTTCATAGCCTACTCCGGCGCTTGTTTCTAGGATGACAAATGGTGGAGTTTTCTCAATTAATATACCGCGTATTCTTCCTATCAACGTAACCGTCCTCTCGCTATTGTTTTGGCGGTGCCTTTGGCACCTGATAATTTATCTAGACCGCTTGCCGTATTGGCATGACACAATGCCACGGCTAACGCATCGGCGGCATCGGCCTGAGGGTTTGATGGTAATTTTAAAATCATTTTCACCATATGCTGAACTTGCGTTTTATCAGCAGCACCGGTTCCAACCACCGATTGCTTTACTTTTCTAGCCGGGTATTCAGCCACTGGCAAAGCATAATGGCTAGCACCAACAATGGCAGCGCCTCTAGCTTGTCCTAACTTTAATGCTGAGTCTGCATTTTTAGATAAAAAAACTGACTCGATCGCAAATTCATCGGGTTTAAACTCAAGGATTAACTCGCAGACGGAATCAAAGATTTGTTTTAGTTTTTGGTCCAACGAGCCATCTTTAATACGAATACAGCCACTGGTAATATATTTAGGTTTATTATGGGGAATGCCATCACCCACTTGGATAATACCAAATCCAGTGATTCGTGAGCCAGGGTCAATTCCAAGGATGACAGCCATAGTGTATTTTATTAGAAGTTATGAGTGTTAAGTATGTTTCTATAAAGGTGTATTGTAAAGCCAAGAGAAGAGGTTTTAATTCTTATCTTGGCTTATTAGATACTAAACTAGTTCGTAAGATTCAGCAGGAATATTCGCATTGGTATAAACATTTTGAACATCATCCAACTCTTCCAACAAATCAATTAAGCGCAAAACCTTTGCACCGTCTTTGATATCTAGATCCGCTTGAGTGGATGGCAACATCGCAACTTCAGCATTTTCGGCCTTAAAACCCGCGTTTTCCAACAAGTCCTTTATAGTCATAAAGTCTTCCCATGGAGCAAGGACTTCTAAAGAACCATCTTCATGAGTGATAATATCATCAGCTCCAGCATCAAGCGCAGCTTCCATCAAAGCATCTTCATCAGTTTCAGCAGAATAGATATATTGACCTTTACGCTCAAACAAATACGCCACCGAACCAGAAGTTCCTAAATTACCTCCGCTTTTAGTAAAAGCAAAGCGAACTTCGCCAACAGTACGATTTTTATTATCAGTCATACTTTCAACTAAAACCGCAACACCGCCAGGACCATAACCTTCATAGGTCAGTTCATCATAATTTTCACCTTCGGTATTACCTGCACCACGCGCCACTGCTTTTTCAATCGTATCGCGTTTCATATTGGCGCCTAAGGCTTTATCGATGGCAGCTCTTAAGCGTGGATTATCATCTGGTTCTGCACCACCTGCCTTTGCGGCAACGACTAATTCACGAATAACTTTAGTGAATATTTTTCCTCGTTTAGCATCTTGTGCTGCTTTTCTGTGTTTAATGTTAGCCCATTTACTGTGACCAGCCATTTTTATTCTCCTTTCGAACTTTGGGTCGTCATAAATTCTTCTAGGTAAAGTTTATACCTTGAATTCATGCTGCCATAGGCTATTTAACCGTAGCCACGACCCTATTTTATCTTTTAGAAAGCAAACCTTCTCATTTGGTTTAGCTTCATAACTATTTACCTAAAGTTCTTAATGTCTTCAGGCCTCAATCGATAGTTACGAGATAGATTCGTTAGGTTTTTCTCTTGGCCTCTTTTGAGTAGCATCCTTTTTAGTGACTTCAATTCCTAACTCTTCCAATTGAGCAGTTTCAATTTTACTTGGTGCCTGCGTTAATGGACATGATGCCGTTGTAGTTTTTGGGAATGCTATGACATCACGAATTGAGTCAGAGCCAACCATTAACATCACTAGACGATCTAAACCAAATGCTAAACCACCATGAGGAGGACAACCAAACTTTAAAGCATCTAGCAAGAAACCGAATTTCTCTTGCTGCTCATTTTCATCAATACCTAAAATATCAAAAACCGCTTCTTGCATATCTTGGTTATGGATCCGAACTGAGCCACCGCCAACTTCACTGCCATTTAAAACCATGTCATAGGCTTTCGATAGAGTACCTGTTGGATTAGCTTTAACTGCAGCCACATCCAAATCTTTTGGTGCAGTGAATGGATGGTGTAAAGCATGCACATGACCATCAATTTCTTCAAACATTGGGAAATCAACTACCCACAATGGTTTCCAATCGTTAGAAACTAAGTTTAAATCTTCTGCCGTTTTTAAGCGTAAAGCACCCATCGCATCCGCAACAACACGTTTAGTATCGGAACCGAAGAAGATGATATCACCTGCCACCGCGCCGACTTTTGAGACTATGGCTGCGGCGACATCGTCACCAATAAACTTAATGATTGGGCTTTGTAAGCCATCATCATTAACTTTAATCCAAGCTAAACCTTTAGCGCCATATACGCCAACGAATTTGGTGTATTCATCGATTTGTTTACGACTAAATTGAGCACCAGCTGGAACTCTTAACGCTGCAACACGCGAATTTTCGTCATTTGCAGGGCCTGCAAAAACTTTAAACTCTACATCTTTCAATTCGTCATCAACCGTAACTAATTCGGTATCCATTCGTAAGTCTGGTTTATCAGAACCATAACGATCCATTGCTTCGGCATAACTCATGCGCGGGAACACTGGCATCTCAATTCCTTTAAGTTCACTGAATAAATGGCGGATCATACCTTCCATCAAGTTCATGATTTCTTCTTGATCAAGGAACGACGTTTCAATATCCAGTTGGGTAAATTCTGGCTGACGATCCGCACGCAAGTCTTCATCACGGAAACATTTTACGATTTGATAATAACGATCAAAGCCAGCCATCATCAACAATTGTTTAAACAACTGTGGCGATTGAGGCAAAGCATAGAAAGAACCGTTCTTAACTCGACTTGGTACTAAGTAATCTCGAGCACCTTCCGGCGTTGCCTTAGTCAAAATTGGCGTTTCCACATCAACAAAGCCATGCTCATCCATATAACGGCGCATAGCACTAGTCACTTTATGGCGAAACAATAACTTGTCTTGCATCTCTGGACGACGCAAATCTAAATAGCGGTATTTCAGGCGCATTTCTTCCGATGCTTCCAAGTTTTCATCAATTGGAATCGCAGGTGGTTGCGCTTTATTTAATATCGTAATTTCTTGTGCCAAGACCTCAATATCACCAGAAGCCATATTTTTATTTACCATATCTTCAGGGCGAGCTCTAACGGTTCCTTTCACCTGAATTACAAATTCATTGCGCAGTTGTTCTGCGGTTTCAAACAACTCTTTAAAATCAGGATCAATAACCACTTGCAATACACCGGTTCTATCTCTTAATTGCAAAAAGATAAGACCGCCTAAATCACGGCGTCTGTGCACCCAACCTGCAATTGTAACTGATTGATTTTCATTGTTTTTTGAAAGTTCACCACAGTAGTGGCTGCGCATATTTGTGCTCATGTAAATTAGTATCCGAAATAGTAAATTCTTGGTGTAAATTAGGCCCTAGCCTAAGAAGCGCTATATGGTACGCCAGACCTTAGGTCTAAGCAAGCTGCAAGCCTTATAGTTGCTGGCTTTTCGCAGTATTTATTAGGTTCCTAATAAATAGTTTATGGATATTACAAGGGAAGTTGTTTCATTTTGAGTTTTATTACTCAAGCTTAGTTAATTTTTCTTTTCATGAGCAAGTGACTGTATTAGATTAAGCAAAACCTTAAACAATATCAGCCCCATGAAAAAACTCTTTCTCGCCATATTATTGATGTTTAGCACCCAAGCCTGGGGGTTAGCGACTCTTATTCACAATGTTAAGGGTTACTCTATCAACCAAGGAGAACTGGTGGAGTTTGAGGCTATTTTATTCGAGGGCGAGACCGTTATTGGTATTGGAGAACGTGAAGAGTTAGCCAAAAAAGTCAGTTTTAGTAGAGCCATTGACGGCCAAGGAAAAACCTTATTACCAGGTCTAATTGACTCTCATGGTCATCTTCTTGGCCTAGGGAATAACCTACAGGAGATTGATTTAAGAGGAATACAAAGTGAGTCGCTATCCGCTAGCAAAGTCGCAGAGTATATTAACAAACACCCCAAGAAGCGTTGGTTTATTGGTCGTGGCTGGAATCAAGTTTTATGGGACTCTAATACATTCCCTACTAAAAAATCTCTGGACAAAATCAATACCGACAAACCTATTTGGTTAAGTAGAGTGGATGGTCACGCAGGCTGGGCAAACTCAAAAGCATTAGAGCTTGCAGGTATCAATAGAAACACACCTGATCCAAAAGGCGGTAAAATCATTAAAGACAAGGAAGGAAACCCTACTGGTGTGCTCATCGATACTGCCATGGGTATGGTTACGGAAAAAATTCCTGAGCAAAATGCTGATGAAATAGAAACCTCTTTAGATATTGCATTTGAACACCTAATCCAACTGGGCATTACTTCTGTACACGATGCCGGCGTTAGTTTCCCTACCTATAAATCTATGCTGAAAATGTCTGAAAAGAAAGAAATCCCTTTAAGAGTTTATGGCATGTTATCAGGCAGCGATGAATACCTAGGAGCCATGCTTAAATTAGGAAAAATTGATGATTCATTCTTGAAGATACAATCGGTTAAACTTTACACCGATGGCGCATTGGGATCTCGCGGCGCAGCTTTAATCGAGCCTTATTCTGATGACGCCGATAACGTAGGCTTATTATTTCATTCTGACAAGGTGCTAAAGAGCAAGTTCGATTTAATCAATCAATATGACTTTCAAATTAATGTGCATGCCATTGGTGACAAAGGTAACCGACAAGTTTTAGATACTTTTGAGAAGTTAGATAAAAAAAATTCGATTCAATCTTCACGCCACCGAATAGAGCATGCGCAAGTGGTGGCACTAGAAGATATACCCCGCTTTACAAAATTAGGCGTTATTGCTTCAATGCAACCTACGCACGCCACCTCAGATATGAATATGGCTGAGGATCGCGTTGGTTCTGAGCGAATTAAGGGAGCTTATGCTTGGCGTACTATGCTAAATAATGATGTCTTGATTGCCTCAGGTTCAGATTTTCCTGTTGAGCTTGCTAACCCTTTCCATGGTTTATTCTCAGCGGTGAAGCGACAAAGCCATGATAATCAACCAAAAGATGGCTGGTACTCTAATGAAGCTCTTTCGATTAAAGAGGCCTTGGCTAGCTTTACCGTCAATGGCGCCTATGCTTCATTTTGGGAAAAGCATATAGGCTCGCTAGAGAAAGGCAAAAAAGCGGACTTCATATTAGTTGATAAAGATTTATTTAGTGACGAGCTAAATAAAATTTGGGATACAAAAGTACACCAAACCTGGATAAATGGAATTCAGGTTTTTGACAGAAAAGCTAAAAACTAGTCTATTTTGGGTAGTTCGCTTTTCTTAATTCTTTTAACTGGTGGGTTTACCCAAACAGTTCTTAGATTTCCAGCAGATGATAGTCTTGCTCTTTCTACAGCACTAATCTTTCTATAATCTAAGACATAAACGTAATCATCACCAGATGATTTAGCGCTAGTATACTTTGAAGAACTTGAGCAAGAAGCCAATAAACTAGCAGAAATTATCAATGTTAATGAAAATGAGAAAGTCTTCATACACAACTCCTGATTAATTCATACAGACTAATACTCTATAAATATAGACTACTTTTTATACAATTTGCAAGTTTACCGATTTGTGCTTTAGCCCTTTATATAACCTTGTTACAATGCCTTAACTAAAAAACTAAGACGAAACAATGCGTACCAGTAACTATTTATTATCAACTCTTCGCGAAGATCCAAGTGATGCTGAGCTAATTAGTCATAAACTTATGCTACGTGCGGGAATGATCCGCAAAATTGCTTCAGGCATGTATACTTGGCTACCCACAGGTTTGCGGGTTTTAAGAAAAGTAGAGTCCATTGTCAGAGAAGAAATGAATACTTCTGGCGCCATAGAAGTTTTAATGCCCGCTGTTCAGCCTGCAGATTTATGGGAAGAATCGGGTCGCTGGGATCAGTTTGGTCCAGAGTTATTACGTTTTAAAGATCGCCATAATCGTGATTTTTGTTTGGGGCCAACACATGAAGAAATTATTACCACTTTGGTTCGTGATGAAATTAATAGCTACAAGCAACTACCAACGAATCTCTACCAAATTCAAACTAAGTTCCGTGACGAAGTTCGTCCACGTTTTGGCGTAATGCGAGCTCGCGAATTTTTAATGAAAGATGCCTATTCTTTCCATGCGGATCAAAGTTCTTTAGAAGATACTTATACAGTGATGCATCAAACCTACTGCAATATATTTGATCGCATAGGTTTAGATTATCGCCCTGTAATAGCTGACACAGGCTCTATCGGTGGCTCTACCTCGCATGAATTCCATGTGCTAGCAGCGTCTGGTGAAGACGCAATCGCTTTTAGTACCGAAAGTGATTACGCCGCGAATGTTGAAAAAGCGGAAAGTTTATCTCCACAGATTGAACGCCCTGACGCCTCAACCGAGTTAGTTAAAGTTGAAACCCCAAATTGTAAAACCATTGATGCCGTTGCGGATTTTTTGAACATCAATGCCAAGCAAACTATTAAAACTTTATTAGTTAAAGGTGCAACCGAAGCATCTCCAATAGTTTGTTTAATTCTTCGTGGTGACCATACTCTTAATGAGGTTAAAGCCGAAAAACACCCTCTTATTCAATCTCCAGTAGAGTTTGTTGATAAAGTCGAGACCATAAAAGAAGCCACAGGAGCGACGCCAGGCTCATTAGGACCAGTTAATTTAAAGATGACAATTCTAGTGGATAGAGATGCTGCAACATTAGCGGATTTCGTCTGCGGAGCCAATGAAGATGGCTTCCACTTTACTGGTGTCAATTGGGAACGCGATGCTAGTTATAGCGAAGTTTTTGATTTTAGAGAAGTGGTAGCTGGTGATAAAAGTCCAGACGGTAAAGGTGAATTAGAAATCAAACGAGGCATTGAAGTTGGCCATATCTTCCAATTGGGTACTAAGTATTCTGAAGCCATGAATGCTACGGTCCTGGATCAGAATGGAAAAGCCCTAACTATGAGTATGGGTTGCTATGGTATTGGAGTTTCTAGAATTGTTGCTGCTGCTATTGAACAAAACCATGACGATTATGGTATTGTATGGCCTGATGCTATTGCCCCCTTCCAAATTGCCATTGTTCCAATGAATATGCATAAATCAGAAGAAGTGCAAAAAGTTTCAGAAGAGCTTTATGTCAAACTGCAACAACAAGGAATTGAAGTATTATTTGATGATCGCAAAGAACGCGCCGGCGTAATGTTCTCAGATATGGAACTTATCGGCGTGCCCCATCGCGTGGTTATTAGTGATCGCGGTTTAAAAAATAATACTGTTGAATATAAAGCTCGCCAAGGTGCTGATAAGCAAGACATAGAGTTAAGTAACTTAGATGCATTCTTGGAAACTTTGTTCTAAAACAGTAGATATCATGAGTTTTATATCATCAATCAAAAGAAGCTTATTAGTGGTTATATTGTTAACCACTAGCGTTTTTGTACAAGCGCAAGAAGACCCTGGCCAAGCCTTTAAAGATGAACTTAAATCTTTACTCAATGCTGAGCATCATTTTGTTGATGAATATGATGCAAAAGTTTGGATGAAAGATATGTCCATTCGGTTAGCTAAGCGCGCCCCACACATCCCTGAAAAGGAACGCTTAAAGATTCTTGCCCTAGTGCATAAACACTCCAATGCTGCAGGAGTGGATCCACAAATGGTACTTGCCATTATGGAAGTGGAGTCGAATTTTGACCGTTATGCTTTATCTGTGGCTTATGCTAGAGGATTAATGCAAATCATGCCCTTTTGGATAAAAGAAATCGGTACACCTGAAGATGATTTGTTTGATATAGAAACCAATATTAAGTACGGCTGTTATATCTATAAGCTGTATTTAAAGTATGAAAAAGGCAATACCACATTAGCACTTGGTCGCTACAATGGTTCACGCGGAAAAATGAAATATCCTAGAAAAGTATATGCAGCATTAAGAAAGCGCTGGGCTCTGTAAATGACCGACTCGCAAGCATTAGTCTTAAGCGGTGGCGGTGCTCGCGCGGCTTATCAAATTGGAGTTCTTAATGCTGTTAATGAAATCTTATCACAACCTAAAGAAAGTCCTTTTTCCATTATCACAGGCGTTTCTGCAGGCGCTATTAATGGAACCGTTTTAGCGACTCACAATCACCAATTCTCACATGGCTTAGCAAGACTATCGAAGATTTGGCAGAACTTTCAACCTAATCAAGTATATAAAACTGGCGCAGGCCATCTTTCTAAAAACTTTTTTCACTGGTTATGGGCGTTAGCTAAACCGAAAAATCAAAATCAAAAAGCCATTTCTTTATTGGATAATTCGCCGTTAGAAAGTTTGCTAGCAAGTATGGTGCAATTCGAATCCATTGATTCAAATATTCAACTGGGAAACTTAACTGCCCTTTGTACCACCAGTTATGATTACAACAATGGCGACTCTGTTAGTTTTCACCAAAGCACCAACAACAAGTCTTGGAAAAGATATCGCCGTAGAGGACAAGCAGCAACCATTAGTCTTGATCACTTAATGGCCTCAGCTGCTATTCCAGTAATATTTCCGTCTAGAAAGATCGGAGCTACTCACTACGGTGATGGTGCATTGCGTTTTTTAGCGCCCTTAAGTCCTGCATTACATTTAAATGCCAATAAATTATTTGTGATTACAGTAAATCCATTGAAAGCTGAAGAACAAAAACATACGGAAATCCCTTCTATTGGCGATATAAGCGGTCATTTACTGAATAGTATTTTTGTGGATAGCTTAGAAAGCGATATTGAACGTCTGCGCAGAGTTAATGAACTTTTGAGCCATATCCCAGATGATGACATTATTAAGAGTCAGCTAGCTTTGCGGCCTATCGATGCCTTAATTATTTCACCCAGCATCGACCCAGCAGAGCTGGCTGGACAATACTTTGAAGCTCTTCCAAAAAGCTTAAAATTCTTTTTTAAACGCATTGGAATAGCCGCAGATAAAGGCGAGAATATCCTTAGCTATTTATTGTTTTATGCACCTTTCACTCAGCACTTAATGCAAATTGGATTCCAAGATGCGATGCAAGAAAAAGAGGCTATAACAGCTTTCTTTTCTGAACAAAAATAACTTTTCCTTGATACACCACTAACAAAGCAGATGCCCGTAGCCAACTAGGTACATCATTTTCCTGGAAGTAATTCTTTAATGTTTGCCCATGCTCTTTATTAGGATGATAAAATTTATCACCTTCTGCTCGATATCTAACAATCACCTGCTGGTCTCGAAGCTCAGGCCACATCTCAAGGACATCTTTAACCAAGATCGTTTGCTTATTCGCACCATTAAAATTGTTAGTCAATGTCCATTGCCATTCTTGAGATGGATTAAATTTTTCCAAAGGGTCTGATAATAAGTAGATATGATTTTTATAACGTCTTAATTGATAAGCCTCAATATCAATGCAGGGATTTATATCAGATTGAGTATTTAGAAACTGAGATTTTATTTCTTGTAATAAAACTCTTGACGGCATTTTTATATTAAATTTCGCAAACCAATATCTTAATAAATTAGACTGGCGTTCACTAGATAACACTTCAAGTTTACTAATGTCCAATCTGCTTTGATCAAACGCATCTTGATAGTCTAGTTGCGCTAATTCTTCAAGTAGTAACTGCGTTGCTGCAAAGTTCTCTGCCGAATTAGCTAAAGTCTCGGAAACTTGAGGCCAATGCTTGCTAAGTTCAGGAATGATTTTATGGCGCAGAAAATTTCTGCTAAATGCTATATCTTGATTAGAATTATCTTCAATATGTTTTAGCTGATATTTCTGAATATAGTCTGCTATAGCATCTTGAGACACTTTTAATAACGGCCTTGCATGCCAGCCTGCTGCAAAACATTTGCTGTAAGGCATTGCCGAAAGGCCTTTAACTCCTGCGCTTCGAAGGAGTTGTAATAACACTGTTTCTGCCTGGTCATCTTGGTGCTGAGCTGTTACTAAACAAGATTGCGCGTCAACAAACTGACTTAAAGCTTGATAACGAGCATTTCTAGCTGCTTGCTCTAAACTTGCTTGCCTTCGATTAACAACTACTTTTACTGATGAATAATTAATACCCAGTGTTTCGCAAAGCTCTTGATTGAATGTGCCCCATTCTAGTGACTCTGCTTGTAAACCATGATCAATATACACTGCTTGAAGAACAAAATTTTTAGCATGCTTAGATAAAGCGTTCAACAAACACACTGAGTCTTTGCCGCCGCTTAATGCGATGACTAATTTACGAATTTTGGGATGTTCAGAAACGAGAAAAGCCAGAAACTCATTTACCGCTTGAGTTACTGGCTCTTTTGAACCACTACTAATGCTCATTAGTCTTCGCTGACAGTTCCTACCGCCATTAATTTTTCATAGCGCTTATTCAGCAGAGTATTTTCATCCAAGGATTCGAGGTATTCTAAATCTTCTAATAAGCGTTGCTTAAGATTAGTCGCCATCAAAGGGTAGTCACGGTGAGCACCACCTTTAGGTTCTGCTACAATCGCATCAATAAGACCTAGCTCTTTAATACGTTCCGCGGTAATACCCATAGCCGATGCTGCCTCTTCTGCTTTTTCAGCGCTCTTCCACAAAATCGAAGCACAACCTTCAGGAGAAATAACTGAATAGGTAGAGTATTGCAGCATATTGACTCTATCGCCTACCCCGATGGCAAGAGCTCCACCAGAACCACCTTCACCAATTACAGTCGCCACAACAGGTACCTTTAAGGTAGCCATCACTTTTAAGTTACGGGCAATAGCTTCAGATTGGCCGCGCTCCTCTGCACCAACACCAGGGAATGCTCCTGGAGTATCGATAAAAGTAAAAATAGGGATTTGAAAACGCTCAGCTAATTCCATTAAACGTTTTGCCTTACGATATCCTTCAGGACGAGACATACCAAAATTATGCTTAATTTTTTCTTTAGTATCGCGGCCTTTTTGATGTCCAATCACAACAACAGGTTTACCATCAAGTCGAGCCATACCGCCAACAATAGACGCATCATCAGCATAAGCTCTATCGCCCGCTAACTCATCAAAGTCTGTGAAGATGTGCTCAATATAATCGCGTGTATATGGACGCTGTGGATGGCGTGCCAGTTGAGCGACCTGCCAAGGCGATAAATCCTTAAAGATCTGCTCAGTTAATTCATTGGATTTTGCTTTTAAACGATCAATTTCTTCGCTGATATTTAATTCTTTATCTTCACCCATCAAGCGGAGCTCGTCGATCTGGGCTTCTAATTCTGCAATTGGTCGTTCAAAATCTAAAAAGTTTAAACTCATGTTGGTATTAATCTTTATATGTTTAAAGCTATCTTGGCTGACTATTCTACTTTTTTGTGCTTGTTAAGGAAAGTAAAGAAAGGCAATACTGCTACTGGTCTGACAATTATCAATCTTCTGCTTTTTCTGGTAAATATCCAAAATGACCGACGATTTTATAATCAAAAAGCATATCTTCTAGTGTTGGTCCCCTACCAATATTATGAACAATTTTGTAATTACCTGAGTTACTATCTTTAACATTCGAAACGATACCTATATGCGGCAAGTTATTATCTAAACGCCAACTGACAATATCCCCAGGTTGATAATCTTCAGAGTCATCAGTAATGACGAGTACTTCAGCATACCTCTTGAAAAACGCCTCTAAGTTAGGGACCCTCCTGTGATCAATATTAGTATCAGGACGATTCAACCCCCAATTTTTTGGATACTCTGAAAAATTTTGACTCATATCGATATGCACCAATTCTTGCAGATCCAAATCTATAGCTCGATAAGCTCGAATAACCACATCAGTGCATACGCCAACATCAGCCGGCACATCCCCCATCGGATAAGCAATTTTTCGATAAGCTCCATCATAGGTTACCGATGCGTTAGTTCTCGATAAAGCGGCATTCACCAGCTCATTAGATAAACTCGAACTTTCAGCTGAGTTAGCTATAGGTAAAGAGATAAATAGAACTAGTATTAAACTCAATATTATTTTCATAACTTAATTTTACTGTGACTTTGATATTTTGAGTTATATAGCTTTCAAGAGTTCAAAAACATATAAAATCATTGAGTTCCGAAAATGGCTACTCAATTTGTATTTACATGCTAATATTTAATTCTAAATTAAAGCATTAGACAGTTATGCAAACTTATCAAAAAGCACGATTGGCTCGAGATATCAGATACGACGGTAAATTTTTTGTGGCTGTTAAAACCACTAAAATCTACTGTCGACCAATCTGCCCAGCGCCTTCGCCTAAAGAAAAAAATGTGCTTTATTTTGATAGGGCTATTCAGGCGCAAGATGCTGGATTTAGACCTTGTAGGCGATGCCGCCCAGAGTCTGCGCCTCAATCTGCAGCCTGGCTAGGCACCCAAGCCGTCTTTAATCGAGCAATGAATAAAATTCATGCTGGTGAACTCAATCATCAAGCTATGGCTGATTTTTGTGAGCCGTTAGGAATTTCTGAACGCTATCTAAGAAAGCTATTTCAACAACATATAGGAACCTCACCAAGACAATATGCGAACCATGTACGCCTCATGTTTGCCAAACAGCTATTACATCAAACACGATTAAATATCACAGACATCGCTTTTAGTGCGGGTTTTAATAGTATTCGACGTTTTAATGATGCCTTTAAAAAAACGATTCACCTTACCCCTAGTGATATTCGTAATTATCAACCATGCGAACATTCTGCTATTCAATTAAGAGTGTATTATCAAGCAGATTACAATTGGAAATTAATGCAGCAATTTCTTAAACAAAGAGAAATATCGAGCTTTGAATCCGTTAAGCAGAATAGCTATGAACGAACTTTTCTATATCAGTCACCAGATGATTTAGCTGAGAATATATCAGGGATCTTTAAAGCCAGTCACAAACCAATTGCTAAAGCCTTTGATATCCAAATAGAAATCTCTAACATCCGATACTTGATGCCTGTCTTAAATAATATTAAGCGCATATTGGACATTAATACCAATACGCAAGTAGTAGAAAATCATCTCAAAAGTGATCCAAAATTATCGCCATTGTTGCAAAAAGGACTAAGGTTGCCTGCTACTTGGGATACTTATGAGGCAGGGATAAAAGCAATTTTAGGTCAACAGGTTTCAGTCAAAGCCGCTTACACCCACACCGCTCACTTAATAGAACATTTAGGTGCAGAATATAATAAACAGTATAAAACTTTTCCTACACCGGAAGCAGTTGTAGATGCTGATGTCTCTTTTTTGAAAATGCCCAATGCCAGAAGAGAAACCTTAAAACATTTTTCCCAATGGTACATTCAAAATTCAGGACAAAATTTAGCGTCCATATTGGATATAAAAGGGATAGGACCTTGGACCCTAGAGTATATTAAATTACGCTCAGGAATCGACACGGATGCTTTCCCAGAAAATGATTTAGGCATTATCAAAGCCATGAAAAAGTATCAAATAACCGACACAGAACAATGGAAGCCATGGCGTAGCTATGCGACCTTACAACTATGGAATAGCTTATGAATCAGCTTTACTATCAAACGTTTAAAATACCATTCGGCAAACTGTTTATTTATGCCGATGAGAAAGTTATTAAAGCTGTCTTATTTAAAGCATGGCAAAGTTTTGATGCAACAAATGCGATCAACAAGAGTACCGATTTAATCGAACTGTGCCGTAAACAATTAGATGAATACTTTGCCGGCGATCGTCGACAATTTGATTTGCCGCTTGAGTCCAATGGTACCGATTTTCAAAAAAACGTATGGCAACAACTTACAAAGATCCCTTTTGGTGAAAGTCGAAATTATGGAGAAATAGCTAGCGCGATTGGGAATACTAAGGCTTCGCGCGCTGTCGGCGCAGCCAATGGAAAAAACCCCATTTCCATAATCGTACCTTGTCATAGAGTCATTGGTGCTAATGGTGCCTTAACCGGCTACGCTGGTGGGCTGCAAGCAAAACAATGGCTGTTAAAGCATGAAGGACTTCTTTGATTTTTTAACTGTTGTAAGTCATTGATTCTTACATCATGTCGGCTCAATGTCGTTAGAATGCCGGGGGACTTCTAATGAAAGCCGTCCATTTGTCGTGGTATAGTTATGCCATTTTAAGCCACACTCTCGACTCACTTAACCGAAACAGTAAACAATGATTATTCGCAAACTCAGATTAAAGCGTGGTTGGTCACAAGAACAGTTAGCCCAAGTTACGGGTTTAAATGTTCGCACTATACAACGCCTTGAAAGGGGACAAAATCCAAGTCTTGAAACAAAAAAATCATTGGCTGCTGTATTTGAAGTAGATATCTCAACTTTTGAACTACCTACTGAAAATTCTATTCAAGGAGAGTCTAAAATGACTGAATCTGATAATTCACTATCCGAGCAATCGAAACCAATTGAAACTATACAAGCTGATGAAAAAGAAGCCATCGAATATGCCAAAGGCGTTAAAGAGTTCTTAACTCACTTGTTTTTTTTCCTAGTGTTTATTCCCGTTATAGTATTCAAAAAAGGATTGTATGAGCCTACCTTTAATTGGTTAATACTAGGATGGGCAATCGGCTTAGTTATACATGGTCTGAATGCTTTCGAGAAACTCAACTTTTTTAAAGTCGATTGGGAAAAGAAAATTGCGGAACGAAAGCTAGGAAGAAAATTGTAGGTGCAATTAGCTCTTGCTAATATACAACCTTATAATCCACACAACCTGGTAAATGTTTTAAGCTAAAAACTAAACTATCGCTAGGTTGTACACACCAATCTTCTGAAAATTGAAACACACCTTCTAGTTGCGCCTGCTGTGCTTGTAATTTAATGGAAAATGGACAAGCTCCATCTCGATTCATTTGAATTAATTCCTTAAGCTCCGCTAAAGTATCGGGGCCCGTTATCGAATCAGAAATAGTTATCTGTATCTTTTTACAGTAACGTTCCCGAGTTTCTTCAAAAGACATTAAAGTTTTAGCACTAATACTAACGCCGCCAGAATACTCATCATTTCTAGCTTCACCCTCAACAACTATAACTTTATCTTTTGATAATAAATGTTGGTAAGTCTCAAAAGCTTCTGAATAAACAGCAACATCACAGCGACCAGATTTGTCATCAAGTGTGAGAATCGCCATTTTATCACCGCGCTTAGTCGTCATTACTCGCATTCCAACAATTAAACCAGACACTTTTGTGTTTTCACCACGCCTTGTAGGTTGCAAGTCTCTCAAACGTCTTATCGACATCTGGTTCACTTCAGGCAAATAACGTTCAATTGGATGGCCTGTCAAATACAAGCCTAGAGTTTCTTTCTCGCCCTGCAAAACCTGCTCGTCAGTCCAAGGCTTTACCTTAATGTATTGATGTTGTTGAGTAGCAGTTTCGGTAACTACTGAGCCAAACAAGTCATCTTGCCCTGCTTCTTGGCTTTTATTAAATTGCTCAGCAGCTTTAATCGCTTCATCAAGGCTAGCCATCAAAGTAGCTCGGTTCGGCGCAACTTTATCTAAAGCACCAGCTTTAATGAGTGACTCTAAAACACGGCGATTGGCTTTCTTAAGGTCAATCCTGCTACAAAAATCGAATAAATCGGTATAGGGTCCGTTCGCTTCTCGATCCTTAACAATTGATTCTATCGCAGCCTCACCAACACCTTTAATAGCACCTATGCCATAAATAACATTTCCTTCATCATCAACTGAGAATCGATATTGGCCTTCATTTACATCCGGTGGGCGAATAACTAAGCCATTATTTTCGGCGTCTTCAACATAGGTTACTACCTTGTCAGTATTATCCATATCTGAAGACATTACCGCTGCCATAAACGCTGCGGGATGATGAGTTTTAAGCCAAGCAGTTTGGTAAGCGACTAATGCGTAAGCAGCTGAGTGAGATTTGTTAAAACCATAACCAGCGAACTTTTCTACCAAGTCAAAAATTTTCATCGACAGGTCGCCATCAACACCATTATCAATAGCACCTTGTTTGAAAATGGCTCTCTGCTTCTCCATTTCCTCAAGCTTCTTCTTACCCATAGCACGACGTAAAATATCTGCACCGCCGAGTGAGTAACCAGACAATATCTGAGCGATTTGCATCACTTGTTCTTGGTACAAAATAATGCCATAAGTCGGCTCTAGGGTATCTTTGAGCCATTCGTGCTGATAATCCGGATGCGGATATGAAACTGGTTGTCGTTTGTGTTTACGGGCGATAAAGTCGTCGACCATCCCCGATTGCAATGGACCCGGCCTAAACAAGGCTACCAGTGCAATAATATCCTCAAAGCGACTTGGTTGTAGGCGCTTAATCAAATCCTTCATACCACGAGACTCTAACTGGAATACTGCTGTAGTATCTGCTTTTTGGAGCAATTGATAGACATCAGGATCTTCTGTATCAATGCGGCTAATATCAATAGGCTCAATACTTTGCTTAGCCAGCTGGCGGTTCGCGGTTTCCAGCGCCCAATCAATAATAGTTAAAGTTCTTAGCCCTAAAAAATCAAATTTTACCAGACCTGCACTTTCAACATCATCTTTGTCAAACTGTGTAACAATATTTGAGCCAGTTTCATCACAATAGAGCGGCGCAAACTCAGTAAGATCATTTGGCGCTATAACTACTCCACCGGCATGCTTACCCGCATTACGAGTGATACCTTCGAGCTTTCTTGCGAGATCCCAAAGCTCACGCATATCATCGTCTTCTTCATAGCGTCTAGGAATTTCTGGCTCTTGTTCCCAAGCTTTTTCTAAAGTCATACCAACTTCAAAAGGAATAAGCTTGGCAAGTTTATCAACAAAACCATAAGGTTGACTTAATACTCGTCCCACATCACGAATAACAGCTTTCGCTGCCATGGTACCAAAGGTGATAATTTGCGAAACGCTATTTCGACCATAGGTTTGGGCTACGTAATCGATCACCTTATCACGACCTTCCATACAGAAGTCGACATCGAAATCGGGCATCGAAATTCGTTCAGGATTCAAAAAACGTTCGAATAATAAATCGTACTCAAGCGGATCCAGATCGGTAATATCCAATGCATAGGCCACTAAGGAACCAGCACCTGAACCACGGCCAGGGCCAACCGGTACACCATTGTTCTTGGACCATTGAATAAAGTCAGCAACAATTAAAAAGTAGCCAGGAAAGCCCATTTCGTTAATGACATCGAGTTCAATTTGTAGGCGTTCATCATAGGGTTGACGAATTTCTGCAAAATTGTCTGCGCTTCGCTCGTACAAATGATCTAAACGTTTTTCTAAACCTTTTCTTGATTCTTCGGCGAAAAACTCATCAATGGTCATGCCTTCAGGAATCGGAAAGTCAGGTAAGAAGTATTTACCTAGCATCAAATCTAGATTACAGCGTTTAGCAATCTCAACAGTGTTTTCAATCGCTTCTGGGATGTCGGAAAATAACTCAATCATTTCATCAGCACTACGCAAATACTGCTGATTAGAATAATCCCTTGGCCTTCTGGGATCGCCTAGTACACGACCTTGATTAATGCAGACTCTGGCTTCATGAGCGCCAAAATCAGAAGAATCGATAAAGCGAACGTCATTGGTAGCAACCACTGGGGTATTGGACCCTTGCGCTATTCCAATAACCTGATGAATATATTCATTTTCTTGCGGACGTCCCGTTCTTTGTAACTCTAAATAAAACCTATCTTCGAAATGATGGTTCCAAAAGCCTAAATACTCCGCGGCAGCATCCATATTGTCCGCTAATAAGGCTTTACCAACGTCACCTTCTCTGGCACCCGACAATATGATCAGTCCCTCATTGTGTTGCGGTAACCAAGCTTTCTTGACTAACGGCAAACCTCGAAGCTGGTTACCTAAATATGCCTTTGAAATTAGCTCCTTAAGGTTTTGATAGCCCTCTTGATTCATGCATAAAGCTGTGACTCTAAAATGTTCATCCTCATTCTCAGGATGTTGGATTAGTAAATCTGCCCCAACAATAGGTTTTACCCCAGATTTCACTGTACCAGAGTAAAACTTGACTAAACCACACATATTCATTTGGTCAGTCATAGCAATGGCTACATGACCATTCTCAACACATTGTGAAATTAAAGGCTTTACACGCACCAAGCCATCCACCATCGAATATTCGGTGTGGACTTTTAAATGAACAAAGCTTGGGCTCATAGAATACTGATAAGAATTATTGTTGTATCAAAAGATTATAAAGCAGAAAAAACTGATGTCAGCTTTTTAATAGGATTTCTTAGTATTAGAACAATAACTTTTGTACTGGAGCAAAAGATCGGCGATGGATTGGAGTAATACCTAAGGTTTGAATGGCCTCTCTATGCTGCTTAGTTGGATAGCCTTTATGCTTAGCAAATCCGTAACCAGGGTAACGATGATCCATTTCTACCATTTCCTCGTCTCTAGCAACCTTTGCAATAATTGAAGCTGCGCTGATACAAGCTTCTTTTGAGTCGCCTTTGATAATCGCTTCCATTGCACACGCTAAATCAGGCAATTTATTACCATCAATTAACGCCAATTGCGGGAATTGACCTAAGGTTTCGACGGCTCGTTTCATCGCCAACAAACTCGCTTGCAAAATATTGATCTGATCAATTTCTTCTATTTCTGCCCGAGCAATCGACCAGGACAATGCTTTTTCTTTAATTTCATGGGAAAGTGCTTCCCTCTTTGCTTCAGACAGTTTTTTTGAGTCGGCCAACCCTTGAATTGGCTTTCGCGGATCTAAAATAACCGCCGCGGCTACCACAGGACCTGCTAATGGACCTCGGCCAACTTCATCAACTCCTGCAATAAACTGAAACTGCTCTCGACTCATAAGCTAACTAGTCTATTGACTCCGGTGGCAGCAAATTCTGCTGAGAATACCAATCTTGAATATAGCTAGCAGCGTAGACATCAGCATTTTTTCTTAACTTTTGGTGCCACTCCATAAATTTGAGCAAGGTATAGTCCCAACGCTGTGGATCTGCATCTAACCAAGCCCTTATTTCGCTAAACAATGCGTCGGGAGTACATTCATGTTGCACAGCTTCAGGAATTAGCGTTTCACCGGTTAGAAGGTTAGGAATTGAGTAGTTATCAATAATTAGTAATTTTTTATAAATACGGTAGCTCAGCTCTCCGAACTTATAGGCCACAACCATTGGACGCTTAATCAATAACCCTTCTAAAGTGGCCGTTCCGGAAGCCATTAAAACCAAATCTGATGCAGCCATGGCAACTCGTGACTGACCATCAATCAATTTAATTTCCGGCAGTTCGCTTTCTTGATTAATTGCTTCTAAAAACTGCTCTTTTCGCAACTCATTAGCCATCGGAGCAATAAATTTTATATCTGGATAAAAGCGATTTACTAACTTAAGCGATTTTAAAAAATCTTTCGCCAAGTACTTTATCTCACTGCCGCGAGAACCCGGCATCACACAGATATATCGACAAGCTTCTTCTAAATCTAAAGTTCTTTTTGCTTCCGTTTTATCGGTATATAAAGGAATTTCATCAGCCAAAGTATGACCAACGCAAGTATTGTCGATAAAATGTTTATCATAAATTTTCTGTTCAAAAGGAAACAAGCACAACATTAAATCTACCGCTTTTTTAATCTTGACGATGCGCTTAGGTCGCCATGCCCAAACAGAAGGACTGACATAATGAACGGTCTTGATATGGGAAGATTTCAACTTTAATGCTAAGCCAATATTAAATTCAGGGGCATCAATTCCAATAAATAAATCAGGTTTGCTTTTTTTCCAACGAGTAGCTAATAGCCTTCTAATTTTAAGCAGTTCTGGTAACCGTTTTAAAATAGGCACTATACCCATGACAGCTAATTTATCCATGGGAAATAAAGTCTCGCAGCCTTCTTTTACCATTAAAGGTCCGCCAATACCTTCGATGACTAAATTTGGGTTCGCTTTCTTTAACTCTCGAATTAAACCAGCACCTAAAATATCGCCGGAAGATTCTCCGGCGACTATAGCAATTCTGTTAATTTTATTTACTGCTTGTGTCTCAACAGCAGCTGACAAGCTATGCGGCATATTATCTTAATATCCCTCGAGTAGCGTTTTTCAAGAAGTTAATTAAGTCTTTAACCTTTTCATCTGATAATTGTGACAACTCTTCGATTGCTTCATCAACTTTAAGTGATTTTCTATAAATTAAACGATAAGCTTTTTTAAGATCACTAATCGATTCCGATGAAAACCCTCGGCGCTTTAATCCTTCACTATTTAAACCATAAGGTGCATTTTCGGCAACCAATATAAATGGCGGAATATCTTTAGAAATAGCACAGTCCATGCCGATAAAAGCATGAGCCCCAATTTTGCAAAATTGATGAACTTTAGCAAAACCAGAGAGAATTACATGGTTACCTACTACAACATGACCGGCCAAAGTCGCGTTATTCGACATGATAATATTGTCACCCAATACACAGTCATGTGCTATATGCGTGTACGCCATAAACCAGCCATCATTTCCGATCTGAGTAACCGACTTATCTTGCACAGTACCTCTATGGACAGTACAGCATTCTCTAAACACATTGCCATCACCTATGATGGTTTTAGTCGGTTCCCCAGCATATTTCTTATCTTGGTTTTCTTCACCAATAGATGAGAATTGATAAAAGCGGTTATTCTTTCCGATCTGAGTATAGTCGCCGATAACGACATGCGGCCCTAAGTGAGATCCATCGCCTATAGTTACTTCTTTACCCACAATAGAATATGGACCAATAATTACATTCTCGGCAATCTTAGCTGTTTCATGAATAATTGCAGTGGGATGAATCATCTTCTACCCTCTTAAATTTCTGATTTAGCGCACATTAATTCTGCAGAACAAACCACTTTACCATCAACTCTTGCTTCTGCTTCAAAACGCCATAAATTGCGCTTACGCTTTAATAATGTAACTGTCATCACTAACTGATCGCCGGGCTCAACAGGCTTTTTAAACCGCGCATTATCAATGCCGGCAAAGTAATATAAAGAATCATCTGAAGGCAAATCTTCAGTAGTTTTAAAAGACAATATGCCAGTAGCCTGTGCTAAAGCTTCTAACATTAATACTCCTGGAAAAACAGGTCTATGTGGAAAATGTCCTGGGAAAAAAGGCTCATTAACAGTAACGTTTTTTATCGCAGTTAAAGTTTCGCCCGGAGTATAATCAATCACTCTATCGATTAGTAGAAAAGGATAACGATGGGGCAAGTGTTTCATTACCTCATAAATATCCATCGAGTTCATTACTGCATTTTCGCTGTTCATGTTATTTCTCTTTATTTTTTAATAATGCTAATTCTTTACTAACGGCTTTTAGCTTACGCCACATATCATCTAATTGTCTAAAACGTACTGCACTTTTCTGCCAATTTTTATTTGTTTGAAACGTTGTTCCTGAGGAATAGACACCGGGTTCAGAAATGGATTTATTGATAAATGAGCAAGCAGTGATATGTGCTTTATCGCAAATGTTCAAGTGCCCAATAATACTTACCCTACCAGCAATGGTACAGTAAGCCCCAATTTTGCTACTTCCTGCTACAGCAGTGCAGCCTGCAATGGCAGTGTTTTTTCCAATTTCAACATTGTGCGCAATATGAATGTGATTATCCAGAATAACACCTTCAGATATAATAGTGTTTTCTAAAGCCCCACGATCAATAGCGGTGTGAGCACCAATTTCTACATTATCTCCAATAATCACAGAGCCAGTTTGTGGGATCTTTACCCAACTGCCTTGGTCATTAGCATAACCAAAACCATCACTACCAATCACTGCACTAGCGTGAATCACACAACTATTGCCAACGACAATACTATGATAACAGACCACATTAGGGTAAATCCTACAATTGGCGCCGATGATAGTGCCACTGGATATCTGAGCACCTGATTCGATGATAGTATTATCACCAACCACCACATTGTCTCCTAACGACACAAAGTCACCAATATGGACATTTGAGCCGATTTTAGCCGAGTCAGAAATTGAACTTAGTGGACTTATACCTGGGCTTGGTACCGGACTAGGATCTAATAGTTGAGATACTTTTGCAAAAGCAAGATAAGGGTCTTTTACGATTAATATATTCCCTTTGTATCGTTGCGATACTTCTTCTAAATACTTTGCACTAATAATTAGAGCCGCTGCTTTAGATGATTCAATTTGCGGGATATATTTAGGATCATTGATAAAACTGAGGCTTAAATCGTCTGCTTTATCTAACGGCAAAACCGCAGCGATTTCGCACTGCGGTTCTCCAATCAGCTCAGCATTTAATAGCTGAGAAATTTTATGAAGGCTTTTCTTCAAAAAGGCTCCTTGCAAGAATAAATTATTTTTTCAATTCTGCCAAAACTTGCTCTGTAAGATCAGGAACAGAAACATCCGTAAAAACAGCTGCTTGCCTTTCAATCACAAGGTTAAACCCACCCTTTACAGCAACGGCGTCAATAGCTTTTTTAATCTGACTATTGAGTTTCATTGCTTCATCACGACGAGCTTTATCAAAGTCATCTTTGGCATTCTTTTGCTTCAACTGGAAATCCGCCATCTTTTTTTCTATCTCACGTCGAGAGTTAGTCAATTGACTTTCAGACATTGTTGCAGAATTTTTTGTAAAATTTTCTTGTTCTTTTTTGATGGTTTCTGCTAAGCGCTTAATTTCATTTTCTCTACCTGAGAACTGCGACTTTAGGCGTTGCCCTATCGTATCATTTTGTGGAGCCTTTGCTTGTACATAAGCTGTGTTTACAGTTGCAATACGTGTTTCAGCTATAGCCGAAAAAGACATTAAACTTAAAACACTGGCTATAACTAATATTACTTTATTCAAAATATTACTCCTAATGTAAAAACATTAATTAAAAGGTTTGACCAATTGTGAAAGTGAAAGTTTTCACTTCATCATAAAATTGCTTATCTATTGGGTTAGAGAAGCTAAACATTAATGGTCCTAATGGTGACCACCATTGTAGCGCAAGCCCTGAAGAAACTCTTATACTATTTGGGTCTGCGAAATCTGGAACACTATCAAACTGCCGATTATTGTTATTAATAATATTTAAACCATCAAACCTTGAAACATTAAATTGAGAGTCCCATACGTTACCGGCATCTACAAAAAGACTTGCTCTTACATTGTTGTTATCTGCAAAAGGAATAGGGAAAATCAACTCAAGTGATGCCGTAGCCAAAGAGTCTCCACCAATAGAGAAGCCTCCAATTTGTACAGTATCAAATGCAGGTGGAAAGCTAATAGTGTCATTGCCACCACCAGGAAATGGTCCAGGTATATTAGAAGTTGATGGTATAAGCTGGATACTCCTAGGACCAATAGTATTTGGCTCAAAACCTCTCAAGCTTCCTGCGCCGCCAGCAAAAAAGTTTTCAAAGTAAGGAAGGCGACTTGTATCACCTAATCCTTCTCCATACCCTAGGTTCGCTCTCACCGAAATAATCCAATCATTATCAGATGTTAAAGGGAAATACTGCCTAAAGTTATAGTTAACCTTATAAAACTCTGTATCTCCAATAGGAGTTCCAACTTCTAAAGCAACCGAGTGGGAATACCCATTAGTAGGGAATATACCTCTATTTAACTTATTTGTTTGCCAACCAAAATTCAGCGAGAAATTGACAAAATCAAGGTTAGGCTCTGTTCTTGGATCTTGACCAAAAGACTCAAAAAACTCCAAGACTCGAAGGTCGAATGAACCTGGCGCTTTCAAGGTATTGTCTTGGTAAGAGAAACCATAATTTAGAGAGGTGAATTCACCTATTGGATAAACCAAGCCTAACCCAAGTGAAATGGTATCTAAGCTTTGTCCATTAAAAATATTTAATTCTTCAAAATCTGTTTTTCTAAAAGATAGAGAACTTGTAAAGCCCAAGTTGTCATTAAAAAAGTACGGATCGGAGTAAGAGGCATTGATACTTTCTTGCGCACGATTAAAAGACAACCCAAGCCCTACATTTTTACCTTCACCTAAAAAGTTACTATGAGAAAGATTGCCTTGCAGTGTTATACCGAACCTATCATTATAACCCAAGCTACCACTTATCTGAGCTGCACCTCTTTCTTCGATGTTCACATCTAAATCAATTTTATTAGGGTGTTCTTCGCTAACTTTATTCTTAATATCTACTTTTTCTACAAAAGGTAATCTTTGCAATCTGAGCTTTGAACGATCGATTAACTTAGATGATAAAGGCTCGCCTTCTCTAATTCTAAACTCTCTCCGGAATACGTTCTCATCGGTGTCAGATGTCCCTGCAAACTCAATTTTATCTACATAAAAACGTTTCCCAGGGTTTATCAATATGTTCAAGTCAACTTCATTTGAGTCTGCTAACTTCTCAGGAAATGTTTTAACTTCTGGGTAGGTATACCCGTAAAAGCCCAGAAACTCCTCTACTTGCTCTTCATAAAATTTAAGAATCGCATGTGAATATTTATCGCCTTCTTTAAAAGGCATCATGGCTTCGATAACATCTTTCTCTATTTGGAAATCCCCAAGAATTTTAACTTCATTAATATAATAAAGCTCACCTTCTTTGACTTTTAAAGAAATGTATAAATCTCTTTGGTTTTGCGACAAAGAGATATTGGTATCGGTTACCGAAAAATCTAAGTAACCACGATCCTTATAAAAAGAAGTTAACGTTTCAATATCTTTATCAAGTGTTTGCCTAGCGTATTTATTGTCATTAGAAATAAAAGAAAACATTCCGCCTGTTGTGGATTCAATTTGGCTTATTAACTCTTCATCGGTAAATAACTTATTTCCAATAATGTTTATGTCAGCAATTAACGCACTCTGCCCCTCTTCAACCTCAATAAAAAGATTAACTCGATTTCTAGATAAAGTTCCTAATCTGACATTGATATCTACATCATACTTACCATTGGCAAAGTATTGTGATGTAATTTCCTGCTTAATTTTTTCTAAAACAAAAGGGTTAAAAGGTTCTTTCTCCATTACCCCTGATGCACTTAAACCAGCTTCAATTTGATCCGTTTTAAGTACCTTATTACCTGAAATAACGATTGAAGCAACGGTAGGTCTTTCTACTACTGTTATCTTCAGTTTCAACCCTTCTTTCTGAAGCTTTACAGAATCAAAGTTACCGGTCTTATAAACTGCTCGAATAATATTCGGTACACGTGCTTCATCTAGAGTTTCACCAACACGAATTGGCAAGGTGGTGAAGAAGGTTCCTAATTCAACTCTTTGCAAACCTTCAACTTGGATATCTTCTACTACAAACGGCTCAATAGCTTGAGCTTTGGCTGCTGCCAATGAAATCAATAAAACTGTTAATGTTTTTGTTATTAAACGCATTAATTAAATACTCTAAAATGTTCGATTTATGTCGTTGTATAGCGCAATCGCCATGATTGTCAGCAGTAATATGATGCCTATTCGCATACCAAGTTCCATTATTTTTTCAGAAACTGGCTTTCCACGGATTAATTCGGCCAAATAGTACATTAAATGACCGCCATCTAGCATCGGAATAGGCAATAAGTTCACGAACCCTAAATTGACGCTTATCATAGCGAGATAAAACAAGAATGCAACCATTCCTGCCTGTACTACTTGCCCTGCTCCTTGGGCTATTCCCACTGGTCCACCTAAGTTTTTGATAGATAGTTTGCCAGTGACTAATTTGCCAATGAAACTGGTAATTCTATTCAGCATGGTCCAAGTCTCTTCCGAGCCTTTTTGCAGCGCTTCAAATAGACCATATTGAATGGTATTGAATTCGTTAAAGGTTCTCGGAGAGATACCTATCAAATACCTTATTTGCTCATTTTGCTCGAAGACTTTAGGAGCAATCTCTTTTTGATACTGATAGCCATCCCTTTCATAGGATAAGGTTAATAGCTTACTACCATTCGAATTCATAAATTCAGTAATATCAGACCACTTTTCAATGTTAGTCTCATTCAAAGCGATAATTTTATCACCGACTCTAATGCCTGCTTCTTCAGCTGCTGATTTTTCAGAAACGTAGCCAATAGAGCTTCCACTGTAGACTCTACTAAAGCTCACGCCTAAAGCATCGACAATAGTTCCTTCATCAGGCTCTTTCCAATTAGCCACATCAAGATAGATAGTTTTTTTAGCTTCCCCATCAGGAATAAGCTCAATCGCAACTTTATCCTGATTACCAACTTCGCCAATTAGCCCAAACACAAAATCTTCAAGATGTCTTACTTTATTACCATTTACCGAAATTATTTCACTGTTTTCTGGAAATCCGGATTTATAGGCAATTGAATCTACTTTGACTTCTGAAATAAACGGTTTACTAATATTTACGCCCATCATATAAACAGCCGCATAAACCAAAATAGCCAATAAGAAATTCGCCATTGGGCCTGCCAATACAATTAAAATTCGCTTCCAGACTGGCGCTCTATTAAATGCATAAGGTAAATCTTCATCCGCTACATTACCTTCTCGCTCATCGACAAATCTTACGTAACCACCCAGCGGAATAGGCGCGACGGCAAACTCGGTGCCAGCCTTGTTGTACTTACTCCAAAAAGGCTTACCAAAACCTACCGAGAACCTTAATGCTTTAACACCCAGCTTTTTAGCTACCCAATAGTGCCCCCACTCATGAAAAGTGACCAAAATGCCAAGCAGGATAAGTAATCCAAAAATACTGTAGAAAAAGCTCAAAGTTATAACTCACTAATTATTTGAGTAGTTAATTGCCGTGCAGATAAATCAGCCGCCAAAACAGCTCTTAAATCCGCTATTTCAGCATAGCCAGTTTGGCTTAACGTTTGCTGAATCACTTCCGCGATTTGTGTAAAGCCGATCTCTTCTTGCAAAAATGCTTCCACCGCAATTTCATTAGCCGCATTCAAGGTCGCAGGCATATTGCCGCCAGCTTTCATGGCATCAATGGCTAATTTCAAACACGGGAAACGTTTGAAGCAAGGTTTATCAAAGGTTAATTGGCTAATGCTCATAAAGTCTAATGGCGCAACACCAGCATCAACTCGTTCAGGAAATGCTAGGGCATGAGCAATCGGCGTGCGCATATCGGGATTGCCCATTTGCGAAATTACTGAGCCATCTTTATAACGAACCATCGAGTGAATAATACTTTGCGGGTGCAAAATCACTTCAATATCCGAAGGTTTTACGTCAAACATCCAACAAGCTTCGATTAACTCCAATCCCTTATTCATCATAGTGGCAGAGTCAACGGAAATCTTTCTTCCCATATCCCAATTTGGATGAGCACAGGCTTCTTCCTGAGTGATTGAAGAGAAATCATCTAGCGGCTTATTTAAAAACGGACCGCCTGAGCCAGTAAGGACAATGTTTTCAATCCCGCAAGAGCGGATCCCTTGTGCAACAAAGTGCTCAGGTAAAGATTGAAATATTGCATTATGCTCACTGTCAATCGGTAATAAAGTAGAGCCCGATTCTTTTACCGCTTGCATAAAGATAGAGCCGGACATAACAAGAGCTTCTTTATTGGCAAGCAAGACTTTTTTACTCGCTTCAACAGCTGCTAACGTTGGTAACAAACCAGCGGCACCAACAATTGCAGCCATCACAGTATCTACATCACTATGACTTGCCACTACAGACAAATCTTCAGTTGCAGATAGAACTTGCGTATTAGAGTTATAGCTAGCAAGCGTTACCTTTAACTGCTCAGCTTTGCTTTCATCGGTTATAACTGCATATCGTGGCTTAAATTGTAAACATTGCTCGGACAGCAGATCCACATTACGATGTGCTGTTAAGGCAAAAGTTTGATATTTTTCCGGATGTCGAGAAATTACATCTAAAGTGTTAATACCTATAGAGCCTGTTGCGCCAAGGATGGTAATTTGCTCTTTACTAGAAGTCATAAAACTTAAAAACCGCCTTTAAGCCACAATAGTAAAACCACAAAAAAGGGGGCTACTGATAAGGTACTATCCAAACGGTCAAGCAGGCCGCCATGGCCAGGTAAAATATTGCTGGTATCTTTAATTTTTGCTTGGCGTTTCAACATAGAAACAAATAGATCACCAATAACAGATACGATACCCAGGATGAGCACAAAAGGAATGAAATATTTCAGAGGTAACGGTAAACCCATATAGGTGCCAAGCGCCCATGCCACTAAAAAAGAAGTGATTAAGCCACCAAAAAAACCTTCCCAAGTTTTATTAGGACTAACCACCGGAGCTAATTTGTTTTTGCCAAAAGTTTTTCCTGCTAAATAAGCACCGACATCAGCACCCCAAATAACAAAAAACATGAGCAATAATAGAAAGCCGCCATAGTTGGTATCAATTTCATATTGGCTAGAACGAATTAAGACTATCGCTAACCAGGCAGCAGCTAACATCACCCAACCAAATAACATTCTTAATGCTGCGCCACGAGTCCAAAGCCTACTGCCTTTAGGAAACATTAACACCAAAACAAAGGCTAATACCCAGATCAATGCTGCCACCATCAAAGCTTTAAAAGGATAGAGGTTTAATAATCCCAAACCTGCTTTTTGCATTAAAATATGGTTTGGAGTTTCATAGAAACCCATATTAAATAATTGATAACAGAAGAAACCTACGATAGCCAAAGCACCCGCAATAAAACCATACTGAACTACGGCATACTTAGTTTCTAATAGCTTAGACCATTCCCAAGCTAGCAATCCGAAAATTGGGATCAAAATAAAAGAGAATATCTCTAACGTCGGATAAAATAAAAGCAAAGCTGCCAATGGCAATAATAGTAACGCCGTAATAACTCTTTGTTTAAACATATACCCTTCTTATCCTCATCTATCCTATTTGTTCGCCTGTTTGCCCGAAGCGTCTTTGTCTTTTTGCGAAATCGCTAATAGCGACTTCTAATTCTTTGCTATCAAAATCTGGCCACAAGGCATCACTAAAATACAACTCAGAATAAGCAGTTTGCCATAATAAGAAATTACTTATACGTTGCTCACCACCAGTTCTGATCATTAAATCAACATCCGTAACATCTGCTGTCACAAGACGCTTACTAATGTCATCTTCAGTAATCTTTCCAATTCCATCCATAAGACACTGGTTGGCCGCTTGAGTGATATCCCAATGACCGCCATAATTGGCTGCTATTTGCAGAAGTAAACCATGATTATCTTTAGTCAGTTCTTCTGCATTATCAATAGCTTTTTGTAACCGTTTATCAAAGCCCGCTTTATCACCAATAACCACAAGCTTTACATTGTTTTTATGCAATTTTTTAGATTCGTTTTTTAAGCTAGTGGCGAATAAATCCATCAGGAAACTGACTTCGTCTTGTGGCCGTTTCCAATTTTCGCTGGAGAAAGCAAATAGCGTTAAAACACTTATTCCTTGCTCACCACAATATTCCGCCATTTCACGAGCGCGTTCCATCCCTGCTTTATGGCCCATCACGCGCTTCTTGCCACGCTTTTGCGCCCAGCGACCATTACCATCCATAATGATAGCAATATGCTTTAGGTTTGCAGGAATGTTAGGTTCAATCTCGCTCATGACTTAATATTCGTTATCTTATAAATACAATAAAGCCGCAGTTTCCCGCGGCAATACGATAATTAAAACGAAAAATTCGCTTTAATTATATTTCCATCAACTCTTTCTCTTTCTCCGCCGCCATCGCATCAACTTTAACAATCATATCGTCAGTCAAAGATTGGATATTCGACTCAGCCGCACGCAACTCATCTTCAGAGATTTCTTTCTCTTTCTCCAACTCTTTCAAAGTCGAATTAGCATCACGACGAATATTACGAATAGCCACTTTGGCATTTTCCGCTTCACCACCGACCACTTTAGTGAGTTCGCGACGACGTTCTTCGTTCAATGGTGGTAAAGTAATACGGATAACTTGGCCTGCAACATTGGGCGTTAAGCCTAAGTCTGACTTCAAAATCGCCTTTTCAGTTGCTTCAATCGCGCCTTTATCAAAGATTTGCAATACCAAGGTCCGGCCCTCTTGAACCGAAATGCTCGCTACTTGGCTGATAGGAGTATCAGCACCATAATAAGGCACCATCAAATGCTCTAATAAACTGGGGTGTGCACGGCCTGTACGGATTTTGGTTAAAGCCATTTTTAATGACTCAAGGCTTTTATCCATACGCTCATCAGCGTCTTGGTGAATCTCGTTTATCACGGCAAACTCCTAAATATCTCTAATTCTGTTATTTCTGGGCTCTAGACGGCATCTTGCATACTAGAGTAAGGCGCATATTATGCCCTAAATTGGCTTAAATTCTAAGTAAAATAATGATTTATTGCTGCCTTACGACGAACCTATGTTATGGATGAACAAGCGTCCCTTCAGAACCGCCAGTAACCACATCTTTCAAAGCACCCGACTTAGTCATATTGAATACTCGAATATTCTTTTGGTGATCGCGGGCTAAATGAAACGCAGTTAAATCCATCACCGCCAATTCCTTTTCTAGCGCTTCTTTATAGCTTAACTGGTCATATTTCACTGCATCGGGATCTTTTGCTGGGTCAGCGTTATAAACACCATCAACCTTAGTTGCCTTTAAGATTAGGTCTGCTTCAATCTCAATCCCACGCAAACAAGCCGCTGTATCCGTAGTAAAGAAAGGGTTACCGGTTCCGGCGCAGAAGATAACAACCTTACCCTTTTCAAGCGCATTAATAGCGCCTCGGCGTGAAAAACCTTCGCACACTCCGTCGATTGGCATCGCGGATAATACTTTCGCTGGTATATTATTTCGCTCAAACGAGTCTTGAAGCGCTAAAGAATTCATTACAGTCGCTAACATGCCCATATGATCGCCCGTTACACGATTCATACCGGCTTCAGATAGCGCCTGACCGCGGTAAATATTGCCGCCCCCAATCACCACGCCCACTTCAACGCCCATAGCCGTCACCGACTTAATCTCATCAGCCATCTGTTGCAAAATTGCCGGGGCGATACCAAAAGCTTGCTCACCCTGTAAGGCTTCACCGCTAAGTTTTAAAAGAATTCGTTGATAAGCAAGTTCAGGCATGATGGCTCCTTATAATTTGATTGGATGGATTATAGTTGGGTTATGGAATTGGAGCAATCATATCTGCCTGAGTTAATCGACGAAGAGCTCTACTAAATCTACAGCACACTACTTATTCATTCTGATTCGCTTTAGTATTCATTATAAAACGTAGTAATAGGTAAAATACAAAAACATTGATACAGTTAACAAAGCACTTTATTAATCGCGCCATGCTGTAATGAATCTAGACTTTAAGAATTCAGGTTACTTTGTAAAGCAACACTTTCTAAATCATAGTCAAATTAATAGGTTGAGCTTAATTACTGAGATTTTTCATCATTCCTGGGTTGAAGCTAATATAGGTTTCTACGAAGAAAGGGCTATTAATTCTGCTTACCTCACTAGTCAAAAACACCTAAACGAAGAACAAAGAATCTCTCTACTCCAGTTTATTGGATCCAACCAATTAATGGAGCAGGTTTACTCTATTATTCCTAAAGATCCTGCCTTTATGAATACTCAGCTATTCTTTAATCCGGTAAATCCTGAGCAAAAAAATTATTGGCATAGAGACATCCAGTATGATTTGGATCTTGAGCAGCAAAAAGCGGCTTTATCCGGCCCGCAAGCTCTACACTTTAGAGTTGCCCTAAAAGACGAACCCGGAATCGAGTTAGTTCCAGGTTCTCACATGAACTGGGATACTCAAGAAGAGCTGGATGTGCGCTTGGAGCAAAATGGTAAGAAAAGTCACCATAACTTATCTACTGGCAAAACCATCCCCTTAAAAGCGGGTGATTTACTGATCTTCTCAGCCAAAATGATTCACCGCGGACTTTATGGCTTAGATCGCTTTTCGCTAGATGTTCTTTATTGTGACTCAAACAAAGAGTTACTCAAATATGCTGAGCCTAACTGCCTACCCAATGAAGAGCAGCTAAAACTTATTGAGGACCCTACCGCTTTTATGAATACCGCCAAAATTATTAATTCGCTATAAAACTAATAAATTCAAGGCTGTCGTCCCTTTGTCAGGTCATTTTCGTCACCGCCAATGGTATAATTAGGCCATGATTTCCTCACAGAGTGTTGGGACCTTATCACAATGATAGTTAAACGATTAAGACAAAAAAATAATTGGTCACAAGAACAATTAGCAACCATGAGTGGGCTTAGTATCCGAACCATTCAGCGCGTTGAAAGTGGTCAAAGTGCCAGCCTTGAAACTTTAAAGAGTCTCGCCTCTGTATTTGAAACTGATATTTCTAAATTTACAGAGGAAATCACCGTGATAGATAAACAATCAGAAAAATGGCAAAGCCAGCCTACATGGCTTAAATTTTTATTTTTCGGCGTCCAGAGTAGAAAAGTTGCTCTCGCCATAGAGCTTTCTTTTTTAGTGGTAGCTGTTGCACTTTGGATCTTTGTAGAACCTAGCTATCCTACAATATTAGCGTTAATTGCAGCTTACTTAAATTGCTTACTAGTAAGGCATGCTGACAATAAAAGCCTTTGGGATATTTGAAAACCTAGATAAAAAAACCGCTCATTGAGCGGCTTTTTTATTTTTCAAAACAGCCTTCATAGTCGCAATAATTTAAACGCTCATGCTTTAAAATTATATACTCTAAATCGCGCTTGGCTTCTTCTATATCTTCTTCATATAAATGCTCTGAACGATATAAGTCACCGTAGCGGCTTCTTTGTTTTTCTATTTCTATTTGCGCCGTTCGTCTGTCTTTTTCCGTGAGCTCTGGATCACTTAGCTTATCGGTGTTCCAGCGTATTTGGTATTGAGCATCATCCATCGAAGTTCGATGATCTTCGAGTTCTTCAATCGTTTCATCAAGCTTTTTCTCAGCGGCATAAATCTCTTTGCCAGCATTATAGCCGTCCAGAAAGTCTGTTGGATTTAGATTCCACTCTCGGCAGCTGTGTCTATAGTAGCCACCATTTTTACCAAAAGCATAACCGCTAGTAGCCGTACAGAACTCTAAAGTACCTTTGTAATGACCAGTGGTGTATTTTGATTTAGGAGGAATAACACCACCTATTTCTTTACATTCTTGTGCATATTCATCATATTGCTTTAACGAGAAACCTCGCTTGCCTTCGTCAAAACCACGAGCTTGCCAATCGGTCATAGCGCAATCTTCGACCGTTAATGACGAACAGGACGACAAGACGACAATTAGCAATACAGCTGAAATTAATTGTTTCATTAGTTTCCCCAAATACTTTAGTAATACTTTTTTAATAGTAAAAAAAAGCCGCGGCATTTTTGGATGCTGCGGCTTTTCTTGCGTTTCTCAAAAGAGAAGTTCAAACGGTATTCTTAAAAGAATTAAGCACCCATTTGAGCTGCAACTTCAGCAGCAAAATCTTCTTCTTTCTTCTCGATGCCTTCACCTACCTCAAAACGAGTGTAAGAAACCACGTCAGCGCCAGCGGCTTTCACTAGCTTACCAACTGTAGTTGAAGGATCTTTAATGAACCCTTGACCTTCAAGAGTAATTTCACCGATGAACTTGTTGATACGACCTCCAATCATCTTCTCGATGATGTTTTCTGGTTTGCCAGCCATGTCAGGTAATTCACGGATGATTGATTTTTCTTTCTCGATTACCGCAGGATCAACGTCATCAGCTTTGTTGAACTGAGGGTTAGCAGCAGCAACGTGCATTGCAACGTCTTTTGCTAATTCTTCAGAACCACCAGCTAATGAAACGATAACGCCGATACGACCACCGTGGATGTAACCAGCAAGGTTATCACCTTCAACTTTAGTAACACGACGTACCGTGATGTTCTCACCGATTTTCGCAACTAAGTTTGCACGGGCAGTCTCAACCGTTTCACCAGAAGTCATTGCAGTGTCATTCAATGTAGCAACATCGGTAATGCCTTTTTCTAATGCTAAATCGGCAACCGCGTTTGCGAAACCCATGAAATTTTCGTCACGAGCAACGAAGTCAGTTTCAGAGTTGATTTCAACTAAAACACCAACGCCGTTTGCAGTGCGCGATAAGATAACACCTTCAGCCGCAACACGACCCGCTTTCTTAGCAGCCTTAGCTGCGCCAGATTTACGCATGTTATCAATTGCAACTTCAATGTCACCGTTAGTTTCAACTAGAGCTTTTTTACACTCCATCATGCCAGCGCCAGTGCGCTCACGTAATTCTTTAACTAATGCAGCAGTAATTGCCATGATATTTTCTCCGGTTTGGCTATAACACTTATATAGGGCTTCTATATTGCGTCACTCGCCAGAAATTCAATAGTTTGGTTTATTGAGGATGGTTGCACCATCCAGGCAGCTTGCGAAAAGCTCAAGGACGAGGCGTAAGTTAGTGAAAAAGCGGAGCTTACCATAATGGTAAGTGAGCATTTTGAACTAACTTACAACGAAGTAATTGAGCTTTGCAGCAGTTGCGTATTATTCAGCAGCTACGAATTCTTCAGAAGAATCAGCTGTCGTTGCAGAAGCTTGCTTGCCGTCAAGAACAGCATCAGCAACAGCGCCACAGTACAAACGAATCGCACGAATCGCATCATCGTTACCTGGGATGATGTAATCAACGCCTTTAGGGTTAGTATTAGTATCAACTACTGCTACTACTGGAATACCCATCTTGTTTGCTTCTGCGATAGCGATGTTTTCATGATCTGCATCTACAACGAATAATACGTCTGGAAGACCGCCCATGTTCTTGATTCCACCGATAGAGGCTTCTAACTTAGTCATTTCACGAGAACGCATTAAAGCTTCCTTCTTCGTTAAACGCTCGAAAGTGCCATCTTCAGCTTGCTTTTCAAGATCTTTTAAACGGTTAATAGAACCGCGGATAGTTTTGTAGTTCGTTAACATGCCGCCTAACCAGCGCTTATCTACAAAGAACTGACCCGCACGAGTCGCTTCTTCTTTAACAATACTGCCAGCTGCACGTTTTGTTCCTACAAAAAGAATTTTACCTTTGTTCGACGCAATTTTACCTAAGTAATTAAGTGCATCGTTGAACATTGGAACAGTTTGCTCCAAGTTGATGATGTGAACCTTGTTACGAGCGCCGAAAATGTATGGACGCATTTGAGGGTTCCAGAAACGAGTTTTGTGACCGAAGTGCACACCCGCTTGTAGCATGTCACGCATACTAACTTTAGACATAATTTTTCTCCGAATTTCGGGTTAAGCCTCCACAAACCCCATTAAGCCGACAAATCTTACGATTTGCACCCCGACCAATGTGACGATTTGTGTGTGTTTTATTTAAGCAATCTTATTAAAAATCAATAAGTTACAATTCTTCGAGTTGATAAGCACAAATCAATAAATTAGCGCTATCTCAATCTCGGCGCGCATTAAACCATTTTTAAGCAACCTAAACAAGCCTAAAAGCCTTACTTTATGGGGCTTTCTAGATAGTAACTTGTAACAAAAGAAAGTCGCCCCCACTCATACATTTATTCCCAGTGTTGCGGTATATTAGCAACTATTCGCAAAACAGAGCATTCATTATTCTAAACATGAGCCCCAATATGCTAAATTTTCTTACAGAAGTGCTTAAAGACCAGCCCAATGACTGGTTAAGACTTACGACTCACAGGCTAGATATTTATAACGAGGAACTGGCTAAATCAGAGTTTCTGGTAAAGCTTGATTCTTTGTATGCCAATGGCTCTGTAACTGAGACTGAGCTGAGCAATTTACCAACCGCTTATGATTATATTCGTTTAGGTCATCCGCTATCTTCCGTTTTAGAATGGGCTATTGGTAAGTTAAATAATCTAGCCGCTAACAATGTCATTAGTTTTGCTTCGCAGACTATGCCTATTTTGGCGATTTTACGCAAAAACCTGCTTTCCAATATCAATACAATGATTTGTTATAAAGACTCATTACCTTCTCACTTTGATGCTGATATTGTTCGTAAAATTTATGGCTATCAGTTTGAACTAAAAAAAGTTAATAGCGCTGAGCATATAACTGACTTTGAAGGCTCAACGATATTTATCGAGTCTAAAGAAGATGTAGGCAATTTTAATCTCGAAAACAAAGCAGATTTCATTATCAATCTGCATGATGCTTTCGGCAGTATTGTTCTAGTGACTAGTCCAAAAGCATATGACTATGTTGCTGAAATCCAGCATGTGCGTCGTCGCGAATCCATTGCTATGACGCCGGCGGATTCTAATGCGGTATTGCACCAGTTAGCAGGACAGCCCTACTCTGCTACAAGCTTTGAGAAGGAACAAAATCAAAATTCTGTTATTAGCACCATTAAATCTATATCGAATGTTAATACTGATGCATTAGTAGCTTCTAGCGGCTTATCCATTCAATACGCTATTTTGATGGGCTTAATCCATGATGCGCTCCAGGCTCATCCAAATAAAGCCATTAAAATTATTGTTCCACCAAACTGCTATGGCGGAACCAATGACCAAGCTCGTCGTGTTGCTGCTTGTTTAGATAATGTTGAAGTATTGGATTTACCTGTAGATGGGGGTAATGACATGGTGCAAGGCGTTGAGAAAATTCTAACGCAAGTTGCACAAGCTGATGCAGTGCCATTAATCATTACAGAAATCCCTACCAATCCAAGAGTTGAAGTTCCTGATTTAGAAAAGCTAAGACAAGCTTTATCACAAGAGCGCAAAACACCCAATGGTGAGATTGCCACTGCACCAGTATTTATTTTAGATCAAACATTCTGTCCTAATTACCATTTTTTGGGTGATGAAGATGTTCTGTCAAACGTTCAAACTATTGCTTATATCAGCGGCTCGAAATTCCCAAGTGGCGGTAAATGTACTGCTGGTTATTGCGTTGCCAATAAAAAGGCTGAACATTTAATGCAAAAAATTGGTTTGCATTTAGCACTTTGTGATAACCAAGCGACGCCATTGCAAATGGAGATACTGGCCGAACAAATGCCATCAATGAATCAACGCATTGCGGATGCTTATAAGAACACTCGCGAATTCGTATATTTTATTGAAGAAAAATTACCAGAGGCCAAAATCAATTTTGTCTCTGAAGAATTAGCCGCAAAAGGATTTACCCCTTCCGTATTTTCTTTGGACTTACCTACTAAAGGCGATACCCCAGAAGAGCGTGAATATTACAAAAGAGCTTTAAACCTCAAATTAATTAATATGATGATTACTGAAATACCAGAAGAAAGTAAATATTGCGTTAGTTATGGTCAGTTGAAAGGCTGTTACTGGACTATTCCAGCCACATCCACGCAAGGTACGACTAAAGAGGCCGATAAAGACTATATTGCTCGGGTGGCTGTTTCAGGGAACTTAGATTTAGACCGTCATAAGCAAGTATTCCAGCAATTCGTAGATAAATTATAAAAGTATACATGACAAGAATTATTCCGTTTCTTTTTTTATTAGTTGTTAACAACAATGCAAGTGCTGAGTGGACACCTTTAGATAAAGGTTTAGAGCTTGGAACGTTTAAAGCAAAACAACAAAGCAAAATTGCAGACTCTACGTTTACCATTTTGAGAATAAATCTTGAGTTTTGGCAATTAGAATTAACTGGTAGCAGCTGGGATGTTAAAAATAAAAATCAGACTGTCAAGGAGTGGAGCCGCTCACTTGGCTATAAAGCGGCTATCAATGCAGGCATGTTCGCTACAGATTATAAAACTCATATAGGCTATATGGCTAAAGAAAATACTTTCAATAATAAACATGTCAATCGCTACCAGTCTGTAGCCGCGTTTCATCCTAAAAAAGAAGGGCTACCTAAGTTCAAAATTTACGATCTTGATCATGAAGGTACAGATTTTAATACTATAAAAGCAAACTACAGCTCAATAGTGCAAAACTTGAGACTAATTAAAAGCAAAGGTGAAAACCGTTGGTCACAGCAAAATAAAAAATGGAGCGAAGCAGCGCTTGGTATTGACGCCAATGGCAATGCACTTTTTATTTTTAGTCGCACACCTTTTAGTATGCATGATTTTAATAATGAGCTACTTTCTCTTAATATTGATTTGGTTGCTGCTCAGCACCTAGAAGGAGGTCCGGAGGCTCAATTATATTACCGAGATAACCAGAAAGAAGTTGAACTCTATGGAAGTTTCGAAACTGGATTTGTAGAAGATGATGATAACAATTATTCTTGGCCTATACCGAATGTTATCGGAATAAAACCCCGCAGCAATTAAAAACTTGCAAGAGTTGTGACCTCTTCATGCTCGAAAGACGAAATCCTGGTTAATTAATTTTATTAGGAAATATTAATACTGATTAAATAAAATTTTTTTTAATGATCCACATTTATTTCACTATTTTTTCATAAAAACTCTACTGGACTAATGTTTTGATGGTTTTGTTATTTTAATAGAGGAGCAAACCATGAATAACTTAACTCAATCTAGTTTTAAAAAATTATTGTCATTAGCTGTTTTAATGACGTCATTAGTATTTGCAAGTGCATCATTTGCAGGCGGTACACACAAGTATAAAGAACAGAGCAAAGATATTGTCACTACTGCGGTTGAAAATGGAAACTTTAAAACCTTAGCTGCGGCATTAGGCGCTGCAGGGTTAGTAGACACCTTACAAGGCAAAGGTCCATTTACTGTTTTCGCACCAACAGACGAGGCTTTTGCTAAGTTACCTGAAGGTACTGTAGAAGAGCTATTAAAGCCTGAGAATAAAGATAAACTCACTGCTATCTTAACTTACCATGTAGTAGCGGGGAAAGTTAAAGCAAAAGATGTTGTGAAATTATCGAGCGCAAAAACTGTTAATGGTCAGAGTGTTGATATTAAAGTTAGTAATGGTGGTGTTAAAGTCGATAATGCTAACGTCGTTGCTACTGATGTTAAAGCTAGCAATGGTATTATCCACGTCATTGATAATGTGATTTTGCCAAAGTAATTAAGCGACAATAAAAAGCCAGCTACGCGCTGGTTTTTTTTATGTTTATAGTAATTAATGTAATATTTATAAGCCTAAGTTATCTTATTTTACATTAACAATAATCTATTGATTCTTATGAAGAATAAAATTCTGGTAAAACAAGTTTTATATTGGTCTGCAACTTTAGTGATGTTTTATTTCATGCTTTACGCCGCCATTAATTATCATATCAAGCACGAAGTGATGGCCTCTTTTTTTAAGCAGTTTGGATATCCTGAATACATCGTTTACCCTTTGGCTTATCTAAAAGTTACAGCGCTATTAGTCATCTTAATTAATCGATATAACAATTTAAAAGAAATGGCCTACGGTGCCTACTTCATTAATACTCTTATGTCTACTACAGCACATCTAAAAGCAGGTCACCAGCCTACTCACGCTTACGTGCTAATTATTGCCATTATGTTTTCTTATTGGTTAAGTAATCAGGTTCGTGGAAAGCCCAAAAAGGACTTTTTAATTGTTAGCTCTTAGAGTTTCAACTTAATACTCTATATATTGAGATAAAAAAACAGAAGGCGTATATTATTTATGAAGATGTTCATGAAACTAGGTGCATTTTCTATAAGCCTCGCAGTAAAAGACATATAGGCATCTAACGATTTCTATTCAAAGCTCGGTTTTGAGCAAGTTGGCGGTGAAATCTCTCGGAATTACCTGATATTGCGTAATTTTGATAATGTTATTGGATTGTTTCAAGGTATGTTCGAAGGCAATGTGTTAACTTTTAATGCAGGATGGGATTAGCAGTGCAATACTCTTGAGTCCTTTAATGATGTTCGAGACATTCTTCAGCACTTTAAATCGCTAGGTATCGAGGTATCTCATGAAGCAATAATAGTTGATTCAGGTCCTTCCAGTTTTGCTCTAGTCGATCCCGGTGGTAATTCTATTCTTATTGATCAGCATGTCTAATGATACGTAGCGCCAATAAACATGATTCGCAAGTTATTGCGAGTATTTATAATCATTACATCGCAAATACCTTTATTACTTTTGAAACTGAACAAGTCCACTCTGATGAAATATATTCTCGCATTCAAGAGGCGCATAAATTAAAGCTGCCTTTTTTAGTCTATGTGCATGAAAACCAAGTGGTAGGTTATGCATATGCTAGTAAGTGGAAAGGCCGTTGCGCATATCGCTTTACTGCCGAAGTAACTGTTTATTTAGACCCAAAAACTATTCGTAAAAGTTATGGCCTTTCGCTTTATCAAGAACTATTCAGTCGATTAAAACAACTCGATTATCACACCGCGATCGGTGGCATTTCTTTGCCAAACCTAGCAAGTGTTGCTTTACATGAAAAAATGGGCATGACAAAAGTTGCTCACTTCAAGGAAACTGGTAATAAATTTGACCAATGGATTGATGTTGGCTACTGGCCAAAAATTCTCTAGCAATAGATATTATTCAAAAAAAGCTATGCTACAATAATTTCAAATAACTTATTTAGTAACTAAGATTGCAAATTTCTGGCAGCGATTATACTTACATAGCACTTTTCTTTATCAGTATCATGCTGTCAATCGTCTTTGGATTAAGCTATAAAACCATTCAGCCAAAAAAGCATACCTTGATATGGTCATTGGTGTTTGCTTTAGCTGCAGTAAAAGGCGTTATAAACGCTACCAATCATATCTTCACCGACAGAGATTTCTACTGGATCTTTATTAATGCTTTTTCTTTACTGTTGCAATGGCTTACATGGGCTGGTTTTCGTCTAAGAGCTAAGCGTTCACCATTTGAGTTAAAACTAATATTTGCCCTAATTTTTATCGAACTAATTTTAGTTTATTTTACAGTATTCAATCCGCACGCTGGTTATAGAATGATGCTAATTCCTCTTTTTGGCGGCATCATGATGTTTTTATGCGGTTGGGAAATATTTAACACCCAAAACAAAGTTCGACCTGCAGAAGCTGCAGCCATAATCATATTTTCACTGTATGGCTTAACACAAATTGCTGCAGGCATTATTGCTCTTAGTCAAGGCCCTACAGTGGATAGTTATTATTTGGACTTATATCAACAAGTTAACTTGATATTTATGCCAGCTGCATTTACCGGAATGGGAGTATTTACACTACTTATTTTAGTCGACGATATTGGAGAAAAACTCAAAGCCTTAGCGGTGACAGATAGTCTAACCCAAGTTTTTAATCGTCGAGGCTTCTACCAAAAATCTAAAGTACTAACATCAGGTTCTAATTATGGAGATGCTGCTACTGCTGCTATCATTATTACAGATATTGATAATTTTAAAACTATAAACGATAAGTATGGTCATCATGCTGGTGATAAAGCTTTAATCTGTTTTTCTAAGCTTTTAACTACAGCTTTCAATGATAGTGCTGTAGTTGGCCGAATTGGTGGTGAAGAGTTTGTCATACTTCTTCACACTACAGCAGTCAATAAAAACTCTCTGACTACCTATGAGCTAGTAGAGCGTTGCAGAAAAGAAACTCAAGAATTAGATATTTCACATGGTAATAATACTTTTAATTTAACAGCAAGTTTCGGCATTGTGGAATTTCATATCTCTGATAGCTCGATTGAAGATCAACTTAGAAAAGCCGATCAAGCACTGTATGATGCTAAAAATCAAGGTCGTAATTGCAGTGTAATTTATCAAGATCCAGATAAGGATATAGTCAGTGAAGCGACCTAAAAACTTCAGCGCAATAACGCCTTATTTATTCGTAGATGCTGCTACCGATTATATTGATTTTTTAAAGCAAGCATTTAATGCCAATGAATTAGGACGTACCGTACGCGATGAGCGAGTCGTCAATTGCCTACTATCCATCAATGACGCTATGTTGTTCGTGAGTGAAGCCACCCCAGAACACCCTGCTATGACTACTGCTATTTATTTGTATGTTGATCATGTGGAAGACAGCTTCAAGCAAGCAATAGAGGCAGGTTGTAAAATTGAGACGCAAATTTCTGATATGCCTTTTGGCGATAGATTAGGTGGCGTTCGCGACCCCAATGGTAATATATGGTGGGTTTCTCAACATATGCTATAACTTAAAATCACCACAAAACTTTGTTATATACTTTCTTTTGAATATTACCCACGATCTTTTTACGATGGTTAACCACCTGAACGGGAGACTAGTATGAACTTTAAAACTTTATTAAGTATTTCTGCAATGTCTATAACCTTAATTGGTTGTATGCACCAAACATCTAGCAACACAAAATACCGGCTGAGCAGCGTTAACAAAGCTTCTCTGCAATCGGTTGTTGATGCTCGTAGTAGTGAAACCAAGCAACGCGATAACTGGAGGAAACCTGCTGAAACCTTAGCTTTCTTCAGAGTAGAACCTGGAATGACTGTAGCTGAAGCTTTGCCTGGCGGTGGTTGGTACACCGAGATCATTGCTAATTACTTAGGCTCTAATGGTGGCTTGATAGGTTTAAACTACAATGATGATATGTGGCCTAAGTTTGGCTTTTTTAGTGAAGAAGCTATTAAAGGGCAAATCGCAAGAACCGCTCAATTTCCCTCCATGGTAGCAAGCAAAACAACCAACGGTATAAAAGCTGCGGGTTACACTTTTAGCAATACCCCTGCTACTGCTAACGGAACCCTTGATAGAATATTAGTTATTCGTGCATTACACAATTTAAACCGTTTTGAGAATGACGGTGGTTATCGAACTAAAGCACTAAAAGCCATGCATCGCCTATTAAAACCCAATGGGATGGTTGGAGTGGTTCAACATAAGGTCGCAGAATCTACTAGCGATGAAGGTGCCAATGGTCAAAGAGGTTATTTAAAAGAGTCCGCAGTCATTGCTATGTTCGAAGCGGCGGGCTTTAAATTAATTGATTCGAGCGATATGCATGCTAATCCAAAAGACGTTCCTGGCCCCAAAGATATTGTTTGGCGCTTACCTCCTACTTTGCTCGGAGCGCAAGACAAACCCGAGTTGAAGGCAGCTATGAACGCTATTGGTGAGTCTAATCGTATGACCCTATTATTCCAAAAGCAGTAACAGCAACCAGATAAATAATACATAAGAGTGGCATTCGGTCGATTGCCACTCAATCAATTATCACTCTGAAATACTAGATTATCGCTTAACACTAATCATTCGCTCAAGTTGTTATCGTTACACTTATTTTAAAGAACCCTTTAATTTTGAACCTAGATTTCAAAGATGAGTTCTATACTCTTCTAATCAGAAAAGTTAGAATAGACCGCAATTTTTAACCATCGAAACAACACCATTAAACTAATATGGGTATAAAACTTAAAACTCCCGAGCAAATTGAAGGCATGCGTGTAGCTGGTCGCTTAGCTGCTGAAGTCCTTGAAATGATCGGTGAGCATATCGTCAAAGGCGTTACTACAGAAGAGCTCGATCGAATTTGTCACGAGCATATCGTTAAAGTGCAAGGTGGTTACCCAGCCACTTTAAACTATGGAGGTCAGCCTTACCCGATGGAGTTAAGTGAGCAAGGAACTCCTACTCATTCATTTCACCCTGAGGGTTTCCCTAAATCTATCTGTACCTCTGTTAATGATGTGGTTTGTCACGGTATTCCAAATAAGAAACCGCTAAAGAACGGCGATATTTTGAATCTTGATGTCACCGTTATTAAAAATGGCTTTCATGGCGATACGAGTAAAATGTTTGTGGTCGGCGAAGCAACCAACCAAGCCAAGAAGCTAATTCAAGTAACTCAAGAATCATTGTATCTTGCCATTGACATGGTAAAACCTGGCGCTCGCTTAGGCGATATTGGTTATGCATTGCAAAAATATGTAGAAAAGCATGGTTACTCGGTAGTGAGAGAATATTGCGGTCATGGTATTGGCGAAGTTTTCCATGAAGAACCGCAAGTTACTCATTACGGCAGACCTGGCACAGGTGTTGAATTGCAAGCTGGCATGACCTTCACTATCGAGCCGATGGTGAATTTCGGAAAAAGAAATGTCAAATTAAATCGTAAAGATGGCTGGACTGTGAATACCAAAGACCGTTCACTGTCAGCTCAATGGGAACATACTCTCCTTTGTACAAAAACAGGTGTAGAAGTATTAACCAAGCGCCAAGAAGAACACTTCTAAGACCCAGTGGCAGCATCAGACAAATACAATTACCTCCCAAAAAGCTCTGAAGTCAATAAACCCTTTTATGATTCTTCAGAGCAGCTAGTCATATATAAAAAACACTTAAAAGTAGGTCTGCAAGCCCTTATAGAGCAATTTCAAAAAGGCATTAGCGTCAACCAATTACTCAAAGCAAGAAGCGCTCTAATTGATAATATTTTAATTCAGAGTTGGCAACAGTATAGCGTCAGCGAAGGTTGCAGCTTAATTGCTGTTGGCGGTTATGGCCGACAGGAACTTCAACCCTACTCTGATATTGATATTTTAATATTAGTCAATGAAGATTCTTGTACCAAGAAACTAGAAGCTTGGATTGCCTTTCTATGGGACATTGGCCTTGAAGTTGGCCATAGCGTTAGAGGAATATCAGATTGCAATCAGTTAGCAGAGGATGACCTAACAATTGCCACAAGTCTAATGGAATCACGCTATCTTTGTGGTCAAAAAGATGCTTTTGACGAACTACAGCTGCTTTTACAAGATATAGATTTCTGGCCCTCAAAAGTTTTTTATAAAGCAAAAGTAAAAGAACATCGACTGCGTCATAAAAAATTTGAAGACAGCTCTTACAATCTAGAGCCAAACATCAAATCCAATCCAGGTGGTTTGCGTGATATTCAGGTGATTCAATGGATAGCACTCAGACAATTTAATTCTAAAAGCTTGCATGACTTAATCTCCCAGCAAATCTTTACCCGCCGAGAATATAAAACCCTTATTAGCCATCAGCAGTTTTTGCGCAAAGTACGCTTTGCCTTACATGCGATAGCCGGTAAACGAGAAGATAGACTTTCTTTTGAACATCAAAAACAAGTTGCACTTTGGCTTGGATATGAAGATGACAAAAAAAAGTTAGCTGTTGAATACTTAATGCAGCGCTATTATCGCTCGGTCATGGCGATAAGAAATTTAGCTGAGCTTTTTATCCAAATATTCGAACAGGATTATTTATTAGAACAAAGGCTAGAAGCTCAGCATTACTTAGATGAAGATTTTTATATTGAAAACAATCGTATTGGCACTAAAAACGAAGAGCTTTTTAAGGAAAAACCTGAAGCGCTAATTACCATTTTCAACTATTTGGCCGAAGCGCCTAAAATAAAACAAATTCAAGCTAAAACTTTGCGACTAATTCGCTCAAGCCAACAAATTATCAATAAGGATTATTTATTATCTCAAAAAAATAAGGATGCTTGGCTTAAGTTTTTGTCTACCAAACAAGTCACCAGTCGTGGCTTTGCTCTTATGAAACGGACCAACATTCTAGGGGCTCTAATTAGAGAGTTTGCGCAGATAGAGGGCCAAATGCAGTTTGATTTGTTTCATGCCTATACAGTAGATGAGCATACCTTATTTTTATTAAGGCATATCATTCGTTACAACAAACCTGATTGCCAAGAGGAATTCCCGATTTGCAGCCAAATTATGCAGGAGTTAAATGATCCAAGCCCCATTTACTTAGCTGCAATATTTCACGACATTGGTAAAGGTCGAGGTGGCGACCATTCAGAGTTAGGTGCTGTCGATGCTTATGAATATTGCATCAAATTAGGGTTAACAACTCAGCAGGCAGAGCTAGTTTCTTGGCTTGTTAAAAACCATTTGGTCATGTCGTTAATTGCTCAGCGCAAAGATATTAGTGACCCAGATGTAATTGAAACTTTTGCAAAACGGCTGCCCAGCCACCAGCATCTGGAATTACTTTATGTGCTCACTGTTTCAGATATTCGCGCTACCAACCCTACTTTGTGGAATTCGTGGAAAGCATCATTATTAAAAGAATTATTCTTAGCGACCTCTTACTATTTAAGGCAATCATCACCACGAGCTAATCAGCAAGAAATGCTGCAAGATGCCCGCCAACAAGTCATTGCTCAGTCTCTCCACAAAGGTGCAAGTGAACAAGCGCTGCAAAAATTATTAAATGCGTTAGGCGATGAATATTTGTTGCGCTATCACCCAGAACAAATTATCTGGCAATTAGAGCAATTATTAAACCGGCTAGCTTATTCTAGCGAGCAACCTTATGTAGCCATTAAAAATCATCGCTCGAAAGCTGGTACTGAAGTTTTTATTGCTATTAATGATCAGCCGAACCTTTTTGCGACAATCGTTTCGGTACTCAGTCAAAATCAAATGAACATTCAAGCAGCAACCCTTTTCACTTCACCTAAAGGATACTGTTTAGACACCTTTATCGTGCTAGATAGTGCAGGTCAGCCGCTATCCAATAATAGCCGTCTAAAAGAAATTGAGTCCAAGCTAGTTACAGCTCTAGAACAGCCCAATAAAGCGTTTGCCAAAGTAGCTCGTTCTATTCCTAGTCGTTATAAGCACTTCAATGTCCCGACTAAAGTTGAGTTCGGTTTTGATAAAGCTAACAAATTGACTATTTTAGAGCTCACCGCACTAGATAGACCTGCTTTATTAGTTAATATTGCTCAAGCATTTAAAGATTGTAATCTTAAGATCCATTCGGCTAAAATTGTGACACTTGGTGAAAAAGTAGAAGATACTTTTATTATTAGTAATCTGGACCTATCACCACTAAATCCAGAACAAGAACAAAAGCTAGAACAACTTATTATTCGCTATATAGAATCCTAAAGGTCGTATTATGACAACTCAATTAGAACAAATTATAAATGCCACATTTGATGATAGAAATTTATTAAAAACACCTGATAGCATTGACGCAGTAGCTTCGGTATTAAAGTTATTGGATTCAGGAAAGGCTAGAGTAGCTGAAAAAATTGATGGCGGTTGGACTGTTCATCAATGGCTAAAAAAAGCAGTGCTATTATCATTTAGCATCAACGAAAACAAAGTGATTAACACCCAACTGGCTCAATTCTACGACAAGGTTCCAATGAAGTATCAAAACATGACCGAAGAAGAATTTCGTCAAGGAGGTACTCGCGTAGTACCTCATGCAATAGCACGTCACGGTTCTTATATCGCTAAAAACGTAGTATTAATGCCCAGCTACACTAATATCGGTGCTTATATTGACGAAGGCACTATGGTCGATACTTGGGCAACCGTAGGTTCTTGCGCCCAAATTGGTAAAAACGTTCACTTGTCCGGTGGCGCCGGTATTGGCGGCGTATTAGAGCCATTACAAGCTGGCCCTACGATTATTGAAGATAACTGCTTTATAGGCGCTCGCTCGGAAGTCGTTGAAGGCGTTATCGTAGAAGAAGGCGCAGTTTTATCCATGGGTGTGTTTATCGGACAAAGTACTAAAATCTATAATCGTTTAACCGATGAAGTGACTTATGGCCGAGTACCTGCAGGTTCTGTAGTAGTGCCTGGCTCATTACCGTCGGATAATGGAAAATATAATTTGAATTGCGCTGTTATTGTTAAACAAGTGGATGCAAAAACCCGCTCAAAAACTTCTATTAATGACTTGTTGAGAATGGACTAGGATAATCTGATGATAAAAATTTACGGCATACCCAATTGCGATACCGTTAGAAAAGCGGTGAAATGGCTAGAAGCGCAAGACATTAAGCATGAATTCATCGATTATCGCAAAAACCCTTTAGCTAAAGCAGAAATAGAGTCTTGGGATAAAGCGATCGGTTGGGAGGCATTCCTCAACAAGCGCTCCACTGCTTGGAAGCCACTGGAGCAAAGCGTTAAAGACACTATTGACCGCGAGACAGCCTTATCATTAATGCTTGATAAAGTTACCCTTATAAAACGACCGGTATTAGTTAAAGGCAAAGAAGTATTTCTAGGTTTTAAACCCGAGCAATATCAAGAGATATTTGCCTAATGTCAGAATCTGAAGTTCTAAGCATTACTAAAGACCTTATCAACCGTCAGTCGGTAACGCCGGAAGACGCAGGTTGCCAAGAGTTTATGATGAATTATCTTACGGATCTTGGTTTCAAACATCAGCTGATGAACTTCGAAGATACCAAAAACTTTTGGAGCCTAAAGTCAGCTACTAGCAGCGAGCCAGTTGTAGTATTTGCCGGACATACCGATGTGGTACCTGCTGGTCCTTTAGAGCAATGGGATACCGATCCGTTTCACGCCGCGGAAAAAGATGGCTATCTTTATGGTCGCGGCGCTGCCGATATGAAATCAAGCCTAGCCGCCATGCTAGTTGCCAGCAAAAACTTTGTGCAAGATTATCCTCAACATAAAGGCTCTATAGGTTTTTTAATTACCAGTGATGAAGAAGGCCCTTTTATCAATGGCACTGTAAAAGTGGTTGAAGAGTTGCAAAAGCAAAAACAGCCGATTGATTACTGTATCGTTGGCGAGCCATCAAGCTCTGAGCAATTAGGCGATGTCATTAAAAATGGACGACGCGGTTCTTTTACTGGTTTTTTAACGATTAAAGGACAACAAGGTCATGTTGCATATCCACACTTAGCCGATAACGCCATTCATAAATCATTTAAGGCACTGGATGCTTTAGCGAATACTGAATGGGATAATGGCAATGAGTTTTTCCCTGCCACCAGTTTTCAGATAGCGATCATTCAAGCTGGCACCGCTACTAACGTGATACCAGGCGAACTCTATTGCGAGTTTAATTTTAGATACTCAACAGAAACTGATCATCATAAACTCAAAGCCGAAGTTGAAACTATTTTAAATCAACAGCAACTTGATTATGAACTGAGTTGGAAGCTTAATGGTGAGCCTTTTTTAACAGCAAAGGGGTTATTGCTACAAGCATCCAAGAAAGCCATTAAGCAAGTTTGCCAAATAGAAACACAAGCATTAACTACTGGTGGCACATCTGATGGTCGCTTTATCGCTAAAACTGGCGCTGAAATAGTTGAAATTGGCCCCATCAATAAAACCATTCATCAAGTGAATGAAAGCGTCAAAATAACCGACCTCGATAAACTTGCTGAAATTTACTATTTAGTTTTAAAGCAGTTACTCAGTGATACAGACTAGTTTAATGACACCGCAGCAGCTCTTAGGACTCGATCAATCTCATTTACTGACGATTGAAGACAATATCGAACTGTTGGGGCAAAAATTCCAATGCCATCATGAAGCCTTAGTTCCTTTGGCAAAACTTATTCGTCAATCTGAAAATGACGGAATCCCTTTAAGAGTGGTCAGCAGTTATCGCTCTTTTGATCAACAAGTTGCAATTTGGAATAATAAATTTTATCAGGATGCGGTGTTAAACCTACGCGATGGTAGAACGGTCAACTCTCAAGAGCTCGCAATAAAAGATCGTGTCAATGCTATATTGAATTATTCAGCAATTCCGGGTACTAGTCGCCATCATTGGGGCACGGATTTCGACGTGTTTGATGCCAGCGCTATTGATAAGGGTTATGAACCTGAATTATTGGAAACTGAGTTTGAAGCGCAAGGGCCTTGTGGCAATCTGCATAATTGGCTAGAGGAAAACTTAGTACAGTATGAGTTTTTCAAGCCTTATGTTGAAGATCTAGGCGGTATTGCCTGTGAGCCTTGGCATATCAGTTATGCTCCGATTGCTACGCCAGCTCTAGAAGAGTTTCCAGTAGATTTGCTCCAAGAGCTTATTGAAAACTCAGAGATTGGTGGTAAAGAGATCATTTTAGGCAAACTTAATGCTTTAGTTGAAAAATACGTTAGACGTATTACTCACTCAAGTATCATTAAAGGTTAATTTCTAAGGAGACTTTATGTGGCAAGCCATCGGTGTGACGTTTATTATTTTTGCGATTTTATTTTCAGGTATTTGGGCACTAAAGAAATCAGCCAATAAATTTAAAGTGCCTAAAGGCGTCAAGCCTCAACCTTATGATAACGATGACTAAAAAAACTAAAACAAACAAAGCTAATTTATGAGTTCATCATTACAAAAACTCTCGTTACCACTAGGGCCTTTAATTGCATTAAGCATTGCCGTCATCATGTACTATTATAGCTTCGACTGGGCAATGATTGCTACTGCTTCCGTGACTAGTCTTTGCGCAGTTTGGTGGATTTTTGAGCCGATTCCTATTCCCGCCACTTCTTTAATCCCAATGGCTGCTTTTCCAACTTTTGGTGTCCTTAATAGCCAGCAAGTGGCATCTGCATATGGCCATTGGTTGATATTATTGTTACTGGGCGGATTTATTTTATCGGTAACTCTTGAGAAAAGTGGAACCCATAAACGTTTAGCACTAGGAATGATTCGACTTGTGAGTGGTGGCAGCAACTCAAGTGTCAAACCAATTTCTCAACGACGAGTGGTGCTTGGTTTTATGCTTGCAAGCGCGGGTTTAAGTATGTGGATATCCAATACAGCCACGACTTTAATGTTAGTTCCGGTAGCTATCGCTATTATTCAGAGTGTCCATATTAATAATTCAGCCAGCTCGGAAAATTTTTCTGTAGCACTAATTCTGGGCCTAGGTTATGCGGCCAGTGTTGGTGGTATGGGAACCCCAATCGGTACACCTCCTAACACGCTTTTTATGAGTGTTTATAGTGATGCTACTGGTAAGCACCTTTCTTTTTTCGACTGGATGAGCTGGGCTTTACCTGTTGTGGTTTTAATGATCCCAGTTATGTGGCTTTGGTTAACTCGAAAGCTTGAACAAGACTGTAATTTTCAATTACCTAATTTAGGCTCATGGCGCGCTGAAGAAAAAAGAACATTAATCGTTTTCATCATTACCGCAATGCTTTGGATCTTTCGTAAAGCCCCTTTTGGCGGCTGGAGCGGTTTACTAGAAATGGACAAGGTTAATGATGCTTCTGTCGCCTTATTTGCTGTAGTCGCCATGTTCTTAATCCCAAATGGCAAAGTTGATCAGCAAGGTAAAAAAGAAAGACTACTCGATTGGCACAGTGCCAACAAAATTCCATGGGGAGTTTTATTGCTATTTGCTGGTGGTTTAACTATCGCTGCGGCATTTAAACAGTCAGGGCTCAGTAGTTCAATAGGCTCATCTTTATCTTTTGTTAAAGAAATGCCCATTTTCTTAACCTTGATTTTAATCTGTTTGCTAGTCACTTTCTTAACCGAATTAACCAGTAACACCGCTACCACCGCACTACTGATGCCAATACTTGCATCCGTTGGTGATCACACCGGTATAGACCCCGCGATATTCATGGTACCTGCCGCTATAAGTGCCAGCTGTGCCTTTATGCTACCAGTGGCTACAGGACCTAATGCCGTTATATTCTCTACCGAAAGGATTAATGTTGAGCAGATGGTTCGAAATGGTTTTATATTGAACTTAGCTGGAGTTTTGATTGTTTCTACAATCATTTACTGGCTACTAGCTAGCTAGTAGCCAAATTTATTGAAACACCATTACTATTTAGTGGTTTAACTGATGAATGATTAACGCTTAAGAAACTTACTGAAAATAGTTTTTGCTTCTTCTGTTTTTAATAACCTAGAGAACTCTGCAATTTCCTGGTCAATAACCGCGTGTAATGTTGCACGCTCAGTTTTCATTAAAGCCTTAGTGGTTAGCAAAGAATCATAAGGTTTAGAAGCTAATTTTTCCGCTTTCTCAATAGCCAGATCCCAATAATCGTTTTCTCCAATAACTTGATTAATCAAGCCATAGTCTTTTGCTGTCTTAGCATCGAAATTTTCACCAAACATTAATAACTCTGATGCTCTAACATGGCCAATTTGTTGTGCTAACAAGTAGCTAGAACCAGCTTCAGCACAGACGCCTAGATTGACAAAGGGTAAGCTAAAAATAGCCTTATCAGTTGCGTAAACCAAATCACAATGCAGCAATAAAGTGGTACCAATTCCAATCGCTGGGCCTGAAACAGCGGCAATCATTGGTTTTTCAATATCCACTAAAAGATGTAAAAAAGTCGCAATAGGACTACCTGGCGCTATGACTTCTTCATCCAAAAAGTCCTGAATATCATTACCTGCACAAAAACAACCAAAGCCACCTTTGAATAAAATAACCCTAACATCTGAGTCATTTTCTGCGGCAATTATCGACTCGGTCATTGCCTGATACATTTCAGAGTTTAATGAATTTTTTTTATCCATTCGATTAAGCTCTAAGTGCATAACCCCATTATTGATAAAAGAGTGAACCAATCCAGTCATAATAACCTTTAGCTTTTTTGCTCAAATTTTTTCATGAAATCTATCAAAGCTTTAATACCTTCGATAGACATTGCGTTGTAAATGCTAGCGCGCATTCCGCCGAAATCACGGTGTCCCTTTAGTGCTAATAAACCTTGTTGCTGCGCTTGCGATAAGAACAATTGATCAAGCTTTGGATCTGCCAAAGTAAAAGCCACATTCATGACTGAACGACTATTAACTGCCACAGGTGAATGGTAAAAATCAGATTGATCAATATAACTATACAATAACTTAGATTTTTCTATATTGAGTTTTTCTACCGCTGCAATGCCACCAAGATCCTTTAACCATTCAAATACTAAACTGGCTAAATAGATCCCATAACTTGGAGGAGTATTATATAAAGAGCCATGCTCAGCCATTAAAGGATATTGGAATAAGGTAGGTACCCTTTCAGTTTGCATTTGTTCAAATAGATCTTCACGCACAATAACCATAGTCATGCCTGAGGGACCAATATTTTTCTGAGCGCCAGCATAGATAAGTGCGTATTTTTCAATATCAACTGGACGGGATAATATGTCAGAACACATATCACAAACTAAGTGTCCGTTAAACGCTGCTGGCTCTTGCTGGAATTGAACCCCTACAATGGTTTCATTAGAGGTAAAGTGCAAATATTTAGCCTTTTCATCCAGCCTCCATTGAGACTCAGGGACAATAGATAAGCCAGCATCGGTTTCTTCAAAAGCCTGCTGCACATGAATTTTAGCAAAACGCTTAGCTTCTTTTATCGCTTTTTTCGACCAATGTGCTTGCTCTAAATAATTAGCTGAATCATTAGGTGCCAGAAAGTTCATTGGTACCATAGAAAATTGATGAGAAGCACTTCCATGCATAAAGAGCACTTTGTATTGCTCAGGGATCTTGAGTAACTCTCTAAAGTCGTTTTCCGTTTTATCAATCAACTCTTGAAATTCAGGTGTTCGATGACCAAACTCCATTACTGAACAGCCTTGTGAATTCCAATTCAGAAACTCTGTTTGAGCTTTTTCTAAAACTGCGGTTGGTATTGCAGCAGGACCCGCAGAAAAATTATAAGCTCGATCGCCTTTGTCCATCATTTATTCTTCTGATTCGTTAGACTCATTATTATCAACAGCTTCGCTAGCAGTTTCAGACGATTCACCATCTAACTCTTCATCATCTTCTAATTCAACGATACGCTGCAGTCCTACTAGAGTTTCTTTATCATCTAACTTAATTAATCGAACGCCTTGAGTATTTCGGCCCATAACCCGAATATCATCAACACCCGTTCGAATTAAGGTTCCGCCTTTACTAATTAGCATCACCTCATCACCATCGATTACAGGCACAGCACTGACTACACCACCATTACGTTCGCTCATTTGAATCGAAATCACGCCCTGACCACCGCGCCCACGTAAAGGATGATCTTCCATAGCAGTACGTTTACCGTAACCATTTTCAGTGGCTGTTAAAATAGAGCCATTTTCTTCTGCTACTACCATCGCAATCACTTTAGCACCTTCTGGCAAGCGAATACCGCGAACGCCTTTTGCGGTACGCCCCATTGCTCTAACATTGGCCTCATCGAAGCGGATAACTTTACCAGCATCGCTAAACATCATGACATGATTTGAACCATCGGTTTTAGCAACACCAATCAATTCATCATCATCCATAATGGTTAAAGCAATAATACCGTTCGCTCTAGGACGTGAGAATTGCTCTAAAGAGGTTTTCTTCACAGTTCCGTTAGCCGTTGCCATAAAGACATATTCGTCTTCTTTGTACTCTCGAATGGGTAAAATAGCGCTAATTTTTTCACCCTCTTCCAATGGTAAAACATTAACCACTGGCTTACCGCGCGATCCGCGACCAGCGTTCGGTAGTTCAAAGACTTTTAGCCAATAAACTTTACCGCGCGAAGAGAAGCATAAAATGGTGTCATGGGTCGATGCAACTAGTAACTTTTCAATAAAGTCTTCTTCTTTCATCTTTGTCGCCGACTTACCGCGACCACCACGACGTTGTGCTTTATATTCAGATAAAGCCTGATACTTAACGTAACCTTCGTGAGATAAAGTAACCACTACATCTTCTTCGGTAATTAAATCGGCAATGGTTAAATCTAATTTACTTTCTAAAATTTCAGAGCGACGTTCATCACCAAACTCTTCTTTTACTTGGTTCAACTCTTCGCGAATAACTTCTAACAAACGATCCGTGTTTAATAGGATATGAAGTAATTCTTCGATCAAACCTAATAAATCTTTGTATTCGCCTAAAATTTTATCATGCTCTAGGCCTGTTAACTTGTGTAAACGCAACTCTAGAATTGCCTGTGCTTGCGCTTCCGATAGATTATAAACATCATCATGGAAGCCAAATTCAGCGCCTAAATCTTCTGGACGGCAAGCTTCGGTGCCAGCTCTTGCTAACATTTCAGAAACCTGACCAGGTTTCCAACTACGAGCAATTAATTCAGCTTTTGCTTCTTTTGGTGTTGGCGATTGCTTGATCAGCTCAATTATTTCATCAATATTGGCTAAGGCAATCGCAAGGCCTTCGAGTACGTGAGCTTTTTCGCGTGCTTTACGTAATTCAAAGATAGTACGACGCGTAACCACTTCGCGGCGATGAGTCACAAAAGCATCTAATGCTTCTTTCAAATTAAATAAACGTGGCTGACCATTATCCAGCGCAACCATATTGATACCGAACACATTTTGCATTTGCGATTGAGCATAAAGATTATTGAGAATCACCTCAGGTACTTCGCCTTTGCGCAATTCAATCACCATGCGCATACCGTCTTTATCAGACTCATCTCGTAAACCCGTAATACCTTCGAGTTTTTTATCCTTAACCAGCTCAGCAATTTTTTCTAATAAGCGAGCTTTATTAACTTGATAAGGAAGTTCGGTAACGACAATCGAGTCTTTACCATTTTTAGGATCAGTTTCAATATGATTACGGGCGCGCAAATAAATCTTACCGCGGCCAGTGTGATAAGCATCAACAATTCCAGCACGGCCGTTAATAATTGCAGCGGTTGGGAAATCTGGGCCCTTAATAAACTCCATTAATTCAGGGATAGTAATATCAGGATTATCAATAATAGCCAGACAGCCTTCGATCACTTCGTTGATATTATGTGGCGGAATATTGGTCGCCATACCTACAGCGATACCTGATGAGCCATTTACTAATAAATTAGGGATACGGGTTGGTAAAACCGTTGGTTCAGACTCAGAGCCATCATAGTTTTCTTCAAAGTCGACCGTTTCTTTATCCAAATCAGCTAGCAATTGATGTGCCATTTTATCCATACGGACTTCCGTATAACGCATCGCTGCAGGTGAATCGCCATCAACCGAACCAAAGTTACCTTGACCATCCACTAACATATAACGTAATGAGAATGGCTGAGCCATACGAACGATAGTATCGTAAACCGCGGTATCGCCATGCGGGTGGTATTTACCGATAACATCACCAACTACACGGGCTGATTTCTTGTAAGCTTTGTTGTAATCATTACCCAATACTTCCATGGCATACAATACCCTTCTATGCACGGGTTTTAGGCCATCGCGAACGTCAGGTAAAGCACGCCCAACGATAACGCTCATAGCATAATCTAAGTAGGAATTTTTGAGCTCATCTTCGATATTAATTGGAAGTATTTCTTTGGCGACTTCACCCATAGTAAAAACCTTTTATTTTCAATAAGTTATAGTGTTTTATTTTTGTCTATATTTGATTGTTTTTTGAGCGACTGTCAGCACTCAAAATAAGCATAAAATTCTAGCATATTTGGGCTTTTTGGGCGACCTTTAATCACTATTTTTGCTGTTTAGTAAGTCATTGTTTTACTGAGGATTGAGCTAGCCTCAGAAGGCAGTTTGGTGTATAAATATTGGCCACAGATCACTCTTAATTGCAATACATTTTGAATGCTATAGATAGCCAACAGCAAATCGTAGACTTACAGATAAATGCTAAGACAGTTATGCCTTTTGATCCAAATCAAAAGGAGCTTCTATTCAATCATTCTGTTTTGATTAATGATGGAACTATTGTCGATATCTTGTCGTCCGATCAAGTGGCGTCAAAATACCAAGCGAAAACAGTAGTTGAACTTGGCCAGCATACTTTGTTGCCGAGTTTTAATAACCATTATTGCTCTATAGGCTTTAAAGCGTTTCATCATATTGGCAGCGACTTGCCCTTAAATTTACGAATTCAAAATAAAATCCAGCCATTAGAAACTAAGCACCTTAGTCCAGAGCTCGCTAGCATCAGTTCAGAATTAGGACTTGCCGATTTGTTTCGCGCGGGTTGTGCTCAATTTAGTAGCCAATATTCATACCCTAAACAAGCAATGGAGGTAGCGAATAAACACTCTGTAGAAGCTCTAATTTATTATTCCATTGACGTTAGCGATGACCGTCAAACCTTCCAACATCAGCTAACCGAGTTTTTAAAACTACGGGATGAAACCAAGCATCGTCAAAATATTGAATTAGGTTTATCGTTATCCAACCCAGAACTATTAACTAAAGACCAGTTGAATAGTTTTAGCGGTTTATACAATGAGTTAATGATAAAACTTTTAATCTCATTAAACCCTTCGTTCCATCGCTCACATAAAAGTTTTAAAAGCAGTAAGGCCCGCTTTAAACTGCTAAAAGAACACCATTTATTGTCACCCGATTTACATCTAATTGATGTATTTGGCTTGTCCAGACAGGAAGTATCTTTCTTATCAAAAAATAAAGTTAAATCTATTGTTTGCCCTTGCGCGCAGTTAATTCATGCCAATGCATTATCGCCTGTCGACTTCTTGCATAGCACTAATGCCAACCTATATATCGGCACAAACAATTATCTATCATCAAATTTAAACCCATTAAAAGAATTACAGCTGTTGGCATGGCTAACCAAGCTAGAGTCACAAAACGCTCAGCTTTTCGATGCTAAGGCACTTTTGGGCTTTGCTGTACACAGCAACAATCTTGATACACCATTAACATCAGGTGCTATGAGCATAGGTGCTAAAGCTAATATCACAGCATTTGAACATGCCAATCAATACACTAATGATTATGATCCTTTTACTCAAATAGTTTATACTGCCGAACAATCTAGAATCAGTCATTTGTGGGTTAACGGTATTGCTAAAGTGAAGGCATATCAGCTAACCGATATTGATGAGCAGTATTTAACTAAAACCCTAAGCAAATGGCTTAATTAAATTTATGGCAACCTCATGAGTCAAAACGTCGACCAACACGAAATCTCAAAATTTGAACAAATGGCTTCTCGCTGGTGGGATAAAGAAGGTGATTTCAAACCATTGCATGATATCAACCCTTTACGTCTTAACTTCATTCTTGACCATGCCAATGGTTTAGCCGGGAAGAAAGTTTTAGATATTGGTTGTGGTGGCGGAATCTTGACAGAATCAATGGCTAAGGAAGACGCTGAGGTCATAGGTATCGATATGGGAGAGATGCCTCTAGAAGTTGCTAAATTGCATCTACTAGAATCAAAATTGTCGGTAGATTATCAAAAGTCTACCGCTGAAGAGTTTGCAGAAAAACATGCCGGGCAATTTGATGTAGTCACTTGTTTAGAAATGCTTGAACATGTGCCAGATCCTGAGTCTATTATCAAAGCTTGTCATAAATTGGTTAAACCTGATGGCCATGTCTTCTTTTCAACCATTAATCGCAACCCAAAAAGTTTTTTATTTGCGATTGTCGGTGCGGAATATATTTTAAATATGCTGCCCAAAGGCACTCATGATTTCAAAAAGTTTATCCGCCCTTCAGAGCTAGAGTCTTGGGCAAGACCTAATGGTTTAAGCTTTAAGAATATGATTGGAATGCACTATAACCCTATCACCAAAAAATATTGGTTGGGCGATAATGTGGATGTTAATTATATCGTCCATTGTCTGCCTGAATAGTCCCAAGTATATGTTTAAGCATCAAGTTAAAGGGGTCTTTTTTGATCTCGACGGAACGCTAGTTGATACCGCTCCTGATATGGCGTTGGCACTCAATTTGCAATTAGAACGCCATAATAAAAACCCATTGGATTACTCAGTTATTAGACCTTGGGTTTCTCATGGCGCTGCTGCACTTATTAAGTTAGGCTTTGGCGTTACTCCTGAACATCAAGAGTTTGAAGAATACCGTCTGGAATATCTAAATGTTTACTCTGATAATTTAGCCATCAAAAGCCAACTCTTTCCGCATTTAAACGATCTACTTAACCAGTTCGATGCTAACGGTATTAAATGGGGTGTTGTAACTAACAAGCCTGAATTTTTAGCCTTACCTTTATTAGAGCATTTAGGCTTATTGAAAAGAGCCGCCGCAGTAGTCTGTGGCGATACTGTGAAGCCGAGTAAACCAAGCCCTACACCACTCTTTTTAGCTTGCAAGCTTGCCAAACTTAGCTCAAATGAATGTATCTATGTTGGTGACGCTCAAAGAGATATCCAAGCAGCCAATTCAGCTGGCCAATACTCTGTTGCGGTTGAATATGGTTATATTACTGCTGATGATAAAGTTGCTGATTGGAATGCAGATTTAGTGCTCAATTCTAGTAAAGAATTATTAGACCTGTTTAAGTCGTAATTCGTTTTTCTGTTATTGTAAGCGAAAATTTTTCTTAGCCCATAGCAAATTAAAACTTACACCATCGTTATTTTCTGAATTCGTAGCAAATATTTTTGCCTTATGTCGACGAGCGATGAGTCTTGCCAAGTAAAGTCCAAGGCCTAAATTACTGGTTTTCCCGCTGGATGGAATTGCGTTATCTTTTTTCCGGTGAGACTCCATTAAGTTGAAGACCGTTTGTAATTTATCTTGTTCTATCATAGGACCATAATTAAATACCGATAACTGCAAACTGCTTTTATTCAGCTCCAAAGAAATAATAATGGTTTTTCTGTCATCACAAAAATCTACCGCATTAGAGATGATTTTATCTAGCATTTGAGCAAACAAATCTTCCGTACCCCGTACTTTCACATCAACATCATCAAGATTAAGATTAAAGCTAATATCTGGCCAAGCATGACCATAAGAGGTAACTAGAGACTCTAACAACTGACCCAGCACAAACCATTCAAGCTCTACCTTATCAATCGAGTCTTCTAATCGGTTGGCCTCACTTAAACGACTAAAACTTAAACTTAAACGCTCTAAACCAGTTCTAGCGTTATCAATTAGTTGCTGATCTCCTTCATCAAGGTCAGACAGAGCCAAATTATCAATCGAAGAACCTATGATGGCCAAAGGCGTTCTCAACTCATGGTTAAGGCGAGCTAGGAGTTTTTGTTGGTGCCCGCGACGTTGCTCGAGCCTTTGATTATAGTAAGCCATGTTTTCATACAGTTGACTTATTTCATCATGACCATCTATTTCAATATTAGAAAAATCCACCGCATCTGCATCCGCTTCATTAGCTTGTTCTGTCAGATCATTGAGAACAGCAATTCTTTTTCTATATTTGGAAATTTGACTGATCACCATGCTTAAAATCAATAACCAAATAAGTACAGAAAAAGCCCACAGCCACCATTTGATAGTTCCAAGTAGCCGCTTTTCTTCTAACAAGGATGACTCAAGTATCACCAAGCCTGATTGCTCGCCATTGATTTGAAAAAACTTACCCGCCCGAGCATAAAAATCGATGCTTCCTTGATTAAAATCCTCTGAATGAGAACCGTTTTGATAAATAGATCGAGTGAAAGCATCATCAATCTTTTTAACTGAACGATAGCGATCATTTGTTGGCATAGTTGCTGCATTGATTGGAAACAAGTCGCCTACTTGATAAATAACCTGACCAGTTTGATTGGTAATGGTTAGTCGCTTTTGATTTAGTTCGTTAGCTAATAACCAAGCATTATTTTTTTCACGTGCCAAAGGTAAATAAGAGAAATTAGTAAAGGTAAAAACTCCTTGGTATTTATCGTTATAATTTGAAAGCTCTTGGTTATCGACATCGTATAAAACAGCATTAAGTTTATCCCCAACCAATAGCTTAGGTGCTCTAAATTCAACCACATAACCATTTTTAGTTTCTTGCCAGACAGCAACAATAGAGTTAATGGGTTTTAAGCCGCTGCCAAACTCTCTTTGTACATTCATTCTTCCTGGAGCGACAGCCTGTAATAACCAATAGCCATACCCCAAGTCGAGTCTCAACGTATCCGAAGACTGCCCCTGGTTTTGATTATTGAGATAAATCACATGATTATCTTGAACTTCAATCAAGCCATACACAAACTGCTGATCTTCTATCAAGCGCATTTGTGAAGGATTAGTATCATTACGTGTCTGCAATAAATTATCTTGATAAGGAAACCATTCATCAGCAAAACCATCGACTAATATTGGCCCTTCTCTTTTAGCCACGACTACTTGCTTGGCATTTTTTTGCAGTGACATTTGTTCTGCAAAGTTACTATCTTCCTGAATTAGCTTTAACAATAATCCATGATAACTATTGAGCAACTGTTTGTTTGTTTCGGTGTTGCTTATCTCAATTTGTTGTTGATAAATGTTAAGCGCATACCAGTTAGCAACAGGTATTAACAATAACAGCAACAGTAAGAAGAAAACTTTCCAGCTGATCGCTAATTTCATGCACGCAAATTCCAGCGATACCCCATACCATAGACAGTATCGATATGATCAAATTCTGCATCAATAGTTTGGAATTTTTGCCGGATCCGCTTTATATGGGAAGTAATGGTACTGTCATCAACTACCGCTTTGACTGCTTGCATCAATTGTTCGCGACTTTTAACATGACCAGGTTTTTGTGCTAAAGCACAAACAATCCAAAACTCAGTGACAGTTAAATCAACCAGTTGTTGCTGCCACTTAACAGCTAAGCGCTCGTTATCAATAGTTAAATCACCCGCTTTAATTGTCTCTTCAACCTGCTCTGTTTGTGTAAGAAGTTCCATACGGCGAAATAGCGCAGAAATTCTGGCAAGCAAATGCGGAATACTGATATCTTTCGTTAAGTAATCATCAGCACCCAAACGTAATCCTGAGATGATGTCAAAATCACTATCCAGTGCTGTTAAAAATATAATAGGCAATTGAGTTGATTGGGTTCTTAACTTACGACAAACTTCAAATCCAGCTTCTGGCTCATCACCTAAACCAATGTCTAACAAGACCAGATCTGGTAATCGATTTTTAAAGCTGGTTAAGGCCGACGCTTTATCACCATAAACCATGACCTCATAGCCGGATTTTTTTAAAGCCAAACTGTAGTTTTGTTGTAATAATGGTTCGTCTTCCACCAGTGCTATGCGCTTTGCCATTGCTGTACCTTTTGTATTTTATGCTTGGGCGGGCTCTTATCTTGTTACTGAGCTACCATTTAAGTAAAATACCTCTTTACTAAATTCCACTCAAGGATTCTATGAAGAATTATACGGCAGAAGACCAGTTTCTTGCGAATAAAGTTATTTTAGTGACTGGCGCCACTGATGGTATTGGCAAACAGGCTGCATTAACCTATGCAGAATATGGTGCAACGGTTATTCTTTCAGGCAGAAACACTAAAAAGCTCGAAGCTGTTTATGATGAAATAGAATCGCTTGGCTATCCGCAACCGGCATTAGTACCGCTTAACCTTCAAAACTCTTCACCAGAACAATATTCGCAAGTTGCTGACGTGATAGCGGCAGAATTTGGCCAGTTAGATGGTTTGTTACTTAATGCTAGTGATTTAGGCTTGCTAAGCCCTATTGAGCACTTTGATGAGGAAACTTGGTATCGAGTGATGCAAGTGAATGTGAATGCGACTTTTTTATTAACTAAGTATTGCTTGCCTCTTATACGAAAAGCTAACAAAGGCGCTATTGCAATGACTTCGTCTGGGGTTGGTCGTCAAGGAAGAGCTTATTGGGGTGCTTATGCAGTTTCAAAATTTGCAACAGAAGGCTTGATGCAAACCTTAGCTGACGAGTTAGAAAAATCTGATATTATTGTAAACAGTATTAATCCTGGGGGCACTAGAACAAAAATGCGTGCGAATGCTTTTCCAGGAGAAGATCCAAACACATTGCCAACACCAAAAGATTTGATGCCAGCCTATTTATGGTTAATGGATATAGAAAATAATCGCCAAACTGGCCAAAGTATTGATGCTAGAGATTTCCTCTAAATAATTATTGTATATAAATAAAACTCCAACTATATAACTTGGGATAAGCTATTGACTAAAATTGAAAACGACGCTATTGAAACTAATAATGAAGTTCGGAATCACTATGCAGCTGTTGATTTAGGATCTAATAGTTTTCACATGGCCATCGCTAAACATGATGGCCAGTCTTTTCAAATCATTGGAAAAATCAAGGAAAAAGTTCAACTTGCTAGCGGTTTAGATGAAAATGATTATCTATCAGAAGAAGCAATCAAGCGTGGACTAGATTGCCTAGAACTATTTGCAGAAAGACTCAAAGGAATCCCTAATCAACAAATCAAAATTGTTGCTACTTATACTTTAAGAAAAGCAAAAAATGCGCAAGACTTCATTAAAAAGGCTGAATCCATACTCTCTTCTCCCATTGAAATTTTACCAGGAACAGAAGAAGCACGCCTAATTTATAATGGCGTATCTCATAACCATCCTGATATTAATCGGGCTTTAGTTATTGATATAGGTGGCGGTAGTACGGAAATAATTTTAGGCCAAAAATTTGAACATCAACAACTCGATAGCTTGTCCTTAGGTTGCGTAACTTACAAACGCTACTTTGCTGATCAACTGCTTAATGAAGAGAATTTTCAGCAAGCAATCTTAAATGCTTCTTTAGAAATATCCCCAACTGAACACCGATACAAGGCTATTCATTGGCAGCATTGCATTGGCTCATCTGGCAGTATCGAAGCTGTATATAAAGTAGTACAAGGATTTGGCTTCCAAGACACCCACTTAAAAAAGAAGCATTTATATTTCTTAAAAAGCAAGCTTATCGAAATCGGGCATATCGATAACATTAAGCTAGAGGGCTTAAGCTCTAGCCGTGTTAATACATTTGCTATGGGCCTAGCGATTTTGATTGCCTTGTTTGAAGAACTCAATATCGAAGAAATGTACATTTCTAATGCTTCATTAAGAGAAGGTATTTTACTTGAATTAGCCGATGAGCTTAAAGGGTTTGATAATCGTGACCTAACTGTTGCTAGTTTAATAAACCGCTTTAACATCGATGACAAATTTGGCATAGAAGTAAAAAGCACTGCACAGACTATATTTGACCAAGTTTCAGACTTATGGGGTATCTATGATCCTCATTATAAGAACTTACTGGATTGGTCTTGCTTACTACACGAAGTTGGTTTATCTATCAGTTATAATAAGCTTCGTTACCACAGTTCTCACATTATTCAATATGCCGATATGCCAGGCTTTAGTTTACAAACTCAAGAAACTTTAGCAGCAATCGTCCTAGCACAGCATAAAAAAATCTATCTAGAGAATTTTAAGAATAAGTATGAGCCTTACATGGATATATTGGCAATTACACAAATTTTGCGCATGTCGATACTATTTAATATTAAAAGAGACAATATCAATATTTCTGATTTGGTATTTGTTGCAGAAAAAAATAATGAGCTTTTTATTAAGATACCTAAAGCTTGGAGCGACAGTCATCAACTAATTATTTTTGAATTAGAGAAAGAGCAAAAATATTGGGCATATCATAATTTAAAACTAAGCTGGCTAATCACATAACTTATTGGCTAGCTAACTATAAAGATAATTCATATAGCAATTGTTCTTGAACTTTACTATCACCTTCTTTGCTGGTTGAAAGCTCATAACTCCCATCACTCTGTAAGTTCCAGTTTTGTTTATTTGGTCTTAACATAGCTTTAATATTATTAATAAGTTTACGCTTAGCCACGGGTTCTAAAATTGGGAATGCTACCTCTACTCTTCTATATAAATTTCGCTCCATAATATCTGCAGAGGAAGCAAAAACTAACTCATCACCATCATTGTAAAAAATATAAACCCTAGAGTGTTCTAAAAACCTACCAATTACCGACGACACGCTAATATTATCAGAAACGCCCTTTATCCCTGGCTTCAAACAGCAAATACCCCTTACTAGCATTTTGATTTTAACGCCAGCCATAGAAGCTTTGTATAATTTTTTAATTAGCTCTTGATCCGTAACGGAATTTACTTTTATAAAAATTTCTGCCTTTTTTCCCTGCTCTGCATTTTCAATTTCGACATCAATTTGTTTAATTAACTTTTTATGTAAACTAAATGGCGCATTCCATAATTTATTGAGTTTATATACTTTACCCATTCCGGTAAGTTGCTGAAAAACTTTATGCACATCTTCTCCAATTTCCTTATCAGATGTTAGCAAACTATAATCCGTATAGACTAAAGCATTCCTATGATGATAATTGCCAGTTCCTAAATGTACAAAGCGCATCAGTTTTTTCTTATCACGTCGTATAACCAAGCTCATTTTGGCATGAGTTTTAAAACCTACCACACCATAAACTACTAATACTCCAGCTTCTTGTAACTTTTGAGCTAGTTCAATATTATCCGCTTCATCAAACCTTGCCCTTAATTCCACAACGGCTGTTACTTCTTTACCCAAATGCGCTGCTTCAATCAGTGCTTCCACAATGTGAGAATCGCTGCCCGTTCGATAAAGTGTTTGTTTAATGGCTAATACATCAGGATCTAAAGCTGCTTGTTTTACAAACTCTATAACTGGCTTGAAGCTTTCGTAGGGATGGTTTAGCAATAAATCTTTTTCTTGTAAAACCTCTAATATTGGCCTACGCATTATCAATTCTTCTGGCACTTTAGGTGTAAAGCCTACGTACTTTAAATCATCTCGCTCTATTAAATCAGGTAACGAAAACAAGCGGTTGAGATTAACTGGGCCATCTACCAGATAAAGTTCATCAGGCGTTAAATTGCATTTTTGAAGTAAAAAATTCCTTAGCTTGTTCGGACAAGCCTTTTCTATTTCCAGCCTCACGGCTGCACCAAAGTTTCTAGATTGGAGCTCACTTTTCAAGGCGATTGCTAAATCTTCAACTTCTTGTTCATTAACCCACAAATCACTATCACGTGTTAAACGGAATTGATAACAACCATTGATGTCCATTCCTGGAAATAAATTATCTGCAAACTCTGAAACAATATTAGATAAATAGATAAATTCCGTTTGACCATTTTCCGATAATTCTTCAGGTAAAAGAATTAACCGGGGCAAGGAACGCGGCATGTGTAAAATCGCAAACTCTAAGTCTCTGCCAAAAGCGTCATTGCCATGAAGGTGCACTAAAAAGTGCAGTGACTTATTGACTAACCTTGGAAACGGATGTGCTAGATCTAAACTAATCGGCGTGATAACCGGGGTTATTTGTTGTTTAAAGTACTTATTAAGCCAAGCATATTGTTTCTTAGATAGTTCTGAAGGCTTCCGAATATGTATGTTTTCGCTTTCTAACTGAGGAATTAAAATATTATTAAGAATTCGGTACTGCTCATCAACTAAACCATGCGCATAGTCTCTAATATTATTTAACACTTGCTCTGGAGACTCACCGCTAAAACTAGGTTTGGTATCACCTCTTGCAATACGGTGACGCAAGCCAGCAACACGCACTTCAAAAAACTCATCCAAATTATTACTGCAAATACAAAGAAATTTAACACGCTCTAAGAGCGGGATGGTTTCGTCTAATGACTGTTGTAACACTCGCCAGTTAAAAGAAAGCAAACTAATTTCACGCTCAAAATAATTCTCTTGATGATCTAAATCAATCATTTGTTCTTGATTGGTATGCAAATCTTCAATATCCATGTCAGTGTTTCTTTTCATAAATTTTTTGCGTAGATTGTTCTTACAATAAGCTAACTTTTGTATTGAGTATTAGCGTGAAGGTTTGCTTGATTTTTTCTTGCTCCAAGCAAATTTACCTTTTTCTTTTCTTTTTTGATCCGGTTTCTCTTTTCTAGCGGTAACTTTTAATTCGACTACTTTTGCTAATTCATCTATTGCCTTAGCATCTAAATCAATCCAGCGGCCACGACTTAAATTGGTAGGTAGTTCTACTGGGCCATACTTAACTCGAATCAAGCGTGATACTTCTACTCCTTGAGATTGCCACAGTTTTCTGACTTCCCGGTTTTTACCTTCGGATAGACTAACTTCATACCAGTGGTTAGCACCTTCACCACCCTTATCAATGATTTTATCAAATTGACATAGATCACCATCAACCAATACGCCTTTTTTTAGATTATTGAGCATATCATTTGTAACTTCGCCAAATACACGAACCGCATAACGTCGTTCAACAGAATAGGAAGGGTGCATCAACTTATGGGCTAATTCGCCATTATTAGTGAATAATAACAAGCCTGTTGTATTGATATCCAAACGGCCAACACCAATCCATCGCCCGAATTTTGTGCGAGGCAAGCTATCAAAAACAGTCGCTCGACCTTGAGGATCTTTTGCGGTAGAAACCTCATTTAAAGGTTTATGATAAGCAATAACTCGAGTATAAGTTTCATCTTTGGCTTTTAGCATCACAGGATTCCCATCTACCCTAATCGTATCTTTCTCGGTTGCACGATCTCCTAGGGTAGCAATTGAACCATTTACACTTATTCTGCCAGCTGCGATCCACTTTTCAATTTCACGTCTAGAGGCTAGCCCTGCATTAGCTAATATTTTTTGAATCTTTTCTGACATAAACTTCAGTCAATAATTTAAGTTAACTTTATTGTAACCCATTTGTTTCTTATAAGATAAAAAAAAGGAGCCTAAAGCTCCTTGATCTAGTTTTCGATCACATACCCCAACACCATATAGCCCTATTTTTAGAGCTATGCAGATTTAATATGTTTTATTCTATCGTCACCGCCAACTACAGCGCTTCCTTGTCTTAACCTAGTAAATTCATCGCGATAGAAGTCTCTTTCTTGTCGAAGGTTATCATTACTTTTTTGTAATATTTCAAAACTGTGATTAACCTTTGCATAAGAAGTTTCAATACGATTAACTTCTTGTTCTTTAATATCTACCGCCTTTTCAAGCTGCAATTCTAATGATTTAACTTTTAGCTCTAAATTACGTTTGTTTTCAGCAAAGGACTGGATATCCTTAAGGAGCTTTTTATGTTCTAGGTAGGTCTTAGAAAGTTTATCCGTATGTTTAGTGTTAACCGTAGTCATTTCGGTGATTTGCTTACTTTGATTAGCAATAGTCGCTTCTAGATTTTTAGTGATGGTTTTGGCGGCCGCTAATTGATTAATCAATTTTCCTTGCTGCTGCTCTTGAGTATTAATCTTATCGTATAGCGATTTAATAAAACTGCTGCGTAATTTAAAGAGCAAAAGGCCAAAACTTAGTATTCCAACTGCTGCTAACGAATAAATTAAAATGCTGCTCTCTTGCATGTCGAATCCTTTAACCAATTTGCGATTGGTCCAAAGTAGCAAAAAATGTGACGCAGTTCAAATTATAAAGTTCAAACATTGTAAAATCAATGAGTTACAATATTTTCAATATGTTTAACTTTGCGGCTTATACCGCAAAAATGACGTTTATTGTCTTTTTTTATCCAGCCAACTACAATAGAATTCCTAATCTTATCAGTGGTTTTAGCACCAATTCGATCTTAATCATCGCTTCTTAGAGCAATCTCTTCTTCCAAATCCTTTTGTTCTTCAGTCAACTCTTCCGAATCATCTAAATCCGACTTTTCAAAAGCAATCTCAGTTTCCACTTCTCCTTGAGCGGTCTCACTTTCTGTATCCTGCTCTAGAACTGTTGTTGATTGAGATTCATCCAAATGCTCAGTTTGCTTATCATCTTGATCAAACTTTAATTCTGGGTTCAAATTATCTAAATCTTGAATTTCAGCTAACGATGGTAATTCATCCAGACTTTTTAAGCCGAAATAATCCAGAAATTGTTTAGTGGTGGCATATAAAGCTGGCTTGCCAGGAACATCTCTATGCCCAACTACCCTTACCCACTCACGTTCCAAAAGAGTCTTTATAATGTTAGAGCTAACACTCACACCTCGAACTTGCTCTACATCACCACGTGTGGCGGGTTGGCGGTAGGCAATTAAAGACAGTGTTTCGAGCAGTGCGCGAGAATACCTTGCGGGCCTTTCTTCCCATAAGCGGGCAATCCATTCGGCATAATCCTGCCTTGCTTGATAGCGATAACCTGTAGATACTTCTATGAGTTCAATCCCTCGACCTTCAGCTTCCTGCTGCAAACTTTGGATAGCTTTTTTAATGTCAGCAGGCTTCACTTTTTCGTCTTCAGTGAAAAGCTCTAACATTCTATCTTTATTTAAAGTCGAACCCGCTGCTAATAAAGCAGCTTCGATAATTCTAATAATCTTTTCTTGTTGCATAGTTTTAAGTTCTATTCTTCATCATGACTGGAGCTCACTTGAGGTAATTCATCAACATCGACTACGCTTGATTCATCAACTTTAGCTCTAACATGAATGGGGCCATATGTTTCAGTTTGAATCAGCTCTAGTAACGACTCTTTTGCTAATTCCATAATTGCTAAAAAGGTTACTACCACTCCCATACGGCCTTCTTCTGGTGAAAATAGTTGACTAAAATCACAAAAGCTTTGCGCTGAAAGTTGCTCTAAAACTTTACCCATTTTTTCACGTACGGATAAGGCTTCAAATGAAATTTGGTGACTAGAAAACATCTCCGCACGCTTTAGTACATCGCGTAAAGCCAACAAAATTTCTTTCATATCCAGTTCAGGATCCGGCTTATTAATTCGTAACTCTGGTTTTTTCGCACTAACAGTGAAGAAATCTCTACCCATACGAGGTAATTCATCAAGCTCTTCCGCAGCTTTTTTGAACTGCTCATATTCTTGGAGGCGACGAATTAAGTCTGCTCTTGGATCTTCTTCATCTTCTTCATCTTGTTTAGGCCGTGGTAATAAAACTCTACTTTTGATTTCAGCCAGCATAGCAGCCATCACCAAATATTCCGCGGCCAATTCCAAGTGCAAAGTCTTCATCAACTCCACATATTCCATATACTGCTCAGTAATGTGAGCTAGTGGAATATCTAAAATATCGACATTTTGTCTTTTGATCAGATAAAGCAGTAAATCTAATGGGCCCTCAAAAGCTTCCAAGAATACCTCTAAGGCTTCAGGTGGAATATATAAATCATCGGGAAACTTTTCTAACTGCTCTCCACCTACTAAGTGAAAAGGCATTTCCTCCTGAACTATCTGTCCTTCATGCTCAGCTTTATCAGCAACCGCTGCCGCGTCAGCCACTACCGCAGCGCCCGCAGCTTCAGCATCAGCCGGGTTGATAGTTTGATTGTCAGGAATTTCGTTATTCATTTATTTATACGCTAAGCCCATGGCTTGTCGGACATCATCCATAGTCTCTCTGGCAACGTCTCGCGCTCGCTCAGAACCTTCAGAGACTATATTGCGCACTATTTCAGGTGACTCTTTATACTCTTGCGCTCTTTCCATAAAAGTTAGCTGTTCGGCACAAACTGCATCAATCACAGGGCCTTTACATTCTAAACAACCAATCCCAGCACTTGTACAGCCCTTCTGTACCCAATCTTTTACTTCTTCAGAAGAGTAAATTTTGTGGAACTCCCAAACAGGGCAATCTTCGGGATTACCCGGATCAGATAAGCGGACTCGCTTGGTATCGGTAGGCATGGTGCGAATTTTCTTTTCTACCACTTCTTTTGGTTCGCGCATGTTGATGGTGTTGCCGTAAGACTTAGACATTTTCTGACCATCTAAGCCTGGCATTTTCGACACCGGTGTTAACAACGCCTGTGGTTCGGGTAAGATGATTTTACCGCCACCATCCAAATAACCGTACAAACGTTCTTGATCATTCAACGAAACACTCGCCAAAGTCTCTACTAAAGCTCGTGCTTGCTCTAGAGCTTCTTGATCGCCCGTTTCTTGGAATTTTTTTCGTAAGCTTTTGTATAACTTGGCATTCTTTTTGCCCATCTTCTTAATGGCAGCTTCAACCTTTTCCTCAAAACCAGGCTCTTTGCCATAAAAGTGATTAAAGCGGCGTGCAATTTCACGAGTCATTTCGATATGCGGCACTTGATCGGCACCTACTGGTACATTGCCAGCTTTATAAATCAAGATATCCGCAGATTGCATCACTGGATAACCTAGGAAACCGTAGGTAGCTAAATCTTTGGTATTCAGTTTTTCCTGCTGCTCTTTATAGGTTGGAACTCGCTCTAACCAACCTAACGGCGTGGTCATGGACAGTAGCAAGTGCAGTTCCGCATGCTCAGGTACTTTTGATTGAACAAAGATATTCGCAGCACTAGGATTAATACCAGCAGCTAACCAATCAATAACCGTATCCCAGACATACTCTTCGACACGGGAAGTATCGTCATAATTGGTGGTTAAAGCATGCCAATCAGCAACAAAGAAGAAACACTCGTATTCATGTTGCAACTTAACCCAATTCTTTAAAACCCCGTGATAATGACCTAAATGCAAAGGCCCGGTCGGACGCATACCTGATAATACACGCTGCTGACCAAGAGAAACTGAACTCAATGGAATACCCTTATGGATGGTTATTTTAATATTTAATAGCAGACTATTATAGCCAGATTACCCCCAAAGAGAAAAGGGAAAAGGCTATGGGTTTACACTTTGAATTTTCGCTGTTCCATTAAGGATTTATTCATCTAAAGGTCTAAGGTTTTGGCAAGGCGAACTTAAATAGTGGCTAGAGCCACCATACTCCATTAGTCAGTTGACAATCGATTGAATCCAAAATGATATGAATCGTTAAACCAATCCCTAATATTCGAGTTTTCTTAAAAAAACACATAAGGAAATAGACACTAATAGGAGTCATTGTATGCAGAGGATGAAAACCAATACTGCATCGGCCTGGATTATAAATAGGACTTGCCAATAAATGATCGACATCAATTAACATTCCTCCCATCATTATCAAATAAACTTTCAGCCAAGCTTTATTATCAGAAGCACTTCTAAAGAATATTAATGAAATAATAAGCGGCACAAAAAAGTGCAAAACTAAATGCATATAGCTATGAGTTATTCGAAAAGGCTTGGATCACCAGCAGCATAGCGAATGATCTCTGGATAGCCTGAAGTTAAGTCAATCACAGAGGTTTCTTCATGACCACAATAGCCACCATCAATCACTGCATCCACTCGCCCATCCAGCAAATCCAATATTTCATGCGGTTCTAACACCTCATTGTCTTCTTGTTGTGGCAATTTTAACGAAGTACTCATCATTGGCTCACCAAGGTCTTCTAACATAGCTTGCGCGATCGCATTATCAGGAACTCGTATACCGATGGTTTTCTTTTTAGGATGCTTGAGACGATTTGGGACTTCTTGAGTTGCTTTCAAAACAAAAGTGTATGGTCCCGGGGTATTGTTCTTTATCAAGCGAAAAGCCAAATTATCCACTCTGGCATATACCGCCAATTCAGACAAATCACGACAAACCAAAGTAAAATTGTGCTTTTTATCTAAATCTCTAATGCGACGTATTTTATCCAATACACGCTTATCACCAATATGACACCCTAAGGCATAACCCGAATCAGTTGGATACACGACTAAACTGCCGTTGCGAATCATGGCCACCACTTGGCTAATAAGCCGAGACTGGGGGTTTTCCGGATGAATTTCTATAAGCTGCGTCATATTATAAATTCTTTTTGACTATCGATAGAGTTACCAACGCGTCCATACTGGCTCCACGTCATCAGGTAAAGGCGCAAACTTACCGAGTTTGACCCAGCTTTTGTCGGGATTATGAAAGTCTGAACCTTGTGAACCACACAATTTAAAAGTTTTAGCCCAAGTTGCCAATAAATTTTTATGCCCAGGATGAATATTAGGATAGCAAATTTCTATGCCGTCACCGCCTAGTGCCTTAAAATCTTCAATCAAACTTTTTAACTTATTAGCTCCCATACCATAACGCATTGGGTGGGCAATAACTGCCTGTCCGCCAGCACTTTTGATAATCGAAATCACATCCTCTATAGCAAACCAGTCATCTTTAATATGAGCCTTGCCTCCCTTAGCCAAATACTTTTTAAAAGCATCTGAAAATTTCTTAACATAACCTTGTTCAAGCAACAGTTGTGCTATATGAGTTCTACAAACCATGGGTTGAGAGTCTACAAGAAAGCTCACATCATCAAGTGCATGCTCGACACCAGCATCGACTAATTTATTGGCTATTTGTAAAGCCCTTTGCTTTCTGTTTTTTTGCTGCTGTTTCAAAAAGGATTGCAACGCTTGATTGTTTGTATCAATATTTAATCCCAAAATATGCAAGCCTTGCTTACCATAGTTGGTAGATATTTCAACACTAGGAATAACTCTCAGTTTTTCAGGCAATAACTCCAAACTTAAAAGCCCATCAATTGAATCATGATCAGAAATAGCCAGCTGCTTTATTCCTGCTTGCTCAGCCATATCAATTAATTCAACAGGCGATAAACTGCCGTCTGAATAATAGGTATGGGTATGTAAATCGATCATGTTTCAGATAGTCTTTTAATAATCAGCTAGTCATAAGTCCATTGTGCCTTGCTTTGCAGTCAGGGTAAACAATGGTTACACTGTTTACCAATTTATCCGATTTGTTACCTATGAAATTTCTCAAAGAAAATTACCCTATTGTTGGCTTCTTAGTTGCTTATATTATTACTAAAAATTTAATCTTGGCAGCAGCCATTTGGAGCTTGGGCTCATTAATTCAAATCCTTTCTAGCGTCATATTTAAAGAACCCATTAAAAAGTCGCACATTGCTTACTTTATTTTAGGCCTATTATTGTTAGCGATGGCTTATTGGTTCAATGATGAAAGTTTTATTAAGTGGAAAACTACTATTATGGTTTGGGCTGGAGCACTCGTTATTTTAATTAGGCAAATGGTAAGCAAAAAATATGTTTTTATTGATTTAATGGATACTTCTGTAGAATTCAAAACTGAACCACCAAAGTCCAAACTCAACAAGATTAATGCCGTATGGATCGGTGTTTTAACAGTCTTTGGCGGCTTAAATTTATATGTCGCGTACAACTACAGTACTGACTTTTGGTTTTATTTCAAAATGATTGGACTATTTGTGACACTGATGGGGTTAATGATTCTAAGCTTTATTCTAGTGGCCGAACACTTGAATTTTGATGATGAAGAAACCACATCTAAAGATAACTAATTTTAGGGAATAATCATGCTTTATCTTATTTACGCTGAAGATGTAAAGAACTCATTACCACTTCGCAAGCAGTCAAGACCAGCTCATGTGGAACGCCTACAAGCCCTCAAAAGCCAAGGACGCTTGATCATTGCCGGCCCAACGCCGGCGATTGATGCCACCGACCCCGGCGAAGCCGGCTTTACTGGATCAATGATTGTTGCGGAATTTGATTCATTAGAGTCAGCAAAACAATGGGCCGACTCAGATCCATATATCGAAGCTGGCGTTTATAACAAAGTAACCGTAAAACCTTATAACAAAGTGTTGCCTTAAAGGAATATTAGATGATTGATAACAGTTCACGCATTGAAAAAATGACTAAGCGGTTAACCGAAAACCTTAGCCCAAGTCATTTAGAAATCATCGATGATAGCCATAAACACATTGGCCATGCTGGCGCTAAGGATGGTAAGGGTCACTTTACTCTTATCATCAGTAGTGAAACACTCCTAGGAAAACGTATGCTCCAACAACATCGCTTAATCTATAACGCACTAGGCGACTTGATGGAAACCGATATTCATGCACTCAGTATTAAAATACATTAATGGCTCTTACTAAGCTTGAAAGTTTTGAGTTTGTCTGGGAAGCCGAACTTGCAAAAAGTTTATTAGAATCAGAGGGAATTCAAGCTTTTGTATTTGATGGAGAACATATCAGGATCAATTGGGCGCTAAGTCATGCTCTCGGCGGTGTAAGAGTAATGGTCAATCTAGTTGATTTTCCTGAAGCCCAAAAGACTTTACAGAATTGGCGAAATGGATATTATAAAAACCAGCCGGAATATCATGTTCAAGAAAGTGAGAAACGCGATGAAGGCTTTCTAAACGAAAATTATAAAGATATTACTCTGTGTCAAGCTTGCGGTTCTAGTAATTTAAAGCCAATCTACAATAGCATTAAAACTCTTCTATTCTTTCTTATTGTCGGTCCTGCGCCAGGAAAAACTGTTGGCAAAAAATGTCTAGAATGTTCACATAAGGAATATTTTAAATAATAAAAAAGGAGGCTTATGCCTCCTTTTACTCTTTATCGGTTACGTCGACGTCTTAAACCTAATAGCGATAATGCTAATAAGGTTAATAACCCTGCGTTACCACCACCTCCGCCACCAGGAGCTGGAGCCGGGTTATTCACAGAAACAGTCACTGTAGCTTTACTTTCAAACTCACCGTCATTAACAGTTACTTCAAACCCGAAAGTAGTCGTCGCTGCAACTTCTGGCGCTGTAAAGCTTGCTAAGGCAGAATCAGCATTTGATAAGGTTACGGTAGGACCCGAGGTTTGCACCCAACTGAAGCTTAAGCTATCGCTGTTTGGATCAGTAGAAGATCCTGCATCTAAATTCACAGAGGCACCTTCGGTTACCGTAATCGAAGCCTGAGCTACGCGAGCAATTGGAGCAGCGTTTGCTTCCACATTCACTGTAACACGACCCGATGAAGAGTTAGCTCCATCGGACACAGTAACTTCAAATACCAATACTTCATCCGCTAGTATATCAGGCGTCGTTACCGAAGCTAAAGCTTGATTAGAGTTGCTGATTGAAACACTTGTTCCAGAGACTTGAGTCCAAGCATAAGACAAACTGTCACCCTGCGGATCTGAAGAATTACTAGCGTCCAAACTAACACTGACGTTCTCTCGAGCGTTAATAGAAGAAGCCGTTAAGTTAACAACTGGAGCTTCGCTATTACAAGCAATGACATTGTCAATTACACCTGATAAGAATGCGTTAGTTACGCCATTAAACTGAATGTTATCAATCACCCAGCCAAAACCACCCGTATTAGCATCTGTACCTTGGCGGAACCTTAAGCGAACTGTTTTGCCTGCATGAGCCGTACCAAAGGTTAATGTTTCGTTAATATAACTAGTTGAAGTATTAACAAAAGCGTTTCTTTGACTAATAGGGCTATCAGGATTATTTTGAATTATCCCATTATAGCCAGTACCCAATGAGCCACTCGCAGCAGTGACATCTTGCCAAACGCCTCCATCAATACTTATTTCAATTACTCCGCCATCCCATTCTCCATCTTCAAAATCATAGAAATGTTCAAAACCTATAGAAAATGGTGCCGTACCAATTTCTAAAGCCGGAGAAACGAAACTTATATCAGAGCGGAAGCCATTATCAATAAAGCGTAGTGCATTACCTAAGTCAGCACGACCATCAACAGTAGTTAAAATAGCTGTTTCTAACGCAACTTGAGCACCATCGCCAACCGTTTGACTTCCCGACTCACGGCTCCAGTCACCTTCAGCGGTATTCAAATCTGAGAACGGCTCAAGGCTCCTAGAGGCATCTGGACCAAGATCAAAGTTAACTTTATAGGTTAAGCTTTCAGTCGATGGTTCTACAATAGAGTCTCCCGCTGCTGCTTCTGGAAAGGCAACATCGAATACAACATCTTCAGCCGTCTGCGCAGAGTTTAAAGTCACTAAGAAGGTCACATCAGTACTAGTAAAGCGATCCAGGTTTGGAATAACAACCCGACCATTATCGCTGAAAGCAACGTCTGCAGCAGATGACAGTTCTACAGCAACATTTGTTAAGGGTTCACTACCAGTATTTTCAATCGTAACAGTCAATTGGGATGTTTCACCCGCATCTAATATGCCGTCATCTGTACAGAATCCGACAGTACCATTATCGAAAGAGTTATTTAAAGTAGCACCATTAAAATCATAACGAGATTGACGCGCAACAAAGCTTTCGACTACTCCTGCATGATCGGTGGAATCTTTAGCTGGAGAAATAGCACCAAGACCTAAACCTCTTTTTGCAAAAGCAGTTAACATCAAATCATAGTCATTCGCATTAGAAGCTAAAGCCACTGATAATAAGGCATCTCTTGCTTCAGTAATGGTTGGTGCGACTGGCGTCATTTTCAAAGATGCAACCAAGTAATCTTTCATCTTATCTTGAGCAATATTGAAATCATAAGTATTCAATAAAGACGCATAAATCTCCCACAGCACCGTTCCCCAGAAGTTACCTGTATTATGGACTTGTGAGTTGTTAGAACCATCTGCACCAAACTGAACTGGGTGCGAAGTTGGCAACGGATTTCCGTTTGCAATGTGTTTAAAGGTTAATGCATTTTGCGACATGGTAGTTGTATAAGGCACTCGGCGGATCCCGAAATAGGCGTTATCGTCAGCCCATCCATACATCGGGTAAAGCGCTTGATATTGGTCATTGCCAACAACATTCTTATCATTCTCACCGACATAAGACAGAAGCGCCATGAAGTCGCCCCACCCTTCACCCATACCTCGACCTTGGTTATTTGATAAACCAAAGGCATTGCCGACTAAACGGTTAGTAATGTAATGGCCCCACTCATGAGCAACAATAGCGTTATCTAGAGTACCATCGACATCGGTATTATTTCTAAATAAAGTGGCTGTAACGGTACCGCTATTCATGGCAGTACGAATAGTAGCGCCGTCATTTTGGGTTACCATCATGCTAGGAATAGTGACAGTGTTATCATCACCACCCATGTTAATAACTTCTGTGCCACCTTGGTTATTCGCCACAAGAACAGCTATCGCACCCGCATCTTGAGAGTTTTTAACTTTTAATGTGAAGTTACACTCCCCCCTATCAACTAAAGCAATTTTACCGGATAAAGCCGCACCATTAGTAGGCGCAGTACAAGCATCAAATTCAGGTGCTGTTGCATCTGTAAATGCCACCAACTCTCCTGAAGTTGTAGGATATTCTAGTGGGCCAAAAGATGCTAAGCCAGTTGTTGGATTAGCCAAGCCAGCAACGCCAGTTAAAGTTAACTGGAAATCAACCCCTTGAGTCGCAGCGCCATCATATAAATACATTTGCATACGAGGTGAGAATCCATCCGCTGGTGTAGACATATTAGCGTTATTGCGGCCAGATGAATCTTGACCTTCAGCATTGATTGCGTCATTACCTGAGCCACCACGCCCATAGTTATCATTTTGAGCATTCAAGGAAGCTTCATCAAAACCCGAGTCATACATCCAATCGTGTAACCAGTTATTCATGTAGAAAAGGTTCACTATTGCTGCATTTCTTGAGGAGCTTGCTAAAGCATCATTAACATCATAACTATAGTCGAATGTATTAGCCGAAGTGATGGTCGCTCTAAAGTCAGAACCATCTAACCCTTGCCCGCCAGAAATATCTAAATAAGCATTAACATTATTACCATCCGTTGTAGTCGCGCCAGCTGCTAACCAAGGATCATTTTGAGAAAATGGAGCTGACTCAAGCGTAACCAACTGGTGCGCCGCAGCTTGATAAACTCGTGGGTTATTATTATTGACTGTAGTAGGATTAGTTCCAACGATTGGGTATTCATGACCTTGCGGACCTTCAAATAACGGTGCTTGACTGGCATCAGGAGTAAATACTCTATAGGTAAAGCTTTCTGACTCAACCAGGTTCTTCCTAGCTAAAACTTTACCATTGTTGGCATCGATCACATACGAGTAAGCAAACTGTTGATTGTCTTTATCTTTACCAAAAAACTCTAAGTAAAAAGCCGGGTGAAGTTGACCGAATGAGTCAAACCAAACTTCTTTAGAGCGAGCTTGCTTATCTAAACTAAATTCTGCACTGGTTTGAGTCATGGCAAAATGTTGATAATCTCCAGTTTTTTTTGTCGCTTCAGCAACAGCAAAAACACTTCCATTAAACAAATCTTTTAATGCAAACTGGAAAGCATCACTAGCATCAATATTAGCTCCAAGAGTTTTCGCTACAGCTACTAAACTAGGGTTAGCAAAATGGCCAGATGAAGCAATTAATTCATGATTTTCATTCATCAAGATATTAAGTTCGCGACCAATCACTTCTTTTCCCGCAACTCTTTGCTGGTACTTAACAATAATAGGACCGTTAACCGACTGGTGCTGCACTTTGATTTGAGCAGAATTAAGCGATTTTTTCGATTTAGCTATGTTATTGGTTGCCACTTGCGGCATTAATTTAACGAGGTAATGGTCCGCATAAACGGTATTTAAATCTAGACCTGACTTCAAATTAGTCAATCTAGGTTTAGCAATCTTAGCTGAATTCAGCTTTATATAATGCTCAATTTGGCCAATTTCACCTGCAGTATTGACGTTACTGTTAAAGCTAGAATAATAGAAATTATCCTTTAAATTCAGACTGTTATCTGCAACTAAGGAGAGTGACATCAAACTGGTTGCGACCGCAAGCGCTACTAACGGCTTCTTATAATACTGCATGGAATTACCCCGACATAAATAAACTAATTAATTGCTAGCAAAATCGTCAATTAATTTAACACAAATTGTTTATCCGTAATTGTAATTTTTTGTAGCGCTGGCTGGAAATGAGAATTTGCTCATGCTAGATAATTTAGGAGCGTTTAATAACAGGCATTAACGTTTTGGCAAATACTTCAAGGGATCTGTTGGTTTGCCCTTGTAGCGTATTTCAAAGTGTAGTCTAGGTGAGTCGGTATCTGAGCTGCCGAGTTCGGCAATTTTTTGGCCAGCTTTTATGATTTCATTTTCTTTTACATCAATACTTTTGTTGTGCGCATAAGCACTAATAAAGCTGTTGTTGTGTTTTATGATCACTAAATTTCCATAGCCTCTTAAGCCGCGTCCCGCGTAAACAACTCTACCTGCGGCAGATGCCCTTACTGGGTCACCCACATTCCCAACTATATCAATACCCTTTTTACCGGTTCCAACGAAACTGCGTTCCACTTTTCCCATGTACGGCCATATCCAAAATTTTACCGGGTTATTAGAATCAACCAGTTTTGCTGACTGGCTATTGGATGGTTTGGCTTCTGTTTGCGTTTTTGGCTTTGATGACACTTTAGGTGTTTTAGGCAATTTTGGGTTTGGTTTAGTATTTTGAGAAACTGTTACGGGTTTATGTTTAGGTTGCTTATTAGTTGATTGAACTGTTCTCCGAACGGCTTGAGAGCTAGTTTTAGGTTTTACCACTGTGACAACTTGCCTTACAGTTGGCTCTTGATAATTTCGAGCAGACGCTATATCTAAGTTTTGTCCTATATTAATAAGATAAGCTGAACTTATTCCATTAGATTTTGCTAAAGTTTGATAATCCAATCCAAAGCGGAAAGCGATCGAATAAAGCGTATCGCCTGGCTGTACTTGATAAACTTTAGTGTTTTCATTTACTGCGGAATAGTCATCATTATCGTTAACTTGCACTTTAGAATTATGAGTATATCTTTCTTCAACGGCAGCTAAACGTTTGTTGCCACAGCCTTGCAACAAATAAACAATAAACACAATAACCACCAACCACAAAGCCCGAATAGCCGACTCTTTCAAAATTTGTGATAGTGGTTTAGGTTCTTTTTTATTCATACAAATAGCCTAATCATATAACTTTCGACAATAGATTAGTTAAAAAGTTGATATGCCACATAGGCTACAATCGCAAGCATCAAAACTGACCAACCTATAACTTCCATATACTTTCTTAAGTTTTGCTCCATGCTTTCACCGCCCCATTTAGCAAAACCAGCAATAAGGAAAAACTGAGCGGCGCGACCGACAATCGAAGCAATCACAAATGGAACAAAGGCCATCTGCATCGCCCCTGCAGTTAAAGTTAAAATCTTATAGGGTATTGGTGAAAAACCTGCTATTACGACAATCCAAATACCATAGGTCTCAAACCAACCTTCGGCTTTAACAATTTTGTCTTGCCAGCTAAATTGCTCAATTAAAGGTGTTACTAGAGAATCGAAAGCATAAAACCCTAAGAAATACGCAGCTATCCCACCTAATACTGAAAAGATAGTGGTTATCAATGCAAGCTTTAACGCATTATTAGGCTTGGCCAGAGCCATAGGCGCAAACATAATGGCAGTCGGAATGGGAAAGAATATCGACTCAATAAAGCTCACAAACCCTAGAATATAAACTGCATATTTATGTCGAGCCCACTTTAAGCACTTGTCGTATAAGCTAGTGAAAAGTTTCAACGAGCGACTCCACCAACTAGCGGCACAAACTTCACCTTTTCTACAAAGGTCTTGCGGAATTTATCGCCTTGTCTTTCTACTAAATACAATTCTTGCTCTGCTTCTTGAGTTCCTACAGGAATGATCATGCGACCACCATCCGCCATTTGTAGTAATAGCTTCTCTGGAATTTGGGCTGGTGCGGCAGTAACAATAATTGCGTCAAATGGGGCATTTTGTTGCCAGCCATTAAAACCATCCGCAAACAATAATTGGATATTATGTAAATTTAAATTTGCTAGCGTTTTACGAGCTTTGATATGTAAGTTACGAATTCTTTCCACCGAAAAAACCGTTTTACACGTTTTTGCCAAAACTGCGGTTTGATATCCGCAACCGGTACCAATCTCAAGCACTTTATCGCATGAACCTGTCTCCAACAGGATTTCGGTCATTCGAGCTACAGTATAGGGCTGAGAGATGGTTTGCCCATCACCAATCGGTAACGCAGTATTTTCATAGGCGCGATGCGATAAACCTTCATCAATAAATAAATGGCGTGGCGTTTCTTCCATGATTTTTAGCACATTTTGGTTTTGGACCCCTTCATCCATCAACCATTGCACTAGTCGACTTCTAGTTCTTTGTGAAGTCATGCCAATGCCTGAAACTTGTGATGCATTCATATTCGTGTCTTATTAAAATTGTTTTAAGAAATCTTCAACTTCATCGAAGCTGTTATATGCCGTTAAATCCACATTGATCGGCGTAATTGATACATAACCATTTTCCACTGCGTGAAAGTCTGTGCCCTCTCCAACATCTTGACCTTCTGGCTGCGGACCAATCCAGTATATATCTCGACCTTTAGGATCTTTAGCTGGAATTATAGTATCAGCCCTATGACGATTTCCCAAGCGTGTCAGCTTAAATCCTTTAATTTTTTCGTAGGGCAAATCCGGTACATTAATATTTATCACCCGATTTTTTGCCAGCGGCTTCTCAATGAGCTTTTGAATGATGTTAATGGATACTCTTGCCGCGGTTTCATAATGACTACAGTGATGACCATTTAATGAAATCGCTACTGCAGTATAACCCAGTGCTCTTCCTTCCATCGCTGCAGCAATAGTCCCTGAATACAAAGCATCATCGCCTAGATTAGCCCCAGTGTTAATCCCTGCAACAACCATGTCTGGGGCTTGTTGCATCAAATGATGAGTACCAAGATGTACACAGTCCGTGGGAGTACCTGTAACAGAAAAAAAACCACGTTCTGTCTTTTGCGCTCTAATTGGCTGATCTAAAGTCAACGAATTCGATGCTCCGCTACGGTTACGATCAGGCGCAACTACTGTCACCTCGGCGATTTTGGATAAATGGTCATAAAGCTCATTTATTCCTGGGGCGAAGAAGCCGTCATCATTGCTTAGTAATATGTTCATTGATTATGATATCCACATCATTTTCTGTTTTGACTTTATTATCCACAATATTTAATTTAAGACTATTTTTCTCGATTTTTAAATTCACCAATTCACGTAAAAAACTAGTAGCAAAACTACCTTTTGGTAATTCAAAGCTGAGAACCAATGTATTTGAACTTTCCCAGTTAAGCTTCATATTCTGAGGAAATGCTCGTATAGCACGACTGGCCATTGACAAACCTTTAGCTGCTAAACTATCGATAACATCTTGATAATCACTGAGCGATTGTTGTTCAAATTGATAAGCATCATCAGCATTAATCTCGCGCCCTCTACCGACTAAAGTAGCGCATGGATGGATATCATTAGCATTATAACGAGGGAGCTCTTGCTCTAGGTCTTCTACAATAAAGCCTGACTCAGAGCCATCTAATTGAACATAATCGCCTTGCAATAAGTTGCCAAACTGTCCTGTAGTAATTCTTTGTGACAAAAGGTGGTTAAAAATTGCTGAGCGAACTGATGAAAAAAGTATGCCCTGTAAATTTCGATTCTTTAACCGCTTTTTACTGTTCAGTAAATCCAAACCACGGGTTAAATTATCTCCATTGTGGCCAAAGCGTTGCTCGCCAAAATAGTTAGGAAAGCCCGTTTGTGCTATCTCCGACAGTTTACGCTCAAGTTGTTTTTTATCGCCTTCAAAGTTTCTTAAAGTGATCACAAATTGATTAGACTTTACAGCGCCAACTCTAAGTTTTTTTCCATGACGAATCGACTCTAGAACAGTCACTTCATCATCATTAAAGCTTGCCCAGTCGATTTCTTGTAAGATTGGAAGTTGCACACTAAACCACTGCTTAGCCACGGCAAACCGATCTTTTTTCCCAGCATAACCAATGTCTAAAGGTTTCACCTGGGCAAAGCGCCTTAATTTTTGGCAAACAATATCCGTATTGACGTTTCTTTTCTCAATGAATAATAAATGATGAGCACCCTCGCCAGAAGGTTCAAACCTTAGGTTTTCAGTAACCTGAAAATCCTCTAGTTTGCAGCGAAATTGAGCAACACCTGCCACTTCACCAGTGACTCGAGCCCAATTATAAATCTTTGGGGCAGCCATTAGTTTTGTAGCAACAAACAAACAGCATGCACAGCTATCCCTTCCTTGCGTCCTATATAACCAAGCTTTTCAGTGGTAGTTGCTTTCACATTAACCTGATCAAAGTCAGCGTCACAGATTGCCGATATAACGCCTCGCATTCCTTCAATTTTAGAGGCCATCTTTGGGGTTTGCGCGACAATCGTAACATCCAAATTACCTAAGCGATAACCGTGCTCCGTCACTTGCTCCATAACCTTTGCTAATAAATCTTTACTATCAGCATTTTCATAGGCTTTATCCGTATCTGGAAAGTGATGCCCTATATCGCCTTTTGCAATAGCGCCTAACAAGGCATCGCAAGCTGCATGTAAAACCACATCGCCATCAGAGTGAGCCAGTAAACCTTGCTCGTTTACAAACTCAACGCCACCTAATATCAGCGGCTTATCACCACCAAATTTGTGCACATCATAACCATGACCAATTCGAAACATAGAACTTCCTAATCATTCAATTAGCAAGATCTTACCTCTATACTCCTTTTATGCCAAACTAATTGCTCAGCCTCTGCTAGAGCATCAGCGATGGGCGCTAATATCTGCCGACCTTTATCCGTAACTTGTTGTATGGTTTGAACTTTTAAAAAGCTCGCAACGTTTAAACCGCTTGAGTATTTAGCGGTGCCCATAGTGGGTAAAGTGTGATTGGGGCCTGAGCAATAATCGCCAAAGGCCACAGCGCTGTTATCGCCAATAAAAATGGCGCCGTAACTCGTAAGCTGTTTCGATTCAATGCGAGTATCAGCCAATAATAAGTGCTCAGGGGCAAACTCATCTGAAAATTGAATCATATCTTGAGGATCGTTTGCAGACACTAAACAAATTTGGTCTCTTACAAATAAACTCCATAAATATTCGTCAGCTTTTAACGAGCGATACACCTCACCCAGTAAAGCCTGATTATCGGTCACAAACACACTATGCGCTTGCGGATCATGTTCGGCTTGCGCTGCCATATCTTTAACAATCCACTCAAGATTTGCCTCTTCTCCAGCTAAAATCAGCAATTCACTCGGGCCCGCCGGCACATCAATCGCTAATTGACTCTGAAAATACTGCTTAGCGGCATTCACATATTGATTACCCGGTCCTACGATCATTTGCACTGGAGAAATTGATTGAAAGCCTAGTGCCATAGCCGATACAGCTTGAACACCGCCAATTTTTATAAAACTAGTAGCTCCCGCTAATGAGGCCGCGGCTAAAATTGCCGGGTGATCCGATGGTGAGCAAGCTACCCGCTCTTCACACCCTGCCACCTTTGCTGGAATTAAGGTCATCAAAGCAGTGGATATCAAAGGAAAACGACCACCAGGAATATAAGCGCCAATTCGTTTAATTGCTTGATAGCAATAACCGTAGCTACCAGTATCATCACTAAAACTTCTATCTGCTAACGATTCTTTTTGGAACTTACAGAAAGTTTCAATTCGCTTCGCTGCCGCTTGAATCGCCTCTGCCAACTTATCTTCAAGTCCATAAGATTCGAATGGCATTAACTCTATATGCTCAGGCACAAAGCCATCGTAGCGCTTACTGAACTTAATGATAGATTCATCACCGCCAAGCTCTATCTCTTTAATTAATTCATGAACCGCATGCAACCTTAGATTACTTTCGTTAGTGTTGGGTCTGCGCCAATTGTTAGTGGTATAAACGCCATTATCCAGCATTACGGGCTCCTAGTTCATCAATAATATTTTGCGCAGATACGCCTTTAGCCTTAGCATTAACCAATGCAAAAAATAACAAATCTGCGGCTTCCCAGCGCACATCTTCCTGCGACTGAGCTTCGATTAATTCCGCACACTCTTCATTCAATTTTTCAGCTTGCAATTGCGCATCATTAAAAAGTTTAACGGTATAGGATTTCTGTTCAGGTTGCTCAAGACGGGTTTGCAAAACCTGATCTAGAGTATTTAAATTGAACTTGGCTGCTTGTGAGGCAAAGCAGCTGTATCGCTCAAAATGGCAAGCATTACCAGTTTGCTTAACCTTAAATATTAAAGTATCGCCGTCACAGTCATAATCTACATTGATTAGATTCTGTGAACTGCCGCTAGTTAAACCTTTTTGCCATAACTCTTTTCTCGAACGACTATAATAAACACCCTTCTTTTTTACTAAAGCTGCCCTTAAAGATTCACGAGATGAATATGCCAACATTAAAATACTAGCAGTCTCGTAATCTTGAACAATAGTTGGAATCAACTCACTTTTATTAAAGTCTAAGCATGCTTCTAAAGATTCCGCCAAGGTAATTTTATTAGTATATAAAGACATACCAATCTGGCTATTAGCGCCCAGTGAGTTAATAAACTGTATATCCGAATAATCTGTAATGCCGCCTGCAATAGTCACTGAGACATTAGAGCTTTCGATTATTTTTGATACTCTAGGCTTATCAATACCCTTTAATAAACCTTCTTTGTTAACTTGGGTGTATAAAAATTCAGAGCAATTTTTTTCTAATTCAGGAATTAAGTCCAAAACTTTTTGTTTAGACTTTTCTTTCCAGCCTTTAATTGCCCAATAATCATCAAAGGCATCAATCGCAAATATCAACTGTTGCTTAGGAAGTTTTTTAACAAAACTGTCTCGGCAATTAGTGCCAATGATGATTTTGCTAGCGCCGCTTGATAAGTATTCTCGAGCAGTTTCATAGTCTCGAATACCACCGCCGACACGGCAGGGACGTTTTGCTAACAATTGCTTAATGAGTGCTTTGTTATCGCCATTACCTAAAGCCGCATTTAAATCAATAATCGCCACTTCACCATATAAGGAGAACTCTTCCAATAGTTCGAAAACATTATCCTTTTCTACGACTTTTTTATCAGGATTACCCTGTTGTAGTTGAACGGCTTTGCCATCCAATAAATCTATCGATGGGATCAACATATCCTTACCTCAATGTTATTTCTCATAAGTTCATTTTTCACTTGCGACACAGTAATCTCTACTCTATGGAACATTCCTGCCGCTAAAGCCGCATCACTACCAGCTTTAAAAGTCTCTACAAAATGTTGAGCATTGGATGCTCCGCCAGATGCGATAATTTGAATAGATGCATTAGCCGTTGCTTGCGCCATTAATTCATTATCAAAACCCGTACCGGTTCCATCCTTGTGCATAGCAGTTAATAAAATTTCACCAGCCCCTCTCGTCTCTATTTCATTAAACCAGTCAAAAGCTTTCAAATTGGTTTTAGAGTGACCGCCATTGATGTAGACCTGATACTCTTCTCCAACTTTATTGACATCAACCGCAACTACTAAGCATTGAGAACCAAATCCCTTGCTGATTTGATTAATCAACTCAGGGTTATTAACAGCAGCGGAATTTAGTGCAACTTTATCCGCACCTGCATCTAAAAACATTTTCACATCTTCGTATGAATTTAAGCCACCACCAACAGTAAAGGGTATCGATAAGTTTTTAGCCACCTGTGTTACGGTATCTAAAGCATTTTTTCGATTCTCTAATGTTGCCTTGATATCCAGAAAAACGATCTCATCCGCACCTTGCTCTTGATAATTCAATGCTAATTCAACCGGATCGCCCATATCGGTTAAGCCTTTAAAATTTACGCCTTTAACTACCCTACCGTTAGCTACATCTAAACACACAATAACTCGTGATTTTAATCGGTCATTCAACCTATTCTTTGACTTTTTCTTTAACCTAAGCATCGTCTTAGAATCTCCTCGCCTTGTTTGCCTGATTTTTCTGGATGAAATTGAAATGCTGTCAAACCATTACTAGCAATAGAAGCCACAAAATCTTCGCCATAACTTACTTTAGAAGTGACATTAACCGAGTTTTTAACTGCATAACTATTCACAAAATAAACGGATTTACCATTCAAGCTTGAAGATGATGATTGTAAAGAGCACCATCCAACCATCGGCTGCTTAGGACTATTTAGCTTGGAAACCTGACCTTTGAGTAAACTAAGCCCAGCAATCCCTTCATCTTCTTCTGAAGATTCAAAGAAAATTTGCAAACCCACACAAATACCGATAATGTTTTTACCCTTTAGATACCAAGCCTTGATAGCTTCTGATAAGCCAGATTGATTAAGGTTTTCCATCACGTTTCCAAAGCGGCCTTGCCCTGGAATCAGTAACGTCTGATAAATAGTGTCATCTAGTTGCTCTGCACTAGTCACTAACTCTGCTTCAACCTCGATCCTTTCAAGACAAGCAAATAAGCTAAATAAATTACCTGCGCCGGTATCAATCACCGCAACCTTTTTCAAAGGACTCATAAGATCCCCTTAGAGCTATTGTCCAGCGGATTCTCTTGTAACGCTTCCTTTAAAGCGAAGGCTACTGCTTTGAACGCTGCTTCTATCAAATGATGATTATTGTCAAAATACTCTGCTTTGATGTGTAAGCTGATTTGTGCATTGATCGCAAAGCTATAAAAGAAATGCTTCCACATTTCCGTAGCGATATTTCCAACTTGCTCTCGAGTGAAAGGTAAATCACAAACGCTATAAGAACGACCACAAACATCTACTGCAACCATTATCAATGTTGCATCCATAGGTAAAAGTCTTTGTCCATAACGCTTGATTGATTTTTCAGCACGCCATGCTTGACTAAATGCCTGACCTAAACAAATGGCCACATCCTCAATTAAATGATGGTCATCAACCTCTATATCTCCACTAGCAATTAACTTTAAATCCCAACCTGAATGCATCGCCAGCTGAGTTAGCATATGGTCAAAAAACGCAAGCCCTGTATCAATTTCCAACAGTTGTTTCCCTTTGATATTAAGGCTTAGTTGAATATCAGTTTCTTTAGTTTTTCTTTCAACATTAATTATTGAACTCATAATAGATACTCCAGCTCATTCACATTATTCAAAACCAAATCAGCACCGTATTGATAGAGATTATCATCACCAATGCCTATCGCTATTGCACCTGCTGATTTAGCCGCCTGCATATCATCTGGCGCATCGCCCAACATCCAGACTAAATTTTTTTGATAGTAGCTTTTTGCTTTTTGGATACCTTCAGGGTTTGGTTTTGATTGCGCCACATCATCATCACTGATGAGCAAGGTATTTCGGATTTCTAATTGACTTAACCCCTGCTCAGCTTCTGATTTAGGTCGGCCAGTAACCACTGCAGTATTTAAAGATTTGGCTTTTGAAATAAAAACTTTCTTTGATAACTTTTGTGATAAAAAGGCTGTCTCTTTTAGGTATAAACCTTTATTACTGGTATCACCTAAATAAAACCTCTGAAACACTTGCGTCACCTGCTCAATGGAAGCTGATTTGCCTTGTAAGCGGATTAGCTCTTGAGCCAATAACCAATCATTATTAAATCCACCCTGCCCTCTAACTTTGAGCACAGCTTCTCTAGTAAGCTTTTTACCAGTGAACTCCTGTACCGCTTTAATGATGCACTGGTCATAGCTGCTGGAAGTATCAATCAAGACTCCATCCATATCGAAACATACCAATTCAGGCTCTAAAGCTAATCTCAATGCTAGCAATAATCGGTCCATGTAAATAGGTATGCCAATTCGTATTGCAGAAAATTCTTTCTTAGTAGACAGGCCCGTTAAATCGCTTTTAATTTGGATATTAAATTGATTACAAGCACTACTAATTAACTGAAGTTGCCTAGGATCGGCTTGAATTAATATAAAGTTCGCTTGGCTATCATTAATAACCAATTCAAAATTAGCCAAGTAATTCACCAGCTGTTGACGGTTTTCTGAGATCTGTTTGCAGTAGTTTCTCACTTCTAATCTTGCTGCATCGCTAAATGCTAATTGTGCTAACTGCTCGTTTGGTCGTGAAATATTAAAAGGTAATGCTAAAGCTTTAAAAGTACTGATGATTAACTCTTGACCCATTAAGTATCCCACTCGTATACCGGCTAAACCGTAAGCTTTAGATAAAGTTCTAAGCATTAAAATATTCTCAAACTCATTCAATAGATCAATGCATTGTTGTTCTTGCTCAGTGAACTCTATGTATGCAAAATCGATAAAAACATACGCCCGTTTTTCTTTAGCTTGCTGGCATACGGCTTTTATTTGTTCATAAGTAAAAGTTTCACCACTAGGATTGTTTGGACTGGTCAGAATTAATACTGAGCTTTCTTCTATAGCCTGAATTGCTTGCTCTAAATTAATGCTCAAATCTTCATTTGGCTCTATAAGAACGCTATCTAGCTGCCAACTATCTTTGCCTATCCAATATTGACTGAATGCTGGTAAAGGTATAATAATTTGATAATTATTAAGCTTTACCCACTTAAACATCAGCTCAATGGCTTCATCGCCTCCATTGGTTAGTAAAAGCTGCTGCTCATTAATACCCAAATTTTTTGCAGCCCTTTGCTGTAAATTGTTTTTAGAGGGATATTTCCATAAACTCTCCAACTCCACATCAATGCCGGACAACCATAATGGCAAACTGTCGGAGCGTTCATTAAAATCAAGTTTCAACGCCTTCTTTGATTGATAGTCTAGGCATTTATCTATATTAAGTTGCGTCATAAACTTCTCCCTACAGCACCTTTCTGATTGGGGTTTCTAAAATATCCGTTGCACCTACTGATATAAGCTTAGGTAATAAGTCCTTGGTCGCTTTTCTTTCTATTGCGGCTTTAATAGCAAAACCATCTCCTTTATAAAGCTCACTAACCGTTGGAGAGCGCATAGCCGGTAACAACGACACAATAGCTTCAACATTGTCTTGAGTGCAGTTCATTTCAAGTAACACTCGTTTACGGCCGTTCATGACCCCACGCATCAGCAACAATAAGTCATCAATTTGCTTTTTCTTTACGGGATCATTCATCACAGCTTTGTTGGCGATAAATTGGGTAGAGCTTTCCATAGCTGTTCCTACTATTTTCAAACGATTTGCCCGAATGGTTGAGCCGGTACTGGTATTATCTATCACCATATCGGCATCTTCAGGCGGAAATACTTCGGTAGCTCCATAGGCTCTGAAGAGTTTGTAGTTTGCGCCAATAGAATCCAAATATTTAGCAGCTATCTTCTTATATTCCGATGCGACTATAATTTCTCGCTGCTTGATTTCTTGCCAATCCCAATCTTCTGGAATACAAGAAACAATTTTCACCGGGTTAAAGCCTAAATCTTCTAATACTTCAACATCGGCATCTTGCTCTATGATCCAGTCCATACCAGCAAAGCCAATGTCGTGTTGACCTAAAGCCACCATCTCTGGAATATTCTGGCTTTTTAATAATTTAACCTCGATATCGCAACCATAGAGGCTCGGTCGATAATTTCGGCTATCACCAATTAAGGTTAAACCAATATCCGATAATAGCTCTTCAACCTTGTTGTAAAGTTTTCCTTTTGGGATAACCATTTTCAATGTCATGTCTTTCTCTCCAGTGTGTTTAATTTGCAAAGAAAAACCCCGTTGACCTTTCGGCGCAACGGGGTTTTTCAAAATTCGTAATCTAGTTAAATACTACCAATCCCACCGTTGCTTTAGCAAAGTGTGATGATGGTGATGAATAGTATTTAGTTGATAGTTCATATTTTCTCAATTTTCTTTAAACATAAAAAAAGCCCCGCTATTTGCGGGGCTTTAAAATTCTTAATTAGATTATTTTAAGCAATATCACCCCGCCATCATGTTAGTATGATGGTGATGATGGTTTTGTGCTTTCAAAATAATCATGTTGCTAATGTAATAAAGCAAGATGACGATGTCAACGCTTATTTAAAATAAACCCTAATATAGTTAAAAAATTAAGCTTTCGCTAAGTCAGTTCTGAACAATAATAGACGTTACCACTTAAAGTCACATTCGTTTGTGCACTTGAACCGCCATACTCAGGATCAAAACTTGATGATTGACCTGCACGATCCGTTAATAAGTAAACTAGATTACCACCCAGTGCATAGGCTTTATTTTTTAAATCATGGCGCGCGCCAGTTTCTAAGTCTTCATTAGAAGTAAACTCACCGGTAAAAAAGTCACCTTGACTACCGGTAACATCGCCTAAGTAGCGACATTCTTTACCCGGCTCAATTTTAGTAACTCGAACAGTTTGTGCGTCGGGGTTTAATTCAATTGCTGAGCAAGCACTCAACAAAATAAGAGATAAAGCTAAAGTAATCATTGATTTCATAAAGATACCCTTTAATTCTTACTAAGAAATGTATAAACGGATTTTAGATAAACTTTAATGAATCAAATCTGAACAACTCGTGCTCAGGTATTAATTACTAATATATGGTGATGATAATTAGAATTTTAACTTTGAAAACTGGCTTATAACCAAAAATATAAACTCAGACTAACTAGCGAGAATAACTGAGGCTAATAATAAATCTTCTTGCTCGGTAACTTTAATGTTACGGCGAGAACCCGTAACTAGAGCTGGACGGTAACCTTGAGATTCCATGGCCGAAGATTCATCAGTAACCTCAAAGTTATCAGCTAGAGCATGATTGATAGACTTTTGTAATTTCTCACAAGGAAAGAACTGAGGTGTTTGGGCTAACCATATTGCCTCGCGCTTGATGGTTCTATCAATCGTTTGTGTCTTATCGACAAACTTGACGGTATCATAGGAAGGAACAGCTAGTATGACGCCATCTGGTGACGTTGCTTTTGCCTGGAGAAGGTTATCAATGTGTAAGGTATATAAACAAGGTCTAGCTGCATCATGAACCATCACCCAATCATCAGCACCGCCATTTTGCTGAATATACTCTAGCCCAGCCAGAACAGAGTCAGCCCTTTCTTCTCCCCCTATTACGGTAACTATTTTAGGGTCTTTTGCAACTGATAACTTATGCCAGCGATTATCTTGAGGATGTAAGACTATGATGACTTTATAGATCTGGGAATGCTTAAGAAAATTACTGGCACTATGCTCAAGAATAGTTTTACTACCAATTTCAAGATACTGCTTAGGTATATCAGAACCCATTCGACTACCAATACCAGCTGCTGGAATAATCGCCCAGATATTGTTCTCAACCATCGATTATTGCTCTTTGTTTTGGGTAGTTAAGATGCGAAAGAAAACTTCGCCTTCTTTTATCATACCAAGCTGGTATCGAGCACGTTCCTCGACAGAGTCGGTGCCTTTACGTAACCCTTTTATCTCAGCCAACAACTTTTGATTGCGCTGTGTGAACTCAGCGTTTTTTATTTTTACTTCTTTAATTTTATTGTGCTGCAACTCAATTTTTTGAAAAGAAGACTGGCCGAACCAAAGTCGGTATTGTAGTGATATAAAAATCACCAATAATATTGCAGCCATCCACTTCATAGTGCTTACTCTATCAAAAAAAATTCACTTACAAAATAAATAAGGGCTCAAAATGAGCCCTTTAATTAACTTTTAAATATCGATTTACCTGGATAAGGCGCATCGCCGTTAAGTTGAGATTCGATTCTCAACAATTGATTATATTTTGCTACCCGATCAGAGCGACACAAAGAGCCAGTTTTAATCTGGCCAGCAGCTGTTGCCACCGCCAAATCAGCAATAGTGGTATCTTCTGTTTCGCCAGAGCGGTGAGAAATAACAGCCGTATAACCAGCTTCATGAGCCATATCGATTGCGGCTAAAGTTTCTGTCAAAGTTCCTATTTGGTTTACTTTAATCAAAATTGAATTAGCAACTTTCTCATCAATACCACGCTTTAAAATTTTGGTATTAGTGACAAACAAGTCATCGCCAACTAATTGGCATTTCGAACCGACTTTTTCCGTTAAGATTTTCCAGCCTTCCCAGTCAGACTCATCCATACCATCTTCAATAGAAACGATCGGGTAACGTTCAACCCAATCTGCTAGATAGTCTGCAAACTCTGTTGAGGTTAACTTTTTATTTTCCGAGGCTAAATGATACTTACCATCTTCATAGAACTCACTAGAAGCAATATCTAGCGCCAAAGCAACATCTTCACCTAACTTATAGCCAGCAATATCAACTGCTTCTACAATTGCAGTGATTGCTTCTTCGTTAGAGCCTAAATCAGGGGCAAAACCACCTTCATCACCAACAGCGGTATTTAATCCTTTATTTTGCAGTACTTTCCGCAAACTGTGGAAAATTTCGGCGCCCATTCTTAGACCTTCAGAGAAAGTTGGAGCACCAACTGGCATCACCATGAATTCTTGAATATCTACGTTATTATCAGCATGCTCGCCACCATTGATAATGTTCATCATTGGTACAGGCATAGAGTAGTTCCCGTCACGATTAATATGTTCGAATAAATGCTTACCAGAAGCTTGTGCTGCTGCTTTGGCATTGGCTAAGGACACTGCCAATATAGAGTTAGCGCCTAGTTTTTCTTTGTTTTCAGTGCCATCTAAATCCAACATGATTTTATCAATAGCGGCTTGGTCCGAAGCGTCTTGACCAAGCAAAGCTGATTTCAATTCATTGTTAACGAATCCCACGGCTTTTAAAACGCCTTTGCCTAAATAACGAGAGTTATCACCATCACGCAGCTCTAACGCTTCTCTTGAACCGGTGGATGCGCCTGAAGGAGAGCAAGCTATTGCTCTAGTACCATTTTCTAAAACTACCTCGGCTTCAACCGTAGGATTTCCGCGCGAATCTAACACTTCACGACCGATTACATCAACAATTTTCACTCTTCTTCCCCTTCAAGGATTAAACAACAAACTAAGTACCAATATTTTAAATTAAATCGCCATCACCGAATTCAGTAATAGTGTCTTCAACGAAACCGACTTTCTTAACCACTGCGTCTAACTCTTTCATCACCGTTAGCATTTCTTCAATGCGGTACATTGGGAAAGAATTGGGGCCATCACATTTGGCAATGGCTGGATCCGGGTGTGATTCCATAAAGACGCCCGATACACCTGCAGCAATTGCAGCACGAGTTAATACAGGAATCACCTCTCGTAAGCCGCCAGAAGAGGCACCTTGGCCGCCTGGCAATTGAGCCGAGTGGGTAGCATCATAAACAATAGGAACGCCTGACTCACGCATGATTGACAAAGCGCGCATATCAGAGACCAGATTGTTATAACCAAATGAAACACCACGTTCGCAGATCATGATATTTTCATTACCAGTTTCTTTCGCCTTGTCTATGACATTTTTCATATCCCAGGGCGATAAGAATTGGCCTTTTTTGATATTAACAGGAATGCCTGGCTCGCAAACTTTACGAATAAAATTGGTTTGGCGACATAAAAATGCAGGTGTTTGCATCACATCAACTACATCCGCCACTTCGTGCATTGGAGTATCTTCATGCACGTCAGTTAAGACCGCAACCCCCACTTGATCTTTTACTTTTTGTAAAATTTTCAAGCCATTTTCTAAACCTGGCCCGCGAAAACTTTTACTTGAAGAACGATTGGCCTTATCAAATGAAGATTTATATATATAAGGAATTTCTAGCTTATCGGTTATTTCTTTCATGTAGCCCGCTGTATCGATTGCTAACTGCTCGCTCTCGATAACACAAGGACCACAGATCAAGAAAAACGGCTTATTTAGTCCAACTTCCCAATCCAATAACTTCATATTACAACCTTGCCGTTAAGCACTATTTTAGCGATTTTGATCGCGTTGACTCATGGCCGCTTCCACGAAAGCAGTAAACAAAGGGTGCCCATCACGTGGCGTCGAAGTAAACTCAGGGTGGAACTGACAAGCTACATACCAAGGGTGTTCTTCAAGCTCTATCATCTCTACCAACTTCTTTTCAGTAGAAGTACAAGACACCACTAAACCAGCCTCTTCTAACTGAGGCAGTAAATAATTGTTTACCTCGTAACGATGACGATGACGCTCTTCTACTATATCACTTTGATAAATACTATGAGCTTTAGTATCGGCTTTTAAGTTTGCTGGTTGCGAACCAAGGCGCATAGTTCCACCTAAATCAGAATCATCTGAACGCTCTACTTTTGAACCGTCAGCATCTACCCACTCTGTAATCAAGCCAACCACAGGGTTTGGGCTCTCTCTATTAAATTCAGTACTGTTGGCGTTAGCCATACCAGCAACATGTCTAGCAAACTCAATCACTGCAACTTGCATTCCTAGGCAAATGCCCAGGTAAGGCACTTTATTTTCACGCGCATATTTTGCGGTAATAATTTTTCCTTCAACACCACGATTACCAAATCCTCCAGGGATTAAAATAGCGTCCATATCTTTTAATATATCAGTGCCATTTTTTTCGATATCTTGCGAATCCACATAATGAATGCGAACTTTTTGACGGGTATGCAAACCAGCATGTTTCAAAGCTTCCGTCAAAGACTTATAAGCTTCGGTTAAATCCATATATTTTCCAACCATAGCAATGTCTACATTGCCTTTTGGATTGGCTTCGCGATAAAGCACCTCTTCCCACTCAGATAAATCGGCAGCTTTGGCATCTATTTTAAAGCGCTCACAAATAAAGCTATCGACTTTTTGACTTAATAAGACTTGTGGAATTTGGTATATACTCGGCACATCTTCAATCGAAACAACCGCTTGCTCTTTAACGTTAGTAAATAAAGCAATTTTTGCTTTTTCACCTGCAGGTAGCGGTCGGTCAGAGCGACATACTAGCATATCAGGTTGAATACCAATCGAGCGCAACTCTTTTACTGAGTGCTGGGTTGGTTTGGTTTTTAATTCACCTGCCGTAGCAATGTAAGGTAATAAGGTAAGGTGTACAAACATCGCGTTCTCTTTACCCACTTCAAAGCGCAATTGACGAATGGCTTCCATAAATGGCAACGACTCGATATCACCTACAGTACCGCCAACCTCGACCATAGCAATATCGGCGCCTTTAGCGCCTTCAATGACTTTTTCTTTAATATTATCGGTAATATGGGGAATCACTTGAACAGTTCCGCCAAGATAATCGCCGCGACGTTCTTTACGCAAAACATCAGAATAGACGCGACCAGTGGTGAAGTTGTTGCTTTGCTTCATGCGGGTACGAACAAAACGTTCGTAATGACCAAGATCTAGGTCAGTTTCAGCGCCATCATCGGTGACAAAAACTTCTCCATGCTGGATCGGGCTCATGGTTCCAGGATCGACATTAATATAAGGGTCCAGCTTTAAAAGCGTCACTTTTAAACCCCGAGACTCCATCAAAGCCGCTAAAGAGGCCGCCGCTATTCCTTTACCTAATGACGAGACAACCCCGCCCGTAACAAATACATACTTAGTCATAAGCCTAATTCAACCGATTATCGCTAAATTTATAAATACCAATAGCAAAACCGCCAAATAGTTCCAATAGCTTGGAAATCCTTGTTATTAGCGGTTTTGACGAATTCTATTATTGCAATTTGGCTTATATTGAGTCTATTAATCAAGCCAAATGTCATTGAGAAGAAAGGGTTCTCAGGACGGGAAAATATTATAGCAAAAAGGTCTGATGATTGGCGAGGAGTTTTTAACCCCTTTCTATAATTCTAACCATCAAAATTGAGGAATGTTAATTTATAAAAATAAAGGTAACGCTGAAAAATAAGCAATTGAAGCTGAGACTGACCAAAAGACAGCCAAAAACATTACTGGTTTTACAGTTTTTCTCTTAAACCCCAATACACTTTGATAATGAGAGTCTAACTCCTTACGTTCTTGACCGATCCGCTTAAAAATATAAGCCTTATCTTTAGGCCGATTACTTGAGCCTACGACTCTTTTAAACTCTTGGTTTAGTACTTCACTTTGCGTGAAATACTTTTTTTGAAGTAAGTAAAGCCAGAGTGACCAATAACTAAAACCTAAAAAACTAAGCACAGCAGCTATTAAAAATGCCATCACTAAAGGTTGGACTCCTAAATCAGGAAGCAAGCCACCTTGAGTAAGCATATAACTTGCAATGGATATCAAAGAAACCATCAAAAGAAATAAAAATAAAGTCTTAAAACTGCTCTCTAGAATAGTCTTAGCTGAATTTAATTGAGTGATAGGCATTTAACGGATACTGAGTTAAAACGTTAGGCGTATTTTTCGCCAATCACTATCACACAAGAAAAACCTTGGATCAATAACCTATAAATAGTTCCTTAAAATCTGCAAAGCAGTTCCATTAAAAGTGTCCATTACTTCATACTAAAGTAACAGATGATGCCATTCATGATGACGTTGTAGGTAACTAAGCGTATAAGAACAAATAGGTTTAACTTTTAGTCCCATTTTTTCAATTTCTGCTAATGTCATTTTCATCAGGACCGAACCATAACCCTTTCCTCTTAACTCTACTGGGACTTGAGTGTAATCCAAAGATAGGTAATCGCCATGATGACTATAACGCAGTAAAGCGAATTGCTTAGGCTCTAACTCTACCAAAAACTGCTCTTTGTCGGCTTGATGAATCACTCTTGGTAACTCAATGGTTTCATCTTGTATAAGCTTATCAGCATGCTTTTGACGAAGCTTTGCTAGCTTAGGTTCAATGACTATAGAACAGTATCGATTCTCGGTATTACGAAGGTAGTAATCCTGATGATAATCTTCCGCAGAGTAAAAGGTTTCGAGTTCAACAACTTCGGTAACGATTGGTTTTTCAAATAATGGCGATAATTCTTCTATAAGTTGGGAAGCTATTTCTTGTTGAACTTCAGAATGGTACAAAATGATTGAACGATATTGAGTTCCAATATCGGCGCCTTGCCCATCGCATTGAGTCGGATTATGGCTAGTCATAAAAACTTCCAGTAAGTCTTTATAACTTAAAATAGCTGAATCAAAGCTCACTTGAATAACTTCAGCATGCCCCGTCACACCAGAGCATACACTATTATAGTTAGGCTTAGGATCATCCCCTCCTGCATAACCAGAGATGACCCTGGAAACACCTTTTAGTTTTTGAATGACGGCTTCAACACACCAAAAGCAGCCACCACCGAAAGTTGCCAGTTGCAATGTATTTGTATTCATTTCAGACGTCCTTTAGCTTCAAGCCATGCTGCTTCTAATGTATCAAGAGACGCCTTGTCCACCGATAAGTTACGTTTAGATAGAATTAACTCAAGTTCTCTAAAGCGCAGTTCAAATTTTTTATTCGACTTCCTTAATGCCGTCTCAGCATCAAATTGTAAATGACGGGATAAGTTCACTACCGCAAACAATAAGTCACCAACTTCCTCTTCTGTATTGGCAAGATCTTTATTTGCAATGGCTTCTTTTAATTCAGTAATTTCTTCTTGGACCTTATCAAAAACACCGTCAATATTTTGCCAATCAAAACCATGGCGGCCAACTCGCTTTTGAATTTTTTGGGCTATAGAAAGGGACGGAAAGCCTTTTGGCAAGTCATCCAACAAGCTTTGATTACCTGCGTCTTTTTGTTGGCGTTCTAATTGTTTTTGTTGTTCCCAGTTTCGCTTTAACTCTTCGTCAGAAATATATTCTTGCTCAGCAAAAACATGTGGGTGTCGGCGCTCTAATTTCTCCGCCATTGTTCCTGCAATCGATTCAAAATCAAATCGCCCTTCTTCTTGCCCTATTTGAGCGTAAAATACCACTTGGAACAGTAGATCACCCAGCTCACCATGTAACTCATCAAAATCGCCTTGTTCTATAGCATCTGCAACTTCATAAGCTTCTTCCAAAGTATAAGGCACGATTGTTTTATAGGTCTGTTTACGATCCCATGGGCAACCTGTTTCAGGATCACGTAATGCTTGCATGATTTGCAATAGCCGTTGAGTATTTGGGAGCTTGTTATCCATAACTAACCACGAAAACGCTTTACTTCAAAAATATTTGGTAATTGCTTTAACAAACTCAATATCCGCTGTAAGTCATCAGAGGCAGCTAATTCCACTTCTAAATTGATATGCACTTGCTCTTTATTTTTGTGAGTAGTCATATCAGTAATAGCCGCACCTTCATTTGATAAAACGGTAGTAATGTCTTTTAATAAACCACGACGGTCAAAGGCATTAATTCTTAGATCCACCGCATAACTATTGGCAGAGTCACCCTCCCAATTAACTTCAATAATCCGCTCTGGTTTTTGTTGCAGTGCTTTTTTTGCATGTACACACTCTTTGCGATGAATAACAATTCCGCGGCCTTGTGTAATGTAACCAATAATTGATTCACCAGGCACAGGTTTACAGCATTTGGCAATATTAGTTAACAGATCATCGACACCAGAAACCGATATATCAGACATCGACTTACGCTTACTCTTCTTACGAATTGATGGCGAGATATCTTGCAATTTCTCTTCTTGCATTGATTCTTTTTGAAATAATTCTCGTGCACGGTTTAACACAAGATTAATGCCCAAATCGCCAGTGCCAATTTTTGCTAACAACTCAATTTCAGCAGCCAAGTGTAACCGCGATGCCAACTCAGAATAATCAGCATCTTTAATACCAATTCGCGATAACTCTTTTTCTAGTAATGTACGACCTGCATTTGCATTGTCTTCTTTATTAAGCTTATTAAACCACTGGTTAATTTTATGGCGGGTTCTTGTAGCACCGATATAACCATTATATGGCACTAACCAATCACGACTAGGCGCCTCATCTTTTTTAGTCATAATTTCAATAACATCACCACCTTGGACTTTATAAGTCAAAGGTACAATACGACCACTGACTTTAGCCCCAATGCACCTATGACCCACAGAAGTATGCACTCGATAAGCAAAATCAATCGGTGTTGAGCCTGCAGGCAAATCGACCACCTTGCCGCCAGGAGTAAAAGTAAATACACGGTCTTCGGCAACAGAGGTTTGAAATTCATCCATTAGCTCATCAGGATTAGCATCGGCCAATTCTGATTGCCATTCCAGCAGCTGACGCATCCAAGCAATCTTTTCGTCGACCCCTGCTTTAGCTAGGTTCGCACCTTCTTTATAAGCCCAATGTGCCGCAATGCCTTTTTCTGCTTCATCATGCATTTGGAAAGTTCGGATCTGAATTTCTAAAACCTTACCTTCAGGACCTAACACCGCTGTATGAATCGAGCTATAACCATTTTCTTTAGGAGTCGCTACGTAATCATCAAATTCTTTGGGGATATGTTGCCACTCTCCATGGACAATCCCTAGAGCGCCGTAACAATCTTGGACTTTTTCCACTAAAATCCTTACAGCTCGAACATCATAGATCTCTTCAAAAGGTAAATTCTTTCGCTGCATCTTCTTCCAGATGCTATAGATATGCTTTACCCGACCAGAAACTTCACCTTTAATATTTTCAGCTTTGATCTTATCCGTTAACAGCTGAATAACGTCTTCAATATACTTCTCTCGAGCAACCCGCTTTTCTTTTAGACTTTTGGCAATTTTTTTATAGGTCTCAGGTTCAAGATAACGAAAAGCAAAGTCTTCTAATTCCCACTTTAATTGACCAATACCCAAACGATTGGCAAGAGGGGCAAAAATATTTTTAGTTTCACGGGCAAAAGTGATTTGTAATTCACGGCTGGAATTTTTGATATGGCGCAATGAGATCACGCGATCCGCAAGCTTTAATAACACTACTCGTGCATCATCCACCATCGCCAACAACATCTTACGTAAACTTTCTATTTGCTGCGAATCCTGCTCCGCACCAGTTTCTTGTTGCAGACTTCGGATAGCCTCCATCTGACCAGCACCCTGCACTAAATCAGCAACGGCTTTGCCAATTTTTTCTTTAATGGTTATCACTTTAATAGAATGAGATATCACTGCTGGTAGTAGAATTGCTGCGATCAAAGTATCTGAGTCAGCATTGAAATGAGTCAAAACCTCAGCCAACTCCAAGCCCGCCGCAAATGTGTTCAACTTCAAGTTAGGAGTCTTAGTCACATTCTTCTGCGCTAACTCTACCGCCAAAGCCATCTTCTTATTGGCCTTTCCAGTTAACTCCAACTGATTTAAAGCAAGCCAAGCCTCAAATTCAAACTCGCCCCTCTCAACCAACTCAAAAATATCGTGATCTTTACGCTTCATTGTGTTTAATCGATACATCAAAGATATAAATAGAAAGATTGTTTTAACAAAAATCCCTGGCCATGAATACTTGAATTAGTAACAAAATCTGTTTTTTTAGTATTTGATTAATAATTCCTGTAATATTTATCTTGCTAACTATTTAAAGGAGTATTTATGGATAGAAGATATCTAGTTACAGCGCTTGGCTATGCCATTTTAGGAATCTCTCTAGGGATATACATGGCTAGTACAAAAAACCACATTCAAAATGTCACCCATGCCCATATGCTACTAATAGGCTTTGTTATATCTTTCGTTTATGCTGTTTGTTATAAACTATGGGTAGCTAATGACAATTCAAAGCTTGTTAACTTGCAATACTGGTTACACCAAGTTGGCACTATAATTATTATTGTTGGACTTTACCTTATGTACGGCAACCATATTGCTAGTAATATTATTGGTCCAGTTCTAGGCGTAGGTTCAATATTAATATTAATTGCCATAATATTGATGAAAATCTTAGTGATCAAAAACAACAATGTTTAAGCTCTACCAACTAACTGAAAACCCGACTAATACTCTACAACGGTATTGAGGAGTAGCTGGTTTTCAGACTTTTAAAAATAGGGCTATGGATTCTGTGTGACTGGTATGCGGAAACATATCCATAACCCCTGCTTTAACCAATTTATAGCCCTTTTCTTTCAACTCTCCAGCATCTCTTGCTAGTGTCGCCGGGTTACAGGAAACGTAGACAATACGCTCCGGGTTAAAGCGAGCAATGTTTTGCACCACATCCAACGCACCGCTTCTTGGCGGATCGATAAGGACTTTATTAAAGCCTTGTTTTGCCCAATCTTCACCAGTAAAGTCATCTTGCAAATTAGTGGCATAGAATTCTACGTTATCTAAACCATTGTGCTTAGCATTCATACCCCCACGCTCAACCATAGCATCTGAGCCTTCAACACCTACAACATTCCTTGCAACTTTTGCTAATGGAATCGTGAAGTTACCCAATCCACAGAATAGATCTAATATGCGGTCTTCATCTTTTGGCTCTAACCAATCAATCGCTTTTTTAACCATCTGTTGATTGATGCTGGCATTAACTTGGGTAAAATCCATTGGATGAAACAATAATTCCACTTCAAACGCATCAATTTTATAGGATAACCACTCACGATCATCAGGCCCATATAGAAGATGTACCGTATCAGGACCTTTAGGCTGCAGGTAAATATACAAATTATGTTCTTGCCCAAAGGCTGTCCATATCTCTTTATCTTTTTCTGAGAGCTCTTCTAAATGACGAACCACTAATGCAACTTGCTCATCACCCATAGCAACTTCAAGTTGCGCTGTTTTATTATTGGTATCCAGTTCGGAAATCATGTCACGTAGCGGACGGATGATTGCCCCAACTCTTTGGTCAAGTACTGCACAAGATTCAATTTGGGCCAAGAAATTACTTTTCTTTTCACGAAAGCCTACTAATGCCCCGCCCTTTTTGGGCACAAATTTAACGCCTAAACGCGCTTTACGGCGATAACCTAAAACCTCAGCTTGCATTGGTTCTACAAGTTCATAATCCTCAGCGGCTCCAAAATGCTTTAGTTGCTCGACTAAGACTGATTGCTTATGAGCAATTTGTGCCGGGTTGGCCATATGCTGCAAACTACAGCCTCCACAAATTTCAGCATGAGCGCAAGGAGGAGTGACACGGTCACTCGATGCTTGATGAACTTCTGTAGCAATAGCTTCGTCAAATTTACCGCGCTTTTCCGTGTAGATGAAGTCGACCTCTTCACCTAGCAATGCATTGTCAACAAAGGTGGTTTTACCTTCAACGGAACAGATACCGCGCCCTTCATGGGAAAAAGCATGAATGCTAGCGGTTACAGGATCTTTCGGTAAGGGTTTTCTGCGGCGACGTCTTGCCATAATCTATCTCTGAATTTTTAATGATATTTAAACGATTATTTCCAAGCTTCTAAAAACTCTTTGAAATGGTCTTTATTGTCATGGTTAAGAGACTCTTCACGCAAATAATCTCTAAGCTTTTGCGTTTCCAGTTCATAATCGTCCATGCTTAAATTGCCGCGCATTATCTCAAAACGCAGATAAACAAGATAGGTATTTAACACATCAGTTTCGCAATAATCACGGATGGCCTTGATGTTACCTTGGTTGTAGGTTTCCCAAACTTTAGCGCCACTCATGCCCATTTTGCCAGGATAACCTAACATTGAAGCCAATTTATCCAGCGGCGCATTGGCCCGGCCGTTATACAGTGCCAATAAATCCATTAAATCAGTATGCCTAGCTTGATAACGATTCAGATAATTGTTCCACTTAAATTGACTATCAATCTCACCTTGATCCCAATACTTCTGGGCCACGACATTATGCTTCATAGCTCGGTAATGCAACACAGGTAGATCAAAGCCAGAACCGTTCCATGACACTAGTGTTGGAGTAAAGCGCTCTATACCATCAAAAAAACGTTGGATAATTTCTTTTTCGTCAGCGCTCTCATCACCTAGAGTCCACACTTTTACCTTATCGCCATAGCGAAAAACAGCAGAAATAGCGACGACTTTATGTAAATACAAAGGCTGAAATGCGGTGCCAGATTGCTGGTAACGCATATGTTCCATTGCTGAAACCATATCTTCGTCAGACAGCCCTTCAAAATCATTAAGAACTCTGCCAGCTTCAAAGTCAGGAATCGTTTCAATATCGAATACAAAAATGTTCATATGGCCAGCCTTATAGCGCACTTGCGTCCTTTTAGATTGCAAGGTAGATTAGAATACTAAATAAAAATATGACTAAATTCTACACGAGTTTTAACCATTTGATTAGCGCTAAATATCCAAGCATTAAACTTATAAATGTTGCCTTTATAACGTCAGCATTATTTTCGTGTTTACGACTAATTGCAGCTTGTATTTTATTTAGCGGATTCACTCAAGCTAGTGAGAATTCCAAGATTCCTGTTCAATTACAAAGCTCCTCAGGAACTACAATAGAGCAATCTTTAAAGCCGAAAACAATAGATGTTCTTTGGCTTAGCAGCTCTCCAAAACCTGCTGAAGATTTAATTTTAAAAGGCTTTGAATATGGTTTTGATAAGCCCTATTTACTGAAGTTTGTTTCTCTTAAAGATCAAGCTCTGATACCTTTGTTTTTATCCAACAATGATTACGAAATTATTATAGCATCAGGCGATATGGCCTGGAATATTATTGCCAACCTAAACACTAAAACTAACGCTATTGGCCTGGGTGTTAGTCAAAAAACACTATTGGAATACTCGTCTGGCTTAAAAGCCAATCAATTCTTATTAACTAAAGAACAGCCGCCAAATAGAATCTTTGCTTTTATTGATTCACTAGAGTTGAAGCACGCGCAAGTGTCTGAGTTTTTCACTAAGCATCATCAAGCTCTAAGACATAGCCAAACCAATAGTGCAAAAAAAATTGGCGTCCCCTACAAAGCCATTATCATTGAAGCTGACACTAGCGTTATGAAAGTTATCAATAGTGTACACAATTGTTGCGGCATTCTTTATTTAAAACACTATGACTTTTTGGGTAACACTAGAAAACACCAAGCCACATTCTACGAAAGTTATCGAAGAAGAATAGTAACCATAGGCAATCGTCCTTATATGGCTTCTTTAGGCGCTAATTATGTGATTTACACACCAGAGCATGAAATAGGCATTCAGGCCGTCAACATTATTAATAAAATCCAACAAAAAGAACCACAAGCCGCAATTCATTACCCTCAAGAATTTGCTATTGATATTAATACTAAATTAACTCATTTATTTAACAAAGGTAATAAGGCACTTTCTGTTGGGATTTTAATTGATAAAATAAAAAATGCTGAGAAGATATTTAAACAGGAAACTAAATCGTGAACAAATGGAATGTAAGCACTAGGATTTTTGTTTTAGCTATTGTCCCAACTCTCCTTATAGCCTTGTTGCTCAGTATATTTTTTGTTAGTAGCTATTCTAAAACAAGTAATCTATCTCTATCGCAAAGAGGGTACAGTGTTACTGCTAACTTAGCTGCTAGTAGCGAGTTTGATATTGTCAGTCAAAACTTTATTAACCTACAAAAAAATGCACAACAGGCTATGCTGGCAGATAGCGATATAGAGCTTATAGTAATTTACGATTCCAATAGCCGCATAATAACCTCTGCAGGCTCCACTGCTATTCTAGATATTTTACCGGTATTTGAACCTAGCAATTTTAAAAGCCAATCTATTAATCAAGAAAACAATATTAATGTTATTTCGCAAGAATTTTTTCACGGTTATTTATACAGCTCAACCATTAACAGTCACTTTATAGAACCACACTCACAATGGAAACCTAAAGAAGCCAATTTAGTTGAATCGGATCAAATCCTTGGTTATCTAGTGGTCTACTTTAGCCAAGAATCTATTCAAAGTTCCCAAATTAAGGTTTTAATAGGCTCCTTAGCTATTATTTTTCTGGGCTTACTTCTTAGTGTTAAACTCGCACAAAAAACTTCAAGCAGCGTCATTCGCCCTATTGAAAATATGACCAGTGGGGTTAACCGTATTAAAGAAGGCTTTTTAAACACCCGCATATCGACTGATACAAGTTCAGAATTACAGCGTCTTGAGCAAGGAATTAATACTATGGCGCAAAGACTTGAACACAATCAGGAAGAACTCAAAACCGCAGTACAGCAAGCCACTACCGATCTACAAGACACTCTAGAAACGCTTGAGGTTAATAATTTGGAACTTGATTTAGCTAGAAAGCAAGCTGTGGAAGCCAGCCGTATTAAGACTGAATTTCTTGCCAACATGGGGCATGAAATCCGTACACCAATGAATGGTGTAATTGGTTTTACCGACTTACTATTAAAAACTCAGCTTAACAACAAACAAAAAGATTTTTTATTAGATATCAAACGCTCTGCTGGTAACTTACTGTCCATCATCGATGATATTTTAGATTATTCAAAAATCGAAGCCGGAAAAATGTCGTTAGAACGCTACCCTTTTGATTTAAGAGAGTGTGTTGACGATGTCTTTAGTATGCTCGGACCAAAGGCCAATAAAAAAGGACTTGAATTAATATCACTGATCTATTCAGATATTCCAAGTTCATTACTAGGCGATCCTATCAGAATTAAACAAATCATTACCAACTTAATTGGTAATGCTATTAAATTCACTCAATCGGGTTGCATTGAATTGCATGCAGAGGTTGAGTCAGAATTAGAACAGGAGCTCACTCTAAAAATTCAAGTTAAAGACACAGGGATAGGCATGAGTGTAGAGCAGCAAAACTCATTGTTTAAAGCATTTAATCAAGCAGATGCAAGCACCAAAAGAATATTCGGAGGGACCGGTCTAGGTTTGGTGATATCTAAATCACTGGTTGAAAAAATGGGTGGCGAAATCAATGTGGAAAGCACCGCAGATGCAGGTTCAAACTTTTGGTTTACTCTTAAATGCATGGCTTCTGAATCTTCTCAAGAAAAAGAAGTTGGCTCGCAAATTTTAGCCCATAATTCAGCATTAGTATTCGACCCCCACCCTACGGTAAGGCTTTCAATGATACAAATGTTGGAAGATTTAAATATGTCGGTTACTAGCTTTGAAGCAATTGAAGATTTAATAACTGAGATAGAGCTTTGTAAAGCTAATCAAAAAAGTGTTGAAATTATTATTGTCGGCGGACAAGGTTTTAAACGCAGAAAATCGCAACTTGAATATCTTTGCTCTCAAGCAAATGAAATTAATTGTCCTGTAATTACTTTCAGCACCTCTGCCGAACCTTCAGCACTTGATCAATTACAACAGCTTGGAGTTAGCAGAACTTTAAGAAAACCTTTAACGCATCGTAATGTGTACAATGTTTTATTAGAAACCCTGCGCGACAAAGATCTTACCTCTGCAGACTCACTTGAAAACTTAGATCTCAGTGTGCTATCTAATCTTTATGTTTTAGCAGTCGATGACAATCCTGCAAATTTACGCTTAGTCGATATATTATTAACAGACTTGGGTGTTAATGTGGACATTGCAGAAGATGCTATGCAGGCAATTTCTCTGAGTAAGGATAAAGTTTACGATCTGATTTTAATGGACATACAGATGCCAGAAATTGATGGCATAGAGGCTTCAAGAACCATTAAGGCCAACACCACCAATGCAAAAACACCCATAGTCGCATTAACCGCTCATGCCATGGCAAATGAAAAAGAACTTCTTATAGAGGCAGGCATGGCAGACTATATGACCAAGCCTGTTTCAGAAAATGATTTAGTGAAAATCCTTTTAAAATGGACCCATAGCGTGAATGTAGAAAATAATTTAGTAGACGACAAAACGCAGAACCTTGAAACAACGCTAGATTGGAATCTAAGCCTTAAACTCGCTAATAATAATACTAAGTTAGCGATAGACATGCTTAAAATGCTTGTAGAGTCCAATTTTGAAACAAGTAAAACGATTCATGCTGCGTTTCAAGCGCAAGAGTTTGAAAACCTGTTACATCAAGTGCATAAATTACATGGTGCCAGTTGCTACTTGGGTACCCCTAAACTCAAAAGAATTAGTTCGAATTACGAAACCAAATTAAAAAAACAGCAGTTCAATTCGATTGAAAATATTCATAATGAACTGTTATTAGAGCTAGAGAAAATAAACCAAGAAGCAGTCCCTTACATTGCCGACAAAGTTATCAATAATAGCTAACACCTAAAGCTGTGTAATTTGTATACTCTGTTGAGAATGATTTTTAATATCATCAGCTATTTCCACAGACAGCGTTTCGAGTTCACATACGGATACATCTCCAACAAGCACATTAGAGTCGTTAACAGCTTTAATATTAGTCGGCAATATAGACCGTTCCACTTGATACTTGGGGGCTATATCAATTTGTACCTTATGGTAATTTGGTGTGTATCCAAAATAACGCTTTAGCCCATTGTCTAATATCAATGAGGAACTTTCCCACAAAACATCTACCGTCTGATTTATTTGATTGCTTAACTCACGATGTTTTAATTTTGCTGCTAACTGATGCAGTTCTCTACTCCGCTGTTTTTTAGTATCCTTATCGATTTTATTTGGTAATCGTGAAGCTTTAGTTCCTTCTCTATCCGAGTAGCTGAAAATATGCATATGGCCAAAAGGCTGCGTTTCAACAAAATTCAAAGTTTGTGCAAATTCCTCTTCTGTTTCACCTGGAAATCCCACAATCACATCTGTTGTAATATTAAAGTTAGGGACATATTGTCTTGCTTGATTCACCAGCTCAGCAAAAGACTCTGTTTTACAACGACGAGACATTCTTTTTAGAACGGAATTAGCACCACTTTGAATGGGTAAATGCATGTGCGGCATCAAACGCGGATCTTTAAACAGTTCGAAAAAACCTTCGCCTAAATCCCAAGGCTCTACGGAAGCGAAGCGAATTCTCGGTATGCTGGTCTTAGCTAAAATTGTTTCAACCAGTTCATACAAACTCGAGCCTATATCTGAGCCATAACCGCCGACATGCACCCCTGCTAAAACTATTTCTGGAACACCTTGCTGATGCAATTGATTGATTTCATCAATTAAATCATCGATAGTACGACTTCTTTCTTCCCCCCTAGCAACTGTCACAATGCAATAGGTACAGCGATAACGACAACCATCTTGAATTTTTATAAAAGCTCTTTCCCGGTTGCGGGTAAAAAGTGAGCTCTCCCCTGGCTCAGTTGCGAATTCAGGCATGACGGGCGCTTCTAGTATCTCATGAACCTTTTCCACTAAAACTTCTTTATCACTATTATCGACGATTAAATCGACACCCATTATTTTCTCAAGTTCTTGCGGTTCGAGTGAAGCATAACAACCGGTCACTACTAAGCGAGCTCTTGGGTTATTTCGGTGAAACTTTCGGATGGTTTGTCTTGATTTTCTTGCAGCTTCAGAAGTAACCGCGCAAGTATTTAGCACTACCAAGTCAGCCTGAGTCGACTCACTTTCTATGGAATAGCCTTTTGCCTGGAATGTCTGCGCCCAGTTTTGAAGTTCCGCTTCATTTAATCGGCAACCCAGTGAGCTTAAATGGACTTTCATAGGATTATGATAACGTTAGATTTAGATGAATACGATTATAACATCCATAGTTAATCGCTTACATCGAAAAACATATAGTTCAATCCAATAAAAAGGCGCCTTAGGCGCCATTTTATTCAATTAAGTAACCTCTACTTCTCTACCGTATGTAAATGTAAATCCGTTTGTGGGTAAGGAATGGAGATATTTGCTGCATCTAGAGCTTTCTTGATGGCCTCTAAATTATCAAAATAAATACCCCAATAATCCGCCACATCACCCCACAAGCGTAAGGTGAAATTAACAGAGCTGTCGGCTAACTCTGAAACAGCTATAAATGGTGCTGGTTCTTGATGAATTCGACTATCTTTTGACACTGTGTCTAATATAACTTTTTTTGCTTCATCAATATCGTCGTCATAACCAATGCCAATAGTTAAATCTACCCTTCTAGTCCCTTGCGCACTATAATTTATGAGGGAATTAGTGGAGATTGGCGAATTAGGGATAATAATTGTTTGATTATCCGGAGTTCGTAAAACTGTATTGAAAATTTGGATTTCTTCAACTTTACCAGTGTGCCCTTCGGCATGAATTACATCTCCAACTTTGTAAGGACGGAATATTAACAACATCACTCCACCTGCAAAGTTTTGCAATGTGCCTGATAATGCCATACCAATTGCTAAACCGGCTCCACCAAGAATGGCAACAAAAGAAGTCATTTGAACGCCAAGCATTGTCACAACAGTAATGACTAACAAGATCTTTAAAATAATACCCGTAAGGCTTAATAAAAAGCGCTCAAGAGTTTCATCATAATCTTTTTTATCGAATAAGCGTTTTAAAGCGCCTGTTACCATTCTTATGATAATAGAACCAATAATAAAAACGACAATGGCCATCGCCAACTTGGGTGCGTACTCTAAACTCAAATCCATTGCTTTATTAGCTAAATTGCTAACTTCTTCAGTATCTATCGGTAAGCTCATACTTATCTCCAATGTAAAATTTTGGATAAATTGTAATAACTTAGTTAAATTCAAGCAAATAACTACGCCCTATTTTACAGTATTTTAAACAGTCGCTTATAAATTAGCCATTTCTCATGCTAATATCAGCTTATACTAATTTTTACATGATTGGGCTTATTATGCGTTACACCATTATTTTTGCACTACTGCTGCTCGGTAGCTGTGCTTCGATTAACCCTAATCAGGTTGATTCCAAGCTTTCAAGCTGGCAAGGAAGTAATATTTCCACCTTGATACAGGTCTGGGGTTTACCTAGTACAGAAAGAGAAATTCAGGGGATGAAATACGCCGAATGGAACAGTAAAGAAGTATCCAATCGTCCTTCAATAAATCTTGGTATTGGCGGTTTTGGCAGTAGAATTTTTGGCAGCATTGGAACCACACTTTTCGGCGGTCGAAAAGAATCGCACTGCTTAGTCCAAGTGGCTTACGATTCGCAAGGTCAAGTCAAAAGCTCTAACTGGAAAGGCGACCCTGATACATGCTACGACTCCATTCCTGAAAAGGAATGATACTCTATAAATTTTAAGAAACTTTTTCAATAAAAGTAACAATTAACTGCAGCTCAGGTTGTGCAAAATAATCATTAATATCTAATTGGTAAGCTACCCTTATACGATTTGCGTTATCTTGCCATTCGCTTGGTTCAACCCTAAAAGCAATAGCCGAAACTGGTTGCTTAAGTTGCTCATTTGATAAAGTGAGCTTCAAATGGTTTTGCCCAACAATCCTTTGGCTTAACACGTTAAAGACGCCATGAAAAACCGGCTCTGGAAAGCCCTGCCCAAAGGGTCCAATAGATTCTAAATCAATAACAGATTGTATATTTAAATCTGAAGCCAATAATTCGCCATCAGACTCGATAGTATTTTCAATCAAGTCACCGGCTAATAAGGTTTTAACCGCAACATCGAAAGCTTGCTTAAATTGCTTAAGCTTAGATTTTTCGACACTCAAGCCTGCGGCCATTGCGTGGCCGCCAAATTTATAAATCAAGCCAGGATGTTGTGCATCTACTAATGCTAACGCATCTCGAATGTGGACTTGTTTAACCGAGCGAGCGGAACCTTTTAAAACAGTTTCAGATTCATCAGCAAACACGATACAGGGTTTATTGACTTTATCTTTGACTCTCGAGGCTAATAACCCTACCACTCCTTGGTGCCAATGAGGCTGGTATAAACAGATCGATTGTTCGTCATTAACTTCAAGCTTTTGCTCAGCAAGGATTTGCTGCGCATCTTGCTGCATATCCTGTTCAACTTCTTGTCGGTCGCTATTCAGGCTATGTAATATTTGCGCATACTCATTAGCCGTGCTTTTATCCGGTGCCAATAAACACTCAATGCCTAAACTCATATCATCTAGCCGTCCTGCGGCATTTAACCTTGGGCCAACTGCAAACCCTAAATCAGAACTTTTGATTTTAGACAGTTTACGCTTTGTTAAAGCTAACAGTTCCGATATCCCTGGTCGAGCTTTACCCAAACGAATTAAGCGTAAACCTTGCTTCACTAAAATACGATTATTTTCATCGAGAGGAACCAAGTCCGCGACTGTTCCCAAAGCAACTAAATCAAGGTAGTGAGCAAGATTAGGTTCAGCTCTTGTATCATTGAACCAGTTTCGCTCTCGCAAATATTTTCTTAATGCTAGCAACATGTAGAATAAAACGCCGACACCTGCTAAATTTTTACTGTGAAACTGATCATCTGGCTGATTAGGGTTTACGATAGCATCAGCATTAGGTAGCTGCTCGCCTGCTAAATGATGATCGGTGACTAAAACCTTGATTCCTAATGCTTTGGCTTTAGCTACCCCAGCAATGCTGGAGATTCCATTATCAACGGTGATAATTAGATCCGGTCTTTTTGTGCTTGCAACCTCTACTAGTTCTGGAGATAGACCATAGCCATAATCAAACCTGTTAGGTACTAAATAATCTACTTTGGTTGCGCCAAAACGCTCTAGGACTAATTTACACAAAGCGGTACTAGTGGCCCCATCTGCATCAAAGTCACCGACAATTAGTATGTTTCGATCATTACTAATTGCATCAAATAGCAAAGTTACCGCTTTATCGATATCCTTTAAACTTTCAAAAGGCAAAAGTTTGTCTAGCCCGTAGTCCAATGTCTGCTCTGGATTGAGGTTTCGGTTAGCGAGTATTCGTTGGGTGAGCGTCAGTTGCCGCTCTAGTTTGGTATATTTGGATTGTCGAACTCTAATAGTTTTATTCATAAATTAAGAACTAAAAAAAGATTTGGTTTCAAACACTTTAGAAGAAAAGTGATGCCCATTAAAACTTAATAAACGTTTAACTGCAAAATCAAAAAGCAAAGCATTGTATTGACGAATCATATTTAGATCTTGTAACCATTTTTTATTCAGCAATTGACTCTTAATTAAGCGCCTTACAGAAATTAAAGGCATCACTGCTGGCAATGGATAGTCACTTCCATTTAAAAGTCGTGAATGTAAATCTGTATTTTCTAATAAAAATTTAAGCTTTCTTGGGTGACGATTGATTTGCAGAATTGCTGAAATTTCTCCATACATATTTTGTGGATATTCACTCATCATCCTGACGAATAAATCAAAACTATCAGTCATAGTTAATCGAGAGCTATCCAAATCTTGATTTTTACCAAGGCTAGCACAGTGAGCCACTACCACTTTAACACCATTATCTAATGCTGTTCTAAGTCTCAAAGGATTGCCTAGCTCCTGTGTATCCGAGCCTTGAACCGCTTTTTCAGTACCGGCATGACAAATGAGAGGAATATCCAACTGCTCCATTTTCTTATAAAAAGCCACACATCTGCCTGACATAGGATCCATATTTTGCGCAGGCGGTAGCCATTTAACAGCCCTTGCTCCCTGCGCTTTCGCTTTTTCTAGCTCATCGATAGCATCTGGGCGATAAGGATGAATCGATGCAACCCATTCAAAATGTTCTGGAGATTGGCTAGCCAACTTTGCAGAGTATTCATTAGGCACATAAAAAGTGCTCAAATTTTTATTTGGTTGTCCATTAGAATCGTAGTGATAATCAAAAGCAAAAAGCATAGTTTTAAAGCCTTTAGGCATATCATTTACTAGAAGCTTTAGTCGGCTAAGAAAAGCTGTGTCGGCTTGCTCTGTGCTATTGATACAAGAAGCATTTAAGTAAAACTTAAATTGTGCTAATTGTATAGGGTGAAAGCGAGACTGCATTTTCGGATTAACCCAAATACCCGAACCAGACTCACCTAGCCCTACGGTATGCACATGACAATCCCAAACTTGACTTGTATCTACATCTTTCCAAATAGTTTGCCAAAGTTCAATTTGCTTTAATTCTTCAGGTACGGTTTGAAAGCAAGGGTTTCTTATAAACCCATCCCAATAGTCACGGCTTAGCCAATAACCTATACCGCCTGCAACTCCTAAACCCGCCAATCCTTTGAGTAGCCTTCTTCTTTTCATTTGCGTATATCTTGTTATGATTAAGTTAAGATTGGCACAAGCAATTTAAATATTCCAGTGGAAATATTAGCAGATAGTTCAAATCATTTTATTCAAATTAACTCTTACGATAATAGCAAAATTATTATTAATGGAGTTTCTTACTCAGAGCCAATTGCAATAAACGGGGAAAAGATAATAACCAATAGTGCTATTCCCGCCATCAAGGATATGAGCATTAAGGATTTAAAAAGCTTAGGTTTTTCTGATTATGAAGTCGTGCTGCTGGGTACCGGAAATACTTTGGAGTTTCCCGACTGGGAATTAGTAGAAGAGGCACAGTGCCTGGGCACGCCTTTAGAAATAATGAACACTGGAGCTGCTTGCAGAACCTTCGCCATACTTGCAGGCGAAGGTCGTAAAGTTCTTGCTATTTTGCAGCCTTAAATCAATTATCTATTTACTAGCTTGTGCTTTAGCTTTTATATTATCAAGACGCTGAATTAAAACTTCTGCCGGTTGATAGCCGCCAATCAAATCACCGTTTTCTAAAATAATACTTGGTGTACCGCCCAAGCCAAATTTACGCACTAGCTTCATATGCTCAGCGATTGGATTTTCGCAACTGGCTTTATTAAACTTTTGCTTGATCTTGGCATTAGTCATTGCCACCTGACGATCTGTTGAACACCATATCCCTTCAAGTTTTTTTGCTGCCGAAGACTGCAAACCTGCGCGAGGGAAAGCCAAATAACGGAGAGTTATACCACGGTCTAAATAGTCTTGACGCTCCCGATGCAGTTTTCGGCAATAGCCACAATCAATGTCTGTGAAGATGGATATTACATGCTTTTCATTAGGCGCTTTAAAAACCACCATATCTTTTTCTGCTAGCTTTGCTATATCGGTTTTCCGCATTGGCGATTTTAGATTATTCCATTGTGCCTTTTGATAGTTGTTCAGGTTTACTCGAGTTTCTAAGTCAATGGCGGTGCCTTGAATGAAAAAGCGACCATCCTTAGATAAATAAATCAATTCTCCGTCCGCTTCCACTGCATAAAAGCCAGGTATTTTACTTTCTTCCATCAAAGTAATATTGAGGCTCGGAAAGCGCTGCTTCATTAATTCTTTAATTTTTGTTTTATCGAGTTCTGCAGAAACGGCGTTGAAACTTACCGTCATTAATAAAGCTGTTACCAGCACCAATACTTTTTTCATTTTACCAACCAACTATTTTTAACAATAAATTACTTATCAGTTTAAACCTTAGACTGTAAAGATCTAATGATGTTACTAAGCATTAAAAAAATATCACTAAGCAAGAGTGATAGCCTAAATATGAGGCTATTCTATGCCTTTTACATCAATTTCGAGTGAAGTTTACACAAAATTTACAAGCAATAACAATAGCTAAACTCTATAGCAAGATAGCCCACCGTCACCATGTCATCCTCTGGGATGATGAGTAGAATGTAACTGTTTTAACCGCTCTTTAGCAACATGTGTATAGATTTGGGTAGTTGAGAGGTCGCTATGTCCTAATAACATCTGTAACGTTCTCAAATCCGCCCCATGATTTAATAAATGAGTTGCGAATGCATGCCTGAGCGTATGAGGCGATATTGGTTTATTAAAGCCGGCCTGATTTGCGTAAAATTTGATCCTATGCCAAAAAGTCTGGCGAGTCATTTGCTGGCCCCGGTTACTGAGAAACAAAACATCAATCACTTTACCTTTAGCTAATTCTGCTCGACCTGCACGAATATAAGACAAGATAGCATCTAGAGCGACTTCCCCCATGGGCACCAGACGTTCTTTGTTACCTTTACCGACTACCCTGATCACGCCCTGTTGGAAACCAATTTGATTAATTTCTACAGAAATGAGCTCAGTTATCCGCAAACCACTAGAATATAACAGTTCAAGCATGGCTTTATCTCTTAAGCCCATTGGAGTTTCTAATTCTGGTTGTTGTAACAAATTGTCGATATCTTCTTCGCTAATAGATTTGGGTACTGGCGGTTGGATTTTTGGACTATCGATATGCAGTGTTGGATCTTCTGTTATTACATTATTTTGCATCATGTAACGATAAAATTTTCGTGCAGAGGATAAAAAACGCGCCGTTGAGCGACTATTAAAACCGTGCTTGTATCTATTAGCCAAATAATTTTGTATATCCACTCTGCTAACATCGATCAAGAGGGTTTGATTGGTAGCAAGCCACTGAGAGAATTTTTTCAAATCACTACGATAGCTGGCAAGCGTGGCATCAGATAATCCCTGCTCCATCCAGATTTGATCACAAAACTGTTCTATAATCTCTATATCACTCATGGCTTTATTGCTGAAATGGCTCCCATTAGATTACTCTGTTTATTTTTTATTTGTATCTTAACTGCATGCTCTGATAATACGGATAAAATAGAAAAATATATAGCTAATAATACCCATAAAATTAATTCCATATCACCAGGCGATAATAACTTTCAAGACTTAGTTAAGCTGGGTAATGTCATCGGTAATAAACGAGTAGTTCTATTGGGTGAGCAAGATCATGGAGATGCCAATACTTTTCTTGCTAAAACTAGATTGATAAGATATCTACATTCTAAAAAAGGTTTCACTCGAATATTATTTGAAGAAGATTTTTCTAGCTTACTGCTTCATGACTTAAATAATTTACATAACCCAACCGACCGGATAACCAATACCCTTGATGACTATTGGCTTAAATGTAAAAACTTTCAACCAATGATCCAATACTTTAATGATACCTTCAAAAGCTCTAATCCCATTATTTATTCCGGCATGGACATCTACATAGATGGTTCAGTGCCTACAAAATTACTAGAGCTAGAATTAAAGAAAATAATAGAGTCAAATCCTGCAATAGAGCTAGAAGCTTTGTTTAAAGATATAGTCATCTTCTATGAATATTCGAGCAAACGTAAATTAGGGACTTTAGGTCGAGAACACATTGAAAAGCTATACTCAGAATTTAATCAATTAATCAATAAGATCCAACTGAATAAGTTTCAAGAGCAGATAATCGAAAACATTCAAGCCTACATGAGTTCGTTATTAGCTGATTACGGCGCAACTATAAGGGACTTGCAAATGGCCAAAAATGTACTTTGGTATATGAATAATTATCCTGAAGACAAGTTTATTATCTGGACCGCCAATACTCATGCAGCTAAAAATGCTTGGGAAATGATTACCGGCAAATACGGCCGAAGACGTTCGATGGGAGAACATTTATCTAAGAGTATACCCCATGAGTTATATTCTATTGGCACTGTCTCTTATGCTGGCAATTTTGGAAGAGTCAATCAATCACTAAAGCAGATTAAAGTACCACCTAGTACAAGCCTAGATCATTGGCTTAAAAAAAATAACTTTAATTACGCATTTATAGATTTCAGTTTGTTTAACTCTAAAGTTAAAAATTACTCTTCAATGTACAATGCTAAAGGGCTTAGCCACAATTTAGAAAAAGGTCAGTGGCATAAGATATTTGACGGGATTCTTTATGTTGAAAAAATGAAGTCCTGCCTGAATTAACAGGCAGGGATATTTATTTTACCGGAAAATATAGATGAGTAATGAGGTCTTTCTCTGCAGTAACACCAGGATCAGAAATATATTGCTCCCAAACATTACCGTTCATTTCTAAGCCATTGTCGGCGACATATTTGGCAAGCTTTTCGTATGACGCTGACATGCTCATATAGGAGCCAATATGTACCAGCTTAACTGCCTTTCCCGAATAAGATTGTTTGAACTTTATTTCGCTAGCATCATCAACTTCAGCAGGAATGTCAATTGGCATAGCTGCTTCAAACGCCCAAAAACCTTCTTCTGGACTACCTCCAGTTGTAATGGCTAATGGTGGCCCTGCAAAATTTAATTGTTTCTCAGCCATAAAGCCAATCAATTTGGCGTAATCTTGCGCCATTGCTTGAGAAATTTTATCGGCGTCAAAATCAACCTTATTACTAACATATAGCAGTGCTTGCGCGTCAACTGTAACTAATTCAGGTTTGTGCTCAATACTGTCTACTTGTATAGCTAGTTCTGCTTGTTTAGGCAATGACTCAACTTTAGCCTTTAAATTCTTCAGTCCGGCTTCATACATATCGCCAACAAACGAATCGATCATTAACCCCATATATTTATCGATAGGACCATTAAGATCAACTTTAAAACTCCAAGTGACTTTAGTGCCATCATTTAAAGGCTCCAAATCATAAGCAGCATAAGCTGGCGGCTGACCATCAAAAATGAGTTCTGATCTAATATTTTGATATGGATTAGACTCAATAATTTCTTGCGTACCTTTACCCGTTTTTTCTCCTTCCCATGCTAACTTACCACCAATGCCTATTTCCGGGCCTGAAAACTCATACTTGCCTTCTGGCTCCATTTCAAACCAAGGTGACCATTCATTAAAATTTTTCGCTTTATTCAAATAGTCAAAAACCTGAGCAGAAGAAGCCTTAATAACTACTGAGCGATTGATGCTTGCTTCCTTTGGTAAGAAGAAGCTCACTACAAATAAAATGCCAATAACAATAGCAAAAAACATTAATAACTTTCTTAGAAAAGCCATGATAGATTCCCCCAATCACATATAAGCTTTAAAAGTATATGCTACCTAAATTTAATTGATAACACCATTATTAAAAAGGCCGCACTTTGGCAGCCTTTAGTCGATAAATGTGTCAACCCTAGAAGTCAAATCTTGCTGAAATACCATAGATATTGACATCGCTTTCAAAACTAGCCTTCAAACCTAAAGACAAAGTACTAGTTAAATAATAACGCCCTTCGATGTTAATAAAAGTAGAAGAATCATCTAGGTTAAAATGCTGGGCATTAATACCCCATTCTAATTCTGGTGTTGCAAAACCTCGAAAACCAACTAATAGATTTGCGCCAGAGTCATCGATCAAGTTTGCCTGACCAAAACCACTAGCATCAACGTCTGAGCTGGCATAACCTAACTCAGCAATAAAGTCGATATTGCTAGCCATTGGCATATGGTAGCCCGCGTTAATAGTGGTCAAATCAAAATCCAAATCAACGCCATTTTCATCGCCACTAGAACGTAAAGTATCGAGCTTTACATACCACTCTGGCAAAATACTGAATGAGCCACCCAAATTAATCCCATCAAGGTCAAATGAAACCGTATTAAAGTCCACATCCACCTGATTCCAGCCAGCGGTAAAGTAATCATACCCAACATCTTTTGCTGAAGCCGCACTAGCAAAGGCGCTAGCTACCAATAAAGTTATTAGTTTTTTTGCCATTCTATATTCCTCTCTAAATTATATGGTCAAGCCATATAAACCTTAGCACAGAAGACAATAGCTAAACTTGAACCTGAGTAACAAAAAAAGCAGCCCGTAGGCTGCTTTTATTCACATCTTAAAAAATTAAAAATCAAAGCGAGCATTGATGCCGTAAATATTAATGTCACTTTCAAAACTACCGCGAACCCCTAATGAAAAGCTATCCGTAAAATAGTAGCGCCCTTCAAGGTTAATAAAGGTAGATGACTCATCCAAATCAGCATATTGAACATTCAAACCCCATTCAAAATTATCTGTAGCCAAACCTCTAAACCCTAATACTAAATTAGCACCTGAATCATCATTAGAGTCACTACCAAACTGAGAGCTCACTTCTGCGTCAGCTCCTACATAACCCAACTCCGCAATGAAATCGACACCATTTGACATAGGCATATGGTAACCAAAGTTAACTGTAGTTAAATCGAAGTCAACATCTACCCCAGCTTCATCACCACTAGACATTAATGTGTCTAACTTCACATACCATTCAGGAGACAAACTAAAAGATGCCCCAAGGTTAAAGCCATCTAAATCGAATGATGCGCCATCTAAATCTACTTGATTATAACCAATAGTAAAATTATCGTAACTTAGGTCGCTTGCAGAAACGGTGCCAGTAAAAGCCGCTGCTACTAATAAAGTGATTAATTTTTTTGTCATAATGTTTTCCTCTCTGTTGTTAATACACTTAATAAGGAAAGTACCATATCATGATTTTATAAAATTAAAAGTTAACGTATGTAACAAAAAAAGCAACCCGTAGGCTGCTTTTTTAAATACAAAAATAAGAGTTTTATTTGTTCTTATTCTTAAGATCCAATTTTTCTTTAATACGCGCAGATTTACCTGAACGCTCACGCAAGTAGTAGATTTTCGCTTGGCGAACATCACCACGACGTTTAACAGTAATACTGTCAACTAATGGGCTGTAGGTTTGAAATGTACGCTCAACGCCTACACCTGAAGAAATTTTACGTACTGTAAATGCAGAGTTAAGTCCACGGTTACGTTTAGCAATTACAACACCTTCAAAAGCCTGTAAACGCTCACGGTCACCTTCTTTAACTTTAACTTGAATTACAACAGTGTCACCCGCGCCGAATGTCGGGATTTCTTTTGTCATTTGTTCAGCTTCTAACTGATCGATAATGTTCATGGCTGTGCTCCTCACTTGAGCTCTACTTTTCAATAGAATAAAAACTAATAAATATGGTGATGAATGAAAGTTTAATTACTCGAGTTCATCGATAAATTCTTGCAACAAAGCCTGCTGTTCTTCGTTTAACTCAACGTCTTGCAACAAGTCTTTGCGTCTTACCCAAGTCCTGCCCAGAGATTGCTTCAGCCTCCAGCGACGAATTTTCTCGTGGTCACCAGTTAGCAATATGTTTGGAACCTGTTTGCCCTCAAAACTCTCAGGGCGCGTATAGTGTGGATGATCCAATAAACTTATCCCATCGCCACTAAACGAATCCTCAACCGCCGACTGCTCATGCCCGAGTACCTCAGGCATTACGCGAACAACCGCGTCGATTACGGCCATAGCCGCAACTTCCCCTCCACTAAGAACAAAATCTCCCAGCGATATTTCTTGATCAATTTCTGATTCAATCACTCGCTCATCAATTCCTTCATAGCGCCCTGCTACTAATAGCAGGTTTGGCTTACTAGCCAACTCTTGAACCAGTTTTTGATCTAACTTTTTACCTTGTGGTGAAAGATAAATCTTATGGACCGGTTCGCCATCTATTGCCAATTTAGAATCGGCAAATCGAATCGCTTGGGTTAATGGCTCAGTCATCATCAACATACCTGGCCCGCCCCCATAAGGTCGATCATCTACCGTACGATGTTTGTCACTGGTAAAGTTTCTTGGGTTAGTCACTTCAAACCCAACCTTACCTTTTTGAATGGCTCTGCCCACCACACCTTGCTCAGTCACCACATCAAACATCTGCGGAAACAAACTGATCACATGAATATTCATCCGAACAGCCTTAAAGCCCAAAGCGCTTATACATAGTCAGCTTGCCAATCAACCGTGATTAATTTCGCGGCTAAATCAACCTTAATAACACTATAGTCCAGTACAAATGGAATCAAAATTTCTTCTGTCCCATCGGCTTTAACCACCAACACATCGTTTGCACCAGTTTCCATCAGTTTCTTAACTTGACCAAAGTTTTCACCTTGCAAGTTAACCACTGACAACCCCACCAGATCGCGCCAATAATAATCGTCGCCTTCTAATTGAGGAAGCTGTGATTCGTCTATCGCCAACTCATTACCATGGTAACTTTCGGCCAAATTACGATCATCACAACCTTTAATGTGAGCCACTACGGTTTTACCCTGCTCACGCCCTTTAGTTATGTCCAGTGGTAGCCATTGGCCTTTCACCTTCATATACCAAGGGTTATAGGAAAGAATGTTTTCCTTTGGATCAGTATAAGAATAAATCTTAATCCAACCCTTAATGCCATAAGCGCCATTAATTTTCCCCACAATCAATGGTTTAAAATCAATCGGCAATGACATCTTCGACCTCTTAATAAATTAAGAAGTTAATTATGCAGCTGCGTTATCTTTCAACAACTTAGCAACACGAGCGCTTGGTTGTGCGCCTTGGCCAACCCAATGCTCAACACGCTCAGCATTAACGCGTAAACGCTCTTCTTGACCGCGAGCAACAGGGTTAAAGAAACCTACACGCTCAATAAAACGGCCATCACGTTTCATACGTTGATCAGCAACTACTAAATGGTAAAAAGGGCGTTTTTTAGAACCGCCACGAGCTAAACGAATGACTACCATCGTTTAAATCCTCTGTTTTAAGTACATAAAAGCCTCGAAAACGCCATATTACGAGGTTTTCAAAGACTTACAAATTTTTAAGAGCGCGAATTTTACATGAAAAGAACGGCTTTGGGAAATGGTTTTTTGCCTCTGAAACCGCTTATTTTCAAAGCGTTGCCACATTCTTTACAGCCCACTTTCACATTATATCCAAACCTAGTGTTATAAGCTTTTGAAAATCATCAATCAGCAGCATTCAGAGACACCTTATGAAAACTACCCTAAAAGATTTAGCAAGTCAGAAAATCGACAAACTGGTAATCAATTCTCTTGAACAGGCTCTCTATCAAGCCATAGTGGTAATTAATAATGAAGAAAGGCTAGTTTGGGATTACTCAGGCAAAACCTTACTTACCCACAGTCTAACTGAAATGCAAAATCACTTTGCCAAACTTGAGATTGCTCAGACCGTGATCAGGCATGAAAGTCCCTATGATGAAATGATTGGACAAAGCACTATCAAGGACAATCGTATGGAAGTTCCAATTGGTAACTTTCAAAGCAGCTAAGTTCATTCGAATCAAACCTGTTATTTGGAACAGTTTGTTACTATTTGCTACAGATAAAAATAAATACTAATGATAGATTATTCGCTAAAGATGCAAAACATTACTATTTTAGTGAATAGTAACGTAATTTAAATGTTACAGAGTAGCCATTAAAAAATGGCTTTAATAAAGGAGTCTATATTGAAAGCGGTCAACAACATTCTATGTACCTTATTTTTAGGCATTTTTTCTGTATCCATTTTAGCTAAAGAGTCTAGCAGCGAAACCTATATGCCAAGTAAGACTGATAGCGCTAAAGCAATGGAATTATTTCAAACACAAGAGTTTGATAAATCACTGGATCTCTATCAGAAACTGGCAAAAACCGGCGATAAACATGCCCAATATATGCTATCGGTCATGTACGCTCACGGATATGGCACTGAAAAAAATGCTGTAGAGTCTTATGCTTGGTCAAAATTATCTAAAGAAACCAACATCACCTCTTTTGTAGAACATCATAAAAACCTATCCGCGGCATACACTCCTGCTTTAGCTGAAACATCTGAACTTCGCTACAAAGATCTATACAAACAGTACAGTGATTTAGCTGTTGCAAGAAAATATAGAAGCCTATTTAAAAAAGAAATGCCAACCTGTACTGGCTCTAGAATTAAAGGTAACTGCGGCAACGTCACGGCATCTTGTAATGGTTTTGGCGGCATCCCCTTGAATCCTGCGCAAGAAAAGCGCTGTCGTGAGTATGCAAAAAAGCTAGACCCTTTATACATAGCGAGAATTAAAAACAATACGGCTAAGATTGAAAAACACATCTTAAGCAACACCAATACCAGTGTTACCGTTGAAGAAGTAATAAAAGAAGACAACTAGAAGTTATTTTTTTAAACATAAGTCCTAGTGTTTCACGCTAGGACTTTTTTGTATCACAACAAAAAGTATGCTTAAGAAGTCTAATGCCCATTTCTATACAGCTCCTGCCTTGAATTCATTGTCACTAAATCCCTATGGTTGTAGTCGTATAGAATAATGGAGGATGAGAATAATGATGAAATATTTACTTTATGGATTTACTCTAATAACCTTATTAATTAGTTCGGCAACACTCCAATCTAATGAAGAAGTTATTGTAGATAGGCTGCCTACCAAGTCAGATTCAAAAAAAGCCATGAGTTTGTTTCAAGATAAGCAATACCTTGAATCAAGGGCTTTATACGATAGGCTCGCTAAAACTGGGGATAAACATGCTCAATATATGTTGTCTGTATTCGCTTTTAATGGATTATCTGAACAGAATGACCCACAAAAAGCCTACGCATGGGCAAAGCTTTCTCAAACTACTGGCGCAAAAACTTTAGTTGAGAACTTTTCTTACATTAAATCTCAATTAAGTTCAGCGGAAATTGATGAAGCCGAAAAGCTATATAGCGAGCTCCAAGCCAATTTCAACGACCTTGCAATAGCTAAGCGATATCAAGAACTATTTTCTAATAAAGTACTCCACTGTACCGGCTCAAGAATTAAAGGGAACTGTGGCAATATAAAAGTAAACTGCGGTGGAATTCGCACAGAAGAGGGATTGTATATCCCTTTAAGCTTCGAACAAGAGAAACGCTGTAAAGAGTACGAGTTTAATATGAATATAGCGAAGATTTTAAAAAACAAAGAGAACGCCATTGCTATCAAACAATATATCACTGAACAATACTCTACCAATGTATTGGTTGAAGAAGTGGAGTCTGGCAAGGCCAATGATTTTAGGAAGTAATACGCTCCAAATCGCTACCTGTTTATTCTCATTACACGCAAACAAATAACTGATTTGTCGTATTTATAGAACAGTTTGTTACTATTTAAAATACCTTTACGTGGCCGCAGATGGTACATTAACTCTTTAAATGTACAACTAAAAAAAGAATATGAATTACGTTTATATTGGTATGGCTGGACACGTAACTTGCATTGATAAGTCTACAGGCCGTGAAGTTTGGCGGACTAAAATAAAGAAAGGCAGCTCACTAACCAACCTAATTAAAGAAGGCAACCAAATCATTGCCTATTCCGGCGGTCATCTATTCGCATTAAACGCCCTCACTGGCGATATCCAATGGGAAAACGAACTCAAAGGCCTTGGTTACAGCTACTGTATTATTGCAGGTTCAGACCAAACCTCCGGAGCATCCGCTAGCGCTGCCACAGCACAGCAGACTGCGACAGCAGCAAGCGTAGTTGCAACTACTACTGCTGCAACCTAACTTTGAATACACATTTAATCGAATCCAATTTATAATCCTTCTGTTAAAAACACTACTAAGGAAGATTCTCTTTGAGTTCCATCGATTACTCAAAATACTCAGTGTATGAACTTTTAGATGCTAAAAACAATATAGACCCCGAAGCTTACCCTGAGAATTACAATGTATTGCTAAAAGAGTTAGATTCGAGAAAGGGTGAAATTCAACAGCTACAAGCTGAAACTCAAGCCACCGAGTTTAAAATTGCCGAAAAAAGAGTAAAACTCATCGGATATCTTCAAATTATTGCTTCTATTGTACTCGTAGGGTATATCTTTACCGGTTATTTAAGTGGAGCCGTTTCAATAATCATTGCTTTTTTCTTTATCACCTTAAACGCCTGCGCAGGCTATTTTGCCATAAAGGAAAAGGTTAGCATGTACTGGTTAACTGTTGTTAATCAAACTCTCCAATTAGTGAGCTTTGCTATTGGTAAAATGTACATGGGTTACTCAGGAATTGGCGGGGTTTATCTAACGCTATCATGGGGAAAGGATTTTTATTTTGGAATTAATGCAAATATCAATCCCGGTTTCTACTTTCAGAAATTTACTGAAAACCTACCTATTACTGAAATATCCATAGATATTTTAGCCATTATTTATATTGTAGCAGTGCTTACCGTATATGGAAAAAGCGATGCGAAGGTGAAATAAAGCGGATTTTTAGGTCCTCGTTATAGAAATAACGTTTCTCAAGAGCAAGGCAAATCAATTAATTTTACAAAACTCTTGAAATTTTAGATTCTAACGACGACCAAAAGGTGGCATTCCGCCCGGACCTCCAGGGCCTCCCATTCCACCCATGCCTGGCGGCAATTTTCCTTGCATGCCACGCATCATTTTCATCATGCCGCCTTTACCCTTCATCTTTTTCATCATTTTTTGCATCTGGGTAAATTGCTTTAATAGCTTGTTCACATCTTGGATCTGAGTTCCCGATCCGTTGGCGATACGTTTTTTGCGTGATCCTTTAATTAGCTCAGGTCGAGTTCGCTCTTTGGGGGTCATTGAATTAATAATCGCCATCATTTGACCGGTAGACTTATCATTCATGACTTTCTGCTTAGCGGCTTCTGGAATTTGCCCCATGCCTGGCAGTTTGTCCATAAGACCAGCCATACCGCCCATATTTTGCATTTGTACTAACTGCTCTCTAAAGTCTTCAAGATCAAAGCCTTTGCCTTTCATAATTTTCTTGGCAACTTTCTCGGCTTTTTTCTTATCAACTTTACGCTCAACTTCTTCAATCAAACTGAGCACATCACCCATACCCAAGATTCGAGAAGCAACACGCTCTGGGTGGAATGGCTCTAATTGATCGAGCTTTTCACCCATACCAATAAACTTAATGGGTTTACCGGTAATTTGACGAATCGATAATGCCGCACCACCACGAGCGTCACCATCAGCTTTAGTTAGAATCACACCCGTCAATGGCAAGGCATCATTAAATGCTTTGGCTGTATTGGCTGCATCTTGACCAGTCATTGAGTCGACAACAAACAGTGTCTCGGTCGGGTCAATAGCAGAGTGCAGCGCTTTGATTTCATCCATCATTTCTTCATCAACCGCTAAACGGCCTGCGGTATCAATTATGACGACATCAATAAAGCTTTTCCGAGCTTCTTCGATAGCATTTTTCGCAATGTCAACTGGCTTTTGCTCGGTCGAACTTGGGAAAAAAGTCGCCCCTACTTCGCCAGCCACCGTTTCCAACTGCTTGATCGCTGCAGGGCGATAAACGTCTGCAGAAGCTACCATCACTGACTTCTTTTCGCGATTAATTAAAAGGTGAGAAAGCTTACCAGCAGAGGTTGTTTTACCAGCACCTTGCAAACCCGCCATTAAGATCACAACAGGTGGTTTAGCTGCGAGGTTAAGAGAATCGTTCTCTTCACCCATAGCTTTAACCATTTCATCATTAACGATCTTGATGAATTCCTGACCAGGATCGAGCGCTTTACCTACTACAGTACCTACCGCCCTTTCTTTCACTGACGATACAAAGTCCTTTACTACTGGCAGGGCAACATCCGCTTCTAGCAAAGCCATGCGCACTTCACGTAACGTATCTTTGATATTGTCTTCGGTAATTTTAGCTTTGCCTTGAATGGCCTTGAGCGCGCCCGATAAGCGGTCACTTAAACTTTCAAACATGCAACTTCCTCATACCCAACCATAACTACCATGCTACTTTTCTTATTTGGTACTAATTGGAGAACTAATATAAATTTTCAATTGATTGCATTATAGCGGATCAATAGTAAATTTGTGATACTATTTGCCTTAATCGAATAACTAATGACACTCCTAAAAATCATTACAGAATAGATATCATTAATACCATGTCATTATATATCACTATTATCACCGCATTAGCTTACCTCGGACTCGCTGCTTTTTTTGCTATGCGCTTAAAACATCCAGAAGGGATACTGCCATCTTGGAGCCATTTTTTGCCCTTTGTACCCATGGGGATCCATCTTTACTCATTGTACTTAGCGATTGAAACTGGTGCAGGTCAAAATTTATCCTTATTTAATTTATTATCCTTAACTGCCTTTATCTTGGTTTTAATCGTCGCCTTATATCGATTCCGAAAACCTGCGCCACATTTAATGCTGTATACCGCGATTTTCGCAGCTGTATGCCTTTTAACTAAACTATTACCACATCCAGCAAGGATTTCAGTATTATCTGGAGATTGGATAGGTATTACTCACATATGGCTTGCCATAGTAAGTTTTAGCTTATTATTATTGGCTGCATTGCAAAGCAGTTTAGTATTAATGCTTAATAAAAAACTTAAAACTCAACCCGCTAAAATCCACCCATTAATGCCACCATTGATGCAGATGGAGCGTTTTAATTTTGATCTAGTATTGATCGGTGCTATCTGTTTAACCGCGGCACTAGCCTTAGGTTTTTTCTTACCCCCGGAAGTTATCCAGCAACAAGCTCTGCATAAAATCATTTTAACGGTAATAGCCTGGTTCAGTTTCTGTACATTTATCTTGCTGTATAAAGGCACAAAGATAAGCGGCATCCAATTTGCTCGCTTTACATTAATTGCTTTTACCTTATTAGCATTAGGCTTTATCGGAAGCAAGCTGGTAATAGAACTCATACTACAAAGAGGTTAATCGTTGGAATCTCTGTCGACCGGCACGCTTTTTATTTTTCTTGGAATTTTACTACTACTTTCTGCGTTTTTCTCAAGCTCAGAAACTGGCATGATGTCCTTGAATCGATACCGCCTTCGCCATCGAGCTAAGCAAGGTGATAATAAAGCCCGCAAAGTTACTGATATGCTTAAACGTCCGGATAAATTGCTCGGCCTGATATTATTAGGAAACAATATTGTTAATATCCTAGCGTCGGCCATTGCCACAGTTATTGCCATTCGCTTCTGGGGTGAAGGCGGTATCTTTGCAGCAACTTTAATGCTTACTTTTGTGGTGTTAATTTTCGCAGAAGTTACTCCCAAAACACTAGCGGCTTTATTTCCTGAAAAGATTGCCTTTTTTGCTGCTCCTACCCTTGGGGTTTTAGCAAGTATTTTTTATCCTGCAGTAAAGCTGATTAACTTTATTTCCAATGGTATCTTAAGATTGTTTGGGGTAAAAACAGAAGAAGAAAATGGCGACCAACTGAGCCAAGAAGAACTACGAAGTGTGGTTAATGAAGCCGGCGCCTTAATACCTAGTCGCCATCAAAATATGTTGTTAAGCATTCTAGATTTAGAAGATGTTACAGTTGACGACATTATGGTTCCGCGTAATGAAATTGCAGGAATTGATTTGGATGATAATATCGATTTTATTTTTGAGCAGATCCGAAATTCAATCCATACTCGTCTGCTTGTATTTAGGGAAGATATTGATAAGGTTCAAGGTTTTTTGCATGCGCGTAATTTTGGTCGAGTTTTAGAAACAGAAAACCCAAAACCTGAAGACTTACTCAATCATCTCGATCCAATTTACTATGTGCCAGAAGGTACGCCACTGCATACTCAATTAATGAAATTCCAACGCAAGCGGGATCGAATTGGCTTGGTGGTAGATGAGTATGGCGATATTGAAGGCCTTGTCACTCTAGATGATATTTTAGAAGAAATTGTCGGTGACTTTACCACTGAGATGTCCTCGATCAATAAAGAAGTACAAAATCAAAGTGATGGTTCAATATTAGTCGATGGCACCATTACCATTCGTGATCTCAATCGTAACACTCATTGGGCCTTACCAACCGAAGGCCCAAAAACCTTAAATGGCTTAATTACCGAACACCTCGAAGCGATACCACAATCAGGGACCTGTGTGCGACTGCATGGTTACCCCATGGAAGTATTGCAAGTAAAAGGCAACTTAATTAAAAGCGTTCGCGTTATTCCAAACTTATACAAAGCACAATAATTATGAGTAAATCAGACAATCACTTTTTCTTCAGGCTATATAAAAAGCTAATTATAGATAAGCCACTTATCTCTATAATCACAGTGATATTAATCACAGTGTTAGCCGCCACACAACTTCCAAAATTCAGATTAGATGCTTCGGGCGAATCTCTAGTATTAGAAAGTGATACTTCTCTTGCTTACTACCGAGAGGTCACTAAAAAATATGGCTCTGATGACTTTTTGGTTATTACTTGGCAGCCTAATGCAGGGTTAATGGATGCCACTGCGCTGACTAAGTTAACGGACTTAGTGAGTCGCCTCGAAAAGGTGCAAACAGTCGCTAATGTAAACAGTATTTTGAATGTGCCGTTACTTGACGGATTAACCATTGATGTTGAAGCATTAGGCAATATTCCAACACTTCGCAGCGAAGGCGTAAATAAAGAAAAAGCACTGAAAGAATTTACTTCAAGCCCAATATATAGAGACTTATTGGTAGGTCGAGATGGCGATACAAGCGCTATTCAAATCAACTTCGTTCGTGACGAGAAGTTCTTTTCATTACAAGAAGGTCGCGATGCCATTCGCAAACAACAACGAACTCAAAAGTTAACGCCAGAGCAACAGTTAAAACTTGAGAAGTTTGAACAAGAATTTGATGACTATAGTCGGATCACCTCCGAAAGAACTAGTACTATCATTTCTGAAGTTAGAGACATCATGCAAGACTACCGAGACGTTGCCACTTTACATTTAGGCGGCGTATCTATGATCACTAATGATATGCTGGACTTTATTCAGCATGATATAACAGTTTTCGGCATAGGAATTGTTTTATTCATTATGCTAGCCTTATTTATTTTCTTCGGAAAATTACGATGGGTCATCTTGCCATTATTTTCCTGTCTAACCACTGTTATTATTTTAGCCGGATTATTAAGCTTCCTTGATTGGCGGATAACCGTTATATCCTCAAATTTCCCATCAATATTGCTCATAGTAGTTCTGGCCCTGTCTGTTCATTTAGTGGTGTTTTACCGCGACTATATTGCGCAAAATCCTAAGTCTGAACAACAAGAAAGAGTAATCACTACTGTCACTCGAATGTTCTGGCCTTGTTTCTATACCGCTTTAACCACTATTGTTGCTTTTATTTCTTTGCTGATTAGTGGCATTCGCCCGGTGATTGATTTCGGCTGGATTATGACCATGGGGATTGTATTAGGCTTTAGTTTGACTTTTGTCATCTTCCCAAGTTTTATTCAACTCATGAAGGCAGATTCGCACGAATCAGGCACCAGCATTACTTACAAAATTACTAACTGGATTTATAACTTCAGTGTTAATTTTAAAACGCTGATATTTAGTACCACCGTTATTTTAATAGCTGTTAGTGGCTACGGTATTTCTCAGTTAAAAGTTGAAAATAGCTTCATCGATTATTTCAAGCCAGAAACCGAAATCTATCAGGGTATGAAGGTGATTGACCAAAAACTAGGTGGCACTACCCCGCTAGATATAGTCATTAATGGCGAGCTTTCTTCCGATGAGAATGACTTTGATGATGAATGGGGTGATGAGTCAGATGAAGAATTTGGCGACGAATTTGAAGACGAGTTTGGCTCGGGATACGATCCAGGTTATTGGTTCACAGCTAACAAACTAAAACAGTTAGAGTCTATTCATGACTTTATTGATAGCCTTGAAGTCACTGGCAAAGTGCAATCATTAGCAACTACCGCCAAGGTTCTAAAGAATATGAATCAAGGCGAAATGCCTGATCAAGTGACTTTAAGCTTGGCGCATCAGAAATTACCTGATGATGTGAAAGGTGTTTTGCTCAAGCCTTATTTATCGGATGATGGCAACCAAACTCGAATTAATATCCGGGTTGAAGAGACCAATCAAAACCTTAAACGCGCTGAATTAATAGCAACTATTCGCGAGCACTTAATTAAAGATGCCGATTTAAAGCCTGAGAATGTTCAGATCACGGGTATGTTAGTGCTTTACAATAATATGCTCGAGAGTCTGTTCCAATCGCAAATTCTAACAATTGGTGCAGTTTACATAGCTATTTTATTGATGTTTTTAGTGTTATTCCGCTCTATAACCATTGCGATTATCGCGACCATTCCAAACGCTCTTTCTGCAGCTATGGTATTAGGCATTATGGGGCTAACCGGGATTCCTATGGATATGATGACCATTACGATCGCTGCCATTGTGATTGGCATTGCGGTCGATAACTCAATTCACTATGTGCATCGTTTTAAAGCTGAGTTTTCAAATGATAATAACTACCTAGCGACCATGAAGCGATGTCATGCCAGTATTGGTAAAGCCATCTATTACACTGGCGTTACCGTGATCGCTGGCTTTGCGATTCTCGCTTTATCCGATTTTATTCCGTCGATTTACTTTGGGTTATTAACTGGCTTAGCTATGGCAGTAGCTTTATTTCTAAATTTAACCCTACTGCCACTAATGCTAGTTACTGTTAAACCATTAAAATCAACGTAAAGCTTTTTTATTCACTCGCATTTGCACGGTAAGCACATCACAAGGAGCTCCGTGTAGAACACCACTAGCGGTTGAACCTAGCAATAATTCAAAACCACTTTGTCCATGAGTGCCTGAGACAATTAAGTCTGATTTAAGCTCAATGGCTTTTTGTTTGATCTGACTACTAGCTTTACCAACTTCAATACTAGTATTTTTTTCACTGACGTCAAACTTCTGAGCAAGCTTTATGAGTTTTTCTGTTCTATCTTGAAAAACTGTGCTCTCCATATCTTTGAGGTTAATTAAACCGGGAATTGGAATTGCTGAAAACAGGCTCAGATCACTAGGCTCAATCACATGCAATAGATGTATTTTGCCCTTAGGCTTTAGTAAAGCTTTAGCCTTTTTAATCACTTTGCGGCTGTCTTTACGCAAATCCACTGCTACTAAAATTTTTGAATACATAAATCCTCCAAACTTTACTATAGAATAAGAATCATCAATCCAACTTGATATTAATCAATTATAATTGGATAGACACTAAGCTAGCTGTATTTCGAGCCTTTTCCCTAGCTTCTTCAATTGAGTCAGCATTAGCTAAAGCAACTCCCATACGGCGTTTACCAGTAACTTGTGGTTTCCCAAATAAACGCAGGTAGGTATTAGGTTCAGCTAAGGCTTTATCTAAATTACCAAAGCTTACATGAGAGGATTCACCCTCAACTAGAATAACGGCTGATGCCGAAGGTCCAGTTTGATTAATTACTGGAATAGGTAATTGCAAAATAGCTCTAGCATGAAGTGCGAATTCAGATAAATCTTGCGAGATCAAAGTCACTAAACCAGTATCATGCGGCCTAGGGGAAACTTCACTAAAGATCGCTTCATCGCCTTTAATAAATATCTCTACCCCAAACAACCCATAACCCCCTAAATCATCAGTAATCGCTTTGGCCATGGCTTGAGATTGTTGCAACGCTCGCTCAGACATTGCCTGTGGTTGCCATGATTCTCGGTAGTCACCATCTTTTTGGATATGCCCGATAGGAGCACAGTAATGGGTACCATTGACTGAGCGTATCGTTAGCAAAGTGATTTCATAATCAAAATCCACAAAACCTTCAATAATAATTCGCCCTTCCCCAGTGCGGCCACCTTCTTGTGAATAATGCCATGCCGTTTCAATATCTGACTCACTTTTGACCGTTGACTGACCTTTACCCGAACTGCTCATCACTGGTTTTATCACACAAGGCAAGCCTATTTCTTCTAGCGCAGCGCGATATTCTTCATAAGTATCCGCGAATTGATAAGGCGAGGTTTTCAAACCTAAGGTTTCAGCCGCTAATCTGCGAATACCCTCACGATCCATTGTCAGACGAGTAGCTCTAGCCGTTGGTACAACATTAAAACCTTCTTGCTCTAACTCCAACAGTTGATCGGTCGCAATGGCCTCAATCTCAGGAACAATCAAATCTGGCTTTTCTTGGTAAACAATCTCTTTTAGGGCTTCAGCATCAAGCATATCAATAGCGTAAGCTCGATGAGCAACTTGCATTGCAGGGGCATTGGCATATCTGTCTATGGCAATGACTTCAACACCAAATCGTTGTAACTCGATGACCACTTCTTTGCCTAACTCTCCTGAGCCAAGCATCATCACTTTTGTTGCAGTTGCGGATAAGGGAGTTCCTATTGCTGCCATGTTTTTCCTATAAGAATTAACAATAATAACTAAGAGTTTAACAACTTAAGCTTGAATAAAAAACTCAAGCATAAAAAAAGGCTCAAAAGAGCCTTTTTATCTTATCGGGTTATTAATCCAGTGGAATACGGATAGTCTGTCCCGGATAAATTAAATCAGGGTTTTTGATCACTTCTTTATTGGCATCAAAAATCTCAGTATAACGAGCACCATTACCTAAGAATTTTTGCGATATAGCCCAAAGGGTATCGCCTTTTTGTATCTCGTAAAACTCCACTTCTTTTTCTTGCTCTGGCGCTTCAACGCCTGAAGTGTCCACTTGAGTTACGCCCTCAGCATTACCAGCCATCAACACCGCTTTCTCAACAGCATCGGCAGAACTCGCTTTACCCGTCATAACTACTTTGCCATCCTCATTCATTTCGATATTTAAATCTTCAACGCCAGGGTTGTCTTCTTCAATATGTTTTTTAATTTCTGTCGGCGCGTCGTCATCCTTGCCAAACATTTTTTTACCCATATTGAATGCGAAATCAAATAAACCCATGATATTATCCTCTTGTTTTTACGAATTACCATAATATATAAGTAGTTATACAACTTAACCAAGCTTTATTTCTCATTTATACCAATCTATTACAATTGATTACATTTTTTTAAGTAAGTCTAATGCATTACCCTCTAGCCGATAACCAGTCCATTCAGTTTGAGCTTTAGCTCCTAAGCGATCATAAAAGTCGATGGCCAATTTATTCCAGTCCAATACTGCCCAATCAATACGACCACAATCATTTTCTTTTGCGACTTTCCCTAAAGCCTTAAACAGAGCCAAGCCAACCTTACGACTACGAAACTCAGGCTTAACAAATAAATCTTCAAGATAAACCCCATGCTTTCCAATAAAGGTAGAATAATTAAAGAAATACAAAGCAAAGCCAGCGACTTCTCGATCAACTTCGGCAATTAAAGCAAAGGCCTTAGGGTTTTCATTAAATAAACTAGCTTTTATATCTCCAGCGGAAGCAACTGCATGTTCTGCTAATTTTTCATATTCAGCTAAACCGTTAATCAAATCAACAATAGTTTGTGCATCAGATTGCTGTGCTTTACGAACAGTGACCATAATCAGCTCACCATTTTTTTAAATTGGGAACGAAACCAATCAAACTGATTGAAGCAGGTTTCATCAACTTGGGTCAATTTACTTACCACGATAATAGCTATTGTTGCTAAAACAAATCCAGGCAACATTTCGTACAGATCAAAAATTGCTAGCCCATGTTGTTCTGCTGTTAGCTGCTTCCAAACAACTACCGTAATAGCACCTGTTAAGATTCCTGCCAGAGCACCCCAACGCGTCATTTTTTGCCAAAATAGTGACATGATAACTAATGGTCCAAATGCTGCTCCGAAACCAGCCCAGGCGTAGCTTACGAGTTCTAAGACGCGGCTTTTAGGATCCAGCGCAATTACCACAGCAATTATTGCAATAATCACCACTCCCACTCGGCTTACCCAAACCAATTCTTTTTCGCTGGCTTCAGGTCTTAATAAACTTTTATAGAAATCTTCAGTTAAAGAACTTGAAGACACTAATAGCTGTGAGTCGATGGTACTCATCACTGCCGCTAAAATAGCTGCTAACAAAAAGCCTGCTAACCAAGGGTTAAATAAAGCCTTATTCATTAAAATAAAAATACGTTCCGGGTTTTCTGCTAATGTCGCCACTGCATTGGGATCGTTAGAGAAATAAGCTATGCCTGCCAGACCAATAAACATGGCACCTAATAAACTAATGACCATCCAGCTCATGGCAATTCGTCTAGCTGAACGAATGGTATGGACACCCTCAGCAGCCATAAAACGTGCAAGAATATGCGGTTGACCAAAATAACCTAAACCCCAAGCCTGAAGGGATAAAAAACCAATAAGAGTCAAACCAGTTGTAGCGTCCAACGCATTAGCTCTAACAGACTCCATCTTTTCCATTAAAGGCATCAAGCCATTGTATTCAATAACAATAGTGATTGGGGCAACGACTAAGGCCGTGACCATTAAAATACCTTGGAAAAAATCCGTCCAAGAAACCGCTAGGAAACCACCCAAAAAAGTATAACCGACAATGACAGCAGCACCGACTAATAAGGCTTGTTGATAACTCATCTGGAAGCTGCTCTCAAATAAAGTCGCGCCAGCTACCATCCCTGAAGCAGTATAGAAAGTGTAAAACAGTAAAATCACCAAAGCGGAAGTAATACGAAGAACCTTCGAGTTATCCTTGAAGCGGTTTTCAAAGTAGTCTGGCAAAGTTAAAGAGTTATCTGCAATCTCAGTATATAAGCGCAATCTTCCAGCCACAAGCTTCCAATTAAGATAGGCTCCAATTACTAAGCCCAGAGCAATCCAACCTTCAATAATTCCACTGGCATACAAAGCGCCTGGTAAGCCCATCAAAATCCAACCGCTCATATCAGAAGCAGCTGCACTTAAAGCCGTAACGCCGCTGCCTAAAGTTCTCCCTCCTAAAATATAGTCGGACAAACTATTGGTTCTTTGATATGCCCATAGGCCAATTAAGACCATAAAAATAAGATAGGCGGCAAAAGTGATGAGAGTAGCGGTTGGCATAAATTCCTCTTCTAAAATTTACTTAAAATAATTTTCAAGATATTGCTCAAAACTCATAACATCACTTTGCTCAACTTCTTGTTGTCGATGTAATGAGGCGGTCGCTTCTTCTTTAAATTTATGATGTTGAGCGTCATTTAATAACGACTCAGAAAATTCCATTTTGTACTGTTCCGATAATGATAAGACAAAACCATAATAACCTTGCTCAGACTCTTGTAACTGACGCATAAATTGACCCGATAGTGTTGCAGCAGGATCATCCGTCATTAACGATATTTTTTCTAAAGCTTCAGTATATCGCTCAGTTTTATTACTGGAATCCATAAGATCTGCAATAGGCTGCATTTCTTGCAACATGGTTTTAGCCGTGTCCATCAGAGGAACCGAACGATTACCTAATAATAAATGCAAACCTGGCTTGCGACCAAAGTTTACAACCCTTTTAAAATTCTCATCATTTTCCGCATTTTCACGCTGGGATAAGTCTTTGCTTTCTTGCAATAAACAAAACAGTAAGAACACATCCAGAAAATCAATTTGGTATTGGCTGATCCCTACTGAGTCAAATGGATTTAAATCCAAAGAGCGAACTTCAATATATTCAACTCCGCCACGCTTGAGTGCTTGAGTTGGACGTTCGCCACTAGTGATAACTCGCTTAGGGCGAATCTTAGCGTAGTATTCATTTTCAATTTGCAGCAAATTGGCATTCAGTTGACGGTACTCACCATCCACTTTAACACCTAATTCTTGATAAAACTCATCGGGGGTACGGATCGCTTGCTCTAAAGCTTCCACATAGTCATTGATATCGTTATGGCAAATAGTAAACTTAGACTGGGCATTGTTTTGATACCCCAAATCACTCATTCGTAACGAAGTGGCGTACTTACCCATAAGAGTGCAATCGGAATAATCTTCTAACATGGAGCCCACCCGACCCTTCATGAAAGATTTGCAAATCGCAGGAGAAGCACCAAACAGATAAGGTAATATCCAACAATACCGTAGATAATTTCGAATTAAGCCTAAATACTCTTTTGAGATAAAATCGCTTAACTCATCAGAATTATTTTTAAACTTTTGATAATCTAACCAAAAGTCATCAGGCATAGAAAAGTTATAATGTACGCCAGCAATCGTTTGCATATAACGGCCATAGCGATAGCCTAAACCACGTCGATATACATGCTTCATCTGACCAACATTTGAACTACCATAATCAGCTAAAGGGACATCTTCTTCCTTAGTCATAATACAAGGCATAGAGCCTGCCCAAAGCACTTCATCTTCCATGTCTTGATACATGTATTGATGAATATCCTTTAACCATTGCCGCGGCGCTTCAACATCATCAGAAACCGGCGTTATCAACTCAGGAAGCGCCTCAGAATAATCTGTAGTTAGGTAGCGGTTAGTTAAAGCCGAACCCCAAGACTTAGGATGTGCGCGTTTTGATAAATAACCATCAGGAGTAACCCGCAAGCTCTCTTTCTCAATACCGCGGTTAAGCCTAGTCAAAGAGTTAGCTTTTTGATCCCTAACAAAAGCCAACGCCTCAATATCAAGTTTAGGTTTTAGCATATTGATATTATTAGTAATTTTTTAGATTAATGGGGTACAGTATGCCACTCTATAGGGGGCAGTGACAAATAAAAGAAATTATCATTCTCAAATGAATCTGTTCCCTTTTTAATGTTACTTTCTACTATTATCTTGCCTTTTTAAACGACTTTATAACATTATCGAAATCCTGCCTATTACCTTCATACTTAGAAGGTAGCGACCAAAGTATTATTTGATGGAAGTTATCTTTATCTTCGGTAGTGGTATGGAGATATTTAATTTTAACTCCATCTATCACGCCAGAAATAATAGATTTAGAAAAACTATAATCATTAGTAGTTAAAGTAGACTTTTTGCCAAGTACTGGATTCTTTAAGCTATCTTTGATCATACTCAAAGTAAGCTCTGAGTAATCATTGATAGAATAGCTATCATCAAAATCTTGTTTAGATTCAGTGAAAACTATCAAATAAGCTTCTTTCCTTAGATTACCCATTTGAAAATCAGCATCTTCATGTAGATTTAACTTTGACCAATGTCCAGGCACAGTCGCTTGATATTGATCGTCAAGGAACTGGATAGTTTTATCTTCCTTATTGAATATATTTCCAGCATCACAACCAGTCATTAAAAACAAAGTAACTATTAATATTATTTTTTTCATATATCCTCTCAGAGTATTCTCACAGTGTTTTTTTAATAATATATAGTAAAAAGCCATGCGATTGCATGGCTTTAGTATTAGTTTACGAACTTTCTAGCGTTATAGAACATACGCTGCCAACCACCATCTTCGCTCCACTCTTCAGGTCGCCAAGAGTTTTGCACCGCTCTCGCGACACGCTCGGGATGCGGCATCATAATAGTCGCACGACCATCTGCAGAGGTTAAGCCGGTGATGCCATGCAACGAGCCATTTGGATTGGCTGGATAAGTATCTGCGATATCACCATAATTATTGATAAACCTGGCGGTAACTAATCCTGAGTCATTGGTTTTAGCGGCAGCGTCAGTAGATTTAAATTCAGCGCGACCTTCGCCATGAGAAACTGCGATAGGTAAACGCGAACCTTCCATGCCAGTCATAAACAATGACGGTGATTTAGCCACCTCTAACATAGCCACACGAGCTTCAAACTGTGCCGATTGGTTGCGCACGAAATGCGGCCAATGCTCTGTTCCAGGAATCAACTCTTTAAGGTTTGACATCATCTGGCAACCGTTACAGATCCCTAAGCTGAAAGTATCATTGCGCTTAAAGAATGCTTCGAATTCGTCGCGAGCTCGGTTATTGAATAAAATCGATTTAGCCCAACCTTCACCAGCTCCAAGGACGTCGCCATATGAGAAGCCACCACAAGCCACAGCGCCGATAAAGTCATTCAGCGAAGTTCGACCCGAAAGAATATCACTCATGTGAACATCAATGGCTTCAAAACCTGCTTTAGTGAAAGCCGCCGCCATTTCAAGCTGACTGTTAACACCTTGTTCGCGCATAATAGCAACGCGCGGACGTACCCCAGAATTGATCATGGGCGCTGCAATATTGTCGTTTTGATCAAAGGTTAAATTAACCGATAAACCTGGGTTATCTAAATCTAACTTTGCAGCAAACTCTTCTTCAGCACATTTAGGATTATCACGCAGCTTTTGCATTTCAAAAGTCATCTTAGACCAAATCTCACGCAAACCTTTCATATCACGGGAAAGAATATCTTGCCCATCTTTAGTAATGCTAAGTGTTTTTGTTTCTGCCGGTTCGCCAATAAAATGAGCAAACTCAGAAACATGATGTTCTGCTAGAATTGCTTCAACTTGTTGGCGTTTTGCTGCAGCCACTTGAATAACAGCGCCTAACTCTTCGTTAAATAATAACTCTTCGGCCGAACCATTTAATTCAGATAAATCAGCACTGATACCACAGTTACCAGCAAAACCCATTTCCACTAAAGTCGCTAATAAGCCGCCATCTGAGCGATCATGGTAAGCATAGGCTAAGGCTTGCTGATTTAAGCTTTGCACGGCATTAAAGAAATTCCGTAAGTCATCTGCTGAATCAACGTTCGCTGGTGTTTTACCCAACAATTTATAAACTTGAGTAAATGCCGTCGCGCCTAGACGGTTTTTACCGCGACCTAAATCCAATAATAATAATTCTGTTTGACCTTGGTTAGATTTCAACTCAGGTGTTAAAGATTTACGCACATCAGTCACTGGGGCAAAAGCCGTAATGATTAAAGAGCTTGGAGCTGTTACGGATTTTTGTTCGCCATTTTCTTCCCAAACGGTTTTCATGGACATAGAATCTTTGCCCACTGGAATAGTTATGCCAAGTTTAGGACATAAATCCATACCCACTGCTTCAACCGCATTATAAAGATTCACATCCTCTCCTGGTGCACCCGCAGGAGCCATCCAGTTAGCGGACAAGCGAATTTTCTTAATGTCATCAATCTTTGCGCTAGCAATATTGGTTAGTGACTCTGCAACCGCCATCTTTGCTGCTGCAGCTGAATCCAATAGCGCAGCAGGAGTTCGCTCGCCCATTGCCATCGCTTCGCCGGTATAACTATTATGAGTAGAGGTAGTCACAGCACAATCTGCTACCGGCACTTGCCAAGGGCCTACCATTTGATCGCGGGAAACCATACCGCCAACTGTTCTATCACCAATGGTTATCAAGAAAGTTTTATCTGCAACCGCCGGTAATGCTAGAACACGATCCACGGCTTCATTAATATCTGCAACTTGCGGTAACTCTGTTGAAGGCGCTTTTAAGGTTTCTGCTGTGCGGTGCATTTTAGGTGGTTTACCGAATAAAACATCCATCGGTAAATCAACTGGCTCATTATTAAAATGCTCATCACTCAAGCTCAAATGTAACTCTTCTGTTGCTTCACCCACTACCGCAAAAGGACAACGCTCACGCTCACAAATTGCTTTAAATTTTTCAAGGTTTGCAGGATCTACCGCCATCACATAGCGCTCTTGCGCTTCGTTACACCAAATCTCTACAGGTGCCATCCCTTTTTCTGCATTTGGCACACGACGTAATTCAAACTTTCCACCACGTTCGCCATCATGTACTAATTCAGGGATTGCATTGGACAAACCGCCAGCACCTACATCATGAATAAATTCGATGGGATTTTGATCATCAAGCGCCCAACAGCGATCAATAACTTCTTGGCAACGGCGTTCCATTTCAGGATTGTCGCGCTGCACGGATGCGAAATCTAGATCTTCTTGGCTAGTTCCTGAGGTCATTGAAGATGCTGCACCGCCACCAAGGCCGATTAACATGGCAGGACCACCTAGTACGATAACCTTGTAACCTGGCTTTATTTCTTTCTTCTCTACATGCTGCTCACGAATATTACCCATGCCGCCTGCAATCATTATAGGTTTATGGTAACCACGAACTTCTTCGCGTTTTTCAAAACCAAAGTCAAATTCAAACTTTTCTTCAAAGGTTCTGAAGTAACCATTAACGGCTGGTCGTCCAAACTCATTGTTAAAGCTGGCACCGCCAATAGGGCCTTCCAGCATAATATCTAAAGCTGTGACAATACGAGCGGGCTTGCCATAATCCGTTTCCCAAGGTTGCTCGTAACCAGGAATACGCAAATTAGAAACGCTGAAACCTGTTAAGCCCACTTTGGGTTTGCCACCAATACCAGTAGCTCCTTCATCACGAATTTCACCACCTGATCCAGTGGATGCGCCAGGATAAGGAGAAATACAAGTTGGATGGTTGTGAGTTTCAACTTTTATTAAAACGTGCACAGGCTCTAAATGATATTGGTATTCATTAGTTTCTGGCTGAGCAAAAAAGCGGTGTGCATTGAAGCCTTCAAATACAGCAGCATTATCTTTATATGCCGATAAGACGCCTTCTGAATTGTTAGCGTAAGTGTTCTTAATCATCTTAAATAATGATAAATTTTTATCTTCGCCATCAATGGTCCAAGAAGCATTAAAGATTTTGTGACGGCAATGTTCAGAGTTTGCTTGAGCAAACATCATGAGTTCTACGTCACTCGGGTTGCGCCCTAAGTTAGTGAAACTTTCCACTAAGTAATCAATTTCGTCTTCCGCTAAAGCTAACCCAATATCGGTATTGGCTTTAACCAAGGCTGCACGACCGCCAGCTAAAATATCCACATGAGCAAGCTTTTTAGGATCTTCTTGTACAAATAATACTTTGGCTTCATTGTGCTCATCTAAAACCGATTGAGTCATCCGGTCATGAACTAGTGGCTTTAAACGCTCAACCACTTCATCTTTAATTTGCTCACCTTCAGGATTGATAAAATAAACGGCAACTCCGCGTTCAACTCTCTCAATTTTGTCTAAGCCACAATTTTGCGCAATATCTGTCGCCTTAGACGACCAAGGAGAAATAGTTCCTGGACGAGGTACAACAATCATACGACGGCCATTATGTTCGCTAGCAGGACGGCTTGGTCCATACTCTAACAATCGCTCTAAAACCGATAGTTCACCTTCGGTTAATTCTGAATTGGTATGCACATAATGAACATACTCGCCATAAATTTCTGCCACTCGAGGTTCTATGGCTTGAGTTTCTTTTAAAAGACGGGATTTTTGGAAATCAGAATAAGCAGGGTTACCGCGTAAAATGAGCATACAATTCTCTACCGATAGCGTGATTACAGGGTCATAGCGTAGCTGTGACAAGGAGCGCAAATTTTACTCTAAAACAGAGTTTTTGATAAGTCCTGCAAGCTGATAATTCACAAATTAATGGTAAATTTGTACATTTTAATCATTTCAAAGCATAATGTGGCTAAAGTCTTTTTAAGTTATTGAATTATCAGTAGATGCTGATGCTTTATCCCTCTTTGAGTTCTAATCAAAAACCTGTATCAAGAATCCTTGTTGCTGGCGTCTTGTCTTTTGCACTACTTTTGTTAAGCGCATGCGAACAAAAAGCTCAAATAAGCCAGCTGCAAGACATTAAAGATAGAGGGTATATCAAGGTTTATACCCGCATAGCACCCACCTCAATGTACGTTGGTGACGGCGGCTTTACAGGTTTTGAATACGAATTGGTAAAACAGTTCGCTGATTTTTTAGACATTGATGTTCAAATCGTTACAGAAAATAACCTTGGACAGATGATCCAAGATTTAGAACAGGGTAAAGCTGATTTAATCGCTGCGGGTTTAACCATTACACCTGAAAGGCAAAAAAGACTTCGCTTTGCGCCTTACTATCAAGAGATCACCAGTAAGTTGGTTTATAAACAAGGTGAGAAACGTCCTCGTGATTTTGAGCAAATTGAAGATGGTCTAGTGGTTATGGCCAACTCTTCTCATTCAAGTCTTCTTCAGAAAAACAAAAAAACTTATAACGAACTTAATTGGGAAGTATCCTCAACACTAAGCAGTCAAGATTTATTAGCTCAGGTTATTAATGGCGATATTAAATATACTATTGCCGATTCCAATGATTTAGATTTGGCTCGGCAAATTGAACCGGAATTGGCTGTTGCTTTTAATGTTTCTGATACACAGTATTTAGCATGGGCTTTAGCGAAAACTGACGACGATAGTCTCTATGCTGCAAGCATTGATTTTTTTGCACATATTCGTGGTAATGGAACTTTGGATTATTTAATTGAACGTTATTATGGTCATTTAAAGAAGTTTGATTATGTCGATAGCCGTGAGTTTCATCGAGCCATCCAGTCGCGCTTACCTGAGCTGAAAGGTTATTTCTTAGAAGCTGCGGGTAATGATTTAGATTGGCGTTTCCTTGCTGCTATGGGCTATCAAGAATCTCATTGGAAAGCTGATGCTCTCTCTCCAACCGGTGTTCGTGGTCTTATGATGTTAACCATAAATACTGCAAAACAAATGGGTATTGAAAATCGCTTAGATGCCAAACAAAGCATTTTTGGTGGTGCCGATTATTTCAGATTAATGCTCCGTAAAATCCCAGAGCGAATAACTGCTCCAGATCGTAACTGGTTTGCCCTTGCCGGTTATAACGTTGGTTTTGGACATTTAGAAGACGCCAGACGTTTGGCTGAAGGACAAGGAGCTAACCCAGATAAATGGCAAGTACTGCAAGATTTCTTGCCCTTATTACGACAAAAAAAATGGTATTCGAAAACCCGATTTGGTTATGCCCGTGGTAATGAGCCAGTGCGTTATGTTCGGAATATCCGCCAGTACTATGCAGTCTTAGTACAACTTTTTAATACCGATGGAACCTCCAAGTTTATAAAGTACGACGAAGTGACTGAAATTAGCTGCGAGAAACATACGAATAAACTAACGATAACGCCTGTCAGCGAAGATACTTTTTATCATCAACTGGCATTAAATAAGTCACAAACCATCGATGCTTCTCTTAACCAACAATGGCTAGTGGAAAATGTTCAATGCAACGAGCAAGGTTTCAATTTAGAAATTAGTCATCGAGCAAATGATGACCTCACATTTGAAAATTATCAAATAGTATTAGTTGATGGAAATCTTGTGATCACCAACCAAGCTACAGACTCGCTTTAGGCGCTACCCTTAATACTTCCTCAATCGTAGTCAAACCTTGAGCCACTTTATAAGCACCACTGATACGAAGTAAATTCATGCCATCTTTAACGTTTTGTTTACGCACTTCTCGTAAATCTGTGTTTTCATGAATCATACCTTTCAGCTCATCCGTCACTTCAAGCAACTCATAAATACCTTGACGTCCTTGATAGCCAGTATTGCGACAGTAATCACAACCCACTGGATGGTATATCAATTCAGGTTTCGGCACTTTATTAACTGATCCCACTAAAGAAAGCCAAGCATCCTGCTCAAGGCTAGAGGGCTCTTTACACCTTTCGCATAAGGTTCGTACTAATCGCTGAGCCATCACACCAAGCATGGTAGCATTTAATAGATAAGGTTCTACACCAATCTCCATTAAACGAGTGATCGCTGACGGAGCATCATTGGTGTGCAAAGTGGACACGACCAAATGACCTGTTAACGCAGCTTGGACTGCCATATGGGCCGTTTCTTGATCTCGTATTTCACCAATCATGATAATATCAGGATCTTGGCGAAGTAGAGCTCGGACACCAGATGCAAAGTCCAAATTAATATCATGATGAACCTGCATTTGATTAAGTTTTGGATCCACCATCTCAATTGGGTCTTCGATGGTACAGATATTAACTTCTGGCGTAGCTAATAAATCTAAAGAGGTATACAAAGTAGTTGTTTTACCAGAACCAGTAGGCCCAGTAAGTAATACGATCCCTGTTGGATATGAAATCAGTTCGCGCCATAACTTTTCGGTTTCAGGTTCTAAACCTAGTTGCGAAAAATCTCGACTAAGTACTGTTGGATCAAAAATACGACCAACAAATTTTTCACCAAATGCTGTTGGTAACGTCGACAATCTAAGTTCGATTTCCATTCCATCAGGATTTTTGGTTTTGACACGGCCATCTAACGGTTTGCGACGTTCTGCTAAATCCATTCGACCTAAAATTTTAAAACGGGACACTACTGCATGAGTAATAGAGATTGGCAGTTGATACACATCATGTAAAACACCATCAATTCTAAAACGAACCTTGCCCACCTCTCTTCTAGGTTCTATATGAATATCACTAGCTCTTTGCTTGAAGGCATATTGCAGTAACCAATCAACAATTTGCACAACATGTTGATCATTAGCATCAGCTTCTTCCGAACCTTTTAATTCAATTAACTGTTCTAAGTTACCAACAGTATTATCTGCCTGCATTTTTGTTTTATTAGCGCCTTTAATGGAAGCTGATAAATTATAAAACTCTTTTTGATAACGTTTAACCGATGCTGGATTGGCTAAAACAGGAATGACTTTTTTACGATTCGTTTGCTCTAAACCTTGTATCCAATTTAAATCTGTCGGATCCATGACCGCAACGACAATAAATTCTGATTTTACTTCTATCGCTAAAATTTGGTGACGCTCAGCATAAGCAAGCGACATCACTTGGGTAACTGTATCAACATCTATTTTTAACGGATCAACTTTCAAATATTTAATATTAAGAAGCTTTGCTACAAACTTAGTCACCAATTCTTCATCTAAGATCTGCCTTGCATCATCAAGTCTAGTGAGCATTAGTTCAGCAACTTGCTCTATAGGAGAAAGTTCGGCACTTGCCTGACGCACCTTTACTCTTGCTGCTTGGAACTGTTCTGCAGTTATCCAGCTCTCTTTTTTAAGCGCATCCAATATTTGAAAATTTGAAAGCATGGTTCCCTTTATTTTTTTCATTAAGTCTTGCACAGATTAAACTAAATGCTCATTTTTTTCCATCATAAAAAAATGGGGCAAAAGCCCCACTTTTTATTTTAGGTTTAATTAGAATTTTATCTTGGTAGAAACGTAAAAAAATGTTCCCTCAGGATCGTAAACACTTGGATCATAACCATTTAAAGAACAACTGTAACAAGTTGGTGGCTGTTTTCTAAAAACATTATTCGCACCCACAGATAACTCCATATCAATATCGGAGTCAGGAATATAATCAAAACGCAAATCATGATAAGTAGTCGAACCTAGCTTATTTCTCGAATTACTATTGTTAACGGTATCAGGATCAGAACATAAACCCAAGGCAGTTAAACTGGCAGGCGAACCATCCAGAAAATCACTGCAAGATTCAGTTAACTGATCAATAAAACGAACATTCCATCCCAAACGCCAATTGTCTCTTTGCCAGCCTAGGCTTAATGTAGACTTTAGCTCTGGAATACCAGTGTTATTAATTTCAACCCCAGCTCTTTCCTCTCCATCTTTGAGAAATTCATTCACTAAAGTGGTTGACCAATTAGCGCTTAATCTTCCCCATGAATAATCAGGGCTTAGATAATTAGTTCTAATGTCATAACCTGAAGTATCGACATTACCAATATTCACCAGCTGGTTATCAATGCCATTAATAGTGCCGCCAGCAGTTCGGCTTATAGCAGCACAAGCTGAATCATCTAAATCAATAATACATGCGTCAATAAGTCTTTGTGCATCATCTGGCTCAACTGCATCTTCAATTTCATGCTTATAATAAGTCACAGCAAAGTCCAGAGTGTCTGCCCAAGACAGTGACTCTACCCAAGCAGGGCTATACACAAACCCAATATTCCGACTATCTGATTTTTCTTCATCAAGATTTGGATTACCACCAGTAAAGACTGAAATTTGACCACCACTTTGAGTATAAGTAGTAGGAACGCCTAAAGCGTTGCAGCGTGCCTCAAATGCAGTTCCAACGTAATTACTACATCTATCGGTTAGGGTTTCATCAAATCGAGCTCTTGTGGCAAAAAGCTCACTGATACCTGGCGCTCTAAAGCCCTCTGAAACCGAAGCTCTAAAAAGGAATTGTTCATTAATACGCCATAGCAAACCAAACTTAGTGGTTGTGTCAGAGCCAAATGTACTGTAATCGGAATTTCGAGCCGCTAATGTTAGACTTAAGTCTTCAGCCGCTGCTGCCCCGGATAGAAGCGGCACTTTAAACTCTGCATAGAGTTCATCTACGTCATAACCACCACTAGTTGGATTAGCTGGGATGCCATTACTATCACCAGCTTGAACTACAGCATCGGGCTCAAAAAATCCTCGATAATCACGGCGTTCAAAACCCGCCGCAAAAGATAAAGGCCCTGCAGGCAATTCTGTGATATCTCCAGAAATATTTGCAGAGAATGTTTCAATAACATTTTCACTCACATCTTTTTGCGTAAACTGAATGTAGTCGAGCATGTCTTGCGTAATAGTCCCAGAACCATCACCTTGACCACCAAATAAGTTCAAAGGTACACAACCAGCAATTGCTTGACAATCCGCTAAAGGCCCCAAAGCATTCAAGATATTACGGATGTTATAACCACCGGTTTTAATTTGATCTGCACGGCTTCTACCATATGTATAATTAATATCCCAATAATAAGTTTGCTGATTGGCATCAAATTCGCCTCTAAACCCAGTGCCTATATATTGAGTATCTACGTCTTGCCTAAAAACTCGTGGCCCCCCTTCTAACGGGCGTCGACCAATAAAAATAAAGTTACTTGCATCCAAAGTCACGCCAAAAGGGTTAAATGGATTAGTCACATCTACTGTAACTAAATCGCCTAAGCCCCCAGTACCGGCTTCAGGACCTATGAAAATTGGCTCTGGCGCCGCCTGATTTACTGACTTACGATTATTGTGCAAAGCTTTGGTATAAAAAACGGTAGTGTCAGTAATGTCGTATTCCGCTTGCGTAAAGATTGAAGTTCTTTTACTAGGCGTTACATACAAGTTAAAAGTGGAAAAATTAAAACGATCATTATTGGTAAAGGGATGGAAATCATCGCCAGGTCCGCCAGGGTTAGTCGGATCAAAAAATGGAATGCCGGTGACCCCGTCGTTAATGGTCACATTCACTACATCAGGATTACCATCGCCATCATTGTCGGCGCCTAAGAATAAAAAGCGCCCCTGTGGTGTTCCCGAGCTTCCACGAGTTAACCCTGTGTTTGGGGTTGGGAAAGCAGCTAAGGTTCTATCTGCCGAACTGACAGCTTTCTGATCGTAATGGCTTAAATTAAAGAAGACTCTATGTCTGTCGCCTTCTGCGCCAAAAGATAAATCGATTTGTTCAACCTCACCATCTTTTTCATCAAAAGTACCGCCGTAAAGGTTGACTTCAAAACCGTCGAAGTCGTTACGAGTAATAATATTAACCACGCCGGCAATAGCGTCGGAGCCATATATAGAAGAAGCACCATCTTCCAAGATTTCAATCTTTTCAATCATACTGACAGGTATGGTATTCAAATCTACCGAATTCTCAACACCACTGGCGGATGAACCATTTACCCATCGAATCCCATCAACTAATACCAAGGTACGTTTTGGATTTAAATGCCTCAAGGCTACTTGCGCAGCTCCAGCACCGATACCACCACCATCGGGTGGAAAGCCGAAGTTACCGCTACTGTTAAATCGTGAGTTAAGCGCTGAACCAGCTGCCGGTAGCTGCATAAGAATATCGCCAACCGTTTTTAAGCCAGCTCGCTCTAAATCTTCGCGACTTAAGGTAGTTACTGGGTTGACTCCCTCAGCTTCAGCCTGCCGGATCCTAGAGCCTGTTACGACTATAGTTTCTGACTCTGGATCTTCTGCGGCATAGACTGGAGAATCTATACCAGTTGCGGAAATGATTAAGGCTGTTACTAATGCTATATGAAAAGGTGGATACTTATTTTTTGTGTCCATTTTTATTCCTCTGTTTTTGTTTTCTTAACTTAATCCGCAAAAAATGCTGGAATGTTAAACGCCAACAGAAATGGCGGAATAAGTCCCACCGCCACTATAGTTTATTTTTCGTACAGAATACCGTGATTAAGATCACGCAAAAAGATAATAACTAGTTGATTCTTAAGGCTGTTTTTGAATTTTGACAAGTAATTCTGGCAATGTCCGAAGAGCTTTCCGGGCGGATTTTGCAGAACTCGTTATAAACATCAAATAATTGCAGAGGAGTGTTATAAGCCTTTTTACTGTTATAAGGCTTCATATCCGGGGAATTAGTTTCCAAAACGATAGAATCTAAGGGTAATTCTTCAGCCAATTTGCGAAGCCTTACTGCGTTCGGGTAGGTCATAGCGCCACCAAAACTCAGTTTAAAGCCCATTTCAATATAACGCATACCTTGTTGTAAACTTCCATTAAAGGCGTGCACTATTCCTCCCTCTTGAAAGTTTAAAGCTTTTAAGTAAATCAGAACATCTTCATGCGCTTTACGCACATGCAAAATAATCGGTAGTTTAGCTGCTTTGGCAATTTGGATTTGAGCACTGAATAAATCGATCTGCGCTTTACGGTTAACGTTGGACTCGTAATAATCCAAGCCGATTTCACCAATAGCCCATAAAGGCTTTACCCCAACGGCGAGCTCGAGGTCATGTAAATTCTTTTTTGAATGTTGCGCTAAAAAACTAGGATGTAGGCCAATAGCTGAATAGACATTTTTCTTTAGCGCCGCCAATTGACGAATAAAACGCCACTTATCTTGAGTAATTCCAGCAATTAAAACCCCGTCAATACCCACCTTAGGCAACCTATCAATCAAGGTATCACGCTCTGTATCAAATACAGAGTCATCCAAATGAGTGATACTATCAAACAATTGAATTTCGGCTTTTTTTGCTGGTTTCTTTTTATTAAAAAACATCAAGACTCCCTTATGGCTTACTATTCCTTTAATGTTCTCGAGTTTCGAAGAACCTCACCTCAGGCCAACGCTCGATAGCTAGATTAAGATTGACCATGGATGGAGCAAGATAAGTCCAATTATCACCACCATCTAAAGCAAGGTTTTGCGAGTTTTTGCGTTTGAACTCTTCAAACTGCTTTTCATCTTCACATTCAACCCAACGAGCGGTGGCAACACTAACCTGATCGTATATACACTCTACTTTATATTCGTTTTTTAACCTGTGTGCAACCACATCAAACTGTAACACACCAACGGCGCCTAAAACCAAGTCATTAGACTCTTGTGGTTTAAAAACCTGAGTAGCGCCTTCTTCTGAGAGCTGCACCAACCCTTTTAGTAAAGCTTTATTTTTCATTGGGTCTTTCAAACGTACTCTACGAAACAGTTCTGGAGCGAAATTAGGGATACCTTTAAACTTTAAAACTTCACCTTCGGTAAAAGTATCACCAATTTGAATAGTGCCATGGTTATGCAAGCCAATAATATCACCGGCGTACGCCTCATCTAAATGCTCACGATCTCCGGCTAGGAAAGTTAAGGCATTATTAACAGCGATATTTTTACCGATACGAACATGACGCATCTTCATGCCTTTTTCATATTTGCCACTACAAATTCTGGCAAAAGCAATTCGGTCGCGATGTTGTGGATCCATATTAGCTTGGATCTTAAACACAAAAGCAGAAAATTTTTCTTCTGTTGCCACCACTTCGCGATTTTCCGATTCACGAGATTGGGGGCTTGGTGCCCACTCAACTAAGCCATCAAGCATATGATCTACGCCAAAATTGCCTAGAGCGGTACCAAAATAGACTGGTGATAATTTACCTTCTAAAAATTCTTGCAAATCAAATTCATGACTCGCACCCTGCACCAACTCCAGCTCTTCACGCAAATCATCAGCTAAAGGCCCAACCGCTTCATCTAAATCAGGGTTATTCAAGCCTTCAATAATTCTTTCTTCTTGAATGGTGTGGCCTTGTCCAGATTGATATAAATAAATCTTATCTTCAAGAATATGATAAACACCCTTAAACTGCTTACCCATACCAATTGGCCAAGTCACCGGCGAACACTTAATCTTTAAAACATCTTCAACTTCATCAAGAACTTCAATCGGATCACGAATATCTCGATCCATTTTGTTCATAAAAGTAATGATTGGCGTTGTTCTTAAGCGGCAAACCTCCATCAGCTTAATGGTTCTTGCCTCAACACCTTTGGCGGCATCGATGACCATTAAAGCCGAATCCACTGCCGTTAATGTTCGATAAGTATCTTCTGAGAAATCTTCGTGACCTGGGGTATCCAATAAATTTACCGTTCTACCACCGTAAGGGAACTGCATTACCGATGTAGTTACCGAAATCCCTCTTTGCTTCTCAAGCTCCATCCAATCAGAAGTGGCATGTTTACCGCCTCTCCCTTTCACCACACCTGCTTCTTGGATTTGGTTACCAAAAAGTAAAACCTTTTCCGTAATAGTGGTCTTACCCGCATCTGGGTGAGAAATAATCGCAAAGGTGCGGCGATTTTGGATATTGTCGACAAGCTTAGTCATTGAACTTATTTCAGTATTTCTTTGATGGCGGGATTATAATGGTTTTTGCATCACAATGGCATCTTCTCGAGCTAAATCTTGCTTTAAGTTACCTCGATAGTAGTTTTTACGGGTGCCTATTTGTTTAAAGCCCAATCGCTCATATAGCTTTATAGCTGAGCTGTTAGACTCCCTAACTTCCAAAATAACAGTTTTCATTCCTTTTTCTCTAGCTTGTTCCATCATTTTATTAGCCAGTTTCTTTCCATAACCTTGACTTTGAAAACTGGGATCAATAACGAGATTAAGTAAATGGCATTCATCCAAGTAGTAATTAAAAACAATAAACCCAGCTATCATGTCAGCTTGGGTCAGAACTAAACTGGGGTACTGCTGAATAATTGCATCTTGATGAGCTTCTTTAGACCAAGGAAACGGCGCAGCATTGTTTTCAATTGATAAGATTTGCTCTAAATTAGAATCAACTAGCGGCCTTATTTTTATCATCTTATAGAAAAAGTATATTTTAAAGCAGTTGAGATCTTTGCTGGACTTCTTGCAACAGATTCCACCAAAGCTTCTTTTCCTTTGCTAAGTGAGATAATTGTGGCGCTTGCATTTTTTGTTCTTGATCAGAAGTATCGGTAGTATCCAAGAGAATCAGCTGTTGTGTTTCTATTTGCGATAACTGATAGTCGGAATTAGGGTCCAATTGAAATAGACTCGCAGGTATCTCTTGGTTTTGCCATTGTTTCCATGCAAATTTAAGTTGCTTCCAAGCCATTTGTAATTCTTTTTTAGAAGCCTCAGCTGACACTAAAACAGCGAATTTAGCATTAGGATGATTAACTAAAGCTTTTATTCCAACATTCTGATGTTGTCCTGTTACACCAGTCTCAGAAGACTCAACTAGAGTTGCGTTTCTGCTCTTTTTAGAAGCGGCTTCATTGATAGCTGTCTCATCCTGAACTGCAGACTTGAATGCCATTTGTTCTTTAGCTTCGGGTTGCTCAATCTTAGCATCAGCTTGCTCGTGACGAGGCTGCTCATCTCTTAGCTCCCAGCGTGCTATTCCTAGCGCGTCAAGATAGGCGGTATTCCAACTCATTCGATAATTGTCACTGTTCTAGAATTATTTAACTAATGCCAACAAGTCATCATCAAGAATGTCGTGCTTTTCATCGGCTAACTTTTTAAAAGCAACAAAAGCATTTTTTAACTCATCATTATTATTAAATTGATGACCTAACTCTGCCAAATGACTTTTGAAAGCATTACGTCCAGAGTGCTTACCAAGCACCATTTTATTATTTGCCCAGCCAACATCTTCAGCGCGCATAATCTCATAGGTTTCACGGTGCTTTAAAACACCATCTTGGTGAATACCTGACTCATGGGCAAAAGCATTATCACCAACAATAGCTTTATTCGGCTGCACTGGGAAGCTGGTCACTTTGGAGACCAATTGTGACGTTTGAACTATATGGCGCGTATCAATATCTGCTTCCACATCAAAATAATCACCACGAGTACGAACGGCCATCACGATTTCTTCCAAAGAAGCATTGCCAGCGCGCTCACCTAGTCCATTAATAGTACACTCAACTTGTCGTGCGCCAGATTGAACCGCAGCTAAAGAGTTTGCTACCGCTAAACCTAAATCATTATGACAATGAACCGAGAAGATGGCTTTGTCAGAATTTGGGATACGTTCTATTAATTGTTTTATAGTGTTCGCATATTGATCGGGCATATTGTAGCCCACAGTGTCAGGGATATTGATCGTTCTAGCTCCAGCATCTATCACCTGTTCGACAATCTTGCACATGAAATCAATATCAGAACGTCCTGCATCTTCGCAAGAAAACTCAACGTCCTCACATAAATTCCTAGCAAAACTAACAGATTTAACTGCCTGTTCAATAACTTGCTCTGGTGGCATTTGTAACTTATGCTTCATATGCAAAGGAGAAGTCGCAATAAAGGTATGAATGCGGCCAGAGTTAGCGCCTTTAATAGCATCACCTGCAGCTTGAATATCCTTTTCCATAGCGCGAGATAAAGAACAAATAGTGCTATCTTTAATGTTATCAGCAACTAGTTTTACCGCCTCAAAATCGCCTGGGCTAGCAATTGCAAAACCCGCCTCGATAACATCAACTTTCATTTTTTCCAGCTGACGAGCAATCTCTAATTTATCGTCTTTATTCATGGAAGCGCCAGGGCTTTGCTCACCATCGCGCAAAGTTGTATCAAAAATCACCAATTTATCTTTTTGGCTCATACCAAAGTCTCCAAAAACTATTAAAATGCCGCAAATATCGTGTATTTGCTGACAAATGGTCAATAAACAACCAGTTGATTATTCATAACTATAGGATAACAAATATTTCCAGTTTTGAATAAGACTTGCTAAGAGGTTTGACCAAAAAAGGGAATCATCAGACAAAAAAAAGCAGAGTCTAGACTCTGCTTTTAACTTTAATATCTAAATCAGTTAGCAATTATGCAGCTTTAGATTTCTTTTTGGGCTTAGCTTGTGATTTAGCTTTGAACCCGTCAACAATTTCTTCGTGGGAATAATCATCCACTTGAATCACATCCATTCTAGCCTCTTCAGCATCCACTAACATTTGACGTTCGTCTTCGTTAATAATTCCCTTTTCAATAGCCTGTTCAATACGCTCCATATTAGTAGCATCTTTATCTAGTTCTTTTGCTTTCATTGCTTTACGCAGTTTACGACGAACTTCATCTGCAGCTAATACCTTAAAGAAAGCTTGTTCCACGCGACCTGTTACATCATCAGCCTCTTTGCCAACATAAGATAAATCAGTAATACGATCTCGTAATTCATTACGACTCAACATTGGTTTAACAATTTCACGATCTAACTTATCGCTAGGTTTCTTATAACTTTTGCCATAAGGGAAAGCTACAAAGCGTAACATCTTACCTACGGCTTTAACTGGGAAGTTCGCGTAGAAATCATAGAATGCTTCTTGAATTTTTTCTAAGTTGCTTTCGATATTCCATTGAACATAAGGTAGATCAGCGATTGGACGTTGATTATCTTCATAGTATTTCAATACTGCAGAAGCCATATATAAATGACTCAAGACGTCAGCCAAGCGAGCCGATAACCGCTCTTTACGTTTTAAATCGCCACCTAGCATGCCCATAGCAACATCAGAAGTCAGGGCTAAAACAGAACTCATGCGAGTAAGCTGTTGGTATAATTTTCCAGTTTGACCTGCTACTGGCTTTTTAGCCAGTAAACCGCCAGTTAAACCTAAACCAAAAGTTCGCGCAAAATTACTCACGCCATAACCGATATGACGGAACAATAAGCTATCAAAACGCTTCACACCTTCTTCTTTGTCTTCCATTTGCGCCGCAAACATCTCTCGTAACACATAAGGGTGACAACGCACCGCACCTTGACCAAAGATCATCAAGTTACGCGTTAGAATATTAGCGCCTTCTACAGTAATACCAATCGGCTGACTCATATAGCCACTGGCCAAATAGTTACGTTCACCCATAATGATCGCACGCCCTGCATGGATATCCATTGAATCATTGAGAACTTGTCGACCAATTTCCGTCATATGGTATTTAGCGATCGCTGAAACAACAGATGGTTTAACACCTAAGTCCACAGCCCCGGCAGTCATAGTACGCATAGCTTCAATACGGTATGTCATTCCTGCGATACGAGCCATAGCCTCTTCAACCCCTTCAAAACGCGCAATAGGCGTTTTAAATTGCTCGCGCACCATGGCATAGGCACCCGTCAAACGATAAGAAAGCTTAGAAACCGCAGTACCCATTGCTGGTAATGAAATTGAGCGGCCAGCAGCCAAACATTCCATTAACATTCTCCAACCCTGACCAGCGAACTCTTGTCCACCGATCAACATATCCATTGGAATAAATACATTTTCGCCAGTAGTAGTACCATTCATAAAGGCTTGGCCCATCGGCATATGCCTTTGACCAATTTCAACACCAGGATGATCTCGTGGAATTAATGCGCAAGTAATGCCGTAATCCGTTTTATCTTGATCGCCTTCTTTTCCCCCTAGTAAACCATCAGGATCATAAAGTTTGAAGGCTAAACCAACAATGGTTGCTACTGGTGCTAAAGTGATATAACGCTTGTTCCAAGTTAGGCTGATACCTAAAACTTCTTTACCTTCGTGCTTGCCCATGCATACCACACCTTTATCAGGAATAGCGCCTGCGTCAGAACCAGCTACCGGCGAAGTTAAAGCAAAACATGGGATTTCTTTACCTTCTGCCAGACGAGGCAGGTAATAATCTTTTTGTTCATCAGTACCATAATGTAGTAACAATTCCGCAGGACCGAGTGAATTAGGAACCATAACCGTCACAGCCGCACTACCTGATCGGGTTGCAATTTTAGTAACTACTGAAGAATGAGCTAAAGCAGAAAAACCTTTACCCCCAAATTGCTTTGGGATGATCATACCTAAGAAACCTTTATCCTTAATAAACTGCCAAACTTCAGGTGGCAAATCTTTACGCTTTTGTACTATGTCCCAATCGTCTAACATTGAACAAAGTTCTTCGGTTTCATTATCGACAAAGGCTTGCTCTTCATCTGTTAGGGTTGGTTTGGCTATCTCTAACATCTTAATCCAGTCAGGATTACCTTGGAATAAGTCACCTTCCCACCAAACATCGCCAGCTTCTAAAGCAACTTTTTCAGTTTCATTCATAGGAGGTAGAACTTTTTGCATAAAGCTATAAGCTTTGCGAGAAATCCAATCGATCCGTAAATCTGGCAACATATAAAACAAAGCTACAACACCGTACACAATCGCTGAAGTGTAAAAACCCCAAGCTAAATCGCTAGCAAACCAAATAACCGCTAATGCGGCTAAATTGGCTAGCATTACTTTTTTCATAGGCCAGCGGTTGTAAGCACAAACGCCTGCAACCAAAACCATTAACAATAACTGCCATAATCCAGTCATTTTATTTCTACCTCAATCTATATAAAATTAATTAATTAGGTATGAACAACTTCAGTTAAGCTTTCATACCAGCAGCTAAGAAAGGAATCATTTCGTCAATGACTTCCTCGATAGCCATTTTTCTATCAAAATCTGCTTCTGCTATTTCTCGTAAAGCATCACTACCCGCTAGAGTAAAAATCAAACTGCCTAAAGTGTAGTGCAGTCGCCAGAAAATCTGGTCATTACTTAAATTTGGGTAAGCATTCTGAAATAGCAGCGTAAAACGGACTAAAACATAGCCATACTTATCCGTAACATGGCGCCTTAAATGCCCCTGAGTTTCTGCATAAGCGCGCCCCAATAACCGCATAAAAATGGAAATTGATTGTTCCCTTTGCTTTTCAAGAGCTAAAAGCGGTGAAACTAAAGCTCTAAGCAAAGTTTCTGTGGTCAAGCTATCACTCTGGTTTGACTCCAAACTATTTAGCTGGGCATTGAGTACTGAGGAATATTCGGATAAAAACCGGTCAAATACGTCCTGAATCAAAGATTTTTTAGAGCCAAAGTGATAATTAACACTGGCCAAATTTACCTTTGCGCGGGCAGTAATAGTTCGAAGACTTGTTTCTGCAAAGCCTCTTTCAGCAAATAACTGCTCAGCTGCATCCAGAATTTTGCTTTTTGTTGTATCGTTTTTGTTCATTATAATTAAAAAATATCAAACATCTGTTTGAAACATACGTTCAACACAGTGAAATGTCAAGTCATGGAACAAATTTCTATAGACTATTTGCTTTCAAGTAAATGACAACAAAGGGAGGCAAACTGCAACAAGCACATGTAGAGACTGCCAAAAATGAAGGCCTATAATAAGTGATAATTATTTGTTATGGGGAAATAATTAGTTTGGTAAGAAAATTTAATGCGGTAACCAATTTTTGAATTCTTGATAATCAAATGGCCAAATTAAAATATTGCCATCAAAATTATTTTTTATAACAGGAATTTTTTGTTTGTATTTAAACATAATTTTTTCGTCATCTATTATGTCAAAAATTTCGATTTCAAAATTAATTTGATTATTTTTTTCGTGAAAAAATTGAGAAAACATCTGCTCAACTGTTTCACACAAATGGCACCCAAAAGTGGTATAAAAAATTATTTTTTGCATTTTTATTAAAAAAAGTTCTAAAAAAGTTAAAAAAACATTGATAAATCGAACTTTAACATAATTTTTTATTAACTTTCTAAAATTCTTCTCGTATAATTTGTTTGAAACTTAACCAAACATTATTACGACAGGGGAAATAACCATGGCCACTAAACAAACTTCAGCAGCAGCTTTGAAATCAGCTGAATCTGCTTTGAAAAAAACAAAAGCTGCAGCAGCTAAAGATAAGCTTGCTGCAACTAAAGCCGCAGCTAAAGCTAAAGACACTGCAGCTAAAGCTAAAGCAAAACCTACCAAAACATCTAAAGCTGCAGCTAAGAAAGCTAAGGATGCAGCATCAAAAGCAAAGAAAGCCGCTACAGCTTCTGCAAAAGCTTTTGTAAAAGCTAAAGATGTTGCTGCAAAAGCTAAAGCAGTTGCTGCTAAAGACGCTGCGATGGCAAAAGCAATTGCTAAGTTTGAAAAAGATTGGGCTGCTAAGGAAAAGAAAAAAGCTGCTGCCGCCGCTAAAAGAAAAGCTGCTGCAGACAAAAAGAAAGCTGCTGCTGCTAAAAAACGTGCAGCTGCCGCTGCCAAGAAAAAAGCTGCTGCAGACAAAAAGAAAGCCGCTGCTGCTAAAAAACGTGCAGCTGCCGCTGCTAAAAAGAAAGTAGCTAAAAAAGCTCCTGCTAAGAAGAAAGCTGCAGTTAAGAAGAAAGCTCCAGCTAAGAAGAAAGCTGCAGTAAAGAAGAAAGCTGCAGTAAAGAAAAAAGCTCCAGCTAAGAAAAAAGTAACAAAAAAAGCTCCAGCTAAGAAAAAAGTAACAAAAAAAGCTCCAGCTAAGAAGAAAGCTCCAGCTAAGAAGAAAAAAGTAGCTAAAAAGAAGTAATACTTCTTAATAAAAAAAACCGGCTTTGCCGGTTTTTTTTTGCTCGAATAACCATAACAGTCTATTTATGCTCTATTAACCAAGCTCGATGATGGTTTCTGCTTTTTTGAAAGTCTATGGGTAAGGTTTTTGGGGTGATTTCTTGCACTCTATAGGATGACTCAAGATCTCTATCTAAAACAAACTTTTTAAAGTTATTTGAAAAGTACAGCTTGCCATCCAGGTTTAAAATGGACATGGCTAAATTAACCAGTTCGGCATGATCAGTTTGCACATCAAAAGAAGCTTCCATTCGTTTAGAATTTGAAAAAGTAGGCGGATCTAAGAAGATTAAATCGTACTTTTGTTCATTTTGATTGTCATTGAGCCACTTAATACAGTCTGCTTGAATAAATTGATGCCCATAAATCGGTATGTCATTCAGTGAAAAGTTCTTTATTCCCCAATTGATGTAGGTTTTCGACATATCGACGGTTGTGGTTTTAGCCCCACCTTTTGCAGCATAAACACTAACAGAACCAGTATATGCAAAAAGATTTAAAAATCGCCGTCCCTTTGCCTCATTCATAATCATTTTTCGAGTTTTACGATGATCTAAAAATAAACCAGTATCCAAATAGTCCGTTAAGTTAATATTAAATTTAAAACCTTGCTCTTTAACGACCTTAAATTCATCGCTTTTCCTGAGCTTTTCGTATTGTTGAGCGCCCTTCTGACGTCGTCGTTGCTTAAGATGAATTTTAACTTCAGGAATTTGCATCACACCTGAAGTGACCCTTTTAATTTCATTTAGACGTTTTAGTGTTACCTTTTCAGGGATTTCCTTAGGTGCTAGATATTCTTGAATATGGACTTCATCTTCATAAATATCGATAGCCGCTGAAAACTCAGGTAAATCCGCATCATATAAACGATAACAAGTTACATTGTTTTGCTTTAAATAAGATTTGTAGCGCTGTAAATTCTTGTTCAATCTATTTTTCAACATAACCGCGCTATCCGATAAGTTTGTATCCCAACTAGGGTTAACTTTGCTTGGATCAAACGGCTCGTAGGCGTTTTCAGAGCTTATATCAAACAAATAAAGCTGACAGTCTAGCGCGCCATTTTTAAGCTTGTAACGTTTATTAGAACGTAAACCAATGGCTTTTGCATACTCCACTTCAGTGGTGATCATGGCTGCTTGCCAACCATCAAACTGCGTTTTCCAATAATGACCCAGCTTTTTATATACCTCAACAATGGTTTCGGGATTTCCTAGGCGCTCACCATAGGGCGGATTGGTTACTATAAGCCCTACGGAATCCAGTTCAAATTGTTCAGGCTTGGCAATATCTTGATGCACAACGTCGATAATATTCTCTAAACCCGCTGCTTTAATGTTTTCTTGCGCAAGCTCTATACTTCTCCTATGTCGGTCACTACCAAGAATTTTTCCAGAATGATTAAGTTTATTTTTATTAGCTTGACGCTTTGTCACCGCCAATATTTCTTGCCATAGCTCTTCATCATGTTGCTTCCAATGATGAAAACCAAAATTCGGTTTCAATAAACCTGGCGCCATTCCCAATGCCATCATGGCCGCCTCTATCAATAAAGTTCCTGTGCCGCACATAGGATCATGAAAATCATACCCAGCAGTCGATAACTCAGGCCATTTAGCACGGGTAAGCATTGCTGCAGCTAAGTTTTCTTTTATTGGCGCAGCGCCAGTAGAGTCTCGATACCCACGTTGTTGAAGGCTACGGCCAGAAATATCCAAGCCAACCTTTAATTCTGAGCCATTAACTAAGACATGTACTCGATAATCCGGTGACTCTTTATCTACTGGCGGACGACTTTCATATCGCTCTTGAAAGTAATCCACTATGGCATCTTTGGCTTTTAAAGCGCCAAAACCCGAGTGCTTAATAAAATTATTTTTCCGACTGGTGCAATCTACAGCTAATGATTGATGGCTATCAAAATGCCAGCCCCACTCAATAGCATTAATTTTGTTATAAAAATCTTCCGTTGATTGAGCTCTATCATGTAACAACGTCAGATAAATACGGTTAGCCAATCGAGAGTTTAAACACACTTTATAAGCAACCGATAAGTCGCCTTGAAAGGTAACATGAGTGGGATGTTCTTTTAACTCGCTAGCACCTAATACTGCTAACTCATCGATTAAAAGCGACTCTAAACCAGGCGGACATGATGAGTAGAAATTATATTGTTCCGACATTAAATAAGCACCTTTAATCTTCTAGCATGTGTTGTACTGCAATTAGCTCTTCAAGTTCTATTTGCAATTGTGATTTTTTTTCAGCGCTTATATCAGACCTTCATGTCTTTTATTGCTGAAGCCGCTTGATGAATAAGTTTTGGTCCATGGAAAATAAAACCCGAATAAATTTGCACCATAGCCGCGCCAGCTTTAATTTTATCAACTGCAGATTGACCATCGGTAATACCACCAACACCAATAACAGGGATTTTATCATCCATTGCAAGAACTAGCTGTTTGATAACTTGAGTGGATTTACCCGCTAAAGGTTTACCGCTTAAACCGCCTTGTTCATCCGCAAATTTTAACCCTTCAACTTTAGAACGATCAAAGGTAGTATTGGTTGCGATAATAGAGTCTAGTTCATATTCAACAAAGGTTTTGCCTAATTCATTAATATCATTCGAATCTAAATCCGGTGCTATTTTTATCGCTAATGGCTTATAAAATCCATACTTTTGCTGTAACTCTGCCTGTTTGTTCTTAAGGTTCTCAAGCAATAACTTTAAGTTTTCACCAAACTGTAAATCACGCAAACCAGGAGTATTCGGCGATGAAATATTTACCACCATATAATCTGCTCGTTGGTAAATTTTCTCCATGCCAATAAGGTAATCATCTACCGCTTGTTCTACTGGCGTGTCAAAATTCTTACCGATATTGATCCCCAGAATACCCTTATTTTTATTTCCGAAATTGATATCCGTGACATTCTTTATGAGTTGCTCAACGCCATCATTATTAAAGCCCATTCGATTGACGATCGCCTTAGCTTCTTTAATTCTGAATAAGCGCGGCTTTGGATTTCCCTCTTGAGCTCGCGGAGTAACGGTACCAACTTCGATAAAGCCAAAACCAAACTGGCTCAAGGCATCAACATATTCGCCATTTTTATCCAAACCTGCTGCTAAACCTACTCGATTAGGGAACTGAAGCCCCATCACTTCAACCGGATCATCAACTAAAGGTTGTGCCATCAGTCCTGACAGCTTTAGTTTATGTAATGCATTTAAACTATTTAGTGATAGATGATGCGACCTTTCTCCGTCCATCATAAATAGAATGCTTCTTAGCATTGAGTACATAGTTTTTCCTGAAAAATTAACGGCAATAAAAAAGGCCAGTCTTGAACTGGCCCTATTTTACTGACTTTTAAACAAATATGTTACTTTTTTGCTTTTGCAGCTTTTTTCTTGGTCGTTTTCTTAGTAGTTTTCTTAGCGGCAGCCTTCTTAACAGGGGTTCTTTCAACCCACTTTTTATCTTCATAAAAAGCTGTCCAACCAGAAGCTTTGCCTTCTTTATCAAGACCAGCCACATACTGCTCTGCAGATTTACGGCTGTATTTCACAAAAACAGCATTACCGGCCGGATCTTTTTCAGGAGCCTCAGCTAAAAATTTATACTTTGGATCCAATTTATCTTTAACTGTCAGCAGTTCACTCACTGAAGGAGCTCTGGTTTCTCTATTTCTTGGAAACTGACTAGCTGCCAAGAAAATACCTGCAGCGCCATCCCGTAAAATATAGTGATCATCTACTTTTTGGCAAGCTAAATCTGGCATAGGAATTGGATCAGCTTTTGGTGGTGCAGGTTGGCCATTGGCTAGAAGCTTGCGCGTATTTTTGCAATCGTCACTCATACAACCAAAATACTTGCCAAAACGGCCTGTTTTTAACTGCATTTCATCGCCACACTTATCGCAATCTAAAACTGGGCCGTCGTAACCTTTAATTTTGTACTCGCCTTTCTCAACTTCGTAACCCTCACAATCAGGGTTATTTCCGCATATGTATAGCTTAGTCTTTTCATCCAGAAGGTAATCTTCCATCGCCGATTCACAAATCTTGCAGCGTTTGATACTGACCAAGTGAAGCGCTTCTTCTTCCTCATTGGCCGCCACGAAATCATCGCCAGGCATTAGATTTTTAGTGTTTTTACAGCGCTCCTTTGGCGGCAAGGAATAACCGGTACAACCCAAGAAAACACCCGTACTAGCGTTTCTAATAGCAAAATGATGAGAATTACATAAGTCACACGTTAATTCAGTTTCAACCGCATTATTGCGACGCATACCGCCATTGGTTTCTTCTTCATCAGCTTTTTTAAGCTTATCTGAAAAAGATTGATAAAATTCATCTAAGGTTATTTTCCAATTTTTCTTACCATTAGCAATTGCATCCAAACGCTCTTCCATAGTCGCTGTGAAAGAATAATCGAGCAAATCATTAAAACTTTCCATTAATCTATCAGTAACAATTTCTCCCATTTTTTGAGCATAAAATCGTTTCTTTTCTTGTTTAACATAACCGCGATCTTGAATAGTTGAAATAATCGAAGCGTAAGTAGAAGGTCTTCCGATACCTCTTTTTTCTAATTCTTTAACCAACGCAGCTTCAGAAAATCGAGCTGGCGGCTTAGTAAAATGTTGCTTTGGATCCAGTGCTTCTAGAGTTAAACTCTCGCCTTCTTCAACATTAGGCAATTCATCATCATCTTTAGACCGTTTTTGCATCGGCAAAACTTTCGTCCAACCATCAAAACGCATGACTCGGCCTTTAGCTTTTAACTCATACTCATTTGCTTCGACGAATAGATTAGTCACGTCGTACTCTGCAGGCAGCATTTGACAAGCCACAAACTGCCGCCAAATCAAGTCATAAAGACGCTCAGCATCTTTTTCCATATTATTTAGATGACCAACTTTCTTAGTGACATCAGAAGGACGAATGGCTTCATGAGCCTCTTGCGCACCTTCTTTGCTTGAATAGCTCATTGCTTCTTTTGGCAAATAATTCTTGCCATAGCTATCAGCAATAAAGTCTCGACATTGCGTTACTGCATCAGCACTTAAGTAAGTTGAATCGGTACGCATATAAGTAATATAACCAGCTTCGTATAGGCGCTGGGCCATCATCATAGTGCGTTTTACACCGTAACCTAATCGGGTACTAGCCGCTTGCTGCAAGGTCGAAGTAATAAAAGGTTTTGGCGCTTTTGATTTCTGCGGTTTAGATTCTAATGAACGGACTTTGTAATCTGAATGCTTTAGGGCTTCAACCGCTGCTAAAGTATCTTTTTCATTGGTTGGTTTAAAAGCTTTGCCTTTATATTTAGCAACCAACAAACGTAAGTTATCCCCCCCTTGGCTGATAGTATCGGCATGTAAGTCCCAATACTCATCAGGGATAAAAGCTCTGATTTCGCGCTCACGCTCTACCAATAAACGCACAGCAACTGATTGCACGCGCCCCGCGGATAAACCCCTAGAGATTTTTCGCCATAACAATGGCGACACCATAAAACCAACTACTCGATCAAGAAAACGACGGGTTTGTTGCGCATTGACATAGTGCATATCTAATGTAGCAGGCTTCGAAAAAGCTTCTTGAATAGCTTTTTTCGTGATCTCGTTAAAAACTACTCGACGATATCTATCGTCATCACCACCTAACAGCTCTTTTAGATGCCAAGCGATAGCCTCTCCTTCTCTATCCAAATCTGTTGCGAGATAAATAGTGTCAGATTGATCCGCTAATTTTTTTAGCTCATTAAGAACTTTTTCTTTTCCTGGTAGCACTTCGTAATGCGCATCCCATCCCTCTTCGGGATTGATTCCCATACGAGTGAATAAAGCTGTCTTTTCTCTTAAAGCTTTTTGACGAGCCTTTTCTTCTGGCGGCAACTTGCGAGTAATCGCAGCTTTTCGCGCTCTTTCCTTGGCACTCACAGGCTCTTTTTTGCTAGCTCCAGTTGGCAAATCACGGATGTGACCAACACTGGATTTAACCACAAAATCATTACCCAAATACTTATTAATGGTTTTCGCCTTGGCTGGCGATTCCACAATTACTAATGCTTTTCCCATAAAAAATTCTTACTTAAGGTTTTGTTTTAAAACAACTATTTTAAATTTTAGATTCAAAAAAACAGAGCTAGACTGAACTCAAACTCTGTTGTTCCTTTTTTTATTAATAGCAACCAAAGCTGGTGGCTGTCTAGTTTTTTCTATTATTTTTTATTTTTTGATGAGCCAGTTTTCATTACTAACTCATCCTTTTGCACACTTTTTTAAGTTTGCCTCAACACCTGATAAGCAGGTTGTTTCAGTATCGATTTGATTCCAAACCAACCCACTACGCTAATAAAAATTGCAGCCGCTAAAGGAACCACCAACCAAAATATCAAATGTGGCTTTGCAGTTAGATCCAATACATTAATGTATAAAGAAGAGACCATTAACTCACTACAAATCACTGCAAGCAAACCTGAAAATATCCCTAACAAAGCTAACTCAGCAATTAAACCTGAGCGAATAAATGGACTTTTAGCACCTAAGGTTTTTAATAAAGTAGCTGATAATACTCGCTCTTCTCGATTGGCCTGCAGTACTGCGTACAACACTGCAATTCCTGCTAACAAAACGAATAACATAATAAACTCAACCGCCAGAGTGACTTGATCCAATATCTTTTGCACCTGCTCCATGATTTTATCCAGCTCAATAATGGTAACTGTCGGCATCTGCTCTAAAATTTGATTGAGCATAGGCTTTTGACTTTTCGCTATATTAAAGCTGGTTATGTAGCTGGCGGGAAAATCTTTTAATCCCTGCGGCTCAAATATTACGAAGAAATTGGGTTGAAAAGAATCCCATTGAATTTCCCGGACATTTGCAATCTGCCCTTCTACGCTTAAACCACCAATATCAAAAGAAAGTTTATCGCCAATTTTAACCTTCATCATATTTTGAATTTCAGTTGAAATTGAAATTTTCACCGCGCTAGGATCAAATGATTCGTCATCTTGTAACCACCAATTACCTTCTACTAATTTATTGGCCGCCGGCAAATCTTTCATCCAAGTGAGATTTAGCTCTCTTCTAAGAGCTCGAGCCTGTTGATATTCTTCTTTGGAAAGCACTTCATTGGCTAACTCACCATTCAATCGGGTTACCCGACCACGCACCATAGGATAAATACCACTGGTTTCTACGTTATTTTTTTGCAAAATCGTATCAAGTGCCTCGACTTCATAATCTTGAACGTTGATTAAGAAATGATTAGGCGCATCGGCTGGCATTTGATTTTGCCATTCGGTTAAAAGCTCCGTTCTGATCAAATAAGTCGATAGCATGATCATGAAAGCTAAACCAAAAGCGGTTATCTGACTGATGGTGTAAGCCGGATAACGTTTTAATTGACCTAAACCAAACCTTACGGATGTTGGACTTCTTTTGCCCAGCCAAATACCAATTTTAAAAATCAACCAAGCAAATAATCGAATCACAATAAAAGCAATAATCGACACGATTAATAAAATACCTACCAGCAGCCAAGAACCACTTTGCCACCACATTAGAACAGCCATAGAGCCGATTGCTAAAGCATAAATAATCCAGCCCGAAACTGCTAACGGCATCAACTCTTTACGTAAAACTCTCAGTGGCGGAACTTTAGCGATTTGGAAAAATGAAGGTAATGCAAAACCCAGCAAAACGACTAAGCCTGAAAAAGCAGAAACTATAATTGGTACTAAACCAATCGAAACCATAGGTTGTGGCAACACATTAGCAAATTGCCAAATAATCAATTGCTGTATCGCCAAACCAATTACCACACCTAAGCCTACGCCAATCAATCCAATAAGTGCCAATTGCCATAAATAAAGCTGATGAACCTGACGGATCCGCATGCCTAAACAGCGATAAATTGCCGCATAATCGTAATGCCGACGGCTAAAACGCCCTGCGGCGACCGCTATGGCCACTCCGGCAAGTATTACAGACACTAAACTCGCTAGACGCAAAAAAGACTCGGCACGACTGAGTGAAGCTTGTAACGCAGGTGTTCCCTCTTTGCCACCGGTTATCCGTTGAGTTTCGTTAAGCTGAGGTTTTAACCATTTAATATAAGCTTCGCGGGCAGCTTCCTCTCCAGCCAGCAACATTTGATTATTGACTCGACTACCTGGCCCAAGAATATCCGCAACCGCTAAATCAGCACTATTAATAATAATGCCCGGTGCAACATTAAAAACCTCGCTAGCTTGTCCAGGACCTGAAACCACCACTCCAGATATGATTAATTCGGTATTACCAAATTCGATGATGTCGCCGACTTTTGACTCCAACAAACTTAAAACCCGTGGCTCCACCCAAAGTTTACCTTGGTCAGGTTTCGCTTGAACCTTGTTGCCAACCTCAAATGGGGCAACAGCAATTTCAAGCTCTCCTTTCAAGGGGTAGAAATCATCCACCACTCGGACAGAAACTAATTGGAATTTATCGCCTCTGGATATTACCGTACTAACATTTTTACCAGTAGCGGCGATCAAATTGTTATTCTGAGCCTCTAAGAGCCATTCCTGAGGGATTTCTCTTGGAGAGCTAATGACATAGTCTGCTCCTAAAAATTCGCTAGCCTGCTCGCCCATAGCGCGCTGAATCCGATCAGTGATTACACTGATAGCAGTCATAGCAGCAACCGCGACAATTAATGCGAAAAATAAAACTTTAACTTCGCCAGCTTTCCAGTCACGACGAAAGTTTTTAATGGCCATCTTAAACATTAGGAAGCTACCTTAGCTTCAGATGAGACCGCTTTAACTGTTGCTTTAGTATTTGAAGAAACAGAATCTGACTGCTCAGAAGTATCTGCAACTAAACGCCCAGCTTCTAAACTAAGTTGTCGGTCGCAACGATTAGCTAGATTCTGATCATGAGTTACTAATACTAAGGTGGTTCCAAACTGCTCATTCAATTCAAACAACAAATCGACCACCTTTTGACCATTAGCACTGTCCAAATTACCGGTAGGTTCATCTGCAAATAGAATTTTTGGTTCCGATGCAAAAGCTCTAGCAATAGCAACTCGCTGCTGTTCGCCACCAGAAAGTTGATTAGGATAATGCTTAACCCTTTCACTCAAACCCACTTTATCCAAAATTGCCAAAGCATCTTTACGTGGTGATTTTCCACCTTTTAATTCAATCGGTAACATCACATTTTCAAGTGCTGTTAGTCCAGGTAATAAATGGAATGATTGAAATATAAAACCCACAAACTGTGCTCGAACCCCAGCTCTTTCATCTTCATCCAGCTCATGAAGTTTATGATTTGCAAGGATAACCTCTCCACTTGTTGGCACATCGAGTCCTGCCAATAAAGATAAAAGTGTTGATTTTCCAGAACCAGAAGCACCGATAATAGCTACGATATCGCCTTCATTAATGGTTAAGGTTACTTCTGATAAGATTGTTAAATCTTGCTCTTGAGAGCTGACTGTCTTAGTTAGGTTTTGAGTTGTTAGCATTTTTTAAATCTACGGTTAGGATTATTGATAGAATAACGTAAATGCAAACAATTTAAAAAAAACAGTGTGAAAGAAGTGTTACTATCCTTTTCAAAAGTATCCAAAGCTGACGATTGGCTATTTATATCCTGAAAAACACAGTTGAGCTTGAAGTTATTCACGATAAACTCCATGATCAGGTGATATATGAAGCTAATTAGCAAACTAATATTTCGGCACTAACAATATATGAGAAAACTTAACTTCCTGACATTCTTTGCTTTATCGATACTTTTCTCGTGGACAGCAATCGCTAAACCACTTGAAAAATATAACAAGATCCTAGTACTGGGTGATAGCTTAAGCGCTGGCTATAACATGCCCCTTGAAAGTGGTTGGGTAAATCTACTTCGGCAAGAACTAAAAACTAAAAACTCTAATATTGAAGTTATCAATGCCAGTGTCAGTGGTGATACCACTGGACAAGGTATGTCTAGACTCAAACCTTTATTGGAGAAACATGCGCCTGATTTACTCATTCTAGAACTAGGCGGAAATGATGGTTTACGCGGAATTGCCCCAGCATTAATCAAGCATAATCTTGCCAAAATGATTGATATGGCGCAAGCAATAGAGAGTGACGTACTATTATTAGGTATGCATATATTGCCAAACTATGGCAAAAGATACACTGAAGCATTCCATCAAAATTACTTAGACTTAGCTAAAGAAAAAGAAACCATGCTGATTCCTTTTTTCCTAGAAAATGTAGGGGATAAGCCTGAGCTTATGCAAAATGATGGTATTCACCCGAATCAGAATGCTCAGAAGATTTTATTAAAAAACATACTATCTTTCTAACTTAAAAAGTAATCATTGGCATTTAACTTATACAAACAAAGCTGGTAAAAAAAGGCTCCCTTAGGAGCCTATAAACTAAAGCAATAATTTCAAGCAATCGCTGCGACGGCTTTTTCGAATCTATCTAAGCCCAGATCAATTTCTTCATTGGTAATGTTTAGTGCTGGTGCAAAACGAACAACGCTTAGACCCGCAACCAGGCACATAACGCCATGCTCCCAACCTGATACTAAAAACTCACGAGCTTTGCCTTGCCACTTCTCATTACAAACTGCGCCAATAAGCAAACCTTCGCCACGTACAGTTTCAAACACATCATATTTCTCGCCAATAGATTCCAACCGGGCTTTGATTTTCGCGCTTTTCTCTTTAACGCCATTCAACATTTCTGGGGTGTTAATTTCATCAATCACTACGTTTGAGATAGCACAAGCTAGTGGGTTACCGCCATAGGTAGAACCATGCGTTCCAACGCCCATGCTTTTTGAAATTTTAGTGGTAGTCAGCATAGCGCCGATTGGGAAACCACCGCCCATTGCTTTAGCCGTAGTTAGAATATCCGGAGTAACGCCTAAACCTTGGTAAGCATATAAATGACCGGTGCGGCCCACACCAGTTTGTACTTCATCAAACACTAATAAAGCGTTGTGCTTATCACACAATTCGCGCACTGCTTTAGCAAATTCAGGATCCGCAGGAATAATACCTCCCTCGCCTTGTACTGGCTCCATCACCACCGCACAAGTTTTATCGTTGATTAATCCCTCAAGTGCTTCAATATTATTAAATTCGCCATGGCTGATACCTTGCGGTAAGGGTTCATAACCATGAGTGTATTTAGGCTGACCGCCCACACACACAGTAAATAAGGTACGGCCGTGGAAAGCTTGCTTAAAAGCTACAATTTCACTCTTACCTTGATCTGGATAATTATCGTTGGCGTATTTACGAACCAACTTAAAGGCCGCCTCATTTGCTTCACCACCGGAATTACAAAAGAAGACTTTGTCGGCAAAAGTTGCATCAGTTAACTTTTGCGCTAATTCAAGAGCGGGTTTATTTGTGAATACGTTACTTAAGTGCCAAATTTTTTCAGACTGCTCTTTCAGTGCCTTTAACATGCCTGGATGATTATGACCCAGTGCTGTTACAGCAATACCGCCAGCAAAGTCGATATAGTCTTTACCGTTTTGATCCCAAACTTTTGAACCTTCACCACGCTCTGGGATGATGCTGGCGGGATTGTAATTGGGCACCATTACTTCATCGAAAGTAGCGCGAGAATATTTTGAACTAGAATTAGGGCTTTGATTATCAGACATAAATCACCTGTTTGACACTTGAGAAATTGAGACACGAATAAGCCGCATATAATCCACTTTTTTTAGCCAAAATACCAGTCTTTACTGGCAAAACCAGTGAATTTCCGACAAACTGATCCTTTCCTTTTCAAGCCAGATTTCTTATCATCACTGGTCTTGTTTGATTTGTGCCTAAAACACCCTAATAATTAAGGATTTATGCTTATATGATGGTAATTCGACCAGCTCAAACTGATGATTTGCAAGATATTCTGCAATTAGCCGCTGCTGCGGGGACTGGTTTAACGACTTTGCCCAACGATCCGGTGCGCATTAAGGATAAAATTGCCAGCTCGCTTAAGGCCTTTAATACACCGATTAATGAGCCAGGTCCTGAGTATTATTTCTTTGTGCTAGAAGATACTGAACAACAAAAAGTTGTTGGCACTAGTGCTTTGGTGGCGGCCGTGGGTATGGATGAAGCTTTTTATACCTACAAACTTGGAACCGTGGTTAATACTAGCTTCGACTTGGGTATTTATAATAAACACCAAGTTTTAGTACTAGGCAACGATTACACGGGCTGTACCGAAATCGCTACTTTATTTTTATCACCCGATTATCGTGGCGGAGTTAATGGCCGTTTATTGGCGAAATCTCGCTTTATGTTTATGGCTGATTTCCCTGAACGATTTGCTGATACGGTAATTGCTGAAATGCGAGGTTATTCCGATAAAGAAGGCAACTCGCCGTTTTGGCATTCCTTAGGTCGCCATTTCTTCAGTATGCCTTTTGCAAAAGCGGATGCCATAAGTGGCCTTGGTTCCAATCAATTTATCGCGGAATTAATGCCGCAATATCCGATTTATACCACAATGCTTTCACAAGAGGCTCAAGAAGTTATCGGACAAGTTCATCCAAAAACAAAACCTGCGATTTCGATGCTAAAGCGCGAAGGTTTTCGCTATCAAAACTATGTGGATATTTTTGATGCAGGCCCAACTATCGAAGCACCGAAAGATCAAATAAAGACCTATCGCAGTAGTAAATTGATGCAACTAATAGTTGGCAAACCGCACATGATTAGCGACAACCCTCCTGAAACATTGATGGTTAGCAATCGACAGTTAGAAACTTTCAGAACAGGCATTATCGAATCAGACTTTGATGGCGAAGTTTTATATGTGACTGAATCCTTTTTATCAGCATTAGCTGTTAATGAAGGTGATTCAGTAAGAGTTGCTAGGTTAAGAGCAAAACCTCAAAGCAATACCAACAGACAATAAGTTCTAACAGGACTACTAATATGACTGAGAAAAATTTATTTATTAATGACCAATGGCTTGCAGGCAATGGTAAAACTTTCCAATCTATAAATCCTGCAGATGGCTCTATCATCTGGGAAGCCAATGCAGCAGATGAATCACAAGTCGACCAGGCCATTCAAGCGGCGCAAAAATCAGGTTGGGATTGGAGTCAAAAAAGCCTAACTGAGCGAATAGAAATCATTAAACGTTTTGAAACTTTACTAAAAGAAAAGAAAGAAGCGCTAGCAGAAATAATAGCCCAAGAAACTGGCAAGCCACTTTGGGAAACCTTAACCGAAGCTGGTGCCATGGCTGGTAAAATTGATATTTCAATTAAAGCCTATGAAGAAAGAACTGGAACTAAAGAAAATGCGATGGGCGCTGGCTTAGCAGCTACTCGCCATAAACCACACGGCGTGCTTGCAGTTTTCGGACCCTATAATTTCCCAGGGCATTTGCCTAATGGTCATATTGTGCCAGCTCTAATTGCAGGCAACACAATAGTGTTTAAACCTTCTGAATTAACTCCTGCCGTTGCTGAATTTACCATTCGCTTATGGCAAAAAGCCGGTATTCCAGATGGTGTTATTAATCTAGTTCAAGGCGAAGTTGAAACTGGCATTGCTTTGGCTAACCATCCACAAATTGATGGCATTTTATTTACCGGCAGTGAAACGGTGGGCAATATTCTACATAAGCAGGTCAGCGGCCAACCCAATAAAATTTTAGCGCTTGAACTAGGCGGTAATAATCCGTTAATTATCGGCCAAGTTAACGATATTGATGCTGCCGTTTATCATACTGTTCAATCGGCTTATATTTCTGCAGGACAGCGTTGTACTTGCGCTCGCCGATTATTTGTTCCAAAAACTACACAAGGCGATGAGTTTTTAGTCCGTCTTTCAGAAGCGGTAAAAAATATCCGAGTTAGTCACTATAACGATTCAGACAAACCTTTTATGGGGCCTGTGATTTCAGAAAAAGCAGCGCTAGATTTAGTCAAAGCACAAGAAAACTTAATCAAAAAAGGGGCTGGCATTTTAGTCAAAATGGAGCACATGAAAACAGGCACAGGCTTTGTAAGCCCTGCACTTTTAGATGTGACTCATATTGAAACTATCGATGAAGAATTTTTCGGACCTCTGCTACAAGTCTATCGTTATGCAGAATTCGACGCTGCTATCGCAGAAGCGAATAATACTCGCTTTGGTTTAGCGGCTGGTTTATTGAGTGATACGCCATCCGAATACGACACCTTTTATAATAAAATTCGAGCAGGTATCGTGAACTGGAACAATCAATTAACAGGAGCTTCAAGTGCCGCACCTTTTGGTGGCGTTGGCAACTCAGGTAATCATCGCCCTAGTGCTTATTATGCTGCTGACTACTGTGCTTACCCTGTTGCTTCGATTGAGAACCCAAGCTGTTCGCTGCCAGAAAATTTAACCCCAGGAGTTATTCTGTAATGAGTGCATCGAAAAAAGGAAAAGCTTACGAATTTAACTTTGACGGTTTAGTTGGGCCAACGCACAATTATGCAGGTTTATCCCACGGCAACGTTGCATCGACAGGCAATGCCAACTTAGTTGCAAAACCAAAAGAGGCTGCTCTACAAGGTCTACAAAAAATGAAGGCTTTGCATGACTTAGGATTAAAACAAGGCGTCATTGCTCCGATGGAGCGCCCGGATGTTTTTACATTGCGTAAGTTAGGCTTCACCGGCACCGATGCACAAGTGATCATTAAAGCTGCAAAACAAGCACCAAAAGTTTTGGCGGCTTGCTCATCCGCGTCCAGCATGTGGACTGCTAATGCTTGTACAATGGCTCCATCAAGCGATACAGCTGATGCCAAGGTACACTTCACCCCAGCTAACTTATCAAATAAGTTTCATCGTTCAATAGAGCACCCAACGACCGGGCGAATTTTAAAAGCGATGTTCAATGATGAAAATTATTTCGCTCATCATCCAGCTTTACCGAATGGTGACCATTTTGGTGATGAAGGCGCAGCCAACCATACGCGTTTTGTAGATGTGAATGCTAATAAAGGTTATGGCAAAAAAGGGGTACATTTTTTTGTTTATGGTAAATACGCTTTTGATGCATCAAAGCCGGCTCCGCATAAATTCCCAGCGCGCCAAACCTTTGAGGCAAGCCAAGCAGTTGCTCGTTTGCATGGCTTAGATATTGACAATGTGGTTTACGCTCAGCAAACCCCCAACGTTATTGACAAAGGGGTTTTCCACAACGATGTAATTTCAGTCGGTAATGGTAACGTCCTATTTGCTCATCAAAAAGCTTTCGTCAATCAAATGCAGGTTTATACCGATTTAGAAAGAGCCTTCGACGGCGAAGAATTTCATGTCGTGGAAGTGGGCGCTAGTGACGTACCAGTGGAAGATGCGGTTAAATCATACTTATTTAATAGCCAACTAGTAACTTTACCTACTGGCGATATGGCATTGATTTGCCCTGGAGAGTGTGAAGCAATTCCTTCAGTCAAAGAATACCTTGATTGGCTGGTTGAGCAAGACACACCAATCAAAGAGGTTAAGATTTATGATGTCAAACAATCCATGCAAAATGGTGGTGGCCCAGCCTGTTTGCGCCAAAGAATTGTTTTAAATGAAACAGAGGTGTCGGCAATGAATCAAAACGTCATTATGTCGGATGATTTATTTAATTCCTTAAACACTTGGGTCGAGAAGCATTATCGTGAAAGTCTTACCGAAGATGATTTAGCCGATCCAAGTCTATTAACTGAATCAAGAACAGCTTTAGATGAACTGACTCAGACACTACACTTAGGCTCAGTCTATCAATTCCAGCGGGTATAAAAAGCAAAAAAGCCCGCAATTGCGGGCTTTAAATTTTAACTTTTAGGCTCATTTAATCTTGGGAATTTAGATTGAGCTGGCTTAGGAGCTTTAGGAGGCGGAGGGAATCTTAATCCCGATTGCCCCTTTAGTATTTCCTTTCTCGAACGCTCTAATTGCTGTTTAGCCCTCATCATTTCTTTTTGACGAAGCGATTGAGTTCTTTGCAATTCTTTATGTGCTTCCTTTAATTCCAGCTGAACTTTTTGTGCCTCTTTTTTAGATAGGTTACCTTCCAAATAATCTGTTTGTAACTTTAATTGGCTGAATTCTAATTCTTTATACGCTTCCTGCATTTCTTCAAAGCTAAGCGCCATTTCTGCATGAACCCTTTCTGCCTCTTCCATAATTTCCTGCATTTCGGCTTCTGCTAGCTCCACCTCTTGCTCCGAAATTTTCATTTCTTCTTCAAAACGGCGCATTTCTTCTTCAGCCATTTGCACATGTTTTTCAAATTTACGTTGTTCTGCTGAAGTCATAACGCGAGCTTTACCATTTTTATAAAGCTTCCATTGGCCATTTTCCTGTACGTAAGATTCACCATCAATAGTCCATTCGACTTTGTGCTCACTATGCTGACCATTAGGGTGTTGTTGAAATTGATTCATATTAATCGCATATAGCGATGTACAGCCTATTATTGCAGCAGCTCCTATCGCTAGTGCTATTTTATTAGACTTTCGTTTAACATTTTTAATGCTCATGATTCTTTCCTCAAGTTGGTTAAACATTTTCCATGAGCAAAGTAAGCTAACCGAGTGTGTGGCAGAAACGGTTGATAACAGCGCATGACCATATGATTTATGATCTGGTTCTGGCGCTCTATTTAAGACAAGATAATCGCAATACACCTCTTGATCGTGTCTAAAATTTTGTCGTGACAGGTAAACTAAAGGGTTAAACCACATAAAGCACACTAAGATATCCCATAATAGATTCAACCATAAGTGCTTTTGACTGATATGATGTTCTTCGTGTTTTATGATTAGTCGTATTTGTTCCTGGGAAAGCTGCTTTTCCAATTGAACCGGGAAGTATATTTTTGGTTTTATAAACCCGTACACTGCTGGCGAAAACCCTTCTTTATCAATACCCACAATAGGATATTTGGTTTTGAAGCTTAAATGATGCGGAACTATAATTTTATTTAAGTCTTTCCGTAACATTTTATGTTGCTTGAGTAATCTTATAATTAATAAAACGCTTATTGAGCCCCAGATATAAAGTAGATAGTTCCAGCTATCTATTTGCTGTGAAGGCTCGACAACATAGTTTGTAATAATAAAATTAATGGTCTGCTGGGGTGCTTGCTCAAACTCTATAAAACTTAACAGTTTGGCAACTAAAAGCCCTATAGGTATCGATAACCAGAGTAGATAGGCATTGTAATTTTTTGTGGTTTTTCTAATGACTAATCTTGCTACTAGAATCACGCATAATAATAAACTGAGTTCAATATTGAATTGCCATAAATATGCGATTAATTCATTCATGGGTTATTCCTTTTCGAGCAATTCTTTTAAGTAAGCAATCTCTTGTTTTGATAATTGTTTGTTCTGCACAAAAGTTGCTAAGAGATCTTTAACATTTCCGTTAAAGACTTTATTTAAAAAGCCGTTACTTTCCGATTGGATGTATTCTTCTCTTTTGATAATGGGATGATAGAGGTATTTCCGACCTTCTTTCTCAAATCCAATCACACCTTTTTTAACCATACGATTTAAAAAGGTTTTAACCGTTTTTTCATTCCAGTCTTGTGCTTGTAAACGCGCAACTACCTGCTGACTGCTTAATGGAGATTCCTGCCACAGCACCTCCATTACAATTTGTTCTGACTCACTCACTCGGTTTGACATACTTTGCTCATTTATTTGATGATTACAAATGTAATCATTGGTTATAGATTACACCTGTAATCTATAACATGCAATCAAATTATGAAAAAAAGTTTAAAAGATGCGAATCGCCTCAGCCTGCAATTGATAAAGCGTCATTCCTTGTTTAACGTTGGCAGGGGCAAAAGTCTCACCTGCATCATCTGCCATATGCTGTAAATAATTGATAGTTTCTTCTTTACTCATAACTTTGGACTTTAGAGTACCCGTAGCATAGGCTTCACGCCCTACCGTATAGATAGGTATCACAATCACATCATCAGTTACTTTTATGCGTATTTGCTCATCTCCGCTTTTAATGTCTGCCCAACAGCCTTTCTTTTTACAAACTTTAGTGATTTGTCCTTTAAGAGTGATTTGTTGATTGGTATAACTTGCAAGCTGCTTGCTGATTTCTTCCAGCGGTTGATATAAGTCCATATTCACGGGATCGCCAAGCAATAACTCTTTTGCATGAGTTCCGTAAATCGTAAATAGTAAACCTACCGTAATAATTATAATTTTCTTCATAACTTTTACTCACATTGATTTATTGTGATTGATGATAATCCATCTTTAATGATTTTCCTATGCAATAACGCTTATGCCATTTACTGATTGATACCGCCATCAGGTTTACCCTTGCAGTTTATAAATCAATCCCTTAGAGTGTTTGCATTGATTTTAAAGGGCAAATAACAATGAATTTAAGCTTAAAAATACTTATATTTATGGCAGTTGGTGCTGTTGTAGGAACCATTCTGCATCAATTTACGGGAAACGCATTTGTCAGCGACTATTTAGTTAATGGTCTACTCCATGTAGGCGGTAAGTGGTTTATCAACGCCTTAAAAATGCTGATGGTGCCACTAGTCTTAGTATCTTTAGTGGTTGGTGTTTGTTCTTTAACTGATCCTGCTAAGCTTGGGCGTTTAAGTTTAAAAACCGTTGCTTTATATCTTCTGACTACAGCTATCGCTTTAATACTTGCATTAACCATGGCATCTATCTTCCAACCAGGTGTTGGTATGCCAGTGGGAGATGTATCTTTTACGCCGAAAGAAAAGCCGCCACTGACAGATGTCTTGATCAATATGATCCCAACAAATCCTATCGCAGCTATGTCTGAAGCAAATATGCTGCAAATTATCATCTTTGCAATCATTCTAGGCTTAGCGATTTCTTTTTCTGGCACCAAAGGAAAACTGGTAAAAGACTTTTTCGAAAGCGCTAATCACGTGGTTATGGGTATCGTAAATATCGTTATGAAATTTGCCCCATACGGCGTCTTTATGTTGATTGCCAAAACTTTTGCGACCTTCCCTTTCAGTGATCTAGTAGGCGGTCTCGGTAAGTATTTTATTTTGGTGATTATAGTTCTCATCATGCATGCTGTTTTAACTTACGGATCTCTAATCGCCCTACTTGGCAGAATGAACCCTATTAGTTTCTTTAAAGGTATGTGGCCAGCTATGATTACCGCCTTTGGTACTTCAAGCTCTAATGCCACTCTACCTGTCACTATGCGCTGTGTGGAAAAAAACCTAGGCGTTCATAAGAACACCTATTCTTTTACATTACCTTTAGGCGCGACCGTTAATATGGATGGCACGGCCATTATGCAGGGCATTGCCACTCTATTTATTGCGCAAGCTTATAATGCCGACTTAACCATGGTACAGATGTTAACCATTATTCTAACGGCCACGTTAGCCTCAATTGGTGCAGCAGGCGTTCCAAGTGTCGGCTTAATTCTTTTAGCTGGCGTATTAACACAAGTTAATCTACCCGTTGAAGCCATTGGTATGATTTTAGGGATTGATAGGCTACTTGATATGACTCGAACCGCCGTGAATATTTCTGGCGATGCTGCGGTTACAGCAATTGTTGCAAAATCAGAAGGTGAAATTGATATGGATGTGTACAACGATCCTGTGATTCATTCCAACTTCCAGGATGAGAAATAGCATCTCTAAATTATAGTTCAACTAAAAAAGGCTCCAGATGGAGCCTTTTTTTAAAGTAGGTATTTTTTATAAAATTCTAACTCTGCTTCAAAAGCTTTGATGATAGTTGCTGGTTTTCTAAAACCATGCCCTTCGCCTTCGAACTCTATATATTCGTATGCCAGACCCTTGGCTTCTAGCGCCTTAACCATGGCTTCAGATTGACTAGGAGGCACCACTTTATCCTCTAAGCCCTGCAGGAGTAATATTGGGCAAGAAAGCTTATCGGTATGCTCACTGGGCGAGCGTTCAAGATAGAGCTTCTCAGACTCTGGCAAAGGGCCTACAACCGTATCTAGATAACGAATCTCAAATTTATGACTATCTTGTGCAAGTGATAATAAATCCGCAACACCATAGCGGCTCATACCTACTTTAAATTTATCATGAAAGGTCAGCGCACAAAGGGTCGTATAGCCGCCGGCACTGCCGCCTCTGATAGCAAGGCGATTGATGTCCACTTTACCCTCTTGCACCAAGTGTTGGGCCATAGCAATACAATCGTCCACATCATAAATACCCCACTGGCCTTTTAGCGAGTCACGGAATTTACGTCCATAGCCAGTACTGCCGCGATAATTAACGTCGGCAACGGCAAACCCACGATTAGTCCAAAACTGTACCTGTAAATTAAAACCGGCATCCGTCATGCCTGTTGGGCCACCATGGCTCATTACAATCAATGGCGGCAGTTCATTTGTTGGATTCTGGTAATCATCATTTGCTGGCGGATAAAAGAAGCCATGCGCTTTAGCATCCTTGGTGGTACTAAATGTTAGATGTTGTCCTTGCGAAATACTTTGAAATTGAAAGCTATTTTTAGCAGGAACAAGGGGGCTAATTTCATTGGTTTTACTATCTAAAAGATAAATACTTAATGACTTAACTTTGCTGGCTGCCATAAAAAACAGCTGCTCATCTACTTTAGTAAGTTGACCATTGAAATAACAAAACCGTTTCTCTAAAAGTTCAACTTCAGAAGTCTCTAGGTCGATCTTATATAAATTCTGCTCACCCTTTTTAGTTCCAATGGCATAAAGCTTATTATCAATTAATTGAAAACTATTACAGCCAAATTGCCATTGAGGAAAACCAAATTCAATTTCATCAAAATCATGACTAAGCTCGCCATTTAAATAGATATGCCACCAACCATTTGAGTCAGACACATAGATTAATTGATTATCATCAGTCCACTGAGGATTATAAATTGACGTCTGATCACCTCCAGCGACTTTAAGCGGATTACCAACATCTCCATCAGAATAAATATCTGCTTGCCATAACTCAGTTTCATCCCAAGGCATATTTGGATGCGACCACTGTAGCCAACAAATTCTCTTACCGTCAGGACTTATTCTAGGATTAGAGTAAAAATCAGCACCATTAGCTATAACTTTCACTTCACCAGTTTCAATATGACAACTGATTAGATCATTAATAACCTGATGAGCATTTGAATCTTTAGGATGAAACTCGCGCACACAAACGGTAAAGTTATGCAGATCTGATAAATCTCCATCTGCATACCTTAAGCCAAGCTTGGTTTCACTTTCCTGTGTTAAAGGTCTAACGGTTTCACTAACTAGGTTTTGCAAATACAACCTTTGATCTTTGTCATTGGCGAATATGATTTTTCCTTTCGCCCCCCAAAAGTCGCCAGAGCCATATTCGTGGACTCGCGTTTTAACGCTATACCCTTCTGGCGTAATATCAACCGTTTTGCCATTGCAATATTTAACAATAACGCCACGGCCTTTGTCTTGTGCTCGAGACTCTAGCCAATAGACAGAGTTTCCAATCACTTTCATTTGCCCTAATCGATTAGATTTCGCGGCTAACATTTCAGTACTAATGTCAGATTGCCAATGACCGAATGGGGCTATATTTAAGGTGTTATCATTCATGTTTTTAAATCGTTAAAATTAATTTGAAATAAAACTTCATCCAATTTTGAAAGCTGTAATTCTTTCCAACGGTGATGATTGTTGATAAGTGAAATACGATCAAGCTCTCGAATCGAAGACTCTGGAAAAAGCTCCGTTAATTCATTTTGAGCAATATAAAAAGGTGGTCCAGACATTTCACCTTCTTCATAATCCATCGTGACCATTAAAATAGTCGCCTTAGGTTGTAATAAAGACTTTAAATGCTTTATATATTTATCTCTTAACTCTTTAGGCAGAGCAACTAACGCAGCTCTATCAAATACTTGAGAAAATTTACCAATATCTTTGGTCTCTATATCAAAGAAATCAGCTAGCCAAATATCAAAATCCCCAAAGTCATAACACTTCTTCTGTTCAAAAGTTTTACGCTTGAAACTTAATTCTGAATCAATAATAAAGTTATCGATAGCTGAAGGATTAAACTCTATAGAAGTTGAGTGGATATTATTTTGCGCTAAAAAAATTGGATCAACCGACTTACCTGATAAAGGTAATAACAACTTTTCTTTGTTATCAAGAAGATACAAGTACCGCCGTAAGAAAGGGTGAGCTTCGCTTAGATGAAATGGTTGCGAAGCTCTTTGCCAACAAGTATCCCAAAAATGATAATCCATTCAATAATAGTGTTATTTAAAAAGATTGGATTGATTAGATCGTTGCACCCACCCCATAACAAAACGATCTAGAAACCCATGAAGGCTAATGGATAACTTATCAGATAGTGGACGTTTTATTTCGTATTTTACAGTGTAAACATCTCTATCCTTAGTTGCATGTGTGATCAAATCATCACTGGTACTGATAGCATCAATCAGACCTAGCTCCAATGCTTGGGAACCATACCAATGCTCCCCAGTAGCAACTTTCTCTATATCCAAGTCAGGGCGATTTTCGGTAATAAACGCTTTAAACAGCTCATGTGTATCTTCTAACTCTTGCTTAAACTTATCACGAGCATAAGTCGTATTCTCACCAAACATGGTTAAGGTTCTTTTATAATCCCCTGCGGTATGTTGCTCATAGTCTACATGAGCTTTTTTTAGGAGTTTGTTAAAGTTTGGGATTTCTGCAACCACACCGATAGAACCAATGATTGCAAATGGTGCACTGATGATTTTATCAGCAACACAAGCCATCATATAACCACCGCTAGCCGCCACTTCGTCTACGGCAATAGTCAGTTGATAACCCGCAGACTTAATACGACTCAATTGCGAGGCAGCAAGACCGTAGGTATGGACCATTCCACCGGGGCTTTTCAAGCGAACTAAGACTTCATCTTGTTTGTTTGCGGTTGCTAAAATGGCACTAATTTCTTCACGTAGAGACTCAACATCGCTGGCTTCAATATCGCCATCAAAATCTAAAACGTAAGTTCTTGGTTTGATCTCTAATTCGTCTTGAATAACTTCTTCATTTTCTTTAGTGGTATTTTCTTTTGCTGCTTTAACTTTCTTTTTCTCAGCTTTAGCCTCTTTCTTATCTTGTTCTTTTTCTTGTTTTTGCAGTGCTTTCCATTCAGCTTTAGACAAGACTTCACTTTGAATCGTGTGTTTATGATCTTTAATTTCTTCACCAAGATTGGTAACTTTAATGTCACCTTTATGAGTCGAGCGTTGCTTTTGACCCGCGCTTAAAATAAACCCAAACACCATAATAATAGCTACCACAATAGTAGCTGCTTTGAGCAGAAAAAGACCGTAATCGGCTATAAATTCCAATAGAGACTCCAAGTTATCAATAAAAGTCGTAACAAGACTAGATACAAAAAAGCCCTCGCTATTTTAGCGAGGGCTTTTGATCCTAAAGGATTATTGCTTAAGGTTCAACGAGTGCCGTATCAGTTACCACCACTTGCGTACCGCCAGAAGCTATAAAGGTTGCTATCGCTGTTTGCATTGCCGTAGTTTCTGCTAAGAACTCTGTTGGGCCATTAGCGCCAGCCGGGCTTAATGGCGTAGCATGGTTACCCGAAACAAACTTCATAAAGGCTCTATCAGTCATAGTGGTATCGGTTACTGTAGCCAAACCGTATAGAGCAGCATGAGGAATAGAACCAGCTAACGGAGCGCCAGGCGCTGCATTTGGAACTACCGAATCACCGCGTACTTGAATGGATAAAGTAGGAATATTATTCGCTTGAGCAATCGTTGCATAGTTAATTGGGTCACCCGAATCAACAACTGTCTGAGCCGCAACCAAGAAGCTTTGTAGCGTTCCAGCTAAGAAAGCTGGATCAGTTGGGTCTTCACCAGAACCCGCAGCCACACCAGCACGAATACGTGGACCAAATGATTCAGAAGCATTTAACATCTGTGCAATTGAACCGGACGCGGTAGCAATAATGCTTTGTTGCGCTAAATCAGCTAACGCAGTGTAATTTGAACCGACGATACCGCCTAGAGAGTGTCCCATGAAGCTTACTTTGCTAGCATCTAAATCAGGCATTGAATCACCATCAATATCCATTCCAGGAATCGCTTTTTCTAAAGTTAACAAGTCTAAAGAGGCTTGACGCAAATTATCACGTGACGCTAAAAGGTTTAATAAATTAATCGTATGAGCACCAGAGGCGTCAACATTTCCGTCAGGGCCTGGAGCGCCTGTAGCATTATCGATGAAGTCCACACCAAATGTACGCTCACGAATTCCACCTGGGATATAGCCTTCAAAAATACCAAGCAAACCACCAGAAGCAGCTTGTAAGCCTAAATGCACTGGATTATCCGCAGCAATACCATGCAGTGGTTGATCCATAGACACAACCGCATTACAAGCTCCAGCCATAGTATCAGCTATACCTAACATCGCAGTACGGTCACTAGTAATACCATGTTGGAAAATCATTACAGGATAAGGTTTTGGACAAGCAGGATTCTTCGGAAGAGAAACCAATAATGGAACCGTCTCATCGCCTTGCTTTTGAGGCAATGGGTTTGCATAAGTTAGATTACCGCCAGCTAATGGGTTCGGTACTAAGTTACCACCAACAGGAACGAAATCTGCCGCAACCCAGCTATCATCTAAGATAGCAGTAGGAGTGGCCGCACTTGGAATACCTGACAAGTAAGGAAGCGTCATTTGACCTTTATAAAGGTTGGCGGCGCCAATACCGGTAAAAGGCGTAGTATCCGTCATTAAGCTACTGAAACTCGTTGCTGGCAAAGCACCCTGCGAAAAAGGTAGATCAATATAGAAACCTTTTGCGGCTACTAATGAATCAGCTACCGACTGAATTGTAAACTGATAGGATAAAATAGCATCATCGCTTTCTATTCCTTGTGTGGCTGCTGCTGCTAGCATCGCGTTCACTAGCTGCCTAATAGGCTCTAACGCTGCTGCTGCACCACCAAGTGGCTCAGTAGACTTGGCTAAATTATAAGAACTATCACCAGATAATGGCGTTCCATTAGAATCCGTTAAGCCATTTGTTAGAACTACCATATAAGATGCTTGAGGTTCAAATGGTCTTAACGGCACAACCGCTACTGTCAATGGACCAGCAACTTGCGCTACATAATCAACACCAGGAACTAGCTCTGCCTCAATACCTGTAACTGGGCCCGTGGGAGCGATAATACCGGGTTGAACTTCTGATCTTAAAACCGAAGTTTTAAAAATTCTAAAAGATTGCCCTAGTGTTAAACTCGTGGAATCTAAGGTTGCACCATTATCCGTAAAACTGATGGTAAACGGAGCATGAGTAGACCAACCGTCTAATGCATTAATAGCCGTAATTGGATTTGATGCACTTGGATCACTGTTTGGAATATTTAAGGTTAAGTCCTCAGAACCTAAAAATAGCAAATCATTCGGTACAGGCACACTACCTGAAGCCGGCGAATAGACTGGCGACATTTGAGCTGATGGTCCGCCGCTACCTGAACCTGAGTCTACGCCAGGAATTATAGGTTCTGCTGGGCCATCACCACACGCTGATAATATCACGCTGCTGGCAAGAGCTAACCCGACTAAAACTTTATTCATTGATTACTCCCATTTTAAATATCAAGGACTTACAGGCCTTATTTATATAATTTAATGTTATAAACACAGTAAGATAAACAATCCTACTCTGTAATGTATGTCTTTGGCAAGTGGACTTACCAGATTCTCAAATCACTAATAAAATTAACGATTTGCAATCTCACTAAAGCTTTTTAACTCTGCTTTAGCGCGGTTCCATAATTCACCACTTTCATGACCGTATTTCCATAGAACATCGATGGCTTTATCAGCATCACCGTCTTTTACTGCTTGTGCTAAATCTTTGTAGTATTGATAAGCAAGCTTCCGAGTTTGCTCCCAACCAAAATAGAAATTTCCTATTTTATAATAAATAGCTTCAAAGCCATTAAGCATTAAAGTGTAGATTGGATTTCCCGAAGCACGTGTCGCCAAGTGATGAAATTGCCAGTCAAATGCTATGTAGCCTTGGGTATTGTTTGGAACCTGATCAATTTTATCTAGCATTTCGATTAAAGCAGCAGGATCGTTTTTGATAGCTCTGCGTAAAAAGATACTGGCAGTTGAAGTTCTTGCTTCTAATAAATTATCCGCTAACTCTATAGAGCCTTCGTCATCAAGTTGAATTAAAGTATCTAACACATTTAAAGTAGCCGATTCCCAAATATCATTTACTTTAGTTGGCTTACCATGTTGGATAGTTAACCAACCATCACGAGCCAAACGTTGCAATACTTCTCTCAAAGTCGTTCGAGTCACTCCAATAATCTCTGCCAACTCGCGTTCAGCAGGTAAAATAGTACCGGCGGCGAATTTACCATTCCAGATAGACTCAACAATGTATTGCTCGGCAAAGGCGGCTGGCGTTAAAGCTTTAGCTGTAGCCATTTAGATCCCCAAAATTCTGTTTTAGTAGGAAAAAGTGGTAAGAGCACTTATTTTCAACGTTTTTAACACATAGTCCACCCCATTTCTAGCCTATTGGCTAATAAAGCAGCAATAATTGATTAAAAACTCTAATCTAAAGCTTTATCAAAGTTTTTAGCCCGAAAATGCTGGAAAATCTACGATAACTCCATAGAATGTATAACCATAAATTCTAAAGAAAAATGACACCAATATGAGCTATAACGTTCGCAATGCGATTTTCGATAATTTCTTAGGGAATGCCCCTGACTGGTACAAAACTACCATTATTGGATTTTTGTTACTTAACCCTTTTATTCTGTATGCTCTTGGTCCTGTGATTGCTAGTTGGGTTATTGTTGCTGAGTTTATTTTTACCCTAGCTATGGCTTTGAAATGCTACCCATTACAACCTGGCGGTTTAATCGCGATTGAAGCCGTCTTTTTAGGGCTAACTTCGACCAGTACCATCATGCACAAAATTGACGACAACTTAGAAGTATTATTGTTGTTGATTTTTATGGTGGCAGGTATCTTCTTTATGAAGAATCTATTGCTATTTTTATTCTCCAGAATTTTGCTAGGTATCAAATCTAAAAGAGCATTGTCGTTAATGTTTTTATTAGTGTCTGCTTTTTTATCAGCATTCTTAGATGCTTTAACCGTGACCGCGGTAGTGATTTCTGTGGGGGTTGGTTTTTACGGTATTTTCCATAAAGTAGCTGCCGGAATTGATTACAAAGATCGAGCAGATATTAATACGGACGAAGAAGTTTATGAGCAACATCGAGCTGATCTAGGTCAATTCCGCTCTTTCTTACGTAGCCTTATGATGCATGCCGCAGTCGGAACCGCTTTGGGTGGAGTTTGTACTTTAGTAGGAGAGCCGCAAAACTTACTAATTGCTAATACTGCTAGTTGGGAATTTACTGAGTTCTTTTTGCGAATGGCACCGGTAACTATTCCCGTGTTATTTGCCGGCATTATCGTTTGCTACTTGTTAGAAACATTTAAAGTCATGGGCTACGGTGCGTTGCTTCCAGATACAGTAAGAAAAGTGATGGAAGAAGACCAAGTTAATCGTGATGCTAAACGCACCAAAAAAGATAACTGGAATTTAGTCATGCAGGCTTTGGTTGGCGTTTGGTTAATCATTGCATTAGCACTTCACCTTAGCACTGTGGGCTTAATTGGTTTATCCGTTATTGTTTTAGCAAGTGCCTTTACTGGCGTTATTGACGAACACGCTATCGGTAAAAGCTTCGAAGAAGCACTACCCTTTACAGCTTTATTAACCGTATTTTTTGTTATTGTTGCGGTAATTTTTGATCAGCAACTTTTCACACCAATTATTCAATATATTTTCACCATGGACAGCGATTCACAAGTTGCAGCGTTTTACATGGCCAATGGTGTCTTATCCGCTATCAGCGATAATGTTTTTGTAGCCACCGTCTATGTAGGTGAAATAAAGCAAGCAGCTGTTAATGGCGTTATTAATCGAGAGACATTTGATCTACTGTCTGTAGCGATTAATACCGGTACCAATATTCCAAGCGTTGCCACACCAAACGGTCAAGCTGCCTTTTTATTCTTGTTAACTAGCGGTTTAGCGCCATTGATTCGATTATCCTATATGCGCATGGTGGTTATGGCTCTGCCTTATACCATTGTTATGACCATTATCGGTTTGATTGGAGTCTTGTATTTCTTAAAACCTGCTACAGCAACCATGTATGAAAAAGGGTTGCTCAATCATCATTCAATAGAACAATTAAAGAGCGACGGTAAATCTAATTCTCATTAATTAATTATCAATAAAAAAGCAGGCATACGCCTGCTTTTTTATTTCCATTTTAAATTTAATGGATTATTTATTTCCAAAGAGCATCCGATAAAGATTCGATTTTTTCTTGATGCAATTTTAACTCTTCATCACTGGCTTTAATTACTCTTAAAGGCGCTCTCTCAGCAGAAAGTTTACGGATTTTTATTTCACCCGTTTGTGAGGTATTAGTAGAGGCCTGGCGTCCCAAAGTTAAACTGGTTTGACCGCCCGTCATTCTTAAGTAAACGTCGGCTAGAATTTCGGAATCTAATAAGGCGCCATGCAGCTCACGATGGGTATTATCAATATCATAACGCTTACATAAAGCATCTAAGCTATTGCGCTGTCCTGGGTGCATTTGCCTCGCCAGCGTCAAGGTATCCAACACCGAGCAATAATCACTCATAGAACCTTTCGAACTGCCCAATAAATTGAGCTCATGATCCAAGAAGCCAATATCAAACGGCGCGTTATGAATAATAAGTTCAGCACCATCAACAAAATTCAAAAAATCTTGAGCCACATCTTCAAACAAAGGCTTATCTTCTAAAAACTCATTGGTAATACCGTGTACTTCAATCGCACCCTCATCAATTTCTCGGTTAGGCTTCAAATATTGATGATAGTGATTACCAGTTAACTTTCGGTCAACTAACTCCACACAACCAATTTCAATGATTCTATGCCCTTCTGAAGGCTCTAAACCGGTAGTTTCTGTGTCTAATACTATTTGTCTCATGATTAATTCTTTTTAAATTTTTATCTAGATTTAGTTGCTTTGGTTTACACTTCGACGCGCATTTGATAAGTCTTGCTCTGCAAGCACCTTATCCACACCTAAATTAGCAAGCTCATCTGCAATTTCATTTTCAGTATGCCCGCTATGGCCTTTAACCCAATGCCAGTTCACTTGATGCTTGGCAACCTCTTCATCCAGAGCTTGCCATAAATCTTTATTCTTCACCGGCTTTTTACTAGCCGTTTTCCAGCCTTTGGCTTTCCAACCTTCAAGCCAGGATTGAATACCATTTTTGACGTAACTTGAATCCGTAGTCAATTCAACTTGCGAAGGTTTTTTTAACGCTTTTAACGCTTCAATAGCCGCCATTAGCTCCATGCGATTATTGGTGGTTTCTAATTCTCCACCGTATAATTTTTTTTCATGCTTACCTGAGCGTAACAAAGCTCCCCAGCCACCAACGCCGGGGTTTCCTTTACAAGCACCATCGGTAAATATTTCAATTTTTTTCACTGCTTCATTCTCAATTTAAGATGCTTCTTTAGTGGAAACATTAGCCAGCTTAGTATTCAGCGGAATGGATAAAGTCTCTTCCAACGGTTTAATTGGGTTTAAAGTTGCCACTTTTTTCTGTGCCTTGATCATATAAGCGATAGGCACTGAAAGCCATGCTTTAGACAATTCAGATTTTTTGTGGAATTGACTGAAGCCTCGCCACCAAGGACAACTAATGACATCCACATCGGCAATTTCAAAACCAAGCAAACTTAACCAGTCTTTAAAACGATGCAAACCAATACTTTGTTCAGGCACTAGCTTTCTACTATCACTAAGACCCATTTTTGATTTGATATGCCATAGGTTGTTAGGGGCTGATAACAACACATATAAGTTGCCCTGTGGTTCAAGCGCACGATGAATCTCACCCAGCAATATAGAGCCCGTTTCAGTAAAGTCAAACCCAAGGCTAATGACGCTTGCTTTTAAAGAGTCTGCCATTACCGGTAAGGCTTGAGGATCAGCATTGAGATCATGAGCTAGCGAAGGCCCAAGCTTAATATGATGATCAAAAACATTATCAGGCATATTCAAACATTGGGTAAGGCTATCCAATGTCAATAAGAAGCCACCTTGATAAGCCTCTAATTGACTTTGTAACCATTCTTGCCAGATGTATCGCATGCGATTGCCAGCTGGCAGCAGCGGCCAGCTAAGTTCGTTTAATAAAGCCACGTTTTATTTTCAGTCAGTTTAAATTGACTTCCCACTAACAACTTATTATGTTCATGCTAACCCGTGGCAGTTTTACAGGCAAGCTTGTAACTTATGATTATTCACCCGATAAAAGCTTTTTCCGATAATTACATCTGGGCCATTCATCAAAAAAAAGACGCTGGCTTGATTGTCGTCGATCCAGGTGACGCGAAGCCTGTTATCGCTTATATCAATGCTAATGGGTTAAGACTTGATGCCATTCTGATCACTCACTATCATCATGATCATATCGGTGGCGTTAATGAGCTAAAGAACAAGTATCATTGCCCGGTGTATGGCTCTAGCTACGATAACTTAGAATGCTGTGATCATTACCTATCTGATCAAGATAGACTAAATCTATGGAGCGGCCAGTTAAATTTTGAGCTACTTCATGTACCAGGCCATACCTTAGGTCATATTGCCTATCATGATTCTCAGAAAAAACTATTGTTCTGCGGAGATACTTTATTTCGCGCTGGCTGTGGGAGAATGTTTGAAGGCGAACCAGAACAATTTTATAACTCTCTAAAAACTCTAGCCAACTTGCCTATAGATACTCAAGTTTACTGCACGCATGAATACACCTTAAGTAATCTTGCCTTTGCTCAGCATATTGAGCCGTCAAACCACGATATCAAACAATTACTTCAGGAATGCAAGGCTTTAAGGGAAAAGGACCTAGTAACACTGCCCTCAAATCTTGCCAGTGAGCTTAAGTGCAACCCTTTTTTAAGATGCCATATACCCTCTGTATCTGAAAGTGTTAAACAACTGGCTAATGTAAATGTTAAGAAAGAATATGAAATTTTTGCTAGTATGCGTCGCTTGAAAGATAACTTTTAACTCTTGATGTATAAAAATCAAAAACTTAGCTTTGCTGCTATCACTTTAGCAACATTGACCGCTTGCGCTCATATAACAACACAAGAAGCAAGCGAAAAGGATCAACATGAAGCTGTTCAAATCATTGAACCTAGGCCAATTGAGCAAACTACAGAACAAACAATCAATGAAGCCCAAAATACTTTTTCAGATGTCGAAGTAGAAGAGCCGCAAGAAGACACAGCAGTAGCCATTGAGCTTAAACCGGTACTAGATTTATGGGAATACATTCGCTCAAAACAGCAATTGACTCGCATCCAGCATTCTCGTATCAAGCAATTTGAACAATACTTTTTAAAACATTCAAATTATCTCAAGAAAAAAACTGATAAAGCTGCGCCTTATCTTTACTACATTATTCAAGAATTAGAAAAGCGCCAAATGCCACTGGAGCTCGCTTTTACTCCAATGGTGGAGTCTAATTTTGATCCCCTTGCACATTCAGTAGTCCAAGCTGCAGGCCTTTGGCAGTTTATGCCAAAAACGGCTCGCGGTTTCGGTATTAAGATCAACGATTGGTATGATGGCCGCCGTGATGTTGTTGCTTCAACAGAGGCTGCTCTAGATTATTATCAATACCTTAATAAACTATTTAATGGCGATTGGTTACTTACGGTGGCGGCCTACAACTACGGCCAAGGCAATGTTTTTAAAGCCATTAAGAAAAATAAAAAACGGGGTAAAGCCACTGATTATTGGTCACTTGATTTACCTAAAGAAACTCAGCGTCATATTCCCAAATGGATAGCCCTTTCTAATTTGTTGATTAATCAAAGTGATTATAACTTACAACTCACTCCAATAGAAAATGCTCCACGCTTTGAGAGTTTTGGAATTACAGCTCCTGTAAATTTAGTTAAACTAGCATCTGAAACTAATTTGAACAAAGAAGCTTTTTACAGGCTAAATCCTGCTTTTAACCGTTTATTTATTCCAGCAGAGCATAAAAAAGCTGACTTACTAATACCGGTCGAATCTCGAGCAACATTTGAAGAGAAACTATTACAGCTTCCCGCTGATACTTTCAATGTCAGTTTCAGTTATAAAGTTAAATCCGGTGATAATTTAAGTATGATTGCTCACAAGCACAAAACCAGGGTGTCTGATATTAAGAAAATCAATCATCTTAAATCAGATAAAATTAAAATTGGCCAGTCTTTAAAATTGCCTGGTGCTGTTACAGTAAGTAAAGAAGAAAATGCATTTTTTACCAAGCTCGGTAATTATAAAAAGCGCAGAAGGTATCAAGTTTATAAAGTTCGCTCTGGTGACAGTCTATGGAAAATTGCCAAGAAATTTAAAGTTACCACTCGGAAGCTAGCGCGTTGGAATGGCTTATCAGCTAAAAAAGTTTTACGCATAGGGCAGTCTTTAAAAATTTGGCCATCGCCTTAATACTTTACAAAGCACGTTTCTTAATTTAAATAAAAAAGAGCGCGTGAAGCGCTCTTTTTTATTTGACAGACTAATATCTTTAACTTCTAAACAAGACTTTTTCTTTCTTGAAGAATTGAGTAACAAAAAACAGTAACGCACCTGCAATCAGTGCAGTTGAAACGAGTAAAACTGCTATCAAAGAATAATCTACGGTTCCTTTGATTAAATCTTTCATAGCTAGAGCGACATTAGTTACAGGAATCATTGCTGTTTTCCAATTAAGCTCCATACCGGGAACGAACGCTACTAGTACTGGAACAAAACCAAGCATCATAATTGGGGACATATAGGCTTGTGCTTCTTTCATGTTTTTTGCGTAAATAGAAGCAGATAACATGATTGATGCAAAAATACTTGTTAAAGGGATTAAGAGAACGCCAATTAGTAAAATATCTAAAGTAGAAACATTTGCCAGGAAACCAATTGCATCTAAATTTAAAGCGTTGGTGAAAATATAAGCCCAAAATAGATAACTTAAAAGTGTAAATGCCACGGAAGAAAAGCTTGCCGAAAATATTACGGCAAATTTTGCTAAAACAATTCTGCTTTTATTCATCGGCGTCAACAATAATGTTTCTAAAGTTCCTCTTTCTTTTTCTCCTACACCAACTTCCAGTGTTGGGTACATAGCTCCAGCAATTGCCAATAAAATTAAAATATAGGCGATCATGGCTCCTGCAATCTCACCCGTTCTTTCTCTTTTAGAAGCATAGTTTTTATTTTCAACTTCAAGAGGTTTATTAAACGCTTTTAGAGATGCATTAGGTATATTAAAAGCATCTCCTAGTTTATTTCTTTGGACATTATTATAGCTTTCAAATATTTTATTCACTCGATTTGATAAAATATTACTTAATTGAGAGGCTCCCTTGTAATGTAAATTTACTGTTTGCTGTACTCGGGAATTTGATGGTGCTAAAGATCCTTCCGGCACTTCAAGAATGAAATCAACATCTTTACTTAAAACTAGTTCTTTATAATTATTTGATTCTATATTGACTTTTTTAAAGTTTTTTTCAGCCGTAAACAAATCTCTCAAACCCGGCATTTGTTCTGCGTTTACAAAAGCGATTTCTATTTCTTGGACTCTGGCTTCCTGAGCTCTATCACCTGAGAACTTACCAACAAAGAAAAAGATAATAGGAAATATTACAGTTGGTAATAGTATTGATAAAATTAAGGTTCTTTTATCTCTTAAGAGTTCCATCATTTCTTTTTTATATACTAACCACATATTATGCTACCTCTTTTTGAACTTTTACTAACTTAAGGAATGATGAATATAAATCACCATTGTCGGAAATGGCTGAAAACTCTTCCGTAGTCCCAAAGAACTTAGATTCACCCAAATCAATTAAGCATACTTGATCACATAGTTGTTCAACTTCATGTAAATGATGCGTTGAAAAGATAACTGACATGTCGGTACCGCGATACGATTCAATAAAATCTAGTACGGTTTTGGCTGAAATCACATCTAAACCGGTTGTAGGCTCATCAAACACTAATACTCTCGGGTTATGGATAACAGCTCTTGCTATCGAAGCCCTTTGCGACATACCTGTAGATAAATCGTCGGCACGTTTGCCGGCAAAAGAGTGCATATCCAAAAGGGTAAAAATCTTATCAAGTCGCTCATCTAATTCATTTTTTGCTAAGCCATGCATACGACCAAAGTATTCAACATTTTCTTGCACTGTTAAACGATGATATAGACCTGTCTTACCCGACAAGAAACCAATCTGCTTAGTAGCATACAAGGGATCTTTAGTCACATCTTTACCATCTATAAGAATTTGACCTTCGGTAGGTTGTAAAGCGGTTGAAAGCATTCGCAAAGTTGTTGTTTTACCGGCACCATTAGGGCCTAATAAGCCTAAAACTTTACCTGGTTCGACATTGAAACTAACATCTTTAACCGCATGAAACACTCCCTCTCCTTCACGAGGATCGGTTATTACTTTTTTCTGCCTAGCCTTCGCTTCTTTTTTGTCATAAGCAAAAGTTTTAGCAAGATTTTTAATTTCAATCATTGTCTTTCCCCTTATTTAAAGTTTTATCATTCTTTTTAACCATTGAAAGGATCTTATTCGTAATTGATTTACGAATTTGCCCTAGCTTAGGTTTGTTATCTTCATCAAACTCAATTGGCCTACAAATTTGCATGGTTTGAATGCCTAAACGCGAAATCAAAATACCTACCCCGATACCTTGGGCCATTTTGCTAGAAATCGCTGCAGCTACACTTTTTCCCAGTAACTCTACCCCAGCCTCTGCCACAAACTCACTTGCTCCAGCCAACATTAGATTGGTTGCAACCTGCTTAGTCAGTCCTAGACGCCCAAAGGCTGTCTGAGGGCAACCATAAATCCGTGAGATATCTTGCAGCATTCGACTCGAGCGCCAAGCAACTAGGGCCATGTCAGCAATTGCTAATGGACTCAAGGCTACCATAAGTGCTGACTCTGTGGCATGCTTTCTAATCGCCTCCAGAGCTAGCTGATCTAGACCATTCAAAACTTGATTGTTATAAATTTGTATTAATTCTGAATCATTATGCGAAGAATTAGCAGTTTGACGGTACAGCGCAAGTGTTTTCGATATATCAACTTCTTGTAAAAACTCGTCACTAACTTCATCAAGAACCTTAGCAGCCTTGCCGTAGGTTTCGTTATTTGAATAACTTGATAGCTTTTGCTGAATACTTTTTCGATATTCTAAACGCTTACTTTTAATTCTGCCGCTTATTAAGGTACCAAAACCCGCTATAACAACACTCACAAGTAAAGCTGCTACTGTAATGCCTAACACCCTACTAATCGCAAATAACTCTTGTATAAACTGCCAAGATTCAAATATCGCTGCAGTGACTACTAAGCTACCAAATGAAATGCCAAACCATTTAAGCCACCTGTTGGATTTTGCTGACTTTTTTAGCTTTAGTCCATTCGCACTAATTGGCAACGATTTTTGCTGCTCTTGTAATAAATCTTCTTTTACCTGTTCCGCATCATCAAGTTGCGAAGTTTCGACTTTTACTGATTGACTATCAAATTTTATTGGTTGATCACTCATAAAAACTTATCTCCAATTAATAGTTCAATCAGCCGATCCATACGATGGTGCGGAAGCTGTTTATCCGTCGCTAAGTCAGGAACGGCATAATCAATGAAGTTATATCTTTGCTCTGACCATTGTTTCTTGCTCATAGGTTCAGTTGGAATTTTTCCAGGGTAATTTATAACCTCTTTATTATTCTCAAACTCTATCCCTTTTACACAGGCTAGCTTTTTACTTTCATGCTCTGCCAATACTGGCTCAGTCACTTGAATTGCACTAAAAACGACGGTAGCGACGTCGATACCTTGATAGCCAACTTGATTTTCTGCATCGATTAACATATTCGACAAAAAAGCCCTCATGGCATTATGCTGCTCCGGCGGAACATGATCAGATTTTGATGATGCGATAATTAATTTATTAATTTTTGGCTGAAACATTCTTTTAAACCAATTTGTCTGTCCATAATCAAAACTTGTAATCAACTTGGACAACGTTTGCTGCAACTCACGATAAGAGTCATAACCACAGTTTAGAACTTTTAAGACATCAACCAAAAGCAACTGTCTATCGACACTTGTAAAGTACTCCTTGAAAAAAGGTTTTACTATATTATCTCTATAATAGTTAAATCGCTGCTCTAATTTTTCTGCTAGTTCATCAGAAATATTGACATGACTAGGCACAGGAAAAAAGTCTAAAACTGGTGCACCATCTAAATCGCCTGGTAAAATAAAACGACCTGGTTGAATTAAATGAATACCCTCAGAGCTATCCTTGCAGCGTACTAAAAACTGCCTAAATTCTTTTGCTAACAGCTTTATATCACTTTCAGAAGAAGGTGCTTTCAATAAATTGTTTACACTCTGATGCCAATCATCTGCTAATTTAGACTGAGGCTTTTTATTAGCCCACTCATAAAACTGCTTGGACCAAGTGATAAAATTTAGATCTAGCAAAGGTAGATCTAGCAGCCACTCACCTGGATAATCAATAATGTCAATATTAAGGTGGCTGTGAGGTTGGATTCGTTTTAACCATTTATTCTTAACCTCAAATTTAATACTAATTCTCGATTGGCTTATATTGATTGTAGACTTAGGCCATTGATGTGATTCTAATGCAGATATAGCTTCCTTATAAGGAAACTCAGGGATGTGCAAATCGGTATATGTAATCTGCTTAACCCCTAATATACGAGATTCTGCATGCGCCAACCAAAAAGGTAGCTGTGCTTTTTTTTGATGTAGAAGCTGACTCATCAAAGAGGTAATAAATGCTGTTTTGCCGGAGCCACTAAGTCCCGTAACGCAAACTCTGATATTTTTATCTAGCCCCCTATCTAAAAGCTCTACTGCTTGTTTTAATTGCTTTTTAATCGCCACAGATATCCTAATTTAACGCTATAAGTCATTATAACTAGAGATTATATGTAATGCTGTATTGAAAGGTAAGAAATTATTACTCAGGCATATGTTGGTTATATAGCGTTTGCTTGAGTATTTAGTTATAAATTATCTCATCTAAATATTGATTGACTTGCTCGAGGGTAACATTTGAAACCATACTGCTGTGAAAATTGATGACATCATATTTATAAATTTCATTAAAGATATAAAAGTGCGGATTGTCTTGAGACAGGTTTAACCGATTAATAAAAGCTAATTTGATAGTATCTAATCTTTCTACGGATATATTTTTTGTACTCTTCTTGAAGCTGTCTAAAGTAACATCCTGCATAGCAATATCAGTACAGTTACTATTTAATACATTAAATGACTTAAAGCCACTAACCTGGTTATTAGATTGGCTGGAAATAAAATCATATACTAGCAGCTTTTCAACACCCCACAACCTATCGTTCAAATTCAACTGCTCTAAGCAAAAAAGATTGGATGTAAAAGCATGCTGCTCAGCTCTGTCTTGATTAGAAGCTAATAAACTAAGGCTATTTTCTAAATTTTGAAGCATCGTTGGCTGCTGGCCATCATGAAATATCAAATAATCAAACAAAGATACATCTATACCAGAGTATAATAGTGGTTTTAAGATCATATTATTAATGGCTTTGATATTTTCTTCATAATTCAAATCAATATCGCTTATGACCAACAGACTTGGAATAGATTGGGAAAAAGAAAAATTAATAGTTTTTCCTAATAAATCACAATCTAAAATTGAACAGGCATCGACTAACTGTTTCAAATTAATAGCCAAAGTTAGACTTTGATTATCATCATCAACGACACGTAAACCCTTTAAAATTTTGAGATTACCACTTGAATCTATTAAGTTATCTTTGCTTATTTTGTTAGAACGGTTAGACGATAATATTTCTAAATAGCGCTGATGCAATGGTTCAATAGAAATGCTCGTCAAACTAGCAGGGAGCATCCCCGTAAAAATTGCACCGTCGTCCAGTTTCAAGCTGTTTAATAACAATGTATAATCTTGCTTGCTATTATTTACTGCTGTGAAATAACTTTTATAACGCACTAATAAATTTGCAACCTGCCCTTGATTCAATGGGCTGGTAGACGTAGGCTCACTACAATAAAAACTATTGCTATAAAAAACATACGCTGTAGTTTTTATATCTTCTCTCACACAAACCATCAGAGCAGCAATAAAATTATCGACTGTTTGATCTTGCTCTTGCAATGAATAAATGGTCTTGTTCTTATTTCTAACCAGTTCATTATTAGATTTTATTTTTTTTAAATATTTATATAAGTCTCCAGTAACCTTTTGCTCAGCTACATTTCCAAACAAAGTAATACTAAAATAGTTAATATCATTATTATGCTCGTCGATGTAATTATATATTTCAGAAAGAATAGAATCTTTTTGTATTTGATTAAAAACGATAGAAAACTTACTAGAGAAAACTGATTCATTATTGGTAAATTCGAAGCCTAACTGATAACTCAACAGCTTAATATTACTAGCCAGTAGTTGGCTGTTTTTTGAATCTAATTCTAAAGTAATGAAGAGGCTTTCAGAATTACTTTTAACAATTTGAAAACCGACGTGCTCAGAAATTTGCTCAGTTATTAGTTTTTCTGTACTCCAGTTTTTTGCAGCTAGAGCATTACAAAACAAGATAAAATAAATTAGAGTAATATACTTCATAAAAAAAAGGCCTCTTACGAGGCCTGTATTTTAGTTTGTTCTATTTTCAGATTCAGCTTTTTCAGCAGCAACTTCTGCCTCAATTTGTTCTGCATCTTTACGTAGTTCTTCTCTTATTCTTTGCTTTTCTCTAATAAATCCAATCCATGAAATTGCTTGCTTTTTAGTCTTGTCAAAGTTTTTAGCACTATTCATTGCGGCGATAGCAGCATCTTCTTGACCTAAGTAAAAGTGAGCAGCGCCCTTTTGTAGGCGTGAATATCCAGCTTCAACAGATTTCATTTTCCCTTTATTAATTGCTTTCGCAAAATTATCAATAGCTTGATTATATTTCTCTTGCTCGAAATACATATTACCGATTCTATAGAAATATTCCCCCGAACTATCAGCATTAGCAACCTTTGTATAAGCACTAATTGCTTTATTTCTATCTTTTGCCTGTTCCCAATATCTAGCAACTAGCTTTAAATTTTCCAATGATTGGCTGACAACACCTTTTTTGATTCCATCTTCCAACCTAAGAGCGGCCGTTAACGGAGCACCAGTATTTGCATGTAAAGATGCTAAATTCTTATATTCAGACTCCTTTTCCCAAATACCTTTTTTGTATGCCAACTCATTTACGGCAAGTGCAGAAGCTGTATCGCCTCTTTGATAATGAATTGAGAATAATTGCTCCCAATATTTTTTTTCTTGAGGCCAAAAATTGATCATTTCACTTAATACTTTCGCACTACCATCTAGATCACTTAAAGAAAAGTGTAAACCAAATAACATTTTATATAATGGCTCTTTGTCTTTCTTTGTGGTGGTTCCCTTTAACGCAATATAAGCTGGACAAACAGCATTTTTATATTGCTTGTCCTGATAATATAGCTGTGCCAATGTCTTATAATCTGATACAGGAGGTTTAATCACTTGCGCAAAGTAATCATTCATCCATTTAATAGCATTTTTGATATCCTTTTTAGCAAGGTATGCGTAAGCAACTTGCTTTTTCATTGCTAGCAATGCTTGAACTGGTAAAGCATCGAGATCAATTACTTTTTTCGCATTATTAACGGCACCATTGAAGTTACCAACCTCATATTCCATACGTGCAAAATACTGATAAACAACTGATAGTGGATAGCCGTCAGTTGTTGAGTCTTTTACTTCTGTTAACAATTGTTTAGCTAAGACTTTATTACCATCAGCCATAGCCTGATTTGCTTCCTGCATTTTTTTATACAATGACTCAGATGAGAAACCTTTAATTTTCTTTTTAGGATACTCTCCGCTCTCTTTAGCTAGAGGTCTACACGAGTTTGTATACTTAGTACTGAATAATGCATTTGCATCACTTACAACTGTAATGCTAGATATTAAAAGTACGCTTTTTAAAAAAATCTTCATAACTCACATACCTAGTTCTTATTAAGCTCAAAAACCAACTTATATCTCATATTTGTTTGAGCAACAGGTTGGCCATTGTATTGCTTAGGTTTAAATTTCCAGCGTCTAATAGCCCTTCTCGCTTCTTTTTCAAATACTCTTCGTGGCTTAGCATTTAAAACTTTAATATTTGAAGGGCTGCCATCAGGTTCGATCGTAAAACTAAACTCTACCCAGCCTTCAATTCCTTTAACTGCAGCTTCTTGTGGATATGTTGCAGGGAATGTAGCCAAAGGTATTGCATCACCATCACCAAAACCTGCAAAGTCAGCTTGTGCGGCGCCTAAAGCACCAGAGTATAAACCTTCACCTTCAAAGGTAGCATCTAAGTTTTCAATTTCAATGTTCACAATTGCAGTGATCACTTTATTTTTTTCTTGAGCTTGCTGTTGAGGCGGAGGCGGTTCTTTGGGCGGCGGTGGTTTCTTAGGAACTCGACGTTCTTTACGCTGAACTTCTTTCTCCTCTTCAATAAAGCCTAAATCTATCACTGTGTTTTCGCGCTCTGAAGCGCCTTCACCCGTGCCGATCAGACTATTCATCAGTAAAAACAAACCAACGACTATACCAAAAGAAATTAATGCACTTAATGCTAATCTGCCCATTCTATTTCTCCGAATCTATGGCGTTACAAACTTCTGCGCCAGTTTTTCTAGCTTGGTCCAATACATCTAAGACCACACCGGCACGAGCATCTTGATCTGCCTGAATTACAACAGAGCCTTCAGGGTTTTCTACTCGCAATGAATTAAGCTTTGCTTTAATTTCTGAAGGCTGAACTTCTGTTTTATCCATATGAATACGACTTTTATCGTCAATTGCGATAAACACATATGCATTCTTACATGGACCTGCAGTAGTACCTGATGTTTTATTAACATCGACACCAGCTTGTTTAACAAATACGGTAGTCACAATGAAGAAAATCAACATAATGAATACAATATCTAACATTGGTGTCATGTCGATATCGACATCTTCTTGTTTCTTTTTAGTATTAATTGCCATTCAATCTAACCTAAAATTTTAATGGTGCGGAAGGCTATCAGCGAACTGATGTGACTTCACAAATGCCGCTTGCTCTAGTCTGTTACTAACAAACAAACCAGAAAGCGCTGCAACCATGCCTGCCATAGTAGGAATTGTTGCTTTAAAAATGCCTGCCGCCATTTGTCTTGCACTACCAGAACCTTGACCAGACATACTATCAAATACGTCGATCATACCCGTAACCGTTCCTGCTAATCCTAATAAAGGACACACCGCGATAAGTGTTTTGATAAACAGAAGATTTTGATTCAATGCCAACTTAGCATCGGAAATCCAGTAATCCCTGATTCTATGAGCCTTCCAAGACATAGTGTCTTCTCTTGCGTCCCACTCAGCAATTTTCATTCTTGCCTGCTTAGGAAACTCGCCATAGATAAACCAAATTCTTTCTACGATAAACATCCACATTAGGAACAGAACACCAGCGATAAACCAAAGGAGATTTCCCCCTTTGGCTATAAAATCTAAAATGGTGTAAATAATTTCCATCAGTGATTACCTTAAGAGTTATTCTCTTCGTGTTGAGCCATTAAGCCAGTGCTTTGCTCTTCCAAAGTATGAATGATGTTTTTACTCTTACCAGCAACAACCGCGTGTAATAAAGTCAAAGGGATTGCACAAATAAGACCCCAAACCGTAGTCACCAACGCTTTAGAAATACCATCTGCCATAATACGAGGGTCGCCAGTTCCGTGTAGAGTAATCGATTGGAATACATCAATCATACCGGTTACTGTACCTAATAGACCCAACAGAGGACCTACTGCCGCTATAACTTTGATCAAGTTAATACCGCGTTCTATTTTTGGGGTTTCTTTTAGAACCGCTTCATCTAGCTTTAACTCTAAGTTTTCAGTATCTTCATTCTTATTTGCTAAATAAACTTTCATGATACGGCCAAGAGGATTATTTTTAGGCGTAGAATTTTTCTTTTGACTACTAATCGCCGGACCAGTAACGAAATATAGCGATACAAAGCTAAATAACCAAATCAATAAACCAATCACTAACAATACCGCAACAGCAATACCAGCAGCGCCCATATATTTAACAGTCGTTAAACGCTCAAGCAATCCAACTTTAAGCTTTTGAATTCTTAAAATACCACCTTTTGACGGGTCAACATACAAACTGCCATAACCACCAGCAGAAGCACCGCTATAATTAGAAATAGTATCTAAAACTTTAGCCCCTGGTTGTACCTGTAAATGGCTAATTTTACCGTTTTCATAATCTAAGTATTCACCACCTGATAGAAGGTTAAATGCACCGATACGAGTTACAGTTTCAGACTCTGTTAAACCTTCTTTAGAAACTACGTCAGTAGTAAAAGAAGTGGTTTTACCTTGTTCTGTCATTTCTTGCAGTAATAATACATAAAACTCGCGTAACTCTTGCATGCTAGGTGTTCCAGCATCATTCAAGTTAGATAGCAATACATCACGGCCAGGATATTGGGCTGAAATAATTGAAGCGCCCATGTCGCCTTGAATACCATTTGCCGCTTGACGAACAACACCAAACAATTCACCTAAGTTTCCTTGTTTTGCACGCAACTCTGTTTCTAACTCTGTTAATTGCAATTCATTTGCTTGGAACTGAGCTTGTAAATTGTTAGCTGTTGTTTCGGCTTGTGCTAATTTGGCACGTGCATCGCGAAGTTTACGCTCTTGAGTAGCTTTGTTTGCACGAAACTCCGACTCACGCTGCGCATTGACTTGTTGCTGTAACTGCTCTTGATTACGAACTTCACGTAACAAATCATCTAACGTGGTTGCCGCTTTAGTATTGAAATTAGCTGATAAACCTACAATTGCAGCTAAGGATAAAGTTATTATTTTTTTCATTGTGCTGCCTCCGCTACGCGAACAGGAATTTTGAACATTTCTACTGGAACAATACCATCAGCCATTTTCATGGCTTCGCTGACTTCATCAATGTACTCAACTGGTAACTCTGCCCACTGTTTGTCAGCTTTATTCCAATAACGACCGCTCTTACGATCTTTACTTAAATAAATATATGCTGTACGACCAACGCGTAAAAAGTCAACTTCAAGTGTCTGTCCGTCACGGTCTATAGAACCAGACGTAGATTGCATGACGTTACCGTAACCCATCTCGATTTGATAAGCCTCGAGAATTTTACGATATTTCTCGGATACAGATATATCCGCGTTATCCATCATCTTATTAAGGTCAGCAACACGCTGAGTTCTTCTATCTAAGTTGAATGGGATATCTAACTCAACGAACTGCTCAAGGGTTTTAATCATTTCATCCATTAAAGGCAGCACGCCTTTTTCTGTTTCATCAATAGACTCCATTTCAGAGCCCATATTGGATATTGACTCTTCCTGGCTTCTAACTTGACGTCTAAGCTGAGTATTGAATGTTTCTAAGCTATCAACACGGCTTAAGGTATTACGATACTCAAAAGCTGCGTCTGCGGCTTGTTCAGCAAGCTTATCAATTTTAGATTGAGAACTTGCAGAAGCTTTATCTATTCTTTTCTCTACAGTTACTGAAGACTCAAATGGCCCAGCAAAAGCAGCACCTCCCACAAAGGCACTGGTAATAACGGCCAATGCAGTTTTTTTCAATATTAATGTTTTTTTCATATACATACCCAAATTTCAACTTAGAAATCTATTGTTATCAATCGTATTAACGATTGGTTTATAAAAAGGGGTTAAAACTATCCCTTCTTTACAAAATTCTTTTTAAAATGCCTTAGTTTGGTCATTCTGAAAATGCGAAGAGACCAACTATAAAGTCAAAGCCAAAGGCGGTCAACACAGTAATCCGGCTAATTTGCGATTATTTAACGATATATTTCATAAAATATTCACATTGGAGTGTCTTCAGCAAATATAAATCATTAGGTGCTCAAATATTAAGCAGCTAGAAGTTAATGCTTCCGCTGACTTTAATAAATTTAGGAGTATCAAAGCTAAATGGCTTCAAACCGTTAATGTTTGAATTAACCGAATCTGAATAAGCCTCTGATTTACCCAGTAAATTCATTAAGTCAACTCTAATAATCACTCCTACCTGATTCCAACTAGTTTGATATTGCAAACCGATATCTAATGTAGTGCTGTTCAACTGAGCAAAGTCTTGTCTATCTTCTTGTAAAAGAAAACCATCAAACCGCCCCTCTTGGCGCTCGATATTAGCTCCTAACACCCAGCTATCAGAAAGATTATAGTTACCCGTCAAAGATAGCTCTTGCGATAAAAATCGACTATCGGAAGGACTAAACTCATTTGCAACATTGGATTCGATATCAGCTAAACCGCTTCGTCCTTGTTTATTAGCAGCATTCGCCGTCATGCTGAAATTATTCGTGAACTTCCTAGAAACTTTAATTTCAATAGCTGATATATCATTTAAAAAGTTACTATTAGAAAAGTCATTATTAAAAGGCGCAAAATTAACGGTTTCAACTTTATTAGTCTGATTGAAATGAAATTGGTAATTCAAATTATGCAATGAGCTTGGTGATTGAATGCCTGTAGCGTCAAGCAAATTATTTTCAGACTTTAAATAAGAAATACTCACAGCCCAGCGTTCATTAATTGATTGCTCAAACTCCATACTGAAATTCTCTTGAGCTAAACTCGAAAACCCTGCTGGATGAGCATCAAAACTAATGGATATGGGCACCTTTCTATTGCCATAGTTAACAAAAAATTTAGATGTTTGCTCTGGAGAAACTAAACTAGCTCCCAAGCCCCAGTTAGCGTTGCTAGTAGCTCGATCTATTGGGTTAGTAACCGCCGTATCAAAATTAAAATCATTAGTAGGTATATTAAATCGATTTAAATCGAATGACACCATCCATTGGCCGCTATCTTTCTCAGTACTAGAAGTTAATGCTTCATAACTATTGAGGTTTTGTGACACTTCTTGCTCGATGAAAAGTGTAGGGGATTCATCAATCATTGATAGTTGCTGATGACCTTGCAAAACACCTTTTCCAGACAAAGAGTCAAACTGTTGATACACAGCTTTAGTGGATGGCTTTTCAGTACTTTTATCAAGACCAATAGAGGGAACAGTAATAACCAAGGTCAATACTGACAAAAGCAATAATGTTTGTTTCAATTTCCCACGTTTCACAATCAGAATTTAAACCTTATCTTTAGCTATGTTCATTAAATTTCCTTTTCTAATCTAGCAGTGTCCTTTCTAAAAAAGACTGCGGGTTAACCGCATAGTAACGAAAACTTTAATCCATATGTTATTACAACATATTCGCAAAACATTACTAGGCATAATTTAGTATAGGTAATTAGCTACCCGCTTTCAACTTGAACAGGCGGCTTTTATCCTTATATGACAAGTGTTTACCGATTATTTACAATCCTTATAAATGTCACTCTTAAGATAATTATCAAATATCCTTTAAATTTTACTAAAACTCGAAAATTAAGCTCGATCCTAGGTGTTCTAGCCGAATCTTGTTATGATAAGCCATTGAGTATTAAAGCAAAAACAACATGAGCTTTGTATCAGAGAAGAAGTCCTCGCATACAAAATTACTATTACTGAGCTTTTTGGCCTGTTTAATTGGTTGTCAGCCAAGCATTTCCGTCGATAGTAAGACAGGTTCTAACCTCCTTGTGTACTGCTCTGAAGGCAGCCCTGTATCCCTTAATCCGCAAACTAATACTTCCGGAACTACAGTAGATGCGACCGCTCCAACGCTATTCAATCAGTTATTAGACTATATTCCTGGGACTACTGAATTGAGACCCAGCATAGCCACTGAATGGTCCATTAATGAAAAAGGGACGATTTACCGCTTTACTCTTAGAGATGATATTGCCTTTCATTCTAATGAGCACTTTTCGCCTAGCCGTCATTTAAATGCAGACGATGTAATCTTTAGTTATAACCGGCAAAGACTCGCCAACCACCCTCTGCATAACCTTAATGGCAATAGTTACCCTTATTTTAATGGCCAAGGCTTAGCAAAGCTTATTAAGCGAATAGAAAAGACAGGCCAATATCAGGTTGAAATAGAACTAACGCGGCCAGAAAGTCCTTTTTTGTCAATTCTAGCAACCCCATTTCTACCAATTCAATCAAAAGAATATGCAGACACTTTGATGAAAAAAAACCAATTAGAGCTTTATGATAAAAATCCGATTGGTACAGGCCCTTTTCAATATCTGGCATATGAAGCAGATTCCTACTTACGATTTAAGCGTTTTGATAAACACTTTGCTTTCCAAAGCAGCGTTGAGCATTTGGTTTACTCGATCACTCCTGATCCAGCCATGCGCTTCGCCCGATTTTCTGCAGGAGAGTGCGACATTATGCGCTATCCTCTTCCAGTACATAACAAATTAGCGGCGCAAGATAACACTATCGAAACCATTCAAACGCCGGCGCTAAATGTTGCTTACTGGGGGTTTAATACTCAAAAACCGCCGCTTAATGAGCCTAAAGTACGCCAAGCACTTAATTTCGCAGTTAATCGTAAAGCGATTGCTCGTGCAGTCTACGATAATCAAGCAATTTTAGCGGAAGGTCCTTTGGGTCCCAGCTCTTGGGCTTATGCAATAAGCCAAGACAAAATTATTTATAACCCTGAAAAAGCAAGACAGCTTTTACAAGAGGCTGGATACGGCGAGGGCTTTAACTTAGATATTTGGGCCATGCCGGTACAGCGAGCATATAACCCCAACGCCCGCAAAATGGCAGAAATGATCCAGCAGGATTTACTAGAAATTGGAATAACGTCTAATATCGTGAGCTACCAATGGGGTACTTTTTTAAACCGAGTCGCCGCAGGACAACATCAAACCGTATTATTGGGCTGGAGTGCTGATAACGCCGATCCCGACAATTTTTTAACACCTTTGCTGAGCTGCGCCGCCAGCAATAATGGCAGTAACTATTCCCGCTGGTGTCACACAGAATTCGATAATATTATTTTAAAGGCGAGACAAGAAAGCGATATTGAAAAGCGCAAGCTCTATTACCAACAAGCGCAAAAAATTCTACACTTTGAAAAACCTTGGTTACCGATTGCGCATACACCCAATAACCTTTTAATTAAAAACACTGTCAAAGATGTTAATTTATCACCACTAGGGACTATTAATTTTGAAGGGGTAACAATTATTAGCAAAGAGGACGCGTTTTAGTGCTGATTTCTTTACTTCGAATATTTGTTACTGCTTTAATTAGCCTCATTGGCTTGACGGTTATTACTTTCGCTATCAGTCTGCAAAGCTCGATACCTTTACATGACTATCAATCACATAGTGTGTTTGTCCAGTACTTTGAATACCTTGGATACCTCTTTCAAGCTAACTGGGGAACTTCTAACATTACAGGCTCGGACGTCCTAAGCGAATTTTTGAAACACTTTCCGGCAACGCTTGAACTTTTACTTTTTGCTTTGCTTATCGTCTTTATTTGCGGCATTTCTTTAGGTATTGTTGCTGCTAAAAATCGAGGAACTTGGATCGATAATAGCGTCATGGGAGCGACCTTAGTAGGTTACTCAATGCCTATTTTTTGGTGGGGCTTGTTACTGGTTTTGTTTTTCTCTTTGTTCTTAGGTATTTTTCCTGTGGCAGGTAGAATTGATTATCAATATTACATTGAGCCCATTAGTCGATTTATGCTGGTTGATACCTTAATTGGTAATCACTCTTATGGCTTGTCGGCATTTTTTAATGCCTTGAATCATCTTATTTTACCAGCGATCACCTTAAGTTGGGTGCCTATGGCCATCATGGCTAGAATGACCCGCTCAGCGTTGGTCAATATTTTAAAGTTTGAATACGTAAGAACAGCTCGCTCAAAAGGCTTGTCTGAAAATCGAATTATTTGGGTTCATGCGCTTCGTAATGCCCTGCAATCTCTGTTGACCATTGGCGGCTTACAGATCAGTATATTAATGACTGGTATTATCATCACAGAACATATTTTTGCCTGGCCAGGTGTTGGAAATTGGCTGCTTCGCTCAGTCGCAAGACAAGATTACCCGAGTATTCAGGGCGGTATTTTAGCTTTATCATTTATGGTCATTATTTTTAATGTTTTCATCGACATTATTTCGAATTTCTTAGACCCCAAAAAACGACGACCACTAGCATAAGGCTGATTGAATGAATTACGCAAAAGTAAATGGCCTAGCTCATCGCTTAAAGCTCTTTAAAGCAAAAGCTTCCTGGCAAATGTTCCGCCAAAATTATGGCGCCGTTTTTGGTGCCGCTGTGATTATAATTATTATTTTGTTGGCCATTATTGGTCCGTGGATTGCGCCCTATGATCCAGCTCAGCAGTTTAGCAATAAAAGTTTTCAACCACCGGTCTGGAATATTGGTGGGAGCTTTTCACATTTTCTCGGTACCGACGACTTAGGGCGCGATTTATTTTCAAGGTTATTACATGGCGCTAGATTGTCGCTTTTTTTATCTGCTTTCATTGTTTTTGTATCTGCCATTGTTGGGGTTTTGATTGGTGCTTTTACTGCTTTTTTACCACCGATTTTAAGAAGTGTTGTGATGCGAGTAATGGATTTGATGTTATCGCTTCCTTCATTGATATTAGCTATTACTGTCGTGGCTATTATTGGCCCGGGGATTACTAATGCTGCCTACGCAGTGATATTAGTTCTCATTCCTCAATTCGTAAAGATTACTCAAAGTGGCATATCACAAGAACTCAATAAAGAATACAGTATGGCTGCAAAACTTGATGGAGCCAGTCAAAATCGCCTATTGTTCAAACATCTTGGACCTAATATAGTTCCTGCGATTATTGTGCAGATCACTTTTAGTTTTTCTACTGCCCTACTAGACATTGCAGCGCTTGGCTTTTTAGGACTTGGCGCACAACCTCCAATTGCCGAATGGGGAACCATGCTGGCAGAGTCTCGCTCTTATATCCAGTATGCGCCTTGGACCATGGCACTACCAGGTCTGGCTATTTTCTTAACAATTTTATCCATTAATTTATTGGGCGATGGTTTACGCGATGCGCTCGATCCGCAAATCAATCAATAGAGATATCTGACTTTGAGCTTACTCCATATAGAAAATTTAACCGTGAATTTTAAAACTGATCACGGTTTAGTCACAGCTGTTGATAAATTCAAATTGCAAATAGATCCAGGTCAGGTAATAGGCGTTATTGGTGAATCAGGATCTGGTAAAAGTGTTATGGCGCTAGCTCTAGCTGATTTGTTGTCCCCATCCGCAGTAGCTCAGGCAGATTTATTTACTCTAGAAAATCAAGATTTAAATCGAATGCAAAGCGTTGATAAGAAAAAACTTATTACCGACAGTATTTCAATCATTTTTCAAGATCCTACTTCCAGCTTGAACCCAGCTTTAACCATCGGTTATCAACTAGATGAAACTCTTCGTTTCCATGACGGCGGTTCTGCAAAACAATGCAAAGAGCGCTCAATGGAATTATTGACCTCGGTAGGAATAAAAGATACTAAGCGCCGCTATCACGAGTATCCACATCAACTTTCTGGTGGCTTAAACCAGAGGGTTATGATTGCTATGGCTTTAGCTTGTAACCCTAAATTATTAATTGCTGATGAACCAACAACTGCGCTGGATGTTACGGTTCAATCACAGATTTTAGATCTATTGATGAAACTGAATGAAGAGAGAAGTATGGCGTTAATGTTGATCACTCATGACTTCTCAATTTTATCTGAAACGAGCGAGAAAGTTCATGTGATGTATTCAGGACAAGTGGTTGAGTCGGGAGCAACTTATAAATTATTAACAGAGCCTCTTCACCCCTACACCAAGGCACTGCTCGATAGTGTTCCGCATTTTGGTATGCATTATAAAAAAGGACGCAGGCTTTATAATTTAGCAGGCTCAACTCCGCCAATGCGTCACTTACCGGTAGGTTGCAATCTTGGCCCCCGCTGCCCCTATGCTAGCAAAGAATGTGTCAATATGCCGGAGTTACGCTCTATCAAAGGTCGTTCCGTGCGTTGCCACTTTCCCCTTGAACAAAAAAAGAAGGCAGCACCTTAATGGCAAATTTACTCAAAGCAGAACTGATAAGGAAGTCTTATAAGGTTTCTAACAATCCATTCAAAGCTCGTTACTTACAAGTACTGCAAGGAGTTAGCTTTTCTATCAATCCAGGGCAAACACTAGCGGTAGTTGGTGAATCTGGTTCTGGTAAGTCCACCCTTGCTCGAATTTTAGTGGGTGCAGAAAAACCCGATACCGGTGAACTCTTATTTAATGGTCACAATGTATTAGCTGACAAAAAATTTGCTTGGTACAAAAGCATTCGTATGATTTTTCAGAATCCTAGATCTTCCTTTAATCCAAGATTAACCATTGAGCAAATACTTGCCGAACCATTAATTAACTCTAGAGCTTTTAACCGTTTCGAAATCCAGAAAAAAATTCGTATAGCATTAGAAAGGGTTGGACTAAGAGCCGAATATGCTTCCCGCTATCCGCATACTTTTTCTGGAGGTCAAAGACAGCGCATTGCTATCGCCAGAGCCTTAATATTAAATCCTAAAGTTATTGTTGCCGACGAGCCAGTATCTGCTTTAGATGTTTCGGTTCAAGCGCAAATCATCAATCTGTTATTGGATTTGCAAGAAGAACTGGATCTTGCCTATATCTTTATCTCTCACGATCTTGGTTTGGTACAACATTTTAGTGATAAGGTGTTGGTAATGCATAAAGGCGTGCAAGAAGAGTATGGCCCTGTGGGTGAAGTCTTCAGCCAACCGCAATCTCAATATACTCAAAAACTATTAAACGCTTCTGCTGGCTATAAAAGAGCCATCGAAATTTAGCTACTTCTCTATATGAGCATTTAATTTCAGCAATAAAAAGCCCTCATCAAGAGGGCTTTTTATTATCAGTTTTTAGCGTGAAGAATTACTTAACATCACTCTTCTCTCTAAGTTCCCCAACAAACTTACTAAAGTCGCCACGAGAGTTAACGTTTGCTAATAATGATTTTAACTGTTGTTTCTTAGCATCATCCAATTTACTTAGGTCTGGATAGTTAACTTTACGCAATTCAAGAATCGCAACATCACCAGAAAATAAATCTTCAATTTCTATAGCCGCTTCATCCGTCAATGGAGCAACCTGTTGGAATAATTTCGAATTCAACTCAGGACCCAAAGCAGCGTCCCTTGAGCCGAAAGCAGAGCTTTCTACCCAGGTTAATTCCTTTTCCGTTAACAGAGTCTCTACTGATTCGCCAGCCTTTAATGCTGACTTAATAGATTCAGCATAGGTCTTTGTTTTTTCGGTGACTTTCTCTGCAGTTAATAGACTAACAATTTCAGCTTCAACTTCAGTTAAAGGCTTAATGCCGGCAGCTTGGTAATCTTGCACGGCGATATAAACAATTTGCTGCTCGCCCATTGAAATTTCATCAGAAATTTCTTTAGATTGAATGTTATCTTTAGCAAAAGCTTGCTCAATTACTGCCGGGTGATTAATTGCAACAGGTATACTATTACGATCAAATAACTCTGTCGTTTGTAACTCTAACTCAGCCGTTTTTGCTAAATCACTTATCGATTCTGTACTGAATAAAGCATCATCTAACAAAGCTTTTTTATTAAAGAATTGGGTTTGTGCCTGGACATCAGCCATTCGCTGCTTAATTTCTTCTGAAACTTCAGCCAAAGGTTTAGAATCACCAACCAGACGCTCGTTTAATTTAATGATATGGAAACCAAAATCTGTTTTTACTAAACCTGATAACTCATTAGGCTCTGTAAGCTCTAATGCTGCAGATTCAAACTCTGGAACCCAACCTGAATTACCAGCTTGAGCTTCAGTTTGCGGTAACACTCCGCCTTCAGCACCACTAAAAGTATCGCTAGAGTTGGCTTTAGCTAATTCCGCAAAGTCAGCGCCAGATTGTAACTGAGCCAATAAATCTGTAGCTTTTTGTTCCGCATTATCGACATCATTTGCAATTAAAATATGCGCCACAGTGATCTTATCTGGAGCTACGAATTCCGATTTATTTTCTTCGCTATTATAAAAATCTGCTACTTGCTCATCAGTAATGCTAGATTTAATAGACTGAGCTAAAATGTCTTTGGTAAGCAAAATGTACTGCAAGCTAACTTGCTCTGGCTGTTCAAAATTCGCTTTGTTGTTATCGTAATAAGTTTGCTTTTCGCCATCTTCGATAACAATACCTTCTGAGAACTTAGCTTTCGGAACCGTTAGAACTCGAGCGTCGCGAGTTTGCTCTTGAATACGGTAAAAGGCTTCTATCTCTTTATCAGTTACAAAGCTGCTCTCCGAGATGCCTTGATTAAATTGTTCGCGAACAATCTGATTTCTTGCAATCGAGTATAGTCTTGTATCGCTGATACCATTTTGCGCCATAATGGTTTTTGCGGTTTGTGGATCATATTGACCCCCTAATTGAAACTCTGGCATTGAATGGATTTGTTCAATAATCTGAGCTTTCGAAGCTGTTAAACCAGCATTTTCAATCGTATTTGTATAAATACGGTCATTAATTAACTGATTTCGGACTTGCTCACGGTACTCAGCTTTACTCGCTTCTGTTGGATACTGTTGGTCAAAGTTAGGGTTTTGTCTTCTTTGATTATTGATCACATTATCAATTTCCGCATTGGTAATGTTGACGCCATCAACATTAGCCACAGTTTCATTACCTGGCGTAACAAGGTTAGCACCAAAGTAACCAGCAAAAACAAAGAAAATAATAATTATAGCCAACACCACCTTCATGGCTGGGCCTTCCATCTTCTGCTGTATTCTTTCTAGCATCATAGCTAAGTACCTACTTTTTATTTATTACTTCAATTATTTATATAATCAATATTATAAGAATATATTTATCACAAAATGTACTATTTAAGCACTCTTAACTCTAACAGTTTACTTTTACTGTTATTGCGACTAACGAGAAGCTATTAGAACGAGGAAAAAATTTGCGAGAATGCGCAGTTTGCTTATTGCAAATGAGCACATTGGAGCGAATTTTTAACAAAGTTATAAAACTTCGAAGTAGTCGCTATAAAGAAAACGCGCCCTGAGGCGCGTTCATAAATAATGGCGGAGCGGACGGGACTCGAACCCGCGACCCCCGGCGTGACAGGCCGGTATTCTAACCAGCTGAACTACCGCTCCAGCAGAGTCTTTTAAGCTTAAGTTCAGGGTCACTTAAAAGACTAATTCTATCGCCAATTTATTTTGACTGAAGAATTTGGTGGGTGGTACTGGGCTCGAACCAGTGACCCTCGCCTTGTAAGGGCGATGCTCTCCCAACTGAGCTAACCACCCAGAAAACGGCGGCTAGTTTACCGCGTCTTTAAGTGCTTTACCAGCTTTAAATCCTGGAACTTTTGCAGCTTTAATTTGGATAGTTGCGCCTGTTTGCGGGTTACGACCAGTACGGGCTGCACGCTCTTTTACAGAGAAAGTACCGAAGCCTACTAATGATACTGACTCACCTTTTTGAAGTGATTCAGTTACTGCGCCGATCATTGAGTCTAGTGCGCGACCTGCTGCTGCTTTTGAAATGTCTGAGCCAGCTGCGATTGCATCAATTAATTCTGATTTATTCACTCTTATTCCCCTTGATAGATAGAGTTATTACGATATTTTTACTATTAAAACCAACTTGGTTGTCATCGGTTTTTAATGAGGTTGTTTGTTATAGCAACTTGCGCTTTAGAGTGTCAAGGAAAATCCCGTCAATTCGCGCAAAAACCTTTAAATACAAGGCTTTTGCGCAAAATTCAACCACTTAAAAATTACTAATGAGGATGGATATCCTCTTGCTGCTTTGATTTGTTGGCTACTGCCTTAGATTTACTTTGACTAGCAAGACTCTTAGGCTCTGGAGGGCGTTCCAATGCAATATCAATTACTTCATCGATCCACTTCACGCAATTTATCTCTAAATCCTTTTTAATGTTTGAAGGGATATCCGCCAAATCGCGTTCATTATCTTTGGGGATCATAACTGTTTTGATACCACCTCGATGCGCTGCCAGTAATTTTTCTTTTAGACCACCAATAGGTAACACCTCACCGCGTAAAGTGATTTCACCGGTCATGGCTACATCTTTTCTTACAGGAATTTCTGTCAAGCTCGAAATTAACGCTGTGCACATACCAATACCCGCACTTGGACCATCTTTTGGCGTAGCGCCCTCAGGAACATGCACATGGATATCCTTCTTTTCGTAAAAATCCGGCTCAATCCCAAGTGCCAAACAACGACTTCTAACCACTGTCATTGCAGCTTGGATTGATTCCTTCATAACATCACCAAGCTGGCCCGTAAAACTGGTTTTACCTTTACCTCCAACTACGACAGACTCAATAGTCAGCAGCTCGCCTCCAACTGAAGTCCAAGCCAGCCCTGTTACCTGCCCAATTTGATTGTTGTCTCCAACTTTACCGTAATCAAAGCGTTGCACACCTAGATATTTATCGATATTACCTTTATGTACTTTAATAGTTTTCTTTTCTTTCTTAGCTAATAACTGCTCTTTAACCGTTTTACGGCAAATTTTAGCCAGTTCACGCTCTAAATTTCGTACTCCTGACTCTCGGGTGTAATAACGAATGATACTGCGCACACCTGACTCTGAAAGTTGCAATTCGCCATCGCGCAGACCAGCATTTGTCATTTGTTTAGGCAACAAATACCGCGTCGCGATTTCCACTTTCTCATCTTCGGTATAGCCTGGAATTCGAATCACTTCCATCCGGTCCAATAAAGGCGCGGGGATATTCATGGAGTTAGATGTCGCGATGAACATCACCTCAGAAAGATCATAGTCGACTTCTAGATAATGGTCATTGAAAGTATGATTTTGCTCAGGATCTAATACTTCTAGCAAAGCCGAAGAAGGATCGCCGCGCATATCCATCGCCATTTTGTCGATTTCATCCAACAAAAACAGCGGGTTTTTCACAGAGACCTTGCTCATTTTCTGCATGATCTTTCCTGGCATAGCGCCAATATAGGTTCTTCGGTGGCCACGAATTTCAGCTTCATCTCGAACGCCACCAAGCGCCATACGCACATATTTTCTGCCAGTGGCTTTAGCTATTGACTGGCCCAAAGACGTTTTACCGACACCTGGTGGTCCCACTAAACATAATACAGGCCCTTTAAGTTTCTTAACTCTTTGTTGTACCGCCAAATATTCTAGAATACGTTCTTTAACTTTTTCTAAACCATAATGATCAGAATTCAAAGTGTCTTCGGCACTATTTAAATCATGCTTTACTTTCGAGCGCTTCTTCCAAGGAACCCCTAAAAGCCAATCAATATAGCCTCTAACCACTGTCGCTTCTGCAGACATTGGTGACATCATTTTTAACTTTTTAAGCTCGGCCTCTGCCTTTTCCTTAGCCTCTTTATTCATCCCAGATTTAGCAATTTTATTTGCTAGCTCTTCATGTTCCGAAGCCGTTTCTTCACCATCTCCCAATTCTTTTTGGATGGCCTTGATTTGCTCATTTAAATAATATTCGCGTTGGTTTTTTTCCATTTGATTCTTAACGCGACTACGAATTCGTTTTTCAACTTGCAACAACTCCATTTCACCTTCCATCTTGCTCATGAGATGTTCAAGACGCTCAGAAGTGTTTTCCATTTCCAAGATTTGCTGCTTATCTTGGATATTGAGAGCCATATGCGCCGCGATACTATCCGCTAGACGACTTGGCTCATCAATACCCGATAGTGAAGTCAAAATTTCACTTGGAACCTTTTTATTGAGTTTTACGTATTTATCAAAATTAGATAAAGCGGCTCTAGCAAGTCCATCCTCTTCAGCTGGATTCAGTGAAGGAGCATTCACTGTTTCCACTTCTGCAACATACATAGGTTCAGTTTCAGTGTATTGAGTTACTTTTGCTCTTTGCACGCCCTCTACTAAAACTTTGACATTACCATCAGGTAGCTTCAGCATTTGTAAAATGGTAGCAACACAGCCGTATGTATAAAGTTGATCTGGCTCAGGCATATCTTCAGAGGCTTCTTTTTGCGCCACCAACATAACCTGCTTATCACCATTAGTCGCTTCTTCAAGCGCCAGAATAGATTTTTCTCGCCCCACAAACAATGGAATAACCATATGTGGAAAAACCACCACATCGCGAAGTGGTAACAAAGGAAGTTGTTTATTTTTAGATTCTAGGTTCGTTTCTTGGGTATCGCTTTGCATTGCGCTTTTTTTCCTAACTGTTGGTTAAACTCAGTTGGTTAATTAAAAACTGGGCTCTCAAAATTGTTAGCATCAATGGGCCCAGAACGAGCCCACATTTGGATGGTTGCAGCTTAATATTACTCAGAAGCAGCTTTTGCTTGAGAATCGTATATGAGTAGAGGCTCTGCCTCACCTTTCACCATTGCTGCATCGATACAAACTTTACTAACATTTTCTAAAGATGGTAATTCATACATGGTGTCTAATAAAATTTCTTCAAGGATAGAGCGTAATCCTCGCGCACCAGTGCGGCGCTGCATCGCTTTTCGCGCTATCGCTTCTAACGCATCTTTTCTAAATTCAAGTTCTACATTCTCTAACATCAACAATTTATTGTACTGCTTAGTAAGAGCATTTTTTGGTTCAGTTAATATACGTACTAATGCATGTTGGTCGAGTTCTTGCAAAGTCGCTACAATCGGTAATCGGCCAATAAATTCAGGGATCAAACCAAATTTCACTAAATCATCTGGTTCTATATTCTTAAGCATTTCACCAATCGCTTTACCATCATGAACTTCTTTAACATCAGCGCCAAAACCTATGCCGCCTTTTTCAGTGCGTTCCTGAATAATTTTTTCGATTCCTGCAAAAGCACCACCACAAATAAATAGAATGTTTGAAGTATTCACCTGTAAGAATTCTTGCTGTGGATGCTTACGACCGCCCTGTGGAGGAACAGAAGCAACCGTACCTTCGATTAATTTTAATAAGGCTTGTTGTACTCCTTCACCTGATACATCACGAGTGATGGAAGGGTTATCGGATTTTCGTGAAATTTTATCGATTTCATCGATATACACAATTCCGCGTTCAGCTTTTTCAACATCGTAATCGCACTTTTGAAGTAGCTTTTGAATAATGTTTTCTACATCTTCACCTACATAGCCAGCTTCAGTTAAAGTAGTTGCGTCAGCCATGGTGAAAGGCACTTCCAACATTCTGGCTAAAGTTTCGGCTAGCAAAGTTTTACCTGAGCCAGTTGGACCTATTAAAAGGATGTTACTTTTGCCCAACTCAACTTCTTTATTTTCAGAGGATTGCGGTTCATTCTCAAGTCGCTTGTAATGATTATAAACTGCAACTGACAATACTTTTTTTGCTCTCTCTTGCCCGATGACATACTCTTCCAAGAATGCGCTTATTTCTTTTGGCGATGGCAAATCACGACCACCAGCTTCTGCGGCGATATCTTTAACTTCTTCAATGATGATGTCATTGCACAAATCGACGCATTCATTACAAATAAATACACGTGGACCAGCTATTAGTTTTTTCACTTCATGTTGGCTTTTGCCACAAAAAGAACAATACAGTGTTTTATTATCGTTGCTATCGCTCATTCATTCCTCGGTCTTTTCAGACGCCTTATCGATTGGTGCCGCTAATCCCTGCTATATGGGGACTAACCCTCAGCCTTCAACTGATTCTTGCCTTTATGCACTAACATTAACAAAAACCTTAGGGCAAAAAAAGCAAAATAGCTTGAGCTGACTGATATTTAGGCAAATTTAGCAAAATAATCCAAATAGCCTCTTTTTTGTAAGACAACTTCTTTATACTTATCATTCATATTCGATCTATCGTGATGGAGCTTATTATCATTCAAACATTAAAACTTATAGGTCTATCAATACCCTTGTTACTATTGACAGCCTGCTTATCTATCAACAAGAAGAAAGTTACTCTGGACGATAAGCCATATCTTAGATCAGACTCTAATGACATTGCCGTACAACAATTACATCCATTGAACTCTCCTATTACAGTAATAGCAGATGTACATGGCGACTTCCCAACTCTGCAAAAGTTATTACAAGCTGGTAAGCTCATCGATGCTCAAAACCGTTGGATTGCTGGTAAACGAATCCTTGTCAGCGTAGGCGATTTAGTTGATCGAGGTCCTGACTCACGTCAGATACTCGACTTTTTCATGGAACTAGAAAAGCAAGCTGCTAAAGCTGGTGGCGCCTTTTACATGGCGCTTGGCAACCATGAAGTCATGAATATTCGTGGCGATCTACGCTACGTATCCGATCCGGAATTTGCCGCATTTAAAAATGATGAACCTATTGGGTTACGTCAATCCACCTACCAAGCTTTTATTAAAAAGTCCAAATTGACTGACTCAGACAAAAGCCGACAAGAATTCCAGAATCAATACCCTGAAGGTTTTTTTGGTCATATTAAAATGTATGCCCCTGATGGCAAATATGGTCGATGGCTACTCAGCAAGCAAATGATAGTGAATGTCCAAGATAAATTGTTTGCCCACGGAGGTTTTTCACAAGACTTAATTGATAGCGGTAAGAGTCTTCAAGAACTCAATCAGCAGTTTATTTCTGATTTAAGTCGCTATAGCCAGTTATGGCGTGAGCTTGTTAATGCTGGACTTTTCCAATTTTCGGATTCAAAACGTGAGCGGTTAAATATTGCTAAACGGTTCATTGCTGGCAATTTAAAAAGCTCTCTAGCTGATGACGAGTCTCTCAAACTAAAAACTCAGCAGTTTATAGCTTTAGCTGACTCTTTACTTTTCGACAGCTTTGGGCCTACTTGGTATCGCGGCAATATGCTATGTCATGAGTATGTTGAAGAAAACACCATTGATAATGTTTTACGACACTTTGGAGCTACTCAAATATTTTTAGGTCACACTCCAGACAGCAGCTTGACAGTTCGCTCACGTCTTAATAACAAAGTCATCATGCTCGATACAGGAATGTCTTCCGCATACTATAAAGGCAATCCGAGTTTAGTTTCTATTAATAAAGCTGAGTTAAAAGTGCTAAACCTCAATGATGCAAACAATACTTCCCCCATTAGTGAATCTGCAAGAAAACCATTAAATCCTCACGGGTTTAATGATAACGAAATAAGCAAAATATTTCTTCGCAGTAAACCCAAGTCAAGCCCAGGTCAAGATCTGTCTATTCTTACTTTTCCACTTAAAGATGGGACTATCCAAGCAGCTTTTAGAGAAGCTAAACCTCACCAGGTAAAAAAAGAGTTAGCCGCTTATCAATTAGATAGATTATTAGAGCTTCACCTAGTTCCATTTGTAATGGAGTATGATTATCAAGGTAAAGCCGGCATTCTTCAGTATTTACTAAAAAACTCAAAAACTAAACATGAGATTGAAATAGAAAATATTAGTCTTAAGGGTTATTGCAAACCTGAGCAATCACAAGAATTAATGCAAATATTTGATTGGTTAATTGCTAATACTGACAGAAGCAATGAGGATCAATTGTATATTCCAGCGAACTCCCAACTTTGGTTAATAAATCATGCCGGTGCATTTAGGGAGCTAGATTCTGATAAAAGTTTCTTCAGCGATATGCCAAACAGAGTATCTCCTTTGTTTATAAAATCTCTTAACCTACTAAACAGAGATAATTTAAATAAAAGAATTGGGAGGTATATTTCTAAGCAGCAAATTGAACATATACTGCTACGACGTGATCTACTTTTACAACAGTCTGCTAAAAGTAAATAACCAGCAGGGATTATTAAGAGCACTGCAAAAAACAGTGCTCTTTTATTTTATTTTCTTGAATTAATTACTGAATCAATCAAACCATATTCAACAGCTTCTTCAGCAGTCATAAAGTTATCACGATCCGTATCCCGCTCTAAATCTTCAACCGGGCGGCCGCAATGACCTGCCATTATTGAGTTCAAGCGACGCTTTAAATCAATAATTTCTTTAGCATGGATTTCAAAATCAGATGCTTGGCCTTGGAAACCACCTAAAGGTTGGTGAATCATCATACGAGAATTAGGCAAACAATGACGTTTACCCTTGGCGCCACCGGTTAATAAAAAAGCACCCATACTGGCCGCTTGACCAATACAAACAGTACTAACGTCCGGTTTAATAAACTGCATGGTATCGTAAATCGCCATGCCGGATGTAACCACACCGCCTGGCGAGTTTATGTATAAATAAATGTCTTTATCCGGATTTTCGGACTCTAAAAACAACATCTGAGCGATAACAGAGTTTGCCATGTAGTCTTCTACTGGGCCTACTAAGAAAATCACGCGCTCTTTTAGCAATCTAGAATATATGTCATAAGAGCGCTCACCTCTTGAAGTTTGCTCTACGACCATTGGGATCAAGCCACCGGCATAAGGATCAGTAATTATCGACTCTTGGTTGGTAATAATAGGATTTTTAGGGTTGTTCATGCGTTATCCTTTGGGAACTTTCTTTTATTTTTGAACAGACATTAAAAAAGCGAGCCAAGGCCCGCTTTTAGTATTCATTTGACGTTACGAATTATTTTTTATTCATAATATCATCGAACTTTACAGACTCTTCCGATACTTTAGCTTTTTCTAGCACCAAGTCAACCACTGTATCTTCTAGTACTAAAGATTCCACTTCACGTAAACGTTGTGGATCGCCATAGTACCAATCAATCACTTCTTGAGGTTGCTCATAGACAGCCGCTAAATCATCTACTTGAGCACGCACTTTATTTTCATCAGCTTTTAACTCTTCAGTCTTGATGATTTCTGCAACCACTAAACCTAGTTTCACACGACGTGTCGCCTGCTCTTCAAATAACTCAGCAGGTAAATCAGGAGTATCTGCACCTTCTGGAGCTCGCATTTGCTGCACCATTTCTTGGCGCATACGATCGATTTCTTGGTCGATCATTGCCTTAGGAATATCAAACTCATGAGCACCTACTAGGGCATCCATCACTTGACCTTTTACCTGCGCTTTAAGCGCATTGCGTAATTCACGCTCCATATTGTCTTTAACGTCAGACTTTAGACCATCAATATCTTCAGCCGCTAGCGCTGCTGCTAAATCTTCTAGAGATGGCAATTCTTTCTCGTTCACTTTATGAACATGAGTAGCAAATACTGCGTCTTTACCTTTCAGATCTTCAACGTGATAATCTTCTGGGAAAGCAACTTCAACATTCACATCTTCGCCGGCTTTAGCGCCAATGATTTGCTTTTCAAAACCTGGGATCATGCTATCTGACCCAAGCTCTAATGGAAATTCTTTAGCTTCGCCACCGGCAAATGCTTCGCCATCAATAGAACCTGTAAAGTCGATGACTACTTGATCACCTTTCTTAGACTTACGTTTAACTTCTTTCCAAGTCGCGCGCTGTCCTTGAAGAGTTTCTAGCATCTTGTCTAAATCAGTATCAGTAACTTCAGCTGTTTTTGCTGCAACTTCTAATTTATCAAAAGCTGTTAATTCAACCTGAGGATAAATTTCAAATTTAGCAGTGAATTTTAAATTTTCACCATCTTTATTTTCTACAAGCTCAAGTTGCGGGTAACCAGCAGGCACTAACTTTTCTTGCTGCACTGCTTCAAAATAATGACGTTGCATAACTTCACCAAGAACTTCTTGACGAACTGCCGCACCATAACGCTTTTTAACAACACTAAATGGTACTTTACCTGGACGGAAGCCATTCATCTTCACGTTACGAGACATATCCTGTAAACGTTTTTGTACGGCGCCATCAATGTTCTCTGAAGGAACATCAATTGTTAAAACTCTTTCTAAACCTTGGCTGGTTTCAACTGAAACTTGCATTATTAATCTCCGAAGATTAAACCTAAACTATTTAAAAACGGAAAAAGACAAAGCAATTATAATCACTTTGTCTATTATTAAGATGAAGGATAAAGAAATGACCATTTACTTGAATTGTTCTCTTAGTAAATGGTGCGAAAGGAGAGACTCGAACTCTCACGCCTCGCGGCACTGGAACCTAAATCCAGCGTGTCTACCAATTCCACCACTCTCGCGCATTGTTCTTACAGTGGGCTTGCGCCCAGACAGCCCTCATCGAACCGTATTGTTTATTTCACGCTTCTGATATTGGTAGTAGAAGCAGAAAAAATATGGGGTGGACGATGGGATTTGAACCCACGACAACCGGAATCACAATCCAGGGCTCTACCAACTGAGCTACGCCCACCATAAATCGTCATATCATCTGTTGTGCCTGCAACGCTAAATGGCGCGCCCGGCAGGAGTCGAACCTGCGACCCACGGCTTAGAAGGCCGTTGCTCTATCCAGCTGAGCTACGGGCGCATTTGAATCGATACCGCATAACAAATGACAAAAAATTGGTCGGCGATGAGAGATTTGAACTCCCGACATCCTGCACCCAAAGCAGGCGCGCTACCAGACTGCGCTAATCGCCGATTTTGCCTTATTCGGCCCCATACCTTGACTAAGATTAGGTTAACCCGAACAGGGAGCGCAATAATACTGACTCATACGAAATGCGTCAACACTTTTTCAGCCATTTTTTATGGATATTTCATAATTATCAAGAAAAGCTGAATAAGGATTGAGCAAAGCTGCAAATATTGCGACAATATCGCCTTTTCAAACGCTCATTTGAATTAAATCAGCTTAAGAATATTCAGGATTATCAATATGTCTGCTCAAATCTTAGATGGCAAAGCCATTTCTGAAAAAGTAAAAAACCAACTAGCCGAAAAGGTACAAGCACGCTTAGATCAAGGCCTTAGAGCACCAGGTTTAGCAGTGGTATTAGTTGGTGGCGATCCAGCTTCACAAATTTATGTGGGTAAAAAGGTAGAAGCCTGCGAAAAAGTCGGCTTTATCTCACAAAAATTCGTGATGGACGAAGACACCACCCAAGATTCACTATTACGACAAATTGACTCTTTAAATGATGACCCTGCGATTGACGGCATTTTAGTGCAGCTGCCACTTCCTGCTCACCTAGATTCGAACATCATCTTAGAGCGAATCAAAGCTGATAAAGATGTGGATGGCTTCCATCCCTACAATATGGGCCGCCTAACGCAAAAAATGCCAACCATGCGCCCTTGTACCCCCTATGGTGTAATGGTCATGTTAAAAGAAACTGGGATCGATTTAGTTGGCAAAGATGCCGTAGTTGTGGGTGTATCCAATATTGTTGGGCGCCCAATGGGAATGGAACTATTAATGGAGCGCTGCACCGTGACTTTCTGTCACAGTAAAACTAAGGACTTGCCAAAGAAAGTTTCGGAAGCCGATATAGTGGTGGTAGGCGTTGGTATCCCGGAAATGGTTAAAGGTGACTGGATCAAACCTGGAGCTATCGTCATTGATGTAGGCATTAATCGTCTGGAGACAGGTAAATTGGCGGGAGATGTTGAATTTGATATCGCCAAAGAGCGTGCTTCTTGGATCACACCAGTTCCAGGTGGTGTAGGCCCCATGACTGTAGCAATGCTTATGAGTAATACATTATTTGCTTGCGAGCATTTGCACGACTAATTTTTTATATCAAAAAAGCCGCGTATGCGGCTTTTTATTTTCTGCGCCAACTGGTGCCACTGGCACCGTCTTCGAGTTCAATATTTAACTCGTTGAGTCTATCGCGAATTTCATCAGCTTTAGCCCAATCTTTATCAGCTCTAGCTTGCAAGCGCTGCTGAATCAAATCATCGATCTCCTCATCTGAGACGCCTGACTCCCCCGCTCCAGATTTTAGGAATTCTTCAGGATCTTGTTGTAATAAACTTAAAACACTAGCCAATTCTTTCAGTTTGACTGCGATAGTGGCAGCTTGCACCATATCTGTAGCTTTTAAACGATTGATCTCTTTAGCCAAATCAAATAATACTGGCAATACTTCGGGAACGTTAAAATCATCATCCATCGATTCTACAAACTTAGCTTCTGCTTTAGTGATAAGTTCGAACTCTTTATTAACAGCTTGGGCAAGATCCACCCCACGCAAGGCTGTATATAAACGCTCCAAAGACGCATCTGCGGCTTCGAGATTCGCTTGACTGTAGCTAAGTTGCGAGCGGTAATGGCCATTCATTAGAAAATACCGCACAGACTCAGCACGATATTGAGTCAACACATCACGGATAGTAAAGAAATTACCCAAAGATTTAGACATCTTTTCTTTGTCCACTTGCACCATTCCGGTGTGAATCCAAGTACGGGCAAATTGACAACCATTAGCTGCCTCCGATTGGGCAATTTCATTTTCATGATGTGGAAACTGTAAATCAGAACCGCCACCGTGAATATCAAAGGTATCTCCTAAACATTCTTTTGACATAGCAGAGCATTCAATATGCCACCCAGGACGTCCTTTACCCCATGGCGAATCCCAAGTAGGTTCATTTGGTTTAGCGGCTTTCCATAGGGCAAAATCCATCGGGTCACGCTTTTCCGAATTTACTTCAACTCTTTCACCGGAGTTTAATTGTTCCAAGTCTTGTTTGGATAACTTACCGTAATCATCAAATTTGGGGACATAATAATTTACATCGCCAGATTCGGTAACATAGGCATAATCTTTCTCGATTAAGGTTTCGATAATTTTGATAATACCATCCATAGTTCCAGTCGCCGTTGGCTCAATGTCAGGGCGCTGCAAACCTATAGCATCAAAATCTTTGTACATTTCTTGAATAAAGCGTTCGGTAAGCTCATTAAAAGCTTCACCATTTTCATTCGAACGCTCAATGATCTTGTCATCGATATCAGTAATATTGCGTACATAGGTCACATCATAACCGCGGAAACGTAAATAACGATTAATCACATCAAAAGATGAATAAGTTCGAGCATGACCAATATGGCACAAATCATAAGTGGTGACGCCGCAGACATACATAGAGACCTTACTCTCAACAAGTGGCTTAAAGGTTTCTTTTTGGCGTGTCAGGTTATTATAAATCTGTAGCATGGCCTTCTCAGTTTGATATTTAAAGTTTTGCTTTCGCTTTTTTAGCGTAAAAGCATTATTATATGCGGCAAATTAAGCTTGATATTGTAGCCACTGAGCGCCATCTAGGCTACGTCAATTTTCATAAAAAGGTTAAATTATGGCTAAAGTTACACTTACCACTAATCACGGTGATATTGTTCTTGAATTAAACGCAGCAAAAGCGCCGAAAACGGTAGAGAATTTTTTGAATTATGTGCGTGCTGGCCACTATGAAGGCACTGTTTTCCATCGCGTGATCTCTAACTTTATGATCCAAGGTGGCGGATTCACTGCTGATATGGAGCAAAAAGATACTCAAGCGCCTATCGAAAACGAAGCCAATAACGGCTTATCAAACGTAAATGGCTCAGTCGCTATGGCTCGTACTATGGAGCCACACTCTGCGTCATGCCAATTTTTTATTAATACCAAAGATAATGATTTCTTAAATTTCTCCAGTGAAACATCACAAGGCTGGGGCTACTGCGTTTTTGGGCAAGTCATTGAGGGCATGGATGTGGTCGAGTCTATTAAAGAAGTGGAAACCGGCTCTTACAGTGTGCATCAAGATGTACCAGTAGAAACTGTGTTAATTGAAAAAGCGACCATCAGCGAAGAATAATGCGTCACTTTATTTCTGATCTGCATTTGTGCGAAGAGCGCCCTGACTTAACGGCGCTCTTTACAAGATACATGAATGAAATAGCACCTAAATCAAATGAGCTATTTGTATTAGGTGACTTGTTTGAGAGTTGGATTGGCGATGACGATGATTCTGACTTTGTAAAGTCAATTACTGCTCAGTTTAAAGCCTATGCTGACTCAGGAAAAAAGCTCTATTTTCAACACGGTAATCGCGATTTTTTGTTGGCGAACGAGTTTGCCAATAAAACCGGAGGAGTGATTATTGACGAAATACATCCACTTGTCATCGGTGACCAAAACGCCATTTTAATGCATGGCGATTCGCTCTGTTGGGATGATGTGGAATACCTAGAGTTCCGTAAAATGGTTCGCTCTGATGCTTGGCAACAACAGTTGCTATCACAACCATTAACCGTTCGACGCGCAATCGCGGCAGACCTTCGTCAAAAAAGTAAAGACGCCCAAGAAAATAAAGCAGAATCCATAACGGATGTGCATCCAGAAGCTGTCGAACAAGCATTGCAAGAGAATAATGCCACCATTTTGATTCATGGTCACACCCATCGCCCTGATTTTCACGACTTAGAAGTTAATAACAAACATTGTCAAAGAATCGTCCTTAGTGACTGGGACGAACAAGGTAATTATTTAACCGTCTGCAAGAGTGATATAGAGAGCCATTACTTTAAATAAGCCTATAATAGCCAACTAATATCCGAATCAGCGTTGATGGTTCGGATAGCTTCTCCATCCCTAAACACTAAACCATCTTTTTTGCCTCTAAGGTACAGATTACCTCCATCAAGTTCTAAAGCAGTACCTTCTTTAATTCCGATAACGTATTTATCTGGGTTGGCACAAGTGTACTCATAAATACGTTCAGCGCGAGTTTCGCCATTATGATTCGGTGGCTGGTAATCGGTGTAATGCGGATTAATCTGAAAAGGTACTAAGCCTAAAGCCTTAAAACTTCTAGGTTGAACGATAGGCATATCATTAGTGGTACAAATACTTAAGCCAGCCATATTCGAGCCAGCGCTCCAGCCAATATAAGGAGTCCCTGAAGCAACCTTTCTACGAACAGCATCTAATAACTCATTATCATAAAGCTGCTTTAATAAATAAAAAGTATTGCCGCCACCAATGGCGATAGCATCAGCTTCTTCCACGGCGCTAATAGGATCTTTAAAGCGATGAACTGAAGTGACAATTTTATCAATACCGATAAGCGCACCATTAACCTTTTCTTCATAGGTATCATAGCCCAAAGCAAAACCGGCATACGGGAGAAATAAAATGTTCTTGATGGTTTTAGGTAAAAACCCATCAATTAGTGGTAAGGCATGTTCAAGGTAGCTCGTTCGTCCTTCTCTTGAAGCGCTAAGTAATAATAATTTTTGTTTCATAACCGTTTCTATAATGGATTCCCGCCTTCACGAGAATGACCTTAAAAATTTAAGCAGGAACCCCTGAGTGAAAACGAAATAGAGGATCTGGCGATTCTATAAGCTCTCTTTCTTTAGTTAAGAAAAATTGCACTCTTTCATCGATGGCTTTATCGGAATAACGCATCGCCAAGTCTAAATAATCCATGAAGTGGCGTGATTCAGACTTTAATAAAAAGCGATAATATTTTGCTAGCTCAGGTTCAGACTCATCAAAATATGGCGCTAACGCATGAAAACGTTCACAAGAACGAGCTTCAATAATAGCACCAATAATCAAGCCATCGATTAACCTTTGAGGTTCATCTTTTGCAGCATATTGATGCAAGCCGGCGGCATAGCGAGATGGCTTTATAGCTCTATATTTAATACCGCGCTTTTCAATAAAGTCTAAGACCTGCTCAAAATGCAATACTTCTTCTCTTGTCAGTTGAGAAAGCTTTTTCAACAGCTCTATATGCTCTGGATAACGAAACATTTGCTTAACCGCTGTAGCTGCTGCTTTCTTTTCGCAATGAGCATGATCGATTAAAACAAGCTCCAATTCAGTGGTTGCTTTTTCTAACCAAGCTTTCGGCGTTTTGCACAATAAAAAATTATGGATGGGCGTGATATCGGCCATAAAAACTTCAAATACAATAGAGTGCGGCTATTATAACGCTTTCACCTGAGTTTTAAATCTTTGCAGTAAATTATCCTTATCGGATACTTTCTTATAGCGTAGGGCAATATAAAACTTTATAGGCGTCGAATATTTTTTATACAACTCAGGGTATTCCCTTTGCAATAACTCAAGAATAGCTTTAGGCCCCAAATGTGGTGAAATTATCACTTCTTGCTTCATTAACTTAGTTTTTAAAAGCTCATAATACTTCTCTATAGGATCGCGCTTGCTAGATTTTCGTAGCAGCCAAAGTCCAAAAACCAAGCCTGAAACGATCAAAGCAAAAACCAAACCATAGCCAAGAAAACGCCATTGGTTAGACTTTATTCCAATCTTGCTTAACCAATTGTTTTGTTGATCTTGACCATAACCCATCAATGAATCATCCCAAAAGCTTTTGATAGCATCCCATCGCAATTGCAGCTTTTGGATAAATCCCTGCGGCAAATCAAAACCAAATTCTTTATCACTAAACCAACTATCTCGACGAGTAGCGCGAGTTCTTAAATCCGCTTCGACCCTACTAGGATCAATGGCTGCAGTTGGATCAACCCTAATCCAACCTTGGTTATCGACCCAGACTTCAGTCCATGCATGTGCATCGGATTGCCTGATCAAATAAAAATCACCGTAGGGGTTATACTCACCACCTTGATAGCCAGTCACAACTCTAGCAGGCACCCCTGCAGCACGCATAATAAAAACAAAGGCGCCGGAGTAATGCTCACAAAAACCTTCTCTGGTATCAAACCAGAAACCATCCACGACTTCTTCTTCAAGCACTTCTGGCGTTAAAGTATAGCTGTATTCTTGTTGGTTAATAACATTTAGCGTTCGCTGAATAAAATCTTGGGTGGAACTCGATTGAGCAAATAACTCTTGCGCCCATTGACGCGTTCTTTGGTTACCAGTTGCTGGCAGTTGAAGATTCACATTTCGATGAGTAACCGATAACTCAACCCCTTGATAATCATAAGTCACAGCTTCCGCGCTATAACTGAATTGGGTGGTAATCTTCCTAGGACGGCGCCACGTAAAATCATTAAACAAAAAAGTACCTTTTGGAGATGTCGCCAATTGCTCCAAGCCAAAAAGCCAGCGTGACTGATTAGGCTCCATTTGTACCTTGTATTGATGACGGGAGGTGAAGTTTGGAATATTTGTAGTACGCGTCGGTGAACGCACTCCCTCACGCCATGTAAAGCCATCGTAATCTGAAAAGACCATACCGCGCCAATACATATCATTAGCACTAGGCGCAGTCGATTCAAACTTGACGCGAAATGCAGGGTCATCAAAAGTAGTTAATGAACCAATATCACCTGGACTCATACTGTCAGAAATACCTGTACCACCTTGGCTACTATCAGGCATTGCCCATAAAGGACCTGGCAATCTTGGAAATAGAAAAAACAGTACCAACATTATGGGTAAAGCTTGCAGTAAAGCTACGCCAGATATTTTACTGAGATGTTTTAAACCTTGAAAGCCGTGAATTGAATTAAGAGCTACTAAACCTGAAAGAATGGCAATCATAGCTAGCAATAAATAAAGACCCATCACTATGGATTGATTGAATAAAAATGCCATCACCATAATAAAAAAGGAAATAAACAAGGTTAAAGCTGCATCCCGATAACTTTTAGATTCAAGTAATTTAAAGCCGTACATTAAACAAATAAGGCTTACCCCAGCATCACGTCCACTAATAGTTCTAAAGTGAAAGTAGACTCCTGCCAGAGCTGAAAAAACGAAAATCAAAACAATCCAAGCTGGTAATTTTATTTGCAATCTATAGCTAAGAAATTTAAAAAGCATAAGCGCAATTGTGCTAGCCGTTACCCAAATAGGAATTTCAAACCACAGAGGAAAGAGCACCAATGCCTGCACAAAAATCAGCATTGGGATAATTCCTTGTCGATGAATATTAAGTTCTTTTGCTTGCAAATTTATTCTCGTTAAAAAATTGCCAGTGCCGTTAAGCAATCGTATAAATGCTTGTCGCCATTGGCTAAGTCAAACTTTTTTTCTGGCATTTCCAAACCGAAATCGATGCCTTTTTTGTTGGCTTCTATTAATTCGTGACACAAATAAGATAATGCTAATTCTTTTTCATAGTGTGCGACTGACTGCCAACTAAATATTTTTTGTTGGCCCACTTTATCTTCAAACTCCTTGCTTAACATCCCCCGCCCTCTGGCATAAGCTTTCCACATAACCTGCTTCAAAGGATCTCCAGGTTGATATTCCTTAACACTATAAAAATCTTCGCTGCCTTTCATCGAATGACTACCCTCTTCATCGCCTTGATTACTATCGCTTAAATTAATCGGCGCTGGAATAGGTTTAGGGTATGCCAGAACTTGGTATGGTATTTTAAACCAAGACCAGACTTGAAAAATACCAAAGGGAAAGACACTGGAAATCACCATGCGTGGCACGTTAAACCAGCCACGCTTTGTGACTAGAAACGTTTTTGTAAATTGACTACTGGATTGCTGTGGCACATCCAATAAGCTCATCTTTACTTTAGTTTCGCCAATACCAACACTTGCGCGATACTGTTGCGTTCCATTGATCACTTCAATGTCTAAAGTTGCACTCTCACCAACATAAACAGCCTTAGGTTTGATCATTTTTATTTTAAGCTGACGTAAGTTACGGTAAGTGTAAAAAGTAGAGAGCGAACCAATGGCGAGTAACACGAACCCAGCCATATAGCCCATATTGTTTTGATAATTAGTTGCTGCTATCAAAATTAACACTATGATCAACAGCATTAACCAACCGTATCGTGTGGGTAAAATATAGATGTTTTTTTGCTTGAGCTGAATTTCAGGCGCAGTCGGTAACCGAGCTTCTATCCACCGGTAAAAGCGCTTTTGGATCCGTTTAATAATTTTATTAATCAATCTTCTGACTAATAGCTAGTTTAACTAGGAACGCTAACTTGTTCTAATAATTCACTGACAAGCTTAACCGAGTCACCCGATGTTTTTTGAGAAAACTCTAGACGATGTGCTACTGCTGGGATAAAGGTTTGCTGAATATCTTCAGGCAATACATAATCTCGACCATCTAAAAACGCCCAAGCCTTCGCCGCGCCAATAAGCGCCAAGCCTCCCCGTGGAGATAAACCATGTTCAAAATCGGGACTTTGACGAGTAGCTTTAATTAAGTGAATGACATAATTCAGCAAATGCTCACTGACTGTTACTTTAGCAACCTCTTGTTGGATTCTCATTAAGTCTTCTAAACTTAACATTGGCTCTAGAGTATTAAGATTTTGACGGCCAGATTTGCCTTGCAACAAAACGCGCTCAAAACTCGCATCAGGATAACCAAGCTGAATTCTAAATAAAAAACGGTCGAGTTGTGACTCAGGCAGCGGATAAGTCCCAATTTGGTGTGACGGGTTTTGGGTAGCAATCACAAAAAAAGGCTGTGGCAATGCAAAGGTTTCACCTTCAACCGTAACTTGCTGCTCCTCCATGGCTTCTAGCAAAGCACTTTGTGCTTTTGGCGTAGCTCGATTGATTTCATCACCAAGGATTAACTGACTAAAAACAGGTCCAGGATGGAATTTAAACTGCCCATCATTTTTATCAAAAATATTTGCGCCTATAATATCCGCTGGCAGAATATCACTTGTAAATTGGATGCGCTGAAACTCAAGTCCAAATACTTTGGCTATAGCTTGGCCTAGAGTAGTTTTACCCATTCCAGGAAGATCTTCTATCAATAAATGCCCTTCCGCCAACAAGCAAGCTACAGACAATTTAACTTGATGCGACTTTCCTAAAACTACTTTATTGAGCTGATTTAATACCGGTGTTAAAGCTTGATGCATCTCTTTCCTTTTTTTTAATTAAAATTCACTATTAATGTAACAGGCTATGAATGAACCTATTTATTTCAAATCGATTCAGTTTTTATTCATTTAACTCAATTCACAATGAGCTCGACATAAACACTAATATACATGAGGAAATAATAATGTCATTAAAGAAAGTTTTTCTAGCAACCACCTTAGCCTTATCTTCTGGAATTACCCTAGCTAGCGGCGTTAGCTATGACTACCTTGATGTTAGCCTGCAAGAATATGACGGCGCAGATGGTTACAATTTTGAATTATCAAAATCTTTTTCAAGTAACTTATATGGTCGAATAGACTATACCGATTTGGATGGCGATTTTGGCGGAGAGTTTTCAGCTACTCGCTTGAACTTAGGTTATCTTGCTAGCCTTAACTCTAGTGTAGATTTCATTGCCGAGCTTGGTTACGAAGACATCGATGTAGGCGTTGCTGATGATAATGGTTTCAATGCTCGCTTAGGCTTTAGAGGTATGGCCACCAACCAATTAGAGCTGGGCGCTTTTGCTAGCTATTCTGATGTGCTGGAATCAACTGATATCACGGTCGAAGGTCGCTACCACTTTACCGATCAGCTTTCACTCGCTTTAGAAATTGGTAACGATGACGAATTAGATGAGCACTATGGCGTCAGCGTTCGATATAGTTTCTAGCAAATCGCTTATCAAAGCCGCTTTTTAGCGGCTTTTTTATTATCTACATTTAGTATCCTGGATAATTTATAGTATCATTCACGCAATTAAAGTAATTTTGGACTTCCGATGAAAAAGATAATAACAGCATTAGTGCTTTCCGCTTTAGGTTTCTCAGCTAATGCCAATGACAAACTCAACTATAATTATATACAATTTGGCTTTATCCAGAGTGCAGGCGAACTCACTAGTGATAAATTTGGTTATAACTTCGATATTAGTTTTGACTGGACCGAATCTCTATACATAAAAACTCGTTACAACACTCAATCTGCTGATGTTTACGCCTCAGGGTTAAAAGCCAACAGCGACGCCACTGAATATAGCTTTAGTCTTGGTTATCATGCAGCTTTAAGTCGCTCTTCTGACTTTTATGGTGAAATAGGCTTACTAAAGCAAGATGGCCAAAGTTTACTTAGTCAAACCACTTTTGGTAATGACGGCGAAGGTTTCTTGGCGAAGCTTGGCGTTCGTACACGTTGGAGTGCCGCTTGGGAAACTAATCTTTACGCGGGATACCAAGATATTGATCTTGCTGACTATGTTGATATAACTAGTTACGAGGACGATGACATCATTTTTGGTGCTGAGCTGCGTTACTATTTAAATAAGACTTGGTCACTAGGCCTAGCTATAGGCGAAGAAGCCACTGGCGAAACGAGCCAGCTGACACTAAGAGCTAACTTTTAAGCCTTAGGGACAATTTCAAAACTATAATCACGCTTTTACATTCAGTGGTTTTGTGACATCAATCACTGAATGTATAAAAAGCTGACACTTTTGCAAACCATTTCACAAATACCCCTTCTTTTATGCGATTTCTGACACACAAATAGTTCAATCATAGTGTTAAATTTTCTGACAACGAAAGGCTAGATAGATTTAATCCCTGATTTAGCCTTGATTTAAGCAAAAGCGCAGAGAAACATTATGAAATATTTATTAGGTATAGCCGCATTATTAGTTATTAGTAAGTTTGCACTTTCAAACCCGCAAGCTGTTACTTATTTAAATGATTACAAAGAGTTACTGATGGCTGCAGCTCTAACTCTAGCTTCACGCCCACTTCTAAAAAGGATTTTCGAATAGGGCTCTTTTATAAAAGAATCATTGTCCTCTGATATAGCGGCTTCAAGCCGCTTTTTTTGCCCTTAACATAAGATGATTGATCAAAAAAGCCCAACAGTTAATGTTAGGCTTTAAAGTGTTTCTTGTAAGTAAATACTAACTATAGAGCGCTAACCATAGAAAGTCTCTTTCTGCTCAGCCATTGAAACTAATTTTGCTGCAGGAGAAAAGCGCTCTCCATGCAAGGCTTCATAATGTTTTAAACGAGCAATTACTTGTTCAATACCCATGCCATCCATATAACGGAAAGGGCCACCTCTAAACGGTGGAAAGCCTATACCAAATATGGCGCCAATATCACCATCACGTGCGCTACGAATAATGCCTTCATCTAAACAACGTACTGCTTCATTCAGCATCAATAAAATGCCTCTTTCGGCGATTTCATCATTAGACATAGACTTTGTCGGCTCGACGCCAAGAAGCTGATACACACTGCTATCGACTTCCTTAGGGCCTTTTTGCTTTTTACCATATTGGTAAAAGCCTTTTCCGTTCTTCTTACCCAGACGATTATCTGCAATTAAGCGTTCGAAGATTTTAGGTGGAGCCATGCGCTCACCAAAAGCATCTTCAAGAATAGGCGCAACTTTGGTGGCAACATCAATCCCCACCTCATCCAATAAGGTAATAGGTCCAACCGGGAATCCAGCTTTTACTAAAGCTTTATCTAATTGCTCAACCGCCACACCTTCACTTAACAACAAGCCTGCTTCATTCATGTAAGGTGCTAAAATACGGTTGACATAAAAACCTGCACCATCATTGACCACGATTGGGGTTTTACCTTGTTTTTTACCTAATTCGACACAAGAAGCCACTACCCAATCTGCGGTATCAGGAGTAGTAATAATCTCTAATAGTGGCATTTTTTCAACTGGTGAAAAATAATGTAGCCCCACCACTTGTTCGGGACGCTTAGCAGCTTTAGCAATCTCAGTAATTGGAATTGAAGAAGTGTTTGTGGCAAAAATAGTTTTGTTAGAACAGTTAGCCTCAACTTCATTAACCATTTGATGCTTCAACTCTAACTTTTCAAAGACTGCCTCAATCACCATATCGCAATCATGAAAGCCATCGTAATTAATTGAACCTGTTAAACGCGACATGGTTTTCTTAGCATCTGCATCACTGATAAAACGGCGCTTCACTTTTTTCGAGATAATCTTCCAAGAGTAATTTAGAGCTTTATTGATACCATCGGCGCTAATATCTTTGATACGAACCATTTTATTAGCCTTATCAGCTGATACATACGCAATGCCTGAACCCATCAAGCCGCCACCCAAAACTCCAACCTTATCGATAGTAGCTGGCTGAACATCAGAGTCGATACCCGTATCTTTTTTCAACTCGGTTGTGGCGAAGAAGATATTGATCAAAGACTTAGCTTCTGAAGACATAACCAGCTCTGCAAAATTTTTCGCTTCAATCGCAAAACCTGCGGCTTTACCCTGTGAAACACCTTTTTCTACACACTCTAAGATTTTTTCTGGCGCGGGGTAATTTCCTTTGGTTTTCTTCAATAATTGCTTTTTAGCCTGATCAAATAAAATATTACGACCAATTGGGTTTTTCTCAAGTGCTAAGGTTTGCAAAGCTTGCATAGAGAAGATTGATTTTTTCTTTTGCTGACCTTTGCGTAATTGCATCAAGCGCTTTCGAGCAGCCTTTATTAAGTTAGCACTTGCAGTAACTTCATCTACTAAACCAAGCTTTAAGGCTTTTTTCGGAAAAACCTGTTTACCTGTTAACATCAGATCTAAAGATGCCGCGATTCCAATTAATTTAGGCAAACGCTGAGTACCGCCGCCGCCTGGTAACAAGCCAATTTGTACTTCAGGTAAACCTAACTTGGTAGACTTATCATCAGAACAAACACGGCCATGACAGGCCAATGCAAACTCTAAACCACCGCCAAGGCAAACACCATCAATAGCAGCAACTACAGGGATGTTTAATGCTTCAATTTTATCGAAAATAATATGGCCATTGCGACTCATTTGCTCGGCTTCTTCTACCGTTTTAGCTGAGTTCAACATATTTATATCAGCGCCGGCGATAAAACTCTTTGGCTTACGGCTGGTGAAAATAACGCCTTTAATTTCTTTTTGTTGAGCAATGTCCTTGATGAGACTATCGGCTTCATCAATAAACTCTTGCTTTAAAACATTTTGTGCTTCACCCTCGACTTCAAAGGAAACAATGGCGATACCGTCATCTTGTAAATCAAATTCAAAAATACTATTGTTAGCCATTAGTCCACCTCCACGATCATAGCTGCACCTAAACCACCAGCAGCACAAGCCGTGGTTAAACCTACGCCACCGCCACGACGCTTCAATTCATTCAATGTTTGAGTAATCAAACGAGCACCCGTAGCGGCAAATGGATGACCATAAGCTAGTGAGCCTCCATTGACATTAAACTTATCCATATCAATATCACCAATTTTGGTTCTTTGGCCTAACTTGTCTTTGGCAAACTGAGTCGAACCAAACGCTTGCACATTAGAAAGCGCTTGCGCAGCAAAAGCTTCATGCATTTCAATGAGATCCAAATCTTTTAATTTCATTTTTGCTTTTTTAAGCGCCAATGGCGTCGCATAAGATGGCCCCATTAACATGTCATGATCGGCTTGGTTAGCGGAAAAAGCATAGCTTTTTATGTAACCTAAAGGCTTATATCCTAAAGCTTTAGCTTTCGATTCGCTCATTAAAACCACCGCCGAAGCACCATCACTTAATGGCGTAGAATTGGCAGCGGTTAAGGTTCCATATTTTTTATCGAATGCTGGACGTAATTTGGCATAACCTTCTAAAGTCGAATTAAAACGAACGATATTATCTTGGCTCAAAGGTTCTTTAGTATATGGTGGAACATGTGCAGTCATAACTTCATCATTCAGCAAACCCGATTCCCATGCTTTAGCCGCTAAGGAATGAGAACGATGCGCTAAAGCATCTTGCTCTTCACGAGTAATGCCGCGATCACGCGCCATTTGTTCAGCATTTTGCCCCATACTCAAGCCGGTAGAGTACTCTTTAATCGCAGGTGGTACTGGCAACAAGTCGCCAGGACGAAGCTTTTTTAATATCGCTAGTTTCTGCCCAAAGGTTCTCGCCTTTTGTAAATCAACTAAAGCTAAAGACAATTTTTTACTAACACCAATCGGCACCACTGAAGAAGAGTCAGCACCTCCAGCAATGCCAACAGAAACGTCACCTAACATAATCGAGTCAGCCAAACTCGCTATGGTTTGGAAACTGGTAGCACAAGCTCTAGAAATCGAATAAGCATCAGTACGCACATTCATTGGCGTACCCAGTACAATTTCGCGAGCAATATTTGGAGCTTCCGGTAAAACTACCACTTGCCCAAAAACCACTCGCTCAATTAAATCTGGATCCAGCTCTGTTTTAGTGATCAGTTCATTCACCACCATCTTACCCAATTCAATTGCATTCACACCTCGATAGTGAGTAGCTTGCTTAGCAAAAGGGGTTCTTAAACCTGAAACGATAGCCACCCTATCTTGCTTAGGGCGTTTTGTGGTCTTTTTGGCGACTTCAGCGCTCATACTTAGCTCCAATAATAAATCTTATCCATCGATTGTACCTGATGCTATAATTTTTTCAAACAAACGTTTAAATGGTCAACCGTGATTATCTGGTTGATAATCTCCAGCTTTTGCTCATTAAGTACAAGATATAAGGATAAAGACACAATTAGTTGCATTTTTTTGCAATTCAAGGCTACACAAGAGATGATAATTTCATTAAATTATAATGCCCTGAAATGCTAGGCATGGAATAGAAGAATTTTGAAAGAAGAATCGATCAGACCCGAAACCAAGACAGCAAACAACCCTAATCTTGAGAATAGTGAGCAAAACCATCATTTTAATAATTTAGAGCAATATCTAAGCTCAAGAATTATTGGTCAAAAAGATTTAGTCCATAAGATCTTGATTGCACTATTGGCAGATGGTCATTTGCTCGTAGAGGGCGCGCCAGGCTTGGCAAAAACTCGAGCCATCAAAGAGCTTTCTCGTGTCATAGAAGGTGACTTCCAGCGTATTCAATTTACACCAGATTTGTTACCGGCGGATTTAACCGGTACTGAAATATATCGCCCACAAGATTCCAGCTTTAGCTTCCAAAAAGGACCTTTGTTTCACAACCTAGTATTGGCAGATGAAATCAACCGTGCACCAGCAAAGGTTCAGTCAGCGTTACTAGAAGCCATGGCGGAACGTCAAATCAGTGTTGGTAATAATAGTTTTCAACTACCGCCATTATTTCTAGTGATGGCGACACAAAATCCTATTGAGCAAGAAGGCACTTACCCGCTACCCGAAGCTCAGCTAGATCGCTTCTTGATGCATATAGAAGTAGGCTATCCTGATAATCAAGCTGAATCTGCAATTTTGGCGCTGAATCGCCGCGAGGCATTTGAAGATAGTGCACCAACTATTCCAGAACTGTCTCAAGAGCAGTTATTTGCCGCCCGCAAAGAAGTAGTGTCACTTTATATGGCGCAAGAAGTAGAAGATTATTTAATTCAACTGGTCTTAGCTACTCGTCACCCTGAAAAATATGATAATAAGCTTGGCCAATACATTGAATTTGGCGCCAGTCCTCGCGCCACCATTGCTTTAGATCGATGCGCCAGAGCAAATGCTTGGTTAAGCGGGCGAGACTATGTGACTCCAGGCGATGTTCAAACCGTGCTTTTCGATACTTTGCGTCACCGTATTATTCTTAGCTATCAAGCTGAAGCAGAAGGCATCAATAGTAATCAGGTCATTGAGCAATTAATCCAGCTAGTACCTACACCTTAAGCATTTTGATAAGGTAGCTATTTAGCATGCAGAAAAGTTTTTCAGCCAATAACCTATCGCTCCAAGCGGAAACCATTGAGCTTAGTCTGGAACAATTGATTGCTTGCCAATATATGGCAAACGACAAGGTTCCATTACCTAATAAAAAAACCAAAGCTCACTTAGTTGGCGGCCATTTGTCTCCTTTCAAAGGCCGTGGTATGGAATTTTCGGAAGTTAGACAATATCAAGCTGGCGATGATATTCGAACTATCGACTGGCGAGTTACCGCCCGAACTGGCAAGGTACACACTAAGATTTTTCAAGAAGAGCGTGAGCGTCCAGTATTTATAGTTTTAGATTTACAAGACAGCATGTTTTTTGGCTCCAAAAATCGCTTCAAATCCACCCTAGCGTCTATCCAAGCAGCTCGGGCTTTTTGGGTTGCCTTCAATTCAGGCAACCGAGTTGGTGCTTTACTCAACAATGCTCATACTCATCATGAGCTTAAGCCGTCCAACCGTCGAAAAGATGGACTGAGGATGCTGCAAAAAATATTAGAAGTTCATAACCATCGATTGTCGGAACTCTACAATCCTCAATCACAAGCTGAATCCTATAAAATTAATCGCAACTCTTTAAGTGATTCATTATTAAGGCTGCGTCACTTAACCAAGGGTGGCTGCCTGATTTATGTTTTTAGTGATTTTATGGACTTCACTGACGAATGTGATAAACATTTAGCGCACTTATCGCAACATAATGATATTTATGGCGTCATGTTGAGTGACCCGCTTGAACAAACTATTGATGTAGCTGGACATTATCACGTCACCGATGGTCATAACACTCTTGGCTTTAATGCCAATAGCCGCAAAAATGTTCGTAACTATCAGCAGCATTTTGCGCAAAGATTTGCCAATATAAAAAATCGTTTTATACAAAACCAGTGCTACTTTAATCACTTAAGTACCCAGCATTCGATTAATCATTTGGCCTTAAACCCTATGGCGTTAGAAAGACAAGTGGCAATGTTTAATCATACCGACGCGCTGCAACCTTCTACATTAATGAACAATTAAAATGGCGCAACAAGAATTGCTATCAAAACTTAAAGATGTGCACTTACCTGCTGAGGTGAGTTGGTGGCCGTTAGCCATTGGCTGGTGGCTATTAATCGGTTCCCTTTTGCTCAGCTTAACAGTTTTGCTTGTTATCCGACTTCAAAAGGCAAAGAAGTTTCGATTAAGTAAATTAGCTATTAAAGAGCTGAACATTATCGCCTCTTCTCACAGTGACAACTGGCTAATGCAGTTAGAAGTATTATTAAAACGCGCCAGCCTTGCCTATTTCCCAAAGCCGAAAGTAGCCAGCTTGACCCAAGAAAGCTGGATCAACTTTTTAATCTCCACGGGTAAAGATGTTTGGAATGATCAATCTTTAATGCTGCTAAAAGATGGTGTATTCCAAGATAAAAAAGCAATTCCAACAAGCCATAAAAACCAGTTGCTTTCTGAAGCAAAACAATGGCTATTGCAACTCCCTTTGGAGACTAACAATGTTTGAATTGGCCTGGCCTTGGATATGGGTATTAGCACCACTGCCAATATTAGTCTGGTGGCTCAGCCAAAGAAAAGCACAGCAAAATGCTTTACGAGCACCCATTTTTTTACAGTGGCAACAATTTAAAGATAACCATCAAGAGTCCAGTTTTAACTTCCCTTGGTTATTAATGCTTATTTGGCTTTTGTTATTATTAGCCGCTAGTCGTCCACAATGGATTGGCGACCCGATAAGATTACCTGCTAGTGGCCGCGACCTAATGGTATCGATTGACGTTTCAGGCAGTATGGAAATGAAGGATATGGTTGTTGAGCGTAAACAGGTCGACCGGCTGATTGCGGTTAAGCATATTCTTAACAGTTTCATTGAACGACGCGAAGGCGATCGACTCGGTTTGATTTTATTTGGTGAACAAGCTTATCTACAGACACCTTTAAGTTTTGATCTAAAAACGGTTCAGATAATGCTGAACGAAAGTGAAATAGGTTTAGCCGGTCCATCTGCTACTGCAATTGGCGATAGTATCGGACTAGCCGTCAAACGCCTCAAAGATCGTAATGCTAAAAATCGAGTGCTCATTTTACTTACCGATGGTGTTAACAATGCCGGTATATTAGATCCGCTGCAGGCTGCGCAACTTGCTGAGCATGCTGGCGTGACTATCTATACCATCGGTATTGGCGCCGATGAAGTGGTGACCAGCAATGGATTATTCAGCCGCCGCTTTAACCCTTCTCGCGAATTAGATGAAGAAACTCTAACTAAAGTAGCTGAACTAACTAATGGCCGTTATTTTAGAGCAAGAGATACAGAGTCTTTAGATGAAATTTATAATATCATTAATGAGCTAGAACCAGTCGAGCAGGACCAAGAAACTTATCGCCCTACTAAAGCCTTATTTTTCATTCCTTTATTAATGGTATTAATCATCAGCTTACTCAATAAATTCATCCAACTATTCAGCACTAGGCGAGCAACTGACGCCATCACAAATGATAGAGGTATTGCTAATGACTGATTGGTTATTTAATACCTTCGGGATTTACTTTATTCGCCCCTGGGCATGGCTATTATTAATTCCTGTAGTGCTCTTATTTATTTGGCAAACCAGTAAGAAAAATTATCAATCAAGTTGGTCAAATTTAATTGATGACCATTTATTACAATGGATTTTACCTAATACTGACGACAAGCAAAAAAAACCGCTAAGGAATTTTCTTCTGCTGGCATTTTGGTTGTTAGTTGTTACCGCTCTATCAGGGCCGAGTTGGAATAAATTACCCCAACCCATTTATTCAAGTAACGATGCAAATGTTCTGGTCTTAGATCTTTCAAGCTCTATGGATGCTCAAGATATAGCACCAAGTCGACTAGCGCGGGCTAAATTCAAGCTCTATGATCTGCTACAACAAGTCGCGGAAGGTAATAGCGCTTTAATCGTATATGCCGGTGATGCTTTTATCTTAAGCCCACTAACCAGTGACGAAAAAACCATAGAGAACTTAATTCGCCCACTAGAAACTGAGTTAATGCCCATCAAAGGCAGTCAGCCTCAACGTGGTATCGAAAAGGCGATAGAACTACTTGAGAATGCTAACCAAGTTACAGGCAACATCATCTGGGTAACTGATGGTGCTGAAACCAGCCAACTAGAAACCATCAGCAACTTAATTAGCAACACCAATTTTCAGCTTAAGATATTAGCAGCAGGAACTGATGAGGGAGCACCGATCAAAATGCCAGGCGGGCGTTTTTTAAAAGACTCTAGCGGTAATATTGTGGTGCCAAAACTAAATTATTCACAGCTAGCTGAATTTGCCAATAGTAATACAGCGATTTTAACAGCCATTACTGCTGATAATACTGATATAAGCATTTTAAGCGCGAATAACTTAAGCCCGCTGGATAATAATTATCAAAAAGAAGATATTTTTGCCGATAATTGGCATGACTCAGGTTATTGGTTAATATTATTGATGCTTCCTATCGTGATTTACTCTTTTAAAAATAAAAATGTTCTAGCGGTTTTATTGCTTTCTGTAGCTTTATACTCGCCCTATCAAAGCACTCAAGCCAGTGTCACCGATAAACTATTTTTGAACAAAGACCAGCAGGCTCTCAAGCAATATAAACAAGGTGAATTTTCTGAGGCAGAGTCAAAATTTAAAGATCAACACTGGAAAGCCATTGCTGCCTACAAAAACGGTGACTATGCAGCGGCTAGCAACTATTTATCACAAGCCCAGTCCGCAGATGAGCTTTATAACTTAGGCAATGCTCTGGCGCTAGCTGGAGACTATCAAACGGCTATTGATAGTTACCAAAAAGCAATAGACTTAGATAACGAACATCAAGATGCTATTTTTAATAAAAAAGTAATAGAAGACTTGTTGCAGCAGCAAGAGCAGGAAAACCCTTCTGAGCAAGAGCAAGAACAAGAGCAACAACAAGAACAAAATGAGCAAGAGCAACAAGAGCAACAAGACCAGCAGAATCAACAGCAGCAAGACAGCCAGCAGCAAAACGAAGAACAAGAAGAGCAGCAAGAGAAATCACCTGAGCAGCAATTGAAAGAGCTTTCTGAGCAAGAAAAGCAGCAAGAGTTAGAGCAGTGGCTTAAAAAGATTTCGGACGACCCTGGCCGTCTTATTCGTAACAAAATGAAGCTTGAGTATAATCGTAGAGGCTACCGTTCCCAGCCTTCAAAAACTTGGTAATTATTGAAACTATGAGATTTTTATTAATACTTCTTTTGAGCCTATTATCAATCAACATAGCTCATGCAAAAATTGACATTGCTATAGATAGAAATGATGTCAGAGTTAATGAAACTTTTCAGCTGACCATTAATGTAGAAGACCCAAAAACTTTATCGGCTCAGCAAAGCATGGATTTTTTACCTAGTGAATTACAAGTTTTAAGTAGTCAGCATTTCCAAAAAAGCACGGTTATTGATAAACAGTTTGCTAATCAAATGGGCTGGACCTTAACTCTGATTTCAAGCCAGGCTGGCACTTACAGCATTCCTAAATTTCGTATTGGAAATGAGGAGTCAGAGGCTTTTACCATAAGAATATTGCCCGCGATTTCGAATCTGGACGAGCTGAACCCAAATTCAAAAGTCAAAATGACAGCACGAATTAGCGATGAAGAAGTGTATGTTCAACAACAGATTATCTATACCGTCAGAATTTATAGTTCGGTTCCTAGCAGAAGACATTATCTAGAGCCTTTAAACGTAGATAATGCCATCATCAAAAAGCTTGGCGATGCATCTGATTTTCAAATGATGAGTCAAGGTGTTCGCTATAATGTTAAAGAAGAAAAATATGTTATTTTTCCACAGCAAAGTGGCGAGCTGGCAATTCCGCCGATGCAGTTTAGGACCAATATTGTTGATACTCAAGCATCGTTTGGTAGCTTGAGCCGTTACCGCCCTATAGAGCTGCAATCTAAACCCTTTACCGTTCAAGTAAAGCCAAAACCTGCTTCAGCAGAAACACCTTGGATCCCTGCAAAAGCGCTAGAGCTCACCGCTCAATGGCAAGAAGGCGTAGATTCTTTTGAAGTTGGCAAACCCGCAACTTTAGACTTCTATATTAAAGGAGTTGCATTACTACCCGAGCAACTTCCCACAATTGAATTTCCGGAAATAACTGGCTTAAAAATCTATCGCGACAAACCCATATTGCAAAGCCGAATTAATGCGAATGGTGTTAATAGTTACCATTTAGAAAAACTTGCCATCATTCCAAACCAGACTGGTCAAGTGACTATTCCTGCATTAAAGATACCCTACTGGGATACCACAAAAGACGTGCAAGCCTTTGCTGAATTAAAACCTGTTACCATTAGTATCCAAGACAAGGTTAATACCATTAACTTACCTTCCATTACCCAACAGCAATCGCTAGATGCCCGTAACAACCCTGTATCTGAAACTGCTCAGCCAAGTTACTGGCAATATTTAACTTACGGATTTGCCCTTCTTTGGTTGACGACTTTATTATTATTTCTTTTCAGAAAGCGTAAGCCCGCAGTAGAGACTCAACCTCTCGAAAAAAGCTCTACTTTGAAAACGTCTTCCGAAAGTATTAAATTAAAAGCCTTGGCTAAAGAAACCAATCCAAGAGATTTTGCCAATACATTGCTTCAATGGTACTCACATGCTAGCCAATCAAGCTTTACTAACCTTAATCAAATAATTAATCAGTGCAACAACCCAAAGCTAGCACTTGAATTATCTAGATTGCAAACTGCTCTTTATGCAAATACGGTAAATACAGGTAAGCCAAATGATTGGGATGGTTTAAAAATCCACTCCCTGCTTTCTTCGATAGATTTCAAAAAAGTTAAGGCGGATAGAAAAAGACATCTACCTCCCCTTTATCCTGAATAACCTGCTTCCTGATTAAAATACTGATAAAATAGTCGCAATAAATTAAAGAGAGAAACTTATGAATATTTCTTCAACTAAAGCCATTATAAGCGGTGGAGCTTCTGGTCTAGGCTTTGCTTGTGCCAAGATGCTAATCGATAACGGCGGCTCAGTAACTTTGTTAGATATCAATAAAGAGCAAGGAGCAAAAGCTGTAGCTGAGTTGGGCAGCAAGGCGCACTTTATCGTTACTGATATAAGTCAAGAACAACAAGTTGAAAGCGCCGCAGATAAAGCCGCAGAGTTAATGGAAGGAATTAATCTTGCCATTGGTTGCGCAGGTATTCTAGGTGCAGGTTTAATCCATAGTAAAAAAGGCCCTATGCCCGCGGACTACTTTCAAAAAGTGGTCGATATCAACTTAGTCGGTAGCTTCTTACTTACCCGTGCTGCATCAAAGCATATGCAGGCTAATGATGCTAACAATGGTGAAAAAGGCGTTATCATTCATACGGCCTCTATCGCAGCCTATGAAGGTCAAGTTGGTCAAACTGCTTACTCTGCTACAAAAGCAGCAATTACCGGTATGATTCTGCCTCTAGCAAGAGAATTTGCCCGCATCGGTGTTCGAGTGATGGCTATCGCTCCTGGCGTATTCGAAACACCTATGATGGAAAAAATCACTCCAGAAATTTGTGAACAAATTGCAGCAGGAATTCCAAACCCTTCCCGCTTTGGAAAACCTGTAGAGTTTGCTAAAACCGTTAAGCATATTATTGAAAATCAATACTTAAACGGCAACACCATACGCCTAGATGCAGCAGCTAGATTACAGTAATTTAACTCTTTAGATCCAATGTCGTATTTGCTGATTGCTACGACTTACAAAGCATTCGGCATTGGATTACATTTCACCATTTGCAGAAACAACCGATCAATCTCTTGTTCAATCCCCACTAATGTAGCTGCGTCTAATTTTTGTCTATCCCAGTAACTATCGAATTGTTCACTATATTTTTTTGCTTTGGCTTCTTTTTCTCTCTTCTGCATAACTAACTGCAATGCTTTTAATTCATCTGGAACTACTAATACACACATGTTCAATTACCTTCTGTTTAATTGTTAATGATATTTGAACAAATAAATATTGTGTCTTAATGGTGCAATTATGACGAATTATGGACATAAAAAAGCCCGATGTTTATCGGGCTCTTGAACTAAGCATGCTAATTAATTAGACGATGACTTCGTTGCACTAAAATTTGCAACTCACGAAGAGCCACTGAAAACTTGGCAAACTCATGAGTATTTGATTGCTTAAAATCAGCAACCATTTCCGCCCAACGCGATAGCAAGTCATCGTGCTTTGCTAAAAAGTGATCAATCCTATCATCTGCAGATTTTTGTTTTTTCGTAAGTGGAAGAACAGCTTCAATTAAATTACGTTGCTGATAATCCAACTCTTCACGGAAAGCCGCTCGAGCAAAGGCTTGCCAGTGATTGCCTACCGGCTGTGCAATGATTTGATTTAAGAACCAGTGCAAGCCAATTTTGTTACCTAGCTTGTAATAGACTTCCGCCACCAATTGAATTGGGAGCTTGTACTGTCTTGCTAGTTCGATAATATCCATTGCCGAGAACATAGTGCTTAAATAGGCCACTTGCTTAGCAAGTTTGGTCGGTACGCCTTTCGCCACTAGATCTGCAACATCTTTTTCAATACCTGCCGCCTCTTTAGTTTCCAAGGTTTTTCGTACTATTTTTTGCAGTTCATTAACCCCACCTTTAAAGAAGTCGACAATAGCTTCAATAGACTGGTCCTTACTACGATTACGAACAAACCAACGAGTAGCTCTTCTTACAATTCGGCGAGCTTGGAACATCATCTCAATTTGCACGTCTGCCGCAATTTGATTATCCAACTCTTCGATACTGCGCCATAAACCTTGCATATCAAATACTTCTTTAGCCATGGCATAACATTGCGCGACTTCTCCAATGTTAGCGCCAACTTCGTCCATCACTCTGAATGCAAAATTGGTGCCCATCAAATTAACCATTTCATTTGCCACACTCATAGCAATGATTTCGTCTTTTAATGGGTGCTTATCCATCTTTGCTTGATATTTTTGGCGCAAAGGTTTCGGGAAATAATTATGCAAATATTGCTGGAAGTATTTTTCCTGAGTTACCGCAGGAATACGCAACTCGTCTTTCAACTCCATTTTCCCATAAGCTAACAAGACTGATAACTCCGCACGGGTTAGACCACGCTTTTTAACTTCGCGTTCCATTAATTCTTCATCGGAAGGTAGATATTCTAATTCTCGATCTAATAGACCACGTTTTTCTAAGCCATGGATAAAGCGCATATGCTCTTTAACCATGGAACTAGCACGACGTTGTGTAATACTCAGCGATTGAATTTGACGGTAATTATCTTCGATGACAATATCAGAAACTTCATCGGTCATTCGAGCTAATAAATTGTTTCTCTGTTTAACGGTTAACTCGCCATCATTCAAAATGGTATTGAGTAAAATCTTAATATTAACTTCATTATCAGAGCAGTTAACACCGCCCGCATTGTCGATAAAGTCTGTATTCGCACGACCGCCAGATTGCATATACTCAATTCGACCAAGTTGAGTGCAACCTAAATTACCGCCTTCGCCAATAACTTTGGCTTGCATTTCATTGCCGTTAACCCGCACTCTATCATTAGCTTTGTCACCGACATCTGAGTGACTTTCTTTAGTTGATTTAAGATAGGTTCCAATACCACCATTCCAAAACAGATCAACCTGCATTTTTAAAGCTGCATGAATAAACTCATTAGGAGATAAGCTTTTGGCTTTAACTCCAAGCATAGTCTGAATTTCTGGGGTAAGCTCGATTGATTTAGCGCTTCGCTCAAAAATACCGCCACCTTTGGAAATTAATTTTTGATTGTAGTCTGACCAACTAGAACGTGGTAATTCAAATAATCTTTGACGCTCTTTAAATGTCTTGGCCGCATCAGGCGTTGGGTCAACAAAGATGTGCAAATGATTAAAGGCTACCTGCAAGCGAATATGTTTTGATAATAACATTCCGTTACCAAAAACATCACCTGACATATCTCCACACGCTACTACCGTAAACTCTTCTGATTGACTGTCGATGCCCATTTCGCGGAAGTGGCGTTTGACCGATTCCCAAGCTCCTTTTGCAGTAATCCCCATGGCTTTATGGTCATAACCATTGCTACCACCTGAAGCGAAAGCATCGCCCAACCAGTGATCATAATCCTCAGAGATCCCATTAGCTATATCTGAAAAAGTTGCAGTCCCTTTGTCTGCCGCGACTACTAAATAAGGATCATCCTCATCGTGAACTATTACTTGCGTAGGCTGCACTATATTTCCGGAAACTATATTGTCCGTGATATCTAATAAAGCGCTAATAAAGATTTTGTAACACTCTACCCCTTCTGCAAAAAATGCATCCCTACCGCCAGTTTTAGGTAGTTGCTTACAAACAAATCCGCCCTTAGCACCCACTGGAACAATAACTGAGTTTTTTACTTGTTGAGCTTTTACTAATCCTAAAATTTCTGTTCTGAAGTCTTCTCGACGATCGGACCAACGCAATCCCCCACGTGCAACCTTGCCACCTCTCAAATGTACGCCTTCTACTCTTGGAGAATAGACAAAAATTTCAAACATTGGAACTGGTTTAGGAATATCAAAAATTTTATTAGGTTCTAATTTAAAGGAGATATAGCTTTTCTCTTTACCATCAGCGGCTGGTTGGTAAAAGTTAGTTCTTACCGTTGCTTTGATCAGCTCCAAATACTTATTGATAATACGGTCTTGATCTAAGCTTGAGACTTGTGCAATTAATTTATTTAAATCTTTGACTAGCGCGTTAAATTTTCTCACAGAAAATTTTTGTTCCGGATCAAACTTTAAACTAAATAAATCTGCTAATGCTCTGGATATTTCTGGGTAATCACTCAAAGTATCTTCTATAGAAGACTGACTGAAAGTGAAACCGATCTGCCACATATATTTGGCATAAGCACGCAACATCGCTACCTGGCGCCAATTCAGTGAAGCTCCAATGATTAAACGATTAAAGCCGTCTTTTTCAGTTTGATTTGACCATGCTTTGGCAAAAGCCACTTGGAAGTTATCACGAACCTGATCTAGATTGATTGCATTAGGGTAATGAATATTAAAATCCATTATCCAATAGGTTCCTAACTTATCGGACTTAACTTTGTAAGGCGTTTCATCAATAACCCGCATCCCCATATTTTCGAGCATGGGTAGCACTTCAGACAAATGCATCGGACTATCTTTATGGTATAGTTTAAACCGAAGTTCACCCTCCAAAGATTCTTGTGAACGATATAAAAGCATTCCCAATTCTTTTGTATCGCTTAAATTCTCAATATGTTTGATATCAACAATGGCTGAGTTAACTGTTTGTTGGTTCTGATAACCTAATGGGAAAGCACTTTGATATTTCTTTAATAGATAGGCCGCTTGCTTATCGCTGAAGTGATAACGAATTTCATCATCAAGAACTTCTTCCCAGCTTAACGCAGCATCTTCTATTTCGGCTTGTAACTCTTCATGATCAAACTGAACTAACTCGGTGTTTTTAACAGGGACCACAAAATGGGTACGGGCCAAAACAGACTCAGAGAACAAAGTATTAAACTCTATATTAGCTGTACTGTTAAAATTCTTAGCTAATATTTTCTCAATTTTTTTACGTATCTTAGTATTATAAGTATCTCTAGGGATGAACGTTAACACTGAAAAATAACGGCCAAAAGGATCTCGCCTCACAAACACTTTTACTTGACGTCTTTCTTGAATGTGTAAAATTCCTAAACCAAATTCTAACAACTTAAGCGTTGGAGTTTGGAATAACTCATCTCTTGGGTAGGTTTCTAGAATGTTCTTGAGCGCTTTATAATCATGCCCACCAGCTTGTAAATTTGATTCAGACAAGACATTGGCAATCTTTTTGCGTAGTACTGGAATAAATTGCGGGTCCATATTGTAGGCAGCGGAGGTAAACAAACCAAAGAAGCGATATTCACCAATGACTTCACCTTTGGCATTTATTCGTTTTATCCCTATATAGTCAATATGGCTTGGGCGGTGAACAGTAGAGACATTGCTTGTCTTAGTAAGGATTAATAAGTGTTCATTTGAAAGGGCTAGTTTTTGCGCACCTTTTGGTGCCATAGATAAATTATATTCCTTATACTTTTGTTCATTTGATAGAATCCCAAGGCCAGTTCCCTTAACCGATTGAAGTGCTGTTTGTTTCGCAGTCTTATTTAGATCATAAGCTCTAAATCCCATAAAGACGAAATGATTTTGACCAACCCAGCGTAAAAAATCTAATGCTTCTTCAATCCGCTCAGCCAACATTGGTGGCGGGTTTTCCTCAAGCTCATCGATAATCGAGTGCATCTTATTACGCATTGGCTCCCAATCTGATACGGTCGCCCTAACGTCACTTAAAATACGCGATAAATCTGCTTGCACTTGAAAAAGTAACTCTTCATCTAAAATGCGATCGACTTCAAGGTACATTGGAGTTTCAATGTTACCTTCGCCTTCTAAAGCTTTTTCCAATTCACGAATTTTACCAGATTTACTCCGACGAATATTCATCGGGACATGCAGATGCATATGCACATCTATACCTTGACGATTTAACTCCATACGAATCGAGTCCACCAAAAATGGCATGTCTTTATGATTTAACTCGATGATGCTATGCTTTGCCTGCCAACCGTTAGACTCCATAGTCGGATTAAACACTCGTACTTTGCTAGTACCATCAAAGTCTTGAATAAAATTCCACAGGCTCAAAACAGAGTCATAAATATAACGAGTGTCTTTTTCTGCGAACTCATCATAGGAAACACTGCTGTAAAGAATTTCTGCAAAACTTGAAACCAAAGGCGCTTTGGTTTTTGCTATTTTTTTATTGATAAGTGTCTTAATTTGGGCTAATTGCTTTTTAGCTTGAGGGCTTGCCATAATTCTGTCCTGGTCCAATTACTTTAATAATAATATCGGCAAATAACTTATACGATTTTAGGACATTTAAAACAAAAATGGCACTGAATTTTAAAAAAACAGTGCCATTAGCTTGGATTCTTTTTAGCTTATCTATTTGCGATATAAGACAGCAGCTAATGCTGGTAGTAAAATAATCGCACCTAACATATTAACCAAGAACATAAAGGTCAATAAAATCCCCATATCAGCTTGGAATTGTAAGTCAGAAAAGATCCAAGTGCTAACGCCGATTGCTAAGGTAAGACCAGTAAAGATGACGGCATTACCTGTAAGCTTTAATGTCTTAAAATAGGCGACTGAAACGGGATCTCCAGCACGAATGAACTTAACCATACGCGTGAAAATATAGATACCATAGTCAACACCAATACCAACACCTAGTGCAATAACAGGTAAGGTCGCCACAGTTAGACCAATCTGTAACCAAGTCATTAAAGCTTGTGCTAGATAAGAAACTACAACCAAAGGTAAGATCACACAAATGGTCCCTCTAACTGAACGGAAGCTAATTAAACATAGTAAAGTTACCGCTGCATAAACCCAGAAGAGCATCGGCAATTGAGCCTCCTCTACCGCTTCATTAGTTGCAGCCATAACTCCCACTGGCCCAGTTGCTAATCTAAAATTAACCTGTTCATTGGTATTGCTATCAATAAAAGCTTTAGTAGCGGCCACTACCTTTTCTATCGTCTCTGCTTTATGATCATTCAAAAATACCAACACAGGGATAACACTACATTTAGAATTTAATAAACCACTACTGGTTTCAATTCGACCAATAGTTTCGGGTAAAATAGTTTCATCTCTAGTTAACACTTTCCATTTCAAATTGTTTTCAGAAAGCATTCCATTAACGATTTTCGATACTTGCGGCAAACTAATAGTCGACTGAACACCTGTCACATTCGATATATGCCACTGGAAATCGTCAATGGTTTTCATCACAGGGTAGATAGTACAACCATCGTTTGGTACTTCTGCCAAAATCGAAATCATATCCGTACCGATAGAAAAGTTTTCGGTAATATATTTAGTGTCTAGGTTGTAAATAGAATCTTGACGTAATGCTGGCGCACCTGCATGCAGATCACCGATTTTCATGTGCTGTGATTGCCAATAACCCAAAGCACCTAAGACAATACCGATTAAGACTAACCCAATCGCCATGGGTTTTTGCGCAAATTTCGATAGTGAAGTCCACCATTTCTCGCGTGCTACTTCACGGGCTTGAGTTGCCTTAATAAAGGATTCATCAAATTTACTGAATGACAACAATAAGGGAAGCAAAATAAGGTTGGTTAAAATCAATACTGCAACACCAATACTCGCAGTAATAGCCAACTCACGAATAATATCAATCTCAATCAGCTGCAACGTCAAAAAGCCCACTGTGTCACTGATAAGAGCGATTCCACCCGGAACTAGTAACACTGCACAGGCAATAATCGCAGAGTCATATGCTGATTTACCTTCTGCCACATTATGAGCAACACCATTGATCATTTGAACGCCATGACTGACGCCAATGGCAAAAATCAAGAATGGTACTAAGATAGACATAGGATCTATGCCATAACCCAGTGCCGTTAAAATACCTAGCTGCCAAATTACCGCTATGATTGAAGTGAATAAAGGCAAAATGGTTAATTTAATGGAACGCGAATACCAGAAGACTAAAATTGCAGTAATAGTCAAGGCGATCAAAAAGAACATCATAACGCCTTCTGCGCCATTGCTCACATCACCAATCATTTTTGAGAAGCCAATGATTTTCACATTAACATCAGGGTACTTGCTTTCAATATCCGTTCGGATTTGCTCTAAAGCATTTGCCACTTCTACGAAGTCTGCTTTTACCGAACTGGTATTGCCTTCTTCATCCGTTGCATTATATTGCGACAACAACTGACCAGTAACCATGGCAGCTGAGAAATCATTGGCGACTAAACGACCAACAATGCCAGCTTTTAAGATGTTCTCTTTAATAATATTAAAATCATTCGCTAACTTAGTAGGATCTTCTTCTGCTGGGTTAAACTCAGCGTAAATTACAGGCCCGCCCTCTAAACCAAACTCGCTGGCTTCAATATAACGAGTATTAGGCGTGTAAAGAGATTGCACTTGCGGCTGACTGACTGCAGGAATCTGTTGAACCTTACGAGTCATTTCACTTAAAGCATTAAAAAAAGCTGGATTGAATATATCTCCATTTTTGTCTTCTAAAGCCACTAAGACTCTGTTTGCGCCGCCAAACTCTTCCTGGTACTGAATATAAGTTTTCATATATTCATGTTCTAACGGAATATTCTTTTCAAAACTTGCGTCGACTCTTAACTGTGATGCGAAATACAGCATCACCAAAGTTACTAAAGCAAACAATGTAATGAGTAAATTTCTTTGTTTGAATAAGCCTCTAACTAAAGACTCTAACTTATTTTGTTTCATTAAAATTTATCCCCAATTAATTTGTTGCTTTTTCAGCTTCTGATAACTTAACGATTTCTACGCCACCTTCGCCAACAATGACTAGAGTATTTTCGTCGGTGGTGACAATTGCTGCTCGACCTTTCAGATCGCCTCTTTGTTGTAACGGCAATGAACTTCCTAACAAGGTGCCACTTGTACCTACGGAAAACCATTCATTGTTAATGAACTCAATGGCATGCAATCCTGAGTTGGTTGCTACATTAATCTGTTGCCAGCTATTACCGTAATTATTCGAGCGAAATAAATTCCCTTTTAACCCATAAGCATATACTGCTTTACTCGGCGCTACTGTCACACCAAAAAATGACCCATCGTAAGGCGAGTTGATTTTATTCCAAGTTAAACCGTTGTTTCTCGAAACCGCAAGTAAACCTGAGCTAACCTCTTCTCCATCCGCAGTTTCACCAGCAACATATTTCTCACCTGCAAGATAGACATTCTTAGAACCTTCTTGATGAACCAAGCTATAGAAATGACTAAATCCACCATAAAAATCTGCCAATGAATCCACCTGTCTTTCTTTCCAACTTTCACCACCATCGCTCGACTCAAGATATAGGCCAAAGGCACCAACGGCTATAATTTTATTCAGCTCAATAAACTCAACATCAAATAAAGCCGGGAACTCAATAGAATCTTCCGCAATATAAGTCTGGGTCCAAGTGTCACCACCATCTTTAGTAATCAACACCACTTGCTGATAACCAACCGCTACACCCCATTTATCATCATAAAAATCTACCGCCGTTAAATCATTCCTAGTTGGTGTTTGCTTTTGTTGCCAAGTTTGTCCCTGGTCATCAGAAATCAAAATATGGCCTCTTTCACCAACTGTTACTAAACGACCAGAAGGTAATTTTTGTATATCCAACAGAAGCGAGTCTTTAGCTTTTGGCGCTATAATAGAATCCGCCGTATAGGCAGGAGCGGAGGTTATCGCTAAAGATAAAAGCACTAACAATAACCCTTTTAGAAAAATAGAAAACTTCATAAACAGCGTCTATCCAATTGTTGATTATTAATATTATATCAGTTGTAAGATTACTACTAATTTAAGACAAATACTAAAAAGCGGTCAATAAAGACCGCTTTTTAAAGTCAGCAAGGTTTAACGACGACCTAAGCGACGTAATGCTGAAGGCGTAAAATGATTACCTCTGAATTGTGTATCAAAGTCATACATATCTTCTTGGTTGTCTAAACCAATCGCCAAGTAACGACCTGAAGGTAAATCATAATAAGTTTCTAGCGTTGACCATAAAGCCGGAACTTCATAGTAGTTAATAGCATGTGCCATCGCAACACGCCATAAATCACCCGCTTCATTATAGATATCTGAAGCAGAGACTTGCCAGCTATCTTCATCTATATAGAAAACGCGCTTACCGTATTGATGACGAGTGTCTTCTTTTAGCGCTGCTTCAAGAACCCAAACACGGTGTTTTTCGTAACGCACCAAGTCTTGGTTAATTACGCCAGGACGAATAATGTCATCATAAGACAATTCATCAGAGTGTAACTGATAAGTATTATACGGGATGAACATCTCTTTCTTGCCTTTGATAGTCCAGTTATAACGATCAGGGGCACCGTTATACATATCAAAATCATCTGTAGTTCTTAAGCCATCCGAAGCTGTGCCTGGAGCATCATAAGCAACGTTTGGTGCACGTTGCACACGGCGACGACCTGCGTTATAAATCCAAGCTTTACGTGGCTCTTTAACCTGATCCATTGTCTCGTGAACTAATAATGCAGTACCAGCTAAACGAGCTGGAGCTGTCACGTATTGACGGAACAAGAATAAGACGTTGCCATCTTCTAGTTTCTCAGGAGTCATACCTGGACGGTTATAGATTTGATCTAACTCATCTTTAATCTTAACTAGAGTATAGTCACCATCTGCTTGAGGTGAAGCCTGTCCAGCCTCACGCTGAACCGTTACTCCACGGTAGCGAGTTAAGTGGTTCCAGATTAACTCTAAACCCGTTTCAGGAAATGGAAACGGTGTACCAATCGCAGCACCTTTAATACCATTACCACCATCTACTAACGTTGCAGTTGGAGCATTACGTTTAATTGCATCATAAACATATTGCGGATAAGAAGCGGTACGTCGAGTTGGATAAACCTTCATTTTGTACTGTTCAGGGTATGCCTTAAACAAAGCAATTTGACCAGGAGATAAATTATCTTGGTATTGCGTATAATTTTGTGCATCAATAGTGAACAGAACTTGATCACCAGCAAATGGATCCGGGTGGTGGTCACCTTTTGTGTAGCCTTGAGGTACTGAAGTAATACCACCATTCCAAGCTGGGATTGAGCCGTCAGCATTACCTGCTTTGATTGCACCCATTGGAGTATAAGTATCACCGCCTAACTGCGCCGCCTTTTCAGCCGTAACTTTCGCATCAGCAGTTGCCCCTAAGAAAGTTGAAGCTACCGCGGTTGCCAATAACCATTTATTCATAATTTTAGCCATATTGTAACTAGCCCTTTTTAATTAACTATATAAGTTATATTGAATAACTAACCGCAAGCGACACATAGTCACGGTCGTGAATTAAGTTTGCACTTTCGTTGCCGAAGAAACGATTATAATTTAAATCGACTCTCCAAGTGCTTAAGTAGTCCCAGCTCATACCTACTGCTAGTGCCTTACGTCCTTCGAGGAAGTTACTGATAGGCGCAGGAGTATTACCACTCACATCATGTTGATAGACGAGGCGAGGAGCTAAATTACCACCGAATAACGCATTTTCGTAATTCCAACGCATTGCCATACGATAACCCCAAGAGAAGTCATCAGCAAAGCCATTGGTTTCTAAGCCTTCGCACTCAGTATAAACGCGCTGTCCATTTGCTGGGTTAGTAAAGCCACAAGGAGAAGCGGTATTACCAGTGGCTACGAAAAAGCCTTCGCCAATACCATTACCATTGCCATCCCATACACGTGCTGCATTACCCGAGCGGAAAGTACCTTCAGCTTCAAAGCGTAATTCATCTTGTGAAGGCATGTCTTGTATTTGGTTTAAACCAACCTCTACTAAGAATACGGTTTGATCGGAACCCCACAAAGAGCCCAACAATTTAGTAAATGTTGCCTGAGCTTGAATGGTATCTAACAAGCGATAACCTGAAACTTCAGTATTAAACGTTGTGATATTAGCAACTTGGCTGGTTCCGCGAAGTACTGGGCCTGGAGCTGTCAAACCATCTAATGGCTCTAATAGCGCAAATAACAATTCAGCATCGTCAACTTGCAAAGGCTCATCGAAACGGTAAGAAATCTCACCACCAATTGACCAACCGTTATCGGTAGCAGTATTAAAGCTAAGGCCACCCATTTGAATATCTTCTGGATACTCAAGGAAACCACTAACAGTACCAGTTGTATCAGCAGAAACACCTGAAATAATTGGGCGTCTGTTATGATAATTCATATAGTAGAAGCCCCATTCAGTGCCGCCTTCAGTGAAGTAAGCAAGCTTCAAACCATACTGACCTTGGTCGTCAGCATTACGAGTTTCGCGACGTACTGCCACAGTTCCTGGAGTACCTTCTGGAACTTGAGCAAAACCTAAATGTACGTCTTGACCAGTAAAGCCTAAAAAGTCACGAGTCGCAAAATAAGTACCCGGCTCATCAACACGCACCGGTTCCCACTCATACTGATAGAAAGCTTCCATCGATAAGCTTTCAGTTAAATCTAAAGATGCCCATAACATTCCAGATGGAATCAAAGCCTCTTTTAACTCAGCACCAGGGTTACGCAAGGTGCGAAGGTTAACAGCATTTGCTTCATTTAAGCTGTGCTGAATGAAAGTCGACTCACCCCAGCTAACGACTTGCTCACCTAAGCGAACCTGTAGAGTCGAAGCTTCACCGATATCCCAAGTAGCCCAGGCATAGAAATCTAAAATTTCAGCGTCACGGCCTTGTTCTGTTTTAGCTGTATTTTCACCTGCAGCAAAAGCACCTCTTGGAGTAGCGTCCAAGTCTTTGAAACGGGTCGTTCCATCCATGATCTCAGCATCATAAAACCATAAGGCACGTGCAAACACACCAAACTCACCATCTTTATGGCGCATATCAAATTCATGCAACCCCTTATAAACGTTGGAGAATACATCACCTTTGTCATAATTGAGGTTGCCGTCATCAGAATTGTTTGACCAAGCACCAGGAGGTACTCCTGGACATGCTGGATTCAAATTACAAGCATATGCAGCAGATATTGGAAGCCCACCATTTAATCTTGGATACAGATTAGCTTTACCAATGAGATTGTTGTCACGCTCATCTACTCGCCAACTGGCACCGGCACTGAATGTACTGTCAAAGCTAATCTCAAAGTTTTCTGTTTCAAATTCAACTGCTTGAACTGAAGCTGCAGAAAGAGCTAGTGCAACACCAACAGCGACTTTTGACAGAGCTTTAAGAGGAGAGTTTTTTTGATTTAACTCGTTCATTTTCATTAATTCCTTCCCCCGTGATAGGAATCTATCGTTTTATTGAGTTTCAATAGCATAAATTTATAAGTCATCATACCACTTGATAATCGCATACTAGCAGTAAAATCTGTTAGCTCGCAAGGTTTTATCGTATATGCGCCTATTTTTTAACCTATCTGCTGAATAGCCGATGAATGAAGGGTAGAAAAAACTGAATCAGGGTAATTCTTTTGCTGTTTTTTTTGATAAAGTTAAGGTTACTGTTAGCAAATCCTTTTGCTAGATCAATAACATAGGATAAATAAGTAAGGAATCTTTAAAATTTTAGTCACAACTAAAAAAGTAGGTCTTTTAAAAACTCCTGAACATTATTTACTCTCTCAAGCGAATTTAACATGTCCATTTCAGGGCTTGAATTAGCAGTTTTAACTAAAACCAATACCGTTAATAACACCACGCCAATTACTAAACTTATTTTCGGTAACCATTTAATACTTTGTCTATTTAACGTCATTTTACTATCCTCACTTAATCCTATGTATCCATTTCTCTTTAATTAGATGCAGCTAAGGCCCATTTGGATTAGATGCATCTAATATTTCTTAAACTATTTATAGCGCTTCATCTCGGTAGCGGCGGATGTAAATAGCTCCCACTATGAATACCGCACCAACAATCAAACCGAACCATAAATTGGGGTCCATCAGTTGATTAGGGTAACTGCCCCAACCACTGTCAAATTCCCAGCCTACTCGACCCAGTACTTCTACTAACTCTGACACCCCTCCTTCTTCAACTTGAGACATCATTGCCATCGGTGTTGAGTACGCTTTACCTATACCTGTAAATTGGTTACCTATCCAACCTAGAAAATGAGCAGACCTAAATGCGATACTTTCTACTATCAATACTACGATTATCGGTAACCAAGAAACTAAAAATGGAACTCTTTTAGTAGCGCTTGAAATAAACAATAAGTAACCAATAAATGGAGAAATCCATAATACCGCCATCACATTGGCCATTAACTGATAACTACTAGCCATAAAGATGGCGCTAGGAGAAAAGACCAGTCCAGCAATGTCGCCATTAGACATGGCGGCAAATAACAAACCTATCAACATCATACCTAGGTTAGTGACCATGGATATGACCCAAATCACTAGCGGTAATACTACAGTCACACTAACTACTTTTGATAACACCGTTTGTGTATCTGAAATCGGTAATGATTTCCAAAACAAAATGCTTTTATCTTTGCGATCATCATACAGCGCACCTAAGCAGTAAAAGTAACCAACAAACGCCATCACAATCGCAAGATTAAAGATGTTCATGTAATACCAAGCCGTCATAGCCAAGTTTTTATCACCTTCAGAAGCGGTTGCTTCCCACAAGCCCAATAAATCCGTAGGGTTAGTGGCACCAATACTAACTTTTACAGTGTCATTAGTGAAAAAAATCACTAATAGCAAAGAGGTAAATAGTACTAGCGCTGAAATTCCAACTGGCACCCATTGAAAGCCGGTTTTATGTTCCCAGTATTCTCTTTTAAGTAATGTCAAAAAAGTGTTCATTAGGCTTCTCCTTGCATTTTGGCTACAAACAGATCGGCAACGCTTGGTTTACGAACCTTACCCATTTCTTCAAGATGAGGCTTGGCGACGCCACTAAATAAGCACACTTTTTGTCCGAAGACTTCGCGTACACTTAGTGGTTTCATCGCCAAGGCTTGTTCCTCATACTCCTTCTCAACCATGACTTCAAAGTAAGTTTCTGCAATCGCATCCATAGAATCGTCCAGTACGATTTCGCCATTTTGGATAAAAACCAAATCACTCAAAATATGCTCAACTTCTTCAACCTGATGGGTAGTAATAATGATAGTGCGATTTTCATCAAAATAATCGTTTAATAATTGTTCGTAAAATGCTTTACGGAACAGGATATCTAAACCTAAAGTAGGCTCATCCAAAATCAACAAGTCAGCATCAATCGACATAATCAAAGCTAAGTGCAATTGCACTACCATGCCTTTTGACAGCGCTTTTACTTTTGAATCTTGCTTGATTTTGGTTTTCGCCAAATAACCCATGCAGCGCTCTCGATTAAATCTCGAGTGAACGCCCTCGACAAAGTCGATAGCTTGGCTAACTTTTATCCAACGAGGCAATACAGCCACATCGGCAATAAAACAAACGCGCTCCATCAACTCATCACGCTGCTTATGAGGATCAAGACCAAAAATCTCTAACTTCCCATCATAAGGAGTCAACCCCAAAATCGACTTTAGCAAGGTCGTTTTGCCGGCACCATTTGGACCAATAAGGCCTAAAATGCGGCCTGAATCTAAACTCAGATTCACATTGTTTAAGGCTTTGTAATTGCCATATTTCTTACTTAAGCCTTGTGCTTGTAAGATATTAGCCATTGTTGCTTTCCCCGCTTTCATCTAGTTGTTTTTGTGGCTTTTGAAACTTCTCTTCATCAGTTTTTGCAGACTGGACCAAATCCTCCAGTGAAATGCCTAAGCGTTCAATCTTTTCTAATAATGCTGGCCATTCAATCGTTAAAAACTGCTCACGCTCTGCCGCTAATAATTTTGCTTTAGCCCCTTCTGTGACAAACATTCCTAAACCTCTGCGTTTTTCTGCTAATTCGTTATCCACTAAAAGTTGGTAAGCCTTAGATACGGTTATTGGATTCAGCTTATATTCTGCTGAAATATTTCGTACCGAAGGTAACGCTTCTCCCTCTGCAATTGCGCCTTCAAGGATCATATTAAGAACCTTGTCTTTTAATTGCAGATAAATTGGTTGGGTATCATCCCAGTGTACTTGCATACCTTTGTCCTAATTGAGTAACTATGGTTGCGAAACTCGTCGCTTGGTTCGGCTTAAGACATCTTAAGTGTTATGCCGATTTAGTGTTATACTAATATATAACACCTATTCACGTCAAGCTTGTTTCACAAATAATTTTTCTCCAAGAATATAAATATATGATTTTGCTAGTATATTTTTATAGAATAGCTAACATAGATTTTAACTAAAGTTCGTTAATGACTGTTATAGTCAGGGTGATATAGCTTGAGTAACACACCTAAAATAGCTTTTGGGATACTCTTATTATTGAGCATAGCAGCCCTTTTTGGCTGGTTAAATGCCAGTTATGCGTTAGCCAGTGGCTTAATTTTAGGTTGGTTTGCCAATGGCCGATATCAACCACTAGAAAGCTCATCATTAAACAAGTGGGCTTCATTACTACTCAAAATCGCAATTGTGATCTTAGGCTTTTCGCTTCCGGTGACAGAATTACTAGCAACCGCTAAAACCGGCTTTGGGTTAACAGTCGCCGTTATTGGCGGAACCCTATTAATCGGATTACTGTTATCTAAGGCACTTAAACTTAACAACGAAATCGCTTGGTTAATCAGCTCGGGAACGGCTATCTGCGGTGGTAGTGCTATTGCCGCCATAGGTTCTTCAATCAAAGCTTCAGGCAATAATATGGCCCTTTGCTTAGCCATCGTATTTATTCTAAATGCCGTCGCACTGTTCCTCTACCCCATCATTGGTCACTGGCTTGGACTTTCTCAGTTACAGTTCGGTCTTTGGGCTGCCATTGGAATACACGATACTTCCAGTGTAGTTGGTGCTGCATCTCAATATGGGGAAGAAGCTTTAAATGTAGCCACCACCACAAAATTATCACGAGCACTCTGGATAATCCCTGTTGCATTATTAGCGGCATTCATTTCCAATAAAAAGGCCACTGAGAATCAGAGCACTAAAGTGACTATTCCATGGTTTATTGTTTTATTTATCGTTGCCAGTTTTATGAGTGATTTTTTGCCGCTTGATACGATGAAACCGAATATTCAGTTTGTTGCTAAAAGTCTATTTGCGCTGAGCTTACTTTGGATGGGCGCAAGTTTAAATAAAAAGAGTATATTAGGCATCTCTCCTAAAGCCTTTATTCTCGGCATTATCTTATGGTTGTTAATTTCAATCATAGGACTAACAGTGATTTATTGGTATTTCTAATGTTTACTTTTCAGTTTGACCAGCTCAATAGACAAGGCGAAATGCGCCAAGATAACGCTTTCATTAAATCAGCTATTGACCACCCCAATACACTATTCTTACCCGTATTTAGACAAACGGTTTCAAGCACAGAAAAAGGTGCTAATTGGTTAAGTAAGAGTGAACTAGCTGAGAGAGTTGGTAAGCTTTCGGATATTCATTTTATCTATTTAGGCTTAATTGATGAGCAGCATTATTTTGCCTATCGTGTGTCTGGACAGCAAGCATTAGAGACTATCTCGTCAAACAGCAGTAATTTACGCAGCTTAATAGCGGTTTTGAATGAAAGAGATAGCTATCTAGTCAATGTCGCTACAGCTCTAAATCAATGGCATAGCGTCCATCAATTTTGTGGTTACTGTGGTAATGAAACCTACGCCATGGACTCAGGTTTTGTCCGTAAATGCAGTAATCAAGAATGTGCTAAGCAACACTTCCCACGAACCGATCCGGCTATTATTGTCGCTATCACCCATACCGATGATAAAGGTCACGAAAAAATACTTTTAGGCCGTCAATCTACCTGGGAAGAAAACCGTTATTCGAATGTCGCAGGCTTTGTTGAACCTGGCGAAAGCCTTGAACAGGCGGTAAAAAGAGAAGCGTTAGAAGAAGTTGGAATTGAACTTAGCCAGGTGGAATATATCACATCGCAACCTTGGCCTTTTCCTCAATCGGTTATGCTTGGCTTTAAAGCCAAGGCAGTAACCACTGAAATAATCTTAAAAGATAAAGAGTTGGAAAATGCGGCTTGGTTTTCACGTGAAGAAATTCACAATCTTATTAAAGCTGAAAAGTTAATTCTGCCAATGAACTATTCTATCTCAAGGCATATTATCGATCTTTGGTTAAAGTGATATTTGGTTCAAGGGAACTTTAGTTAAAGGATCTTCAAGAGAAAGATAACTTACTTATAAAACGCTGCTAGTGTGCAGGAAATGCTAGAACTTGTTTAATGTGTTTTAAGTTCAAATGAATCATCAATAATCTATCAAGACCCAACGCAATTCCGGCACATTGAGGCAAACCACTTTCTAACCCCTGAATAAAGTTGGTATCGATATCAACTTCTTCTAAGCCATTAGCTTTTCGCCATGCATTATCCGCTTTAAAACGCTCTAATTGCTCACCAGAATCCTGTAACTCATTAAAGCCATTGGCTAGCTCAAAGCCTTCAATATAGACTTCAAACCTTTGTGCAACTTTTGGATTTTTAGGATCGATTTTTGCTAACGCTGACTGACTTGCAGGAAAGTCTATAATAAATGTTATGGTGTTTTCTGTGCCGAGCTTAGGCTCAATTTGATCTTCAAATAATAGACTTAAATAATCATCAGGCTCTAAATTATCTGGCAATTCACCTAATGTTTTTTCCGATAAAATTTTTAATTGTTCTAAACTGATGGTAAAAGGATTAATGTTTAAAAAGACTTTGAAAGCTTCTTGATAAGAGTAATTAACTCTTTGCCTTTGGCCTAAAACTTTTACCAACAATTCAAATGTTTCATCCATCAAGGCCCAGTGATCAAAATCTACTCGATACCACTCCAGCATAGTGAACTCAGGGTTGTGTCGAGCGCCTGATTCTTCTAGTCTAAAAGCCTTGCCAATTTGGTAAATTGAGCCCGAACCAGCTGCTAATAAACGCTTCATTGCATACTCAGGAGATGTCTGCAAAAAACCCGGCGAACTATAAACCCCGTGCACTTGCATCGACTGCATATAGCGATCCGTCACCCCGTGCTGCATCAACAAAGGAGTCTCAACTTCTAACACATTTTTTCCAGCAAAAAATTCACGGATCTGGACATACAACTCAGCACGAGCTTTTAAAGTTTCGATAGAGCAGGAAGGTTGCCAATTACTCATTCCTTTGCCCCCACAAAAAAACGAATCAAAGAAAAGGGCCCTAAATATTCGGTTATTCCGCTAATGACACCCCTCATTAAAGAGATTATTAAAAACATTAAACGAACCATTTAATGACAGTATATGCCCCGAAGAATATGAGAGCGGCTATCATCAATAAAACACATCCTAAAATTTGATTTGCAAGAATGGTTTTATTCGAATCTTTAGGTTGCTTAAACCAATCTGAAGGTAACTTTTTAACTCCCACATAATCACCTAGCTCAGAAGAAAAAAACTCTCCTTTTGCTAAAGCTTCTTCGCAGGCTCTCATTAAATTCCTTATACCCTCTTCATCCCCAACAATGCAGTCCTCATGGTCGATCCATTCAGAACCATCCCTCAAATTTGCTTGTTTCCGTTTCACTAAAACTCCTTTAACGCAGGGGAAATTGGCTTAATCGAGGCAAATGATAATTTTGGACGCGCAGTTGGCTTGTAGCCAATGAGCACAACAAAATTATCATTTAACGAAGAGTGAGACGATTTTAACAAGTTAAGGTTAAGCGCGGGAAACGTATTCGTTGGTGCGCGTATCGATTTTAAGTTTATCCCCAATATTCACAAACAAAGGCACTCGTACTACCGCACCAGTATGCATGGTCGCAGGTTTAGAGCCGCCCCCTGAAGTATCGCCCTTTAGTCCTGGGTCGGTATCAGTCACCTCTAGTACTACAAAATTCGGTGGGTTAATTTGAATAGGATTTCCGTTCCAAAGCATTACGTGGCACTTATCTTGTTCAATAAGGTATTTAGCATTATCACCTACCGCTTTGGAATCTGCAGATACTTGCTCGAAAGTATCAGAATCCATGAAATACCAGAACTCGCCATCAGTATATAAATACTCCATTGACGTATCTAAAATATCGGCTGTTTCTATAGATTCACCGGATTTAAAAGTTTTTTCAACGGTTCTGCCCGTAAGTAAGTATAATACTTTAGTTTTACTAAAAGCTTGGCCTTTACCAGGACGAACGAATTGATTATCAACTACGCTGCATGGCTCGCCATCAAGCATGATTTTGATACCGTTACGTAAGTCATTTGTAGTTATAGTGCCCATAAATCCTCTAAATTTAGCTAAATATGATTCAAAACGTGCAGATTCTACCTCGAAATGAGGCTTATTGGCAGGATAATGAGTGGAAAAAGTTACTTTCCACTGCAATTCGCGATCCCAATGAGCTGTTGCGCCTGCTTGAATTGGATATAGCCGAGCTGCCCTATCAATTGGATAAAGACCAAAGCTTTAAAACCTTGGTGCCTTTGAGTTTCGTAGAGAGAATGCAAAAAACCGACCCAAGCGACCCTTTGTTGCTACAGGTTTTGCCTCTTTCAGAAGAAAGTATCAGAGTAAGCGGATACAGCAACGATCCTTTGGGTGAATCCACAGCCTTAGCTCAAACCGGTATGGCTGGGTTATTGCATAAATACCAAAGTCGCGTGCTATTTATGTTGGCAACCCACTGTGCGGTTAATTGCCGCTATTGTTTTAGACGCGAGTTTCCCTATCAAGAAAATCGCGCTAGTAAACAAGACTGGCATCAATTAGCTACATATCTTAAAAAGAATCCGCAAATTAATGAAGTCATTATCAGTGGCGGCGATCCCTTAGCAGTCAATGATGCTTATCTGGTTGAATTTGTTGCTTTTATTGAACAAATACCACAAATCATCAGATTAAGAATCCACACCCGCTTACCGGTAGTTATTCCGCAACGAGTGACCTCTAAACTCTTGAGTCTGACTAAGTCTCGTTTGCAAATGGTCATGGTTATGCATGTCAATCACCCCAATGAAATCGATGATAAATTTACTTCGGCAATGCATAAATTAGCGCAAGCTGGTTTCACCTTATTAAATCAAAGTACCTTACTGAAAGGCATCAACGATTGCCCAAAAATATTATCAGAGTTAAGTGAAGTACTATTTTCAGCAAAAGTAACCCCTTACTATTTGCACATGCTTGACCGCGTTAATGGCGCCGCTCACTTTGCAGTTTCAAATAAAGACGCCAATGTTATTTATAAGCAATTACAGGCAAATCTAGCAGGGTTTCTAGTGCCAAAATTGGTGCAAGAAAAATCAGGTGAGCCAAATAAGACTTTAGTTGATTTGACCATTTAAAATCAATCACTTGCATATATTTATGCTAGATTTTGCTAACGTCATTGGGTAATATAGACCAAGAATAAAGGAATAGGAGCATAGTAATGGCGCTAGCAGAAGGCCCGCTAGGTTTAACCGTTCGCGTTAAACTCGATGTCAATGTTGAAAACATCCCAGACTCGGCAAGGAAGATTCAGCGCTGGCTGAAAGAATTACCTGTGGTAGATTTAGGCGAAAGCGCCACCTTAGTTTTCCGCCTGCTTTACGATCTGAATCAATCACCCTTCACTCCCAGAGAAAGATTACACCTTCTCGAAGAGTTAAATGACATTTCTGACCAGCTCATTAGCTCCTTATCTGGAACCTACATTCACAGCCCGTTGAATCATGCACCCAAGTTAAAATCTGCATCGGATTTAGTTCATGCCTTATCCACTGAACAAATTTTTGGCTATAACGCTGTAATAGAAGATTTAGTTGCCGATCCGGACCGTTTAGCCAAACAAACAAAAACCGTATTGGTTTCGGCTTGCGCCAATGCACTAAAGTGCCAAGGCCTGATTCAACTACAGCGCTATCAGCTATACAAAACCGTCGCATCAAAAGTGTGGCAACAACAAAATATTATTTATGCTAAAGCAGTAGAGCTTGGGGTTTTAGATCAAAAAATTAAAAGTGAATCTTCTGATCTGCAATCCATCAATCACCAATTCAAGCGCAATATAACATTATCAACTTGTAACCCTTTCCAAATGAAACATGGCGAAGTAAACGAGTGTTATCAAAGCTTGGATTTATTGTCGCCCTTGATTGAGGTCACCCCAAAAGTCAACCCGCTTACTTTGTATGCCTACTCCACCTCGCTAAATATTGCGCCGCAACCCAGTGATGCCATCGATAGTGAGAATGACAACTGGTTAGGGATTGACTTAAACCAAGCGGTAGATGCGGTTGAAAACAATGCCATCGAAAATGGCCAGGGCTTTTTAGGCCTGTTCCGCAAAAATACTGATTTAGAGCTAACAGAAAGTTTAAAAATTCACTTAATAGAACATTGGAAAACCGTCAAAAGCCGTAACTTTATTCGCATAAATACCGATGATGCGACTCAAGCAGCGATTGGTATGGCAGCTTCCCACCATTTTTTAGTAGAAAGATTGGGCGAAGAAGTTCGCGAACGTTTCTTTGGTAAACCAAAAGAAAAGCCGATGTTTGAAACAAGTGGCTTAAGCATTCAAGTTGAGGAAGATGATAGTCAACACAGTTTTGTTTGGAACCAAGAAAACACTTTTGGTAACGCATCCAATACTCCGCGTGCAAATGATGCTTTTGACTCTATCTATAAGCCTAGAGATTACGAACAGCGTCGCGAGGAAAACCAAAATAAGCCATTTAAAGAGCTAAAAACTCGTAATGCTTATGAGTGGGTACACGGTTTAATTAAAGACGTAAGTCCCGCTGGTTTTTGTTTAGCATTTGAGAAATCGCCATCAAATAATGTGGAATCGAATGAGCTAGTTACGGTACAAAACTACAAAAATGGCGAAATAGAATATAACCTAGGTTTGATTCGCTGGAACCGTTGGCACAACCAAGATAGCTTCTTAATTGGAGTTGAGCTGATTTCTCCACAAGCGACTCCCGTACGCGCTACTTTGGATTGGGATTATGCCAAACCTGCCTATCATCATAATGGGCTTTTATTACCTGAGATGCCGAATGTAGGAGTAGACAATAGTATTGTTTTACCCCCTATGGGTTATCGCTCAGGGCAAACAGTGGCCATTATGACTCCGGGCCAAGAATATAAAATAGAACTCACTAAACGTATATTGCAAACCTCTAATTTTATTCAATTCCAGTATCAGCCTAAGTAATATTGGAATAGCTTTTAAATAGATGCTTGCAAGGTTAGTAAGTTTTTACTTTTGTTAATATTAAAATACTGTTAAATTTGTGCTTCAGTTAATACATTTTTTTGCCAATCTGGTTAAGATTGTGCTCAACGCTTTTATAGACTATATCCAATGACTAATAAGAAAAACACATCGATCAATACATTGATTTTCTCTTCTTCTGCCAATGAATGCGAAGAATTAGCAAGCCAATTGAAAAACCTTGGTTTAGCCATACGTCATGAGCAAATTGCCAACAGCGAAAAGCTAAATGAACAACTAAAACAGAAAATTTGGCATTTAGCCCTGTTTTCTAGCTCTATGGATAACTTTCCGGTTAAGCAGGCTTTATCACTGCTGAAATCACAAAGAACCTTACTACCAGCCATTTACTTAGCGAATGAATATACCGAGGGAAAGCGTTTAGATATGATGCGCCTGGGTTTAAATGACTGTGTCGATAGAGAAAACATCGATCTTTTATCATGGCTAATCAAACGTGAGCAAAAAGCAGTAGCCAGTGAATTGGAAGCTTTTGAAGCCAATAAACAAATTCTAGAAACTAGCAAGCGTAATGAGCTGCTGCTAGATAGCTCAAAAGATGCTATCGCTTATATTGGCGAAGGGATGCATATCTATACCAACCCTACCTATTCAGAGCGTTTTGGCTACGATAATGATGATTTGTCAGCTTTGACCATTATGGATTTGATTGCCTCTAGCGACACCCAAAAACTCAAAGATTTATTTAAAGAGCAAGCCGAGTCTGCAGAAGAAGTAGAGTCTCTCATTCAGTGCAAGAAAGAAGACGGTACTGAATTTGAAGCTATGTTTATCGTATCTTCAGCGGTTTATGATGAAGAACCCTGTTTGCAGCTATTAGTTCGAGAAGTTGCCGATCAAACCGAGCTCATGGAAAAATTAAAAGAAGCCAGTTCGATTGACCAAGTCACTGGTCTTCTCAATCGACCTGCGTTTGTCAAAAAACTAACAGGAGCGGTAGAGAGTGCTGACGAAACAGGCCTCGATTCAATTTTGTACTTTATTGAAATTGATGGCTATCAAAACTATTTATCCGAATTTGGCATCTCTGCCTGTGATGAGTTATTGGATAGCGTTGCTAAATGGCTAACCTCTCAAACTCCTGATGACTCTAGCAAGGGCCGTATTAGCGATAGTAGTTTCGCGATCTTACTCAGCGAATCAGACAGCCTGCCAAGTGAGTTAGCAAGATTGCTTTGTCAAGAAGTCAAAAACACTAGCTTTGAAATAGCCGGTCAAACCATCAAAATCACCTTCAGTATTGGTACCGTTACTACTACTGAAAATCAATTACAAGCTGGTAAATTCCTTGCTCAAGCAAACGCTATTTGTAACAAGGTCAAAAACGATGGCGGTGATGGTTTTAAAATATTTAATCCAACTCTTGATACTCTTTTGAATGAGAAAGAAAAAGCTATTTATGATGAGTTTTTAGAAGCTAAAGAAGCTGGCAACATTAAGGTCCTATATCAACCTATGATGCCATTGAAAGGGAGCAGTAACCGCCAGTATTTATCTTTCTTCCGTTATTTAAACGAAAAAGGCGAGTTAATTTTAGGCGATGGTATCTTTAGTATTTTTGAAAAGTTAGGCGTCGATGCAGAAATTGATCGCTTAAGCATTAAAACCGCACTTAAAGAATTAGCAGACAAAGATAAAAACAAACGGTTAAAATTATTTACCAAGCTAAGTCCAGGAACCTTGGTCACAGAAGATTTGCTTGAATGGCTGCTCGATGCTATTGAGAAAGCTGTGATTGAAACTAACCAGGTCGTACTGTGCGTAGAAGCTGATATTGCTCAATCTTATCTAAATCGTGTGAAAATTTTAAGTGAAGCTTTGGCTGGCTGCGATATTGGCCTATGCCTTAACAATATTGGCGTCAAAGACAAAGAATTAGTAGCAGAAGTAAAACCAAATTACATCACTTTAAGTGGCGACTTCATTGATACCCTCAAGTCAGATGGTTCTGAAAAGGTGGTCTCTCTAACGAATATCACTAATCAAAATAAAATCATGACGGTAGCCACTAAGCTCGAAGATGCTTCAACCCTTGCTCTTATTTGGCCGCTAGGGATTGATTTCGCCATGGGTAACTATGTTTCCAAACCTCTTGAGAGCATGAATTACGACTTTACTGAAAACGACTTCTAGAGACTTCTTGTAAATTCAAATAAATCTATCAAAACCGCCATTGAGGAATATTTCAACACCGAACTGGCGCTTTGATTAACTGCCGGTTTGGCATCGTAAGCAATTCCGATTCCAGCCGCTTGTAACATTAATAAATCATTAGCTCCGTCACCAATCGCCATCGTTTGTTCTGAAGTAAGATTTAATTCGCTTCTCCACTCGTTTATGGCTTTGGCTTTTTCTTGCGCATTAATGATAGTTCCTTCAACTTCTCCAGTTAATTCCTTATCGTCTATTTGCAACCGATTGGCACGAATATAACTAAATTCTACCTGTTGTTTTAGACTTTCGGCAAAAGGCGTAAAGCCGCCAGAAGCTATAGCTAGTTGGCATTTTTGAGAAGTTAAGTATTGGCAAAATTCTTTAACTCCAGGATTAAACTCAAGCTTAGCTGCTAAATCTTGAATCACACTCTGGGGTAAACCGGCTAGATGCTTCACACGTTGGCGTAAACTTTGATTAAAATCTAATTCTCCTTGCATTGCTAACTCAGTAATTAAAGACACTTCTTGCTTTTTATTGGCATAGTTAGCCAGCTCATCTATAACTTCTATTGGGATTAGCGTGGAGTCCATATCAAAGACCACCAGCTCTGGTAGCTTTAATGGCGATAGTGAAAAAATGTAATCTAACTGATGTAATTCTAATTTCGCTTTAATCTTTCGGAGTTTCTGCTGAGTTATTTCGACTATCGCCAAACTCTTGCAATTTGTTGCAGGAGTATCTTTGATGATAATTTTTTTAAAATCAAAGTTATTATCCAACAAGGCCTTTAGGGCGACGATGGAGTGACTAGAACTAATAATATACAAATAGGCCATTGAGAATATCGCTTTGGATTGCACAACAGGTTTTTAAAGTGTGCTATATTATTGAAAAATTTATGGAATATTACCAGTGAAGTTACCGCATAAAGTATCTCAATGGTTAAACTCGATACCAACCGTTAAATTTCTATTTTTATTAGCAGTTTTTTTGTTATTGTATGCGGTAGCTGCCCAAAGCTTTTTATCCTTTAAGCAAAAAGATTATCAAGACGTCCAAGCATCACAGTTAATCGATTTCATCATTAAGAGTGGCGATCAACAACTAAAACCCTTGTTAGTCGCTAATCGTTATGAAGCTATCCCTGAAGTTTTAACGAGTTTACTAACTTATCAGCAGCTACAGAGCCTCGCTGTCTATCAAGCTAATGGCAACTTAATCGACAAAGCGGTAGCAAAGTCTTCAAAAGAAGACCAAAATTTCTTGCCAAAAGTTTCTTATCTATCCATTAAAGAACAAGATACGGCTTATATTATTTATCAATTTAATGCGCCCAACTCTCAAGTTTCTTCGAACCACCATTGGCTTTATTATTTATCAGGAGTTGTTTGGTTATTGGCAGCAATAACCTTGCTATTCAAAATCAAGCCCAATAAAGCTACTAAGCCAGTTATTGCAGAGCTAGAACCTCGTGTGAGTTACCGATCTGAATTAAAGCAACTACTCAAACGTAGTCAGCAACAGCTGGAATCATCAAACTTATTGATTATCCATGCCAATTGGGAGCTTTATAATCAAAAACCTAAACAAACTCTATTATCTTTATTTAACAAGTGGACAGCTCATAATAAAAGCTCGTTAGTTTCATTTGAAAATGATTTGCTGATCTTTGCCTTGCCCGAAGAGTTGGGTTTAGATAACTTTAAAAAAATCCAAATTCTTGAATCTTGCCTTAAACAGTTGGATTTCAATCCGAAACTTTTAATAAACAACTTAAAGTTTGAAAATGCCGTATATCAACATTTCTTTAGTATCGTTGAGCCCGGATTATGGATAGAAGCAACTGAAGATTATTTACAAACCTTAAGCGATATCATTAAAACAGATATTGAAATTGAAGTAGAAGATTTTGGAGAGTTTCATTTGTTGATGATTGACGCTCTAACCGCAGATGATGCCATGGTTATTGAGCGTCAAACTCGTTTTTTACTGCAATAAACTAATCTTTAGTTTCAACCTGCATAGAATCAACTCGCTGAAAGCCCCTTGGCAGCTTGCTGCCACGCCTACCACGCTCGCCGCGATAATGCTCAAGATCTTTTGGTTTCAAAGTTAAATGGCGCTTACCTGAATAAATTACTAAAGAGTCTTTTTCAGAAATTATAGCCACTGCTACCACAAACTCTTCACGCAGCTTTAGCCGTGCAGTTGGAATACTGATAATTTTATTACCTTTACCTTTGCCTAATTGCGGTAAATCTTGTAGCGGGAAAGCAAGCATTCTGCCTTCATTAGATACCGCAACGCAATATTGGGAATCATAGTCATTCACCCGCCTTGGTTTTAAAACTTTAGCACCGGATGGTAAGGATAAAAATGCCTTACCATTTTTGGTTTTAGTGACTAAATCGGAGAATTGACCAACAAAACCATAGCCTGCATCTGATGCAAACAAGAATTTTTGCTCATCTTCGCCCATGATAGTGGCTAAAAATTCAGCTCCAGCCACAGGATTTACTCGACCGGTTACCGGCTCACCTAACCCCCTTGCAGAAGGTAAGGTGCTCGCCAGCAAAGAGAAGGTTCTGCCAGTCGAATCTAAAAAGACCGCATATTGATTGGATTTACCTTTACTGGAATCTAGGTAATCATCACCAGAGCGATAATTCATTCCTGCAGCATCAATATCATGACCTTTAGCACATCGTACCCAGCCTTTTTCCGATAAAACTACTGTTACAGGTTCCGTTGGCATCAAGTCCGTTTCTGATAATGCTTTAGCTTCTTTACGCTCTACGATTTGCGATCGGCGCTCATCGCCAAAGTCTTGCATTGCTTCTTTAATTTCTTTCTTAATTAAAGTTTTCATACGAGCTTTTGAGCCTAAAGTTAACTGTAAATAATCGGCTTCATCTTCCAGTTCTTCTTGTTCTGCTCGGATTTTCATTTCTTCTAACTTAGCTAGATGTCGAAGCTTTAACTCTAAAATAGCTTCAGCTTGGCGATCGCTTATTTTGAAACGTGCCATTAGTTTAGGCTTTGGCTTATCTTCAGTTCGAATAATATGAATGACTTCATCAATGTTTAAAAAAGCAACCAATAAACCATCTAAAATATGCAGTCGGTCATGCACTTTATCTAAGCGATATTGTAAACGGCGTCTTACTGTTTCATACCGGTAATCGAGCCATTCTTTTAAGAAAACGCGCAAGTTTTTTACTTGTGGTCTTCCATCAATTCCTATCACATTCATATTAACGCGATAGGTACGTTCTAAATCAGTTGTCGCGAATAAATGATACATTAGCTCATTAATATCAATACGATTAGAGCGAGGTATAATGACTAAACGAGTTGGGTTCTCATGATCGGATTCATCGCGTAAATCAGAGACCATTGGCAATTTTTTTGCCTGCATTTGAGCAGCTATCTGCTCTAAAACTTTTGCTCCCGATACTTGGTGCGGCAAAGCATCAATAATAATTTCACCATCTTCCACTTCAAATCGAGCACGCATTCTTATGGAGCCACGCCCTTCTTGATACATTTTCAAAAGGTCATCAGCTGGGGTAATAATATCGGCATCTGTTGGGAAGTCAGGTCCCTGAATGTGTTGCATTAATTCAGGGATATCGGCTTTTGGGTTTTCTAGTAAATGGATACAAGCATTCGCAACTTCAGTTAAATTATGCGGAGGAATATCGGTTGCCATCCCAACGGCAATGCCGGTGGTGCCATTAAGTAATAAGTTTGGCAAGCGTGCCGGTAACACTTTAGGTTCCTGCATAGTTCCATCAAAGTTAGGCGCCCAATCAACAGTACCTTGACTAACTTCGGTCAGTAAAACTTCAGAATATTTTGCTAAGCGCGATTCGGTATATCGCATTGCGGCAAAAGATTTAGGATCGTCCGGTGCACCCCAGTTTCCTTGACCATCCACTAATGGATAGCGATACGAAAACGGTTGCGCCATTAAAACCATTGCTTCATAACAAGCTGAATCACCATGCGGATGAAACTTACCTAAAACATCACCAACTGTACGTGCAGATTTTTTATATTTTGCAGTAGCTTTTAGACCCAGCTCGCTCATAGCGTAAACGATACGTCTTTGCACAGGCTTCAGACCATCACCAATATGTGGCAATGCGCGATCCATAATCACGTACATGGAATAATTCAAATATGCCTGCTCAGTAAATTCTGCAAGCGGCTTTTGTTCAATTCCTTCGTAATTGAGTTCTTCAGTCATCAATTATTCTCTTACTTTAAATTTCTATTGATATCAGCTTGTTTAAACAAGCTGAATTAAAAGTCGGCTTTATTGCCCTTTTCTTCTAACCAAATTTTTCGATCAGATGCACGCTTTTTAGAGAGCAACATATCCATAACCTTTTCAGAGTTATCACCACCATCAATGGTCAGTTGAACCAAACGGCGCGTTTCTTGCGCCATGGTGGTCTCTCTCAATTGCTTAGGGTTCATTTCGCCCAAGCCTTTAAAGCGCTGAATCTGCACTTTGCCACGTTTTTTCTCGGCTTTGATTAGGTCTAAAACACCCTCTTTTTCATCTTCATCCAGTGCATAATAAACGTCTTTACCGATGTCAATACGATAGAGTGGCGGCATTGCTACATAAACATGACCCGCTCTAACTAGCGGCCTAAAATGCCTTAAAAATAGTGCGCATAACAAGGTTGCAATATGTAAACCATCGGAATCAGCATCAGCCAAAATACAAATCTTTCCATATCTCAGTTTAGATAAGTCATCAGAGTTTGGATCAAGGCCTACCGCAACCGAAATATCATGCACTTCTTGCGAGGCCAAAATTTGCGAAGAATCTACTTCCCAAGTATTTAAGATCTTTCCCCTTAGCGGCATAATCGCTTGAAACTCTTTATTACGAGCTTGCTTTGCAGAGCCACCTGCAGAATCACCTTCAACTAAAAAGAGTTCACTTGCCATAGCATCTTGACCAACACAGTCTGCTAATTTGCCAGGTAGCGCTGGGCCTTGAGTGATTTTTTTTCTAGCGACCTTCTTACCTGCTCGCATGCGCTTGTGCGCATTAGCAATTGCTCTTTCGGCTAATAAATCGCCAATCGTAGGATTTTGATTCAACCATAAACTAAAGGCATCTTTGACCACACCAGCGACAAATGTCGCGCATTGCCGGGATGAGAGTCTTTCTTTGGTTTGCCCTGAAAATTGTGGGTCATCAAGTTTTACCGACAAAACATAAGAAATACGGTCCCACATATCATCAGCCGTTAGCTTAACTCCACGTGGTAATAAATTTCTAAATTCACAAAATTCACGAATAGCTTCAATAACACCATTGCGCAAACCATTAACATGAGTTCCACCTTGCGCAGTTGGGATTAAATTTACATAGCTTTCTGCTAAACAGTCACCACCATCGGTCATCCACATAAAAGCCCAATCAACAGCTTCTGACTCACCTTGCATCGAACCAACAAATGGCTCATCGGGTAACTTTTCAAAACCAGAAGCAGCCTCTAAGAGATAAGCGGTTAAGCCATCTTCATACAACCACTCTTCTTTTTCGCCGCTTTTCTTGTTATCAAAAATAATCTTTAAACCAGGACATAAAATCGCTTTCGCCTTTAAGACGTGTGAGAGCCTGGAAACAGAGAATTTTTCTGAATCGAAGTATTGGGTATCTGGCCAGAACTTTACTGAAGTTCCTGTATTGCGTTTACCAACATCACCAATCACTTTTAGATCGGTTTTCTTAAAACCATCTTCGAAAGCCATACTATAGTGTTTGCCATCTCGTTTTACTGAGACTTCAACTCTTTTTGAAAGAGCATTCACGACCGAGATACCAACACCGTGTAAACCGCCAGAAAACTGATAGTTTTTATTGGAGAATTTACCGCCGGCATGTAATTTTGTGAGAATCAACTCAACTCCAGGGATACCCTCCTCTGGATGAATATCCACTGGCATTCCGCGGCCATCATCAATGACTTCTAACGAATCGTCTTTATATAGAATCACTTGCACCGTTTTAGCATGACCGGCTAGAGCTTCATCGACACTGTTGTCGATTACTTCTTGCGCTAAATGATTGGGGCGACTAGTATCCGTGTACATACCCGGACGTTTTTTTACAGGATCTAAGCCACTTAAAACTTCAATAGCTTCTGCGTTATATTGCTGATTTGACATAAATTACTGATTTATAAGATTTAGATAATCTTGAGTTATTATTTGAATGAAATTGTTCTGAAATACCCAATATATTGAGCTTCCTTTATCTAGCCATCCTATAAAGCTCGATCAGCAAGTGCAAGTAAAAATTAAACTATAAAACAGATTTGAGGTAATAATTAATAGCCAGTGGCAGTCATATCAAGACTAAGCTTGAAATCATTAACGCGAATCACTTGCGTCTCCACTTTACCTGAAGGATAACAATGGTAAATACGATAACCCGGTAATTCTTCACTGACAGCAAACTCGCTTGAATTTTGCTTAAATTGTATACAAGTTGAAGGGGCGGAATAATAATCAATATTCTGTTGGGTAACAGAAAGATCTTGGTGAATATGTCCAAAGCCGCAAGCTTTCACCTGTTTAAACTCAGACAGCATAGCGGTAAATTCTTCGCAGTTCTTTATGCCAATATCATCAATCCAATCCGCATTACTATAAACTGGGTGATGATGAGTAAAAACTAAAGCGTTAGAATCATTCGTGTTCAATTGTTGTTGGATCCAGTGCATTTCATCAGACGATATTAAACCATGCACTTTCCCTTTAACTTGACTGTGCGCCAGTAGAATTTGCCAATTTTTAATGTCGAGTTGCTTGTTAGTTTTGATATGACCAGCTTCAGCAAGCGACTCAAGAGCATCTACCTCATCATGATTTCCAGCCAAACAATAAATAGGGCAGTTAAACACTTTCATCGCTTGCGCAAAAAACTCATAAGACTCGGCGGATAAATCTTGCGAAATATCGCCAGTCACGATAATCAGATCAATATATAGATGATTGGCTTGGATTAAATCCAATGTAGCGAGAAAGCTCTCGCGAGTGTTCACTCCTAACAGTGAACCCGATTCATCTGCAAAAAGGTGAGGATCGGATATCTGAATCAATTCCAGCGTATCGACTGTTTCTGATGACTTAATAATCGCAGGCTCTAGTTTACTCAACACACTGATATTTAATTAATTTTCTAGAATTATCACTTATTTTTCAGGATAAAAACGCCAATTGCGTCTTATATTCAATATCGACTTCGCCATATTCGAGACAAAAACTGAGCCATTCGCCTAAAAAGCGATTGAGTTGAGCTTTTTCATCAACTTGTTTCATTTCTGGATTAGGCTGCTTAAAAACCGGTGGCAGCATAGAGTCATGCACCCCTGAAAGCACTTCAGCCATCTTGGCATCATGATAAACCCTAACACAAAAAGTTCTGTGTAAGTGTTTTAGCACTTCTCCTTGTTGAAACTCTGGTTGCTTAAACCCTTGCTGCTTAAGTTCCACAGTCTGAGTGTAACGACTTGCCTGTAATAAACTAATAGCGAGCGAAGGCTGTTTTTGAAAATGCACCTGTGTAAGTGGTGCAATTTTGCTTATTGAAGCCATTTCAGGAAGCAACTTCATGAATTTTGCATAATTAGTCGTAGACACAGCCATAAAAGAGCGCAAATCTGGACTATATTTTTTTTGAAAATTACCCATGCAAGTTTTAACTCTTAGTTCTTAATTCTTAACTCATTTAAAAATCTTTAAAATCTAACTGGCCTTCGTTAAGAAAGAACCATTGTAAAGCAATCAGTGCCATAGAGTTATTTATATGACCTCCTTGCAGTTTTTGCAAGGCTTCATCTCTCGATAGTTTCACGACCTTAATATCTTCGTGTTCAGAGTCTAGTCCTGCAAAATCTGAAACCGAGTTAGCCTCGACCACTCCCAAGAACAATGCAATCCTTTCATCAGAGCCACCAGGGCTTGCCCAGTATTCTTGGATTGGCATTAATTTTCTGATCTTAGCGCCAGCTTCTTCCATTGCCTCTCTCTGAGCCACTTCATCATCTTGTTCATTTTGCTCAACTAACCCTGCAACGATTTCCAACACCCAAGGCGATAAAGGATCTTCAAGTGCTCCTATTCTGATTTGTTCAACCATTACAAAGAGCTGTTGTATTGGATCGTATAACAACACACCAACCGCTTTACCTCGAATCAGTAATTCTCGTTGTACAGCATTTTCAAAACCACCTTGATATTTCAAATGGTCAAATGTCAATTTTTTCAATTGCATAAAACCGTCATAAAGCAGCTCTTCTTTGACGATATTTATCTGCTGATTTGTAAGTTTGTTTTTCAATAGTTTATCTCATTGAATTTATTGGATTAATTAGCTAAAAGCCTCTAGTATTGTACAGAAGTTAAAAACCAAACATAGACCATTTCATAATCTGTTACACTTGGTTTCTTGTTTGAAATAACAATAACTTATATGCTTTTTAGCAAATGAGAGGAGTCTATGCAAAGTCAACATTCATTCAATGTCGAGCAAGCAAGAATTAATATGGTAGAGCAACAAATCCGCCCTTGGTATATGTTTGATAACCAGGTATTAGATTTGTTTGCAGCTATGCCCAGAGAGGAATTCGTTCCTACTAGTTATAAGCAGCTAGCATATACAGATAGCAAAATTCCTCTTAGCCAAAATCAGTACATGATGCCGCCACGCGAGGAAGCTAGAATGCTCCAAGCGTTAAGCATTAAGAAAACTGATTTAGTTCTGGAAATAGGTACAGGTAGCGGCTATATAACCGCATTATTAGCGACCTTAGCGAATAAAGTTTACTCCATAGATATTATTAAAGATTACTTGGAGTCAGCACAAGAGCAATGCCAATCCTTAGGGTTAAGTAATATCGAATTCGAGGAAGGCGATGCCTCTAATGGCTGGTCACACTATGGTCCTTATGACGTGATTGCTATTACTGGAGGGTTTTACGAATTACCTGAGTCCTTTAAAAAGTCCTTAACCATTGGGGGACGATTGTTTTGTATTGAAGGAAGTAAGCCAGCGATGAAAGCAAAGCTAGTTACTCGAACTGACGAGGATAATTGGCAAGAAGAAGTATTATTCGAAACCGAAATTGAACTACTAATAAATGCAAAAAAGGCTGAAGCCTTTTTATTTTAAAGAGAAAGAGACACTGTTAATGAAAAAGAAATTGATCGCATTGAGCATTGCATTAAGTTTTAATATAGTCACCCTTAATGCAGAAACCCAAAGCTTAAGTAACGCTACTAAGACGGATCTGATGAGCGCTTATCAAGATGCTCTAAAAAACGACACTCAATACTTGATCAGCCATGCTAATTTAAAAGCTACTGAACAAAGCGTCAGACTTAGCCGTTCAAGTTTGCTACCTCAAATTAGTGCTAGTGCAACTCGCTCTAGAAACGAAACAGATTTTGAAGGACAAGGCCTAGATGGCAGTCCCTCCGATCCTTTTACTAACCTCAGTGAAGGCACAACTTATAGAGTTCAACTCAATCAGTCTATATTTGACTGGTCAAACTGGGTTGCTTTAGATCAGGCGAATTTGCGCTTAAAAGCATCGGAGCTCACTCATGGCTCTAACTTGCAAAGTCTAATCACCAGAACCGCGCAAAGTTACTTTAATGTCTTATCTGCTACTGAGAATTTAAGCACTACTCAATCAGAGTTAGAGGCGTTAAAAAAACAACTAGATCTAACGCGAGAGCAATATGAGTCTGGACTTGCAAACGCTACCGACTTTTTGAATGCCCAAGCTAACTATGATCAGTCGTTGGCTAATGAAGTATCTTTAAAAAACAGTTTAACTATTGCTAAAGAAGCTTTGCGCCAAATTACTAACAATTACTACATACAACTTGAGGGTATGGGGGATAGCTTGAAGCTTTCAGACCCATCGCCAAATAATATTGAAGACTGGACTCGTGTAGCAGCACAAGAAAACTTAGGATTAAAAGCCCAACAATATAATGTTAAAGTCGCAAAAAAAGACATTGAGCGCAACCGAAGTGGTCACTACCCCTCCTTAGATCTGAATGTTACCTATAGCGATAGTGATTCGGACACAGAAAGAAGTTTCCCGCAAGGAATTTCTCCAAACATCGCGCCTCCAGGGACGGTACAAGATACATCTAACCAACAGCAAGGTTACAATGCTGGTTTAACTTTAAGCGTCCCAATTTTCTCAGGCTTTAGAGTAGATGCTCAAACAGAACAAGCAAAACAAAATTATTTAACGTCGTCTCATCAACATGAGCAAACAGCTAGACAGGTTCAAGCCAGTGCTAGAAATGCCTTTACTAATCTTCAAGCAGCTATTATCTCATACAATGCTTATAAGAGAAGTCTTGAATCCAGTCAAAGTTCCTTAGAGGCAACCCAAGAAGGATATCAAGCCGGTACAAGAAATATTATTGACGTTTTAAATGCAACGCGAAGTTATTACAATGCTCGACGTAATTTGACCCGCGCAAAGTACGACTACCTAATTAATGGTTTAAATTTAAAATCAGCAGCAGGAACGCTGACCGAAGCTGATTTACAAGAAGTTAATCAGTTGCTGCTTAATTACTAGTAAAATTAGACCTTAGGCAAGGTGCCTTGGATAACAGTCACTACTTTTTCTAAGGCGCCTTTATTTTTATCAATAAAGGCTCTAGCCTTTTCACCCATCAGCTCTGCCTCAATATTATCATTCGCTAACAGAATTAATTGAGTGGCAAGTTGCTGATTATCTATAACTACTCTTGCGGCATCTATATCGATTAATGAATCAAATAGATATTGGAAGTTATGATAATCAGGGCCTGTTAGAACTGGTTTAGAGTAATAGGCGGCTTCAATTGCATTATGGCCACCGATATCAACAAAGCTTCCCCCGATAAATGCTACGTTTGATTTTTCGTAGGCAAATAACAACTCACCCATAGTATCTCCAAGCAAAACACTAGCAGACTCTTTCCAGCTCGACCGCTCTGAGCGTCTGGAGAATTGAAAACCATTCTGTGAGATTAACTCAGCGACACTTTCAAAGCGTTCGGGGTGTCTAGGAACCAAAATCAATTTGGCACTTGGAATAACTTCTGCCACTTGCTTATGTGCCTGCAATATTTGCTCATCCTCTCCGTGATGAGTGCTTGCAGCTATCCAAACAAATTCTTTATTCCAATAGGGGAAGTACTCATCAAAATTGGCCTGAGGGAACTCTGCATCAAACTTAATATTCCCAGTTATTTCCACATTGCTTTTCGAAACACCTGAGCTCACAAAACGCTGAGCATCTGCTTCATTCACCGCTAAGACTTTCGATAGCTTTGAAAATAAAGATTTGCTCGCATCTTTAAAGAACGAATATTTTCTGGCCGATGATTCAGAAAGGCGGGCATTGGCCAGTATTATAGGTATCCTTTGTTGATTTATATAACTCAACCAATTGGGCCAAAGCTCAGTTTCCATGATAACCACTAGCTTCGGTGATACTCTCGATACGAACCGTTTGATACTTCCAGGTAAATCGCACGGCGAGTAATAATGAGTAATTTTGTCACCTAAATTTTCTAATAATAATTTAGCGCCCGTGGGCGTGGTGGTGGTAACTACAATGTTCAATTCTGGGTTTGACGATAATAATTTATTAATAATCGAAATGGCACCACTGGTTTCACCCATAGAAACGGCATGAAACCATAAGTCGGTACTCTTATGTTTTTTTACAAACCCAAAACGTTGACGAAACGGCTCGCGATACTTGGGCGGTTTTAAACTTTTAAAAAACCAGCGGATACACATCAAAGGTGAGAGCAAATAATAAATAAAGGTATAAACTCCTTTAACCATATTATTTATTTTTCCCTGCGCTTGCTTTCAACGCTCTTTGCTTCCTGACTTCTTTAGGATCGACTATTAATGGACGATATATTTCTATACGATCACCATCATGCAAAGTATCGGTTAATTTCGCTAATTTACTAAATATACCAACTTTACTAACCGCTAAATCTATCTCTGGATAAAGCTCTAAAATACCAGAAGCTTTGATTATGACCTCAAGACTATCATCTTTATCAACCTGCAGACTCAGTAGCGTTTGTTTATCAGGGAGCGCATAAGCAACTTCAGCTTTAATGGTATCACTCATAAATATAAGGCCCTATTCGTTTCGTCAAAGAGTAAAAACTAGGCATATACTAATTTTGCCCTTGCAGTAAAAGCGTCAACAAAACTTTCTACCAGCTGGTTAAATACTTTTCCAAAGGCTAACTCTAATAACTTATTAGAGAACTCAAACTCTAACTGCAGTTCAATTTTAGAAGCTTGCTCAGATAGGGCGCTAAAAGTCCAAACACCATTTAAAAACTTAAATGGTCCATCCACCAATGACATAACAATTTCACTATGCGGAGTATTGCTATTCTTAGTAGTAAATGACTGTTCGAAACCGCCTTTGGCAACATACAAGACAGCCGTGACTTCATGTTCAATTTTCTCAAGAATTTTTGAGCCCGAACAATAAGGCAAAAACTCAGGATAGTCTTCTATTGCATTGACCAATGCAAACATTTGCTCACTGCTAAACGGAACAATGGCTTGTCGATGTATGCTTTTCATGGATATTAAAATAATACTAATTGATAGGATTGTAGCATCTGCACTAACCAGAATGCTATAATTACCAAAGTTGATTAACTACACATGAACCCATTTTGGCAAAACAAAAGAAAAATAAAGCAAATTCCAATACCATTGCTTTGAATAAACGAGCAAGACACGATTACTTCATAGAAAAGACATTCGAAGCAGGCTTGGTATTACAAGGATGGGAAGTGAAAAGCCTTCGCGCTGGCAAGGCTAACTTGGCCGAAAGCTATGTTTTGCTAAAAGATGGCGAGGCCTGGTTATTTGGTTGCCACATCTCACCACTATTAAGTGCTTCGACTCATATAATTGCCGACCCAATGCGCACTCGTAAGTTGTTATTACATGATCATGAACTCGCTCAGTTATACCGCGGCGCTGAACAGCAAGGAAATACAGTAGTCGCTTTGGCACTATACTGGAAAAAGTCATTGGCAAAACTCGAAATTGGGCTTGCTAAGGGTAAAAAGCTGCATGATAAACGCGCAACAGAAAAAGAGCGCGAATGGAATAAAACCAAAGAACGTATTATGAAACATAACGTTTCTTAACACAGGTCACAATCTGTAATACATTATTTGAGCTTAAGAGAAGTATCTTGTTAAGATAACTAAAGTGTTTAATTAAGAAGACCTTCCAGAGTAACTATGATTCGAATCAAATCCACAAGCCTAGTAATTTCGACATTAATAATATCGAGCTGCTCTTTTGTGCAAGATAGGAGCGAAGAGCTGGTTCAAGTGGTTGATGCAACAGAATCAAGTTCTCACTCAAGCACAAAGCCAAAAAATGAAGTTCGTAAATCAGTAACTCCCCAAGAGTATGTCGTTAAGAAAAATGATACCTTAGGTAGTATTGCCCGAAAAACTTTAGGCTCTTCTATTTATTATCGCCAACTTGCGTCATTTAATTCTCTTAATGAGCAGCAGACATTAAAAGTTGGGCAAGTTATTCTTATTCCTACGAATATATCAGTTTCGCAAACTACAAAGGCAACACCCTTAAAACGGCCTTCTACTTCGACAAAAGAGCCATTGATTATTGCAAGTCAAAAGTACCCAGAGTTGAATAGCCTCATTTCTCAGCAAAAATACAATCAAGCCATTGATTGGGCTTTAACTCACCCTAACCTAAAGGCAGATTTAGGCTTACAAGCAAAACTAGTTGAAGCAACTAGCCTGCAAGCTGATAAAGAACTGGAAGAAAGAGATTATTCTGAGGCAAGTTTTCTAATTAATGGTTTAAAAGCTAATCAAAACCTAGCTGGTATAAACAAAACGCAATTAACTAGGAAGGCAACGCAAATTCAGTGCAATCAATTAAGTCACAATGCTTTGCAGAAGGTAGGTAAAGGTCAGATCGATGAGGCCTATAAAGATTTAATGCAGGCTCTAAGCCTAGATAAAAACTATTCCAATTCTCTAGACTTGTTCCTTCAAGCCAGAGATTCTGTGACTGAAACCATGCATCAAGAAGCGCTAAAACTTTATCGTAATCAACAGTTAGATAAAGCTTCTATCCTTTGGAGTCAAATTTTAAAATTAAAACCTAATGATGATTTAGCGTTAGTTTATACAGATCGAGTTAAAAGCCTACAGAAAAAACTTAAAGGGTTATAAAAAACAATATTTAATCAGTAATAACTATAGTCTTCTCGATATCTTTACTTTGAGTAATGGCATCCTCTAGCTTAGCATCAACTTCAACAATATTGATTTTCTGAGTACGAGTTAAGCCCGCCATTTTTTGTGATAACTGATTGATTTCTTGCTCCATACGACCAAACTCATCATGAGTAGTTATCGGTAAGGCTGAAGCCTCTCCATAAAGGCGGATATCATGCAGCTTTTGACGACTAAGATTTATACGTTTAGCAAAGCGGTTACTCAACCAATAAATACCTACAAAAACGACTAGCAAAATTAACAACATCCAAATAATCATGGTCAAGATAGATGAGTTTGATGCCTGCTGCAAATTAGCTCTACTTAATGCAACGTTAACTCGCCCCACTTCTTTTTGCTGATACATGATTGGACTATCAAAAAAGTATGCGTTCTGGCTAAAGCTTACGTCATCAAAATAAACGCTTCCTTGTGCGACGCTTTCTACTAATTCCCATTCAGTATTTTTCCCAAAAGCTTTATCTACATCCACTTTATTATTACTACTAATGATAGTGTCACTTTGATCTCTAATACTCAAATAAAGCACTTGACGATTTTCAGCAATGGTTTCTGTTATTGACTGAAGCGTTAGGCGTTCTTCTAATAATAAAGGCTCAGCAGTTTCGCTGGCAATAATCTGACTAATAGAAAACCCATAGTCATACATCAATTGGTTCATCAGCCGCGTTTGCTTTTGATTAACCCAAACCATCCCAAGTATCATAACTAAAAAAACGAAGCTTGAAAGTCCAACCGCCCAGCGAGCACTCATGGAAACAAATTTAATCTCAGTTAATCCTTTAAGATTTTCAAGGTGCTCCTTTTCTAATTTATCCAGTTCCTCGATCAAGGTTTCTGTAGACTCATAGCGCAAATCTGGATTCTTTTGTAAAAGTCTAAAGACAATAGTTTGCCATACAAGTCCAGCCTCAAAATTTAAGTTTAAAGGTTCAGGGTTTTGTTGCAGTACAGCTTGCAAAATAGCGGCGTGATTAATTGCTTTAAACGGTAATTCACCCTTACTCGCTTGATATAAAATAACTCCTAGCGAATAATAATCAGTTTTGGTGTCAATGCCACGCCCTGAAATCTGCTCAGGCGACATATAAGCAGGAGTACCCATAATTTGCGAGTCACGATCGGCATCATTCGAATCCTGTTTTAGTTTTTCTTCCAGGAACTCACTTTCAATTTTAGCAATACCAAAATCGGTAATTTTAAAACTAGCACCATCATCGATAACAAATATATTTTCAGGCTTAAGATCTCGATGGATAACACCTTGCCTGTGAGCATAACCTAAGGCCTGGCTTAAACTTCTAGCCAGAGGTATTAGCTCATCAAGGCTCAGCACACCTTTCTCGTATAGAAATTCATCCAAAGTAACGCCATCCAATAATTCCATGGCAATAAAGGGCCGCCCATTCCAAATACCTGTATCGTAAATAGTAACAATCGATGGATGACTCAATCGGCCTGCAGATTTTGCTTCGCTAACAAAAAGCTCTCGATACTCTACCTTTTCTATTAACTCGTGCTTTAAAAGCTTAATTGCAAGCTCACGTCCTATGTCTGGGTCTTGCGCTTTATAGACAACGGACATAGCGCCACGCCCAAGTTCTTCTAGAATTTTGTAGCGCCCAATAAAGGTATTTTCGACCATAACTAGATGAGTAAGAAAATAATGACCAACAATGATATAGCCGCAATGGCTACCGCTGAAAATGCAAACCAGTTAGTGGCTGGTTTTTCAACCATTTCAACAACGTCACTTTCGTCGACTAGAGTGAATAAGAACTCCGTATGACCCACTTGAATTCTGTCACCGAAAGATAAAACTCTATCAGTAATTTTTTCACCATTAACAATAGTGCCATTAGAAGACAATAAGTTTAGAATTTTCCATTCACCACCTTGATAGGTAATTTGCGCATGGGTAGATGATGCCGCAGGGTCATAGATAGTGACATTATTGCCTTTACCACGACCAATAATATTTTTACCTTTTACTAAAACAAACTGCTCTCCAACATGAGGTTTACTAGTCGCAACTAAAGCAGCAACTTTTGTACCGTCATCTTCTTGCCGTTGGATTTCTTCAGCAATCATTTGATCAACTTTTTTAGAATCAAAGACTAATGTCCCTTGGGGACCTGCTTTATCTTCGCGGTATTGATTTTTATCTGTTGGTTTCTTTTCAGAACTCATATTTTTTCCTTCTTAAATTTTGAGAGCCAACTATTTAATAAGCTCTTGAAATCACCCTTAGGTTCTTTTTTCGGTTCTTTGATAGGTGAGTCTATTAAAATTAAAGACAGGTTGTCCTTTCCCCCATTTTCACATGCCATTTCTACTAGTTGCTCAATTTTCGCTTGATTATCTCTTGGCTGACGCAAACATTGAATTAACTCTGCTTCACTGACTTCTTCATACAATCCATCACTGACTATCAAAACCGATTGGCCAAAATCCCACTCGTGTTCAATCAAACCAATATCCAACTGATGCTTATCCTCAATACCCAGACATTGCGTGATAACATGACTTTGAGGATGATCTTTTGCTTCAACTGGGTTAAGCAAACCTGCATCAATGAGCTTTTGCACCAAAGTATGATCTTTGGTTAATTGGACTAAAGTCGATTCCTGAGAGCTCCATAAATAAGCTCTACTATCACCAACCCAAGCAATCTTATAACGTTCACCTTCATTTAAAAGAGTCACCACTGTGGCGCCTCTATCTTCAGCTTCATGACGATTATAAGCTTTGATCACTGAATGAGCTGAATGGACTGCGGTTCTTAAGTTACCGCCTTGTCTAATGGACTTACTGATTTCATCGATCACAAACTGACTGGCCTGCTCACCCTGAGCCAGGCCACCAACCCCGTCCGACAAAACCCAAAGTCCCAAATCTGCTGCAGCAAAAACTTTATCGTCATTGGTTTGACGTTCAATCCCTTGATGAGAAAGCATCGCAAAATTTAGTTTATTTTGATTTAATACCGACATTACCCCTCCTAGAAATTGAAGTTTAACTGCTTGAAATTATTATATATGTTAAACAATCCACAAATCGAAATTTAGAAATGAAAACTAGGTCCTTGAAATAGCTTGCGCGGGACCAGATATAACCTATAATCCCACACTCTAGGGGGCGACATGGCTTCGACGTGGATTACGAACCTCTAGGTGCATGTCGAGATGTTAGCGAATCTCGTAAAATCAAAGCTAAAACTTTATAGTTGCAAACGAAGACAACTACGCTTTAGCCGCTTAATCGGCTAACTGTCGCCTCTGAGCGTTCTTGGTAGGAGCTCGACAGTCATTACAGGGACTAGCAGGTAACTGTGCTCGGCAGCCAACTGCGAAACTATCCTCGAGATCGTCTTACTAAGCCTGCCCATCGGCTCGAGTTAGATTAAATTAAAGGTGGTTCTAAACATGTAGAGCCTAGAGCAGAGGATTTGCGGACGGGGGTTCAATTCCCCCCGCCTCCACCAAATTTATTTACAGCTTTCAATTACTTGATTCCTTTTGTGATTTTTAAATTGCTCAATCCAAACTTATTCATAGGTTGAGCAATAAAAATTTTATAACTCCTTAGTATAAAATTTCAAAAGTTGAAAATAGATTCCATATTAAACTTCATTTTCTTTAAATCTAGCTACAAAGAAACCATTGCTTAAATCTTGTTGAGACTCTAGTAAATAACCCAGTGGAATTTCAATATATCGAACTTCACCTAAGTCGCGAATAATTACTTGTTCATTCCATTCTGGCCAAGGGATATTTTTAACTCTTCTAATATAAAGTTTGATTACTTGCGCATAATCAAGCAATAGCGAGTCGTTAACTTTGTAGTCGTATTTATAGCCCTGATTAATAGATTGCAAATCCGATAAAACAGCCATTCCCGTTGCGATATCCCCTGCACCTTTACCATTATATAAAAATGGTTGGTTTTTATCTTCAAGTTGAATAGCGTTATTTTCATAATGAATATCGTATAACGGATCATCAGTAGTAATAAATTCAGGTAAGACAAAAGCGCCGATGAAATTACCTTTATTCTTAACTATCGAAGCTACTTGTTTTATTCGCCAGTTGTTTTCAATGGCAAAGCTTATATCCCTTTTATCGATGTTTTGAATACCCAGGTTAAGTAGTTCGTCTGGTGATGACAACAAGCCAAATCCATGTAATGCCAAGATTATAGCTTTATATTTTGCATCATAACCACCAACATCTGATGTAGGGTCAGATTCCGCAAAACCTTTTGATATAGCAGTATCAAGCGCTGCTTGGTAAGTTTTATCTTCAAACTCCATCGAACATAAAATGTAGTTTGAAGAACCATTTAAAATACCCCTAATCGACTGCATGGTTTCAATTTCATGGTAATCGTTCAATAATCTTAATATTGGGATGCTCGCAGCTACAGCGGCTTCATACAAAAAAGAAGCCTGACTACTTTTTTCTAACTCAACTAATTGCGACAAATTTTCAGCGATCATTTTCTTACTCGCGCTCACCAAAGACTTCCCATCTGACAAAGTTACCCTAGCAATATCTAAGGCTTCTTGATCATCATTTATACACTCAACAACAATAGAGGATAAATCCTTATGCTGTTGCCATTGAGTAAAGTCAATAGTCCGCTCAGAGACACTTCTGACCTTGTTTGAATTTTTCACAATAATTGAATCAATATTAGTATCTGAACTAGACTCTGATAACAGCTTATGAAAACCACTACCGACACAACCTAGACCGAATAAAGAAATATTTTCATAGACACTGTTAATCACGTGTTCAACACTCCCTTTAGAGTCATTTTTATAAAAATTTTCAATGACATGAGTTATAGCTTTTGACTCAACTAGAAATCCATCATGCCCAAACTCTGATGAGATATTCGCAAAGCTCGCATTAGAAATTGAATTAGCGAGATATTGAGATTCCTCAACTTGAAACAACAAGTCTGACTCTATGGCAATAACCAAAGTCTTAGCTTTGACCTTTTTCAAAGCATTCGATGTACCACTACGTTCTCTTCCTACATCATGACTATCCATGGTTTTAGTGATCGTCTGATAGGATCTTGCATCAAACCGTTTAACTAGTTTTTCGCCTTGGTAAGCTTGATAGGTTTGCGATAATCGATCCTTATTAAATTCAAAGTCATCCGACTGAGTTTTGTTATATATTTCCGAGTTACGATAGCTTAACAAAGCTATCGCTCGCGCAACTTTTAACCCACTCTCGGTATCCTTACCACTAGCTTCAATAGCTAAACGTTGAGTTTCATTAAATGCCGCAGCCCATGGAGATAACTTTGCACTAGTCGCTATTAGGATTAAATACTCAATAATATTTGGTTCTATAATTGCCCATTCTAAAGCTTGATGACCACCAATCGAACCACCAATTAAAGTATTAATCCTTGTTATGCCCAAATGCTTTCGCAGCTTTGCAAATGCATGCACATTGTCTCGAATGCTAATTGTTGGGATAGAGTTATTTCCCTGCAGATCAAAAGAGGTACCATAAGGCGATCCTAAAAGGTTTGCACAAACTATAAAATGTTTACTTGGATCGAATAACTTTCCCTGACCGACTAAACCGGGCCACCATTCATCTGGATTAGCATTAGCAGTCAAAGCATGGCAAACCCAAACCACATTAGATTTATCGGCATTTAGTTTTCCATAAGTGCGGTATGCTAGTTTTAAATTTGATACTGAACTGCCTGATTCCAATTGCAAAGGTTCTGCAAACTCTAAGAAATCATCATGCACTAAGTTTGTATTCCGATTCAACGGCTTCGAAGGCTTGTCGTATATCGTTTTTAATGTCGTTAACATGTTCAATTCCTACTGATAATCTTAATTGGTTTGGTAATACTCCTGCCGCTTTTCGCTCGCACTCACTAAGTTGCTGATGGGTTGTAGAGGCTGGATGTATGATTAATGTTTTTGCATCGCCGACATTTGCCAAATGACTAATGAGAGTTAGCGAATCAACAAAGTTTTTGGTTTGCTCTAAATCACCTTTAATTTCAAAAGACAAAACACCACCATAACCATTACGAAGGTATTTTTGAGCGTTTGCATGGTTGGCATTAGTAGATAAACCAGGATAATTTACTGAAACAACATTAGGATGCTCTTCCAACCATTGGGCGATAACCAATGCGTTCGAAACGGTTCGTTCAACCCGTAAAGATAAAGTTTCTAAACCTTGAAGCAGTAAGAATGAATTAAAAGGGCTAATGGCAGGTCCAAAATCTCGCAAGCCTTCAACCCGAGCACGTATCGAATAGGCTACATTTGGTAAGTTCAATGGGTTATTATCACCAAAAGTTTCCCAGAAGTTTAAACCATGATAGCCTTCTGAAGGCTTCGAGAACTGTGGGAATTTTCCATTCCCCCAATCAAAGTTACCAGCATCTACGATAACGCCTCCGATACTAGTACCGTGACCTCCAATCCATTTGGTAGCCGATTCAACAACAATATTAGCTCCATGTTTAATTGGTTGACATAAAAACCCACCAGCACCAAAAGTATTATCCACCACTAAAGGAATTTTATATTCAGTCGCTAATTCTGCTAAACGTTCAAAGTCTGGGATACTAAACCCTGGATTGCCTATTGATTCTACAAAGATTGCTTTGGTATTTGGCTGAATAGCCTCCCGAAAGGATTCAGCAGTGTCCGACTCAGCGAAAGTTACCTCAACACCTAAGCGCTTAAAACCAACCTTAAATTGATTGTAAGTTCCACCATAAAGAAATGGTGATGCCAATAAATGATCACCAGCTTGTAGAATATTATTCAAGGCTATGAACTGAGCTGCTTGTCCCGAAGCAACCGCTACCGCAGCCACTCCCCCTTCAAGCGCTGCGATACGTTTTTCAAAGGCATCGGTAGTAGGGTTCATTATGCGAGTGTAAATATTGCCAAATTCTTTCAAGGCAAATAAATTTGCGCCATGATCAGCATTATTAAAGACATAAGAACTGGTTTGATAAATCGGAACAGCTCTAGAATTGGTGGCGCTATCAGGTTCATGCCCGGCATGTAACTGAAGAGTTTCAAATTGGTATTGAGTTGTCATAAGGACCTCGTTATAAAATTATTGGGAATAACCCAGTTAAAATAACGGTTCCTATAAAGAGAATTAAAATATTACAAGCGCATGAAACACGCATAGAAAAGTGCTCTCTCTTTATATTCACCTGACGAAAATTCGTCGGTTCAGGAATTGGCACCTTACTTTCATGGAAAGCTGGTTGCCTGAGGGTCACAGAGCCTGTCTCTCACCTCATCGGTATAAAGATGCAAACCTTATTAAGGTTTACGTGTGTATTTTTAATTCATTCAATTATTAAAAGCAACTCTTTTTTTACATTAAGCCGTTACATGGTGGTTATGAATGAGTAACAGACCTCGTTGATTAAAAATATAGCCTGACAATATCTATCTTAATTTGTGTAGAATACAAAGTTTTCCAATTTCTATTAAAAACACTTGTACTACTTTTTAATTTTAGTATTATTTAAGTCAATCGTGATTTGATCCTATTGCCGCGATTTAAAAGAAGGTGCTAAAACGGAAAATAAATAATTCTACTCTGAATTCATATTTCCCCAGGATTTAACTTTAATAAACATTAGGAGTTTTCTAATGCGATTTTTCGTGAATGCACGATATTTAATCGTGCCTGTCTCTTCTATAGTGACGATTACAGGAGTCTTGCTGGGTGGAATTTACGCTTGGCTTGGCATGACTTTATTTGGTTTATATACGGTTGTTGATACAGTGACCAAAAATATTCGATTTAGGGCTGAAAAGGATGTTAATGGCAATTCATATGGCGTCAAAACATTTCAATACTTAGTGATGTACTTGATGTTACCGGTATTTATATTGCTGCAACTAGTACTCGCATGGCGGCTATATCAGTATACCAGCGGAATGCCGATTGAAGCTGCAAATATAGGTTTTTTTAATTATCAGCTAGGGATTTCTGGGTTGCATTTAATTGGTGCAACTATCTCAACCGCACTATGGGCAGGGCTTGGAATCATCTACGGCCATGAGTTGTCTCATAATAAAAAAGAGGGTTTCTTTGTTTCGCGTTTGATAATGGCGTTAAGCGGTGCATCACACTTTACTTATGCTCATGTTTATAACCACCACTTGGATCTGGGGCATGAAGATGATCCTGCAACAGCACCAAGAGGTCGAAATGTTTATTGGCATGCTTGGTTATCGCATGTAGGTCAATCAAAGTTCTCTTATGATTTAGAAAAAAACAAGTTTAACCGACAAGGAAAATCGACTTTTAGTCTTAAAAACAAATGGATTTTGGGTTATCTATACAGTTTGCCATCGATATTTTTATTCGTATGGTCAGGTGGATTATTAGGTGTTATTGCGTTAATTATCGTTTGGACGATTTCTAATTTCTTATTAGAAGCGCTGAATTTTATGGGACATTACGGCTTAATAAGACAGGAGGGAAAACCTGTTGAACATCGACATTCATGGGATAACGATAATGTTTTCACCAGTTGGTTTTTTATCGAAATTGGTCGTCAAGGTGATCACCACGTTAGAGGTGAAACCTATTTTTGGGAGCTCGATGATGTTGGGGCACCAAATTATGGCATAGGTTATTTCTCCCTGTTCATTTTAACGTTAGTACCATTCGTATTTCGTAAATTTGTAAAGCACTTACTTGAAGACTGGGATAATAACCATGCAACTGATGAGGAGCGCTTGATTGCCAAGAAATTTACATCCATTGGTATCGAGAGTTAAAGCAGATGTTTGGTTTATTTGACAAAGCAAAAGAGCACACTGCTTACATTAACGATGAATCCTCTCCGCTAATGCTTAAAGTTGAAAAAGGCAAAACCCTATTAAATGCAGCTTTAAGCTCAGGCCTCCCATGGCCTCATCGTTGTAAAGTAGGTAGTTGTGGCTCTTGTATAGCCCAAATTTTATCAGGAAAAATAAAACCACAAATTGATTTTACCTATGTTCTTAATGCTGACGAAATTGCTAACGGATACATTCTAGCTTGTCAGTCAGAACTATGTTCGGACGTTAGAGTAAAAGTCAATTTGGACAAAAGCAAAAAGAGGAGTAAATAATGAAAAGTTTCAAAGCCTTTATTATCATGGTACTTTGGACAGCATTAATCGGTTATGGCCTATATACTGTCGAAGCTCATTGGCATTATCGCAAAATAGAATGGGCATTAGCAATATCGGTTATTCTATTATTAACGCATATGTCGAATATGGTGATTTACTTTAAGTTAACCAATAAAGAGCCCTATCAGTGGTTTAAGAGCAATAATTAGTATAAAAGAAAAAACCTCTTCCGAGCTTTTAGCTTGGTAGAGGTGGCCGCTTCAAAGAATCTAGAATTAAGTAACTCGAAGCCTGACTGATCATTAACATTTAAAGCTATACTATCAATAAAACGGTAATGACTTTATGCAAGAAACAATCCTTACCACTATATTCCTGCCATCAGCCTTGTTTATCATCATGCTGGGCATGGGCCTATCCTTAACCCTGGCAGACTTTAAAAGATTATGGCTTTATCCTAAAGCTATAACACTTGGTCTAGTAGGCCAGATATTGCTACTGCCTTTATGCGGGCTCTTGATCATTCAAATTTTTAATCTTCCTCCAGAGCTTGCTGTAGGAATTATGATCCTAGCAGCATGCCCAGGCGGTACCACATCCAACCTTATTAGTTATTTAGCCAAAGGGGATATGGCTCTTTCTATTAGTTTGACCGCTATCAGTAGTTTGCTTACTACCTTAACCATTCCCATTATAGTATCGATGTCTTTAGTGTTTTTTATGCAAGCAGAAAAAAGCATAGAACTGCCAATTTTTAAGACCATAAGCACTCTCTTTATGGTGACCATTCTACCGGTAATTATAGGAATGTTAATCAAACGAAAAGTTCCAAAGTTTGCTAGCAGACAAGAAAAAATGGTAACTATTTTTTCTATTTGCTTTATGACCTTACTCGTCATTGGAATTATCTTTCAACAACGATCAGTTATCCTCGATGCTATATTAGAGCTAGGTCTATCGACATTAAGCTTAAACTTACTAACTATGTTAGCTGGATTTTCAATCGCCAAAGCTTTTGCTTTAAACTCTAAACAAACGTTAACCATTAGTATTGAAATTGGAGTCCAAAATGCCACCCTTGCTTTTTTAGTTGCATTTACACTTCTTCAGCAATCTAACCTTGCAATCCCTGCCGCCATTTATTCTCTAGCCATGTATCTTACCAGTGCCATTATCATTACTCTTAGTTATAGAAAAAAACATATTAGGTATGCTTCAAAAGAGTAGTACCGGTTTGACCTGTTCTTCCGTATTGCCGTCTTTCACTAGTATGGCTAAAGCTGCAATGAAGCTTTTAACAGTGAAATAAAAAAGCCGCCAATATAAAAATTAGCGGCCTCTAATATCTTGCAATGTAATTAACTACTACATTTAACTATCGATAAACTCATCAAAGGACTTTATTCTTAGTCCTTTGATATTATTGCTCGATGCCAAAGATAGCAACTTACTTAATTCATTCCCTTTCATACCATTCAGCTTTTTAGTAGCTTCTGACAATTCCTTTTTGAGTAATTGTAAGTTATTAATTTCAGCTTTAGATGGAGCTACAAAACTACCTGAAACTTTTCCATATAGTTTCGATATTTTTTCACGTAACTGAGGTTCTACTGAGCCTACATAGTTATCACCCTTAGTAATGACGAGAGTGTCCTTTAATTGATTAAGTTTTTCAATTACAGGTTGAGCTTGCGCTTTCACATCACCATTGATCTTAGAGAGCTCATTAGCTTTAGCAAGATACTCATCAATCTGATAAACCTGATAGGCCAAATCTTGACTCATATCATAAAGATCCATTGTTGTTTTTTGCAAAGATTTTCGTTCCTTTGATTTCAACAAAGAAGACTTATCATTGACTAATTCAATCTCAGACTCGTATGTTTTCTTACCTTTAGTCATAACCACCTTGTAAGTACCAGCAGGAACTTGCGGACCGGTAAATGCACCAAATGTAAAAGTCTTACCCTTTGCAACTTTAGGTGGCTTCATACGGCCATTCCAAGAAACAATATTAATACCTTTCGATTTGCCTGCGGGTAAATCAGCAATTTTATCGCCTGATTTGTCATAAAGCTCTATTTTCATTTTTCCAAAAATATGACGCTTCTTGAGTAAGTACTTTAATTGGGCCTGACGATTTGGGTTCGGTCCAACAAACTGAGTTTCTTTACTACCGCCACCAAAACCACTTTCCTCAATAATGGTCGCAGGTTTTGTCGCAAAAAAATGTACATCTTTTTCGAGATTTTCAGCAGTAACTTCACGCAAAGGACTTATATCATCAATGATAATAACGCCCCTTCCATGTGTTCCCATAACAATGTCATTAGTTTGCTTTTGTAATTCAATATAATGAACCGCTGTACGTGGCATATTATTATCAAATAAACTCCAGCTTTGGCCACTATCGACTGTTACATAAAGTCCGAATTCAGTTCCTAGGAATAGTAAATCAGAATTAACGTAGTCTTCTTGAATATTACGCGCAAATCCATAAAGATCATTACTCCCAATATTGCTCCAAGTTTTACCATAATCCGTAGTTTTATAAACATAGGCCGATGTATCGTTATTAGTATGCCCATCAAAAACAGCGTACGCAGTTCCTTTACCATGCACACTAGCTTCGATATGCGCTACCCAAGTATTTGCAGGTAATCCAGGAATGTTCTTAACAACATTGCTCCAAGTTTTACCACCGTTCTTACTTACTTGAACGTTACCATCATCAGTACCTACCCATAGTATTTTCCTATCGAGTGGCGATTCTGCAATTGTAAAGATAGTAGTGTGGTTCTCTGCACCAGAGTTATCCGCCGATAGACCACCAGAATCTTCTTGGTTTTGTTTAGCAGGATCATTTGTTGTTAAGTCGGGAGAGATTTTCTTCCAAGTATCTCCCATGTCATCCGACACATGCACAAATTGACTACCAACAAACAGACGATCTGGCTTGTGATGACTTGTCTCTATAGGAGTGTTCCAATTGAAACGCAACTTAGGATCACCCTCCTCCGCCAATGGTTGAATGGTTTTGGTTTGGTTTTGTTTAATGTCATATCGCCAAATATTTTCGGCGCCCTGCATTTCTGAATAAACGATATCCTTCGTAGGGTGCTTCAAAACCCTAAAGCCATCGCCAAAACCAACTGAGTTCCAATCACGAGCTTCAATACCACCAGGGGAACTTGAAGGACCATACCAAGAGCCATTATCTTGTAAGCCACCATATACGTTATAAGGTTCTTTATTATCAACACTGACATGATAAAACTGAGATACTGGAATATTCTCAACAATTTCCATCGTTGTACCACCGTCCCAAGTACGGTAAACCCCACCATCTGTCGCTACAAACATTCTATCCGAATTATTTATATCGAAGACAAAATCATGTATGTCAGCATGCATGCTGCCTAAGTTCCTAAAGGTTTTACCACCATCACGGCTTATTGAGCCACTTAAGCCGCCTTTTGCAACTACATCAGGATTTCTTGGATCTACAACTATCCTAGAAAAATAAAATGGTCTAACAACTAATTCAAAGTCATTATTAAGATGTTTCCAACTTGCGCCAGCATCATCAGAACGATATAAACCTTTATCGGAATCTTTTTCAGTTTCTAAAACTGCATAAAGTCGCTTGCTATCAGAAGGAGCTACCGCTAAGGCTATACGCCCTAATTTTCCATCAGGGAATCCTTTGTGGATCTTCTCCCAACTTTTACCTGCATCAACTGATTTATACAAAGCACTTTCTAACCCTCCAGAGCTAAAAGACCACCCTGTACGTCGGAATTCCCACATAGATGCGTACAATATATTAGGGTTATTTGGATCCATAATAAGATCAGAAGCACCCGTTGTAGCACTTACATATAAAATTTTATCCCAACTTTTACCTCCATCAGTTGATTTATACACACCCCGTTCGTCGCTATCACCCCATAAGGCGCCTAATACTCCAACATAGATCTCGTTAGGATTATTTGGGTTAATTTCAATACTCGATATTCGCTCAGAATTTTGAAAACCTACTTTCTCCCAATTAACGCCACCGTCAGTTGACTTGTAGAGTCCATCACCTACAGAAACACTGTTTCTAGTCCAAATTTCACCGGTACCAACCCAAATATTCTTATCCGGTTTAGTAGGATCAAGTGCTACAGCGCCTATCGATTGCGGGTGATCGTCAAAAATGGGTTGGAATGTGGCTCCACCATTTGAGGTACGCCAAACTCCTCCACCAGCAGTGCCAGCATAAAAAACTCTATCGTTGGTGGGATGGTTTTCCAGATCAATAATTCGCCCACTCATTAAAGCAGGACCAATTTGCCTTGCTTTGAGATCACCAAACAGTGACTTCCCTTTAAGTGGGATAAACTTTTTATTTTTATCACTTTTAACTGATAAGCCTGTAATACTATTAGCTTCGGTAATAAAACTCACAGTAAGAAGTGAAGCAGCAACACTAGCTGCGACTAATATTTTTCTCATAATGTGCTCCTAAGCTTATTCAGTTATTTATTCTTCTCGTCTGCTTTTGGCATTGAAAATTCGCTAGGATCTACATCAACATTTAACTCAATAGTTTTTATTTCTATAGGAGCCGACTGACCACCTTTAATCCCTTGAGCAATAGAAAATGGGAAATACAAACCTTCCACTTCTTGAAAGTCACTAGCCTTTACTTGGCTTATTTGACCTTTTGCAGGACCAGACTTAATCTCCGTTTCTTGAACTAATGGAATCATTGAATCTTTATCAAAGTAATAATAAGTAACGTCATCCACTTTCTTACCTTCAATCGTCACAGGCTCTTTAGTTAACTTCAACTTGTAAGTTTCTACGCCGTCGATAGTCTCTTCGCCTAACATTTCTAGGCTATACCCTTTTTCTTTATAATTATAAAGTGCATCAGGAAAGTCATTAATATTTAACTTTGTGTTTTCTGTTTGTTCACTATCTGCTTTTTCGGCCTTCATGGTCATGAAGTTTGTACTCCACACAGTTTCCCCATCAAAAACGCCTTGTTTAAGCTTCTTTCCTTGGAATTCAAACTCCATGTAAGAACGACCATCTTTCATTTGAACTAAAGTCACAGGAAATTTCATGCTCCCCTGGTTAAATTCACCGGTCATTCGAATGCTTTCTACTTTACCCCAGGCCTCAAGCCCCCCGGTATTTTCAAAGTAAGTATTAATAATTTCATCTTTGGTTACTTCAGCCATAGCAACGCTGCTCATAAAGCCTGCCGCTAATAATAATGCGAACTTTTTCATTATATTTCCCTCAAGGTTGATAAATTAACTTAATGATTCTAACTCAAACCTTGTCTCAGACTATTACAAAGATGTTAATAAATATTTCTCAATAAAAACTGTGCAGGGCAGTATAGACAGCGTACTTGATATAAGCAGTTAAATAGCAACTATAGGATTTTCTTAAGAACAATAAAAAAGGAGGCTATAGCCTCCTTCTGGTTGTCGGATTTCCATATCTCACTTCTTTGTCACTAACTCGAGAATTTTTTCTTGAACCAATCTGTTAATAATCGTTTTTCATAACCTAGATAGTCTCTTGCAATTTGTCGAGTACGGATTTTATTCTGAAATGCAAGGTCCTTTAATTCAACATTACCAGAACTTATAGTTTGTTCATTAACATCGGTAACGCGATAAGTGAATTTTATCTTCGGATAATCAATCGATTTAACGATTCTATTTTCCCGAAAGTTGTTAAGGCCGCTAGCATTGCCAGGCAACACACGCCCGGCCAAGTCTAAATCTTCTACTTTAATATATAGCTTTTGCGAATCAGGCAGCCTTTTTGATAATTTAGCAAAGTGTTTCTCTAAATTTTTAAACACTCTCTTTTCAAATTTTTTTTGACTGCCATCAATAGCTTCTACATCAGTATAATTTTCGGGGTTACTCCACTCTACTGACGAGTCTGCAAAGACTTGTATTGGAAATATTGTCAGCAATGAAAGAACAAGTACTTTAAATCGTTTCATAATCTTCTCATTTTATATTGCTCTTAATAATTTGACATCACAACCTCATCAATAGTTACAACTTATTTCACTGATAACCTAGATAGAACGTGACCTACAGCAAAGTTTGCAAAGGAAGCAGTAACATGAGTTACAGAGCCTATGCCTACATCACAAGCCAATTTTAACGCACGCTCACTGTCAGGTTTGGCTTGTGTAATAGTGCCATCAGGCATGGGGTAGGCGGCCTGCTCTGTAGAATAGACACATGGTACTTGATATTTACGTTTTGGATTTCTAGAGTATTGGTAGTCATATCGTAAGATAGAGCGAGTTTTGGCCAACAACGGGTCGTTATGCGTTTTGGTTATATCCGCTATCCCTATTTGAGTGGCATCTACTTTGCCGCCTGCTCCGCCTACGCAAATCAATTTAATTTTACTACTTTTACAGTGGCGAATTAAGGCTGCTTTACTACGAGCGCTATCAATGGCATCAATAACATAGTCAAATTCCTTGCTGATGTATTGCCCAGTGTTTTCTGGCTTTAAAAGATCTTCAATGACTGTCACTTTACAATCAGGATTAATTTGCTTAATCCTTTCAACCAACACTTCAGCCTTACCTATTCCAATGGTTGAATCTAAAGCAACCAATTGTCGATTAATATTGGTTTTACTTACATCATCAGGATCAATTAAAGTGAGTCGTCCAATACCTGAACGAGCTAAAGATTCTACTGCCCAAGAGCCAACGCCGCCAACGCCTATCACACAGACATGACTAGCTTGAAACTTCTCTAGACCTTTACGCCCGTAAAGCCTTTCAATTCCACCAAATCTTTGCTTAAAACCCTCTGCCACTATCTAACCTAGCTTTATCTAAAATATCAGTCTATTTACAGTAATTATAACAGCCAAAGCGAAGGGGTTCACAAAGGATCATAACTAAATTTGTAATGAATCACTTTCTAAATGCATAAAAATGGTTACAATGCGGCAAAACTTCAAGCAGGTATAAATAATGAACAAATTGCAACTTATCACAGCAGCCTCTTTATTAGCGATTTCTGGTATGGCAACAGCTGATGTATTAGGCGTCTATGCAGGCGTACAACGCTGGGATTATGACGTTGATGGTAACATCAATTCTGGCACTAGTAACATTGATGTTAATAATGACTTAGGTCTTGGTAGTGATGATAACATCACTAAATATGTTACCTTTGAACATCCAGTGCCTTTTTTACCTAATGTCGCGATTTATCAAAATGATTTACGTGGTGTTTCTAATGGTATTGCCGGTCAAAGTTTTGATTTTAACGGTATCAGTGTTATAGCCAATGATGCTACTCAATTGATTTATAACTTAGATCACGACGAGTACATATTATATTATGAAATTCTAGATAACTGGGTGAATTTAGATTTAGGTTTCAGCGCCAAAAAATTTGACGGAGGTGTAACTGTAGAAACACGCTTAGGAACCAACAATGGTGCAAGCTCTACAGTAGACATTTCTGGTACTGTTCCAATGGTATACGGTAAAGCTCATTTTGAACTACCATTGTCAGAGCTGAGTGCTGGAGCTCAAATTTCATTAGGTCAATTCCAGGATGACAAATTATCCGATACCAAAATCTACCTCGCCTATGGCGGTGAGGATACTAGCTTTGGTTTAGAGTTAGGTTATCGAATTTTTGAGCTTGAATTTGATGACTTTGATGCCTTATCAAGTGATTTAACCATCGATGGTTTTTATGCAGGATTTAGATTTCACTTCTAAACATTTCCTGTAGATTTAAAAAGGCCGAATTATTCGGCCTTTTTTATTATTTTTTATTGAGCATCTTTTCCCGGTACATTAGCGCTATATTGATTAGTAATGCTGGCACACCCAAAATCGCTGAATAAGTAAAAAACAGTTCATAGCCCCAAGCATCTACATCTGCGCCGCTAAAGCCTCCAAGTATTTTCCCAAACAGCGTCATTAAAGAGGTGTATAAAGCATATTGTGTCGCTGTAAACTCCTTATTAACTAAGCTAGCTAAATAAGTCATCAACACGCCTAAGGCAAAACCTCCCACCAAATTATCCATACTGATTACAGCGATTAATAGATTTGTACTTTTTGGTTCACCAGCCATATACGTAAATAACAAATTAGTTAATATAACTAATACACTTGCTGTAAATAAGCATCGCAAAATGTGCAACTTGTTAGCAAAGTAACCACCTAAAAGCGCGCCAACAATTGTCATGATTAATCCATACAATTTTGAAATGGTAGCTATTTCAGAATTTGTAAAACCTAAGTCTCTATAAAATACCCCGGCCATCACCCCCATTACAATATCGCTCAACCTAAAGGTAGCAATAAAAGCTATAATCACAATCCCCCACCATTTAAATCTTAGTAAAAAGTCTACAATGGGGGAGAAGATTGACCGGATAATGATTTTTACGAATTGATTATCTTTTAAGGAATGTGATGAATTAGAAAAGAGTTTATTGGATATCCTCTTTTCAAGTTCCGAATTGCCAACAGCAACGGTTTTATGTTCTGGTTCTGGTGACAAGAGCCAACCAATTAAACCAATAGCCATACAAAGTGCCATAATTTGATAGCTAAATTCCCAGCTACCTGCGTCCGCTAAATATAACGCACCTGCTCCCGCTAATATCATGGCTAATCGATAACCCATAATATACATTCCTGCAGCAGCTCCTTGAGTTTTATCTTCGTTGGACTCTACTCGAAAAGCATCAATAACAATATCTTGAGTAGCCGAGAAAAAAGCTGTCACCAATGCAAAAATAATTACTTTTTCTAGATGCAAAGAAGCATCTATATATGAGATGGATACTAGACAGAAGCAGATCCCAATTTGACAGAGCAATAACCAGCTTCGTCTTTTACCAAAAAGGCTTTCCACAAAAGGTAACTTGATATTGTCAACTAGCGGCGCCCAAAGTACTTTAATTGAATAAGCCAACCCAATCCATGATGCATACCCTATATCAGAGCGAGAAACTCCAGCATCTTTTAATAAGAGCGACAAAGTTCCTAAGACCAATAACAACGGAAGACCGGCAGAAAAACCCAAAAGTAGCATCCGCAGGACTTCTGGCTGGAAATAAACAAAGTTTTTTATTTTGGGGGAAAGTGCTATCTTTGGATTATTCAAGATTTATCTCTATTAGATACTTATGATTTCTATTCTTGGTGCTGGTGCAATCGGTCAGCTGCTAGCCCATAAATTAACCGAAGCTTCTATTGATTGCCAGTTTATTATTCGCGATCAGTCGAATTATGAAGATAAGTGGCTAATAAATACTCTTGATAGTAGCGAAACGAGAAGTATTGCCACTAGCCAAGTCTCAGACACTGACACCTTATCTTTAATAGCTGTTTGTGTTAAATCGCCTCAACTGCATGAAGCGCTGGCGAGTATCAAACATAGGCTTGATGATAATAGTCAGTTAATATTATTTCAAAACGGTATGGGGCATGAGCTCATTGCTCAACAATTTGTGCCAGAAACCAATATCTTTTTTGCCAGCAATACCCATGGCGCCTTTAAAAACTCAGCGCACTCAATTACCTACGCTGGTAAAGGCAGTGTTCAAATAGGCTCTCTTAACAGTTCACCAAAACCTTACTGGCTGGCTGACTTTAAAAGCGCCAGTTTAAATGTCGAGTGGAGCAATTCCATTGAAACCACTTTATTGAAAAAGCTCTTAATTAACTCAGTTATTAATCCATTAGCCGCTATTTATCAGTGCAAAAATGGTGATTTGCTTGCCGATAAATACCAGCCGCGATTATTGGCTTTAATCAATGAAAATAGCCAATTCGCAAAATCCATGCAGCTGGACTTTGCAACTAGCCTTAAACAAATTATCTTTGAGGTGTTAGAAAAAACCGCTGATAACTACAACTCCATGCTGCAAGACGTTCAAAATAATCAGCCAACTGAAATTAATTCCATCAATGGCTATTTATTGGATCTAATGACTCGCCATGAGTTTAACGCCTCTCATAATTGGCGACTGTGGAGTGATTTTCATATCAGCTACCCTCCTTTAAAAACTCAAGGCATTGCCAAAGCTAAAACTTTCGATCAGTTACAATACAGCATCACTCAAAACGCAGGAACAGAGCGTCCTTTTACTGGAACATATAACCAACATCATGATACAGGCGATTATTTATGTGCTTGTTGTGATTCGGTTTTATTTGATGATAAAGGAAAATTCGACTCAGGTTGCGGTTGGCCAAGTTTTGATAAAGCTATAAATAATAAAGCCATCGCTTATCGCGATGATATATCCCATGGCATGCACCGTACTGAAATATTGTGCGCCCAATGTGGCTCTCACCTTGGTCATGTTTTTGATGATGGTCCAACCGAAACTGGTGTAAGATATTGCGTGAATTCAGCCAGTTTAGATTTTATAAGACAGGAATAACCATGAAAAACCTTTTACTCGTATCGCTTTTAGTTTCCTTCAACTTGGTTGCCTGCGCTACCGCTGATGAACAAAAGCATAGTGTTAAGTCCAGCCAGAACTTTGCCGTTGGCGACATCACTACTGATGAATTAAAGGCCAACAAGAAGTTTTTTGCTCACCACGATATTAAGCTCAATGCTAAAGATATAGCACTTATAAAAGCTATCGATAAACCCATTACTATCACCACCTACTTTGGTTTATGGTGCCACGATAGTAAGCGTGAGGTGCCTGAGTTACTAGAATTGTTAGCCTCCGCTGACAACGCCAATATTAGTCACCAATTAATTGCGCTCGACATCAGTAAACAGGAACCTTTGAATCGCCAGCAAAAAGATGGGGTCAAATTTACCCCAACTATTATTATCAAAAGTGATACTAGTGATGATAATCAGAATAAAGAATTAGGCAGAATTATCGAAAAGCCAAAAAAGTCATTGGCTGAAGATATTGCAGGGTTTGTTAATCGCTAGTTTTTGCGAACCCAAGTATTTATCAAGGGATAAAGCTGTTTCAAACTAGACGCAGCTTTATTAGCTTCACTGGCATTGACAAAGCTTCCATAATTAACTCTGTACCAAGCCTGCCCTTTAACAAATTTTTCAGAAACTAAAGAACCTTTAACTTTAGCTGAAAGGTCATTGGCTTGGTTTTCTTGCCTAAATGCCCCTAACTGAATAGTCCAAGCACCTAACAGCTTATTACTATCGAGTTCTTTATTACTAATCTGGCTGTTTGGAACCGCTGTTTCGTCTCCCAAAGTTAACTTAGTCGTTATTTGCGGCTCTTCCTCAACAGTATTGTCATTGTTACTAGTTGCGTCTTGGCTGTGAGTGTCTTGCGAGCTATTATCAAGAATATCCTTGCCGGAATTTTCTGCTACTTGTTGCTCGATTAGTGTCGCTTGATTATTTGTTTGTAGAGTAGACTTAGACGGAGTCACATTCTTTTGGGCATTGAAGCTAACAAACTCTTTATCCCCTTCAGCACAATGCCATTCCCGATCGGTTTGCGGCTTGCATTGCCACCATTGTGAATCCTCTTTAGTATTGCTCTGACTTTGAAATGCTTGGCGGCTGGAACAACCCAAAACTATCATTAAGCTACCACAAATAAAAACTAGTCGAAAAAACTGCAATTCTAAAACCTGAGATTTTGAGGAATGGTTATAAATTATCCTGTTCGCTTCTACGCATCAAGTAGTTTCGCTTGCGTCGAATAAAAAAATTATACAAGATAGTCCATTAATAATTTTTTACAGCGCTAGGTATTAAATGAGCAAACCTGTATCGCAAGAAGCACTAGACACCCTCTTTAACAATGCTAGAACCTATAATTCGTGGAACCAAGAAGCCGTTTCTGATGATCTAATTAAACAACTGGATGAGCTCGTAAAAATGGGGCCAACATCAGCTAACTGTTGTCCAATGCGTGTGGTTTACGTTAAAAGCGAAGAAGCCAAAGCCAAATTAAAAGACTGCCTGATGGAGGGCAATGTTGAAAAAACTATGACAGCACCAGTATGTGCCATTATTGGTATGGATATGCAGTTTTATGAGAAGCTGCCGCAACTGTTCCCGCATACAGATGCAAAAAGCTGGTTTGTTGGTAAAGAGAAATTCATTGAATCCACTGCCTTTCGAAATTCGAGCTTACAAGGCGGCTATTTTATCATGGCTGCTAGAGCATTAGGCCTGGATTGTGGTCCCATGTCAGGCTTTAGCCCGAAAAAGATAAATGAGACTTTCTTTGCCGGAACCAGCACTAAAGTTAACTTTTTATGCAACCTCGGTTATGGCACCGAAAAAGACTTATTTCCAAGAAGTCCTCGCTTAGATTTTGACGAAGCCAACAGCATTGTATAAATTAAACGAGTATAACTATTAGATTACAACAAAAGATAGAAGGATAAAGACGATGAATGAACAAGATAATAACCCCTATCAAGCGCCAGAAGCAGATATTCAAACGCCTGAAAATGAAGGTGAACTACTAGCAACCCCTAATACGGTTCCTATTGGCCGCGGCTTTACATGGCTTGAAAAAGGCATTAGTAATACCTTAAAGCCTCAAATTGGCATGTGGATGTTAATAGGCCTGGTTTACGTCATTATTTCTTTAGTGCTGAACTTTATTCCTATTATCAATATGATTGTGCCAACTTTATTGGCTCCAGTATTTGCTGCTGGTTTAGCATTAGGTGCGCATAGAGTTTATACCGGTGAAAAGCTCGAAATTGGACAGTTGTTTGCAGGCTTCTCCTTACCTCAATCCAGCCAGTTATTCTTGTTTGGCTTGATTACCATTGTTGTCTATATCGCTCTATTTATGTTGATGTTTGCTTTTGTAGGGTTTGACTTCATCACTCTCATGATGTCTGGAGATGATCCTGACCCTGCAGTTATTTCATCAATGATGGGGAAATTCATTTTACTAATTCCATTAGGACTTATTGCAGGTGTTATTTTCTTACTTGCTTTATGGTTCCCACCAACTTTAATCGGTCTTCATGGTATTTCTGCAATGCAAGCTTTAAAACTTGGTTTTAAAGGCGCAACTAAAAATATTGGAGCCGTCGTTGTATTCTTATTAATGCTAATAGTCTTAGGTATTGCCGTAGGTATTATTTTTGCATTACTAATGGGTATTATTGGATTTATCTCACAAACAATGGCTTTAGTTTTAATGTTTATTATTATGATCCCATTGGCGTTATTGGCGGTTGGTTTCTGGGCAGGCACCACTTACCACGCATACCGTGATATTTTTATCGGTGAAGAGTAAGCTTTTACTCATAACTTGTTATAAAAAAAGAGGAGCTTAGCTCCTCTTTTTTTATTTAAAATATATTCATTACTTTAAGTGTTCTTCAAACAAATAGTAAATACGCTTGTACTCATCTAGCCAGCTCGATGGCTCGGTAAAGCCATGGGGCTCGATAGGATAAATTGCCGTTTCAAAGTATTGGGTTTTCTCCAGTTCAATCAAGCGCTGCACTAGCCGAACTGTATCTTTAAAAAATACATTATCATCAACCATGCCATGAGCAATTAATAAAGGTTTATTTAAGCCTTCTGCAAACTCAATCGGTGAGCTGTTCTCAAAGGCTTCCGGGTCGATTTCAGGAGTATTGAGAATATTTGAAGTGTAACCATGATTGTAATGCGCCCAATCGGTCACTGGTCTTAATGAGGCTCCGGCAGCAAAAGCTTCCGGCTCAGTAAATAAAGCCATAAAGGTTAAGAAACCGCCATAGGAACCTCCATAGATACCCACTTTATCTCTATTAACATTAGTATTGGCCGCCAGCCAATCCGCACCATCACGTAAATCTATAACTTCTGGTGTGCCCATTTGGCGATAAATAGCGGTTCGCCAATCTCTGCCATAACCCTTTGAAGCACGATAATCCATATCTAAAACGATATAGCCTTGTTGGGTTAAAAAGGTATGGAACATAAACTCTCTAAAGTACCCTGACCAGCCCTGGTGTGCGTTTTGCAGATAACCGGCACCATGGATAAATATTACAGCAGGATATTTGTCTGCTTTAGTCGCATCAAAATCTTTTGGTTTGTAGAGTCTAGAATAAATAGGCTGATCCACTTGGCTCGATGGCACTTCGATAAATTCTGGCGTCACCCAATCCATTTCCTTAAATTTTTCAGAAACGGTATTGGTCAATTGAGTTATAGTTTTATTCTCTTTTAACGAAACATGATAAAGCTCTGTAGGCATAGTCGCCGTTGAATGGCTCACTACTAATTGCTCTCCATCGTTGGCTAAATTGAAACTGTTCAAGCCGCCTAGGTCGGTAACTGCTTCTGTTGAATTATCACTTAAAGTAACCCGATAAATTTCATAAATGCCCGGATGTTTTTTATTAGCTCGATAATAAAGATAGTTACCAGCAGCCGATAAGCGCACATTATTAACGATATAACGACCTTTGGTCAGAGCCGATGTTTTTCGCCCTTTACTTAAATATAAATGGCTGTAGCCGGTTTCTTCGGAAGTGTAATACAGAGTTTCATTATCCGTCAGCCAGCCAAAATCATTAAAATCCCAATCATTAACCCAAGCACCATCTCGCAGATGATGGATACTCTTTAACTTTTGATTTTTAACTTCTAAACTCGCAATCCAACGATCTTTGTTATCATCGGAATACAACATAAAGGCAACCTTAGAAGCGTCCTCTGACCAATCGATACCGCCAGTGGCATTCCACTTGAAAATTGCGGTGCCTCGCTCACCTTTTCGAGGTTGATACTCTTTACCATTTCTTTTGGCTGTTAAACGTTTAATATCCGCTAACGGATCTTCATCGATAGTTTCTAAATCCGATAAGTCGATTGGTGTTTTGCTATGATTAACGAGATCCAATAAATATAAAGATTCGTTTCGCGGCTGATAAGTTCCTACTAACGGGCGAACCTTATTATTTTTTACATAGCCATCTTCAGTGACGAAGCGCGGCATATTATCGGGCTTGCCTAGTTGCTTGGTTTTTGCATAAGTTCCCAATAAAAGATAACGACCGTCCGGCGATAATGAAGTAGTGCTAATTTCTACTTTAGAACCCAAATACCAAGGCTTATTAGCCTCAAGATCTGTGGCCGCTTGTAACTGCTCTTGTCTTTGCTTTCTATCTTCAGCATTTTTTTGCTGTTTTTGAATATAATCAAAATAACGCGTTTGTTGCTTGCTTAAATAGTCATCGGTTTTCTTAATGTCAGGGTCATCGCTCAATTTAAATTGGGCAACTTGACTAATAAGACCGGTATTTAAATCAATCGAGTAAAGGTCACTATTCAAGTAAAAAGCAACAACATCATTACCAATAAATTGCGGACGAGACTCAATCGCATTGGTTCTGGTCAATTGACGATAATCGCCACTGGATAAATACTTAACCCATATATCACCCTGACTACTAAATGCTTTTAAGCTATTGTTGGAGTTATAAACTGCTCTGCCCTGATCCAGTTTTATCAGTTCTTTATCGACTACTTTACGCGTGGATTTGTCGTCTAAATTAACTTGCCACGTGTGCCTGTTGATTGAACCAGTCTCTTTTTGCTGATAGTAAATAGTTTTACCATCATCACTAAAATAAGGATTACTTGGAGCATTACCTATCCAATCTGGATCTGCCATCACTTGCTCAAGTGTTAAAGGCTTACTAATGGTTTTGGTGACAAGATCTTTTGTAACCGAAGTATCAGCTATAAGACCATAAGGAACAGATGTGATACTAACAGCGACAAGCATAGCAATTCGGCAATAAATCATTGGGACTCTCTTTTGCTTTAAAGTGGGACAAGGGGCGTATAATCAAGCATTTAGCTTACTTGGCAGATAGATGATGTCAAGCGTTATCAAGAGACCTATATCGAGGCCACAAACGGTTTGAGATTTTTTGTACTCCTCAGTAAGATAAGCCTCTAAATTACCACTTAACCCTAGAGTTAATTATGTCTAAGAAAACTATTACTAACAGCTTAGCTTTGCTCTTAAGCTTTAGTTTATTGGCTGCCTGTGAAAAAGCAGAGAAACCAGAAGTAAAGCCTGAGGCAATGCCTACAAAAGCTGAAACCAATTCAGATCAAGACAAGATACAAAAAACGACTAATACAGTTGTGAAAAGTAACTTCGAAGAAGTCTATAACAGCTTTGACTTGGATTTTTACAAAGCTAACGTCAAAATTTTAGCTTCCGATGACTTTACTGGTCGTGAGCCCGCTACTGAAGGCGGCAAAAAAACCACTGACTTTATTACTGAACAGTTTAAAAATGCTGGCCTAATGCCAGGTAATGGCGATAGTTATTTGCAGCAAGTTCCTCTTATTAGCATTGAAGCTGATGCCAATATGGAATTAACGCTCGGAGATGAGAAATTAAAATATTTCGATGAGTTTGTTGCCGGCACCTCTAAATCTGTTGAAAGAGCAGAACTGAAAGATTCTGAGTTAGTCTTTGTTGGTTACGGTGTGGTTGCACCTGAGTATGGTTGGAATGATTATGCTGGCATCGATATGAAAGGTAAAACTGCGGTTATCTTAGTCAATGACCCAGGCTTTATGACCGAAGATCCTGAGTTATTCCAAGGGCGTACCATGACTTACTATGGACGCTGGACTTATAAATATGAAGAAGCTGGTCGTCAAGGCGCAGCTGGCGCAATCATTGTACACGATACAGCGCCAGCATCTTATGGCTGGGGCGTGGTTTCAAATAGCTGGTCAGGCGCACAATATCAACTAGCTGATGCTGGCGATGAACCAAAGCCAGACGTAGAAGCTTGGATCACTCTAGACAAGGCTAAAGCCTTATTTAAGCGTTCTGGATTAGATTTTGAGAAAGAGCAAGCTAAAGCTCTTACCCGAGAATTCCAACCGGTGACTTTAGATCAAACAGCTTCAGTCGCCTTTACTAATAGTATCAAGCGTTCTCAATCAGCCAATGTTATCGCAACTTTAAAAGGCTCCGAGAAACCTGAAGAACATGTGATCTATATGGGACATTGGGATCATTTAGGTTTAAAAGCGCACTTTGAAGGCGATCAAATTTTCAATGGCGCGATTGATAATGCCACAGGTATCTCTGGTATTATTAGTATTGCCAAAGCCTTTAATAAAGTGAACATTAAGCCTAAGCGCTCAGTAACCTTTATGGCGATTACTGCTGAAGAACAAGGCTTATTGGGTTCAAAATATTTCGCTGCTAACCCTACTGTTACGACTAAAAATATTGTTGGTGCCTTCAATATCGATAGTATGAATGTTAGCGGCCGAGTCAATGATCTCACTGTGGTTGGTTTTGGTAAATCAGAACTCGAGCAATACGTAACAAAAGCCGCTAAACGTCAAAATCGAGTGACTAAAGTAGAAGCCGATCCAAGTCGCGGTGGTTATTATCGTTCTGATCATTTCAGTTTAGCTAAAAAAGGCGTTCCAGCAATTTTTGCAGGCGGTGGTTCTGACTTTGTAGAAGAAGACAAAGCTATGGCAGAAAAATGGAATGCTTTACGCGGAAAATGCTACCACCAGCTATGTGACGAATATCAAGAAGGCTGGGCTTGGAATGCGGCTATGCAAGATGTAAAAATCTTATTTGAAGCAGGTTATCTTTTAAGCACCGATAACAATTATCCAAATTGGTATAAAGGCACTGAATTTAAAGCGATTAGAGATAAAGATCGTCAATAAACTCTATACAAATTTCCTCAATAAAAAAGCACCTCTTGGTGCTTTTTTATTAGTTGATGTAACTCAGTAATCTTCTGTTTACAGCCTTAAGTAACTTTTGCTTTTCTTATCATTCGAGCAAATATTTTCGGCAAGAAACGCTTGATGTAAACCGCATAGGTTTCTTTACCGCCAATAAAGGCTTCATCTTTTTTTGCGAGATAAGCTTTAATGATTTTCTTAGCGCAAACGCTGGCATCCATTCCATTGTTTTGCGCATCATCCATCTTATTTTGCTCAGAACCATCCGCTAACAAAGCTTTGTATGTAATATTGGTTTTAATAAAGCCAGGGTAGACCGTCATAAATTGAACACCTGTACCGGAAAGCTCTGCGCGTAAACTATCCATATAGGCAGTAATCGCATGCTTGGAAGCTGAATAAGCAGAGCGCAATGGCGTAGTAAACTTTCCAACTAAGCTACTCACAGTAACAATTCCGCCAGATTTATTAGCCACTAAATGTGGCAACAAAGCTTGGCTTAAAGCAACGGTTCCCAAATAATTTATTTCCATCAAGCGACGATGAACCGATAGTTGTGTATCAAGCACTGGCGCTCTTTGGCTTAAACCTGCATTGTTAATTAATAAGTCTATCTTTCCAACGTTCGAAACCACTGAGTCAACCAAATTTTGAAATTCGGTATTTACAGCAAGATCTAAAGGTACAATGATATGTTGCTCGCTATTTTCACAAGCCTCTCTCACTCTACCTAACTCTTTTTCACGCCTAGCCGATAAAATAAGTTTCGCGCCCAGTTTGGCAAACTCGTATGCCAAGGCCTCACCAATGCCAGAAGAAGCCCCTGTAATCCAAACTGTTTTGTTAGTAAATGTCATAAATAATATCGTCACTAAATCATGATTATTTATAACCTAATTCTATAGCTCCGACCACTTCTAATTTCTTTTATAAAGAATCCCAGCCATGATATAAAAGCTGCGCTTTTTAAGAATAATAAGGACAAACTATGTCAGATACCATTTTTCAAGATGCACTTACCAGAGTCAAAAACATCGGTGAAAGTGCTAACGTCAGCAAAGAAGTAATTAATGCTTTAATGCATCCAATGCGCACCATGACAGCGTCGCTACCTGTTCGTATGGACGATGGCTCTACGGAATATTTTACCGGTTATCGTTGCCGTTATAACAATGCGCTAGGCCCAACCAAAGGTGGTATCCGTTTTCATCCAGATGTGAACTTAGCCGAGGTTCAAGCTCTGGCATTATGGATGAGCATCAAATGTGCCGTAGTTGGTCTACCCTATGGTGGCGGTAAAGGTGGCGTAACGGTGGATCCAAAAAAGCTATCTCGCATGGAGCTTGAGCGTTTATCACGTTCATATGTTCGCCAAATGGCTGATGTCATCAGTCCTGAAAGAGATATACCTGCACCTGACGTCTATACCAATGAACGAATTATGGGTTGGATGATGGACGAGTATGAAGCCATTACCCGTAAGAAAGCGCCAGGAGTCATTACCGGTAAACCTATTAGTTTAGGTGGTAGTTTAGGTCGTGATGATGCCACCGGCCGCGGTGCTTACCTTTGTATTTTAGAGCTTGAAACTAAACATAGTTGGCAACCCTCAGATATTACCGTTGCGGTTCAAGGTTTTGGTAATGGCGGTTACCATGCTGCACGTTTATTGCATGAGCGTGGTTATAAGATCGTTGCTATCAGTGACTCTAAGGGTGGTATCCACTCTAAGAACGGATTCGATGTACCCAGTATCTATGAAGAAAAACAACGTTCACGTCAAGTTCGGGCCGTTTATTGCAATCATTCAGTTTGCGAGCAGGTAGAGCATCAACCAATTTCCAACGAAGAGTTACTCGAGCTGGATGTGGACATTTTAATACCTGCGGCATTAGATGGCGTTATTGGAAGTCATAATATTGATAATATCAAAGCTAGCTATATCGTTGAAGTTGCTAATGGACCTGTCTTATCCGATGTGGACGACGTGCTACATGAGAAAGGCATCCACGTGATCCCTGATGTCTTGGCAAATGCTGGTGGTGTGACGGTTTCCTACTTTGAGTGGGTGCAAAACCGCTCTGGCTATGCCTGGGAGTTGACTGATGTCCACGAACGTCTTGGTAAGATCATGTCTAAGGCATTCAATCAAATTTGGGAGCTTGCTAAAGCTGAAAATCGCAGCATGAGAAATGCCGCTTACACTGTCGCAATGCGCCGTATTGGTGAAGCCATTGAAGCCCATGGCACTCGTGACTATTTCGATACCGACGCATAAATTATAAAACATAAAGAAAAAGGCTGACTCCGTTGGAAGTCAGCCTTTTTTGTCTTTAGCTACTTTTTATGCATTATCAAAAGAAAATTTCGTCTTCAGAATCATCGTTAACTTTCGATAAGAGCCATTCTCTGAAAGCAACAATCTTAGGTCGATCATGAGAGTTTTCAGGGCAGACCAAATCGTAGGAGTAACCACTATCTAGAATAATATCAAAAGGAGCCACTAAGCGCCCTGATTCTAAATCCATCTGAGATAAAACGCTATGTCCCATGGCGATGCCTTGTCCGTGACGAGCAGCCTGCAATACCATTCCCGAGTGACTGAAAACAGTCCCATGCGCTAAATCAACACCATCAACTTGCGCATGCTTTAACCAGCTTCGCCATTCATCGGTAGATATATCGTGCAGCAAGGTATGATTTTTTAAATCTTCTGGCTTCTCCACTGGCTTTTTGTCCAACAATTGTGGCGAGCACACTGGCATTAAATGCTCCTCAAATAAGCGATCGGAAATTAAATTATCGTAATCACCTTTGCCATAATAAACAGCTACATCAACATCTTCTCTGACAAAATCAACTTCTGTATCAGAAGCTTTAATACGTACATCAATATCAGGGTACAACTCATTAAACTCAGCCAATCTTGGCACCAGCCATAAAGTGGCAAAAGTAGGTATCACGCTTACAGTCAAGGATCCTGTCGCACCTTTTGCTTTCACCTGCTCAGTGGCATTGATAAGTTTTTCAAACACATCGCGAATTTTGGGCCAATACAACTGACCTTCATCGGTTAATAAGAGTTTACGATTACGTCTAATAAACAATTGAATACCCAAAAAATCCTCTAAAGATTTAATTTGGTGGCTGATGGCAGCTTGAGTGACAAATAACTCTTCCGCTGCTTTAGTAAAACTTAAATGTCTCGCAGCGACTTCGAAAGCTCGTAAGCTATTGAGTGGTGGTAACTTTCTTGGCATCTTTGCTCCTAGCAATAACCAGCGATTAGTTTTTTTAATGCTTCGCATTAAAATTTATCGTTTGAAACTGGTCAAACAAGTGATTAAAATTTGCACTACAGTTGAGGTGCAGCAATTAATCTTTTCTAAATACCATTGTATAACAAAGGTTTAAGAAAAGCTTCATGCTCCTTGCTAAAGTCCAAAGAACTGTGAAGTGAGTTCATTTTGGCAAAGTTTAACCTTAAAGATCAAATGTTTTATTAAGTTTTTTAATCGATTTAATAACTTTTTAAAGATTTGAACTTGTTAGTTTGGTTTTCATGTTTTACATGGATGTTTTGTAGTTAGTTAGAGTTTTTTCATAGATTGACTCCTTAATTAGCGAAACTGGCATTGTTATACCTACCCCCATTTGGTTTTATGTCCAGATATTGCTAATAAATACGGCTTGCAACTTGCAAGCCTTTTTTTTATCTTGCCTAAAACTATTAATTGAAAACACTATGCGTCATACCACCCACTCTGTATTTATGGTTCCACCAACCGATTTTTGTTTTAATGAGCAAACTGGAGCCGATAACGAATTTCAAAATCGACCTAAAATTGATCCATTAATGCTCAAAGAAGATGCTATGGCTGAGTTTAACCAAATGGTTAATATTCTTAGAGATAACTTTGTTGAAGTTTTAGTATTGAATAAAACACAAGATTTGCCTGAACTACCTGACGCGGTTTTCCCGAATAATTGGTTTTCTACCGACGAGTTGGGACAAATTACTTTATTTCCGATGAAGACGGAAAATCGTAAAGCAGAAGTTAGACCTAGTGAGCTTATAGCTTTAGCTAACAAAAGTGGGTATCAACAAAAAGAGCTTACAAATATATCTGACTCTCAACAGATTTTAGAGGGTACTGGCTCGATTATTTTCGACCACAAAAATAAGATTGCTTATGCCGCTATTTCTGATCGGTGTGAAAAAAATATTTTTGAACAGTACGCGAAAGATAATGGTTATCAAGCGATAAGTTTTGAGAGTAAAAGCTCCAATGGAAAACCTTTTTATCATACCAACGTCATGTTAAGTATTGGTGAAGGGTTCGCCGCCATTTGTGTGGATGCCATTACGGAGTCTGATCGTGACAAAGTTATCGGTAGCCTAAAAGCCCACCATAAACAGATTATTGAGTTAAGCCTTGAACAAACCGAAAAAAGTTTTTGTGCCAATATTTTACAGCTACGCAACCTACGCGGTGAGTTACTGATAGTGATGTCAGATTCGGCGTATCACGGCTTTAGTAAGGAGCAAAAAAACTTACTTAAACTGCATGGTAAGTTAGTTCCTTGTCCAATTGATACTATTGAATCAGTTGGTGGTGGTAGTGCGCGCTGTATGCTAGCTGAGAACTTTTTGCCTCAGGCGTGAATTAAAAGCTCATAAAAATCTAAATAAAAAAGCGGCAATAGCCGCTTTTTTATTACTTACTCTAGTTCAAGCTACCCGCCTACAACAGCTCTCATCATAATCGCTGTTAATATGGCTCCAACCGAGCCAACCGCATAACCTAAAATGGCTAGTAGAACACCTACAGGGGCTAATGATGGGTGGAATGCCGAAGCAACCACTGGTGCAGAAGCTGCACCTCCAATATTAGCTTTAGAGCCAACCGCTACAAAAAAGTATGGTGCTCGAATCAACTTAGCCACAATAAACAAAATCGCCACGTGGATAATCATCCATACAATACCTATAAAGAACACTTGGTAATGTTCAAATATTTTAGTTAAATCCATTTTCATACCAATGGCTGCTACTAAAACATATATAAATACGGAGCCAATTTTCGATGAGCCAGCATGGTCCATTTCCCGAACTTTGGTCCGTGACAATATTAAAGCTGCAATGGTCGCAGTAATAATCATCCAAAAGAAATGGCTGCCAAAGCCCACATTTTTAAAGACTGTATACGCTGTCCCACCTTCTTCTACAGATGCTAGAATCACGCCAGGAGCCCAATTACCAATTAAGTGGCCTAAAGCTACGATCGCAAAACCCAAACCTAAAATCATCATAAAATCGTTTAAATTAGGGATACGTTCGTTTTCTTTAGTGTATTTCTCTACTGTAACTTTCAACTCTTCAATAGCAGAGTTATCTGCTTTTAGCCAACGATCAACAGAATCAGACTTTTTAATTAAAAATAGTAAAATTACCATCCAAATTTCTGCTACCAAAACATCCATTACGGCCATAGTCCCAAACAAGGTATCACTAACATCATAAAGAACTTGCATAGACGCTTGGTTAGCACCACCACCAATCCAACTACCGGCAACAGTTGCAAGTCCAGCCCAAATTTCTTCACCTTTAGGAACGACGCCATCAGTTATCCCAACCCATTCAGGGGCCACCATGGCAAAGATTAACACGGCCAAAGGTCCACCAATAATGACACCGACAGTTCCAGCGAAGAACATGGCCACTGCACGCCAACCCAGACCGATGATTTTTTCAAAATCAATACTTAAGGTCAGTAAAAACAAACTGGCAGGTAATAAATAACGAGAAGCTATGTAGTAAATATTATCGGCAGAACCTTTATCGAAGAAGCCTAAAGTATTTAACAAACCTGGCACAAAATAGCACAGCAATAAGGCTGGAATATGCTTATAAAAGCTATGCCAAAAGCCTTGCTTACGACTGGAGGTAAAAAAGATTAAACCTAGCACAGCCATGATCACGCCAAATGCGACCGCGTCTGATTGGATAAAAGCTACTTTCTCAGTAGTTTCTGAAATTGCCATTAAACTCTCCCAAACTCAATTATTTATAGTTATTTAATAAATCCGATTTTTCTAAACAGGTAGTTAATTTCCCAAGCCGGCCCCACTAACAAAAACTGTACATCTTTCATAAATGAAGGTTTCTTACCTTCGATATGATGACCTATGAACTGGCCTACCCAAGCAATGATAAAAGCCACAACAGCAATTTGCCACACAGGAATGGTCGTTGCTTGCGATAACCACGCAGTAAACCAAAGCATACCCACTGCCATTAATAACATGGCAAAAAATATCTTGAAGCCAAAAGTAAAATAGAAAAACATCGCTAGTAACATAAAAAGGCTAGCCCAGTTTAACCAAGGATTCATTTGCATAAACTCTGGAACTGGAATTGACCATAACAATGCAATAACCGTCCATACGATAACCGGAACACAAACCCAATGAATGAGTTTATTAGTTGGATTCCTATGGCTTTCACTGTATTCAGCGATCCATTGGTGACCTGATTTCATATTTACATCCTACTACCCTAAATGAGAATAATGGTATCACAATGTTCCACGGATATCTTATTGAAAAAGTAGAATGTTAAATTTATTCAAACCATTGTTAGTTCCTTGATTTTTCAAGCTTTTTATTCATAATTAGTTTGCTAGTTAGCATTTTCAATTTAACAATTAGGGGATTATCACAATGGGTATGATGAGTGAGTTTAAAGAGTTTGCAATGAAAGGCAACGTGATGGATATGGCTGTGGGTATCATCATTGGCGGTGCTTTCGGTAAAATCGTAAGTTCTTTCGTAAATGATGTTTTGATGCCACCTTTGGGCGTTCTTTTAGGCGGTGTTGATTTTAAAGACTTAGCTTATACCGTTCAAGAAGCTGCCGGAGATACTCCAGCAGTTACTTTAAACTATGGTAACTTTATACAAACAGCTCTTGATTTCTTGATCATTGCATTCGCAATTTTCATGATGGTTAAAGCAATGAACTCAATGAAGAAGAAAGAAGAAGAAGCTCCAGCTGAGCCACCAAAGCCTTCTAGTGAAGAAGTCCTTCTTTCAGAAATTAGAGATCTATTAAAGAAAGACTAATATCTCGGCCTAAAAAAAGCCTGCTATATGCAGGCTTTTTTTATTTTAAAACCTTGTAGGTCGATAAGGTTTAACGTCAATTGAAGTTTCCTTCCCTTGTATTAGCTGCGCAATTAATTTTCCAGTTGCCGGTGCTAATGTCATGCCTAGCATGTTATGTCCTGTGGCTAATAACACATTGTCTAGCTTCGAAGTTCGACCTATTATTGGCAAACTATCCCAAGTCATAGGGCGCCAACCAGTCCAAGGTTCATCATAACTTTCTTGAATCGATACATTTAAATAAGGTTTAGAAGCATTAAAAAGCTGCTTTACTCTATGTTTTGGTATCTTTGTGTTAAAGCCAGAAAACTCCATCATAGAACCAAGCCTTAAATGATTATCGAATGGTGTTAACCCTACTCTATGTTCTGGAAATAAAACTGGGACACTGGGGCAATGTTCGGGTCTTGGAATGGTTACCGAGTAACCTTTAGCAGGCTCTACCGGTAAACTTATTTCTAACTCTTTAGATAAACCTCTGCTCCAAGCCCCTGTGGCAAAAACAAACTGCTCTGCATTTATCGAGCCAAGAGACGTTTTTAAAAGTCTAACTCTTCCATTGCTTTTATTTATTGAATCTAAACGGCAATGCTCAATGAATTTTACGCCTTTTTGTTGTAACAACTGAGTCCAGCTAGCCGTCATTGCATCAGGTTTTACTGATGCATCATCTTTATATAAAAAAGCCCCAGCTAAATCTTTTTTATAACTTGAATCAAATTCAATTAAGTCTTCTGTAGTTAGAAATTGAGCTGAATGATTAAACTCATCAGTTAATAATCGATCCGTATGCCTAAACTCGTTTAAGCCTCGTTTAGTCTGAAATACGTAAAGTAAACCTGTTTCTTTCCACTGAGCATCAATCGGATAGTTTGAAAATAAATTAGAATATTCTTGCCGTGAAAATTCTAAAATTTGGTTTAGACTTTTTGCTGCTTTTATCATATCACCATGATTACAGCGCCGGGCAAATTGTAGGAGCCAAAAGTAAAATGAAGGTCTAAGTTGCGGTTTAATTCGAAAAGCAGATTTAGGATTAAATAAAGACTTAATCCCAGTCCAAACCATACCTGGTTCAGTTAATGGCAATAGATGACTAGGACAAATATAGCCACAATTTCCATAAGAACAAGCCGCGCCAATTTTACCCTGATCAATTATTGTTACAGAATAGCCTTCTTCTACTAAATAATGGGCGCAAGCAAGGCCTATGATGCCGGCACCAACGATAGCAATATCTGTAGACTTGAATAGATTCGAGCCATCCATTAATTAAATACCAAACTTGAAAGGGTCTTTAGGATCAAATATCAAAGTAGATTCAGCGGAAATATAAGCTTTGCCTATTATGGTTGGAATAATTTTACCATCATCAGTGCGTCGATACTTTGCTTCAAAACGACTATTGATAATACTATCTTGAACCCAAGTTTCATTTTCAGCCAGTAAGCCTTTTGCTGCAAGCGCAGCTAACTTAGCGCTTGTCCCAGTTCCACACGGCGAACGGTCATAAGCATCGCCTGGGCACAAAACATAATTCTTACTATTAGCTCCTTCGCGCTCAGCAGTGCTAAAGAATTCAATGTGATCAATTTCTGCACCACCCTGTCCGGTTATATTATTTCTATTCAACTCTAGCTTAATCATTTTGGCATAACGACGAAGTTGCGGCTCATTTTCCAAATTAATAGCTACTGGCGTTTGATGAGCGAGGAAAAACCAATTTCCACCCCAGGCAACATCACCTGTCACAGTCCCTAATTCATCAATTTGAACAGAAACATTTTCTCGATAAAGGTGGCTTTCTACATTTTCAACACTGACCGTATTTTTATCAAGCATCTTGACGGTAACTACTCCTACAGGAGTTTCAATTTTTATTTCGGATTCAGAAACCAAACCTAAATGAGCTAAGGTTACTGCAACACCAATAGTCCCATGACCACACATACCTAAGTAACCAGAGTTATTAAAAAATATAACCCCTGTCGAACATTTTGGGTTCGTTGCTGGGCAAAGCAAAGCACCTACAAGGACATCTGAACCTCTTGGTTCTAAAATAATACTCTTACGGATATGATCATAATTCTCTTTCATAAGCGCTAACCGCTCTGGTAAAGAACCATTACCCAAATCAGGACCACCTTCAACAATTACTCTTGTTGGTTCACCTGCAGTATGAGAATCAATAACTCGCACGATTTAGTCTCCTAAATAATTTTTACCACCCCATTGTTTCCACCAGTTTCGAAAACGTTTCCATTCGGAATCAACAAAAGATTGTTGGCTAACCGTTAAATTATCAAAACTATTAAGCTGATACTGGTACTCTTTGTGGCCCTCTAATACCATTAAGCGTTTATAGTACAATACTAAATCTGGCTCTTCGTCGAACTTTGATAAAATACTTAAGGCATCACTTAACTCATTTGCAAATCCTAGTGCTTGAGCGTCGCCTTCTCTCGCCCTATGGCATAAAGCAGCAAAATATAGAATCTCTTTAGGTAAAGCATTACCAACACCGGTAATTGCCCCATCAGCACCACACCTAACAAATCCGTGCAACACTTGAGTATCAACTCCCACCATCAAAGATAAATCAGGGTCACCTGAAGTAATATTTTCAGCTGCATAGGTCATTGCTGCAGCACCTCCAAATTCTTTAAAACCTACTAAATTAGGATGAGCTTTACGCAACTTAAAAAATAAATCAGACTTTGTTTCATAACCATAATATGGGCTGTTGTAAATAACACTCGGTAACTCATTAGCAGCTTTAAGAATAGCCGAGAAGTGACTAAATTGAGCGGAAACAACCGTAGTTCTAGAAAGTAATCGTGGAATCACCATTAAACCTTTAGCGCCTATATTTTGAGCATGCTGTGCAAGCTCAACCGCATTAGCGGTATTCTGAGCCCCCGTACCAACAATAACCGAAATACCTGCATTAACTAACTTAGTAACTCCTAGCTTCCTTTGCTCAATGCTAAGAAGAGGCCAGTCGCCCATAGAGCCACAATAAACCACAGAACTCATTCCTTGCTGAATTAAATCCTTAGCAGTCGCTACTAAGCTCGTAAAATTGGGCTGCCCAAATTCATTACATGGAGTCATTAGCGCTGGCATACAACCAGTAAATATTCGCTCACCGTTCATTTCATTACTCGCTTAAATATTTATCAAATATTGCATGAATATTTTTCTTGCAATAGAGCTTTAGTTACTGTTTATAATATACTTTTAGAAGATGCCATGTCTATGCAGATAAAGGCAGTATAACTTTAATTTATGCACAATAATGAGAATTCAAATCAATTGATATCAGCTTTGGGTAATCCGCAAGTAGCTGAGTTACTATTTGATCAACTACCCGATATAGTTTTCTTTGTTAAAAGTGCGCAAGGGCACTATCAATTGGTGAATCAATCCTTGGTGGAGCGGTGTGGCTTATCTGATAAAGACGAATTAATAGGAAAGCTTCCCACTGAAGTTTTTGGTAAGAAGCTAGGACGGCGATATGAACAACAAGATCTGCAAGTAGTAAAAACCAAAGAACCTCTCATACGGTATTTAGAACTTCATAACTATCGCTCGCAAGAAACAGGCTGGTGTCTGACAACGAAAATACCCATTCTCAGTACCAGAGGATGTGCAGGGGTAGTTGGAATCTCTCAAGATTTAAAGTCACCCGAAAAAATCGACACTAATCTATATAACATTACTGAAGCAATAGAGTTTGCTGAAAATAATTTAAGCGAAAACCCAACAATTGTCGAAATGGCTAAGCTTGCGAAGATGTCGCCCTATCAACTCGATAGAAGAATGAGAATGGTCTATGGATTAACCACTGGTAAATGGTTGCTTAAAACCAAAATTTCTCAAGCGTCAAAAATACTAACTGATACTAACGATTCAATTTTAGATATCGCTTTAGCCGTGGGCTATAACGATCAAAGCGCATTCACTAGACAATTTAAAAAAGCTACTGGCTTAACGCCCACCGAATTTCAAAAGCATAATCAGACTTCAGATAAAGTCTCTCGGAGAATACTATGATCATTGGTAAACACTTAATTGCAGGTAAATGGAAAACTTGTACCTCTTCAAATTCTTTTTCGGTACAACACTTGAATGGTGAGTCACATCAGTTCCCAAATGCTTCTAAAAAGATAGTCGATGATGCCGTTAATGCTGCTAGTGTCGCTTTTAAAAGTTATGGCCAAACAAACTCCAAACAAAGAGCTAGTTTTTTAAGAGCTATATCAACCGAACTAGAAACCTTTACCAAAAAAATTATTGCTGTATGTCAACAAGAATCAGGATTACCAGAGGCTCGCCTAATAGGTGAAATGGCACGCACCAGAAGTCAATTAGAGATGTTTGCATCTCATATTGAAAAAGGTACTTATCTAGACAGGCAACATGACATTGCATTACCTGATCGTCAACCACTTCCTAGACCAGATATAAAGCGAGTTATGCGCCCCTTTGGTCCAGTAGCAATATTTGGTGCCTCAAATTTTCCATTGGCTTTTTCAACTGCTGGAGGAGATACTGCCTCTGCGTTAGCAGCAGGTTGCCCGGTGATCGTTAAAGGCCATCCCGCTCATCCAGCGACATCGGACTTAGTTGCCCAAGCTATTCTAAATGCCATTAATAAATCTGGATTAGATCTAGGAGTTTTTTCACTGATACATGACTCAAGTCACGAAGCCGCTCAACACTTAGTTAAGCACCCTGAGATCACTGCAGCGGGGTTCACTGGCTCAATTAAAGGAGGAAGAGCACTCTTTGACTTATGTGCTCAACGCCCTAACCCTATTCCATTCTACGCAGAAATGGGCTCTTTAAACCCTCTGTTTGTTTTACCGAATGCTGTTGATTCTTCAGCAGAGGAAATTGCCAAAAACTGGGCAAGCTCAATGACAATGGGGGCAGGTCAATTTTGCACTAAACCTGGCTTATTAATACTTCCAACTGGCAAAAGTGGAGATGAGTTTGTAACCACAGCTATTACTGAATTGCAAAAAATGACTTCAACGACTATGTTAACCGAAGATATTGCAAGCGCATTTTCAAAAAATTCTCAAGCCGTTATTGACGATGACAACATTGAAAATATATTGATTAACCAATTCTACAAACGTGAGGCTTTGCCACAAATATTTAGTTGCAATGCTAAATCTTGGTTAAATAACTCTAAACTCCAGGAAGAAGTTTTTGGCCCTCTAGGGGTAATTGTTAGAACCTCATCTCCTGAAGAGATGATACTAATTGCTGAGCAATTAAATGGTCAACTAACTGCAACGTTACACCTTGAACAAGATGATTTCACGCAAGCGAAAACATTAATTAGAATATTGGAAAATAAAGCTGGGAGGATTTTAGTTAATGGATTCCCTACAGGCGTAGAAGTTGCAGATTCAATGGTACACGGAGGTCCATATCCAGCTAGCACTTATATGTCAACTACATCGGTAGGATCGCACGCTATTCAACGTTTTTTAAAACCTGTTTGTTATCAAAATATGCCTGAAGAATTATTACCAGAAGAATTGAGATAGCTTAGATTCTGTCACCTTGTAGTCCACCCGTATTAATTAACAATACCTTTGAGCCTGGCGAAATTTCTTCGCCAGCTACCATATCATGCAAAGCATAAATCATTTTAGCGTTGTATACTTTATCAAATTTAAACCCATTATAGCCTTCGAATTCAGCTTTTATTTGCATTAACTGAGCATTGATTTTTGCAAAGCCGCCACAATGATGTTCTAAATCTAGACTCCAATTCTCTAATTCTGGTAAATAATCAGACAACTCATCCTTCAAATAACTCGCGCCTTTAAACGCTGCTACACCAATAACCTTGGAGTTTGGAAATCCCTTTGCCAATCCCACCATGGTGGCGCCAGAGCCAGTGGCTGTCAAAATGAAATCATAATGCTTGTCAACCTCCTTAGCGATCTCAGCAACACCTTTAATGGCTAGTTCGGAAAAACCACCTTCAGAAATCCAATAACTATCTTCTACTTCCGCAAAGCTCTTTATGTTTTGTTGTTCTCTTAGAGCCTGATATTCATTACGTGACACAAACTCCAGCTCCATCCCCCAATCGATACAATCGCGCAAGGTCGGGGTCAGTTCTTGCTGTGAGTTTGCTCGAACAAAACCTTTAGCAACCAATCCCGCTGCTTTGGCAGAATATGCAAGTGCATGCAGATGGTTTGAGTAATTCCCGCCCATCGATATCACTTGGCTTTTGCCAAGCCTTTGCGCTTCTTGAATTAGGTATTTTAGTTTGCGCCATTTATTTCCTGAAACGATCGGGTGAATTAAATCATCTCGTTTGATATCAACAGAAATTTTATTCATATCAAAAATCGGATGCTTAAATATTTCTACTGGCGAGGGAACTTTAATATCTCGCATGACTATAATTCACTTTGTAAGGATTCTAATTGTTCAAGAATTTTTAAAAATTTTTGCCCAAACTCAGTAAAAGAATACTCTACCTTTGGTGGTGTTTGGTTAAAGACTTCTTTATGTAAAATTCCAAACTCAATATTTTTTCGTAAACAATCGTTCAATACCTTAGTTGTTAATCCTTCAACACTCTTTACCATTGCACCAGGTCGATTAATGCCATTGCCCAATAATTGATAGACCGTTAATGACCATTTACAACCAAAAATAGTCTCCACCATTCTTGCGATTTTTTGCGGTGGTGATTTTCTTAAAAATGTTTTTTCTTTATTTTTCATAAATATATACCAAAAAGTGCCTATCGCACTAATTTGTACTTACTTTTATTAAATCAAATTTGGCTTAAGATTATCACACTCCAAAAACTTTTTTATAGTGAGATTGTTCAAATGTTTTCGACAAATCATAGTGCTTTAATTATTGGCGGTTCTAGCGGCATGGGTTTAGCTACAGCAAAACAATTAATTCAACATGGCACCCACACCATCATTGTGGGCAACAACCAAGATAAACTCAATAGTGCAGTTGCAGAATTAACTCCATTAGGTTCAGTTGAGTCGCTACAAGCCAATTTATATGATAAAGACAGCGTTAAATCTTTAATTGAAAATATTAAAACCCATAAAAACAACATTAAATACCTTGTAAACGCTGCAGGCTATTTTAGCCCTAAAAGCTTTCTAGAACATACGGCTGATGACTATGAGCTATATATGGGTTTAAACAAAGCCACTTTTCAAATTTCACAAGTTGTCGCAGAAAAAATGCAACAAGCAGATGGCGGCAGTATTGTTAACATTGGTTCTATGTGGGCTAAACAAGCCATTAAAGCAACCCCATCTTCTGCTTATTCGATGGCTAAGGCAGGACTTCATGCACTAACTCAACACATGGCTATGGAGCTTGCGGAGGCTAACATACGCGTGAATGCAGTGTCTCCTGCTGTAGTGAAAACCCCTATTTATGAGTCCTTTATTGCTCCATCAGAAGTTGATGATGCTCTGGAAGGATTTAATGACTTCCATCCGATTGGCCGGGTCGGAACCAGTGATGATATTGCCAATACAATCTGTTATCTTTTATCGGATAAAGCCAGCTGGGTAACAGGAGCTATTTGGGATACCGATGGTGGCGTAATGGCAGGAAGAAACTAACACAGTAAGATAATGTCAAAAGAGAAACTGCTATGTTAAATATGAACTTCGACAAACGGCTGGTGATTCATACTACCGAAAAAGATTGGTTGCCATCGCCAATGCAAGGGGTTTCCAGAATTCCGTTAGAACGAGAAGCGGCGGAATCAGGAAGGACAACCAGTGTCGTTCGCTATGACGTGGATTCTAAATTCAGCGAACACTTTCATCCAGGTGGCGAAGAAATATTTGTTTTAGCCGGAACATTTTCGGATGAAAATGGTGACTACCCTGCCGGTACCTATATTCGCAATCCTCCTGGTTCAAATCATGCACCTTTTAGTAAAGAGGGTTGTTTGCTCTATGTCAAACTCAATCAGTTCTCTAAAGGTGATAACGCTCAAATTATCATTAACACTACCAAAACGGCTTGGCACCAAGGTATAGGTAACTTGCAAGTGATGCCACTGCATAATTTTCAGCATGAAAATATCGCTTTAGTAAAGTGGCCAGCCAATGAAAAGTTCCAACCGCATCGCCACTTTGGAGGTGAAGAGATTTTCGTATTAAGCGGAACTTTTCAAGATGAATTTGGAGCCTATCCTAAATATAGCTGGATCAGAAGTCCTCACTTAAGTCAGCACTTTCCTTTTACTGAAGAAGAAACCATTATTTTGGTAAAAACAGGACACCTACCAATAGATTGATGAAAAGTTAATTAATCACATACCTGTTTCTCGGTTTCTTGGTAAAATATAGTGAGATCAGTAGCTCCGCTATTGCTCTGTTTAGACCTATTTAAGTTTGTGGTATTAAACAGCGTTAGCTCGCAATCATCAGTTAAATGCACTTCGTATTCAGCATTTTCTTTTGGCGTTAACGCATGATATTGGTAATAACAAATATTACTATTTTCGCTACTTACTATTGTCGATAACGAAATCGCCAAAGTTAAAGGGCGCCCTGACTCTACTTGTATACTAGGATAATCCTTATCATTACCACTAGTTTTACTGCTATCCTGATACAACAATATGCCCATATAATCTTCACTCGATTTATCAAGACTTCGCCGCCTTGGGCATTCGAGTTTTTGATAACCTTCAACTACTAATATTCTTTTGCCATCCTCCGCCTCTGTATCTGCAAGCGTTATGAAGTGGATATTGGCATCAGATAATGACTTATTCGGCATTTGGCTACATGAAAATAATAGCACGCTCATTACAATGATAAAAAAGCGCCCTGTTACTTTTATACTTTCTTTTAATTTCACTTTAAACTCAATCTTATAACCGACAGTCACCATAACCTTTTAATAAAATTTAAACCGTGCACATTTATCAATAAAACCACTAGACATAAAAAATCCGACCCAAATGAGTCGGCTTAGAGAGGGATTTTACGACTTTCGTCTAATTAATAAAGTCAGACAATTACTTCATTAATTTTTTAAGTTGCTTTTCAGCTACTTTAGCAGGCAATGGGATATAACCATCTTTAACCACTACTTCTTGACCTACTTTAGAAAGAACCATCTTTAAGAATTCTAACTCAAGAGGACCTAGAGGCTTATTAGGATGCTTGTTTACATAAACTAAAAGCTGACGACCTAAAGGATAAGTTTTGTTGATTGCATTCTCAGGAGTTGCAGCAACGAAATCTTTACCTTCTTTCTTCGCTAAAGGAACTGCTTTAACACCAGAAGTGATATAACCGATACCTGAGTAACCGATACCATTCTTAGATAAGCTTACCGACTGAACTACAGAAGCAGAACCCGGTTGCTCGTTTACAGTGTTCTTGAAATCACCTTTACAAAGGCCTTTCTTTTTGAAGTAACCGTAAGTACCAGATACAGAGTTACGACCATAAAGCTGGATGTCACCACCGTCGATACCTAGCTCTTTCCAGTCAGCGATGTCGCCTTCAGCACCACACTTACGAGTAGAAGAGAAGATAGCGTCAACTTGAGGAATCGTTAAACCTTCGATTGGGTTATCTTTGTGTACATATACTGCTAAAGCATCGATAGCAACAGCGATAGGGGTTGGCTTATAACCGTGCTTCTTCTCGAAAGATTCTAACTCTTTGTCCTTCATCTTACGGCTCATAGGACCGAAGTTTGAAGTACCTTCTGATAATGCAGGTGGCGCAGTAGAGGAGCCAGCCGCTTGAATTTGGATGTTTACGTTTGGATATTGACGCTTGAACTCTTCAGCCCATAAAGTCATCAAGTTAGCTAATGTATCTGAACCTACAGAAGATAAGTTACCTGAGATACCACTAGTTTTCTTGTAAACGTTTAAGTTTTCATCAACTTTAGCTTCGGCCATTGCGCCAAGTGAGAAAGTTGAAACTGTTGCCGCTAGAGCAACTTTTTTGAATAAGTTCATTTGAACACTCCAAATAGATTTAAGTAAATTTATAAGACGCGGTAATTATGGAGGTTTAATATTAAAAAGGTGTGACTGCTATGTGACGGTTTTATGACAATGCATATCTGCATTTAATAAGGATAAAATAAAGTTAGCTACTTGGTTTTAGGGAAATAACAACAAAAGCAACTGCCTTTGCCTAAAGTACTTTCTATTCTTAATTCCGCATTATGGTATTCCAGTACATGCTTTACAATCGCTAACCCAAGACCTGTACCACCTTGTGAGCGGTTTCTTCCTGGGTCGACGCGATAAAATCGCTCAGTAAGTCTGGGCAGATGCTTAGCATCGATTCCGGCACCATTGTCTTGGACTTTAACAATGTGATGTGAATCACTTTCCTGCCAGTAAATGTCTATTCTCCCCTTGGCTGGCGTATAGCGAACCGCATTGAAAACTAAATTCGAAAAAGCACTTCTTAATTGCTTTTCAGAAGCTTGGATCATTGCATTAGTGTGCGAATGGAATAGTATTTGTTGTTCTTTCTCGCCGCTTAATGCTCTCGCTTCTGCACAAATTGAATCAAGCAATAAATTGATATCAATAGCTTTATGCCCATTAGTATCCACTTTTGAATCTAGTTTCGATAGCAACAATAAATCATCAACTAAATGCCCCATATTTAATGCCTGTTGGCGCATCATATTTAAGGGCTTACTAACTGAATTTAGATTAGGGTTTATCTCAGGATCAAGCATCTCTAAATAACCTGTGATTACTGTCAATGGAGTCCTTAACTCGTGAGAGACATTAGCAACGAAATCTTGTCGTACTGTTTCTAAATGAAATTTTTCAGTGACATCACGAATTATTACCAGTCGCTGATCTTCGTTATAAGGTGTAATACTAATGCTTAACATTAATTCTGAATTAGCAGGCGAAGGAATTGTTAAAGGCTTTCCATAATCTCTAGCTGCTTCATATTCAATAAAGTCAGGATGGCGCAATAGATTAAAAAGTCTTTGTCCCAAATCCAAACTTGGTTTTAAACCTAACAGTTTTGACGCAGCTTTATTAAACCAACGAATCTCACCAAGATTACTAATAATCATCGCACCTTCTTTTAAAGCACGAGTAGAATCTCGAAACTCTGAAATAATCGAGTTTAATTTCTTAAGGTCTTTCCGATGCTTGCGTTGGCGCTGATAGAGTTGGTTGAAAAGCTCTCCCCATATCCCTGGCGCAGAAGGAGGATAAATTGCTTTAGAGATAAAAGCCCAATGAAATAATCTAGAAAGTTGAATTAGGTTCCAAACTAAATAACCAAATAAAATGACCGCTATAAAAAGAGCCGCTTTAGAAAAAAGAGAACCAATCAACCCGACTACAAAAGCTATGAACAATAATGTCCATAACTCAGCTTGCCAGTATCGACTCTTCCACATTTATAGATTCCTACGCAATTTATTTAGAGGAAAAACGATAACCAGAACCACGAACCGTTTGCACATAATTCTCAACTTCATAAGGAACTAAAGCTTTACGCAGACGACGAATATGAACATCTACTGTTCTCTCTTCAACCACTACTTGTTGTCCCCATACAGAGTCTAGCAGTTGATTACGGGAAAAAACTCTGTCTACATTACTCATAAAAAAGTGCAATATTTTATATTCAGTAGGCCCTAAGTGGACGTCTTCACCACGAATAGTAACGCGATGACCTGCAGTGTCTATAGAAATATCACCATGTTGCAATTGTTCTGTTGCCTTATTAATAGCGCCAGTTCTTCGTAAAACAGCTTGTACTCGCGCTAAAAGTTCACGCGGCGAAAAAGGTTTAACAACATAATCGTCAGCGCCAGCTTCAAGTCCTTGCACTCGATCATCTTCCTCACCACGAGCCGTCAGCATAATTACAGGCAAGTCTTGGTTCGCAGGATCCTTCTTCAGCTTTTTCGTAAACTCAATGCCAGAAGCACCTGGCAGCATCCAATCGACTAAAAAGAGATCAGGCTGAAAGCCTTCTTTTAGTATAACAAACACTCTTTCTGCAGTAGCTGCTTGCTCAACTTGGTAGCCGGCTTGCTCCATACAAAAAGCTAACATTTCACGAATATCACGCTCATCTTCCAAGATTAATATTTTTGCGCTCATGCTAATTCTCTAAATAAGTATTTATTTAAAATTACTGCGCTTCACGAGCGCGACGACTCATTTCATCCCAACTCATATGGCGAACATCTTGCCCTTGAACCATGTATACAACATATTCACAGATATTATTAGCATGGTCGCCAATTCTTTCTAAGGCTCGAGCTGACCACATAAAGTCTAATACTTCAGAGATTCTGCGAGGCTCTTCCATCATATAAGTAATTAATTGACGAGAAATTGCATCGTATTCATCATCTGCTTGGGTATCTAATTTTGCTACTTCTAATGCGGTCTCAACATCCATCCGCGCAAAAGCATCTAAGGAGTCATGTAACATTTTCTTCACATGATTACCAAGATGAACCATAGCACCATAATGTAGCTTGCCATCTAATGGATTAGATTTCCCGGTTGCAATATCTTTTGCTAAACGAGCAATTTTTTCAGCTTCATCACCAATACGCTCTAAATCAGTAATGGTTTTTAAAACCGTGATAATCAAACGTAAATCACCAGCTGCTGGTTGACGCTTTGCTAATATCTTGGTGCAATCGTCATCAATTTTAATTTCAAAATCATTAACTTTTTCGTCATTATCAATGACTTCTTGCGCAAGGGCTGAATCATGCTTAGTAAAAGCTTCTAATGCTTTACTCATTTGCTCTTCAACCAAACCGCCCATTGCTAATACATCTTCACGAATGTTTTCTAGATCAGCATTAAATTGTTGCGAGATATGTTGACCTAATACTTCATTATCCATCATTTTGAATTACCTCAGTTCGTCTCTTATTTGCTGATTAACCGTAACGGCCAGTAATGTAATCTTCTGTTTTCTTTTGAGTTGGATTTGTGAATATCTTATCCGTATTATCAAACTCAACTAAGTCACCAATATACATGAATGCAGTATAGTCAGAAACACGCGCAGCTTGTTGCATATTATGAGTAACAATTACAATCGTATAATCTTTTTTCAAGTCATGAATCAACTCTTCAATTTTCAAAGTTGAAATTGGATCCAGTGCAGAAGCCGGCTCATCCAACAATAAAACTTCTGGTTGCACGGCAATGGCACGCGCGATACATAACCTCTGTTGCTGACCACCTGACATACCTAAGGCATTATCATGTAAACGATCTTTTACTTCATCCCAAAGTGCTGCACCTTTTAAAGCCCACTCGACCACTTCATCCAAAGTACGCTTCTTATTAATTCCTTGTAAACGCAAACCATAAGCTACATTTTCATAAATAGACTTAGGAAAAGGATTCGGTTTTTGGAATACCATACCAACATTACGACGTAATTCGGCCACATCTAAACCAGGTTTATATATATTTTCACCGCCCATACGAATTTCGCCATTGATTTTTGCAATATCAACTAAGTCATTCATGCGATTAAAGCAACGCAATAAAGTTGATTTACCACAACCAGAAGGACCAATGAAAGCGGTCACTTTCTTTTCTGGAATCTGCAAATCAATATCATATAAAGCTTGCTTATCACCATAGAACAAGTTGAGCTTTTCAACTTCAATGGCAATTTTTTCATTCGCTAAAGGATTATTTTGTTTAGCAGTTGTTTTAGTAACTTCAGTCATTTTATTCACCATTAAAGTTGATTATTGCTCAAGCGATTTATACTTTTCGCGTAAGTTATTACGGATCTTAATCGCCGCAATATTCAATAAAATAATAATTAATACTAGTAATAAAGCAGTGGCATAAACCAAGGGTCTAGCTGCTTCTACGTTCGGGCTTTGAAAGCCAACATCATAAATATGGAAGCCTAAGTGCATAAACTTACGCTCTAAATGCAAGAAAGGTGCATTACCATCTAATGGCAAGGTAGGTGCTAACTTTACAACACCAACTAGCATCAAGGGAGCTACCTCACCCGCTGCACGAGCAACTGCTAGAATTAAACCCGTCATCATCGCAGGACTCGCCATTGGCAATACGGTTTTCCATAGGGTTTCAAACTTTGTCGCACCTAAAGCTAAACTACCTTCGCGAATGGCACTTGGGATACGAGCCAAACCTTCTTCAGTTGAAACGATTACCACTGGCAATGTTAAAAGTGCTAAGGTTAGTGATGCCCAAATTAAACCTGGAGTACCAAACATTGGCGATGGTTTAACTTCTGGATAGAACAAATCATCGATTGTCCCACCCATAAAATAAACAAAGAAACCTAAGCCAAATACACCGTAAACAATCGACGGAACGCCTGCTAAGTTATTTACCGCAATTCGTATAGTTCGAGTCAGTGGCCCTTGCTTGGCATATTCACGCATATAAACCGCAGCAATAACACCCATTGGAGTCACTACTATCGACATTAACAATACCATTAAAACCGTTCCAAAAATCGCAGGGAAAACACCACCTTCAGTATTCGCTTCTCTTGGTTCATCAAAAATAAACTCGCCAATTTTAGAGAAGTAATGCCCGATTTTTGCAAAGAAGCCCATAGCATTCGGTTGGAAAGAACGTACCATCATCTGGGCATTTACAGACTTAGTTTGACCACCGACCAATTCGAACTCGGCAGAATCTCGTTTAATCGCCGCGTAAAGCTTTTGCAAGTCTGCTTGGTAATCCAAAAACTGTTGATTTAAATCTGCGCGTTGTGAATCTAATTCAGCAAGTGCTTCGTCAGTCAGTTCATCATCAAGCTCTAGTCGTCTTTGCTCTAAACGAAGCTCTTCAATATCGTAATTAATACTACCAATATCATCAGATTCAATTTCACGAATTTGATGATGCAAGTCATTAGCACGCTCAATTATCGCTTCAAGATTATCTGCAGTAGGCTCAACAGACTTTCCATCCATAGTTACGGACTTAATAAATCCGTATAAGTTGCCCCACTCGTGACGCTCTAGAACTATGACATTCTCATCCACCTTGGTTTCTTGGATATCCTTTAAATCCAACCAACGGAAGTCAATTCCGTATTGATCACGGTTACCCGTTTTAATCAAATACTGCTCACGCTCTACACCATTTTGAATGTCTTCTTCATGGTTGTGAATTTCGCCCATAACCAACTGGTTAGAACCATCTTGTGAAACCGTAAAAGTATTAACTTCAGCAGGCCAAAAATGGCTTAAGCCTCGAACCGCTATCAATAACAATAACCCTACTACCATAATAATAGAGATACTGATTGCGCCTGCGTTTAACCAAACCCAGTGTTGGCCGCCTTGTAAGAAATTTTTATTAGCACTCATAAATCAAATCTCCTAAAGCGAACCGTATTTGGTGCGCAAGCGTTGTCTAACCACTTCCGCAATGGTGTTAAATAGAAAGGTAAATAGAAATAATACAAAGGCTGCTAAGAATAGAACGCGATAGTGCGACGAGCCCAATTCCGACTCAGGCATTTCAACCGCAATATTGGCAGAAAGGGTTCTCATGCCTTCGAAGATATTCATGTCCATAATCGGCGTGTTACCGGTTGCCATTAATACAATCATGGTTTCACCAACCGCACGACCTAATCCGATCATCAATGCTGAGAAAATACCTGGACTTGCTGTTGGCAGTACAACGCGCACCATGGTTTGCCATGGGCTTGCCCCTAAAGCTAAAGAGCCATTGGTTAAATGCTTAGGAACACTAAACACTGCATCTTCAGTAATCGAGAAAATAGTTGGAATCACTGCAAAACCCATCGCAATACCAACGACCAATGAGTTACGCTGATCGTAATTAATACCAATTGAGTTTAACCAGGCTGGCATATTGCCATCAAACATCGCAGCTTCGATTGGCTCGCCTAACCAGAATGCAAACATAGTACCGAAGATGATAACGGGGAATAATAAAGCGGCTTGCCAACCATCTGGGATCTTGTGCTTGATTGAACCCGGAGCCCTATGCCATGCATAACCAAATAAAACGGTCAGGATGGGCAACATAAATAACACTAGGATAATCCCCATTAGGTTTTCTTCGACCATTGGCGCTAACCATAAACCTGCCAGGAAGCCTAAAATAACCGTTGGCAATGCTTCCATAATCTCAACAGTAGGCTTAACCATGCTCCGCATCTTTGGCGCCATAAAGTAAGCGGTAAAGATTGCACCAAATATTGCTAAAGGAACTGCAAATAACATGGCATAGAATGCTGCTTTTAAAGTACCAAAACTTAAAGGCACTAACGAAAACTTAGACTCAAAATCATTAGTCGAAGCTGATGATTGCCAGGTTACCGATGGCTCTTCATAACTTTCATACCAAACCTCACCCCATAATGCTGACCAAGAAATCTCTGGGTGTTCATTTTCAACATCAAATAAATTGGTAGTACCATCTTGCCCCAACACCACCAACTTATTACTACGCGAGTTGATAGCAATCGCTGTTAATGGCTGGCCAAAATTCACCGTATCCAGATGTCTTTCTGAAGTCGTGTAGAAAACACCGACGCGGCCATTGGCATCAGCGGCAATAAACCCTTTACGGCGCTCTTCAGTAATAATATTAGTAATCGCAGCATCAGCTAATTCAAAATCGCGAATTTCAGTAAATAAAAAGTTGTTACCCTCTTCACGTACTGGGAACCACTGGGTGATAACACCATTCGAGTCTCCAATTAGAACCGAAGTTTGGCCCAATAAGAACACGGCTTCAGTAACTGTAACGCCTTGCTCTACTAGAGTTTTAGTTTCAGATAGCTTCCAATCACTTCCTTTCCAACGGTAAACCTGAGATTGGCCATTTTCTGCAATTAGATAGAGCCAGCTAGGACCTTCCGTTGCCAATATAAATTTAGGAGAGAAATTAAGTTGGATGTTAGATGCTGAGTCTTCTTCTAAAGAGAAACCATCATCAAACATATCTTCTTCAACGGTGTATAATTTAGAAACAAGCTGATTATCAACCGTTAAAGCGGTAATTAACAAACCATCTTCCCATAGTTTGCCGTTAATCGCTTTGATTGAGCTGTCCGCTAATTCGAATGCGTCCTCACCAAACGGATATTCTAAACTTGCGTTGATTTTACGCTTATCGTTTGGGTAAGTAATTTGATATTTCTGAGATACCAGTTTGAATGAGCCATCTTCAAAGCCAATAGCCATAAGACCTTTAAGATCCATTTTGCTATAAGCGGTCATTGCCGAATCTGCTTCAAGAGACTCATTCAATATAATATTGTTGGTTTCTATATCGACAAACTGCATTTCACCGGCATTATTTAAGCTAAAAGCAATTTCGCCGTATTCTTCAACTCCTAAGTAAGCTACTTCAGATTGAGTCCATTGAAACTCTTTGTTTAATTCTACACTGGCCGGTTTAAAGATCGGTAAAACCACCCAAAGTAGATAAAAACATATAAGGACAACAGCCGCAATTACCGAAAGGCCACCAGCAGCAATACCATACCTTGCCAGTAAGTCTTTGATTTTACGACGCTTATGCTTACCACTATGAGTTTGCTCATCTAGCAGCTTGCGAGTCTTATCTTTGATTGATGTTTCCATAGCGCCTAGGAATAATATTGGTTGCGAGGGATTATAACGCTCAAATATTACAGTTATGTTAAACCACGGTCATAAACATTCATACTTTATGACAACTCAACTGTATAATATTCGTACAGCTATAATTGTATGTAAAGTTCCTTAAAAATCTGCAATTTCATCGTTCTTTAGTCATTCTGTCATTGAATTGTCATATTTAGCCCTTACAATGCGCAGCGTCTATTAAATAAAACCCTCTTTTTGGAGATGACAATGAAATTGAAATTATTAGCAGTAGCTGTTGCAGCTGCAATCACTACACCAGCAGCATTTGCTGAAAACTCTTCAGTTAAAGCTGGTAAAGGCATCACAGTTAAAACTGGTGATACTTCATTAAATATCGGCGGTCGATTAATGTTTGACTTTGACTACTTTGATGGCGACGCTTTCGCAAGTGGCGATACATCGGGATCTGACTCAGAGATTCGTCGCGCGCGTTTATTCGCAAAAGGAAAAGTTGGCAAAAACTGGGAAGCAAAATTACGTGCAGACTTTAAAGAAGACGGCTCAACTAAATTTGACGAAGCATACTTAAAGTATAAAGGCTGGGACTTTGCAGATTTAACTATCGGTACTCACAAAGCAAACTTTGGTTTAGAGCAAGTGACTTCATCTAAAGATATCACTGCTATCGAGCGTACTATGGCAACTAATGCTTTCACCATCGGTAACAAAAAAGGTATCGCTTTAAGTAAAGGCACTAACGACTACACTTGGGGTTTAGGCGTTTATGATTTAGGTGATGAAGGTAATCACATTGCTACAGCTGTTACTGGTCGTTTGACTTTCTCACCTGTTAATACTAAAGAAGAAGTTTTCCACTTAGGTGCTGGCTTTACAAAGCAGCGTTTAGCAAATGATGAATTTAAAAATGCTGATCAGCGTTTAGAAATCCACTTAGCTGATGAAAAAGTTGGTTCAGGCACAATCGTTGGCCAAAGCTTTAGCGGTTATAACTTAGAAGTAGCCTATGCTGCAGGTCCTTTCCATGCACAAGGTGAATACTACGATGGCGAAGTTGATGGCGGCAATGACACAGATTTAACTGGTTACTATGCTCAGGTCGGCTACATCATCACAGGTGAATCTCGTCCATACAGCAAAGGTAAATTCAAGCGTGTTAAACCAAAAGGTAAAGATGGTGCTTGGGAAGTATTCGGTCGCTGGAGTTCTTATGAGCCAGGTACCGATGAAGCTGAAGCTTTAACTTTAGGTTTAAACTACTATGCTAACAATGCTATTCGCGTTGGTTTAAACTACGTAATGGGTGATTTAACTGAAGGCGGCGTCAACAAAGACGGTAATGCTTTCGCAGTACGCGTTCAATACGTATTCTAATAAGTTATCACTTATAAAAAAGCGCCTTTATGGCGCTTTTTTTGTGTCTGTAATGCTCCACTATAAGTACATAGTAAGGTGAAAATTTACTAGCCGTTTTCTCACTGTTGCAACTTAACCTGAAACATTTAAGATGTAGTAATTACTAATAGCCTATATAAAACTATGTGGGACAAGTTTTTAAATTCAATTACTAATAATTGGCAAGGAATTGCATGGCCGGCTCTAACTTTGATCCTCGGCTATTTCATCTATCAGCTTTTACAAAGGTATTTCTTACACAAAGAAAAAGCTTCCAATAATGCCGTTCTACAAAGGCAGATCACCAGCTTTATTTTTATCCTTTTCCTAGTGATAACCTTCGTCTTAGTACTACCAATTAAAGACAGTATGCAAAGCCAAATTATTGGGCTTATTGGTATATTGCTTTCGGCTTCAATTGCTTTAAGTTCGACTACTTTTCTGGGTAATTTAATGGCTGGTATTTGGCTTCGCTCGGTCAAAAACTTTCGAGTAGGAGACTTTGTAGAAATAAAGGACCATTTTGGCAGGGTTTCTGCCCGAGGATTACTGCATATAGAAATACAAAATCGAGAGCGGGATTTAATTACCCTACCGAATATGTTTTTAGTCGCCAATCCCGTCACGGTTATGCATAACGATGGCACGATTATTAGTATTGAAGTATCACTTGGTTATGATGTCGACCACTCCATTATCGAACCTATTTTATGCCAAGCAGCCCTCAAAGCTGGATTAGATAATCCATATGTCTATATAGAATCCTTAGGTGATTTTTCTATTGTTTATAAAGTTCATGGCTTAGCAAAAGAGATAAACACTATGCTTTCGGCTCGCTCGAGACTGAACTCTTGTGTTTTAGATGCATTGCATGAAGCTAATGTTGAAATTGTTTCTCCCTCTTTTATGAACCAACGTCAAGTTTCAGAGCAAATGTTTATCCCTACGGAACGTATTCGAAAAACAAACTCAAAGATAAATCCTGAAGATGTTATTTTTGATAAAGCTGAAAAAGCTGAAAAACTAGATGACCACCGAAAAGCACATCGTGACTTACTTGCAGAGATCAGCAAACTCAAATCTGCTATTAAGGATGAAAGCGATACTGCTAACAAAGATCAATTAACTGCAAGGCTAGACAAACTGATTGCACGCGAAGAAAAAACACATCGGTATCTGAAGGCGAAAGAACAAGAAATTAACTTAGAGGGAAAAGATAAATAGGAATCACAAAAAAGCGCCTCGAAGGGCGCTTTTTTAATTGAAATGTTAGTCTTCGCCAAAGGCCATGAAAAGACGTAACACGTAGATAAATAGCATTGCTATACTTGAGAATAAATGAATCGAAGCAGCCACATATTTATCTTCAGGGTAATGATGAATAATGTTAGAAGTATCGTACAAAATTGATGCTCCAGAAATACCAATCATAATCACGCTGAACCAAATACCTAAGTTATAGCCAAAAATGAAACCGCCTACAATAGCTACTAATGCTAGTCCAACCCCCCAGTAAACTAAGCCTTTTAAGAATGAAAAGTCTTTGCGAGTGAAAAAGGCGATTGCAGTGAGGATAGCCGTACCAGCCAAAGTTACACCGACTGCACTCTCAATCATGCCAGGTGCCTTCACAATAGCCATTAATAATAGCGGCGAGAAAAATACTGCATATAAGGCGGTGAATATTACAAGGTTCAAGTACTGAACAGCTTTAGAATCACTAGAGCCAGCATACCTTGAGGCAAACCATCCTATACCTACAAAGGCTGCGACCATAGCAATCATCCCAATGGTACCTAAGGAAGACATAAATATGGCTATCTTAGTAGATATACCAGACTGATAAAGATAGACGCTGATCAGCGTGAAAGCAATGATCGCTGCCAACAAATGATTATAAGTTTTTGTAATAAATGCACTTCTACGATCAACGCTTACCTGACTTACAGGTGTTCTATAAGCATCATTAACTTCTTGGTAACTCATATTCTTTCCTCAAACAATAATTTTTGTGTGTATAACCTTCGATGCTGCCGAATAAAAACATATTTAAAACGGAATATCATCATCAAAATCGTCGTCTACCGGCGGGGCTACTGGCGCTTGTTGTTGCGGCTTTTGTGGCGCAGAACCTTGTCCACCAAAGGCAGCTTCACCGCCACCTTGACGGCCACCTAACATTTGCATCACGCCATTAAAGTCTAATACCACTTCAGTAGTGTAACGATCGGCCCCCGATTGATCTTGCCATTTACGAGTTTGTAATTTGCCTTCTAAATAGACCTGCGAGCCTTTGCGTAAATATTCACCAGCAATTTCCGCCAACTTGCCAAAGATCACCACACGGTGCCATTCGGTTTTTTCTTGTTGCTGACCTGTATTCTTATCTTTCCAAGTTTCCGAAGTAGCAATAGTAAGGTTGGCGATACCTCGACCATCTGGAGTGTATCTAACTTCCGGATCTTTTCCTAAATTACCGACTAAAATAACTTTATTTACGCCACGACTGGCCATGCTGCCTCCAAAATGCTTTTTATTTCAATTAGTTATTAATTTAATATTAATATAATTGGGCTTATTTTATAAAATTCAATCGCACTATCTTATCTGCTTTTATAGGCTAAAGGTAGCACTGATTATGCAAATTAAGAGTAAAGCAATATGAACTCAAGCTCCATCGTTTTTTTCTCAAACAAGCTAAGCCAAAATCTGTAAAAAATTGCAGATATCAGCTTAATTTAAATCAGCTTTAGCATTTCGCCAAACCGTAAAAAGGGTTATAGTTACTGGTTTGTTGGGCTTTTTGACATAAGTCCATGATTTTGAATTTTTACTCGAAACTGAATTTAAATTAGCATTGATTTGCGGAATATCTCTATGGATAAAATCGAAATACGCGGCGCCAAAACCCATAACCTTAAGAACGTCGATTTGACCTTGCCTCGTGACAAGCTGATTGTGATCACAGGCTTATCCGGTTCTGGCAAGTCATCTTTGGCTTTTGATACGTTATACGCCGAAGGGCAGCGTCGTTATGTGGAGTCATTATCGGCTTATGCGCGTCAATTTTTATCCTTGATGGAAAAGCCCGATGTGGAACATATTGAAGGATTATCACCGGCGATTTCTATTGAGCAAAAATCGACTTCTCATAATCCGCGCTCAACGGTCGGGACTATCACCGAAATTTATGACTACTTGCGTTTATTATTTGCACGAGTCGGTACGCCGCATTGCCCTACTCACCAATTACCTTTGGAAGCTCAAACCGTTTCGCAAATGGTTGATTTAGTATTAGAGCAGCCTGAAGGCTCAAAATTAATGTTGTTATCGCCAGTGGTTCAAAACCGTAAAGGCGAGCATGTGCAACTGATACAAGAGTTGCAAGCTAAAGGCTTCGTACGCGCTCGAATTGATGGCACTGTGTATGATCTTGCTGAAGCGCCAGAACTCGACCTCTATAAGAAACATACAATTGAAGTGATTGTTGACCGCTTTAAAGTCAAAGAGGGCTTACAACAGCGACTGGCCGAATCTTTTGAAACGGCCTTAGAGCTATCTGAGGGTATTGCCCGTGTTATGTCTATGGATGGAGATCCTGACTTTGAGGAAATGGTCTTCTCGGCAAAATATGCCTGCCCTACTTGTGGCCATTCTATTCCAGAATTAGAACCCAGAATTTTCTCGTTTAATAATCCTGCTGGGGCTTGCCAAACCTGTGACGGTTTAGGCGTTGATCAGTTCTTCGACCCTGACAAAATCATTACTAATGATGATGTGTCACTGGCAGGAGGAGCTATCCGCGGCTGGGATAGACGCAATGTGTATTATTTCCACATGCTTAAATCATTAGCCAAGCACTACAAATTCGATATTGAATCACCTTGGGCATCTCTGACTAAAAAAATTCAAAAGGTCATTTTGTTTGGTAGTGGTAACACCGAAATCGAGTTTGAATACAATAATGATAAAGGCGCAGTGTATCGTCGCACTCATACCTTTGAGGGCATTATTCCTAATATGCAGCGTCGTTTTCGCGAAACTGAATCTGGTGCCGTACGGGATGATTTAATCAAATACATGACCACTCAATCATGTGGAGATTGCGACGCTACCCGTTTAAATGAAAATTCACGCAACGTATTTATCGATGGCACCGCAATTCATCAAGTGACTCGCTGGTCAATCGAAGATGCTTATAACTATTTTGAAAACTTATCCCTTCCAGGAAAGCGAGGCGAAATTGCTTCTAAAGTTCTGAAAGAAATTGGCGATCGCTTAAGTTTCTTGGTCAATGTTGGCCTCGATTATCTCACTATGGAGCGTAGTGCCGATACTTTATCAGGCGGTGAAGCGCAACGTATTCGACTGGCTAGCCAAATTGGTGCTGGGCTAGTAGGCGTTATGTATATTCTCGATGAACCATCGATTGGTCTGCATCAAAGAGATAATGATCGCTTGTTAAAAACTCTAAACCATTTGCGCGATTTAGGTAATACTGTAATCGTGGTTGAGCATGACGAAGATGCCATTCGAGCTGCTGACTATATCGTCGATATTGGTCCTGGTGCAGGCGTGCATGGCGGTGAAGTGGTTGGTAAAGGTTCGCTTGCGCAAATTAAGAAAAATAAAAATTCTTTAACCGCGCAGTATTTAACTGGCGCTAAAGAAATTTCGGTTCCAGCTGAACGCACACCGTACAATAAAAAGAAAACTATTCAGTTAACTGGCGCGGAAGGTAACAACTTAACTAGTGTTAATCTTGAAATCCCTGTTGGCTTAATGACTTGCGTGACTGGTGTTTCAGGTTCAGGTAAATCGACACTAATTAACGATACACTTTATCCAATTGTTGCCCGCGAAATTAATCGCTCAAGCTTACAACCTAAAAAATATAATTCAATTTCTGGTTTAGACCATATTGATAAAGTCGTTGATATTGATCAGTCGCCAATTGGCCGAACGCCTCGCTCGAACCCTGCAACTTACACCGGGATTTTCACCCCTATTCGCGAGTTGTTTGCTGGTACTCAAGAGTCACGCTCGCGCGGTTATAAGCCTGGACGCTTTAGCTTCAATGTAAAAGGTGGACGCTGTGAAGCCTGTCAAGGCGATGGCGTTATCAAAGTCGAGATGCACTTCTTACCGGATGTTTATGTGGCTTGCGATGTCTGTAAAGGCAAACGCTACAATCGAGAAACTTTAGAAATTACCTATAAAGGTAAGAATATTCATGAGGTTTTAGATTTAACGGTTGAAGACGCGCGAGAATATTTTGACGCCATCCCTGTGATAGCTCGTAAACTGCAAACCTTAATTGATGTTGGCTTGTCATATATCAAGCTCGGTCAATCCGCTACTACCCTTTCCGGTGGTGAAGCACAAAGGGTCAAGCTCTCTCGCGAACTCTCGAAACGAGACACCGGAAAAACCTTATACATACTGGATGAACCTACTACCGGCTTACATTTCCATGATGTTAATCAGCTACTACAAGTACTGCATCGATTACGCGATCACGGTAATACCTTAATCGTTATTGAGCACAATTTAGATGTCATCAAAACCGCTGACTGGATTGTAGACTTAGGCCCAGAAGGTGGCAGTAAAGGCGGACAAATTATCGCTACTGGTACGCCAGAAAAAGTCTCTAAGACTAAGGGCTCATTTACTGGTAAATATCTCAAGCCGCTTTTGAAGTAAAAGGGTACCTTTTAAAAAAGCCAGCTTTACGCTGGCTTTTTTATAGACTTTTTAAGCCTCCTAAATAATTCTTATAATGTGAAGCTTACTTAAGTGTTATATTAACTTTAATTTTCTAGTAAATTAAGGAGGATATATGCGAATCATACTTTTAGGACTGGTATCATTAATTATTATTTCTTGCCAATCGCTTACGTCAACTAACTCTTCATTACCAATTAAAGGATCTAATAAAGCATCCAATGATTCATGCTCAGGCGCAATTTATCATCAGTATGTTAGCGGACGTTCTGGTCACACCTTATCAAGCTGGACCAGCTGCAACGTGGTTGGCGGCTTAATTAAGATGGTAGCTTCTGCAAATGGTTGCTGCAGTACTAACAATCAAACCTGGCCCGTCAGCATAACGTTCGATAAAGCTAGCGAAATCGCTGTATTACAAATTAACCGTTACAAATTTACCGCAACTAAAAATGACCATCGATTTGAGATTCAAAGGTCAGACAACGGCAAAGAGCTTTATTTCAAATTTAACGTTGAAACTAGAGATGACTCTGGGAAATATTTACGGGTAAAAGCTAACTCCTGGTTTTACGTGATAGACCAATAAACGATATTTATAAATACTAACCTATAAAAAAGCCCAGAGGGGGTAGTATCTCTGGGCTTACTTGCTATCCTTGGCTTTAACTGACAATTCCTTTAATTGTTCTCTTATTTTTTCTACGAAAGCATTACCACTAAAGTACCGAATATTATCGTACAGGTAATGATCCAAGATAAATCTTCGAAATACTCATTCATGGTGTCTCCTTAAGTGGGTTAGTTAAGATGACGCTATCTTATAATTCACAGATGACAAGTTGATGTCAGTTCAATGGCAACTATTTGAATCTAACACTATTAAGCAATTGTTATATCTCGTTACACTTTACCATTGAGGCTTACATGATATCTTGGTAAAACGAGTGTTGGTCAATTTTAATCAACTTATTTAGTAAAGTGGGGACAACCATGACAAAGAGTAAAATCAGTCAAGCGCTAGCCATTGCTCTATTTGGCGCCAGCATGACTTTTGCCATGCCAACCGCTGAGGCAGCTGCTCCAGCCAAAGGCAAGAAAGAACAGAAAAAAGAAAAATCCATCCAAGATGCCGTTAAGGATATTACAAAAATCGAAGGTTTATTCGATTTGTACCAAGATCCAAAAACTGGCGGCTTAAAAATGATCATCAAAAAAGATCAGTTAGGTAAAGAATTCCTCCACTTTGTACAAGTTAGAGACGGCTTAGTAGATGTTGGCATGTTCCGTGGCGCTTATCGCGGCACACGTATTTACTCTATCGATCGCCATTATAAAAATATTGAATTCAAAGCAGAAAATACTAGCTTTTATTTCGACCCGGAAAATGCAGTTTCAAAAGCAAAAGACGCTAATATCAACAGTCCGGTTATTACCAGTTTAAAAATTGAAGCTGAAGATAAAGAAACAGGTGATGTGTTAGTAGATGCTAGTAAATTGTTCCTATCTGAGTCATTAATGCAGATCAAACCTTCTCCGCGTCCAGGCGCACGACCTGGTCAACGTTTAGGCTTAGGTAAATTGAGCAAAAGCAAAACCAAGTTTATTGAAATTGATAACTACCCTGAAAATACCGACTTTGAAGTTGAGTACGTTTATGACAACCCAGCTCCAGTAGTCCCTGCTGCAAGAACTGTCACGCCGGGTTTATTCGCTTTAACTGATGCTCGCTCGATTGAAGTCACTATGCGCCATTCTTTGATCGAAGTACCTGACAATAGCTATCAGCCTCGTTTTGACGATCCACGTGTTGGTTATTTTATGAATCAAGTACACGATATGACTGCGGTTGGTGATTATACGCCTTACCGTGATGTTATTCGTCGCTGGCATTTAGAGAAAAAAGATCCAACGGCAGCAATGTCTGAGCCTGTTGAGCCTATCGTATGGTGGATTGAAAACACCACTCCTGAGTACATTCGCGAAACGGTAAAAAATGCAACGCTTGAGTGGAACAAAGCTTTCGAAACGGCAGGTTTTAAAAACGCTGTACAGGTAAAAGTGCAACCTGACGATGCTGACTGGGATGCAGGGGATATCCGTTATAACGTATTACGCTGGACTTCATCGCCACGCCCTCCTTTCGGCGGTTATGGCCCAAGTTTTGCTAATCCTCGCACCGGTCAGTTATTGGGTGCGGACATCATGTTGGAATATTCAGTATTTAACCGTATTGCTTTTGCTGAAGACTTAATGGCTACCGAAGCTATGAGTATCGAGCAAGCGATGGAGCAGTCATTAGAATATAAGCACGATGTTCATCAGGCTATGTATCAAGATGCTATGGACGGCCGCATGATGATGGAAGCAATGGCAAATAACCCAGAAGAAGTTAGCGATTTCTTGCATGACTTCATTCACTTCTTAGTATTGCATGAAGTTGGGCATACGCTTGGTTTAAACCATAATATGAAGTCTAGCCAATTACACGATTTAGCTTCAGTTAGCGACAAAGCTAAAACTGCTAGCATGGGCTTAACTGGCTCAGTGATGGATTACCCTGCAATTAACTTCAGCACTGACGGTAAGCAAGGTCATTATTATACAACAACTCCAGGTCCTTATGATTTGTGGGCCATTGAGTTTGGTTATAAGCCATCGCTTAACGACGCAGCAGCTGAAGAAGCACGTATGAACGCGTTACTAGCTCGCTCAACTGAGCCTGAACTGGCCTTTGGTAATGATGCTGACGATATGCGTTCTCCAGGTAAAGCGATTGACCCTCGAATCAACGTTGGTGACATGACCTCTGATGCGGTTGGCTTTGCCATTAATCAGATGGATCATATTCGCAGTGTAGAAGATAAGTTGATTGAGCGCCTAGTTAAAGATGGCCAATCATATCAAGGTTTAGTTAGTGGCTTTGGTGCTTTACAACGTCAGTATGGTGGTCATGCTAGAACTATTTCACGCTATATTGGTGGTGTTTATTTAGATCGCGGCTTTGCAGGACAAAATGGTGCGACTGAACCATTCCGACCTGTAGAAAAAGCCAAACAAAAAGAAGCCATGGAAGCTTTATCTAAGTATGTGTTTGCTGAAGATGCCTTTGAGTTTAACAAAGATATTTTAAGTAAGTTGCAGCTTCAACGTCGAGGCTTTAACCACTTTTCGTTCACTGAAGATCCAAAGTTGCACGATATGGTATTAAATATGCAGCGCGGAATTCTAGTTCAAGTACTTCACCCGGTTGTACAAAAGCGTATCATTGACTCTAGTATGTATGGCAATGAATACAGTTTGTCTGAAGTGATGGGCGACTTAACCAACGCAGTATTTAAAGGTGACTCTGGCGATGTCAATTCAATGCGTCAAAACCTACAAATCGAATACTTGAAAGGTTTAGCACGAATTGCAAAAGCAGATCCAAAAGCTGGTTATAGCAATCAAAGCGTTTCATTAGCTCGTCAGCAGTTGAAAAACATCGACTCTGATACCAGTGTTGCTTTCTGGCAATCTGATGCTACAAGAGCTCATAATCAATATGTTAAAGATATGATTAAAGCTGCTCTGGAAATGAAAAAAGTTTAGATAACAATCTAAATCCTTCGATAAAAAAACCGGCTTGATGCCGGTTTTTTTTATTCTTAAGGACCTATTATTTATTTTGATTCTTGACCAAAGTCAGTAATATTTAGTCCAAATTCATCCAACGCGGTTTGATCTAACTTAAGCTCTGTTAATGGAGGGATTACCATTGTTGAAATGGAATTCAACTCAATCTCTGGCAATCGCTCTAGCGGAAACTTTTCTATCCTTGCTTCCTGTATCGGCAAGAAAGGTGCTTCATAAATGATCACTTCATGCTCTAGCGGATAGTATTTATTTAAAATCCTTACGGTAGCTTGTAAATTTTCTTTGCTGGTCTTAAAGGTTTTTAAGGTGTGCTCGCCAGCTAAACTAATTTGCCATAAAATTAAATGCGCACCAACGTTTGGCTGAATACCCCCAAATAAAAACTGACTGGTTTCATAGTTTTGACAACCATAAGTTCCTGGATCGATTCCAAGATCTGCATACAAGCAAGCGTCAGCAGAAACACCCGGCAACATACGAGCAGGATAACCCTCGGATTTAAGATCTTGAATAGCAAAATGACCAACACAGGCAAAAATACCTGGGTGACCGTATAAGGCCAATACTACTTTAGCGCCCTGTTTTACCTCATTTACCACTTCAGCAGCCATCTCTCGATAAGTCTGTCTACGTGACTTACCTTCTGCGTAGAGGTATTGCAAGCTCTTGTAGTTTGGATTAACAGATTTGAGCCAATCCTCAGACATAAAGTCAGGTAAAATCCCGTACACTTTATCTGCTGCCTGTAAATAGCTTTCTGATAATTTAGTAATTTGACCAGCTAGCGTGATACCTGTACCAACACAGGTTAAAGAACCGTTTTTATTCATTTTTTAACTTTTAATTGTATTTATTAGGTGAAACTGAAAACTTGATTACGACCCATTTGTTTTGCTTTATACATCGCATCATCTGCTGACTGCAACAGCTCTTCTAACGATGTGAGCTGAGGATAACTAGCAACCCCAAAACTTGCCGTAATGGCAAATTGCTCTTTAAACGATGAATGAGAAATACTTTTAAATGATTCCAAACATCGGCGTGCGAAAACTTCTGCATGTTCTTTAGCCGTATTGGGTAGCACCACTATAAACTCTTCTCCTCCAAGGCGTCCAAAAATATCCTGCTCTCTAATTTCCGCCGTAACCTTTTCCGCTACTTGCTTTAGTACCCAGTCTCCAATGGCATGCCCATATCTATCATTAATTGATTTAAAATAGTCCAAATCAAAAGCTACTAAACTGTACTTATCACTATTTCTAGTTGCAGATTCATGCAAATCCTCGGCTCGTTGCAAAACATAACGTCTTGAAAAAATCCCTGTCAAACCATCTTTCCTTGATAACTCTTGATACCTTTCTTTTTGTTTTTTAAATTTAAAAGTTAGCAATAAAATAAGGCCAATTAAAAAGGCTGCACCTACTGAAAATAATTGATAAAGCTGTTTAGACTTTTTCTCAACCTCAGAATTTAACTTTAGTAATTGATTTTCTTGATCTAAAATTTTAACTTGAACTTCATTTTCTAACTGTGAATGTTTAACCTGCTGATAGGCAAGATTTCGACTTGCCAAGTCTTTTTGTATCGCTTGATTCTGTTTATAAGCCTGCTCATATAGCTTAATGGCATTAGATTCATTACCTTGATTGCTGGAAACTTGTGCTTGTAAATATAAAGCTTGTTGTCTGATCGCAGACAAAGGTAGCTCTTGGGTTTTCTTGATTATGTCCTTCAGCTTAATACTACTTAAATCAAACGCTCTATTTTCAAAATCAATTTTAGCCAAATAAAGTAATACATCGACTTCTTCGGGTAAATACGGAGTTTGCTCAAGAAAGTTATTTGCCAACTCTAGATTCAGCTTTGCTTCTCGATATTTTTTCTTATAGAGCAAATTTTTGCCTAAAGTTTTGTGTAAATTCGCCAATACTAGATTAGCACCAATGTCTTTGCAGTAGTCCAAATCAGCGTAGATATCTTGTGTAAGGTCTACCTCATTATTTTGATTCCAAAGAATGGAGCTCTTTTGCGCTTTTGCGTAACACTGATCTTTTTGATCTTCTTTATCGTTAGCAATTTTCATTGCTAACTCTGAATATTTAAAAGCCTCTGGCCACGCTTTTATATTTTGAAAAAGATTAGCCGCACTATGATAGAAATTAAAACTAGTTTCTATATTCGGATTATCTTCAAGTATAGCAATAGCGCTATAGAGATATTCAAAAGCTTGGTTGTAGTTCTGAAGGTTTAATTCTGTTTGTGATAGCAAGTTATAAGCTGCCATCCTACTTTTGGCACCTAAATTATCCATCTCCAATATTTTTTTGAACTCTACTACAGAAGATTCATAATCGAGTTTTAAAGAATAGTAATAACCACTATATAGAAACAACCTTGCTTTTTGCTCGTTAGAATCAAACTCTGGAAGTAGTGATTTTAATTGTTGGATTTTGTTATATGCTTGCTCTGGATTGGTGGGATTTAAAGCCCTTATTTCATCAAGCGCTTCTTCGATACTTGGTTTAGCAAGTACCGAAGAAACACTCAAAATGCATAATAAAATTATTAGTAATACTTTATTCAAATTAATAGTTACATCTTATGCTCATCGATATGATGGATGATGGTTAAATAATCACACTCATCGCCTACTAACTCTTTAATTTTATCCATATCTAACTTGCAAACCGCATCAATTTCTTCCTGAGATAAGCCATAGTGTTTCATGGTCTTTATTGGGTCCTCTTTGTAACGCTCTAATAACTCAGCATTACAACCAATTTCTTTTAGAAATTCTTTTAACTTTGACATTGTCATCTCCATTTATTATTAAAAATCAGCTATTTATCATAATGATTTCAAATTAATATTCAATGCATTTATGACTTGTTCGCTGCGGCCTCTGCAGCCATTCGCTGCTTTTTCTTCAAAAGATTCTTCTGATATTTAGATTGAACAATGTCACTTAGTACCAGAATAGTAATGACAAAATAGAATGTCGCTTTACTCATAGGCGTTATTTCACTGCCAAAGAAGCTTAAGTTTGCTTTATGACCACCATCAGCAAGTAGCATCACACCAACAATCAATAGAATAAATAAGCCCAATACTTCAAACATACGGTTCCTTTCTAAGAAAGTTGAAACCGTATCTGCTAACCAAATCATGGCTACACCACTAAAAATGATGGCAATTGCCATAATCCAGAAATTATCCGTAAGAGCCATAGCACTCAGAATTGAGTCGAACGAGAATACTAAGTTCATCATAACTATCAAAGCAATAATCTTGGCTGCGGACTGGGGCTTTCTCTCTACTCCGCCATCGACCTCTAAGGCCATCATGTGCCAAATCTCTTTTACCGCTGTATACATAATAAATACACCACCAAATAAGATGATGACACTTTCAAAGGTAAAGGTGGCTTCCATTACCCCGCTCCAATTAACACTAAATAAGTCGCCTTGGATATAATCGATTAAAGTCATCAAAACGAATAACAAGACAATTCGCAGTGCAACTGCTATACCAATACCTAACCAACGTACTCTCTTTTGCTCTGATTCGGGAGCACGTTTTGATTCTAAAGAAATATAAAGAAGGTTATCAAAACCTAACACCGCCTGTAGGGCGATAAGCATTAATAAGGTAAATAAGTTTTCAATGGTAAAAAGATCCATGAGAGCCCCTGTTATTTATTTTTGAATAATACTAACATATAAAGATGCAATTTAGATTAAAAGTTATCAAATTGGAGTTCGACCATCGATACCAATAATCAGACAGCCAGATTAAAGATTTTAGACTTTGCTGATGTTACCGAAAACCACTTTAGAAGCCTCAACCTAGAGTGGATAGAGCAGTATTTCGAGGTCGAAACAGAAGACAGAAAAGTCTTAAACGATCCTAATCGATATATCATTAAGCCTGGTGGGGTTATTCTTTATGCCGCCTACCAAGGAGAGATCGTTGGGACTTGTGCCTTGAAAAAACATTCTCAAGATATTTTTGAACTATCCAAAATGGGCGTAAAACCACAGTATCAAGGTTTACAGATTGGAAAAACCTTAGCTAAGGCAATTATTCAGCAAGCTCGGCTGCTAGGCTGTAAACGCCTATTCTTGGACTCCAATCGAAAACTTGAAACCGCCATTCACTTATATAGAAAACTTGGCTTCACTGAGATCAACAAAGCCAAAGATGACAGCCCTTATCAGCGCTGTGATATCACTATGGAAATGTTTCTAAACTCTTAGTTGATTTCCACCACTAGGACTTGATCGTTTTGTTTGAGTTTCAAGGCTACTTCCATTCCTGCAATCACTTCAGCAAAAATAGTGTAGTTGCTATCAAGATGCAGATTCGGCGCTAAGTTGATGAAAAACTGGCCACCTCCGGTATCTTTTCCTGAAGTTGCCATTCCAATTGTTCCATATCGATGAGACCGCTGATTTAATTCTTCTCGTATCGAATAACCTACCGAACCTGAACCATCGCCAAATCGTCCACCACCTTGTGCCACAAAGTTTGGGATCACTCGATGAAAATAACTCTTATCGTAAAACCCTTGTTGCGCTAATTTGATAAAGTTAGCGGCAGTGTATGGCGTATCTTCAAATAATCGAATGACAATGTCACCCTGGGTAGTCTTTAAAGTTAATAATTTAGGAAGCGGCATTATTTTTTCAGGAGTTACGCTCGCAGGAGTTGCGGGTGCTTGGTAGGTGCCCAACTTTTGTTGTGCGCCAGTAGCGATAATCGACTTAGTACTGTTAGCCAGTTTCTCTAAGGTGTTTTTATCATTCTGTTTTGTATAAAACCCAATCGCTGCTCTCTGTAAATTAGGCTCATCAGCTTCTAACCATTGAGCTGCAATTTTCTGTAAAGCTTGAGGTTGTTTATCATTAATGGCATTAAAAGCGGCAGCTTGAATCCAGGAATTGCTATCAGTCGTTAGCTGCATAAGTTCCCTAAGAGGCAACCAGTTGCTAGCTGATTCTACACTAGTCAAACGAGTTATGAGCTTGTCGGAAGCTAGTAATTGAATCACTTTTTCCTGCTGATTTTCATCCTTAATCGACAGTTTACCCAAAGCTTGTATGGCACTAACACTAATCCCAACATCATCACTTAGCGCTTTTTCATACAGCCAGTCAAAATGGTCAGTCGACTTTAAATTACCAATCGCTCGAATAGCAAAGGCTTGTGAATCATTATCCAGCCTGTCAGTAATTTCGATCATTTTTTCTAAATGACTGGAGTTTATTAAAGGTACTCGCGCCAATAAGAAACTGGCTTCTAGAGAAGTCTTTGAGTTTGTTAAATATTCAATAATCTTGTCTACATTCAGATTGTGCTTATTAACTAACTTATTTGGGTGAAACAAAGCCAAAATACCTAACCCTTGCATGGCGCCTTGGGCGGCTTGCTCTTCTTTGCTGGTATTTATAATTGTGTACAAAGCTGCGGCGGATTTCTCATGTCCTACGTTACCCATTGCCAAAGTTAGCGCTTGTTTAACGCTTGGACTCGACTCTCGATCAAATTGTTCTGCCAGTGAAACCACTAACTCTGGATATAAGCTTATACCCGCAGCAAATGCAGCTTTAGCGCGTACTCTGCTTGATTTATTGGTTAGTTGTGTTTCTATCAGTTTTGCCGCTTGCTCGCCGCCAATTCTTCCTAGGTTAATCAGCGCTATTTCAATCGTTGCAAGGTTGTCGCAATTTAATGCTTTCGTGAACAATGGCGTATCTAATTCTCTTAAATCAGCACTTTTGTACAAATCAGCTGGGGCAACACAATGCTCCAATTGTACCGGCTTCATATGACCGCAGGCGGTTAAAAACAGCAGTACTATTGTGCTGCTAATCCATTTAATTGAATGATGATTTTGTGTTTTTTTTAGCATTGCTCTGCTCCTCTTCTAGCATCCATCAGGCAACATGGTAAAATAACGCCATTATTTTTGGTCAATAGAGTAACCCATGGCTCAATACATTTATACCATGAATCGTGTGGGCAAAATCGTCCCGCCTAACAAAACCATTTTAAAAGATATTTCTTTATCATTTTTCCCTGGCGCTAAAATTGGCGTCTTAGGTCTTAATGGTGCGGGTAAATCGACTTTACTTAGAATCATGGCCGGCATTGATACTGATATTGAAGGTGAAGCGCGCCCACAACCAGGTATTAATATTGGTTACTTACCGCAAGAGCCACAATTAGACGAATCAAAAAATGTTCGCGAAATTATCGAACAAGCCGTTAGCCATGTTAAAGATGCACTAACCGAATTAGATCAAGTGTACGCTGCTTACGCTGAAGCGGATGCAGACTTTGACGCTCTAGCAAAACGCCAAGGGCAACTAGAAGCCGTTATCCAAGCATCAGATGGGCATAATTTAGAGAATGCTTTAGAGCGTGCTGCGGATGCCTTAAGACTACCGCCATGGGATGCTAAAGTTGAACATCTCTCTGGTGGTGAGCGTCGTCGAGTAGCCATTTGCCGTTTGCTGTTAGAAAAACCAGATATGTTATTGCTGGATGAGCCAACTAACCACTTGGATGCAGAGTCCGTGGCCTGGTTAGAGCGCTTCCTAGTGGATTATTCTGGCACTGTCGTGGCAATTACTCACGATAGGTATTTCTTAGATAATGCTGCTGGCTGGATTTTAGAATTAGATCGTGGTTACGGTATTCCTTGGGAAGGTAATTACTCTTCTTGGCTAGAACAAAAATCTGCTCGTTTAGAAACTGAAGCAAAACAAGAAGCTTCTCGCCAAAAAACTATGAAAGAAGAATTGGAGTGGGTTCGCTCTAACGCCAAGGGGCGTCAAGCAAAATCAAAAGCTCGTATGGCACGCTTTGAAGAACTATCCAGCAAAGAAGTACAAGAGAGAAATGAAACTAAAGAGTTGTACATTCCACCGGGGCCAAGACTTGGCACACAAGTTATTACGGCAAACAACTTAACTAAATCATTTGGTGATAAATTCTTATATAACAATTTAAGCTTCAATTTACCGCAAGGTGGTATCGTTGGCGTGATTGGTCCTAATGGTGCTGGTAAATCGACCATGTTCAAACTTATCACTGGCCAAGAAACACCAGACTCAGGTGATCTAGTGGTTGGTGAAACTGTAGAGCTTTCCTATGTTGATCAAAGTCGCGACTCATTAGACGATTCAAAAACCGTTTGGGAAGAAATTTCCGATGGCTTGGATTTAGTAACCGTTGGTAACTACACAACTTCATCTCGTTCTTATTGTGGACGTTTCAACTTCAAAGGCTCCGATCAACAAAAACGGATAGGTAACTTATCCGGTGGTGAGCGTAACCGTGTTCACTTAGCAAAACTTTTAAAGTCTGGCGGCAATGTTTTACTGCTGGATGAGCCTACCAATGATTTGGACGTAGAAACTTTACGTGCACTGGAAGATGCTTTATTGGCTTTCCCAGGTTGCGCGGTAGTTATTTCGCACGATCGCTGGTTCCTGGATAGAATCGCAACTCATATTTTAGCTTTTGAAGGTGATAGTGAAACCGTATGGTTTGAAGGTAACTATCAAGAATATGAAGCGGACAAAAAGCGTCGCCTTGGTGCTGATGCCGATCAACCGCATCGTATTAAATACCGTAAAATATCGAAATAGTGCTTTTAAAAAAGGTCATGTAAAAAGGGGCAGAGTAAAACGTTACTCTGCCCCTCGTTTTATACCCAAGTTTTTTAAGCTTGCAGCTTGGTTTCAATGTAGCGATTAATTAATTTTTCTAAAACACTCAAAGGAACCGCGCCATTTTTTAACACTTGGTCATGAAAATCTCGCAGATCGAATTTATTGCCCAGCGCTGCCTTGGCTTTTTCACGCAACTCTAATATTTTCATCATGCCCACTTTATAAGCCGTTGCTTGGCCTGGCATCACAATATAACGTTCAATTTCAGAAATCACGTCACTTTCAGCCATACCCGTATTTTCTTGCATGTAATCAATAGCTTCTTCACGCGTCCAACGCTTGGCATGAATACCCGTATCCACCACCAAACGAACGGCTCTAAATAACTCAGCTTGTAATCGACCAATGTTATCGTAAGGATTACTTTGGAAACCTAACTCCCAAGCTAAGCGCTCAGTATATAAAGCCCAACCTTCAGAATAAGCTGTGAACAATGAGAAGTTCCTGAAAATAGGCATATCTTCAAGCTCTTGGGTTATCGCAATTTGGAAATGATGGCCAGGAACTGCCTCATGATAGGCCAAAGTTCTCATGCCATATTTTGGGGTAGCTTTAATATCATATAAATTGGCATAAAATATCCCAGGACGCGAACCGTCTAATGACGGTCCTTGATAGTAAGCACCAGGAGAGGTTTTTTCTTTAAATAACGGAATACGTTTTACTTCAACAGGAGCCTTTGGTTTTACTCTAAAAGCTGAATCCAAACCGCCACTGATTTCATCTATCATCACTTGATAATCGTCTAAGATTTGCTGACGACCTTCGTCAGTATCCGGATAATAAAACCTTGGATCGTCCGATAAGGTTTTCATTGCCGAAGTGAAGCCAACAGAAACATCAAAGCCTTCATTGCTCAAAATATCAAGGATCTCAGCCTGTATTCTTTGCACTTCTGACACACCCGTATTGTGGATATAATCCGCAGAATAATCGGTAGTGGTAAATTGCTTTAGGGCGTATTTATAAGCTTCACCGCCATCAGGTAATTTCCAAATACCATCATCAGTAGTGGCGTTATCATCTAATGATGAAAAGTAGCTAATGAAGCCATTGTAAGCACGGTGTACATCATCTTTAATTACTGCTTTAGCTTTGGCAAGAACCTCATCTTTTTCTGCGTTTTCGATATCCGCTTTTTCTAACTTCTTAGCTAAAGATGCATATAAAATATTTTCTTCAATAGGCTGCTCAACAAAAGCATTCATCTCATCCAAAACTCGCTTAATCACAAACTTTGGCGGAACCACCCCCATACTGGTGCGTAATTTTATACCTTCCAGAATTTGTTCAAACTTAGTATCAACCTTGCTTAAACGAGTGACATAATCTTCCGCATCGCGTAATGAGTTAACTTGATGCTGTGCATCCATAAAGCTAGGAAAGTTTGATTGGGCACCAAAAAGTTGATTAACTGGATAATTGTGATAACGGAATTTTTCGCCATCAACGCCTTGTTGCAACAAGTAAACCATCAGCTCTTTAGACAGTTTTTGGCCGTCGGTTAAATCCGAATCCTCATAGCTTTTTAGTATTTCTAGATTTTTCTTGGTTTTTTCAAAACCTTTATTACCCGCTTCAATACTTGCGTCATCTAAATCATCTTGATGACCTTTGATGCCAAATTGCTCTAGCACTCTCAAACTAGATAAAGTTTCTGGGCTGTCTTCAATAAAGCTAATCGCCACACGATTAAAAAATACATCAATACTATCCGCCATGAACGGAAAGCCAAGAGGCTTATCTTTTTTTGCAGCCTGCCAAACCCATAAGCCCAATAAAGCAATTAGGGTAAAGAGCAGAATAAAAAACCATTTAAATATTTTCTTAATCATAATGTGTATTTGTCATTAAAAAATTAGTCACAGCATAGCTAAGATCAAGCCATTAGCACAGACTATTTTTGTGACAAAATTTTACTACTTAACTAATGCAGGTGTTTAGTATTTAAAAAAGCGGTAAGCTAGTCTTAGTAGCTTGTCGGATCAGTTGCTGCTGTGACTGGTACGTTAATTATAACGGTTTGGCCGTTATTAATATCTAATACGACATCAACTTGCTGCCCCGTAACACTGATTGAAGTACATGCAGAAGCAACAGAACAAGATACTGAACCTATTGTAAATCCATCTGGAATAAGATCTGAAATTACAGCGCTAGCAATATTAGCTGGACCACTATTTGAAATGGATATTTGATAGGTTGATGATTGGCCAGGCGTATAATTCAAAGAACTATCATCTTTTGCAACACTCAAATCTGCTGCGCACGGATATAAAATATTCTCCGAAGTATCAGAACCTGCTGTTCCAGGAGTGGAGCCAAAGGTCTCCCCTCGAGTCGTAGTAGTTCCATTATTGCCACTAGCTACCGATACGTTTGGAGTTCCAGCCCCAGATGAGTAAATCACATAGCCACCAGCCCCGCCGCCGCCAGGACCATGCATAGCATTAGCCCCAGAGTTACCAGCCCAGGCATCGCCTCCATCACCGCCAACGGCTGAAACAGTAATCCCCGCGAGACCGCTTGTTGCAATGATAACCGCTGAGCCAGCTGCTCCAGCACCACCGGCGCCATCGTTGCTTGGTGAAGTGGTACCATCAGCGCCATCGATATTAATCGTAAAAGAACCGCTAACAATATTACTTCTAATAATCGCAATACCGCCACCATTTCCGCCATGTGGAGAGTTCGCATTATTGGCTAATCCTGCGCCGCCACCGCCACCAAACACCACTCGCGCTTGAGTAGCTGGAAAGGAACCGCCTCCTAAACCTCCGACATTTTGGCTAACAGGATCTTGATTCCAACCAGCACCACCTTGACCTCCTTGGCCAAAGTTACCACCACCACCACCGGCTGAGTCATTACCATTATTCCACTCATTTCCACCACCGCCAGCGTTACCTGGAGCTCCCCGAGCGTAATCACCAGCAGGGTAACCATCTGCAGTAGAGGCTCCGTTAGTATCGATCACTGACGTCCCGTTAAAAACAAATTGGGGGCTACCGGCGATTCCTTCGCCTTTGCTTGCGTGACGTATTCTGCTTGAAGCAGCAGTATTAGTAGCGTCATTAGCTACATAGTCTTGCCTCTGGGTAGCATTAGTAGCGACACCTGTGGCCCTATAAGCACCACCTCGGAACCCTAAACCTTCAAGATCAATGGTAGCCCCTCCGCCAGTAACCGTGTCAACCACGTCTACAACAAATACTCCACCGGTTGCACCATCCCAAGCCGAGGCCGTCAAAGTGCCGCTAAAAGTTACATCTTGATACTGAGGCACTCGAATGACTTGATAAGTTTTCTGTCCGGCTGATAATGTAGCGGCACTTAAATTATAAGAATTAACTAATCCATCATTTAAGGTAATAGCAGAACCTGCAACAGACGCCACGCTTGCAAATTCATACAAACCAGTACTGTTTACAGCGCTAAAACCTCGGCCTGAAGCTCCATCCCCATAACTAATAGAATTACTACTATTAATCGATGCATCCTGATTTTGAATAACTAAAACCAAATCTCCACTTGCTAGCCCTGCTGTTGAGTTAAGACTTATATTGGTAGCTCCAGAACTCACACTGGAAGTAGGTTCATAATAATTATTAACCACTCCAGAGATAGTAGGACTGCCATCAGTCCCTGGCGCAGCACAAAAAGCTGCGTTAATTTTATCGCTGATAAAAAAAGCGAATAGTAAGAATAAGAGCTTCGGCATAATATGATTAAAGAAAGGTTTGCAGAATTTTAATATATATTCGCATAAAGTACCGTAAACAATTGTAAAAATAAACTAGTCATCAAAGCGTGTACTGTAATTTTTAGGTTTGGTGATATCTAATTGATAACAGGTTTCATCTCGTGCTAAATACTTAATTTCAAAGTGAGTTCGTTTGGAGTTTTTATCCACTTCAAAATCCTCAAAAGGTAATTGCCAAAGCTGGTTCGCCTGTTTTATTGCTTCAGTAAAATAATCATGGATATTAGTCGCTAAAGTAGCTTTTGCACCTGGCTTCATTCTTGATAATAGAAATTCAAAGAAAGGCATATTTAACCAGCGTTGCGAGGCACTTTTCGGTTCTGGATTGGGGTAAAGCAAAAATACCCCATCCAATGATTCTGGTGGCAATGCATGCACAACCCACGGGATAGCATCCGCATGCACAGGTGTTAAATTATCCAAGGGTTGTTGCGCGCAACGTTTAGCAAAATCTTCAAATTTGACTCGAGTTCTTTCAATTGCTATTAACTGTTTATCGGGATTTGTTTGAGCAAACTGTATGGCATGCAAACCTCGACCAGCACCAATCTCCAAATAGCATTTTTCCGATAAGTCAGGCTTAACGAAATCTCGAGGCTCAAAAAGCTTTTCAGGTTTAAATTGTCGCATAATGATTTTATAGAAGCCCTAAGACCTGCTCCAATCGGCTAACACCGTGCACTTGCAAACCTTGAATTGGTTTCGATGGTACATTCCCTTGCGGAACTATAGCTTTGGTAAAGCCATGTTTAACGGCTTCATTTAATCTTTCCTGGCCATTAGGAACGGGGCGTATCTCTCCGGCTAAACCAATCTCGCCAAAGATAACTTGATGTTGCTCTAAAGGACGATTGCGTAAACTCGAAATAATCGCAGCGATCAAGGCCAAATCGGCACTGGTTTCCATGACTCGAACACCACCAACCACATTAGCAAACACATCTTGATCAAAAGTAGCGATACCGCCATGACGATTCAAAACTGCCAATAACATAGCAATTCGCTGATAATCCAAACCCACGGCTATGCGTTTGGGTTGCGGTGCGTGGGAAGAATCCACTAATGCCTGAATCTCCACCAGCATTGGACGAGTACCTTCCCAAGTGGCCATAACTGCACTACCAGCAACTGGGTCTTGATATTTCGATAAGAAAATTGCTGAGGGATTTTTGACTTGCTTGAGACCCGTATCGGTCATAGCAAAGACGCCAAGCTCATTAACTGCACCAAATCGATTTTTAACTGCTCGTAATAAACGCAAACGCCCATCACGCTCGCCTTCAAAATATAGAACAGCATCCACCATATGCTCAAGCACTCTTGGCCCAGCTAAGGCTCCATCTTTGGTCACATGCCCTACCACTAACAAGGTGGTTCCTGTTTGTTTAGCAAAACGAACCAGTTGCGCCGCCGATTCTCTGACTTGCGCTACTCCACCCGGGGCGGACTGTAAGATTTCGGTATAAATAGTCTGAATCGAATCTACCACCATGACTTTAGGTTTTAGCAACAAAGCTTGCGCGGTGATGTTTTCAACTTGGGTTTCCGTCAGTAAATCAAATTCACCTGTTGCCAGCCCAAGCCGTTGTGCGCGCATGGTTACTTGCTGCATCGATTCTTCGCCCGTGACATATAGCACTGAATCTGTCTCGCTAATTTTGCATAGGCTTTGCAATAAAATAGTCGATTTACCTATCCCAGGATCGCCGCCCATCAAGACTACTGAGCCTGGTACCAATCCGCCACCCAAAACTCTATCAAGCTCGGTTAAACCTGAAGACATACGCGGCAACTCAGACAAATCCACTTTATCCATTCTCACCACTTTGGTTTTTGCACCCGCGTAACCTGTAAAGCGTGAGCTTTTGCCACTCATTGCTTTCTTCTCATCAAGATGTTCTATCAAAGAATTCCAGGCCTTGCATTGACCGCATTGTCCAGCCCATTGTGGGGTTTCTGCGCCGCATTCTTGACAGACATAGATTGTTTTTGTCTTTGCCACTTTTTATAAATACTTTGTTATTCGATAGTCTGCCCCTATATTATGGGATAGAATCTTATTAATGAAGCTTTAGAGCAAACTATTTCAAAACATGGGTAAAAACCAAGCAGCTGATTGGCAACCCGACAGCTGGAAGCAAAAACCTGTTAGTCAGCAGATTAACTATGGTGATCAAGAAGCGTTAGCAGATGCCATTGAAGAGTTGCGTCAATTACCGCCTTTGGTTTCTGCCATAGAAGTGGATAATCTCAAAGCACAGATCGCGCTCGCGCAAGAGGGTAAGCAATTTATTTTACAAGGCGGAGACTGCGCTGAATCTTTTGCAGACTGCAATGCAGAATCCATCTCAAAAAAAGTTCGCTTGATGGTTAACCTGAGCTTATTGCTAAGCCAGAAACTTAAGAAACCTATCAGTCGCATCGGTCGCATCGCGGGACAATATGCAAAACCCCGCTCACAACTGATGGAAACTATCCTGAATGAGAGCTTACCCAGCTATCGAGGTGATCTGGTAAATCATATCCATTTTTCTGAGTCAGCTCGCACGCCGGATCCCAAGCGAATGTTGCAAGGCTATAGTTACGCTTCGCTGACTTTGAATTATATTCGTTCAATGTTGGAGTCGGATCTCGACCAGATTTATCAGCTAGAGCAAGAAACAGAAAACTTACGCAATCTAAAGCAATCGAAGAAGCTACATCAAAGCCTACGCCAATTCCAAGAAATGGCCCAAATGTTCCATACCTTTAATGGTTCACAGCCTATCTCTAAAAGCCTGATGGAGTTTTATACTAGCCATGAAGCTTTACATTTACACTATGAACAAGCTCTCACCCGCCAAGATAACAATGGCCAATGGTATAACTTATCCACCCACTTTCCATGGGTTGGTATGCGCACAGCTTCAGCGAACAGTGCCCATATAGAATACTTGCGCGGCATTTCCAACCCGGTAGCGATAAAAGTTGGTCCGCAAATAGAACCAGAGCAACTGGTTAGTTTATGCAAAACGCTTAACACAGAAAATGAATCTGGCCGACTCACCTTAATCCACCGCTTCGGACATCAAGAGATAGCTAAAAAACTGCCAGCATTGATTCGTGCTATTCGAGCGGCAAATATACGAGTCTTATGGTGTTGCGATCCCATGCATGGCAATGGCCGCTTAACTAGCCAAGGCATAAAGACACGTGATTATGCCGATATTCAATCTGAGCTATCGCAAGCCATGCTCATTCACGCCGAAGAAGGCTCTATTTTAGGTGGGTTACACCTAGAAATGACCGCAGAAGCTGTTATGGAGTGTACCGGTAGCAGTTATCAGGTTGCTGAATCGGAATTAAACCAAGCCTATACCAGTTTAGTCGACCCAAGGCTGAATATGAGTCAAGCATTTGAATTAATTGATAATCTTGACAATTCTATACAAAAAGATTCTGTAATTCGCCAACTCAAGTATTGATTTAGTCTAGCCAGTTATTCTATATTGTGTGGTGCTTAAAAAGATTTATTGAGCGCACCTATTAAGTTCATCATATACAGCGTTTAGGGAAAGCTAGGGAGTTCAGTGTGAAAAGCTTAAGAATTAATAACTTTCTATTGGTTCTACTGATTACGACAGCTACTGTTATGGCTACGGATAAGTTAGCCGCTGCTAGTGCTGGCTGTAAATCGACTTTTTATGCCGCTGACGAAACTTACTACACTGCAAAATCTTCTGAAGAAATAAATGTGATTGCGCATGCTGAGCCAGACTTACCTGCTGTAACCGTTAGTCCTCAGCAAAAAAAGAAACCTAAATCGTCCACTAACTTCTTTTCATGGTTAACCAAAAGCCATACAATGCCAAGCCTACACTTTATAGAATTTATAGAGTTATTTGGCGATGACGAATCCTAGTTCAAACTCCGAAAAACAAGCTACCGAAAACAGCTCTGCTGAAAAACCTCCAGGGTTTTTATCCACTGTCAAAAGTGTTATGGGCGCAATGATAGGCGTTCAGAGCGAGTCACAAAGGGAAAAAGACTTTGAAAAAGCCGATCCGGTCAAATTGATTCTGGGTGGAATCATCTTCACAGTTGCTTTTATTTTTACGATTTTATTCTTTGTTAATCAGATTCTCGAAAGCGGAGCTTAATTTTGGCCGTCAAAGCTAGCTACTTTCTACTATAAATAGCCATCACTTCTTGCGCGTTAGTTCTACCCTTGCCGTCGCAAGAAATAAAACGTCTTACCGGGAAAGATTCAATCTTGCTCGCTTTTTCATATATCATTCGCGCGAATGGCGTATCATGGTTGGCAACCACAACTGGTACCCCTCGTTCTGCAAGATGCGCTGCTTCAAGCGCTAAATCTCTTTGCTCATCTAATGAAAAATCTTGTTTCGCATAACTGGTAAAATTAGCCGTTAATGACCAAGGTAAATAAGGAGGATCACAGTAGATGACACTACCCTTACGAGAATGAGCCATTGTTTTTAGAAAAGGCTGACACCGAAATTCAGCTTTTTGTGATTTTTGATAAAAGATTTCCATTTCCTGAGCAGGAAAATAAGGACGCTTGTAACGTCCAAAAGGAACATTGAAACCGCCAGAGCGGTTATAACGACATAAGCCATTATAGCCATGGCGATTAAAATACAAGAACAAAGCAGAGCGCTCTTTGCCTGCTTTTAATTGGTTAAAGTGTTCGCGTAATTGATAAAAATATTTTTCGTTATTCGTTTTTTCAGTAAAAAACTCAGAACAATAATCAATAAATTCATTCTTACCTTTTTTTAAATCGTTAAACAAATTGATCAGATCTGGATTAATATCTGAGAGTAAATAACGGTCATAATTTGTATTTAAGAACACTACACCTGAACCAACAAATGGTTCAATCAACTTTTTACCGGTAGGTAGTGCTTTTAGAATTCTAGGGAGTAACCGATATTTTCCACCAGCCCATTTAAGAAAGGGTCTTTGAAATTTTTGTGGGTTTTGCTTCATATTCAAAGATGTTAATCTGGCTCGAAGTAGTAAACTGTTGCTAGTGTAACAAAACCGATCCAGATTAAAAGCCTTCAATAAGAATATTATGAGTAAAGCGACCTTCTTGTTTGCCCACGGTGCTGGTGCAGATTCACAATCAGACTTTATGCTGCAAGTGTCAGGGCTCATCCAATCGGATGACATTGAAGTGATTCGATTTGATTTTCCTTATATGCTCAAAAGAAAACAGACTGGCAAAAGATCACCGCCTGATAAGATGCCCAAACTTGAGTTGGCATTCATAGAGCAAATCAAGAACCTTTCAACGAAGCGATTGTTTATTGGTGGAAAGTCGATGGGCGGCCGGGTAGCAACCCTGATCGCAGATAAGCTTCCTGTAGCAGGAGTAATCTGTTTTGGTTACCCCTTTCATCCTCCCGGCAAACCAGAAAAGCTGCGCACCGAACATTTAACCACCATAAGAACGCCTACTTTAATTATCCAAGGCACTCGAGATAATTTTGGCAAACCTGAGGAAGTCGTCAATTACAGGCTATCCAAGTCAATTCATACACATTGGATAGAAGATGGCGATCATAGCCTGACAACTTTAAAACGCTCAATTTTAACCACCGAAGCAGCATGGCAACTTTCAGCACAATACGCTCAAGACTTTATCCTGGCACAGGCAAAGTTATGTAAAAGCTCGCACAATGATTGAAGTTTGTGGCAAACTAATCCACTATAAAAAAGTATCAATGAAAATAAATCTTGCGAGCTTATTATGAAAAAGGTGTTATCGATTTTTAATGTTTCAATCATCAGTCTATTATTAGTTGCTTGCCCAAACGAAAGTAATTCAGGTAAGTCTGAAAAAATAGCTAACTATGGAGCTACTCAGGATGGTTTAAAGTCCATGCATAATGACATCTATGAACTAATTAAAGATAAGAGCTGTCAGCAAGACTCTGATTGTGGGGTTGTTGGGCTAGGCGCCCGTGCTTGTGGCGGACCAGACAGTTATGCGGTTTACTCGAAAGCGAACATCGATGCTGAGCAACTTCAGAGCATGACAAAACAACTTGAAAGCCTGCATAAAACTTATAACCAAGAAAACCAAATCATGAGTATTTGTATGATGGAACCTAAGCCTGGGTTTGCTTGCATTGACAATCAGTGTAAGACCAAAGCTGCCTCTAACTTAATTCAATAACCAATCTAACTGCTGAATTTTTGGATTTTCGCTATCAGCTTGAAATTCGATTTCAGCTAATAATGGCTCAGAAAAATGGTTTTCTAGCCAATCTAAATTCTCGCGATAAACCTGCATATCACTAGTTAACTGATTGGCAACCCAACCTTTAATAGATAGACCTTTCGCTCGGATTGATTCTGCGGTTAATTGAGCATGATTCAAACAGCCTAATTTCATCCCCACCACCAGTATGACTTCATAATTGTTTTGCGCGACCCAATCCGCATACGTTTCTGACTCATTAAGCGGTGTTAACCAGCCACCAGCACCTTCAATTAATACTAGCTCAGCATCAGGCACAATGATGCTATTTGATAATGAAGCACAATTTAAGTCGACATTAGCCTGCTTTGCAGCAATATGTGGTGCAATAGGGTCAGCAAAAACCAAAGGGTTAACTTGAGAGTATTTTAAACTCAAACTTGAGGCTTTCATTAGTTGCTTAGCATCTGAGTTCACCAAGCCGCTATAGGAGCCCATTACTTCAAACTGGCTGTCTGAAGCTATTGGCTTTAAGCCTGCTACTAAATGACCTTTATCAGCCAAGGCTTTTAAGATGTAATGGGTCGCAAAGGTTTTGCCAATTTCAGTATCAGTCCCAGTTACGAAATAAGTCTTTGTCATTTTGTGCTCTAATTGGTAAATTTAAACTATTGTGTCGATTTGTAGCTCAGTAGCTATTGAATTTTAACATAAGGATATACACTTAATAACAGTTGCACAGGTAATTTGAGAACAATATGGAAACTGCTTCAAATTTTTTAGCCGATAATGTTTTATTACTCGGCATTATTATCATCACCGGATTAGTGATTGCAGTCGTCTATGCAGCATTAAAACACGCTGTAGTAAGACAGCTAGAATCTAATATTTCCGAGTTGAATACTGTACTAGAAACAAACACAAAAAATATTGCCAAAAAGCAACAATTATTAGATTCAAAAACGGAAGCCCATGATGAGCTTAAACGCTCTTTACAAGATTTATCTAATCGCCATACTGACTTAAGACACCAATTTAATGACTCTCAGAAAAGCTTGCTAGATACTCAAGAAAGTTTCGATAAAACCCATCAAGACTATTTAAACTCTATGCAAACTATCGCCAGCAATAGCAAAGAGCATGAGCTCGCATTACAGGCATTGAAAAATAGTTTAGAAAAGAAAGTTATTGATGCCGAGAAAGAAGCCGATAAAAAAATCGATAATTTCCAAGAAAACTATAGAGCCGAATTTGAACACTTAAAAAAGAGTCATAAGCGACTGGTTCAAGCTAATCAGACTATGAGTAAAACTGCTGATAATTTACGTAGCGAACGCGATTTTTATCGCACAGAATTTCAAACCTTACGTAATTTTCTGCATAATTCGCAAATGGATAAGGCCAAAGAACTAGTGAATCAACATGCCGATAAACTAGCTGAAAATAATAAAGTTATTAAGCTAACCAGTAATAAGAAAGATTAAAGCTCAATACCATATTCATGGTAGTCCATCGGTATTTCCTCTCGCCCAAAAGCATGGCCGTATACCAACTCGTAAGTCGCTGGTAGCTCCCCGTTGGAGAGCTTAAATTGTTGGTATTCCTTTTCCAACTTGCGGATAACCGCTGGGCTGGTTAAACCTTTCCTTCGCTGCTTATCAACATTATGCGCACCTATATTTTTTAAATCTCGCATTAGTTCTAGCGCTTTATCATAACCAATCACCACCGCTTCATTGTCTACCACCGGATCTAACATAGCGGCATTAAGCATCGCATCACCCAAATGGTGCATATCCATAAAATCATTCACGTGCTTATGCTCATCTATACTTTTCCAAGAGGTTTTTAACTCAAATAAAGTATCTGGGCCTAAGCTGGTAAAGAGTAATAAGCCATTAGGCTTTAACACTCGATGCAATTCTTTGAACAGTAGATCTAGTTGCTCAATCCATTGAAAAGTTAAATTAGAAAATATCAAGTCTTGGCTATTGGATTCTAACGGAATTTCTAATGCATCTGCACAAATATAATTTTCACCAGTCGATTGTTGCCGGCAATAGTCAACCATACCTTGAGCAATATCCAGCCCTACTACTTGCGCACTAGGATATTTTTGTTTTAACGCCCGAGTGCAATGACCGGTGCCACTACCAATATCTAAAATAGTTTTTGGCGCTAATTTGAAATAATCCAAACGTTCGAAAAGTCTATCGCCAGCTATTCGCTGAAAAAAGGCAGCGTCATCATAAGTTTTTGCAGCATCGCTAAAAGAGTTGGCTACATCTTTATGATCAATTTGATTAACCATGGTGCTTCGCCTGCAAAAAGTTAATCACATCTTGGGTAAACTCAGCGCGGTTAGTTAAAAAAGGCGCGTGACTGGCTTTGGAATAAATTTTGTATTCTGCCACCGGATCGAGCTCATTAATGGTTTGCGCAACCTTATTGGGAATTAACGAATCTAGTCTTCCATAAAGCCTTAATCTCGGCATGCTCAAATCTTTTAGCGCCTGGCGCAAATCAACTTTATTTAACATTTGTAGTCCGTGACGTAATGCTTTAGTTGCGGGCGTTCCATGAATAAATACCGTTTCACGGAGAAATTTAATATCTTCTTTTTGCGTAGCGCTGCCCATAGCTTGAATTGCTAAGAAGCGAATAATAGTCCCTTGGTAATCTTCTTCTAAAAAACGGCAGAAAGAATCCATGATGTTTGCTTTCATCGCATGCGGCCAATCTTCTGATTGAACAAACTTAGGACTAGAAGCAACCGTTATTAATTTGCTTACTTTTTTAGGGTGATTAATCGCAATATTGGTTGCCACTAACCCCCCAAGTGACCAACCTAAATAATGCGCTTTTTCAGGCGCAACTTTTAAGACTTGGTCGGTTAATAAAGATAAATCGTAGTCAGCACTTGGAATTGGCGAGCGGCCAAATCCTGGTAAATCAATTAAGTGTACCCGAAAGTGCTGAGTTAACTGTTCCAGCAATAATTGCCATATACCTGAATGCAAACCCCAACCATGTAACAAGACTAGATCTTCACCTTGACCATGGGATTCTATGAATGGTTTTAATTGTGACACTTAAGCAACCTTTAAACTTTTAGATAAATTATCGACTAATTGTTCTATATGAGATTTATTGTGCGAAGCGCTTAATGTTATGCGTAAACGCGCAGTATGGATTGGCACCGTTGGCGGTCTTATGGCTAACGCCAAAATACCCTTATCTTTTAATTCCTGACTGATCCTTAGGGCTTTATCGTTATGTTTTAACAACAAAGGTTGGATAGCAGTTTCAGAATCCATTAGAGGCAGATCTTGTTCGAATGCCAAAGCTCTAAAGTATCGAATATTCTTTTTTAATTGCTCTCTCCGTTCTGGCTCCGATTGAATTAGCATTAAACCGGCGCGATTAGCGGCTGCAATAGCCGCTGGCATAGCCGTCGTGTAAATATAACTTCGAGCAAATTGAATAAGGCTCTCAATAAGATCTTTACTACTTGCTACAAAAGCACCAAAGCCACCAATGGCTTTGCCTAATGTCGCCATATAAATTTCTGCTTCAGATTGCTCTAAAGCAAAATGCTCTAAGCTACCTTTACCTTGATTTCCTAATACTCCAAAGCCATGAGCATCATCGATCATTAAACTCGCTTTATGTTTTTGTTTCATTTCGACTAGTTCATTAATTGGCGCTATATCCCCATCCATACTAAAAACGCCGTCACTCACAATCAGCTTAGTTTCCGCGGCATGTTGCAACTGTCTTTCTAGAGAGGCCATATCCTTATGTGCAAAACGACTATTTTTAGCTTCACTAGCGATCCCGCCATCAATTAAAGAAGCATGATTTAACTTGTCTTGTACGATTAAATCCCGTTTATCTAACAGCGAGGTTAATACGCCTAAATTAGCCATAAACCCGGTGGAAAATAATAACGCTTTCTCCGTCCCTAGAAACTCTGCTAGCTCTTCTTCAAGTTGGTGATGCTCATGAGAATGCCCCACAATTAAATGGGAAGCGCCACTTCCAGCCCCTATAGTTTTAGAACTAGTTCTAATTGCTTCAATCAGTTTTGGGTGGTTAGCTAAGCCAAGGTAATCATTACTACTAAAGTTCAACAGGGTTTGCCCATTAACTGTTACTTTAGCGCCTTGGGGGCTATCTAAAGTTAACCGCTGACGGATCAAATCCTGCACTTGGCGTGCTTGTAAGCGCCTTTGTAATTTATTCAACATCGATATGTTTCAATAAATTTTAGCTACTAAACTTGGGATGCGTCGTAAAACAATTCTTTCTTTTTGGGTGCAGGAATTTTTATTTCATCATTAGTAACTTCTGCACCTTCAGGTTGAATCCCTAGTTGTTTGAAGAGTTGCATATCGGCTTCAGCCTCAGGGTTAGCAGTGGTTAATAATTTCTCACCATAAAAAATAGAATTAGCGCCGGCGGCAAAACAAAGGGTTTGCGTTTCCTTATTCATATCTTCACGACCAGCGGATAAACGAACGTAAGACTTTGGCATAACAATTCTCGCCGTTGCTATCATGCGTATGAAATCAATTGAGTCTAACTTTTCAACTTTGCCTAAGGGTGTTCCTTCAACCGCTACTAGCATATTGATAGGGACTGACTGCGGATGCTCAGGCATATTTGCTAACTGTTGAATCAAACCATAGCGATCTTTAGTTTGCTCGCCCATCCCAATAATTCCACCAGAGCAAACGTTAATACCAGCATCACGGACATTTTGTAGCGTATCCAGACGATTTTCATAGGTTCGTGTTGAAATGATTTGCTCATAATACTCAGGCGAGGTATCTAAATTATGATTGTAATAATCTAAACCCGCTTCAGCCAATTGATCCGCCTGCTCATCAGTTAACATTCCCAAAGTCACACAGGTTTCTAAACCAAGTGACTTAACCTGCTTAACCATTTCCAAAACTACGGTCAAATCTTTTTCCCGCGGTGAACGCCAAGCAGCCCCCATACAAAAACGGGTAGCGCCATTTTTCTTCGCTTGCTGAGCTTTAGTGATTACTTCTTCAACCGCCATTAATTGCTCTTTCGACAGTCCCGTATTGTAATGGCCCGACTGAGGACAATAAGCACAATCTTCAGGACAAGCACCGGTTTTAATACTCAGCAAAGTACTGGTTTGTACTTCATTGGGGTTAAAGTGTTGACGATGGATAGTTTGTGCCGCAAACAATAAGTCATTAAAAGGCTGATTATAGATAGCGCCAATTTCATCTAATGACCAATCATTACGTAATTGACCACTGTTCAAAATATCTAGATTTACCGGTTTGCTCATCGCTGTTTATACCTTATTATAATGATTGCTTAGTTACTTTTTGTCAGTTGCTCTGATATGGCGACTAATCCAAAAAACTCATTCAGAACGGATATCTGAATGACCAATGCTTATCTAAGCAATTGAATTTAAATGATTTTATATTTTTAATTCGTTAACTTTTTATCATTTGATAGCGTTCTAAATCGGCATCCATTGATAAAAAAGTTGTCAACCAAATAAAAGGATTTATGGTTTACAAGCGATTTTACCCTGTTTTACTCGATGCAGCCAATAGAATTCTGGCAGGTCATTCCTGTGTGCTCTGTGGTCTAAGAGCTGAGTCTCTAACAAGCCCTAAAGCTATCTGCCAAGTCTGCCTAGCAGCTATTCAATTGAGTGGAAACTGCTGTTATCAATGCGGTATATCGATTAAAAGTACTGACGGCCAACAAAAGTGCGGCGAATGTTTACACCACCCGAAACCCTATCACCGATTAATAGCATCTTGCCATTATGACTTTCCTGTCAATCAAGCCATCAGTCGCTTCAAATTCGATCAGCAATTACACCTTGGGAAGGCTTTGGCAAAAGCATTGAGCCAACTTATCTTAGATACTTATCAAGATGATGAGCTACCACAGTTACTCATTCCAATACCGCTGCATCGCAAGAGGCTGGCTGAGCGTGGATTTAATCAATCCCAACTCATTGCCAAAACTATAAGTCATAACATATTAATACCCACAGTCGTTAATCAATTGATTAGAGTCAAAAACACACCTCATCAAATTGGTTTGAAAGCGACTCAACGGAAACAAAATCTAAAGAATGCCTTTAAAGTTAAATCACAACTGCCCAGGCATATCGCCTTGATTGACGATGTAGTGACTACCGGAAGTACCATCACAGAAGCAACCAAACAATGCCTTAAGCATGGTGCTGAAACGATTGATATTTGGTGTCTTGCTAAAACCTAGCTATACTCTTTTTATAAATTAAAAGTACAAACATGCTTAAACATGAAAAAAATATTACTGACATTGTTGGCTATTATTGCTGTAGTTATTATAGGCCTATTGGTGACCGGCCATGGCTATATTCTTACTGCCATTGCCCGTACTTATTTGGTGGGTAACACGACAGCCAATATTAATGATTATCGACAGTTTGATACCCGCGTTATTGAATCTGGAAAAGCTCAAGCTTGGCCTGAATCTCCTGATTATCCAAAGCCCATTTCTAACAAATTACAAGATCATTTAACCAAGCATAATGCAGCAGCATTTTTGGTGATCCACAAAGGGCAGCTGATTAGCGAAAATTACTTCAAGAATTATGACCGTGATAGCAAAACCAATTCTTTTTCTATGGCAAAATCGATTTTAACCATGATGTTAGGGAAAGCGATTGAAGAAGGTTACATCGAAAACCTACAGCAACCATTGATTGAATTTTTACCCGAATTTAAAAATGATCCGCTAGGTCAATCTGCAACCATTGGTTCACTATCCACTATGACATCTGGTTATGATTGGGATGAGCATTATTACAGTCCATTCAGTCCTACCGTAGAATTATTGTACGGTGATGATGTAGAAGATTTTGTACTTTCCAGAAGCTTTAGTTCAGAACCAGAACAAACCTTTTATTATTCCAGTGCTTCTACTCAACTACTAGCCATCGTTTTAGACAGAGCTTTAAAAGCCAAAAATCCAGACTGGACTTTAACAGACTATTTAAGCCAAAAATTGTGGCAACCTCTAGGGATGAATGATGCAGCATTATGGCATTTGGATGATGAAGGTATGGAGCTCGCTTACTGTTGTATTAGTAGCAACGCTCGTAATTTTGGCAAGTTTGGCCAATTAATGCTGCAAGGTGGTTTTTGGAATAACCAGCAACTACTGGACCCCTACTTTATCCAATTAATGAGTGAACCTTTTAAAGTTCCTAACTACGGCTATTCCACTTGGATTAATCAGGACAATGAAGCGCCTTACTATGCTCTAAGAGGCCATTTGGGACAAAGAGTGATCATTGTTCCAGAATATCAACTAGTAGTGGTTCGATTGGGAGAAACCGATGGCAATGGCATCGTTGCTTCCGAGCAGTTTTATATTAAAGAAGCGCTCAAAATGATCGAGACAACAAACTGAAACAGTTAAATCTCGGCGCTGACAAACAATTACTCGCGATCCGAACAATTACTGCTACAATGCTTGCACTTTCATTGCCTAGATTAGTCGCTTGTTAAATAAAGATCGTTCGAGCCAAGTTCTGCAAATATCGCTGCCAATAGTGGGTGGTATGATATCGCAAAACATCCTAAATCTAGTCGATGCGGCTATGGTCGGTTCGCAAGGCTCTGCTGCAATCGCTGCTATCGGTATTGCCGGCTTTATCAACTTTATGGCAGTTGCCTTTTTCATGGGATTTGCCTCAGGCGTGCAAGCCATGGTCGCCCGTCGCATGGGAGAAGGGCGCAAATCTGAATCGGCTTATCCTTTAAATGGCGCCTTGATGTTGATCACCATTGCAGCAATTCCAACCAGTATTGTTTTATTTTTTCTAGCACCTGAAATTTTAAATTTCCTCAATGATGATCCTGAGTTACTACAAGAAGGGACTCCATATTTGCAAGCTCGCTTTGTTGGTATCTGGGCAATTGGCTTAAACTTTAGTTACCGCGGATATTGGAGTTCTATTAATAAAACTCAATATTATTTACGCACTTTACTGGTTATGCATGCGCTTAATATTTTCCTGAATTACTGCTTAATTTTTGGTAATTTTGGCTTCCCAGAACTGGGAACTTTAGGCGCAGGTATTGGCACTACCGTTTCTTTAACTCTAGGTACTTTTTATTATCATTATCTGGCAAAAAAGCATACTTCAGAGTTTGGTTACTTTAAGCAAATCGCTAGCTGGGCGACACAACAAGATATTATTAAAATCTCACTGCCGTCATCAGTGCAACAACTTTTTTTCGCCGCCGGTTTTACTGCTTTATTTTGGATCATCGGTGAAGTTGGTACTAATGAGCTAGCAGCAGCAAATGCGATTACTAACGTTATGCTAGTCGGCATTCTACCCTGTATCGCTTTAGGTATCGGAGCCGCCACTTTAGTGGGGCAAGCTTTGGGACGTAAAGACCCACAAGACGCTTATTTATGGGGTTGGGATGTTTCGAAGATGGCGCTGATATTTTCGATTGGCTTAGGGATAATTTTTTATCTCTTTACTGACCCAATAATGAGTATTTTCTTGCGTGAACAAGCTGCTTTAGAGGCGGCTCATTGGCCGTTTAAACTATCGGCATTAATCATTATTATCGATGCGATTGGGTTAGTGTTTTTAAATGCACTTAGTGGCGCTGGTTATACCAAACCGCCAATGTATGTTTCATTAATCACTCAGTGGTTAATGTTCTTACCGATAGCCTATTTCATGCAACAAAACGGTTCTAGCTTTACCCTTATTTGGACGGCTTACGCTATCTACCGTGTTATACAAACGGTTGCTTTTATTTGGTTATGGCAAAAAAGAAACTGGATGCAAGTTGAAATGAACTCTTAATTTATTTCAGCATGTCCGAAGCTACTGCTTTAGTTAACTGCAAAAAATAATAGTCATACTTATAATCTTTTTCAAAACCATATTCTTTATATAGTTTATGCAACTTGTGGTTTTCTTTGCGTGTGGTAACTTCAATTCTGATGCCGCCAGCATCATGACAATCTAAACGTATTTGATCCAATAAAGCCTTCGCCATTAAACGTTTTTGATTACCAGACTTAAGATAAAAATCGTTTAATATCCAAATCGGTGCTAGACCGATACTAGAAAATGATGGGTACAATAAAACAAAGCCATGCAACTCTTCATCTGTTTGCACCAGGTATATTTTAGTTTCATTAGCTTCTAGCCGTTGCTGCAAGTAATTACGCACAGATTCAACATCAGAAGCCTGCTTGAAGTGCTGGCGATAATCATCAAATAGTGGAGCTAAGCGCTCTAAGTCATTAATTTCACAGAGTTTTATTTCCATTATTATCTCCATCAACGGTTTTTTATCATTATTCAGGAAGAATTCAGCTTATTTCGACTAAAGTATGAACCATAGTTAGCAAAAGCCATTTTACATGGATTTGCTAAGACTGTTTAGTTTCATAGGAGAAAGCCATGAAAAAAATGATTACCCCACTATTATTTGCTGCGCTAAGCCTGGGATTGTCTCAAGCTGTTGATGCAAAAGAGCATCATGGCTCGAAGAAGCATCAAGTTCAAAAGCATAAGCACTCAAGTAGTAGTTCAAACTATCGTTCATCACAGCCGCGTTCGTCAAATCGTTCTAGCAATCATTCTTCTCGCTCCAATGCGCGAACACATGATGCTTACCGAGACAGTAATCGCCACAGTAACCGATACGATAACAGACATTCGAACCGTCATAGCAACAGACATAGTAATCGACACAGCAATCGTCATTACGATCGTCGACATGACCATAGACATAGCGATCGTTATTATCATGATCGTCATTACCGTGATCGTTATAAGCCGCGTCATAGACATCATTATAGCTATAACAATTACTACCCACGTTATGACTATTATCCAACGTCGGTATATTACTTAGGTCAAGATTGGTACTACTATGGTAATGCTTATCACCCTTTCCCACGCGGCCATGTTCACAGAAGTCATTGTAGACACCGCTATTGGGAGCCATTAGCAGTAGGCATTATCTTAGGCTCAGTGCTTGGCTGGTAATAAAAATCCATTACAGTTTTGCTAGTAGGGGCGCCAATGTCCCCCAGTTGATACCCAAGACCTCTATCAACAAAGTTTGCCTCTACTAGCTTTTTATTTTGATAGTTTTATAAACAAAAAAGCCCTGAATCTTCAGGGCTTTTTTGTGGATTTAATTAATCACCATTTAATCAGCCAATCGGCGAACCCGGCGGCATTTTTAATTCTTGCAAAGATTCCAATTCCAGCTGCCCATCAAGATACTGCTCTAGCATTTGTTTCAATCTCAAGTAACGTTGAGGATTCCTTTTTGCTTTTGATTGCAAGCTGCGGCTTAGTTGAGTCAACTCAGAATATAAAAATGACTTCACTTCAGGTGAAGCCTGGCTAGACTCTGCCACTTTCATCGTTTGAGCTAACGTTAAATAATCCACTCTTTGTTGAATCAGAGCATTCAAACCTTTTTGCGGTTTTGCCAATATAGTGACATCCATCAATTGCTCAAGAACATCAGATAAACTCAATTGTTTATTATCCATAGAACTTTGCTGTAATAAACGCGCAAGTCTTTGCGGATTAAGCAATAACTTTAAACTGTGTTGTGCAGCAGTTTCAGCCATTGCCACAGGATCTAAAGTTAGGCCGGTATTACTTGGGAAACTTTCACGATTACGATAATAACCATAGGCCTTCGGCGGGATCAGTGACAATATAGAATCTGGAACTGTCAACTGCTTAATATCTAAAGTGGACAGTAAGGCTTTTAGAGCCATACGTTGCTCAGATCCATCCACCGCAGCAACTGGTTTAAAGCTATCGCCTTTAACACTGTACTCGTAATCTACTCCAGCAATCAATTTTACCGCCGCTTCGGTTTGATAACGATGGAACAAATAGAGTGGAACCAAAGTTTCTGCCAGTTCAGAATAAGGTGTGCCATTAGCAAGATTATCATGACCAAATTTATCCAAAGCTATAGCTCGGATCTTAAGTAAACGATTCAGTTCCTGCGCTGCATTTTCACCATTATCCCAAAGGTGTCCAGTAGGATGAACACCACCTTGCGGGCGGGCATCGGGATCTGAGATAAAGCGCATTTTCTTTGCTTGCATACCTTTTAGAATTTGCTTCAAGCCTTTTGCTTCAGCAGCAGAGTCCGTAAACTCACTATAACCATAGCGTACCGCTTCAATATCCCATTGACCGATATCGGTAGCGTAAGCATTTTCAAGGGTTATTTCGCCACCTTTCAGTTGCACTAGCGGATGCGGATAATCCATGACCGAAGAACGACTGTCTGGGCTAGCTGCAAAATTATGCGCGATACCAATGGTGTGTCCCACTTCGTGGGCGGATAATTGGCGGATACGTGCTAGCGCCATCTCCTCTGCTGCCTTAGCTTTTCCATCAGAGCTATCACCATAAATTGCAGTTAAGGCGTTAGCCAAAAGCAAGTCTTGACGGACTCGTAAAGAACCTAAAGTTACGTGCCCTTTTAAAATTTCGCCTGTTCTTGGATCGGAAACAGAAAAGCCATACGACCAACCTCGAGTGGCACGATGAACCCATTGAATAACGTTGTAACGCACATCTAAAGGATCTGCATCTTGCGGTAAAATTCTTACTTCATAAGCACCTTTTAAACCAATCGCGGCAAATGCCTGTTCCCACCACCGAGCACCATCTAATAAAGCCCCTCTTACTGGTTCCGGAACACCAGGGTCAAGATAGTAAACAATCGGTTTAATTTGCCCTTTCGCATCACGCTCAATCCTATGACGATAAATTAATTTTTTATCGATAGGTTCGGTTATTGGCGTAGCATAATCTTTATAACTCAGTTCAAAATAACCTGAGTGAGGATGGAAAACTCTCGGTTTATATTTATCATCAGGCAGTTGTACAAAAGATAAATGTTGCTGCACCGTTATTTCATTCGGCGATGGAGTGACTTGTCGGACAAAGTTTCCAGCATTAGAACCTTTAAATGTCAGTATCGACTCAAAAATAGTATTTTTCGGAAAGTTCTTCAATTTTTTTGGAATTAAAGCTGAACGAGAACCATCAATCGAGTAACTGCCTTGACTGCGAGCTTTTAAGCGGGCTGAAACGCCATGCAAATCTTTCAACAAATAAGGCGTTAACTCAATTAATGCTTTTTCACCACGAGTCGCTTCCACTTTAAAGCCTGCTAATACTGAGCTAGCAAAAGCTTGGGCAATCGAGTTTTTTTCTGCCTGATTATCCGTATCCGCTCGGTAATCTGTATTCAGTTGCTTTAACAACACTTTATCGCCATAGCGCTCAAACTGCACCAAACGACTTTGTCCAAGCTGCCCGCGGTCTAACCCAATATCATTAGAACCAACGCCGTAAGGAAGACCGGTGTAGTAAATAAAAGGCTGATTAAAGTTACTGATTTCTAACCAAACTTTACCCTTTGATTCGCTAACATAATAAGGAATAAAGCCATTAACTTTTTGACTACCCTTTTCTATTTCTGACCAAGTTTTTGCATTAGCCGCAGATGAAAAAATTGAGATGAAAAACAAACTCACAACTAAGGTCATCACTAATAAAATAAACTGCTTTACTGTTCTCATTAGAAAGCTCCACTAAAAAATAAAGTATTTGCAAATAAACGAGCACTACCTAACCAATAGCCTCTAAAATTTGGATTGTCGTTAAATACAATAACCGAACCGCGGCCTTTGCGCAGCGCTACCACCGCAGCGGTATTTTTTATCGCATCAACATTTTCCTTAGACGCGTAGCCAGCTAATAAAGGTTTATCTGAATATTCCGCGACCGTAATAAAATCTCGTTTAGCTGGTTGGATAATTTGACTAGAAGCTTTGGTATAAGGAAGGCTTTTCTTTTGAATACCAAAAGTTAGCGGGTGAGATAGATCCAGTTGGGTTTCAAAAATCGCACCGCCAATTAATTGCTCGGTAAAAGCTGCTTGCCGCTCTGAATAAGGACGGCCTTCAGGAGCTTTAGCATCTCTTTTAACCAACTCTAAAGGCGCTAACTTATGTTCAATCACCCAGCGTACAGCGCTTCGACTGGCAACTAAAGCCCCACCTTGATTTAACCACTGCTCAATCTTTTTCTTCGCGGCATCATCCAGTTTAGGGTAGCGGCCATTCACCATGATCAAATGGCTGTATTCAGATAAATCAATATTAGCAAGATCTGATGCTGGCTGCATCGATGTCTGTATTTCTAAGCGTTTATCCAATAAAAACCAAGCTTCGCCGGCTTCATAGGAAGAAACACCATTACCAATTAACAATAATGGTTTAGGCGCTTTTAGATTCACCATATTGGGAGAACCTAAATCAATTCCCGATTGACTAAAGCCCGTATTAATCCCAGTTAAATCCATACCTCTTGCTTGAGCATATGACTGCCAAAGGTTTTTTAATATCGCTTTGTCTTCAGCATTATCCACCTGAACCACAAGACTGCCTTTAGAAAAAGTTTTATTGCCTGCAGACACAGGAAGTTCAAACGATTTTCGGCTTAAGCGAACAGTTAATCCTGCCGCCAACAATTTATTGGTAAATGCTAAGCTATATAAATTATTAGCCGAGTAACTGTAAGCCACTACATTTTCAGCATCCGTTAGCTGCCCTAGTTTTAGCTCTACTTTTTCAGTAAACAATGAAGCCGTTTTGCGGCTATCTAAGATCTGGTAATGCAAATTAAATGCATGTGGCATAGTCCAAGCAGAAACGTCATAGAAAGTATTATCTTCAAACTCAGTACGCGACTCAAAAATAGTTTTGATCAGGCCATACTGTTCTTGGTTGTATTTAACTAGATAACTATCTTTAGCCGGATAGTTTTTTCCTTCTACGGTCGTTTCATTTTTTAATTGCGATACTTCAATTTGATGTTGCTTTAAAATTGATAAAAATTCTTGCAGTCGACCATTATCCTTAGAAGTAAAAATCACGCCCTGCTCAGTATCTTTGACCGCTTTAATTCGCTGTTCTTTGAAAAAATCTGCTTGGTAATCCTTTAAATTACTGCCTAATTCTTTAGCTGCTTTTAGAGTAGAAAAGGATGTGGCTACTTGATTTCGTACTGCAAAAGGAAATGTCACTTCTCCGTTAATAGACTCTTGAGTATGCCCTCGAGAGCTAGCTTGCTCAAATAAGATCCCAATACCGCCATTAATATCTGGGAATGTTGATCCTTTGCCATAATAAAAATCATCAAAACTTTCTTTGCTGTAATAAGGCACACTCAGCTTATCTAAAGCCTTGGCATGATATTTTGCTATTTCATTGGTTAATTCAAAGTTTAAATCTGAAGTTAAAGGGTTTTGCCTTGACGGTACTCCTGGCTGGAAGAAATAGGTGCTGTTGGTGCCCATCTCATGGAAATCGCCCACAATAGTCGGTCGCCAGTTATAAAACAACTCGACCCGAGCACGACTTTCAGGATGTTGCAGTAATAACCAGTCGCGATTTAAATCAAACCAATAATGATTGGTTCTGCCTGCAGGCCAAGCTTCGTTATGTTCAATGGAGTCTGAATCCGATACCAGTTGCGCACCTTTGTAGCGATTCACCCAATTCGCAAAACGATCCAGTCCATCAGGGTTTAACATAGGATCGATAATCACAATATTGTTAGCCAATAACTCTTGAACCCATCTTTCTTGCGAAGCCGCCAAACGATAAGCCACTAAGGGCGCTGCGTTAGCGCCACTGGCTTCATTACCATGCACCGAATAACCTAAATAGACAACATTGGGTGTGTTTTGGAAATTTAAGTTTTTCCGATCGGCGCTAATGGTACCTAATTTAGCAAGATTCTCAGGTGAAGAAATAAATGCTGCGATTAAAGGACGCTGCTCATGGGAAAGCCCGGTTTGGGTCACCTTAACTTTATCTGAACTTTTATCTAATGCCTTAAAGAACGCTAGGCTTTGGTCTGGACGAATGTGCCAATCAGCAATGGCATAGCCCAAAGTATCGCTGGGCTTGTGGATACTGGAGTCGAATTGGATAGTTTCGTCAAAAAAATACTCAAATTTATCTTTCGCAGCCACAGCGCTGGAGACCGTTAGCGATAGGAATAATAACCCTAGTTTCTTTATGGTTTTCATATATTTATCATATTATTGGCGATTAACTCATTCTAACGCTTGCAAACTTCACCGCAAGCCCAAAGATAGAGTATAATCAAAGCATATTGTAACAATGAGTTTTATAAATGATTAACATCTCAGAAGGCGCACAAGAACATTTTCGCCGTTTACTTGCAGGACAAGAAGAAGTCGATACGGGCATTCGTGTTTTTGTAGTTAACCCTGGTACTTCCCATGCTGAGTGTGGCGTGTCTTACTGTCCGCCAGATGCGGTCGAAGAAAATGACACTGAACTGAAGTTTGAAGGTTTCTCTGCTTTTGTTGACGCTGATAGCGCGCCTTATTTGGAAGATGCACAAATTGATTACCAAAAAGAACAAACCGGCGGCCAATTAACTTTAAAAGCGCCCAATGCTAAAGCACGTAAAGTGGATGACGATGCGCCAGCCGAAGATCGAATCAAATACATTTTAGAGTCAGAAATCAATCCTGAGTTAGCCAATCATGGCGGCCAAGTCAGTTTGATGGAACTGACTGACAATGGTATAGCCGTGCTTCAATTCGGCGGTGGTTGCCAAGGCTGTGGCATGGTGGATGTGACTTTAAAAGAAGGTATTGAAAAAACCTTAGTCGAAAAAGTTCCAGAAGTGTCCGGCGTTCAAGACGTCACCGAGCATGCGGCTGGAGAAAATCCTTATTATTAAGGAATAGACTTTTATTAAATAAAAACCGTAATTCCCACGGAAGTGGGAATAGAACTAATTCAAGCACTCGACTATGCAAACAAAAACTCTACTTACTCTGTTTACCGCTTTTATTCTATCTGCCTGCGTTGGCAAATCAATTCAAGTAGAGGCCGCCAAAATCACGCTTCTCAATAATGAACCTAGCAACTGCAAGTTTCTTGGCGAAGTTTACGGTACTCAAGGTAATATCGTCACAGGCTTATTCACAACCGACGAAGAGTTAATTGCCGGCGCCCGCAATGACATCCGCAATAACGCCTTAGCACTCGGCGCCAACGCGCTCCTCATCACCAGAACCAACCCCAACAGAACCGAACGACTCGATTTTTATAGCTTCTATGGCAAAGCCTATCAGTGCCTTTGACTTCATATAAAGCATCTACTATTCTTAAATTCAAATAAAAATTCATACTGGAAACTCTTGTAAGCCATTCGCCATAAAGTACCCAAAAGATCGGTATCCCGAGCAATAATGCACTTTATGAGCGCCTTTACTATGGTATTGGCGACATTTTCAATACTTTGATTTTTTTAATAAGCAAATCAAAAACTTACAATCGAATACCGGTATTCTTATGTTAGATGTACGCTATGAAAGAAGGTTATTGCATACTTTATATTGGTACGGAGCGCAAAAAATGTGAGTCTGTGGCTAAAGCAAAATCTATTGCAACAGAAAACATGACCAGAAAGCCCGCACTCAGAATAGAGTTACTTTCAGAGCTAGATGAATTTGAGGCAGATTTCTGGGCTTATAATTACGATTTAAAGGAATGGGTTCCGTCATGATTAAATACCCAGCTAATACATTTAACCAGTTTGGGCACACTCGCCCTGCGGGCTGGACGCCGCTAGTGCAGCGCCTGTGCCAAAGGCGTTATGCGTAGAATAATATTAATCATCATCACTCTAAATCTATTTGCTTGTTCAACCACAACAGATGTTTCTTATAGATGTTCTTTGCAATCCTCGGAGAGTTGGACTTATATTTCTGACAGGCGTGAATTGACGGAAGAAATAAAGCGTGATGTAGGGCAAGAAAATTTTAAACCATCCTCCAGCTACGATGATTTATGGTATAAGAATGAAGAGGGCAAATTTGCATATTGTAAAAGCTCAAAGAGTAAAAATAAGCATTTTGATAGAGCTTGTTACTCCTCGCAAATTTATATAGAAAAAAAGAACAACAAATGGGAAATATATGATGAAAGCATCATATTGTGTGGGAGTCATTAAAACCCATAACAAGGAGCATCAGGTGCGACGGTTTACAAGCCGCCGCTGTGCTGGCCATTCAACTCCTAACCCTTGATCAGATCCTGATGCAATACTTCTAAAATCGTTTCTGCCTGCTCATCATTGACTAAAAAAGATAAATGGTGGTCACTAGAAGTATGGCTTAGTAATAGCCACTGATCCGGTAAGTGCCCTTCTTCAATTTGTAACAGATGCCATAAGGCTTGACTAGCTTGGCAGCCTACTAAAGTAATAATAGCGCTATGGGACAATAAAACACTTAAGCAAACCTCCGCTAGCTTACCGGATAGTTCATCCAGAATTTCTGCGGTATAAACGCTATTACTATGATCGATTTCTAACACTAACGATTCTTTAGTCGAAGCTAAAAGTTCACTCGTTAGGCCAAACTCATTAATGATGGCAAAGACTTTCTGCAGAGTATCTGGCTGTTGCCCTCTTCTTCCTAAGAGCAGAGTAATCACAGGAATATTCTGCCTAATGGCTAAGGCTTTTACCCACTTGGACTCATCATAACTGTCATTAACTAAAGTGCCCTCTTCTTTAGGTTTTTTGGTGCTGCGAACTTCTATTGGGATTCGCTGCGGGGCAACAGCGCTTAAGCAACGCGGGTGCAAGACTTTAGCACCTGATTGAGCTAAATCGAACGCCTCGTTATAACTGAGCTGTTTGAGTTTAAACGCGGCTTTAACTTTGCGCGGATCACAAGAATAGATGCCATCAACATCAGTCCAGATTTGCAGTAGTTGCGCAGATAACAAACTCGAAAAATAAGCAGCAGAAGTATCAGAGCCTTCGCGCCCTAATAATACCGTCTGCCCATTGGCATTACTGGCGATAAAACCTTGGCTTAAAATCACATCCGTTTGTTCTGCCCATTGTTGGCTTAGCTGGTGGTTGGCTCGAGGGCGGCAAACCGCATTTAAAAAATATTCATTCACATTTTTGGGCTCATCATCTACTGCCGTCAAATGCTCTCTCGCATCGACCCACTGAGTTTTCACGTTAAGATTTTCAGCAAGATAAGCTTCACCAAGAGTCGATGATAATAACTCACCATGAGCTACCAGCTCAGCTCTATCACAAGGCGAAACTGTTTGTTTTTCTTTGATGTTAGCGACTGTATTTTGCAAACTTTCAAACCAAGGCTTAAGAAGCTCAGATGAAATTGAAAGTTCTGTCGCCAACTGCTTATGTCGCGCTATAACCGATTGTAAAAGTTCGCTTTCTTGTCCCGCAGCCGCATGCTGAGCAAGTTGCTCTAGTTGGTTCGTGACATCTTTAAATGCTGAATGAATGACGGCAACCTTAAAGCCTTGATCAAGATGGGTTGAGACTATCGACTGAATATTTTTCCAATCATCAATACTCGATACACTCGAACCACCAAACTTTAGTACCCGCCATTGTGGAGTGACATTTGATTCTAAACTGGCTGTTTCTGACATAGGCTTCTCAACCATGGTTAATCCTTTGCGGGGTCAGCTAATTGAAATTGATTGCCACAATAAGGACAAGCCCCTTTGCCCTCATCATCTAGGGGAATATAAACTCTAGGGTGCTGATCCCAAAGCGGGTCATCCGGCATTGGGCAACTCAACGGTAAGTCTTTTTGGCTTATAGTTTTAACGGACTTTGACATAGATTATCCTCTTAATGATAAAGCTATTGTACCTATTGCGAAGTAAATGTCGAAGTCCACAATTCAGTGACCCATCGAATCGAAATTTCAACTGTTTTAGATTGAATCAAACCCGGCTCTGTGTCTAATCGTTTCTGATTAATTAGAGTCTGATATTGCTCATAAATCTGACTCAATTGTAGAGCAGTTTCTTGTTCAAGGCATTGCTGCTGTTGTAACCACTTAAGCCAAAAAGCATTACTATAAATATTCGGTAGCTCAGTGATATTTTTGCTTTGCTTTAATACCCAATACTGAACTAAGAACTCAATATCGACAAGGCCGCCATGACCTTGTTTTATATCCCAGAGCTGTTCAGAGCTACGATCAAGATTGGTCCGCATCTTTTGGCGCATTTCAACAACGTCTTGCTTTAACTTTTCATCGGTTGCCAACAAATCTAGCCTTACTGCTTTATATCTCTCGGCAAATGCCTTATCCCCAGCTACCGAGCGTGCACGTGTTAAGGCTTGCTTTTCCCAAGTCCAAGCTTGTTCTTTTTGATAACTGACAAAAGCCTCAAACTCACTCACCAGTAAGCCTGAACGCCCCGATGGCCTTAGCCTGGTATCCACTTCATACAAGCTCCCTTCGGCAGTACGTGTATTTAAATAATGCACTAAACGCTGAGTTAAGCGAGTATAAAACTGAGAAATTTCTATCGGTTTTTTGCCATTAGTAATCGCATCGGAATGGGATTGATATAAAAAAACCAAATCCAGATCTGAGCCAAAACCAAGTTCATGGCTACCTAGTTTGCCATAACCTAAAATCAGAAAGTTACTGACTTTATCCACTTTTGCATTTTCCGGCACACCATGCTTTTGCGCCATTTCATACCAACACAATTCCAATAGTGCATCTAATACTAACTCGGCGATGTCCGTTAATTGTCGAGTCACATCTAATATATTGAAGCGGTGATTTAAAAAGCCAGCGGCAACTTTAAACTGACTAGCCACTTTAAATCGGCCAATTGCTAATAGCCTTTCTTCAATATTATCTTGCTCGACTCTCAGCAGACTCTGCCTGAGTAAGTCAGCCAAATCCTCTATGGATAGAATTTTTCCGAAGTTTGCCGGAAATAATAACTCATCCAGCAATGAAGGAGATTGTTTGAGCTGTTCTACTAACCAGTTAGAGCGGCTGACTAAAATCATCAGATGCTCAAGTAGCGGCAAATTTTCAGCTAGCAATTCAAAGTAAGCGGTTCTTTTTCCGATCGCCTGTATCAGCGATAGTCCGCGTTCCAAAGTGACATTAGGGTTTGAACCTTTTTGCGTATACAACACCAGGTACGGTAATAACTGGTTTAGTTTTTTCTGCCCCCGCTGACCCAACTTATCATTAACGAAGTCTCTTTTAAATTTAATGGCCCGCTCAAGCAGCGCTTGATCAAAATCAGTCGGCATATTAAAAATGAATTCCTGACTGCTAGATAAGCTTAGGTATTTACTCAGGCGCTCTGCTTCGTCGTCTTGTTGGTCAGCATTGTTTCCATCGTGGAACATTTGCTGAAAAAACTCTGCCACTTTATCTCTATGGACGTTTATTTCGGTATGGAAGCTTTGCCAATCTGGGAAGTCCATCAGCAGTGCTAACTGTTGCTGCTCTTTTATCTCACTAGGCAAGTCTTGTATTTGTTTATCCTTCCTAAACTGTAAAATATTTTCTACTTCTCTTAAAAACTCATAGGCCTTCGATAATTGTTTTGAGGCTTCATTAGATATCAAACTTTTTTGGGTTAACACTTCAAGGCTATGCCACCAGTTTTTAAGCTGCAACTCGGGATGTCGACCGCCACTAATAAGCTGTAAACTTTGCACAATAAACTCTAATTCTCGAATGCCACCATGACCAAGCTTGATATTTTGATCTAAATTACGATACTGCAGCTCTGTCGTTATTTTTTGCTTCAACTGACGAATAGAATCCAAAACACTAAAGTCGATATAACGCCTAAAACTAAAAGGCTGAATAATGCCTTGGATGTGTTTTTTCGCCACAATATCCAGACAAAAATAATCAGCTTTAATCATGGCAAAACGTTCCCATTCGCGTCCCTGCTCAAGATAATAGTCGGCCATCGCATCAAAATTTAGTGTTAGTGCGCCACTTTCTCCGTAGGGTCTTAAGCGCATATCCACACGATAGACAAAGCCGTCTGCAGTATTTTCATGGAGTAAGGCAATCAGCTTTTGCGCCAATCGTCTAAAATACTTTTGATTATCGATGGCGCGAGTGGTTTGTCTAACCTTATCATCAGTGGCTGATGATAAGGTTTCGCCCTCTTCTGGATAGCAAAAAATCAAATCAATATCCGAAGAAAAATTGAGCTCGCCTCCGCCTAGTTTACCCATCAACATAATCACTAAATCTTGGTGAGGATAATTAGCTGAGCTGGCTACTCCATATTGTTGACTTAAGCTATGTTTAACCCAGCGATAGGCACTACTAATTAACTGTCTTGCCAATAAGGACTGTAAGGCGGTAATGTTTCGTATCGACAATGTTTTAGTAATTTGTAACGCTATAAAGCAGATCGAATAGAAGTGGCGTTGTTTTCTCAGCCACTTTTTTACTTCAAACTCACTGAAGTCTTGCATGGGGCTTGCAGAGATCGATTCAATGATTTGAGTTAACTCTGAAAAATCTTTTTTAAGAACAGCATCTATCTTTATAAGCCAGTCAGGCTCTTTAAGTGCCCACTCAAAAGCATAATCACTAGCAAACAGTAAATCTTTACTCCAAAGCAAATCACTCAGAGCTTGTTCTGGATTATCCGTTTGTGAGCTATTGTCTAACTTACTGTGCCATTGAGCATAGCGATCTTCGGCTAATCTTTTAAACTCACTCGGCAAAGTTTGAACTAGGTGATTGTGCAAAGAAAGACCTACCCTTCTTACATACTTTTTATTGATTATGACACAGCTTTAACTAAGACCAAATAATGAAAAGAGATAATATTGAATTACACATATTTACAATTAACATTTGAATCAAGTACTAATTCATTGATAGGATAATTTATCTAAAAAAGGAGTATCAATATGGGATTTTTAGTATTTCTGGGCATTCTAATCGCAATAGCCCTCTTCTTTGTTGCTATATACAACAAATTAATTGCTTTAAAGGAACGAGTGGCTAATGCATGGGCGCAAATCGATGTGCAATTGCAGCGTCGTTATGACTTAATTCCAAATCTGGTTGAAACCGCCAAGGGCTATATGGCGCATGAAAAAGATACCTTGGAAGCTGTCATTAATGCTAGAAATAGTGCAGTTTCAGCAGGGCAAGCAGCTGCCAGCAATCCATCTGATCCCGATGCTATTAAAAATGTAATGGCCGCCGAGGGGCAACTGACTGGCGCACTTGGCCGTCTTTTTGCTTTAGCGGAAGCCTACCCTGATTTAAAAGCGAATCAGACTATGGAACAACTAATGGAAGAGCTAGCGACTACGGAAAATAAAATTTCCTTTGCGCGCCAAGCCTACAATGATGCGGTGATGCAATATAACGTCTACCAAGAACAATTCCCTAACAATCTTGTCGTTAACTTCTTCGGCGGTCATGCCAAAGCTGAAATGTATGAAGTAGAAGATGAGGAAGCTAAAAAAGTGGTTAAAGTTTCATTCGATAATTAATCAACTCACGTAATTTTAGATGGACTTTTTTGAACACCAAGAAGCAGCTCGGAAAAAAACCAAGCTGCTTATTTTTTATTTTGTCTTAGCTGTAATCTTAATCGTGACGGCTTTAAATCTTATCGCCTACTTTGCATTAAGTGGTTTTAGTGCTTCGCAGGGTGGTAACGAAGCCTTATCACTTTCCCAATGGCCTCAACAACCCGGTTTTTTCTTTACCTCTGGCGCTGCGCTCGGATTAATTGGACTTGGCAGTTTATTCCGTTGGTTCCAACTTCGAGGGGGAGGTAAATCTTTAGCAAGAATGGTCGGAGCAAGGGAAGTATTACCCGACTCCAACGATCGGTTAGAACGCCGCCTTATTAATGTTGTTGAAGAAATGTCCATCGCTTCTGGTATGCCGGTTCCTACTCTTTACGTTATGGATGAAGAGGAAGCGATTAATGCCTTTGTCGCAGGACAAGAATCGTCAGATACCATCATGGTAGTTACTCGCGGAGCTCTAGAGCAACTATCAAGACAAGAGTTACAAGGTGTTGTGGCACATGAATTTAGCCATATCTTTAACGGGGATATGAAAATTAATGTCCGTTTAATCAGCGTACTTGCTGGGATTTTAATTTTAGGTCAAGCCGGCTATTACGTTATGCGTAGCTTACGTTATTCTGGCAGTCGCTCAAACAGTAAGGATAGCGGGAATTTAATAGCGGTCGTTATGATCGTGGGTATTTCTATGTATATCATAGGATCTATTGGTTTGTTTTTTGGTCGTATGATTAAAGCGGCAGTTTCGCGTCAGCGTGAATTTTTAGCGGATGCTTCAGCGGTACAATATGCCCGTGATAATCAAGGTTTAGCCGGGGCCTTTATAAAAATTGCTCAGCAATCATCATTACTTGAAAGTCGCTACGCCGAAGAAACCAGTCATATGTGTATCGCCGAGCCGATAAAGCTTAATTTTTCCAGTTTAGCCACGCATCCTCCCATCGATAAACGCTTGGATGCCATCATGCCCGATTGGCAAGACTTCCAACATCAGCAATTAAATAAAGCTAAACGTAAAGCAGAAAGAAGTGCTGATGAACAAGCTCGCAGGGAAAAAGCTAAACAGAAAAAAGGTTTTGAGGCCTTTGGTGGCGAAGGGGTATTAGCGGGCATGGGCGGCTTAATAGAAACAGTTGGCAGTCCTACCACCTTACATTTACATGCCGCAAACGCATTGCTATTAGCGATGCCTGAAGTATTGCGAACAGCGGCGCATAACCATCACGCATCAAGCCATGCCATGTATCTGGTGTTTGCTTTATTAGTCAGCGACAATGGTCAAGTCGAGGAATCAGTCTTAAACTTGATTGCTGAAAAATATGGTGAATCCAGCAAAGAAGAAGTGTTAAAGCTCGCAAGCCATATGACTTCTAATAAGCGCTATTTGCGCCTAGCGATACTCGATATGGCAATACCCAGTATTCGTCGGCTTTCAAAAACAGAGCGTAAAAACTTTTTATCTTTACTAAAAGAATTAATCCATATGGATAAACAGGTTAGTCAGTTCGAATATATTTTGTATTCACTGGTTCGAAAAAGCCTGACCCCTGCAAATGCTAGCAGCAAAATTTATATAAAGCGCTTTAGCAAAGCACAAACTGAAATTCAGTTGATATTGTCTGCGGTTGTCCATGCTAGTCAAAATAGTGAAGCCGAAAAGCAACAATTATTTAACACACTGATCGTCAGTTTTTCTGATAAAAAAATGGAGTTGCTGCCAAATAATTTTGAAGCAGAATCCTTCCATAAATCGCTTTTAGTCCTTAATAAATTAACGCCGTTATTAAAGAAAGCGCTACTCAATGCTTTTGAAGAAGCAATCCAAGCCGACGGTATCGCACAAGTTGAAGAGATTGAGTTATTTCGCGCGATCTGCGAGTTTCTAGATTGTCCGCTGCCCAGAATTTTAGAAAACTACAGTCAAGATGTTGCCAATAAAATTCATGGCTCAAAACATTAAACTTTAGCCATATCCCTGTGCTTTTAGCTTTCTTCTGACGAGTTAGCAAATACCTCAGAAGCTAACAATGGTTTAGAAAAGTAATAGCCTTGAATGACATCACAGCCCAATTTTCGTAGCAGTTTGAGTTGCTCGTCGTTTTCTACACCTTCAGCTATTATCTCTAAACCTAGCTTATGAGCTAAAGCAATGGTAGAGCCTACAATTTTTTGGTCTTGCTCACTGTCTAAGATATCATCGATAAAGCTTTTATCTATTTTCATTCCGGTCACTGGAAAACGCTTTAGATAACCTAAAGAAGCATAACCGGTTCCGTAATCGTCAATCACTAAACTAAAACCTAAATCACTGAGGCGATTTAATTTTTTCAATGTTGCAGAAGCAGACTCGATAAAAACACTTTCGGTAAGCTCAAGATCAATTAAATCTGATGGCACATTATAATAATTAGTGATTCTTACCAACTCAGTAACAAAGTCTGCTCTTAATAATTGATGCGGTGATATATTAATTGCAACTGGCTTTAGTAAAAAGTCGTTTCTTTTCCATTCTGCAATCTGCTTAGCAATAGAAGTAAACAACCACTCACCAAATTTATGGACTAAAGAAAACTCTTCAGCGATGGCAATAATAACACTAGGCTCTATAGATTGACCTTTCGAATTGGTCCAACGCACTAATGCTTCGTACCCTACAATGGTCTTATGTGAAAGGCAGACTTTTGGCTGATAGACCAGGTAAAGTTCATCTGTATCGATCGCTCGACGCAGATCAATTGCCAGTTGATTTTTATTTTGAATTTCTTGAGCCAGCCCTTGGTTGTAGATTTGAAATTGGTCCTTACCCTGCGACTTAGAGCGATACATCGCAATATCTGCAGCTCTTAATAACTCATTATAGTTGTTACCATGATCAGGGTAGTGAGCAACCCCTATACTACAACCAATATGCAACTGATCATCATTGATAGTAAAGGGTTGTTTTAAAACACTTATTAAATTAATACAGATATTTTCTATATCAGATTTATTGTAATTACTCTTCGGCATGATTAAAAATTCATCACCACCATGCCTGCATATAACATCTTGACTGGTTAGTTGGGTTTTAAACCTAGCTGCAACCACCTTTAATAATTCATCACCAACGTTATGACCAAAGCTATCATTAATTAATTTAAATGAGTCCAAATCAATAAATAGTAATGCTTGTTCTTCAGTATCTTCATCATTAATTCTGGCATCAAAATTTTGTGCGAAAAAGCCTCGGTTACTTAAGGACGTCAAAGTATCATAATTAGCCAGCTGAAATAATTGCGCCTCATTCTCTATAACATCTTGCTCTCTTTGGCTACGTTCATAACGAAAAAGAATAATTAAAAACACTGTAGTAAAAATTGATCCTAATCGATTCGTTAAATTTAATAAATCTACTTTTTCTGAGCTTAGAGTTTTTGGAAACTCCATACCATTCATTTTTAAGAGATAAAAAGTAATGCTGACCGAGAGTGCCACAAAAGCATAAAACCAAACATAGTGCTTAGTTAGTAACAGTCCGCTGATTAAAACCACCACCATAAACCAGGCATCATTACGATTATCGAACCCGCCATATTCAATGTTGGCGATAATGATAATAAATAAGAAAAAGAATAATGCGATATGGGCTGGGATTTCACTGCGGCGTTTATTCTTCAACCACCATAAACATACAAGACCGGAAAACAGACTTACTATCAGGCTCAGCATGGTGGCGTACATTTCTAGATAATAGTAGATGATGGAAAATGTTATCGACAAGCTCATTCCAGCTAGAATAAACAAATAAACAACTTGCACCTGTAAAATCTCAGAGAAACTGTATTGCTCTCTGCTCATATTACAACGAGCCGACTCCAGAAGTGCTGTTTTATGACGTTTGAGCGAATCTAGTATTTTACTACCCTACTATTTATTTAATTCCAATACGGGTTTTGCTCAAATGCTTCCACCCTTAGTGTTTTTAAGGTTTGCAAGATTTCGTGTTCAGTACTTTCTAAAACTTCATCCTGCTGCTCAATACTGGCAAGGGTTTCTCTGACAAAGTCCAACTGTTTAAACAGCTCGATATTTGCCACTAAATCTACCCAATTCTGGCGAAATTTGACACGTTTTTTACTGTCAAACAAACTACCAAAAAATAAACCAATATCCAATGTTCGATAAAGCTTTGGCAAATAGTTAACATAATCTTCGTCAACTAACTCTTCTTTTGGTTTTAAATGACGGGTGATATCCAGCATTTGATGTTGTAACTGCTTAATCGCAAATGGAAAGATTTCTCTTTCAAGCTTATTTTTAAGCGGCTCTTTAATCTCTTCGCGCCATTCTTTTAAATATAACCAGCGGCTAAAATGTAATAGTTTTAAATTGTAACTTGAAGTAGCCAAGTAATTCCTAAACTCGTTAGATTCTCTATCAAAGTGCTCTTGCAGCTCTTGCTCTTTTGATTCTAGCGAGTCATAAACAAAGCCATAGGTTTTAGCATTTGCCAACCAATTTAAGCGCAACGCTATAGACTGAACTTTACTGAAATTCTGAGTAACTTCTCGCCAATCAGCCCTAACCTCCGCCAAAGAATGTCTAGGTATCAACGGCGCAAACACGGAATACATATGCTGCATATACATGAGAGCGCGATTGAGCTGTAAAAAATACTCGATATTCGATTCGCGTTTAATCATTTTGATGTAGTGTTGCCAATGGGCGAAACCGTAGTGGGCAATAGTTTCAAAAGCACCTTCAGCTGGAGACTTTGCCGTTAAAGGCACTACATCCAATCGGTTTAAGAAAGGCGTTTTTTCTGAGCTTAAGCGATAGCCGCGTTCAGCTTTACTTTCAGCAGACAAAACCAATTCAAAACTTTCAATGAGCTTTTTACTTAGTTCAAATAAATCTTTCGCCTGACCAGACTTAAGCTCTAACTCAACCTCACAAATAGTATTTGATTCCGATTTGTGGCTGATTTCACCTGAATCTAAAGCAATTTCTATTTGAGAGTCTGCTAATTCAATCAGTGCAAACTGACGGCTAAAGTCGGTTCTAAACAAAGGTCTTAAATTACCATCTTCATCTTGCGCTTCTTCAAGCAGTATCTGCAAATAGGGATCTTCAACTTTACTGAGATCAAGATTAGCATTGGAGATCTCAGTTTCAGACTCATTCCGCTGATAAAGTCCCCCGACTACTCGACCTTCAGACTTAACTGATTGAATATATGTTTCGCCAGCGCGACGAACTCTTAACCCTATTTTTAATTCTCTAAGCTTATGGCTTTCAGTATCATAATAAGTATTTATTAAATCACTTTGCTGCCATTCAACGGTTTTCCCAAGCTCATCACTAAACCATTGTTTTATAACGCTTAGTTGCTCAGATTTAGCCGCAAGCTTCATTTCTAATTCTACTGACATTGATTACCTGAAACTGATATCAAACACGGTCTTTTCAGCAGTTTACCCTGCAAATCAATAAGTTACCAATTTAATTAGCCCCAAAAACAGTAGCTTAAATATCACTGGCTCGATAGAATATGCGCTTTAATTTACAACCTTAATTGGTTGACTTGTTTACTTTTATACCTTGGGGATATTATGGCTAATTCTATTTTAGATTTATTTGCTTCCTCGCCTATTGCTCCTATGCAGGATCATATGGCTAAAGTTCATGAAAGTGCTTCCTTACTCAACGAATTTTTCACTGCATTGCTCAAACAAGATTGGCAAGCAGCGGAAGTCACCAGAGAAGCCATTCGTAAGCTTGAAAATGAAGCCGATGAGCTAAAGCACCAGCTCAGAACACACTTACCAAAAGGCTTGTTTTTGCCAGTAGCTCGTACCGACTTGTTAGCATTACTGAGCAAGCAAGACAAGATCGCTAATATTGCTAGGGATATATCAGGCCTCGCTTTCGCTAGAAAAATGCAGTTTCCTGAAAATGTTCATAAGCCTTTATTAGACCTAGTTGATCGTTGTATCGCCGCCTCTAAACAAGCCTTTAAAGCTATTAGTGAATTAGATGAGCTATTAGCCACTGGTTTTGGTGGACGCGAAGCAACTCTAGTCTCAGAAATGATCGAAAAACTCGACCAAATTGAAAATGATACTGATGACTTACAAAGAGCCGTTCTTAATTTAATTTTTGAACAAGAAGATGACTTGCCTCCGGTAAAAGTTATGTTTATGTACAAAGTCGTCCAAAAAATTGGTGACCTAGCTGACTGCGCACAGCAAGTTGGTTCTCGCCTTGAAATGACCATTGCTCGCTAGGAGAAGATCATGGATTTTTTAATTCAAAATGCAGATACCATTATATGGATTGCCGTAGCTTTCGGCTTTTTAATGGCTTTCGGTATTGGTGCAAATGACGTTGCCAATGCCATGGGAACTTCTGTTGGTGCTAAAGCGTTAACTTTAAAGCAGGCAATTATTGTTGCTGCTATCTTCGAATTTGCCGGTGCTTATTTAGCCGGTGGCGAAGTCACCAAAACCGTTCGTAAAGGTATTATTGACCCGGACTTTTTCGCCGGAACCCCAGAACTGATGGTGTACGGTATGATGGCGGCACTATTAGCTGCTGGTATTTGGTTATTAATCGCTTCTCGTATGGGCTGGCCAGTATCAACCACTCACTCAATTGTTGGTGCCATCGTTGGTTTCGCCGCAGTTGGCGTTAGCGTTGATGCGGTAAGCTGGGGCAAAGTGGGCTCTATCGTTGGTTCTTGGGTGGTCACACCAATGCTAGCTGGTGTCATTTCTTTCTTATTAGTTCTGAGCGTTCAAAAGCTGATTTTAAATACCGACGACCCTTTCAAAAATGCTAAGCGCTATGTGCCTTTTTATATGTTCTTAGCTGGCTTTGTTATTTCGTTAGTAACGATTATGAAAGGCTTAAAGCACTTATTCAAAGACGAAGGCATCAAACTGTCTATGGCTGAAACCTATGGTTACGCAGTATTGGTCGGTATGATCATTGCCATCATTGGCGCCGCAGTCATCAGCAGGATTAAACTCGATGTCTCTGGAGATAAAGATTACAACTTTGCTTCAGTAGAAAAAGTATTTGCCGTATTAATGATCGTTACTGCTTGTGGTATGGCATTTGCTCACGGTTCGAATGATGTTGCGAACGCCATTGGACCTTTGGCAGCAGTTGTCAGCATTATTCAAAACGAAGGTGCTATTACCGCCAAGTCCGGTGTACCCAATTATGTACTATTAATCGGTGCTATCGGTATCGTTATCGGTTTGATTGTATTGGGTAGCCGAGTGATGAAAACTATTGGTACTAAAATCACTCACTTAACACCAAGCCGTGGTTTCGCTGCAGAGTTAGCTGCCGCTTCGACAGTAATTATTGCCTCTGGCGCTGGCTTACCTATCTCTACCACCCAAACTCTTGTGGGTGCGGTATTAGGTGTTGGTATTGCTCGCGGTATCGCAGCTCTTAATCTTAATGTGGTAAGAAATATCTTCGTATCTTGGGTCGTAACGCTTCCAGCGGGCGCCTTCTTGTCGATTATTTTCTTCTACCTATTCAAAGCAATATTTAGTTAAGGTAAGAGTTAAACGAATAATTATTCGTCAACTAGTTCAAAAGGTGGTCAGTCTAGTCTGATCACCTCTTCCCCCCACTTCCGAGCTGCACTATAATCTAGCCCTTATTTATATTTGAGTTATCTCAACAAGGTACTTCTATATGCCTCGTTTTTTACTATTTTTTATCTTCATCGGTTCGCTTTTATTGAGTAGCAATATTACCCTTGCGGCGGCTGACGAAACTACAGGCACTTTTGTATCAGATGAAATCGGCGTTACCATGCGTAGCGGCCCAACTAATCGCTATCGAGTGATTGGCAGCTTACGCGCTGGTACTCCTATTACGGTGTTACAGCAAGATGCTGACAACGACACGACGGAAGTGAGAACGGTCGACGGCAAAACTACCGGTTGGATAAAAACAGAATACGTCAGCAATAAAACCACCGTGCTTGCTCAATACCAAAGTTTGCAAACCGAAACCTCTAAGTTACAAAGCCAAGTGGTGCGCTTAACGCAAGATTTAAACAATAAAAATGCCATCACCAAACAAAACGAAGAGTTACAACTAAAAGTGTCGGAACTTGAAAACCATGTAGATCAGCTGTCACAAAAAGCTGACTTACAAAAATCACGTTTTCGCAAAGATGTTTTTTATGCCGGAGCCTTAACCGTATTCATCAGCATGTTGATTGCCTGGTTAATTACCCGAACTATTTATAGCCGTCGCCAAAGTTCTGGCTGGCGTTAATACGTATTTACTAAAGAGTTTTATTTATGTTTAAAGCGAGTCAAATTCTTAATCAAGAAGCTCTAAGCTTGGAGCAATGGAACAGTATCATCACTGAAAATTATCAGGTTGATGAATCGAGCTATCTAGAAGAACTACTAGAATTAGCTACCCCGGATCAAAACACCGTCAATCAGATTACTGCCAAGGCTTCAAAACTGGTTGAAGAAATTCGTGCCAGTGGTCGCTCTAAAGAAGGGGTTGAAGCTTTTTTACAACAATACAGCTTAAGCACCAAAGAAGGCGTTATTCTGATGTGTTTGGCGGAAGCATTATTACGCATCCCAGATTCAAAAGTCGCCAACTCTTTAATTCGCGACAAACTGAGCGAAGCCGATTGGAAAAAACATTCTGGCGAAAGCGAATCGATGCTGGTAAACGCTTCTACATGGGGCTTGATGCTCACCGGTAAAATTGTTGATGTAGATCAGGATGGTGATGGCAAACCCGACACCATGCTTGGTGGTTTGGTTGCAAAATTCGGTGAACCAGTTATTCGCAATGCAATGAATCAAGCCATGAAAATCATGGGGCGTCAGTTTGTATTGGGGCGTACAATTGAAGAAGCGATGAAGCGCGGCAGTAAAAGTGTGGCCAAAGGCTACACACACTCTTTTGATATGTTAGGGGAAGCAGCGTTCACAGCCGAAGACGCGCGTAAATATTTTGAAGCTTATTCAAAGGCCATTAGCGAGATTGGCGCTGCAAAAACACAAGATGGTGAATTAGCTCCAAGTATTTCTATTAAGCTCTCTGCGTTACACCCACGCTATGAAGTCGCGCAAAAAGACCGTGTACTTACTGAAATGGTTTCCACTGTAAAAACTCTAGCTAAGTTAGCTCGTGATTTAGATGTGGCAATTACCATTGATGCTGAAGAAGCCGATCGTTTAGAACTATCTTTAGAAATTTTTGAAGCCGTTTTTGATTCTGATATCTGCCGAGGCTGGGATGGTTTTGGCATGGTGGTACAGGCGTATTCAAAGCGCGCTTTACCAGTTTTAGGTTGGCTTGATGCTTTATCCCAAAAGCACAGTCGTCGTATCCCGCTCCGCCTAGTAAAAGGCGCTTATTGGGATTCTGAAGTGAAATGGTCGCAACAAGGCGGCTTTAGCAACTATCCCGTGTACACACGTAAAGCGGCAACGGATGTTTCTTATCTGGCTTGCGCTAAGTTTATTTTAAGCGCTGAGTCTAGCTTTTATCCTCAGTTTGCAACGCACAATGCCCAGACTGTATTTAGTATTATGGATATGGCTGGTGACCGACGCGACTTTGAGTTCCAACGCCTACACGGCATGGGCGAAGTTTTATACGATCTAATTTTAGAAAAGTATAAGGGCCTTCGTTGTAGAATTTATGCACCTGTCGGCAATCATAAAGACCTACTTCCTTACTTGGTTCGTCGCTTATTAGAAAATGGTGCTAACACTTCATTTGTTCATCAGCTGGTGGATAAAAACACTCCTATTATAGATTTAGTAGAGCACCCTTCAGTTATCTTAAAAGCCTATCCAACTTTGCATAATAGCCGTATTCCATTGCCTCCAGAAATTTATGCCAAAGAAGGTCAAAGAGCCCGCACTAATTCTGCTGGAACCAACTTACACATTAATAGCGAAATTGAACCCTTTATGGCTAAAGTTGCCTCCCACCTCGATAAGCAATGGCATGCTAAGCCGTTAATTGGTGGAAAAGCTATTAGTAGCGGCGAAGAAAAAGTTTTTTGCCCTTATGACCAATCTCACTTGATTGGCACCAAGCATGGTTGTGATGCTGAGCAAGCATTAAAGGCTTTAACCATTGCGAAAGAAAACTTTATCGCTTGGGATATGACGCCAGCTGAAAAACGTGCAGATATTCTTGATACCATTGCTGATTTGTTCGAGCAAAACAAACACGAGTTGATAGCGCTTTGTAGTCGTGACGGCGGTAAAACTATGCAAGATGGTATTGATGAAGTTCGTGAAGCCGTCGATTTTTGTCGTTACTATGCGAATCGAGCGCGCCAAGACTTTGGCCAAGAAACCTCTTTGCCAGGACCTACAGGTGAGTCAAACGATCTGTATTTACAAGGTCGCGGTGTTTTTGCTTGTATTAGTCCTTGGAACTTCCCGCTAGCTATATTCACTGGCCAAGTGGTGGCTGCTCTAGTAGCCGGCAATACGGTGTTAGCAAAACCTGCTGATCAAACCACCATAGTGGCGCACCGCGCCATTGAGTTGATGCACGAAGCTGGCATTCCAAAAAATGTATTACACTTTGTACCTTGTCGCGGTTCAACTTTCGGCAAAACCGTATTATCAGATCCAAGAATTGCAGGTGTGGCTTTTACCGGTTCAACTGATACTGCTCACGTTATTAATAGAACTTTAGCAGCACGAGATAGTGTTATTGCGCCATTAATCGCAGAAACAGGCGGTCAGAATGCCATGATTGTCGATAGTTCGGCTTTACCGGAGCAAGTAATTGCAGATGTAGTTCAGTCTGCCTTTACCAGTGCTGGTCAACGTTGCTCGGCACTGAGACTTCTTTATGTACAAGAAGAAATAGCGCCAAGAATTATTGAAGTCTTATCAGGTGCAATGCAGGAATTAAAAATCGGTGATCCAACCTTACTAAAAACCGACTTAGGCCCAGTCATTGACCAAGCGGCACAAGAAGAGTTAATGAGCCATGTGGATGAATTAAAAGCTGCTGGTAAGTTAATTGCTGAAACCCCAATGCCAGAGGGTTTAGCCGACGGTCACTTTATTGCGCCAAGCGCTTTTAAAATTGACTCTATCAATGATTTGACTCAAGAGTGGTTCGGACCAGTATTGCACCTTGTGACTTATAAAGCCAAAGAGCTTGATAAAGTAATTGCTGAAATCAACGACTACGGTTATGGCTTAACATTGGGTATCCATTCGCGTAATGAAAAAACTGCCACCTATATCGATAAGCGAGTGCGTGTTGGTAACGTTTATATTAATCGCAACATGATTGGTGCAACGGTTGGTGTACAACCATTTGGTGGTCAAGGCTTGTCTGGTACTGGCCCTAAAGCTGGTGGTCCGCACTACTTGCATCGTTTTGCGACCGAACATACTCGTACCAACAATACTGCCGCCATTGGTGGCAATGCAACCTTGTTATCTTTAGGCGATGACGAATAACACGAATTAAAGCCATTAACTAAGAAACAATCTATACTGGCGTTAGTGGTAACACTAGCGCCTTTTTTATAGAATCATCCAAAGACTAATACTTTTAATTATGACTAAGATTTCCGAGAACTTTATTCAACACATTTCGCAACAGGGATTAGCTCCTGATGAATTGGAATCTTTTCTTAGTTACTGTAAAAAGCCTTTGCGTCGTAGTTTTCGAGTCAATAGTCTTCATTTTGAAACCTCATCAATAACACAAGATTGGCAAAACCAAGGTTATCAACTTAATTCCGTACCGTGGGCAAAAGATGGTTATTGGATCGACGAAGATCACAAAGCACTGCCAGCAGGGTTAGGCAATTACATTGGTCATCAACAAGGACAAATTTATATCCAAGAAGCCAGCTCAATGCTTCCTGTTACAGCCTTATTTGCAGCCAACCCTAATCCGCAAAAAGTTTTAGATATGGCTGCTGCTCCTGGCTCTAAAACCACACAAATAGCGGCCATGATGGATAACAAAGGTTTAATCATCGCCAATGAATTATCTTCGTCACGTTTAAAGGGTTTATTTTCCAATGTGCAGCGTTGTGGCGTTTCCAATGTTTGTCTTACTCACGCTGACGGTCGAGTGTTTGGCGATAAAACCCCTGAGCAGTTTGATGCGATCTTACTGGATGCTCCTTGTGGCGGAGAAGGCACCGTGCGTAAAGACCCTGATGCGCTTGAAGCTTGGTCACTAGACTCTGTTTTAGCTATGTCTAAGATACAAAGGGAATTGATCTGCTCGGCTTTTAAAGCTCTCAAACCTGGTGGCACCTTAGTCTATTCCACCTGTACTTTATCGCAAGAAGAAAACCAAAAAGTTTGCCAACATTTGCTCGAGCAGTTTCCAGAACAAGTTACAGTATTTAACTTAGAAAACCTTTTTGCGGGTGCCAGCAAAGCTACCACTAAGGAAGGCTACCTGCATATTTTCCCTCATATTTTTGATAGTGAAGGCTTTTTCGTTGCGTGCTTTACCAAAGTAATGACTGAGCCATTAGACAAAGAAAGTGTCTCAAAACGAAAGTTTCCATTCGCTCCAATTTCAGTTAAAGAGCTGACTAATTTTAAAAGCTATTGCGAGCACTTTGGTTGGAATATTTCTGATATAGCAAACAGCATATGGCAACGCAATAATGAGATCTGGTATTTCCCAAGCGGCATTCAAGATTTAATTGGCAGGATAAAAATGGATCGAATGGGCGTTAAGTTAGCCGAGTCGCACAAAAAGGGCTACCGTCTAGAGCACCAAGCTGCAATAGCTTTTGGGGATCAGTTTAAAACTGCCCAATTTGAATTAAACGCACAAGAAACTTGCGATTTTTTCTTAGGCAGAGATATTTATCCTGATGCTTCACTGGATAATTATCAAGCCGAGGTCCTAGTGACGTTTAATCAGCAACCAATTGGTTTGGGAAAGAAAGTTTCAAACCGAATTAAAAACAATTTACCGCGAGATTTAGTTAGAGATGGCTCTTTTTCCTCTCTAAATTAATTCAAATGTTCACCTATCTGAGATCTATCTCACAATCAAGATTGTAAATAAAGCTGACCAAATGACCATTATTGTCAGTGTGAAAGTGTAAAAACCCTCTTTTTCCTTCCAACTTATCTTAATTTTCATTGATACAATTTGACATGTCTCTCCCCCACAATTCTTAAATGCTTGATATTGCTACCCTTAAGTCGACATTATCTCATTTGTAATTTTTTTTGACTGTGTTTTTTTATTTTCTTTATTGTTATTGTCTCTTCCGTGATTTGGCTTTAAGGAAAAACTGAATCATACCTGGTGGTGAAAAGGACGCTGATTTCAATTTTGGAAACAGCAATTCAAGATGAAACGTTTGACTCAGCAAGGTGTTTTCTTGTTAGCAAACATAAGGAAATTAAATCATCCCATTTGGAGGGTAATATGAAACTTTTAACAAGTTTAACTGCAATCGCAGTATTTTCTACACTTAGCTTTACCGCAGACGCTGGTCAACGTGGAAAGCTTATCATCGATAACGATTCAAAAGATGCAATCGCTGCTGGCGGCGATTTAATTGCAGAACAAGGTCAAACCGATGGCCTAAGTGGCAGTGGTTCTTTGCTGTATTTTTCTGGCAAACGTGCTCACGCTGGTTCGGTGATCGTTAACGGTTGTCCTTGTCGTAAGAAAACAGTTGTTAAAAACAAAAGTCGCAATGCAATGGCTATTGGTGCAGCTTCAGCTGGCTCAGTAGTTTTAAATTCTGGCTATCAATATTAATCAATAGAATACGGAGAGTTCTCATGAAATTATTTACAAGTTTAGTTGCTTTATCAGTTTTAAGTGTTGCAAGTTTCACTGCAGATGCAGGACACCGAGGCAAGTTAATTATTAACAATGATGCCAAAAATTCTGTGGCTGCGGGTGGCGAAGTTTTAGCTGCAAGCGCCTCTGTTGGATGGGATGGCGCTAACGGTTCTTTACTTTATATGTCAGGTCAAAGAGCACATGCAGGTTCTGTTATCGTTAATGGATGCCCTTGTCGTAAAAAGACTGTGGTGAAAAATAAAAGCCGTGACGCCATGGCAATTGGCGCAGCTTCAGCAGGCTCTGTAGTTCTTAACTCAGGTTACGGTTACTAAGAATCCGCTTTTTTAAAAATTAGTTGCCCTCTAACTCTGAGGGCAATAACTGGTCACTACCAGGCATGAAAAACATCAGGAGGTTTATATGACTATTCACAATAACTTTTCTCTTTATGGAAGAAGAACCGTCAAGTTGACGTTGAGGTCGATGGGCTTGCTGATTGTTTTTCATGCATTTTTATTATCGCCATCGTCTGTTTTTGCAGAGTCCAGCCGCTACAAAGCAAAAGGCTTGAGCCAATCATCGGTTAATTTTTATAATCGCTATGGCGCGGATCTTGTGAACTGGCAATATATTCGAGCAGATATAGTCGGGCAAGTAAAAAAAGCTATGCGCGAAGGTAAGGATGTGCTTGGCGAACTAGACGATTACGTGGTCACGAATGCTAGTGGCAGTGTGTTTATTCTTCCGGGTGTAGACGCAGATGAGTTAACCATCATCAATGATGGTTCAGGTAACCCGATCGCAATAAAGCGTTAGTTTTATATTTTAACTGGTTAGTGAACAATTATGGATAATATGTTTAAAAAAGGATTATTAATTACTGCAACAAGCATCTTTTTTAGTGGCTGTGCAGTACAGAAAAGCTCGGTAGACTTCACAGAAACATTGGACTTTCCACGTCCAACTCGCACAGTGATGACAGATTACATAGGATGTTTTGGCGACATGTTAAGTGAGTATCGCTTTGCATCAGGTAATGGTCGTGTTGAACCTCTTCGTATCGCTGTGGTATCAGTCAAAGACCAAACAGCCATTTCAACAGTACAATACCCGAATAGTGAAATCCCTAATAATTTTACTGATATGGCGTTAAGTATTGCCTCTAAAATTGGTGGTCCTGTTCGCTTAGTGCATATCCCTAAAGACGAAGAAATTGTAACCTCTTATCAATACGGCGCAACTCCGGGTAAAAAAACACCTTACTTTGATAATTTTGCCATGAGTCATTATCGCGCAGATACTATTCAGATTTATGGAGCATTAACTGAGTATGATCGCTTTATTAAAAACCAACGAAGAACTCGTGATGGTTCTTTTGAAGTTGGCGGTGGCTCTGGGGAGACTGAAATAGATTTTAGTCGTTTTGATGACAAAAACACGGCCCGCATGACTATGGACTTTTATACTAGTCATGGTTTTGTAGGCGACATTGTTAATCATAGCAGCTCCACTAATACCATTAAGCTTCATCAGCAAGGTAAAGATCGAAGTTACGGTTTAAGTATTGATGGCAATAGTATTGGCTATGCTGCTTCTAGCTCATTAGTCGATGCGCGTCATAAAGCAATCCGGTTATTGGTTGAAATGGGTTTAATAGAAACCTTGGGCAAATATGAATATGTCCCCTACTGGAAATGCATGCCCAATTCGAACAATACCCAATTTATCAAGTTTAAACAGTTTTTAGGCGGTCATGAAGTTATTAATTTTGCAGATATGGACAAGTTTGTAACCGCCCCCGATGCACCTATCATAAAAAATGATAAAACCTATATTGATAAGCGTGACCGTGATTTGATGATGGCGGTGAAAGCAAATTTTGAATACGCTGAATACATCAATGAAGGTATTCGCCAACATGCAGTACGCCCTATTGATGATGATATGATTACTATCAGCTCAAATGGTCAAATCCATCAGGTAGCATTTCCAAATAGAAAAAACCTAGTAGAAGGTATGGCAAAACTATTCCATAAAAACATTGGATATTATGTCAATATGAAGGTGCCTCAGGTAATCGATGACTTACATCGCAAATTCATCGAGCAAGGTGTTTTAGACGAGTATGATGATAAATATAGTGCTAATATGTATCTTGCATTATGGCTTCACGCGCCAGTACGTAAAAATTCGCGTTGGGTTTATTAGAGTTTAGATTATTTCTGATTCACATCGGCCAGGGAAGCGATCTCATATTGCTTTCCCTGATACGCTATTAGCAAACTGTCTTCTAAGATATCAATCACCCTCACTCCATTCGATAGTTTCTCTCCTATCCCTAATGCTTTACCGTTTAACATGACAAATCTATCATCAGGCTTATCTGCATAGACATGAGAACTATAACGCAATGCTGGCAAGTTAGAATAGTTCTGTTTTTCTATAGTTAATGGGTCAATCACTGGTCTTGACTTTGCTGTCGTATTTTTAGCGGTATCAGTTACCTTGCTCCGTTGATTAATAACTTCTGTTTTCGAATTCTTCACAGTACGTTTTTCTATTTTTGTAACCACTGGTTTTTTAAGCTGTATTGGTTTAGTTTCTACCGTTAATCCATTGCTCGAGCTTACGGCAGAAGTATTAGCAACTTCTATCGTCGTTTTATTACTATTAATTTGAGAATTAGGCAGCTCTTGATTAGCCAGTGTGGGTTGCCTTGAACTGGTCGGTATCTGAGCAATATTTTCAATTGCATTAGAGTCTTGTTGTGTAGCGTTATATATAAAATAGCCAATAATGGCCAACACAATAACACTCAAAATTACTACTGCTAATTTCCAATAATTAAAACTATCTTGTTCAAAATCTGCATGATAATGCTGACTTTGTAAATCAGGAATCGAGCTATCATTTTCAGATTCTTTTTTCTTTAGGGCTTCTAATAAATAAGACATTAGCGCCCTCCTAACTCATCAACTGGCAACTGAAGCATAGGAATATTATCAACGGTTAAATTATTAATCATCATGACAGTATGTTTACCGACAACACCATCACTAACTAATCCGCTTTGCTTTTGGAACTGCTCAACCCAGTCTTGTACCTTGGCATTATAACTTCGTGTTAAAGGTGAAGAGCCTTCAATTTTCTTAATAGAGTCTAGCAGCCAATTTAGCGAAGATCCTCGCGCACCAAGCGCAATAGCATCATTCATACCCTTAGGTTTTTTCCAAAACAATTGATATTCACCGGTCCAAATTGGGTTCAGCTTAGCCCTATCAATAGTCACCTGATTAGTACCAAATTGTAATTGAGCATCTGTTTTATTGAGCGCTGTTAAAACCCCCCAGTAGGTTCCTGTGTTTCCAGATTGGAACTTTAAATTGACAGGTCGGTTTAATTTTTCTAAAAAATCCCATCCAGTAAATCCTTGATCACACTCAAGAGTATAGTTTTTTACAAACTCACATGCCTCACCGGATTGAAAAGGGATATATTCGATTCCCCATAATGCCAATAAATTTTGCGTCGCTAATGATCCTGTTCTATCCCAGCTTTGTTGGTTCCAAAAGTCATTGGCTAATTTTTCGGGGGCAGACTTGGTAAGCTGCGCCTGCAATGCTTGCTCTTTTTCCGCAAGCTGCTGTTGCAGCTGTTGCTTTTCAGCAGCTTGTTGCGCCAATAACTCTGCTTTTTCTTTCTCTTGATTAGTTTGATAGTAACTAAAGCTAAACCAGGCTAACGCTATAACAGAAGCTAAGGCCAGCCAGCGTAATGGAGACCACTTGGGAGCTAGGCCACTAAAAGATTTAGTTGAACTTATGCTGGCACTTTTAATTTTTTGACCTAAAACTTCTTGTGCAGCTTTCTGAACAATTTTGTCGCTCACCTGATGTTGGCTTTCTGAAAAAGCGCCGAGCATAGCTCTATCACTAATGACATTAATTAAACGCGGTACACCTTGACTATTTCTATGAATCGCTTGTACAGATTTTTTCGTGAACACTGGGCGATTTACTCCAGCAATTCGCAAGCGATGCTCTAAATAAGCTTTAGTTTCAGTTAAGGATAAAGGTCGCAAGTGATAACGCGCAGTAATTCTTTGTGCTAGCTGACGTAACTCTTTTTTCGCTAACAACTCTTGCAGCTCTGGCTGACCAATTAAAATGATTTGTAAGAATTTTTTCTTATTCGTTTCCAAGTTAGTTAATAAACGAATCTGCTCTAGCACATCAACGCTTAAGTTTTGTGCTTCATCGATCATTAATACCGTATTTAAGCCTTTGGCTTCCGACTTAATTAAATAGTTAGTCAATAAATCCGTGAAAACTTTAAGACTATCTTCATTTTTGTCATATAGAATACCCAGCTCATCGCACATGGTTGCCATCAGTTCTATGGCATTCAGCTTTGGATTTAAGATATAAGCAAGACGAACATCATCTGGAAGTTGCTCTAATAAGCAGCGGCAAACCGTCGTTTTTCCGGTTCCCACTTCTCCTGTAAGCAAAACAAAGCCACCGCCTTTGCCAATCCCATAGAGCAAATGCGCTAAGGCATCACGATGCCTCTCGCTCATAAAAAGATAGCGCGGATCAGGAGAAATAGTGAACGGGTTCTCTTTTAACCCAAAAAAATCGTTATACATGCAACCTCATATCTTGATCATCAATTGTTGTTTTGTTTATTCAAGATGCTTTGATAATATACCTATACAAAGCAAGACTATATAGAGTTTAACTCTAGATTAAAACCCTAACACATGGAGCTCTGCCTAGCATGAAACACTTTTGGTTGATTTTATCGATTCTTAGTATCAGCTTTTTATCAACTTCTCTCGAAGCCGGTAAAATTTATAAGTGGAAAGATAAGAATGGTAAAATACACTTTTCAGATAAACCACCAAGAGATGAGTCCGTAAAAACAGAATCTAAAACCATTGAAGAGCTTAATACGATTGTTGGCAAACCACGTTCAAATGATTCAGGTAGCAAGATTTCCTCAACAAATGAATCAACTACTCAAGCTACGTCTAATAGTCGAATCAGCACGAAGCAGCGCTCTAAAAATGGACTTTCTGAAGCTGACTGTAAGCGTTCTGTAGCTAATACCCGTAACGCCATTCCACAACTGAAACAAGAGCTACTCGCAACTGCTGGTAATAATCCAATGACCCAAGCCTTATTGGAAGAGTTAGATAGTCAAATGGCCACCGAGCTCACCGTAGAGAAATGTTTAACTAGTAACGGTAACGATGCTAAAAGTTATAAATGTATGGTCACCACCACCAATATCATGCGCTGCTTAGATAAGATGATGTAACTGTGGAATTTTACTTAGTTGGCGGAGCTGTTCGAGATGAGCTATTAGGCATAGCAGTCAAAGATAAAGATTATCTAGTAGTCGGTTCCAGTCCAAAGGAAATGCTTGCCAAAGGTTTTAAAGAAGTCGGTAAAGATTTCCCTGTTTTTCTTCATCCAAAAACTGGCGAAGAATATGCGTTAGCCAGAACTGAAAGGAAGTCTGGCAAGGGCTATAAAGGCTTTAGCGTCGATTTTTCGCCAGAAATTACCATCGAGCAAGATCTTATTCGACGTGATTTAACCATTAACGCCATTGCCAGATCTGATGATGGTACTTTAATTGATCCTTTTAATGGTCAACAAGATATTCAGTCTAAAACACTTAGGCATGTCTCCCCGGCCTTTGCTGAAGATCCTTTACGTGTATTAAGAGTGGCCCGCTTTGCCGCCCGCTTTTATCATCTCGGCTTTAATGTTGCTACTGAAACATTAGAGCTCATGACACGACTGGCAGAATCAGAAGTATCTGAACTAACGCCAGAAAGAGTATGGCAAGAAACTCAAAGAGCCTTAGAAACTGATTCACCTTGGATTTACTTTGAAGTGTTACGCGAGTGCGGTGCTTTAAAAGTGTTAATACCAGAATTGGATAAATTATGGGGGATTCCCAACCCTGAAAAGTGGCACCCCGAAATTGATACAGGGATCCACACTATGATGGTGCTTGAGCAAGCCGCGAAAAAAACTCAAGATCCAGTGGTTCGTTTTGCCGCCCTATTTCATGACTTAGGAAAAGGTGAAACTCCACCTGAAGAGTGGCCGCACCATAAAGGTCATGAAGCTTCTGGGGTGCCAGTGATTGAAAACGTCTGTAAACGGTTAAAAATACCGAAAGAGTATCAAAAGCTCGCGGCGCAAGTTTCTCGCTATCACCTGCATTGTCATAAGATGTTTGAACTGCGACCAAATACCGTTTTGAAAGTCTTAAAAGGACTGAAGGCTTACCGCAATCCTGATTTCTTAAAACAATTTATTACCAGCTGTGAAGCTGATTTTAATGGTCGTCTAAACAACGAAGAAAAGCCTTACCCGCAAGGAGAATTTTTAAGGCAGTGTTATCAAGTCACTAAAAGTCTAAACACTCAAGCGTTAATCGATAAAGGCTATATTGGCAAGCAACTTGGGGAAGAGATTGATAAAGAGAGAGTTACTCAAATTAAAAGCATAAAATTGAACTTCCAGGCTTTTGACGTATGAAGTTTTGCATCGCATTATTAACTCTTATGGTGTCTAATAATTTAAATGCTTTAGAAAGAGGTTGGTATGTTCATACTCATAATAATGAGTATGCAGTAATCATCGAATCCAATCAAACTTCCTCGATGAACATAAAAGATGCTTTAATATCAATTTCTCCTAAAGTTTGCTTAAAACACTTTCGCATAGGCTATCAATTAGATAAAGATATTGAACTACAAAGTGAACTGCATGCCTTTTTATTAAAAAATCATTCAAAGCTGTATTCAGAAGCATTAGATTCTACAGGTAATATGCATAACCCCAAAGTAATAGCTCTCCACCAAGCATTTAATAAAGCTCTATTATCTACGTCTTTAGTCAGCAAATTAAACTCAGCTCTTAGCGCGCGAAACGAGCAAATATTATCTGTGAGCTTTGAGAAATTCACTGTCAATAAAAGTGCGGCTAATACTCAATTTAATGCAATTGTTTGGCTTTCAACAGATGCTTGTAGTGAACACTAATATTAAGAGCCCTAAGACAAGAAAAACAACCCAAACAAACCTATTCCTAAGGCTATTCGATACCAAACAAATGGCATAAAGCCAATTCGCTCAAGCCACTTTAAGAATAAGTGGATACAGGCAAAAGCGCTTACTGCTGAAACCACAACGCCTAAAATTAAAAAGCTCCAATCAAAGTGAGCACCTTCGCTTACCAATTGATAGCCTTTTAAACCACCAGGTAAAACAATGGCGGGAATGGATAAAAGAAAAGAATAGCGAGCTGCGGCAGTTCTTGTAAAACCTAATAAAGCTGCAGCGGTCATGGTGACACCAGAGCGTGAAGTACCAGGGATAAGCGCTAAAGCTTGCGCACCACCAATCACAAAAACGTCTTTCCATGACAATTGGTATTCATCTTTTAACTCTTCTGCTTTAGCACTTTTATATCTTTTGTCTGCAACCGCTAATAGCAAACCAAAGACTATTGTGGTGGTAGCAATTACTGGTATCGCGCGTAAATAATTGTCCACTATATCAAAAGCTTCTAAAAACAAACCAAATAAGCCTACGGGTATAGTGCCTAGAATTACTGCCCAAGCTAAACGCGAGTTAGGCGTATGGTTGCCTTTAAAGGTTGAACCAAACCATGCACTAATCATGGCGGCCACTTCTTTCCTAAAGTAAACCAATACCGCAGTCAAAGTACCCACGTGCACTGCCACATCGAAGGCCAATCCTTGATCTTGCCAACCCAAAATTTTCGAGGTCAAAATTAAATGGGCTGAACTTGAAACTGGTAAAAATTCAGTTAAGCCTTGAACTAATGCTAAAAATATTGCTTGCAGCCAATCCATACATATTCTCGATTGTTGTTAGTATTAATTTAGATACTTTTCTATCCCAATGTAAAAGCCATAGACCATAACTTGCAAAAAGATAATAAACCAAAACCAAGCACCAAAACCCATAGCTTTTTCAGTGAAAGTCTCTAGCTTTTTATTACGCCAAACTAGCACTACAGAAATAGCTGTAGATATCGATGAAACCAATAACAAGATCCCCCACCAAGGCAAGTCATCTTTTGCTGCAAAGGCTGTATCAGGGGTAAGCGTGATACAAAGGATTAATAATATCCAGCTAAGTTTTTTCATAATCGGTATAATTGGTTGTCTAGAGAAAAACCTTTCAAGTCAATATCAAGATCGGCATCAATCGCTTTTGAGAAGGCTAAGACTTTGCAAGTTTCGCCCATTTCTTCCGGCAGTAACAATTGCTTTAGTTGCTGCCCTATTTTTAAGCTCGCCATTGTATCAGAAGTAACTTCTGACTCCATCATTTGTTGTGCTAAACCCTCAATTCCAGCCGCTAATAAATACATCGATTGGGTGCTATAGCCCAGCAGGTTAGCTTTTACTCCATCGGCGGCCAAGGCTGCTTGAGTAAAATTAACCGAGCTAGTAATGTCTTGCAAACCCAGCAAATGCAATGGATTATCGGTTTTATGATGGCGATAATATTGCTGCAATGTACCGCCAGCACGTGAGCTATTGAATAACTCATCTTCAGAATGACCATAATCCACAATAAAGATAACCGCTCGCTGACAAGCTTCTACTAACGATTTAATCCAGCCTGAAAGCTGTCCTCGATGCTCAAATTTATGTCCGTGCTCACAAACCTTCGGTAATGAGTATGTATCATCCTGCCATTCAAAAGCAAAGCCATCGTCAGTTACCGTTACTTGCGCTTTTTCTACACTAGAGTTCTTATCTGAGCCATTATTAATCATTAAATCAACAGGAATGGCATCTGCAACTTCGTTTGCAAAAATCACTCCCTCAAAATTTCTAGGTAATGTTTCGAGCCAAGTGACTCTATCAATTAAATGCGGCAACTTTTCTTGAATAAGCGCAACTTGTCTAGCTCTTAATTCCGCAGAAACTTCGAGAATATAATAGTTTTGCGGTAATTGATTTTCCTTTTCAAGTTGCCGCAAACAATCCACACAAAAAATACCGCTACCCGCGCCCAATTCTAAAATGTTTGATTGAGTTTGCTGAAAAACTTGCATGAATTCTTGAGCAAAGGATTGAGCAAATAATGCAGAGATTTCTGGAGCTGTGACAAAATCACCGCCGGAGCCAAATTTCTGGTTACCTGAAGCATAGTAGCCCAACCCGGTTTGATATAACGCCATCTGCATAAAATCTTGAAAATCAATTGAGCCCGACTTGATGATTTTACTGGCAATCGTTTTTGCCAATTCAAAACTAGTCTTTATCGCTAATGGCACTGCTTGCGGTAATTGTTGTCGAGCTAGCTCTTGCTGAATATAGCTTTGATAATTCTCTAGGGACTGACAAAAAGTTGGCAAGATTTTCGTTTCAAGCATTAAAGAAACTCACCACCATCCACAGGAATAATAGCGCCAGTAATAAAGCTTTGTGCTACTAAAAAAGCTACCGCATCAGCAATGGCTTCCGGCGAGCCAGTTCTGTTCAAAGGGATCTGGTTTGCCATCCGCATAAAATGATCTTCTGATGCTCCCGGCGGGGCCATAATTGCGCCAAGCCCCAAACCATTGACTTGGATCTTCGGAGCCAGCTCTTTGGCTAAGCACTCGGTTAAATGCCATAAAGCTGCTTTGGATAATCGATACACTAAATGATCGCCAGCAGGGTTTTTAATACGATTATCTAAAATATTAATGATGTGGCCGTTGCTGGGTTTTGATTGAGCAAAAGCTTGCGCTAAGAGAAGAGGAGCTTTTAAATTGATATCCATTACTCGGTTAAAACCATTTAATGGCTGCTCAATGCTATCATTTTCAGGAAAAATGGCAGCGCTATTGACCAACACTTGTAACTCACCCAACTCACTAGCCAAATTTATGATCTCTTTGGGATTCGCAAGCTGCTGTAAATCCGACTGAATTAACAACGAATTACCACCAAGCGCTTCAATCTCTAACTGGGCGCTTTTAGCGGCGGCCTCAGAGCCATTATAGTGTAACGCTATATCATAGCCTTCTTTAGCTAATTTCAATGCAATTGCTCGCCCTACTCTAATGGCGCCGCCAGTCACTAGTGCTACAGTCACTGAATACTCCCCTTATTAAATCAATGATTGCCAATCAAACTCGATCGGCCATAACTTTTGTTGTTCTTTTTTATCAAATGCTTGCCAAAGTTCTAAATAGTTTTTTTGGCTTACCGGATGTCTCAACTCTGGAGCTATTTCAGCTAAAGGCAATAGAACAAATGCATGCTTGTTCACTTCAAACCTTGGTAATTGAACTGGTTTCTCACACACTAAGTCATCGTATAGCAGCAGATCAATATCCAAAGTTCTATCGCTAAACTTAGGCACGTCTCGTCGACGACCAGCCGAGGCTTCAATTCTTTTGAAAGCTTGATCCACTTGAGATATCGTTAGCTGGGTATTTGCTTTTGCCACTAAATTTAGAAAGTTATCACCGTCAAAACCCACCGCTTCTGATTCATAGACGCTGGATAGCTGTAACTTGGAAAATTTTTCTTGCAGCCTTTTAATGCCATATCGGATCTGATTTTCAGCATCCTGATTTGAGCCAATACTAATATAGATAGTTGCCATTGAAACTAACGCTCGACTTAAGCGGTTTTTTGTCCGCGTTCAATTAAAACGCCAACATTTTTTGAACCACGAACCGCCCCAGGTTTGCTTAATTTCAATCGTAGCCACGGCACCTGGAATTCATCGCGTATAATCGCTGCAATTTTTTCTGCTAACGTCTCGACGGTTTGGTACTCAGCAGCTTCAACAAAGCCAATAACTCTTTTCGCCACCGACTTGTAATCAAGACAATGATCAATCGTATCTTCGATAGCTGCTTGTGAGATGTCACAACCCATTTCCAAATCGATGCTAATGGTTTGACGGATTTGACGCTCCCAATCATAAATTCCAATTACCGTATCGACTTTTAAATCTTCTATAAAAGTAATATCCACTTATTTCTCGTTATTTTCCTAAAACTTGCTGAATAGGATAGCAAATCCTGGTGAATTTGTTATAAAGAGATTTCAAATATTTATCCTTTCGGCGGCAGACAGCTCTTGGTGGATATCCCAGTTATTTCACTTTGGTTATTAGCATATTTAACAGGCTCAATTTCTAGCGCTGTTATAGTTTGTCGCATGATGAAATTACCCGATCCGCGCGAAGTGGGCTCTCATAACCCAGGCGCCACCAATGTCTTGCGCCTCGGTGGAAAAAAAGCCGCAACTTTGACTTTGCTCGGCGACATCATAAAGGCCATTATCCCTATCCTCATTGGCTACGCTTTAGAGTTACATACCCGTGATCTCGGCTGGGTGGGTTTTATGGCTTTTATTGGCCACCTGTATCCATTGTATTTCAACTTCAAAGGTGGCAAAGGCATGGCCACTTACTTTGGAGTGCTGGTCGCCTTATCTCCTATATTACTACTCTACGGTTTTATCACTTGGGCAATAACCGCTTTTTTCACCCGCTATTCGTCTTTGGCATCTCTGGTCACTAGCATCGCGGTATCCGCCTTTGGCTTTTATATCGATAAAAAATACTTCTTCCCTTTGTTTGCTATGTCATTAATACTGATATGGCGACACCGAAGCAATATCAAAAACCTGTGGCAAGGTACTGAAAAAAAACTAACCGATAAAGCCCCAATTAATGACCAATAACAGTCGCTCTCTTAATCCGCTGAAGTTATTGCCGCTATTAGCATCGATGGTGGCCATTACTCCATTAGCGATTGATATGTATTTACCCGCTATGCCAGTCATAGCCAAAGATCTTAATAGTTCCAATAATGCTATCCAAATTTCACTAAGCCTTTACCTAGCTGGCTACGCTTTGGGAATGTTAGTGTTTGGCCCCATGTCGGATCGCATAGGTCGAAGAAAAGTAGTCATCTCTGGACTAATCGGGTTTATTATTTGTTCAATACTGTTAGCTAGCACCGAGCAAGAACATAGCTTTCTAAGTTTAAGATTTGTCCAGGCCGTTTTTGGTAGCGGTGCAACGGTAGTCGTTGCCGGAATTATTCGTGATCTCTATGGTGAACATACTTCTAAAGGCCTATCTTACGTCAGCATGATCATGATGGTGGCGCCATTAGTAGCTCCCGCCATTGGCAGTTTAATCTTAGAAGTTTCCGTTTGGCCCACCATTTTTTATAGCTTGGCGGCTTACGCTCTACTAATCCTAATACTTGTGATCTGGAAACTTCCAGTCAGCATTCCTTTAAAAAGAGATCGTAACTGGCTGCATGAGTTCTTTAGTAATTACCATTTAGTTTTTAGTCATAAAAAATCATTGGTCAATATCATCAGTTCGATGCTTTGTTCATTTGCTTTTTTTTGTTACATCACCTCAATAGCCTTTGTCTATATCGAATACTTCAAAGTCAGCGAAGGCCATTTTAGTATCTTGTTCGGAGTGAATGTTTTAGCTTTAATGCTAGCAAACATCACTAACACTCGGCTGGTGGTCAAAAAAGGAAGTCAATTCATGCTTAAAATCGGCATGACGATTGCGGTTATCAGCGCTGGGGCTTTTTTATTGATAACCAAACTGGAACTCAGCCTGTATTACTCGGCTGTTGTCTTATTTCCTATTATTTTTGGAATAGCTCTGATTGCTGTTAATTCTGACGCTCTAATACTCATGCAATTCCCGCAACAAACAGGCACGGCTACCGCCGTTATAGGCACTTTGCGCTTTGGAAGCGGCGCATTTGCAGGAGTACTTTTAGGATTATTAAACGATGGAACGCCATTAAATTTAGCTATCTTAATGTTTATTCCTTTGTTGATCGTGGTCATTGTGCAAGCTTTAAACTTAGGGCAAGAATGATCCACCTATTTTTTATTCACCCAGCTTTCACTTTTTAAAACTATAATTAGATTAGGAAACTCAATAATAAATTTATGACTAATCAACAATCTTATATCACCCAGTTCCTGAAACTAGAATCTGCCGGTGGTATCTTATTAATCATTGCAGCAATCTTAGCAATTATTTTTGCCAACACCCCTTTAAACATCTACTACGAATTATTACTCTCAACGCCAGTTGAAATTCGCGTTGGAGCGCTGGAAATTGCTAAACCTTTATTGTTATGGATCAATGATGGCTTGATGGCCATATTTTTCTTTATGGTCGGTTTAGAGCTTAAGCGCGAATTGATTGAAGGAGAGTTATCCAATAAAGAAAACATCATGCTTCCGGCTGTTGGTGCTATTGGCGGCATGTTGGTACCCGCTTTAATTTATGCCTACTTTAATTATGATGACCCGGTTGCCATTAAAGGTTGGGCAATTCCTGCTGCGACTGATATAGCGTTTGCTTTGGGTGTTTTATCCTTACTTGGCTCTAGAGTACCGGTAACGCTAAAAATATTTTTAACTTCATTGGCAATTTTTGACGATATCGGCGCCATTATCATTATCGCTATTTTCTATACCTCTAAAATATCTATCACCGCTTTAATATTTGTAGCAGCATGTTTACCTGTGCTGGCTTTGATGAATCGTTTTAATGTGGTGGAAAAGAGCCCTTATATTTTAATTGGTTTAATGATCTGGGTTGCCACGTTAAAATCTGGAGTCCATGCCACTTTGGCAGGCGTGTTAGTCGCTATATTCATCCCCATTAGAAACAACAAAAACCCTTCGGTTTCGCCATTAAAAAGCTTAGAAAAAGATCTGCATCATATTGTCGCTTTTGCCATTCTACCGATCTTTGCTTTTGCCAATGCCGGGATAAATCTCAAAGGAGTTGGTTTAGAGCAAATTACTCACAGCGTGCCGGTAGGAATTATTCTAGGACTTTTTGTTGGCAAAATCGTTGGCATCTTCGGACTTTGTTGGTTAGCCATAAAAGTTAAACTCATTAGATTACCCGATAGCATTCAAATTCCGCATCTATTAGGAACTTCAGCGCTTTGCGGTATTGGCTTTACCATGAGTTTATTTATTGGCTCGCTTGCTTTTGAGGAAACGGGCGTCAACCTGCTATTTGATGAACGATTAGGGATTATTATCGGATCGCTATTATCTGGAATTACAGGATATTTAATCTTAAAATTTACGCTAAAGGAAAAAAGCTAATACCTTACTTTTAAATCTTGAGTTTATAGCTCTTCTATCGGCCATCTAGGTTTCGCCCGGATGACTGATTCTTCAAACTCACCAGTCCCTTCTAACACTGCCTGATAGCGAGCAAAGCCAGCGTAAGCAATCATAGCGCCATTATCCGTGCAAAATTTTGGCCTTGGGTAATAAGCTTTACCGCCTTTAGATTCGAGCAGTTCACTAAGCTTTTCCCGCAAAGAAATATTAGCGCTAACGCCGCCCGCAACTACCAGTCGCTTATGCCCTGTTTGTACTAAAGAGCGACGACATTTTATAAAAATAGTATCGACTACAGCTTCTTGGAACGCATAGGCAATATCGGCTAGCGCTTGTTCTGACTTGTCGGATTTCATATAAAGATTAGCAACCGCGGTTTTTAAACCTGAAAAGCTAAATTCAAGTCCTGGTCTATCGGTCATAGGACGCGGAAGTTTATAAATTCCTGGACGGCCTTTTAAAGCTAAATTTGCGATGGCGGGCCCACCTGGATAACCCAAACCCATAATTTTTGCGGTTTTATCAAAAGCCTCACCTGCGGCATCGTCGATCGATTCACCAAGAATGGTGTATTCCCCTAAGTTTTTTACATCCACTAATAAAGTATGGCCTCCCGAAACTAACAAAGCGACGAATGGGTATTCTGGCTTATCGTCTTCCAACAAAGGCGCTAACAAGTGCCCTTCCATGTGGTGAACACCAATAGCTGGAATATCCCAGGCATAAGCAAGACTTCGGCCAACACCAACGCCAACAAATAAAGCGCCTATTAAACCTGGGCCTTTGGTATAGGCAATCGCATCGATATCCTTTTTGCTACAGTTTGCTTCGGTTAAAACTTGCTTAATCAAGGGTATGGCTTTACGCACATGATCGCGCGAGGCGAGCTCTGGAACGACGCCTCCATATTCTTCATGTAATTCAACTTGAGAATATAAAGCATCGGCAATGATACCTTTTTCACTATCATAAATAGCGATTCCAGTTTCATCGCAAGAGGTTTCAATTCCAAGGATTTTCATAAGGTTGCCATTAATACCAAACTGGTATGGATTTTAATGGAGAATGCGATATATAGCGAGTATTTAGGATTATATGAAATTAATGGCAAATTCAGGAACTTTAAATGCCAGATCCTTTGCTTTTTGATCGAAAAATAGCTAAAATTCCCGCCCTCTTGTTGTCAGGAGTACTATTTTAGTCCCTGCAGCCACTAAGGCTCAAGAGTTAACATATTGATTTAATTAATATTTATTTTAAACATTTTAAGGTTAGGTGATTTTTAATGCCAAGCGTAAGAGTAAAAGACAACGAGCCATTTGACGTTGCGTTGCGTCGCTTCAAGCGTTCATGTGAAAAAGCAGGTATTTTGGCGGAAGTTCGTAAGCGTGAATACTACGAGAAGCCAACATCTGTTCGTAAGCGTGAAAAAGCTGCTGCGGTTAAACGTGCTGCGAAAAAAGTTGCTCGCGAAAACGCTCGTCGCATTCGCTTGTACTAATAACTAAGCTTTAACACTTAGTTAGCAGGAATTGCCGTGTCAGATTTAAAAGCGACTATTAACAATGCCATGAAAGAGGCTATGCGTGCGAAAGATAAAGCGCGTTTAACCACTATTCGTTTGGCATTAGCTGCGATTAAGCAGATTGAAGTTGATAAGCGCATTGAACTAGATGATACGGCGATTCTAGCCATTTTAGATAAAATGGTGAAACAGCGTCGCGAGTCAATAAAGATGTATGAAGAAGCAGATCGTCAAGAATTGGCGGATGTGGAACATGCAGAAATTGCTGTAATTCAGGATTTTCTTCCTCAACCATTAACTGATACCGAAATTGATCAATTGATTGACGATGCTGTAGCCAAATCTGGGGCAGAATCGATTCGCGATATGGGTAAAGTTATGGGTATCCTTAAGCCACAGTTACAAGGTCGCGCCGACATGGGCCCGGTCAGTGGTAAAATCAAAGCTCGTCTTTCTTAAGACTTCTCCAACAAAATATATCTATAATTAACTGCTTAACTTTATAAGCATTTTTTCTAATTGCACACTCTGCTATGATAACTTCAACTCGCAAGTTGTTAGCATCTAATAGGCTTTATTCATGGGGTTAATCCCGCAGCACTTTATTCAGGACTTACTTAATCGAATTGATATTATTGATTTGATTGATTCGCGTGTGCCGCTAAAAAAAGCCGGCGCAAATTATAAGGCATGCTGCCCTTTTCATGGTGAAAAAACCCCTTCCTTTAATGTCAGTCAAACTAAGCAATTTTATCATTGCTTTGGCTGTGGCATTAATGGTAACGCCATTAGCTTTTTGATGGAATACGATCGTTTAGAATTCCCCGACGCAGTAGAAGAATTAGCCTCAAGTATAGGGTTGGAAGTACCCCGCGAAGAAGGCAATGATAACAGGCCAAAAATTGACAATTCGCTATATGACTTGATGTCTAAAATAGCCAGTTTTTATCAACAACAACTAAGATCGGCGAATGGCAAAGCTGCTGTAAACTACTTAAAAAACAGGGGTTTGAGTGGTGAGATTGCTAAACACTTTGGTTTAGGCTTTGTCCCTGAGGCTTGGGACTCTTTAGAGAAATTATTCGGTAGTTTTGCTAAAAATCCAAAGCTCAAGCAACAACTTATTGATTGTGGCATGTTGATCCAAAAAGATGGTGATAGCAGTCGAGTTTATGATCGATTTCGCGACCGAATTATGTTTCCAATTAAGGACAAGCGCGGACGTGTTATCGCCTTTGGTGGCAGAGTCATGGGCGATGGTGAACCCAAGTATTTAAACTCTCCTGAAACACCTATCTTTCATAAATCCAATGAGCTCTATGGGTTACATCAAGCTCGTCAAGCAAACAGGAATTTAGCCAGAATTTTAATTGTTGAAGGCTATATGGATGTGGTTGCATTAGCACAGTTTGAAATCACTAATGCAGTCGCTACTTTAGGAACTGCCACCACTGCTACTCACATTCAACAACTGTTTCGAACCAGTCGTGAACTAGTCTTATGTTTTGACGGAGATAAAGCTGGTCGTAACGCAGCCTTAAAAGCTTTAGAGCATGGTTTACCGCAACTACGGGAAGGGCGTGAAATCAAACTGATGTTCTTACCTGATGGCGAAGATCCCGATTCCATGGTAAGAAAAGTCGGTAAAGACAAATTTGAACAATTAGTAGAGCGCTCACACTCTACTTTTGATTTTTTACTCAAGTATCTTAGCTCGCAAGTGGATCTTGATTCTGTCGCAGGGCGCGGCCAGTTGGTTCATTTAGCCAAACCCTATATCGAAAAAATTACTGACCCAGTCTATCGAGAGCTATTTACCCAATCGATTGCTGTGGCCAGTGGTTTAGCCATTGATAAAATTGAATCATTGCTTTCAAATTCAACCAATAATATCACTGGCAAACAGACCGCTACAAAGCCTACCTATCAAGCTAATCACAACTCTGGCATTCCCCAAGATGCTAATAAGCCAAATAAAGCATCAAACAAGAGCGTTCAATTAGCAATAACTTTACTCTTACAACAACCAACCCTAGGGCTTTCAATCAATGGTTATGATTGGCTGTTAAGTTTGAATAGTTCTGGTCCAAAAATATTACACGAAATACTTGAAATCATTCATAAAAATCCCAATTTAAGTAGCGGTGCTTTGCTCGAGTATTGGCGAGAAAAGCCTTTATATGCACGTATGAGCCAACTAGCAATTGCTGAACGTGAAGAAAAGATTCGCGGTAATGAAGCCCAAGAACTACAAGATTGTATACAAACCTTGCTTAAAGAAGCTAGAAATCATCGCCTCTCAACACTACAAAACAAGTCGATGGAGCAAGGCCTAAGTTCATCAGAAAAAGCTGAATATCAGCAATTATTGCTGTTATCCAAACAATAAAATTAGCGTTTAGCGCGAAAACTATCGCTTGTAGAATAACGACGCACACCTGTATAATTAGGGGTTTGCGCTATAATTATTTTTAACAATAATTATCCCACAATTTTAGGATTATCGTAGGTACCTCAATGGCAGAAAATTCGACTCAATCACAGCAATCGCAACTTAAATTGTTGATCGCTCGCGGTAAAGAGCAAGGTTATTTAACTTATGCTGAAGTAAACGATCACTTACCGCCAGACATTGTCGATCCAGAGCAAATTGAAGGTATCATCCGTATGATCAACGATATGGGGATACAGGTTTTTGAGTCAACACCTGATGCTGACGAATTAGTATTAAACGACGATTCTGTTACCGATGAAGATGCCGCTGAAGAAGCTGCTGCAGCTCTAGCTAGTGTTGATAGTGAATTTGGCCGCACCACCGATCCTGTCCGTATGTATATGCGTGAAATGGGGACTGTTGAGCTATTGACGCGGGAAGGCGAAATCGATATCGCAAAGCGTATTGAAGAAGGCTTGAAACAAGTTCTAACTGCCATTGGTAAATACCCTGATACCATTCGTATTTTACTTGAAGAATACGATGCTTATTTAGCAGAAGAAGGTCGATTGACTGATATCATTACTGGCTTTAGTGATGGTGAAGAAGAAGAGTTCGTTCAAGAAGAATCAGAAGCTGCGAAGCTAGCAGAAGCAGAGAATTCAGATGACGATGACGACGATGATGAAGATGAAACAGAAGTAGATACTGGTCCAGATCCGGAAGAAGCTGCGGCACGCTTTAAGGAATTAAAGAAGCAGTATAATAAAACTGCTAAAGCCGTTGCTAAATATGGTCGTAGCCATAAATCTAGCATAAAACAAATCGATGCTATGAATGAACAATTTATGCAAATTCGTCTCTCGCCGCGCATGTTTGATTTCTTAGTGATTAATCTTCGCTTAAAGATGGAAGGTATTCGTGAGCAAGAGCGTGCCATTATGAAAATGGCGGTCAATCGCTCGAAGATGCCGCGTAAAACCTTTATCACAACCTTCTCAGGTGCTGAAACTAACCCTGAATGGTTGCAAGGCCACTTAAACAAAAAGTCAAAATTTTCTGAAGCATTAAAAGAGTACGAAGAAGATATTGAAAAAGCACAACGCAAATTACAACTGATTGAAAGTAGCTGTAATTTAACCGTAGTTGAAATTAAAGAAGCCAATCGTGAAATGTCTATTGGCGAAGCTAAGGCTCGTCGCGCTAAAAAAGAAATGGTTGAGGCGAACTTAAGATTAGTGATTTCGATTGCAAAAAAATACACTAACCGCGGTTTACAGTTCTTAGACTTAATCCAAGAAGGTAATATTGGTTTGATGAAAGCGGTGGATAAGTTCGAATACCGTCGTGGTTATAAGTTCTCAACTTATGCGACTTGGTGGATCCGTCAGGCGATTACTCGCTCCATCGCTGACCAAGCGCGTACCATTCGTATTCCAGTGCATATGATTGAAACTATCAATAAGTTAAATCGTATTTCGCGTCAAATGTTACAAGAAATGGGCCGTGAAGCACAACCTGAAGAGCTGGCAGAGCGTATGGAAATGCCAGAAGATAAAATTCGTAAAGTCTTAAAAATTGCTAAAGAACCTATTTCTATGGAAACCCCTATCGGTGATGATGAAGATTCGCATTTAGGTGACTTTATTGAAGATACTACTATCGACTCTCCGGTAGATGCCGCAACAGGCGAAAGCTTGAGAGAAGTCACTGGCGAGATCTTAGGTGGCCTAACTGCTCGTGAAGCAAAAGTATTGCGCATGCGTTTTGGTATCGATATGAACACCGACCATACCTTAGAAGAAGTAGGCAAGCAGTTTGATGTCACTCGTGAGCGTATTCGTCAGATTGAAGCAAAAGCCTTACGCAAACTGCGCCACCCTAGTCGCTCTGAAAAATTGCGTACCTATTTAGACGAATAATGAAATACAAAGTCTACTTAATAACTGATGTAAAAAAGGCTTCCAATTGGAAGCCTTTTTATTTGCTCATTTTGTTTGGTTAGTCTTTTCTAACTTCAATATCGCCATTAACGGTGTCGAACAATAAGCGAGCATTACCGCTTTTATAGCGCCCTTCCATATCAGCTCCGACATACTTACCTTCTTCAACTTCAATACCAAAGTCATTGGATAAATCGCCATTTAAGGTTTCAGCATCTAACCTAAAACCTTCATTTTCAGGCAAGTACACTTCAATATCACCGTTAACGCTCTCAGATTTAATACGTTGATCGCCTTTAAATTGTTGCATGACAATTTTAACATCGCCATTGACCGTATCGACAGAAACGTCTGAGCCAGCATTTTCAATTTTGACCTTACCATTGACCGTTTCTGCTTTAATGTCGCCATAAACATCGCTAATGGCTACATTACCGTTAACAGAATCTATCATCTTTAAAACAACTTCATGAGGTACTTTTAAACGGAACTCTACTTCGCCTGAAGAACCATTCCATCCGCCAAACCAGCTCGATTTTTTCTTAAATTCTACATCCACCGAGAAATGACTTGATGAAGCATCAATTTCAACTTCTATACGCTCTAAATCATCCTTGTCATCTGCACTGGCAGTATATTCCAATTGGATTTGGTCGCGATCCCAGCCTTCGAGTTTAATGTTACCGTTAATGTTTTCCACTCGAACGGTACCATTACTGCTAAAGTTATACGTTTCTGAAAACTCACGCTCAACATCGGCGAATACACCAAATGATAATGTAGTTGCCGCCAGCGCCAATACTGACTTAGTTAATTTGTTCATTTTAAATCTCTCACTTTTGTTTCGTTTCTTATTAGATGTAGTGATATGAAAAAGGGTTTAGTCGAATTTCAATTTATCCAATAATTTCTTTTTGATCTCATCCTCAAGCTCTTTCTTTTTATCATCGATTTCTTTATCTATTTGTGATTTATACTTGGCTTTCAGCATACTCTCAAAATCAATACTAGGCCTAGGCTCTGTCCAGGTACCTTTTAGCTCAAATGGCAAATCAACCCCAGCTAATTGTGGATATTTTTTCTCTAGCTGATCCTTAAGCGCACCCTTTAATACCAGTTGAAAGTTGCCAGCCAAGCTTTCTTTATTTGCATTAGTGCTGGCAGCACCCACTAAATCAAATAATGGAGTAACTAAAGCGATATTATTAAGTTGAATCAAGCCTTTATCGGCTTTCAAATCGCTTTTTAAACCTGCAAAACTAGTTTTCCCTTTAAAAGAATTCGCAGTGGTAAGGGTTTGTAGATTGATACCCGACTCAATGATTTTATTCAAATCCCAACCACTCAAAGCACCATCGGATAAATTAATAGCGCCAGTACCTGATAAGTTTTTCAGCATTTGTTTGAATTCGATTCCGCGAGTCGATAGATCTAAATCCAAATCGCCCAACCCCGTTAATTTCTCCAGCTCAAACATTTCACTTATTAAATCACCCACTTGAATTTTTTGCATTCGAGGTGAAATACTTAATGCTAATGGTGAGCTGGCAAAATTAATACTTGCGTCACTGCTAATACCTCCTTGAAAAGCGCTGGCTTTAAAAGGTTTTAACCATAAAGTAGTTCCTTTATTGGAAAGGTTGGCTTGTACATTACTGAGTTTTGTCTTATTAAAGGTAATTGTGTCCGCAGCAAAAGTCCCTTTGATTCGAGCACGCTTTAAAAAGTCGGCAATCGGTTTGCCATCAAATGGTGCAGAACCTTCTCCTGCACCTTTATTGTCCGAAGCTAGCAAAGGAGTTAGGTTTAGATCTTCGGCCTTAAGGTTCAGCTGGATATCTTTGAAGGTACTAAAAATCGCATTCAGCTCCATAACAAATTTTTGGCCATCTGCCAGTAGGCTACCCTCATGACTTATTTTACTGTTTTCATTGTTTAGGCTAACCTTGGTATCACCGGCAAGCTCTAAACGGTTCAACTTATTGCCCATGTTATCCATTACAGCACTAGTCTGCCGCAGAGAAATTTCTTGTCCGCCAGTAGCCACATTTACTTCACTGTTCAGCTGCCAATTAGCTTCTGTTTTACCACTACCACTGATAAATTCGCCACTAGCACTTATCGGAGTCCACTGATCAAACGCAAACTGATTGAGGTCAAATTGATTCAAACTGAAGCTTTGCGTAAGCTTGCCATTCGGGTTGTATTGGTTAAGTACAAAACTATCTAAACCGATACGGCTCACGCTTAAGCTTGTTTCAGACTCAACAGTTTTATTTTCCGTAGAGGGTTGAGTCTTTTGACTATTAGTAATTAATACATCAAGGTTAGAGCGGCCCTGCTTGTCTCTCAATAAATTTAGCTCAGAGTCTGTTAGTTCAATCGCCCCTATTTCTATCTGCCCTTTTAATAAAGGCATTAATTTAATACTGGCCTTTAATTCATTTACAGACAGTAGATTTTTATCTCGGTTGAATCCATCTGGATTTGATAATTTGATTTTTCCGGTCTCAACCTCTAACCAAGGAAAGAAGTTCAAGGATAGATCTTCTTCAATGGTTAAGTCTGCACTCGTTTGCTCTTTAACCATGCTAATAGCACGGGATTTCAAGTTATCGCTATCAAACACATAAAAAGCGATGCCAACTAATATTGCCAATATGATAAATAAACTGGTGATTAACCAAAGGATCCCTTTTAGAAACGACTTCATAATAATGTCCGATGTTTAGCTTGTTTTGCTGATATAGACTTAGAGTAGCTGACAAATGTTAAGTTTCAAACGTATCAGTGCAAATAATTAAAAAAAGAATGAACTTTCTGCAACTTTAGCTCACTAAGTTAGTAGATATCTTGTCATAATATCTTATTTAGTAGACATTTAAAAAAGCCAATCAATTGATTGGCTTCTTTTTTCTAGGTGTTAAGGCGTCTATTCTTAAAGCTGTTTTAACCTTGCCAGGCGTTTCGTAGAGTCACGGTACGGTTAAATACGAGTTTCTCACCATGATCAAAACGATCTGCCGTGAAATAACCCTCTCTTTCAAACTGAAACCTGTCCTCTGGATTAGCATCCGCTAAACTAGCTTCAACCATTGCTGTTTGTTCGCTGTAAGAATTTTCATTTAAAGCTTCTAAGAAGTTATCCATAGCGCCCGGATTATCAACTTTAAATAAACGATCATACTGTCTAATTAAAGCTGGTTTAGCGTGCTTAGCTGAAACCCAATGAATCACACCACGCACTTTGCGTCCTTCTGGATTTTTACCCAAAGTGTCAGGATCGTAACTACAATGTAGTTCTGTGATGTCACCATTTGCATCATAAACTGCTTCGTCGGCACGAATCACATAAGCATTTCGCAAGCGCACTTCACCACCTTTAACCATGCGCTTATACTTTTTATTGGCTTCTTCGCGGTAATCCGCACGGTCAATATAAAGTTCGCGGCTAAAAGCTAAGGTACGGGTTCCCATCTCATCATTTTTTGGATGATTTTTCCCTGTTAGCATTTCTTCTTTATCTTCAGGATAATTAGTAATGATTACTTTGATAGGATCCATTACTGCCATACGACGCTCGACCGTTGCATCCAAATCATGCCGAACATTATCTTCCAGCAAAGTCATGTCGGTAACACTATTTACTTTTGAGATACCAACAGCTTTACAGAAATTGCGAATGGACATTGGAGTATAACCACGACGGCGCATACCAGAAATAGTTGGCATTCGAGGGTCATCCCAGCCATCCACTAAATTCTGCTCAACCAACTGGGTCAATTTACGCTTAGAAGTAATGGTGTAAGCTAAGTTTAGCCGTGAAAATTCATACTGATATGGCCTTGCAGGGATATCCAAGTTATCTAAAACCCAATCATACAAAGGACGATTAACCTCAAACTCAAGGGTACAGAGTGAATGAGTAATTTCCTCTAAAGCATCCGAAATACAGTGAGTAAAATCGTACATTGGGTAAATGCACCACTTATCGCCAGTTTTAATATGATGCATACGTTTAATACGATACAAAACCGGATCCCGCATCAACATATTGGGATGAGCCATATCGATTTTACCACGTAGCACCATTTTACCGTCTTCGAACTCCCCCGCGCGCATCCTCTCAAACAAATCTAAACTTTCTTCTACGGGTCTATTTCGATAAGGGCTTTCTGTTCCTGCAACTTGGAAGTTACCACGAGCTTCTTTCATAGCTTCAGGCGAAGACTCGTCGATGTAAGCCAAGCCTTTTTCAATGAGTAGCTTAGCAAAGCCATACAAGTCTTCAAAATAATCCGATGCGTTATGCACATCTTGGTGCCATTCAAAACCCAACCATTTCACGTCTTCTTGAATAGCTTTGGCGAATTCTTCTGATTCTTTTTCTGGATTGGTATCATCAAAGCGCAAATTGCATACTGCGCCATGTTCTTGATAAGCTTCAGCTATACCAAAATTTAGGCAAATCGACTTAGCATGGCCCACATGTAAATAACCATTTGGCTCAGGCGGAAAACGGGTATGGACACGGCCATCGTTTTTTCCTTCGGCTAAGTCTTTATCAATAATATTTCTAATAAAATCAGTATATTTTACGGTTTCGCTCATGCTGCTCACTTCAAGGAGTAATCACACTCATTAGTATGAATAAGTGGGGATTTTAGCGGTATTTACAAGTCAGTGCGAATGCTTTTAGCAAATTTATCAAAGCATGCTCAATTTCTTCCTTTTTAGGTTTGAATAAGCGACAATATAACCATTAAGAGTAATTTTGAGACCTTATTTTGGCAGCAGCAAAGAAAAACAATTTTGAAAATCAACTGGAAGAGTTAGAAGCTCTTGTTGAGCAGTTAGAAGATGGTGATTTGCCATTAGATGAAGCCTTAAAGATATTTGAAAAAGGCGTGAAACTATCACGCCAATGTCAAAAGCACCTTGCCGAAGCAGAACAAAAAGTTACTATTTTAATGAATGGTAAAGAAGAAGTTTTTGATGCCGAAGAATAAATGCAAGTAGTAAACACTCCAGTCATGTCTATGAACACTTCCATTCCGACTACCGATGGCTTTGCAGAGGAAATCAACCATTGGCAAACAAGGATTGAAAGCATTATTGCTGATTCTTTGCCAAGCGATAATATAGAGCCACATAACTTACACCTAGCCATGCGCTATTCAGCATTAAACGGTGGTAAGCGAGTTAGGCCTTTATTGGTCTACTTAACCGGCTTAGCTTTTAATGCCAAACTAGAAGATCTCGATCAAACAGCTTTAGCTGTAGAGCTTATTCACTGTTATTCATTGGTACATGATGACTTGCCTGCGATGGATGATGATGATTTAAGGCGAGGTAAAGCAACTTGTCATATAGAGTTTGACGAAGCCTCCGCTATTTTAGCGGGCGATGCTTTGCATACTCTAGCCTTTGAAATTTTATCTGCCCCCAAATTTACCAACTCGGCCAAATCGCAACAACTAAGCATGCTATCTTTATTAGCTAAAGCAAGTGGTTCACTGGGTATGGGCGGCGGTCAAGCGATTGATTTAGCATCCACAAATAAAACCATCGATTTGGCGACACTAGAGAATATGCATCGCATGAAAACAGGTGCCTTGATCAAGGCCAGCGTCTTACTTGGAGCTCTTTGTGCTGGCTCAATCAAGCCTTTCGAGCAGGTTCTGCTAGAAGAATATGCTGACGCTATTGGCTTAGCTTTCCAAGTGCAAGACGATATCTTGGATATAGAGTCTGACACAGAAACTTTAGGCAAGCCGCAAGGCTCCGATCAAGAAAAAGATAAAAATACTTATCCTGCATTAATTGGAATTGATGGTTCTAAACAAAAATTACAAGATTTATTAAGCTTGGCGCTACAAGCCTTGGACAAGTTGCCGTACAATACCGCCAACCTCGCGCAACTAGCGCTCTTTATTACCCAGCGCCGCCACTAAACGGTATTATTAGTTAGATTATGAGCGATAACTCTTATCCAATTTTGCAAACTATTGACTCTCCAATTCAACTTAGAGAACTGGAGAAAGATCAGTTATTGCTTTTAGCCGACGAGTTACGTCAATACTTGATTGATACTATCAGCGGTTGCGGAGGTCATTTCGCTGCCGGTTTAGGTACGGTAGAGTTAACTGTCGCTTTACACTATATCTTTAATACCCCGGACGACAGAATCGTTTGGGACGTTGGCCATCAGGCTTATCCGCACAAAGTACTTACTGGACGTCGCGATCAATTAGCAACCATCCGCCAAACTGATGGTTTACACCCTTTCCCTGTAAGAACTGAATCCGAATACGATACTTTTGCTGTTGGCCACTCCAGCACCTCCATTAGTGCAGCTCTAGGCATGGCCATGGCCGCTAAACAAAAAGACGAAGAACGTCATTGTGTTGCAGTCATTGGTGATGGAGCCTTAACGGGCGGCATGGCATTTGAAGCCATGAATCACGCTGCAGACACTGACACCAACATGTTGGTGGTTCTGAATGATAATGAAATGTCTATTTCAGAAAACGTTGGGGCCTTAAATAAATACTTAGCAAAATTATTGGCTGGGCGTTTTTATCAACGTGTCCGAGAAACCGGTAAAAAAGCGTTGCATGGCATGAAGCCATTATCTGACTTTGTGGGACGTGCTGAAGAGCATATGCGCGGTATGCTACTGCCTGGTACCTTATTTGAAGAGTTAGGTTTTCATTATATTGGTCCTATCGATGGTCATGACTTGCCTACACTCTTAAGTACCTTAGAAACCATAAAAACACTTAAAGGCCCTCAGTTTTTACACATTGTTACGCGAAAAGGCAAAGGCTACGAGCCGGCAGAAAATGATCCTATTGCTTATCATGGCGTGCCCATTTTTGATCCAAAAGTCACTGACTTGCCTAAAGGGGTAAAACCAAAAACCTATTCCAATATCTTTGGCGATTTCTTATGTGATATGGCCGCGCAAGATGAACGCTTAATAGGTATTACGCCAGCAATGCGTGAAGGCTCAGATATGATCCGTTTTTCACGCGAGTTCCCTAATCGATATTTTGATGTGGGGATTGCTGAGCAACATGCGGTGACCGTTTCTGCTGGATTAGCGTGCGAAGGGTTAAAACCCGTTTGTGCCATCTACTCAACATTTTTACAACGTGGATACGATCAATTAATACACGATGTCGCCTTACAAGATCTCGATGTGCTATTCGCCATTGATCGTGCAGGTTTAGTTGGCGGTGATGGCGCGACGCATAATGGGGCCTTCGACATTAGCTTCTTACGCTGTATCCCGAACATGGTAATAATGGCGCCTAGCGACGAAAACGAATGCCGCCAATGCTTATATACTGGCTATATGTATGCAGGCCCTGCAGCTGTTCGTTACCCTCGAGGAATAGGAACCGGTGTTGTACCTCAAGAAACTTTTACCCCTTTCCCGTTAGGCAAAGGTGAGATGAAACGTACCGGCGCAAAAGTGGCGATCCTTTCTTTTGGATCTATGTTGCCACTAGCGATGGAAGCGGCGGAAGAAATCGATGCCAGCGTTGCTGATATGCGTTTTGTAAAACCGCTGGATGAAGCTTTGATAAAAGAGTTAGCAGACTCTCATGATTTATTTATTACTCTAGAAGAGAATGCCATCATGGGTGGCGCCGGTAGTGCGGTGAATGAATTTATTCTAGAAAATAATATTCAAATTAGAGTGAAAAACTTAGGCTTACCTGATCGCTTTATTGAGCATGGTGATACTAAAGATTTATTCGAACGAATTGAACTGACTAAAGCAAAAATCTTACAAGTTACTCAATAAACTAAGCTTGTTTTGATTAGTTGAGAAAGTATAAAGCTAACTGCAATATCACCGCAGCTAAAGCGCCAGCAATAATATCGTCAATCATAATCCCAAAGCCGCCTTTTACTTTTTTATCTAAAATTTTAATTGGCCAAGGTTTCATAATGTCAAAAAATCTAAACAATATAAAACCTAACAACAACCAATACCAAGTAACAGGAATGGCTATCATAGCAACTAAAAAGCCACAAATTTCATCCCACACTATACCCCCATGATCGTGGACACCTAGCTTTTCAGAGCTAGCTCCACAAATCCATATTCCCAAAACACTAAGTAGCGCTGTCGCTAATAAGTAATACTCCAAGCTTAATTGCGATAACAATAACCAAATAGGAATAGCTATCAAGGTTCCCCAAGTTCCAGGAGCTTTGGGCAATAACCCTGAGCCAAAACCAAAGGCTAAAAAATGTATAGGATCAGTAAGAATGGTTTTATTAAAAGACATATATTATTTAGTAGTGAGGAAATGTTGCCAACTCGCTTGGTTGATTTCGTAATCATCTTTGTTAAGTAGTACTTTCAGTGAGTTCTTTTCTGCGGTTATCTTGCCAATTCGCGTTACTCTAGTGTTAGTTTTATCTGCGTGCCTATGAATTTTATTGCGATAATCTTTATGTGCAGTAAAGCATAATTGATAGTCATCACCACCATTCAAAGCAAATTGACGTGCTTGCTCGATACCTGCAACCTCAATCAAAGCTTCATCTAATGGCAGAGCTTCGATCATTACTTCTGCCCCTAATTGACTCTGATTCAGAATATGACTCAAATCTGCATATAAGCCGTCTGAAATATCAATAGCAGCACTGGCAAACTTCGAAAATTTCTTTTTAGCAAAGTGATAAGGGATCTCTGGTCTAACTAGTTTATTCCATAGAGATGATTCAAATTCATTTAGATCTTGCCTATGATTTACATCTAAAGCAGTCCTGGCGCTACCTAAAGTACCAGTAATCCAAACATCATCATAAACTTGAGCACCGGATCTTAACACCGCTTTATGCTTTGTTACCAAACCAAAGACTTGAATAGAAATACTTAATGGGCCTTGGGTTGTATCGCCACCTATAAGGTTTATAGAAAATTTCTCTGAAGTATCTTTAAGACTTTGGGAGAATGCTTCAAGCCAAGCCTTATCGTTTTCAGGTAAGGTTATTGCCAGCGTATAAGCTAGAGGATTGGCCCCCATAGCAAGTAAATCACTAACGTTAACTGCTAACGCTTTGTAAGCTAAATCTCGCGGAGATACATCTGCATAAAAGTGAACACCAGCCACAAGAGTATCGACACTAGTGACTAGCTGTTTACTTTTAGGGATTTCTAAAATGGCACAATCATCGCCAATAGCTTTAACAATTGATTCAGAAGCTTTCTGTTCAAAATTAAAATATTGCTGGATGATATTAAATTCAGCCATCAAAGAATGCTTATTCGTGTGGACGTAATACTTTGCTTATTTTATCGAGAACGCCATTTACAAATTTGTGTCCATCAGTTGCACCAAAAGTTTTGGCCAATTCAATACCTTCATTGATGACCACTTTCTTAGGAATATCTATTCGCTTCATTAATTCAAAAGCTGATAATCTAATAACAGCTCTTTCGATCGGATCTATTTCTTCAATATCTCTTTCTAATGCCGGCGCTAACTTATTATCAATATTTTCTAAATCGGTTAAGACACCCATAAACAATTCTTGAAAGTATTCAGTATCTACTTTCTTACTGTTCATAGTGGTTAAATATTGTGCTTCAATCTCATTTAAAGGATTGCCAGACATTTGCCATTGATAAATAGCCTGTACAGAATATTCACGAGCTTTGCGTCTCATTGATGGTTTGAAACTCATGCTAAAACCTCTTGCCCTTAACCTTTTAAAGATTGTTTTAAATTAATCATTTCGATAGCTGTAGCTGCTGCCTCGCCGCCTTTATTCATTTTACGCGGATTAGCCCGTTCTTCAGCCTGTGCTTCGGTATTTGTTGTTAGAATACCAAAAATAATCGGTAACTCTTCATCTAAAGAAACGCGCATCAAGCCAGCGCTCGATTCAGTTGAAACAAAGTCGAAGTGCGGCGTATCACCTTTAATCACCACACCGATCGCAATTATTGCATCAAATTTACCGGACTTTGCTACTTGCTGTGCAGCTAGCGGAAGTTCATAAGCGCCGGCCACATTAAACAGTTCAATGGACTCTTGAGGCACTGAAAGCTCAGCAAGTTTTGCCTGAGCACCCTCAATCATCATATGAATCAAAGGCTCATTAAAGCGCGCGTGCACAATAGCAATGCGGCCAGCTTGATAGTTGATTTCTGAAAAATCGAGTTTAAAGTTGCTCATTCTATTTGCATTCCTAGTTTCTATTCCGAAATATTTTCCACAATTTCTAAACCATAACCAGCTAAACCAGTATATTTGGACCCAGAACTTAACAAACGCATTTTATGGACCCCAAGATCCGCTAAAATCTGCGAGCCTATACCAACGGTGCGTTTTTTCTGACGCTGCTGTTCTTGAGACAAAGGCTCTCCCTTGTCTTCCTGTTCAAATTTTCTGATTTTATTTAGTAACTCTTCATTTGATTCTTTATTTGCTAAAACGACTACAACGCCCTCACCTTCATCAGCAATTCTTTCAATAGCATTCGCCAGCGTCCAATGAGATTTCTTGCCACGCTGAGCTTCTAATAAATCACCCAGGTTATTAGCTAAGTGAACTCTAACCAAAGCTGAATCTTGCTGCTTAGGATTGCCTTTAACCAACGCAAAATGAATTTGTTCATCAATTGAATCTTTATAAGTATGCAATCTAAAGTCACCATGTTCAGTTGGCCAATGACACTCTGAAACTTTCTCAACTGACTTTTCTTTTGTAGAACGATACTCAATTAAATCGGCGATGGTACCAATTTTTAAATCATGCTTTTGCGCAAAAATTTCTAAATCAGCACGACGAGCCATAGTCCCATCTTCATTTAAGATTTCAACGATAACTGCAGCGGGTTCAAAGCCTGCCATTCTAGCCAAATCGCAACTAGCTTCAGTATGCCCAGCTCGGTTAAGCACACCACCAGGTTGCGCCATGATGGGGAAAATATGACCAGGTTGGACAATATCATTGGGCTTAGCTTTTGGGTTAACTGCCGCAATAATGGTTCTAGCTCTATCAGCCGCAGAGATACCCGTCGTTACTCCCTCAGCTGCTTCAATTGAAACAGTAAAATTAGTGCTAAACTTAGCGCCATTTTGATTGGACATTAACGGTAAGTTTAATTGTTCGCAACGCGCTTCGGTCATAGGCATACAGACTAAGCCACGGGCATGACTCACCATAAAGTTAATATCTTCCGGCCTAACTTGAGAAGCTGCCATTACCAGATCGCCTTCATTTTCTCGATCTTCATCATCCATTAGGATGACCATTTTTCCGTTACGGATATCTTCAATAATTTCTTCAATCGAATTAAGCTTCATAATATGCCTACTTTGGCTTACGAATTAATCATTAATCGCTCTAAATAACGAGCAACCAAGTCAATTTCTAAATTTATTTTAGTGCCAACCTCATAAGAATCTGCGACAGTTTCTTGTAAGGTATGCGGAACTAAGTTTAAGTAAAAACAATCATCTTTAAGATTGTTAACGGTCAAGCTAATACCATCCACTGTAATCGAACCTTTAATCGCAATGAAACGTAACACAGATTCCGGCGCTTTAATTTGATATTGAATAGAGCGTGCCGCCGGTTCAACATTGATTACTTCACCTATCGCGTCTACATGACCAGAAACCATATGACCGCCAAAACGAGTTGTTGGTAGCATAGCTTTCTCAAAATTAATCACTTGTCCTACTTTATAATCAGCAAAGCGTGTGACGCGAATCGTCTCTACTGAAACGTCCGCAGAAAATCCGTCGTCAAATTTTTCTATAACGGTCAAACATACACCATTACAGGCAATACTGTCGCCAAGTTTCACATCAGCCAAATCTAACTTGCCTGTATCGAAATGGTAAATAGCATCGCCTTGATTTGACCCAGATGTTTTTGGTTCAATAGCTGTGATTTTTCCAGTTGCTTCTATGATTCCTGTAAACATTATTTTTTTACGCTATAACTTAGTTTTAGATCATCACCAAAGTGACGAACATCTTTTAAATCCACACCTATAGATTGGGACATTTTATCGAAAGGCAACTGATAAGCTGACATAGCGCTAGAACCCAAAATTTTTGGAGCCATATAAACCACCAATTCGTCGGCCAATCCTCGCTCTAAAAATGCTGCTGCTAAGCCAGAACCTGCTTCCACCAAAACTTGATTGATACCTCTATCTGCTAACTGCAGCAACAATTGGTATAAATCAACGTTCCCAAATTCATTAGTATCAACAATCTCTTGATTAACGTTCGCTGGATAGTTTTTATTTTGCCAGTTACCCGTTACGAGCCAAACTTCGCCCTGCTGCTGAAAAATTTTTGCATCCGCATCGAGCAAACCTTGTGAATCAATCACTACTCTGAGGGGTTGTTCAAAATACGATTTATTCAAAAACTTTGTATCACGCACGTTCAAAGACGGATTATCATTTATAACTGTGCCAGTACCTGTAATAATTGCGCACGACTCAGCTCTTAACTGTTGAACATCGGCTCTCGCCTGCTCACCTGTAATCCATTGACTCTCGCCGGAAGCCATCGCAATTTTCCCATCAAGGCTTATTGCACTTTTTATAACAACTCTAGGCAGCCCCAAGGTCATACGATTTATAAATCCAGAGTTCAGTTGCGTCGCTTCTAATTCCATCAAGCCAGTTTCAACCTGAATACCAGCTTCGATCAATTGTGCGATTCCCTTCCCTGCCACAAGTGGGTTAGGGTCTTGCATAGCGCAAATAACTTTTACAATCCCAGCTTTCGCCAAAGCCAAAGCGCAAGGAGGCTTTTTCCCAAAATGTGAGCAAGGCTCTAAGGTTACGTATACGGTAGCGCCTGTTAAATCTTGCGATGCATTATTGATGGCATTGATTTCAGCATGATCTAAACCTGCTTTTTCATGCCATCCTTCAGAAATAATCTGATCATTCTTTACAATGACACAGCCCACTCTCGGATTAGCTCTGGTCGTAAACCAACCTTTCTTGGCTAACTCAATGGCTCGCGCCATATATATTGAGTCTTGCTTAGAGAAATTCATTTCGAAACTTACTAGTCGCTCTCTAACTTATCAATTTCTTCGCGGAAAGCTTGCACATCTTTGAAATCACGATAGACCGAGGCAAAACGAACATAAGCCACTTTATCCAAACCACGTAATGCAGCCATAACTTGCTCACCCACTACTTTGGCTGAAACTTCGCGTTCACCGGTTGCGCGTAAAAAAGATAAAATCTTACTTACCGCCGCCTCTAACGCCTCGACACTTACAGGGCGCTTTTCTACGGCTTTTGTTAAACCTGAACGCAACTTATCTTCATTAAAGGGTTCACGAGTACCATCAGACTTTACTACTTTAGGCATAACCAATTCCGCAGCCTCAAACGTCGTATAACGCTCCTGGCAAGACAAACACTCACGACGACGGCGAACTTGAGAACCGTCAGCTACTAACCGCGAGTCGATAACCTTAGTATCGGTGTTTGAACAAAATGGACAATGCATACTGGTTCCTAAGTTTTCTTATCTTACTTATACACTGGAAAACGCGCCGTTAATTCGAGCGCCTTTGCTTTCACCGAACTAATGACTTCTTGGTTTTCTATATCATCTAGAATGTCGCATATCCAACCAGCTAACTCTTTTGACTCAGTTTCTTTAAAGCCTCGAGTAGTCATAGCTGGTGTACCCATACGTAAACCTGAGGTTACAAACGGTGAACGAGGCTCATTCGGTACTGTATTTTTATTCACTGTAATATTAGCTGCGCCCAACGCTGCCTCAGCGTCTTTACCGGTAATATCTTTATCAATTAAATCAATCAAGAATAAATGGTTATCCGTGCCGCCTGACACGATTTTATAGCCTCTAGCCATTAAGACTTCGGTCATCGCTTTAGCATTAGCCTTAACCTGAACTTGCATCTGCTTAAACTCATCGCTTAAAGCTTCTTTAAAGGCTACCGCTTTAGCTGCGATTATGTGCATCAATGGGCCGCCTTGACCACCAGGAAATACAGCTGAATTGAGTTTCTTTTCTAAATCAGGGTTAGATTTAGCTAGAATAATCCCGCCGCGAGGACCTGCTAAAGTTTTGTGAGTAGTTGAAGTTACTACATCAGCATAAGGTACCGGGTTGGGGTATTCACCTGCGGCAATCAAACCCGATACATGCGCCATATCTACAAATAGATAAGCGCCAATTTTATCCGCAATTTCTCTGAACTTCGACCAATCAACTACTCGTGAATAAGCTGAGAAACCTGCGATGATCATTTTAGGCTTATGCTCTAACGCTAAAGCTTCAACATTATCCATGTCGATATAACCATTCTCATCGACACCATACTCAACTGAATTATAAATCTTGCCAGAAAAGTTTACTTTAGAGCCATGCGTTAAATGACCACCATCTGACAAACTCATTCCCAATACGGTATCACCGGGTTGCAATAAAGCCATGTAGACAGCACTGTTAGCTTGCGAACCTGAGTGAGGCTGTACGTTTGCATAATCTGCGCCAAACAATTCTTTGAGTCTTTCAATGGCCAACTTTTCAGCAACATCAACATACTCACAGCCGCCATAATAACGCTTATCAGGATAACCTTCAGCGTACTTGTTAGTCAGGACTGATCCTTGAGCTTGCATAACACGCATACTGGTGTAATTTTCAGATGCAATCAGTTCAATATGCTCTTCTTGACGCTTTTGCTCAGCTTCCATAGAAGCCATTAATTCAGGATCGAAGTCTTTCAGGGAAGTAGTATTGCCTAACATTAGCCAACCTCAAATAATGTTAAATAAGTTCTAAGGAAAGTGATGCCATTTTAACCGATAAGCTAAAAAAATGCGTCAATTATTATTAATTAAACTACCTTACTAAAACCACCCAAGATTATTGTCTAATTCTCTTCGACATTGCTTATATTGGCTAGCAAAAGTTAACGAGCGCTTTCCGACTTTTTCCGCAACTTTTTTTAACCAACCCTTAGCTAGGTAAGTTTTACGTTGATAGCCGCCCCACCCTTCATGGTAAGCAAAATATTGTTCCTTCGCATCCCATTTAGAAATACCCAGCTTACGATGACTAGTTGCCGTGTACCAGCCAATGAAGTCTATCGCATCATCAAAATCATCCCGGTCAGCTCCTGAATTACTGGTCGCTTTAATGTAAGTATCCCAAGTAGTATCTAAAGCCTGTGCAAAACCATAAGCCGTGGAAGGTCTCGGCCCAGGAATAAAGCCCAAATACCACTTACGAGGCGGTTTGCTATTATGAATGAACTTCGACTCTTGATGCATGATTGCCAACTGGACATGAATAGGTGTTCCCCACTTCTTCTGAGATTCAAGTGCAGCCTCATACCAATCCTCATCCGTCAAAACACTGCATAAATTATCAACATTATCTGGTTTAAAAGTTAAGCAGCCACCTAAAATAAAAGTGGTGGATATAATTGTCAAAATTTTTAACGTTTTAGAAAACAAAGTTGTAATGCCTCACATTTTTAAAATATAGTTAGCAAAATTTTAACTAATTTTTCATTCACACTTAAATAACAATGTTAAAGTATACTAATGTTTTAATCAGTAACCTACTGTATTAGATGAAAAAATTATTAATGCTAGATGATGATAAAGGCCATCTAGCAAAACTTATCAAAGAATTAGAACTCGCTGGCTGCGTCGTAGAGTACGTTAAAACTAGTCAAGACGCTGATGCATTCATTAATGCTGAGAAGCAAAAGTTGGGTTTAGTACTCGTCTCATTGAACAATGCCTTAGGCTACCCCGCTGTTCGTAAAATTGTCCGCTCTGCAGGAAAGCAAACTCAACTATGTATATACTCTGATAGCGATAGCGTCACCCTACGCGAATGGGTATATAAACAAGATATAAATAGTTTCTTTACAGCGCCGCATCAACAATCCGATCTTATAAACTTTTGTAAAAAAATAATCTTAAAAAAGAATATTCACTTCAACCATAAACAACTGGTTGAGCTTGCTAAAACACTCTCTAAATATACTGAAAAGGCACATAACCTTGTACAAGAGCACGCAGCTAATTCTAATTCCATTCAAGAGCTACAACACAAATTAGCACGCTCTTTAACTAATTATGAGCATCAAAAGAATTTTCTGACCGAAGTTCAGTAACTTAATTTACCTATAAAAAAGCCGGCAATTAAGCCGGCTTTTTAAATTTCTGATAAGAAACTAAAGATTACTCTTCAACGGCTTCTTCTTCGAAATCTTCTTCTACAACTGGACGATCAACTAACTCTACGTATGCCATTGGAGCGTTGTCACCTGGACGGTTTCCACACTTCAAAATACGTAAGTAGCCACCTGGACGCTCTTGGTAACGAGGGCCTAATTCAGCGAACAATTTTGCAACAGCAGCATTGTTACGGATACGAGCAAATGCCAAACGACGATTAGCAACAGTATCTTTTTTCGCTAAAGTGATTAGCGGCTCAGCAACCATTCTTAACTCTTTTGCTTTTGGCAAAGTAGTTTTGATTAATTCATGCTCAATTAATGACGCAGTCATATTTTTGAACATAGCCTTACGGTGTGAGCTGTTACGATTTAATTGACGACCTGATTTACGATGACGCATATTGAGTTCCTCACTCTATTTAATCTCAGCCTGCAATAGTACTGAGAAAGCTTGAATAATATTTAAACAAATCAGGCGCTATCAAAATAGCGCCTTAAACTATTGAGCGACTATCAATTATCCTTCTAGGATACTTGATGGAGGCCAATTTTCTAAACGCATGCCTAAAGATAGTCCGCGAGATGCTAAAACGTCTTTAATTTCAGTTAACGACTTCTTACCTAAATTAGGTGTTTTAAGAAGCTCAACTTCGGTGCGCTGTACTAAGTCACCAATGTAATGGATGTTCTCAGTTTTTAAGCAGTTAGCTGAACGAACCGTTAACTCTAAGTCATCAACAGGACGTAACAAGATTGGATCTACTGCTGGTTCTTCTTTTTCAGGCTCAGCTTGCTTCTCGTCTTTCAAATCAACGAAAGCAGCTAATTGCTCTTGAAGAATAGTCGCGCTACGACGAATTGCTTCTTCAGGATCGATAGTACCATTGGTTTCTAAATCCAATACTAATTTATCTAAGTTAGTACGCTGTTCAACACGTGCAGCTTCTACTGTGTATGAAACTTTTTTCATTGGACTGAAAGAAGAGTCTACGTGTAGAACACCAATTGGCTTATCTTCGCCTTCTGGTAATTTGCGAGTATTTGAAGCTTCATAACCGCGACCTAAACGAACGTTAATACGCATATTCAAAGCGCCGCCCTTGTTTAAAGTAGCGATATAATGGTCTTTATTAATGACTTCAGCACCAGTCACTTCTGCTATATCAGCAGCAGTAACAACGCCTTCACCTTTTTTCTGTAAGGTTAAAGTCGCTTCTTCTTTATCTTCAAGAAGAACAGCTAGGCCTTTCAAATTCAAAAGGATATCAATTACGTCTTCTTGTACACCCTCAATTGCAGAGTATTCATGAAGAACGCCGTCGATTTCAACTTCTGTCACAGCCGCACCTGGCATAGATGACAGTAATATACGACGAAGAGAATTACCTAAAGTGTGTCCAAAACCACGCTCAAATGGCTCCAAAATAACGCGAGCTTTAGTGCCTTCGTTAGATTCAACCTTAATCTGACGCGGAGTTAGAAATTCAGTAGCTGACATAATATCCCTCTTCTAAGGATTAAAAATTTTCGTAATTAAACGTTTTATATAACGCACAAAAGCCTGATAGTAAAAACTCTCAGGCTTTGGCGTATTAAACCTTGTAGATTACTTCGAGTAAAGTTCCACAATTAGGTTTTCATTGATGCTAGCATCAAGCTCAGAACGCTCAGGCATACGCTTGAAAGTTCCTTCCATCTTCTTAGCATCAATATCAATCCATTCTGGCATATCACGCTGTGCAGCCAATTCTAAAGCAGCAGTAATACGTGCTTGCTTTTGAGATTTTTCACGCACAGAAACAACGTCTTCAGACTTAACAACATATGAAGGAACGTTCACTGTTTTACCATTAACTAGGATTGCTTTGTGGCTTACTAGTTGACGAGCTTCGCTGCGAGTTGCAGCGTAACCCATACGGAAAACCACGTTATCTAAGCGAGATTCTAAAAGCTGTAACAAGTTACCACCTGTAGCACCTTTTAAACGATCTGCTTCTTTATAATAGTTACGGAATTGACGCTCTAATACACCGTAGATACGACGTACTTTTTGCTTTTCACGCAACTGTAAACCATAGTCAGATAAACGACCACGGCCTGCACCGTGTTGACCTGGTTTAACTTCAATTTTACACTTAGTTTCAATTGCACGTACGCCTGATTTGTGACCTAAGTCTACACCTTCACGACGCGACAATTTTAACTTTGGACCTAAATATCTAGCCATTATTAACTCCCGTTAATCTCTTGGTTATACGCGACGCTTCTTAGGCGGACGACAACCGTTGTGAGGGACTGGTGTCACGTCAGTAATGTTAGTGATCTTGAAACCTGCAGCGTTCAATGCACGCACAGCAGACTCACGACCTGGTCCAGGACCTTTAACAAATACTTCAACATTTTTCATACCCATTTCTTTAACTACTTGAGCAGCGCGATCAGACGCAACCTGTGCAGCGAAAGGAGTAGATTTACGTGAACCACGGAAGCCAGAGCCACCGGCAGTTGCCCATGAAAGAGCATTACCTTGGCGGTCTGTGATGGTGATGATGGTATTATTAAATGACGCGTGAATATGCGCCATACCGTCAACAACATGCTTTTTGACTTTCTTTTTCGTAGAACGAGGTGATTTAGCCATGTTTAATAATACCTAAATTATTTCTTAATAGGTTTGCGCGGACCTTTACGGGTACGAGCATTTGTCTTCGTACGCTGACCACGAAGTGGTAAGTTACGACGGTGACGAATGCCTCGGAAACAACCCAAGTCCATCAAACGTTTAATATTCATGTTGATTTCGCGACGCAAATCACCTTCAACGGTAAATTTGCTCACCTCGTTACGTAGATTTTCAATTTGATCTTCGCTCAAACTTTTGATCTTTGCAGTAGGTTCAACTCCTGCATCAGCACAGATTTTCTGTGCACGAGGACGACCGATACCATAGATAGCGGTCAATGCGATCTCAGCATGCTTATGTACAGGAATGTTAATACCAGCTATACGAGCCATTAACAGGTTCTCCTAAAATGTGATTAGCAAGCTTCAAAAGGGCGCGTATTCTAACGCCCTTGAACTTGAAAATCAACCAATTAAATTAACTAACCTTGACGCTGTTTATGGCGTGGGTCAGTACAGATTACACGTACCGCTCCGTGACGACGAATCACTTTGCAGTTACGGCACATTGCTTTTACAGAAGCACGAACTTTCATAAGTTACTCCAAGACGCTAGCGACCACGAACTCGACCGCCAGGGCCTTGTTTGTGGAGGTTTGCTTTCTTTAAAACTGAGTCATATTGCTGTGACATTAAGTGCGCTTGCACTTGAGCCATAAAATCGATAGCGACAACAACGATGATCAGTAGTGAAGTTCCACCGAAGTAGAACGGATAATTAAAGAACAAGATTAAGAATTCAGGTAACAAACATACGGCTGTCATGTAAAGCGCGCCCCAGAATGTTAATCGGGTTGTAACTTTATCAAGATAACCAGCAGTTTGTTGCCCAGGACGAATACCTGGAATGAACGCACCTTGTTTCTTCAAATTTTCAGCTGTATCACGTGGGTTTTGAGTCAATGCAGTATAGAAAAATGCAAAGAAGATAATACCCGCCGCATACATCAGCATATATACAGGCTTACCTGGCTGTAAGTTCTGCGACAAAGTCGTAAACCAAGTTACTTCAGCAGAACCGGTAGAGAACCAAGACAATAATGTACTTGGGAACAATACGATACTGGAAGCGAAAATTGCTGGGATAACACCCGCAGCATTGACTTTCATTGGTAAATAACTACTTTGTGCAGCGTAAACTTTATTGCCTTGTTGGCGCTTAGCGTAATTAATAGTAATACGACGCAAAGCTCTTTCTACCCAAACGATAAAGTAAACAACCGCTAAAGCAAAAACACCAAACACTAAAATTTCTAGTACATTACGAGTGCCGTCATAAGCATCGCTGAACATTTGGGCGATTGATGGCGGAAGACCCGCGACAATACCAACCAAAATAATGATTGAAATACCGTTACCAATACCACGTTCAGTAATTTGCTCGCCTAACCACATCAAGAACATTGTGCCCGTTACCAGAGTAACAATTGCCACAAAATAGAAAGAAAAATCTGGATTATCAACTAAGCCTGGAATCATAGCCGGTAACTGAGTCGACATACCGAATGCCTGTACAGTTGCTAAGATAACAGTGAAGTAGCGCGTATATTGATTAATCTTACGCTGCCCAGCTTGACCTTCTTTCTTAAGTTCTTTTAATGGCTGATGAACATAAGTCATGATTTGCATGATAATCGAGGCCGAAATATACGGCATGATACCTAATGCAAAAACAGACGCACGCTCTAAAGCACCACCTGAAAATACGTTTAATAGATCACTAATTCCTGTGCTTTGCGCTAAAAAGTCCGCTAATACCGAACCATTAACACCAGGAACCGGAATAAAAGATCCAATTCGGAATACCACAATAGCAAGAAGCACAAACAACAAACGTTGTTTGAGCTCCGATAAGCCACCGCTTTTCGCTAACTGCTGTGGATTCAAGGCCATTATTCAGCCGCCTCTTCCACTTTGCCGCCTGCCGCTTCGATAGCTGCTTTAGCACCTTTAGTCACACGGATACCGTTAGAAACAGTAACTGCGCGATCGATACTACCAGACAACATAATTTTAACGTTAAGGATTTTGTTAGTGATAAGTCCAGCTGCTTTCAAGCTCAACATATCAATTACTTCACCTTCAACTTTTGCCAATTCGCTCAAGCGAACTTCAGCCGTTACCAAAGATTTACGCGATTTGAAACCGAACTTCGGTAAGCGTTGTTTCAATGGCATTTGACCACCTTCGAAACCAATTTTCACTTTACCGCCCGAACGCGATTTTAAACCTTTGTGACCACGACCTGCAGTCTTACCATCGGTAGAACCGATACCACGACCAACACGCTTGGCTTTTTTCTTACTACCAGGAGCTGGCATTAAAGTATTTAAACGCATGTCATTACTCCTCTACAGAAACCATGTAGTAAATTTTGTTTACCATACCGCGAGTTGAAGCAGTATCTTCAACTTCTACTGTATGACCGATACGACGCAAGCCTAAGCCAGTTAAACACGCTTTATGCGCTTTTAAACGGCCAATGCTAGAACGCGTCTGCGTTACTTTCATCATTTTCTTAGCCATGGTCTTAGTCCAAAATCTCTTCTACAGTTTTACCACGCTTAGACGCCATCATTTCTGGAGAAGACATTTGCTTCAAACCATTAATAGTTGCGCGAACAATATTAATTGGGTTTGTAGAGCCTACGCTTTTCGCTAAAACGTTTTGTACGCCTAACACTTCAAATACCGCACGCATTGCACCGCCGGCAATGATACCAGTACCTTCTGATGCTGGTTGCATATATACCTTAGATGCGCCGTGACGGGCATTAATTGGGTGTTGCAATGTGTGACCGTCTTTCAAATCAACTTGAATCATGTTACGACGAGCTTGCTCCATTGCTTTTTGAATTGCAGTTGGAACTTCTTTCGACTTACCACGACCGAAACCGATTTTTCCTTTACCGTCACCAACTACTGTTAAAGCAGTGAAACCGAAAATACGACCACCTTTAACAACTTTAGCAACACGGTTTACGTTGACTAACTTCTCAACTAAACCTTCTTGATTTTCTACTTCTCTAGCCATCTGTCGTCACCTTAGAATTGTAAGCCTTTTTCACGAGCCGCATCAGCTAACGCTTGAACACGACCATGATATTTGAAACCACTACGGTCAAAAGCAACTTGCTTTACGCCCGCTTCCAAAGCACGCTCTGCTACTAGAGTGCCTACTTGCTTCGCTGCATCTACGTTGCCAGTATATTTCACGTCGCCGCGAACTGACTTTTCAACTGTAGAAGCGCTTGCAATTACAGAACCATTTTCGCCAGAAATTACTTGAGCGTAAATATGACGAGGTGTTCTGTTCACGACTAGACGGTTAGCGCCTAACTCGTGCATTTTCGCGCGGCTTTTGGTCGCACGACGAATACGTTGGATTTTCTTTTTCATATCTTAAGCCCTACTACTTCTTCTTAGCTTCTTTACGAACAATATGCTCGTCAACGTAGCGTACACCTTTACCTTTATAAGGCTCTGGTGGACGGTAAGCGCGAATCTTCGCTGCTACTTCGCCAACAACTTGCTTGTTCGCACCCTTGATCACAAGTTCAGTTTGTGAAGGCGCTTCAACTGTGATGCCTTCTGGAACGTCGTGAACCACGGGGTGTGAGAAACCGAGGGTTAAGTTAACTTTCTTACCTTGAACGTTAGCACGATAACCAACACCCACTAACTGAAGTTTCTTTTCGAAACCGTCAGTTACGCCAACAACCATGTTGTTAACTAAAGAGCGGTAAGTACCAGCCATTGCCCAATTAGTAGCAGTTTCAGACGGTGCGAAAGTAACTTCGCCATCTTCAACCTTAATTACTACGTCTTGGTGCATTTTCTGTTCAAGAGTTGATTTTGAACCTTTTACACTGATCACGCCATTGCTGATGTTTACATCAACACCTGAAGGAATAGATACAGCGCTTTTTGCTACACGTGACATCTTAAATTCCCCTTACGCTACAGTACAGATGACTTCACCACCGTGACCCGCTTTACGCGCAGCACGATCGCTCATGACACCTTTTGAGGTTGAAATAATTGAAACACCTAAACCGCCAATTACTTTTGGTAATTCGTCTACTTTCTTATAGATACGTAGACCAGGACGACTAACACGTTTCAATTCATCAATTACTGGACGACCTTGGTAGTATTTTAATTCAACCGTCATAGTCGCTTTGACTTCGTCAGAAACGCTATAACCAGAAATAAAACCTTCATCAGCCAACACTTTAGCAATTGATGCTTTTAATTTTGAAGCAGGCATGTTTACGTTTTTCTTCGCAGCAGCTTGGCCGTTACGAATACGAGTCAACATATCTGCAATAGGATCTTGCATACTCATGATCTATTCTCCCGACTACCAGCTTGCTTTAACTAAACCAGGAACGTTACCTAACATAGCTTGCTCACGTAATTTGTTACGGCATAAACCGAACTTACGTAAAACGCCATGAGGACGACCTGTTACACGACAACGGTTACGTTGACGACTTGGACTTGCATCACGTGGTAACTTTTGCAATTTAACTTGTGCTTCCCAAACCTGCTCTTCAGTAGATTCTGGATTGTTAATGATTGCTTTAAGCTCCGCACGTTTAGCTGCGAATTTCGCTACTGTTTTGGTGCGCTTTAGTTCGCGCTGAACCATAGATGTTTTAGCCATTGCGCGTTCCTTATGATTTCAATGGGAAGTTGAACGCATCTAATAAAGCACGCCCTTCTTCATTGTTAGCTGCAGTCGTAGTAATAGTAATATCCATACCACGGATTTTATCAACTTTGTCATAATCAATTTCAGGGAAAATGATCTGCTCTTTGATACCTACAGAATAGTTACCGCGACCGTCGAATGATTTAGGGTTTAAACCACGGAAGTCACGAATACGAGGAATCGCAATTGAAATAAAGCGCTCAAGGAATTCCCACATACGCTCACCACGTAGTGTTACCTTGCAACCAATTGGATAATCATCACGAATTTTAAAACCAGCAACAGATTTGCGAGCTTTAGTGATAATTGGTTTTTGGCCTGATATTGCGGTCATGTCATTGACTGCGTGTTCCAGTATTTTCTTGTCCGCAATAGCTTCACCGAGACCCATGTTTAATGTGATCTTGGTAATGCGTGGGACTTGCATAACTGACTTGAAAGCAAACTTCTCTTGAAGCTCACTTACTACAGTCTCTTTATAAAAGTTGTGCAGTTTCGCCATTTTTAAATTACCTATTTAAAATAAACTAAAGGCAGAGCGATTAAATCGCGCCGCCAGTTTTCTTAAAGAAGCGTTCTTTTGTCTCTGGGTTGATACCAACGCGATCAGCCTTACCCGTTTCTGGGTTATAGATGGCAACGTTAGATGAATCCAAAGCAGCTTCTTTTTCTACGATACCACCTTCAGTAGGCATACCGTCAGCACCTTGACTTGGTTTAGTATGTTTCTTTACCAAGTTGATGCCTGAAACAATCACGCGGCCGTTAGGCAATACACGGTTTACAGTTCCGCGCTTACCTTTATCTTTGCCTGCGATTACGATGACTTCGTCGTCTTTCTTAATCTTTTGCATGATCTTATCTCTCTTACAAAACTTCAGGTGCAAGTGATACGATCTTCATGAACTTGTCACCACGTAATTCACGTGTTACAGGTCCAAAAATACGAGTACCGATTGGTTGCAAGTTACTGTTCAACATAACAGCCGCATTGCCGTCAAACTTGATCAAAGATCCGTCTGGACGACGTACGCCTTTACGAGTACGAACAACAACTGCGTTCAACACATCACCTTTTTTAACTTTACCGCGTGGAATCGCTTCTTTTACGCTCACCTTGATAACGTCACCAACGTTAGCATAACGGCGATGCGAACCACCCAGCACTTTAATACACATTACTCGACGGGCGCCTGAGTTATCGGCTACGTCTAGCATTGACTGCATCTGGATCATGGTTTTCTCCGCTTAAACCCGCGCTAAAATGGCGCGAGAGTATACCATTAAATTTCTAAAATTCCTAACCCCAAGAAAAACTTTCTTTCTCAGGGTTAACCGATGTTGCTAATTAGTTAGCCTTTGTAACAATCTCAACCAATTTAAAAGACTTGGTTTTTGAAAGTGGACGGCACTCAACTACCTTAACTACATCACCCATGTTGCACTCATTGGCTTCATCGTGTGCGTGGATCTTAGAAGAACGTTTCATGAATTTTCCGTATAAAGGATGCTTCACTTGACGCTCGATAAGAACCGTAATGGACTTATCCATCTTGTCACTAACGACCTTGCCTTGTAATGTGCGTTGAATTGATTCAGTGCTCATTATGAACCCGCCTTTTCGTTGATGATGGTTTTAACACGAGCGATGTCACGACGAATCACACGAATTTCATGAGTCGTTTCCATCTGGCCCGTAGCCTTTTCCATACGCTTTTTGAACTGTTCTTGTAACAACTCGATAAGTTGTACATTAAGCTCTTCAACGCTTTTTTCTCTCAAATCTACAGCTTTCATTACATCACCGTACGTTTAACGAAAGTAGTTTTGAAAGGTAACTTAGCTGCTGCTAAAGCAAAAGCTTCACGCGCTAAACCTTCATCAATACCTTCTACTTCATATAACATGCGACCAGGTTGAATCTGCGCTACCCAATATTCAACAGAACCTTTACCTTTACCCATACGAACTTCTAATGGCTTCTTAGTAATTGGTTTGTCAGGGAATACACGGATGTAAACTTTACCTTGACGCTTCATGTGACGAGTCATGGCACGACGAGCAGCTTCGATTTGACGAGCTGTCATACGACCACGGCCTGTTGCTTTTAATCCGAACTCACCAAAGCTTACGTTCATGGTTTGAGAACCACGGTTACGAAGCTTATGTTGCTTACGGAATTTAGTTCTTTTAGGTAATAACATTATTCGCTACCCCTACTTCTTAGCTCGTGGTGCAGCTTTTCTGCGGCGTGGTTTGCGCTCTTCTTTAGGTTCAACAATTTCTTGACCTGGAAGAACTTCGCCTTTGAAAATCCACACTTTAATACCGATGATGCCGTAAGTAGTCAATGCTTCACAGTGTGCATAGTCTATGTTCGCACGAAGTGTGTGCAAAGGTACACGACCTTCACGATACCACTCTGAACGAGCAATCTCAGCACCGCCAAGACGACCGCTTACTTGAATCTTGATACCTTCAGCGCCAGCACGCATTGCATTTTGTACCGCACGCTTCATAGCACGACGGAACATAATACGACGCTCTAATTGCTGAGCTACGTTATCACCAACCAATTTAGCATCTAGTTCTGGTTTACGAATTTGCTCAACAGAAACTTGAGCAGGTACGCCAGCCATAGTGCTAACTTTAGCGCGTAATTTTTCAATATCTTCACCTTTCTTACCGATAACGATACCTGGACGAGCTGTGTGAATAGTCACACGGATCGCCTTAGCAGGACGCTCGATGTCGATACGAGATACTGAAGCGCTTTTTAATTCATTTACCAACCAGTTACGGATTTTGATATCACCTTCAAGGTTATCCGCATATTCTCCGCGCTCGGCATACCATGTAGCTGTATGCTTCTTAACGATACCTAAGCGGATACCATTAGGATGTACTTTTTGACCCATACTATCTCTCCTAGTTATCCGATACTTTTACAGTAACGTGGCTTGATCTTTTCAAGATACGGTCGCCACGACCTTTAGCGCGCGGACGCATACGCTTAGCGGTAGCTGCTTCGTCAACGAAAATAGTCGAAACTTTTAATTCGTCAATGTCAGCGCCTTCGTTATGCTCAGCGTTTGCAATCGCAGACTCAAGAACTTTCTTGATGAGTACAGCCGCTTTCTTTGGGCTGAACTCAAGAAGGTTCAATGCTCTTTCTACTGGTAAGCCGCGAATTTGATCAGCTACAAGACGCATTTTCTGTGCTGAGATGCTAGCGTTACGCAATTTTGCTGCTACTTCCATCTTTCACTCCTCGCCTTATCGCTTCTTAGCTTTTTTATCAACATCATGGCCATAGTAAGTACGAGTTAATACAAACTCACCTAACTTGTGACCTACCATGTCTTCTGATACGAAAACTGGTACGTGTTGACGACCATTGTGAACGGCAATCGTCAAACCAACCATTTCTGGAAAAACGGTAGAACGACGAGACCATGTTTTAATTGGCTTTTTAGAGCCAGAGGCCGCAGCTTCCTCAACCTTCTTCAACAAGTGAAGGTCAATGAAAGGGCCTTTCTTTAATGAACGTGCCACTATGCTGTCCTCTATTTCTTGTTACGACGACGGACAATAAACTTGTCAGTACGCTTGTTTTTACGGGTTTTCTTACCTTTAGTAGGCGTGCCCCATGGAGATACAGGGTGACGACCACCAGAAGTACGACCTTCACCACCACCATGCGGGTGATCAACTGGGTTCATCGCTACACCACGAACCGTAGGACGAACACCGCGCCATCTAGTGGCACCGGCTTTACCTAGGCTACGAAGCATATGCTCAGAGTTACCTACTTCACCGATAGTCGCACGACCTTCGGCTAAAACTTTACGCATTTCGCCTGAACGTAAACGTAAAGTTACATAAGCACCATCACGCGCCACTAACTGAGCGTAAGCACCAGCAGAACGTGCCATTTGTGCACCTTTGCCTGGTTTCAACTCGATGTTGTGAATAACAGTACCCGTTGGGATATTGCGCATTGGTAAAGTGTTACCCGCTTTAATCGGCGCTGCATCACCAGAAATAATCTGAGCACCAGTCTTAAGACCTTTAGGTGCAATGATGTAACGACGCTCACCGTCTGCATAGCAAACTAATGCGATGTGTGCTGAACGATTTGGATCATATTCCAAACGCTCAACCGTCGCAGGGATAGCATCTTTATTACGCTTGAAGTCGATAACACGGTAGTGTTGCTTATGACCACCACCAACGTGACGTACTGTAATACGACCGTTGTTGTTACGACCACCATTTCTTGATTTCTTCTCTAACAAAGCCGCGTGAGGTTTGCCTTTGTGCAAGTCTTCGTTTACAACTTTAACAACGAAACGACGACCCGGAGAAGTTGGTTTAGCTTTTATAACTGCCATAACTAGTCTCCTTATTCCGCCACAAAGTCAAGATCTTGACCAGGCTTCAATGAAACGTAAGCTTTTTTCCAGTCGGCACGTTTACCTTGTACCATTCCGAAGCGCTTAGTTTTACCTTTTACGTTTAAAGTACGAATTGAATCGACTTCAACTTCGAATAACGTTTCCACAGCTTTCTTGATTTCACGCTTAGTCGCATCAACCGCCACTTTGAAAACAAACTGATTGTCTGTTTCAGCTAAAATCGTTGCTTTTTCAGAAACGTGAGGTGCCTTTAGGACTTTTAAGATTCTTTCTTGATTCATCCTAATTTCTCCTCGATTTTCTTAATCGCAGCAACTGTCATAACAACCTTGTCAAAACCGATTAGGCTAACTGGGTCGATACCGTCAACGTCACGAACGTCAACTTTATGCAAGTTGCGAGAAGCTAAGAATAAGTTTTCGTTTACTGAATCAGTAACGATCAAAGCTTCTTTTGCGTTTAAATCTTTAAGCTTAGCGACTAGCTCTTTAGTCTTAGGAGCGTCAACGCTAAACTCTTCTACTACAATCAAACGCTCTTGACGAACTAATTCGCTCAAGATGCTTTGGATTGCACCGCGATACATTTTCTTGTTCACTTTTTGCGTGTAGTCTTGAGGTTGTGCAGCAAAAGTCACACCACCTTTACGCCATAATGGAGAACGAATAGTACCGGCACGAGCACGACCAGAACCTTTCTGTTTCCATGGCTTCTTACCACCACCGCTTACAGCGCTACGGTTTTTCTGAGCACGAGTACCCGCGCGAGCAGCTGCCATATATGCAACAACTACTTGGTGTACTAACGGTTCGTTAAATTCACGACCGAAAGCAACTTCAGAAACTTCAAGTGCACCGCCAGTTGTTAAACTAATTTCCATAGTCAAACTCCTTAGGCTTAAGCTTTCTCAGCAGGACGAACAATTACGTCACCGCCGGTAGCGCCAGGTACGGCACCTTTGATTAATAACAAATTGCGTTCCGCATCAACACGTACAACTTCTAGAGTTTGTACTGTTACGCGTTCCGCACCCATGTGGCCAGACATTTTCTTACCTTTGAATACGCGGCCAGGCGTTTGGTTTTGACCAATCGAACCTGGAGCACGGTGAGAAACCGAGTTACCGTGAGTAGAATCTTGCCCACGGAAATTCCAACGTTTGATTGCGCCAGCGAAACCTTTACCTTTTGAAGTACCGGTTACGTCAACTTTTTGGCCAGCTTCAAAAGTTTCGACATTAATAGTGCCGCCAACTTCAAAACCTTCTAGTGTATCTACACGAAACTCCCACAAACCACGTCCAGCTTCCACGCCTGCTTTCTTAAAGTGGCCTGCTTCTGCTTTAGTGATACGGTTTGCTTTACGGGTACCGGTAGTTACTTGAACCGCTTCGTAACCGTCTACTTCAGTTGTTTTCAACTGAGCGATACGGTTCGGATCGGCTTCTACTACGGTCACGGGAATAGAAACGCCGTCTTCAGTGAAGACACGAGTCATACCACGCTTTATACCTACAATTCCGATAGCCATGTTTTAACCTCTATAAAATGGTTATCAACCCAAATTCAGTGAGTGTTCTAACAATCAGTCTTATGTAAGACTAATTTGAACATCAACACCCGCTGCTAAATCTAATTTCATCAATGCATCAACTGTTTTCTCAGTTGGATCAATGATGTCTACTAAACGCTTGTGAGTACGGATTTCATACTGATCACGAGCATCTTTATTCACGTGTGGTGAAATCAAGATGGTGTAGCGCTCTTTACGAGTAGGCAAAGGAATAGGACCTTTAACCTGAGCACCAGTACGCTTAGCAGTGTTCACGATCTCTGAAGTTGATAAGTCAATCAACTTGTGATCGAATGCTTTCAATCTGATTCGAATACGTTGCTTTGCCATTGCAAAGAACTCCTAAATTACATTTAAAGAACATAAAAAACCGCTCCACCCTACATCATTGAGGGGCGCGGTAACCATTTATTAATCAGACTCAAATCGAGCCTGTTGTTAGCAAAATCAATAACTTATAAAGAAACTGCCTTGCAAGAACAACCCTAATTGTGGCAATGACGCCTACAAAGGGACGCGAATTATAGGTGAATCCAACCCTATACGCAAGCTAATTACCCGAATTAATTACATAAAAAAAGCCAGGTATATACTGGCTTTAACTTAAAAATGTAGGCCTAGAGCATATAATTAATTGCATTAGCATTGAATGCATTTAAATTTGGCAGAATCGTCGATATTTGCGCGGGCTCTGCATCGAACCAATCCAATACTGGCTTACTGAATTGTTCCACCGATGTAGTTGGAATAATGCGGCCATCATTTCGATAATCATCCGGCCCCCCAATTTCCAAGCTAGGCATAGTGCCATAGATATCGCCACCACGTACCATTCCTCCCATCATCAGTTGGTGATTACCCCAAGCATGATCAGTACCATCACCGTTGGATGTTAAAGTACGGCCAAACTCAGAGCTGGTGAAACTGGTCACTGAGTTTTCAACACCCAACTCAACAGTCAAGTCATAGAAGTATTTCATCGCTTGGCTTATTTGACCTAATAATGCTGGTTGGCGAGTATTTTGATCGTCATGAGTATCAAAACCTCCCATCGCCACATAAAATACTTGACGAGTCATACCTAGCTGCTCTCTGATAGCAATCATACGTCCTACCATCCTTAAGCTTTCTGCTAAGCGGTTTCGATCTTGTGGTAACTGGGTTGTGAAGTCGGCTAAATTATTGGTTAAATCTCCAACTTGCTCAATCAGTTCCATGGTTCTCTTCTGAGTATCAGAAAACTCTTTAGTGAAAGGGTTGCTATAGCTAGTATCTAACAATGACCGAAAAGCTGTTCGGCGATCCTGTGTCCAATTTCTATCTGGACGCACATAGTTATAACGATCAAAGCCATTACTTCCAATAGAAATATCAAGATTTTGATCGCTTACCAACCATTTGGAACGACCACCAATAGACATGGCGGTTAACAAAGCATTAGTATTATCCATCACTTTATAATCCATTAACCGCCCGCCCCAACCTGTTTTAGTGGTATCAGGATCACCATAACGCCACTGATCTTGCTGATCATTATGCGAAAACAGTTGTCTAGGTCTTGGCGTGGCAGGATTTTCTAAAGAGCCTTTAGTCACTGGCTGTATTAGATTACCTACATTAGCCATAACTCCTAACTTGCCATCCGAAAATAGTTGCTGCATTTCACTAAAGGCAGGGTGAAAACCAAATTGAGCCCCCCCTGCAGTGATTGGGCTAATCGGTAAAATATCACCCCTAGCTACCGCTAAATTTTGACGTGATGCTGAGTACTCATTATATTCGAAATCACTTCTTGGGATGACCATGTTAAAACCATCATTGCCACCCAAAAAGAAGATATTGACGATTGCCTTATAATCAGTGGGAGGAGCGCCAGCCGCTATCAAGGGTTGCGACCAATTCATTAGTCCTGCTGAAGCAATAGTTCCAGCACCTAACTTGAAAAAATCTCTACGATTCAATTTACTCATATGCTTTATCCAGTTATGGCTCCTATTGTTGTACTGCAAATTCAGGTGAAGTAATGATTAATCCAATAGCATCAGCAGCTTTTTCTTCAAAATTTTCATCACCGTAAGTTGCCATAAAATCTAATGCTGTCTGTCTAAGCTCTGGGCTCATCTTTTCAGCCAGCAACAATAGATTCAAGTGATCCAATAATGCTTCAGGATCTGAAGCTAAATCTCGTTCCCTCGTAATATTTATGAGTATGTCGTCCGCGTCCGGATTATCATTCGCAAAATTGTTCATACTTAAGACTCGCCAATGCAAATGATTGGTCATTTTTGCCATAGTGCCCTCTGAATGGATCTGAAGCTCTGGTGCAACCCAATCATTATCTTTAAACTGGCCTTGCGGTGCATAAAATGGCGAAAAGAAATTAAATACGCTGGGCGATTGCAAAGGCCCTTGCGAAAAATCATTATTCACCCATCGGAAATCATAAATCCCGTTAGCTGCGTTGCCATCAAAAGCTCTCCATAGCGCAGTTAAACGCAATAACGGCTCTTTAACTTTGCCAAAAACTTTATCAGCACTTGTGTTGCCGGTTCGCGCTTCGGTATCCATCAGTATAGCTTTAACCACTGCCTTCATATCACCGCGAATACCACTACCATTATTGTTAAAGATGGTAGCAACTCTTTGCACGTATGCATTGGAAGGGTTGCTGGTGACTAACTTTTGAATTAATTGTTTTGAAATAAATGGGCCAACATTCGGGTGATTAAAAATGTTATCCAATGCCTGCTCTAGATCTTGCTCAGGTGTTTGTCCAGCGGGTAAAACAACACCATTCAATAAGGTTTTTTCACCCGTATCATGATAATCTGGAAAAGCTTTCATCGGTTTCAACAAATCACGATCTTGACGCCACTCTTTAAAGCGGTCCATATTACTCCAAGTCCAGCCAGTGAAAACATGCGCGAAACCCTCGATCTCTTCCTGCCCGTAAGTTGGTATTGAATTACCTTGTGCGTCAGTTTTTACCGTGCCATCCAAATTCAACTCAACCAACCCAATAGTGAATAGCTGCATTAATTCACGCGCATAATTCTCATCAGGACGAATATTTTTATCTGGGTTCGGCTTTTCATTGCGCAACATACTCAAGTATTCACCCATAACAGGATTTAAGGTAACAGCTTCAATTAGATTTCTATAATTACCAAGACCATTAATTAAAAGCACATCGTAGTAATTTGAAAGAGATTTAACCCCATCTATACCGTTGCTGTTAACACCTGATTGACCAATCACTAAAATTTGACTAAGGGCAAAAGCTACTCTTTGGCGTAATTGATCTTCTGCTCTAATGGAACGCATCCACCAAGCATTGACATGTTGACTCCAAGTATCGTTATCCGCGATGGTGACAATATCGTAATACCTTAAGTGTGGGCTTGGTGATAAGTTTAATTGCCTATCAATCCAGCCTTCAATGCCTCGATTAACTACATCGTCGATATCATTTAGCCTAGTTCCAAAGGTTGCTTGCTCGAGCAAAGTTACCGCTGCAGCTTTGGTTACAGGCGGCGGCGGAGTGCCCCCAACCGGCGGAGGTGTGCCACTATCAGTATCAGAATCCGAGCCGCCACCACAAGCAACTATCAAGAAGGTTGCAACGCCTAAAATTAGACTTTTGATTTGCATGATCTATATCCTATCTAAGCCCCAAAAATAATAGGTATAGTGTAAATATAACTGACAACAAATACATCTAAACCCTGCTCAGAATTTACCATTATTTATAAAATGTGATTTTTTACGCTTAAAGATGAGACTTAGTTTGGTTTTTTGCTTGTTTTATGGGTGATAGGTACCTTTTTATCCTTATCTCATTAATTTAATCTCTTTTAAATTAATGCCTTTACTGCCAATTTTTGTCATAAAAAAACCCTGCCGAAGCAGGGTTTTAAGATAGAACCGAAGTTCTAGCATTATTAAACTAAGACTTATTCAAAGATCTTAGCAACAACACCAGCACCTACTGTACGGCCACCTTCACGGATTGCGAAACGTAAGCCTTCGTCCATCGCGATTGGGTTGATCAAAGTCACAACCATCTTGATGTTATCGCCTGGCATTACCATCTCAACACCTTCTGGTAACTCAACAGCACCAGTCACGTCAGTTGTACGGAAGTAGAACTGTGGACGGTAACCTTTGAAGAATGGAGTATGACGACCACCTTCATCTTTAGATAATACGTAAACCTCTGACTCAAACTTAGTGTGAGGATTAATCGTACCTTTGTGAGCCAATACTTGACCACGCTCTACTTCATCACGTTTAGTACCACGTAATAAAACACCTACGTTATCACCAGCTTCACCTTGGTCTAGTAACTTACGGAACATCTCTACACCTGTAACAGTAGTAGTAGTAGTTTCCTTGATACCTACGATTTCAATCTCTTCACCAACTTTTACGATACCGGTCTCTACACGGCCTGTTACTACTGTACCACGACCTGAGATTGAGAATACGTCTTCAATCGGTAACAAGAATGGCTTGTCCGTTACACGCTCTGGCTCTGGAATGTAAGTATCTAAAGCTTCGCCTAACTTTACAATCGCTGCTTCGCCGATATCACTTTGGTCGCCTTCTAAAGCTTTCAAAGCTGAACCACGGATGATTGGAGTCTCGTCACCTGGGAATTCGTATTGATCTAATAACTCTACGATTTCCATTTCAACTAACTCTAATAACTCTTCGTCATCTACCATGTCGCACTTGTTCAAGAATACGATGATTTTTGGTACACCAACCTGACGTGATAACAAGATGTGCTCACGAGTTTGTGGCATAGGGCCGTCAGCTGCTGAACATACTAAGATAGCGCCGTCCATTTGAGCAGCACCAGTAATCATGTTCTTTACATAATCCGCGTGACCTGGGCAGTCTACGTGCGCGTAGTGACGGTTTGGAGTTTCATACTCAACGTGTGAAGTCGAAATCGTGATACCACGCTCTTTCTCTTCTGGAGCGTTGTCAATCTCGTCAAAAGCTCGTGCGTCGCCGCCATATACTTTTGATAACACTGTACAAATCGCTGCTGTTAAAGTTGTTTTACCGTGGTCAACGTGGCCAATTGTACCAACATTAACGTGCGGTTTATTACGTTCAAATTTTTCTTTAGCCATCTTCCTATTACCTCTAGATTCTCTAAAAAACTTATAAAATTTTGTTAAACAAGGTTAAGCCGTATCTTAACCTTTATTGATAATTGCGTCAGCAATGTTGCTAGGTGCTTCTGAGTAATGAGCAAATTCCATAGTGAAACTTGCGCGACCTTGTGACAAGGAACGCATCTCAGTTGCATAACCGAACATTTCTGAAAGTGGTACTTCAGCGTTAATTACTTTACCTGATGGATTTTCGTCCATACCTTTAAGTAGGCCACGGCGACGGTTAAGGTCACCCATGATGTCACCCATGTATTCTTCAGGAGTAACAACTTCTACTTTCATCATTGGCTCAAGTAATGCAGGGTTAGCTGTAGCAGCAGCATTTTTAACCGCTAAACTACCAGCAACTTTAAACGCCATTTCATTCGAATCTACATCATGGTAAGAACCATCAAATAAAGTCGCTTTAACGTCTAATACAGGATAACCCGCTAAGATACCGTTCTCTAACTGCTCTTCGATACCTTTAGAAACTGCGCCGATGTATTCACGAGGAACCGCACCACCAACAATTTCGTTAACGAATTCAAAACCAGCGCCCTCTTTTTGAGGCTCAAGTTTAACCCAAACGTGACCATACTGTCCGCGACCACCCGATTGACGTACGAATTTACCTTCGACTTCAACCGCGTTACGAATAGATTCACGATAAGCAACCTGAGGTGCACCGATATTAGCTTCAACTTTAAACTCGCGACGCATACGGTCAACAAGAATATCTAAGTGAAGCTCGCCCATACCAGAAATAATGGTTTGGCCTGATTCTTCATCAGTTTGTACACGGAAAGATGGATCTTCCTGTGCCAACTTACCTAAAGCAATACCCATTTTTTCTTGGTCAGCTTTAGTCTTTGGCTCAACAGCAACCGAGATTACTGGATCAGGGAATTCCATACGCTCAAGGATAATTTGATTATCCAATGCGCATAAAGTATCACCAGTTGTTACGTCTTTAAGACCTACACCTGCCGCGATGTCACCAGCGCGTACTTCTTTGATTTCTTCACGAGAGTTTGCGTGCATCTGTACGATACGGCCGATACGCTCTTTCTTACTCTTAACAGAGTTCATTACGTGATCACCAGAGTTAATAACACCAGAGTAAACACGGAAGAAAGTTAAAGTACCAACAAATGGGTCGGTCGCGATTTTAAATGCTAATGCCGCAAATGGCGCATCATCATCAGCTTCACGAGTTTGAGTTTCAGACTCATCTGCTTCAGCGTGAGGAATACCTTCAATCGCCTTAACTTCTTCAGGTGAAGGCATGTACTCAATAACTGCATCAAGAACCGCTTGAACACCTTTGTTTTTGAAAGCAGAACCACCGAACATTGGAATGATTTCATTCGCTAATGTACGTTGACGGATACCCGCTTTAATTTCTTCTTCAGAAAGTTCCATAGTCTCAAGATATTTTTCCATCAACTCTTCTGATGCTTCAGCTGCAGCTTCAACCATGAACTCACGCATTTCAGCACAACGGTCAGCTAAATCAGCAGGAATATCAGCATATTCAAAAGTCATACCTTGATCGGCTTCATTCCAAAGAATCGCTTTCATCTTAATTAAATCAACAACGCCTTTGAACTCGTCTTCAGCACCAATAGTCATTTGCATTGGAACTACGTTTGCGTTCAAGCGCTCTTTTAATTGATCAGCAACCATATCAAAATCTGCACCAGCACGGTCCATCTTATTAACGAAAATCATACGAGGAACTTCGTATTTATTCGCTTGACGCCATACAGTTTCAGTTTGAGGTTGTACACCTGACGAGCCGCAAAGAACAACAACAGCACCATCCAACACACGTAAAGAACGCTCTACTTCAATAGTAAAGTCGACGTGACCAGGGGTGTCAATGATGTTAATACGGTGTTCGTCAAATTGGCCTTGCATACCACGCCAGAAGGTTGTAGTTGCAGCAGAAGTAATGGTAATACCACGCTCCTGCTCCTGCTCCATCCAATCCATCGTTGCTGCACCATCATGTACTTCACCAATCTTATGAGAAAGACCTGTGTAGAACAAAATACGCTCAGTTGTAGTGGTTTTACCCGCATCAACGTGCGCAACGATACCAAGGTTACGGTATCTTTTAATTGGGGTTTTACGTGCCACAATAGACTCCTTGGGTTACCAACGGTAGTGAGAGAATGCTTTGTTCGCTTCTGCCATGCGGTGAACGTCTTCACGCTTCTTAACCGCAGAACCGCGACCTTCTAGTGAATCTAAAACTTCGCCAGCTAAACGCTCACGCATAGATTTTTCACTACGTTTACGAGCTGCTTCAACTAACCAACGCATAGCAAGCGCAGTTTGACGAGCAGGACGTACTTCTACTGGTACCTGGTAAGTTGAGCCACCAACACGGCGAGACTTCACTTCCACCATCGGGCGGATTTTCTCTAAACCTTGTTCGAACAATTCAACAGGCTCTTCACCAGCTTTCTTTTCAACCATAATATCAAGCGCACCATAAACGATTCTTTCTGCAACTGACTTTTTACCGTCAAGCATTAAGATGTTGATGAACTTAGCTAACATTTCTGAACCAAACTTAGGATCAGGTAGGATCTCGCGTTTCGCGACAACACGTCTTCTTGGCATGTCATTTACCTCATGCATGTGTAACTTCAGGATGATCTGGAATAAGTAGTTACGGACCTTATCCAGCCTTACTCACATAGCGAAATAGCCGGCATGAAACCGACTACTCTCTATATCTCAAATTGTAATACTTTAATGTTTCAGCTCTATGACAAGAACATTAAAGCGTGCATCGTATTAATTCTAAAATTAACCGACACTTCAAAATTTCTAGTGCTAGGCAATTGAGTTCTTTGCGAGGTGAAGTTGGCTATAGCCAACGAATTGCCGAAGCAAAAACTCAATTAACGACGCAATAGGAATTTTACTTTGGTCTTTTTGCACCGTACTTAGAACGACCTTGTTTACGATCTTTAACACCAGCCAAATCTAAAGTACCGCGTACACAGTGATAACGTACACCTGGCAAATCTTTTACACGACCGCCACGGATCATTACAACACTGTGCTCTTGAAGGTTGTGACCTTCACCACCGATGTATGAAGTAACTTCAAAACCGTTGGTTAGACGAACACGCGCTACTTTACGTAGTGCTGAGTTTGGTTTCTTTGGAGTAGTCGTGTAAACACGAGTACATACGCCACGCTTTTGTGGACATGCTTCCAAAGCTGGAGTAGTCGTCTTTTTAACCTGCTTTACGCGAGGTTTTCTTACTAGCTGATTAATAGTAGCCATTAATTCTGTCTCTAATATTCGTTGTTTGCATAAAAAACGCTAATTCATGCGCCCAATAGGACTTAAATTCACTGTCCTAGGTCTAGGGCGCGCTATTCTAATGAGGTCAAAGAGATAAGTCAAGCGCTCAACTATTGATCAAAAGCTAATCAATTGAACGCTTGAATTTAACCTTATTCCTCGGTTGCTTCTTCGATTGAGCTTAGCTCTTCCGATAAAGCTTGTTCCACTTCGTCGGCAGATGGACCAGCATCTTCTACTGATACTGCCGCACGTTTTTGGCGACGCTCTTGGTGATAGCTCAAACCAGTACCAGCTGGGATCAAACGACCAACAATCACATTTTCTTTCAAGCCACGTAAGTCGTCCATTTTACCGTTGACAGCCGCCTCGGTAAGTACACGAGTAGTTTCTTGGAAAGATGCCGCCGAGATAAATGACTCAGTTGCAAGCGATGCTTTAGTAATACCCATTAGCACGCGCTCAAATTCAACTGACTCTTTACCCGATTCGTTTAACTTATCGTTCTCTTCAAGCACTCGAACCACTTCCATTTGATCGCCTTTCAATAAGCGCGAATCTCCTGGATTAGTCACGATACACTTACGCAACATCTGGCGGATCACAACCTCGATGTGCTTATCGTTAATGCCTACACCTTGCAGACGATAAACTTCTTGCACTTCGTTCACAATGTAACGTGCAAGTTCAGTAACCCCTTTCAAGCGAAGAATGTCATGAGGGTTATCAGCGCCATCAGAGACAACCTCACCCTTTTCAACTTTCTCACCTTCAAAGACGTTTAGATGACGCCATTTTGGGATTAACTCTTCGTAAGTATCGCTGCCGTCTTGAGGAGTAATGACTAAGCGACGCTTACCTTTAGTTTCTTTACCAAAGCTCACAGTACCTGAGATTTCTGCCAAAATAGCAGACTCTTTTGGTTTACGAGCTTCAAATAAATCAGCAACACGTGGAAGACCACCAGTAATATCCTTGGTTTTCGAACTCTCTTGTGGAATACGGGCAATTGCATCACCGATATTCACTTCAGAGCCATCTTCAAGGTTAACGATAGCATTAGTTGGTAAGAAATAAACGGCTGGAACATCAGTACCAGGGATGTGTAATTCTTTACCTTTCTTATCCACTAATTTAATCGCAGGCTTAACATCTGATGATTTAGAGCCTGAACGCTGCTTGTTTTCAGTGATAACAATCGAACTCAAACCGGTTAACTCATCTGTCTGACGCTCAATGTTTACACCTTCAAGCATATCCACGAATTGGATTTTACCGCCAAGCTCAGCAATGATTGGGTGAGTGTGCGGATCCCAGTTAGCAACAATGTCACCACCAGTTGCTTGCGAACCTTCGGCTGCGCTTAATACCGCACCGTAAGGAACTTTATAACGCTCACGCTCACGACCAAACTCATCAATCACATTCAATTCAGCTGAACGCGAAACGATCACTAGCTTGCCGTCTTTCTTTTCAACAGTTTTTGCATTCTTAAGACGCAACTCACCGTTATTTTTAATTTGTACATTGTTCTCAGCAGATGCTCTAGATGCCGCACCACCGATGTGGAAAGTACGCATCGTTAACTGAGTACCTGGTTCACCGATCGATTGAGCAGCGATTACACCAACTGCCTCACCTTGGTTGATGATATGACCACGTGCTAGGTCACGACCATAACAAGCCGCACAAACACCAGTACGAGTATCACAAGTAATAACAGAGCGGACTCGAACTTCATCTACTGAGTGCTTCTCTAAAATATCTACCCACTTCTCATCCAATAAAGTGCCAGCTTCTGCTAATACATCATCGGTGCCTGGAATATAAATATGTTCTGCAACAACACGGCCTAAAACTCGCTCGCGTAATGGCTCAACAACATCACCACCTTCAATTAATGGTGTCATGATAAGACCATCGTCAGTACCACAATCTTCGGTAGTAATTACCATGTCTTGCGCTACATCAACTAATCGACGAGTTAAGTAACCTGAGTTTGCTGTCTTTAATGCGGTATCGGCCAAACCTTTACGAGCACCGTGAGTCGAGATGAAGTACTGAGACACATCAAGACCTTCTCGGAAGTTCGCCTTAATTGGCATTTCGATAATCGAGCCATCTGGTTTTGCCATCAAACCACGCATACCGGCTAGCTGACGAATCTGCGCCGCACTACCACGAGCACCTGAGTCCGCCATCATAAAGATTGAGTTGAATGATGGTTCACGAGAAGTGTTACCTTCTTTATCGGTCACTTCTTCAGTACCGATGTTATCCATCATCGCTTTCGCAACTTTCTCATTGGTATGAGACCAGATATCAACTACTTTATTGTAGCGCTCACCTTGAGTTACTAAACCAGAATTAAACTGCTCTTGAATTTCAGCAACTTCTTTTTCGGCTGAATCAATAATTTCTGCTTTAATCTCTGGAATTTGCATATCTTCGATACCCACCGAAGCACCAGAACGAGTTGCATAAGAGAAGCCGGTATACATTAATTGGTCAGCAAAAATTACCGTTGCTTTCAAACCGCGCTCACGGTAACAAGTGTTTACCAATTTAGAGATCGCTTTCTTAGTCATAGCTTGATTCACTAACTCAAAGCTAATGCCATCAGGAACGATGCCCCAAAGTAATGAACGACCGACTGTGGTATCCAATAATTCAATCGTATCAGTACGCTCACCGTCTTCGTCAAAATGTACGATAGGTAAACGAACTTTCACTTTCGCGTGTAAATCTACAACTCCATTGGCATAAGCACGCTGAACTTCATCAGCGTCAGTGAAGGTCATGCCTTCACCTTTCGCGTTGATACGCTCACGCGTCAAGTAATATAAACCTAATACAACGTCCTGCGTTGGAACTATAATCGGCTCACCGTTTGCTGGTGATAAGATGTTATTTGTCGACATCATTAAAGCACGGGCTTCTAATTGCGCTTCGATAGTTAACGGTACGTGTACCGCCATTTGGTCACCATCGAAGTCGGCGTTAAAGGCCACACACACTAATGGGTGTAACTGAATCGCTTTACCTTCAATCAACACTGGCTCAAAAGCTTGCAGACCTAATCTGTGAAGAGTAGGTGCACGGTTTAGCATTACTGGGTGCTCACGGATAACTTCTTCAAGAATATCCCACACGATTGGCTCTTCGCGCTCAACCATTTTCTTAGCTGCTTTAATTGTCGTTGCTAAACCACGACCTTCTAGCTTGCTGTAAATGAATGGCTTAAATAACTCCAATGCCATCTTCTTAGGAAGACCACATTGATGTAATTTCAAAGTAGGACCAACAACGATTACCGAACGACCCGAGTAATCAACACGCTTACCTAATAAGTTCTGGCGGAAACGACCTTGTTTACCTTTGATCATGTCTGCCAAAGATTTCAATGGACGCTTGTTAGAACCGGTAATTGCACGACCACGACGACCATTATCTAACAAGGCATCAACTGACTCTTGTAACATACGCTTTTCGTTACGCACGATAATGTCAGGAGCATTAAGATCTAATAGACGCTTTAAACGGTTGTTACGGTTAATTACACGACGGTATAAATCGTTCAGATCCGAAGTTGCAAAGCGACCGCCATCTAGTGGTACCAAAGGACGTAAATCTGGTGGAAGAACTGGCAAGATTGTCATGATCATCCACTGAGGATCATTACCAGACTCTAAGAAAGCTTCTAATAATTTCAGGCGCTTCGATAGCTTCTTCAATTTAGTTTCAGAATTAGTACCTGGAATATCTTCTTCACGAATTCGCGTTGCTTCTTCTTGTAAATCAATATGATCTAATAAAGCAGAAACTGCTTCCGCACCCATCTTAGCTTCAAAGTCATCACCAAACTCTTCTAAAGAATCTAAGTAAGCTTCTTCACTTAATAATTGACCTGTTTCTAAAGTCGTCATACCTGGATCAGTCACTACGAATGCTTCGAAATACAATACGCGCTCAATGTCACGTAAAGTCATATCAAGTAGCATACCAATACGACTAGGTAATGATTTTAAGAACCAAATGTGGGCAACTGGACAAGCTAAATCGATGTGACCCATACGCTCACGACGAACTTTAGTTAAAGTCACTTCAACGCCACATTTCTCACAGATAATACCGCGATGCTTTAAGCGCTTATATTTGCCACATAAACATTCATAGTCTTTTACTGGTCCAAAAATTTTGGCACAGAACAAACCATCTCTTTCTGGCTTGAAAGTACGATAGTTAATCGTCTCTGGTTTTTTTACTTCACCATATGACCATGAGCGAATTTGATCTGGCGATGCCAAACCAATGCGGATCGCATCAAACTCTTCAGACTGATTTTGTTGCTTAATAAAATTTAATAAATCTTTCACAATCTCTCTCCAAGTAGGAGTTAAACCTTTTCCTTTAAATTTTTAATAAAATTAAAGGAGTCTCTTTTGCCATGCTAATTACTAACTCGGGTAAAAAGCACGACAGGTGAAGTATTACTCTTCGTGCTCTAACTCAATGTTAATCGCTAATGAGCGGATTTCCTTAGTCAATACGTTGAACGACTCAGGCATACCTGGCTCCATACGGTGATCACCATCGACAATGTTTTTGTACATACGAGTACGACCATTAACATCATCCGACTTAACCGTAAGCATTTCTTGCAAGGTATAAGCAGCACCGTATGCTTCCAGTGCCCATACTTCCATCTCACCGAAACGCTGACCACCAAACTGAGCTTTACCGCCCAGTGGCTGTTGGGTAACTAAACTGTACGAACCCGTTGAACGAGCATGCATCTTGTCATCCACTAAGTGGTTCAACTTAAGCATGTACATGTAACCTACCGTTACCGGACGCTCAAATTGGTCACCTGTACGACCGTCATACAACCAAGTCTGGCCTGATTTCGGTAATTCCGCTAAATCAAACATCGCATGAATATCAGATTCTTTCGCGCCATCAAATACCGGCGTACCCATTGGGACACCTTTACGCAAATTAGAAGCCATGTTCATAACTTCTTCATCTGATAACTCAGCTAAATCAACTTCTTTTTGATCGCGATGGTTATAGACTTTGTTCAAGAAAGCACGGACTGTTTTCGGCGCTTTACCAGTATCTAGAAGTTCACCAATTTTAAGACCAACGCCTGTTGCTGCCCAGCCTAAGTGAGTTTCTAATACCTGACCAATGTTCATACGAGACGGTACACCTAGCGGATTTAATACGATATCCACTGGAACACCATTTTCGTCATATGGCATATCTTCTACCGGTACGATGTTTGAAATAACACCTTTGTTACCGTGACGACCTGCCATCTTATCACCCGGTTGAATACGACGTTTAACCGCTAAATAAACTTTAACGATTTTTTGTACGCCAGGTTGTAATTCATCACCTTGGGTAATCTTTAATTTTTGCGCTTCAAACTTTTGGTCATAAACTTTCTTTTGCTCAACAATAAAGTTTGCCAAATTTTCAAGCTGCTGTTGTTTTTCATCAACACGTAATTGAATTTCTAATACTTGCGCCGGCTCTAACTCAGCTAAGTAATCAGCAGTCACTTTACTGCCTTTCTTCAACTTGTTAGGACCTTTTTCCGCAACACAACCGGAAACCAAGTTACGAGCACGCTGATGGATGTTATCCGTTAAGATACGGAACTCATCATTAATATCTTTCTTAGCGCGAGCCACTTCTTCATTTTCGATATCTTTTGCACGAGCATCTTTTTCAACGCCGTCACGGGTAAAGACTTGAACGTCAATTACCGTACCAAAAGTCGAAGTGCCAACACGTAAAGATGTATCTTTAACGTCAGAAGCTTTCTCACCAAAAATGGCTCTTAGAAGTTTTTCTTCTGGAGTTAATTGGGTTTCACCTTTTGGTGTCACCTTACCAACTAAAATATCGCCTGGTTTAACTTCGGCACCGATGTAAACAATACCTGACTCATCAAGTTTACTTAAGGCACTCTCGCCAACGTTAGGAATATCCGCAGTAATTTCTTCTGAACCTAATTTGGTATCACGAGATACACAAGTTAATTCTTGAATATGAATACTGGTGAAGCGATCTTCTTGAACTACATTCTCTGAGATTAAGATCGAATCCTCGAAGTTATAACCATTCCAAGGCATAAATGCTACGCGCATATTTTGACCTAATGCCAACTCACCTAAATCGGTAGAAGGGCCATCGGCTAATACATCACCACGAGCAATCATATCGCCTTGTTTAACGATTGGACGTTGGTTAATACAAGTATTTTGGTTAGAACGCGTGTACTTAGTGAAGTTATAAATATCAACACCAGAGTCGTTCTCGCCAACTTCTTCTTCATTCACACGAATAACAACGCGGCTGGCATCAACTTGATCAACCACACCGCCACGTTTCGCGGCAACCACTACACCTGAATCCACAGCAACTGTACGTTCCATACCAGTACCCACTAATGGCTTTTCAGCACGTAACGTTGGTACTGCTTGACGTTGCATGTTTGAACCCATCAATGCACGGTTCGCATCATCGTGTTCAAGGAATGGAATCATCGACGCAGCAACCGAAACGATTTGCTGTGGCGATACATCCATATATTCAACTTGATCAGGCGTTGCTAAGATAAATTCTCCTAATTGACGTGAAGGTACTAATTCTTCAACGAAGTTACCTTTCTTATCTAATTCAGCATTGGCCTGTGCAATAACGAATTTACCTTCATCAATTGCGGATAAGTAATCAACATCCGCAGTTGCCTTACCTTTTACAACGCGGCGATACGGAGTTTCTAAGAAACCATATTCGTTAGTACGCGCGTAACAAGACAGGGAATTAATCAAACCAATGTTTGGACCTTCCGGTGTTTCAATCGGGCATACACGACCATAGTGAGTAGGGTGAACGTCACGAACCTCAAAGCCAGCGCGCTCACGAGTCAAACCACCAGGTCCTAATGCAGAAACACGACGCTTGTGCGTGATTTCTGATAATGGATTGTTTTGATCCATAAATTGGGATAATTGGCTTGAACCGAAGAATTCTTTAACCGCTGCCGATACTGGCTTGGCATTAATTAATTCTTGAGGCATCAAGTTTTCACTTTCAGCTTGTGATAAACGCTCTTTTACTGCGCGCTCTACACGAACTAAACCAACACGGAATTGGTTTTCAGCCATTTCGCCAACAGAACGGATACGACGGTTACCTAAGTGATCGATATCATCAACCGTACCTTTACCATTACGAATATCAATCAATGTTTTCATTACATCAATAATATCTTCGTTCGATAAAATACCAGAGCCTTCAATCTCGTCACGACCAACACGACGGTTGAACTTCATACGACCAACACGTGATAGATCATAACGCTCGCCGTTAAAGAATAAGTTTTCAAACAAACCTTCTGCAGCTTCTTGCGTTGGTGGCTCACCCGGACGCATCATGCGATAGATTTCAACTTTAGCTTCTAAAGCTGTTGTTGATGGATCAATACGCAAAGTATCCGACATGTATGGACCGCGATCCAAGTCATTAGTATAAAGTGTTGGAATTTCAGTAACGCCAGCTTCAACAATGGTTGCTAGCAACTCTTCCGTAATTTCGGTATTGGCTTGAGCAATAATTTCACCAGATTCTTTATCAATTAAGTCTGCGGCTAAAGCTCTCTCTAAAATATAGTCAGCAGGTACGTCTAGTTTTTTCACGCCAGCAGTCTCAAGTGCTTTAATGTGACGAGGAGTAATACGACGACCTTCTTCAACCACTACTTTTGATTTTGCTTTAATATCAAAAGTTGCAGTCTCACCACGTAAACGTGCTGGAATTAATTCTAATTGAATATCACCTTTCTTAGTCACAAAGAAGGTGTCACGCTCGAAGAATAAATCAAGCATGTCTTGCGTGCTATATTCTAAAGCGCGCAAGATAATTGATGATGGTAATTTACGACGACGGTCAATTCGTACGTAAAGCATATCTTTTGGATCGAATTCAAAGTCTAACCATGAACCACGGTAAGGAATGACACGAGCTTGATACAATAATTTACCAGAGCTGTGAGTTTTACCACGGTCTGAATCGAAGAAGACACCTGGAGAACGGTGTAATTGAGAAACGATTACACGTTCGGTACCGTTAATAACGAATGTACCATTGTCTGTCATCAACGGTAATTCGCCCATATAAACTTCTTGTTCGCGGATATCTTTTACTTTCTTGGTTTTAGAATCTTTATCATAGATTACCAAGCGAATTGTCACGCGAAGCGGCGCTGCATATGTTACGCCACGGATCTGACATTCCTTAACATTGAATACTGGCTCGCCTAAACGATAGCTCACAAATTCTAGAGCTGCGTTGCCAGAATAACTTTCAATTGGGAATATAGATTTAAAGGCTGCATCCAAACCTGATTCATCAGAGCCTTTCTTTTGCTCAATAAATTCACGGTAAGAATCTTTCTGGATTGCCAACAGATAAGGCACATCGAGAGTATTTGAACGACGACCGAAATCCTTACGGATTCGCTTTTTCTCAGTGTAAGAATATGCCATTTGGGTTCCTCGGTTCACTAACTTTTGACCAATTTTGAATTCGTATTGATGTTAGGTTTATATTGAGAGCTCATCCTCTAAAACCAATCATCGTTACTCAGTTTTCCTATGAAAACTCAGCTGCCGTTTAACGGCAAAAAGGCCGGTGACAAAGTCACCAGCCATTTGAGCTATTTGCTACTTAAGTGTAAGCAAGTAATAAATCGATATTACTTAACTTCAACTTCAGCGCCAGCTTCTTCCAATTGCTTCTTAACGTCTTCAGCTTCTGCTTTCTCAACGCCTTCTTTAACAGCAACAGGAGCGCCTTCAACCATGTCTTTAGCTTCTTTCAAGCCAAGACCAGTGATGCCGCGGATAGCTTTAATTACAGCTACTTTGTTTGCGCCAAAGCTTTTCATTACTACGTCAAACTCAGTTTGCTCAGCAGCAGCTTCACCGCCACCAGCAGCTGGACCAGCAACAGCAACAGCAGCTGCAGCAGATACACCAAATTTTTCTTCCATAGCTTCAACTAGTTCAACTACTTCCATAACGCTCATTTCAGCAATAGCGTTTAATAAATCATCTTTAGATAGAGCCATTTTAGTCTCTCCTGGGTTTCAAAAATAAAATTAAAAAATTAACTACGGTTAACAGTACTATTAAAAGTATTAAGCCGCTTCTTTCTGATCGCGAACTGCAGCCATAACACGAGTGATCTTGCTTGGTACTTCGTTCAAAGTACGCGCAAGTTTCGTGATAGGTCCGTTCATAACCATCATCAAGGATGCAATAGCTTCGTCTTTGGTTGGTAATGCTGCAATAGCGTCTAAACGCTCCGCACCAAACATTTCACCACCAATGGCGACACCAGTTACTGCTAGCTTGTCATTCTCTTTTGCGAAGTCTTTAAAAAGACGCGCCGCTGCACCAGGTGCATCGATAGAGAATGCATAAACTAACTGACCAGTTAATGCTTCTTGCATACAAGCGAACTCGGTATCTTCAACAGCGCGACGTGCTAATGTGTTACGAATAACACGTACATAAACATTTGCTTCACGTGCTTTAACACGTAGAGCAGTCATGTCTTCAACTGTTAAACCGCGGTACTCAGCTACTACGGCTGAAAGCGCATCTTGAGCGATAGTGTTTACTTCGCTAACGATAGCTTTTTTGCCTTCAAGTCTAAGTGCCACTAGTTCACCTCCGTTTATTCAAGTTTTGGTTGTTCACCTCTACTTGAGTTACATTTTGATAAAGCCGGCAAGCCAAACTTTATCCTTTGAGTTACGGTGAACGATTCTGCGATTAAGCATCATCAAGGTTTCACCATCTGCGCAGGTTAGAGCGAACTCTTATTAAACCAACTCATCGTATTCCTCATAAAGGAACTTTATTTTCTGATATTTCAAAAAACAAATACCCGACTCGTCAGTGCCCACGGTCTTTGACGGTTCCCTGAAATGCATAAACAACCCAGGAAACCCAAAGCCAATAACTAAGCTGCCAAAACAGCCCAGTGAATTTTTTAGTCTTTTAAATCGATAGTTGACGCATCAACTGAAAGACCAGGACCCATAGTAGAAGAAACTGAAATCTTCTTCATATAAGTACCTTTTGCTGAGCTTGGCTTACCTTTGTTAAGTGCTTTTAATAAAGTACTTAAGTTTTCTACCAATGCTTCAGTTGCGAAATCTACTTTGCCAATACCCGCGTGAACGATACCGTTCTTGTCAGTACGGTATTGAACCTGACCCGCTTTAGCATTTTTAACTGCTGTTGCAACATCTGGAGTTACCGTGCCAACTTTAGGGTTTGGCATAAGACCACGAGGCCCTAAGATTTGACCTAATTGACCTACCACGCGCATTGCGTCTGGACTAGCAATTACTACGTCAAAATCCAAGTTACCTTTTTTAACTTCTTCAGCTAAGTCATCCATACCTACAACGTCAGCGCCAGCTTCTTTCGCTGCATCCGCATTGTTAGTAAATACTGCAACACGAACGTCTTTACCAGTACCGTTTGGAAGAACTGTAGCACCACGAACAACCTGATCAGATTTACGTGGGTCAACGCCTAAGTTCACAGCCACTTCTACTGACTCGCTGAACTTAACGCTTGAAACTTCTTTAATTAAATCGATAGCTTCATTTACTGGAAGATTAGTACGACCAGCAACTTTTTCGCTAATTGCGCGCATGCGCTTTGAAATTTTAGCCATGATATTAACCCTCTACGTCTACGCCCATTGAGCGTGCTGTTCCAGCGATTGTGTTTACCGCAGCGTCCATATCAGCAGCCGTCAAATCTGGCTCTTTCATGTTGGCAATTTCTTCCAACTGGGCGCGAGTGATCTTGCCAACTTTTTTCTTGTTCGGCTCACCTGAACCTGATTTCAGGTTCAAAGCTTTCTTGATCAAAGTTGATGCTGGTGGAGTTTTAGTGATGAAAGTAAAGCTACGATCACTATACACAGTAATAACTACTGGAATAGGAAGACCTTTCTCTACTTTTTCAGTCTGTGCGTTGAACGCTTTACAGAACTCCATGATATTAACACCGTGTTGACCTAATGCAGGACCAACTGGTGGCGAAGGGTTAGCAGAACCAGCTGCTACTTGTAGCTTAATATAAGCTTCGACTTTCTTAGCCATGTTACACCTCAAATGTGGGTTCAAACGCTGAAAAACACTTTCAGCTCCCCGTTTTACAAAGTCATAAAAGCACTTCCCCGTTTAAACAATCGTTTGACAGAGAAATGCTTTATTCTAAATTTTGTTTGTTAAAAGACCTTAAACTGGCTTTTAACTGTTTCAGCTTTAAAGTTATTAACCCTTTGGCTACTAGCCTTTTTCTACCTGGCTAAACTCCAATTCTACAGGAGTCGAACGGCCAAAGATAGAGACTGAAACTTGCAAACGGCTCTTCTCGTAGTTTACTGACTCTACGACACCGTTAAAGTCCGCAAACGGACCATCTGTAACTCGAACCATTTCGCCTGGCTCGAACAATGTTTTTGGTTTAGGCTTATCGCCACTATCTTCTATTCTATTTAAGATAGTATCCGCTTCTCTTTGTGAGATTGGCGCTGGACGGTCTGAAGTACCGCCGATGAAACCCATAACACGTGGAGTATTACGCACCACTTGCCAAGCCTCTTCCGTCATTTCCATGCTAACTAATACATAACCTGGAAAGAACTTACGTTCACTACGGCGTTTTTGGCCCGCACGCATTTCAACAACTTCTTCAGTTGGAACTAGTACTTCGCCGAAAAACTCTTGAAGGCCAGCCAATTGGATACGCTCTTCCAACATGGTTTTAACCTTATTTTCGTAGCCTGAAAAAGCTTGTACTACATACCAACGTAACGCCATGCTAACTCCTAAACTTAAACCCTAAAAGTAAGGGCTAACCAATGATTGGGTCAACAACCCAAACCACTAATGAGTCAAAACCCCACAAGAACAAGCCCAGTAAGATAACCATAAATAAAACTGCGATAGTAGTTCTTACAGTTTCATTAGATGTAGGCCAAATTACTTTACGTAATTCTGTGCGCGATTCTTTAATAAATTGCCATAAGCTTTTGCCTTTTGCCGTAGTCATTACTACCGCAATAGCTAACACCAAACCACCTAGTACCATTAATGTACGTAAGTAAGTCGGTTGCTCAGAAAAATGATTAAAGCCAACTATGCCACCGATTAACAGGGCAATAGCTACTAACCATTTAACGCTATCTAGCATTGATTTTTCTTCTGTCGCTTGTGCGCTCATTCAATAAACCTTTTAATTTCAGCCTCTTAGGCTTGACTTACAGTGCCAAGTCTATGCTAACAGCATAAAAAAATGGCAGGCCACGAGGGACTCGAACCCCCAACATTCGGTTTTGGAGACCGACGCTCTACCAATTGAACTAGTGGCCTAAAACTCATCCAAAAGCAGCAAAATACTCCTGCTATTGGAAAAATAAGGCAGGGAATTATACCCTGCCTTTTTTGAATTGCAATCTTCTATCTTAAAAAACTGTTGTTTTTTATTAGAAGTGCATTCTTGATATTGCTAACTAATTGAATTATTTAATAATTATTCAATATACCCGATCTTATTCAAAGATCTTAGCAACAACACCAGCACCTACTGTACGGCCACCTTCACGGATTGCGAAACGTAAGCCTTCGTCCATCGCGATTGGGTTGATCAAAGTCACAACCATCTTGATGTTATCGCCTGGCATTACCATCTCAACACCTTCTGGTAACTCAACAGCACCAGTCACGTCAGTTGTACGGAAGTAGAACTGTGGACGGTAACCTTTGAAGAATGGAGTATGACGACCACCTTCATCTTTAGATAATACGTAAACCTCTGACTCAAACTTAGTGTGAGGATTAATCGTACCTTTGTGAGCCAATACTTGACCACGCTCTACTTCATCACGTTTAGTACCACGTAATAAAACACCTACGTTATCACCAGCTTCACCTTGGTCTAGTAACTTACGGAACATCTCTACACCTGTAACAGTAGTAGTAGTAGTTTCCTTGATACCTACGATTTCAATCTCTTCACCAACTTTTACGATACCGGTCTCTACACGGCCTGTTACTACTGTACCACGACCTGAGATTGAGAATACGTCTTCAATCGGTAACAAGAATGGCTTGTCCGTTACACGCTCTGGCTCTGGAATGTAAGTATCTAAAGCTTCGCCTAACTTTACAATCGCTGCTTCGCCGATATCACTTTGGTCGCCTTCTAAAGCTTTCAAAGCTGAACCACGGATGATTGGAGTCTCGTCACCTGGGAATTCGTATTGATCTAATAACTCTACGATTTCCATTTCAACTAACTCTAATAACTCTTCGTCATCTACCATGTCGCACTTGTTCAAGAATACGATGATTTTTGGTACACCAACCTGACGTGATAACAAGATGTGCTCACGAGTTTGTGGCATAGGGCCGTCAGCTGCTGAACATACTAAGATAGCGCCGTCCATTTGAGCAGCACCAGTAATCATGTTCTTTACATAATCCGCGTGACCTGGGCAGTCTACGTGCGCGTAGTGACGGTTTGGAGTTTCATACTCAACGTGTGAAGTCGAAATCGTGATACCACGCTCTTTCTCTTCTGGAGCGTTGTCAATCTCGTCAAAAGCTCGTGCGTCGCCGCCATATACTTTTGATAACACTGTACAAATCGCTGCTGTTAAAGTTGTTTTACCGTGGTCAACGTGGCCAATTGTACCAACATTAACGTGCGGTTTATTACGTTCAAATTTTTCTTTAGCCATCTTAAGCCTCCGGATTATCCGCGTTTTAAGTTTCTCGTTAAAACGGGTGTCTACCGGGGTCATGTGCTTCCGAAAAGAAACTGACGCCCTGCACCCTTAAATTTAATTGTCGCCCATGCGAACAATTAAAACTGGTGCCAATAAGCAGATTCGAACTGCTGACCTCACCCTTACCAAGGGTGCGCTCTACCAACTGAGCTATATCGGCAAAATCTTTCTCAATTAGCCACTTTAGATAGAGCGGCACTTAATTTGGAGCGGGTAGCGGGAATCGAACCCGCATGTTCAGCTTGGAAGGCTGACGTTCTACCATTGAACTATACCCGCAAATCCTTTGTTTCATTCAAAAGACCTGAGAGGCCAGTGCCAGTCAGGTCATGAATGCGATATTGAGTCTAATCGACTCTGTTAATCAATCGTACTTTATTAAATACGCTTGATTGAAAAATGGTGGAGGGGGCTGGATTCGAACCAGCGAAGCTTTCGCGTCAGATTTACAGTCTGATCCCTTTGGCCGCTCGGGAACCCCTCCAGGACTTGTGCAGAACGCCTGCTCAAGTGAGCGCGCATCATGCCAATTTGTGAAAAAAAATGCAAGTCATTCTCAGCTATCAATAGCTATGGGAGAACTTAACTTGCACCTTTTATAAAACGCCGTCCTAAGCATTTTAAAGAATAATGGTGCCGACTGCCGGAATCGAACTGGCGACCTACTGATTACAAGTCAGTTGCTCTACCTACTGAGCTAAGTCGGCGTAACTTCAATGGCTAATTATTGCTAAAGCACCATTGCGTTAAGTGGCGGGAATTTTAGCGATCTCATTTTGGTTTGGCAATGCTTTTTTACTAATTTTTTTAGGTTTCTTTTATTAATTTCAAAAAAGCTGAATTTATATGGGCAAAAGACCTCTTTTTAGCCATTTAAATGCTGATAATACAAACCTTCAAACACCAACTCAGGGCAGTCTTGCCAATCCAATTCTTCAGGTAGGGCAACTTTTGCCATTAAGCCAGCGCCATCACCACCGCAAACGTACAACTTTTTCACTTGATACTTTGCTACCAGCTGCTCCAAGCAAACCTGCAAATAACCTGCCGCGGCTTGATAAGTGCCAAGCTCAACAGCTTGAAGGCTATTCTGGCCTAGCCATTGACTGCTATCAGCTGGTTCAAAATCGAGTTTGGCTCCGTAAGCAATTTTACCAGTATCCCCAAATAAACTTTTTTGCATCAGGTGAATGCCGGGCACTATATGGCCACCAAGATGGCGCCCTTCTTTATCAACCATATCCAAAGTTATAGCAGTACCAGCATCGAACACTGCAAATGGTTGATTTGCAGTGTCACTTCCGATTTGTCTTTCAAGCCCAGCGACCATCGCCAACCAACGATCCACTCCTAGCGCCTTAGGCTTATCATAGCTATTAGTTAAATCTTTTTTGGCAGATGCATATAAATCTCTGGAAACTAAAAACTCAGGTGTTATGGAAAACACTTCTTGGCAAAAAGTTTTTATCTTATCTTTAATCTCATCGCTAGCAACACTAGCAATGAGAATGGCTTGAATATCAGTGTGACGCTGTTCCATCAAAGATAAATTCTGCAACCAATGCGTCTCTGCAAACTCTTGATTATCCCAATCTCTTTTCCCTAGGACTTGATATCGATCCTCTGACGTTATCACCAGTTTGCAACGACTATTACCAATGTCCATTAACACCCAACTCATGAAGCCTCCACCTTTAAGCTCACTTCACCGGCAAAAATAGGCTTTATCTCATTATTGTATTCCAATAGTAATGCTCCAGATTTATTAACTCCTTTAGCGGTACCATGCAAGACACCATTAGATTGGTGGACCTCTACTCTTTTATTAAAAGATTCATCGTACTGGTTCCAACTTTGTTGGAATGCGGCAAAACCTTCTTGCTCAAACAGCTTTAAATTAATTTGTAATTGTTTTAGGACAAACACTAAAATCGCCTGCCTATCAATCGAACGACCGCTGAGATTAGCAAGGCTTGTCCACTCCTGTTCGATAGTTTCTTGCTGTGATTGCATATTAACATTGAGACCAATGCCAATAATAACTTCTAAATCACCTGCAGCATCACCTGTAAGCTCTACCAAAATGCCGGCTAACTTTTGTTGTTCTACACGAACATCGTTTGGCCATTTCAATTGTAATTTCTCAAAGCCCATAATATCCAAAGCTTCAACAATCGAAATGCCGACTACTAAACTTAATCCCCCTAACTGTTGCACAGGCTGCTCAGTTTTCCAACCATAAGAAAAGTATAGATTAGTAGCTAATGGTGATTGCCAATTACGCCCTCTACGCCCGCGACCAGCAGTCTGATATTCGGTAATGACTAAATGCTTATCTTTAAATTTTTCTTTTAACCTTTGATTGGTTGAATCCATCAAGAAGTCATATTCATGACTTATATTTAAAGCACCTAATGCCATTATAAATTTTTTGCTATCCAATAAAGCCGAAGGGCTCTGCCAAAGATAACCTTTACCCGAAACTGATTCTAATTCTAAACCATACTCTTGTAGTTGCTGGATCAGCTTCCAGACATAAGCCCGACTAACCTCAAGTTCTTCAGCAAGCTTCTGTCCTGAATGACACTGACCATCACTCAGCAATTGAATGATTTGCGATAGTTGTTGTTCTTTGTGCGCGGTTTGCGAATTCACAACTACCAAGTGGCCTCACCTAAAATCCACACTTCCGGCTCGATAGTCACCGTAAATTTTTCTAAAACCACTTTCGATACATGCCTGGCTAAATTTAGAATATCTTTACCGCTAGCATCACCATAATTTACCAACACTAGAGCTTGTTGCTTATGCACGCCAGCATCACCCAAGCGGTAGCCTTTTAAACCCGCTTGCTCGATTAACCAGCCTGCAGCAACTTTGTAGCGATTGTCATCTACTTTAAATGCAACCAACTCTGGAAAAGTTTCTTTCAACAAAGCGTATTTTTCTGTTGTCACAATTGGATTTTTGAAAAAAGAACCTGCATTGCCAAGCTCATTAGGATCCGGCAGCTTACTCGAGCGAATTTTTATAACAGCATCACTGACATCTTTTGGACTTAAGGTTTCTTTATTAGCTTCAGTTAAAACTTTACGAATAGGCCCGTAGTCTAATTTTAAGTCAGCTAGTTTCGATAATTTTAGCGTTACTGAAGTAATTATATATTGGCCTTTTAAACTACCTTTAAAGATACTATAGCGATAGGCGAAGTCGCACTCTTGATGACTAAAGGTTATTCTATCGCCGGTTGCTATTTCCACTGCATCCAATTCCACAAAGATATCTTTCAGCTCAACGCCATAGGCGCCAATATTTTGGATAGGTGCCGCCCCAACATTGCCTGGAATTAATGATAAATTCTCTAATCCGAAATAACCTTTATCTAACGTTTCTAAAACCAATTGATGCCAATTAACTCCTGCTCCAGCTTTGACCAAAACGTCATTACCATTGTCTTGATAAGAAATGCCCTGAATATCAGCATGAATAAATTCTAAAGGAATATGCCCAATCAATAAAAGGTTCGAGCCACCGCCAATAACAAACACTTTATTGGGATTTTTTTTATTCTCAGCTAACCAGTTGGATAACTCAGCTTCGGATTTAAAAGTGGTAAAGCTATCGCAACTGGCCTCTATGCCAAAACTATTGAATTTTTTTAATGCTGTTTTCGACACAGTTAACCGTTTAATCAATAACTTAATAAAAGATAAGTTATTGTAACAAAAGGCTTTTGAATTAGTATATCTTTAAATTAACAATTGAATTATCCCTTGAAATCAGTTATTTCTGTTATTCACCATATACGGAGCACCTAATGAATAAAAAATATTTGCTGCCTTTAGCGACACTAGCAATAAGCGTTAGCGCTAATTCTGTCGCCAATGAACAGTGGCTAAACTGCGGACAATTATTGGATGTTAAATCCGGCAAAATCGAGTCAAATCAGTGGATTCAAATCCAAGATAAAAAAATCACCCAAATTCAGTCCTCTGCGCCACAACAAGCTGTTAACGTGATTTCTTTAAACGATAAAACTTGCCTGCCTGGCTTGATGGATATGCATGTACACCTGGATGGTGAAATGAGTCCGAAAGCTTACGTTGAAAACTTTACTTTGAATGAAGCTGATCTAGCTTTCCGTTCTCAAGAATATGCAATGAGAACGTTAAAGGCCGGCTTTACTACTGTGCGGAATCCTGGTGATTCCTATAACGTCACTATTGCCTTGCGCAATGCCATCAACCAAGGCTGGGTTCAAGGCCCTAGAATTTTTTCTGCCGGGAAATCCCTAGCAACTACAGGTGGTCATGCCGATCCTACTAATGGCACTAATGCGACATTGATGGGTAACCCTGGCCCTAAAGAAGGCGTGGTTAATAGCGTTGAAGATGCCAAGAAAGCAGTTAGGCAGCGCTATAAAGAAGGCGCTGATTTTATTAAAATCACTGCAACCGGTGGCGTCTTAAGTCTTGCGAAAAGCGGACAAAATCCGCAATTCACTGATGATGAGGTCAAAGCAGTGATTGATACCGCTAACGATTATGGTATGCACGTAGCTGCGCACGCTCATGGCAAGGAAGGTATGTTACGAGCCGTCAATGCCGGGATCACCACGATAGAACATGGCACCTACATGGATAAAGATGTCATCAAAGCCATGAAAAAAAATAAAACCTATTATGTACCTACAATTCTTGCTGGAAAGTTTGTAGCCGAAAAAGCTGAAATCGATGGCTTCTTTCCTGATATTGTTCGTCCTAAAGCACGTGCCGTAGGTCCTCAAATTCAACAAACCTTTGCCAAAGCTTACAAAGCAGGAGTAGCTATCGCCTTTGGGACCGACAGCGGCGTTTCTGCACATGGCGATAACGCTAAAGAATTTGAATACATGGTAGAAGTAGGAATGCCTGAAATTGAAGCCATTAGAAGTGCAACTATAACCACTGCAAAGCTTTTAGATATCGAACAACAAGTTGGCTCTATAGAAATTGGTAAGCTTGCGGATATTATTGCTGTGGATAGTAACCCGCTAGAAGATATTAAAACTCTTCAGAATGTATCTTTTGTTATGAAAGATGGTGAAGTTATCAAGAAGTAAAGTATTCGCATTGCGCAATTTAGATAAAGGGCTCATTTGGAGCCCTTTACCTATTTTAGAGAATGTATTTTGGTAATTTATTATTAACGACTCTTTCTTTTTAAACGGACTAAACCTAACACCAATAAAATTAGCCAAGGTACAGAGCCGCCACCTCCGCCAGAAGAGTTACCTCCGGTAGATAAGGTTAGGCTAGAGTTTGCGACTTTGATTTGATAGGAACTATCAGTACCGCCGATATCTCCAAGGGTACCGTTGGTATTTTCTAAACCACTCCAAGAGCCATTCGCCCAATCAACAACCGTAGCGGGATTTGCATCAATATCTAAACCAGCAAAATCTTGAACGGAAATATTTAAATTGAAGTTGGTTGTGCCCGATGTTGAGCTAACATTAACATTGGCAGGCATAGTAAAGCTTACTAACAGCGCATCATCCCTGTAATTAGCAAAACCAGTTAACTCACCGCCTGATTGATCTTGCCAATTCGAAGCACCAGTTGAAATGTTGCGATTGAAGCTGCCATTTGCATTTCCTGTGAAACTCAAACTAGGGCTCAAAGTCACTGACTGACCTGGGTATTGCATCAAAGCTCCATTGTTACGCCAGCGCATTGGTTTTGAAAATTGAACCCATAATTGATACTGCTCACCGCCATTTAGATTTTGATCAGTTAAAATATTCAAACTTCGAGTATTACCATTAGTCTGCCAGTCGGCGGCATAAACCACTTGACCATTTGCATCCGCTATTCGAATGGATTTTACATAAGCAGGCCCTGCTTGATGATAAAACATCAATAACTGTGCTGGTGCAAGCTGATCTCGAATCCTTGCGATCGCCGAATCTGGTGACACAAAACCAGAATGGCTAGCGCCAGTTCCACCGTAAAACGCACCGCCATTTGGCTCACCCTGGAATCCTTGCGGCGGTTCTATTTCTAAAGTCCAAGTCGGTATTAAATGTTCATAGGCAAAATAATCTGCGGTGGTTGCAATACCAACACCAACATCATCAATTACAGGAAAGTAATTAGCTCCCTGGCTAATAGTGGCATTTTGAAAACGTGTGGCTATATTTTGTGTAATGGTATTTAATCGCGCGTTATTTGGTTGTGGCACAAATAAGACTCTCGAAAAAGAATGCGTATCTTGATAAAACCTTAATTCAGATTCAGGGCCTAGCTTTGCCGCTTCGAGTAAAGCTTGAGTTTCTGGCTCTGAAAAAGGATTGGTTCCGCCATAAATTAAACTTAAAGGATCGTTATTACCCTCTTGCACACCAAAGAAATGAAATGAATTTCGATTGAGATCGACACCATTAAAACGGTCAGTCTCTGTCGATAAGACTTCATCAACATTCGGCATATTCTTTCTACGCATACGGCCATCACGTGGCTGTGCAAACTTTTCACTCTGACTTGAGGACGCTGTCGTACCCGGTGAATTAGTCACATTGATAGGGTAACGCTGGGTTTGAAGAAAACCATCCACATTCAGAACAGGCAAAATAACTATATTCGTGTTTTCTAACAAGTACTGAACCATTGATTCATCAGTTTTTCGTTCTAGAATTTGCTCTATCAATTCTGTAACAACTTCCGGACTTTGCCATTCACGTGCGTGAATAGTGCCATTGATTAAAAAGGCTGGTTCAATTAGTCCATCAGAGTCTACATTGTTTGCATCTCCAAATTGGTAGGCAATAATTTCTCGATTATTATGAGTAGTGCCCACTTGAATTGAAGTCATTTCAGGATTCAGCATTGCAAGTGATTCATGATGCGCCTTTAAAAACTCATAGCTTCTAAAACCATTAACGGCTGTCATAGAATCTATGGGAATAGGCAAGGGATAACCAAAAGCAATTTGCGTATTAGAGTTGGTATTTTCGGTATAGGTTAATACCTCAGAACTTACGCTAAAAGGTAATAAGGCTGCTAAGCAAGCTATGGCAGATTTCTTAATTATTTTAACCATCTTTGAGCCTCCTGTTGCATATCATCAAAGCGAATATATTTGCCTTCAACTAACTTTTTTAAATGCTCATCTGCCACTTCATTTTTAGCAAACCTTAAGGCAAGTAACGCATTAGCCACTTCCACTCTTTTAGATTTTTGATTAGTCACTATTGCGGATAGCTCCTCATACCTTAGAGGATCGTTGCTTTGTGCTATAGCCATAGCCACACTGGCGCCTAAATGCTTGTCTTTCAACTTAGAGGCTAACCAACTCTTTGAGCGATAACCGTTGGGCAATTTTGCATACTGATTTAATGCTTGTGATGCTAAGTACTGATTGCTTTCTATTACTGATTTTAACAATTCTGCCTGCTTTGATTTTTCAAGCTGAGATATATTTTCCTTAATTATTTGATGAGCTATGGGGGTTTGTAATTTGTTTAAAAGTAAACCTAAATAATCGATATTTTTTGACTGAAGAATGACTTCTATTAGTAAAGGATCTTGAAAACTACGCGAATTCATTAACTGCTCTGCTAAAAACAAAGTTTCTTTAGTAGTTAATTTTTTTACTAACTCTAACTTTGCTGCTTGCTCACTGACTGACAAGACATCTTCTGATTCTAGGAAACGTTTTTTAAAGCCACTCCAATCTGAGCGATATAAATTTTCTAAAGTTTGTGATTTAAGCCAAACATGGTGCTGCTTTAGTTTAAATTTTGCAGCACTGGCAATGTCAAAAATAGCAATTGGCAAGGGCCCTTCAGTGTGCTTCTTAAAAGCTTTGGATTGATATTGTATGGCACTATCTAGTAGAGCAAAATCTTGCTTGGTGAGTTTTTTAATATCGAGTTGATTAATATTTTTAAAGGTTAAAAACTCTTGTTGCAAAATGGTTAATTGGGATTTTTGATTAGCATCAGCTATTGCTGTTTGCTGTTGGATCTCTTTATCAGTATAAAGTTGAGATGCTGAAATATCCTTCATTAAAAGGGGAGCATCTGCAATGGCATGATCAATTGATACCATCGTCACCAAAAGAACAATGAATCTATAAGTACTCATAAATACCACCTTGTTTGGTCCTTGAAATTCAAGAAATATTGTTTAAATATAAACCATATTAAATATATTGATGGATTTTATTAATGATTAGTTACAAAAAAGCCGGACTAATACCGGCTTAATCAATTTTTCAATAAGTTACGTCTAGGCTTGTGGCCATAACCAAGCAAAAGTACCGGCGGTCACACTTGCATAAATAGCTGCATCAATCAAAAATCTCATACAATTTGACCAAGGGTGTCCATACCAAACACTATATGGAATATTACCTACACCATAGGCAATAAAAGCTACTGCCATTACTAACCGAAATACTTGCATGTAGTCTGCCCCAACTGGAAAAGCTAAAGATGCAACATACCCAATAAGCATGGAAGAAAAGATAAAAAAGAGTAATTGCTGCATTAATAATTTTCCCATTGGCGGCAAACCATTAGGAAAAACACTGATCATAGCAATTGGACCTTTCTTAAATCGCTCTTGCATTTCAGGCTTTGCCATTTCATTCATATCATTACAATGTGGTAAGTGATATAGACCAGGCGCAGGACTTCCCTGTCGTATCACATCAGACACTGCATCTTCGTTGGCTAATTTTTTATAGTCAGCATTGTGGTATTTGATGAACATGTGAATTAAAGCGCTGACAATCCAACAAAAAAAACCTGCTAATAAAATTGCTAACCATAAATCTAAAATTGAAACAGACATAATGTATTCCCCAAATTGTTACGTATTTCAAAATTAGCATAAACTATTTTTCTATTTATTTCATTTAGGCATAAAAAAACCCCGTCCTTACGAACGGGGTTTTAAATAAGCGCTTGGCGATGACCTACTCTCACATGGGGAAGCCCCACACTACCATCGGCGATGAGTCGTTTCACTTCTGAGTTCGGCAAGGGATCAGGTGGTTCCAACTCTCTATGGTCGCCAA
>NZ_WKJC01000003.1 GCF_009674675.1 Kangiella sp. HZ709
GCCAAGACGTTCTTTAAAAGTTTGTAAGACAATTTGTGTGGGCACTTGATAGGTAATGCATCGCATTATCAATGAAGTGACCAACACCCTAAAATTAATTCGATTAATTGATTTATTTTTAATAAGTTGGTGATTCATTGAGCAAAAGATTAGAGATCTATTCCGATCTCGAAAAAACTTTAAACTGAAGAGTTTGATCATGGCTCAGATTGAACGCTGGCGGTATGCTTAACACATGCAAGTCGAACGGTAACAGCAGAGCTTGCTCTGGCTGACGAGTGGCGGACGGGTGAGTAACACGTAGAAATCTACCGAGTAGTGGGGGATAGCCAGAAGAAATTCTGATTAATACCGCATGTGCACTATGGTGTAAAGGAGGCCTCTATTTATATGCTTTCGCTATTTGATGAGTCTGCGTCAGATTAGCTTGTTGGTGGGGTAATGGCTCACCAAGGCGACGATCTGTAGCTGGTCTGAGAGGATGATCAGCCACACTGGGACTGAGACACGGCCCAGACTCCTACGGGAGGCAGCAGTGGGGAATATTGGACAATGGGCGCAAGCCTGATCCAGCAATACCGCGTGTGTGAAGAAGGCCTTCGGGTTGTAAAGCACTTTCAATAGGGAGGAAAGGTTAGTAGTTAATACCTGCTGACTGTGACGTTACCTATAGAAGAAGCACCGGCTAACTCCGTGCCAGCAGCCGCGGTAATACGGAGGGTGCAAGCGTTAATCGGAATTACTGGGCGTAAAGCGCGCGTAGGTGGTTATTTAAGTCAGATGTGAAAGCCCTGGGCTCAACCTGGGAACTGCATTTGAGACTGGATAACTAGAGTACGGTAGAGGGGAGTGGAATTTCAGGTGTAGCGGTGAAATGCGTAGAGATCTGAAGGAACATCAGTGGCGAAGGCGACTCCCTGGACTGATACTGACACTGAGGTGCGAAAGCGTGGGTAGCGAACAGGATTAGATACCCTGGTAGTCCACGCCGTAAACGATGTCAACTAGCTGTTGGGTATATTAAAATACTTAGTGGCGTAGCTAACGCGATAAGTTGACCGCCTGGGGAGTACGGCCGCAAGGTTAAAACTCAAATGAATTGACGGGGGCCCGCACAAGCGGTGGAGCATGTGGTTTAATTCGATGCAACGCGAAGAACCTTACCAGGTCTTGACATCCAGAGAAGTTTCTAGAGATAGATTCGTGCCTTCGGGAACTCTGTGACAGGTGCTGCATGGCTGTCGTCAGCTCGTGTCGTGAGATGTTGGGTTAAGTCCCGTAACGAGCGCAACCCTTGTCCTTAGTTGCTAACATTAAGTTGAGAACTCTAAGGAGACTGCCGGTGACAAACCGGAGGAAGGTGGGGACGACGTCAAGTCATCATGGCCCTTACGACCTGGGCTACACACGTGCTACAATGGGCAGTACAGAGGGTTGCCAACCCGCGAGGGGGAGCTAATCTCATAAAGCTGTTCGTAGTCCGGATTGCACTCTGCAACTCGAGTGCATGAAGTCGGAATCGCTAGTAATCGTGGATCAGAATGCCACGGTGAATACGTTCCCGGGCCTTGTACACACCGCCCGTCACACCATGGGAGTTGATTGCACCAGAAGTAGCTAGCTTAACATAGGGCGGTTACCACGGTGTGGTTGATGACTGGGGTGAAGTCGTAACAAGGTAGCCGTAGGGGAACCTGCGGCTGGATCACCTCCTTAACGACAACGATGTTTTTATCGTCAAGTGTTCACACAAATTGTCTTACTATCTGGAACAATCGGTTGTTCAGGCTGTATGTCTGTAACAAGACAGATATAGGTCTGTAGCTCAGCTGGTTAGAGCGCACCCCTGATAAGGGTGAGGTCGGCAGTTCAAGTCTGCCCAGACCTACCAATTTTGCTTTTATGCTTTGTTGGATACTCGGTCATTTGCTGGTAGCAAATTTCCCTTCTATCCGCCGCGCCTAACAGCAAAAAGCTTATCTGAATCCAAAATGGGGCTATAGCTCAGCTGGGAGAGCGCCTGCCTTGCACGCAGGAGGTCAGCAGTTCGATCCTGCTTAGCTCCACCATTTTCATTCCGATTGTTTAAAGTATTTAGAGATATAAGAGAGCTTATATCTCTGGGTATTTATACCAGAACGAGTTCTTTAACAATTAGGTAGAAGCTAAAGTAATAAATGAGTAACAAAAGAGTTTTTTAAATTTGTAAGCGAATTTGTATTCATCATGTTGGCGTTGTTAGTTCGAAGTCGGAACTGGCAACACGAAATACGGTTATTTGAGTGTACCAAGTGGTGATTGCTGAGGTTAGTTAGGGCTATATACAAAAGGCCTAATTGATTGAGGTGATCGAAGACTATTTGGGGTTATATAGTCAAGTGACTAAGAGCATGCGGTGGATGCCTTGGCGACAGAAGGCGATGAAGGACGTGGTAGTCTGCGATAAGCCCGGGGGAGTTGACAACAAACGTTATATCCCGGGATTTCCGAATGGGGAAACCCAGCCAGTATAAGCTGGTTATCTTTAACTGAATACATAGGTTAAAGAGGCGAACGCGGGGAACTGAAACATCTAAGTACCCGTAGGAACAGAAATCAAACGAGATTTCCTTAGTAGCGGCGAGCGAACGGGAATTAGCCCTTAAGCTTCTTATGTGTTAGTGGAATGGTCTGGAAAGTCCAGCGATACAGGGTGATAGCCCCGTACACGAAAGCGCATTTGAAGTGAAATCGAGTAGGTCGGGACACGTGATATCTTGACTGAACATGGGGGGACCATCCTCCAAGGCTAAATACTCTCTGTCGACCGATAGTGAACCAGTACCGTGAGGGAAAGGCGAAAAGAACCCCTGTGAGGGGAGTGAAATAGATCCTGAAACCGCATGCTTACAAGCAGTGGGAGCCAGATTTAGTCTGGTGACTGCGTACCTTTTGTATAATGGGTCAGCGACTTACTCTTCAGTAGCAAGGTTAACCGTTTAGGGGAGCCGTAGGGAAACCGAGTCTTAATAGGGCGTTTAGTTGCTGGAGGTAGACCCGAAACCCGGTGATCTATCCATGGTCAGGTTGAAGGTGAGGTAACACTTACTGGAGGACCGAACCCACTTATGTTGCAAAATGAGGGGATGAACTGTGGATTGGAGTGAAAGGCTAATCAAACCGGGAGATAGCTGGTTCTCCTCGAAATCTATTTAGGTAGAGCCTCGCGTCTTACCCTGGGGGGTAGAGCACTGTTTCGGCTAGGGGGTCATCCCGACTTACCAACCCGATGCAAACTCCGAATACCCAGGAGTACAATCGCGGGAGACACACGGCGGGTGCTAACGTCCGTCGTGGAAAGGGAAACAACCCAGACCGCCAGCTAAGGTCCCAAAGTGTATGTTAAGTGGGAAACGATGTGGGAAGGCTTAGACAGCTAGGAGGTTGGCTTAGAAGCAGCCATCCTTTAAAGAAAGCGTAATAGCTCACTAGTCGAGTCGGCCTGCGCGGAAGATGTAACGGGGCTAAACATACCACCGAAGCTGCGGATGCATACTTGTATGCATGGTAGAGGAGCGTTCTGTAAGCCGTTGAAGGTGTACCGGGAGGTATGCTGGAGGTATCAGAAGTGCGAATGCTGACATGAGTAACGTTAATGCGGGTGAAAAACCCGCACGCCGGAAGACCAAGGTTTCCTGTTCGATGCTAATCAGAGCAGGGTGAGTCGACCCCTAAGGCGAGGCAGAGATGCGTAGTCGATGGGAATCAGGTTAATATTCCTGAACCGGTGTATATTGTGATGGAGAGACGGAGAAGGCTAAACTAGCGCGGCGCTTGGTTGTCCGCGTTTAAGGTTGTAGGCTGGGAACTTAGGCAAATCCGGGTTCCTAAGGCTGAGGATTGATGACGAGTCCCCAAGGGGATGAAGTAGTTGATGCCATGCTTCCAGGAAAATCTTCTAAACTTCAGATATACACCGATCGTACCCCAAACCAACACTGGTGGTCAGGTAGAGAATACTAAGGCGCTTGAGAGAACTCGGGTGAAGGAACTAGGCAAAATGGCACCGTAACTTCGGGAGAAGGTGCGCCGGCTTTGGTGATGGGACTTGCTCCCTGAGCTGAGGCCGGTCGAAGATACCAGGTGGCTGCGACTGTTTATCAAAAACACAGCACTCTGCAAACACGAAAGTGGACGTATAGGGTGTGACGCCTGCCCGGTGCCGGAAGGTTAATTGATGGGGTTAGCGTATGCGAAGCTCTTGATCGAAGCCCCGGTAAACGGCGGCCGTAACTATAACGGTCCTAAGGTAGCGAAATTCCTTGTCGGGTAAGTTCCGACCTGCACGAATGGCGTAACGACGGCCACACTGTCTCCACCCGAGACTCAGTGAAATTGAAATCGCAGTGAAGATGCTGTGTACCCGCGGCTAGACGGAAAGACCCCGTGAACCTTTACTACAGCTTCACACTGGACTTAGAGCCTGCATGTGTAGGATAGCTGGGAGACTTTGAAACTTGTACGCCAGTATGAGTGGAGTCAACCTTGAAATACCAGCCTTGTATGTTTTGAGTTCTAACTTAGGTCCGTTATCCGGATCGAGGACAGTGTGTGGTGGGTAGTTTGACTGGGGCGGTCTCCTCCCAAAGAGTAACGGAGGAGCACGAAGGTTGGCTAATCCTGGTCGGAAATCAGGAGGTTAGTGCAATGGCATAAGCCAGCTTAACTGCGAGACAGACACGTCGAGCAGGTACGAAAGTAGGTCATAGTGATCCGGTGGTTCTGTATGGAAGGGCCATCGCTCAACGGATAAAAGGTACTCCGGGGATAACAGGCTGATACTACCCAAGAGTTCATATCGACGGTAGTGTTTGGCACCTCGATGTCGGCTCATCTCATCCTGGGGCTGTAGCCGGTCCCAAGGGTATGGCTGTTCGCCATTTAAAGAGGTACGCGAGCTGGGTTCAGAACGTCGTGAGACAGTTCGGTCCCTATCTGCCGTGGGCGTTGGATATTTGAAGAGAGCTGCTCCTAGTACGAGAGGACCGGAGTGGACGAACCTCTGGTGTTCCGGTTGTCACGCCAGTGGCATTGCCGGGTAGCTATGTTCGGACAGGATAACCGCTGAAAGCATCTAAGCGGGAAGCCCCCTCTAAGATTAGATATCCCTAGGACTTTAAGTCCTCCGAAGAGCCGTTGTAGACTACGACGTTGATAGGCAAGGTGTGGAAGTGCTGCGAGGCATTAAGCTAACTTGTACTAATTGCTCGCGAGGCTTGACTATATAACACCCAAGTGGTTTTAGCCGACCATGTAAGTGATAGTCAAATAACTATATTTTAACGAAGACATGATGGACACATCGCGTACGAATTTAGACTCGAACTGATTTATTAGCTTCTACTTGATTGGACTTGTTTCAAGCATAAATACCCAAAGTTTTTTGCTTGGCGACCATAGAGAGTTGGAACCACCTGATCCCTTGCCGAACTCAGAAGTGAAACGACTCATCGCCGATGGTAGTGTGGGGCTTCCCCATGTGAGAGTAGGTCATCGCCAAGCGCTTATTTAAAA
>NZ_WKJC01000004.1 GCF_009674675.1 Kangiella sp. HZ709
CTAACGGCACCTTGACCTTCAATGCTGACGGCAGTTACGACTACAGCCCGGATGCGAACTTCAACGGCACCGACAGCTGCACTTACATCATCACCGATGCTGATGGCGACACGGACATCGCGACCGTAACCATTACGGTGACGGCGGTGGATGACACGCCAACGGCGACCGATGACAGCAATACGGTGGCAGAAGACGGCTCGATTACCGGCGCTTCGGTTGCGGGTAACGACACCTTAGGCGGTGACGGCGGCGACTTAGCGACCGCGTTCAGCTTGGATACCGACGTGTCTAACGGCACCATGACCTTCAATGCTGACGGCAGTTACGACTACAGCCCGGATGCGAACTTCAACGGCACCGACAGCTTCACTTACATCATCACCGATGCTGATGGCGACACGGACATCGCG
>NZ_WKJC01000005.1 GCF_009674675.1 Kangiella sp. HZ709
GACGGTACAGAAGATGCAGATATTTATTTTTCTGGAGATATCATTCAACAATCTGAATCTTTAGCTCCCGAAATAGAAAAAGCTCAGGCCGAGCGTTTTTCAGATAAAAAACATAAACATCTAGATTCTATAGAACGCTTAACTCATCGTTTACATCTTAACTGTAATCGTCTACAGCACTGTAATAGTAATGGAAAAGATTTCTTACCTATTCTTCAAAGTGAGCTCAAAAAATTCAAGCGCTTGCAACGTTCGTGGATGATGACGCTTTAGACTTTTCGCTTTAAGGTCTTCTTAATTAGCAATTGATATTTTGACAATTCTAAAGCTACTTTCTTACGAAGCAAAAATAGACCAATCATATTAGGTACCAACATTGAAAACACCATAG
>NZ_WKJC01000006.1 GCF_009674675.1 Kangiella sp. HZ709
CCGGTAATCGAGCCGTCTTCTGCCACCGTATTGCTGTCATCGGTCGCCGTTGGCGTGTCATCCACCGCCGTCACCGAAATGGTTACGGTCGCGATGTCCGTGTCGCCATCAGCATCGGTGATGATGTAAGTGAAGCTGTCGGTGCCGTTGAAGTTCGCATCCGGGCTGTAGTCGTAACTGCCGTCAGCATTGAAGGTCAAGGTGCCGTTAGACACGTCGGTATCCAAGCTGAACGCGGTCGCTAAGTCGCCGCCGTCACCGCCTAAGGTGTCGTTACCCTCAACCGAAGCGCCGGTAATCGAGCCGTCTTCTGCCACCGTATTGCTGTCATCGGTCGCCGTTGGCGTGTCATCCACCGCCGTCACCGT
>NZ_WKJC01000007.1 GCF_009674675.1 Kangiella sp. HZ709
TTCTGCCACCGTCTTGCTGTCATCGGTCGCCGTTGGCGTGTCATCCACCGCCGTCACCGTAATGGTTACGGTCGCGATGTCCGTGTCGCCATCAGCATCGGTGATGATGTAAGAGAAGCTGTCGGTGCCGTTGAAGTTCGCATCCGGGCTGTAGTCGTAACTGCCGTCAGCATTGAAGGTCAAGGTGCCGTTAGACACGTCGGTATCCAAGCTGAACGCGGTCGCTAAGTCGCCGCCGTCACCGCCTAAGGTGTCGTTACCCGCAACCGAAGCGCCGGTAATCGAGCCGTATTCTGCCACCGTATTGCTGTCATCGGTCGCCGTTGGCGTGTCATCCACCGCCGTCACCGTAATGGTTACGGTCGC
>NZ_WKJC01000008.1 GCF_009674675.1 Kangiella sp. HZ709
TACCGGCGCTTCGGTTGCGGGTAACGACACCTTAGGCGGTGACGGCGGCGACTTAGCGACCGCGTTCAGCTTGGATACCGACGTGTCTAACGGCACCTTGACCTTCAATGCTGACGGAAGTTACGACTACAGCCCGGATGCGAACTTCAACGGCACCGACAGCTTCACTTACATCATCACCGATGCTGATGGCGACACGGACATCGCGACCGTAACCATTACGGTGACGGCGGTGGATGACACGCCAACGGCGACCGCTGACAGCAATACGTTGGCAGAAGACGGCTCGATTACCGGCGCTTCGGTTGCGGGTAACGACACCTTAGGCGGTGACGGCGGCGACTTAGCGACCGCGTTC
>NZ_WKJC01000009.1 GCF_009674675.1 Kangiella sp. HZ709
GGTTCAAGTCCCCCCTTGCGCACGAGTATCGAAGCATAATGACCGAGAATCCTTTGGGTTCTCGGTCATTGTTCGTTTTGGCCTGTGAATGGCTCGCGTAGGGCCTATCGTCAAGCAAAGGATTCCCCGCTTCTCTCCAGTGGCCGCAGGATAGATTTGTCGGACGAGACGGCTGCGCTGACGGCGGGTCATGACCAAGGCTTGAACCGAAAGAACGACGAATGACAGCTGTTGACGTGAAACGCGGGTTGACCGAGGCGGAGGCAGACGCACGAATGCGTGCGGGACAGGGGAACGAGTCGCCCGACGGTTCGAGCAGGTCCCTCGGTGAAATCC